>NZ_JAABOP010000010.1 GCF_010671595.1 Muriicola jejuensis | reverse complement strand
CACTTCCCAGAAAAACCCCCGAGTGAAGACCATAGCAAAAGAAGGAACTTTGGTCATGGAGCGACCTTGGCTTTACAAAAGGACTTTGAGTTTTGACTAGAAGATAAACGCTATGGTAGGTAACGGTCTCGGCTATGGTTTGGCGCCTGGAGGCGCCAGCCTTCCGTATTGTTTTGTTAATCCCTAAAATAGCAAATAATCCCAGACCCTGGAGGGCGATGAACCATAGCCGTTGTTAGGTGTAGTTATTTTTTTCTTCTCTTTCAAATGTCATAAATGACACACAAATGGCACTAATAAGAGACACTGTAAAGATGGTAACAATAATCCCGACCATCAATTTATAGCCCGAACTTAGCTCGAAATAAAACTGAGAGATTCCTCCAAAAAATACACCAAGTCCTACAGAACCTGCCCCAATCCACCTATTTTTAAAAGTGTGTTCATATTTGGTCTTACAATTCTTGCATACTAGCGGTTTATATCCAATTAGAAAAGACTTATAGATCTGACCAAATGAAAACTTCTGTTTACAGTTCTCACAACTTTGCATAGTTTTTTGAATTACACCTAACGGTCTCGGCTATGAGTAGTTGCGTGGGTTAGCACTGAACTTTGCAAGTACACACCAAACTGAAAATCCGCAAGGATTTTCAGAAGTAGGCGAGAACAAGCAATTACTTATAGCCATTGTTAGCACCAGTTTTTATTTTAGTCCACGCAAGTCATTATCTTCTCCAAAAACCATTTTTCTCTAACTGCTTTAAAAAAATAGTATCGACAAACATTGGTTTCTGTCGCTTCAAAGGCCAAAACTCTTTCACCAGAGTTTTTCATTTCAAGTTCAAAATTGTCGTAAATATCCGTTATCGTGGCTGGAGTCCGTGTGGTATCAACTAAAATCAAGTGTATCCATTTTTCTTTTTCAATTTCGTCGCATGGCGAGGCGTAAGTCCCAATGTATTCACAGTCCGAAATCGGAAATTGAATCCTTGATAGTTGAAAATCCTTGTTTAGCGAAAAATTTTCCAGAAACAATTTGAAATTCTCCGTTTTAGTTTCTTTCGGTTGAGTTTCATTTTTCTCAATACCGTTCCATTGACCCAAGCAGGACCATGTGAGCAGTACAACAAGTATGTAAATATATTTTTTCAAATTGGTGCTAACGGTTCCGGCTATGGTTTGGCGCCTGGAGGCGCCAGTCTTCCGTTTTGTTTTGTTAATCCCTAAAATAGCAAATAATCCCAGACCTCTGAGGGCGATGAACCATAGCCGTTGTTGTACCACGTTTACAGGTCGAAACCGATATTTATTTGAACCATAATCGGCCAAATATTGCCATTCCCCTCGGTGTCAAAATAATATTGCGGACCGACATCAAATAGAAGATGAAGATTCTTGTTGAATTTTCTTTGAATTCCCCAAGTGGGCCCGATAGCAAAATCAAAATCAGACGTACGACCTACATTTTCTGCAATAGACGGGCCACGGCTGATGAGCCTAAGCGAGAAAAAATTGGCTGAGTTATTCTCCGTTGTTTTATTTTTTCCTGATCTTTTTTCAAAATTATAGAACCACTTATGCTGAAGATCTAGAAAGGGCGAAATGATGTAAATAAAGCCGCTATCATTGAATGTGAGATCAGGATAACCCCCTCCGTAACCTATACCGAGTCCGGCTGAAAATGTTGCTTTCTCACTTGTGGGCAATTCAATTTCGGCTCCAGGATTTAAAATGTTAACTCGAAAGACTTTTTGAGTTTGCGCTGAGATAATAAAGCTGGATAAAAGTAAGATGGGGAGTATTAATTTCTTCATATTCTTAAATGTGGTACAACGGTTCCGGCTATGGTTTGGCGCCTGGAGGCTCCAGCCTTTCCGTCTTGTTTTGTTAATCCCTAAAATAGCAAATAATCCCAGACCCTGGCGGGCGATGAACCATAGCCGTTGTTGTAGCCAGTTTTAATCCCTTTGAAGTATAATCTTAACCTTTCTATCACTTTCATCATAAAATACATACAACCAACAATCGTCGTTAAAGACCTTATAAATATCTGCTTGACAGATAAACTTCATATTCTCTCCCCTTGAATTCTTAGGAGTTTGGTCAAATTGCAACCACTCAGGATATTTGTAAAACCTAAGTATTGAGGTAGTTAATTGGGACTTTGATTCATTGAATTTACTTTTTCCTTCAATAAAGTATTTCATATATCCATTACCAATTTCCAAAGCCGATTCTTTGAAAGTTGGTTTTAAAAGACCATCGGATTCTATCGCGAACGAATAGTTGTCAATATAATCTCCCTCAGGGAAGGGTTCATTGTGATCAATATCAGGATCAAAACTAGTAAAGACTATATGTATTTTGTCCTCAATACCCTGGCTGGTCAAATCTAAAGTGGCGATTGGAAAAAAATTCTCGTAGGAAACATAATCCGGATTTAAGACGTCACTTTTCTCAGGGAAATATTTATGATTTTGGTTGAAGTATAGACTAAAGAAGATAAGGAAGGTTGATAAGAGTGGTGTACTCATAAAATCTTAATAATTGGCTACAACGGTTCCGGCTATGGTTTGGCGCCTGGAGGCGCCAGCCTTCCGTCTTGTTTTTGTTAATCCCTAAAATAGCAAATAATCCCAGACCCTGGAGGGCGATGAACCATAGCCGTTGTTACCTAACGTAGCTAGCCTCACGCAGACCTCACGAGAGATCCCGAATCTTCGCAAAAAAATCCCCGCGCAATGCTCCAAGAGTAAGCCACAGCAAAAGAAGAAACTTTGGAGAGCACCAGACCTTGGATGGACAAACTGCCCTTCGGCTTTGACCTTAGATAAAACGCTATGGTAGGTAACGGTTCCGGCTATGGTTTGGCGGCTAGAGGCGCCACCCTTCCGTATTGTTTTGTTAATCCCTAAAATAGCAAATTATCCCAGACCTAAGGGGGCGATGAACCATAGCCGTTGTTGTAAACTGTTTAAAATAATCGACTAAAATCCATCAACGTTACAGAGAATGCATATACCCAAAGTATCCCTATTAATCCATGTACAATAAGGGCGAGGTAAAACTTATAGTTCTTTTTTTCATTTCTCCCCTTAATCAGTTGAACCAGACCTACGACTGCTAATATTCCTGCAATTAGTAGAGGAATCCCTACAAACAGAGCACTATTATCTCCATAATTGGGAGAGCCTTCGATCAAAACCCCGGCGATATAAGAAATTAAAAAAAGACCAAAATTTATGATACTAAGTCGGAAGGATTTCGAAATATAATTTTGGTTCATTAAATAGTTTACAACGTTTAGTATATGAGCCGTATCCCGAAAGGTATGGCTTATATACATTGTTGTGTGTAGTTTTTATTTATTCAATTTTTCAACTTCAATTCTTATGAATTCAGGTAAGTAACTTGGAGTACAATTCTTGGCGACAATTTCATCTTTGTAAAGACCTGTTGTTTCACCAATAGAAATACATCTGTCACGATATTCTTCTTGCCATTTTCCGATTTGGCCTGCAGTGTAATTCATTGCCCATTGTACTTCAGGTTGCTCTGTTTTCATTTTGCTTTCAATTTTCGTGAGCAGATATTCAGTGTTTTCATGATTGGTATTTCCCATCCATCTTAATCTTGCCTGATAGTACCAAAACACTCTTCTTTGAAGTGGAGAAGGGCTGTTTTCCCATGACTCTATTTGAGATATAATTTTCTTGTCCTTAGTCAATTGATTTGCCATGAGCCAATCCATTAAGTGGTTTCGTTCATTGAGATTATGTGCCTGAATGTCCTGGTCAAGCTGGTCGATGAACTCTTGGTTCAATTGTTTCTTGTCCATTATTAAAATGGCTAATTGTCTGGGTAGGAATTCACCTGTAGACCAAAGTTCCATAGCTAGTTCATGATCCACCTTAATTTCTTTGGCAATCTTTCTAAGATCTCCAAGTTTTGTGTTCTCGTTAATCTTCGAGAAAATGGTTTGTGCCTTTGAAGAAAGTTCTTTCATGTTCTCATTTAAATTACACACAACTGTTCCGGCTATGGTTTGGCGCCTGGAGGCGCCGGCCTTCCGTTTTGTTTTGTTAATTCCTAAAATAGCAAATAATCCCAGACCTCTGAGGGCGATGAACCATAGCCGTTGTTGTGCTCAGTAAAATAATCCGAACTACTACTTAGTTGACCCTAAATAATCTTCAATAGCACTCTTATAATCTTTGGCAGAGATCGAAACTTCAACCTCATTGATTACCTCAAATTTTTGGGAGTTCAGTTCATTATAAAGGTTTGACGTCATCGAAAAGAGGCCGCCTTTTTTTGAATACACTTTTTCGAATAATAGTTTATGTTTCTCATTTAATTTATAACGGCCATCGCAAATAATTACTAGTCCGCTCTGTATCCCTTTAGTCAAAGCAACTTCTATCTCCACTTTAGTAGGAATCGCATGATTGATCATATCTGCTCGTGCGATAATTTCTGACAGAGTAGCGCCTTTGTTACTTAGGGGAAGGCTAATAATTATCCAACAATCTTCGGTTGTAAATAAAATTTGCGGCAATTTGGAAGATAAATATTTAATTGAGCACAACGGTGACGGCTATGACCAGGCGTTAGTTTCCTGATCTCCCCTTAAGATTATTATAATCCCTAAGATAGCAAATAGAGAATAATCTCAGGAATAAACGCTTGGTTATAGCCGTTGTTCTGTG
>NZ_JAABOP010000009.1:0-2500 GCF_010671595.1 Muriicola jejuensis | reverse complement strand
TTCTTCGCCTCTGAGAGCCTAGGCATTCCCCATACGCCCTTATTTAGCTTGTCGCCTTTGCCTCGTATTCTAATATCTCTTAAGGTATCTCTTCATACCTTACTCTTTAATGTAAATTCGTGTCTTTACAAGTCTGTAGCTCTCACCCCATCCAGCTTACGCCAGCAAGATTCAAACTACAAACCCTATCCCAATATGTCAATGAACGTTGCGCTTACGCTTCTCTTTGCCTTAAAAGGCGGTAAGCGGACCCGTTAATGAGCAAATTCCAAATTTCAAATTCCAAATTCCAATCGCTTGGTGCTTGGAATTTGTGTTTTAGAATTTGACCCTAAGGGTCTAGTGGAGAATATCGGAGTCGAACCGATGACCTCCTGCGTGCAAGGCAGGCGCTCTAGCCAGCTGAGCTAATTCCCCATGAAATGGAAATTCCAAATTCCAAATTCCAAATTCCACTGAGGACTCTCCTTCAGCCTCTAAAATTTCCAGTCTATTCCTTTTCAATGAACGTATCCCCTAAAGGGAAATTCCAAGTAACAAATTCCAAATTCCAAAAATCGCATTCCAACTTGGTGCCTGGAATTTGGTGTTTATCTTTTGCCAGGCCCTTGCCTGGTTTGTAGTCTCCACGCTCATGCGTGGCAAGCAGTCAATCTTTTACTGCCTTCGACTCTTAGTAGTCTCAGGCAGACTCGAACTGCCGACCTCTACATTATCAGTGTAGCGCTCTAACCAGCTGAGCTATGAGACTGCATTTATTTTAAAATAATGGTAGACAGCTTTAAAACCCTTTAAAGAAAGAAACTCCAGAACCGCCCTGATGGCAGTTTGTATGACCACTTCTTCGAATCAAAGCATCAATTCTCTAGAAAGGAGGTGTTCCAGCCGCACCTTCCGGTACGGCTACCTTGTTACGACTTAGCCCTAGTTACCGATTTTGCCCTAGGCCGCTCCTTGCGGTGACGGACTTCAGGCACTCCCGGCTTCCATGGCTTGACGGGCGGTGTGTACAAGGCCCGGGAACGTATTCACCGGATCATGGCTGATATCCGATTACTAGCGATTCCAGCTTCACGGGGTCGAGTTGCAGACCCCGATCCGAACTGTGACCGGTTTTATAGATTCGCTCTCCGTTGCCGGATGGCTGCTCTCTGTACCGGCCATTGTAGCACGTGTGTGGCCCAGGACGTAAGGGCCGTGATGATTTGACGTCGTCCCCACCTTCCTCACGGTTTGCACCGGCAGTCCCGCCAGAGTCCCCAGCATTACCTGTTGGCAACTGACGGCAAGGGTTGCGCTCGTTATAGGACTTAACCTGACACCTCACGGCACGAGCTGACGACAACCATGCAGCACCTTGCAAAATGTCCGAAGAAAAGTCTATCTCTAAACCTGTCATTCTGCATTTAAGCCCTGGTAAGGTTCCTCGCGTATCATCGAATTAAACCACATGCTCCACCGCTTGTGCGGGCCCCCGTCAATTCCTTTGAGTTTCATTCTTGCGAACGTACTCCCCAGGTGGGATACTTATCACTTTCGCTTGGCCGCCGAACCCTAAAGCCCGACAGCTAGTATCCATCGTTTACGGCGTGGACTACCGGGGTATCTAATCCCGTTCGCTCCCCACGCTTTCGTCCATCAGCGTCAGTCGATAGTTAGTGACCTGCCTTCGCAATCGGTGTTCTATGTAATATCTATGCATTTCACCGCTACACTACATATTCCGGCCACTTCACTATGACTCAAGACAACCAGTATCAAGGGCAGTGCTACGGTTGAGCCGTACCATTTCACCCCTGACTTAATCGCCCGCCTGCGGACCCTTTAAACCCAATGATTCCGGATAACGCTCGGACCCTCCGTATTACCGCGGCTGCTGGCACGGAGTTAGCCGGTCCTTATTCTTACGGTACCGTCATCTCACGACACGTCGTGATTATTCTTCCCGTATAAAAGCAGTTTACAACCCATAGGGCTGTCTTCCTGCACGCGGCATGGCTGGATCAGGCCTTCGCCCATTGTCCAATATTCCTCACTGCTGCCTCCCGTAGGAGTCTGGTCCGTGTCTCAGTACCAGTGTGGGGGATCCCCCTCTCAGGGCCCCTACCTATCATAGCCATGGTGAGCCGTTACCTCACCATCTAGCTAATAGGACGCATAGCCATCCCGTACCGCCAAAACTTTAAATGATAACCGATGCCGATCATCATTACTACGGGGTATTAATCCGAATTTCTCCGGGCTATCCCCCTGTACAGGGTAGGTTCTATACGCGTTGCGCACCCGTGCGCCACTCGTCAGCGGAAAAGCAAGCTTTTCCCTGTTACCGTTCGACTTGCATGTGTTAGGCCTGCCGCTAGCGTTCATCCTGAGCCAGGATCAAACTCTTCATCGTTATAACATTAATATCTCATCAATGCAATAACCCTCAAAAGCTGTCCCGCCTCAAAACGGTTCTTTGTGTTTCCTTAAATCTTTAAAGAATCTTAATCAATCCATA
>NZ_JAABOP010000008.1 GCF_010671595.1 Muriicola jejuensis | reverse complement strand
CATAGCCGGAACCGTTACCTGCAAGCTTGAATAACAAATATGAATGAAAAATAAACTTGTTTTCTTTACTGGAATACTCGGAGCATTTTTATTCGTTATTACATCACTTATTGGTGGATTTTTAATAGATGGTTATGATATTTTTAAACAGTTTATTAGCGAAACTTACGCTATTGACACTAAATATGGATTGATTTTAAGACTTTTCGGCTTTATCCCAAGTGGAATACTTTTAACAATATTCTGCTTTCGTGCACTACACCATTTTAAAGCTTCCAAATGGAGTAGAATAGGCTTCTATGGAATTGGAATATTTTATGGGGTAGCAACTATTGTAGTTTCAATTTTTCCATGTGATAGCGGATGTAACAGAGAATTAATAAACCCAAGTACTTCTCAACTAATTCATAATTTAACAGGGTTGTTAACTTATATTATCGTTCCGTCATCCATAGTACTAACTGGATTTGGTGCAAGAAGTATTGGATATAATTCCTTCTCGGTGCAATCATTTGCCCTTGGTTCAATTGGTTTTTTCTTTGTAGTTGTTTTAATTACTTATACCTATTCTGATTATGTTGGACTACTACAAAGGACAGTGGAATCAACATTTATCTTATGGATCGTGCTTTGCGCTTTAAAAGTAAAGAACCCAAAAGCCAGCAGGTAACAACGGCTATAGCCCATCGCCGGCCAAGGATAGGTAATTTTTCCTACTTTAGAGTTTATTAATTAATAGCGGTTAGGTCTTTCCATCGAGGCGCCGGGCCATAGCCGGAATCGTTAGCTACAAGCGTAAAGCAAGAGAATGTTTAGAACAATTTTTTCTCTTTCAGTGTTTTTACTCACCTATACTTCTTTTGCTCAGGATGAACTTGGCATTGAAATTTCGGAAAATGCAGAATTAATCAAAGCCCTCAATTCCGCTCACTTAATTGGCGAGAATGTGGAACATAATCTCTCAGTTAGAATCTACAAATTGGACAATGGAACGGCTAGTGCAGGCTTTCCAAGTTCCGAGGTTTCTGATAATTTACTAGTTGCTATTTCAGCCTTTGATGAAGAGCCAGAACAAAATCTATTTAAAATTGGCCCCTTCTTAAATCCAAAAGTCATTTCATGGCAAGTTGATCAGGAGTATGAAAAAACGTTCGTTGTGGAGCATGGTCCTTATGACAAGCGTAAAGCCTTAAGGTTGGGTGTCAATTTGCAAAGTATGAGGATTATTGAGTGACGCCAGTAGCTAACAACGGCTATGGTTTATCGCCCTCCAGGGTCTGGGATAATTTGCTATTTTAGGGATTAACAAAAACAAGACGGAAGGCTGGCGCCTCCAGGCGCCAAACCATAGCCGGGGCCGTTAGCAGCAATATTTTGACAAGAGTATTATGGATATTGAATTGCGAAGAAGTTTATTCTACTCTTACTTAATTGGATTACCCATTGGGTTGGGATGGATTGCAGCAGCGATCTTCGCTCCATTGCTCTTGGGTGAAGGTCTTTTCACAATGGTCGTGTTGGTTTCTTTTGGAAAGGCTATAATTGGGTTGTCTATTGCGTTTTTAATTTCCCTTTGGATCGGAGCTTTAATCGCAAAAAACAGTATCAAAAAAGGAGAAAGGTTAATTGTAACTTCCTTCAAATACTCAGCAATAATTAACCTAATAATTTGGACCGTATTTGGTTTAATTATGAGCCTTCAGCCTGAGGGAGAATGGATGTGGGGTAAAATAGCGATCGTTGCTTTTGTAATCTGTACAGTCTTAACCGCAATATCTATTGGCCTATTAATTAGCCATAAAATTCGTATAGCAATTACAAAATAAAGCTGCTAACAACGGCTATAACCCATCGCCGGCCAAGGCTAGGGAAATTTTCCTACTTTAGAGTTTATTAATCAATCCGGGGTTGGTCTGTCCATCGAGGCGCCGGGCCATAGCCGGAACCGTTGGGCTACATTAATTGAATTGACTTTGCTACTTCATGAGTTGGAAAAAACACTTGATAAACCGATACTATTTGGTTGGCGCTATTCTGTTAGTTATCAATTTACCCCTATTTGTAACGAAGTGGCTCATTAATGAGAATTACTTCAGCTGGGCTTGGGGTGTTTGTCTTTTTTTGGGTGCTATTTTCATGTTGTTAGGGTACAAATACGAAAAGAAGGAAAAATTACTTAATTCAAAAAGTAGGATGTAACGATAGCCCAACAACGGCTATGGTTCATCGCCCTCAGAGGTCCGGGATTATTTGCTATTTTAGGGATTAACAAAACAAAACGGAAGGCTCGGGCGTCCAGGCGCCAAACCATAGCCGGAACCGTTATACTCAATACCTCCTTTCCAATTTTAGCGCAAAGCTTTACGGCAGTTCGCAAGGGTTACGCAAGGGTGACGGCTGTGCGGATCACTCAAGCGGTTGGACGGCATATCTTTGCAGCGTTACGGAGGGGAACGGAGGGCTACGGCAGCACGGAGGGAACATGTTTACTCAGACGTGTCGGTACGGAGCATAACAACGCCTATAGCCCATCGCCGGCCAAAGCATGGGAAATTTTCCTACATTAGAGTTTATTAATCATTTCTGGAGTGGTCTGTCCATCGAGGCGCCGGGCCATAGCCAGGACCGTTGTCATTAATTATCTAAAAATGGAAATGCTTAAGAAGCTATTCAAAGGAAATATTTTAACTGACTTCATTTGGCTATTTGTGGGAATAGCAGGCGGAATCAATTACTATTTAAAAGGTAGTTATTGGACGGCTGGGATATTTGCTTTTCTAGCTATTCTTTATCTGATTAAAATCGCAAGTCCTCTTTGGAAGGGTAATCAGGTAAGTAGTGATTCTGAGTGAGGTCTACCCATATCATTACTTAACTAATGACAACAACGGCTATGGTTCATCGCCCTCCAGGGTCTGGGATTATTTGCTATTTTAGGGATTAACAAAACAATACGGAAGGCTGGCGCCCCCAGGCGCCAAACCATAGCCGAGACCGTTACCTACCATAGCGTTTATCTTCAAGTCAAAACTCAAAGTCCTTTTGTAAAGCCAAGGTCGGTCAATGACCAATGTTCCTTCTTTTGCTATGGTCTTCACTCGGAGGTTTTTCTGGGGTAGTTCTGCGGAGATCTGGGAATTCTCAAGGGGTCTGGGCGGTGCTAGCTACGTTAGGTAACAACGGCTATAGTTTAGCGCCGGCCGGGGTCGGGTTTTTTTTCTATTTTAGGTCAAATAAATAACAAAACCGGAAAGATGGCGCCCTCAGGCGCCAAACCATAGCCGGAACAGTTAGCATTAATGATAGAAATATAACACGGCTGAATACAGGTTAAATGGGAGGTGTTGTTGACTGAAAGCAGAAATCGTCTCGAGATTAAACTTAGCGAGTGGAAAGTCGCAAGCTAGTCCTGCTTTCTCGCCCTTCTGTTTCTGCTACTTCTGAAATTCCTGCTATTTCTTGTTAGGTAATTAAGCAAGCTCATAGCTAAGGCCAAAAATATTACTGGGACAAGGATGTATAAAGCTTCTTTAGGAATATCCATGGTATTAAATTACAAAAATTCTTTAAGCCTTAAGAGTTATTGAGGTGCAAACTGATCGCTATACACTAATGCTAACAACGGCTATAGCCCATCGCCGGCCAAGGCTTGGGGAAATTTTCCTACATTAGGGTTTATTAATCAATCCGGGGTTGATCTGTCCATCGAGGCGCCGGGCCATAGCCGGAACCGTTGTGCATTATTAAAAAGTATGGCCAATAATTGGGGAATCCCGAAAGATGTGGAGAATGTAGTAAGGTTGCGGGATGGTGCTTGTGTTTATTGCGGTGTGGATTTTTCTATCGCTCATGCTTCGAGGAAAACTAAACCTACTTGGGAGCACATAGTCAATGATATTCGAATTAATGGTGTAAATAACATAGCGCTATGCTGTACCTCTTGTAACGCCAGTAAAGGAGCTAAGCTAATTGAAGATTGGCTAAGAAGTAGTTATTGTCTATCGAAAGGAATATCATTTGATTCAGTTGCTCAGGTGGTGAAAGATGCAATCCTGAATCCGCCAACTCTAGTGGGATAACAATGCACAACAACGGCTATAGCCCATCGCCGGCCGAGGCTTGGGAAATTTTCCTACATTAGGGTTTATTAATTATTCCTGGAAAGGTCTACGCAGTGAGGCGCCGGGCCATAGCCGGAACCGTTGTACACAATATTTACCAACAAAAATGAATAGAAAATTAATTACCCTTTTACTTTCAATCTTTTTCACAACTGTTGTGTTTTCTCAATCTGAAAAGATTAGAATAAAAACTGACCATTTAACGGAATTGAATTATTTGAAAATGGATGATTTTTATTTAACTCACTATTTATACATCGACTTGTTTCTGAGAGAAAATTTGTTCCCAGAAGCAACTTCAAAAGATGTTTCCTCAATATTAACAGCTCTAAAAAAATATGTTTCCGTAGAAAATAAATTAGATATTGAAATAGAAAAACCTGGAAATAGAAATTATCTAATTCGATTTGCAATTTTAAAGAAAGATGACGGAACCGAATTATTGATTGCTTTCACCAATTGGAGTGTAAAGAAAAAGGAATTTGAAAAGGAAATTAAGATTGAAAATGATTCTTACACTAGATGGTATTTTCTAAATGGAAGCAAAATGACCTATAGAAAAGATATGTCAGATCAGAATGACTACTCAAGTTTGACAAAATCTGATTTAGCCAATGCTTACCTATTCGATGAACTAACCGAAAACGATTCCGAAATAAAAAACACGTTAGAAGAAGTCCTTAATCAAAGTGATTTAAACGTATCGGAAAAGATTGAGGCTAATTTAATTCTTTTGAAATACCACATATTCCAGAAGGAGAAGGAAAATGTGATTATGCAAACAGCATACCTAAACGACCTGTTTGAAAAAAACAGATCAAAATCTGACCTGAGAGGTTTGCAAATGGCGTATGATGCTACGAAATTTCAAATTGAATTGATGAAATAAATACTGTGTACAACAACGGCTATGGTTCATCGCCCTCAGAGGTCTGGGATTATTTGCTATTTTAGGGATTAACAAATCAATACGGAAGGCTGGCGCCTCCAGGCGCCAAACCATAGCCGGAACCGTTAGGTAACATAATCAAGTGAAGAAAATATTTTCAAAAAATGTGATCCGCGTATTCCTCTTAGCCGGCAGTCTTTTCGCTATCGGAATGGCCGGTTTGGATTTCCTCGGTGGGGATGTATTTAATCCGTGGAAGTTCGTGTATCACTTCTTATTTTTTGGAATATTTATGACGGTCGGGATTAACTTCGTTGGGAAAAAGAAGTCCAAAAGTGACGTAAGGGAAAAGTAAAATAACGTTACCTAACAACGCCTATAACCCATCGCCGGCCAAGGCTTGGGAAATTTTCCTACATTAGAGTTTATTAATCAAAACTGGTTAGGTCTGCGCATCCAGGCGCCGGGTCATAGCCGGAACCGTTGCCCAACATTGAAATAAATACTGGTTTCAAAGAAACCCTTACCACTCTATCAATCTTTTCTCAAAAGCTTCGATATATTCCTCTTCTGAAATTTTTCCGGTAACAAAATCTTCCAAAGTCTTTTGATCTTCAACACGGAGGAAAGTTACCTGTTTTTGATCCGTACGAAAGGTCAGTCTGTCCTTTCCAAGCTTTATAAGTCTTCCTGTGTTTTCAAAATTATTGGTTGAGCTGTCGAACAAAAAATATTCTCCGTCCTCGATTTTGTACTTATTGGATGAGAGCCCAAAAGATGTCCAATAATAAATTTCCGAATTAGAGTAATATACTTCGGTATATTCGGGAAATACTTCGTTTCGTTCTCCTGATTTCCAGTTTCCTTGTAAATAAGTATTGCCTTTGAAATTAGATTTACAAGAGACAAGAATGGTTATGAGAAATAAAATATATCCTTTATACAATATTCTGGATCTTTTGATTAGATTTTATAACAATCGAAAGTTAAGGCAAACTTTTCAGTGAATTGTGATCTAATACTGGAGATATTAGGGATGGAGCGACGTCCGTAAACGTTGGGCAACAACGGCTATGGTTCATCGCCCTCAGAGGTCTGGGATTATTTGCTATTTTAGGGATGAACAAAAACAATACGGAAGGCTGGCGCCTCCAGGCGCCAAACCATAGCCGGAACCGTTGTGTGCTATTTTTTGAAAATGAAAAAAAACCTCTTTTTTTACCTGATTGTTCTCTCTGCCATATCCCAAAGCCTGTTTTCTCAGACCTCAGAACAGGATTTGCCTTCAGAATTTGGAATCT
>NZ_JAABOP010000007.1 GCF_010671595.1 Muriicola jejuensis | reverse complement strand
TACAGCACACAACAACGCCTATGGTTCATCGCCCCCTTAGGTCTGGGATTATTTGCTATTTTAGAGATTAACAAAAACAATACGGAGGGCTCGGGCGTCCAGGCGCCAAACCATAGCCGGAACCGTTGCCAACAATTATGGATCTCTCAATCCTAGAATCAAAACTGAAACGCCACAAAATATCATTTTCAATGGCCAGCGGGGAAATAATAATTGGTAAGGCCAAAAATGATTTAATAAGCTACATTGGGCTTGGGATTGTACCCATTGTTTTTGGAATTGGGGTTATTCTCTTCTTCTTTTTAAAAGTGGATGAATTTAGGCCAGAGATAGTTCACATATCCGTTGGGGCTCTTTTCTTGATCGGCATTGGGAGTTTTAACCTAATAAAACATAAGAGAAAAAGAAAAGCAAATAGTTTTCCAAAAGTATTCAAAGACAATAAAATAATAATTCTAACACCTCAAGGATCCTATAATCTGGACAAAAAAACAATTAAAGAGATTAGGACTTCAAACAAACCCTTGAACAAAGAAAATCATGAAGGGAATTTGTTCGTAATTGATAACGAAAATCGGATTCACCATGTTCTCGGATTTCATGACGAAAATGAAAAATACGTTCAAGACGATCTAAATTGGTTTGCGGATTTTATTCTAACTCAAACCGGTGTAAAAAAATAACTGTTGGCAACAACGGCTATGGTTCATCGCCCTCAGAGGTCTGGGATTATTTGCTATTTTAGGGATTAACAAAACAAGACGGAAGGCTGGCGCCCCCAGGCGCCAAACCATAGCCGAAACCGTTAGCCACAATATTACACAGTTAATAAATGAAAAATCAAATTAGACTCAGTCTTGTTCTTCTTTTTGGACTTGCTCTACTGCAAAGTTGTTCAAATACTATAGAAGGCGATCTCATTATTACCAATGTAAATATCATTGATGTAAAATCAGGTGATATAGATTCAAATATGGATCTTATTGTTAATGGTGAAAAAATCACTTCCATAGTCGAACACAAAAGCAACGCAAATTACAAAGCTGAAAACGTCATTGATGGATCAGATAAATTTCTGATCCCGGGGCTTTGGGATATGCATACTCACACATGGTGGGGCTATGAAGAACTATTCCCTTTACTTCTTGCAAATGGCGTTACCGGAATACAGGAGATGTTTGGTGATTTAATTGCAGTTAAGAACATCAAGGATAAAATCAAAAACGGTGAGATCGTTGGCCCAGAATACATTAGTGCCGGAAGGATAATAGATGGTAAACCGCCAATTCAACCAGGTTCAGACCAAGCTGACACCCCCGAAAAGGGAAGGGAAATTGTTAGGCGCCAGGTAAATGATGGTGCAGATTTCATCAAGGTATATTCTTTACTAAGAAAGGATGTTTATCTGGCTATTGCAGATGAAAGCAAGAAACTTGGAATACCTATGCTAGGTCATTTGCCAGATGGTGTTTCATTAAATGAAGGGATTAAAGCTGGTCATAAAAGCCTGGAACATTTTATTGGTGTCTTAGAGTACAATCTAAAGGATAGGCATCATTACCACGATGTAATGGAAGGAAAGGAAAAAGACACTACCTTATTAGGAAATAATACCTATGTCAAAATGTTGGAGTACATGGTTAAAAATCATGATCCAAAAAAAGTAGATTCTCTAATAGCAATGTTAAGAGACAGTGAAACATGGGTAAGCCCTTCAAACGTAGTAAATAGGGCCTATTCGAATCAAACGGATAGTGCTATAAGCCAAAATAAATATCTTGCTTACATGCCACACTATCTGCAAGAAAACTGGAAGAGAGAGCCATATAGCGATCGGATGTATGATGCAATGAAGGCACATTATAATTTAAGTCTATCTATCATGGGCAGGATGCAGGACGGTGGGGTAAAATTTCTGGCTGCCACCGATTATGGAAATCCATACGTCTATGCCGGTTTTGATTTACACGAGGAATTGCAAATATTTGTGGATGTGGGTTTTACCCCGTTAGAGGCTTTGCAAACAGCAACAATTAATCCGGCAAAATATTTAGACAGAACCGCTGAATTAGGAACTGTAGAAATTGGGAAAATTGCTAATCTGGTACTGCTGGACAAAAATCCACTTGAAGACATTAAGAATACAAGAAAAATAGCTTATGTACTGCAGCGAGGCAAAGCTTTTGACAACTCAACTTTACAACACACTTTAGACTCAATCAGGAATTATAATAGTTTACCAACAGTTTATGAAGAGCTATTAACTGTTGTTGAGAAATCCGGGGTAGACAAGGCACTGGAAAGATATGAAGAAATTAAACAAAACGAATCGGGCAAGTATACGTTTGATAAATTTCAGCTGAATTTGGTTGCGAATGCGTTACTTAAAGAAAAAAAATATAAGGATGCGATTACACTTTATGAATTCAACAATAAAGAGTATCCTAATTATTATTATGGTTATGAAAATCTTGGTGAAGCTTACCTTGAATTTGGTGACACGACAAAAGCTATTCAAATCTATACGAGAGCAAAAGAATTGAATATTGCAGAAAAACCATTAAGAATATTAGAAAATATAATGGAGAATTAATACTGTGGCTAACAATGGCTATAAGTAATTGCTTGTTCTCGCCTACTTTTGAAAATCCTCGCGGATTTTCAGTTTAGTGTGTACTTGCAAAGTTTAGTGCAAAACCGCGCAACTACTCATAGCCGAGACCGTTGGCAGCAATTAGAACATAAGAGATGAGATACATATTAATTTTAATATTCCTTTCAGTTAATATTCAAGCACAGGATATTTCTAAACTTGTTAATGACTATACTAATTCATATGTCAAAACTGGCGATTTCAGTGGTTGTATTCTAATTACAAAAAATGAGAATATCTTATTTGAAGGTTGTTTTGGATTTGCTAACCAATCATTCCAAGTTCCGAATGAGATAAACACCAAATTTAAAATTGGATCTGTTTCGAAGCAGTTTACGGCTGCAGCCATTTTAATATTGGAACAACAAGGGCTATTAAAAACCACAGATACTTTATCAAAATTTTTTCCAAATCACGCGAATGCCGAACGGATAACAATCCACCAACTTTTGACCCATACATCAGGAATTACTGATATATACAATGTTCCTGATTTCAATAAACTTTCTATTCAAAAGAAAATAATATCTGATTTAACGAAATTAGTTCTGGATTCCGAGCTTCAATTTGAACCAGGAACTCAATATCAATACTCAAATGGTGGATATGCAATTTTAGCCGAAGTAATTGAAAAGGTAAGTGGTAGTGCATATCAGGATTACTTGAACGAACATATTTTACAACCATTGAAAATGACTGCTACGGGTCACAATAGGTATAATGATGTTATTCCAAATCTTGCTATTGGTTATGACCCTTCAGAATACAGTAATGTTAAGATAACCGACTTCCTTGATCCTGAATTGTTGAAAGGTTCAGGATCTCTGTACAGTACGGTACAAGATCTACAATTATGGATTGAGTCAATTAAGAATAGATCTCTAATGAATAAAGAATCTTTCGAAAAATTGCTAAAGAATTATGGCAACAATTATGGTTATGGCATTTCCTTGTATAAATCTTTTGAAGAACCTGTTTTTGGTCATGATGGAAGAGTCAATGGATATATTGCTGATTACCTGCACTATATAGAATCTGATATTACAGTAATTATTCTTGGTAATATACAAACTGGTGTTGCGGATTTTTTTAGAACAGACATTGCAGCGATAATATTCAAAAAAGAATATAAAAGTAGAGCCAAGCGAATCCCGCCAGCAGATGACGCTAAAATTGATAAACAAAAAATAATTGGAACCTACGCATTTGGACCAAATTTTAAAGTATACGTTGAAGAAATTGAGGGTAGTATTCAAGCCAGAGCGAACGAAGGAGGATATTCTGAATTGATCCTACTAGAAGATAAGCGATTTTTTAGTAGAACCCTATACTCGTACATAGAGTTTAAAGAAGATGATCAAGGAAAAACAAATAAAATGGTATGGACGAATAATGATGGAAATAGTTTCGAAGGTCTAAAAGAATAACTGCTGCCAACAACGTATATAAAAAATTGCGGTTTTGGTGCTTAATCAAATGGCAAATAATAAAATAAAAGTCATTTATAAACCGAAAAGCCAGTGGGTAAAAAACCGCTACTTTTCATATACAAGACCGTTGTGCACTATTCATTTCTTCATGAAATTCTACTCAATCATTGTATTTGCATCTTTGGCTCTTGTTAGTTGCTATAGTCAATCTAAAAATCTAGATCTAAAACAAAAAGCGATTAACAATCAGGATCCTAGCAAATGGAATATGGAAATGTTTGAGGCGGACAGATCTGAATCTACTGAATTCAATGGTCCTATGCCATTAACTGCATACCCAGTTGAGTCGTATAAATTCAATGTCGCTTCATCTATAATAAAATTCAAAATTGGTGAACACCATTTCACAGGAATTTCTTTTGGTGAAAACGTTCCTGACGCCGAGGGCAATTATTCTCCCAACTATAAAGCCAACGTGATCTTCTATACGGGCAATGCCTATGAGTCATTACCGAATTTGGTAAACTCTAGAAATGCCCCATATTTAACGTTTCAAGGTTCTATGGGCAATTCCAAATTTCTAGGATTGTATAGTCCTGATGGAAGTGGTTATGTATTCGTAAACATGAAACTATTTGATTTAAGATTTGGTAAAACAGTTATCATATTCCAGAAAGAAAATGAATGGTTTTATTACTTGCAAACAGAGGATAAACTTGAATCGGCTGATCAAAAGGACTCATTCATAGATAAGATCAAATTGAACAAGAGCGTCCAAGAGATGTTAGAGCGCCTTGGTGTGTAAACAGTGCACAACAACGGCTATAGCCCATCGCCGGCCAAGGCTTGGGGAAAATTTCCTACATTAGAGTTTATTAATCAATTCTGGATTGGTCTGTGCATCGAGGCGCCGGGCCATAGCCGGAACCGTTGTGTGCAATTAAGTTGAACAATATGTTCAATAAATTATCTTTAATCATAGCTTTCCTTGATATTTTTCTGGCATTTGCACAGAAGGATAGTGGTTATATCCAAATAGAAGACAGCAAAATTTACTACGAAGTTAGTGGTGAAGGCAATCCAGTCTTTCTGCTCCATGGTGGATATTTAAGCCTGAAAATATGGGAAGACCAAATTTCGTATCTGAGCAGGAATGGTTATAAGACTATCGCATTTGATGATTTAGGTCATGGTAAGACAATCAATGGCCAAGTTGATCTATATGGGTATCAAATCATAGAGGAACTGAGGAAGAAATTGGGGCTGGAGAAGATATCCCTTGTCGGGTTATCTTGGGGGGCTATACTCTCTATCGATTATGCCCTGAATTATCCTGAAAGAATAGCAAAACTGGTATTGATATCTCCCGGTATGAACGGATGGGATTACTTTCAGGATACAAGAGCTCAAGAGAATTTTAATAATCGTCAAATTGCCAAGACCCAGAATGATGTAAAAGCTTTTATACAATACTTTCAAAGAAATTGGACCTATGGTCCAGGTAAGGATAGTACACGTTTAGGGAAAAAAGTCAGAAGAAACATTTCGAATATTATGACCTCCTCAGTTAAAAATCACTGGGACGAAGACTGGTCTATGCTTTCCAATAAAACAGATTGGGATTCCATTATGTCAGAAACACTAATTATCTCCGGGAAGCTCGATGCCATTGATATAATGATGATTTCAGAAAAGTATGTTCATGTGATTCCTAATTCTAAATGGGTTGAAATTGAGAATGTTGGACACACTATGATAGTAGAAAAACCAAGTAAAATTAATAGGATACTCAGAAATTTTCTGACCTTATAACTGCACACAACAACGGCTATAACACATCGCTCTCCTAGGTCTGCGCTTATTTCCTATCTTAGGTGAAAACAAAACAGGTTCGCTGGGGCTTGCGCACTAAAGCGCCGTGTCATAGCCAGGGCCGTTGTGTAACATACTTGATGATCAGATTTTCAATTATAATTTTACTTCTAATAATATTTTCGTGTGCTCCGGAAATTAAAAAAATGCCGGAGTATTTTATTGAAACAAAAACTTCCTTTTTTGACTTGCGCCATGGTGATCTAACTAAAAATCAATGGATTCGCAGTCCAGAAAACTTAAAAGTCATACATGAGAGTTTAAAGAAATTCGGTTATCAAAACTTAGAAATTGATACCTACCCGAATGATAATCTCTTTTTAATTCATGGAATTTATATCAAGAGAAACTTCAAGAATCTAGTAGATAGTTTGCTGATTTCCTATAAGAATCCAGTAAATGAGAAATACTATAAGGAATTTTGGGAGCGTAGAGAAAAAGAGAAAAATGATTCAATCGTTTATGAAATAATAGCTGAAATACAGGCTGTTTTGTTCAAGGGAAAGCAAATTGAATACGATCAGAAATTCGTTAACGATACGTTGGTAGATTTGATCAATATTGAGTTTGGCAATGACAAAATAACGGCTATTCAGGCCATACAAGATTTCGAAGCTCTAAGGAATTATGGTTTTCACCAATCTGCTTACAACATGCTTTATGAAAGATCTGAGTATTCAGATTTAGAATTAGAACGAGATCAAATGAAAAATCAACTAACAAAATCTTCTGAATTTATTTATCCTTGGTTAATAGACAACGAAAAATAGTACGTTACACAACAACGGCTATGGTTCATCGCCCCCTTAGGTCTGGGATTATTTGCTATTTTAGGGATTAACAAAACAAAACAGAAGGCCGGCGCCTCCAGGCGCCAAACCATAGCCGGAACCGTTAGCTGCAAGCTTTTAATGTGATGTTTCAAGACCATATTACAGTTAAAAATCGACATAAAAGATTTATAAAAACAATATGCGAGACCGAAGTTGTTTATGGACTCGAAGATCATCTAGGATTTGCAACTTCAAGTTCGGTGCATTACGAAGATGAAGAAGGAAAAGCGGTTCAAATCATTTGTTTTTGGGCCGAAAAAACTTTGGCTAAATCCTGTATAAAGGATAGTTGGGCTGAATACAAAGTATCGGAAATACCACTTACGGACTTTATAGAAAATTGGTGCATTGGAATGGGGAATGATGGATTACTTGTCGGAACGCAGTTTGATAAAAATATGTTCGGATTTGAAGTTGATCCTTTTGAATTAATAATCGATTTGACGACGGAATTGAAATCACAGGGAAAAGATTTGAATTTGTTAAAATTCAACGGCATTTCGGACCTAGAAAAACAAGTAAAAACTTTAATAAACTAAAAGCCAGCAGCTAACAACGGCTATGGTTCATCGCCCTCCATGGTCTGGGTTTATTTGCTATTTTAGGGATTATCAAAAAAAGGCGGAAGGCTGGCGCCTCCAGGCGCCAAACCATAGCCGGAACCGTTGTAACACATTTAAGAAACTCAATGAACAGAAGAGAATTTAATAAAGGGCTTTTAGCTACTGTAGCGAATTTTGCTTTGATTGACTCTCTTTTTGCGTACAATGCTTTTGGAAATAATATTAAACCAATTACCGACCATTGGGCAATTAGACTGAATGAATTTTGTTCTGATTTAAAAACAGCATCAATTACTACAACTCAATGGCAAGAACAAATTTCTGAACTTTATGACAAAATTGATTTAACCGAAATTTTAAAATTTATAGATTTTGAAAACCTAAGCAAAGGGTTTCAATATCCAGAACTTGGAGTAAATACAAAACCTGTGAAATTTCCAAAACTTGCAGGACTTCCTGAAAGAACTGTATTTGTAAAAAAGGTTTTCGGAATGAAAAAAGACCGAGCAATTATTCCTCACGGACATAGCAATATGGCTTCTGCCCATTTGATTTTGAATGGCGAAATGCATTTGCGACACTATGAGAAAATAAGGCAAGAAGATGAAAACTTAATAATAAAGCCGACTATTGATAAAATCGCTAAAATTGGAGATAATTCCTCAATTTCGGACGAAAAAGACAATGTTCATTGGTTTGTGGCAAATACTGAAACAGCATTTACATTTGATGTTATTATGCTTGACTTGAATAACAAACCTTATGACATTCACAATTTGGATATTTATGAAAAGCAAGATTTGAGTGATGGAACATTGCGAGTGCCTATTTTGGACGTTGAAAATGCTTTGAAAAAATATGGAAAAGAAACACATCATTAAAAAAGAAACGTGTTACAACAATGGCTATAAGTAATTGCTTGTTCTCGCCTACTTCTGAAAATCCTTGCCGATTTTCAGTTTGGTGTGTATTTGCATAGTTAAGTGCTAACACACGCAACTACTCATAGCCCAACCGTTGGCTACAAGTTTTATGGTTCAACTATTTAAATTAGGGAAAGACAACAGAATTCATCATTTAATAATGTTTGCTGATGAAAGTGTAATTAGAAATGACGAGTATGTTTCTATAGAAATCGGAGATGGGTTTGACTGGTATGCTCATGCTAGAAATTGCATTGACTGTAAGGCCTTCTTAAATTCTATTGGGACGTCCAAATTCGCATGGGCCTTAGAAAGCGATGGTGAGTTCTTTCTAATTGATATGTCTGAATTTGCAAAAGAAGATCATTTCAAAAACCAGATACAATTAACAATAGGAGATCCAAAAAAAGGTGTAAGGTTAAAATTGAAGAAAAACCCTCTAGACAAAAAAACCATAGAAAAGCTTTTAGCTGAATACGAATCCCGAGAGGATTATGAATCTTGTAGTGATCTTAAAAACTTAGGACGTTTATTAAAAAACCAGTAGCCAACAACGGCTATAACCCATCGCTCTCCAAGGTCTGGGCTTATTTGCTATCTTAGTTAAAACAAAACAGGTTCGCTGGGGCCTGCGCACTCAAGCGCCGTGTCATAGCCAGGACCGTTGGCATTAATTATGAATAAAATCTTTATTGCAATTACTTGCTTCCTTATCCTTAGCTGTTCTGGACAAAAATCTTGCGTAGATTTTAGAAATGGGAGATTTAGCCTAACTTCCGAAGTAGGGACAAGCTTTATTGAACGGAAGGAAAATGAACAAATTGAAACAGCGGATGGAATTAATTATTATGCAGACGTTGAATGGATTAATGACTGTACTTATTTACTAAAAAATCATCGAAATCACGATAAACTAATCGACAAAGAAGAAATAGGACATATTTATAAAGTAGAAATACTGCAGATCTTCAAGGACTCGATTAAAATCAGAACAACTGCTAATTATACCGATTTTGTTGTTGAGTCAACACTTCAAATTCTAGAATAAATAACTAATGCCAACAACGGCTATAGCCCATCGCCGGCCAAGGCTTGGGAAATTTTCCTACTTTAGAGTTTATTAATCAAGCCGGGGTTGGTCTGTCCATCGAGGCGCCGGGCCATAGCCGGAACCGTTGTGTGTAATTTGAGAAAAACTAATGCAGAGAACAGAAATCATAGATAAAAATCAACTTTTTGAACTGATTGAATATATTCTTTCGGACTCAAAAACTGAATTCTATGAATCATATTCTGAAATGGAAAAAGAAATAGTTCGAATAAACAATCTGTTTGAATTCCAAGACTATTTCGACAATGGAATCGCGAATGGAAAAGTGCATTTCGGATTTGGAATTTATAATCCTGAATCGAAAGGCAAGTTCTTCACCTCGAAAATAAAGCTCAATCCTAAATATTGTGACGGAAAAACTTACCGCTATCGAATAGATGGTTGGGCAATAATCTTTATTCAGCTCGACTTGAAAAACGGAGAAAACCAAATAGAATGTAATGTATCAGTAAACTCAAAAAAAAGAGCTGAAAATTGGAAAAGTACAAATCCTGAATTCGGAAATCCTGAATTATGGGAATGGAAAAACGTGGAAAGTAGAACCAGAAAAATAATTAACCGATTAAAAAAAACTACACACAACAATGGGTATAAAACATAGGGCGGACAGTGGTTACCGCAAGTTTCGGGTTCTTAGCAAGGCTAGTCTCGGTGGACAAGTACGCAGCTCCGAAATGCCCTACGTTTCATACCCGAGACCGTTGCCAGTAATTTTTAATCCACCTTGGAGGTAACCAAAAAAGATGTCGAAAAACTTATTGAATTGAGGAAAGAAAATACATTCCTCAATCATTTATGGAATGTCCTTTCCCGAGATTTCAGACCAAAAGGAGAAATTGGTCGAAAAGAGATAAAAGTATGGAGACAAAATATGTGGAATGCGACTTTCTATCCAATTTTTACATTTGAGTTTAACGCCAATAATCATCTCATAAATATTTCAGATAAGTTAAATCCGGTTGGAAAAACTTTCATTGGAATTTTTTCACTCGGCTTTCTTTATTTGATTTTCCCAGAAAGCTTTTCTGACTTTGATTTTATTGGAAATTGGCCTTTCATAACTTTCATTGCTGTTTCTATAACCCTAGTTGTTCTAGTTGCACTAATGATCTACAAGTTTGAGAAAAAGAATCAACTAGAGCAAATTCTTGAACTTTTAGACGTGGAAGTCAAGGAAAAGAAACCCGAAAAAGAATGGTCAGTAAAAAACATTCTTATTCGTCTGTTTTTATACCCTTTTTCAATTTTTGTAATCTCAATTTGCGTCTGGAGCTTATTTGAACATGGCATTAAAAGTATATTTATGACATTGTTCGGAATTGGAATATGTGGATTGTATTTGTACTCGGACGTAAAAATGATCTTGAAAAGCAAAAAAACTACTGGCAACAACGGCTATGGTTCATCGCCCCCTTAGGTCTGGGATTATTTGCTATTTTAGGAATTAACAAAAACAAAACGGAAGGCTGGCGCCTCTAGGCGCCAAACCATAGCCGGAACCGTTAGCTACAAGCGTAAAGCAAGAGAATGCTTAGAACGATTTTTTCTCTTTCAGTGTTTTTACTCACTTATAATTCTATTGCTCAGGATAAGCTTGGCATTGAAACTTCCGAAAATACAGAATTAATCAAAGCCCTCAATTCCGCTCAATTAATTGGCGAGAATGTGGAACCTAATCTCTCAGTTAGAATCTACAGATTGGACAATGGAACTGCTAGTGCAGGCTTTCCAAGTTCCGAGGTTTCTGATAATTTACTAGTTGCTATTTCAGCCTTTGATGAAGAGCCAGAACAAAATCTATTTCAAATTGGCCCTTTCTTAAATCCAAAAGTCATTTCATGGCAAGTTGATCAGGAGTATGAAAAAACGTTCGTTGTGGAGCATGGTCCTTATGACAAGCGTAAAGCCGTAAGGTTGGGTGTCAATTTGCAAAGTATGAGGATTATTGAGTGACGCCAGTAGCTAACAACGGCTATGGTTCATCGCCCTCTAGGGTCTGGGATTATTTGCTATTTTAGGGATTAACAAAAACAAGACGGAAGGCTGGCGCCTCCAGGCGCCAAACCATAGCCGGAACCGTTAGCTGCAATTATGACCAACCAACCCTGAAAATATGAAACGGATTTTTAAGCAAATCGGAAGAATAATCCTGTATCTAATTGCTGGAATTGTAGCGGTTACTTTAGTTCTATTATTAGTTATCAAAATCTATAGTTCAGAAGATCCAGAACCAATTGTAGACAACAATGGAAATGACTTACCAAATAGTATTGCAATCATAAAAGATACTATTATCAACGGTGCATCACAGCGGCTTACCATTCGTGGAAATGATACGTCAAATCCAGTATTGTTAAGAATCCACGGTGGACCAGGTGAATTTCATATGCCACAATTTTACAAATTCACAGGAAACGACCTTGAAGATTTATTTACAGTTTGCTATTGGGACCAAAGAGGCGCTGGACCTGCTTATTCTGAAAGTTTATCCAAAAGCAGTATAACCCTAACAGATATTGTAAAAGACGGAAGAGATATTTCTAAATATCTAATTAAAAAATTCGGCAAAGAAAAGATTTATTTAGAAGGGAATTCCTGGGGAACAGTTGTTGGAGCATTTATGGTAAAAGAAAATCCAGAACTATTTAGGGCTTATTTTGGAGTTGGACAGATGAGCAACTCCATTGAAAATGAAATTCTGTCCTATGATTTTGCACTAAATGAATCAACGAAAAATAATGACACAGTATCCGTTCAGAAATTAAATAAAATTGGGGCGCCTCCTTATACTTCTAGGGAAGAAGCAACCAATGCAGTTCCAATTCAACGTTCTGTATTAGTAAAATATGCTACTAATAACCTGCACTTTAGTAATTCTGACCTGATGAAACTAATCCTTTTGTATGATGGTTGGTCAATGGGTTTTAAGTGGAAAACTATAACACAGGGGCAATATGGTATATCTGCACCAATACTTTGGAAAGAAACTATGACTGACTTGAATTTAATTGATGAAGTTTCTGAATGGCCAATACCAGTTTACATCTTTCAGGGTTCAGAAGACCATTTTACCGAAACATCTCTTGCAAAAACTTATTTTGACTCTATCAAAGCACCAACAAAAGAATTCTATTTATTTGAAGGAAACGGACATATGGCCAGTGCAGAAAACCCAAAAAAATATCACGAACTGATTAAACAAATACTTGAAAAGAAAGAATAAATAACAGCAGCTAACAATGGCTATAAGTAATTGCTTGTTCTCGCTTGCTTCTGAAAATCCTCGCAGATTTTCAGTTTGGTATGTACTTGCAAAGTTTAGTGCTAAACCACGCAACTAATCATAGCCGGAACCGTTGTACACCATTAATAAAAATGAGCAAACCCATTCTTGGTGGAATTTACAGAAGGAGCTTTTTTAATGAATTAACAGAAAGGGTAGAATACGCAAAGACTCAGCGCATTGTAGGTTTTGATGAACATGAAATTTTTTATGATGCTCAGTGGTCTGATCTCTCCTGGACGTTTTCCGGTAATTTCAATCGCAAAGCATATTTCTATAGAATGTCAGTCAAGACATTTTTATCAAATGCAGAACAAATTGGGTTTCAAGAAATAACAAATGAGGAATTCAAACATTTTCGCCCAGATTTACCACTTCGTTTCGCAAGACTAAAACAGATTACATGGTCAGACTTAGCTGAAAAAGGTCTCAATACGCTATCACCTGAGTTTCTTAAAACAACCCTGCCTATACCTGAGATTATTATAGTTCCATCAGGGCCCAAAGGAGGATTGAAGAGCGGAATAAAAGTTTCAGGAAAAGAAAATTTGAATTTCCAATTTATTCTTGAAACTACCCTTAATTCAATGGATAATCCTGAAAATTATTCTCCAAGTGGAATAGGCTATTTTAGACTTGGATGGGATAAGCGGATTCCGAGCTATTATATTGGTGGATATATCGATAAAGCAGGTTTCTTAATTGATTAACGGTGTACAACAACGGCTATGGTTCATCGCCGGCCGGGATCGGGATTTTTTTCTATTTTAGGTCTGATAAAAAACTAATCCGGAAAGATGGCGCCCTCAGGCGCCAAACCATAGCCGGAACCGTTAGCTACAAGCGTAAAGCAAGAGAATGCTTAGAACGATTTTTTCTCTTTCAGTGTTTTTACTCACTTACACTTCTATTGCTCAGGATAAGCTTGGCATTGAAACTTCGGAAAATGCAGAATTAATCAAAGCCCTCAATTCCGCTCAATTAATTGGCGAGAATGTGGAACCTAATCTCTCAGTTAGAATCTACAGATTGGACAATGGAACTGCTAGTGCAGGCTTTCCAAGTTCCGAGGTTTCTGATAATTTACTAGTTGCTATTTCAGCCTTTGATGAAGAGCCAGAACAAAATCTATTTCAAATTGGCCCTTTCTTAAATCCAAAAGTCATTTCATGGCAAGTTGATCAGGAGTATGAAAAAACGTTCGTTGTGGAGCATGGTCCTTATGACAAGCGTAAAGCCGTAAGGTTGGGTGTCAATTTGCAAAGTATGAGGATTATTGAGTGACGCCAGTAGCTAACAACGGCTATGGTTCATCGCCCTCTAGGGTCTGGGATTATTTGCTATTTTAGGGATTAACAAAAACAAGACGGAAGGCTGGCGCCTCCAGGCGCCAAACCATAGCCGGAACCGTTA
>NZ_JAABOP010000006.1 GCF_010671595.1 Muriicola jejuensis | reverse complement strand
CCAGGATCAAACTCTTCATCGTTATAACATTAATATCTCATCAATGCAATAACCCTCAAAAGCTGTCCCGCCTCAAAACGGTTCTTTGTGTTTCCTTAAATCTTTAAAGAATCTTAATCAATCCATACAACGACACCCTAAAGCGCCATCTATGGCTTAATTCGCTGTCTACCAATATATCAATGAACTTGTCTTTCTTACTCTTTACACCCAACGATCCCTCGTTAAGCGGGTGCAAATATAGAACCCTTTTTTCGGTTGCACAACTCATAGCGAGAAAAATTTTTTGATTTAAAAATCAGCTTTCTAAACCCTTGATAATGAGATGTGATTTTGGAAGAAAAATTTTTATTCCCCCTGCTTTTTTCAGGAAAAGAAATTCCAGACCAGTCCGAACCGGATCACAAAATCGCGATAGGGATACCCGGGAGCCGCATAAAAGGTATTTCCCGTAAAGGAGGAATTAAAATGTTCAGCCTTGAGATAGATCCGCGTCTGACGCACCTTGGCGTTGATAAAGAAGTCGAGCATGGGAAAAGCGCCCAGCTCCTCCCGGTTCTGCACATAGAATTCCCCCAGTAAGGGATTGTAAGCATCCATGTTGTAGGCTGTAAAATATTTAAAGGTCACCCCCGTCTGCAGGAACATGGCCCTTTTAAAAACATCACTTGAAAAATAGAGCGTATTGCGGGTCACTAGCTGGGGCAAGTTCAATACCCGGTTGTCCTGGGTAACTTCCTGATACATAACCGTATTGTTCAGCGCCCATTTTCCGAACCTGAATTCCTTTGCGTATTTTACCTTCAAATGATTCACGGAACTCCCCTCCTGTTTGGGGGTCACAAAGGCGTTCTCCGCCCCATCCGCAATCTGTTGTTCTGTCGCATTGGAGGAAAAATAAGTGTAGTTATCCGTGATGGAATACTGGGCTGTTAGGTTTCCCCAGACCTCTGATCTCAGGTCGAATTTCAGGCTTTGTACGCTCTCATCTTCGAAGAGTTCCGCATTGTACCAGTTGTAATTCGCGTAATCTGACTGGTACAGCAGAAAATTAAAGTTGGGTTTACGGGAAGAAGAGTGTACACTGAACCGGACGGTGTTCCCCTCGTTGATCTCCAGCCCGGCAGAAGCGTCAAAAATATAATTGGTCAGATCCCCTGTGATCCCGTAAGCCAGGTTACCATCTATAGAAAATGGACCTATTCGCTTGCTGTAACTCCCTCCCACCGAGAGTTCATCTCCCCTGAGCTGGTTGGGGATGGTACCCCCTTCCGTGATCAGCAGGCTGTTGAAGAAGTAGTTGTACTGGTACCAGTTCACAAATCCCTTTATACTCCCCAGGAATTTGTTGGAATAGTCCAGACTTACCTGGTTGAAAAAGGTCTTCAGGGTAGCCTTGTCATCGATCGGACTAAAAAGGTCTTCACCAAAATAGTCGTTCTGGGCATCCTGCTGAAACTGATAGTACTTGGTCTCGTACGTAAATTCATGGCCTATCCCCAATGAGGAATCCGATACTGAATCTTTTTTCCTGGCCAAAGCATACCGGTGGTCCAGAAAGTACCTTTTCCCCAACACCTTATTGCGGGCATTCGTAAAGAAAACATCTATCCGTGACCGGTCCTGGAATTCCGGATCCTCGGATTCAAATTGCAACTCCTTGGCTATCAGCCCCCCATTCTCTTCTCCCAGAATGTCCTGGCCGGTAATGTGGGCCCTTAGGGCATACCGCCGGTTCTTTGAAAGGTAATTGGCAGTGGTCCTGAAATTTCCAGATTCCATCTGACTGTACTGGTATTTCCCCAGGGATCGGAATCCCTTATAGGCAATAGAAAAATTAAACCTGGGAGAGGTATTGAAGGTGATCATCGCATCGAGTAGCTGCCCCTGTTCAAAAGTGGTCTTAAAGAACAGATCCGTCATAGGCGTAGGGACGTTGTAATACGCTATATCCTCTTTCTCCAGGTAGTTGAAATGCCTGGCACGTGCCCCGAGTAAAGGATACAGGTTGATCCTGGCCGGATCTATGCCGAGATGGTTGTATGGCTGACCTACGTTGGCAAAGGGCATGAGTTCGAAATCATCCCGTCTCAGGTAATTGTAACTGTATTCTTTCTGAATTGTAAGGGTAGTATCGAGATACGTGGTATCCCTGGAATACGAGATGATCTTGTATTCCTCGATCTTATTGACGGGTTCTTCTGACCCTGTACTTAAGGACGGCCTGAGGTTTTGTTTTCTGAACTGTGCAGAATCTTTTTCTTTCCCAGGAGGTGGCAACTTATCCTGGGACGTTCCAGGAATAATGGCCAGGAGTAATAAAATTGTAAACAGGTACCTCATAACTAGTCGACTCCGGCAAAGGTACTTTTTTCGTCCTAAAGAAGTGTGAAACTTCTGTAAGAATAGTCCGCTATTGTTTATCTTGGGCAGCCTCACTACATAATCCTTAAAAAAGGCATACATAGAACTAAAAAAATTGAATAATCCCGAAATTTTAGGGATATTAGACCAAAAAATTAGCATGATAAGAAAATTACTCTTGCTCTGCCTGTTGGCGGGCTCCTTTTCCCATGCCCAGTTCAATCAGAACGCCCCCTGGCTGGCAGGGCCGGATGGGAGTCAATTCAATACGCTTTCCCCTGAACAACCCAAAACGATCTACGAGATCTCAGAAGCTTTCGAAACCTATTGGAAGGACCGGGATCCCAACGCCAAGGGAAGCGGGTTTAAACCCTTTAAACGGTGGGAAAACTACTGGATGCATTTTGTGGATTCACGAGGGTATCTACCCACCCCTAAACAGCTCTGGCAGACCTGGGAGAACAAACAGAACCGCCAGGGGATGACCACCAACCCGACGAGTGCCTGGACATCGGCAGGCCCCCAACAGGTCGGTATCTTTTCAGGCAGACTACCCGGAACCGGACGGACCAATGCCATTGAGGTAGACCCCAATAACCCAAATATCTGGTATGTGGGGGCACCTGCCGGGGGTATCTGGAAGACCACGGATGCCGGAGCTACCTGGACCAACCTCTTCGACAACTTCCCTCAGATCGGGGTTTCCAGTATAGCCGTGGATCCCAAGAATTCCAATATCATCTACATAGCCACAGGGGATGATGACGCCGCCGATTCCTACAGTGTGGGTGTATTCAAATCTTTGGATGGGGGTGCCACCTGGCAGGAGACCGGACTAAACCCATCCACTTCGAATGTCAATACGCTGATGACGGTGATCCTAATAGACCCAACGGACTCGAACGTGTTGTGGGTTGCTACCAATACAGGACTTTACAAAAGTACGGATGCCGGTGTCACATGGGGCAGCCCCTTGCTTAGCGGTTATATTGCAGATTTAAAGCTAAAACCGGGAGATCCCAATACCGTTTATGCCATCGTAGGTCGTTATTTAGGTGGAAGTGGAAACCAGATTAATTTCTACAAATCCACAAACGGCGGGGCAACATTTTCCAATCTGAGAAATGAGGAGACCGGACAAAATGTCGTCTTGCCGACAAATTCGGGCAGGGCCTTGCTGGGTGTTTCTGCAGCTAACCCTGAAGTACTGTATATACTTTCTGCCAATACAGGATCAAGTAATTTCAGCTTTCAGGGGCTATATAAATCCACCAACAGCGGCCAGACATTCACCCAAAGCCCTAACACCACCAACATCATGGAATCGAGCCAGGCCTGGTTCGACCTGGCCCTTGAGGTCTCCCCCACCAATGCCAACGAAATCTATATGGGCTGCCTCAACATCTGGAAGAGCGTAAACGGGGGAAATTCCTTTACCCGCCTCAACCAGTGGTTTGTAAACAACAGCGCCTATACGCATGCAGACATCCATACCATAAAGATCTTCAACGACCAGGTCTTTGCCTGTACGGACGGGGGCATTTATCGATCTACCAACGGAGGGGCCAGTTTTACGGATTACACGGCAGGTATGGCTGTGGGACAATTCTACCGTCTTTCTGTCTCCCCGAACAATGCCACCAAAATGATAGGCGGATTGCAGGACAACGGAGGCCAGATCCTCCAGAACGGGGAATGGAAGAACTATCACGGGGGCGATGGAATGGACAATGTGATCGATCCCAACAACGACAATCTGGTGTACGGCTTTACTCAGTTCGGCGGATCCCTGAATGTGTCATCGAATTCTGGCCAGTCTATCGGCTTTGTAGGTCCACCCAGGGACTCACAAAACAACACCATACAGGGTAACTGGATCACTCCTCTGGCTATCAGCAGCACAGGGGATGTGTATTCAGGATTCGATGCCGTGTACAAACTGGAAGGTTCTAGTTGGCAAAAATTATACACTATTCCGAGTACGACAGGGGGTATTGATGATCTGGAGGTCGACCCAAGTAATCCATTGGTGATCTATGCCGCCGAAGGGAATTTCGTGCAGAGAAGTGATGATGGGGGTCAAACCTTTACAGCTTTTTTCAATGCCGGAGCCGAGATATCGGACATAGCCGTAAATACCAATGACGGTTCGGCCATCTATGTAATCACCTCCCGGAGGGTAGGAAGGTCCCAGTCTGAGCAACAAGGGGTTACCCGAAAGGTCTACAAGGTCCCCGTCAATGCCAACGGGGATGCAGGTCCCGATGAGGATATTACCGGAAATCTCCCTTCAGACCAGGCCTTTTTCTCCGTCGTCCACCAGGGCCGACACACAGACAACCCTATTTTTGTAGGCACCAGCCTGGGGGTCTATCGGACGGATGACTCTTTGATAAATGGCACGGCTACAGAATGGGAAGACTATTTTACTAATCTCCCAAGTGTGGCCATCAGCGACCTCGACATCAGCCTGGACGACGAGCTCATAACCGCTTCCACTTACGGCAGAGGGGTATGGCAATCCCCCATACCCATTCAGGTCCCGGATAATGACGTCAGACTGGTATCCCTTTCCCCTGCCAACGATCTGTTCCTTTGCGGGGAGATCTTTCCGGAGATCGTGGTGGAGAACAACGGACTGAACCCAATTACTTCCGTAGATGTGACCTACAGGCTGAATGGCGGCAGCCCTCAGAATTTCAATGCCCCGGTAACCTTGAGCAGCGATGAGAACACGACCCTGTCACTACCCTCCCTCAGTCTTTCAACCATAGGTGCCTATACCCTGGAGGTATCGGTTTTCATCTCCAATGACGCCTTTGCGGACAATAACACGGTCTCACATATCTTCTACGTGAACGATTTTGGGCTAGGAGGGGCGATCAATACTTTTGAAACTGCTGCAGACGCGCTCAACACGTACAATGATGGGGGTAGTACCCCGGTTTGGGAAAGAGGGGTGCCTCAGGGAACCTTGCTGAACCAGGCGAGTTCCGGGACACAAGTTTATGGTACAAATCTCGACGGGGATCACCCGGATGGAACCCTTGCCTACCTCGTGAGTGATTGTTACGAACTATCCAGCATACTGGCGCCTGTCCTGAAATTCCAGATGGCGTTCGACCTCGAGATCAATTTCGATATCGTGTACGTGGAATACACCACAGACGATGGGGCCAACTGGCAGGTTCTGGGAAATATCAATAGTCAGCCCAATTGGTACAACAGTGACCGTACCAATGAGAGTTCCGGGGCAGAGGACGACTGCCAGAACTGCCCGGGTGCACAGTGGACCGGTACGGACGCCACCATGAAGGAATACGCCTATGACTTCACTGCGAATGCAGCCCTGGGGGAACCCGACCTTACGGGCGAATCCAATGTGATCTTCCGGATCGTTTTCCATTCCGACCCTTCGGTTACCCAGGAAGGTGTTATTATCGATGATCTGGTGGTAGAAGGCTTTCAGGATGACGAGGATGACGACAATGACGGTGTGCTCGATGTGGATGACAACTGCCCGCTGGTGGGCAATGCGAGTCAGACCGATACCGATGGCGACGGACAGGGGGATGCTTGTGATACGGATGACGACAATGACGGGATCCTTGACGTGGACGACAACTGTCCTCTTGTTGCGAATCCCAACCAGGAGGATGCCGACGGGGACGGAATCGGTGATGTTTGTGACGATGATGCAGATAACGATGGAGTACCCAACGGGAACGATCTTTGCGACAATACCCCTCAGGGAGCCGTGGTGGATGTGAACGGTTGCGAGGTCTTCAGCCTGCCTTCGAACAATTTCAGACTGCTCAGCACAGGGGAGACCTGCCGTGGAAATAATGATGGCAGCATTACCGTTGAAACCCTGGAAGTCCTCAATTACACGGCTACCGTGATCGGTGCCGGACTAAACGAAAGTCTTGGGTTCACCGATATTCTGACTGTTGAAAATCTGCAGGCGGGTATCTACGAGGTCTGTATCACCGTAGAAGGACAGGCAAACTATGAGTCCTGTTTCTTCCTCACCGTTTCAGAACCGGAAGACCTGTCCGTTTCCTCCAAGGTAGACTCTTTTGACAATAAGGTGACCCTGGATCTGTCCGGAGGAAAGGCCTATACCATCAATCTCAACGGAGAGGTCTACCGCACTGATGAAAGCCAGATCACCCTTTCCCTGTCCAAAGCTGAAAACATACTGACCGTGAGAACGGATAAGGACTGCCAGGGGGTGTATGAGGAGGTCATCCGCCTCAGCGATGAACTCCTGATCTACCCCAACCCGATCTCCTCAGGCGATCTCAATATCTACCTGGGGAACAACAGCTCGGACCAGGTAGAGGTGGCATTGTTCGACCTCAATGGAAAAACGGTGTTCCGCAAGAAATACAGCGCACAGAACAACGAAATACGCTTTAATGTGGATGCACTTTCCAGGGGGATCTATCTCCTGAATGTAAGGACATCCACCAGTTTACTCACATATAAAATCATTCGAAAATGAGATACGAAGTACCCATTCTGGGGATTCTGATGTTGGCCCTGGTCTCCTGCGGGGGTAGTGGGAATGGTGATCCGGAGCCGGAACCACCGGTTTTGGTGACTCCCCCTTCGGCCGCTACGTTGATCTTCCCGGACAACAACACGGAGTGCAATGAGGGCGTGGTTGTGAATGCCACCCAAAGCACGGTGACCTTTCGCTGGACGGAAGCACAGAATGCCGACACTTATGAACTGAATGTCAGGAACCTCGACAACAACAATACCGCCCGATCCAATGTGAGCACCAACAGTACAGACCTTACCCTCCTCAGGGGGGTTCCCTATGAGTGGTTCGTAATCTCCAGGGCCAACGGTACCAATGAAACTGCTACGAGTGCTACCTGGAGGTTTTACAACCAGGGAGCGGGGGTGGAAAATTACGCACCTTTCCCTGCAGAAGTAGTTAGCCCGGAAAGGGGTTCCACAGTTGCTGCCACCGGAAACGTGAGTCTGGTCTGGGCAGGAAGCGATGTGGATAATGACCTTGTGGATTTCGAGGTCTTCTTCGGGACGGATACCGCTGCACTTGCCTCCCAGGGGACCACCACCGAGAGCACCTTTGTCGCGACCATAGATGCGGGTACGATTTATTACTGGCGGGTCCTTTCCCGGGACAGCCAGAGTAACACCTCACTTTCGGAGGTTTTCGAATTCCGGGTGCAATAATGACAGAATTCAAATTTAAAAACCGATACTGGAATGGTTTTTGAAACCATTACAGCAAATAAAACAATGTAATTCATGATCAAAAGAAATTTTATGCTGGCTCTCGTAATGGGTGCCGCCTGTGCCTATGGGCAGAACATCGACCTTCCCACGGAATACATCAACAATACCACCCTGGGCGGGGTCAATAATCTGCCCCCCAATGTACAGGGTTCTCCATATGCAAATGAGGAGTTTGCACTGGGAAAGGTATTTGTGAAAGGGCAAGACCCCTATAACGGCCTGTTGCGTTACAATGCCTACCAGGACGGGATCGAAATGAAAACAGACAAAGGTGTAATAACCCTTCTCAAGCGAGAATACCTCAGTGCCGAAATTGATGGCAATCTCTATCTCATCGAAAATTACAAGAATAACGGGGCGATCAAAAAAGCCTACTTTATTGAAAAGAACAAAGGAAAAGCTCGACTCCTCCTCAGACAACGCAAGGAATTTATCGAAGAGCGACAGGCTACGTCTTCCTATTCCAAGGACCAGCCCGCAAAATTTGACGATGACCTTACCTACTATCTGATAACGGAAGGAAATGCAGGGGTCGAAGTTCGGATAAAAAGCAAGGACATCTTGTCCGCCCTCCCGGACCATCAGAAAGAAGTGGAGGCTTTTGCCAAAAAAAATAAAAACAAGATGAGGACGGAAGAGGAAGTACTTCAAATACTCGCCTTTTATAATTCCCTCTGAAACTGCCTCTACCTTTATAAAACCCGTACATGAACAGTACGGGTTTTTTTGTACGTGAAAAGAACCCCTTTAGTTTCTATTATAACGCCTTAACATTCTGTGCGAATCCGCTCAAAAGATTTATTCAAATTTTATTGGTGAAACGCCCCCTATTACACAGGCTGCACTGCTTTCAGTGGATCTTTTTCGCACAGTCTTCTCCCATGGTCAGATATGCATTTCCATCAGGCTTGGATAGCCCTTACTCAAGGAGAAAGATTTTAGGTCTTGGGAATTCCCGAGCCACCCACTTTTATCAACAGTTCAGGACACGCCTTTAACAGACCTCCTTTTCCACGTCCGCTCCCTTTTCGGCCCTAACAAGGAGGTTCTCAAGTGAAATTTTCGTTTGGTCGCAGTGAGCAGGCGAAACAGATTCGAACGGAACAATGATCAAGTGCTCCTTCTCAATAAATTGGGAAAGAAGTTAATCCCTACTTTGAACCAACATCTTCTTAACGGACGTTGTCAATAAGGGGAAGATCAAAAAGATAAGAGAAACAGAAATTCTTCAGGTCGTATCCTACTAGAACTCCTTTTTAAACAACCCGCCCATTGCCCAAATAACACCCGCTCTTGGTTGGTATGTCCCATTCTTCCTTACGGAGCAGCACGGGGTGTAGAATCATTAGGCAAAAGTTCCGTATGTATCTGCAAAATCTTCTCACCCAGCCGCTTGATCTTTGCGGACTATGATTTTTCATTCAGAACCCTCTGCCTATCGGGCATAAAAAAACCTGCGGCAGAAACCGCAGGTTTTATTTGATCAGACTCTTATTGTTATTGCCTTGTAAATGTGAATTGATAAGGCCCAAATGTAGCGAGTGGTCCCGTACACTGAATAACTCCTGCCACTTCATCATAGGAAGAATCGGTGTATGCAAAGGTCCTGAAATCACCTACTCTTGGGAATCCAGCATCGAAGGATACCGTGCCGGAACAAGCCAGGAAGGTCATTACGGTTCCGTCAGGAATATATTCATTAAATCCAACGCTATTCGTGATGACCACCTTCGTACCAGAGGTATCTCCCGGCGCCAGGGCCAACTCAACCTGATAAGATTCATTAAAGAAATCACTGAGACCATTTGGCGAGTTAACACCGGCAGTAAAGTTCTCAAAGACTGTAAAGGTGCCCACAAATGCATTGATGTCTACAGGGCAGTCATTGTCTATAATGGTAATCGTACGGGTTGTATTAAAGCCTCCCTCTCCACCGATACCGATGGGCAAAGAATTACCGGAAGACAACTCAATGACCACATCGAGGTCACCATCAGCTGCGAAATTATCTATAGGTGTGATTTCGATGTCTGCAGAGAATTCTCCAGCAGGGATATCTATGGTACCCGTAGATGGGCTCACAACGTAACGGCTGGGATCCGAAGAGGTAACCGAAAAGCTGACAGTTACACCAGATTCATTAGTTCCCCTTCCCAGAAGGACTTGCGTAACAATAGATGTCGCTGCATCTTCCGTAATCGATCCGCTTTCAGCAGACAACTGGATAAATCCATCGGGCGTATCGTAAACCAGCAGGTCCTCCTCACAAGACGTGAGGGCTACGAAAGCCAGGACTATAAGTGAAATATATTTTTTCATGATTTGTCTTTTTTTGGATTAATAACCAGGGTTTTGTTGCTCTCTAAGACCTGGGTTTGCATTGAACTCCACGATGGGCAGAGGCAGTGTAAACCTAAAATCTGTAGCAGGCAGGCTGCAGGCGCCATTAAAGGCACAATCTATTGGATCCTTCAACACGCCCTGGTTGGCACGCTCACCCAATCTCTTTAGGTCTTTGTACCTGTGGCCTTCGAAGGATAATTCAATCCTTCTTGCATCCAGGATGGCGGCAAAAGCTTCTGTCTGATTAGCAAAAACCGGCAAAGCTGTATCTGTACCAAATCTGGCATCGTTCAACTGCTTCAACAAAGCCGCTGCAGAATTCGTAGCTCCGTTGATGCTACCGGCATCGGCATATGCCTCGGCGCGGATCAGCAACATTTCAGAAGAACGAAATACCTTAAGGTCATTCATTAACGGCTGGCCTTCAGAACCTGGGTATTTCTGGATCACCAGAATATCGGTGGCTGGGTCGTTGTTAGTGGTGTAGTCCGGATCGATCAAGCTCGTAGGAGCTACATTCACATCATAACGGATGTCTGCAGGGTCATAGAGGTTAAAGAGGGAACGTCCCATTTCAAAGTAAGGAGATCCTGCCAGCGTGGCATCCACAAAGGCAAATCGGGCACCAGCCCATCCACCAGCGGCCGGGCTTCCTGTAGCTCCCTGTCCGTCATAAGGATCATTATTTGTTCTTTCGAGCTTAAATATGACCTCTGTATTATCCGTATCGAGAAACATGGCCTCGTACTGAGCTCTGTTGGCCAGTCCGTATTTGTCTAACAACTGCTGGCTCAGCGTAGCTGCCAGGGTGTAGTTCTCACGATAGGCAGCGATTCTTGCGCGAAGGGCTGTAACAGCATCCCTATTAGCGAAAGTCGGGTCGCTGGTATCTGTACTGATCAAAGACTCGGCACGATCCAAATCTGCAAGGATAAGGGCGTACACTTCCCCGTTCGTGTTTCTCAACAATTGCTCGTCAATGCTGGGAACACGATCTAACGCGATCACGCCTAAGGCATTGTCATCAGCGTAATCTGTCGTGAAGTATTCCATTAGGAACCAGTGAGCCCATGCCCTGAGGAAATAGGATTGTCCAAGGATATCGTTGTACTGGGCCTCTTCTCCGGCTTCCGGAGTAATGCTCTCCGCAGCCTCGATCAGCCTGTTGGCCGAGTTAATAGCAGCATAACCGCCGGTCCAGAACACAGCGGGAGCAACACTTCCCGCATTCAATACAAAGCCGTAATCGGCAAGTCCTTGCCCTCCGTTGTCAAAACCAATAGACAATTCATCAGTAAAGATGGAACTGAATGCGATCTCACCACTGAGGTCGTAATTTGCATAGACCCCGAAGAGTCCGGATTGCAGATCTGCCACACTTTCAAAGGCGGCATCCGCGTCTAATCGTCCGGGTTGGTCAATGTCGATAGCATCATTACAAGCCACGAGCATGGTCACCAAACCAAATAGATAAAATATTTTTCTATAATTTTTCATTGCTCTTTTTGTTTAAAATCCTAATTCGAATCCTACTGATAAAGTCTTAGGTGTTGGATAGAGGCGTGAGGTGTTACTCAGCGCTTCTGCGTCAAATCCTCTCCATTCGGTAATCGTAAACAGGTTCTCCGCGTTTCCGAAGACTCTCAACCTTGTAAGACCGGTGCCATCCAGGAATCGGGATGGGAAATTGTATCCGATGGATGCGAACCTCAATCTGAGGAAATCAGCATTTCTCAGGAATCGGGTTGATCCTACAGCCGCCCTGTTAAATGCGTCGTAGGCGGGGATATCAGTGATCCTGTTATCTGGAGTCCATGCCCTCAAAAGGTCGCGTGAAGACCTGAACTGTCCGATGTTGTCCGGGTTCTGGAAACCGGCCAGGTCATTGTCAAATCGATCAACTCCCAAGGTGTAGTTAAACTGGGTTTGAAGGAAGAATCCTTTGTAGTCCAGGTTGAAACCAAAGCTACCGTTAAAATCAGGGTAGATGTTCTTATCTAACCATACACGATCTGTATCGGCATCGGGATTCTCGGTAACATTGCCGTCTGCATCCAGGAACAACAGGTTTCCGTTAGCTGGGTTTACCCCGGCGTATCTCACGGTGAAGTATTCAAAGAGTTTTCCTCCGTTCCTACCGGTACCGATTAATTCACCGTCTTCGGAAGGAAGATCACCTAACTCCTGCTTGTTGTAGTTACCCACAAAGTTCAGTACCAGGTTTACCCCGTCATCTCCTCCATTGAGGATGTTGTAGTTCAAGGTAAGGTCTACCCCTGTGTTAGTCAGGGTTCCCGTGTTGGCATCTAACTGGGTTACTGCGTTAATAGCAGAAACCGGGGTGCTCTGGAAAAGATCAGAAGTTTCCTTGATATATCCATCAACACTACCCCTCAACCTATTGTTGAACAGTTCGAAGTCGATACCTACGTTACCCTGGGTAACTGTTTCCCATCGCAGTGTCGTATTGGCGATCTGAGATAGGAAGATGGAATTGTTGTTTCCATATCCTGACCCTGTGGCAAAGAAGTTCCTGGTAAGGTCCGGAGCTGAGAAATAGGTGTTCCCTGAAATCCTTTGGTTACCAGAGGTACCATAGGACGCACGCAGCTTCAGGACATCAAAGATGGAATTTTCCATCCAGGATTCGTTATCAATATTCCATCGCGCTGCAACAGAGTAGAAATTCGCGTAACGGTTACTTCCTGCAAAACGATAGGAAGCATCTCGTCTGATTGTACCAGTGATTCCATACCGACCGTCGTAGTCGTAATCTGCCTGACTGAACACGGAGAACAGACCGGCGTTACGGATGGTTGCGAAAGGCTCATCCACGAATAATACGGCTCCTGTGGCTGGGTCTAGAAAGGTCGGAATAAATCCGGCTCCATCCCCTGGGAAGAAGGTCTTCGGGTCTAACCCGTTTTCGCGGAAACCAAAAGTCCTTAAGTGCGCTTTAAAGTATTCTGAATATACTCCGGCATCCAGGGTGTGTTTTCCCCAGGTGTTGTTGTAATTCAGGGAAGTTACCTGGTTGTAACTGAATTGTCTTACCGTAACCTGATCCTGATATCCTGAGGTTGGGTTCTCGGCACCACCAAACAACAAAGCGTTGAAAGAGGTTGGGCCTTCCGCCTCAGTTTCAATTTCATTCTGGTAATCTGCACTCATTGTTACATTAGCAGATAGATTATCTGTGATCTGGTAACCAGCCTGGAAACTTCCAATGATCTTCACTTCTTCCTCTTTCCTTGTAAATGTTCGCAACCTGTCGATCAGGAAGAGAGGTGTATTGGAGAAAAGAAGCGGGGATAACAAATCTGCCCCATTGGTGTAATCATCGGCCGTAATATAAGGAACAGACTGGTACGCCCCGAGGATGTAGTTCCTGTTAATGGCTCCAGACCCAATATTGTTAGGCTCGTTAGAAGTTGAGTAGTTAATAGTAATATTAGTACCGTAATTGAATTTCTCATTCTCAGACTTTCCGGTTGTATTATTCCTAATACTGAACCTTTTCAGGCCAGAATCCTGAAGGATACCTTCCTGATCAAAATATCCAAGGGAAGTAAACTGAGTGGCTCTTTCACTACCCGATTGCAGTGTAAGGGTATGGTTCTGAGTAAGACCTGTATCGAAGAAATAATCAGCCCAGTCAAAGGTCGGAGCCGCTGCAATCTCAGCATCCGTTAAGGTATTTCCCCTTCCGGCGCCTCGAAGTTTCTCCAGGGTCAACTGCTCCTGAGAATCCATCAGATTGTAATCGTTATCCTGCAGGGTACTGAAACTCATGATCCCAGTGTAGTTAATCTGCAGACCCTGATTGAAATTACCCTGACGGGTCTTAATCACGATCACCCCGTTCGCACCCCTGTTTCCGTAGATGGCAGTTGCACCGGCATCTTTAAGTACAGATACAGAAGCGATGTCCTGTGGGTTCAAACTCCTGAAGTTGTCCTCATCGACAGGAACACCGTCAATGATGTACAACGGCTGAGTGTTACCGTTAATGGAAGTAACACCACGAAGGTTTACATTTGAAGCCGCCCCTGGCTGACCTGTGCTGGTAGTAATGTTAAGACCTGCTACCTGTCCGGAAAGGGTCTGTACAAAACTCGCGTTCGGTCTGTTCTGGATGGACTCATCCGCGTTGATAGTTACCGAGGCAATGCTCGACTTCTCTTTGGTGGAGTTTCTATACCCCTGTACTACCACTTCCTGGAGTGCCTGGGCATCTTCTTCCATTTGAACGTTCATAGTATTTGCGGTACCAACCGTTCTCGTCACCGTCTTCTGACCCAAATAGCTATACCTCAGGATTTGCCCTACCCGGGCGTTGAGGGTATAGTTTCCGTCAAAATCGGTTTGCGTTCCTGTAGTTGTCCCTTCGACAATAACAGCAACACCAGGCAGCGGCAGACCTGTCTGGTCCGTCACAACACCTGAAATCCTTTTCTCTTGTGCAAAAGAAAAGCTCATGCAGAGCACCAACAAAGGTGTCAACATCCAAGTTAACTTTGATTTCATTTAATTAGATTTTTGAATTAGCCAGCTGCAAAAATGATGATTAACTTTTAATTATCCAAATGAGAAGTGAAGACGAGGTTAAGGCGTGTTAAAATATCATCATTTATTATCGATTATTCAGAGTTTTTAAGGATTCCCCTTACTTTTATCAAATAATTTAACGAATAGCCCTTTTTAATATATTGAAAACTGTTCTTTTCCCTGAGGTCATTTATGGGTTTATTAAGAGAATATCACCGCTTTCTATTTGAGGCCGGAACGGACGAGGCCGGGCGGGGTTGCCTTGCAGGTCCGGTAACCGCCGCTGCCGTGATCCTCCCCCCGGGTTTTACCTCCGTTTTGCTCAACGATTCCAAGGCGCTTACAGAGAGGCAAAGACTGAAGGCAGAAAAAGAGATCGAGTCCCGGGCGCTGGATTTTGGCATCGTGCACATCGATCCCGAGACCATTGATGAGATCAATATCCTCAATGCATCCATCCTGGGAATGCACAGGGCGCTCGACCGGCTTCGCCTGCAACCCAGGCATATCCTGGTAGACGGCAACCGCTTTAAGCCTTATGGCGCATATTCCCATGAATGCATCGTCAAAGGGGACGGAAAATACCTGAGTATCGCGGCTGCCTCCGTCCTTGCCAAAAATGCGAGGGACCGGTATATGGAAGCCCTGCACGAGGAATTCCCCATGTACAACTGGAAACAAAACAAAGGATATCCCACCCGGGAGCACAAGGCCGCCATCCTCGAACACGGCCTTACCCCATACCACAGAAAAAGTTTTAAAATCAAGATCGAACCCCTATCCCTTGAACTTTAATCTTCTATTTTTGTCGCAAAATAGTCTTATGAAAGGTTTCCTTGCGATTGGTCTAATCGCCCTTTTGATCACGGCGTGCAATCCGCTGGATAGATCCGACCGGACCCCCGAGGAAGCCATCCCCCAGAACGCGGTTTTCATCCTGAAGGTACACGATCCTGCCGCCGCCAAAAGGGAGCTGGAGCAGAATGATTACAATTCGGGATCAGTACCGTCTGTTCAGATTCTTACATTCCTGAGTCAACTCAATGACCTGAACATAGACGAGCCGGGCTATCTCGCGGCCCTGCCGGCAGAAGGGGACAGTCTCTCTTATCTTTATATCTCCAGAGTACCCGGGCAGGTTATAGAAGTAGATTCCCTTGACCCCACCGATGAAACTCCCGTGGATTCCCTGAGCTCGGAGGCTGCAGAAACTCAATCAGAGTCGGGTTTTTCAAAGATTCGGATAGGCAATTTGGAATTCAGAAGTCGGGATTCCGGGCTTCTTAACGATCTTAGGGAGTCGGATTTTAAAGACGGCCCTCCCTTAAAACTCCTTTCCCTCCTCAAAAAATCAGGTTCCGGCAAGCCCCTTACCCTCTTCGTGGATTCTGACAAGGCGGATTCCCTCGACCTCCTCAATCAGAAGGAGAGTTCAAGAAAATGGTCTGACCTGGCAGGAACCCTGGCTCTCGACCTCAGCACTGCCTCCGATAAACTCCAATGGACAGGGGTTGGCGTTCCCAATGACAGCCTTCCTTCCCTCCTGACCCTCTTTGAGCACACCCAACCCACAATAAATTCCCTGGCTTCCCTTGCCCCTGAAGGGGCAGACGGGATCCTGACCCTATCCTTTACGGACCATACGGTTTTTGCTGAGAATCAGCGAAAGTCCTACCCCAAAGCCCGGGCCTCTGATACGCTGTTCCGAACCGTGGAAGAGATAGGTCTCGTCTTCCAGGGAAACAACAGGGCCGTCCTTATGAACACCTATGGAGCCCTGAGTCTGTCTGAATACCTGCTGAGGATGCGCTCCTCTTCTTATGATTACCAGGGAAAAGAAATAGGCGAACTCAGTCCGGATGATCTGCTGGAAGCGGCCTTCCCATCCCTCCTGAAGGATTTTAAATTCACACATTACACTGCACTGGACAATGCCTTTGTCTTTAGCGAAAGCAAGGAATTCCTGGAGCTGATCATCAGGAATATCAACAGCGGAAGCACTTATGACACCTCAGCGTCTTATCAGAGCGCCAGGGAAGAACTGGCGGAAGCCTCCTCCCTGTTATTGTTGGGAGATAAGGACAAAATGGAAAAAATAGCGGCCGAGCTCCTTCCTTCGGGCCTGGTCCAGCTTTCAAATGCGTCTTCAATGCAAGATCCCTTATTGGCCTTCCAGGTGGTGGCCGACCGGTCTTTTTCCCACCTGAACCTGCTTCAAAAAAGGAAATCAGGCCGTTCCAGAAAACAGGGCGTAAATCCGCGTTTTACCATACAGCTCGATGCGCCTCTGGCTAATACCCCTCAGTTCGTTACGGACCACAGGAACAATAAAAAGGAGATCGTAGTGCAGGATTCTGAGAATAACCTCTATCTCATTTCCTCCGAGGGAAAAATCCTCTGGAAAAAGGAATTGGGAGGACCTGTACAGGGGAGGATAGAGCAGATCGACCTTTACAAAAATGGCCGGCTACAGCTCGCCTTTACCACGAGCAACCAGTTCCTGGTGCTGGACCGGAACGGGAAGGAAGTGGCCCCGTTTACCAAGAAGTTTCCGGGTGCCATCCTAAACCCTCTGGCAGTCTTTGATTATGAAGGGAACCGAAATTACCGATTTGTGGTGACCCAGGGCAGTGATGTCCGCATGTACAACGGCAAGGGCAATACAGTATCGGGCTTTAAATATACCAAGGCAGAAAGTGCTGTGCTGGACCGGCCCAAACACTTTAGAATAGGTACGCGGGATTACCTGGTATTCAGGCTGGAAGACGGGACCCTGAAGATCCTCAACCGCGTGGGCGACACCCGGGTGGCCGTGAACGAAAAGATCGATTTTTCAGAAAACGATGTCTATCTCTACAACGACAAGTTCATCGTTACGGACAAGACCGGCACGCTGTTCTCCATCGATACCAGGGGGAAACTCACCAACACTCGTTTCAACCTGGCCAAGGACCACGGGATGGACGCTACTGTGAAGACCCTGTGCCTGATGAATGACAACGAACTCACCATCAAGGGGAACAAGGCTTCCCTCGACCTGGGGGTGTACACCAAACCCCGCATCTTTTATGTCTACGACAAGATCTACGTGAGCGTGACCGACATCCAGACCCAGCGGGCCTACCTGTTTGACAGCAACGCTATTCCTTTTACGGGATTCCCCGTCTACGCGAACTCACCCATCGACCTAAGTGATATAGACAACGACCGGAGGGTTGAGATCGCAGCCAAGTTCGAGGAGAATTCACTGATCGTGTATTCGTTGAATTAGTGGGCTTAAAAATCAGTTGATAAAATTTTCCCAAACCCAATTTTTCTTATACCTTATAAGACTAAACCACCATAAGTTATGAGACCACTAATCCGAAGATCCAGCCTGTGGATTATCATGGCATCGATGGCCATTATTCCCACGGCCCAGGGCCAGATTCTAAAAAAGCTAAAAAAGAGCGCAGAAAGAGCCGCCGAGAGGACTATTGAGCGAAGGGTGGAAAAGGAAACCTCCGAAAAAACAGATGAGGTCTTGGACAGTATCCTGGAACCTGGAAAGAAAGGTGAGGTCGCCAGAGATAAGGATGGGAACCCCATACCCCAGATGGATACGCCAGGCCAGGGTGACACCGATACAAAAAAATCACCAGGTGTACTAAATGGACCTCAGGAGATGAGGGTCTACAGTAAATTCGATTATGTCCCTGGTGACAAGATCTTGTTTTTTGAGGATTTTCAAAATGAATTTATTGGCGATTTTCCTTCCAAATGGAATACCAATGGATCCGGGGAATTGGTGACCTTCGATGACTCGGATGAAAAATGGCTCGAGCTTGTTTCTGGTTATAATATCTATTTTATCCCTGATGTGCCGGATCTACCGGAAGAATACACCATTGAATTCGATGTTACAGCTGTTGGACTCAGCAAACGAACATCTTCTACGGCCATGCTGCGGGTTGACCTAAGCGACGATGGGGCATTTAAAGAAGGGGCTAACTTCGTTCAGGCCTCGATACCATTTTGTCAGTACTCCCCTATAGGAATAACCATGGCCAATCACATTAACAACAAACGTGAAATTTACAGTGTGGTGAAGGCCGACCTCAGAGACGAAGTACTCAACCGCCCCCATATATCCATTGCAGTAAATAAGGAACGCTTTCGCCTTTGGGTCAATGAAGAAAAACATATTGATATACCCAGGATTGTCCCGGCAGGTGCAGTCATAAACACCCTTAAATTCCATATGAACAATTTTAAAGATGGGGAAGAACGCATTTTTATTACCAATTTAAAAGTGGCCGAGGGTGGTCTCGACCTCAGGCGCACCTTGCTTGCCGAGGGTAGGGCATCCACTAATGGCATTCTCTTCGGTGTTGGTTCTGCAAAGATCCAACCCCAATCCATGGGAATCATCCGTCAGATATCACAGGTTCTGCAACAGGAAAAAGACATGAACTTGAAAATTGTAGGACATACGGATGCCGACGGGACAGAAGCGTCTAATCTCGACCTTTCCCGCCAAAGAGCTGAAGCCGTACGGGAGGCCCTGATCAGCATTTATGAGATAGAGGGCGCACGGCTGACAGCAGAGGGCAAAGGAGAATCTCAGCCCGTTGCTGATAATACCTCCCCGGACGGAAAGGCTAAAAACCGTAGAGTCGAATTTATAAAACAATAAAGGCCATGAAAAAAACAATGTACTCGCTTGCAGTCATTTTGCTCATCTCCTACACCGGCTTAGGTCAGATCGATTGCAGCAAGTACTATCCCATGCGGGAAGGAATGACTATGCAGTATACGAACTACAACAAAAAGGGGAAAAGTGAAGGAACGGTTAATTATTTAGTGTCGAATGTGAGCAACGAAGGCGGTATGACCAAGGCCGATATGAGCATGACCCTGAAAAATGAAAAAGGAAAAGAGGTGTTTACTTCGGATTACAGCATCCGATGCGAGGATGATAAGATAGCTATTGACTACAACTCATTGTTACCCGATAACATGATGGAACAAATGGGAAACATGGAGATGGAGGTCACCGGAACAGACATCGAATTACCCAATAGCCTGAATGTAGGAGATACCCTTTCGGATGCCAATGTCACTATGACCATGAGCATGGGCGGCATGAATATGAAAACCGAGATCTTTATCCTAAACAGGAAAGTTGAAAAGAAAGAAGTGATCAACACACCTGCCGGTGAATTCGACTGTTATGTGATCTACAGCGATACGCAGACCAGATCCATGGGAATCAACAGGACATTCCCGAGCCGCCAATGGCTGGCAGAAGGAATAGGAATGGTGAAACAAGAAAGCTATCAAAAGGACGGCGATCTGATAAATTCCACCCTCTTGACAGCATACTCTCAATAAAAAAAGGAATATTTACGTGATAGGGACCTCGGGATAATTATCTTTTTTACCCCAGCCCGGCAATTGCGGTCTCATCTTCCTCATAAGTGGCTTCCAGAGAATCTGTAGTTTGGGGTTGTTCGGCCTCTACTTCCAGGGCAGGGGTATCGGCCTGTTCTGCTACAGCATCTTCTGAACTCCACGACTCAAATTGTGAGTTCAGCAGCACTCCCAGGAAAAGGATCCCGAGCATGATGCTCTTGTGCGTGAATTGTGTTCTGATGCTTGACATTTTAGTTGTTCTTTAATTAGGTTGACTACTCTATAGACGCGTGAGACGGCTAATTGTTACAGTTACCGGCGTTAAAATGGTTTATCAAAGGGAAACCTGGGAAGTACCTACGCCCATTCCGCCTCAAAGAGCTCTGTAAAATGCCGCAGGAGTTTTTGGCGGACCTCCTCCATGGGCACTTCCTCCTTGCCCAGCTCGAGATTCAGGGAGGTGACGCCCTTGCCTTTGATCCCGCAGGGAATCATGAGGTCGAAATAGGAGAGATCCGTGTTGATATTGAAAGCAAAGCCATGCATGGTTACCCACCGGCTGGCCCTCACACCCATGGCACAGATCTTCCGGGCAAAGGGGGTACCTACATCCAGCCAGACCCCGGTCTCCCCTTTGGAGCGCTCCCCTTTTAAGCCGTAATCGGCCAGTGTGAGGATGATCATTTCTTCCAGTAATCTCAGGTATTTGTGAATGTCGGTAAAGAAATTGTCCAGGTCCAGGATGGGATAGCCCACGATCTGCCCCGGGCCGTGGTAGGTGATGTCCCCTCCCCGGTTGATCTTGTAGAATGTAGCCCCTTTTTCTTTCAAGCGTTCCTCACTGACCAGTAGATTGGAAATATCTCCACTCTTACCCAGGGTGTACACATGGGGGTGCTCCACGAATAAAAAGTGATTGGGAGTAGGCATAGTCAAGCCTTCCCGCCTGTTGCGGATCTTGATACCCAGGATCTCCTGAAACAAAGACTCCTGGTAATCCCAGGTCTCCTTGTAATCCTTTAATCCCAGGTCCTGTATGCCTACTTTTTTGTTCATAGGCTGCAAAGATACGCCTATCAGTTGGGATTATTCAAGATGATCAGGGCGGCAATCACCCCGGGGACCCATCCGCAGAGAGTCAGCAGGAAAACGATAAGAATAGACCCGCACCCCTTCCCGATAACCGCCAAGGGGGGAAAGAGAATAGCGAGCACAACGCGCCAAAAGCTCATGGCAAAGTGATTTTGATTGATGTATATTATCAGTATCCTTTTTTGAGTAATCGTTACAGTCCGATGCTTTTAATTTTTCAGGCCCGTACTCGATTTTCATTGAAACATTGCCCGTATCTGGCTATATTTGCAGCTCAATTTTGGGAATATGCAACTGTCTGAACAGGAAGTAGTACGGAGGGAAAAACTGGCCAAATTAAAGGAAATGGGGATCAACCCCTATCCCGCAGCCCTGTATCCCGTGGATACGAAGTCGACCCAGATCAAAAAGGAATACGAGGAGGGAAAAAAGGTGGTGATCGCAGGCCGACTCATGTCACGCCGGATCCAGGGAAAGGCCTCCTTTGCGGAGCTACAGGACAGTGAGGGCAGGATACAGGTATACTTCAACCGGGACGAGATCTGTACAGGGGAGGATAAGACCCTGTATAACGAGGTTTACAAGAAACTCCTGGACATTGGCGATATCATCGGGGTACATGGAACACTGTTTACTACTCAGGTGGGCGAAAAGACCGTCATGGTGAAACACTTCGACATCCTCAGCAAGGCCCTCAGGCCCCTGCCCCTGCCTAAAGTAGATGCCGAAGGCCATGTTTACGATGAATTCAACGACCCAGAACAAAGGTACCGCCAGCGGTATGTAGACCTGGTGGTCAACCCCAGGGTCAGGGAAACTTTTGTCAAAAGGACAAAGATCACCAACAGCATACGTGAATTCTTTAATGAGATGGGCTACCTGGAAGTGGAGACCCCTATCCTGCAACCCATCCCAGGGGGTGCCGCCGCCAGGCCTTTCGTGACACACCACAACGCCCTGAACATTCCCCTCTACCTCCGTATTGCCAACGAATTGTATCTCAAAAGGCTGATCGTAGGCGGTTTTGAAGGGGTCTACGAGTTTTCCAAGGATTTCAGGAACGAAGGAATGGACCGCACCCACAACCCCGAATTTACCGTCATGGAACTGTATGTGGCCTACAAGGATTACCACTGGATGATGGAGACCACGGAACGCCTTCTCGAAAAAGTGGCCCTGGACGCCCATAACAGTACCAAGGTAAAGGTGGGGAAGAAAGAGATCGACTTCAAAGCGCCCTATCCAAGGGTGCCCCTGCTTACGGCCATACAGGAACATACAGGCTACGACCTGCGCGGGATGAACGAAGAGGAAGTGCGGGAGGTAGCCAAAAAGCTCGATATAGAGATCGATGACAGTATGGGTAAGGGCAAGCTTATCGATGAGATCTTTGGGGAGAAATGCGAAATGCACTACATACAGCCTACATTCATCATCGACTATCCCAAAGAGATGAGTCCACTTACCAAAGAACACCGCTCCCACCCCGAACTCACCGAGCGCTTTGAGCTCATGGTGAACGGGAAGGAGATCGCCAATGCCTATTCTGAGCTGAATGATCCCATCGACCAGCGGGAACGTTTCGAAGAACAGTTGAAATTGTCCGAAAAAGGGGATGACGAGGCCATGTTTATAGACCAGGACTTCCTCAGGGCTTTGGAATACGGCATGCCCCCCACCTCCGGGATAGGGATAGGGATAGACCGACTGGTAATGCTGATGACCGACAACGCCTCTATCCAGGAAGTGCTGTTCTTTCCCCAGATGAGACCGGAGAAGAAGATTCCAGACCTCAGTGAGAATGAAAAGACCATTTTAAGCCTGTTAAAAGAGGAAAACCCCATTTCCCTGCCTTTGCTCAAAGAAAAGTCCGGATTGAGCAATAAAGCCTGGGATAAAGGGATGAAAGGATTGAATGCACACGGCCTGGCAAAAGTGGTCAAAGAGGGGGAAGATCTTCTCTGCACCCTGCTGTAGGGCCTTTCTCGACGAACTGCTTGTTAAAATTTTCTAAATTATTTATTTTCAAGGGTTTAACTCCCGTGCATCTCATCGAAAACCTGTTAATTTTTTAAATAAGAGCAGCAGCCTGACGTTTTATAAACATGGAACCTCAATTCTGTGTTTATGAAAAAAATCTACCTCCTGGGCCTTGGCCTGATATTTATTCTCGGCTGTTCTAAGGACGGCCTTACCGTCATCGACGACAACCCCGATGAAGGGGAATCCCTGAAAGCTTGCTTTGAGCTGAGTGCCACCACTTTGCGCGTAGGCGAGATGCTGACTATCAGCAACTGTTCGGAAGGGGCAACCTCTTATTCGTTTGATTTTGGAAACGGCACCAGCAGTGAGTTTGAAAACCCTACGGTCAGTTTCGAAGAAGGGGGAAGCTATACGATCACCCTGACGGTATCCGATGGGGAAGAGACCAAAACCCAAAGCAAATCGGTGACCGTAATGGTCATTGAAGCCTCCTACCTGTTCCCGGAGATCCCTTCCGGATTTACCGGTTTACCATTGGAGGCCGGCATCAACCCGGTCACCGGGAACCTCTATACCCTCGAACTCTACCAGGATAACGTTGGCGGCGGGGGTTCTAAATTCTTTTATCGCCAATTCGACGAGGAGTTTCAATACGCCTCCAACTACATCGCGGATAAGCCCTATAATTCAGGAAGCGGATTTGTGAATTTCTACCCGAGCGGAAAGATGAATTTTGTCTTCTCCAGGACCTTAGGCAGCCTGTATGGCACGCAGGAGGTTAATTACACCAGCGTTTGGACCTTGCTGAACGCCATCAGCAGTGCTACCAAGCACAGCTACGGTCAGCTACCCTCCGGGTCGGACTACCTTTACTTCGGCACCCAGGCAGATGGAGGCATCTACAAGACAGCGGTGGAAAAAAGGAATAGCACCGGAGATGCGTTTGCGGTTACGCTGAACGCCTTTGGCCCGGCCGACTCCATGATCGGGGATATGATCCCCGTAGACGGAGGCTATGTGGCTTACGGGGCAGTATTTACCAAAAACCTCACCCTGCCATATGTCTCTGACTACAAACCTCTCCTGGTCTTTATGGACGGAGACCTGAACGTGACCGGGCATGTCATCTACGAGAATACCTCCCTTACAGGAGCCGTATCGGATTGTAACGGATTTAATGGCAGTTACCAGCTCGCGGAGCTCTCCAACGGGAACCTTGTAATGTATGCCAACGGGGAATTGCGGGTCGCCGACGCTGCGGGAAATACTATACGCAAGGAATTCTACGAGGGTACTTCGAATATTCAAGCCTTGGTCTCCCTTGGAAATTCCTTCGTGATCTCCTCGGATGAGTACCTGCGGAAATTCAATACAGAAGGTGAGCAGACGGCCCAGGTAAAATACAACGGGAATTACCTGCCCGAACTCATCCTGAAGGACAACGACCTATACTTTATTGCGGGATTCGACCAGGAGGATGAGATAAAGATCTTCTACGGAGCCTGTGACAGTGATCTTTCGATCATTGATCTCACTCCGTAAAGGGTTGGTTGCCATGTTCGGAAAAGGGAGCGAATCGCTCCCTTTTTTATTTTCCAGACTAAAAAATAACCTCTAGATTAGGCCTAAAATACAACCTATGCCCTGGAGTAAAAAGATAGGCCTTTTCCTGGGACCTGCCCTTTTCCTCATCCTGATCAACCTTCCGGACCTTCTTCCCGGGAAGGAATACGCCAACGCGGTGATGGCCACGGCCCTTTGGATGGTAGTCTGGTGGATCACGGAAGCAGTATCCATTTCTGTAACAGCCTTGCTGCCGTTGATCCTCTTCCCGAGCCTGGATGTCATGGATATCACAGAGGTGGGCTCTAATTACGGCAGTCCGATCATCTTCCTTTTCTTCGGCGGTTTTGTGTTGGCCCTGGCGCTGGAGAAGGTGAATCTGCACAAGAGGATCGCCCTGAACATCATCCGCATTACCGGGACCACACCCAATAAGGTAGTACTGGGTTTTATGATCGCCACGGCCTCACTGAGCATGTGGATCAGCAATACGGCCAGTACGGTGGTCATGCTCCCCATTGCCATGTCTGTGATCCGCCTGCTGATCCACGACGAGGACGGTTTTACAAAAGACGACAGGAATTTTGCCCTCAGCGTAATGCTGGGGATCGCCTTTTCGGCCAACGCCGGTGGGATCGCCACGGTTATAGGGACGCCGCCCAACTCGGTACTTATTGGGTTACTGGAGAACCAGTACCAGATCGAGATCTCCTTCCTGAAATGGATGACCTTCGGCCTGCCCTTCTCGATCATCTTATTGCTGATCTGTTACTGGGTGCTGGTAAAATGGATGTTCCCCAACCGCCAATTGCAGTTCACAGCTTCCCGCGAGGTAATTCAGGCCGAACTGAAGAAACTGGGGCCCACTTCCGGGAAAGAGAAAATGGTTTTGGCCATTTTCGGGGTGACCGTCTTTCTATGGGTCTTCAGAACGGTCATAAATAGTATTTTCCCCTCCCTGGGACTTTCGGATACGATCATCTCCATGGTAGGAGCGGTTTCCCTGTTTGCACTGCCTTATAATTTGAAGAAAGGCGATTTTATCATTCAGTGGGGAGATACCAGTAAACTGGCCTGGGGAATCCTGATCCTGTTCGGCGGAGGTTTGGCGCTTGCGAACGGGATGTCGAGCAGTGGCCTGGTAGACGTTGTTTCCACCGCCATTGCCAACAGCGACTTCCCGGTCCTCCTGACTGCCTCCCTCCTGATCCTGTTAATGCTTTTTATGACTGAATTGATGAGCAACGTGGCCCTGGTCGCCGTCCTCGCCCCTGTGGTGGCTGGGATCGCCATCGGCCTGGACATCCCGATGCTGCACCTGTTGATCCCGGTCACCATAGCCAGTAGCTGCGCCTTTATGCTTCCCATGGCTACCCCTCCCAATGCGATTGTATTTGCCAGCGGGTATATTGAAGTTCAACAGATGGCCCGGGTGGGGATCGTCCTGAACCTGATCTCCGTGGTCCTTCTGGTGCTTATGTTCCAGTTTGTATTTCCCCTGCTTTTTTAAAAAAATATCCCCGAAAGGAGTCCTTTCGGGGATAGGTGATATCATTTACGGAGTTCTTACTTAGGAACCCATCCTGATTTCCTTCTCATAAGGGAGCATAAGTCCGCTTGTGGGAACCTGTTTGATAATGGCCAGGTCCAAATCCAACAATTCCTCGTCCTCGATATACTCGATGGAATGGATGTCGAAGAAGAAGCGATAGGGATCAAATCCCTCTGGCAAGTACTCCTTTGTATCGAAACCCAGGTCAATCGCTGCTTTTTCCTCAATATAGGACACGTGTCTGAAATCTGAAGGCGCTGCATAGGGGTTGAAGTCGACCGGCAAATAAGTCGCTGTATCGAAATCGAAACTGGCAGCTTCGTCCTCCTCGATAAAAAGGATGGAATCTACCTCCAAGTTGTACTCATTGCTCTTTTCCATGGCTGAGGTTTTCAGCACAAGACCGAGAAGGAGCATCGTAAAAACTAAAGTATATTGTGTATTCATAACGCTTTTATTGGTTTAATTTGACGCAAAGATATAACCCGAAAAGCCCGTTTTTATTGCCCTTGAGAAATGATTAACACTTTGTGGTATCAGCCTGAATAATGGTTTTCGCAATTTCTATAGATTTTTCTTATCAACTTGATAATTCGGGGGTTCCAAAGCGTATTTTACTGCATTCGGACGACCTTTTTCTTGCTACTAATGCAGTGGATTTTTAGGAGTTAAACTTTTGTTAAGTAAGCGCGAAACAGCTACAATTCCCTCAAAAGTGACCTCTTTTATCCATAAAAAAGCCCCGGCATCTCCGGGGCTTTTCAACTAACTAATTCAAATATCTCAATGAAATCCAAATCTCATTTAAAGATGCTTTACAGACTGTAAGGGTTAAAGTTGTCTGGGAGATAGAGGGACGTATCGAACCCCAGGTCCAAATCCTCTTCTTCTACATACACGATGGAATCCAGATCGAGATCCCTGGAATACGCATCGAATCCTTCAGGCAGCCAGTCTCTGGTATCGAAACCCAGGTCGATCTTCTCTTCTTCCATATAGGATATATCCATGAAATCTGAGGGAGAGGCGTATGGGTTGAATCCTTCTGGCAAAAATACTTTAAGGCTGCCGATGAGGATTTCTTCCTCCCTTTCCTCCAGATAGGGGATCGCGCTCAAATCTACATATGTCTTGTAGGGATCAAAGTTTTCAGGGAGGTAATCTCCTGTATCGAACCCCAGAGCGATAGATTCTTCCATTTCCTCAAAAGGGATGGAGGCGATATCGAGTTCTTGTGAGGCAGCCGATTCTTTAACCACTTCTATGAAGGCGTGATTTCGGATTTCCTCATGGGCCCTTATCTTTACTTTGAGGGTTACAGGCTTGATGAATTCCTGTGATTCGATCTGACTTTTTTCAGGTGATTGCGGCGTGGAGGTTATCCCCAGGAAAACCATTCCACATAGGATAAATAATTTGTTCATTTTTCGATTGATTGATGGTTGTGATTCTATGCTTATAAGACTTCTGAAAACACAAGATGTTACATAATTAGGGGATGTTTAACACTTTCACAGTCCGTAAAAATGACGATTTTCTTTGCACTTTAAGTTGTGTAATACCTTGTATATCTGAATGTTATCATGGTTGTGAGGATGCGGCCCTCAAAGGGTACTGCTTAAGAATTCCTTAACAGAAGCTTTGGTGATTTTTTCAGTTCTTTGGAAACTTCAAACTAATAAAAACCCAAAATGATTAAAAAATTACTCCCAAAAATCCTGTTGCTTCTGCTAATTGCCGGGTACTCCCAGACGGCTGAAGCTCAGCTATTCAAAAAGAAGAAAAAGACGGAGGCTGCTACCCCTGCCGCCAAGAGCAAAAAAGGCGATATTGAACCCTATGAAAAGGTCATTACCAAAGAAGCCGTTACGGATGACGGTCTTTTTAAAGTCCATACGGTAGACGATTCCCATTTTTACGAGATCCCGGATTCCCTTTTCAACAGGGAGATGCTGATGGTGAGCCGTATTTCGAAAACGGCTTCAGGGATAGGCTTTGGAGGCGGCAAGATCAATACACAGGTCCTCAGGTGGGAAAAGAAACCCAAAAAGGTCCTCCTTCGCGTCGTAAGTCACGATGTAGTGGCTGCAGATTCCCTGCCGGTGCACGAGGCCGTGGTCAATTCTAATTTTGAGCCCGTACTGTACGCCTTCGACATCAAGGCCTTTAAAAAGGATTCCCTGAACCCTGCAACGGTGATCGAGATCGATGAACTCTTTACCAAAGACGTGCAGGCCCTGGGTATGCCCGAAAGTTACAGGAAGCGCTATAAGGCAACCAGGCTCGATGACGGCAGGAGTTACCTGGAGTCCATTAAAAGCTATCCCCTGAACATTGAAGCCAGACATGTAAAGACCTACAATGCAGGCGAACCCCCTTCCAATGAAAGTCTTGGATCAATCTCTATAGAGATCAACAACTCTATGATCCTGTTGCCCAAAGAACCGATGAAAAGGCGCTATTTCGACAGGCGCGTGGGATGGTTCGCAAGAGGGCAGGTAGATTACGGCCTGGATGCGCAGGAGAGCAAAACGATCACCTATCTGGACCGATGGAGACTGGAGGTCAAAGAAGAGGACATGGAAAAATTCAAGAGGGGTGAACTGGTGGAGCCTAAAAAACCTATTGTTTACTACGTAGACCGCGCCACCCCAAAGCAATGGGTTCCCTACATCAAGCAGGGTATAGAGGACTGGCAGGTGGCCTTTGAAGCCGCCGGTTTTAAGAATGCGATCATTGCCAAGGACCCGCCTTCTCCTGAAGAAGATCCGGACTGGTCGCCCGAAGATGTGCGCTATTCGGTGGTGCGATACCTGGCCTCTCCAATTCCCAACGCGAACGGGCCTCATGTAAGTGACCCGAGAAGCGGGGAGATTCTCGAATCGGACATCAACTGGTACCACAATGTGATGACCCTGCTCAGGAACTGGTTCTTTGTACAGACTGCAGCCATCAATCCCGATGCCCGCGGAGTAGCCTTTAAGGACGAGGTCATGGGAAGGCTGATCCGGTTTGTCTCTTCCCACGAAGTAGGCCACACCCTGGGGCTGCCTCATAATATGGGCAGCAGTGTTGCTTATCCCGTAGATTCGCTCAGGTCTCCTTCCTTTACTAAAAAATACGGTACTGCCCCATCTATTATGGACTACGCCAGATTCAACTACGTAGCCCAGCCTGAGGACGGGGATGTGGCCCTGATGCCGAACATAGGAATCTACGACAAATACGCCATAAGCTGGGGATACCGGCCTATTCCAGACAAAACAGCGGAGGGAGAGAAACCCATCCTGGATTCATGGATCCTGGAACACGCGGGAGACCCCCTGTACCGATTCGGACACCAGCAGGCTGGTGATGTGGTAGATCCGAGCTCACAAACAGAAGATCTCGGTGACAATGCCATCCTGGCCAGCGAATACGGGATCATGAATCTCAAGCGCATCGTGCCTAACCTCATCGAATGGACCGAGGAGGAAGGGAAGAACTACGATGACCTGGAAACCCTCTACGGGCAGGTCCTGTCACAGTTTAACAGGTATATGGGTCATGTTTCCAATAACATCGGAGGGGTATACGAAAACCACAAGACCTATGATCAGGAAGGCCCGGTCTATACCTATGTGCCCAAAGAACACCAGGAAGAATGTGTTGCCTTCCTCCACGACCAGCTCTTCGAGACACCGGAATGGCTGATCGACAAGGACCTGTTTTCCAAAATAGAATACTCTGGTTCTGTAGAACGGTTAAGAGGGTTGCAGGAGCGCACGCTCAACAACCTGTTGAGTCTGGGTAAAATGGAAAGGCTGGTGGAGTATGAGGCCATGTATGGCAACGAGGCCTATACCCTGGTAGACCTGATGACGGATCTCCGGCAGGGGATCTGGTCAGAACTGAGGACGGGAAGGACCATTGATACCTATCGAAGAAACCTGCAGAAGGCGCATGTAGACCGACTCGAATATATCATGAACGCAGAAGACCAGCGGAAGTTACCCGACTTCGGAGGATACCGCAAGTCGACCGCGGTGACCATGAGCCAGTCAGACCTTAGGTCTATTGCACGAGCAGAACTTAACACCATCCAGACCGCTGCGCGTAATGCGGTAAACAGGACTTCCGACAGGATGAGCAAATACCACCTGCAGGATATAGCGGATCGCATAGAAAAGATCCTGGATCCCAGCTAGGACCTGAAAAACACACTCTTTAAAAGGTACCGTTTCCTCTGTGAACGGTACCTTTTTTATTTTGATCCCGCGGGTCGATTTTTCAGTTTACCACAACTTTTGGGCATTTTACCACAACCAAACGTGCAGCGGACAACATTCCCGGAAAACACCTTCTTTTAGGGCTTATATTAGACTTGTAATTAAAAATCCCCAGATCATGTCTTACAAAGTAAAAAGTCTTATCTACCTGATTTGTTTTATCGCCTCCGTTCTTATTTACGCTCAGATGGATTCATCCACCGGAGAAGTAACCCCCGGAGATAATCAACTGGTCCAGACTCAGGCCGATGAGCTTCAGGAAGATAAGGATAAAGCTCTGTAAGCAATTACCTAAATCATATCCCCAAATCACCTTCGAAAAGGCCTGCGATAAGTGCAGGCCTTTTTCATTTTCAGTAGGCACTTCACACAAGAGTTAAATCCGTCCTAATTTCCTCTGGCGTAGCTAAACCTTTCCACCTCTCTAAGGTCAAAAGGGAAATCACTAAATATAAAACACATGAAAAAAATCCTTATCGCTATGTTCACCATAGCCAGTTTGAGCGCCATGGCTCAGGACCGAAACCCACACAGGCCACAACATGACAAAGACCCATTGACACCGGAACAGGTGGCAACCCTGCAGACCAAACGAATGACCCTGGCGCTGGACCTGACCCAGGCCCAGCAGGAGCAGGTGCAGAAACTCCATCTGGAGAATGCGCGCCTCCGTACAGAGAAAATGGAGGAGTCACAAAAAGAACGCGATGACGCTCAGGGAAAAGACCTCAGTGCAGATGAAAGATTTTCAAGGGAAAGTGAGCGCCTGGATCACATGATCGCCCAAAAGGCCTCCATGAAAAAGATCCTGAACGGGGAACAGTTCGAAAAATGGGAAAAGAGCCTGCATCACAGGAAACACCGCGGACATCCTCATGAAAAGGATGGTAGAGGAAGACGATAAAAAAAGGGCCCCTGGGGCCCTTCTTCATTTTAGTTCCGGAGCGATCTGCCTTAGTGCCTCTATGGTGTAGTCGATATCTTCGTATGAAAGGGCATCGTTCAGGAAATAGCTTTCGAAAGCGCTGGGTGGAAGATAGATCCCTTTTGAGAGCATGCCGTGGAAATACGCCTTAAAAGTATCGTTATTCCCCCTTACGGCCCCATCGAAATCCACTACGGGTTCCCCTGTAAAATGCACAGAGATCATAGACCCAAAACGATTGATCTGATGGGTGATACCCGCTTCGGTAAGCACTCCGGATATTCCCTCGTGCAGGTACCGCGTTTTCTTCTCGAGACTCTCAAATACCTCAGGGTTCTCCTTCAGGGCGGTGAGCATGGCAAGGCCCGCACTCATGGCAAGGGGGTTGCCACTCAGGGTACCTGCCTGGTAAACCGGGCCTTCGGGAGCCAGGTAATCCATGATCTCACTCCTCGCGGCAAACGCTCCGACAGGCAATCCCCCACCGATCACCTTCCCGTAGGTAACCATGTCTGCCGGAATCCCGAGTACTTCCTGAGCACCTCCGGGCGCCAGTCTGAAACCTGTCATGACCTCGTCAAAGATGAGTAAGATCCCGGCCTTTGTACATCTTTCCCTCAAGCCCTTAATGAAATCGGTCTTAGGGATGATACAGCCCATATTACCTGCCACCGGCTCTATGATCACGGCGGCTATCTCTCCTTCATTGGCAGCGATGAGGTCATCCACGCTTTGCAGATCATTGTACCGGGCCAATAAGGTATCTTTTGCCGTACCCTGTGTAACCCCGGGACTGTTCGGGCTTCCAAAGGTAACGGCCCCGCTTCCTGCCTGTATGAGGAAGGAGTCTGCATGGCCGTGGTAACAACCTGCAAATTTGATTATCTTATCCTTACCTGTAAAACCCCTGGCCAGACGGATAGCGCTCATACAGGCCTCTGTTCCGCTGTTGACGAATCGGATCTTGTCTATGTTCGGTGCCATGGAAATCGCGAGCCTGGCCAATTCCGTTTCAATCTCTGTAGGCATCCCGAAAGACGTTCCTTTCTTCGCCTTTTCTACCACAGCCTCCAGGACGGGTTCATAGGCATGCCCAAGGATCAGTGGGCCCCAGGAGGAGATATAATCGATCAGGCGGTTGCCGTCGACGTCATAGAGGTAGGCACCTTTGGCCTCCTTTACAAAGATGGGTTCTCCCCCTACTGCCTTGAAAGCCCTGACCGGAGAGTTCACCCCCCCGGGAATATAACGCTGAGCCTCCCTGAAAAGGGCGCTGCTTCTTTGATATTTCATACTGCTATCTGATGTTGTTGGACTGTATTCTCAATTCCTGTCCGACGGAAATAATGTCGCCGTTCAAAGCGTTTAAGCGCTTCAACTCTTCCACGGTCAGGAAATAGCGACGCGAAATAGAATAGAGGGTATCCCCTTCCTGCACTATGTGGACCCTGTACTGGTCTGCTGAAGATCGCTTCGCAACCGCATAATCATTTTGCAACACGGCCCTGTCATATTCATACAGCCTGTATCGTTCGATAAAGTTGATCAGTTTCTGTGGATACTTCCTGTCTGTGGCGTAACCGGCTTGTTTGAGCCCATGGGCCCAGCCTTCATAATCGTCTTTCCTGAGTTCGAACAAAAAGGCGTATCTCGACCTGGTAGTAAGGAACAGGCTGTGGTCTCTGAAGGAATACATAGGGTGGTTGTATTTCCTGAAACACTCCCCCGCCTCATCGTCATCGTGGAGAGCATAGGGTCCTTCCCATCCCGTATGGCACTTGATCCCGAAATGATTATTGGTCTTCAGGGTGAGTTCCCCACGGCCGAAACCACTTTCCAGGATCCCCTGTGCAAGGGTGATACTGGCAGGGATCCCATAGGCCTTCATCTCATTCTGGGCAATCTCCGAAAATGTATCTATGTAGTCCTCTATGGACGCGATGGGGAATTCCATGAATCTCCCCGAATCTTCCGGCATGGGATGCAGGTCGCTTTCTGCCTTGTAGGTCTCCGTTACCGAAGTAGATTTCTGCCCCTTGGAGTACGTCGTGCGCTTCTTGGTACCACATCCCGAGATGAGTACAAGCAGAGCACAGGTAAAAAAAATCTTCCTCATACAGTGAGCAAAGGTAAGTTCTTTTTTTTCAAAATGCCATTCATTCCCATGATACCCTGCAGTCCGCCCGTATGGATCGCAAGGATACGGGTCCCCTTATCGAAATCCCCTTTCCTCACCATGTCCAGGAGTCCGAACATCATTTTACCGGTGTACACAGGGTCGAGCGGGATACCGGTCTCGTCCTTAAAGTTATTGATAAAACGGATCAGCTCTCCGGTCACCTTCCCGTATCCCCCGAAGGAGTAGTCCGTGGTCAAAGACCAGTTGCTGCGAGGGGTAAGTTCCTTGAGGTCGCTGTTCAGGAAATCGCCTTTTAATGCTGGAAATCCCAACACCTTCTGGTGGTCCCAGGCGGCTATGCTGATCCCGGCCAGTGTACCCCCGGTCCCCACAGCACAACAAATGACATCAAAGCTTTCATCCTCCGGTTGCAGGATTTCTTCGCACCCCCTGATCCCAAGGAGGTTTGTTCCGCCTTCGGGAATAGAATAGAATAGGCCGTATTTCTTTTGAAGTTTCTCCTGAAATGAGCTTGTCTCCTTGGCACGATAAGCCTGCCGAGTTACAAATTCGAATTGCATGCCCCATTCTGAGGCGGTTTTAAGCGTGGGGTTGTCCTGCCAGGAATCTGCCAGTTCTTCCCCCCGGATAATCCCAATGGATTTCAGATCGTGATTTGAAGCTGCATAGGCCACAGCAGGGATATGGTTGGAATAGGCCCCTCCGAAGGTCAGCAGGGTTGACAGGCCCAGCTTTTTTGCTTCTTCCAGGTTGTACTTCAATTTGCGGAACTTGTTGCCGGAAAGCAAGGGATGTATCATATCCTCCCTCCTTATACTAAGGGTGATCTGCCCATCCTTGAGAAGGGGAAGGTGTATTTCCTGCGTGGGTGTTTTCAAGAGGGTTCCGTTACTTCCTCCAAAGATAACGCGTAAAGGCGAACCTTTTTCGTCTGTCGAGATAGGTAGGGTCCGACTCATGGGAGTACGCCTCCCTTTCAAAACTCAGGTTGCGATAGGCCTTATAGGAATTGAGATACCAGCAGGTTTTCAGGGACCATTCCAGAAGGTACCAGAAATAGAATGGCAGGATGAAGAGCTCTTCCTGCTGTCGCAGGTGAATGCGCTCGTGATTGATAAGCACCCTGTCCTGGCTTAACTCCGGGTTTTTCAGAATGATAAAAGGCCAAAGGGAAAGACCCACGTAATTCCTGTAAAAAAAATACTTGCTGATGATAACCATGAATATCCGTGTCCTTGGGTTAAAAATAAAGTCTTTTCTCACATTTTGGCAAATACGTACGATGAAATACCCACAAACAGGGGTGAGTTCAGATCCCAACCCCTCTTCCCATAAGCTATGGCCTCAGGGGAACCTCTCCGTAGTTTATTAACATGAAAACCCGTAATTTTGTAAGAGGTTGAATGAAGAATCAGGCGTGAAAAAGATCATACCGCTGGAAGAAGGGGATTATTACCTTTCTGAAGAAGGATATAAAGTGTTTACCAAACAGTATCTCTTAAAAAGAGGGTATTGCTGTGAAAGCAACTGCAGGCATTGTCCCTACGGTTTCGACCCCAGAGTTAAAAGGCGCTGATCAATGGAGGTTCGGCATGATATTTGAGCATTTTTTTACGTTCCTTACCCCTAAAATACTGTACTTATGAAAAAGAAGATTTTATTATTACTGCCACTTGCCGTGCTGATGCTGGCAAGTTCATGTGTTTCTGTCAGAGTGGTCGCGGATTACGACCGGAACGCAGATTTTAATTCATACCAAAGCTATGCCTTTTACAAGACCGGGATAGACAAGGCAATGATCTCAGACCTCGACAAGAAGCGTATCCTCAGGGCCATAGAAACGGAAATGGCCAATAAGGGGTTTGTAAAATCAGAAAGTCCGGATCTGGTAGTCAGCATTTTCACCAAAGAACGCGAACGGGTTGATGTGTACAACAACGCCGGCTGGGGCTGGGGCTGGGGTTGGGGATGGGGATGGGGTCCCGGTTGGGGCTACTGGAATCCCTGGATGTGGGGCGGACCCGGTTGGGGAAACAATGTGAGTACCCGGACGGAAGGTTCCCTCTATATCGACCTTATCGATGCCAAGACGAAGGAACTTATCTGGCAGGGCCGGGGTGTTGGTACCCTCAATAACATAAACAATATTGAGAAGAAGGAAGAGAGGATACGGGAATTTGTCTCAGAGATCATGGAACGCTACCCCCCGAATACCCCGCCTTCAAGCTAAACTGAAAACCGCCTTCAAGGGCGGTTTTTTTATGGGAGATGTCTCACACACTAGCTTTCAGCAAGCCCATTAATCATGAAATTATCCCCCTGATTTCGTACCTTTGAAGGTGAACTAAAACCCGTCATATGAGCTACCAGAGCAATCCCATCCTGGATAAATTGCCCAAGCATCTGAAGCAGTATATCAAACCCCAGAATTATGAGGAATACACCGCTATAGATCAGGCCGTATGGAGATATGTGATGCGGAAGAACGTTGACTATCTCAGCAAGGTGGCCCACGATTCCTATGTGGATGGACTAAAGAAAACGGGGATCTCCATAGACCACATCCCCAACATGTACGGGATGAACCGGATTTTGAAGGAGATCGGATGGGCGGCCGTTGCCGTAGATGGTTTCATACCCCCTTCGGCCTTTATGGAGTTTCAGGCGTATAACGTCCTGGTAATCGCAGGGGATATTCGCCAGCTCGAACACATCGAATACACCCCCGCCCCGGACATCATACACGAAGGGGCCGGGCATGCGCCTATCATTGCAAATCCTGAATATGCTGAATACCTCAGGAGGTTCGGAGAAATAGGGAGCAAGGCGCTTTCCAATTCAAAAGACCACGAATTGTACGAGGCGGTAAGACACCTCTCCATCATCAAGGAAGCCCCGGGAACCCCTGAGGAAACCATTGAGGAAGCGGAGAAGAAGATAGAAGAGCTCCAGAACAACATGGGGGAACCCAGTGAGATCGCCCTGATCAGAAATCTGCACTGGTGGACCGTAGAATACGGCCTGATCGGCACCCTGGACCATCCCAGGATCTACGGGGCAGGCCTGCTTTCCTCCATAGGTGAAAGCGCCTGGTGCATGACAGACAAGGTAAAAAAAGTGCCCTATTCCATTGAGGCGGCCCATACGTCCTTCGACATTACAAAGCCACAGCCACAGTTGTTCGTGACCCCTGACTTCGCTTACCTGAGTCAGGTTCTGGAAGAATTCGCCAACACCATGGCCCTTCGCAAAGGAGGGCTGGACGGGGTTAAAAAGGCGATCTCCTCCAGGGAACTCTGCACCGTGGAACTGAGTACCGGCCTGCAGATCTCAGGATCCTTTACACAGGTCATTGAACATCAGAGCCTCCCGGTCTACATACAGACCACGGGGGCCACCGCCCTGGCCTATCGCGAAAAGGAACTCGTGGGCCACAGCACCAAGAACCATCCCGATGGTTTTGGCTCGCCCATTGGAAAATTAAAAGGGATCAACCTCGCCATAGAGGATATGAGTCCGCGCGACCTCAAAGCCTACAACATTTACGAAGGGGAACGAAAGATCCTGGAATTCGAGGGGGGCATCAAGGTAGAAGGGGAGATCATCACCGGTACCCGAAATCTGAGAGGGGAGATCATCCTGATCACCTTTAAGGACTGCACCGTGACCCATGGGGATACCGTACTTTTTGAACCTTCTTACGGCCTTTACCACATGGCCGTAGGAGACAAGATCGTTTCTGCCTTCAATGGCCCTGCCGACCTGTCGAGTTTCGACCTCATCACCCATAAGGTGACCAGTACGACCATCAAACCCGTCATCTCCCCCGAACGCAAAAAACTGCAGCAACTCTATCAGCAGATCAGGGAATTCCGTGAGGGTACCAATACCACAATCTCAAGGAACAAGGTCTTTAAGGAACTAAAAGAAAACTATCCGCAAGACTGGTTGCTTTCCGTGGAACTTTACGAGCTCGCAAGGAACAATCGGGATGAAGAATTTGCCAGTGAGATCTTTGACCACCTCCAGGAAGTAAAACAGGAACATCCGGACCTCGGGCACCTCATCGATGACGGTATCAGCCTGGTAGATGCTGTAAAAGTGACCTCATAGGCCCGACCCGAAAGTCATAAAGGGATATTCCTTCTTCAGGTCTTTTATTTTCTCAGCGAGATCCGCCTTAAACGTTTTATATTCTAGAGAATCAGGGTAAAAAGGCCTGTGCTGCATACCCCTGCGGATCTCTCCCACCCTGGTCATAACCGGCTCATCGGCAGGGATGATACAGGATTCCCTGAACCGTTCCCAAATGTAGTCGACCGCCAATGTGTTGGGATGCAGCATATCGGCTTCGTAGAAACGGTAGTCCCTTAGTTCGTCCATCAGGAGTTCATAGGCCGGAAAATAGAAAACACCCCTGTCCTCGAATTCTTCAAGGAGCTGATGCAGGGCCACAAAGAGGTGCGACTTGCTCCTCTGGTTTTCGACAAAACCATCTTTACTGTGCCTTACCGGAGAGACGGTGAAGATGACCGAGATACCCGGGTTGATCTTAAAAAGATCGGATAGCGCCTTTCGGAGTTCTTTCAGGATCTCATCGGGTGAGGCAAGGACCTTTTCAAATTCCTTTTGGGGTACTTTATGGCAGTTGGCCACCCATTGGCCATTGTCCTTTCGGATGTAACCCCAGGCAGTACCCAGGGTGATCACCAGATGGGAGATCCCTGAAAGCAGTTCCCCGGTCTCCTCGATTCTCCTGTTGAGGGTTTTGATCAGTTCCTCCCTAGCGGGGTTGCTCAGGTCCGAATGGACCTCATGAGAATGCCACCTTTCCCGGTGGTAAAAACAATCCTCTTCCCTGAAATAACGCCTTGTAAGAGCCCTGTCGAGAAGGTTTGCGATCGCCCTGGGTTGAAAAAGGGTACCAAAGGGGTTGAGGGTGTTCCGGAACTGATAATGGGATAGTTTTCCCCCTATGTGCCCTGCAAAACAGGAACCCAGCAGCAGGACCTTTCCCTGATAAGAGATCGGTTGAGGGTGGTGTGGCAGTGTAAGCCGGGTCTGGAGTTCCATGGGGTCAGGTTAAGAGGGAACGCACTTTTTCGAGCGCCTCTTTGATCCCTTCCGGATTCTTCCCCCCGGCCGTTGCAAAGAAGGGCTGACCTCCTCCGCCCCCCTGTATGAATTTCCCCAGTTCCCTTACGATCTGCCCGGCATTCCAGCCTTTTGCATTAGCAAGGTCCTTTGAAATATAACAGCTCAACAAAGCCTTACCGTCCTTTTCCGACCCAAGCAGAAGGAATAGGTTGTCTACCTCTTGCCCCATCTCAAAGGAGAGGTCCTTCATAGCTCCGGCATCGAGGTCCACTTCCCTTGAAAGAAATTTGTAGTCTTCTCTTTGTTCCAGCTCCTTTTTGATCTCTGCTTTGAGGCCTTTTGCCTTGTCTTTTTGCAGGGCTTCTATCTCTTTTTTTAGCTGGGCATTTTCCTCAATGAGGCCTTCGATAGCCTTTACCGGGTCTCCACTACTCTTTAAACGGGCTTTGATCTCGTCGAGCTGTCCTTCTTTTTCTTCATAATGGTTCAACACGGCATCAGAAGTAATGGCTTCGATCCTGCGCACCCCAGCAGCGATCGCCCCTTCTGAAACGATCTTAAAATGCCAGATCTCGGCAGTGTTCTTTACGTGTGTGCCTCCGCAGAGTTCAATGGAATTCCCAAATCGAATGGTACGGACCTGGTCACCATACTTTTCACCAAATAGAGCGATGGCGCCTTCCTTCATGGCTTCCTTCATGGAAACCTGGCGGTTTTCCTGCAAGGGTAAGTGTTCGTGAATGCGTTCGTTGACAAAATCCTCTACTCTCGTAAGCTCCTCATTTGTAAGTTTTGCAAAATGCGAGAAATCGAACCGCAAATGACCTGGATGTACGGCCGATCCCTTTTGTTCCACATGGGAACCTAAAACATTCCTTAACGCTTGGTGTAGCAGATGGGTAGCGCTGTGATTCCTTTCCGTATTTGCCCTCGCAACCTTGTTTACAACGGCCGTCAGGGACTCGTTCAGATGCTTGGGGAGGTTTTTGGCGTAGTGCACGATCTCGTTGTTCTCTTTTTTGGTATCCAGGATATAGACCACATCCCCGTTGGGTACTTCCAAATAGCCCATATCCCCTACCTGTCCGCCTCCTTCCGGATAGAACGGGGTCTTGTCAAAGACCAGCTGAAACTGGGTCTTATCCTTCTTGGTCGTGATTTTCCGGTACTTCACCAGCCTCACCTCCGCTTCGAGCTGGTCGTACCCGAGGAACTCCTGTTCCCCATTGGTGTGAACTACCTGCCAGTCGTCCTTGGCCACCTCGGAAGCCGACCTCGAACGGGATTTCTGCTCCTGCATGGCCTTTTCGAACCCTTCTGTATCCAGGGTATATCCTTTCTCCCCCAAAATGAGGCTCGTCAGATCTATGGGGAACCCGAAGGTATCGTATAGTTCAAAGGCCTTCTGACCGTCGACCACTTTGCCTTTGGTCCCGGAAATGACCTCGTCCAGAAGGACGAGCCCTTGTTCCAGGGTTTTTAGAAAAGAATGTTCTTCTTCCCGTACCACGTTCTCTATCAGGGCCGACTGTCGTTTCAATTCGGGGAAAGCAGTACCCATTTGAGTCACGAGTACTTTCACCAGCTTGAAGAGGAAGGGTTCATGAGTCCCGAGGAAGGTGAAGCCGTATCTCACGGCCCTTCTCAGGATGCGCCTGATGACATAACCCGCTCCGTTGTTGCTCGGTAACTGCCCATCTGCAATGGAAAAAGCCACCGCCCTGATATGGTCTGCCACCACACGCATGGCGATGTCCTTTTCAGGATCCGATCCATATGCTTCCCCGGTGATCGATTCCACCTCCTTGAGGATGGGCCGGAAGATATCGGAGTCGTAGCTGGAGTTGACCCCCTGCAGCACCATGGAGAGGCGTTCGAACCCCATCCCCGTATCCACGTGTTTCTCGGGAAGTGGCTCCAAAGACCCGTCGGCTTTTCGGTTGTATTGTATAAAAACGAGGTTCCAGATCTCGATCACCTCCGGGTGGTCCTGATTCACAAGGCTGGCGCCTGCCACCTTGGCTTTCTCTGAAGCCGGCCTTATGTCTACGTGGATCTCCGAACAGGGTCCGCAGGGGCCCTGGTCTCCCATTTCCCAGAAATTGTCCTTCTTGCTCCCCAGAATGATGCGGTTTTCAGGGACAATAGCTTTCCAGAGGTCATAGGCCTCCTGATCCAGTGTGAGATTATCGTCCTCGCTCCCCTCAAATACCGATACGTAAAGGCTCTCCTTGTCGATCTTGTACACTTCGGTCAGTAATTCCCAGGCCCAGGCAATGGCCTCTTTCTTGAAATAGTCTCCAAAACTCCAGTTGCCGAGCATCTCGAACATGGTGTGGTGGTAAGTATCCTTTCCCACCTCTTCCAGGTCGTTGTGCTTCCCGCTTACCCTGAGGCATTTTTGCGTATCCGCAATTCGCGGGTGTTTGGAAATGCTGTTTCCCAGGAAATACTCCTTGAATTGGTTCATCCCGGCATTGGTGAACATCAGAGTGGGATCATCCTTGATCACCATGGGGGCAGAGGGCACGATGGTGTGGTTCTTGCCCTTGAAAAAAGACAGGAATTTTTCACGTATCTCGCTGGAAGTCATAGAAAAAACTAAGGTTATGGTAATTTTAACGCTATCTGCAAAACAATTTTTATATTTGTTTGTTTTGATACGTTGGAAGCACAAAAATAGGATAATTTACATACATGTCTAAAGTTAAGTACTATTACGACCCGGACACGCTTTCCTATCGGAAAATAGAGCTCAAGAAATCCCGTCGTTATAGGAACATCTTCCTTTTTATCCTGGGTTCTGCCCTTTTTGGCTTCCTCGGCCTCATCTTCCTCCTCAACACGAATATCCTGAATACTCCCAGGGAATTATCCCTTTCGAGGGAACTAAAGAATTACGAGCTCAGGTTCCAACTGCTCAATAAAAAAATGGAGCAGATAGAACAGGTCCTGGCCAATATTGAGGACAGGGACAACAACATCTACCGCCTGTATTTTGAGGCTAACCCTATCCCTGAGGAGCAGAGGCGGGCCGGTTTCGGAGGGGTGAACCGCTACAAATCCCTCGAAGGCTTCAACAATTCGGAAATGATCATCGCGACGACCAGGAGACTGGACGTGATCCAGAAACAGATGGTGATACAGTCGCGTTCCCTGGATGAGATCACCAAACTCGCGGAGGACAAGGAAAAACTGTTGGCCGCCATTCCGGCGATACAGCCGGTAAAGAATGAGGACCTGACGCGCATGGCCTCAGGATACGGCTGGAGGTCCGATCCATTTACCAAGGCCCGAAAAATGCACTGGGGGATGGATTTCACGGCTCCTAAAGGAGTTCCCATCTACGCCACAGGAGACGGTATGGTGTCACGGGCAGACAACAATGCTTCTGGTTACGGCAAACATATCAGGATCGATCACGGCTACGGATATATGTCCCTTTACGCCCATTTGAGCAATTACAACGTAAAGAGGGGGCAGAAGGTAAAACGAGGCGACCTCATAGGTTTTATCGGGAGTACCGGGAGGTCTGAAGCCCCCCACCTCCATTACGAGGTATGGAAAGACGAGGAGCGCATCAACCCCATCAACTTCTACTACGGCAGTTTAACCGCCGAGGAGTTCGAGAACATGCTGAAATACGCTAACCAGGAGAACCAATCGCTTGACTAATGCATATAGAACTTCCTGAAAAACGGTATTACGGCATAGGCGAAGTCGCCAGGGCCTTCGATGTGAACACTTCCCTGATCCGTTTCTGGGAAAAGGAGTTCGACGTGCTTCAGCCCAAGAAGAATGCCAAGGGCAACCGCAAGTTCACCCCTGAGGACATCAAGAACCTCCACCTGATCTACCACTTGGTAAAAGAGCGCGGTTTTACCCTGGAGGGGGCGAAGATCCATTTAAAGGAGGAGCGCAAAAAGACCCTTAACAACTTCGAGATTATCCAGAAACTCGAAAAGGTGAAGGCCGAACTTATCAAGATCAAGAACCAGCTCTGATGTAACATTCAGTGCGGTTTTGAGACAAATAGATACCTAACTTTAATTCAGAACACAAATGAAAAAATGGTTAATTCCCGTAATTATCCTGGTGGTGATCGCATTCGGGGTCTACCAGTGGGCGGTAGGATTCAACAACACTGCCGTAGAATACCAGGCCAATGCAAAAACAGCCTGGTCCAATGTGGAGAGTTCCTATCAACGGAGGAACGACCTGATCGGAAACCTGGTCAAGACCGTGCAGGGCGCGGCCGATTTTGAAAGGGGTACGCTTACTGACGTGATCAAGGCCAGAGCAAAGGCCACATCTACAAGCATCGATGTCAACGACCTGACGCCTGAAAAAATGGCTGCCTTCCAGGAGGCACAGACCGGCTTGTCCTCTGCCCTGTCCCGTCTTTTGGTGACCGTAGAGCGCTATCCCGACCTGAAGGCCAACCAGAATTTCCTCGATCTCCAGTCCCAGTTAGAAGGCACGGAGAACAGGATCAATGTGGCCAGAGACCGCTATAATGAAGCGGTGAACACCTACGACATTCACACCACCAAATTCCCCAACAAACTGCTGGCCGGGTGGTTCGGCTTTGAGGAAATGGCACGCTACCAGGCCAATCCCGGGTCTGAGAACGCACCGGACGTAAACTTCGAATTTAACTAGACCGATGGCAGAATCCAAGGTAGAAGCATTTCTGACACCCGAAGAAGAACAGGAGATCGTCGAAGCTATCAGAAAGGCGGAGAAAAATACTTCCGGGGAGATACGGGTGCATATCGAACCAACCACTAAAAAAGATCATTATGAGCGGGCCAGGGAGGTTTTTCAGGAACTGGAGATGAACAAGACCCGGCATGCAAATGGGGTACTCCTGTACATCGCTGTCCTGGACAGGACCTTTGTCATCTATGGAGACCAGGGCATCAATGAGGTGGTTCCTGAAACTTTTTGGAACGATACCAAAGAGGTGATACAGGGACATTTTAAGCAAGGTCGTTTCAAACAGGGGATCGTCGAAGGCATCCTGAAGGCCGGGGAGGAACTGAAAGAACACTTCCCTTATCGGAGCGATGACAAAAATGAATTGAGCAATGAAGTATCTAAAGGTTAACATCCTTCTTCTTTTCCTGTGTGTCCTTTCCCAGGCGCAGGCTCAGTTTACCATCCCTGACAAGCCTACGCTTCAAACCAGCGTATATGATTACGTATCCCTTCTGTCCCAGAGCGACCGCAAAGCCCTGGAAGAAAAGCTCATCCGGTATTCAGACACCACCTCCACCCAGATCGTGGTGGCGATCATCGCCTCTACCGAAGGGGAGGACATCAACTACCTGGGCGCCCAGTGGGGTCAAAAATGGGGCATAGGACAGGAAAAGGAAGATAACGGGGTCCTGATCCTGGTAGCTAATGACGATCGAAAAATAGGCATCAACACAGGCTATGGGGTGGAAGGAGAACTCACCGATGCCATGTGCAGCAGGATCATCGACCTCATCATCGTACCGGAATTCAGGAAAGGGGACTATGCCAGCGGACTCAACAAAGGAGCCGATGCCATCTTCCAGGTACTCAACGGGGAATTCCAGAAAGCACTTACGGAGAATTCCAATCCAGTATCCAAAGGGGTGAAAGCCATTGTGGTACTGACCTTGATCCTTTTTGCGATCTTTGTCATTGTACTGATCATCATCTATTCGAACCGCAAGAACAAAGGAGGCGGCAGAGGAGGCGGGCGACATAAAGGACTGGATATCTGGGATGTGATCATCCTGAGCAATATGGGCCGTGGCAGCTATAAAGGCGGTAGCGGAAGTTTCGGAGGCGGTGGTTTTGGCGGAGGAGGCTTCGGAGGCGGCTTTGGAGGCGGTGGTTTCGGAGGTGGAGGCGCGTCCGGAGGATGGTAAGACGCAACCCGTACCGCATTCCTCCCTCTCACTAAAAAGAAAGATATGTCATTGAGATACCTTTTACTGGGATGTATATGCCTGACCTTCCTGGGCTGTCTGAAAGAAAAGGATATCGATTGCTCCCTCGTTCTTTGTGCCGCCGGGGATTCCATCAATCTCGAATTGATCTCCGAAGGCCAGAATGTGATCTCCAATGGGACCTATACCCTGGAAAATATAGAAGTAGCGGGGGCCACCACCGAAGAATTGCAGATAAAGGTTTTTCCTGATTCCCAAGGGGCTACTTCGGGCTATATGCAGATTTCGAGTTTCAACTGGAAAGCAGGCACCTATAACTATACCATTTTCCTCTCCAATGATTGGGAAATCGATATTTCCGTAAGCTTTAAGGTTACCAATTATCCCTGCTGCGGGGACCGCCTTGAGATCCTGGAACTATCTTCCCGGAATACCTTTGTAGAATACAGGCCTAATTCCGGATTATTTACGATCATTCTGAACTAGGTCCTATTTCTTCCGCATAAAGATGGTCACCGGCACCCCTGTAAAGTCGAAGTGCTCCCTGAGTTTGTTCTCCAGAAAACGCTTATAAGGTTCCCTCACGTACTGGGGCAGGTTGCAGAAAAAGGCAAATTGCGGATAGGGCGTGGGAAGTTGGGTGATGTACTTGATCTTTACATACTTTCCCTTGTAGGCAGGGGGTGGGGTATGTTCGATGATCGGGAGTAATACGTCATTTAATTTTCGCGTAGGGATCCTCTTAGAGCGGTTTTTGTAAACTTCCACAGCCGTTTCTATGGCCTTGTAGATGCGCTGTTTGGTAAGGGCCGAGATAAACAGGATAGGGACATCTGTAAAGGGTTCAACAGCCTGTTTGATGACTTTGGTATATTGCTTTACGGATTGGGTATCCTTCTCCACCAGGTCCCATTTGTTTACCAGGATGACGATCCCCTTATTGTTCCTCTGGGCCAGCCAGAAAATATTCTCTACCTGCCCGTCAAAACCCCTGGTGGCATCCAGCAACAGGATACAGACATCACAGTGTTCGATCGCCCTGATAGACCTCATGACCGAATAGAATTCCAGGTCCTCCCTCACCTTCGCCTTCCTCCTGATCCCGGCCGTATCTACCAGGTTGAACTCAAAGCCAAAGCGATTGTATCTCGTATCTATACTGTCTCGGGTAGTACCTGCGATGTCCGTGACGATGTACCGCTCTTCCCCGATCAGGGCATTGATAAAGGATGATTTCCCCGCATTGGGGCGGCCCACAACGGCGAACCTGGGCAGTTCACTTTCCTGTTCCGTCTTTTCCGGAAGTACTTTCACCAGTTCGTCCAGCAGTTCCCCGCTCCCGCTACCATTGATACTGGAGATTGGGTAGTATTCCCCCAGCCCGAGGGAATAGAATTCCACCGCATCCTGCAGGCGTTGTGGATTGTCGACCTTGTTTACGGCCAGGAAAACGGGTTTATCCACCCTGCGAAGCAATTTGGCTACATCTTCGTCCATGCCGGTGACACCGGTTTCCACATCCACCATGAAAATGACCGCATCGGCCTCCCCAATGGCGAGTTCCACCTGCTTGTCGATCTCCTTCTCAAACACGTCATCGCTGCCCAGGACATAGCCCCCGGTATCGATCACAGTGAATTCCCTCCCGTTCCAGTCGCTTTTCCCGTAATGCCGATCCCGGGTCACCCCACTCACGGCATCCACGATGGCCTCCCGCCTCTGGATCAGTCGGTTGAAGAAAGTCGATTTCCCCACATTGGGTCGGCCCACGATGGCCACAATTGCACTCATAGTTAAAAACTTGGGGCAAAGGTAGCACTAATCGACCAACATTCAAGGTGAGAAGGGAGAAGTAAGGCTGGTATTTCAGCACGCCGACTTTCATTACAAAATCGTATCTTCTCCTGTGTAAAATACCGGTATGAAGCCTCTGCCCAATGAGATCGTTTTGCGTCCCCGCTTTAACCTGGAGCGCAGGGAACCTAAGGAGACCCTCCTGGAAGCCTTTGAAAGGCAAGAAGGAGTGCCCTATCACATCAAGCGGATCGATGACCATGTCTTTATCAAATTGAACCCTGCAGAGGCCCATTTCTGGTCGCCTCAACTCCATCTGGAGATCCTGGAAGAAGAGGATGGCGGAAGCAGGATTCACGGCCTTTTCGGGCCCAACCCTACCCTGTGGACCTTCTTTATGTTCCTGCATTTCGGGGTTGCCACCTTATTTATCATCTTCGGGATATGGGCCTACAGCAGCGCGGCATTAAAGAAACCCTACGGCTGGTTGCTCGGGGCCATGGGTGCCATGGTCGTACTCTGGGTGCTTTTCTACATTATGGGAAGGGCCGGGAAGAAAAAAGGAAAGCCCCAGATGGAAGAACTGCACACCTTCCTGATGGGAGTTCTCAAGGAGATGTAAGTGCCTCAGGACTGATACCCGAATCGGCGTAGCTGATTGCTGTCACTGCGCCAGTCTTTATTAACCTTCACGTAGAGCTCTATGTGTACCTGTTTGTCAAAGAATTGCTCCAGGTCCTTGCGGGCCTCTACCCCCACCCTTTTCAAAGCACTGCCCTTATGGCCGATCAGGATGCCTTTCTGGGAGTTCCGTTCTACCATGATCACGGACCGGATTCGGATGATGTCCTCATCTTCCAGAAATTCTTCTGTCTCGATCTCCACCGAATAAGGGATCTCCTTTTTGTAGTGTTTCAGGATCTTTTCGCGTATGGTCTCGTTGACGAAAAAGCGTTCCGGACGGTCCGTCAGCTGGTCCTTGGGGAAGTAAGGCGGGGCTTCCGGCAGGAGTTCCACGATGCGTTCAAAGACGTTCCGGACATTGAAATTGCTCAGGGCGGAAATGGGATGCAATTCGGCCCCGGGCAGCAGTTCCTGCCAGTACTGTACCTGTTCTTCCAGCAGGGCCTGGTCTGCGGTATCGATCTTGTTGAGAAGCAGGAGGACGGGGATTTCGAGGTTTTTGATCCGTTCAAAGAAGGCCTCGTCCTTGAGTGCCTTTTCCCCGATCTCTACCATGTAGATCAGGATGTCCGCATCCTCGAAGGCCGATCTTACAAAGTCCATCATGGCGCTTTGCAGCTGATAGGCAGGTTTGATAATGCCGGGGGTATCCGAAAGGATCATCTGGAAATCCTCCCCGTTCACAATGCCCAGGATGCGGTGCCTTGTGGTCTGCGCCTTGGAGGTGATGATGGAGAGCTTCTCCCCCACAAAGGCATTCATGAGGGTGGACTTCCCCACGTTGGGGTTTCCTATGATATTGACAAAACCTGCTTTATGTTTTTCCATGCGATAGTTGTGCAAAGTATTTTTTTGCCGCAGCATTCACTTTAGGCGCAAGGTACAACACTGCGATCATATTGGGGATCACCATCAGGGCGTAAGACAGGTCGATCAGGTTCTTTACCAGATCGAGGGAAGCAACGGCCGCAAACACGATCATGACTACAAAATACACATTGTACCATTTCCCGATCCGAGCGTTGGTCAGGAAGGACAAACTCTTTACCCCGTAATAGGAATACGTAAAGAGGGTGGAAAGTGCAAAGGCCGTCACGATCAGCATCAGCAGTTCGTCCCCATACCCGAAAAGGGTACGCCTGAAAGCGGTGAGCGTCATAACAATGCCACTTCCATCTTCGAGGTAGGCCCCGCTGAGGATGATGACTATGGCGGTGAAGGTACAGACCATGATGGTATCTATAAAGGGGCCCAGCATGGCCACCAGGCCTTCCTTGATGGGTTCGTCATTTTTGGACTGGCCGTGGTACATGGGGGCGCTCCCGAGTCCGGCCTCATTGGAGAACATGGCTCTGCGTATCCCGATGATCACCAGGCCCCAGAATCCACCGGTAACCACGGTCTTAAAATTCCAGGCCTCGGTAAGGATCATTTTCAGAGACGGCCAGATGAGTTCTGTATTCATTGCCATTACCACAATGACTGAAACCAGGTAGACCAGGACCATAAAAGGAACGATGGCTGAGGCCACTTTGGCGATCTTGTTGAGTCCGCCGAAGATCACAAAGGAGGTGATCACTGCCAGGAGGATCCCGATCCCCAACTTCCAGTTGAATTCGCTGGAGGCATATACGGTTTCCACAGGGTCGACCACGCTCATAAAGGTCTCGGTGAACTGGTTGGCCGTAAAGACCCCCAGGAAACCGAACAGGCCGCAAATGCAAAAAAAGGTGGCTAGGGGTTTGGCTTTGGGGCCCATTCCCTGGGTGATGTAGAACATGGGACCACCCTGGAGTTTTCCCTCAGAATCAGTGCCGCGGAACATAATGGCCAGGCTGCAGGAATAGAATTTGATACACATCCCCAGGAGGGCCGTGACCCAGATCCAGAAGACCACCCCGGGACCCCCGTCATGGATGGCGATGGCCACCCCCGAGATATTCCCGAGACCTACGGTAGCCGCCACCGCGGCCGAGAGTGCCTGAAAAGAACTCACATCTCCTTTAGCGTTCTTGTCGTCGTATTTCCCTGCGGTGATGGCGATCGCATGGCCAAAGAATCGGTAGGGCAAAAAACGTGAATAGAAGACCAGGAATAGGCCCCCGCCAATGAGTAGGATAAACATGGGCCATTCCGTGTACGGGATCAGGCTGGAAAGAAAATCATTGATCGCCTCCATAGATATGCTTCGCGTCCGAAGGTAGTTATTTTTGGATTTTCAGCCAGCCCCCTGCCTCCAAATAATTCCTGTCCAAATCTTGATATTGCTAAAAAACCGTTGTATATTTGCCGTCCACATCGCGGGGTAGAGCAGTAGGTAGCTCGTCGGGCTCATAACCCGAAGGTCGCTGGTTCGAGTCCAGTCCCCGCTACAAAGAAAGCCGGTCGCTGAAAGCGATCGGTTTTTTATTTGTGGAAAAGCCAAGCCTGCTTGAGCTTTGGAACAAATGAAAAAGCGGCCAGTGCGCCAGCACTGAGACCGGCTTTCTTTGTAAAGCCAACTCCAAGGCCGCTTCCGAACGAAGTGAGGAAGCAATCCAGGGCCCAGAGAAATTCCAAGCACCAAATTCCAAATTCCAAAAACCGAGTTTGCAGAAAAAGGAAAAACCAAAGCCTTGCAAAGCAAGGCGGATGGCTTTCTTTGTAAAGCTACCCCTTAGGCCGATTTCTAAGTGAAACGAAGAAATCAATCCAGGCCCCGGGGAAAATTCCAAGCACCAAATTCCAAATTCCAAAAACCGAGTTTGCGGAAAAAGGAAAAGCCAAGCCTGCTTGAGCTTTGGAACAAATGAAAAAGCGGCCAGTGCGCCAGCACTGAGACCGGCTTTCTTTGTAAAGCCAACTCCAAGGCCGCTTCCGAACGAAGTGAGGAAGCAATCCAGGGCCCAGAGAAATTCCAAGCACCAAATTCCAAATTCCAAAAACCGAGTTTGCAGAAAAAGGAAAAACCAAAGCCTTGCAAAGCAAGGCGGATGGCTTTCTTTGTAAAGTTACCCCCCAGGCCGATTTCCGAGTAAAACGAGGAAATCAATCCAGGCCCCAGAGAAATTCCATCCCGATAAGTATCGGGACCAAATTCCAAATTCCAAAAACCGAGTTTGCGGAAAAAGGAAAAAACAGCGTCATGCGCAGCAAGGCGGATGGCTTTCTTTGTAAAGCTACCCCCAGGCCCTTTCCGTAACGAAGTGAAGGAAAGAATCCAGGCCTCTCGGGAAATCACAAACTACATCCCGATAGCTATCGGGACTATCGCGGTTATCGGGACGGAACCAAATTCCATGCTTCCTCCCACTTGGAACTATTTAAGAAGTCAAACTTCCATCTACATTTGAGCAAATAAAAACCCCTTAATAGCAACAGGCTCCCCGGAATCAAATCGATCCAATGGGAAGCCCGTACCATGTTGAGAACAAAGGAATTATTTTATACGAGTCATCGTAAAATGGGCGGTAATTCCAGCGCTAAAATTCAGGGTCACCGCCTTGGGTACGTTCATATCCAGTTCGTCAAGGGTTACCGTAGCCGTATAATTCCCCAACGGGGCGCTGGTGAAATAGTTATTGTCCCAGAGGTCCCCCGAGTATTCAATAAAATCTACAGCCATATTGGGTCGGTAGGGTTTAAATGTATATCCTTCATTGATATTATGGGTCTTCTGATTCTGGACATCCACATAATTATCTTCTGCCCGGCTCCAGGAAGGGCCATCATCGAGATTATTGTTATTCATATCGATATAGCTGCTCCCCACCTTTAACTTCATTCTCAATCTCCCCCAAAGTTCGGTATCTGAAGGCTGGGTCCCTGTAATCCTTACTATGGAAACCTGATATTCCGGATAGGCGAGGTCACAGTCCCTAATCTGGTACTCAGTAGCCAGTACTACCTTGGCCACAGGAAAGCCTTCTTTGACAAATCGCAATTTATAGGCCAAGGGTGCACCGGGGGAATCCTTTGAATAATTTCCTCCTTCCGCAATAAAGTTGTAAACTTCTTCCGGTCCGTTGATGGCCTGAACCGCACCACTGCCTGAACCGCCAATGATCATCGCGCGTATATTGGAGGAGTTGATGGTCTGCTGGTACTCCGTATCTATCTGTCCGTCAGTGGAACCTACGGCCGCATCGAAAGCTGCCTTTACCTCGGTGATACTCGAATTAGACTCAACTGTGTAAAGGACCATCCTTCCGTAGGTCACCGAAGAAACATATACGGGATTGGCTGCTCCTAATGTGCCTATGTCTGGTAAATTCGTAAACAGATCGCTCGGCTGTCTTCCCGGAGAATTCAGATCCAGTGTAAAATACTTCTGTATGAATTTGAGTACGAAGGTGTTTTTGTAATTGGAAGAACCAAAACTAAGATCCGCAGATACCTTTTTGGTCACTCCCCTGTAATTGGCGCCTATGGCCGCAGACATATGTTGCTCTGAATAGACCTCCGTAATATCCAGACTGATCTGGGCTGGAGTGGCGCCATTCACCTCCCTGTTCAAAAGCTCGTTGATCCCCTCACGGACTTCTGATAATTTGTTGGGATCCTTGATCTCAATGGAAGGGCTGCCTGTAATATTGCTCAGCGAAGTTGAAACGGTGATAGGAGCCCTATCGGCATTGATCCCGATGTACTCGCCCGTAGTAATGGATTCACCTTTCAACAGTGCACCGGGATAAATGACATCTGTGGTAGGATCCAGGGTAAACATTTCATTAAATCCCGGTGCTCCTTTATATGTCCGGGTCACACATTCGAGGGAAGTATCATCGGAGTCTCTTTCAGGTGCTGACGATTCCGTTTGAGAAATGGGTGACTCCTCAGGCTGGTTCAGAGCCTTCAGGTTAGCAACAGCCAGATTAAAGGCAGCTGCCTCATCCACGGAAAATTGAGGTTCTTCTGGCGTATCCACAACCTCATCCTTACTGCAGGACAAGCTGACTGTTAATAAAAGAAGGACCATGATTCTATAAGGCCTTCTTTGCAGATTCATCGAAATTGTTTTCATAACTATTTGGTTTTAAAGATTCAACGAACCAAATCTAGGCTTGAATAGAGGGCAGACCTAATTTCAAGTATGGACAAAGTATGGACAGAGGAGGACAAAATCTTTAAAAGCGGGCATGGACAACACTGATTAGCACCTGGAATTTAGAAGATACTATCTATTTCATTATCAATGTTTTATTAAATATTTCTTGACTCAATCACGAGCTGAGATCATGGACATTACATGGACACAAGGATTTCCGGTTCACGGTAGACGGTTTTTGCAATTGGATTTTATAGGTATCTTGTTGCTAATCAATTCACTTCCAATGAGAATAATCACGATCCTCTTCATTCTGTGTTTCGGGTATTCAGTACCCGGAAATGCACAAAACATGTTGCCCATCGATAGTCTGCTTTCGGCTTACAACGCCCAGGACCCGGATACCTTGAAAGTCCGTACGATCAACCATATTGTCAACTACTATATGTACAGGGATCCGGAAAAAGCCAAACAATTTGCACATGAGGAACTAGATCTCTCCCTCAAATTGGATTATAAATCGGGTATATCCCTCGCAAATTATCAGTTGGGCATAGTACATAATAATATGGATCAAATAGACTCGGCAAGGTTCTATTACACCTCCAGTCTTCAACTCGCAAAACGTATCAATGAAAAGATATATATCTCCCAGGCGCAAAGAGGTTTGGCCATTCTAGAGTTCAGCCAGGGAAACCTGGCCGCCGCCGACAGTATCAACGACCTCGACCTGGAATTCACTATTCGGGAGAAAGACAGTACGGGGACTGCCCTCGCTTACGACTTTAAAGGAACGATCAATCAAAATCGCGGGTATTACTCCATAGCCCTTGCCAATGTCTTGAAGGGGCTGAAGCTCTTTGAGTTGCTGAGGGATTCTATCAGGATTGCAGATTGTTACAACCACCTGGCCACCTTGGAGCACAACCTGGGCAATCATCAAATGGCCATTGATTACAATACCAAAGCGCTGAGTATTTATGAGGATTACGACGATACCTATTACCAGGCTCAGGCTCTGAACGATATAGGGGTCATGTATATGACCCTCAAAAATGAAAATGAAGCTATTTCCTTTTTTGAGAAAAGTATTGAAAAGTCAAGAAAAGCAAAAGTTCAGAGTTTGGAAGCGGCCGCACTGACGAACTTAGGGTCTACTTACCTCCAGATGAACGCAGTGCCTCAAGCCATCGAAAAGCTCAACCAATCCATCGCACTATCGGAAACTATCAAGGCCTACCGAAGGATAGCCATAGCTAAAAATAAATTAGCCGAGGCGTTTTTAGAGATGGGGAACCCGGAGAAGGCCCAGACCCTTTCCCAGGAAGTTCAGGCCTATGCCTCAGAAACGGAGAATAAATCCATACTGTCCGAAGCTTTGAAATTGAACAGCCAGGCAAACGAAGATTCAGGAAATTACCGACGCGCCCTGGAGATGCACAAATCATATGCCCAACTCAGTGATTCTCTGTTGGACTCAGAAAAAATGAAGAAGATTGAAGAGCTTCGCATCATCTTTCAAACCGAAAAAAAGGAGGCCGAGATCGCTCTTCAACGCGAAGAAATCAACACCCTGAACGCGAAGGCCAAAATCGACCAGCTCAACAAGGGGCTCTATGCCGGAGGGATGGCGTCTGCCCTTGCCCTGTTCGGACTATCCGTGTTTGGGTTTCGTCAGCGACTCAAAAAGAACCGTATCGCCCGCGAAAAACAGGAAGCAATCTACAGACAGGAAATCGCCCATAAAAAGAAAGAACTGGCCAGTCAGACTCTGCACCTCGTACAAAAGAATACTTTCATACAGGAGTTAAAGGAAAACCTGGAAAGCATAAAAAATTCACCGGAGAAGTTCAAGATGGAGTTCAGGCGTATTGTGATGCTGCTCAAAAAAGAAAATGCCTCCGATAAGGACTGGGAAGTCTTCAAGACCTATTTTGCAGAGGTTCACAACGACTTCGATCAAAAACTCAAAACCCTTTATTCAGATATTTCGGAAAAAGAAATCCGCCTGGCTGCCTTTTTGCGCATGAACCTCACCACCAAAGAGATTGCCGCTACAATGAACGTCCTGCCAGACAGCATCCTGAAGTCGAAATATCGGTTGAAGAAAAAATTAGGACTGGGCAAGGAAGTGGACCTGAACTCTTTTTTAAGTTCAATTTAAAGTTCCATCCTACAGGGCAAAAATTGTTTCCTTTTAAAAATGGTAACTTTCACCTTATTTCCTATTTCAGCAGATGTAAATCCCAAACCTATCCTCGCAACCGAACGCCTTGTCTTAAAGGAACTATGCCCTGATGATGCAGAGGTTATGATGCATCTGCATTCCTAGCCGGAGGTGCAGCGTTTTACAGGAGAAGGGGTCATCACCACAGGGGAAGGAATCCGAAAGAAGATCCAGGAAAAAATGCACGGCCACAAAACCTATGGGTACGGGAGGTGGGCTACGATCCTGAAGAACGGAGAACATTTCATGGGCTGTTCCGGTTTGGCATATCTCTTTGAATTTGAAGAAATTGTTGTTGTATACCGTTTCCTGCCCGAGTTCTGGAAAAGAGGCCTGGCGACGGAAGCTACACGGGCTATTCTGGCCTATGCTTTTGAAGAACTCAAATTGAAACGCATTGTCGCCATAGCGCTGACTGAGAACAGAGCATCGATTAGGGTCATGGAAAAGACGGGGATGAAGTTCGACATTCTGAAAAGATTACCATTGAACAGATTTCATCAGTAAAACCCCTTGTATGCCCAATTCTGTGATATCCTCATTCTTATTATTCAGCCTTTGCTGAGCGAACGTTTCTCTGAACCACAGGGAATCATCAAATTTGTTCATTTCATCCTTAACAATTAGTTTTATAACTGCCCTCAGGGGCCCATACATTCGAACTATTCATTTTCCGGCTATGCGGGAGAAAATAGTTCAGGTTCGACTCAAAGAATACTTATTTCAATCCATGATGCAAAAATTAATTTTAACATCCCTGGTCCTGATCAGTACCGGGATACTCAGAGCACAGGCAGTTCTCGATGCCGATGCTTCCGATCCGGTTAAGATGGGTTGGATGCAAGGTTTCCCTCCCCCAAGTGGCAAAATAGTCTCGGCCATAGATGGCAGCTTCTTTAAGTTCCCGGCATTGAGATACAGCGTTTGCCATATGCGGGAGTTTATGCCCACCACCGTAGTAAAAGCTTCGGGGGAAAAAGGATATCATTTTAAATCGAGATTAGACGAGAATATTGACAATCTTGTCTTTACCCCCCATAACAGCGAAAAATCCATGACCTGGCGGGAATCCTTGGCAGCAAACTATACGGACGGAATGCTCGTTTTACATAAAGGCAAGATTGTCTATGAAAGATATTTTGGGGAACTGAGACCCGATGGCCTCCATGCCGCCATGTCTGTAAGCAAGACCTTTACAGGGACCCTAGGAGGTTTACTCGTAGCGGAAGGGGTACTGGATGAGAATAGAAGAGGAGCAGACTATGTTCCGGAACTAGAGGGATCTGCTTTTGGCGATGCCACCGTAAGACAGATCCTGGATATGACAACCGGCCTGAAATACAGTGAGGATTATTCCGACCCCAAAGCGGAGATATGGGCATTTTCTGCTGCCGGCAATCCTTTTTCTAAAACAGAAGAGGGACCTTCAAATTATTATGATTATTTAAAAACCGTTCAAAAGGAAGGGGAGCATGGGGAGGTGTTTGGGTACAAAACGGTAAATACCGATGTGATGGGCTGGATCGTTTCCAAAGTTACCGGCAAATCCATTCCCGACTTATTGTCAGGAAGGATCTGGAAACCATTGGGGGCCCATTTTGATGGCTATTTTCAAATTGATGGCGCAGGCATAGCATTTGCCGGAGGGGGATTCAGTGCCAATATGCGAGATATGGCCATGTTCGGAGAAATGGTCCGTAAGAAAGGAAAGTTCAATAAGAAACAGATTTTGCCTGAGTCGTTGATCGAAGACATCATGAATGGTGGCGACCGGGAAGCCTTTGGCAAATCGGCGTACAGCTCGCTGAAAGGCTGGAGCTACCGCAATATGTGGTGGCATACCCACAACGAGCACGGTGCTTTTGCAGCCCGGGGGGTTCACGGGCAGACCATCTATATAGATCCCGCTGCAGAAATGGTGATTGTCAGGTTTTCCTCTCACCCTGAGGCCAAAAATTCAAAAATTGATCCCACATCATTGCCCGCCTATCATGCCGTGGCGAAATACCTGTTGACCAAATAACCCCCATGTTTCCCCCTGAAGATTTGAAGAATGTGCTGCAACCCCCTTTTAAACATCATGCACCCCTGAGATAAAGATACATGCAACGGCAAAAACAAACCGATCTCACCCATATTCACCTTTGGAAAACAATTTGTTTCCTCGTCTTTGGAGTACTGTTCTGCACCCAAATGGTCTTGGGGCAATCCGATACCCTTGTATTGGATGATCAAATCAGGGTGGTTGGCGAGATCAAGAAAATGGAAAAAGGGGTATTAGAAATAGATGTTCCATATGGGGATGAGGTTTTTAAGATCAAATGGTCAAGTATCAAAGAAATCCATACCGAATCCAGATTCCTCGTGAGTTTAAGGGACATGCTCTACAACGGGAGGGTTTCCAGCACTGCTGATGGCAGGATCAGGGTCTATGATAAGGATACGCTATTCGCAGAGGGTCACCTCAAGGAGATCGTCTATTTAAATCAGATCAAAGAAGGTTTTGCCAATAGATTTAGTGCCGCAGTGGAACTTGGGTTCAACGTAACCAAAGCCCAGGATATGCGTCAGTTTTCCTTCCGGAGTTCGGCCGGTTATAAATCAGATTCCTGGTGGTTGGAAGCATCATACAATATGATCCGTTCTTCCCAGGATAATACGGAACCCATCCAACGCACGGATGGGTTGTTGAATTACAGGCGACTGCTTTTTCGCAAATGGTATGGGATCGCCACCTTATCGACCCTTTCCAATACGGAGCAGCTGATCGACATTCGTGCCAATACTCAGCTGGGTGCAGGCAATTACCTGCTCAGTACGAACAAGCTGCATTGGGGGATAAAAGCTGGTGTAAACAACAACTATGAACTGTTTTCAAATGATCCTGAAAGCCGCACAAGCTGGGAAGGGTTCCTGGGGACGGAGCTGAACATCTACGGAGCGCGTGATCTCGATCTCAGCATTATTTATATGGGGTATTCGGGCATCACCGAGGAAGGGCGATACCGGGCTGATGTGACTTTCGATCTCAAGTATGACCTCCCCCTCGACTTTTTTATACGTTTGGGTGTCGCATACAATTACGACAACAGACCCGCTGAGAATGCCAGTCAGGTAGACTATGTTTTCAGAACAGGGATTGGATGGGAATGGTGATAAGGACTTGCCTGAATATGAGATTCAGAGTGTTTAAAAGGATTTGTTCCTGCCTGATTCATCCTGATGTAAGCGCCTTTTTACTCAACATCCTTCATTCGATAAGTCTCAGTTGCTGAATTAAGCTGGGCTACATCCTATCCAGGTCCCCGGACGGATATTCTATGCTCCCTTTAAGTTTTTTTATAGTCTCCGGATCAAATTCCGGTAATTGAAGTTCTTCGTTTTCAATCCATTTGTTCACCTTGGTTTCCACCTTGTCTTTTTTGGCTTTTGACAGCCCTTTTTCCTCTGCTATATAAATCCTTTGCGAAGGATACGCGAATCCACTTCCACTGTCCTCAATGACCTTGGCTAACCTCAGGTTGATATCTTCCTGTATCCCCAGGTAATCGTTCCAGTCCTTTGCGCGGGTATAGGCATAGATCTCCACCTGAAGGGAATCGCTGGCATATCCCAGGAATCGCACCCTTGCCGGATTAGGGTCTACCTTGGGATGGGCATATAGGATTTTGCGGAGTTCCACCAGTACAAATCGCATTTGATGGGACGTCGTCTCGTGTCGCAGTCCGATAGTCTTATGGTACAAAAAGAGATCTCGTTTCGAAAAATTTTCTATCAAACGGGAAGAGAAGTCAGCATTAGGGACCGTTACCACCGTCCGGTGATTGGTTCTGATCCGCGTAGAACGCATCCCAATTTTTTCTACTGTTCCCAGGGTGTCGCCAAACCTGCAAAAATCTCCGACACTCACCGGTTGGTCAAAGACCACGGAGAGCCCGCCAATCACATTTTCTATGGTCTTTTGAGCCCCGAGGGCAAGGGCTATCCCACCCACACCCAGTGCTGCAAGACCTGCCGTTACATTCATTCCAATCGTATTGAAGATCATGAGCAGAGCCGTTATGATCAGGATAAACTTGGCTGTATTTCTGAAGAATGAAATGGCAGAGAGACCACCGAAATGTCTCCGATCCCTCATTCTTGCCTCCACAGCCGTCGTCAGCGCATCCGTTAGTAGCCATATGAAAATGAACAAAGCCGTCCACATAGCGATCAGATTGAATACACCCAGGGCCTGCCTGACAACAATTGAAATTCCCAAAGCCCTTGAAACTTGTAACAAAATGAACACCATTACAACCAAACGCAGGGGAATGAGCAGGGTCCTTAGTATTCTTTTGTATCTGTTGTGTTCGTAATTCTTCCAAATCGATCTGACCATCCTCCCGAGGAAAACCGTAAAAAGCCAGGAAAGCAGGTAAGTTCCTATGGCCAGTAAACCAGTTATTATCCATTCGTTTACCGGAGCGCCTTTCCATTTGGATGAAAACAGACCTTCGGTATCGGGTGCAGATGCATCTAGGTCAGAGACGGCAGATACCTCATCTATAAAACTGGTCAGGTTTTGGGTCGAGATCAGCCATAAGGCGACCCCCTCTGAACCGGCCGTTTTCTTTAGGAAGACGGGAGTGATTTTACCCTTGAAAGTAATACTGCCAACCCATTCCATATCCGGTACGAGACCATCATCCTTATTCCCCTGCGGATTTGCGCTGATCAGGTTAATGGGTGTGATTTTGCCATACCGGTCCAGGACGGATTTAAATTGCATGACGAAACGAACAGAAGTAGCCTCATCCGCATTTTCACTGACACCCATGAGGTCCGTGTACTGAGAAGCCTGGAGATAATCCTCCCTGGCCAGGGAATTGAAGAAACCCATCACTGTACCCTTGGGATTTGACCTGCCCAGAGAATCCTCGATCCCTTCATTTTCCTGTATACTCTCAGTGCTCTCCGGAGAGGTGGGAATGATTTGACCTGCCTTTATATCCTGTACCAGGATTGAAAAAAGTCCAAGAACCAGGTAGAAATATCGCCTTTGCATGCTTTAAAATAAATTAGATCCGTTATGGTCCATTGGTCGGACTAGGCCTTTTAACCAGTTAAAATGTACATAAATAAAGAGAATTTACGGAATGGATACCTGGTAAAAAATTGAAATCCCAAGAGGGATCCTGCTGGGCCCAGGGATATGATGAGGGCCGTACATAAATGACAGCCCCTTATCCTGATTCCATATGCGACTTTTGGCAATCGTTCGGGCACTATACAGGGAATCGCGAATTCTGTAGTATATTATGTCATTTAAAAACCATCCATGATCCATTTTTTTAGAAAACTCAGACAATCCCTGCTGGAAGGGAACAAATTCAACAGGTATTTGTTATACGCCCTTGGGGAGATCATCCTCGTGGTCATGGGGATCCTCATCGCCCTTCAGATCAACAACGCTAACGAAGATCGAAAATCTGCCATTCAGGAGGAACTGTACCTAAGGCGTTTACTCACAGAAAACAGGGAAGATATCAGGACCTTTACCCAAAACATAGCAGACCTAAACAAAGGGATCGAGACCATCAAGGGTCTTTCCAAAGCCTTAACTGAACCGGACCATTCAGATGAGCAATTGCTGTTAGCAGCCCGGGATTTCTTTCAATATGGGAGTATCTACCCCGTCTTTTCTTCTTCGACCTCCACTTTTGACGATCTTTCCAGCACAGGAAACCTAAAGTTGATCCGAAACACAGAGCTAAGGGAACAAATCGTAAAACATTATGCCAAACACAAGCAGATCAGTGAATGGATTCGCGTCGGGACGGAATGGGCCTTACCCAATGATGCCCCTTTCACCTATTCAAACAGTATCATGAGATTTGAACCGGCTTCTGCATTTTTGTTCGGGGACCAGCTCCCGGCCGACCTGGTAGCTCATTTGAGGGATAAAAAAATTGAGTACATTAACAACGCAGCTGTACACTTCTGGATAAACAGGGATGCTATAGACAGACTGGAGTCCCTTGTATTGGATACCACCATAATCATTGATGAGATCGATAAAGAACTCAACCGATGACTTCACCTGTACACTTCGTGATAAACCTAAAAAATTATTGATCTAACCCCTTACACATGCTAAAATTCTTCAGGAAAATCCGTCAATCTTTGGTTGCAGAAAATAAAGTCTCCAGATACTTCCTGTATGCCATTGGGGAGATCATCCTGGTCGTCATCGGTATCCTCATCGCCCTCCAGATCAATAACTGGAACCAGGACCGGCTCGACCTGAAAGAAAAGCGAAATCTGCTGGAAAAGGTGCAGCTTGAATTCCGGGCTAACAAAGTATTGATCGCCGACCATAAAGCCGCTTGTCAACAGACTATGAAAAACCTGAATAGCCTCCTGGAACTGGTCGGCAGCAAGCGGGAGACCCTGGAGGCTTATAATCTGGACAGCCTGTTCTACAACAGTTTCCAGGGTGAAGAATTGGGGCTTTCCGATAATTCCATCAACAGCATCATCCAAAGCGGACAATTGAGGCTCTTTAAGAATGAACCCATCACCACCTTATTTCAGCAATGGAACGCCCTTTCTTCAATCAGGGTAAGACGGGAGGAAAAACTGGATTACTGGACCAACAACCACTTCATCCCATTTTTGTTATCCTTCATTTCCTTCAAGGAAATGGATTCGAATGCGGGCTACTTCTGGTCAGGAAATTCCAACTTAAAACCGGATTATTATCTCCTCTTCCAAAAAATAGAGTTTGAAAACCTGCTCGACAACACCCTCTGGATGAACCAGCAGGTCCTTTTACGCCTGGAAGAGTCCGAGGCCCTGATCGAGGAGATCATTCGGGAAACGGAAATCCGTTAACAGGAGTGAGCCTGGGCCGACTCTTTTTCCATTCACTTGAGCTTTCACGGAAAAATTGAGTATCATTGAAGTGCCGAAAAAAAAGGTACAGTTATGAACAGATCCAAAGTATTCCTCAACATCTTCATGCTGGCCTTTTTTCTCGTGTTCTCCTGCAGTTCCACAGACGTGGATCCCACAATCCGGCCGACAAATCTCACGGTCATCATTACTGTCGTGGGTGCCTCTGACTCGGCTCCGGCCGGAGACGGTTCCGGGGAGGTCCGGGTAAGTGCCTATGCCGAGAATGCCGTGAGATACTCGTATAGATTTGAGGGAGGTGAAACGATAGAGACCTCCTCCAGGACTGTGAATCATTTATTCGAAGAGGAAGGAACACACAGCTATTCCATTGAGGTGAAGGCATTCTCAGCCACAGGGGAATCGGTCTCAGAGACGCTTACGGTCACGGTTTACAAATCGGGCCCTCCAGTGGCCCCATCCCTGGTCTTTGCCGATGAATTCGACTATGAGGGGAGCCCCGACCCCGAAAAATGGTACCACCAGGTAGTAGGCCCCAATAACGGCAGCTGGTACAACGGCGAGGCTCAGCATTACACCGCCAGACCGGTAAACTCCTATGTCAGCGACGGTACCCTGAAGATCAGGGCGCAACGGGAGGAATACACCTCAGGAGGGATCACTAAATCCTTTACCTCGGCCAGGTTGAATTCCAAATACGCTTTTACTTACGGAAGGGTGGAAGTACGCGCAAAACTTCCCTCTGCAGGAGGTACCTGGCCTGCGATCTGGACCCTGGGGGCCAATATAAATGAAAGCGGCAATTTTTTCGGATCCCAATACGGCAGCGTAGGCTGGCCTGCCTGTGGTGAGATCGATATCATGGAACAAAGGGGATGGGACAAGTCTACGACCCTTGGCTATTTCCACTGGGGAGATACCCAAACCGGGGCTTACCGGACTGAGGGTTCTTCCACAGCCGTCCCGGGATCTACAGATGAATTCCACCTCTACATCCTGGAATGGGACGATCAGCGCATGAGGATCTATGTGGATGAGATCCTCGTCCACGAACTGTCCAACACTGCAGACAAGCCCTATGACAACCCCCATTACCTTTTGCTGAATGTGGCCATGGGCGGCAATTTAGGAGGAGAGATCCCGGGTTCTTTCACCGAAGGGATCATGGAGGTCGACTACGTCCGGGTATACCGAAATTAGGCAATAGATCCGATTAAAGGCTAGTGAGGAAAAGGTGCTTTTTGCACCCTATTTTTTCGTACCTTTCAGACTATTAACCAATAAATAACCAACCCATGAGAACATTATTTTTTACCCTTGCCGTGGCAGGGGTTTTTGCCCTGTCGGCGTGCAAGCAGTCCGCACCTGAAGAACAGATGACTCCGGCAGAGGCCCCGGATTATGCGGCCTTTGATGCCAAAGTGGCCATTATCGAGGCTTTTTACAAGGCCCATGAAGCCGAGAATCTGGAGACCCTGGCCAATCTTTTGTCGGACACCCTGCAGTGGAGCCCTCCCCAATACAACGGGAACCAATGGCTTGGCAAGGACGACCTGCTGGCTGCTCTGAAAGGTTACCACGAGAATTTTGACGATATCCGGTTTACTCCGGGGGTGATCACAGCCAATAATACGGCAGGGGCTTACTGGTCAGGATCCGTATTCCCTGAGAGTACTGCGACCACTCTCTCTACCAACATCAGGGTGTATGGCACCTGGAACGCCACCCACACGGAGACCGGCAAACCGACCGGGGTTAAATTTTATTCCCTGATAACGGTCAATGACGCGGGCAAGATCGCAAGTGCATCGGATTATTTCGATGTGAACGGACTCGCCGTACAGATTGCAGCCGAATAACCTTCTGAGATAAAAGATATTTACTAATGGCCCCTTCAAGGGGCCATTTCTTTGATCGCTAAGCAATACCCCGGTCGTTTTAATTCTTTTTTATACTTTCATCCTGTCATAGAAAAACGCATTCGCCCATGATCAAATTTTTCAGGCGCATTCGCTACGATCTTATGGAAAAGAACAAGGCCGGCCAGTACCTCAAATACGCTATTGGAGAGATCATCCTGGTGGTTATCGGGATCCTGATCGCCCTGAGCATCAACAACTACAATGAAGAACGTATCCTGAGAGAAAAAGAGTAGACCTATCTCAAAGGCCTTCAATCTGAATTTTCAATAAGTGAACAGAAACTGGAGAATCTGATCAAGGTGCTCAGTAAAAACTATGGAGCGGCCAAAGAATTTCTCACGGTGCTCGACAAGGATCCCACCGCAGACCAGGATACCTTGCTTTCCCAACTGGGATATGACTCTTTTGCCTTCGAAATTGCCTACAATCCAAATAATGCCTTACTGCATGAAATGATCAGTTCCGGGAGCCTGAAGGAGATAACCAATACTGAACTCAGGCGGCACCTGACTACCTGGAATGCTTCACTTGAATCCGTTCGAGTGACAGAACAAGACCTGAGGTTGGAAAGAGAAAAGATTCGGGACATGTTTCGGAGGGAAAATGCCAGTATCAGGACCGTCTTTGACCAGACCGGGATCAGTACGGAAATAATGGGTATACCGAAGGCAAAGGAAAAGTACAGCAACCTTGAGATCATGAAGGGCCGGGAATTCGAGAACAACTTGCTCACCTTTATTATTACCGCAATCAGTTTAGAACAGGAGATTTATAGGCCTCTTCTTCAGGAAATACAATCCATCCGTTCACTGATTGATTCTGAAATAAAGCCATGAAACCCTGACAGGGGAAAAAAAATGGCCCCAGGTGGGGCCATTTTCATTTTATAAACATGCTAAAATCTAGGTCAGATCAAAACGGTCGAGGTTCATGACCTTGTTCCACGCCTTCACAAAATCCTTCACGAATTTCCCGTTGGCATCGTCACAGGCGTATACCTCGGCCAGTGCACGGAGTTCCGTGTTGGATCCGAAGATCAGATCTGCCCGAGTTCCGGTCCATTTCTTCTCACCGGTACTTCTATCCCTGCCTTCAAACACTTCCTGATCTGAATCTACTGCCTTCCACTCGTTGTCCATATCTAGCAGGTTCACAAAGAAGTCGTTGCTGAGCGTACCGGGTCTCTTGGTGAATACGCCATGGGAAGACCCGTCATAATTTGCATTCAAGGTCCTCATACCGCCTACAAGCACTGTCATTTCAGGAGCTGTAAGGGTCATCAACTGAGCCTTGTCTACCAGCATGTCTTCCGTTGAGACAGAGGATTTGATCTTGCGGTAATTCCTGAATCCATCTGCTATGGGTTCCAGTACGTCAAAGGCTTCAGCATCGGTCATTTCCGCTGTGGCATCTGTACGGCCCGGAGAGAAAGGAACTTTGATATCCTGTCCTCCATCCTTGGCGGCCTTCTCTATGGCAGCACATCCGCCGAGTACGATCAGGTCTGCCAGGGATACCTTCTTGTTCCCTTTCTGAGCCCCGTTAAAATCGGATTGTACCTTCGTCAGTGTATCCAGCACTTTGCCCAATTGCACAGGGTTGTTCACTTCCCAGACCGCTTGTGGCTCGAGGCGTACCCTGGCTCCGTTGGCTCCTCCGCGGTTGTCAGAACCCCGGAAGGTAGATGCGGAGGCCCATGCGGCCCTGACGAGGTCCGAAACGGACAGCCCGCTAGACAGGATAGTCTTCTTCAGGGATGCGATATCCTTCTCGTCGATCAGTTCGTGATCCACTGCTGGAACAGGGTCTTGCCATACCAGATCTTCTTTTGGGACTTCAGGCCCCAGGTAACGGGATTTTGGCCCCATGTCTCTGTGCGTAAGCTTAAACCAGGCTTTTTGGTAAGCCTCCTTGAATTCCTCCGGGTTTTCCAGGAAGTGGCGTGAGATCTTTTCATAGGCTGGGTCCATCCTCAGGGAGAGGTCAGTAACCAGCATAAAAGGTGCGTGTTTCTTGCTTGGGTCGTGCGCATCCGGAACCGTACCGGCACCGGCGCCGTCCTTAGGCTGGAATTGCCATGCTCCGGCCGGACTCTTAGTGAGTTCCCAGTCGTACTTGAACAGGTTTTCCAGGTATTTATGACTCCACTTGATAGGGGTATCCGTCCAGGCACCTTCGAGTCCGCTCGTAATCGTATCCGATCCTTTCCCACTTTTAAAATTGCTCTTCCATCCCAGGCTCTGCATTTCGATAGGAGCCCCGGCGGGTTCTGCCTCCAGGAATTCAGAATCTTTGGCAGCCCCGTGGGTCTTGCCGAAGGTGTGTCCACCTGCGATAAGGGCCACGGTCTCATAGTCGTTCATAGCCATACGCCCGAAGGTTTCACGTATGTCGTGGGCGGCAGCCAGCGGATCCGGGTTGGCATTGGGGCCTTCCGGGTTCACGTAGATCAATCCCATATGGGCGGCTCCCATCTGCCTTTCCAGTTCTCCTTTTTCATTGTAGCGCTCCTTGTTGCCCAACCATTCGGTCTCAGATCCCCAATAGATGTCCTCTTCGGGCTGGTAAATGTCTTCACGACCTCCTGCAAAGCCGTACATAGGCAAGCCCATGGATTCGTGGGCCACATTACCGGCCAGGATCAGCAGGTCTGCCCATGAGAGTTTTTTACCGTATTTCTTTTTGATGGGCCAAAGCAAGACCCTGGCCTTGTCGAGGTTGGCATTGTCGGGCCAACTGTTCAGGGGGGCAAAACGCTGCGCCCCGGTTCCACCACCTCCGCGTCCGTCGGAGATGCGGTAAGTTCCTGCGGCATGCCATGCCATCCGGATAAAGAATGGGCCGTAGTGGCCATAATCTGCGGGCCACCAGTCCTTAGAATCCGTCATCAGGGACGTCAGATCCTTTTTGACCGCCTTGAGGTCCAGGCTTTTGAATTCCTTTGCGTAGTCAAAATCCTTTTCCATAGGATTGACGCGCTCGGAGTGCTGCCTGAGGATGTTCAAATTCAGTGAGTTCGGCCACCAGTCCCGGTTCGTGGTCCCACCACCTGCCACCTGCTGCAGTTCCCCGTTGAGAAAAGGGCACTTGCTTTCATCATTGGCGTGGTAAGCTGAACCGTTAGATGAGCCGGTCCTGTTTTTTAAGTCTTCCATGGTCTTTGAAATTAGGTTTATTAGAGGGTTCGTCCGTTATTTTATGATATCCTCAAATTTACCAAACAAATTCCTATGAAAGGCCAGATTTGTATCGATATAAACTATGGCTCATGTTGAATTCCGATCTTCTCCCCCGGATACCATCAGACTAAAAACATACCAGAGAATATATGTTCTTATTCAACCATATCTCAGTATCTTATAGGCAATGAAAGACCTTAGTCATTTGTAATGGTAGCAGGAACCCAACTCACCTTTTATGTCGCCCTTCTGAGAGGGATCAATGTCTCAGGCCGTCACAAGGTGCCCATGGAACAATTGCGGGCAGAACTCCTTTCAATGGGATATTCGGATGTGCAAACGTTACTGAATTCAGGCAATGTGATATTCAGGGCGGAAGACATCGACCCGGAAACCCTGCGAACCAATATAGCCCGGCACCTCAATGATGTTTTTGGCTTTGAAATCCCGACCTGGGTCCTGGATGCCCGCACGTTTCAGGATCAGTTCAAGGAAGACCCGTTCCGCGGGCTGAAGCTGGATGAAGATTCACGATGCTACGTTACCTTTTTGAATGCGGAGGAAAGAGCAGTGCCCGAACTGCCTTTTACTTATAACGAGGGTGCCTTCCGGATTATCAGCGAGAGGGGGAAGGCCGTATGCAGCGTTCTGGATATCAGCAGGATCGGCACAGCCGATGTGATGGGCCTCCTCGAAAAAATGTACGGAAAAGGGATCACCACGCGGAATTGGAATACGGTGGTCCGCATACTCGAAAAGCTCAAAAAGCCGGATTCGTAAACTCAACGATCCATCAAAAGCAAGAATATGGCGTTTGGCACCAGGAATCTAACTGAAAAACACTATTGGTTTGCCGTGGTGTTGGTCTACCTGACGATCCTCTCTACCCTCTTTATCGGTCAGCCCCTTGCTAATGAACTTAGGGACCAGAATGTACAGGCCGTGATATTTGTGCTGGGCATGCTACTGGTGACCATAGCTGTTCTCCTTCACGGATTGATCCATAGACCCGGCAGCGTTGAATATGCCTTCCTTATCGGTATTGCGGCGGTTTATGTAATGTTCTTTTTCCGGCTTGGGGCTCCTGAACGCAGCCACCTCATCGAATACAGCGTACTGGCCGTCCTTCTGCACAAGTCATTTAAAAAAAAATACCTTGCTGATAGCGGGAACTGGAAGTCCGGTATCATGGCCTGGTTGTGGGGCGTGTGCCTGGGTGCCCTCGATGAAGGGATCCAGTACTTCCTTCCCCACAGGGTGTTTGACCCCTTAGATATTGCTTTTAACAGCATAGCCGTTACCATGGCCATTGGCGTCTCTATAGTGCTATTTCTTCTAAAAAAGGTTCTTAAAAAAAACGCAGTTAAATAGGTTGAGCGAATCAAAATGATAAGTACATTTAATTTATAAAATTATACAACGGACCCTATGATCCACCCACATACCGAACTGCGTTTCATCAACAAGACCATAGGGTACGGCGTAGTAGCAACCAGGGACATTCCTGCCGGGACCATCACCTGGGTACTGGATGCCCTCGACAGGGAATTCACGGCGAAAGAATATCAAAAAATGACGCCCCTCTACAAGAATATCCTGGACACCTATACCTACCGGAACAACAAGGGAAATTACATCCTGTGCTGGGACCTCGGCCGCTATGTCAACCACAGTTTCCGGTCAAATTGCCTCTCAACGGCCTACGAATTTGAAATTGCCATACGGGACATCAAGAAGGGGGAACAACTGACGGATGATTACGGGTATTTGAATCTGCATGAACCTTTTGAAGGAATAGATGAGGGTACGGAGCGGAAAGTGGTCTATCCCGACGACCTGTTGAACTACCACGAGGTATGGGATTCCGACCTCCGCAAGGTCTTTGGCCTCATCCCTGAAAGGGAACAACCCCTGATACCTTTAATAAGCCCCGCTACCAAAAAAACCATAGAACAGATCACAGGCGGAAAAAAAGAGATGGATTCCATACTTTTGAATTACTACAGGGGGTCATAGGAAGCTGTCTTATTCCAACTCACTGGAGGGCAAACAGGAAGGTATCCTTGTTTCAGCAATTCAGACCGTCATGGAAAAACAACATACTGCCTTTATTGCCAAAAACCTTGAAGATCTTCATTTCGGAGGCAACTGGACGGCTGTAAACCTGAAGGATACCCTGGCAGGGCTTCACTGGGAAGACGCCAACAGAAAGATCGGATCCCTTCATTCCATAGCAGAACTGGTCTTCCACATCAACTATTTTATAACGGTGGTGAACCGGGTACTGCAGGGCCATCCCCTGGAAGGCAAGGATGCGGTCAGTTTTGATGTTCCTGAGATCAGGTCTGAGAAAGACTGGGAGGAGCTGCTTCAAAAAACATGGGACGATGCCAGGACCTTTGCCAGGCTCGCCAGAGAGCTCCCTGACAACAAGCTCAATGAGGTCTTTTCGGATAAAAAGTATGGCTCTTATCAGAGAAACCTCTACGGGCTCATCGAACACAGCCATTACCATCTCGGGCAGATCGTCCTTATCAGAAAACTCCTGAGTGAATCCTGAGAGGCCTTCAATTCCTTTGAATCACTCCTGGATTATCATCATTCTTCTCTCTAATTAGCGGAAAATCCCTAATTTTATTCAGAAGGACACCCTGAAAATTGGCCCTCTCACTTTGTCATCAACCTAAAACCAACCTCTATGAATCCCATTGTCAGAAATATTTTGGCCGTGATCGCCGGACTGGTCATCGGCAGTGTTGTGAATATGTTCTTTATCTCCCTCAACGGAAGTGTCATCCCCCTGCCGGAAGGGGCCGATGTAAGCACTATGGAAGGTTTGAAGGAAAGCATGTCCCTCTTTGAACCCAAACACTTTATCTTTCCTTTTCTGGCGCATGCCATTGGAACCCTTGTCGGAGCCTTTATCGCAGCCAGGATCGCTGCCTCCAGGAAAATGCTCTTCGCCATGCTGATCGGGGTGGCATTCCTTGCGGGTGGGATCATCAATGTGATCAACCTGCCTGCTCCTGGCTGGTTTTCAGCCCTGGACCTGATCGTAGCTTATATCCCTATGGGATGGCTGGGCGGCAAACTGGGAATGGGAAAATCGAACTCCTGATTCTATACGGGAAACGAATTTCTTGGTTCTGTGAAATAGAGGCAAATGCATTCCGAAAAACGATACTCATGCTTTTTGTCTACCTTTAATCATCCACCCCTGGTCCGTAGATTGAGATCAGTCAGGCTGTCAAATCAAACCTATCACCTATGAAAAAGGTCCTTATTCTCAACGCACTTATTTGGGCAGGTGTCATCCTTCTGGCTTCTTCCCTTGTAGGGGATCACCCTCAATACCAGATCCTTATCGGTATTTTGGCCGTGGGATTTACCCTCCAGAACGGATTCACCTACGCTTTTTTGAAAGATAAAAAATGAGATGGCAATTTCTACTTTTCGCGCCTCTCTGCTAAAGGGATTCCTGGGATACTTCTTCTTGCTTTGCGGAAGTTCGATATCCCATGGGCAAACACCGGTTAATGTTTACGACCGTTGCAGTACCTCCCTTGAGGGGTATTGGAAATACATCGTGGATCCGTATGAAAATGGATTTTACAACTACAGACTGGAAGCCTTTGATGAACAGGATAACCCCTCAAAGAATGCTTTCTTTACAGATAGCAAACCGGCTGACCGCTCCGAACTCCTCGAATACGATTTCGACCTGAGTGACAGTATTTATGTCCCGGGGGATTGGAATTCACAAAAGGAAAAACTCTTTTATTACGAAGGAACGGTATGGTACCGAAGACATTTCGATTATACCAAACAGGACTCCTCCAACCGTGTCTTTCTGTACTTCGGAGCGGTGAACAACCGCTGCCATGTATATCTGAACGGCATCAAAATAGGGCAGCACACGGGGGGCTTCACCCCTTTTTCCTTTGAGGTCACCGCCCTCTTAAAGGATACCGGTAACTCACTGGTGGTAAAGGTCGACAATAAGCGGATTAAGGAAGGGGTGCCCACCCTTAACACCGACTGGTGGAATTATGGGGGCATCACCCGGGAAGTGAGCCTTGTTGAAACCCCTGAGACCTATGTGGAAGATTACTCCGTACATCTGGCCCGGGACAAACCAGGTACTCTTCAAGGGTCTGTTCTGTTAAACGGGAGTCTCAAGGCAGGAAGGCAGGTACAAGTCCGCATTCCCGAACTACAGAAATCCATACAGGTTCTAACCGATGACAAGGGGATGGCCTCCTTTAGCCTCCCCGTTGACACACTACGCCTGTGGTCTGACCAGGACCCTAAACGCTATAAAGTGATCCTGAGCACCGGTCAGGACTCGGTCTCGGAATGGATCGGTTTCCGGAACATTTCTGTAAAAGGACGGGATATCCTTCTGAACGGACGGCCCGTTTTCCTAAAAGGGATCTCCATCCACGAGGAGAGTCCGGTCAGAAAAGGACGTGCCCATACCAGGGAAGATGCCCGTATACTACTGGGATGGGCCCGGGAACTGGGATGCAACTTTGTGAGACTGGCGCATTATCCCCACAACGAACACATGGTAAGACTGGCCGATTCCCTGGGGATGCTGGTCTGGGAAGAGATCCCCGTATACTGGACCATTGCATGGGAAAACCCCTCTACCTATAACAACGCGGCAAAGCAACTCAACGAGGTCATCAGAAGGGACAAGAATCGGGCCTCCGTCATAATTTGGTCCATGGCCAATGAAACTCCGACCAGTCCGACCAGGACTCAATTTCTCACAGACCTGGCGACCCTGACCCGCTCCCTCGACCCCACCCGACTGATCAGTGCCGCCCTTGAACAGAGTGCTTTAAATGGCAACCCGAAGATCAGGACCATCGAAGACAACTTTGCCCGGGTCGTGGATATCCTCAGCTTTAACCAGTACATCGGCTGGTATGACGGACTTCCGGACAAAGCCAGGGAAATCAGCTGGAAGATCGAACAGGAAAAGCCCGTTTTCATCTCAGAGTTCGGGGGAGGTGCCAAACAAGGGTTGCACGGGGATAAATACACCAGGTGGACGGAAGAATACCAGGAATTCCTGTATGAGGAAAATTTGAAAATGCTCAGTGGTATTGAACAGTTGAGAGGCATGTCGCCATGGATCCTGGTGGATTTCAGATCCCCGCGCAGGATGCTCCCTGAAATTCAGGATGGCTGGAACCGAAAAGGTCTGATCTCTGAGGAGGGCATCAAAAAGAAAGCCTTCTATTCGCTTCAAAAGTATTACCTGACCAAAGAATAGACTTATGACCTCTGCTGCACTACTCATCACGGCCGCCTTCGGACTTTTCCTGATCGCAGTAGGTTTTGTGATGCTCCTTTTTCCCCGTGTTGCCTGGAACATCCTGAAAAAGGCAGGGAGTACGCCCCTGATCAACTACGGGGAATTGACCTTACGGATGATCCCTGCGGCCGGACTCATCCTTTACGCAGGGGAATCCCGGTTTCCTATGGTCTTTGAATGGCTGGGCTGGTTCATGATAGGCTCCTCCCTGGTCCTCATGCTGCTGCCCAGAAGGTGGCACCACGCCTATGCCCTCAGATGTGCTGCCCTTCTTCCCCCGCCCGTGATCAGGCTCATTTCCCCATTCTCCTTTGCCTTTGGGGGATTCATCCTGTATGCCGTGCTCTGAGGTTACTGCGCGTTCCTGATGATCTCCTCGACCACTTCGGGATTCAGCAGGGTACTGATATCCCCCAGGTTGGACGTGTCTTTAGACGCTATCTTCCGGAGAATCCTCCTCATGATCTTGCCACTGCGTGTCTTGGGTAATCCTGGTACGAACTGTATCTTATCCAGTTTGGCGATAGGACCGATATGCTCCGCAATCTGCTGGTTGATCTCCTTCTTCAGGTTCTCCCTGTCCCTCGTTTCCCCAACTTCCTTCAGGATCACAAAGCCATAGAGGGCATTTCCTTTGACTTCGTGGGGGAAGCCTACAATGGCCGACTCCGAAACGGCAGGGTGTTCGTTGATGGCGTCCTCTATAGGTGCAGTTCCCAGGTTGTGCCCCGATACGATGATCACATCATCTACCCTACCGGTGATCCTGTAGTAACCAACGGCATTTCGCATAGCTCCATCCCCGGTAAAATACTTATTCTTGAAGGCCGAGAAGTACGTATCGTAATACCGTTTATGATCCCCCCAGATAGTCCTCGCCATAGAGGGCCATGGGAATTTTATGCAAAGCCTTCCTTCTACCTGGTTGCCATCGATCTCGTTTCCATTTTCATCCATCAGCGCCGGCTGCACCCCTATAAAAGGAAGGGTGGCATAGGTAGGGGTTGTGGGGGTTACAAAGGGAATGGGTGAGATCATGATCCCCCCCGTCTCCGTCTGCCACCATGTATCCACGATGGGGCTCCTGTTCTTCCCGATATTGTTGTTGTACCAGTTCCAGGCTTCTTCATTGATAGGTTCGCCCACCGTACCCAGGATTTTGACGGAAGAAAGGTCGTATTTGTCCACATAATCCAGGCTCTCCTTAGCCAGTGCCCGAATCGCCGTAGGCGCTGTATAGAACTGGGTTACCTTGTGTTTGGCCACCACCTCCCAAAACCTGCCGTGATCCGGATAGGTGGGTACGCCTTCGAACATGACCGTAGTTGCCCCATTAGCCAATGGCCCGTAGACGATGTAAGAATGTCCCGTGATCCAACCAATATCGGCCGTACACCAGTAGATGTCTTCCTCCCGGTACCTGAATATGTTCTTGAAGGTATAGGCCGTAAAGACCATATACCCGCCTGAGCTGTGCACCATCCCCTTGGGTTTGCCGGTGGATCCGGAGGTATACAGTATAAAAAGCGGATCCTCTGCATCCATGATCTCGGGAATACACTCATCAGAGGCTTCCTCCAGCAATGGCTCCAGCCAATGATCCCTTCCTTTGGTCATCTCCACCTTTTCCCCCGTACGTTTCACCACGATTACCGTACTGACCCCTTTACAATTCTCAAGACTCTGGTCTACGATACCTTTTAGATCAAGGGTCTTTGCCCCCCGGTAAGAACCGTCAGAGGTGATCACCATCCGGCAATCACAGTCATTGATACGCGCCGCCAGGGCCTGGGAAGAAAATCCCGCAAAGACCACAGAATGTATGGCCCCTATCCGGGCACAGGCCAGGACGGATATGGCGAGTTCAGGGATCATAGGGAGGTAAATGCAGACCCGGTCTCCTTTCTTCACCCCTTTGGATTGTAGGACATTGGCGAAACGGCATACCCTTTTGTACAGATCGGTATACGTGATATGCTGGGCTGCCTCTTTGGGGTCGTTGGGCTCAAAGAGGATAGCGGTCTTGTTACCCCTAATGGCGAGATGCCTGTCCAGGCAGTTTTCCGTGATATTCAGCTTAGCCCCTTCGAACCAGGCCACCTCGGGTTTTGAAAAGTCCCATCGCAAGACACGATCCCATCGCTTTCTCCACAAAAAGTGTTCTTCTGCGATCTCTTCCCAGAAATTCTCGGGTTCTCTGACCGACTTCCGGTAGAGCTGAAAGTACTCCTCCAGGTTTTTGATGCTGTAATTACTCATATTGTCTGATTTTAATGTGGCCTTGCCTCGCCGGCTCCTTTGGGCAAGCGGATGTCTTCCACGATCTGCTGAACTTCCTCCGGTGGATCCCTGAAAAATGCCGAAACAGAGAGGGCAACTATAAAATTAAGCAACATTGCCACGGTTCCAAAACCTTCGGGTGAGATTCCGAACCACCAGTCGGCCGCTGTCCCCCCTCCGAACATATCGAATTTAAACCTGAGCATGTAATAGAGCATGACTCCTATCCCTACTACCATACCGGCCGTGGCCCCCTCCTTGTTCATCTTCTTGTAAAAGATCCCCAGAATAATCGCAGGAAAGAAGGAAGCTGCTGCCAGGCCAAAGGCAAGGGCTACCGTAGCCGCCACAAAATCCGGAGGATGTATGCCAAAATACCCTGCAATGCACACCGCCACCACGGCCGAGATCCGGGCCAGGATCAGCTCACTCCCGTCCGAAATATCCTTTTTCCATTGCTTCTTGATCAGGTCGTGGGAAATAGCGGTAGAGATCACCAGCAGCAAACCCGCTGCCGTGGAAAGGGCGGCAGCCAGACCTCCTGCCGCCACCAGGGCGATCACCCAGTTGGGAAGGTCGGCAATTTCCGGGTTGGCCAGCACGGTGATATCGGGATCGACCGTCAGCTCATTCCTGCTGGTATCCCCCACGTATTGAATGAGACCATCCCCATTCTTGTCCTCAAAGACGATGAGACCTGTGGTCTCCCATTTGCGAAACCATTCCGGCATTTCTTCGTAAGGCTGACCGCTTACGGTCTCCAGAAGGTTGGTCCTGGCGAATACGGCCACCGCCGGAGCCGTGGTGTAGAGGATAGCGATGAAAAGCAGGGCGTATCCGGCCGACTTCCTCGCGTCCCTGACGTTGGGTACCGTAAAGAACCTGACGATCACGTGGGGCAGGCCCGCCGTGCCAACCATCAGGGCGGCTGTGATACAAAGGATGTCCAGGGTCGACTTAGAACTATCTGTATAGGCCGTAAAACCCAGGGCTTCAGATAGTCCGTCCAGTTTGTCCAGGAGGTAGGTTTCCTCCCCCAACACCCGGGAACCCATCCCGAGCTGTGGAATTGGGTTACCCGTCATCTGTATGGAGATAAAGATCGCAGGGACCATAAAGGCAAAGATCAGGACGCAGTACTGGGCCACCTGCGTATAGGTGATCCCCTTCATCCCCCCGAGGACCGCATAGAACAGAACGATCAGCATCCCTATGATCACCCCGGTATCTATGGAAACTTCCAGGAAACGCGAGAATACCAGTCCCACTCCCCTCATCTGTCCGGCCACATAGGTAAATGAGACCAGGAGGGCGCAAACAACCGCGACCGTCCTGGTGATATTGGAATAGTAGCGGTCCCCGATAAAATCGGGTACAGTGAATTTTCCAAATTTTCTGAGATAAGGGGCAAGGAGCAACGCCAGAAGCACATAGCCCCCCGTCCACCCCATAAGGTACACCGATCCGTCATACCCCGTAAAGGAAAGCAAGCCGGCCATACCCAGGAAGGAGGCAGCAGACATCCAGTCGGCCGCCGTAGCCAGGCCGTTGGCCAAAGCCGGGACATGGCCCCCGGCAATATAGAAATCGCTGGTAGAACTCGCCCTGGACCAGATAGCGATGCCTATGTAGAGGGAAAAGGAAACGACCACCAGGAGGAGGGTCCAGCTCTGTACATCCATATTTACCACTTTAAAGAAGGGTCAGGCCTCTTCATCATAACCGTATTTCCTGTCGAGTTTGTTCATCAAACGGACATAGACAAAGATGAGGACCACGAAAACGTAGATAGCACCCTGCTGGGCAAACCAGAATCCGAGGCCGAAACCACCTATTTTGATGGCATTCAGTTCCTCTTTGAAGAGGATCCCGGCCCCGAAAGATACCAGGAACCAGAGGGTGAGTAACAGGATAAGATACCTGAGGTTCTCCCTCCAATAGGCCTTGGGGTTGTTTTGTGGTTGGTCCATAGTCCCTTATAGAAGGGACAAAATACTAAATTCCGGGGGATTTGCGGATAGCTGTCCGGCAGAAAGAAGGAAGCGATCCTGTGGCCTTACTGGCCCAGGGGTTGGGCATCGAATTGCAGGAGTTCACGATCTTCACAGACTACGGTGAACTCTATGGGGTTACAGCACACCTCACAATCTTCCACATAGGTCTGGTGCGTTATGGAGGTGTCGAGGAGGATAGAGATCTCCTCCCAGCAATACGGACATTGGAAGAAGTGTTCGTCCATGTCTTTTTTACAGTTCGATGTTCAGCAACTGGCCGGTGAGTTGCAGCAGCTGTAACTCCGCCAACTTTGCGTCGTACTTAGCCAGGTTTTTATTGGTCTGGGCGTTGAGCAGGTTGATCTGGGCCTGCCGGAACTCTATGGAAGTGATGCGTCCCAGTTGGAACTGTTCCCTGGAACGGGCAAAATTGTTCTCATTGGTGATCACGTTCTGTTCCTGTATAGCGTAGATCGCCAGACGGTTCTCGTATATATTAAGCGCATTGAGGATGTCGCGGTCCACCTCCAGTTCGATCTGTTTCTTCAACAGGTCCTGGTTCTCAAAAGCGATCTTTGCATTTTTGACCCGTATGGCAGTACTGCCTCCATCGAAGAGGTTCCAGGTAAGGCGGGCACCCAGGTTCATATTAAACGTCGTGTTGTTGGTCCCGGGAAAGAAAGCCGATGGAGGGTTCTGGTTCAGGTTCCACCCATAGGATCCGCTAAGGCCAATCGACGGTAAATACCCGCTCCTGCTTACCTTAATGTCGTACTCGTTGATCTTGAGGTTCTTTTCGGTCTGCAGCAGGGCTACGTTGTTTTCCTTGGCCGTGGCGATGAATTCGTCCAGTTCCAGCCTTGGGATGAAATTCACCACCGTATCAACCGCAAAGGTCTCGTTCAGATTCTGGTTAAGTACCACATTGAGGTCCCTCTTGGCGTTGGCAAGCTGTTGCTTGGCGTTCAAAAGGTTGATACTGTCGTTGGTTACGTCTACCTGGGCGTTCAGTATGTCCAGTTTGGTATTCTGCCCGTATTCAAACGCGTATTCCGCCCTGGTGATCCTGTCCCTGGAGATCCGGAGGGCCTGATTGAAGACGTTAACGTTCTCAGTGAGACGGGCCACCTCGAAATAGACACTAAATAACTGCAACAGGGTATTTTCTATGGTTTCCCTGGCCTGTAGTTCCGTGAGCTGGTATTGTTCCTGCAGGCTTTTGTAATTGTACAACCTGCCAAGGCCATCAAAAAGGGTATAATCCAATGTAATCCCTGTATTGAAGCGCTGTGCCTCTGCCTTGTTCAATTCAAAATCCGGTCTGGGTTGCCCGTTCTCATCAAACTGCCCGGGGAATTCAACCACGATATCATCCCTGTTATAGGTAGCACCTGCATTGGCGGTCAGGGTAGGGAGGAATCCGGCATTGAGGATGCTCTGGTTGTTCTCTGCGATCTCTACCTGGTTCCTGGCCACCTTGATCCCAAAATTGTTCTCCAGGGCGAGCTTCATAGCCTCCTGTTTAGACAGGACAGGGTCTTGCGCAAATCCGGTAGATATTCCAAGCAGAGCGACCAGGAACAGGGTCGTGAGGTAAATTCTTCTCATTAATCCGTATCTTCTATTTGGGCCGTTTCCTTGTGTTTTCTCCTCTTTTCGAGCTGAGAGGTTTGGGTGGCCTTTCCGTTGGTAGCTACTTCTAATTTCTCTTTTAACCTGGCTTCCTGCTTCTGTTCTTTGATCACCCTTTCCACGGCCTCCTTGTTCACCTTCTCGCCGGTCTTCAGCCAGGAAATGTTCGCCTTTGCTGTATTGATGGCGGAGAGCAGTAAGGGGAGCATCAGGAGGGTCAGAACGGTCGCGATGCCTATCCCATAGGATATGGAGATGGCCATGGGCTTGAGGAACTGGGCCTGACGGCTTTTTTCAAGCAACAGAGGGGCGAGTCCGGCGATCGTGGTCAGAGAGGTCAGGAATATGGCCCTGAAACGGGATTTTCCCGCTTCGTAAAGGGCGTCGTCAAAATTCATTCCTTCCCTGAGATAGTTGTTGAATTTCCCTATCAGTACAAGCCCGTCGTTCACCATGATACCGATCAGAGCGATGATTCCCAGAGCCGATAGCACGTTGATAGGGAATCCGTGTATATAGTGCCCCCAGGCCACCCCGATCACACTAAAGGGGATCATGGAGAGCAGGATTACAGGCTGACTGTACGACCGGAACGTAAAGGCGATGACGGCGAAGATCAAAAAGAGGATCACCGGGAAAACCGCATTGACAGAACGCGACAATTTCTGGGCTTCCCTATTCTGGCCTTCGTATGACACAGAGAGAGACGGGTACTTAGCCATTAGACCCGGGATAAAGTTCTGTTGTACGTCAAAGAGGACGTCTGTCGCACTTTCGTTCGGGTTTTCGAGATCGGCTTCCACCCTGATCTCCCTCTGCCCGTCTAAATGGCTGATGGATTCGTCCCCTCGGGCGATGGTATAGGTGGCGATCTCTGAAAAAGGTACCCTTTGCCCGGTAGGGGTTAGGATCCTCATGTCATCCAGGTCGGAGATACTCGAACGATTGGAACGGTCATATCGCACCCATACCCGTATTTCGTCCTGCCCTCTCTGGAATCTCTGAGCCTGGGCACCGAAGAAACCGGCGCGGACCTGGCTCATGACCGACTGCAGGTTGAGCCCCAGTGCATAGGCATTCTCCTTGAGTTCTATGTCGAGTTCCTTGATCCCTTCCGGATCTGTATCCGTGACATCCCTGAGCTTAGTGTTGTTTTGGAGGTAGGCGCGCAATTCTTCTTTGGCACTCTCTAATTGCTCATTGTCGTTGCCCAGCAAGGCAATGGAAACCGGGCTACCCCCGAAATTTCCACCCGATCCGAAAGTGAGGCGCTCCACCCCGTAGACCTCCCCTACTTCTTCCCGAATGGCATTGGTGATCTCAGGGGACGGGAAATCCCGCTCCTCCCCGGGAAGAAGGTTCACCCGAAGGGAGGCCTTGTTATTTCCGGGTCCCACGCGTTTTATAATATTCTCCACGACCTGTAGATTCCCGCTTTGCCGGGCCGTAAAATCATCGTTCACCCTCCATGCGGCTGCCTCCACCCTGGAGATGATATCTTCCGTGATCTCGGGGTTGGTACCTTCGGGCATGAGCAGTTCTATACTGACCTGATCACTAGCCAAACTAGGAAAGATGGTCACCCGGACGATACCCGACATAATGGACGCTATCGTAATCACCAGCAATCCGGTAAAGATGGAAAAACTGATGAACCTGTGGTTAAGTACGAAGTGCAGTGCCGGGCTGTAAAGAGTATCCCTGAGGTAGGTCATCACACGGTCTCCTATTTTGTTAAACGTCCTGAGTTTCGCAAAGACCCTGTCTACTCCGGATTGGTTCTCCATTTCCTCAGGGGTTTGGCGTACCAGGGCCTTGGAATGAGCAATGTGTGCCGGTAAGATGATCAAGGCTTCAAAGAGGGAGACCGTGAGGGTCAGGATCACGACCGTAGACACTTCCCCGAAGAATTCTCCGATCCGGCTGTCGAGGAACAGAAACGTGGAAAAGGCCAGAATCGTGGTGAGGATGGCGGATAGGATGGGAGGAATCACCTCAACCGTCCCGTCTATAGCGGCCTGTACGGGCGACTTCCCTTTTTCGTAGTGCTGGTAGATGTTCTCGGAGATCACGATCCCGTCATCCACCAAAATACCTATCACGATGATCATTCCAAAGAGGGAAAGGATGTTGATGGTCACGGAGAACATGGCAGCAAAGATGAACATCCCCAGGAAGGAGATGGGCAGACCGAAGGCCACCCAGAATGCCAGCCTGGTATTCAAAAAGAAAGAGAGGAACAACAGGACCAGCAGGATCCCGATGGCCCCGTTCTCGATCAGGAGGGCTGTCCTTTGCTTGAGGGAGATCGAAGCGTCTGAGACCACATCCAGATGGACGTTGTTATGGGTGGCATTGTAGTTCTCGATGTATTCGTTGATCTTATCCGCAGTGGGAATAAGATCTTCATTGTTGGTGTTGCTCACCTGCACGTTTACAGAGAGATTCCCGTTGAAGTAACTAACGTTGGGGGTCTCTGAGAACCGGTCCCTCACTTCGGCCACATCCCTCAGGCGAATGATATTTCCACTGGCATCCGAACGAACCACCAGGTTGTTGAGTTCATCCCCGTAGTAGGAACGATTTCTGGCCCGAATCAGGTAGTCCTCCTGTTCCGTCTTGATTTCGCCCCCTGTGGTAAGGATGTTGGTTTGTCCGACAGCCTGGGCCACTTCCTGGAAGGTAAGGTTGTAGGCGAGCAGGTCCCTTTCCCTTACAGCGATCTCTATTTCCTCTTCAGGGTATCCGGTGATCTCGATCTGGGAGATCCCGTCCATGGCCCTTAGGTCGTATTCTATCTTGCGGGTGATCTGCTTTAGGTTGGAGAGGGCGATTCCCTTCCCATTAACAGCAAAACTGATGGTGGGCCGGATGGTTTCCTGTTTGGCTACTACCAGGGGTTCCATCCCCCCTGGGAAGTTAGGGACCCGGTCCACGGCGTTCTTAACCTCGGTCAGGATGACATCGATATCCTCATCGGAATCGATCTCCACGGTAATACTACCCCCATTCTCCCGGGAGGTGGAGGTAACCCTTTCTATCCCCACCAGGCCTTTCAGGTTGTCCTCTATTTTGAGGACCACCCCCTCCTCTATCTCCTGAGGGGCGGCACCGGGGTAATTGATGCTGATCGTGATAATCTGGGAGTCTATCAGAGGGAAAAAAGAGGACCTCATCCGCAAGGCGCCCAGGATACCGAACACCACAAAGGCGAGGATGATCACATTCACTGCGACATCGAACCTGATAAAATAACCTATGATCTTTCGCATGTTATTGGATCGGATTGATTTCTTGAGCCGAGGCCAGGTTGGTAGTATCCCTGTAAGCCCTTACCACCATCCCCGCATAGGCACCCGGTACCGGGCGCGACAGGATCACCGTACCTTCCTCAACACCCTTGAGGATAGCCGTCTTATCTGAAAAATACACAGGTGTTACCTCGAGTACATCCAGGATGCTGTCCTTTACCACAAAGAGTTCCTTCTGGTCATTCAGGAGTTTTCTCGAAATCTCAAAGGCGTTTTCCTCACTTCTGCCTTCTATTTGTGCTTCCAGGTACATCCCTTCCTTCACTCTCTCATCCTTCACATCGATAAAGACAGAAACGGTTTGTGATTCCTGATTCACGGCGGCGTTGATCCGGGCGACCTTGCCTCTGAACTGCTGAGTGCCTTCCAGGTTTTCGAGGGCTACTTCCTCCCCTACTTTCAGGAAGTCGCTGTAAGACTTGTTAACGGCCACCTGTAATTCGTAGACCTCCGGGTTGATGAACGCACCCAGTTTTTGCCCTGGGCGGATCAGGCTTCCCTCGGTGACTAAGGCTTCGGTCAGAACACCGTTAAAGGGCGCCCTGAGTATGTATTTCGAAAGCCTCCTTTCGAGATTCTTCACATTGTAATAGGTAGTGAGAATGTTGCGGCCACTAATGAAATAGCGCTCTTTCTCGGAGGTGATCTCGGGAAGGTCCGGTGTGCTTTTTTCCATGTCGAATGCAGACAGGTATGCCTGCCATTTCGGATAATCTTCCGGGTAATCCAACCTGAGATCAGGCATGGCTGCAGTGATCAGGTTGTACAGGTTGCTCTTGGCACTTTGCACAGAGGCCGCGTATTCATCTGCATCAATTCTCAATAGTACCTCGCCTTTCCTGAAGGCCTGACCCGGTTTAAAGGGATGGCTGCTGGAGCGGAATATCCCCTGTACCTCGGAATAGATCTCAACCCTTTCCTTGGCCGCCAGATTCCCATTGGCAGGGATCACTATGGGGATGGTCCTGTTGACCACCGTATCCACGAATACTGTCTTTACTTCTCTGCGTGCCACAGGGCGTTTCTCCTCCTCAGCGGTTACCAGGAGGTAGGCCACAAAAACGGCGAGGACCAGGATAATGACTCCAAGGGAATAGAGTATAATTTTTCTCATCCAAAAAGGTTCAATTGGGTTGTTTGAAGCTACAAAACTAGAGAATAGATCACTAGGCCACAGTTAAATAAAACCTAAAGTGTTAAAGGTTTCCCGGCCCCACTTCAACAAAAAAAAGAGGTGCAGGACACCTCTTTTTTGACAGTTAACCAACTTAAATCTGACTAATTATGGTCAGGATCATTATTCTTTTTCTTGCCTCCTTCCGGAACATCATCCTCGAACATGGTTTCCACCACACGTGATTTTTTAAAGTCGAGTTCCTTGAAGTTCAATTTGCTATCGCTTTTGTCATAGTCAAAGACCAGGAACTGCTTGGTATTCATTCCTTCCAGGTTTTTCAGGGAATTGAACTTGTTGTTCTGAATCTGCAGAATCTCCAGGCTCGCAAGCTGACTGAATTCTGCAGGGATCTCTCCGTCTAGCTGATTGTTGGCCAGAATGAGTTCTTTGAGTTCTACTAACTTTCCGAACTCCCTGGGGATGGAACCTTCCAGGGTATTTTCGAAGAGCCCAAGGCTCTCTAATTTGGAAAGTTTGCCCAAGGTTTCAGGAATGGCCCCCTTAAGATTGTTGCTGGAGAGGTTGAGTACCTTCAGTTGGGTAAGCTCTCCCATACTTTCGGGTATACTGCCCGTAAAGAAATTGTTGAAGGCGGTCAGTTCCCTTAAATTGGATAATTTGCCAAGGGATTCAGGAAGGTCGCCTTTGAATCGGTTCATCTCTATTTTGATGACCTCCAGGTTTTGCAGCTGTGCGATCCCTTCAGGCAATTCACCGGTGAGCCCGTTGAATGCCAGGTTGAGCACCCTGAGGTGGACCAGTTTCCCGAGGCTTTCCGGCAATACACCCTGCAGGTTATTTCTGAAGAGATTGATCTCCACCACGTGGTCATCTTCCACCTTAACGCCATACCAGGTATGCACCGGAGCATTGAGGTCCCATGTGCGAACCCAGTCCTTCCCGTTCGTGCTTTCGTACAGGTCTGTCAGGGCCGTTTTCTCCTTCCTGGATACCTCAGCGGTGGCCAGAAGGCAGGAAGTCAGCATGAAGAGCGAAAGGATTAGTGTTTTTTTCATCGAGCTACCTATAAATACATCGTTACTGCTTACAATAAATCTGATAGGAGAACTAAGAATTACCTTACAAATATACCGGAAAGTAAGGATTAAACTCTAATTAAAACGATGAACGGCCTGTATTTGTTGTGAAAACAGGGATTTTTGTGGTATATGATCTAAAAGGTATGAAACAGGAGATCAGCCGGCCTGTTCCTCGAGCTTGAGGGTGATCTCCTCCCATTGCTGCATAAGGGTCTCCAGGCGTTTTTTCTTCTGTTGATAGCGATCGAAGAATTCGGGCCGCGCTATGGTCTCATCGTAGTTCATAAGCAGGTCGTGATCTATCTCGGAGATCTCTTTCTCCAGGGCGGCGATCTCGCTTTCCACCTGGCTCAGCTTATTCTTCAGGCTCTTTGCCTTTTTCTGGTCGCGATAGGGATTTCCAACAGGTTTGGCAGTACTTTTTTCCTGGGTTGACGGAGATTTCCTTTCGATCTCCCTGAAATCCTGGGCCTTGCGCTCAGACAGAAAGAAATTGATATCCCCAAGATACTCCCTGATCTTTTTGTCCTTGAATTCGTATACCTTATTGGTAAGCCCCTGTAGGAAATCCCGGTCATGTGAGACCACGATCAGGGTTCCCTGGAAATTGATGAGTGCCTGTTTCAACACGTTCTTGGAGGCTATGTCGAGGTGGTTGGTAGGCTCATCCATCACCAGTACATTGAAGGGCTGCAACAACATTTTGGCCAGTGCCAGGCGATTTCGCTCGCCCCCTGACAGGACTTTTACATACTTCTCCACCTCATCCCCACTGAATAAAAAAGAGCCCAGGATGTCCCTTACCTTGGCCCGGTTGCTTTCGTTGGCAGCGTCCGTCATGGTGTCCAGCACCGTCTTGTTACCATCGAGGTATTCTGCCTGATTCTGGGCGAAATACCCGATCTGTACATTATGACCCAGTTTTAAATGCCCTTCGAAGGGCAGCTCCCCCACCAGGATCCTGGCCAGGGTGGTCTTGCCCTGCCCGTTCTGCCCCACGAAGGCGGTCTTACTGTCTCTTTCCAGCAAAAGGTCGATATCCTTCAGGACCTCCTTGGAGCCGTAGTGTTTGCTGACCCCTTCGAGCTCAGCCACCACCTTGCCGGGTGTCACGGATACCGGGAACCTCAACTTAAACACGCTGTTATCGGTCTGATCCACCTCGATCCGCTCCATGCGGTCGAGCTTCTTGATCAGGGACTGGGCCATGGAGGCCTTGGAAGCCTTGGCCCTGAATTTTTCTATGAGTCGTTCTGCCTGCTGAATTTCCCGTTCCTGGTTCTTCAGGGCGTTGAGCTGCTGTTCCCTGATCTCCTCCCTTAGCAGCAGGAATTGGGAATAGGGCTTGTTGTAGTCGTAGATCCTCCCCAGGGAGATCTCAATGGTGCGGTTGGTGACATTGTCGAGGAACATCTTGTCGTGGGAGACGATCACCACGGCCCCCGCAAAGGCCGTGAGAAATTGCTCGAGCCAAAGGATGGATTCTATGTCGAGGTGGTTCGTAGGCTCATCCAGCAGCAGCACATCATTCTTCTGCAGCAGGAGTTTCGCAAGTTCGATCCGCATCCTCCACCCTCCGGAAAAAGTATCGGTCTTTTTGTTGAAGTCGTCTCTTTTGAATCCGAGTCCCAGCAGGATCTTTTCCGTCTCCCCCTGATAATTATAGCCCCCCAGGATCTCGTACCTGTGCGTGAGATCATTGAGATCTACCATCAGTTGGTGATACCCATCGGTTTCGTAATCGGTCCGTTCCGCCAGTTGCTCATTGACGTGGACGAGGTCGCGCTCTATGGCCTGGAGAGCCTCAAAAGCCTGGTAGGCTTCCTCTAACACGGTATTCCCCTCCTCAAAATCGATATCCTGCCTCAGGAAACCTATGTTCAGGTCCTTGTCCGAGGCAATGGTCCCTGAATCCGGGGCCATGTCTCCGGAGAGGAGTTTCAGGAGGGTCGACTTCCCTGCGCCGTTCCTTCCGATGAGTCCGATACGGTCTCCCGGGTGCAATCGGAAGGAGATTTCCTCGAACAGGTATTCCCCTGAGAAGGAGACAGAAAGATTGTGCACATTTAACATGATTGTAACCCGATTTACAGAGAATGGCAGGCAATAAGGTATCTTTGCCCAAAAGTTTTGCAAATGTTAAAAAAAGGAGGCAAACTCTACAGCATTTTAACAGGAAGTTGCCCTAAGTGCCATCTAGAGAGCATGTACGAGGACAAGAATCCATATCACCTCGGATCCCTTTTCAAAATGCATGAACGCTGTTCTCACTGCCACACGAAATACAAGATAGAACCCTCCTTCTTCTACGGGGCCATGTATGTGAGCTATGCGGTGGGTATCGCCTTTGCTGTGGCAGCCTTCGTCATCTCCTTCCTGTTGCTCGGGGCCACCCTGCTACAGACCTTTCTGAGTATCATAGGGACCCTGGTCGTATTCCTTCCGGTAATCATCCGCCTGTCCAGGAACATCTGGATCAATCTCTTTATGCATTATGATCCTGCCATACTCAGGAAGGGTTCTGCTTCCCGAAACGCTTCCTGAACCTTGAAATATCCATCTCGGAAGGGAGTTCCTTCCCTTCCTCTATGAATTGGCAGAGCACTTTGGAGGCAAAAGGGGCGATCATGACCCCCCTGGAACCAAAACCGTTCAGCACGTACAGGTCCTTGTGAACAGGGTGCCTCCCCAGGAGGGGCCTGCGGTCTGCCACTGTAGGACGTACCCCTGCCACATGGTCCACCACCTCGTATTCACATCGGAGAAAGGTCCTCAGTTTGGTTTCCAGCTCTTCACGGGCTTCCCGTGTCGGCAAATGGGTCTTGTCCTGCCACTTATAGGTCGCGCCGATCCGGTAGAGGTCTTCCCCCAGGGGGATGATAAAGACTGCGGATTTGATAACCCGACTTTCCTTTAGTTCAGGCGCCCTGATGGTGAGCAGCTCTCCTTTGGTCCCATTGAGGGGCAAATAATTAAAAAAGGGGTCCTGTTTTAGCCCAAAGCCCATGGCAAATACGATCTGCCTTGCCTCCACACCTTTGTAGGCCACCCCCGCATCAGTGAACACAAGGGCGTCAAAGTCGAAGGTTTCTGCCACCAGAAGGTTTCTTCTAGTGAGATACTTCCGGTAGGCCTGCTGCAGGAGTTCTGTATCGAGCCTTCCCGTATCCAGTACTTCTCCATATCCGAAAGGAGCATCGATGACCGGGTTGGTATTCTTAATAAGATCGGTGGAAAGCAGGGGGCCGAGTCCTGGTCTGTCCGAGGCCTCGAACCAGCCATTCTGCTCTTCCGTGCTCGCAAAGCGCCTCAGGACCCGAAGGGGAAAGTCCAGGGGTACCCCGAGTTTTTCCTCGAGTCCGGTGTAAAAAGGACGCAGCAGCGGGAGTTGTTCATGGGCTTTCCAGGAAAGGGTGAAGCGTTTGAGGATGACCGGATTGTAGAGCCCCCCTGCAACGGTGGAAGCCTTTTGAGAGTCGTCTGTGACCACGCGGAATGACCTTCCGTTCTGTTCCAGTGTCTCGCAAAAGGAAATGCCTGCCAGGCCAAGGCCCACTACAAGGTAATCTAGCATGTCACAAAAATAAAAACGCCGCTTGAATAAAGCGGCGTTTCCATCTTATAATTGAATTGGAATACTCTAAAGGTCCTAGTAGGCCCACATATCCTGCTCCCTGTCCCTGATCGCTTCCTTGATGCGATTAGACTCCAGCAGCTGGAAAAGGGCATTATCAGCAATGTAATCGTCTATTGCACGGTCTCCGTGAACGTTATCCTCCTTGTAGATGACGGCGTTAAACCTCCTGGCATTCAACAGCATGTCGAACGAGATAGGCTGGGCGGAATTCCGCTGGTTGTACACCTTGGCATCGTGAAGGATCTTCCTGGCACTTGGAAACCAGACCCAGAACAGCTCCACCTTGTTATCGGCAGGGCTCATGGAGTCGTCGTCCACGAAGTTAACATCCGGAGCCACAGGGGCTATCCCCAGCAGTCGATACTTCAGCTCTCCCTGGCGCTTGTCAAAATACCAAATACCTTTGATACGATATTCTTCGATATCCGCGGCGGTAATATCCCTCCTGTTTACGTATTCAGGGGAGAGTTCCTCGCCGGCGTTGATCTGCTCGTATCCGAGATCTGTAGTATCTATTCTGGTCAGGGTAGCCCTGAGATCCTCGAACTTCCTCTTTTCAGTGAAGTAAGAATCCACATAGACATCCGTTAGTTTACCGTTCTTGATGTTCTTGATTAAGACATCGTAGAGCGACCTCCTGTCGGCGCTGATATCCACGGTATCGGTAGGATAATAGAGGGTGAAATTCACCCTCTCATCCAGGTCGACCACTTCCCATATGGTTTTGGACCAGAGGATATCCCTGTCGTCCACATAACCGTATTCCAATGGAATGTCATCGTCCATCGCCAACTGGTTGGCTGTCTTCTTCCCGATTTCCTCAGGCTTCTTGGCATTCAGGATGTTTGCCTGGGCCATGATGGAGATCGGCAGCAAGGAAACAGCACCAACTAGTATTACATTCTTCCAATTCATAAAATTCAATTTAACTGTCAATTCTTAGTTTGTGATCTCCACCACAACAGGAGACACTTTCTTAAGTTTATAGGACTTGTTGTTCGTGATATAGGCTTCGATATCAAAGATCTGAACCGCATCACCTCTGCCTGCCCTTTTCAGAGCCGACTTAGCCCTGGCATCCAGTTTGTTTCCATTGACCAGGACGGTAGGCTGTCCGGGCACTTTGAACTTGAATCCGCTTACAGCAAGGTTCAGGTCAAAGTCGAAATCTTCCAGCAAGGCACCGATCGTAGAGATCTCGAGGTTTTGTCTGGGCATCTGTGTGCTTCCGGACTCTCCCCTTACAGAACCTGCAGGCCTTGGAATATCCTTGATCCTGAAGGTTGCCGGAGTTGAGATCTTCTTGCCATCGGGCAGTACACCAGAGGCATTGATAGTCACTTCACGTCCGGTTCCCGGGTTCATAACATACTTGCTTCCGGTCACCCTTTTAAGTCCAGGTGCACTTGCAGAAACTTTGTTATCCGGAATTCCGGGAATGGAGATGGTCATTGGGTTTGCAACCCCTCGGTAGACCACGTTCATCTTATCTGCAGAGATCACAGCCGCATCGGGCTTGGAAATGGTAGAGAAGGAGTTCTTTACGGGAACTTCGGTCTCCACACCATCCTGCATATAGAAAAGGGTACCTGCGATTTCGTGATCACCGGCGCTTCCTGCACCGATCAACAGCTCTACGCCCCCTTCTTTGAGTTCGTAGTCCTTTCCTTCCACCATTTTACGTCCGTCGATGGTCAATTCTGCTTTTACTGGTTTGGCAGACCTGTCGGTCTTCCCAAGCACCAGGCTTCCGCTGAATTTTTCTCCGGCGTAAAAGGCCGCTTTTTCAGAGTACAGCTGGGTCTCGAAATTGGTCAGTGAGACCTGGCTGGTAAGCTCTCCCTGTAACATGGACTTCAAAGCAGCTTCTTCCGTAGCCTTGATGTCTGATTGAAGGGCAGTCAGTTTGGTAAGAGAGGCGATCAGAGGAAAACCTTCATAATTGTAGTTGATCCAGTCTACCTTTACCCCGTCTCTACGCTCTACCTTTCCATTCTCGTCCCCTGTTTTGAAACGGGTTATCACCTGCTCCTTCACATCCGGGAAAGCATCTCCAAGGATCGCAATTACCTGTGTGCGGTAGTCGTTGATCCTCTTCATGAATTCCTTTCCTTCGGGGGCCAGATTGTCTCCCTGGAAGAACTTCTGATCGAGGTAGTCCGATTTGTCCATGACCTGGTAATCCTTCGGATCCTCCACGTCTACGGTCATCGATTTCTTTAACTCTTCCAGATAAGTGTAATACTCCGCTGAAAGCTCTTTTATTTTCCGGGCGTCGCCGTACAGCTTTTCATACTTAGCCGCATCTTCCGAAGCCTTCGTTTCCAGGCTTGCCAAAAACGCTTCATTGCTTTCGGTTGCCTTTACATTGGAAGCCTCGAACTTTTCGTTCATCAGGCCAAAAGCGGCCAGAACTTCCTTACTCATATTTAGCGCCAGCATTGCGATGAAGATCAAATACATTAGGTTGATCATCTTTTGCCGCGGCGTTTGTTTTCCTGATGCCATGTTTTTCTAATTAGTTTGGATTTGTAACTTGATTTGGGTTATTGCTTCGCGACTAATTAGTTTCTGCTCATGGCAGACAACATGCCACCATAGACACCATTCAGAGATGAGAGGTTAGACGCCAGTGATTCCATTTGATCTTTCAGAGCGCCGGCGTTCTGCACAACTTCTTCGTTGATAGAAGCCTGCCTGCTAGCACTCTCCAACTGAACCTTGTAAAGGCTGTTGAGGGATTCCATCTGAGCGGCGGCCACGGCCATCTCTTCAGAGTACTTCTTGGTAGTTTCCATAGCGTCTACCGATGGAGCGATTCCCTTGGCAGCTCCTTCAAAATTGCGGATACTGTCGCCGAGGCTGGTCATCAATTCTGCGTCGATATTGGCTTCTTTCAAGAGCTGATCCAATTTCTTGGAAAGCAGTCCTTCAGCTTCCTTGGCTTCTGCAGCAGCGTTCTTTCCGCTAGACTGTCCGCCGGCAAGCTCGGGGTAGACCAGAGACCAATCGTATTCGTCATCGACAGGCTCAAATGCACTGATCGCGAAAATAAGGGCTTCTGTGATCAGACCCACGGCGAGGAGGAGACCACCAGTAAGGGGGCCGAACTCCCAGTGAAGGATCTTGAAGAGGGCTCCGATAATTACCACCGAAGCACCGAGGCCATAGGCCATGTTAAATAGTTTCTTTGTTGATTTTGACTGTGCCATAATTCTAAGATTTAATTAAGTTTAATAAATAAGTATTTGGTTTTTGTTTGATTTGAATGCTTGATTACTGTGTTGAGTCTTCTTCTCCCATGTAGTCCTGTACGGTCCTGAAGCCGATGTAGCTCCTGGCGGAATCCTTGTACTCGTAATCTCGGGTGCTCACCTGCAGGAAGTACGCGACGTCCTTCCAGGATCCTCCCCTGATCACTTTCCTCGCATTGTCCTTGGAATCTGCGTTCGGGTTCATGGTAGAAGCGAATTCATAGGAACCTGTGAAATAGCTACTGTTGGTCCACTCGGATACGTTCCCTGCCATGTTGTACAGGTTGAAATCATTGGGTTCGTAAGACTTTGCCTCGACGGTATACAGGGCTGCATCGGCTGCATAGTCCCCGCGTTGCGGTTTGAAGTTGGCCATAAAACAGCCGGTGTCACTGATCACATACGGACCTCCCCAGGGGTAGGTACCTCCTTCAATACCCCCACGGGCAGCGTATTCCCATTCGGCCTCAGTGGGCAGTCGGAACTGGTTGACAAACTGCTTGCCCCGGCCTTTCTGATCGTCGTTCTTGAACTTCGTCCTCCAGTGGCAGAATGCCTTGGCCTGTGTCCATGACACCCCTACGACGGGATAGTCACTATAGGCATCGTGCCAGAAGTAGTCGTTGTGCATGGGCTCGTTGTAGGAATATTCGAAATCCCTGATCCAAACGGTGGTGTCCGGGTAGATCTCGAGTTCTTCCGTGCGGATGAAATCCTTTCTGCGCTTATCCCTGGTGCGGGCTGCAGCTTCAATATCCATCCAGGTGTATTTGTACTTTAATTTGGTCACGTCTATGGTGCGCTGTCCGTTGTAGGACTCCTCTTCAGGGATGTAGAGAGAATCCATCACCTCGGCGTAATACTCATCCGGATAATCTGAGGTATCCCAAACCAGATCTTCATCTGTATTGAGTTTATACCCTTCATACCCGGTGGCTCCGAGACCGGAGTAATTGTCGAGCATGTACTTTTCATAAACGGACATCCTGGTGGTGTCGGCACTCTTAAAGGCGTACTCGCCTATGCCTCCGTCCTCAGGACCCATTCCCAGTTCATCGGCCAAAATAGCCAATCGGGTCCTGACGATAGAATCGCGGACCCACTCTACGAACTGACGGTATTCGCTGTTTGTTATTTCGGTATCGTCCATATAGAACGATCGTACCGTTACTGTTTTGGTCGGGGCATTGAGAACCTGCGCCACATCCTCCTCGCTTTTACCCATGATGAAAGCACCTCTCGGTATGAGCTCCATCCCGTAGGGTTTTTCAGGGTACCACTTCTTTCCTTGGACGCCCACTAGTTCTCCTTTTGTCTTAGACCCGCAACTAGAGAGTAAAAAAACAAACGCTATAGATAACAACAATAGCTTCTTCATACTTAGGTTAAATTTCGATTTAGACTTTAAGCAGTAATGTCAATTATACTCTCTAAAACTACTTTTTGAGTAAATTATTGTACGTTACCAGCCTTCCTTGCAAAAATTTCAATTTTAGTTCAGCCCTTTCTTGTAGGCCTTAAACCACCGTTCCGGAATGATCTGATCACATGCGTCCAGATAGTCCTGTTCAGTGCAAGGTAATAACGAAGGTGGATTGGATTTAGTATGCGAAGAAGTAAATGGGGGAACCTCTACCCACCACCTGTGGGTGAGCAGGCTTTTATAAAAGATGAGTTCCTCTGTTTGGGTGGGTACGATGAATTTGGTGAAGTCCTTATTGGAAGCACTGGGGCGTTCCGTAATTCGGAAGTTGAAGCCTTCCATGAAATACCATATGATCTGTGACACGAGCTGATAAGACTGAGGGGTGTTCTCTATTTCGTAGATCCCGAAGACTGCTACGTTCTCACTGATCCCTGCATACCTCGAAATGGCACAGATCTCCCGCCCGTCAAAACCATTGGGAGAAAAGTGGGAAGGGCAACCCATCTCACTGGCCTTTACCGCCCGCATGTCCAGGCTCACGGAATGGGCATTGCGCAGCACGGGTTCCGCCAGAGTGATATCCGAAGTGATCTCCCCCAAGCGATAAGCATCGAAGAACAACCTTTCCATCAGGTCGATCTCCTCCTGGGCATTAAAATAGCTCTGGTACCCTATATTGGAAAAATTGAAGAGGTTGTTAGGCTTATCGGTGATGATCTTACTCATATAGGAATGGGAAGAGATCAGCTCCTCATCCGCCCCAAAGTCGAACCGGCTGTCAATAGACACCAGGTTGATCAGGTCCTTGATCCGGTCAAAGGCGCGGTAGGTGGGATAGGTGATGTCCTGGGTGGCACCTATTATTATAGGTATAACTTTTTCTTCGAGCAGTTCGGCAGTGATCTCCTTGACCACGAAATAGGTGTCCTCCACGGTCTCCCCTTCTTCCACATTCCCAAGGTCTACGATATTCACGTTCCAGTTGCCCATCATCAGCTTGTACAACTGTATGCGGATCTCGACCAGGGCGAGTTTCTCAGGCTTCTTTTCAAACGCGTTGCGGGATTCGTTCACCCCCATGATCGCAAAGGAGGCATTGGCCAGGACGGGCAGACCATCCCTGTGGGTGTGTTTAAAGATATTTTTTCCCAGAGACTGGGGGGGCAACAATTCACAATGCGCCAGGGCCTTGTCTTCTACCGGTACCAGGAAATCGAACGCCATAGGGCTCTTGCCAATAAAGGTTATTTACTTTTCTTACGGGGCTTTTTCTTATCCAGCAGGCCTTTGGCATCCTCCAGGCTTACTTTGGATATGTCAACTTCTTTCCCGAGTTCGGCCTTGGTCCTGCCTTTGATGACAGTATGCCTTCCCCAACGCGCTTTTTCGATGCGTATCCCTTCTTCCGGCCATTCCTTGACCACGCGCTCGGCTTCCTTCTTTTTCTTGGCCTCGATCAGTTCGGCAATATCCTTTTCGGACAGATCGTCAAAGTCGTACTTCTTGCTGACGTTGATGAACATCCCATCCCATTTGATAAAGGGTCCGAACCTGCCTGTGCCTTTGGTCACATCCTTCCCTTCGTAGGTGGTGATAGGCGCCTCTGCCTTTTGCTTGGCCTGGATCAGCTCCACGGCCCTGTCCAGATCCACGTCCATGGCACTTTCTCCTCCTTCCAGGGAAATGAATTTCTTTCCATGGCGAATATATGGGCCATAACGCCCCACATTGGCCTCTACTTCCTCCCCCTCATACACCCCGAGTTTCCTGGGGAGTTTAAAGAGGTCCATGGCCTCTTCAAAGGTAATGGTGGTGATCGACTGTTCCGGCAAGAGGCTCGCGAACAGCGGTTTTTCCTCCTCTTCAGCCGTGCCTATCTGGACCATGGGCCCGAAGCGGCCGAGTCTGGCGGAGACCTGCCTTTTGGTCTTGGGATCTATTCCCAGCACCCGCTCGCCGCTGGCGCGATCTGCATTTTCCTCCACATCCACCACGTTGGGATGGAAGTCCTTGTAGAAGTCCTTCATGACCTTTTGCCAATCCTCTTCCCCGGAGGCGATCTCATCGAAGTCCTTTTCTACCTTGGCGGTAAAATGGTAATCCAGGATATTGGCAAAATTTTCCACGAGGAAGTCGTTGACGATCATGCCGATATCCGTTGGGACCAGTTTGCCTTTATCCGACCCCACCGTTTCGGTAAGCGTGCTTTCTTTGATGGCATTGTTTTCAAGGACGAGCTGACGATAGGTTCGTTCCGAGCCATCTATGGTTCCTTTTTCGATATACCCCCTGTTCTGGATCGTAGAGATCGTAGGGGCATAGGTTGAAGGTCTTCCGATCCCCAGTTCCTCCAGTTTCTTTACCAGGGAAGCCTCGGTAAAGCGATAGGGAGGACGCGTAAACCGTTCGGTTGCCGTGATGTACCTGTTCCTAAGTGAGTCTCCTTCTTTAAGGGCCGGCAGGATACCTTCCTGTTCCTCTGCATCTTCTTCATCCTTTCCTTCCAGGTATACCTTAAGGAACCCGTCGAATTTGATAACCTCCCCATTGGCGGAGAATTCCTCCTCATGGGTCGTGGCGCTGATCCTCACGTTGGTCCTTTCCAGTTCGGCATCCGCCATCTGGGAGGCGAGGGTCCTCATCCTGATAAGTTCATACAGCCTGGCCTGGTCCCTTTCCACCTTGGGTTGCTGCAGAGTCATATCCGTGGGCCTGATGGCCTCGTGGGCCTCCTGGGCCCCTTTGGACTTCCCCTTGTAATTCCTCACCTTGCTGTAGCGCTCCCCGTACATGGAAACAATCGCCTGTTTGGCCTCATTGATAGCCTCTGGCGACAGGTTCACGCTGTCTGTCCTCATATAGGTGATAAGCCCTGCCTCGTACAAACGCTGGGCCACCTGCATGGTCCTGGCCACCGAAAAATAAAGTTTCCTCGAGGCTTCCTGCTGCAGTGTGGAAGTGGTGAACGGGGCTGAAGGCGATTTCTTGGCGGGTTTCTTGTCGAGTGAAGACACCGCATAGGCAGCCTGTAAATTCTTTTTCAGAAAGGCCTCTGCCTCTTCCCTGGTATCAAAGGTTTTTGGGAGTTTCGCACCGAAAACCTCCCCGTTGGCTGTGCTGAATTCCGCATTGATCCTGAAGGAGGCCTCAGGGGTAAATGCCTCTATATCCCTTTCGCGTTCCACGATAAGGCGTACGGCCACGGACTGCACCCTTCCGGCGGAAAGACCGGGTTTGATCTTTTTCCATAGGACGGGGGAGAGCTCGTATCCCACCAGCCGGTCCAGGACCCTGCGGGCCTGCTGGGCATTCACCAGGTCGTAGTTGATCCCCCTGGGATTGTCGATTGCTTTCTGAATGGCCGATTTGGTGATGGAGTTAAAGACGATCCTCCGGGTCTTGTTCTTGTCGAGGTCCAGGGTCTCCGCCAAATGCCAGGAGATGGCCTCCCCTTCCCGGTCCTCATCACTGGCCAGCCAGATCAAATCCGCCTTTTTGGCCAGGTCTTTCAATTTTTTGACGAGGGTCTTTTTGTCCTTGTCAACGATATATTTCGGCTTAAAATCATTGTCTACGTCAACCCCCAGCTCCTTGGAAGGCAGGTCTGCGATATGACCGAAACTGGACTCCACCTTGAAGTCCTTGCCCAAGAATTTTTCGATGGTCTTTGCCTTGGCAGGGGATTCTACGATTACTAGATTTTTAGCCATTCATTGATTTTTGAAGTCACAAAAGTATGGCAAAAAATTTATTTGCCTCCTTTTATACTTCCTGCGGCCAAATATTTCTTTCCCCACTACTTCTCCTGCAGGGGGTATCCGGGATCAGTTTAAGGAAAAGGTGCTGATCAGGTCCAGCCCCGTATCATTATATGTATACTGATACAAAACCTCTTCCCCTATCATGAGGAGGTGCTGCTGCAGGGGAATGACGTCGAAGGTGGTGATATCCCTAAAATGCTGCACGGGCACCAGGTCGGGGACATTCGATTTATCAAAGACCTTCAGGCCAAAGCTGCCGTCGCAAACGAACAACCTGTTATCTTTCACCCCCAGGCCGTAAGGCTCTTCCATGGGATAGGTAGAAAGCAGTTCTGGATTGGTGAGATCTGTGATATCGATCACAAAGAGACCGCTTTCGGTGGCCCCGCACATATTCCCGCCCCTTAGGGTAACATAGGCATAGTCGCCGTCCACGACCACGGGATCACAGGCCGTCCCATGCTGGAACTCAGAAACGAAACCGGGTTGGGATGGATTGGTGATGTCATAGATGTACATGCCGCTGCGGCTTCCCAAAAACAGATGGTTTCCCTGGTTAAAGATAGTCTCTATATCGAACCCGGCATAGACGTCCTCCAGGTCACTGGGGTTGCCCAGGTCCGTGATATCAAAAACGTTGATCATATGGTTGTCAACCGCATACAGGTAATCCCCAACGATCATAAAACGGGCCAGGGATCCCCCCTGCCCTATGCTGTTGGCTGCTGCATCCATCATGAGGACATTTTCAAATCGCATCTGAACTTCCTCTACCAGGCGGCGTTCCGTAGTTACTTCCCAGCCGATCAGTACCTGATCGGGATTTCCCCAGTCGTCGTATTCAAAAATATCGGCTTCCATAGGCCAGATCACATTGTCCCTGAGCACATTTTCCAGGCGGTTCACGATCTGTATATTATCGATGTCCGAAATGTCCAGGACGATCAGATCCGTCAGGCTGTCTGCATAGAGGTAATTGTCCTTCACGGAAATATCGACGTTCCCGGCGATCTTGATAAAGGCCACCTTCCTGGGGGAAGAGGGGTTACTGTTGTCGATCACATGCACCCCTTTGTATTTATCGTTGACAAAAATTAGGTCCTGATAGGCGTAGATCTTTCCGGATTCATCCATGGGGATGGGGGCGATCACATCAACCCCATTCCTGAATTCCTCCAGGGATACGGTCAGAGGTCTGGCAACGAGGTAGTCCGCATATTTTCCGGGGTCGTCCTCAGAACAGGACAACAGACCGGTGAGCGCCAGAAGTGCAAGCAGGGATTTCAGGGTTTTCATAGGATGTATATTAATTGGGTAAGGTTACTCTATAGATACGTTCCAAACCCCCGAGTTGCGTCTTGTTTTATGAAAATATTCACCTGCCAAATTGTCATAAAAAAGGATATTGTGTTATCTTTGCGATCCTTAAAACACAAGGGCAGCAGCCTATGGGTATGGATAAAATAATAGACGAAAGCGTACAGGGTTCTCCGACGATGATCGCAGGGGAAGGGAAGGAAGGCCGCAAATTGTACATAGAGAGCTACGGGTGCCAGATGAATTTCTCTGACAGTGAGATCGTGGCTTCCATCCTGGCGGGGGAAGGGTTCCAGACCACCTCTGAGCTGGAGGATGCAGATCTCGTCCTGGTCAACACCTGCTCTATCAGAGAGAAAGCGGAGACCACGGTGAGGAGGCGACTCGAAAAATACAATGCCGTCAAAAAGAACAGGCCCCATATGAAAGTGGGAGTACTCGGCTGTATGGCTGAGCGACTGAAAAGTCAGCTGCTGGAGGAAGAGAAGATCGTGGATATGGTGGTTGGCCCCGACGCATACAAGGACCTTCCCAATCTGGTGCGGGAGGTAGACGAAGGCCGCAATGCGGTAAATGTCATCCTTTCCAAAGAGGAGACCTACGGGGACGTTGCCCCCGTTCGCCTCAACTCCAACGGCGTTACCGCCTTTGTCTCCATCACTCGTGGGTGCGACAATATGTGCACCTTCTGTGTGGTTCCGTTCACCCGTGGCAGAGAACGCAGCCGGGATCCGCAATCCGTGGTTCAGGAAGTAAACGAGCTCTGGGAACAGGGGTACAGGGAAGTGACCCTTTTGGGGCAAAACGTCGACAGCTACCTCTGGTATGGGGGCGGACTCAAAAAAGACTTTGACAAGGCCTCAGAAATACAGAAGGCCACGGCGGTCAACTTCGCCGGTCTGCTGGCCCTGGTGGCAGAAGCCCAGCCGGGAATGAGGATCCGCTTTTCCACCTCCAACCCACAGGATATGTCACTGGATGTGGTCAGGACCATGGCCAAATACAAAAATATCTGCAATTATATCCACCTGCCGGTACAGAGCGGAAGCAACCGCATCCTGAAGGCCATGAACCGCTTGCACACCAGGGAGGAGTACATGCAGCTCATAGACGATATCAGGAGGATCATCCCCGATTGCGGGATCAGCCAGGACATGATCGCGGGATTTCCAGGAGAAACGGAGGAAGACCACCTGGAAACGCTTTCGCTCATGGAGTACGTGAAATACGACTTCGGCTTTATGTTTGCCTATTCGGAAAGACCCGGTACGCTGGCCGCCAGAAAACTCGAAGATGACATCCCCGATGCGGTCAAGAAGAGGAGGTTGCAGGAAATCATCGCCCTGCAGCAGAAACACAGCCTGTACCGCACTTCCCAGCATGTCGGCAAGACCGAAGAGGTATTGATAGAAGGGCCTTCAAAGAAATCGGACGCCCACTGGATGGGCAGGACGTCGGGAAATACCGTGGTGGTATTCCCGAAGGAAGACTACAAGGTAGGGCAGTTGGTCATGGTAAAAATCCATGACTGTACCTCCGCCACCCTCCTGGGTGAGGCTGTGGGGCCCGTAGAAAATTACAATTGATGGAAAGTGTACAAGCCATAAAGCAGCGTTTTGGTATCATTGGCAATGACCCCAAACTCAACAGGGCCCTTGAGAAGGCCATACAGGTGGCCCCTACGGATATCTCCGTGCTGGTCACAGGGGAAAGCGGGGTCGGGAAGGAAGCCGTTCCAAAGATCATCCATTCCCTCTCACACCGCAAGCACGCCAAATACATAGCCGTGAACTGCGGAGCCATCCCCGAAGGAACCATAGACAGTGAGCTTTTCGGGCATGAGAAAGGTGCCTTTACGGGTGCCACCCAGACCCGCAGCGGCTACTTCGAGGTGGCCGACGGGGGGACCATCTTCCTGGATGAGGTAGGGGAACTCCCCCTGACCACTCAGGTGAGATTGCTGCGTATCCTCGAGAACGGGGAATTCCTGAAAGTGGGGTCGTCCCAGGTACAGAAGACTAATGTGCGTATCGTGGCTGCGACCAACCTCAATATGATAGAGGCGATCAAAAAAGGGAAGTTCAGGGAAGATCTCTATTACCGGCTAAGCACCGTCGATATCAACATCCCCCCCTTAAGAGAGCGGAAGGACGACATCCATTTGCTTTTCCGCAAATTCGCCTCTGATTTCAGCCAGAAATACAAGATGCCTACCATCCGCCTGGAGGACGACGCAGTACAACTGCTGGAAAAATACCGCTGGCCCGGGAACATCCGCCAGCTCAGAAACGTGGCCGAGCAGATCTCTGTCCTGGAGGAGAGCCGTTCCGTCTCCCCCGAGACCCTAAACGGTTACCTGCCCCATGCGAGCGATTCCAACCTTCCTGCCGTGGTGGAGCAACAATCCCGGAAAGGAGATTTCAGCAATGAAAGAGAGATCCTCTACAAAGTCCTGTTCGATATGAAGGCCGACCTGAACGACCTCAAAAAACTGACCCTGGAACTGCTCCACGCAGAAGACTCTGAAAAGGTACAGGAGGAGAACGAAACCCTTATCCGGAAGATCTACGGGAAAGAAGGCAGCAGGAAAGAGGAAAACAGCAGTGCGGTGGAGTTGCTGCCCCCCCATGAGCACAGGGTGGAAAAACCCGTTGAGCCGGTTCAGGAAGACAAGTACCATTTTGCCGAGGAGATCGAAGAGGAAGAAACCTTATCTTTACAGGAAAAGGAGATCGAACTCATCAAAAAATCCCTGGAGCGAAACCGGGGAAAACGAAAAGCGGCTGCCTCAGAACTGGGGATCTCGGAAAGGACCCTTTATCGAAAAATCAAACAGTACGACCTGTAGTGAACAAAAGAATATTTACATCCTTCCTCTTTGCCATATTCCTGCTCCTGAATGGTTGCGGGGTCTACAATTTTACCGGAGGGGACGTGGGAACCGCCAAGACCTTTACGGTGAACTATTTTCAGAATTACGCCTCCCAGAGCCCGGGCTCGGTCTTTGATCCCGGCCTTGACCGGGAATACACCCTCTCCCTTCAGGACCTCATCCTGAATCAGACGAGCCTCGACCTGGTCTCGGCCAACGGCGACCTGGTCTACGAAGGGGAGATCGTGGAATACAGGATTTCGCCCATGTCGGCCACGGCCGAACAGCGGGCAGCACAGAACCGACTCAGCATTTCGGTGAACGTGAGATTCTTCAACAAGACCAAGGAAGGAGCCGAATTTGAGAAGAGGTTTTCCTTCTTTTTCGACTATCCGGCCACGGCCCAGCTCGCCTCCGTCAGGGACGAGGCCCACCAGGTGATCTTTGAGCGGATCAATCAGGACATCTTTAACGAATCTCTGGCCGACTGGTAATGAAGGTAACGGACTTTACATATCTCCTGCAGAACCCAGACAAGGTGGTGGACCCCGTCCAGACCCGTCAGCTGGAAGAGGTGGTAAAGGAATACCCCTATTTTCAGGCGGCAAGAGCCCTGCAACTGAAGGGCCTGAAGAACCTGAACAGCTTTCGCTACAACAATGCCCTGAAAGTAACTGCCGCGTATACAGCAGATCGGGATGTCCTCTTTGATCTGATCACTTCCCCGGAGTTCCTGCAGAATTCCATTGCGGATGCGATCTCAGGTAAAACAGCTGCCCTGGAAGCCACAGAAGTGGAGGCAGAAGCAGTGGAAGCAGGGGAAGAAAGCCCGGCCCCTATGCTGGAAGAATCCCCGGATGCCCCTCTGCCCAGAAACAGCAGGGATGCAGAGGATATACTGGATCCGGCCCTTTTTGCCTCAAAAGATCCTGAGATCGACAAGACACTTGCGAGGGAACGGGAAGCTGCCGAAAAGGAACTTGAGCTGGGTACACCCCTTCCGTTCCAACGGAACGAGAAACACTCCTTTTTGGAATGGTTGCAGCTGAGTTCGGTCAAGCCGCAGAAGACCGGCAAGAAGGTCCCGAAAAAATCAGCGGATATCCCAGGAGATATGGAATTTCCCATACCGGAGGAATCAGAAAAGAAGAAGAAATTCGAACTCATTGATCGCTTCCTGGAGGAGAATCCGAAGATCGTTCCCCAGGAAAAGGAGCACACCCCGGTGGATATCAAAGGATCTCAGAAGATCGATTCGGAGGAGTTGATGACCGAGACCCTCGCAAAGGTCTACCTGGAGCAAAAAAAGTACAAGAAAGCCCTGCAGGCTTACAAAATATTAAGTTTGAAATATCCGGAAAAAAGTAGTTTCTTTGCAAGCCGAATTAAAGCGGTAAAGCAGTTACAAAAGGAAAATTCTTGAGATGAGCACATTTACGATATTCATGATCCTGATCATAGTGGTCTGTTTCCTCCTGGTACTGGTGGTCATGGTACAAAACCCTAAAGGAGGCGGATTGTCCTCCTCTTTTGGCGGAGGCGGAACCCAGGTTGTAGGAGGGGTTAAAAAGACGGGGGATTTTCTGGATAAGAGCACCTGGACACTGGCCAGTTTGCTGATCGTCCTGATACTCCTCTCTAACGTGGCCCTCAAAGGCAACTTCGGGGAAGCAGATTCCAAACTCCTGCAGGGAGACGATATAGAGAATGCTGTTCCGGAGACCGTACCTGAAGAGGTCGTTCCCACCGATACAGCTACCCCTCTGGATACGATCCAGTAGCAGATCGAAACAGGAAACCTAACAAAAATGCCAGCTCAGATGACAAGCTGGCATTTTCATTTTACAAACTGTCAGTTTTTGGCGCTTGGCATAATTTCTGCCATGTTAAATCGGAATTTTAAAAATTAAAAAAATACACATATGGCTAAACTTAACATCAAACCATTAGCAGACCGGGTTCTCATTGAACCTATGGCAGCAGAAACCAAGACTGCCTCCGGGTTGATCATCCCCGATACTGCAAAAGAAAAACCACAAAAAGGAAAGGTCGTGGCCGTTGGTCCGGGCACCAAGGATGAGAAGGTCACTGTTAAAGTTGGCGATACCGTCCTCTATGGGAAATATGCCGGTACAGAGCTGAAATTTGACGGCAAAGACTATCTGATGATGCGCGAAAGCGACATTCTGGCGATCATATAAACCAAACCTGAGGGAGGTCATATATACTCCCTGCGAACGAAAACAAAAAACAACACAGCATTATGGCAAAAGATATAAAGTTTGATATAGAAGCAAGAGACGGATTAAAGCGTGGTGTGGATGCCCTCGCCAATGCCGTAAAGGTCACCCTTGGACCGAAAGGAAGAAACGTGATCGTGAGCAAATCCTTCGGGGCACCTCAGGTGACCAAGGATGGTGTAACCGTGGCCAAGGAGATCGAACTGGCAGACGCCCTGGAGAACATGGGTGCTCAGATGGTGAAGGAAGTAGCTTCCAAGACCAATGATCTGGCCGGTGACGGTACGACCACCGCAACGGTCCTGGCCCAGGCCATTGTAAAGGAAGGATTGAAGAACGTGGCTGCCGGGGCGAATCCCATGGACCTCAAAAGGGGTATTGACAAGGCCGTTGAAGCCATTGTGAATAACCTTACCAAGCAAGCTAAAAAAGTAGGTGATTCCTCAGAAAAGATCAAGCAGGTTGCTGCCATTTCCGCCAACAACGATGAGACCATAGGGGATCTGATCGCTCAGGCTTTCAACAAGGTTGGAAAAGAGGGAGTCATCACCGTGGAAGAGGCCAAAGGAACGGATACCTATGTGGATGTAGTGGAAGGTATGCAGTTTGACAGAGGTTACCTCTCCCCCTACTTTGTTACCGATTCCGAAAAAATGATCGCGAATCTGGACAATCCTTACATCCTGCTCTACGACAAGAAGATCTCCACCATGAAGGACCTCCTTCCTGTACTGGAGCCTGTGGCACAATCCGGTAAACCCCTGTTGATCATATCAGAAGATGTGGACGGGGAAGCCCTGGCCACTCTGGTAGTTAACAAACTAAGGGGATCCCTGAAGATCGCCGCAGTAAAAGCACCGGGATTCGGAGACCGAAGGAAGGCCATGCTGGAAGACATCGCGATCCTGACCAAGGGTACCGTGATCTCCGAGGAAAGAGGATTCTCTCTGGAGAATGCCACCCTCGACATGCTCGGCAGCTGTGAGAAAGTCACCATTGACAAAGACAATACCACCATCGTAAACGGGGCTGGCAATGCCAAGGACATTAAGACCCGTGTAAACCAGATCAAGGCTCAGATCGAGACCACGACCTCGGATTACGACAAGGAAAAATTACAGGAGCGTCTGGCAAAACTCGCCGGCGGTGTCGCAGTACTCTACGTAGGTGCTGCCTCTGAAGTGGAAATGAAAGAGAAGAAAGACAGGGTGGATGACGCCCTGCACGCTACCCGTGCAGCCGTGGAAGAAGGTATCGTAGCCGGTGGAGGTGTAGCCTTTATCCGTGCCCAGGCCGCCCTCACCAAAGTACAGACTGAGAATGCGGATGAGGCCACCGGATTGCAGATCGTATCCAGGGCCATCGAATCGCCCCTCCGCACCATCGTGGAGAACGCCGGAGGCGAAGGCTCTGTGGTCGTTGCCAAGGTATTCGACGGGAAAGGCGACTTCGGTTATGACGCCAAGACCGAGAAATACGTGGATATGATGAAGGCCGGGATCATCGACCCCAAGAAGGTGACCCGTATCGCTCTGGAAAACGCCGCTTCCGTGGCAGGCATGATCCTCACTACGGAGTGTGCCCTGACAGATATCAAGGAAGATACCCCTGCAGGACCCCCCATGGGAGGAGGCGGAATGCCCGGTATGATGTAATCCTGAAGGAAGTCACAATACGGAGAAAGCCACTGAGAAAACCAGTGGCTTTTTCTTTTACAAGCCCTCATTCAAAGGGGAGTAATTCCTATTTTTGCAAAAAAAAGAACATGTTAGAACGCCTGAAGCCTGAAGTAAGATCCATCCTTGGAAAAGAGGGTGCTGTGGAGGATCGATTGAAAAGCCTTTGTACCTTCCTGAAGACAGAGGTACCCCATTACGACTGGGTGGGGTTCTATTTCAGAAACGGGGACAAGGAGGAATTGAAACTGGGACCTTATGCGGGGGCACCCACAGACCATACGATCATCCCGTTCGGCAAGGGGATCTGCGGACAGGTAGCCCTGAGCAATGCCAACTTCGTGGTCCCCGATGTCTCGGCCCAGGACAATTACATCGCCTGCAGTCTTACGGTCAAATCCGAGATCGTCATTCCCCTCTTCGTAAACGGGAAGAACATAGGGCAGATCGACATCGATTCGGAAACTCCGGATCCCTTCACGGAAGAGGATGAACGCTTCCTGGAATTCGTCAATGCCGAAGTGGCCAAAATTCTTTAAAACTTACCCTTTTTTGTTGATAAGACAGGGACTTCCTTAGGCCGTAAAAAGGTATCTTTGAAGCCCTGGTCAGACAATTAAACACTATAGATATGGGCACTGCCAAAAAAGCCAAATCCGCACTGATCTCCGTCTTCCACAAGGACGGCCTTGAACCCATTGTAAAAAAGTTCCACGAGCTGGGCATTACCATGTACTCAACGGGGGGTACGGAATCTTTCATACGCTCCCTGGGATTAGAGGTCATTCCCGTAGAACAGGTCACGAGTTATCCTTCCATCCTGGGGGGAAGGGTAAAAACCTTGCATCCCAAGGTGTTCGGGGGCATCCTGAACCGTCAGGACAACCAGGGGGATGTGGCCCAGTTGGAGAAATTCGACATTCCCCAGCTCGATATCGTGATCGTAGACCTCTATCCCTTTGAGAAAACGGTAGCTTCAGGGGCTTCGGAACAGGATATCATCGAAAAGATAGATATTGGCGGTATTTCCCTGATCAGGGCGGCGGCCAAGAATTTCAAGGACGTACTCTGTGTCTCTTCCATGGAGGACTATAGGGAATTCCTCAGTCTGATCACCGAAGGCAAGGGCAGCACCACCCTCTCTCAGAGGAAATCCTTTGCGGCCAAGGCCTTCAATGTCTCCTCCCACTACGATACGGCTATCTTCAATTACTTTAACAGGGATCACGGGATCTCCTCCCTTAAGATCAGTGAGACCAAAGGCCAGGTACTCCGGTATGGGGAGAACCCTCACCAGAAGGGATTCTTCTTCGGGGACTTCGACGCCATGTTCACCAAGTTGCACGGGAAGGAACTCTCTTACAATAACCTGCTGGACGTGGATGCCGCAGTGAACCTCATGTCCGAATTCCGGAATGACGACCCCACCTTTGCCATCCTGAAACACAACAATGCGTGTGGGCTGGCCACCAGGGACACAATCCATCAGGCCTATGTGGATGCCCTGGCGGGAGACCCTGTCTCCGCCTTCGGGGGGATTCTCATCAGCAACGTGGCGATCGACGCGAAAACGGCCGAAGAGATCCACCAGCTGTTCTGCGAGGTAGTGATCGCCCCTGCTTTTTCGGAAGAAGCCCTGACCATCCTGAAGGGCAAGAAAAACCGTATCCTTCTGGTGCAGAAGGAGGTTGCCCTGCCCGAGACCCTGGTTCGCACCTGCCTGAACGGAGTGCTGGTACAGGAGAAGGACCACATCACGGATTCCAGGGAAGGCCTGACCTATGCGACGAAGAAAAAACCATCTGATCGGGAATTGGAAGACCTGATCTTTGCCTCCAAACTCTGCAAGCATACCAAATCCAACACCATCGTCCTGGCCAAGAACAAGCAGCTCTGCGCCAGCGGTACGGGTCAGACCTCACGGGTAGACGCACTGAACCAGGCCGTGCACAAGGCGCGATCCTTCAACTTCGACCTGGACGGGGCCGTCATGGCCAGTGACGCCTTCTTCCCTTTCCCGGATTGCGTGGAGATCGCACACAAGAGCGGGATCAGCAGTGTGATACAGCCCGGGGGATCTATAAAAGACCAGCTGAGTATCGATTATTGCGACGAAAATCAAATTGCAATGGTAATGACGGGCACGCGTCATTTTAAACATTAATTTTACTACTTTTGTCGATAAAATGCACCCGTTTATCCGAACCAAACTAAACACTCACGATGGGATTTTTTGATTTTTTAACGGAGGAGATTGCGATCGACCTCGGAACTGCCAATACCCTGATCATACATAACGACAAGGTAGTGGTTGACAGTCCTTCCATTGTAGCCAGGGACAGGATCACCGGAAAGATCATTGCTGTTGGGCGGGAAGCCAACCAGATGCAGGGTAAGACCCACGAGAATATCAAGACCATACGTCCGTTGAAGGATGGGGTGATCGCTGATTTCGACGCCTCGGAGAAAATGATCAATATGTTCATCAAGAACATTCCTGCCCTGAAGAAAAAATGGTTCCCACCGGCCCTGAGAATGGTCATCTGCATCCCTTCGGGCATCACCGAAGTGGAAATGCGGGCGGTAAAGGAATCTGCGGAGCGGGTAAACGGAAAGGAAGTATACCTCATCCATGAACCCATGGCTGCGGCCATCGGGATCGGTCTGGACATCATGCAGCCCAAGGGCAATATGATCGTCGATATCGGAGGGGGTACCACGGAGATCGCCGTGATCGCCCTTGGGGGGATCGTCTGCGACAAATCGGTCAAGATCGCGGGAGACGTATTCACCAACGATATCATCTACTACATGAGGACACAGCACAACCTCTATGTGGGTGAGACCACCGCCGAAAACATCAAGATCAAGATAGGTTCTGCCACGGAGGACCTTCAATCACCGCCGGATGAGATGTCTGTACAGGGAAGGGACCTGCTCACCGGAAAACCCAAGCAGGTGCAGATCACTTTCAGGGAGATCGCCAAGGCCCTCGACAAATCCATCCTCAGGGTGGAAGATGCCGTTATGGAGACCTTATCACAGACCCCTCCAGAGCTGGCCGCGGATATATACAATACCGGGATCTACCTGGCAGGAGGGGGTTCCATGCTCAGGGGACTGGACCGCAGGCTTTCCCAGAAAACCGACCTGCCCGTTTACATTGCTGAAGACCCATTGAGGGCCGTAGTGCGTGGTACCGGAATCGCCCTGAAGAATTTAGAACGCTACAAGAGTATTCTCATCAAGTAAATCCCGGAACCAAATCCTTCTGCTGCCTTGAAGCGGGATGTCCGGAAGGGATGGGAGCATCCAACAGGAAAAGCGCATGCAACAGATTATCAATTTTATCCTACGCAACAAGACTACCCTGCTCTACCTGTTTTTACTTACCCTGGGGATGGCCATGAGCATAAAGTCCCATTCCTATCACCAATCGAGGTTCCTGAATTCAGCCAACTGGCTGAGCGGGAGCATCTACAAAACCCAGTCGGATATCACGGGCTACTTTGGCCTGAGGGAAGAGAACGATCGGCTGGTGGAGGAAAACACCCGACTGAAGAAATTGTTGTACAATTCCGCTGATCTTACTGTTGCCGGGGCGGCAACGGATTCTTTTCCTTACCAGGTGATCCCTGCAAGGATTATTAAGAACAGTTATGCCCTGCGCAACAACTATATCACCCTGAACAAGGGAACTACCAATGGCGTAAAACAGGATATGGGCGTGGTAACCTCCATGGGTGTCCTGGGAATCGTGGAATACACCACGGATCGATTTTCGGCCGTTCAGAGCCTGCTGAACACTCGTTCCAACATCAATGCGAAGATCAAGAATACCAATAATTTTGGATCCCTCACTTGGAATACGGATCGTTATGACGTCGTCCAGCTAGAGGATATCCCGCGGATCGTCCCCCTGAACATAGGAGATACGATCGTCACCGGGGCGATGTCCAGTATTTTCCCTGAGAATATCCCCATAGGGACCATTCAAAGGATCGACCTGGAAAATTCGGATAGTTTTTACGAAATAGATGTGGCCCTGTTCAATGACATGACCAATCTTAAAAACGTCTATATCATCAGCAACAGGAACAGCGAGGAGATACGCCTTCTGGAAGAAAAGATAAACGATGACCAATAACCTGTACCTTCAGAACGGACTCAGATTCCTGCTCCTGGTGCTGGCCCAGGTGCTCATCTTCAACAGGCTGAATTTTCTTGGGTTTATCAACCCCATGGTCTATATCCTCTTCCTCTACTGGTATCCCATTAAACAGCGCAGGAGTGTCTTTATCATCATTTGTTTTATCCTGGGACTGGCGATAGACGTCTTTTCGGACACCCTGGCCTTCCATGCCGTGGCCTGTGCCACCATGGCCTTTTTCAGACCTACCATCATGCGCTTTGTCTTCGGGGTGAATTACGAATTCCAGAGTTTTAAACTCAGCAACACCACACGGGCACAACAAATTGCGTTTTTGACGTTCTTAATACTGGGGCACCATACCATCTTCTTTTTACTGGAGATTTTTAGTTTGTCCCATTTGCTATTACTTTTGAAAAAAATAGTCTTTACCGGCTTAGGTACCCTGGTGCTGGGTATTTTGATGATAACGCTTTTTAGTGCAGAGAAAGAATGAAAAAGTTCCTGCTTTCTTCCATCATTGTGATCATAGGAATTACCTTTATAGGCAGGCTTTCCTATTTGCAGATCTTTCGCACCGCCCCTAACCAGATCCTTGAGGATTCCGCCGTACAGGCGATCTACGACTACCCCGAAAGGGGATATATTTACGACCGCAACGGGGACCTGCTGGTCGCCAATCAGCCGGCTTATGATGTGATGGTGATCCCCAGGGAGGTCAAACCACTCGACACCCTGGAATTCTGTTCCCTCCTGGGAATAGACAAACCTAAGTTCCTGGAAAGGATGCAGAAGGCAAGGATCTATTCCCCCCGCCTGCCCTCCGTGCTGGTACCGCAACTCTCCAAGGAAGACTACGCCCGTCTGCAGGAGAAAATGCGCAAATACGAAGGCTTTTATATCCAGAAACGATCGCTCCGATACTACGACACTCACAGTGGGGCCAATGTATTGGGCTATATCTCCGAAGTAAACGAAACCGACATCAAGAGAAATCCCTACTACAAACAGGGGGAACTCACGGGAAGGACCGGAATAGAGAAACAATACGAGGAGGTACTAAGGGGTGTTAAAGGGGTTAAATTCATACAGAAAGACCGGTTTAACCGCGACATCGGCCCGTATAAGGACGGAGCACTAGACACCCTGCCTGAACAGGGGAAAGAGATCCGCGTGACCCTTGACAAACAATTACAGGAATACGGTGAGCAACTCATGGTCGGAAAAAGGGGGGGTATCGTTGCCATAGAACCGGCTTCCGGAGAGATCCTGGCCCTGATCTCTGGTCCTACCTATGACCCCGCCCTGCTTGTCGGGAGGGAGCGATCTGCGAACTACAGCAAACTTCATTACGATACGATCTCCAAACCGACCTGGGACAGGGCCCTCCTGGCACAGCCCTCTCCCGGATCTCCTTTCAAGACCCTCAATGCGCTTATCGCCCTGCAGGAAGGGGTGATGAGACCGGAGACCACCGTACAGTGCTACAACGGATTTTTTGTCGGCAACAAGAAAAGGGGATGCCATTGCGGGGGCGGACTCAGAAACATGAATACCGGGATCTTTAAATCCTGCAATGCCTATTTTGCCCAGGCTTTCAGAAAGATCTATGAGAAGTACCCCACTACGGATGAAGGAATGGATGTGTGGGAAAAACACATCAAGAGCTTTGGCCTGGGTGACTATCTGGGATATGACCTGCCTACCGGGCGGAAGGGCCGCGTTCCGGACAAGGCCTATTACGACCGCGTTTACGGGGATAACCGATGGGCGCCTTCCTTTATTATTTCCAATGCCATCGGGCAAGGGGAGGTATCAGCCACACCCATCCAGCTGGCGAATATGACCGCTGCCATTGCCAACAGGGGTTACTATTTCACCCCCCACATCATCAAAGAGATCGGAGGAGAACCCGTCAGCGATCCCACATTCACAACGCCCCATTACACCACCATAGACAAGGCGAATTTTGAACCGGTAGTTCAGGGGATGGCCGATGTATACACCCAGGGTACAGCCAAATGGCTGCAGGTCCCTGGCATCGAAATTGCCGGAAAGACCGGTACGGTCGAGAATTACACCAAGATCGACGGGGTGAGAACCCAGCTCACGGACCACTCCCTTTTTATTGCCTTTGCGCCTGTTGACAACCCCAAGATCGCCCTGGCCGTGTATATCGAGCACGGATACTACGGTGCGAGGTACGCAGGTCATATCGCATCCCTCCTGATCGAGAAATATCTCAAAGGGGAGATCACCCGCACAGATCTTGAAAAACGAATGCTGGAAAAGACCCTGGAGGCAGAATATGCCAAGCCCTACAGCGGGGAAGAGTTCAAGATCAACGAATATGTCTGGTAAAAGCGTCTTTAAAAGGGTAGACTGGTTAACCATTTTCCTTTTTCTGATACTGGTTTCCATAGGCTGGGTCAACGTCTATTCCACCACATTCTCTGAAGAAAGCAGTTTTGTATTCGACCTGAGCCAGCGTTACGGGAAACAGCTCTTTTTTGTCGGGGTGTCCCTTATCTCTGCCTTTATTCTGCTCAACTTGGAAGCCCAATTCTATGAGCGATTCTCAAGTGTGATGTACCTCATTAGTATGGTGCTTCTCCTCGGTCTCTTCGTCTTTGGGAAGAACATTGCCGGAGCTACTTCCTGGTACGATCTGGGTTTTTTTAACCTTCAACCTTCAGAACTGGCGAAATTTACCACAGCCCTTGCCCTGGCTAAATACCTCAGTGACATACAAACCGATATCAAGAGGGTAAAAGATCAGCTCTATGCCTTGCTGATCATCTTCATCCCAGTATTATTGATCATCCCACAACCCGATCCGGGCAGTGCCCTGGTCTTCATGGCCCTCGTATTTGTTCTTTTCAGGGAAGGGCTTCCCTTGTACTATCTGACCATTGCCCTGTTGGCAGTGATCATCTTTATCACCACCCTCATGTTCGGCACCATCTGGGTTGCGATCAGCCTGGCTTTGTTAATAGCTGTTTTCCTTCTTGTAAAAAAATCGAAGTTTAAAGTCCCCCTCTTTCCCCTGATCCTGTTTTTTGTTTTGTCCTTAGTATTTTCCCTCTCCGTGAACTTCGTTTTTGAGAACGTCTTCGAACAGCGACACCGGGACCGTTTCAGCCTCTGGCTGAGGCTGGAAAAGGATCCCGAAAAACTGGAAGAGATCCGAAAGACCATTGGCTATAATACCTACCAGTCCGAAAAGGCGATAGAATCGGGGGGCGGATTTGGGAAGGGATTTCTTGAAGGGACCCGTACCAAGGGGGATTTTGTACCGGAACAGGATACAGATTATATTTTTACGACCGTGGGTGAAGAATGGGGGTTCATGGGCACGGCCACGGTTGTTTTATTATTCACGGCTATGCTGCTCAGACTCGTCTACCTGGCCGAAAGACAGAAGAGCGATTTCAGCCGGATGTACGGATATGGCGTAATTTCCATCCTTTTGATACATTATTTTATCAATGTTGGCATGGTTACGGGTATCCTGCCAACCATAGGTATACCCCTGCCCTTCTTCAGCTATGGGGGTTCTTCCCTTCTCGGCTTTACAGCCCTCCTCTTTATCTTTTTAAAACTGGATGCAAATCGCCTCAACGAGTGGCTTTAGAACGGCCAGTAGGTGTCTTTTACCCCTTCTTCCAGCTTGCTCTCCAGGCTGTCCGGCACGGATTCAAAAAAATCGATTCCCGTCTCCTCTTCCAGACGATCGATGGAGACCCTGAACGTTTCCAGGGGCTGGGAGGTTTCCCCGTGCGGGATCAAAAATGCGATGGCCTCCAGGTCTTTCCCATTCTGCCTCACTACGATCTTGTAAAATAAACGCGGAACCGTAACCCCTTCATATCCTATGGCCGGAAGCCCACGCCTGAGTACGCCCCCTGTGATCACATAGAGGGAATCATACTTCCTCGCCCAGTTGCGGACCTGAATCTCCAGCCGGTTCCAGACCCCGGCGTTGAAATCGGATTTCATCGGACTGATATTGCTGGTGTAAAAGGTCTCATTATAGGCAGCCTCCGAAAATCTGCGGTCCCCTGCCGGGCAGAGGTGGCCCCTGTCATAGCCGGAGTTTCTGTAATTCCTCCAATCTGCGGAAAAGGTCTTAACCCCGGGATCCTCTTCGAAATAAGGCCTGCGACGGTCGTCAGAGGTAAGGTGTGAACGGGTGAGGGCATAGGCTACCCACCGGGCCTGCTCGTGAAGTTCACTGTACTCCAGGGTGTAATAGTTGTGCGTGACGACAGCCGAGGCATCCGCACGCGGTAAGACCCATGCAGGGAGGGTGGCCCGGGCCTCGTTTGCATCCTTGCTCAGGGATGGGAGGAGGTAGTACTCGACCGTCCAGAACAGGAAGACCACCACGACGAGCAACAGGTAATAAATGATCTTGTTCTTTTTCGATTTTCGCATGCCCTGCTTACGGTTCTTAAAACGCTGCTAAAATACAGGAATTCTGGGGACGAAGACCTACCTTTGAAGTGTAAGGATTCAGGGGATTCTCCGACTACCTAAGCCCCCTGGAAACAGGTTCAAAAAAACAATAAGACTTATGCTCACCTGGAAAGACGTCATACATTATTCGGTTCAAGGCAATCCCGAACCCGATCGAAGGGTTGAAAAAACGGAAGCCGAATGGAGGGAATCCCTTAGCCCGGAACAATACAGGATCACAAGAAAAAAAGGTACGGAAGCACCCCATTCTGGTGCCCTCTGCAGTATTCATGAAGCAGGGCGGTATGCCTGCGTCTGCTGTGGTACGCCCTTGTTCGATTCCACCATCAAATTCGATTCCGGGACGGGATGGCCGAGCTTTACTCAACCCATAAAGGAAAATGCCATAAAGTACGAAAAAGACAATTCCTACGGCATGGTGCGCGTGGAGGTGATGTGCAATACCTGCGATGCCCACCTCGGGCACGTATTTCCCGACGGGCCAGCACCAAGCGGCCTGCGCTATTGTATCAATTCCGAATCCCTTGAACTTTTAAAAAGCACAGCCGATCATGAGTAATCCAAAGGTGGAGGTGGCAACCCTCGGCGGTGGCTGTTTCTGGTGCACGGAGGCTGTGCTGCAGGAGGTCAGGGGGGTGCAAAAGGTCGTATCCGGATACACGGGAGGCAAGGCCCCCGGAAGACCCACTTACAGGGAGGTCTGTTCCGGGCTTACCGGTCATGCCGAGGTGGTCCAGGTTTCCTTTGACCCCGATGTGCTCTCCTATCACGACTTGCTGGTGATCTTTATGACTACCCACGACCCCACTACTCTTAACCGGCAGGGGGCAGATGTAGGCACACAGTACCGGTCTGTGATCTATTACCATAACGAGGAACAGAAGAGGGTGGCCGAGGAGGTCATTGAGGAACTCAAAGATTCCTTCGATGCGCCCATCGTCACAGAGGTAAGTCCGCTCGCCCCTTTTTACGAGGCCGAGGAGTACCACCAGAATTACTACAGGAACAATCCCCGGCAGGGGTACTGCAGTTATGTGATCAGCCCGAAGATCAACAAACTCAGGAAACTACACGCCGATAAACTCGGCAAAGCATGAAGAAGATGATTCCAATAGAAAAGGCCCTTTAATAGGGCCTTTTTTGATTTAATCGTTTCTGATACCTACCCCTTCACATGGGCGAGTTTATCGTTCCTGATGTGGTCCTCCCTGAGGTCCCTCAGCACGTTTACTGCTTCTTCTATGTACACGTCCTTCACCAGGTTCTTGTGCCATCGCTCTCTTTTCTCCCTGAGTAAGGTGTCCTGCACAAAGAGTCCCTGTTCGTATTTAAGGGATTCAAAGGTGAGTTGACTGTCGTAATCGGACAGTTGTTTGAAGTAATCCGATTTTTCCCTGTTGGCCTTATCCCTGGCCTTGTACAGGTCGTAATTCAGAGTGACGGTCATTTCGTCCTGCTGTTCCTTCAGCCATTTGGCGTTTTCCTCTATAAGCCTTACCTGGGGGTTCTGGGCGATACGCTTATTGCTGTTTGCAATGATCTTTTCAAAATCTATCTTTCCATCCCACGCCTTGTAATTAGCCGGATTGATCTTATCCCAGCTCATGGCATTCGCCTGACCTTTTTCTCCCAATACGATGTATCGGTATCGGTCCGGGATAACGATGTCGCTTTTCACCCCTTCCAGCTGGTTGGATTCCCCGTTTACCCTGTAGAACTTCTGGATGGTCACCTTGATCGCCCCCAGGTCGCCATACTCATTCACGTGAACCACATTTTCCAGTGGGTACATGGTTTGTACGGTCCCTTTCCCAAAGGTCTGATTGCTTCCGATAATGATCGCCCTCTTGTAATCCTGCATGGCAGCAGCGAGGATCTCAGAAGCAGAAGCCGAAAACTCGTTGACCAGGATCACCAGGGGTCCATCCCACTGTACCCTTTCGTCCTTGTCCTCATAGACCATCTTATCGTTGTCCGAAGCGCGCACCTGTACTACAGGCCCGTCCTTGATAAACAAACCGGCCATATCGATGGCTGTGCGCAGGGATCCTCCCCCATTATCGCGAAGGTCCAGGATGAGTCCTTCCATCCCTTCTTCCTTCAGCCTTTCGATCTCCCTGGCCACATCGGTTGCAGCATTCCGGTCGTTGTAATTCTTAAAGTCGGCATAGAAGCCGGGAAGCTGGATCAAACCGAATTTGTCTTCCTTGTCTATGATCTTGGCAGATTTTGCGTATTGTTCCTCCAGTTCCACGATATCGCGAACCACGGTCACCTCCTCAATGGTACCATCCACCTTTCTGACGGTGAGGTATACCTTGGTCCCTTTGGGGCCCTTGATCAGTTTTACGGCATCGTCCAGCGGCATACCCACGATGTTCACCGGGGTCTCATTCTCCTGGCCCACTTTGATGATCTCGTCACCCACCTCGAGCAACTGTCCTCTCCATACAGGTCCCCCGGAGATGATCTCCACGATCTTGGCTCCTTCGGGTTCGGGTTGAAGCCTGGCTCCTATCCCTTCGAAGCGACCGGAGATCTGGCGGTCAAAATAATCCTTGTCCTCAGGTGCAAAGTAAGAGGTGTGGGGGTCAAATTTGTCTACGATGGAATTGATGTACTGGGCGAACCGGTCCTTTCGCTCCATGTTGTCCACGAAATCGAAGAATTCTTCCAGGGTCTGCCGGGTAACGTCCCGGGCCTCCTTTTCGACCTCTTTCTCTGTGAGCATCACATAATTCGGGTCGTCTTTCTTCTTCTGGATCTCGTCCTTCAGTTTGGAGTCGAAGGTGTTCAGGGTCCAGAATTTGAGTTGTTGCCTCCATCGCTCCTTCAGTTCTGACCTGGTACTCGTAAAGGGCCTTTTGTCGTAATCGGAGTTGATGGATTCCTCCACGCTGTAATCAAAGGGGTCATCCAGAATCTCGTTGATGAGAACTTTTACCTCCCCGATACGCTTCATATACCTTTCATTTACCAGGTTGAAAAAGGAGATGTCCGTATTCTTGATCTGGTCGTCTATCTGGAACTTATATTGTTCAAAATCCTGGATATCTCCCGCCAGGAAGTACCTCTTGGTAGGATCGAGAACATCGATAAAATCCTCGTAGACGCTCACGGACAGATCGTCATTGATCGCCTTTGGAGAATAATGCCCTTTTTCCAGGATGTAGGTAATGATATCTAACAGGAGTTTATCCTTGTCGTTATTTTCAAAGGTCTTGTTCGTAAAGCTGCAGGAAGCCACCGCGATCAGAACAGCAAGAAACCCTAAAACCAAATTCTTCTTCATGTACATGTTGTTTCTACAGGATTCAAAAGACTTTGTGCAGTGCCCTAAAAACCTGAGGTTTATAAATTTAATCAGACTCTAAGATATAGAAAAAACCATGCCAATAAATGCCCCGGACGATAATTTTTTGTTAAAGGCGGTCCCCGCTAATCCTCAGTAAAAACGTATTTTTACGGCTTAAAGTATGCGAGATGAGTAAACCTTTGATCCTCGTGACCAATGATGACGGAATCACGGCTCCGGGATTGCGCACGCTGGTGCGCTGTATGAAGGAACTCGGCGAGGTCGTGGTGGTAGCCCCGGACAGTCCCCAGTCGGGAATGGGACACGCCATTACCCTGGACAACACCCTTTATTCCAAAAGGGTGGTGATCGACCCGGAGGCAGGGGCTCCAAAAGAGTACAGTTGCAGCGGCACACCAGCCGATTGTGTTAAGCTGGCCCTCCAGGAATTGCTGGACCGCAGGCCCGACATCTGCGTGAGCGGGATCAACCACGGCTCCAATGCCTCCATCAATGTCATTTATTCCGGGACCATGAGTGCCGCCATTGAGGCGGGTATCGAAGGCATCCCTGCCATAGGTTTCTCCCTCTGTGACTATTCCTGGGAAGCCGACTTCACCCCTGCCGAGGATGCGGTCAAGAAGATCGTAGCCCAGGCCCTGGAGAATGGCATTCCCAAAGGGGTGGTGCTCAATGTCAATATCCCCAAGACAGATAAGGCAGGGCTTAAAGGGATCAAGGTGTGCAGACAGGCAAGGGCCAACTGGAAAGAAAAATTCGACAAGCGCACCAATCCTTCCGGTAAGGATTATTACTGGCTTACCGGGGAGTTTCAGCTCCTCGACAAAGGAGAGGATACGGACGAATGGGCCCTGTCTCAGGGGTATATCTCCTTGGTGCCCACTCAATTCGACCTCACGGCTCATTTTGCCATTCAAGACATCAATACCTGGAACTTACATGAACACTAGAAAAGAACTTATCATTGGCTTTGCCGTGGGCGTTATTGCCAATGTTTTTGGCACCCTCCTCTATATCCTCCTCTTTTCAGACATGGGGATACAGGAGACCCTGAAGGCTGCCGAGGCCCAGGGATACCTGGGGAGCCTGGTGGCCCTGGGGGCCATCCTGAACCTTATCGCCTTCTTCGGTTTTCTGAGGATCCGCAGGGATCAGCGAGCCAAAGGGGTGCTGGTCGCAACCCTTTTAGCAGCCCTGGTCATTTTGTATTACAAGGTATTTTGAGATGAAATACTATATCATAGCAGGGGAAGCTTCGGGCGACCTTCACGGGTCGAACCTGATCAGGGCGCTGATAAAGGCAGACCCTGAGGCCGATGTCCGCTGCTGGGGGGGTGATCTTATGGAGCAGGCCGGCGGAACCCTTGTAAAGCACTACAAGGAAATGGCCTTTATGGGCTTTGCAGAGGTATTGGCCAACATCCGCCAGATCTTTAAGAACATCACATTTTGCAAGGAAGACATAGATGCGTTTAAACCGGATGTGGTCATCTTTATAGATTTCTCCGGGTTCAACCTCAGGATCGCCTCCTGGGCCAAGGCTGAAGGGTGCCGGACGAATTACTATATCTCCCCCCAGGTCTGGGCCTCCAGGGAGGGAAGGGTAAGGAAGATCAAATCCTCTATAGATGATATGTATGTAATCCTCCCCTTCGAAAAATCATTCTACGAAGAAAAGCACGGGTTTCCCGTACACTACGTAGGGCACCCCTTGCTCGACGCCATCGAGGCCGGGGAGACCACAGATCCATCCGGCTTCAGGAAAAAACACGGGCTTTCGACAGAGAAGGACATCATTGCCCTTTTGCCGGGCAGCCGAAAACAGGAGGTGGAAAAGATGCTCTCCCTTATGTTGTCTGTGGTCCCCGTATTTCCCGATCACGAGTTTGTGATCGCCGGAGCACCCAGTCTGGACAACGATTTTTATGAAAAATTTACCGGGAACAGTCGGGTGCATTTCGTAACGGGCGAGACCTATGCCCTGCTCCAGTGTGCCCGGGCTGCACTGGTGACCAGTGGTACAGCCACGCTTGAGACCGCCCTTTTTAAAGTTCCCCAGGTGGTCTGCTACAAAGGCAGTTGGCTTTCCTATCAGATCGCCAGGCGCATCATCACCCTGAAATACATTTCCCTGGTGAACCTCATCATGGACAGGGAAGTGGTAACTGAACTCATACAGAACGATCTCACCCACCAGGCCCTGGTCACCGAATTAAAGGCGATCCTTTCTGGCCCGAAAAGGGATGCCGTACTGGCAGCCTATGAGAAGCTTGAGACCAAACTGGGCGGGGGCGGGGCCAGTGAAAAAGCGGCAGGGATGATCGTGGATTCCATCAAGACATAAACCCTCGCGGGATGTCTGCGGGACGACTTAATCCTGACAGACTGAATACCCACTTCAGAAATAATTTATAATTTTGATCACAAGGTGCCCCTTTTTACCGGCCTATGTGGAGAAAAAACCTTGTACTGTTGCTTTGCCTTGGAGCCTTGTCATGCGGGGTGGTGAAAAAGCGCACCACCTATGGCGCGGGGCGCACCATCACCGTGGAACCCGATGAGGCACTCACGGAAGTTCTGCGGGATTCCATCACTACTGACAGCACGGAGGCGGCCCTGGACCCCGATATCATCTCCCATAACAAATCCGAACAGATCATACAGACCGCCCTGACCTATGCCGGGGTCAAATACAAATACGGAGGTACCACCCGCAAGGGCATGGACTGTTCCGGCCTGATGTACGTCACCTTCCAGGAATACGACATCTACCTGCCCAGGGTCTCCTTCTACATGGCCAATGAGGGCCGGAAGATTCCTTTGGAGGAAGTGAGTAAAGGCGACCTGCTCTTCTTTACGACCTCCGATAGAAGGAAGCGCATCAATCACGTAGGCCTGGTGGTTGAAGTAGACGGAGATGACATCAAATTCATCCACTCCACCATTTCCCGGGGAGTGATCGTTTCCTCCCTCAAGGAAGGATACTGGAACTATGCTTTTGTGAAGGCCACCAGAATCCTGTGAGATGAACTTCCCGGATTTCATCTCCGTGAGGCTGTGCATCTCCTTTGTCGCCGGGATCACCCTGGGATGGATATTTCCTCAAGAACCTTCGGCTATCATGCTGCCCCTGGTTTTGAGTCTTGCAGCCTTGATCCTGACTTTTTTCTTTGAGAATTACAGAAGGGGAATCCTCTTCGGGATCGCCGTACTCTGTACCTCGACCTGCCTGGGGATCCTGTCCATCTCCCTTGCTCAGCCCAGGTTCAGTTCCGGGCATTATTCCCATTCCATGCTGGAGGGCGAAAACCTTTGGGACGTCAGGGTAAAGGACGTCCTGAAATCATCGGCTTTCTACAACCGCTATCTGCTGGAAGTAAAGGGCCTGAACGGACAACCCGCAGGCGGACTTCTCTTAGCCAAAGAAAAGAGACCCGCACCGACCCCTTTGGAGGTGGATGACTATCTCTGGATCCGGGGAGAAATCAAACCGGTACCATCCCCCTCCAATCCTTACGAATTTGCGTTTGACCAGTACATGGAGGTCATGGGGGTCTATGACCAGGTGACCCTGGAAAATGGGAGTTGCAAAAAAAGGGAATCTTCCGCACGCAGTATCCGCGGATTTGCCCGGAAAAGCAGGGAAAGCGCAGTCCGTGTCCTGGAAGCCACTTCCATGGGCCAAAAGGAAAGGGGGGTACTCCAGGCGATTCTCCTGGGGGAAAGGGACGATCTGGATCCGAAGGTCTACGGTCATTACAGGGACGCCGGGGCCGCCCATATCCTGGCCGTATCCGGCCTCCACATAGGGATTCTCTTGCTGATGATACGTGTATTGCTCAGTCCCCTTCACGCGCTCCGACATGGAAAGACCGCGGCCGCCGTTCTTTCTATCGTCCTTATCTGGGCCTATGCCCTGTTTACGGGACTCTCCCCTTCGGTGGTCAGGGCGGCAGCCATGTTCTCCTTCCTCTCCTATGGCCTGTATCTCAACAGGCCCACCAACACCATAAACCTACTGTCACTGTCCATGCTGGCCATCCTCCTGGTGCAACCCCGTTACCTTTTCCAGGTGGGGTTTCAGCTCAGCTACGGTGCCGTCCTGGCCATCGCCTGGATCTATCCCCTCCTGGTAATATCCTGGTGCCCGCGTTCCTTGTTCCTGAAAAAATGCTGGAAACTGGTGGCAGTAAGCCTGGCCGCCCAGATAGGGGTTTTGCCGTTGTGCCTCTATTATTTTCATCAATTCCCGGGGCTTTTCCTGCTTTCAGCCTTCCTCCTTATCCCCTTCCTGGGGCTTATCATTGGCGTTGGAATCGCGGTGGTCATCCTTGGAAGCCTCCAAACCCTGCCAGATATGCTTGCCCGAGTCTACGCCCAGATGATCCACGGTATGAATGAAATTGTCCGGGTCATAGCAGAACAGGAGGCTTTTGTGCTCCGTGAGATCCCGCTCGATAAGATCTCGCTTTTGTTGCTCTACCTGCTGCTGGCCTTTCTGGTCCTCAGTTTTCAAAAGCCGAGGAACCGGACCCTGTTATTCCTGGGAATCTCTGTACTTTGCCTGCAGGGGTGGACCTATTATCAGGTACAATCGAATTCCAGAAGGCAGGAGGTCCTCCTCCTGCACCGGGTCGCCCAGACGGGCATCCTGTTCCAGAATGGAAGGCAGTTACACCTCTATAGCGGGGATCTTAAGCCGCTGGAACCCATAGTTCGCAACTTTCAAATGTACAGGTATCTTGAAAGGCCTGTTTTCGGGGATATGCCAGTCTCCTTTACGATAGGGAGAGAACGATGGATCGTAGTGGACAGTACGGGAATCGTACCCCGTGTTTCAGGCCTTCCTTTAAACTTGATCCTTACCGGATCCCCTAAGGTACACCTGGGACGTATTCTGAAGGAGATAAAACCCCGGATAGTGGTCGCAGATGGCAGTAACTACCTCCAGTTCGTCGAAAGATGGAGAAAAACCTGCAAGGCCTATGGTATCCCTTTCTATGATACGGGAGCATCAGGGGCCCTTCCACTTCATTCCTTGTAGACAGCCTACCTGATCCCGTGCATCATCCGTTTCAGGGGCCTGTTCAGCAAGATGGAGACCAACCCCAGGGCTATACAAAGTACCGTAAAGATCCCGAAGAAGCTGCTTAGGGAATAGGTGGCGGTGATCTCGTCTATCATGCCTCCTAGGGTCCCGGCCAGCTTCTGGCCAATGGCTATGGCCAGGTACCAGATCCCAAACATAAAGCCGATCATCCTGGGAGGTACCAGCTTGCTCAGGTAGGACAGTCCGACCGGGGAAACACACAATTCCCCCATGGTGATCAGGAGGTAAGCTAAAATAAGATAGATCATGCTCACCGAAGCCGAAGCGGCTCCCTGTGGGATGCTCAGGGTCCCGAAAACGAGCACGGCAAACCCAAGGCCCTGCAGGATCAGGCCTATCCCGTACTTGTGTGCCGCGCTGGGATTGTACTTGCTCTCCCACCAGCGTGAGAACAAGGGTGCCAGGGTGATGATAAAGAAGGAGTTGAGGATGGCGAACCAGCTGGCCTCCACCTCATTCCCTGTCTGGGCGAACTTGTCGTACAGTCGGAATATCAGCAGCCCCCATACGCCAAGAAAAGCCATGGCAAGGGCCAGGTTGGAATAGGGAATGCGGTCAAAGGTCTTCTTGGACAAGAGGTAGAGCACCCAGGTGATGATCATCATGGGGACCGTGGTCAGCAAGGCATCTATGACCTTAAAGACCGTGGAAGCCGATCCCGTTAGCATACGGTCGGTATAATCCCGGGCGAAGATCGTCATCGTCCCCAGATTCTGTTCGAAGGTGGCAAAGAAGATCACCGTAAAAAGTCCGAAGATAGAGACCGCAAAGATGCGGTTCCTCACTACCCTGGTGTATCGTATGGTCCGCGATATGATCAGGATAAGGAAAAGAATAAGGGAGATGATGACCACTTCATAGGACCCTTCATACCCAAAAAGACTGAAATCCAGGATATTGATGTTTTCTATTTTTGAAAGGGGATCGTTGAAGAGATACAGCAACCCTCCGAGGGAGGACAACCCGATAAGGAGGTAATCGAACCAGGTGAAGGGATTCAGTTTTTCTTCCACTTCCTGCTCCTCTTTGCTGTCATTGACCTCAGAAGCTTTCAGGGGCTTATCCCCTATCTTCCCGAAAAGGCTCCCTGCCAGCCAGAACTGCATCATCCCGAAGAACATAAAGATACCGGCCAGACCAAAGCCCCAGGCCCAGCCGTAATTCTCGGCCAGGTATCCGCACAGCATCATCCCGAAGAAAGCCCCTGCATTCACACCCATATAGAATATAGTATACGCCCCGTCCTTCTTCGATTCCTTCCCCCGGTACATCTCTGAGATCACCGAGGTGATATTGGGCTTGAAAAACCCCGTTCCTATGACCAGGAGTGCCAGGCCCGTATACAGGCTCCAGACGGTTTCCAGGGCCATACAGGCATGTCCCAGGGTCATGACGGAACACCCGATAATAATAGCCGTTTTATACCCTGTAAACTTGTCTGCGATATAGCCTCCAAGGATAGGGGTAAGGTAGAGCAAGGAGGCGTAGGTTCCTATCAATGCCAGGGCGTGTTCCCTGGGCCACTCCCATCCGGGGTTGGTGTCGAGAATGGGGGCCGTCAGGAATAGCACCAGCAGTACCCGCATCCCGTAGAAGGAAAAACGCTCCCACATTTCCGTAAAGAAAAGTACGAACAGGCCAGCGGGATGGCCCAGCACTTTGTCCTTGAATAAATTTTCAATATCCGTATTCATCTTCCTTTTTTTTTGGTCGGTTTATTTTGGCCTATGCTTCATCCGGAGTAATGACGTGCTCATCGTCCTCAGCTCCATGGGTAAGGGTCTCCAGTTTTTTCCTGAACAACATCACCAGGAATCCGAAGACGATACAGAAAACGGCGATCCCTGTAAAGACCGCAAACTCCCCGTATTCCGAAGCGGATTCACCCAGCAAACCAGCCAGTTTATTGCCAAGACCGGTCATGGCAAAATAGATCCCCATCATAAAGGAAGCGTATTTCAGAGGCGCCAGTTTGGTGATATAAGACAGGGCCACAGGAGAAATACACAGCTCCCCAACCGTATGGAAGAGATAGGCCAGCACCAGCCAGTACATGGCAGAAGCTCCTTCGTTGTTGAATTCCACGGCTGCGGCAGACATGAAAAAGAATCCCGTACCCATGATGATCAGTCCGAGGATCATCTTGAACAGGCCCGTGGACAATTTCCCCTTGAGCTTGCGTCGGGCCCAGTAACCGGCTACAGAGGTTCCCAGGAAGATAATAAACATGGAATTGAGTGACTGGAACCAGGAAGCCGGAATCTCATTGCCGATAAAAGGCAAGGAGAAAGATAATACGCGGTCTGTTTTTTCGGAGGCATAGAGGTTCATCAACCCTCCGGCCTGCTCAAAAGCTCCCCAGAATATGATCACCAGGGCAAAAGAGATGAACAGTACGATCACCCGGTCCTTTTCGATCTTGGTCAGAGGACGGTTCATGGCCTCCTTCTCCAGGGTGTTTTCTGATTCCCCCAGGTAATTACCAACGTGTTTTAAATATTTCTGGCCCAGCAGGTATTGCAGCAATCCCAGTGCCATCCCGATCCCGGCCAGACCGAACCCGTAATGCCAGCCATAGACCTCACCTACAGTTCCTACAATAAGGCTTGAAAGGAATGCCCCCACGTTGATCCCTATATAAAAAATGGTAAACCCTTTGTCCCTGCGGATGTCTCCCTGCTTGTAAAGACCTCCTACCATAGTGGAAATATTGGGTTTTAGCAACCCCACTCCCGCGATGATGAAACCGAGGCCTGAATAGAATGCCCACATCTGTTCCACAGCCAGAACGCTGTGCCCGATCACCAGGAGGATACCCCCGTAGAGAACAGATTTTTTCTGCCCCAGGAATTTATCGGCTATCCAGCCCCCCGGAATAGAGGCTACGTAGACCAGCATGGTATACCAGCCGTAGAGGGCCAGGGCCTCTCCACTGGTCCATCCCAGTCCCGGATTGTCTTCCGTTGTCTTGGCCACCAGGTAGAGGACTAGTATTGCCCTCATTCCGTAATAGGAGAACCGCTCCCACATTTCGGTGAAGAACAGGATGTACAACCCTACGGGATGGCCGAAAAGCTGTTTTTGGGTAGGTAGTTTTGTCGTTGTTGCCATGATGATTGCTCAGTTTGTTTAGAGATTGTCTTTTATAAAATTGGTCATTTTGGTATATAGTTGCAGTCGGGTGTTCTCCCCGGAGATCCCGTGGTCCTTGTCTGGGTAGATGGCCCAGTCGAATTGCTTGTTGGCCTGCACCAGCTCCTCTATCATCCGCATCGTATTCTGCACGTGAACGTTGTCATCCCCCGAACCGTGGATGAGCAGGTAATCCCCCTTCAGCATGGCCGGATAGGTAAGCGGACTGTTATCGTCGTACCCATTGGGATTGTCCTGTGGTGTGCTCATATAGCGCTCCGTATAGATGGTGTCGTAAAACCTCCAGCTGGTCACCGGGGCCACAGCTATGGCCAATTCGAAGGTCTCATTGCCCTGGAGTATACAGTTGGAGGCCATAAAGCCCCCGTAACTCCAGCCCCAGATACCTGTGCGGTCTGCGTCGATCCAGGGGTATTCACTCAATTTCTCAGCTACCGCTATCTGGTCTTCCACCTCGTATTTTCCGAGTTCCAGATAGGTCATTTTCTTGAAATCCCGGCCTTTGTATCCGGTACCTCTCCCGTCTACGCAGGCCACCACGATCGCCTGCTGCGCCAGCATCTGGTGCCAGTAGTCGTTGCTCGCCCACCACCGGTTCGCCACTTGCTGGGATCCCGGGCCGCTGTACTGGAACAAGAAGAGGGGGTAGGTTTTGGAAGGATCAAAATCGGCCGGTTTGATCATCCACATGTTCAGATCGTACCCATTGATCTCTATGGTGGAAAATTCCTTGGGGCTGGTCTTGTAGCCCTTTAATCTTTCCCTGAGGGCCGAATTGTCGAGGATATCCCTGACCTTTTTCCCGTCTGAAGCCTTGTGCAGGGTATAGACATTGGGGGTATCGGAACTGGAAAAGGTGTTGATGAAGTAGGTGAAACTGGCACTGAAATCGGCACTGTTCGTACCCTCCCTTAGGGTAAGGCGCTTCTTGTTCTTCCCGTTGATCCCAATGCGGTAGACATCCCGGTTGATGGAGCCATTCTCCGTGCTCTGGTAGAAGATAGACCTGCTTCCCGGATCGTACCCGTAATACCGGGTCACTTCCCAGGGGCCCGAAGTGAGCTGCCTTTTCAGGCTCCCATCCGGGTTGTGGAGGTAGATATGGTTGTATCCGTCCCTTTCACTGGTCCAGATAAAACTGTCGTCTTCCAGGAAGGTAAGGTCATCGGTAATATCCAAATAGGCCTTGTCTTTTTCTTCCATTAAAAGGGAGACCGATCCCATATCGGCTTTTACGGTATACATCTTCAGGTGGTTCTGGGCCCGGTTAAGCGTGCGCACGCTCAGTTCATTTTTATTGTGTTTCCATAGGATACGGGGGATGTAATAGGAATCTGAAAGGTCGATCTGTCTCGTGGACGCATCCTGGAGGTTGTATAGGTGAAGGGTTACCTGGGAATTTTCCTCCCCGGCCTTGGGATACTTGAAACGGTTTTGGGTGGGGTACAGCCCTTCCCCATAGACGTCCATGGAAAACTCGGGCACCTCCCTTTCATCGAATCGGAGGAACGCCAGTACAGACCCGTCCGCATTCCATTCAAATGCCCGGACAAACCCGAATTCCTCCTCGTACACCCAGTCTGTGATCCCATTGATTATGGCATTCTTTTCCCCATCGGTCGTGATCCTGGTTGTGCTCCCATTGGTTAGATCGAGATAGTAGAGGTCATTTTCGAACATATAGGCCACTTTGGAACCATCCGGAGAAAGAGAGGGCGAGATAATTTTCTTGTCAGATATGCGAATAATGGTCTTATCCTCCACATTATAAATGTAGTAAATCCCCCTTTTGGAGCGCCTGAAGATCTTCTCCTCCTCTGTCGAGAGAAGGATCTTTCGCTCATCCTCGCTGAAGGAGTAGGAAGTGAAATAAGGGACGTCACTTTCCGGTGAGGCCACCAGAATGGTCTCGGTGAGCTCCAGGGTTTCGTAGGCGTATTTTTCGATGCGGACCTCATTCCGGGCTTTATCCTTACTGAGGATCGTATAATGCAATCCGTCCTTCATGGATTTTAGAGATTCCAGGGTCCGGGCAGTAAAGGCGCCGCCCCAGATCTCTTCCAGGGTCAGGTCTTTTTGCTGTGTAAAGGCATGGGGGGTTGCTGCGACGATAAGGAACAGCAAAAGGTATTTTTTCATTCGTAGGGTTTGTACGGATTCAAACCCTCAAGTTTACTAATTTTATCCCTAATAAAATAACTTTCACCCCTGCAAATGCCTTTTCAGAAAGCCCGGATCACAGATTTCCCGCCCTACCAGAAGGCATAAAGGATTGTCGCATTATCACTATCTTTGCCGGCATATAATCCGTTGCCATGCCCTTACCTATTGAAGGTTTTTCAAAGCTATCCAAGGAAGAAAAGATCCGTTGGATCGCAGAACAGTACACCGGAGATCCGGAGGCCAGTATTTCCCTGCTCAAGACCTACTGGAACGAGGACGAGCAGCTGCAGCAACTCCACGAGGAATTCATCGAGAATACCCTCACCAATTATTATCTCCCTTTTGGCATTGCCCCTAACTTCCTCATTGACGGACATCTCTATGCCATTCCCATGGCCATCGAAGAGAGCTCCGTGGTGGCCGCCGCCAGCAAGTCGGCCAAATTCTGGCTCACCCGGGGCGGTTTCAGGACCGAGGTACTGGGCACGGAAAAGATCGGGCAGGTGCATTTTATGTATGAGGGGGATGCCGGGAGGCTTCGGGAATTCATCTCCTCCATCACTCCGCTTTTCTTCGAGGAGACACGGCCCATTACCAAAAACATGGTCGCCCGGGGAGGAGGGATAAAGGAGATCGAGCTGCGTGACCGCACGGCCGACCTCGACCATTATTACCAGCTGCATTGCACCTTTGAGACCCTGGACGCCATGGGGGCCAATTTCATCAACTCCTGTCTCGAGCAATTTGCAAAAACCCTCAGGCGGGAAGCGGCGGTCACTAACATCCTGAAGGATCAGGAAAGGGACATAGAAGTGGTCATGAGCATCCTCTCCAACTATGTGCCCCGGTGCCTGGTGAGGGCCGAGGTGAGTTGCAAGGTGGAGGAACTGGGAACGGAAGCGGGGATCCCTCCGGAGGAATTCGCCAACAAACTGGTAAGGGCGGTCGCCATAGCCAATGCAGAACCATACAGGGCCGTGACCCACAACAAGGGGATCATGAATGGCATCGATGCCGTGGTCCTGGCCACCGGAAACGATTTCAGGGCGGTAGAGGCCGGCATCCACGCCTATGCCTCCCGGGAAGGTTCGTACAAAAGCCTCACACGGGCAGAGATCAGGGACGGGGTCTTCCGGTTCTGGATAGAGATTCCTATGGCCCTTGGGACGGTAGGCGGGCTCACCACCCTTCACCCCCTGGTAAAGCTCGCGCTTGAGATCCTGCAAAATCCGTCTGCTAAGAAACTCATGGGGATCGTAGCCGTGGCAGGCCTCGCCCAGAACTTTGCAGCGGTACAGTCGCTCGTGACCACCGGGATACAACAGGGGCACATGAAGATGCACCTGCTGAACATCCTCAACCAGATGGGTGCTACCGAAAGCGAGAAAACACAATTGGTAGAATATTTTAAAAAACACAGCGCCACGCACAACGCCGTGGTTGAAGCCCTCGAAAAACTCAGGGAATCCTCATAACCATGTCAGTATCCTTCAGAAGCCATGGCAAACTACTGCTCACCGGGGAATACGCCGTCCTCGATGGGGCGGAAGCCCTGGCCCTGCCCACCCGTTTCGGCCAGACGCTGACCGTAGAGGAAGGGGATACGCCCGGACTCGCCTGGAAGAGCCTGGACCATGAAGGCCGGGTCTGGTTCGAGGCACACTTCGAGGATTCGGAATTCGATAAGAACAGTGGCCATCCTTCCGGGAAAGATACCCGGAGCATCTTACTGGGTCTGCTCCGCGAAGCCCTCAGGGTCAATCCTGAATTCCGTTCCAAGATCTCTGGAAGAAGGGCCTTGAGCCGGCTGGAATTCCCCAGGGAGTGGGGCCTGGGCAGCAGCTCTACCCTGATCAGCAACCTCGCCCAATGGGCAGGGGCCGACCCCTATGTGCTTTTGTGGAACGCCTTTGGGGGCAGCGGGTACGACATTGCCTGTGCCAGGGCCGACGGACCCCTGACCTACCGTGTGCAAAATCAGGTGCCGGTCGCAGAGCCCGTTTTGTTCGACCCCCCTTTTAAAGACCATCTGTACTTCGTATACCTCAACCGCAAGCAAAACAGCAGGGAGGCCATCTCCGCTTACAAGAAGAATGGGGCAAAACAGGAGGGGTTCCTTCAGCGGGTCACAGAGATCACCCGTGCCGTTGCCAGATGCTCAGCTCAGGACGAATTCAACGCCCTGCTGAAAGAGCACGAAAGTCTCCTTGCCGGGGCCCTGCAGATGCAGCCTGTACAGGAGCAACTTTTCCCTGATTTTAAAGGGGTAGTAAAAAGCCTTGGGGCCTGGGGGGGCGATTTTGTACTCGCCTCCGGCAAAGGGGATATCCCTGCCTACTTTCGCAATAAAGGACTGGACACCATCCTGCCTTACAGAGATATGATCCTATAAATTAAAAACCCCGGCAAGAGCCGGGGTCATTTTTCAAAATAGGATTTCTTAATAGAAGACAGACCGGTTGTCTTCGATCTCAGCCTTCTCCTTCAGGGCATTCACCAGGGCATTGGCCACTCTGGCCGCAAGACCGGACTGGAGGCTGTTCGCATAGGTGGAGTAATTATCCAGTTCGGGAGCGTCTTCCCGCTTGGTAACCTCGAACATAAAGACCCCTGACTCCCCTTCGATCAGCTTTGAGGTCTGACCTGTCTCCATGGAGAATGCAGTCCCTACCACCAGGGGCTCTCTGCCGGCTCCTGGGATGGTGGGCGATTTCACGGTAAGGGCCGTTGCGGTAGACACCGTGGTGTTATTAGCGGAGGCGATTTCGGACATGGATTTCCCGGTATTGGCGGTCTTGATGCGCTCTGCTTTTTTCTTCTTCCTGAGAAGGGGCAGCACGGTAACAGAAGCGTCTTCCACATCCATCAGGCCTTCCTTGTACGTGGCGGTCAGCTGTACCACTGCATAGCCATCATTCACATCAAATCTGCGGATGTCCCCCAGTTTGGTATCGTCACTGAAGGCCCACTGTACGATCCTTCTCTGGGCACCCAGCCCAGGCAGGTTCTCATCCATGGCTTTCAGCCTGTTCACCGGCCTTACCACATAATCGTTCTCCTGGGCTACCTCGCTCAGGCTTTTATCTGAATCCACCGCAGCCATCTCAAATTTGGTGGCGTCGGTGAAAAGGGAATTTACGGTCTCATCAGAAGGTTCAATATCCCGGGTAAGGGTGGCGAGTTGCACCAGGTCCCTCTTCTCATCGACCTTAACGATATGGAAACCGAATTCGGTCTCCACCAGTCCGATGTACCCCACCGGGTTGCCAAAGGCAAAATCATTGAATTTAGGGGTCATGACCCCTTCCTGGAAGTACCCGAGATCTCCTCCCCTCGGGGCAGATGGCCCGTCTGAATTATCCCTGGCCAGCTGTGCAAAACCAGCGTTGGGCTCCAGGGCCTTTTTCAGGACCTCATCGGCCTTCGTTTTGGCCCTCTCTTTGGTCCTCGTAACAGACGGATTGGCTCGCTCAGCTCCTGCATAGGTGATGAGGATATGGCTGGCCTTTACAGAGCCATTGGGCTTCTTAGCCATCATCCTGGAGACCTTAAAGACATCCCCATCCCGATATGGACCAAAGAGTTCTCCATCCCCAAGGGCCATTAAGGAATCGGCAAAGTTTGCAGGTAGTTCTGCCTTGGCTTTAAAGATACTGTCGTATTTCGCATCCGAATGTCTGGACAGGAATGCCTCCACGTCTTTGGTATTCCTGAATCCGGCAATGGTATCCGTCTTATCCTTGTCTGCTGAATATTCCACAGCGTCATCCAGCAGGGCGGTGATGGCAGACTTGGTCTCCTCCACGTCCTTTTCTGAAGGACCTTCCTCGAAATAGACGAACTGTATGTCCCTGGACCTTTCCTGGGTGTATTTCTTTTCGTTCTCTTTGATATAGGCCTCTATCTCCTTCTTGGTGACCGTGATGGTGCTGTCCGGGATTGAGGTGTAGGGTACCCGGACATATCGGATATCGACCTTGTTGTTGGCCAGCTTGTAATCCAGTTCCCCTTCCTTGAGGGTAGCACCCATCCCCGCGCGGACGAGGTTAAAGTAGGCCTGTTGCTTGGCATTTTCGATGATGGCCTGCTCATCCTGCAGCCAGTCCTGGTATTGGGTAGGTGCATTCACCTTCAGTTCCAGGATGAATTCCCTGAACCTTCGCTCGTCAAAATTCCCATTCTCATCCACGAATTGGGGGTTCTGGGCCAGGCCCGGACTGTTTTTGATGATCTCAATGATCTGGTCCTGTTCAATGTCGATTCCCAGGGCCGAGATCTGCTGATCAAGGAGGGTATTCCTTTCCAGCTGGGTCCAGATGCTGTTGACCAATTGCATGGAAGAGACATTCTGCCCGCTGGTACGGGTAGCCCTTTCAAGTTGCTGTCTGAATACATCGATGGAAATTTCCTCTCCATTGATCTCCCCTACTGAGGAGCCTACTTTTCCGCCGGAGAGACCATTGCTCGTAAAGATCCCGGAGATCACAAATGCAAAAAGCGCCATCCCGATGATCAGGATCAGTACCGTGGTCCGTTTCCGTATATTCTCTAAAATTGCCATTTATCTAGATTGTTTGAAATCAGTGGGCGAAATTACCATTTTCCCTTTAATAATAAAAGTTAAAGAAGGGCGAACTGCAAGGGGTTGTAGACTAGCTGTTTTCTGATACCTCGAGGGTCACCAGATCGATCTTGGTACTGGATACTTCCAGGACGGTGAAGAGGTAATCCCCTATCCTGATCTTGCTGTCCTTTTCGGGGATCTCACCAGTTTCGTGGACGATGAGTCCGCCCAGGGTCTCGAACTCCTCCGTATCCGGGAGCTCCAGTTTATAGGTCTCGTTGATGTAATCCACTTCGAGGCGGGCCGAGAATTTAAAGGTCTTTTCATCGATCTGCTCCTCGTGCAGGTCCGTAGTGTCGTGTTCGTCCTCTATCTCCCCGAAGAGTTCCTCCACAATGTCCTCAACCGTCATGACACCGGAGGTACCTCCGTACTCATCGAGGACCACGGCCATGCTTTTCCGCTTCTTGGTCAGGATTTTCAGGATCTCATGGATAAGCATGGTCTCCGGCACAAACTCCACCGGTAGCAGGATGCTTTTGATGGTCTTTGGCTTTTTAAAGAGCTCGTAGGAATGGATATAGCCGATTATATTGTCTATGGTGTCTTTGTATACCAGGATCTTGGAGTACCCGGTCTCTGAGAACAACCTGGTGAGGGCTTTGGGTGTTTCATGCAGTTCCACTGCGGTGATCTCTGTGCGGGGCACCATCACCTCCCGGGCTTTGACCGCCGAGAACTCCAGGGCATTCTGGAAGATCTGTATCTCGGAATCGAGGTCGTCATCCTCTTCCACGGCCTCCATCTGTTCTGTGATGTAATCCCCCAGTTCTACCTTGCTGAAGGCCAGCTGCACTTCATCACCCCGGGTCTTGAAAAAGGCTCTCAGGATAATGTCGGATACCTTGATGATGAATTCCGATACAGGCGAAAAAACTGCATAAAAGAGATAGGCGGGGATGGCCAGGACCTTGAGCAGGGTGTTCGCGTAGATCTGGAAAAAGACCTTGGGCAGGAATTCCGCCGTGATCAGGATGATCAGGGTAGAAATGATGGTCTGAGACAGCAGGCTGAAATCCGTAAGGGCCAGTTGTACAAATCGGTAGGAGGACGGGAGCATCTGCTGGAACCATCCCATTAAAAGGTCTCCCATATAAAAACCATAGACCACCAGGGCGATATTGTTTCCAATAAGCATGGTGGCAATGAATTTTGAAGGCTTGCGGGTGAGGCGCGAGAGAACTTCCGCCAGGAAACCCCTTTGTTTCTTCTCGATCTCTATGTGGATCTTATTGGCAGAAACGAAAGCGATCTCCATGCCCGAAAAGAAGGCGGAGAGGATCAGGCAGATGATGATAATGGGTATGGCGTTCTCCAAAGCTATTTGTTGTTATCTCGCTTTCTCTTCTCGAACCTCTTTCGGTAATTCCTCCTGAAGATGAACATCCCCAGGGAAACCACAGCAAAGAAGATGAAGATATAGGTGCCCTGACGGTCTGTTTCCCACAATTGCCCTATCTTATAGATAGATATCAGCGCCACGGCCAGGTAGAGGTATTCTGTGAATCTCAAGATCTTGATCATGTTTCGTCTTCTTTAATCGATATGTACCCATACGTCCTGTGGGCCTTAAAATAAGTGAAATCCCGGTTAAAATCCATTCCTTCCCCATCCATGATGGTGCCGTCCTCAGGATTGGTATATGTGAACTTTTCCTGAGTAAAGATCCATTCATCTTCGCGGTCCCAGTACAGCTGGGGGGTCTCCAGTTTCTTCCCCTCGTGGGTCTCTATCACCACGTTGCCGCGCAGGTCTATGATATTGGTCTGGGAATAGATGATCCCGTAATCCGCCTTTATTGTGCTTTTATTGTTGTCCTGATCGTAATATTCCAGTACCAGCCCCTGAGGGAAGGTCCTATACTTGAAGACCATGTTTTCGTAATCCTCACTCAGGGGACTTCTCAGAACGGCGATCACACGGGAGGATCCCTTGTCTTCGCTTTCCAGTTCGCCCGTGGTCTCCGTATAGGTGAGCTCAAAATTCTGGGCCACCCCCTGGGGGTAGATCAGGATCTGCCTTTCATCCCCTACCCGCTTATAGGTGTCCTGACAGCCGTAAAAAAAGATTGCCACAGTAAAAACCATGGCAATTGTCTTTGCTATTTTGGAACTCCCCTGTATCATCCTTACAGGCTGGGGACTGTCACGCTGCCGCCTACCCAGCATTTGAAGGCCAGGGTCTTACCGGCCATACCGGAATTAAAGATATCGGTCTTGGAAGGAGCTTTGGCATCATAACTGGCTGCAGCCTGGGAAGCGCGGTCACTCAGGGCCGGGTCTACCCTTCCAGCCTTGCGAGCCATCTCGGCAGCCTTCCAGTAAATAGCGCGTTTCTCAAAAGGGGTATCCCCGCATTCATTCGCACTGGAGGCATAGAGGCTGGCGATCAGCAGGTAGGCGTTACCGTTAGACGGGTTGGCATCTATCGCTTTCTGAGCATAGCTCCTTGAGGTCGATTTACTGGTATTCCTGTAGCTGGTCGCGATCTTGTAGGCGATGTTGGACTTCTTCCTGGGATTGGTCTCCAGTTCAAGCGCCTTGTTAAAGTCGGCTATAGCCCCGCTGTTATCCCCTGATTTCTTCTTGAGGGTTCCACCATAGACATAAGCATCTGCAGATGGATCCAGTTTCAACTGGGCCTCGAAGAGTTTGCGGAACATGGGATCATCGGTACATTCCTTGCTGAACATCCTGCCCACGGCTCGTTTCACCCAGGTGACGTCTCCTTTCCTTTCCTCGAAGTTCCTCTGATAGAGGGGAATAAGGTTCTCGCAATCTGCAAGGGCACCCAGTTTGGAATCCACACTGGAAGCGATCTTACCGTAGGATTCGGAATTGGTGGTCGCCACTCTAAGACTTCTTTTTTCTTTGGAAGTGAGGGTTCCTGCATCTTCTTTGGGAAGCAGAGCCGTGATCTCATCAGTGAGTTGGGCGTTCTCCTCTTCTATCTTTTCGGTAACGTCATCATAGGTATTGAAAACGTCCTGTAGGTCTTTTTTACCTGCGTTGTAGAGGTCCACCAGACTCGAAAAATAAAGGTATAGAGCTTTAGGGTTCTTGAAATTGGCACGGTCTTCCTTAAAGGCTTTGTCGAGCGAATTGAAGATCTCCTCATCGGAGGCCATTTTATTATCGTACTTCAAAAGAATAATATCGATGGCCACCATAGCGGTAGGAAAGCTTTCAGGAAAGTATTTTTTGCTGTCGGTATAGACGTTCATCAATTCTTTGATAAAACCGTCTTTTTCAGCCCCGGTGCTATTCTCTATCTTGTGTTGCAGGATTCTTTCCCCATAGGAGAAATTAGCCTTGTTGATATCCGGACACGCGGTATAGACCAGTTTCCAGGGCCCATAGGCAGCGTCGTAATTCTTAACTTTTGCGTGCTCTGCGTAAATGGATAGGTTGGTCATGCATTCGGCATTTTGCCCCTGTCCTAAACTTATGCCTGTTAAGCCCAAAAAGGCGAACATCATTAAGTAAAGTTCCTTTTTCATCATGTTGCGTTTTAAAGCGGTTAATGTACTAATTTTTTATTAATTTATTTTCCTTTTTTGGAACCATCTGTCATTGAATGAGACACCTACGTTCACCCCGAAATACTTTTCCTCTATCAGGTCTGCCGCAGTGGTTCCCCTTTTCCCCCATTCAAATCCGAGGTTGAGGTTGGAGAAACTTCCCCCCAGCGGTAAGCCTAATCCAAAAGTTATGCCAAAGTTCTGGATCTCCTTTTCGTTAACCACGATCCCGGTATAATCATATCTCACCCCGGCCCGGTAGGTCACCCTTTTAAAGTAGCTGTCAAATGAAGCAAAGTCCGGGATGTAGAAGGCTCCCATGGCGTAGCTCCTGGCATCGGTGTACTCCTGGTTCTGTATCCTGAGGAAGCGGTTCTCGAAACTGCTAAGTTGCTGGAAGCTGTATTCTGCTCCGAGGAACCATTTTTTATCCTCCCCGAAACCCAACCCGAAGGTGGCGATGGTGGGGATCTTGAGTTCGGTATTCTTCAATCCCTGTTGGGCGAGGTTTACCTCGAGTTCTTCTATGGTCCTGCCGGTGGTCAGGGAAAACGAATTGATGGTCTGGTTGTTCTCCGAGACCAGGTTCACCTGGGTGTTGATCACGGCGGAGGTAAAAAGGGTGTATTTGTCCTTGATCTTTGGGGTATAGGTAAGGCCGTAGACAAAGTCATAGCCCCCCACATCGGAGATCTGGGTTTCCCTGGTGCCGTATTGTAATCCTTCTACTCTCTGGGTCTTGGTGTTCCTGAGCGTACCGAAATTGAAGTTCACGGAAGCTCCCAGGTTCAGATTGCGGGCCACTTCAAAGCCAAGGGAGAAGAACACCTGGTTGATCCCCCCTTCTCCGGAATAGAGGTTGGTTTCCTCGTTCCCGTTGGCATTAGTCCTTTCCTGGAGCACATCGTAGCCTACAGAGGAAAACGGCCGCAGCCCAAAGCCCGCAGCGACCTTAGGGCTTATGGGGAACCCTATGGCGAGGTATTCCAGGTTGGTCACCGAGGATTTCTCCCGTTCCGTAAAACTGTTCAGGGAGATCTCCGTATGGCTGAGCCCGGCCGTATAGGTGGTGAGCTTCAGTTTACCATAACCGGCTGGATTTTTGAGGGTAAGGTGAATGCTGTCCGTGTAAAGGCTGAGTCCGCCCATCATCCGGTTCTCGATGGTGCTGCCCGACCGTAGGTCGCCCACCCCGAAGTAGGAGTAAGGAGATACGGTTCCATTTTGGCCGTACACCCCCATGGCTGTCAGGCATAAAATGGCGAAACCTATCTTTCTGATCATTTAGTGTTTGTTGTAGTCGAGCAAATAATTCAAGCCCTCAAGAAGAAAATTAGAGTTGGCAAATATGGTATTTTTTAACCGATTCGACAAAAATTGCCCGTCGCCCCCTGTTAAAATAACTGTTAAATGTTCGAAACGGCTCCTGTATTCGGAGATCACTCCGTCTATCTCATTGGAGATCCCATAGATTACGCCGCTGTGTATACTCTTTTCCGTGGTATTGCCGATGAGCTCTACAAAGGGGCTGGGGTCTAGCATAGGAAGCCTGGCGGTCTGCTCGTGCAGTGCCCGGTAACGCATCCTGAGTCCGGGAGAGATGGCCCCTCCCAGATACTCCCCGTAATCGTTTACCATATCGTAGGTAATACAGGTCCCTGCATCGATCACCAGTACATTGGAATTGGGGTAGGTGTAAAAGGCTGCCGTGGCCAGGGCGATGCGGTCTACCCCGAGGGTGGCCGGACTGGCATAGGAATTTTTAAAGGGAACGGAAGAAACGGAAGTGAGCAGCTCCACCTTGCAGAAGATGGAGAGCACATCCAGTTCCCTTTTGCTCAGGGAACCCACTGAGGCTACCAGGGCGTGGGCGATATCCGGGAACTTGGAAAAGATATCCTTTACGGTCTTGTGGAAGCCGTCTGCATCGGTAGTGGAATGGAACAAAAGGTCCTGTTTCCTGAATACCGCCAGTTTGGTGGAGGTGTTCCCAGCATCGATCACGAGGTTCATATTGCAAAGATTGCAAATTGGAAAAAAAGAAGGGGCTTTTTTTCCTTTTTTATTGGTAGTTCCTAAATTTGAAATTATATTTGCCCCCGCCTTAACGGCATGGTACCTTAGCTCTCCCGATATCCCGATAGCTATCGGGAGGGAGGTAGAGCAACGGACTGAACCCCGATAGTTAGCGGGGTGTGTGTCCTAAGGTCCTTAGAGCGTTAAGCTCAGTAGAAATTTTGACATCTTGGTACCTTAGCTCAGTTGGTAGAGCAACGGACTGAAAATCCGTGTGTCCCTGGTTCGATTCCTGGAGGTACCACTTAAAGCGCCAAAACCCGCTCCGAATGGAGCGGGTTTTTTGTTTCCGGATCGCGTCTTGAGCTTGCTTATGTAAGCGAAACGGAAACAAAAACCAGCCGCCCGTGGGGCGGCGAGGGTTTTGGCATTTTCAGTTGGGGGACCAAAGGAACAGCGACCCCGAAGTAGAGCGAAGCTCACTTCGGGGTAAGCTAATCCTGGAAGGGAAAAGGAAATTCCAAATACTCTGATATGGGCTTGTTAAGTCCGTTAACGTCTTTCGGCAGTCAAGTTTCTGATAAAGAGAATCGCATATTCACTAATTTAGGGATGGTTTCGACCTTCATCACGATCGTTTCCCAAAGTTCTTACTGATGGAATACAAGCATACCCAATACTGCTACCCCGTGGTTCTCTTAACCCTGGCTGTTCTGCTCCTCTTCGTATGGATGTACATCACAGCAGCCGCAGAACCTCCCTCCTATGATTCAGGCAACAACCTGGCCGTGACTGTAGCCATGATACTCATCCTCCTCTTCCTTTCATCCTTTGTGTCCTTTACTGTGATGATCGATGGGAATTATGCGTGCATTACATTTGGCTTGGGCCTGAGCCGGAAGAAGTTTTTGCTGAGGGAGATAGCAGCCGTTAAAACAGTACAGAACTCCTGGCACAGGGGGTGGGGAAGTCGGATCTGGTCTCAGCCCAGGACGTGGTTGTACGCTGTTACCTGCGCCAATACTGTGGAACTGACATTTAAAAATGGTAAAACCTACAGGATTGGCTCTGATGAACCTAAAATTTTGGAGCGAAACATCCTCCATTCTATTTCATAACCTCAAAAGGGTTCACCCAATTAGACCTGCACTATTATTTCGGTGTTACCAAGTACTTTAGGGATTTTAACCCTGTCCCTTGAAAGACTCCGATCACAATTCATTTGAATCGCTCCTGTCTGCGTCACAGGCCGATATCCTAAAGAAGTACACCCACTATTTGGAAGGCCTGCGCATGAGCCCGTCTACTGTCACAACCTACCGTAGCTTTATTGTCTTCCTCCTGCTTTTCTGGAAGGAACGCCCCCTTTCTGAACTGGACAACCCGGCGGTACAGCGCTTTATTGAAGTGGTGGTAAAGCGCAGGAAATACGGCATCAGTACCCACCGACAGCTGGTTAGTGCGCTTAAACACTTTGGCGACCGATTCCTGGAAAGCGGGATAGAACCCGAGGTTCTCAAGAGGCCCAAGCGCAGCCGGATCCTGCCCAATGTGCTGAGCAAGGAAGAGGTCATTGACCTGCTGAGAGCCACTTATAACCTCAAACACCGAATGGTCCTTGCCCTCCTCTATTCCTGTGGCCTCCGGATCAGCGAGGTGCTGGAACTTCGGATCGCAAACATCGATATCGACCGCCGGCAGGTGGTCATCCTTAATTCCAAGGGCCGCAAAGACCGATACGTGGTTCTGGCAGAAAGCACGGTGCCACTGCTGATCAATTATATCAGCAGTTACCGGCCCAGGAATTACCTTTTCAACGGTACGGACCATGGACCTTACAGCAGCACAAGTATCCGTGCGTTCCTAAAACGCTCCTGCCGCCGGGCCGGGATCCGAAAGCGGGTCACCCCCCACACCCTACGCCACTCCTACGCCACCCATCTGATTGAGAATGGGGTGAACCTGCGAATCGTTCAGGAGCTTTTAGGCCACTCAAAGCCAGAGACCACCATGGTGTATACCCACGTGGCCAAAAAGGACCTGCTGGCCGTCCGCAGCCCTTTGGACACCACCCTCCTTGAGCTCCGCTCTTCAGATAAAAATCTATTGAACCAATCCCTTTCCGGGAATCTAAACGGATAAAATGCTATTTTAGATCACATATAACCAGTTGTGCTTCATTATAACCAACCGCTAACCAATGATAAAATTCTTTAGAAAAATTCGCCAAAACTTACTTATTGAAAACAAAACTGGAAAGTATTTGAAATATGCTATTGGAGAAATTGTTCTTGTGGTCATAGGTTTTTTAATTGCATTATCTATTAATAATTGGAACGAGGAAAAAAAAGAAAAAAAAGAATTAAATCAATATTTATCAAGTCTAAAAGAAAACATAAAAGAAGATATTCAAGTATTAGATTCTCTCATTAAAAGAAGAGAACTTATAATAAATCGCAGTAAAAAAGAACAGCTTAATTTTTTAAATAAGACATTTAATTTTGATGATACACGATGGGCGTTATCTTCTTATGTAGACTTTTATCTTCAACCCAACACCAGTGCATATGATGCTTTAAAAAACTCACCATATCTAGGAAAACTAAATGGTACTGATCTAAACAATTTAATTATCGACTATTATGCTAAAACGTACCAAATAAAAGAAGCAGAAAAAAGTTATAATGAATTTTTAGAAAATTTAGAGGCAAAACAGGCATATGACATAGATAGAACATTAGTAATGGCATATATTTGGATGGACACTGAACAATTAAAAAGCACAAAAACGACTCAGGAAGAAATTGAAAATGTATTTAAAAAGATGCATCATTCTGTGGCATTTAGAAATATTGTAAGTCAAGCCGTAAATCAGGAAAAGGGCATTTTAGTACCCTATAAAGAAGCTAAGTTAATTGGATTGAATATAATTTCCGAAATAGATAAAATTGTAGAAGCTAAATAAAAGTCTTTATTAAAATTGATTAAAAAAATAACGAAAGCACAACACCGTGTATAATTAATTGCTAGGTCACTGCCGACTTACGAACATTCCTGCGGAATATTCTATCTGTGATTTATTTGCTAAATTAATTGCTTAACCACGCAACTAACCATACACAAAACCGTTGGGCTACATTAATTGAATTGACTTTGCTACTTCATGAGTTGGAAAAAACACTTAATAAACCGATACTATTTGGTTGGCGCTATTCTGTTAGTTATCAATTTACCCCTATTTATAGCGAAGTGGCTCATTAATGAGAATTACATCAGCTGGGCTTGGGGCGTTTGTCTTCTTTTGGGTGCTATTTTCATGTTTTTGGGGTATAGCCAAGAAAAGAAAGACAAGTTGCTTAAATCAAAAAGCAGTTCGTAACGATAGCCCAACAACGGCTATGGTTCATCGCCCTCCAGGGTCTGGGTTTATTTGCTATTTTAGGGATTAACAAAAACAAAACGGAAGGCTGGCGCCCCCAGGCGCCAAACCATAGCCGGAACAGTTATGCAAAATGTTAGAAACGAAACCGAACGCCATTAGAACTGTTGGGGGAATTATCATCGCGATTTCTGTGATGATGATTTTCAGTAACTCACTGTTTGTCATTTTTGGATCAGATTTTGACGAACCAAATTCAACCTCTGGATTCGATCCATTCAACTACTTTAATGTGTTGGGTTATGCCTTTATTTTCATTGGAGTTGCTTTATTTATTGGAGGTGTGTTTCTTTTGAAATTTAAATTATGGGCAAATAGACTTTTAACCGCAGTGGCTGGCCTTGCAGGAACGGCAATACTTATAATATTCCTAGTCATTGCGTATATAATGCCATCTGAACCTTCTATTGCATTAATTTTTAAAATTGCATTCTCCTTCTTCGCATTCCTGGCGGCAATTCCATTTGTTTTATTAATTAGGTTTCTAAATCGAGAAAGGATTTTAAAACACTTTGCATAACAACGGCTATGGTTCATCGCCCTCAGAGGTCTGGGATTATTTGCTATTTTAGGGATTAACAAAAACAAGACGGAAAGGCTGGCGCTTCCAGGCGCCAAACCATAGCCGAGACCGTTGGGCTACATTAATTGAATTGACTTTGCTACTTCATGAGTTGGAAAAAACACTTAATAAACCGATACTATTTGGTTGGCGCTATTCTGTTAGTTATCAATTTACCCCTATTTATAGCGAAGTGGCTCATTAATGAGAATTACATCAGCTGGGCTTGGGGTGTTTGTCTTCTTTTGGGTGCTATTTTCATGTTTTTGGGGTATAGCCAAGAAAAGAAAGACAAGTTGCTTAAATCAAAAAGCAGTTCGTAACGATAGCCCAACAACGGCTATGGTTCATCGCCCCCTTAGGTCCGGGATTATTTGCTATTTTAGGGATAAACAAAACAAGACGGAAAGGCTGGCGCCTCCAGGCGCCAAACCATAGCCGGAACCGTTAGGTGTAATTCAAAAAACTATGCAAAGTTGTGAGAACTGTAAACAGAAGTTTTCATTTGGTCAGATCTATAAGTCTTTTCTAATTGGATATAAACCGCTAGTATGCAAGAATTGTAAGACCAAATATGAACACACTTTTAAAAATAGGTGGATTGGGGCAGGTTCTGTAGGACTTGGTGTATTTTTTGGAGGAATCTCTCAGTTTTATTTTGAGCCAAGTTCGGGCTATAAATTGATGGTCGGGATTATTGTTACCATCTTTACAGTGTCTCTTATTAGTGCCATTTGTGTGTCATTTATGACATTTGAAAGAGAAGAAAAAAAGAACTACACCTAACAACGCCTATGGTTCATCGCCCTCAGAGGTCTGGGTTTATTTGCTATTTTAGGGACTAACAAAAACAATACGGAGGGCTCGGGCGTCCAGGCGCCAAACCATAGCCGAGACCGTTAGCTACAATTTTTAAATGAACTTAAAGTGTTTTTACATTTTAGTCTTCTTTTACCTTCCCTCACAATATTCATTGGCGAACAGCCCTCAAGTTCCAGATTATCTCATTTACCAAAACGATACAATTCCCACATATAATCTCCTTGTTGAACAATACTTACAAAAGATAAAAGGTGATAATGGGAAGCTGTTCAATATGAATTTTAGAAACTCTATTGATGGAAGATTGGGAGGCTCTCTAAATTGTTGGAGGGGCTATCAAGCTATTTACGAAATTGAAAATGATAGCTTATTCGTAAATAATATCATTGAATGTCACTCTTTAGCAGGTACAGTTAAGGATAAACCCAAAAGTTATCTTTCAGAAATATTTGGTGAAAAAGTAAAAAATGAAAGAGTTTTTTTGGATTGGTTTACGGGCAAAATCAGTTTTCCAACTGTAAGAGATGATAATTTAATTCTTCGTTGGGATGGAGTTTTCGAAAAAATTTATCATTACGAAATGGTAATTGATATTGATCAAGGAAAAATAATCGAATTAAATGATGAAGAAAATTACATCGACCTGGAAAATGGCATAAATCGGTTAAAGAAGGATACAATTAGTACTATTCTTTTTGAGCAATTGAGAAATTCTCGATTGAAAAAAAATAACAAATTTGATTGTTCCGACGAGTATTTAATTACAATTCTGGAGGATGGCAAAGTTGGTGAAATACGTATGGCATGGACCGATCAACAGATAAAAGAATTTTTTACTAAGAGAGAATATAATTATTGTATCAGTTTGTTGACAAAGTCATTATCAAAATTACAGTTCGATATAATAAAAAGAAAGGGTGAACCTCTTCAAGAAACTATCCTTTTAGAGATATGGCTAAATGATGACGGATCAATCGAAAACTGGACAAACTAAAAACAGTAGCTAACAACGGCTATGGTTCATCGCCCTCCAGGGTCTGGGATTATTTGCTATTTTAGGGATTAACAAAACAATACGGAAAGGCTGGCGCCTCCAGGCCCCAAACCATAGCCGGAACCGTTATATGCCATTTAAGACTTTAGACATATTAAGATTTACAATATGAAAAATAATACCTTAATCTACATCTTAAGCTTAATCCTTCTTGCCATTTGTATTGTTCTTTTACAATACGCCCCTGAGTCAAATAGGGCTAGTACTGTAGCTGGTTTGGTATGCGCTGTAGGGCTGGCTTTGAATCTTTTTGTATTCTTTAGGAAAGAGAAAAACTAAAACGTCATATAACAACGGCTATGGTTCATCGCCTTTCAGGGTCTGGGATTATTTGCTATTTTAGGGATTAACAAAAACAAGACGGAAAGGCTGGCGCCCTCAGGCGCCAAACCATAGCCGGAACCGTTGTACCACATTTAAGAATATGAAGAAATTTATAATTCCCATCTTACTTTTATCGAGCTTTATTATCTCAGCGCAAACTCAAAAAGTCTTTCGAGTTAACATTTTAAATCCTGGAGCCGAAATTGA
>NZ_JAABOP010000005.1 GCF_010671595.1 Muriicola jejuensis | reverse complement strand
ACTGGAAGGACGGGTTGAAAACCCATCGCAAAGCTATTTTGACTTTTAGCTCCGGGTAATTCTCCCTGATAATGCACATAATCAAAGTTAAAGTTCAAGGTACCCCTTGTATTATTGGGGTTGGCTAATTCTTTTGCCAGCTCATCTGCACTTGGTTGAGCTTGTGGTTCTTGTGCTTCCTGTGCATTTATCAATGCTGAAAATAGCATCATAAAAAGCAATAAATACTTCTGAATTTTTAATATTTTTTTCATGTTTAAGTGTTTTATCATGATCAATAATAATGGGTAACTAATTATTTTTTTTTAAAGCTGGTCTAAGGTTGCAAATAATTGATAAAAAAATTTGTTTTCATTTTAGTATTAATAAATTTTACTCCAAGCGCTCTTATTAATGTTTTGAAACCGATTATTATGGCATTTTAAGTCATTAAGGTTGATTCATTAGGGGCAAAAATTTCTACAGAAAGAATCTCGTAACGAATTTCATTCAATCTATACAGTAAGCCGAGCAAAGCACTTTGGTCTGGCAGCCAGCCTACAAGCGCTATGGAATTTTGCCCGTTTTCCTGCCTTAACTGCATATCATCTACCGCATTTAAAAGGGTAGTATTGAGCTCCCCCGTTACTCTAATTTGATAGATGGCCCCCGCTAAAGCGCTCGAAGTTAACATAAAGATAAAAATTTTGTTAATAATTCGTTAAAGGTATTATTAATCTTGACGCCCGTTTCTATGACTTTAGTCACAAAAAGGTCGTATTTTAAGGGAGGAGATTTTCGCTAATCCTCGATTTTCCTGAGCATGGAGATGCGATTAGGAACCTGGAGTTTGCTATAAATATTGGTCAGATGACTTTTAACGGTTCCCGTGGAGATGTTGAGCAGATCCGCAATTTCTTTGTTTCTGAGCCCTTTAGCGATAAGCCGTACGAGCTCCTGTTCACGAAGCGTTAATCCGTTAGAAGCACTTGCAGGGCTTCCCGGTGTTTTTCGGGTTGCGAGATCGAGGCCTGTATGGGTTAAAATACGATAGGGAGAGGGGTCCTCTATGAGGTTAAATAACGATGGCATCACCAAAGTGGCTTCTAAAACAGGCCTGATCATTTCATTTTTATCTGCTTGTATCAGTGCTTCCTCTAACCATTTGACGGCACGCTTTTTTCTTTGAAGACGAAAAAATCCCATCGCTTTGAGCAGGGCAATATCTATCAGCTGATAGCCGTTATGAACACTTTTCAGGATGGCTTCCACTTCTTCCAGTACAGTGATCGCTTCCTCAATCTGAGCATGTGTACCATGGCTTACCACGATGCGTAGCTTGGTCAGTTCAGGCACATCGATCAAAAATAAATACGAAGACGGATGCTGCTTCACCCAGTCGGCTGTAGCCCAGCTTAATTCTTTGTCGCCCTGCCCGGTATGCCAGTTGATTCTTGCTTGTACGGAGCGGTAGTAATTTTTGAACTTCCTATCTTTCAGTTTTATGGCCAGTTGGCCCATTTGTTCAAGGAATGAAGCAGTTGTCTTTTCATCTTTTTTTAGTGAACTGATCAGGGTTAACCCTGCCAGTGCATCAAAATAAGCCCTGTAATTAAAAATACCCTCATATTCTAAAGCCTTTTTAAAGGCGTTCATAGCCCTGTCCTTCTGGAAGAATTGAAAGGCAATATTACCTTGATAATAGGAACTCCACCCTTTTAAATATAGGAAATCAGAATCTTGAACAAGAAACAGTATTTTTTTTAAGTCATTATTTGCTGATTCAAAATTTCCGGAAAGTAAGTGAACAAGGACTTTACCATCAAAGGAGCGGACATACGATTTTGAGGAACGCTCAAATTTTTCATGAATATCTTCAAGAGACTTCAATGCCAAAGCCGTTAAGCCAAGCATCTGTCTGCTGCAGGCTACTACCGATTCCCTTCGTACGCCAAACAAGGCACTTTCATCATGAAACAACGCTATAGATTGTTCGAGAGCTTCTACCGCTTTTTTGGGATTTGGTTCTACAAATGTTAGAAAGTAACCTAGATGAAACAGATACCGGGAAATATTTTCAGCATTTGAATTTTCAAGGCCGATTGATTCTATCCTGTTCAGGATAGAAGAAAAATCCTCGATATTCCAGGTTTCCTCGCAAACCAGTAGTTCCGTTAGCAAAATATCGATATTGGCGTTGCGAATTTGCCGAGGAATCTTATCTAGCCAGCGTTTCAAAACCCACCATTGGTCTTTGTCTAAAATGCTTGCCCTATGCTTTATGATCTGACTACAGGCCAATTCGTAATTTTCAGCCTTAATCGCGTAGTTGATGGCTTCATCAACAAAATTTTTATCAGAAAACCACTCACTGATGTGGGTATAAATGGATATAATGATATCGGGATCAGTTTTTTTTAGATTCCGTATTAGAGTTTCTCCAACTAAATGATGAAATCTATACCAACCCCCGTCCGAGTCGGTAGCGAGAATAAATAAATTAAGCTCTTTTAGTTTGGCAAGCAACACTTCTCCTTTACAGGAACCTTCATAAGCAAAGTCACAAATGGAGTCAATAAGTTCCACATTGAATTGATCGCAAAGTGCACAAAGTTGCATCTGCCTAAAAAATTTTGGTTCTAGATTTAGGCTTATATAAGAAAGTAACTGGTCCAGATTGTTTGAAATGTTTTCGATGCCCTTTATTTTATTATCCTCCACCGGAAATGACCTGGCCAATAGGATCATTCTTATGGCCAAAATCCAACCCTCTGTGCGTTTCACAACTGTATTGATCTCGTCATTTGTAAGGCTGATGCTGTCATCCAATGCCAGAAGCTCAATTGCTTCCTCTTTCTCAAATTTGAGATCCGCCATTCTGATTTCCTGCATCTTTTGATATAACCGCAGTTCTCGTAATTGAAAGGGGGGATCCCAACGGCTTATGATGATTATCTGCAAATTCCTTATCTCTTCGCGTATCAGGACTTCAACCAACTGATGAATCTCCGGATTTGAGATCAAATAGTAATCGTCGATGATCAGTCTGGTCTTTTCCTCCAGTTCGGTGGCTGCATTGACGATTATTTCAATAATAGCCTCCCACGAAAGAAAGGTGTACTGCTTATGTAGATTTATGAATACTTCTCTTTTACGGGAACTGCAAGTATTTAACGCCTCGCCTAAATAGATTAAGAAAACAGCAGTATCATTCATGCTGTCATTTAAGCTTAGCCATGCATTGGCACCTTCTTTTTCTTTAATCCATTGACTCACAAGTACACTTTTTCCATAACCTGCAGGCGCTGAGAGCAATATCAATGGGACAGCACTTTTACTTTCCAATTTTTTGAAAAGACGCGGTCTGATCAAAAGATCCGAAGTAAGCGTTCTAGTATTTAGTCGTGATTTAAGCATTCGTAATCAGCCCTCCTTAGTTTGTAAACACTAGTCCAGTCTGTTTAAGAAAAACTTTCAAACAGTTTAACAAAATGCATTTTAGGATAAACAAAAATAATCAAAAAAAATTTGTAAATACAAGAAAAATACTCAAAACGTTGAATGAAAACTAAAAAAATATAAACAGAGTACGAAAAATAGTACTTAAATTGAATAAAAACTTAACAATTAATACGTTATGACTAATTCTATTAAGGATATTGCTTAATTTACGGATTATAAGCAAGGACCATTATTTCCTGTATGTCCTCCTCCCAAAGGGATATCTAAGGCTGTGACAAACCTTAATTTTCCGTGCAAGAGTACCCTCTCATAGGGCGATTAGGTGCAACTAACCAACATCGGGCCCGATTACTTTAGACGGGTAGATGTCATAGGATGGGAGTCCTGTCAAAGTGCATAAGAATCATTTGCCCTCAAAAAATGAACGCTTCCCGGAAATAGTCGAAACGGGTAGATAGAACCCCTATGTTTTTTTAACGGATTACACTGTTTGCCAGGGTACTTTCAGAAGGAGTAGCCCAAGCCATGGAGCCCTTTGAATGGCCCTGTAAGGGAGGTTAAAAGGGATATCCGATCGCAAAGTTTAAAATCAGGGTGTCATTACCGCTCTCAAAAAAAGGAATTCTCCAGCGTTCTGTTTGTGGCAGATAGGGTACCCGAATGGGTGAAGCCAGATCCAGACGGATAACAAAACTCTGGATATCAACACGCACCCCAAAACCAACGCCAACACCCAGTTCACTTAACCAATCCTTTCCAAACTTTCCTTGTGTTTGTAATGCTTCGCTAAAAGCAATGCCCGCTTCCGATTCTTCCTCAGCGATTTCAGGGTCGGTCGTAAGCCAAACATTTCCGGCATCTGCAAAAAAGGCGCCTTTTAGATAGGACCATAAAGGGAACCGATATTCCAAATTGCCTTCCAGCCTCAAATTACCTGATTGGTCAAAAAATGATGCATCGCCTTCAGAGGTAAAGGTACCCGGACCTAAGGAGCGTATATTGAAGGCACGTACGCTGGAGGGCCCCCCAGAGAAAAATTGTTTTACGAAGGGCAAGGTGGTTGAGTTGCCGTATGGAATGCCCCAACCTGCAAAAATACGGGCTACCATGGTTTGTTCTCTTCGCCATCTCCAGTAATAGCGAAAATCGAGATCCGCCTTGGCATATTGCGCATACTCCAATCCGAATATGGTCTCTTTTCCTTTGCTAAAAAGATTTAGGCCGTTCCCCGCAATATCCAGGTTGGTGGTTATGAAAATGGGTGTTGATTTACCGGCATCTACCAGTTCATTATAGGTAAAGGTGTAGTTGAGACCTGAGATGAACTGCTGTTCAAAGCTACTTCTCAAAAAAGGATTCTTATCCAAAATATCCTCAAACTCGTCGGTAGTGTTCGTCAGATTTACATAATTTGCACTTAAGGGGTTGATCTCGTGGTACACAAATTTATTGGCATTCCATGTATAGCCGAAAGAACTGTTGAATGACACGAGGCTATACAACCTGCTTCTTTTTTGAATGTCTGCTCCCAAACTAAATTTTGTTTTGGGAACTGCATATTTAAACCTGCTCGGGGAAAAAGGCACCAATCTGGGGATAATAAAATCTGTTTTCAAACCGCCCCCAACATTACTGAGACCAGAATTATTTCCTCCTGAAATTTGTGCTTCGTAAAAAAAATTGCCACTGATGCTAAAAGTTTCCCCTGCTCCAAAAATATTCCTATTGTTATAGGTCAGTGAAATTACGGGCCCTACAAATCCGTTGGATTTGGTTACCCCTTGTAATTCCGCAAGAAGCGATCTTTTGGTCAGGGGCGAAAGATAGATATTTGCTTGTAAGGAACCCTCACCATCATTAATTGCTGTTGTATCCCTTACATCGAATTGGGTATTTACAAACTTATAGCTGCCCACGGAGGAAAGGCGATTACTGGTAAGTCGCGCGGTTTTGGCATTGTACTTTTGGCCTTTCTCTAAAAGAATATAGGGTTCCAACTGTTTGGGTTTAAAGAATTCCTCTTTTTGCACGAAATCGATCCCGTTGATTTTGATGGTTTCGCTTTGGGCGATGGTATCCCCAATGGTATAGTTAGGGTATACGGTAATAGCATCAATGGTGTAGGGAATGATAGACCTGGGAGGCGTACTTTTCTTCAGACGGAGAAAAAGGTCGAATTTTCTGGTGTCGTATGCATTGGTATCTGCCTCAAAAATCAAAAATTCCTCATTAAAATTGTAATAGCCCCTTTGTTTTAATTCCTTATCGATCCGTTCGCGTTCAAGCTTCATCAATTCCAGGTCAAACCGCTTTCCTGGCTTTATCAGGGTCTTCGCCATCACCTCCTCAATTGCACGATAAATGGGCAGGGAGTCTTTTTGCAGCTCCAATTTTTCCAGGCGATAGGGGGTTGGAATGGTTGCCGTATATGTCAAACCGGCAAACTTTTGAGTACTATCTATTTCCGATACAACCTTACTGTAGAAGAAACCCATATTATGCAGTCTGTTCCCCATCAGTTCCTCTATACGCTGCGAATTTATATCTGACAGGTATACTGGCGCTTCTCCGAAATTGTTATTGAACCATTTTGTGAGGAAACCAGGCTTTTTCTTTTGCGCCTTGTAGTGGTAGTAAAGGCCCAAACGCATTCCTAAGAATCGGGAATTTGGTTTTTTCGGCAGCAAGGTATTTAGCATTTCTTTTACCTCCTTTAAATCCGTAGTGTCATCCGCTGCCTGCAGGACTATTTCCGTACCGGAATACACTTTTTCCCCCGCTGGAATAAATTTGCCTACGCTGCAGGAATTGAGTGCCACGAGCAAGCATAGCAGCGGAATACGAAGATATTTGAAGGTTTTTTTCAAGTTCGATTATCAGTTTTATCGCTGTTTTTTCTTTTTGGAATTCTTGGTCCGGTCTTTATCATCAGTGTTCTCTTCCTCTTCATTTTTTATTGGATTGAACAATTCACTAAACCGGTTGAACTCCCTGTCAAAAATAAAGGCTATCCCGGTTAGTGTAATTTGTCCGTCAAGGATATTTTGAAACTCGTTTTTTCGGAACCCCTTTAAGCGATATTTTCCATCTTCGGAAAGCAGATATTCCAGGCTTAGGTTGCCAATGACAGGGCTTTCCCCCTGATCTACCTGTGAATTGCCTCTTACATCGACAACACTGCCGGCGCTTATGATAAGTCTGTCTTCCAGAAATGTTTTCTTGGCATTGATATTCAGTAGGCTTCTGTTCTGTGGACTATCCCCCTGAAAATCGGTGTAACTATTCAAATCAAAATCCAGCTCAAATCCACTCTTTCCAAAAATCCTATCGGAAAACGCGTTCAATTCCCCCGAAAGTAAATTGTTCACATTATCCCGGGCCAATGTTGTAGTGCCGCCAATACTGCCATCACTACCCGAATCAGGAAAAAAACGATTGAGGGCCAAAAGCGAGAATACCTGCTTGTTCAATTCGGATTCCTGCTCGTTTAACTGAAGCACCCTTCCGTAAACAACACCTCCGAAAGATCCCTGTGCATCTTTCGGCATGTCCAGTTTAAAGGAAAGTTTGGGCGCCAATAATTCCCCGTCCACATTTAGGTATACTAAAAACGGTACTACCTGTTTGAATTTGCCGGTGACACTAGCATCCTGGCCTGAAGTAACTGTGGTCATCAAGGGTGCCGCCGAGGTCTTGACCGAATAAGCAGCGGTAACATCAAATTTGGCATCCATCGGATCCCCTAAAAAGGTGATAGTACTTCCCTTAAGGATTTCGAATCTCCGTTTGACCACCTTGTACAAACTGGTCTCGTAATGGCCGGAATTTACCTCATACCTGCCCGTGAGATTGACGCTGCCATTGGCTTCCAGATTTACGTTCAGAGCGGCATTTCCTGATATTTGAAGATTATCCCCCGTACGTTCATCGATAATGATATTAAACGTAGCATCATCTGCAATTTCCAGGATCATATTGGCATTTATTCCCCTGAAATTTGTCCGGGTCTCGTCCTGATCGGTCAGGGTAAGAATGGCATCGGTGTTTGCTTTATTTACAAAAACGACTATGCCTTCGGTTTCGTCCACATCCAATTGAGATTCCGATACGACGTACGTAACATCGGTAATTTTTCGCATCTTTAGTTTCCCTTCGATGACGGGAAGCCTTAGATCCCCTTTTACAGTTATAGCGGCATCCATCGTAGCCTCGCCATAAAACAGGGGATTATCTTCCTTTGTGGAATTAATCACCTGGAACCCTTCCGTTTTAAGGTCAATATCGAAGGCGGGATTCGTCAGTGTTTTGGTCCAAATAGCACCGTCTATCGTAAAACGGTTGTCTTTGACATCGCTTATTTGGAAGTCATTCAAAAAGAGTCCTGAGTTATCGATTTTAAACTCTTCTTCCGAAATTTTAAAAGCAGCGTTCAGGCTGGCCACTTTAAAGTTGGCGCCATTAAAGCCCAACCTTCCACTGTATATGGGATTTTCCGTGGTCCCCGAAATCTGCATATTTCCCGAAATATTGCCTTCAGCATCTGTAATTACGCCACCGGAAAGCCCTTCTATAACCTTCAAATCCATTTTGATCAGGTCCAGGTCCAGGTTTAGTTGGGCATCCGTTTCGGCTGCGTTATAATCGCCGGTAAGATCCATATCCAACCCCCCATCCTTTAAAGACAGGTTAAAATCATATTGGGCTGGTCCTGCGGACACCGTTTTCAGGCTAAGATTGCCCAACGGATTTTGTAGGACCTCCAGCTCGTCGATTTTAACATCAGCCACTATTCCCGTAGCCCCAAAAGGGTTTTCCACTATTAGCTTTCCGTTGACCAATCCCGATGCCAGCACCTCATTGGGATTTAACAGACTTAAAAAAGTCTGTAAGCTAAAATTTTCAAAAATGATGTTTAGATCTTCCGTACCGTTGCCGCCAATGGTATTGCTAATGGTAAGTACCTCTGCATTTCTTATCAACCGCAGGTTCTCAAAACGCAATAGTTTTTCGCTTATCGAAATCGCATTGTTCTCGGGAATGCGCCATTGCTTTTTATTAAGAATAAGTTGGGAGGGATCAATTGTAAGATTGATAGTATCCTTATTCATGCTCATTTCAGTAGCGATATGCACTAATTTTTCCTCCCCGTCATAGGAGTTAAAATCTAACAGCAATTCTTTATTCAGGAGTGTGCCGTTAAAATCGGTTTTATCAATAAACACTTCACCGTATGTCAAGGAAGCCATGCCCGAGGCAAACCTTAATTGGGTCGCCGAGCCATCTATTGAAATATGAAGACTGTCGACGGCAGCACCCTGGTACTGCACATATGGAAGATGCAGGTCTGCCTGAAATTTTTCAGTCCGGGCATCAAAATAGGCATTGATTGCGATGGTATCTAGTTGTTCAAGGCCTTCCAGGAACAATTTGGTGACTATCGGTTGTGGCGTTACGCGAGCGCTCAATTGCATGGCAATGGAATCTTTTTGTATGTCAGGAACTTTTTCGTTCAAAAAGTAGCCCTTCAATTGGTATTCCAACGCTTTCGCAATACGGTCAGGGGTGCCATCGGCCTGAAGGGACGCATTGAGAAAACCACTTTCAATAGTTATCCTGGTCCTGTTCGGGCCCAGGGAGCCATTAATGCTGATATTGCCAGTTGGAACCTGTTCACCATCCAGGACAGATACGACCTGTGAAATTATGGTTTCAAAGGAATAGGTATCCGACGTGCCTTCAAAAGCTACTTCTATATTCGCCCCGAGTTTTATGGCATGCGAACTGAGGAGTAAGGCCTTTAAATCGGCACCTTTAAGAGTTGTTTTTGAGGTTATGGCATAGTGGTCCTTGCCTAAATCCAAAAGCGTTTGTGATGCCAGGTTCAGATGAGCATCTTGATAATCAAGGTCCATAGTCCCCTTCCCATTTTGAATTGTCCCGTTAGCAGATAGGTTGCTGAACGTGTACTCATTAAAATCGAAATGGGAGACCATAGCTTCATAGTTGCCACTTAACGCATCAAGGGCAGCTCCTTTTGCAGACACCTTGGCACTGAGTGAAAGCAGCCCCAATTTCGTATTATGGAGTAGTTGGTCGAGTTGCAGGCTGTCAACTGCCATGGCGCCATCGATAAAGGGGGTGTCTGACAGCCCTCCGCGGCCTTTAAAGGAAGCACTTCCCAAAGAGGAGGTTAGATAAATTTCGGCGCTTATATCCGCTATTGACCCGGAGGCCCTGCCCGTAAGTTGTACTTCTTCGGGGAGTGATAACATGGTGTCTTTTTCTATGATAAAACGATCCATATCGGATCTGCTGGATACGCCCCGGATGGTATTGAAGTCGACCCTTAGTGAGTCCACCTCAGAACCCTGAAAAACAGTACCTTCCAAAGTGAGCCGCGTATCATTGCCCCATCGTACTTCGGATCGGGCCAGAAAAATTTGGTCTAAAGTGCCCTTGGCAAACAGTTGTCCGGATACAGGGTATTGGGCAACGGCCATCAAGATTTGATTATCAGCCAATGAGGGTTGAAAGGCTAACAATTCATTGATGTTAATGGAAAAAGAAGGCACATTCATGTCAATAGAAACTTTTTGGGAGGCATTCATGAGTTCTCCCATGGAAGTGTAGTCCAATTTAACCGCTCCGTTCAGTCTGCTTCCTCTGGTTTCAACATTTACATTGGATAGTTGCAGGTGGTTATCGTCCATGCTGCCATCTAATCTCAGCTCCTTTAAAGCGAAACCACTTTGCTCCTCAAAGGTGAAGTGGTCAATGGTTGCAACTGCTTTACCGGGCTCGTAGGAAAGGGTAGGGACACTTAGGCCAATACCGGAAATGGATAGGGGGTAGGATGCTGAGGACCCCGGTTGGGAGCCTCTGCTTTTCGAAGCGAAATGAACCTGGTTGTTTTCCAAGATGATATCGCTGGCGTTGAGCCGGAGATCGGGCCAACTGAAGGATGGTGCTAAGGGCTTGGGCGTCTGCGGGTTCGGCACACCAAGCGGGCTGTCTACATTAAGGGTGATATCTGAATTGCGAAGCGACAGCCCCTCAATAGCGTATGAATTTGAAGCAATATCCAAATTGGGTATCCCCATGTTTAATTCGCCAATGGTCACCTTAGCCATAATCCCATCTGAAAGGGTGCGATAGTTGGCGGTAAATTTATTAACGGATAATTCTAAAAACTGCAATCGGGGTGATGCAGTGGTTGCCTCGTTCGTTTGGGGTGCCGTGGGCTTGGTCTGCAGGTAGGTGAGGTCTGAGTTGGTAAGCCGCACTTCTTCAAAATAAAAAATCAGTTCCTCCAGATCGATGGTATTTACAGAGGCGTACAGCTGTCCGATAGCGTTACGGCTTTCAATCCCCAGGAATTCATCGAGGTAGGCTACCTTAAAATCGGTCAAGGCCAGCGAGCCTATCTCAATGGTAAAAGGCTCTGACACTTCATCTTCCGGTGCAGGTTCTTCTGAGAGCAGTGCCTCCGGAAGGAAAGAGAAATTATATTTTTCGGTGTTTTCCGCCCTTTTGATTTGGGCGACCACCCCTGTCCATTGCAAATCCTCCAGTTTTAGGGTGTTGTAAAAGATCAGGGAGGTCAGTGCAATGTCTACCTGCAAATTTCGTGAGTACAATAAGGTGTCTTTTTGCAGGTCTTCCAGGTAAAGACCTTCTAATTCCAGATCCCCGGAGAAGTTAATAAAAAGCTTATCAATGGTGATATTGGTTCCGGTCTTCTCGGTGACGTAGGAAACAATACGATCCACTACTATACGTTGACCCCAGGGGCTTCGAATAAACAGCAGTACCAATAAACATAACAGCAACAGCACCGCAAACGACTTTACGGTGTATTTTACATATTTATTTGAATACCTTATTTTTTTCATTGAAAGGGGGAGGTATTGGAAACAACCAGGACCTCAGTTAAACGATACGTTCTATCAATAGATCAATTAAACAGATCTGTTAGCTTTTTTTAATAGACATTAGGTTAAATCTTGCAAACCCTGTTGGGTATTTTTTACCAAATTTATACTAATGGAATTTATGAATAAACACTAAATCAGACTCTAATGTATAACTTGATAGAGACCTGCCGTTCAAAAGAGGGAATCTATTTTCATCTTGCCTGAACTTTTCACATTGTTTCTGATATATTTCCTTTAAAATAATTTCAAGAATTGCTTGACAGCATCAGATGGCTTGAAGAGCGCTATATTCATTTCAAGAGGTCGGTAAGGATACATTATGAAGCCTTGATGACTATATAATTCTGAGTATAAACCCGTCTTTAATTTATTCTTTGGTGAGGTGCCGGAGTGGAATCAGAGCAGATTGCTAGTCTGTCGACGGTTATGTGTCGCCTGGGTTCGAGTCCCAGTCTCTCCGCCTCAGCTGCGCTAAGGCGCAGCTGAGGCGGGCATGCCCGCCAAAAACGTTCTTATTTCATTCCCCCGGATTACTATTAGGAATGGGAATTTGGGATATAGAAATTCCAAATTCAAAACATCAACTGTGCCTATTAGTTTGAGGTCAAAGTAAGGAAAAAAAATCCCAATGAGCGCAGCGAGTAGGTTCACTTTACTGTCAACTTCCACCCTTCAGGATCACCGATCCCGATAACTATCGGGAGAGGTAATCCTAACTAAATTAGGTAGGCAATCCGGCGAAATTGATATGAAAGCGCTTTTCGGACGAAGAGATCGACCAGCTTCTGGCTTTGAAATGGTGGGACTGGCCAATTGAAAAAATCACCTCCCGGGTTCGAGAATTAACAGGATCAAAGATCACGGATCTGAGTGGCTGAACCTGCCAATAAAATCTGGCAATGGCGGTTGGTTTCAATAAAGAATAGGGGCTGAACTTAATCTATCCCAACCCGGTAAGTGATCCGTCTGTTTGTGATAACGGTGGCATGAACGTTCAAGGTCGCCACAGCCTCATCACAGAGGATGCTGTTGTCTGTAAATTCCATGCTGCAAAGGGAGGGTGTGGTAGAACCACTTCCATCCATAAACCTGCCCAGTGTAAGACCGCTCGCCAGAGACGTATTTAATGGGGAGTTGGGTGGGGCCAGTGCGAAAGTGCTCACAGATCCATTCGCGGTATACTCTATGGATCCCGTGCGTTCGTCGTAGAAAATGCTGTAGGGATTACTGCCGGGCAGGAAGTTGCCCAGATTTTGGATAAAGGTCTGGGGTAGTCCGGTAGCCCCATTGATGACTGAAATGGAAATGCCCAACTGATTCCCGGTGATATGGTATATCCTGAAATTGCCCGCAGTAACGATGTCAGCCGTGCTTTCCTGGTCTCTGTATTCGAAGGATGCTGTGAAACTCGTAAAATTAAAGATCCCGCCTGTGTTTGGGACCACCACATCCAGGCCGGCGCTTCCACCCGATCCGCTTGCCAGGTAGATACCACAGCCATTTTGAGCTGCATTCGGGTTAATTGACGTGGCATTTGGCCCCACGGAAGCCTGGGTCAGCGGAGTGCTGTTAAAATCAAAACGGGATACAACCGTGCTGGGGAGACCGTCATCGCATACCCTGTAAGTAAACTGATCCTGGCCTACAAACCCGGTATTTGGAGTGTAAACAAAACTCCCGTCCGCAGCAAGCACGAGGGTTCCCGAAGCCGGTCCAACGACAGGTGTTGATACAACCCAGAGAGAACCCACCCCTCCGTTGTCCGTATCATTGCTGAGCACCCCAATTGAAGCATCGGTGATGAGCTGGTTGTTAAAGCCCGTAGTATACAGATCATCTGAGGCCACCGGGGGCAGGTTTTGTGCATATACCTGAATACCAAACCAAGTCATGGCCAGGATGGATGTAAATAAGTTTTTAAAACCAATTCTCAAAACCGTGGATATTCAAGACGAAAATATCAAGCCTTTAAAACCAGGACTAATAAATGTTGCATAACATACCGGGTTTGTTGTGTATTTTAGTTGTGAAATCAAAAACTAGCCTGTCGACGCTTTCAATGAATAGCTTTTTTATCCAAAGCTAAAGGCAAGATTGAACGCATCAGAAATCAACAATGCCCGCTTTACTGTTGCACAGCTGCAATTAAAGTCCAGATCGTCGAGCATGTTTATAAAGATTAGTGTGTTTGCTTTTTTCCTGCACTTCCGATCGGAGGTCAGGACGGTCAACAAGCGGTTATGTCCCTTTATCGGGGTAGAAATTGAAACAGATCATTCCCCTGAGAGGCGCTCCTATTTCCTCAATAGGGCCTGTCTGCCAATGCTTACGTAGATAAGCCTTCTTTTTTGTCCGGGAATTTTAACCGATCAGATCAGGACTGAAATCATTAAATGGTTGTTTGGTATATCTTCTTCCGGTCGCCCTGTAAAGTGCATTGGCAAGAGCCGCAAAAATAGGGGGGAAGGTGGGTTCTCCCAGTCCGGTGGGGTCGATTTTGTTCTCTACAAAGTAAACCTCTATTTCCTTAGGGGCCTCTTTCATCCGGATCATATGGTAGGTGTCAAAGTTATTTTGCGAAGGAACACCCTCGGAAAAGAAGAGTTCCCCAAAAAATGCGTTGCCGATGCCATCTACCATTCCCCCCTCGGCCATGTTCCTGGCCCCGTCCGGGTTCACTGCCATTCCGCACAGGAAGAATCTCCAGGGTTAGGGATTCTGAATGGTTCGTTCTGGCACTAATAAATAGCTGGTTTCTGGCATGATTAATATCATTTTTCAACTCATATTGAAAAAGTACCTTTAAGATTATGACTGTCGGGCAGAGGACATTAAGGCAACGGACCCGTGGCCTGCATACGGCCATAAGGGACTTCTTTGCGGAGACCGGTGCCCTGTCTTTCTTCGCTGCCCGTTTCTTCAGGGAGGTCATCAGGCCCCCTCTGGAATTCAGAGAGCTGCTCCGGCAGTGTTACCAGGTAGGGAACAGGTCCCTGGTGCTGGTTGTAGTTACCGGATTTATTATTGGTCTCGTACTCACGCTCCAATCGAGGCCTACACTTATTGAATTCGGGGCGGTTTCCTGGATGCCCAACATGGTGGGGATTTCCATCGTTCGTGAGATAGGCCCGGTAATCACTGCCCTGATATGCGCCGGCCGGATCGCCTCCGGCATGGGGGCAGAACTGGGTTCTATGCGGGTGACCGAGCAAATTGATGCCATGGAGGTCTCGGGTACCAATCCATTTAAATACCTGGTTGTGACCCGTATCCTGGCCACCACCCTCATGCTTCCGCTTCTGGTTGTTTTTGGGGATTTAGTGGCCCTGTTCGGTTCAGCCCTCGTGGAAAACCTCAAGGGGGACGTTTCATTTCAGCTCTATTTCAATACCGTCTTCAATGCCCTGGGGTATGGCGACCTGATACCCGCCACGATCAAATCGTTCTTTTTTGGTTTTGTGATCGGCCTGGTTGGCTGTTATAAGGGATATTACAGCAAAAAGGGAACGGCGGGAGTGGGTATTGCAGCCAACACAGCGGTGGTCACGGCGTCTCTTTTACTTTTTATGGTGGACTTTATTGCCGTATTCGTAACGGATATTTTTTACGATTTGTAGGATGGGAAACAACAGCTACATACCACATGTTCAGGATAGCCCCTCAGGGAAAATTACCCAGGGAAGGAAGGTGGTCATCGATATCAGGGACCTGCGAAAGAGTTTTGGCGAAAACCACGTTCTCAATGGTTTTCACCTGAGATTATACGAAGGGGAGAACCTGGTGGTCATGGGCAAATCGGGTTCAGGGAAGTCCGTAATGATCAAATGCCTGGTAGGACTGATGCAACCGGATAGCGGTTATATCGAGGTCATGGGCAGGGAAGTGAACACCCTGGACCAGGCCCAGCTCGATGCCCTCAGGGCCGATATCGGCTTCCTTTTTCAGGGCAGTGCCCTGTATGATTCCATGACCGTGAGGGAAAACCTGGAATTTCCCATTCGGCGGCACAGGGAAAAACTGGGCAATGTGTCCGATACGGAACCTTTGGTGATGGAAGCCCTGGAGAATGTAGGGCTGGCCCATACCATCGACCTGATGCCCGAGGAATTATCGGGTGGGATGAAGAGACGCGTAGCCCTGGCCCGTACGCTCATCCTGAAACCGAAGGTGATCCTGTACGATGAACCCACAAGTGGCCTTGATCCTATCACCGCCAAGGAAATCATCGAACTTATGCGGAGCATTCAGCGGAAGTACAACACCTCATCGCTTATAATCACTCATGATGTGGATTGTGCCAGGGTCGTATCCGAGCGGATGGTACTCCTGGTTGATGGCATCAATTATGCCGAGGGAACGTACGCAGAACTATCCTCCGACAAGGACCCGAAAGTAGAAGCATTCTTTAAAAAGTAGCACCATGGAAAAAACAACGGCTAACCATATCAGACTCGGTGTGTTTGTGGTTATGGGCACTGTACTATTGGTTATAGCGGCCTACCTGATCGGGAACCAGCAGAACCTGTTCGGGAATACATTTCAGCTTAACGCTGATTTTAAGAATGCAAACGGACTTCAAAAAGGTAATAATGTGCGCTTTTCCGGGATCAATGTAGGTACGGTAAATCGAATTGAGATGATCAACGATACGACCATCAAGGTGTATATGGTCATTGATGAAAAAATGCGGGAGCATATAAGAAAAGATGCTGTGGCTATGATCGGTACCGATGGACTGGTGGGCAGTATGCTGGTCAATATTGTACCTTCCGAAGGGGATACTCTCCTTGTTGAACCAGGCGACCAACTGCAATCCTACAGCAAGATCGCGACTCAGGATATCCTCAGCACCCTGAATACCACCAATGAAAATGCCGCCCTTTTGACTGCCGATCTGCTAAAAGTTTCCCAGGCCCTGGTGAAGGGGAAAGGCACCTTTGGCCGACTTCTAAACGACACGGTGATGGCCAGTGACCTTCAGCAGTCGATCACCAACCTCAAACACACGAGCAGGCAGGCAAATTCGGCCCTTTCGGAGCTGAACAACATCATGAAAAAGATCGATTTTGAACAAAGTACTGCGGGTGTGCTGTTGGCAGACAGCCTTACGGCCCAACAGGTCCGTAATGTTATTGGAAGTTTAGAGAACTCGAGTACCGGACTTGAAAGCACTGTACAAAAACTGGACAAGTTGATCACCGAGATCGATAAGGAAGGAGGAGCCATGCGGTACCTGACCCAGGATACCGTCCTTGTGCGACAGTTAGAAAATACGGTGAGAAATGTAGAGGAGGGGGTGGAAAAATTCAACCAGAACATGGAGGCCCTGAAACACAATTTTCTCACTCGTGGCTATTTCAGGAAGCTGGAGAGGCAACAGCTCAAAGAAAAGGGAGAGAAGAACTAAAGGGAAAGAAGCGTCAGCTTCTGTTAAGCAAGGGCAAGGGATTGGAGATACGCTTCCATCATATTCAAATACTTTAATGTCTCAGCGAGCATCCTTTGTTTTTTGCCCTTGTCTGATTCACTCCCGGCCCGGAGGCTGTTCACCTTAGCCCGCACATTGGCGCGATAGGCCTTGTAGTACACAAAAAGATCCCGTTCTTCTGCCGTGCGCATTGCTGGAAAATGGAGGTTGTAATATTGGATGCACAAATTTGATAAGGTGTGTTTTTCAAATGCGTCCAGGTCCATGCAGAGAAAGGCTACCTCATTCAGGACGTCGATCTGTCGATAGTCGTCATTAAACTCAAGGCAATCAAACGGCTGGGGGGCCGGCAACATAAAAATGTTCCGCGAATGCAGGTCTCCGTGGCAATCCCTGAAAAAGCCGGCTTTCAGTCTTTCTGTCAGCAAGGCCTCGTTTTTCCGCAAAAACATGTCGGACACCTCGACCGACCAGTCGATGATCCGGGCCCGGGCCTCCCCGAGTTGAGCTGAAATCAATGGCTTTTGAGTCGCCAGGTCATTGAATTTTACTCCCACATCCAAAACGTCCTTTTCCCGGATCACAGTGGATTTTTTGTGGAAATCGGCAATCCATATTGCCAGGCTGATTATGTGTTCCCTGGTTATACTACCTTGGCTGAGCAGTTTGTCAAGGCGCCTTTCGGGGTTGAGTTTGCGCATCTTCAGGGCGTAATCTACAGGAGTCCCATAGTGTTCGCCTATCATTAATTTTCCATTGACCTCATGGACCGGAAACACTCCCAGGTAAATGTCGGGTGCAAACCGCCTGTTGAGTTCCAATTCCCTGTCACAATAATGTTTCCGTCTTTCCACGGTATAAAAATCAAGAAAGGAATACCGGATCGGTTTTTTGATCTTGTACACGAATTCATCACACAGGATGACCCACGATATATGCGTTTCGATCAATTCACGACCGGAAGATGTTTCCGGGAATTCACCTTCGGAAATTAGTTTATGGATCTGTTCCGGTGTCATTGCTCAGGTAATCTAACGCCTTGGTCAGCATATCGTCTATGTTATCGTCCGTGGATTCCAAAATGAGATGCGGCTGTTCCACGGAACTCCACTGGTTGCGAAGTAGCTCATAGACCTCAAAATCGGCCTCGCTATATGGCCTGCTTTTTTTCAATCGCCGCCTGATAAGTGCCTCGGAGGCCTGTACTTCTATCAAGAAAGCCTGCTTTTCAGTTTTTTCCAGAAACACATCCCTCGTCTCCTTATCGTGAAAAGTAGCATCCAGTACCACCGACTTTTTATGAGCCATGGCCAATTCCATACGTTGCAGCATTTCCTTGTACACCCTGGCCTTTTCTGCCCTGGAATAGGTGCGCTTCTCAAAGAGCTCCTTGCGCACTCGGTCACTGCTGATATATACAGCATTTATCTTCCCCCCGAGCCTTTCAGCAAAATAGCTTTTGCCCGATCCCGGTAAACCCATTACGATCACGACCATAACATCTTAATTTCCAACCGGACAGGCCAGCCCGTTCAGTTACACCCCATCGTATAAAATAGAGGGAATACGCTTAGACCGATACCTGCGGGAACCATATAAAGATAACTGTTAATTCGTCCAAAGTCCTGAACATCCTTTCGAATAATTATTTCTGAAAGAGATTGGAGATCTTCATATAAACAGAGGTTGTTTCCTATGGTCATCCCATTTCACGGAAGTGATGGAACTGCTCAAGTCAGATAAGGCTGCCGGTAATATCGTTTTCCCGTCGCCCTGTAAAGCGCATTGGCCACTGCCGCAAAAATGGGGGGGAAGGTAGGTTCCCCAAGGCCGGTAGGATCGATCTTGCTTTCTACGAAGTGGACCTCTATCTCTTCAGGGGCTTCCTTCATCCGGATCATACGGTAGGTGTCAAAATTATTTTTCGAAGGAACACCCTCGGAAAAGGAGAGTTCCCCAAAAAATGCATTCCCGATCCCATCGACGATCCCGCCCTCGGCCATGTTCCTGGCCCCGTCTGGATTTACCACCAACCCGCAATCCAGGACACAGGTTACTTTTGTGACCTTCGGGATGCCGTCTTTCATCTCCATATCAAGCACCTGGGCCGCATAGGAATTGTGGCAAAAATAGGCAGAAACTCCCCTGGAGACCCCTGGTTTTGGTGTTCCCCAACCCGACTTCTCTTTAAGGAGTCTCAGAACACCTGCATAGCGCTCGGCATCGTAGTCGTTATTTTTTCCTACCGGATCTCTTTGCGCACGGGCCAGTAATTCAAGTCTGAAATCGATGGGGTCTTTGCCGGAAGCCTCAGCCACCTCATCCAGGAAGGACTGTTCCGCACTGGCGATAAAATTGGAACTGGGCGCCCGGAAGGATCCTACGGTGATATTGCTGTCGATCGTCCAGCCTTCCGCAAGGTAATTGTCCACCGCCCCTGCCGGGAAGCGGTTCTCGTGGAGCGGACTTTCAGGGATCCCTCCGGCATTCACGTGAAAAGCGATGAGGTTGTTGTCTGCATCCAGTCCGGCCCGGTAGGAAGCCCGATAGGTAGGGCGATAGACCCCGTCTGTCATGTCGTCCTCCCGGGTATAGATCAGTTTCACGGGCGAACCCATGCGCTGAGAGATCAGGGCAGCTTCCACAGCCCAGTGAGCATAAGACCTGCGTCCATACCCTCCTCCGAGTCGGGTCATTTTTATTTCGATGTTCTCCAGGGGTATTCCCGTACGGGCTGAAAGTGTCTGTTCCGTAAATTCAGGTTTTTGCAGGGGTCCGATAAGTTCTGCCTTCCCGTCTCTCACATCCGCAAAGAAATTCATAGGCTCCATACAATTATGCGCTAAAAACGGAGCCGTGTAGGTTCTTTCAATGACCTTTACAGCCCTTTTGAAAGCTGCTTCAGGGTTGCCATCCTTTCGTCTTACTTCAGCTCCCTTGATGGCTTTTTCCTCCATTCGAGCATAATGGTCCTCGGTATTCTCCAGTCCGGCCGGGGTGTGCTGTTCCCAGGTCCTGCCGAAACGGTCCCGGGGCTCTGTGGAACTCTCAATGGGTTCGCAATCGAGTTTCAATGCTTTTTTGGCCTGCATGACCTCCCAGGTGGAATCCCCCACGATCACGGCCACCTCATTGAAGGTACGCGTATCAAAGAAGGTTTTTACGTATTCTTCATGGTACACCTTTATCATGAAAATATCCCGGATACCCGGCATGTTCCGGGCCTCTTTATCGTCTATGGACCGGATCTTCAATCCAAATGCAGGCGGATGCGCGATCATGGCGATCAGCATACCTTCCCTTGTAGTATCCACCCCAAAGAGGGGTTTGCCGGTGACGATATCCGGCCCGTCCACATTCTTTTGAGAGGTGCCGATGATAGAGAATTCACGGATCGCTTTAAGAGGGACCTCCTCCGGAACCTCCAGTTTGCCAGCTTCCGAGGCAAATTGGCCATATCCCGCAGAATTGCCTGTTGCTTCATGGTACAACATGCCGGCGGAAGTGGTGATTTCATCAACCGGGACCTCCCAGGACTGGGCTGCAGCCAATTTGAGCATTTGTCGGGCCGAGGCCCCAGCCAGCCTGAGTCCGGGCCAGCCTCGCCGAATAGCCTGACTACCTCCGATAAACTGGAAGCTGAATGCATCGGTGTTCAGGGGTGCCTGTTCTACGATGACATCCTTCCAGTCCACATCCAGTTCATCGGCCACGATCATGGGCATGGACGTCTTGACGTTCTGTCCCCCTTCGGGATTGGGGGACATAATGGTAACCAGTCCATTATCCCCAATTTTCAGGTAGCCGTTCATCTCAAACCATGCATCAGGCAGGTCCCTGGTATCGGCGTATTCGCTACTGCCCAGCTTGCAGGAATTCAAAAAACTAAACCCGAGGACCAACCCGCCACCTGCCAGGCTGGTGTTCTTTAAAAAAGCCCTTCTTCCGATACTGGTTTTAGTGATTTCCATCTTTTCGTTTTTAAAATTTTCTACCAGTCACATGGCCGGGGCATTGTGGATCCCTATTCCGGAATGACCTGATGGACACTTTTTTCTTTGATTTTCGCAAAGATCAGGGGCATTGATTTCTCATCTATAGCCTCCATGTCAATCAATTGTAAAGTTTTCACCATATGCAGGGTAGCCGATTTATAATGTTTAAAATGAGGACTTTGAAGGTGTGCCTGATAGGCAGAGCTATCAGCGTATATCTCCAACAATCGGATCTGGGTGGGATCTTCCCGTTCATACATGGGAAAGATACAAAGCACACCCGGTTCTGATCGAACGGAGGCTTCAGCTTCTTCCTTTAAAATGGCCAGATACTCATCCAGGAACTCCTGATGGATCTCAATGACAGCCAATCTCACCATCATTTCCCGTTGGTGTTGAACTCCCTCCGTAGGCGACAGATCCTGGCCCATTACGTGACCGCTCAGTCCTAAAAAAAGAGCCATAATTACAGAAAGAGTTTTCCACTTCAAATCCTCTTAATTTAAATAGGTTGTACTACATCATCCCAGTAAGGGTCCCCTGTCAGACATAAATGGTTGCTTGGTGAGCCTTTTTCCGGTGGCCTTGTAAAGTGCATTGGCCAGGGCCCCGAAAACAGGAGGGAAGGGAGGTTCTCCCAACCCGGTGGGGTCGATCTCATTCTGGACAAAATGTACCATTATCTGCCTGGGTGCTTCGCTGTGCCTGATCATCTTATACCGGTCAAAATTATTCTGCTCCGTGGCCCCTTTTACAAAGGTGAGTTCGCCGTACATCGCATTGCCGATGGCATCCACGATGGCTCCTTCCGCCATATTGGTAGCTGCATCCGGATTGATTACGATCCCGCAATCTAGGGCACAGACCACTTTGTCTACACGGGGTTGATCCCCTTCCATGACCACATCCACCACATGGGCCGCATAGCTGTTATGGCAGAAATAGGCCGATACACCCCGGTGAACGCCGTTGGTTTCCTTGCCCCAGTCCGATTTCTCCCGGACCAGTTTCAGAACACCTGCCAGGCGATCCGGTTCGTATTCATTGTTCTCACCCACAGGATTATTTTTGGCCCTTTCCAGTAGTTCAAGCCTGAACTCAATAGGATCTTTTCCGGCCGCCTCAGCCACTTCATCCAGGAAGGCCTGTTCCACCCCTGCCATAAAATTGGAACGGGGAGCCCTGAAGGCCCCAATAGTAATATTGGATTTTATCTCCCATTGCTGGGCCAGGTAATGATCCACAGCACCTGCCGGAAACCGGTTGGCGAACAAGGGGGTTTCCGGTACACCTCCCGCTTTAACATGGAAAGCGATTAGGTTGTTATTCTCGTCCAGGGCCGCACGATAATTGGCCTGGTAAGAAGGGCGGTAGATCCCGAAGGTCATGTCGTCCTCCCGGCTGTAAACCAGTTTAACAGGGGCTTTTACTTCCTGTGATATCAGGGCTGCCTCCACAGCGTAGTGCCCGTAGGCCCGCCTGCCAAACCCACCTCCCATACGGGTGAGTTCTATGTCGATCTTCTCGATCGGAAGTCCGAGCCGTGCAGCCACCGTAGCTTCCGTCAGGGAGGGGGCCTGTAAAGGTCCTGCCAGTTTAACGCCATCATCAGTCGCATGGGCAAAGAAGTTCATGGGTTCCATACAATTATGGGCCAGGAAGGGGCAGGAATACGACCTTTCGATCACTTTGGAGGCCGATTTAAATGCCTTATCCGGATCCCCATCCTTGCGGGCTGTGGTCCCCGACCTTGTTGCCATCTCATTCATTTTGGCGTAGTGGTCTTCGGTACTTTCGAGTCCACCGGGAACCTCCACCTCCATTTCACTTCCAAACCGGTCCATGGTAAAGGTAGAATCAGCGATGGGTTCCCATTCTACCCTTAATTGTTTTTTGGCGTTCATAACCTCCCAGGTTGACTTACCGACGATAGCTACCAGGTCCGTAAACGCATTGGCATCGAAATACCCTCTGGTCTGGCCGGTGTTCAGGGTTTTTATCTGCACCACATCCACGATCCCGGGCATGGAGCGAACCGCGGAATCGTCATAGGATTTCAGTTGAAGCCCGAATGCCGGTGGATGTGTCACCATGGCTATCAGGGCACCCTCAAACTGGTAATCCACCCCAAAGAGGGGTTTGCCGGTCACGATATCGGGCCCGTCCACATTCTTTTGAGAGGTGCCGATGATGGAGAATTCACGGATCGCTTTAAGAGGGACCTCCTCCGGAACCTCCAGTTTGCCTGCTACCGAGGCAAATTGACCATATCCGGCGGAGTTGCCGGTTGCTTCATGATACAACATACCGGCCGAGGTGGTGATTTCATCAACTGGGACCTCCCAGGAGCGGGCTGCAGCCAATTTGAGCATTTGTCGGGCTGAGGCCCCAGCCAGCCTGAGTCCGGGCCAGCCTCGCCGAATAGCTTGACTTCCACCGATAAACTGGAAGCTGAAAGCATCGGTATTCAGGGGTGCCTGTTCCACTATGACATCCTTCCAGTCCACATCCAGTTCATCGGCCACGATCATGGGCATGGACGTCTTGACGTTCTGTCCCCCTTCGGGATTGGGGGACATAATGGTAACCAGTCCATTATCCCCAATTTTCAGGTAGCCGTTCATTTCAAACCACTCTTCTGGAAGGTCCCTGGCATCGGCGTATTCACTGCTGCCCAGCTTGCAGGAATTCAAAAAACTAAACCCCAGGACCAACCCGCCACCGGCCAGGCTGGTGTTCTTTAAAAAAGCCCTTCTTCCGATACTGGTTTTAATGATTTCCATCTTTTCGTTTTTAAATTTTCTGGCAGCCACATGGCCGGAGCACTGGGGATCCCTATTCCGGAATGACCTGATGGAGGCTTTTTTCTTTGATTTTCGCAAAGATCAGGGGCATTGACTTCTCATCTATGGCATCCATGTCAAACAGTTGTAAAGATTTAACCATGTGCAGGGTAGCCGATTTATAATGTTTAAAATGGGGACTTTGAAGGTGTGCCTGATAGGCAGAGCTATCAGCGTATATCTCCAACAATCGGATCTGGGTGGGATCTTCCCGTTCATACATATGAAAGATACAAAGCACACCCGGTTCTGTGCGAACAGAGGCTTCAGCTTCTTCCTTTAAAATGGCCAGATACTCATCCAGGAACTCCTGATGGACCTCAATGACAGCCAATCTCACCATCATTTCCCGTTGGTGTTGAACTCCCTCCATAGGCGACGGATCCTGGCCCATTACGTGACCGCTCAGTCCAAAACAAAATGCCACAGTTACGAAAAGAATTTTCCTCTTCACATCGTCTTACTTAAAAAGGTTGAACTTCATCATCCCAGTAAGGGCCCCCTGTCAGACATAAAAGGTTGCCTGGTGAGCCTTTTTCCGGTGGCCTTGAAAAACGCAACGGCCATTTCCCCAGTGAATACAGGTCGCTGAATTAATAGAGCTTATCCTAGCTTCTCTTTAAAAAATTCGATGGTCCTGCCCCAGGCCAGTTCGGCTGCAGGCTTGTCATACCTGGGCGTACTGGTATTGTGGAAGCCGTGGTTCACATCCGGGTACATATAGGCGACATACTCCTTGTTGTATTTCTTCAAGGCTTCTTCATAGGCAGGCCAGCCGGCGTTGACGCGTTCATCCAATCCCGCAAAATGCAACATCAGGGGCGCATTGATCTTTTCCACATCCTCTGTGGGCTGTCCTCCGTAAAAAGGCACGGAAGCCGCCAGATCGGGTACCTTTACGGCCATCATATTGGAGATCCATCCCCCGAAACAAAAGCCCACCACCCCTATCTTTCCATTGCAGGCCTCATGTCCTTTCAGGTATTCAAAGGCGGCGATAAAATCCTCCAGCATCTCATCCCGGTTGCGTTCCCGCTGCATGGCCCTTCCTTCGTCATCATTGCCCGGATAACCCCCAAGCGGCCACAGGGCGTCCGGGGCCAGGGTAACAAACCCGGCCAGGGCAGCCCGTCTTGCCGTGTCCTCAATGTAGGGGTTAAGTCCGCGATTCTCGTGTACGACCACGATCCCCCCAAGCTTTTCCTTAGCCCCCTTGGGCATGGACAATAGGCCTCTGATCTCGCCCCCACCTTTGGGTGAATTGTAGGTGATGTAACCGGAATCGAGGGAAGGGTCGTCCTGTTTTACCAGAAGGGTATCCTTGTAATTGGGCATGAGGAAGCTCATAAGGGAAGCCACCGTGATCCCGCCTACGGCATAGACAGATAGCTTCTCAATAAATTCGCGCCTTTGCAGCTTGTTGTGGGCATAGGCGTCATACAGGTCGAATACCTCCTGTTTGATCTCTTCTTTCTTTAAATTTTTCATGTTGCTGAGTATTTGTTGGAAAACGGTGCAGGGAAAACGGCTAAATGGTTTACAGGCTCAAAAAGATACCAAAAAAATGCGGACCTGTCAGTTCTTACGTTCTTTTTTAAATAAAGTGACCTGCATAGGATGTCCTTCTTTTAGAGAATTCATATCTTAGAAAGGACGGGTAAGGAAAGAAGGAATGAAACTTAAAGAATTCATCAGGGAGTGCCATCAGAAAGAGGTTTTTAAAAACCTCTCCATCTACGTGGTCACGGGGTGGGTACTTATACAGGTATTTTCTGAGATCCGGGAACCTTTTGCCCTGCCTAAGATTTCCCTGACCTACCTGCTACTGGTGCTTATCGCCGGATTTCCTTTTTACGCTTACCTGCTATGGCGTTACAGGCTAAAACCTGAGGAGCAGGATTCTGAACGGAGCAATCACATGGAGTTGGATCGCAGGAATGATCCGTCCGAAGAGGAAAAAGGACACCCCGGACAAAAAAAACACCTTCCCGGCATTCGGTTTTACAGCCCGTTCCAGAAAATGTATTTCGGCTTTCTCTTTGCGATACTCATGCTTTCAGGGATCTCCGTTGCCTGGATCGTACAGGCCAATTTTATTAGTGAACCGGATATTCGGGCTTTTACTTTTCCTGTGGAGGAAAAGAACGATAAGGTGGCTGTTCTTTCTTTTGATAATAATACGATGGATCCGGACCTGGATGTGGTAGGGAAGATGGCTGTCGACTGGATCATACACGGTATTACCAGTAACGGCGTGGCACAGGTGATCTCACCGGCAGTACTTGAACAGTACACTACCGTATCCCAGGCTTCGGTGATCTCAAATAATGATAATGATATTCTGACGAAATACCTAAAGCCCGGAAAGGTCATCGCCGGTAATTACTACCTGAATGATGGCCAACTCCTCATACAATGTTCCATCCAAAACGGAGAAATGAACGAGACACTGGAGACCATCGAACCGGTTTCCTGCGATCCCGCCAGCCCGATTTCCTGTATTGAGCAGCTTAAACAAAGGTTGTTGAGCGCCCTGCTCGACAAAGATGAAAATTATACCGTTTACGAAGAGACTCCTCCAAATTATGAGGCTTATAAGCTCATGCTGGGAGCAGATGAATTCAGCAATACCGCCCCGGAATTCCTCGATATCATGAACAGGGCCATCGCCATAGACAGCAACTATTTTGAACCACAAATGCACAGGATCACCTACTATTACAATATAGATAAGTTCGCCACAGCGGATTCCCTGATTCAGGAACTCATGCATGCCGACCTTAAAAACAGCAGACAAAAGAACCTGATGAGATTATGGCATGCGATTATCAGGGGCGATAATAAAAAGGCATTTACTTACCAGAAAAAGGAGTACGACATTGAGCCAGATGACCTGAACAACAATAGCAGTACCATGGTGCTTGCCCTTCAATTTATCAACAGGCCGGAGGCTGTGGACTCCATATACAATACCCAGTTAGCCATGGACAAGATTGACAGTCTGAATTGCCAGACCTGCGAATACAGGTTCTTTAGTAAAGGAATGGCCGATATAGCCATGGGGAAACCCGAGAAACCTATTGAGATGTTCGGAGATTACGGTAATGTGAAGGAGTTTTACTGGGTAAAGGATGTTCTGTTGTACGCTTATGTACGCACCGGAAACCTGGAGGAGATAGAACGGATTCTAAATACCGTAAAACTCACAGGAGATGAAGAAACCTGGCGGGAGAAATGCCTGCTGGCCGCAAAACAACTCCTTTTAAAAGGTGAAAAGGCACTGGCCCATGCTTACCTGGATCAGATACAGGAATCGATTGTAAAACAGCCCGCTGACCTGGCAAAAGAAGAAAAAGAACTTCTTGCCTATTCCCATTTTTATAAAGGGGAATATGTGCCCGGCGGGAAACTATTTCAGCAACTTTCTCAGGAAGACTCGGATAATGTTGACTTTCGGGCCTTTTGGGCCATGTCACTACAGGGAAACGGGAAATCGGAAGAAGCTGAAAAGACCGTCGCGGGTCTTGAAGACCTGAGGGCTGATTACCAGTACGGGGCCATCGACTACGCAAAAGCCAGATATTATGCCTTTAAGGGGGATTCGGATCTTGTGATCCAGCACCTGATAAGGGCTGTAGCAGCCGGGAAACGCTATAATCCGGGGACGTTTGGTGATGATGTTCTGCTCCAACCCTATAAAGATTTGGAGGGATTCCGGAATGTACTCACATTCTGGCACTGATAAACCGGTGTGGCGCGAATTCAGGATCAGGAATAATCATGCAATAGATTCCAATAAAAATGCCGGGTCAATATAACCCGGCTAATTTTCTTATGGTTGATTGAGGTTAGCAATCCTGCCCATTTACCTCAATGGAATCATTTCAAGTCTTAGGCACATGCCCTCCTTTAGAGGTTACTTTAGTCTTGGGCACATGGCCTTCCTTGGATGTTGCTTTAGTCTTTGGTACATGTCCTTCCTTGGAAGTAACTTTAGGTTTTGTGGTCCCCATGGTTATAATTTTTAGAGTTAATTTATCACTATATTAGTGAAAAATTTACAGTATTCCTAACGTAAAGCGTTAAGCCCTCTATATTAATTCCCACGAGATTTTAGTACATGAATTTTAAAGCGTTTATCAAAGAATGCCATGAGAAGGAGGTATTTAAAAATCTTTCCATTTACCTGGTATCCAGTTGGGTCCTGATCCAGGTTTTTTCTGAGATTTATGAGCCTTTCGGCCTGCCCAAGATCAGCATGACCTACCTCCTGTTGGTACTGCTAATCGGTTTTCCTTTCTATATCTACCTGTTGTGGAGATACCGGCTTAAACCTGAGGAAACCAGGTTGAGCAGGAGGGAAGGCCTCAAAGTGAGTTCGAAGGATGCCACCTCCGGCGAAGAGATAAAAGGACTTAAAAAAAGGAAGATACACCTGCCCGGGGTCCATTTTTACAGTCCTTTTCAGAAGATGTATTTCACTGCCCTTTTTGTGATCAGCCTGATCGCCCTGTTCTCCGCCTCCCTGATCGTAAAGGCCAATTTTATCAATCAGGAAGATATGAGCGCTTTTACTTTTCCGGAAGAACCTGACAATGACCGGATCGCGGTATTGCCTTTCGAAAACAACACCACCGACCCCAACCTGGATGTGATCGGAAACATGGCAGTAGACTGGATCATGCACGGTATTACACAAAACAAGGTAGGCCAGGTGATCTCCCCCCAGATCGTGAAGGATTATACGAACGTCCTGAAAGCCGCCGTCGTGCCCAGCGAGGAGAACGGGGTTCTGAAAGAATACCTGAGGCCTTCAAAGGTGGTTACTGGGACGTATTATCTGCAGAACGGCCGACTCCTGTTACAGAGTTCCGTCATGGATGGGAATATGAACAAAACGCTGGTATCCTTTGAACAGATCGAATGCGACGCCGAGAGTCCCCTCGATTGTATAGAAAAGGTAAAACAACGTGTTTTGGGGTACCTGGGATCCAAGGGCAAGGCTATCATGGGGTTGGAAGAGACCCCTCCCAATTTCAAAGCTTATAAGTTATGGCTGGAAAGTGATGCCCTCCAACAACTGCAATCCTCGGATCAGCTGACTTACATCAACGAGGCGATCGCCGCTGACAGCAGTTTTTTCAAGCCAAAAATAGACAGGGTTGCCTATTATTATAATCGGGACGAATTTGCCATAGCCGACTCACTCCTGCGGGTCCTGTCTGCGGAGACCGGGACCAAAAGAGAACAGCTCAATATGATACAGCATTATGAGGCCTGCTTTAAAGGCGATAACAGGACGGCCTACAAGACCTATAAAGAAGAGTACAACATGGCCCCCAAGGAAATTGAAATGAACCTGAGCATGATGGTCCTGGCCCTGCAATTTGTGAACCTGCCCCAGGCGGTGGATACCATATATACAGCCATTGATAAGGATGTGTTTGATCTGGACAATTGTATTTCCTGTGAATACCGCTACTTCGTGAAAGGAATGGCAGACCTGGAATTGGGCAATATAGACGGCACCATAGAAATGCTGAAGCCCTATGCAAGAACGGCAGGGCAGGAATGGATCAAGGAGGTGCTGATGAAGGCCTATGTCCTGAAAGGGGATCATGAGGCAGTCAATGATTTGATGGAGCATATCCGTTTATTGGGTCGGGTTGATTACTGGCAGCTGATGATGCTGAAAACCGGATTGGAGTATCTCAAAACCGGTAATAAAGCCGAAGCCGGGAAGTATTTTCAGCGGGTATCCTCTTTTCAGGAGCTGAAAGGCGACCAGCTGAGTCAGTCAGAACGACAACTGCAGGCAGAAACTGCCTTTTACATGGAGGAGTACCCAAGGTCTCAAACCCTGTTGGAGGATTTGTTGCCGGACAGTGAGGATCAGATCACCATGTCGACCTTCCTGGCTATGTCCTACCTGAAGAACGGGGAGGAAGAGAAGGCCCGGGATGTTATGTTAAAGGTCAGTGGGATGCGCTCTAAATACCAGTTCGGCGAAGTGGATTACAGCCTCGCCCGGTATTACGCATTTGGAGGGGAAGAGAAAAAGGCTCTGGAATATCTGTTACAGGCGGTGGCAGCGGGTAAACGATTTACCAGCACTACCTTCCAGAATGATTATCTCTTTCAGCCTTTGAGATCAACCCAGGAATTCCGGAAGATCCTTACCTTTTGGCATGAGGGATAGCCTGTTGCTGTATCGCAAGCTTTAAAAATGAACTAAAAAAACCTTTTTGGAAAGGAAACAGACAACTATGTATAACTCAGAGAACAATTATGCCCTGATCATCGGGGTAGGGGGAGACCAGATCGAATATACCGTCAATGATGCCAAAATGCTGCAGGAAAGCCTGATCGATGACAAACTGATCGGTTATCCCAAAGAGAACGTCCTCCTCAGGACGGAGAAGGATGCTACACGGGAGGGCATCCTCCAGGCTTTTGATGAGCTCAGGGAAAAGACGAATGAGGATTCCACTATCCTTTTGTATTATTCCGGTCATGGCGGGAAGTACAGTGACAAACACAAGTTCTTCCTTCAGCCTTCAGACATGACAGCAGACAACATCATGGAGACCATGATCACAGCCGAGGAACTCAGGGACAAGATCAATGCCCTGCCTTCCAACAAGTTGGTGCTGTTCCTGGATTGCTGCCACGCCGAGGGTATGGTGCAGAGCGGGATCAAAGGCCTTTATGGGATGGCCCAGAAACTGAACGACGAACAGGGCATCTGGATCATGGCCTCCTGCCAGGACAATGAAAAGTCTTACGGGCACGATAATCACAGTTTTTTTACCAAGGCCCTGCTGGAGGTACTGGCGGGAAGGCATGTAAGGCCCTTTACCGAACCGGAGGTCAGCATGATGGACGTTGTGGAGTACATCTTTAACGAGGTGCCAAGAATGGCAAGCAATTGCGAGGATATGGATGGCAATCCGGTAGTACAGACCCCGTATTTCAAGACCCAGATGTCTGAGAATCTTATCTTAAGCCACTTCCCGAAGAATGCAGAAGATCATGAGGCTATCATAGCGGAATTCGAACCCAAGGTGGAAGCCCTGGACGAGGACACCTTTATCAAGCTGATCAAATCCATGGAAGCCGTAGGCAGGGTAGAGGATGCCATTGAGGCATTGCACCGGAACAGGCGCACAAAATCGGATCCTGACCTGATGGAGGTCCTGGGGGATCTATATCGCAACCACTATCTTAAACACCGCCTGCAGAAAGAGGGGGAGGAAGCCTTGGAGATCTACCGCAGGGCCTATGAGTTGGCAGTGAAAACAGAGGATGAGGAACAGGTCTTTACCAATGCGTCCAAGATCGCTTTTATGCTGGCGAAACTCGACCTGAGCAAAAGGGAGATGCGGGAATACGCGGCCATCGCCATGAGTGCGGCCGACCGCTATCCCTATGAAAGTGTGCCTAAATTCGTTACGATGGCCGAGGCCAGTATCTATCTGGGCGACCTGGATGCTTCCAGGCGCAACTATCAGGTAGTACACGATAAAGCAGGGATACGGTTCAAAATGCAGTGTTACGAAAGGGCAGTTATGATCTACGACACCCTGTTCGACACTAAGAATGAAAAAGACCCTTATATACTCTTTCTCGAGGAGGTGCTTTTGACATAGGGAAGAGTTTTTAGCCAATTAATCGCTAATTTGTTTAAATTAGAGCGATCAGAATCAAACCAACCACTGCGTGATCTACTTAAAAAACCCCTGTTTCCGGAAGTCTTCAGGCTTATATCCTGAACGAAGGAGGAACCTCACGGGTCATTCTCACTACACTAATCAATTTAATTCAAAATGGAGCTGATCACACTCGGCATTGGCCTGGTCGTAAACACCTTTGTGAAAAACAAGGAGGTGAATGCCGCCGTGGATGACTTCGTCTCAGACTCCGTGCGCTGGGTGAGGGGCTGGTTTAAGAAAGGAGATCATAAGGAACTGGTTAACAAACTGGAAACTGCCCCTGAATCAAAGGAAGTAAATGAAGAACTGGTCAAGGCGATGGGGGACCTGTCGGGCAATGAAAAGTTCATGAAGGAACTGGAACGGTGGATCAGGGAAAGCCAAAAACCCAACCCTTCCATGAAGAATGTACTAAAAGACGTAGACGTTAAGGCAGGAGGAAATATTAAGATAGGCGACAAAACAGTCAGCGACCAGAAATTTGACATGAAAAATGTAATTGAAAGAGGAAAATTCGAAGCTGGCGGTGATTTCACACTTGGAGATGGATAGATTTTTTACCCTGTTGAAGGAAGAATACTTATTTTTTTAAACGTTACACTATGGGGACTTCAAAAAAAGCAAAGAATACCGCAAGAGATTCAGAATTTAATGCAGGTGGAAATATTAACCTGGGTGATACCAAAACGATAAACGTATACGGGTTGGAGGCCAACAAAAAGGATATAGAATTTGTTATAAAGTTCTTTGTCTTGCTTATGGGTTTGTTCGCAATATCATCCGTTCTCTTTCTGGTATTTGATCCAAAAAACTACATAGCCAGTATTGCTGCAGGTGGATTTTTTGCCCTCCTGGCCCTTTTAATTGTGGTTTTGATCCGATCTAAAAGTCAACCAATCAATGTAAATTAGCGTACTATGAAATTTAAAATAACCGTATCTGTTTTAACATTAGCCATCATTACCATGTTTGGCTATGTCGTTTACCTTACCTCTCAACTGGAAGAAACCAACCAGGACTTAAAAGATTATGCTACTCAATTGGGTGAGGCTTCAGCCGAACTCGATCTGGTAAAGGACAAAGCCATTCAAGATTTGAGAGAATGTCGTGAACAGGCAGGAGCAGATCAATGGACCCTGGCAAAGGAAACAAATACGCTCAGAGCATTCTCTAATTTTTTGGAGACTTGTGGAGACGATTGCCACACAGATGAACTGGATAAAGCTGTGAATCGCCTGTTGAGCGAGAAAGGGTATGTCCAGATAATTGATTCAGATGGCACGGAGTATTTTAAAGAAATTAAGGATCTCAAATTAGGAGGGGTCTATTACGTAGCCACATCAGACCGAAGCGTCCGGAACGGGGTCATTGGAAGACCTGATGAATTTCCGAATACCAGTCGCAAAGGGGTTATCTTAAAAGGTGCCATAGTAAAACTAATAGATAAACCATCAGAGGATTCCAAATGGGCTCAAATAGCCTACAGGAAGTAGTTCTTGGCAACTCATAAGTCAAATTCTAATTTTCCAAGTCTTTACTTAATTTTTGAAAGGATTTATATGATGATCACAGACGGTCTAAAAACGGCTGGATTGTTATCCATAGGCTAAGGATATTCCGATTCATGATCTTTTCAAAATGATATCATTTTAAAATTCTCTTGACGCCGGACCTTTTTCAAAATGATGTGCCTAAATTCAGATAAGTGGCATCACCAAAGGAGTCATAACACTAAGGATACAATCCTTTTGAGAACGTTCTGCGTCGAAGATCTGGCAGATCTCATAGTTCGCTCCATTATCAGAACTCCCTTGTGATTTGTTCCGTGTTCACGATTTGAGTATTTGGATGTACTTCAAACGTAAGTTCTAATATCAATATCCCATAGGGAAGCAGGTTATATAGAACCTTAATTTAATCGGGATGAAACAAAGTAACGATAAACGTAATAAACCCCTGTAAGGAGCAGGGTCTACATATATAGTCTTTCGGATTACTTATAATGAAGGGCGATTTGACCGAGCTGACCGATGATCTTTACAGAGTCCTTCATAGAAAGTTTGGACCCGTCTGCGTGTATCCACCTTTTTAGAGGTTGCTCACAAATGAGGCTGTTGGCCTTGTCTTTTCCGTAAAGTCCCTTCATACGCATAAATATCTCCACATCGAACAGCCATCGGGTGATGAATTTTTCTTCAAAGATTGGACCCACTATATCCCGGGTCATGATCTTGGCCCCGCACTGAGTATCCTTAAAAGGCATTCCCAGGATGGTCTGAATGATCATATTAATGGTTTTACTGATGATCTTACGGGCAGATTCTTTGGTGATGTTCGCACCCATTCGGCTGATCCGCGATCCACTGACGATCTTGAACTCTGAGTTTTCCAGGGTTCTGACAAGTCCGTCAAAATCCCTGAAATCAGTAGAAAGATCGGCATCGAGGTACCCGAGGTAATCGAATTGTTTGTCTTTGGCAAGGTGCTGTATACCCTGTCTGACCGCCTCGGCCTTGCCTCCGTTCTTTTCACAATTATAGACACTGATCCGGTCCTCGTTGCCTTCCTTTAGTCTATTCAGGACTTCTAGGGTGTTATCCGTACTCCCGTCATTGACGAAACACAAATGATACCCCAGGTTTTCGGTGGCGAATTGCTGAAATACAGCGCTCGAAAGACGCTCTTCTTCGTTGTAGCAGGGGATCACGATACCCACACAATATTGCTGGAGCATTTGGTTCGTTTTGACCGGAATTTTCCTTTCGGGTAAATTGCGGATACCCAGGATGCGGTCAATCCTTGCAGTCATCTCATTAAGGCTTACAGGTTTTTTCATGTAGTCATTGATCCCAAGGTCGAATCCATCGATGATGATCTGTTCATCTGTATTTCCGGACAGAATCAAAATTGGGGTTTCTTTGGCTTTGTTCAAACGGATGTGTTTCACGACATCCAATCCGCTCATCCCGGGCATGTTGATATCGACTATGACTAGGTCTGGCTTGAATTGTTCGTAGAGGACGATACCTTTATCGCCCGTTTCAGAGATGCAGACGTCAAAGCCTGCTTCGGTGAGTTTTTTTTGGATAGACAGAAGGATAAGTTGTTGATCGTCAATTGCAAGAATTTTCATAGGTTAAGTAATTTGTTATCTAAGGGCTAAATGAGACCGGCTATTATTCCGATTTCTGAAACAAATGTAGACAGACCAGACCTCCTTTATTGGTGCGTTGAGCCGAACGGCAGTTTTCTGTAGACGAACAGACCCTATCTGTCTGTGGTCGATTATCTATGAATACCACAATATAACTACCTTTAAACTGTTATATTTTCCTACAGAAATTGGATATGAGACGATCTAATTTATTGTTGTTGCTCGCCCTCTTTCTCGGGCTTGCTTTTCATGGTTCGGCCTTGTTCTTTACACTGGAGTCGACCTATGATGCGCTGATTCATCTGTTTTTTGCGGACCACTACGCCTCACAATGGTGGGAGCCCTGGGATTATCGCTGGTACACGGGTTTCACTGTAATGGGATATCCTCCCCTGGCGCATCAGATGATGGCGCTTTTTTCGTTTCTTGGAGGGCTTAAATTCGGCCTTTATTCAATCGCTCTGGCTGCGATCGTCTTGTTTATTACAGGGGTATACCGTTTTGGTCTTATGCTCACCGGGAACAGGAAGGTTGCTGGGTATACCGCCTTGTTGGCGGTGGTTTCTTCTACCTTTATCGAAACACTCCACCTCTTTGGACAACTCCCCAGTATTATAGGGATCTCCGTCTTATTGCACACTCTCCCCGAGATCTACGAATGGCTGAGGACCGGGAAAGTGATCAAACTGGTATTGGCCTATTCCCTCATAGCCGTAACCGTGACCTCCCACCATGTGACCCCCATATTCGGGATGGTTTTCTTTATTTTTCCCCTTATCGGAATGGCCGTAATGGATGATGCAAGGGACAGGGTACGTAATTTCCGGCAGATTACCTTTAAGGTGTTTTTGAATTCATTCCGCAGGCTGTTCTGGAGGATGGTGACTTTTGGCATGGGTTCCCTGGCCCTTATAGTCCTTTGCATACTTCCTTATTGGATCAATTCCAAAGAGAACCCAATAACACAGGTACCCATCCCACATGGGTCAAGGGATAATTTTTTGGAAGTGACCTCTTCTGGTCTGGTCTTCTTTTTGATACCCTGGGGGATTTTGCTTTTCCTCCTTCCCTATATCTTCTATAGGTTTTACAGCAAACGATATCTCTTCTTTGGCCTGTCATTTAGTATGCTTACCCTTTTGGGTACGGGTGGAACCACTCCTCTTCCCCGCCTGCTACTGGGAGAAACGGCCTTTAACATTCTCACCCTCGACCGGTTCACGCTCTGGGCAACCATCATGGCCCTACCCATTTTTGGAGAGTTCATGTGCCGTCTGGTGGAAGGAGATCTCAGGGATTGGCTCCAGAGTCGATTTGGTTCTGTATCTCACCGCCTTCTCGGCGGCTTTCTGGGTGGGGGTATTTTGTTTATGGTCGTGTTCTCGATGAGTTTGGGATATTTCAGGCCCTCCCAACCTCAGAAGATCAATATGTTGCCCATTGTCAATTTCCTCAATCAGGACATGCACAATCACTGGCGATACCTCACCCTTGGTTTTGGGGATCAAATGGCCTGGTTGTCTGCCCAGACCGCCGCCATGACAGTAGACGGGAATTATCACTCTGCCAGGAGACTGCCCGAACTTACGACCAAGGCCATAGAACGCCTTGAAAATTCAAAATTCAGGGGGGTAGAAGGGATAGGGTCCCTACAGCAATTCCTGTCGATCCCCGAAAAATACAATCTCAAATACATCTTCTCTAACGATAAATTCTACGATCCCATCCTCTATTTCTGTGGGTGGCAGCGTTTGCAGCAACTCGAAAATGGGATCATGGTCTGGGAAAGGTTGAATGTGCCTCCCTTGCCGGCGATCATCCCCAGGGATGACGTGCCCCGCTATCTCAAACTGATGTGGGGGATCATCCCCGTCCTGACCGTTCTGATCGCCTTTTTGCTGAACATACGCTTGATCTGGGCCAGGGTCCTTAAGCTCAAACCCCAGGAAGAACCTGCATATTTGCAATCCGGGGTTGAACTCAAAGGATTCAATCCCGCGATCATCAAACTGAACACGGCATGGGCGGTTCTCGTCTTGCTCTTGCTTTGCTACGGTGGATACAGTCTCTACCTGGTAAACAGTGCCCAAAGGTCACCAGAGAATGTGGTTAAAGCCTATTACGACGCCCTTGATTTCAAGGAGTTTGAACGGGCACATTCCTATCTCTCACCGACCAGGGGCGTATCCTTGGACCAGTACATGCTGGAAGTAGCTGTGACCGATGGCATCCTCAGCTCGTACGCCAAGCTCGATTCTATAGGTGTTGATCTGGTTTCTTCCTCCCCGAATACAGCCACAGCCAGGATCAGGTCGGTGTGGATCACCCCCTTGGAGACCATCAAGAAAACAGAGAGAAGGCAGGTGGTGAAAGAAGAGGGCAACTGGTACCTCGTCCCCGAGCCGCCAAAGAGGGATATTCCCTCCGATCAGCTCTTTACCTCAAATGTGACCCGCTATTACAACCACGGCAGAAGGAAGGTGACCACACAGCAAACCTATCACGAAGACGTGCTGGAACAGCCCCTGTTGGAGGTTCTCACTGCACGTCTGGTGAGGAACAAAGATCAATACGCCATAGTAGGGGAGATACAGAATATTGACCGGGTTCCTGCGGATGTAACCATCTCTGCCACACTCTACAATGAAATGGATATCCCCCTCTCTTCCTACAATGCCAAATATCACATTAAGCACAAGCTGATGCCCAAAGAGGTAACCTCTTTCAGGATCGATTTTGAAAAGATCTCCTGGAGGACAAAGGATGACATCATGCCGGCAACCTTTAATCCGGAACAGTTCGATCCGGTACAGCTAGAAGAAATGCCGGTAAAATTCAACCTCCAGTGTGCGGCAAATATTGCGACCACCGATCTCTATAAGGATGTAGCCCTTCAACAGCTCCAATTGAACCAGGAAACGATCCGTGGGGCCCTTTTCAACGCCGGGGTACAGGAAGTCACCATCCCCCAGATCCTGATCTCGTATTACGACACAAAGAAAGAACTGCTCTGGGTAGACCAGACCTTTGTTCAAGAAGGGATACGTGTACAACGCCTGCAATACTTTGATCACCCCTTTCCGGAATTAGAGGTGGTAGAGATCATTAGTAGGGATATGAAGAACTGTTTTGTCAACGGCCTTCCCAATAGTGAGATCTCTGAGAAAATGTTCCCGGATGGCAGAAAGGAAAAGGGAAAACCCTACCTGCAACCCGTTTCCCACAAGGAGTTCGACTACATTAAAATTGAAACGGATCATTTCATCGGCAACCCGAGATCATGAGGAAACTAACTTTCATATTGCTGTGTGTGTTTGCCTTTGGATGTTCTCGGCCTGTTGAAACAAACCAATCCCTGAGGCTGGTATCTCTAAACATCCCCGAGACGGCTGCAGCTGGAGGGGAAATGGCGTTCGAATTCCATATCTCAGGAGGGGGCATGCCGGTACTCCTGTTGAGAAATGCCCTCGGGCAGACTGTAATAGATGGAAAGAGAGATGCTGAAGAGGTCATCTTCCGTTTGCCTTCTTCTTTCAAGGAAAAATCAGGGCCCTGCCACTGGTCCTTGATCTACGGGGATTCAACCCTGGCGTCCGGGGTAGTCCACATCACTCCCTCGGAGATCGAGCCCCGGGTGGAGACCTATCTGGGTCCGGGAAATATTATGGCAGGAAGAACAGACCATACCATACTGGTGGCGGTGCCTTCGGATGTTTACGGCAATCCTTTGCCTGATGGAACCTCTCTCACCTTGCGCAAGCAGGTTGCAGGGGTTTTGGAATCCGAAGGCCTAAACACGAATTCCCTCTTCGCCTGGAAGCGTGTTTATTCGGAAGAGAGAGCTACGCGGGGTTTCCTTTCCGTCATTGCAGAGGGAAGTCATTCCAAAGAACTCACCTTCGATATTCACCCCGCTGCCCCCGTCGATTTCGAGATCAGTTACAGCAGGAACCACTCCTATGCCGATGGCAACCAGGTGATCACATTCTCTACCTCGGTCCTTAAGGACCCGTATAATAATACGGTTAGTGACGGCACCCTGGTTTCCTTCCTCATCACCAACTCGGGGGGAAAAATCCTCAGGGCCCAGGGAACAACGATCCATGGCATTGCAACGGCCAGGATGTTGCACCCGGACAGGGCTGATCAATGGATAGTGAGAGCCCTGGTCGAAGGTATAGCCACGAGCCCTGAGATCCAGGTAGAATTCCTCCCCGTTATGAGGTCCTTTTCAGTGAAATGGAACGCATCGACTTCCCATTTGGACGTGGGACCTGTAGAGAGTTTTCTCAAACAGTTTCAACCGGACGGGCTCCGCGTGATCCTGAAAGTCACTGATGAGCAGAACATCCCTGTAGCAGAGCTTTCCGGGGAGTTGTCTGTTGGATATGCCCGCTTTGATCTCGGGCAGCTTGGCCTGCCTTCCGGCAAGTATGGGGCAAGTGTGGAGATCGGGGGCATAACAAAAGAAATACCCTTTGAACTAAAGAATGAAGAACTGGAATAAGAATATATACAGGGTCCTCTTGTTGTTTTCCTTTATTGGGATCAACGCCGCCATCCTTTTTGGGATAGGTGCGGTTTGGGTTTATATGAATTCCGGTGCAGACAAGGCGTCCATCCTCCATCTTTCCGGTGAAACGGAGGATAATTACCTTCCGGACATCGAATGGATGGATTTGGAGAATCCGGGTAGGCCCATGGAACCCCAGACCCTGCAGGAAATCGAAAAGGACTATCTCCGTTCGTGGTATGTGCGAGCTATCGCTTTTGACTCCAATGACCCTTATGGCCTGGAGGATTACTATACAGACAGCCTGAGGCAAAAACTGGCTACTCTTCTGGAACTCAACAAAGCCAACGGGACCAGGGTGAGATTATCGACCATTTCCCATCGACCTACCCTCGAATTTTACAGTCTGGATGGCAAAATGGTCGTCTTTACAGACGAGGATGTAGCATGGTATAGTGAAGTTTGGCAGGGGGAGAAAAGGGTACAGTCCGCGGCCCTCACCTCTTCTTTCCGGGTAATGATGCTCCTTGAAGATGGCTTTTGGAGGGTGAGGCATTTTGAAGAAGTATTTAACAAGAGGGAGCAAGTCATTTTAGGAAATGACCAGATCCATTTCAAGGTAAACGAGGTAAAGGGCCTCAATTATTATCCTGCGAAAACACCGTGGAATACTTTTGGCGATGATTTTGACGGGGAGGTTATCCGTGAGGACTTCCGGAAGATCAAATCCATGGGGTTGAATACTATACGCATCTTTGTTCCCTATGAAGAATTTGGAGGCCCGAGGGTAGAAGAGGAGCGGCTCCAAAGGCTGGAAAGGCTGATGGACCATGCTGAGGGAGTTCAACTAAAGGTCCTGGTAACCTTGTTCGACTTTTATGGAAATTACGATCTGTTAGACTGGACCCGCACGCACAGGCATGCCGAAACCCTGGTGAAGGCTTTAAGGGATCATCCTGCACTACTGGGGTGGGATATCAAGAATGAGCCTGATCTCGACTTTGATGACAGGGGAAAGGAGGAGGTCCTAGCCTGGCTCAGGGAGATGATCAGGCAAATAAAGAAATATGATCCCGATCACCCGATAACCATTGGCTGGTCCTCTTTAGCGGCTGCTTCTAACCTGGTGGAAGAAGTAGACTATATCTCCTGTCATTTCTATGGGGATCCGGACAACTTCGTCCCTTCATATAAGGCGCTCTTGGAGAAAATAGGAAATAAAGAGGTTGTGATCAGCGAATTCGGGTTCTCATCCTACAGCGGTTTCTGGAATTTCTTCACAGGTTCTGAAGAATCACAGGCAGCCAATTACCAAATAATGGTTACCGCTTTAAAGGGTCAGGAATTGCCATTCCTTTCCTGGACTCTTTATGATTTTAATGAGATCCCGAAAAGCGTGGTGGGTCGTTACCCATGGCGGAAAGCACCTCAGCGCTTCTACGGTATCATAGATAGCAAAGGGCGGGAGAAAACGGCCTATGGTGTGATGGTTCAATCCATTCAAAAATGAAATGGGCGCCATTACGAGAATGACACCCACTTCTACTTAACCTAACCTTTGCGTTTAATACGGTTTCGGTTCCTCCTTCTTTAAGGCGGATTCCAGTGATAATTTTTCGTGCAGGTTCTTAAATCGGATCGCTTCAAAATAATCCGTGTACATCTGAGTGATCTCGGACATCGGCAGGGAGCAGGCAGCCTTGTAATTGGTCTTGCCTAGGGCTATTCTGTATGTATCATCTTCTAATATCCTTTGGATAGCGTGTGCCAGGGAAGCAGTGTTATTCGGTTCAAAGAACTCACCGGTATATCCTTCCTCTCTCACGAGAATTCCCAGGTCGCCCAGGTCGGGCAGGGCTACAGCCTTGCCATAGCTACCGGCCTGATGGAGAACACCTGAGCTTCCGGTAGTAGAAGTATAGGGGAAAACGGCAACGGCACTCTCCCCAAAGATGGTGGGGACATCCTCTTCGGCTACATACCCTGTAAATCGAAGTTGAGGTACATGGGCATAACGATTTGCCATTTCTTCCAGATATCCCGGTGTGTTCGGGCTGTCCGTACCTGCAATCACGATCTCTATGTCTTCAGAACTGCGCTTCCTGATCATTTCTACAGCATCAATGAGGACCTCTACGCGTTTGTAGGTCCCGAACTTACCAAATGCCATCACTTGCTTGGGCCCTTTGGGGAGGCTGTAATCCGGTTCAGGTGGGGTTTCGAAGGACCCATGGGGGATGAGGGCAATATTCCTTGCCTTGTATTTCTTTTCAAGGATAGTGACATACTTGCTGATAGTTACGGCCACCACGTCGGAGGCCAAAACGAATCGGGTGAGCATACTCCCGATGAAGTTGTAGACCTTTTGCAGTAATTTGTTCTGAGTGATCCCTGCATTCTCAAGGTCTACCTGTTCCATGATATTATGGATCAGGGAAATGGTTGGTATGCCCTGAATCTTACAAAAGAAAGGGGCCAGTAATCCCAGGGCAGCGGGTATCTTCTTATCTCCGAACTTCAGGAACTGAAGGTTGAACAGGACCGCATCCGGATTGGTCTGCCGGACCGCGTTTAGGATTCTGAACAGATTGAAGTAGTGGTTGAAATCCCAGGCCTCCATAACGGTGATCTTACAGCCGTCCTCTTCAAAGGACAGGTCTTTCTCATCTGTGGTCCGGTCAGTGATCAAAACGATCTCCGTTACCTCGTCCTGAAGGCGAAAGTGTTTTACCAAATGATAGCCATATTCAGTGAGCGTGACCTTGCTCGGGGGGTAGGCTGTTACAATTGCTAGTTTCATAGGTTAAGCTTTTAAAGGTTAAATACAGGGCAAATATCCCTCATAAAAGAGGGCTTTACGGGCGTTCAGGGTTGGGGGCTCCCGATCTGTAGACGAATGGAAAATCCCTGTCGGTAAAAGGTGATCCGGCATGAAAAGCCTTTCGGATAGCAGGTTGCTACAAACATATAATGGTTTTAGGCTTCTCTTTTTCTCAGAAAGAAAAAAAGCAACTGAGAAGCCAGCAGCATTAGCATGATACCGATCTGAACCTGAACTACTTGCTCAAGGGAGTTGTGAAACAAACCCACCGCGGCGATCTGGGAAAGACCCAATACTCCTGAAATGATCACAGGAAAGTAGCGGTCCAGGGATAAGAAATAATAGGTAAAGATATTGCCGACGGCAAAAAGCGATGTCGCCAGGGCATACTGCCATAAGAGGCCTGCCATAGACACATACGCCTCACCGAACATAAGCTGAATGATCAGTTCCGGAAAGAAGGAACAGGCGGTGATTATTGACAGCGAAAGCAGAATTACGTACCCCACGTACCTGAACAGTACGGGGGTGGTTGCCTCTCCGTTTTTCTCTTTCCGGACGACATCAGGCAATAGGAGCATTACAAACATCCATGCCACAAAGTACACTACCCTCCCTATCAGAGCCAGGGAAGCATATAAACCGGCGTCACCGGCTTCGAAATAGTGTTTTACCATCAACACATCGCTGTTGTTGATTATGATCTGGGTGATTTCATAACCCAGGGTCAGGAAGATAAATCGGTTTACCCGTTTTGCATACTGTTTGTTGAGCAGTGAGGGCCGGGCAAGGGAGATCCCTTTGAAATTAGAAGGTATCAAACCAAAAAGGAAGGAAAAAGCGATACCGAGGGCAACGGAGATTCCTGGATCCAACGGACTAAAAAGCACAAAGGCCAAGGTGATGAGCAATCTGCTCCACATTTCCGTCTGATATGTCATGGAGAGCGAATTGAAACTTTGCTTTCCCTGGTAAGTTCCCCGGTTGACACTCATTACAAAGTAAAGGGGGATAACAAAACCCAGGGCGACAAACATATAAGGGGAAGAAGTGTGAAACAGGGCCTGGAGCTCCTTGGCGAAATAAATCAGGATGGCCGCAACCCCGGTTCCCACGGCAATGGCCTGCTTATAGGTTCGATTTCTGAAACTCTCCCAGTCTGTGCCTGAGAAAATGACGGCGAATTTGGTGGTAGCCAGCTGAAAGGTCATCCCGAGGAAGGACAGGACGAGAAGCAGGGTCACCAGGAGGGCGGCATCGGCATAGGCCTCAGGCCCCAGCATCCTGCCCAACAACAGATTGTACAGGTAATTTCCCCCGTTGACCAGGAGTACACTGCCCATAAAGAGCTGTTCGGGGGTAACCTTTTTAAGGACTAGTTTAAATGCGGTCATGGCTGAGGATATAAGAGGTTTTTGTATTTCGCATCACCTGGTGAACGGCATCGTTTTGCTGTCCGATTATGGTGAGTACACCTTGAGAAGCTGCAGTGTTGTAATATGCGCTCTCCAGTGCTTTGGCACTGGCAGGGTCTATACTTTTGACGTGATCCAGGGATAGAACCAGGAATTCACTCCTTCTTTTGGTTTGTTCCAGGTAAGAGCTCAGACTGTTCATATTCTGGGCATTGAGGTGTCCCCACACTTCAATCATGTTGTTTTTTTCTTTGATCATTAAAGCCATCACATCAGAATTTAGGTTCAGTATTTTTTCAACTTTCGAAGCCAAAGATCTATCGGACAGGCGTTTTTTTTCGACCGGATCAGGTGGGTGGCAGATTGCTGTAGACGAATGGAAGATCTCGCACTTCCGGTGCGGGAGAGACCGTCGTACCTTTACATCACCAAAGAATAAGGAAGAAGGAAGAGTAACCTTCTAACTCAAAACTTAACCTATGAATGCTAAAAAATTTTTATTTCTCACCTTCCTCGGGTTCCAGCTCGCTACCGGCCAGCAATTGATGGACCAGGGCTTTAAACTTCTGGAATCCGGAGATTTTGATCAAGCCAGGAACTTCTTCGACGCCTATCTGCAGAACGATCCTACCAACAAAACAGCCCTGATCTGCTATGGCAGGGCAGTGGGGCTTAGCGGAGAGCCCGGGAAGGCCATCGCCCACTTTGGAGAACTCAAGCAACAGTATCCTGAAGACTTTGAGATCACTGTCAATTTAAATGAAGCTCATCTATGGGCCGGTGAGTTTGATACGGCAAGGCCGCTTTACGAGGACCTCGTGCGGTCAAACCCCAATTCTTTTGTTGCCCTCCTGGGGTACGCCAATACACTGAGTAACCTGAAGGAATATACCGGGGCCCTTGCATGGATCGAAAAGGCCATCGCCCTGGACACCGCCAGCATCAGTGCAAAGGTATCCAGGAAGTATATCAGGCTGGGATATGCAGACCGGTTGATCAAAGAGAAGAATTACGGTATGGCCGAGGATTTTTTGCAGGAAAATCTCCTCGACTTTCCGTCAGACAGGGAATCCCTGATCAGCCTGGCCAATATGTACCTGATCCAAAAGGAGATCGGGAAAGCGGAGGAGGCCTATTCTTCCCTGGCCACAACGAGATTGGATACCATCAGGGCTCTGAACGGCTTGTCACTGGCATCACACCTAGACCATCGAAACCGCCATGCCCTTACCCTCGCTACGGATGCCCTGAGAAAAGCGGAGGCGATTGATGACAAAACACTGAAGGAGCAAACCCGGGAACGTTTCGTACAGGCTCTGATCTGGAATTCCCAATACAGAAGAGCCGGGAAACAGATCGATAGCCTGGAGCAGGTTCTACCGCAACAGTTATGGGTCAAGGCCCTCAGGGCTACCCTCGGGATGTATACGGCAAAATTCAACGAGAGTTTAAATGAGTATGATGATATTCTGTGCATAGACAGCACTGCCTTCGATGGAAATCTGGGGAAGGCCAACGCCTTATTCGCTTCAGACAGGATTATACCTGCCTACAGGGCAGCCTTTACTACCCTCTCAGTCTATGAGGGACAGGTCGACGCCCAGGGACTGGTCGAAAAGATCAACGGCATGCATACTCCTGCAATAGAGGACAAAGCCTTCTTTTCCTTCGATAATGGGAATAATGTTGCATTCGGTAACCAGGTCAGTACTGATATCCCTTTCTCCACCAAATTCAGAACAACCCTTTCCTATTTGTACCGGAATACCGAGAACACAACTACCTCCAACAAGGCTCTTACGCATACTGTCCTGGCCGGAATAACCTACAAGCTTATGCCAAATACCAGGCTGAAGGCGGTCGCAGGTTTTAATGTGGCCAGTTTTACAGGCAGGCAATACACCCAACCGATCGTAGACCTTCGTTTTCAGTTAAAGTCCGGGCGTTTGCAGAACCTGGAAGTGGGATATCAGCGGGGAGTTCAGAATTTCAACGCCGACCTCATTGAACGCGAGATCGTGATGAATCATCTGGGTTTGAACTACAACCTCGGAACCACCTTTAACCTGGGATGGTATACCCAGGCCATGCATACACAGCAGACAGACGGGAATACCCGCAATCTCATCTTTAGCTCCCTGTATTACAACCTCACTAAGCTTCCAGCAGTAAAGTTGGGCATCAACTATCAGTATATCTCTTTTTCGGATCAATTCCCATCGATCTACTTCAGCCCGGAAAGCTACCAGGCCCTGGAGATATTCGGGGATGTCAGAGGTTCCTTTTCCGAAAAATCGTCCTATTATTTCAATGGTGCAGCCGGAACTCAGAGGGTAGAGGATGATGACCCTTCGGCTGTCTTCAGAGTGGAAGCCGGATTCAGGCAGCAATTCTCCAAAAGGCTGTGGATGGAGTTGTACGGCAAATACAGCAATATCGCATCAGCCACAGCTACGGGTTTTGAATTCACGGAATTGGGTGTCAAGATCAGGTGGAACCTAACAGAGCTTCCCCTGTACTACAAGAAACTCCTGGCTCAACTGAAGGACTAGAGGAGGTTAAGCCTTCTCATCAATTCCGGCCGATTGGACCGGCTGATGGGAATGACGTTTTTTTCGATCAGGACACTGTTGTCCTCAATGTCGATGATCTTAGTGAAATTAATGATATAGGAGCGATGGATCTGAAGGAAGAGCTCGGCAGGCAATTTTTCCTTGATCTTCTTCAGGGTATTGTGGACCCTGTAATCCTCCTTCGTGGTCTTCACATCGATGTAGTCCCCTTTTGCCTCAATGTACAGGATATCATCGAATTTGAGCTTGATGAGCCTGCGGTCTATATTGATATAGAGTTCGTCCCCTATGCCTGAAGTCCCAGAGTCTGGCTTCAGCGCTGGCTGGCTGGCCAGGGAGTTCTTCACCTTCTGTATGGATTTTGCAAATCGCTCAGGGGTGATCGGCTTTAGGAGGTAGTCTACAATGGCCTCGTATTCATAGGCTTCTATCGCAAAATTTGTGTCCGAGGTGGTCAGTACCACCTTAGGCGGATTTTTTAGGGTTTGTACAAAATCGATTCCGCTAAAACCGGGCATGTGTATATCCAGGAAAACAAGATCGATGTTCTGCTGGTTGAGGAATTTAATGGCTTCAATGGCGTTGGAAAATTCCTCTATGACATCAAGATCGGGGGTTTTTGTGCAGAGCTGGCCTACTATAGCCCTTGCTGCCGCTTCATCGTCGATAATAATACAAGTCATGGTCAAATGGTCTTTAGGTATGCATCTATGGTCTGGAGGATCTCTTCGAAAGCTCCTGACAGGCTCGACTTTCCTGCCAGCAGTTCTTCTTCGTATTGTACCGCTGTTCCGTATCCTTTCTCAAGTCCCAGGATGTTTAGTTTGTGTTTGAGCTTATGCACGATCATTGCAGTATCCTTAAATCGCTCCGAATGCAATGCATTGTAATACTCCTCCTTTTCAAGGGGGAATTCATCCTTCAAGATAGTGATAAATTTATCTTCAAAGGTCTTGTCCCCCCCTGCCAGTTGTTTTATATAGGTTAGATTGGGATGCTCCACAATTATTTTTTTATGGTAAAGTAAAAGGTAGTTCCCTTACCAACTTCACTTTCCAGCCACACTTCCCCCTGGTACAGGTCTACGATCTTTTTCACAATGGACAGCCCAATTCCCGTTGAACGTTCCTCATTGCCAATGGATTGGAAGATCTTAAAGATCTTTTCGTGATATTCCTCAGGGATACCCACCCCATTGTCCCGGACATAAAACTGCCAGAAACGATCTTTTTCTTCAACACCAATGGATACAATACCTTCTTTCTTATCGATATTGGTCACCGCGTTCCCGATCAGGTTCTGGAAGAGCTGGTGCATTTTTGTGGCGTCAGCCTCCAGGGTGGGCAGGGTATCCATGATAATGACATTCACGTGTTCCGGGATGTAAATGATCTCCCTGATATCGTTGACCACCGTATTGAGATCCACGGGTTTCCTCTCCAGGGTCTCGCTATTGATGCTGGAATATTTGAGAATACCATCGATGAGTTTGTCCATCCCTTCCACTTTTTCCTGCATCATCTGCAGGTTATAGACCCCGGCATCGTCGAGTTTGTCCTTGTAATCTTCCTGTAGCCAGGTCGCCAGGGCACTGATACTCCTCAGGGGAGATTTCAGATCGTGAGAAACGATGTGGGCATATTCCTGTAAACCCCGGTTGCTGGCCTCTAGCTCGACAAGGAGCTCTTCCTTTTGCAGTTCCAGGGTCTTCTGTGCGGTAATGTCCAAATGTATTCCTATGGATCCCACAACAGTGCCCGTTTCATCGTACCGGGGCGCCCCACTGATCAGCCAGTGTCTTGTTTCCCCATTCTTGTTTCTGATCTTCACCTGGTAGGAATCCGACTTTCCTTTTAATCGTTCTTTTCCCTTTTCAACGATGATGTTCTTTTCATCAACGTGTATGATCTCACTGGCTTTTTGGCCCATCAGCTCACCTTCAGAAAAGCCACTCATCGCGCAAAAGCTCTGATTGACCAACTGTATAACGTCGTCGTTGTCCACTTCGATCAGCCCGAGGTTCATATTAGCGATGATGCTCCAGTACTTCTCTTTCTGAGCTTCGATATTCTTTTTGTAATTCTTCCTTAGAGTCACGTCCTGGTAGGTCCAAAGGTGGCCTTTGTATTTCCCGTCGCTAAAAATGGGTATGTAATCCCTTTCAAGGATTCGCCCATCCTTCATTTCGAGTTCATCGGAAAGCACCAGTTTTTTGGATTTTAGGATCTTTTCTATCCTTTTTACAAAACCTTCTGGATCCGTAAAATGGTGCTTGCTCTCTTCTGCGGCGTTGGAGCAGTCGGCTCCTTTCAACTGATCAGGAGACACCGGTATGTGAAACAAGTCACAGAACATCTGGTTGGTCAGGGATATTTTTCTATCCTCGCTCTCCAAAAGGACACCTGTCTGCAGGTTGGAAATCAACGTTGACAAACGGTTCTGGGAGGCCCTGATCTGTTCTTCAGCCTCCATTTCCCCGGTGATATCTCGTATGATCCCCTGGGCGGCTATGGGTTTGCGGTTCTTGTCATAGATCATACTGCTGTTGACCTGCACAAATTTGAGGGATCCGTCTTTCAGGAAGATCTTGGCCCGGTAATTTTTCAAGGTGCCTATGCTGTAAAGTTGTTTCAAGGCATCCAAAGTGTATTTTTTATAATCTGGATGGACCAGTGTACTCAGGTTCAGGGGTTCATTGGGAAAATCATAACCCAGGAATTGCACAGCGGCTGAATTCATTCGGATCACATTAGTTTCAAGGTCCATGACCACATAAGGATCCACGATATTGACAAACACCCCTTCGAGTTCGGAAGTCTTCTCACTGAGCAGGTTTTCCAATCGTGCATTGGTTTCCTTGAGTTGGTGGGAGGTCTCGTAGAGTTCGCGAGATTTCTCTTCAAGGATCCTTTCGGCCTGCCGCCTTGCTTTTTTCTGGCGTTCCAGGGCCTTTTTCAGCAAGACGACCTCCTTGTTATCCATGCTGGACAATATCAAATTTTACCTGAGTCCCGTCCTCTTTGAGCAGTTCATGGGAGATATGAGCAGAGCTGTTAAAATGAATAAAGCATTTTTCCATAAGTCCCTGTGCGAGGCTGTATAAACCCCTTGAAGAGGCATAAATTATGGACAGGGAGGTGTCTGATTGTTCAACTATAGTGAAGGTGGGTAATTCGGCGTCTGGATATAGTTTCTTAACATGTACATGGATGTGGTCCTCAATAGACATGAGCAAGGCAATTGGTGAATTAAAGCTTTTGATGACTTCTGGATGGGCCTTTCCCAAGCTGTCGAACAGATAGAGTCCGAAAGTGTGGAGCAATTTGTTTGCAGGGATATCTACGTTCTCGCTCAATTGTGTGAGCAGGGATACCATTTCGTTAAAATCATAGGTTCCTACAGACGTGTAGACCCCCTCGGAGGGAAGAGTGGATTCCTCAATGATCTGTTCGGTAACCTCGAGGCCAAAGGTCTCTTCAACCATCTCCAGGAATTCGGTAAAAATAATGCCTTTCATAACTTAATCTAATGCCTCACAATGTAGGAAAATTAGCACCTGATGAAAAAAATATGTTGTGAAACCTCGATTTTTATGAGCCTTTGATCAGTTCATTCACCTCCCAGTATGCGATCAGTTTTTGGATCTTGTCTTCGTAATCCTCGTATTTAAGCGGTTTTATAATATAACCAGCAATCCCGATACGATAACATTCTAGAAGGTCTGCCCGGTTCTGTGATGTGGTGAGTATCACGGTAGGCAAATACCGGAGTTCCGCATCGTCCTTCAGAATTCGCAAAAATTCGATCCCGTTCATCCTGGGCATGTTCAGGTCGAGTAAGATGATATCGGGGAGCTTTTCGGGTCCGTTCAGGATATCCAGGGCTTCTTCCCCGTTCTTGGCCTGTATGATCTTGTGTTTGACGGGCCATTTCGAAATAGTCCTGTTGAGTTTCATGGACTCAATTGCATCATCTTCAATAAAGAGTATATTCATCGCTGTAAGGGTTAAGTAATTGTCTAAGATCCGGTTTTACAGGATTCCGCTTCGCGAAATGAAGACGAATGGAAAATAAGTGTAGACGAATGGAGGTTTACTTAAGATGAACCGGATACCGAGATCCACAAGAAACAAATAATGAGTTCTTTGCCTTTTATACTCTATAATACATTACTATATTTGCCGGGCGAATCAAGAGGTCGCGTAGCTCAGCTGGATAGAGCATCTGCCTTCTAAGCAGACGGTCACAGGTTCGAATCCTGTCGCGATCACGAATAAATCAAAAAAGCAAGCAAAATGAATAGCTTGCTTTTTTATTTTGCGGCTTTTTTGATTTTCAGCGCGCCTGTCCGCCCTTGGTGGAGAGCGCTGTCAGGATCAACGCAGTTAATCCCTAATGTACAGTGCGGCTTTTTTGATTTTCAGCGCGCCTGTCCGCCCTTGGTGGAGAGCGCTGTCAGGATCAACGCAGTTAATCCCTAATGTACAGTGCGGCTTTTTTGATTTTCAGCGCGCCTGTCCGCCTCTGGGGGAGAGCGCTGTCAGGATCAACGCAGTTAATCCCTAATGTACAGTGCGACTTTTTTGATTTTCAGCGCGCCTGTCCGCCTCTGGGGGAGAGCGCTGTCAGGATCAACGCAGTTAATCCTGAGATCCCTCTGAAGAAACTCCAAGCCATGCTTGCTTTTGTAAGGGTTTGAAGGAATAAAAAACAGCACGCCGAAGAGGGTGCAGGTTTAGTATTTGCAAAGGGGATCACAAAGGCTCAACGTAGTTAATCCTGCGATTCCTCAGAAGAAACTTCACTCCAAGCTTGCTTGTGCGAAGGAGCAGAAAATGAAAACCTCAGTGCTCATGGCCTTGGCGAGTTTGTACCTGCCTGCCGGCAGGTTTGCAAAGGGGATGGTTCTTAGGATCAACGCAATTAATCCTGTACCCCCAGAACCTATCGCTTGTTCAGGACCACAGGGAGTTCGTAAAGCTCCAGTTTGAAATAGGGCAGGGCGGAGAGGAGGTGGTCGAAAATGTCTGCCACGATGTATTCGTAGTTTTCCCATCGCTTGTCTTTGATAAAGGCGTAGATCTCCAGGGGGATACCCTGGGGGGTGGGCTCGAGCTGCCGAACCATCAACGACATTTTTTTGTTGATCACAGGCTGGCTCTCCAGGTAGGTGAGCACGTACTTTCGAAAAACCCCCAGATTAGTGAGGTTCCTGCCATTTATCGCCAGGGATTTATCTGCCTTATTCAAAGCATTGTGCGTGTCGATCTCACTGCTTCGGGTATCGAGGTATTTGGTGATCAACTGTATCCGTTTGAGTTCCTCAACGTCCTCCGTGCTGAGAAAACGGATGCTTTTCTGGCTGATGATCAGTGCCCGTTTGATTCTACGGCCGTCTGACATTTGCATCCCTCTCCAGTTCTTAAAGGAATCCGAGATCAGGGAGTAAGTGGGGATGGTGGTGATGGTACGGTCAAAATTCTGGACCTTTACCGTGGCCAGGGTGATCTCGATGATGTTCCCATCGGCCTCGTATTTCTCAAAGGTGATCCAGTCGCCTATGCGCACCATGTCGTTGATGCTCACCTGTATGCTGGCCACAAGCCCCAGGATGGAATCTTTGAAGATGAGGAGGACGATGGCCGAACCCGCGCCCAAGGCGGTAAAGAATTTCCAGATCTCCAGTTCGGTGATTACGAAAATAATAGCAAGGATGCCCACGATCCAGGCCAGGATCATAAAGACCTGGATAAAACTGTCAATGGGCTTGTCCTTGAACCGGGCCTTGGTCTTGAGGTAATCCCGGACAGCCCTTAAAAAGGCCCTGGCTGTAAAGATAGTCAGGACCACGATCAGGATCTTCAGTATTTTTTCAGCTATCCAACCCCCAAGTTCAAAGTCGACGAACGCTATTGGCATCAATTCAAAAAGGACCACCAGGGGGAGGATATGGGCGATGTATAGGGGTACCCGGTTGAGCACCAGGAAATTGTCAAAATTCGTCCTGGTCCGCTTGGCCAGTACCACCGTCACCCAACGCAGCACTTTCCAGATCGTGAAATCGAGTGCCCATACAAAGAGCACTGAGGCTATCAGCAGAATGAACAGGTTGAGATAAGAAGAAAGGGTCTCGCTGAGTCCGGCTTCAATGAGGAAATCATATACTATGCGGGAAAGATTTTTTGCCAGGTTTAACATTACAGGACCATTCTAAGAGAAAGCAGAGCAAAGATAAAGACTAGGGCGCACATAAGTGAGTATCAGCTGGAGAAGTAATCCAAAAATACGGATACCTCCAAAAAGATCAACGGACCCCCAGGGCCCTTTGCATTCCATACTTGATTTATTTCGATAAGGGCCTATTTTACCATGGAAAAAGGCTGAACAGGGAGTCGAGGCCTTTTCTAATGCATCCTGCCCATCCCGTAGAACTCCTTCGCCCAGGCCACCAACTGGTTTTCCGTCATGCTGTCTGTGGTCTCGACCGCTTCTACTTTTTCAGCCACAGCAGGGTCATTCTCCGACAGGAATTTATGGAACGTCAGCTTGGTCTCACCCGGGCCAAAGATACAGATCCTGTCAGCCCTGCCCAACAGCCTTGCCAATTCCGCGAAATACGCCTTGAGCTGGTGCTTTTCCCTTTCCAGATACCGACTGTCCTGTACAACCTGCTGAGGTCCCCAGCGGGTCTTGGAGCGGGAACCGCCCTTTACGTTGTAGAATTCCACTTCGGATTCTACGGTCCTGAACTCTACCTTCTCATCGACAAGGGTGATGAGGTGAGCTTTGGCCTTGTCTACCCATATTCCTGTCTTTTTCATGGTCCCTGGTTTTAAAGGTTCAACTATACAGTGCAATATGTACTGAACTATCAATTTAAAGGTATACAGGGTCAATTCCAATGATTTTTATCAGTCAGACCTCCGGAAATCGATTTTATTTAATTACCAGCATCGCCCTGTTCATGGTAAGTTTCGTTTAAAACATAAATAATGATAATGCAAGTGATAAAAAACATAAATAAAAATTTATGGAATTTATCTTCCATCTTTGCACCCGAAATGAAACACCGTGAAGAAAGCAGGGCTGAGTACAAGAAGAAATTACCCTGTCGCAATCAATGAATCAATTCTCAAACTATGAATAAACTCAAACATCAAGAACGATTAGCCGGTGACGGCATCCAGCGTCAGACAAACTCTGCCGCCATACCCAAAGGGATCACCGCTTTCTTTTGGGTATTTTTTTTGAGCAGCCTTGCTGGCCTGGTGTACTTTTACTCAGGGGCCCCTCAATGGAATTACAATACCCTTTTCCGGGTCAATGGATTCACTGCTCTGATCTGCGCTACCGTTGCATTTTTTAGCGCGATCGTAGGGACGTACAGCCTAAGGTATCTCAAAGGATTCCGCTACCACAACCGCTTTATGTTCCTTTGTCTGGGCTTTACCCTGTCTGTAACCGCCCTGGTTCTGTCGGAACATCTCCTGGTGTTTGTCCTGAGCTGGACGGCCATGGGGCTTTTTATGGCCCGCCTCATTGGCGTGAACCGCAGCTGGGGTGAAGCCAGGGAGGCCCTTAAATTTACACAGCGCTACTTCCTGTCGGGTTCGGCCCTGCTCGGTTTAGGGATCGCTCTGCTCGCTTATCAAAGCGGTCAGAATACCGTAAGCGGGCTCATGAATGCACTCGTTGATTTGCCCATGTGGACCCTCGTCCTATCAGGCCTCCTGGTGATCGTGGCGGCCATGATACAATCGGCCATTTATCCCTTCCATCGCTGGCTGCTGTCTTCCATGACAGCTCCAACACCGGCTTCAGCCCTTATGCACGCGGGCTTTGTGAATGGATCAGGCATCCTGCTGGCCCTTTTTTCGACCCTGATCTTCGCCTCTCATACGCTCGACCTGCTCTTTGTGATCGGTGGACTGACCGCAGTCATCGCCCAGTTCACAAAGCTGCTACAGGTGAACGTCAAACAAAAACTGGCCTGTTCTACCATCGCTCAGATGGGCTTTATGATCATGCAATGTGGCCTTGGCTTCTTTAATGCCGCAGTGGCCCACCTCATCCTGCACGGGTTTTACAAGGCCTACCTCTTCCTGTCCTCAGGGGAAGAAATTACCTATTCCGTTCCCCAATCTCCACCAAATATCCGGATCAAACCTATACAGGCTATTGCGGTCCTTATATTCGGGACGCTTGGAGCCGGTCTCTTTATCTTCCTCACCGGAAAAGGCACCCAGGCAGACAGCAGTATTTTCCTGACCCTGATCGTGGCAATAGCCGTAGGTCAGATCACTTACAACATCGTGAAACAACAGATTTTAACCGGGGTGCAGAAGATCCTCCTACCATCCATCCTGTTTGTATCTGGGATCGGGCTGTACGCCCTGCTCTACAACGGGGTTACCCAACTGATGTCTGACCTGCCGCTGGTGGCTGTTCCCACTCCATTAACAGCACTGGAGATCGGTTTCGGGCTCGTATTCCTGATAGGGTTTTTTATCATGAAATTGGGAATTTACCGACAGGTACCCTGGTTGTATGTAAAACTGCTCAACCTGTCTCAACCGTTTAAAAAATCAATTTTAACCTATAAATCCTAAACCTAATGAGCCAAAAGTCCATAAAAAGATCCGTTGAAGAAGCTGCTGCAATCATCGGGAAGACCTGGCCCCTGTATTCCTTTGTCACCTCCAACCCACTTACCGGGCTCGAGAAAATGAGCTTCAGGGAGGCAATACAGTCTGCTGAAGAACTCTTGCAGGCCAGGGTATTGCCGGATGTATCCATGCTGCGACAGGCTTGGGAAGCAAGGGAAATAGGGGAGGAAGAGCTCCTGCAGTTGCTGGCCGAAGGGGGGTATGACAAATCACCCGAATACTACCTGCAGCTGATGGCCTCTGTGAAGGAGGAAGAGAAGTTGAATGAGGTGGGTGAACTCGACAGGATTACTGTAAAGTGGCTGACCGCCTTCATGGATGAAGGCCTGGCCGAATGGGACATCCCCGGAAAGGAACAAGGATTTTACGGAGCCTGGAGGACGCTGGTGAATTACGATGGGGAAGTAGGCAAAATAGAAAAGAGGGCGCTTCCAAAATCGGCTTCAGAAGCCCTGGAATATGCTCTCACCGGGGTTGAAGAGGATGCGTATACCCGGATCTTCCAGTACCATTTCGGCGCCTTGCCGGGTTGGGTAGGATATATAAAACACAGGACGGAAACAAACTCCTCCTGGCAGCAGGCCTATCCCATAAGCCTGGAAGATTATCTGGCAGTGCGGCTTGTACTCGCACGCCAACTTGAACTTCCATTATTGCCATCGGAAAATCAGATCGGCTCGAATGCGGAAGTGACAGAACTCGGCCTGATATGGCTCCGTGCCTGGGAAAAGAGCTGGCAGCACAAGATGGTGCACGAACTGGTCAGTAAAAAAGACTCGGTTGGCCATTCTGACATGCGGAAAGACACCCCGGATGCCCAGCTCGTCTTTTGTATAGATACCCGTTCGGAACTCATCCGCCGGCATGTGGAATCCAAGGGGAAGTACGAGACCTTCGGCTATGCCGGGTTCTTCGGTATCGCCATGGACTATGAGGACCTCAATGACGGCCTCAGCCGCAAATCCTGCCCGCCCATCCTGAATTCCGCGTATCAGGTAACTGAATCGCCCCAGGCCGATAAAGGAAAAGAGAAAAAGGATTGGGAGCGCAAAAACGCCGTCCTTAATTTCTGGGCGTACTTCCTGAAGCGGATGAAGAACATGCTCCCTTCCACCTTTGGATTTGTGGAGGGTTCGGGGATCTTCTACGGGTTCTATATGCTGGGACGGACTCTGGCGCCCAGCTATGTAAAACGCAATAAGTTCAATGAACAGGAAAGCTACGAGGGCTTTTGTGAACCTGAGATACATCAACATCACGATTGCGAAACCGGAATTTCCCTCAATGAAAAGGTAGGTATTGTAAAATCTGCCTTCGACCTCCTGGGATGGAGAAAATTTGCCCCCCTGGTCCTCTTTGCAGGACATGGCAGCCATACGGCCAACAACCCTTATGGATCCAGCCTGGACTGTGGGGCCTGTGCAGCGAGCCCGGGCAGGCATAACGCCCGGATGCTGGCCAAACTGGCCAACCTGCCGGAAGTGAGGGAGGTCCTGAGCAGGGAACACCATATCGAGATCCCGAAGAACACCGTATTCATTGGGGCAGAGCACAACACCACTACCGATGAGATCGTCGTCTTTGATGCCGATGTACCGGAATCTCACAGGGATGCCCTCAGGAGGCTAAAGACAGATCTTCAAAAGGCGAGGGAAACAGCGACTCTCGACAGGTTAGGGGTCTTTAAAGGTGGGATCACCAAAGCGGATACCAATGCTACACACTGGGCGGAAACCCGACCCGAATGGGGTCTGGCCAAGAACGCCGGATTTGTGGTGGGGCCGCGCCACCTCACTGCCGACAGCAACCTGGGCGGGCGTTGTTTCCTGCACTCCTATGACTGGAAGCTGGATCCTACCGGTGCAGCCCTGGAGGGTATCATGCAGGGCCCCATGGTAGTGACCCAGTGGATCAACAACCACTATTACTTCTCCACCGTAGACAATGAAAAATTCGGAGGAGGGTCCAAGATCACCCATAACATCACCGGCCGCTACGGGGTGGTACAGGGGAACGGGGGCGACCTGAAGATGGGTCTTCCTCTTCAATCCGTCAAACAAACAGACGATGAGATGTACCACCAGCCCCTCCGCCTGTCGGTCCTGATCCAGGCCCCGGAAAGCAGGGTGGAGGAGATCCTCAATAGGAATGACCATCTGAAAACGCTGCTAGAAAATGAATGGATCTACTTACTGGTCATGGACCCTACGCAAAGCAACCAAGTAAGGCGCTACGGCGCGAAGATGCAGTGGCAGGCTATGCAAGCACAGGATACTATGGTAAATAAAAACCGCGACAAGAAAGACCGTCGGGTGTACGAGGAGATCACTACCTAAGTTTTAATCTCCAAAAGAGTAATCCGGGCCCGCATTTTCGGGCCCTTTTTTTGTAATTTTTAAGGATCTAAGCGGTCTCTTATCGCATGTCGTAAGTATAGATACCAAAGTGGCCGTATTCTAATCTACGGTGTCAAGCCATCGCCTGTACGTTCCGGCCTTCCACAAAATACATGTTCATGGTACCCCTGTTCTTTAGGGCGATCTCACCCCTGGGGGTGCAGAAGATCAAAATTCAATTACTCAATCTACAATTCTGGTATAGATTAATCCCGAAGTAACCAAAAGTAGAAGCTTATAAAACCGTTTTACTTTTCAGTGGGTTCAATAATGAGGGTGATTTTATTGAAGTCCGCAGCACTGTTAATCACCCTTCGGAAATCTTCAAAAATCGGTGTATCTATAATATTGCGTTTATAGTGTTCATCGGCGGTAATGGTAAGAGTTTGTCCATCCAATGAATAATAAGATTTAAAACTTAAAACTTCATGTCCACCTTCTACATAGACGTTGTTTATATTTATATCATCCAGGTTTACTACTTTGTAGCCTGCGGGAAGTTGAACTTTAATGGTTCGATAATAACTCCTCATAAATTCATTTTCAAGAGGCAGAACCCTTTTCTTTTCCTGATACATCTGTATTTGCTGACCAATGAGTTCTCCTACCTTAAAAAGTAATTTTTTGCCGGCCTTTTCAGTAAAAGACCTTGATTCCAGTTCAATATCAAATACAAGGGGTTTCACACCAAAATTTTCAGGTCCTTGGTTGTGAACCTCTTTTTTGGTCACATCAACATTTTTATTCATTGTTTTGGCCAGATTTTCTATTAATTCATCCCTGTCCATTTCCTTAATTAATCCCATGTAGGGATGAATAGACATCCCGTAGTATCCAGAAAAAGAGCGCTGAAGTGACACGGTATTTTTAACGGGATCCGAATCGTCAAATTTGACATCTATCGTCATTCTATCGACTGTTTTTTCTGCTTTTACCGGTTCTATGAATTTGATCCTTCCAAGTCCGGAAGTAAAATCACCGACCTTAATTTCCTTAATGAATAACCCATAGGTGTCCGTGAGATTTCCCGGGGGAAATCCATATCTGGAGTTCGTAATTGTAGGGGAGAGGTAGGAATTTGTCGCAGGGAAATAAAATAAAAAGTCTGTCAAAAAATTATTGGCTTCGAATTCCTTGTCAAATTTTTGTTCAGACCGATCACAGGTTATCACGATTTCATGATCTATATCCAGGTGTTGGAAGATTGCTGCATACAGTTTAATAAGCCCCGTTGCATTCGCAACATTCTTGTTTAGAATGAGCTCCAGATTCTCCAGTTCTTCTCCCTGGCCTACAGATTTATAGATCTGTGTTTTAATAGCTCTATCGAGAGTTCTAATGATTTCATCCATTGGCAGATTTTTGTCTCCACCGATATGTTGTTCAATGAATTTATTGATGGACCCATCCACTTTTTTAGATTGAGCTTTGTAATAATATTCGTGAATATTTTGAGATACTATCCCATAGGAAGAAATATCCGACATATTATTTTTGAGGTTCTTATCTAATTTATACACCAACATCCCTCTTGAAGCCTGATATGGAGATTGATCCTCTTCTTCGAGGCCAGATATTTCTTTTATCCGAAGCTTCCAGTTGAGTTTACCTTTCACAAGAGTATCTTTTTCAACCTCTGGAAGACCGTTGTAAGATTTAAATTCAAAAAACAGATTTTCGGGAGATAAGAGATCAAACATCACATTTTCTTTATCATATGAACCCTGTAATCTGAAAGCTGTTCCCTTGTATACCGGGTATTTTTTCTCGACGTAGTAATATTCGATTATACTTCCTTTTTCGACCCCTTCAAAGGCGAAGTATTTGTAGTTCTTTCCTGTTTCCTCATCTTTTGCGACAAAAATTTTGGAACTGTCTAGTTCGATCGTCTTGCCGTTCCTGTTGATCACCCTGGCTTTGTTTACTATCAACTCAGAATTTGAGGAATAGGGGAGATAGATTTTATTATAGTCTTCAATTTTGTCGTCGCTATTCAACCACAGGGCCTTGTGCTCCAGATAGTATTCCGTTAGTGAACCATCTTCTGTGTAAAAAAACTCAATCACAAATTTTTCTCTAAGGCTCTTAATTTCGGAAGTGAGATCTTTAACCTCGTATTTTGGATATTCCTCCCAGGAATAACTTTCGTAAAAAGGCACACTTTGCCCGAGCATAAGCTCGGTTAGAAATAGAATGGAAATTCTCAATGCTATTTTCATATATACTGTGATTAAATTTTTGAAAGCACAACAACTTCCATATATGCTTGTTCTACTTTCTCAATCAATGAATTTATTGCTTTCTGTCCTTCGAGATCTACCACCAAGGAGTTCAGCCTGATCTTATGGTAATATTTCAAAGTGTTTTCATTTTTTTCATATTGAACAGAGGCGCTAAATAGATCACTTTTGACTTCAATATCTTCTGGCAGATATTCAACGTAATATCCCTCCGGAACTTCCAAGATGGTTGAATATTCATAAAAATGCTTATACTCATACTCAACTGGATTTTTACGATCTTCTTCGGATTTGAATTCAAGGGCTTTTTTGTTCAGGTTCAAGTTGATATAAAGCTCATTTCCCAGGGTTTTGGTATAATTGGATATTTTAAATTCATAGGTAAGATCCTGGAATTCATCATAAGGGTCTGCAGATTCGGCATAGAGATCTGTTATCAAAAAGCTGTTATTTCCTTTAGTGAATTTGGAATTATGATACTCTATCGATTTGTCTTTACTCTTGACTTTTTCCAGATCATAGAGATAATCCATCTTTACATAACCAGCCATCTTTACTTGAGTATTCCCAATGATGGTTCCATCATTAATATGCAGAACGGTTTGGTCTTGGAAACTGTTTTTTTCAGCGTCAACCACGGGGACGGTTGCGATCTTGTATCTATCCTTGCTTAAACCAATTAGAGCCTCTTTTCCCTGTATGAACGAACTGGGGAACTCAATAGGATTATACCTGCCTGTAGCGTCTAGGAAATAGGTCGAATCATTTATTATATACGATAGGATCATATGGTTGTCTACTAACGGCGTGGGCATTTCCGAATATGAATAAGGAATTTCCCTGGTGCCTATCCAGGTAAGGTAACTTTCGATACCCGCCAATTGAAGCATTTTATTCAGAATACTGGAATTATCCTTACAATCTCCATACTTCTTCACAAAAACCTCATTTGCATCCCTTGGGATAAATCCCCCAAGCGCATATTCGAAAGCCACGTATTTTATATTTTCCTGCGTCCAATAGTAGAGCGCTTTTACTTTTTCAAATTCCGTTGATTGAGCGTTGGTAATGCTATCCACCAACAATTGAAGTTCTTCCTCAGGTGGATCATTATTTATGTTTTCAATAAGAGAATAGTACCAGTTATAAAGATCTTGAACTTGCCCGAGCAAAGGCCGGATCTCACCACCTGATTTATAAGACTTAATTACGGGTAGAATGTGGGGTACCACAGTTCTATAATTGGGAGCATTATCTTCAAATTCGAACTCATCCAGATTCCGCACTTCCCAGATGTAAGTAGTTGTCTTCCTGCCTTCTTTTTTATGGAAATCAATCGCTGTATTTTCCGTGTTGAAGTCATTGAAAACCAAATCTACTTCGTTATCAGCGATCACCGTAAACCTGCTTGTTATAGTAGGGAAGATATTTCCAAAATAGAAGGGCGTAAGGAATCTGGGATTATTTATCTTTCTGATATATTTTAAACGGGTTTTGGTACCTTTTTCCAGGGCGGGAAATACAAAATTAATGGACCTGGAATCATCGTAAAAGGAATCGTCCAGTTCATCCTTTTCTTTAAACTCTTCTACCTTGAGCTCCTCTATTTTACCATTCCGGGAAATAAATGACGATGCTTCAATTTCATCAATATCAAAGAATGATGAAAAACTTAAGGATCTTTTTGATTTAAGAGTCGCACTTTCATCCAGGAATAGGTCTTCTTCCAGTATTTCCTGGGTTATATCCAGTTCACCTTTGACCACTTTGATGGTAAGTTGTATATCCTGAATGAGCCTGACCGAATGGGCATTTGGATATTCAGAACTATACTTCAATGATTCGGAAGAAATCTGGCCATTGAGAGACGGACCCAGCAGAATCAGGCATAAAAACAATCGAATCATTCCTTTCTCATATGGTAGAGATGACTTCTCCGTTAAAATACTCCTCTTGCGACTCTATTTTTCCTTCCTTGTTGTAGAGGATAGTAGGTCCATTTTTTTCTCCATTCCTAAAATTTTGTACCCTCTTCAGACTGCCATTTTCAAAATATTCTTCTGTGACACCATGTAAATCACCCAAGTTGTATTCCTCTGTTTTCTTAAGAGTTCCATTAGCATAGAACTCTTTTCTAGTTCCCTGATATTCCCCCAATAGAAACGGAATCTCCTCTGCTAGCCCGCCTGAGTAATAGAATTCTCTGTAGATATTGACGATATCGCCATTTGCGTATTCCATTTCTCTCGAAGGATTGCCATTGCTGTAAAAGGCTCTAATAATACCGGTTTCATTCTCGAGTGGAATCATAGGTAATTCTTCTGAATTCTGATCCAGATAGCTGTAACCAATTAACCTTCCACGCTCATAAAACCTGATGAGTTGAGTATGTCCATCGCTACTGTAAAACACTTTCTTTCCGTGGAGTAGGTCGTTTTTATATTCAGTAGAAGTGTTTTTGTTACCATTATCGTAGTAAGTGGTCCATGTTTTTTCAGAGGAACCATATTCGTAATAATAAGTGCTCTCGATGCCCCCGTTCTCGTAATAATTTTTTACTTCACCATTCAGGGTACCCAGTACCAGGGGAGCTTCGCGTTCGATAGATCCGCTAGCATGATACCATTTCCATTCCCCATTTTCCGAACCATTCAGAAAATTACCGTTTATTCTTGAGACTCCGTAGGCATCAAATTTTTGGTACGGCCCATGTGGTACTCCATTCAAATAGGAAATAATTTTATTGGTAGCCCCATTGATATGCTTGCTTCGCATATCAAATTTCCCGGACTTATCCTCGTAATTCAAGGTTTCATAAATTTTCCCATTGGCATCAAGGAAAATTTCTTTCAATAGATTTCCAAATCGATAATAGGTTTGATTAATTTTCTTTCCGTTACCTGCAAAGAAAATTTGCTCCCCATGAAGAAGTCCGTTATGATAGAAATTTATTTTTTCTAAGGTCCCGTCTCCGAAGTAGGTCCTCCATTCGCCAGATTGAACATTATCTTTATACCAGCCTTGAGTTTTTAGTTTTCCATCAATATGAGAATCTGAGTAATAGCCGGCTAGAGAATCATTCTTATAAGGAGTGATAGATTCGACTGTCCCGTTTTTATAGTAGCTCGTGTAATTTCCTTCCAACTTGTTTTCTTGGTAAATACCTAGGGCGGAAATTGTACCATTATTTGAGTAGTACTTCCACTCACCTGTTTTACCGCCTTTTATGTCATAAAGACCTTCAGACGTCAGAACGCCCTGGGGTGAGTACCCTTTATAGTAAAACTCCCCTCCTTTTTTGCGATTTTCAGTAAGGATACGGGCTTTTTTATCAAAATATCTGTAAGCGATTACTTCTCCTTTCCTATACTCATATTCATAGTAGGGTTTACCATCCGCATCGAAGTATTGATAAAGCCCATCGATTAATCCATTATCATATTTATAAATACTCTGCACGGTGCCATCTTGATAATAGGTTCGCCAATTACCGTGGTAGTTGCCCTCTACTAAATTGCCTTCTTCTTTGATCGTGCCGCTGAAGTAATAAGTTTTATACGGACCATTCGATACTCCATTGACATTCATAAATTCCATGGATAAATTTCCATTTATATAATAGGTCTTTTCTGGTCCATTTCTCTGGCCATTGTCAAAATATATCTCTGAATAAACGTTCCCGTCAGCAAAATACTCATAGGCTATTCCATCTATGTTTCCCGCTTTATACGTCCTCTTGAATTCAGGTATAATTTTCCCCACATTGAAATAGGCCACAAAATTTCCCTCCAATTTCCCCTCTTTATATGACTTTTCCTGCAGCAGAGCACCGAGTTCGTTGTAATAGAGATATTCACCTTCTAATTCATCATTTTTGTAGGAAGTTGAAATTTTTATACGTCCATTTTCATAGAATTGTCTGTTAGGACCATTTAACTTACCAGAAGAATAAAATGCGACCTCGCTAGTGTCCGACTTTTGATTGAACCAAACCCATTGCCCTTCGCGATTTCCTGATTCATCGAATTTTCCATATGCCGTTTGTCTGCCGTCTGAATTATAGAATTCCCAATTTCCTATAGGTACCTCACCTGACATTTGGCCAATCCCACTTACATATCCATCTGAATAATAATTGGTAACCACCAAGTCCTTACCATTGCGAGCGATCTTTTCTCTTTGTGCAATAGAAAGCCATTTAGCCCTAAATGAATCAATAAAACTCTTAATCTCCTTTTCATTTTTTTCTACGACCTTTTTAAAATTTTCATTCTCAATTGCGTTGCACAATGTGTAAATGAATGGATCGAATTTTTCACTTTCGGTAATCCAATTGTAGAAAGGAACGAATTTTGAAATCCAAATACCTCCTTCACCCTTAAGGTCTTTTAACGTTTGAAGAAGAACATGATTCTGCTTGACAAGCGCAATGGTTATTTCATTTCCCGTTTGATATTTTTCATTCAGAGCAATTCTATTATTGATAATTAAATCCGATTCTTCAAATATTTCATCATCAGGTGAAATCTCAATTTTCGGATCTTTCTGATTGGAATTCTTCGATTTAACCAGATTGTCTAATGATTGTAAGACACTTAATCCATTTTCCGCGTCAGGTTCTAAAAGCACATAAAGATTATACGCCATCATTGCCTGACTAATTAACTCTTGTTTATAACATAAATTCCCGAGCTGGAGGTATGTATTTTTATAGAAAGGATCCAAAGTCATAGCCATCTCATAGGCTTCTACTGCTTCGTTAATCAGGTCTAATTTCTCAAGACACACACCCTTGTTATACCAAAGGAGCTTGTTTTTAGGAAATCTAATAATACCTTCGTTGAAAACTTCCAAAGCAGCAGAGGTATTGTTTTGATTCAATAACGCCACTCCTTTATTTACGAAAAAAGACCGGTCATTGTCCCCACAAGAATCCTTCAATCCTAGGTCAGCCACTTCAATAGCTTCCTCATATCTTTTCAAAGTCATGAGATAATAAGTCTTGGAAATTAAGACGGAACAATAGGCCGAGTCATTTTTATGTATTCTGTTCAGAATTTCCAGTGTTTTCTCATAATCTCCTTGGCTGGAGCTTTCAGTTGCCAGACTTGAGATCACATCCAGATCAACGAAAGGAATTTTTTCCTGAGAAAAACATATAAGTGAGGAGAAGAGGGCGAAAAAAAGTACTTTTTTGGTCATTAAGCAAATATAGAAAAGCGCATAAAAGATTTTAGCAGATTAATCATTTTTAGGTAATTTCAACAGAAGTCTCGATAAACTTCCGTAATAGTTCATATTCTTGTGACGCCATTACATTTTAAGGATAAGGTACTCACACTGTTTGATAAGATTGAATAATGATAGATGTGTTGTCAATAACGAGTAAGAAAATATTGTTGTTATTTTGGACCTTGTTTTTTTTGTATTCCTGCTCCGCCCAAAAACAGCTTATCGAAGGGGAAGAGGAGACCGTCTTGAAGGAAAACCTGCAATACTACCTGTATTTCCCAAAGGAGTATGAGAAGGAGGATTCGAAGTTGTTTCCCCTGCTGCTCTTCCTCCACGGGGGAGGGGAATCCGGGGAAACCCTGGGGGAACTCAAGAAGAACGGCCCCCCAAAAATGCTGGCCGAAGGCTACCCCTTTCCCTTTATGGTGCTGGCCCCCCAAAACCCCCACAAAAAAAAGTGGTGGAATGTCCACTCGGTTATGCAACTCCTAGATACCGTGATCGCCCACCATAGGGTGGATCCCAAACGCATCTATCTCTCGGGCCTTAGCCGGGGAGGAAGTGCCGCCTGGGACCTGGCGGTGCAGTACCCCGATCGCTTTGCTGCCCTGGCCGTGGTTTGCGGGATGGCTCCGGTGCCCTATGCTTCCTGGATAGACAGGGAGCTGCCCATATGGGTCTTCCACGGGACGGAGGACCAGTCCATCCCATTTTCAGAATCAGAAGACATGGTCGCCGCCCTCAAAGAAATGGGATACGATGTCGCCTTTACGGTCTACGAGGGGGTAGGTCACAATTCTTGGGAACAGGCCTATGCCACTGAAGCCCTTTACGAATGGATGGTCAAACAGAAGAGAAAATGAGCATAGCCGGAATTATTGTATTTTCGACTTTCTAACCGCATGTAAACGTGAACGTCCCCTTATACCGACTTTTCTATGCCCTGACTGCTCTGATTTCTGTTAGCCTCGTCCTGGGCTGTAAGAACAGGGAGGCAAAGGGGGAAGAACATCCCTTTACCAACGACCTGGTCCACGAAACCAGCCCCTATTTGCTGCAACACGCCCACAATCCTGTGAATTGGTTGCCCTGGGGGGAAAAAGCACTGGAGAAAGCCCGTGAGGAGGAGAAACTGATCATTGTCAGCATCGGATATTCTTCCTGCCACTGGTGCCACGTGATGGAAGAAGAGACCTTTGAGGACGTGGAAGTGGCCGAACTCATGAACGAGCACTTTGTCAGCATTAAGGTAGACCGGGAGGAACGCCCCGATGTGGATGAAGTCTACATGACTGCCGTACAGCTTATGACAGGCAGCGGAGGCTGGCCCCTGAACGTGATCCTGCTACCCAACGGGAAACCGCTTTACGGCGGTACTTATCACACCAAACGGCAATGGATGGATGTTCTGTCTAATGTCAACACCAAATTCAGGGCAGACCGAAAGGCGGCAGAAGACTACGCAGACCGCGTGGCCAAAGGGGTGGCGGAGGTCAATTTTATTCCCAGGGCCGAATCAGAAGCACCCCTTTCCTCAGAGCACCTCCTAGAGGCCGTAGCCCGATGGAAACCGCAGTGGGACATGGAAATGGGCGGCAACCTTGGCAGGGAGAAGTTCATCATGCCGGCAAACCTCAGCTTCCTGCTGGACTATGCCCGGCTAACCGGGGACCTGGAAGCAGATGTATTTGCGAAAAACACCCTGGACAAAATCCTTCAGGGGGGGATTTACGATCACGTAGGAGGAGGCTTTTTCAGATACAGCACGGATCCTCAGTGGAAAGTGCCCCACTTCGAGAAGATGCTTTATGACAATGCACAACTCCTCAGCCTCTTTTCCAAGGCCTATGCCATTTACAAAGACCCCTCATACAGGAGGGTGATCACTGAAACCGCGGCCTACCTAGATCGGGAAATGAAAGGACCGGATGGGAGTTATTTCGCCGCCATGGATGCAGACAGTGAAGGTATTGAAGGGGCTTATTACACATGGACAGAGAAGGAATTAAAGGAGGTGCTGGGAGGTGAATTTGAACTCTTTGCCGAGTTTTATTCCATTCGCCCTTCGTCTGCCTGGGAAGGGGGCCGGTTTGTCCTGTACAGGTCAGGGGAAGAAGGCGAATTTGCTCAGTCGCATGGAATGTCAATGACAGATTTTAGGAACCGTCTGGAATCCTGGCACCATAAACTCTTGTCTGCCAGGAAGTCACGCGTGGCTCCCAGGAAGGACGATAAGATCATTACCTCCTGGAATGCCTTGCTGATCACGGGCTTCGTAGATGCCTATGCTGCAACGGGGGAGCAGGAATTCCTCGACAGGGCCCGTCGGGTGTACGAGGCCGTGATGGATACGGCATTCGAAAAAGGGAGGTTGATCCATTCCTACAAGCCGGGTAGTACCCGGGAGGAGGGTTTCCTGGAAGACTATGCCTTCATGGCCAGGGCGGCTTTTTCCCTTTACCAGGCCACGCTGGATACCGCATACCTAGAGATGGCCAATCGCCTTATGAAGGAGGTCGAAAAACGTTTTTACGAAGCAAATTCAGGTCTATACCGCTATAACCAGGATACGGATCTCATCTCGGACATCCTGAAGGTAGACGACGGGGTGATACCCTCTCCCAATGCTATGGTCTGCGAAAACCTCATTCTTCTGGGGCACCTCCAATACGACAAGGAGGCTATGGGAAAGGCAGGGCGACTCCTGAAGACGATGGAACCCAGAGTAGGGGAGGCCATCCCTAATTACTCCTATTGGGCCCGGTTGATGTTAAGCAGGGTCTATCCCTATTATGAGATCGTGACGGTAGGTCCGGAGGCAGCCCTCCTTTCTCTGGAATTCCAGAAACTATTCCTTCCGAATGCCCTTGTGGCGGGCAGCTTTACACCCAGTGAGATCGCCCTTTTTGACGACCGGTATTTTGAAGGGGAAACCTTTATCTATGTCTGCAGCAACAACACCTGTAAACTGCCAGTGAAGACGGTTACGGAAGCCTTGCAGCAATTGCGGGACTTCCGGGCTTATTGACCTTTACCAGCCGGAGGGTGTCACTGTTCCTCGCCACGAGCACGTACCGGTTCCCTTCAATGGTGATCTCTACCATATCCTTGACATCGCCTGGCGTAAACCAGCCACTTTCCCGGTTCGCTACGGCTTTAAATACACCCTTTCCATTTCCTTTGAGGAATAATCCGTTGCTGGCATCGTTGCGTGGGGTTTCTACTTCCGAACTGTACAGATTGCCGGCGATGACCACGTCAAGATGTGAGTCTTCGTCGAAGTCATCTACTAGGATCTGGTTGATACTGGAGACCTGGGCCAGGTTAGGTAATTTGTGAGTTACAAAGCCTTTCCCCGTATTTTCAAGGTATACACTGGCGAAGGAGGTGACCTGGTAATGGAGGGCATCTTCCAGGTATTCCTCTGTATAGACGTCTTCAAGGGTAGCCGTTGAAAAGGAGGCGTAATCCTCAAATTTCTTTTTAATGCCTGGCATTTGCTGAGAAGAACATTCTCTTCCCCTCAGGGGGTATTTTTTCCCTCCGTTGAAATAGCTCAGGACGATGTCTGAGGTACCACTTTTGTCAAAATCGTGATAGTAAATATCAAAGGTCTCCTGTTCACTGGCCTTGTACTTGTAATTAAGGCCGAGGTTGCCCGCAATATAATCCGGGTCGCCATCCCCGTCAAAATCCCCTTCCTGAATACTGAACCACCATCCTGTACTGTCTTCCAGTCCGGTCTCCACAGTTACATTTTTAAAACTCCCACCTTCGTTCTTTAACACCGTCAGGGGCATCCATTCCCCGGTGACGAGCAGGTCCAACAAGCCGTCCCGGTCGTAATCCGTCCAGATGGCATCCGTGACCATACCCAGATCCCCGAGCATAGGGGCTACGGAATTAGTGATGTCCTGAAACAGTGCTCCTCCCTGGGGTGTGCTCACGTTCTCCATGATGTAGCTCCTGGCCGGTAATGGGTACTGGCCCGGCACCAGCCTGCCACCCACGAAAAGGTCCAGGTCCCCATCCCCGTCGAAATCTGCGGCTTTTACCCTGGAACCGCTGCTGAACATCCCGGGCAGGGATTTTGGTGCCCTCTCCAGATAGCCTGAGCCATTGTTTACGTATAGCCGGTCTTGTAACAATTCTGATCCGGCGGGAAATTCATTTCCCCCGCTCACCATATAGAGGTCGTTGTCTCCGTCCCCATCGGCGTCGAAGATGAGTGCTCCAAGATCTTCGTACACACTGTCGCGAGCCACTGAGGGGAAGGGCTGTCTGATAAATCCCTGTGGTGTTTTAAAGTATATCCCTGTAGGTTGGTTGGACGCTCCGCCCACCACAAAATCGTCCTGTCCGTCCCCGTTGAGGTCTCCAACGGCAATCCCAGGTCCGAACATAGAGGTCTGGTGGGGGAGGAGGATCTCTTTGAGGAAGTCGTTGTAATAATTCTCTTCATGCCTGAGGTCGATCCCCATTTCGGAGGGATCTTCCATGGAGAAAAGTGTGGCTTTCTCCCTTACTTCATTCACTTCGGCAGGTTTTGCATCTGCGTAGGAAATATTCAGGATCGTATTCAGGGAGACCTCCGTAAGTACCTGTTCTTTTCCGTCCGGCCAGCGCACCTGTAGGCTTTCCAATTTTTCTACAGGCCCCAGGCCAAAGTGGAGTTCAGGGGCTACAGAGGATTGAAAACCCCTGCTGAGGGTCATTTCCTGGAACTGCTGTTCCCCCTGGTTCATAGTCCTTACCTGCACGCCTAGGCCAAAAGGATTCAATTCGGGGCCCTTAAATCTCAGGGTAAGTGTTTTATTACCGGGCGTACCCAGGTTCTCGAAGACCGAGGCCTTGTCATCGATGTTATTGGTAATGATCTCCAGGTCTCCGTCATTGTCGAGGTCGGCATAGACCGAACCGTTTGAAAACCCTTCGAAAGAAATGCCCCAGTCCTTGTTGACCTGTGAGAAGGTGAGGTCCTTGTTGTTCCTGAACACGAAATTGTCTATAGGCTCTGAAGGGATGGTCTGGGAACGTGCCAGGAGGTTGTCCATAGGTCGCCCTTCCTTTTCCCAGTTAAGGAAAAAGTCCCGGTTGTTGATCTCTCTGCGGGTTCCGTTGGAAATAAAGATATCCTTCCACCCGTCATTGTCGAGATCTGCGAAGAGAGGACCCCAGCTCCAGTCGGTTGAGCTTACCCCGGCCAGCCTCGAAATATTGCTGAAATCAGGCAGGGTATCGTGAAGCAGGCCATTATTGAGCTGGAGGGCATTCTGCATGTACTGGTAGTGAAAGCCGGAATTCACCGTGCTCCAGAACAGATCCGGATTCATGCTGGCCATATTGGCTTTGGACCGCCTGTTTACATTGGCGGTCATGTCTACCTGCAGGATGTCCAGAAGGGCGTCATTGTTAAAATCGGCAATATCCACACCCATGCCATAAAAGGCGGTGTTCTTGGTGACTTGTTTCACTACTTCGGAAAACGTTCCGTCCTGGTTGTTTATAAAGAGGTAATCGGGAGTGGAGAAATCGTCTGAAACATAGATGTCTGGCCAGCCGTCCTGGTTGAGGTCGCCTATGGTGGCGCTCAGGGAAAGCCCAAAGGTTGAAAGCCCTGCCTCCCGGGTGACGTCGGTAAAGGTATCCCCATCATTGCGATAGAGTTTATCGGTTTCGATGGGCTTGGGGTACTGTTGTTTGAAGAGGTAAAAGCTATTGGGGGCATCGAATCGGGTAGGGGGATAGTTGGCCAGATACATATCCAGGTCGCCGTCCCTGTCATAATCAAAAAATGTGGCCTGAACGCTGTTACCGGCGTCTGCCAGACCGTATTCGGCGGCTCTTTCCGTGAAGGTCAGGTCCCCGTTGTTGATAAAGAGCTGATTCCTTCTGTTCCCGCTTTGCCCGCCCACGGAACAGTAGATGTCGAGGAGTCCGTCGTGGTTCACATCGGTCATGGTAGTCCCGGTGTACCAGCGCTGATCCCCGGAAATCCCAGCAGCCTCGGATATGTCCTCGAACTGCATATTTCCTTTGTTGAGATAGAGTTTGTTGGGTACCATATTGCCGGTAAAGAACAGGTCGACCAGCCCGTCATTATTGATGTCTCCGGCCGAGACCCCGCCTCCCATGTAGATATAGGCGTAGGTAAAATAGTTCAGGGTATCGCTTTCGGTAAGTCGGTTCTCAAAGGCGATTCCGGTGTTCTTGGCATCGAGAGGCCTGAAAACTGTGTTCTTTTTTTCCGGGGATTCGGTACAGCCCTGCAACAAGATTAGGGCAGAAAGAGTCAAGGTAAAGCAGCGCATAGGGTCACATATTCTCATCCCATAAATATATAGAAAGCAGGGGGTACATAAAACAAAAAGCAGGGCATTTAACATGCCCTGCTTTTAACACCGGTCGGTTTGTTGTTAGTATCCCGGATTCTGTGACAGTGCTCCTCCACTAAGGTCGATCGCGTTGATCGGGATAGGAAGGATATTCATATTAGACATGAACGTGCCCACTTTGGTACCAAAATTAGGGATTGCCCTGGCTTCGTTCTGAGTGTATTCGTTGATCACACTTTCAGCTACGCCCCAGCGGGTCAGGTCGAAGTAACGATGCCCTTCCATGGCCAATTCCAGACGGCGCTCAAACCTCACGGCCTGACGGGCAACGTCCTGGGAAGGAAAGCTCGCGTAGGGCTCGATCTGGTAATTGGCTGCTGGCCCTGTACCGGTATCGTTCTGTACGTAAGAGCTGTTCTTGGCCCTGTTGCGCACCTGGTTCACATAATCCAGGGCTGTGGCCAGGTCGTTGGCCTCCACAGCGGCTTCGGCAGCCATCAGCAGTACATCGGCATAGCGGATGATGTGGTAGTTGATCCCCGAGTGCTGTTGCCCCCAGGCACCTGTACCAGCGTTGCCATCCTCTCCGGCATAGTACACGTTCTTCTTGGGAAGGTAGGGTCCGGAGATATCCGCAAAGCTGGCGCGGATCCAATCCTTACCGATATGTGTACCGTAACCGTTGTAGTCGATTCCTCTCCTACCCACGGTATAATCGAGTCTGGGATCCAGGGGTCCTGCTTCAGGAACAAAAGGATCTGCACTCTCCACACCATAATCGTTGGCGATATCACTGTCGTTAAAGGTATCTAACAAAGGAAGACCTGTTCCATCTGTCTTATAGGCGTTAGACAGGTCGATGGTAGGCTGGTAGAACCCGCAACATGAACCGAAAGGTCCAGGGTTGGGGAAGTTGAGCGTACCACCTCTGTTGCCGTTCAGGGATTGTCCACCATCCGTGGTAAACTGTATGGAGAAGATAGCTTCCACACTGTTGTCCCCGGCCAGTCGGAAGTTATCCACGAACTCAGGCAGGAGGGAATAGGGTCCATTGTTGATCACATCTGTGAACAAGGTGGCAGCTGCCGCGTACTCGGACTGGAACATATGAACCTTCCCGAGGTATGCCTTGGCGGCCCAGGAAGAAGGTCTTCCCACGTCAGACTGGGATGCTGGCAGGTTGTCTACCGCAAACTGGAAGTCGGCCTCAATCTGATCCCAAATTGGCCCGGAGTTCGGTTGGTTGAACTCGGTCGCGTCATAATTCTCCACGGAGATAAAGGGTATGTTCCCAAACATCTTTTGGAGTTCGAAATTGAAGTGTCCTCTCAGGAATCTGGCCTCAGCCAGTTGAGCGGTAAAATCGCCTTCTGGGATCTTATTGATCAGGCTTATCACTGCATTGGCTCGGTTTACACCGGCAAAACGCCCGTCCCAAACGGTGAGGTATGGGTTACCTGAGGTCCAGTCATAGATCTCTAATAAATAGAGGTCGGCCTGGTCCCCATCCGTACTACCCTTATGGGCATCATCCGCAAGGACGTCAAACCACCAGTTGTCACCACTCACGGCCCAGTCTGCACCGGGCTGGTTGTTCCGAATCCCGTCAAGGGCAGAATAGGCGCCCACCAACAGGAGATTTACCCCCTGTTCATTCTGAAGGGTCTGGTCACTGAGTGCCCCAATAGCCGGGACATCGGTAAAGTCATCGCTACAAGCAAATATTACAGCGAATAGGGTGAAATAAACAAAGAATCTCTTTTTCATTTTTTTTAGAATTTTACGTTAATACCTATAGTGAGTATCTGGGCCAATGGGAAGACAGGGTTAGGTCCATCGACACCCAAAGATAAGTTATCTGTTGAAATAACTTCAGGGTTGAGTCCTTCGTAATCCGTAATGGTGAACAGGTTGGTACCCTGCACGTACAGTCTCAGCATATCCAGGCGCAGGCTCTCCGTAATATTCTGGTCGAAGGTATAACCGACCTGAAGGTTTTTCATCCTCAGGAAGGAGGCATCCTCCACAAAATAGGAGTTTGGCTGGGTCTCGGCGTTCTGAATGGTCTGACTCAGAGCCGGAAGGGATGCATTGGTATTGGACGGTGTCCATGAATCCAGTACCCTGGTGCTCCTGTTCCCGTCAAAGAAAGTAGGGAAGTCGGTAAAGATCTTCTGATAGTTATAGGCATCGTTCCCCTTGGAACCGGAGAAGAAGGCAGATACATCAAACCCTTTATAGCCTGCGCTCAGGTTCACACCATAGGTGAAATCAGGGTGAGGAGAACCTATATAGGTCCTGTCCTCATCATTGATAGTGCCGTCCCCGTTCACATCCTCATAGGTAAAGCGCCCGTTGCTGTCAAAGCCTGTTACCTTCCTTCCGTAGTACTCGGAGATGGCCCGGCCTACTTCTGTACGAGTCACAGCCCCGCCTCGAAGGTCAGTACGTCCTACCTGGAAGTCGCTGATCAGGTCCTTCACCTCGTTTTTATAATGTGAGATATTGGCATTGATCGCGTAATTGAGTCCATAATCAGTTTCATGGTTATATCCGATAGAGAGATCAAAACCTGTGTTCTGAATATCTCCCAGGTTTACCAGAGGAGCCGTAGCGTCAATGGCTGTGGTACTGATCAGGCTGAAATCCCTGGTAATGAGATCCTGTGTATCGATATCGAATACTTCCAGGGAGAAGGTGAGGGCATTGTCCCACATTACCATTTCCACACCGAAGTTGGTAGTCACACTGGTCTCCCATTTCAGGTTGGGGTTACCTACCTGGCTCAGGATTGCCCCGGTAGCAATGCTGCTCCCGTTTAAACTGTAGTTGGCCAGGGACTCGTTCAGGTTGGAGATATTGATCGTGGGGTTACTCACCGGCAAGGTTTGGTTCCCCAGTTGTCCGTAGGAGGCTTTAACCCTTAACCTGTTGACAAACCCGTCCTGAGGGAAAAAGTCCTCATCACTGACCAGCCATCCGGCACTGAATGAAGGGAAGGTCTGGCTCTGGTTATCTCCCAGGAATCGGGAGGACTTATCGTTCCTCAGTGTCACAGTAGCAAAGTACTTTCCTTTATAGGAATAATTCGCGGTTCCGAAGATGGAGAACAAGGTGTTTCCTCCATCATAAGCAAAATCCACATTAGGAGTGCCGCTACCATTGCTCAGCAAATAGAAATCAGGGGTTTCAAACAGGTAACCATTCCTGCTGAGTCCTTTCCCCTTGCTGCTTTCTTCCACGGCCTCCACACCGGCGAGGGCGTTGATGTTGTGGTCTCCGATCACGGTGTTATAAGAAAGGATGTTGTTCCATGTCCAGGAATAATTATTGATATCCTGTTCGAAAAGGGTGTTGGTAGACAATGGCTCAATGAATTCAGGATCCAGGGCCTGGAACCTTCTCTGAGCGAAATTCTCGATGTTTCCACTCAAGGTAGTTTTAAAACTCAGCCCTTCGTAAAGTTCAGCCTGCAGATATACATCTCCGAAGACCCTAAAGATCTTGTTGTAATTGTCCGATCCTCGTGACAGCAGGGCCACAGGGTTACGGGTATTGCTCAACCCGGGTCCGCCGGATCCTGCAAAATCCCCTTCGTCATCGAAGACAGGAACCAGAGGAGTAAAGCGGTATGCCATGTTGATGGCTTCCAGAGTTCCTTCCTGCTGGCGGGAGAAGGAGGCATTGAGGTGTTCTCCTATGGTGATTCTTTCTCCTATTTTGAATTCTGAATTCAGCCTGGTGATCCCCTGCTTGAATCCTGTATCATTCAGGATACCTTCCCGATTCAGGTAATTGGCAGAGAGGAAATACCTGCCTGTTTCGTTACCATTTGAAATGGACAGGTCAAAATTCTGTGTGGGTGCATTCTGGGTGATTTCATCAAACCAGTTTGTACCATTGGGCTGATTTACCGATGCGGTCCTGGGTGCCCGGGTAATAGGGTCGTAAGAGACCACTCGGGTATATCCCTGAACAGTGCTCGGAACCACAGGAGATGCTCCACTGCCGTATTGTGGGTGAGAAACCGGGGCTCCGTCATTGGAGAGACTCTGGAAGATCATCTCCCCGTGTTGCTGTACATTGAGCAGGTCTGGCAGATTGGTAGCCCTCGAAACACCGGTATAGGCATTGAAGGTTACGGTAGGTTCTGCCTGATTGTATTTCCCGCTTTTCGTCGTAATGATCACAACCCCGTTGGATGCCCTGGCACCGTAGATCGCTGCAGCACCATCCTTGAGGACGTTCATCTGTTCGATGTCCCCGGGATTGATACTGTTTAGGATAGATGGGTTATCCGTTTGGACCCCGTCAATAATATAGAGGGGGTTGGTATTGTTGCTTGTACCAAAACCACGAATCACAATCTTGGGAGAGGCTCCTGGTGTACCTGCATTGGTAACCGTAACCCCTGTCACCCTACCTTCAAGGGCTTCGGCGGCATTCACCAATGGAACCTTGGTAGCTTCCGAAATATCGACGGAGGCAACGGACCCTGTAATATCTCCCCGGGTCTGGGTGGCATATCCGGTAACGACCACTTCGGAAAGCTGACTCGCATCTTCCGCCATTTGTACGTCGATCCTGCTCCTGCCATTGATAGGAACTTCCTGACGTGCAAATCCGATATAACTAAAAACTAGCACATCGTTTGCATTGGCCGTGATGGTATAGTTTCCATCAAAATCGGTTTGTGTTCCGTTGGTCGTGCCCTTTACCAGCACATTGGCTCCGGGCAGGGGTGCCCCCAGGTCGTCTGTAACCGTACCTGTGATGGTTTGCTGTACACTCTCTGCTTTGTCATCTGTGGGATAGGCCGGGTTGGCAACGGCCGCAGATACCGAAAAAAATAAAAGCAGAGAAAATACCCCTGCTGCGGTGGAGTTGCATACAGACCTCCACATACCGGGCTTCACCCCGTGTTGGTTAAGTCTTCGAATCATAATCGTGTCTCGTTTAGTTAGTTAATGATTTCGTGTTAATTCAGTCTCTGAACCTGCTATATCGATTTCGCAGGAATGTTAAAGAAATTATAAATTAAGTATAATATTAATAAAATTATGTGAAAGCCTCTACAGTATGTTTAAAAAATTTTTGGCTTCACAAGAAATGACGGGCCTTTTCATTCACCCTGATTTAAAATATTGGAGGCCTGGTTGATGCTTAATAGGATGAGTTGGTTCAGGTCCGAAAATCAGAATTCCATTTTTGTCTTATTAATTTTTTTAACTTGGCTTCAGTTCCTTAATTCATTCCCTATGCAAATCAAAGAGACCGCTGTTCAGTACGATGCCATCATTGTCGGATCTGGAGCGGGAGGCGGTATGTCTGCCAAGGTCCTGGCGGATGCGGGACTCAAGATCGCGGTCGTTGAGGCCGGCCCTTATTTCGACCCGAAAGACCCCAAGCAAATGACCCAGCTGAAATGGCCCTATGAATCACCCCGCAGGGGGGCAGGCACTTCCAGGGTCTTCGGGGAATTCGATATGGCCTATGGAGGCTGGGAGATTGAGGGCGAACCCTATACCCAAAAGGACGATACGAATTTCTGGTGGTTCCGCTCCCATATGCTGGGAGGCCGGACCAATCACTGGGGTCGTATCTCCCTGCGTTTTGGCCCCAAGGACTTTAAACACAAGGATGTAGACGGTCTCGGAGAGAACTGGCCAATAGGGTACGAGGATGTGAAACCCTATTACGACAAGGTCGATAAACTGATCGGGGTGTTTGGCACCAATGAGGGCCTGCCCAACGACCCGGACGGCTTTTTCCTTCCACCGCCCAAACCCAGGCTGCACGAGCTCTTTTATATCAAGGGGGCCAGGAAAATGAACATTCCCGTCATCCCCTCCCGCATGTCCATGCTCACGAAGAAGATCAACGAGGAAAGGGGTGTTTGTTTCTACTGCGGACAGTGTTCCAGAGCCTGCCAGGTCTATGCAGATTTCTCCTCGGGTTCCTGCCTGATCTTTCCGGCTCAGAAAAGCGGGGGCCAGGTAGACCTGTACGTGAATTCGGTGGTACGGGAAGTGACCACCAACGAGGAAGGTAAGGCCACAGGGGTATCCTATATCAATAAGGAAGACCGGAAGGAATACAAACTGAGGGGTAAGGTGGTCGTGCTGGCCGCATCTGCCTGTAGTTCGGCGCGTATCCTGCTGAATTCCAAAAGCGCCCAGCATCCCAACGGCCTGGGTAACAGCAGCAACCTGGTGGGCAAGTACCTCCATGATTCTACGGGGAGCAGCAGGGCCGGTTTTATTCCGGGCCTTATGAACCGAAAGATGTACAATGAAGACGGAGTGGGAGGCATGCACGTGTATACCCCCTGGTGGTTAGACAACAAGAATCTGGATTTTCCCCGAGGCTACCACATCGAGGTTTGGGGAGGTATCGGAATGCCCAACTACGGTTTCGGCTTTAATCCGAACGACTTCAACAAATTTTTCGGCCTGCCAACGGGCGGGTACGGTCCCTCCCTCAGAAAGGACGTCAAAAAGTATTACGGGTCCGTGATCGGGTTTGGAGGCAGGGGTGAGGCCATTGCGAGGGAAGACAACTACTGTGAGATCGATCCGACCACGGTGGATGAATTCGGTATTCCGGTGCTTCGCTTCAAGTACAAATGGTCCGATTTTGAGAAAAAACAGGCAAAGCACATGCAGCAGACCTTTGAAGAACTCATTCATGCCATGGGAGGGGAACCGCTTGGGGATACTCCTACCAAGGAGCAGGACTACGGTCTTTTGGCTCCCGGAATGATCATCCACGAGGTAGGAACTACCCGCATGGGAGACGATCCAAAGCGATCGGTCGTCAACAAGTTCCAGCAATTGCACGATGCAGACAATGTGTTCATCACGGACGCCGGACCCTTTGTCTCCCAGGCCGACAAAAACTGTACCTGGACCATCCTCGCCCTCTCCTGGAGAGCGTCCGATTATATAGTGGATCAACTGAAGAAACAAAATATTTAAGCCATGGACAGAAGAAAAAGTATAAAATCCATCCTGCTGGGGACCGTAGCGGGGGGACTCGCCATACACGGCTGCAAACCGGGAGAAGAGCAGGAGGCCCTGGCCCGGGAACTGGCCAAGGACGACAAGTACTTTGGAAGAACCCCGGAAGAGCTGGAGGAAATTGCCAAACTCAATGCGGAGCAGTTCTTCAACGAGCACGAATTGCAGACCATAGAGGTTTTGAGCAACCTGATCCTGCCCCCCAATGAGAATGGGGGTCCTACAGATGCAGGCGTACCTGAATTCATAGAATTCATGGCTAAGGATATTCCGGACCTACAGACCACGTTGAGGGGCGGACTCATGTGGTTAGACCACAAAAGCAACACGGATTACGGCACAGAATTCAAGTCGACCGTTGAAGAGTCCCAAAAGAAGATCCTTGATGCGATCGCATTTTACGACCCGAAAATCCCCATGGATGAGCACCCTCTGGAGATACAGTTCTTCAACCTGATGCGGAACCTCACCCTCACGGGATATTACACCTCAAAAGTCGGGATTCAGGACCTCGGGTACAAAGGCAATATGCCTAACATCTGGGACGGGGTGCCTGAGGATGTGCTGGAGCAGCACGGGGTGGCCTATGATGAGGAATGGCTTGCAAAATGCGTGGATCAGAGCAAAAGGGGTGTCATCGCGGAATGGGATGAAAACGGCAACCTCCTCACCTGAGTACTATCGTGAATACGTAAAACCGTGAAAAAACTAAAGAACATGAAGCGAATCAAGAAAATAATCACTCTATCCCTTATGGCGGGCCTCTGCCTTCAGAATATACAGGCACAGGAGGTCGGACTGCAATTCTACAGCCTCAGGAACCAGTTCAAGACCGATGTGGAAGGGACACTAAAGACCATTCACGATTGGGGGATCAGCAAGGTGGAAGGTGGGGATACCTATGGATTGCCCCTCGAAGATTTTAAAAAATTACTCGAGAAATACGACCTGGAAGTGGTTAGTGTGGGAGCCTCCTTTGAAGAGCTGGCCAACGACCCGGAAGGTGTGTCAGAAAAGGCCAAAGCCTTTGGGGCAAAATACGTCATGTGCGCATGGATACCCCACGATGGAGACGATTTCACGATCGAGGATACCAAAAAGGCTGTGGAAGTCTTCAACAGGGCAGGGGAAGTTCTATACAAACAAAACCTCACGCTGGCCTATCACCCTCACGGATATGAGTTCAGGCCTTATGAAGGCGGTACCCTGTTTGATTATATGGCAGAGAATGCCGAGGAATTCTACTTTGAATTGGATGTGTACTGGGCTCAGCACGGGGGTGCAGATCCGCTGGCGCTTCTGGACAAGTACACAGACCAGTTCGTATTGCTTCACCTGAAGGATATGGAAATAGGTCTGAAAGGGAACGATACAGGGCATGAAGACGTGGAGACCAATGTGGTACTGGGAAAGGGGCAGATACCGATCTATGACATCGTGGTGAAGGCAAAAGAGGTGGGGATAGAATATATGTTCATCGAGGACGAATCATCCCGGGTGCTCCAGCAGGTCCCCCAAAGCCTCGCGTTTCTCAGATCCTTCAAGACAGAGTAAGAGTAACGCACAAGGCATTAATCATCCCGGGCTACGGCCACGCCTACCATGGAATCAGCCGTGCCGTAATAGAGGAACCATTGGTCCCTGAAGTACACCAGCCCTTCTATAAAGGTCGTGCCGGCCTCGTACTGCCCACTCACCTCATGGGGCAGGCTGGGGCAGATAAAAGGTTCTTCCAGCCGTCTTAAGAAGCGTGCCGGATTTTCCTTTCCGAAAAGCACCTGCCCGCCGCAGTACGTATTCTCAGGGACGGTGCTTCCGGCTCCCTCCCCGCTGAGGTTTTTGCCGTTGTAAAGCACCAGTATACCATTTTCTGTATACAGGGCAGGTGGTCCGGGTTCTACCAGGTGACTGTCAAAATCATTGAGCGTGGGTTCGAATACGCGGAGCAAGTCTCCATGTTCATCGAGCAGAGGCTCCCAGTGTATGCCGTCTTCGGAACTTGCCAGATTCATAAAGAGCTCCCCCCAGTACATCCAGTACCTGTCCAGGATCTTTTTTGCGACCAACCGGCCATCAACCAGTTCTGTGACCACGGAACCCGACTTGCTCCAGGCATTCATGAATCTGCCGCCGTAGGCCGCATTAAATACAGGACCTTTCTTTTCCCACTCCCTGAGATCGTTGGAGATAGCTGCCGAGAGCCTGGCTACCTTCCTGTTCCAGCTGGTGTAGAGCATGAGATAGGTGCCATCGGGCAGTTCTACGACCCTGGGATCCTCAACCCCTCCCGGCTGGTCCCAGATCCCAAAGCCATCTTTGCTCGGGAAAAGCACAGGATGGGCATATTTCTCGAATTGCAGGCCGTCAGTACTGTAGGCAAGGCCTATCCTGGAGGTCCGCCCTCCCAGGATTGCATCCGGATCGTCCTCGGCCCTGAAGAGAAGAAAAACGGTATCGTTCCTGACGATGGCCCCGGGGTTGAAAACATCCGCCTTCTGCCAGTGTACGGTAGCACCGCTCAACGGATCTGTGAATTGCGCAGTACTGTCTGCCGCCAGAATGGGGTTGAAGGGAGGTTTTTCAAAGCCCAGGAGCCAGGGGTCCTGCCCCATAGCCATCTGTAAAAGGAAGAACGTCAATGAGGGAACGATAATCCAGGTCTTGGTCATGGGCCATTTTTTCATCATAGGAAAGATACGGTTTTCGGTCGTATCTTTGTGACCGAGTACCTTGCGATCATAGAAAAACCATGAAATCCGTTATCTTCCGATTGATCTTGCTCCTACTGTTTTTGGGTTGCATAGAGAAAGCACCTAAGATCACAGATAAGTCTTCAGAGATCTCCCCGATGATCTCTTCGGATACCATACCGGTGCCGGATACCAAAGAACCTCCGCCTCCTCTGGAGTCTCTGACAGATACCACCTTTGTGCGCCTGGCCGACTATTCCTCTGAATTTTCATATGACCTGAGGTATGCCACAGATAACAATTTCCTCAAGACCCAGGTGTATGATTGTGCGGAATGCTATACGCGCAAAAAGACGGCTGAAGCATTGATAGAGGCAAACAAAGAGTTGATGCAAAAAGGGTATCGCATTCGATTCTTCGACTGTTACCGGCCCAATTCGGTACAGTTTAAAATGTGGGAGATCTTTCCCAACCCTCAGTATGTGGCGAACCCGGTGAAGGGTTCGATTCACAACAGGGGAGGCGCGGTCGACATCACATTGGAAACGCTCGACGGGAAGGTGCTGGACATGGGAACCGAGTTCGATTTTTTCGGGAGGGAGGCTCACCATGATTACCTTCAACTACCCAAAGAGATAATCGAAAACAGAACACTGTTAAAGGGTGTTATGGAAAAGCACGGATTCTGGTCGGTCCGCACGGAATGGTGGCATTACAACCTGGGTGCGGCTTCCAGGGATCAGGTGGCGAATTTTAAGTGGGAATGTCCGGGGATGAAATCTTAGAAGATTGAATGACAATATTTTCGCCTATATTATTTGTAGTAAAAAATAAATAGACCTCTCCTCCGTCCTTTATCCCGAATTTCTTCCTGATCCCGGCCACACTTAAGGGAAAATTGCGGGCACTTACATTCGCTTTTTCCCCTTTGAGCCGACGCAGATTCTTTTTATTGAAGGGGATCACCTGGTCAATTCTGAAGCTGCGACCCGGGAAAGACAGGTGTTCGCGTGAAGTGTACAGGTGGCTGTGCTCGTGGAGCTTGTCAACGGCATAGGTTTTACACACGGTTTTAAACGCCCCTGCTTTAAGGAGGGCGCTATGAGGTTCATACAGGTAATCCAGGGGTGGGCCAAAGGAACAGGCTGCGGACCTTTCGTCTATCCAACGAAACTCCAGGCTTTCTTTTCTTCCTTTTGTGAGGTTCACTGCCGTGATCTCGATTTTTTCCTGTGTCGCGTCCTTTTGGAGGATCCACAGGAGTTCTTTTACCTCATTCTCCACCGCCACCACATGAATTTCCGCAACGGACCCGAACTGCTCGATACCGGCCTTCAGGTCGAGCATAGGGGAGGTCTTGACCATTACTTGTGCTCCCTTGTGCAGCAGCAGGTCCCGATGCAGGATAACGTCCGGTTCGCAGTCCGACAACAGGAAGACCTTTTTGTTGGAAGAAGTCCTCCGGCCGGGATCGAGAAAGATCCAGTCAAAGGTCTTATCGGTTTGCTTTAGAAACGCAATACCGTCTCCATGGTGGAATTGCACTTGCGAGACACCCAATACCTTGGCGTTGTGTTGGGCGATCTCATGCAATTCCTCGTCCAATTCACAATGGATCAGTAGGGGTACGGCCTTGCTGAAAAAATAGGTGTCCACCCCGAACCCACCGGTAAGGTCGGCCATGGTTTCCCCTCTAACCAGCTCGGCCTTATAGCGTCCTGTGATTTCCGAAGAGGTCTGTTCCAGGTTTACATTGGGAGGGTAGTAGATTCCCGGTTTTTGGAACCAGGTAGGCAGCTTATTTTTTGCCTTGTTCTTTCCCGAGAGTTGCTGGGCGAGTTCCTGGGGTGAGATATCCGGAAAAACGGGCTTAGAAAGGAGAACTGACATGATGTCAGTACCGTAATTATTTTCTATAAACTCCTGTACACCAGTTTTTAAAATGTTTTTATTCAAACTGAAACTATAAGTTTTGGGTAAGCCTCTTCACAATCTTGTTATCAGAGAGAAACTCCTTTAAAACCACCTTGATGGCGGTGTATCCCGGCACTGCTATGATCATACCCACGACCCCGAAAAGCAGTCCGGCGATGATGATGACCAGGAAGATCTCCAGGGGATGAGATCGGACGCTGTTAGAAAAAATGAAGGGCTGAGAAAAGAAGTTGTCGACCAGCTGGCCTATGACAAATCCGATCATAACCTTCCCTGTATTCGGCAATATGAATTCGGTAAAATCGGCACCCAGGTTGGAGGTCATGGTAAGGGTGACCATCAGCACAGCTCCTATGATGGGTCCAACGTAAGGAATGATATTGAAGAGGGCGCATAAAAATGCGATGACGATGGCATTGGGTATGCCCACCCACAATAGGGTAACGGTATAGATGACAAAGAGGATCAGGATCTGAAAGAGAAGGCCTACGAAATAGCGGGATAAGAGCCCGTTGATCTTCTGGATGGAATTAGACATACCGGATTCCTTGTTGTCCGGTACAAAGGTGAGCAATCCCCTTTGAAAGAGGGAACTGTCCTTAAGGAAGAAAAAGGAAATGAAAAGAACGGAGAACAGACCAATGCTGGCTGCGCTCAGGGTGTTAAGAAAGGAATTAAGGAAGTTGGGGATAAAGCCTATGTCGAGTCCGCTGAAAATACTTTTTTCAAGGTCAGTGCCCTTGATGAGGTCATTGACCTGGTCCGGAGAGGCACCGAAATAAAGGATGACCTCCTGGTAGAGGGTCGCCAGGTTGCTCTTTAGTTCCTCGATGTTGAGCAGGGAGAGATTTGCAGCCTGTTCTGCCACTAAGGGAAAAAAGAGGGCGATGATCCCTGCCAGCACACCGATCATCAGGACCATGGTAAAGATCACGGCCAGGGTATTGGGAAATTTCAGTTTTCTACGGAGGAAAAGCACCACCGGCCTGCCTATCAGGGCCACCACGGCTGCCATGGCGAGGTAGGCCAGAACAGACCGGATCTGATACAGGAAATACAATAAGACTCCCAGGCCCAGGAGGATACCCGTGGCCTGTAAAATACCATTTGAGATAGTTCTGGAATTCATAGATCAGTTCTTAAATGCGTATTGGATAATGTTCGCGCCCATCCTGAGTGCCTTTAACCTAACCTCTTCAGGGTCGTTGTGGACCTGAGGGTCTTCCCATCCATCCCCCAGGTCGCTCTCAAAGGTAAAAAGCAGGACGAGCCGGTTTTCGTCAAAGATGCCGAGTGCCTGGGGCCTTTTCCCGTCGTGCTCATGGATCTTGGGCAACCCTTCAGGAAATAGAAATTCCTGGCTGAAAATGGGATGTTCCGGGCTGAGTTCCTCAAGTTCCTTGTCCGGGAATACCTTTTTTAGTTCCTTCCTCAGGTAGGGCTCCATCCCGTAGTTGTCGTCTATGTGCAGGAATCCCCCTGCCAGCAGGTAGGTCCTGAGGTTCCTTGCTTCCTCATCGCTGAAATAGACATTTCCGTGCCCGGTCATATGGACAAAGGGATACTGGTATAGCAAAGGGCTGCCCGGCTCTACGGTCTGAGGCTTGGGGTTGATCCTGGTCTTGATGGCCTGGTTACAAAAACGGATCAGGTTAGGCAGGGCGGTGGGATTGGCATACCAGTCGCCCCCTCCATTATACTTCAATACCGCAATTTCCTGTGATGTCCCCGAAACTGGAACCAGTGAAAACAGGAGCAGGACAAGTATGTAAAAGGTGCGCATAGGACGTATGTATCTAAGTCTCAAAGGTAATCAATATGTGTTTCAACGCGGACAGGCCGCACGTATCCTCATATCTTTAAAGCCCGGGTTCTCTATCTGCTATTAAAAACGGCAACAGCGGTACAGGCGTAAATAGCAGCGGTCTCCGTCCGCAGCCTGCTTTCGCCCAGGGATACCGGCAGGAATCCTTTATCATAGGCCATGTCTACCTCCTCTTCCGTAAAATCCCCTTCGGGACCTACCAGGACCGTGATCCGTTTATCCGGCGCAATACGTCGTTTGAGTTCCATTTTTTCCTCTTCATGGCAATGGGCGATAAAGCGCAGACTGGGGTGTGGGGTCTGCAGGAACTCCTCCAGGGAAACGGGAGGGTGCAGCACGGGGAGATAGGTCCTGAGCGATTGCTTCATGGCCTCCTGAATCACCTTCTGAAGCCTCTCTATTTTCAAGGTCTTGCGTTCTGAACGCTTGCAAATGATAGGCGTAATCTCGTCAATCCCGATTTCCGTAGCCTTCTCGAGGAACCATTCAAAACGATCATTGCTTTTTGTAGGTGCAACGGCCATATGGAGGGAATGCATCTTGCGGTGCCTTTTTTCGGAAGAGAGGACCATGGCCCGAATGCTTTTCGGGCTTATCTTTTCCAGCCTGGCCTCGAACAGCCAGCCTTTACCATTGGTGATATGGAAAGTATCCCCTTCTTTTTTTCTCAAGACTTTCTGAAGGTGTTTGCTTTCCTCTGGGCCGAGATCGAACTCTTTGGTCTCCTCGGAGATCTCCGGATTGTAAAATAGTTGCATGCTATGTGGTATTCAAAGGTTTAATGTACGACGGGCGTGTTCGATACCCAGGGAAATCCACCCTGAGAGTTCTTCCTCATGCTCCATCGCTTCCGAAGAAACAAAGACGAATTCCTTCATGGGTTTTTTGTTGAAATCCATGGGTCTGACGCCTTCCATCCCAAGGATACCCTCCATTTTTTCCCCGACGATCCTGACCACCATTTCCTTCCCGATAACTCCCACGGTCATCTTCCCGCGGAGGAGAAAGGCAAGGCCGCCAAACATTCTTTTCTCGCTCATGTCATTTCGGATGGGGCCCGGAAAGGCCTGTAAACTGTTTCGAATCCTTTCTGCGAGGACAGTGTCAAACGGCATAGACAAAAACTTGTGATCAAAGAAAAATAAATATAGCTCTTTTTCCCAAATGGGGTTCCCGGGTATTTTCAATGTTACGGGATGTCATACCTCGCTTTGGCTGATATGCCCTGATCCGCAAAAGTAGCCTCCCTGTATTTCAGGTACCCCACGATCCCGATCATGGCGGCATTGTCTGTGCAGTATTCAAATTTGGGGATATAGGTTTGCCAGCCCGAATCTTTTTCGGCCTTTTTCAGGGCCGCCCTTATCCCTGAATTTGCGGATACGCCCCCTCCTATGGCGACCCTCTTTATGCCGGTCTGTTTGACCGCCTTTTTGAGTTTGTCCATGAGGATGGAGACGATGGTATACTGTATGGAGGCACAGATATCCTCCTTGTTCTGTTCGATAAAGTCGGGGTTCTGGGCGGTTTCCCTCTGGATAAAGTACAGGATGCTGGTCTTGAGACCGCTGAAACTGAAATCCAGTCCTTTAACCTTGGGTTTGGGGAAGGGAAACGCCCTGGGGTTTCCCTTTTGCGCCAGTTCGTCTACAAGGGGGCCACCCGGATAAGGCAGGCCAATGATCTTGGCGGTTTTGTCAAAAGCTTCACCCACCGCATCATCCAGGGTCTCTCCCAGGATCTCCATCTCGAAGTAATCCCTTACCAGCACGATCTGGGTGTGTCCCCCGCTGATCGTCATCGCGAGAAAGGGAAATACAGGGTTCCTGCTTCCTTCTTCCTTTATAAAATGAGCGAGGATATGGGCTTGCATATGGTTCACCTCAATGAGGGGGATTCCCAGACCCAGGGAAAGGGATTTTGCAAAGGAGGTGCCCACCAGGAGGGAGCCCAGAAGTCCGGGACCCCGGGTAAAAGCTATGGCTGAGAGCTGATTTTTGTCGATCTTTGCTTTTGCCAGGGCCTGGTGTATCACAGGGACTATATGTTGCTGGTGCGCCCTCGAAGCGAGCTCCGGGACCACACCCCCGTATTCCTCGTGTATCTTTTGTGTAGCTACAACATTACTCAGGGTGGTGTCGTTTTGCATCACAGCCGCCGAGGTGTCGTCACAAGAAGATTCGATAGCCAGTATGTATATATTTTGATTTTTCACCTAGCTTTGGAATAATTATTGGTCGCACAAAGGTAAATCATATCGTCCTATCAAAAAATTGAGAAAAATAGGGATTAGAGTACTGCTGGCAGTATTGCTGGTCTTGGTCCTTAGTTCCATCATTCTCTCCTTACCTGCGGTTCAGACCCGCCTTGCTAAATACGCCACCAAATCCATAAACGACGAATTCGGGACCAATATCAACATAGACCGCTTACGGGTCTCCCTGATCTCCTGGGACACGGCCCTCAAAGGGATCTTTATCCAGGATTACCGTCAGGACACCCTGATCTATATCCAGGAGCTCAATACCTCTATCCTCAGCATCAGGAACCTGATCAGCGGGCGTCTAGAGTTTGGTGAGATCGATCTTGAGGGGCTAAACTTCAAACTGCGAACCTACAAAGGGGAGACCAACACCAACCTCGACGTCTTTGTCGCCAAGCTGGACGACAACAAACCCAGGGACCCCGGAAGCCCTCCCTTCTTCCTCTCCTCATCGGACATCCATATCATCAATAGCAGGTTCCGGCTGATCGATGAAAACCTGGAGAGTGAGGAAATTCTGAATTTCAGGGACCTTAATCTGGATGCGGAGACATTTCAGATCCTCGGCCCGGAAGTGACTTCCGAGATCAGGAACCTCAAATTCGTCAGCAGGACCGGTATTGAACTCAACAAGCTCGACACCTCTTTTAAATACACTAAGCAGCAGATGAGGTTCGATTCCCTTCAGCTCCAAACTCCTAAATCCCTCCTTGCCGGAAACCTGGTATTCGACTACAACCGGGAGGACTTTGCAGATTTCCTCAACAAAGTGAACCTGACGGCCAACTTTGTGGATTCTCAGATTTCCCTGGATGAGGTAAACGCCCTGAGCAACCAGTTCGGTACCGGAAAGGAAGTGCTCTTTTCCGCCTCCCTGAACGGTGTGCTGAACGACCTCAATGTCAATGATCTATTGCTCACCACCGAGAATACCGGGATCCGGGGCGATTTCAACTTTAAGCACTTGTTTGAGAGCGAAAAGCCCTTTGTGCTCAAGGCCGGGATAAAGAATATCACCACCAGCTATTATGAAATGCGTTCGCTCATGCCTGATGTATTGGGGACCTCCATTCCACCGGCATTCTCCAGGTTCGGGCAATTTACCGTGCGAGGCGATGCCACTATCACCCTTTCCTCTGTCGAGGCCAGAGTCAATATCAACAGCTATCTCGGGAACAGTTATGTGGACTTGTCCCTGACGGACGTGGATAATATTAACGATGCCAAATACAAGGGTTTTGTTTCCCTGATCGATTTTGATCTGGGCAAATTTGCAGGGGATGACAATCTCGGTCGGGCATCCATGGACGTGAACGTCGAAGGCCAGGGTTTTGTTCAGGAAAAATTGAATACAGAGATCATCGGGCAGGTGTACAACCTGGGATTCAACAATTACGACTACCGGGATATTTCGGTGTCGGGTATCCTCAAGGACCAGCTCTTTGACGGTTCCCTGGTATCCAAGGACCCCAATTTTGACTTTACGTTCAAAGGGCTGGCAGATTTTGGGGGAACGGTCAACAACTTCAACTTCGACGCTTCGGTCGCCTATGCAGACCTGAAGCTCCTGAATTTTATCAAAGACAGTATTTCCATCTTCAAGGGCAATGTGAACATGGATATCTCAGGGAGTAGCCTGGACGACGTGGTGGGTAATATTTCTTTTTCCAACACGAATTACAAGAACGTCAACAACACCTATTATTTCGAGGATTTCAATGTCGTTTCCTCCTTTGACACAGACAGCGTACGGACCATTGAGATCAATTCCCCGGATATCATCACGGGATTTATGAGGGGGAAGTTCAGGGTGAACGAACTCGATAAACTCCTGAGGAACTCCATCGGAAGTATTTACACAAATTACAAGCCCTTTGAGATCTCTCAAGGGCAGGTCCTGGATTTCAATTTCAAGATCTACAACAAGATCGTGGATGTTTTCTTCCCCCAGGTGGCCTTTGATCCCAATACTTTTATACGGGGGAATATTGTCGCTGATGAAGGGGATTTCAAACTCAATTTCAAATCCCCACGGATCTCTGCCTTCGACAACGTTTTTGACAGCATAGACGTCAAGATCGATAATAAAAATCCTCTATTCAATACCTACATCTCCGTCTCAGAGGTGAAGTCGGTCTACTATGATCTCAAGGACTTCAACCTCATCAATACGACCCTGGCGGATACTCTGTTCTTCAGGACGGAGTTCAAAGGGGGGAGCGAATACAATGACAGTTATAATCTGAACTTCTATCACACCTTCAACGCTCAGAACCGTTCGGTGATCGGCCTCAAGAGGTCGGATGTCAATTTTAAGGGCAACACCTGGGTCCTGAACAAGGATGGAGACCAGAAGAACAAGGTGATCATCAACCGGTCTCTCGACAGTATTCAGATCGAAGAGATCGTGATGAATAACAACAACCGGGAACAGATCCGGCTCAGGGGCGAACTCGCAGACTCGACCTACAAGGACCTGCAACTCGATTTCAGGCTGGTTTCCCTCAACAAGATCGCCCCGGCAATTGACAGTCTCCGCCTGCAGGGTGAGATAGACGGAACCCTGAACATCCTCCAGAAGGACGACATCTATCTTCCGTCCTGTAACTTGCAGATCACGGATTTTGGGATTAATGATATACTCCTGGGCGAGCTCAGCATTGGGATCGTGGGGAACCGCGACCTTACGGAATACGTCGTCAATACCCAGATCACGGACAATGGAAGGGAAAAGTTCAGCCTGCTGGGGAATTTCACCAATAAGGATGAAGTGCCTGATGCCGACCTGATGGCAAATTTTACGAATTTTACCCTGGAACCTTTCAGTCCGCTTGGCGAAGGGGTCATCACGAACATACGCGGACTCGTCAACGGGTCTGCCCAGATCAGAGGAGACATACGGAACCCGAACATCAGTGGGCAGCTCACGCTGGATCGGGCGGGGATCGCCATTCCCTACCTCAATGTCGATTACGGTTTTGGCCCGAATTCATCCGTCAGGCTTTATAACCAGACCTTTGATTTCGAGAACATCCAGCTCACGGATGTGGCCATGAATACTACTGCCACCCTGGACGGGACCATCAGACATCAGTACTGGGACGATTGGAGTCTCGATCTCGCTGTCGACACAAGGGGAGATCGATTATTGATCCTGAACACTCCCTATGAAGAAGAGGTCCTTTACTACGGTACGGGCTTCCTCCGGGGTACCGGGAGGATCTTCGGTCCTACCAGGGCGCTGACCATCAAGGTTGAGGGGGAAACGGCCGCGGGCACTTCCCTGAAAATCCCGCTGAGCGATGTGGCCTCCGTGGGCGATTATTCCTTTATCAATTTTATTGAGAAAAAGGACGAACGGACCTTTGAGCTCGAAAGAACTCTTAAGGAATACGAAGGTCTGGAACTGAATTTTGACCTGGACGTTACACCCGAAGCGGAAGTAGAGATCGTGGTAGACCAGAAAACGGGCTCTTCCCTGAGAGGAACCGGGGAAGGTATCCTCCTTATCGAGATCAATACCAACGGCAAATTCAATATGTTCGGGGATTTTGTGGTGGTGACCGGAACCTATAACTACAGATTTGGCGGGGTGATCGACAAATCCTTTACTGTGAAGCCCGGAGGTAGTATCGTTTGGGATGGAACCCCTCTGGCAGCCCAGCTTAACATGGAAGCGGTGTATTCCCTCAATGCCAACCCTGCGCCCTTGCTCGACAATTCAGGGGTCACCCGGCGTATCCCCACCAACGTGGTGGTACTACTAACAGGGGAACTGGAGCGGCCGACGATCGACTTTAATATTGAATTTCCAGGCACGAGTTCCATCGTCCAGTCCGAACTGGAATACAAACTTCAGGATCCTACCGTAGAAGAGCGCAATGCCTTTTTCCTGCTCGCCCAGGGTACCTTTGTGGATGAGGGCAGCGGACTCAACCAACAGGCGGTGACGGGGAACCTGATACAGACGGCCTCCGGACTCGTCAACTCTTTGCTGGGAGGTGGTAACGATAAATTCGACTTCGGTTTTTCCCTGGAACAGGGAACCCTGGATCCCAGTCAGGTACAAACTGAAAATAGGCTTGGGGTGACCGTATCCACCCGTCTCAGCGACCGGGTGCTGCTTAATGGCCGGTTTGGAGTACCTGTTGGTGGGGTTAGTGAGACCGTTGTCGCTGGGGATGTAGAGGTGCAGGTGCTTTTGAATGAGGAAGGTACCTTAAGGGCAAAGATCTTTAACCGGGAGAATGAGATCCAGCAATTCCTGGCCAACCAGACCGGGTATACCCAGGGGATCGGTCTGTCCTATGAGGTCGATTTCAGCACTTTTAACGAATTGCTCAGGAAGGTGTTTCAGCCCAAGGAAGAAGCCGGAAAATCAAATTCAAGGCTCAAAAAAGAACAGGGGACCATGGGGAGGGACAGCGTGGTCAGGTTCTATCAGAAAACCAATACCAACCCCATCAAGGATTGAGAGCAGTTTAGTCACTTCGCAAAACCATACAGGGATTCCTGATTTTTTTTTAAACTACATCGTTTGATTAGGCATAAACAGGCAATTAAGCCCGAGCTAAGGTGCTGATTTGATATTTGTTTGTTATTTTTGGGATTCGATAATTTTTATGGATACAAAAATTAAGAAGATAGCGGTCTTTACCTCCGGGGGCGACTCTCCGGGAATGAACGCCGCCATACGTTCTGTTGTGAGGACCTGCGCATTCATGAAGATAGAGTGCGTAGGTATCTACAGGGGGTATGAAGGGATGATAGAAGGCGATTTTCTCCCGATGAATGCCCGAAGTGTGAATAATATTATCAACAAGGGCGGAACCATCCTTAAATCGGCCCGGTGTGAAGAATTCAAAACCAGGGAAGGAAGGCAAAAGGCCTATGACCAGCTGAAGTCCGAAGGCGTGGATGCCATGGTGGTCATCGGGGGCGACGGAAGCTTTACCGGGGCCCTCCTCTTTAACGAGGAATTCGGCATGCCGGTCATCGGCATCCCCGGAACGATCGACAACGATATCTTTGGCACCCGGTATACCCTGGGCTTCGATACGGCCATCAATACGGCCATGGAGGTCATTGACAAGATACGGGACACGGCCAGTTCACACCACCGACTCTTCTTCGTGGAGGTCATGGGAAGGGACGTGGGCCATATCGCCCTGAATGCCGGCGTAGGTGCAGGAGCGGAAGAGATCCTGATCCCCGAGGAGAACCTCGGCCTCGAGAGGCTGCTGGAATCCCTGAAGCGAAGTAAGCTTACCGGAAAATCATCGAGTATCGTAGTGGTCGCAGAAGGGGATAAGACCACTGGTAAGAACGTCTTCCAGCTCAAGGAATACGTGGAGGAGCACCTCCCGATCTACGATGTGAGGGTATGTGTTCTGGGCCATATGCAGAGGGGAGGAGCGCCTACCTGCTTTGACAGGGTCCTGGCCAGCAGAATGGGTGTGAAAGCCGTGGAAGCCCTGCTTGAAGGGAAATCCAACCTTATGGTAGGTATACTCGACGATGATATCGCATTTACCCCCCTAAGCGAGGCGATCAAAGGAAAAACAAAAATAGATAAGGAGCTCATCAGAGTATCCGATATAATGTCCACTTAAATAAAAACAAACATGGCAACATTGAAAATAGGAATTAACGGATTTGGTAGAATTGGTAGATTGGTCTTCAGGTCGATCGCAAAACGAGACGGTGTAGAGGTAGTAGCGATCAACGACCTGCTTGATGTAGAACACCTGGCCTACCTGCTGGAATACGATTCCGTCCACGGCAGGTTCGACGGAACGGTGTCTGTGAAGGACGGTAACCTGGTAGTCAACGGAAAGACAATCCGGATCACAGCCGAAAGGGATCCGAAAAACATCAAATGGGATGCCGTAGGGGTAGATATCGTAGCGGAATGCACGGGGATCTTCACTACTATGGAAACGGCCCAGTACCATATTGACGGGGGTGCCAAAAAAGTGGTCATTTCAGCCCCTTCCAAGGATGCGCCTATGTTCGTGATGGGGGTCAACCACAAAGATGTGAAGGCTTCAGACAAGATCGTTTCCAACGCTTCCTGTACAACCAACTGCCTGGCCCCTCTGGCCAAGGTGCTCAACGATTCATTTGGCATTGAAGAAGCACTTATGACCACTGTACACGCCACCACGGCCACACAGCTTACCGTAGACGGACCTTCCAGAAAGGATTGGAGGGGAGGAAGGAGCGCTATGCTCAACATCATCCCGGCATCTACGGGAGCGGCAAAAGCAGTTACCAAGGTGATCCCGGCCCTGGAGGGGAAACTTACAGGGATGGCTTTCCGTGTGCCGACCGCGGATGTATCCGTTGTGGATCTTACCGTAAGGTTGAAAAAGGAAACTTCTTATGAGGAAATCAAGAAAGCGTTTAAAAAAGCCTCTGAAGGCGAGCTTAAGGGCATTCTGGGGTATACCGAAGAACAAGTGGTGTCCCAGGATTTTATCGGCGATGCCAGGACCAGCATCTTTGATGCCGGTGCCGGTATTGAGCTCAACCCGAGATTCTTTAAAGTGGTGTCCTGGTATGACAACGAAGCGGGTTATTCCAACAAACTGGTAGACCTGGCTCAATATATCCATACCCTCTAAGATTATAAAACAGAAGTTGAGGAATCCTTAGAATAGGTAAATATTGCTTATTTTAAGGATTCCTTTTTTACACCATAACCTATGATACTAATTGTAGACAGTGGAGCGACCAAGGCAGACTGGATCGCCCTTGACGAGAAAGGGAATGAGGTCTTTATGACCCAGACCCTCGGCCTGAGCCCGGAAGTGCTTACTCGCGAGGTCATCGAGGACAGGCTCGCAAACAATTTTGAGCTCTCCAAGAACAGAAACAAGGTAAGCCGATTGTATTTCTATGGGGCCGGTTGTGGCACGGAACGGATGAAGAAATTCCTCAGGAACATCTTCAAGGCTTTTTTTAACAAGGCCAAGATAGAGGTAAAGGAAGATACCTATGCCGCCATCTATTCAACCACCAAAATAGGTCATCAGGGAATCGTCTGTATTCTGGGGACCGGATCCAATTGCAGTTATTACGACGGGCACCAGTTGTTCCAAAAAGTGATCTCCCTGGGATATATTCCCATGGATGACGGCAGCGGGAACTTCTTTGGCCGTAAACTGATCCGGGATTACTATTTCCACAAGATGCCCCAGGCTCTTGGGTTGAAATTCGCCAGTGAATACAACCTGGACCCCGATGTGATCAAGGAGAATCTGTACAAACAACCCAACCCCAATACTTACCTGGCTACCTTTGCCCGCTTCCTCATCGAAAATAAGGACCACCCTTATTGTAAAGGAGTCATAGATAAGGGGTTACAGCAATTCGTGAACAACTACATCATGCAGTTCGAACTGGCCACCAAGGTACCTGTGCACTTCGTGGGAAGTATCGCCTGGTTCCTGAGAGAGGAATTAAAGATGGTCCTGGAGAGGAACGATCTTATCACCGGGGTGATCCGGCAACGGCCTATAGACGGACTAGTGGAATTCCACAAACAGACTATCTGATGGCGATCATGGAGATCTCCACATTCACGAATTTGGGGAGATTAGACACCTCTACCGTTTCTCTGGCAGGTGCAGTAGCAGGGTCAAAGTAAGACCCGTATACCTCGTTGATCTCCGCAAATTGCTTCATGTCCTTTACAAAGATGGAGGCTTTGGCCACCTGTTCAAACCCCATACTCGCCTTGGTGAGAATGGCCTTGAGGTTTTCCATACACTGCCGGGTCTCAGCCTTGATATCCCCCGAGATCAGCTCCCCGCTGTTGGGATCCATGGCAATCTGACCCGAGATGAATAAGGTGTTACCGGCCAACACGGCCTGACTGTAAGGCCCGATGGGCGAAGGGGCTTTTGAGGTGTGGATGATCTTTCTGCTACTCATGTATTTGGTTGTTAGTGATTATCTTCTTACAGGTTGACTTCGGTTTTCCCATTTCAGGTCCTGTAGGATGGAACTCTTGATCCCGATAAAGAAATACCATCTCTTGAAATCCCCGAAAGGCGTCCAGTTGAAGCGCATGACAAAGCTTTTGAGGTCGCGCTCAAACCTCAACTGTGTGACCGTAAATCCTTTCCTCCTGATGTCGTAGCCAGAGGATGCCCCCACCCTCCAGCGAGGGGAGAGTTCGATGTTCCCGGAGAACATCAGGGAGTGATTGGAAAACTCATTCTGCCGGTTGCTGTTGCTGTAGGTAGCCGCATATTGCAAACGCAGGTCCCATGGGATCTTGGCCCCATACCTGGGATTCTCGATGTCGTCGGGATCCCGGTTCTTAAAACTGCTGTCATTGAAATTGTCGGCTGTTCCAAAGAGGTCGTCCGTCCGCCCACCGCTGGCAGCCACATAGTTCTGTCCATTGTAAGGGTCTTGCTCTTCCTCCTCTTTGTCCCTGTCCTTCCCAAAATCCTTACTGCTCAAATTATAGCTGATATTGGCCCTGGCCGTTGTTAGCCTGAACAGGCTTCCGCCGTTATCGATGTTAAAGGTGTTGATCCGCCGGCCGTTGTTGTCTATGGCGTAGGGGTCCAGACTGGCTCCGAAGTTCACGGACATCTTGTTCTTAAAGAGGTTGGTACCCCCGCTCATACTTACCGGGCTGATCTTGAGGGAGTCGGCCTCAAAGTTGTAGCCCGTGGAAAAGTTCAGGCTGTTTAGCAGTTGGATCTTTTTGGGTTCAGTGGCCGTACTGTCCTTATCCTTTACCTTGGCTTCCAGGGTGTTTTGGAGGGAAAAGGTGAGTGCATTCGACTTCCCCAGGCTGGGTGCCCCGTAGATCGTATTCTGAAAGCGGGAGTACTGTACGATGTTCCCGGATACCTCGTTCAGGTATTCGTCGTAGTACTGTTCAAATGAGGGGGCGTATCCATAACTTACCGTGGGCCTCATCACATGTCGTATGGCCTGGAATTTCTTATCCTCCCCGAAGGTGAACGTACCATAGAGGGTAGTTCCCACACTGGCGCTGAAATTATAGGTGTTGTAGCGGTCAAAGCCGCTGATCGTATCGGTCACCACGGTTTGCGTATCCGGATCGAACCTCTGGTTGAAGGTTTGGAGGGTCCAAATGTCCTCGTAGTTTCCACCCATGGTGACGCTAAAATATTTGGCCACTTTGAAGTTCGTACTGATCGGGATCCGGTGTCGAGCCCCTACCTTGGCATCGTCGAACATTTTTGCCGTCAGGAAATCTTCGTCATTGGTGCGTATGCTGTTTCTGGCATTGAGGTCGTACTGAAAGTTGATATTCTGTATCGCCCCTTTCTTGATCCCATCCCTCTTGGCAAACGGGAAAACACGCTCCATGGCTGCCTGAAGGGTTGGGAGGGTCACATCCACCACGTTGGTATTGGTGTTCTGGTTGTGGGTGGCTGTCAGGCTCATATTCACGGAAGGGTAGGCCGGAAAGGTCTTGGAATAGGAGATGGAGGATGACAGGTTGTTGGTCTGTGTGAGGGCCAGGTTCTGCTGCAGGAGGGAATTCCTGTAATACTGGCTGCTTCCCAGGTTTACGGAGGCTGAAAGCCGACTGTTGGGATTGGCCTTCTGATCCTGCGAGTGGGAGATCTGTATGTTGTAGATCGTCCCCCGGCTGTAATCATCAAACCCCTTCTGGCTTACGATCTGGTTTTCGTACCGGAAGTTGAAATTCCCCCTGTACCGGTATCGTTTGGCATAGACGGATTGCGCCCTGATCCCGTAACTCCCGTTCGTATAGAGGTCGCCCGTAAGGGTCAGGTCCACATAGTCATTGATAGGGAGGTAGTATCCCGCGTTCTGCAGGAAGTAGCCCCGGTCCGGATCATTTCCAAAGGTCGGCATCATGATCCCTGCAGTCCGCCCTACGGTCAGTGGGAAATAGGCAAAAGGCAGGGCAATGGGAGTAGGGACATCCACGATATAGAGGTTGCTGAACCCTGCGATTACCTTTTTTTTGGGGACGAACTTGGCCTTGCGCACCCGTATGTAATAGTCAGGATCTATGGTATCTTTGGAAGTGGTGAGTTTCCCCTCGCTCAGGAAGTACACCGAATCATTCTCCTTCTTGGTGCGTTCCGCATAGACCTTCATGGCATCGCTCCCCAGCTGACCCAGACCGGCCTGTTGCTCGGTCCTGGAATTCCAGATCACTGCCTTTTGGGTATCGAAGTTAAAGCGGATGGAATCCGGGATGACCACATTCTCCCCCTGTTTAAAATAGGGGAGTTGGGAATAATTACCCAGGGTATCCTTTAAACGCCCTGCATACACCTCGTTTTTGATGTAATCCAGGATGATGATCCCGGCCTTGAGCTCGGTATCCTGGTAGTAGATCTCCGCCTCGTTGTAGAGGTAGACCTTCTGATCTTTTTGGCTGAGCTTCACGTAATCCTTGGCCTTGTACTTGATCTTGTCTAGGAGGAGGGCAGGCTTTTTAGGGACGGAATCTGCCCTGATGGAATCGGTACGGACGGTATCCTGTGAGAGGGAAGGGGGCAGGGCAGGGGCCTGTATGCTGTCTTCCACAGCCTTGATCGGCAGAGGCCTGATCTTGTCCTCCTGTGCAAAAACCAGGGCCACAACCGAGAAAAACAAACCCGCGAAAAGAAAAAGCCGTTTATTTGATTGCAAAGCTATATATCCTATTTTTGTAGTGATGTGGCTTGATTTTTGTAAGCCAAACTTACATATATTTTTCTTCTGCCCGTGGCGGAGAACGATATTTTTAACCTAAGATTAGTAGCGTAATTTCGCGAACTACCATGAATAAAAAATTGCATTTTTTCGCCTGTTTTTACCTCATTTTATGTTTTTACGCCATGGCAGCAGACCCGGTTCCGGCGAACAGAGGGGATGAGGGATTTGTCGTGGTACTCGATGCGGGCCACGGAGGGCACGACCCCGGGAACCTCGGCAATGGCTATATGGAGAAGAACATTGCTCTGAATATCGTCCTGAAAGTAGGGGAGGAACTCAAGAAAATACCGGGGATCAAGGTGATCTATACCCGGGATGACGACTCCTTTGTGGACCTCTTCGTCAGGGGGGAGATCGCCAACAAGGCCGATGCCGACCTGTTTGTTTCCGTACATTGCGATTCTCACACCTCCAATGCCCATGGGGCCGGTACTTTTGTACTGGGACTGCACGCCAATAAACAGAATTTTGAGATCGCGAAAAAGGAAAACTCGGTTATCTACCTGGAGGACAATTACGAAGCCAAGTATGCCGCTTACGATATTAACTCCCCTGAATCCGTCATAGGCCTTACCATCATGCAGGAGGAATTCCTGGATCAGAGCATCCTCCTGGCAAAGCTCATACAGGACAACTTTACGGGCAAACTGAAGCGAAACGATCGTAAAGTGAAGCAGGCGGGTTTTATCGTCCTCCACCAAACATTTATGCCAAGTGTCCTCATAGAGACGGGCTTTTTGACTAATAAGGAAGAGGGGAAGTACCTCAATTCGGCCAAAGGACAGGCCGAAATGGGCAAGGCCATTGCGGAAGCTATTGTAAAATACCGCGGTAGTATTCCGGATGAACAGACCGTGATCTCAAACGGCGCTCCCAGGCAAACCCCGGCCGAAGTAAAGGAGGTCCCGAAAAAGGTCGACCCTGATCTCAAGTCGGAGCAGACCTTGCAAGCCTCCAAAGAAGTTTCCACACCTGTTGATCCTCAGGTCGATGGGAGTTCAAAGAAGGAAGGGGAGAAAGAAGCATCTTCAGTCAGGATGCAGGTTGCTCGTGAAGGCGTGACCTTCAAGGTACAACTCATGGCCAGTTCCAAGAATCTACCTCCGGGTTCTCCCGAATTCAAAGGATTGAACAAGATCTCCAAAGAACCGGTGAACAACCTCTTTCGCTACCTGTACGGAGAAACGGATACTTATATGGGGGCCAAATTATTGAAGAACAATGCCGACATGAAAGGCTTTACGACCTCTTATATAGTGGCTTACAAGGACGGGAAACGCATACCTCTGGACGACGCCCTGAAATACGAAGATGAATAATGGCCTGCCTTCCGAATTTATTTCTAATTTTGTTTGGAACCTAAAATCGCTCAGTTGAAACTATCCAGGGAAATCAAGACAGGCATCATCGTTATTGGAGGCATTCTGCTCTTTATCCTCGGTTTCAGCTATCTCAAATCGTCCCCCCTCTTCGATGACAGCAAGATCTTCTACGCGGTTTATGATAATGTAGGCGGACTCCAGACGGGGACCCAGGTGTCTATCAACGGGTTTAGTGTGGGCAAGGTGAACGACATCCAGTTCAAAGACAACAGTGGGAAACTGGTCGTGACTTTTTCGGTTGCCAGCAGTTTTGAATTTTCAAAGAACAGCAAGGCCGAACTCTACGATACGGGAATCATTGGAGGTAAGGGGATTCAGATCATCCCTGTGTTCGACGATGCTCCTTTAGCCCGGTCAGGGGATACGCTGGTGACCAGCACCCGTCCCGGCCTTACCGAACTGGTACAGCAGAAACTCACCCCCCTCCAGTTAAAGGTGGAAGGGGCTGTGTCTAATGCAGATACGCTTTTGATGAATTTCAACGACGTTCTGGATGACCAGACCAAAAAGAACCTTCGGGAAAGTATTCGGGGTCTGACCGCCGTGTTGGAAAGCTTCCAGCAAAGCGCCGGCACGCTGAATGAAATGTTGAACAAGAACAAAATGCACATAGACAGCTCTATGGGCAATATAGACCGACTCACCTCCAATTTTGCCAAGGTATCCGATTCCCTGGTAGCGGCCAACCTCGGCGAGACAGTTCGCAACCTGGAGGCTACCATGAAGAACCTCAATGGGATACTCTCCAAGATCGAAAAGGGGGAAGGTACCATGGGCAAGCTGATGCAGGACGAGGCACTTTACAACAATCTAACGGAGGCTTCCAGGGAACTCGACCTTCTCCTGCAGGACTTCCGCCTCAATCCAAAACGCTATGTCAATGTATCGGTCTTCGGGAAAAAGCAGATCGATTACTCCCTTCCTGAGAACGACCCTGCCTTAATCAACAAGCAATAATTGATGGACTACCTTCCCAATATCCTCTTTGCCGCCCTTTTGATCGCTGGTATTGGCTATTTTACAAAAAATGTAAAGAAACTCAGGCGGAATATCCTGCTGGGCAGGAAGGCAGACCTCTCCGACAACCGGCCGCAGCGCTGGAAGAACATGGCGAGGATCGCCCTGGGACAGAGTAAGATGGTCGTTAGGCCTGTCGCCGGGCTGATGCACATTATAGTCTACCTGGGATTCATCATCATCAACTTAGAGGTGCTTGAGATCGTGATCGATGGTCTTCTCGGCACCCACAGGGTATTCGCCTTCATGGGTGGGTTCTATGATTTCCTGATCGCCTCCTTTGAGATCCTGGCCCTGCTGGTGATCGTCGCGGTGGTGGTTTTCTGGCTCAGGAGGAATGCGCTCCGCCTGGCCAGGTTTGTGAAACCGGAAATGAAGGGCTGGCCTAAGAATGATGCCAACTGGATCCTCTATATCGAGCTTATCCTCATGACTCTTTTCCTGACCATGAATGCTTCAGACCTGCACTTGCAACGGATGGAAGTGGCCCATTATACAGAGGCGGGTTCCTTCCCTGTTAGCCAGTGGATCACACCGCTCTTTGAGGGAATGTCGGCCTCTACTGTGGTCCTGATCGAAAGGACAGCCTGGTGGCTGCACATAGCAGGTATTTTGTTCTTTTTGAATTACCTGTATTATTCCAAGCACCTCCATATCTTATTGGCATTTCCCAACACATTCTACGGGAACCTCAAGCCCAAAGGGCAGTTCAGTAATAACGAGGCAGTAACTAAGGAGGTACGCCTGATGATGGATCCAAATGCCGATCCCTTCGCCGCTCCGGCGGAAGATGCCCCGCCACCGGAAAAATTCGGGGCTTCGGATGTAAAGGATCTGAATTGGGTACAGTTGCTCAGTGCCTACACCTGCACGGAATGTGGCAGGTGCACCAGTGAGTGCCCGGCCAACCAGACGGGTAAGAAACTCTCCCCCAGGAAGATCATGATGGATACACGTGACCGCCTGGAAGAAGTGGGAAGGAACTTGGACAAGAATGGAGGTACTTTTGTGGACGATGGGAAGCAGTTGCTGGATGACTACATAACCCGGGAGGAACTGTGGGCCTGTACCTCCTGCAACGCTTGTGTGGAAGCCTGCCCGGTGAGCATAGACCCCCTGTCCATCATTATGAACATGAGGCAGTACCTGGTCATGGAACAATCGGCCGCTCCAGCCGAACTGAATGTCATGATGGGAAATATCGAAAACAACGGAGCTCCATGGCCGTTCAACCAGATGGACCGGCTCAACTGGGCTAACGAAACAGCTTAACGAAAGAATACGCAGAAAATGAATGTACCCACTATGGCATCCCTCTTCGCCCAGGGCAAAGAACCAGAAGTTTTATTTTGGGTCGGATGTGCAGGAAGTTTTGACGACCGGGCTAAAAAGATCACCAAGGCCTTTGTAAAGCTCCTGGATAAAGCCGGGGTCTCCTTTGCGGTCCTTGGAACCGAAGAGAGTTGTTCCGGAGATCCAGCCAAAAGGGCCGGAAATGAATTCCTTTTCCAGATGCAGGCGGTTACGAATATAGAGGTGATGAACGGATATGGGGTAAAGAAGGTGGTCACAGCCTGTCCGCATTGCTTCAATACCCTGAAGAACGAATATCCCGGCTTGGGGGGAGATTACGAAGTGGTGCACCATACCCAATTTTTAAAACAATTGCTGGAGGAAGGCCGACTCACCCTTCAGGGAGGCGCTTTCAGGGGAAAGAGGATCACCTTTCACGATCCCTGTTACCTGGGAAGGGCCAATAACGTCTATGAAGCCCCCAGAGAATTGATCCGCAAACTCGATGCAGAGCTGGTGGAGATGAAGAATTGCAAGCAAAGGGGTTTGTGCTGTGGCGCCGGAGGAGCACAGATGTTCAAAGAAGCGGAAAAGGGCGATAAGGAGGTGAATATCGAACGCACCGAACAGGCCCTTGAAACACAACCTGAAATCATCGCTGCGGCCTGTCCTTTCTGCAATACCATGATGACAGACGGGGTAAAGAATAAGGAAAAGGAAGGCACCATAGCGGTGTTGGATATAGCCGAATTGTTGGCGAAAGCAGAAGATCTCTGATGGAGTGATTTTGGTACGATTTTGGAGCCTATTGAAAATGAATAAAGCAAGACTATGTTAGTGGCATTTGAAGAATTACCCGACACTTCGCGGATCTGGGTCTATCAGGCCGACAGGAATTTTTCCGAAGAAGAGTTGAAGGAACTCGATGAACTCATCCCCCAATTCCTGACCCAATGGACGGCACACGGGGCGTCCCTGCACGCGGGGTACGAGATCAAATACAACCGGTTCATCATTATCGGGCTGGATCAGTCTCTGGCCTCTGCCTCAGGATGTAGTATTGACGCTTCGGTCCATTTCATCCAGGGACTGGAGAAACGCTTTGGTGTACAACTTCTCGACAGGATGAATGTCTCCTTTAAGCAGGGCGACTACATTACCTATAAATCCATGTCGGATTTCAAGAAGATGGCAAAGGCAAAGTCTATCTCGAAAAACACCATCGTCTTCAACAATCTGGTGGCCAATAAGCAGGAATACCTCGAACACTGGGAGGTCCCTGCCTCTGAAAGTTGGCACGGCCGTTTTATTTAGCCCATTTACCGCCATTTCAGGGTGTTATCCTGTAAAAACGCAATATTTCTCATGCATCTTAGTTAGATTCAATGTCCAGACAGGCCTATGCGGAAAATATATAGCTCCTTTGTATTCATCCTGACCTTTACCCTGTTGACCCAGGCACAGCGCGACCCTTTACAAACGGTTGACAGTCTGGAGCAGAGGGTATGGGTGGAAGACACCTACAAGGAGATGAGCCTGCAGGAAAAGATTGGGCAGTTGTTCATGGTCCTGGTAGCCTCGGATCAGAGCAAGGAATCTACAGACAGGATCAGGGACCTTATACGGCAAGAGCATCTGGGCGGGATCATCTTTTCCACAGGAGGCCCGGTTCGCCAGGCAAGACTTACGAATGAATACCAGTCTGTTTCCAAAATTCCACTTTTGATTGGGATGGACGCGGAATGGGGCCTGGCCATGCGGCTCGATTCCACCTTTGCGTATCCCTGGAACATGACCCTCGGGGCCATCCGCGATTCCAGTCTGGTCGAAAGTATAGGATACCGCATAGGGACGCATGCAAAGCGCCTGGGGGTCCATATCAACTTCGCTCCTGACGTCGATATCAATATCAACCCGCGGAACCCCATCATAGGCAACAGGTCTTTCGGGGAAGAACGGGAGAACGTCGCCCGGAAGGGTGCTGCCTTTGTACGTGGTATGAGCAGGGCAGGGGTTCTCACCAGTGCCAAGCATTTCCCCGGCCACGGCGATACGGAGGTGGATTCACACAAGGACCTTCCGGTAATCCCTTTTGAGAAAGAGCGGCTAGACAGTATAGAGATCTATCCTTATAAGAATTTGATCAGGGAAGGCGTGACAGGGGTCATGGTGGCCCACCTCAATGTACCAGCTCTGGAACCGGATGAGAAACGCCCCTCTTCCCTTTCGAAGAACATCATTTCCAAGACGTTGAAAGAGGACCTGGGTTTCAGGGGGCTGATACTCACAGACGCTTTGAATATGAATGGAGTGACCAGCTTTGCCGGAGAGGACCAGGCCGCTTTGGAGGCATTTCTAGCCGGGAATGACATCCTTCTTATGCCCAGGAATTTGCAAGGCGCAAGGGCGGCCATAGAAAAAGCCTTTAGTGAAGGCGCGATTTCAGAATCCCGCCTGGAAACGTCTGTAAAAAAGATCCTGATGGCCAAATACAAGGCGGGATTACAGGCCTACAGGCCCATCCCCCTGGATAACCTTTACGAAGATCTCAATACGATAGAAGACTCCCTTCTCTATGAGCGGGCATTTGAAGAGGCGATCACGCTCGTGAAGAACGAAGTGGACCTGTTGCCAATCAAGAATCTCGAAAACAAGAAGATCGCCTATGTTTCAATGGGAGACGACTCCGGAGACGCTTTTTTAAAGGCCCTTCAGAAATATACAAAGGTGACTCAGATAACAGGAAAGGACATAGGTGCGCTGAAGAAGAACCTGGAGCCTTACAATTTGGTGATCGTCGGTTTCCACAGAAGCAATGAGAGTCCCTGGAAGCCTTATAAGTTTTCGGAAAAGGAATTGTTCTGGCTGGCGGAACTGGGCAGGCAGCGGAGTTTCAATCTCGTCCTATCCGTGTTCGCTAAACCCTATGCGCTGCTCGATCTGGTAAATTACGACGATCTGGATGGCCTGGTCCTCAGCTATCAGAACAGTGAAATAGCCCAGGAAAAGACCGCAGAGATCATTTTCGGGGCCATTCCGGCCAGGGGAAAGCTTCCGGTTTCCCTTGGATCAGGTATCAAGGCAGGAAGCGGGATCCTAGGGAAGTCACTGGGTCGGCTAGGCTACAGTATCCCGGAACGGGTAGGAATGGATCGAAAGCTACTCAAAAGGGTAGATACGCTGGTCCAGAACGGGATTGACTCCATGATGTTCCCCGGAGCTCAGGTGCTCGTGGCGAGGAAGGGGAAGGTTATTTACGATCGGAATTTCGGGAAACCCACCTATGATGGGAAGGATTCCATCAATTCGGAACACCTCTATGACCTGGCTTCCCTTACAAAGATCCTGGCGACCTTGCCCATTGTTATGTCTATGGAGGAGGAAGGGAAGATCTCCCTGAATGATACTTTTGGGGAATTGATCCCCGCCTATGATACTACCAATCTCAAAGATGTCACAGTACTTAAGGCTTTGAGTCACTATGGGCGCCTCCCTTCGTGGATCGCATTTTATCTGGCAACCCTCGACAAGAATAGAAAGCCATCCCCTGAGTTCTACCGGTCCCGTCCAGGGCCAGGGTATTCCATAGAGGTAACCGATAACCTTTATCTCAGCGATGCTTACCGGGATTCCATCTACAACCGCATTGGGAGACAGTCCCTGAAATCGAATCGGTACAGGTACAGCGATGTGCCCTACTACGTGATCAAGAAGTACATAGAAGAAAAACTGGGAGAACCCCTTGATAATCTGGTCACAGAGAAGTTTTACAAGCCCCTGGGGGCCGATCACACCCGATTCAGGCCCCTGGACTATTTCGAAAGGGAGCGCATCGTACCCTCAGAGATCGACAATTATTACAGGTATCAGACCGTACAGGGCTACGTGCACGACATGGGCGCGGCCATGCAGGGTGGGGTGGGAGGCCATGCCGGCCTTTTCAGCAATGCGAATGATGTGGCCAAGATCATGCAGATGTACCTGCAGGGAGGCTATTACGGGGGTGACCGCCTGCTTCAGTCGAGGACCATAGAAAAATTCAACAAGTGCTATTTCTGTAATGAGGATGTAAGGCGTGGGGTGGGTTTTGATAAGCCCCAACTGGAGCCCCATGGTCCAACCTGTGGCTGTGTCTCCCGCAAGAGCTTCGGGCACAGCGGGTTCACGGGTACGTATACCTGGGCTGATCCCGAGGAGGAGATCGTCTATGTCTTTTTGTCGAATAGGACCTACCCCTCATCCACCAACAACCTCCTTATCAAATCGGAATTGCGCACGCGTATACAGCAGGCGATTTATGACTCCATTATCAAGTAAAAAAGGAAATTAAGCGTAATTTTACATCATGAAGATCGCCATTGTTTGTTATCCCACCTTCGGCGGGAGTGGCGTGGTCGCCACAGAACTCGGCATCGCCCTGGCCGGCAGGGGGCACGAGATCCATTTCGTCACCTACAGGCAGCCGGTCCGACTCGAATTGCTGGGTAACAATATCCACTTCCACGAAGTACACGTACCGGAATATCCTCTGTTTCACTACCAGCCCTATGAACTGGCCTTGTCCAGCAAGTTGGTGGATACCATCAAACTCCACGGAATTGAGCTCCTCCATGTGCACTACGCCATTCCCCATGCCTATGCGGGATATATGGCAAAAAAGATACTGGAAGAGGAAGGGATTTACATCCCGATGATCACCACCCTTCACGGAACGGACATTACCCTGGTGGGCAATCACCCCTTTTACAAGCCCGCGGTGACCTTTAGCATCAACAAGTCAGAGGTGGTGACCAGTGTATCCGAAGACCTGAAACAGAAGACCCTGGATTTCTTTGAGATCGAAAAAGAGATCGAGGTCATACCGAACTTCATAGACAAGCGGAAGTACAGCGCAGAATTTACAGATTGCCAGCGATCTCTCATGGCCGGGGAGGACGAAAAGATCATTACGCACATCAGTAATTTCAGGAAGGTCAAACACATCCCGGACGTCATTAAGGTTTTCTATGGGATTCAGAAGGAGATCCCTGCAAAGCTGATCATGGTAGGGGAGGGCCCTGAAAAGGAAAAGGCAGAGATGCTCTGTGATGAACTGGGGATCACCCAAAAGGTGGTCTTCCTGGGTCAGAGCTCAGAGATAGACCGTATTTTGTGCTTTTCAGATCTGTTTTTGCTGCCCTCCAAGTCGGAGAGTTTCGGATTGGCCGCGTTGGAGGCCATGATCAACAAGGTGCCTGTAATCTCGAGCAATACGGGGGGTATCCCCGAGGTCAATATACACGGTGTAACCGGATTCCTGAGCGATGTAGGGGACGTGGACGACATGGTTAAAAATGCCCTGTACATCCTCAAGGACTCGAAAATCCTCGAGACTTTCAAGTTAAATGCCTACAAAGCGGCCCTGAAATTTGATATACACCATATCCTGCCGCTGTATGAGAACCTGTATAAAAAGGCATATCAGGAGCATTACCGAAGTATCTCAATAAATTGAAAACAGGCCTGTTAAGGATTGAATCCAAGTTATATAGAGATTGCGGATAATCCTGAAATTTTACAGGTTGCCGATTTTTTTCAGCGTTTAAAATCCCACTCTTCTATAGGTTCTTTTTTGTCTTTCTCTTCACCGATGTTATAGGCAGATCGTAGTCCTTTTTGGCTTTCGGTAACAGCCTGATGTAATTTTGCAGTACGAGATCCCAAAATCTTACTGTAATGAAAAAATACTTTGCGTTTCCCACGTTTATTTTATTGGTTGGCAGTTTTAGCCTGTATGCCCAGGAAATACCAGCCCTAACTTCAAAGGATAGTATTATCCAAAGCTCCTGGATGGTGGGCGTCGGATGGAATTTCATAGATGATTCCGGGGATGCCTTTAACGATTTTACGACCATCAGAGACCAGTGGAACGGGGTGGCCTTCCCCTCCCGGATCAATGTGGGCCGCTATTGGAAAAGTGGCCTGGGCCTGGAATTGATAGGTACTTACAACAATTACAAAGCGGGCAATACCATTGACGGGATCACCATTCCTGAAGATATCCCATACTGGGGGATCGATACCCGTCTCAGCTATGACCTCAATAAGCTGGTAGGGGAGACCGGATTCTTTGATCCTTATGTCGGAGTGGGTCTCGGCTATTCCGATGCGAACAACCTGGGCCGGGGCACGTACAATGCCATTATCGGGTTCAGGACCTGGTTCTCAGAACGATGGGGACTCGATTTCAGTTCCAGCGGGAAATGGTCCTTTGGGAATGAAGCTTCCAACCACATACAGCACGCGGTTGCAGTAATTTACCAATTCAATATTAAGAAAGAACTCTCCAAAAAAGGTGAGGAGAAACTGGCCATGCTGGAGGAAATGGAAAAAGAGCAGCAAAGGATTCAGGATTCCTTGCTAGCAGCCCGTCTGGCGAAAGAAGAAGCCCGCCTATTGGCCGAACGATTGGAGGAAGAGCGGGAGGCAGCCCGACTGGCAGCTTTGGAAAAGGCCAAGAATGATCGTATAAATAACCTGCGTCAGGCCCTGGACAGCCTGGGAGCCGTGTATTTTGCCTTTGACTCCTCTTACTTAAATGAATCTTCAAAAGAGACCCTGGATGCGGTTTCTGAGTTGATGAATGCCTATCCGGAAATCAGTTTTGAGATCCACGCCTACACCGATTCAAGGGGTCCAGCAGATTATAACCAGTGGCTCTCTGAGCGAAGGGCAGGGCGAACCTTGGAATATCTCATATCTAAAGGGATAGGAGAGCACAGGATGAAGGGTATAGGCCATGGGGAATCCCTGTTGAGTAATGGCTGTTCAGATGGGGTGAGATGCACCAGGGAAGAGCATCAACAGAACAGGCGTTCCGAAGTCACAGTGATTCGCATCGCCGAGGTATTGGCCAAATAAAAAAAACAGTAATCAGGCTGGGAAGCTTATTTAGATAACCATCCCCGCGGCTACCGTTTCATTGGTCTGGTCATCGATCAGGATAAGGCTACCGGTAAAACGATTGTCCTTATAGGCATCGATGAGCAGAGGTTTGGTGGTCCTTATTTTTACCTTGCTGATGTCGTTCATCTTTAATTGCACATCGTCCGTGATCCTTTCCATGGTATTGATGTCGTATTTGTACATCACCTCCTTGATCATGGCCTTTTGCTCATTAGAAGTGTGCATCAGGGTGTATTTGGCCCTCGGCTGGGCCGGCCGGTTGTTCAGCCAGCAGAGCATAACCTCCACATCCTGGGAAGATTCCGGAACATTATTAGACCGCACGATCATATCACCCCTGCTCACGTCAATGTCGTCCTCAAGTTCAATGGCCACTGACATGGGTGCAAAGGCCTCTTCCAGTTTTCCGTTCGGCCCTGTGATCGATTTGATCTTCGAGGAAAAGCCGGAAGGTAAAACTGATACCTTGTCCCCGACCCTGTAAAAACCACTGGCTATCCTTCCCGCGTACCCTCGGAAATCAATAAACCCCTCACGTTGGGGTCGTAATACGGTTTGGACGGGAAAACGGGCGTCAACCTTATTATAATCACTGCTTATATGCATGGTCTCTAAAGTGTGTAGCAAAGGAGCGTCCTGATACCAGGGCATGTTTTCAGATCTATTCACCACATTGTCTCCCAGAAGAGCACTAATTGGGATAAAACGAAAATCCTGAATAAGCAATTTTGCAACAAATTCTTGAAATTCATCCACTATCTTATTAAATATTGACTCTGAAAAATCGACCAGATCCATCTTATTCACACAGACGATCACATGGGGAATATGTAATAAGGAGGCTATAAAGGCGTGTCTTTTGGTCTGTTCAATAACTCCGTGCCTTGCATCTATTAAAATAATGGCGGCATTCGCCGTTGAGGCGCCCGTAACCATGTTCCGCGTATACTGCACGTGCCCGGGGGTATCGGCGATAATGAATTTCCGTTTTGGGGTTGTGAAGTATCGGTAAGCCACATCGATGGTGATCCCCTGTTCGCGCTCATCCCTCAGGCCATCCGTGAACAGGGCCAGGTCAACTCCCTCATGCCCCCTTTTTCTGCTGGTATTTTCGATGGCCTCCAGTTGGTCTTCAAAGATGGATTTGGAATCGTACAAAAGCCTTCCTATCAATGTGCTTTTTCCGTCATCTACGCTTCCGGCAGTTGAAAACCTAAGTAATTCGTTCCGTTCTATTTCCATACGATCTGTTTCTTTTAAAAATATCCCATTTTCTTGCGGTCCTCCATGGCATTTTCCGAACGCTTGTCGTCTGAGCGATTGCCCCTTTCTGTCTGCCGCATGGCCGAAACCTCCTGTACGATCTTTTCCAGGGTATCTGCCTCGGATTCTATTCCCCCGGTGATGGTGATATCTCCCAGGGTACGGAACCGGATCTTTTTGGTTACGATCTTTTCCCTGGGGTCAAGGGTCAGGAATTCGGAATTGGGGATCCAGGAATGGTTGCGCCAGACCACCTCCCTTTCATGGGCGAGGTAGAGGGAAGGGATCTCGATCTGCTCCTGGAGTATGTAGTTCCACACGTCCATTTCGGTCCAGTTGCTGATCGGAAAGACCCGGAAGTGCTCTCCTTCGAAGTATTTTCCATTAAAGAGATTCCACAATTCAGGCCTCTGGTTTTTGGGGTCCCACTGCCCGAAGTCGTCCCTGTGAGAAAAGAAACGTTCCTTGGCCCGGGCCTTTTCTTCGTCCCTCCTGCCACCTCCGATGGCGCAATCGATCTTGTGTTCTTCAATGGCGTCCAGCAGGGTAGTGATCTGTAGTGCGTTGCGGGTGGCACTTTTACCTTTTTCCTCTGCCACCCTTCCCTGATCTATGGAATCCTGAACGGAACCCACGATAAGCTGAACCCCCAGCTCATTTATGAGTTTATCCCGGAAAGCGATGGTCTCGGGAAAGTTATGACCGGTATCCACGTGCATGAGGGCAAAGGGGATCTTGCTTGGGTAAAAGGCCTTTTTGGCCAGGTGGGTCACTACTATGGAATCCTTGCCCCCGGAAAACAGGATAACCGGGTTCTGGAACTGTGCCCAAACCTCTCTGAGGACAAAAATGGCTTCAGATTCCAGCTCTTCAAGGTAACTCAGGTAGTACTTGCTCATGGGTTCACAACTTTAATTTTGGTCGGATCGTTTTGTAAATCAGTTCAATGGCCTCATCCACGCTGTTTTTATCGGATACTTTCACAGCCGGGGAGGAAGGGATCTCATACGGTGCTGAAATCCCGGTCATATTCTTGATCTTTCCGGTTCTGGCCAACTTGTACAGGCCTTTTACATCCCTTTCCTCACATACTTTCAAGGAGGTATTGACAAAGACCTCCACAAAGCGCTCCGCCCCGATAGTGCTACGAATATGATTACGGTCTCTTTCATAGGGAGCTACGAAGGCGGCGAGAATGACGATACCCGCATCGATGAACAGCTTCCCTATTTCCCCAATCCTTCGAATGTTCTCAGAGCGGTCTTCCGGACTGAAACTCAGGTCTTTATTAATACCGGTCCGCAGATTGTCTCCGTCTATTACAAAGGTCTGTATATTCTGAGATTGCAGTTTTAATTCCAGTGCATTGGCCAGAGTCGATTTACCGGAGCCCGACAGGCCTGTAAAGAATACCATAAATGAATTATGGCCGTTTTTCAAGCGGCGGTCCTCCGGGGATATCTTATATTCGTGCTTAACTATGTTTTTCGCCATGATCTGCTTTCTCTGTGCTGTTCGAGTCCGAAGTTGATACGGTACCAAACCCTTTCGTGAAGGTAATACAAAATCATCTTAGTGACTACTTCGGCGAATCCGATCTTGAGTCCTGTCAGCGGATTTCCTGAAATGAACCAGGACAACAAAACAGTATCCAGGGTCCCGACGGCCCTCCAGGTTAAGGTCTTGAAAAGATGCCTTTTCCTGCTATCCCTGATCCCTCTGTTGAACCAGATGCGCTCATGCAGGTAGTAGAGCACCATTTTGGTTATTATTTCTGCTCCCCCGATCTTCAGTCCGGTCACGGGGTTTCCCGTGATGATCCATGACAGGAGGATGGTATCCAGGGTACCCACGATACGCCAGGTTACGGTTTTGGCCAGGTGCCTTTTATAGTGGGAAGTGACCATTATATGGTAACCAGAAAGTGAGGATTCAGAAGGTTCTCTTTATTGTACCTAAGTTCCTGTCCGGTTTCCTGATCGGTGACCTTCAATCCGACTGCCTTACAAATGGCATGCCCTGCAGCCGTATCCCATTCCATGGTAGGGGCAAACCTGGGATATACATCCGCCTTGCCTTCCGCCACAAGACAGAATTTCAGGGAACTTCCTTTAGATACAACTTCAATATCTTCCCCATTCTTTTTAAGGGACTCTACATAAGTAATAGTCTCTTGAGTCATGTGAGATCTACTTCCTACTACTCTTATTCTTGGACTTATACTAATTTTCGGATAGATACGATTACGCTCGGAAAACAAATCTGCTGTGGTTATGTGATTATCCTTTATTTTGATTTTGTAAGCTTTTTGATTGGTTACATTTCCAAAATAGAGCTCTTTTACTGCTGGGACATAAATAACGCCTAAAATAGGTTTCCCTTTCTTGCATAGCGCAATATTTACGGTAAACTCACCATTTTTTTTGATGAATTCTTTTGTTCCGTCCAAAGGGTCGACCAACCAGCAGGTCTCCCAGGTTTTGCGAGTAGCATAATCGATCTGTTTGTTTTCCTCACTGATGATGGGGTAAGGGGTTTTTCTTAGGAATTCGTTGATTACCTTGTTAGAGGCGAGATCGGCTAGGGTTAAAGGGGATCGATCATTCTTAAAGGCCGTCTGGAAATCCGGCAGATCATAGACCTTGAGGATCTCCTCCCCGGCCTGAAGCGCGCAATCGAGTATCGAAACGGTTAGTTCTATTGGTATTTTCATGGTTGGATGGTTTAGTTGGCAATTTCAGATAGATACAAAGATGGTTAGATTTTTTGAAATACAAACCCGGGCTTCCCTTTAGTAATTCCCATGTACTCGTTCTCTGTCGACTTATTGAGCAATTCAAGGCAATTAGTTCCCTCAAATGGGATAAAAGAGTACATTTAGCAATTTGTTCAAAAAAAGTAAAGCCTGGGGGCATCTTACTTTTTTTCATTTTGGTAAGCATATGGTGATCTTAGGACTCAACTATTACTTTCACGATTCCACGGCCTGCATCCTGGTAGATGGGCGGTTAGTGGCGGCCATCGAAGAAGAAAGACTAAACAGGGACAAACACACTCGTGTATTTCCGCACAAGGCTATAGACCGCTGTTTAAAAATGGCAAATATTGGATATAAGGACATCGATCATATCGCGGTATCCATTAAGCCCACCCATAACCTGGGCAAGAAACTCTGGTATGGTATCAACCGGCCGGGTACCTTGAAAACATTTATCAATCACGAGTTTGTTCATGCATATAACAAGCAGAAGGGTTTTTGGGGGTGGTATAAATATCAATTTGGTGACCAGAAAAAGGGTCCTGAGGTACATTTTATACCTCACCACTACAGCCACGCGCCCGGATCGTTCTTTGTTTCCCCCTATGAGGAAGCGGCCCTGCTGGGGATAGACGGATCCGGGGAATGGGCCACTACCTGGCTGGGCAAGGGAAAGGGCAATAAGATACAATGTCTGGGGGAGAGCTTTTTTCCTCATTCTTTAGGTTCATTTTATGAAGCGGTCACCCAGTTCTGTGGTTTTAAAACCTCATATGATGAAGGCAAAACCATGGGGTTAGCCCCCATGGGCAATCCCGATACCTATTACGAGGAGGTGGCCAGCATGGTGGAGGTGGACAAAAACGGAAAACTAACCCTCGACCTGAGCTGGTTCAACTTCCAAAATATGCACTGGCAGAGGTTATCCCGCAAATTCTATAAGCGTTTCGGTGAGGCCAGAAAACCAAATGGGGAGTTTGAGGCCCGCCACAAAGATATGGCCGCAGCCTTCCAGCGCGTATTGGAAGACAGGGTATTAGAGATCTGCGATATCTTATATCAAAAAACCAAAGCAGAATATCTGGTAATTTCAGGGGGAGTATCCCTGAATAGCGTCATGAACGGCAGGATCGTACGGGAAAGCAAATTCAAGGACTTATATGTAATGCCTGCTGCCGGTGACAATGGGACTGCTATCGGTGCAGCCTATTATCTGTACAACGGAATTCTCAAAAACCCAAGGAACTTTATTCACCTTGATCCTTATGTGGGAACACAATATTCCAATCAGGAGATAGAAAAGGTGCTAAAAGGGGCTAAATTGAAATACTCGCATTACGAAGATATTGCTGAAAAAGCGGCAAACCTACTATATGAAGGGAAGATCATTGGATGGTTCCAGGGCCCTATGGAAATAGGCCCCAGGGCCCTCGGAAGCCGCAGTATACTGGCCAACCCGGCATTTCCTGACATGAAGGATAAAATTAATACTGAGGTTAAGTTCAGGGAAGCGTACCGTCCTTTTGCCCCATCGGCTATTGTTGAGGCCAAGGGTGATTTTTTTGATCTTGAGGTGGAAGCGCCATTCATGCTGAAAGTATGCAATGTCCTGCCGGACAAAATTAAAGTGATCCCTGCCGTAACCCACGTGGATGGCAGTGCCCGCTTGCAGACCGTAAGAAAGGAACTGCATCCCCGGTATTATGAGGTCATCGAGAAATTAGGCAAGAAAACAGGGGTACCTGTTGTTCTTAATACTAGTTTTAATATTCAGGGGGAACCCGTGGTGGAATCACCCGTAGATGCGGTACGCTGCTTTTTCTCCAATGGACTGGATGACCTGATCATAGGAAATTTCCACCTGACAAAAAAGTAGGGAGATGCTATTTAATTCCCTGGTCTTTTTTATCTTCCTACCGATAGTTTTTACTATCTACTGGGGGTTTGGCCGGTGGAAACTGAAGATCCAGAACCTTTTTCTCCTGGTAGCCAGTTATGTGTTCTATGGCTGGTGGGACTATCGATTCCTTTCTCTTATCATGCTGTCAACACTTGTGGATTACCTGATAGGGCAGGGAATGGAAAGTGCGACCCGTAAATTTCGCAGAAAGGCCTATTTATGGATCAGCATTCTCTTTAACCTGGGAATGCTGGGTTTTTTCAAATACTACAACTTCTTCGTCGAGTCCCTTTCAGTATCCCTGCAATTACTGGGTTTCCAGGAAAGTTCCTTGTGGACCCTCAACATTTTACTGCCCGTAGGGATCTCCTTTTATACCTTTCAGACCCTTTCCTATTCCCTGGACATTTATAAGGGAAAATTAAAACCGACACGGGATTTTATTGCCTTTGCCACCTTTGTCAGTTTCTTTCCACAGCTGGTGGCCGGGCCTATAGAACGGGCCAGTAATCTCCTGCCCCAAATCAACACAAAACGGACATTCAGTTATGCTCAGGCCGCAGACGGGTTGAAGCTGATCCTCTGGGGGTTATTTAAAAAAGTGGCCATAGCGGATTCGCTGGCAGTTATTGTGGATGATGTTTTTTTAAACTATGCGGATTATTCTGGGAGTACCCTGGCCCTGGGACTGATCTTTTTTTCCTTCCAGATCTATGGGGATTTCAGTGGCTATTCGGATATCTCCATAGGCACAGCCAAGCTTTTCGGGATTGAGCTGATGTCCAATTTCAGGTTCCCGTATTTTTCCCGGAATATATCGGAGTTCTGGCACCGGTGGCACGTTTCCCTCTCCACCTGGTTCAGGGACTACCTTTACATCCCGCTGGGAGGTTCCCGGGAAGGCAGAGTAAAGGCTGTGCGGAATATATTTATCATCTTCCTGGTCAGCGGGTTCTGGCATGGGGCGAACTGGACCTTCCTTATCTGGGGTGGGATACATGCCAGCTTATACTTGCCGGTTTTCCTGATGGGTAAAAACCGAAGTTATGTGGGTGAACATCTGGGCCATGGGTCATTAATAACTAATTTCCTTGATTTTTTAAAGCTACTGCAAACGTTTATTCTGGTCACCCTGTCATGGACGTATTTCCGGGCTGAAAACCTTGCTTCGGCCAACGGTTATCTCGGACGTCTTTTTGGCAACTTGGGTATTGAGGAGTACCACCATCCCCGGGGATACCGTATGATCGATTATTTTATCTTGCTTGGAATCTTTGTTCTCTATGAATATCTGATCCGACATAACGAGCGAAAACCCGTTCCTTTCCGGAATAAGGTTTTGCGTTTATGGATATATACTTTGTTAGTGCTGGGGTTACTATTATTTTATGATAGTGGATCTGACCGCTCATTCATCTATTTTCAATTTTAGCCATGGAGATTCGTAAATTCTTATTGAAAATTAGTTTTTATGGACTAGTGATTCTTTGTCTCCTTGAGATACTGGTCAGGGTTTTTCATTTGTACAAGGATACTCCTTCCCGGATGATAGATGACTATGGAGTGGAGAAGTGGGTACCTAATCAAACCGGTTATTGCGTGACGGGAAATCGCAGGCAAAACGTGGGCAAATACAGAATCAACAGCAGTGGCTTCAATTCATACAGGGAGTTCGAGCCCACGGAATACAATTTTGAACTGGCCCTGATAGGAGATTCTTTTATTGAGGGGTTTCATCAGGATTATGATAAATCGATCGGAAAGATCCTGGAAAGCAAACTCCCGGGAGTTATTGTATATGAATTTGGGTACGCCGGTTATGACTTGGCCTCAGAGTTTCACTTACTGAATACCTATGATTCTATTTTTAATAAAATTGATAAAATTGTGATCTATTTGGACTATCCAGACGATCTTAAGCGGGATAACTATAGTGTTTCTCGGGAACGTCTGAGATTGGAGAGTGGGGTGTTTAGGATGATGAAACAGAGCAAGCTCTTGGTATACACCCAGAATATTGGGCTGTTAGGGGTACCAATTAACTCATTATCCTATCTAAAGACAATGATTTCGAAAATCCTAATGCCCGATAAGCATACAATTCCTTCTGAGATGATTTCGGTAAGAAGTAATGAAGATATCCACTTCAGAAATTTCAAAATGTTATGGGAAACACAAGCCAATTCAAAGGAAAAGATCATGTTCCTGATAGATCGTGCTTCATTTCCTAAAAGCTTGCAGTTATATTTCCAAACTCAAAAAATCCAGGTGATTGATTACGGCATTCCTTTCGAGTATGCGGAAAAACCTGTTACCTTGATATATGATCAACATTGGAATTCATACGGCAGAGAACTAGTTTCTCAAGCCATCGCTGACCAGGTAAATCTGAGGTAATCAGGGTTATAAGTGGGTATCTCGCGAAATTATTTTTATCTCCATTTATTGTAATTGGTCAATAGACAGTAGGAATAAATCTAGATTAGCGATTTTTCGAATGCAATCTGCGAGCGATTCAAAGAGGTTGTGATTCAAAACTGTAGTAACCTCCCATATCCAACTCTTGATATTTATTTCCTATTTCTATAACATATATTTTATGTCTATGCAGTATGAGTGAAAAAAATCACATAATAATTCAGGTTACAATTTCTTTAGATAAATTGGGAAAGATAAATTAGGTTCTTTAAATGAATCCGGTTCGTATCCAAAGCTATTACAGATTTGCTTATAAATATCTTCTTTAATTATTTTCCTTCCTGTGTGGAATATCCTCTCCGGGTCATGGTAGAAGAAACTTTTCTTATACTGGAATAAATTATCATTATTTTTTCTTCCTCCTCCGAGGATATAAAAAGAAAATCCGTTTAATCTTGCCCAATTAATTACTTCTATTTTAAGAAAGTCATTAGGTCTTGTATAAAAGTATTCGGCTAATGTGCCACCAAGAAAGGATAAAATTTCTGAAGACGAAAGTAATAACAACTCTACAGAAATAGGAATTTTATTTTTATAGAGAATTGCTATGGCCGTTCTATTTAAATTATTTAAAATTAATTTCTCAAAAAATTCCAACGAATATAAAAACGAATTTTCTGCGTCTACTCTTTTCATAGTATCTATGTAAACACTATAAAATTCAGATATCTTATTCTTGGGAACTTTTTTATGGTATATCTTACACTCCAGGTTTTCTCTTAATGCTTTACGGTAATTGTTTCTGACCTTTGGTTTAAAATTCAACCATTGTTCTTTTTTTTCAAGAATTCTTCCACAGATATTGACTAACGTAGGAAAGACTATGCCAGAATATTCTTCCCAATTTTTATTAAGCCCAAAGCGAATAAATTCAGTTATGACATTATTTTTTTGATACCATGAATCGACTTCGATCCAAAAACGGGTTAAAAGTTTAGCATCAATACCTTGATTGTATAAAGGACCATTATAACCATAGGGCGAGAATGCATGCCAATATTCTTTATTATTGCTCCAATTGAATCTTCGAAAAACAATGGGCATTAGAATGCAAGGCTCACTGTTACAGGAGAGAAAAAAATAAGAAAGTTTTACATCTTCATCTTTGTTGTAAGCAATGAGAAACTCTTTTCTATAAAGAGGGTTGTCTGGCAAGTAAGCCAGATTTCGAGTGTACAAATTAAAATCGAGGTCTGAATCGAGAGGATAATTAAAGAAAGTAATAAGATCATTAATTGACATCGGGGAACAAGTCAAAATTATCAATAGCGGTCTTTCTCAAGTGATAGAAAGATTAAGAAGTCGTAGTTGGTTTGATTCTTTATAACCCAATTTTAGTTGTCTTCTATGGAAGAATTTATTTCCAGGGGATACTTATAAGTCTTTCACATTTTGCAAACGCTAAGCCCGGTTTGTAATTAATGAAGCGCTCCACGTTTTTCTCACCTCTTAACCATGCCAGGTAAATCGCCGCAGAATTAACTCCAGCCTCGTGGGAAAAGGGATAGCCTCCTCCAAAACGTGGATTAAACTCTAAAACATAAATTTTTTCTCCCTTAATAAAGATATCGCAATCAAGGTTTCCAACATGTTTTAAGGCTTTAGATAACTGCTTTCCTAATCTCTCTATTTTCACATCTTTTACTGAAAGAGCCTTATCGGTTTCTCCGGCTCGCATAGAGATCTTTTTCCTGGCATAAGTACCTGAGTAGTTGCCTTGAAAATCATTGAGTACATCCAACCCATATTCGTCGGCTTCGATTTTTTCCTGAAGGATAATGGAATGATCCAGATCTTTGGAACTGACAGTCCCTAAAATAGATCTGGACAACTTACTTCTTAACAATTCGTAAGCATATGTTAATTCCTTAACATTTTCAACAATTTCAATACCAATTGAAGCACTACCCCATCTCGGTTTCAAGACTAAAGGAAAAACAAGATCTGTTTCTAGCATAGCTAATTTAGCTTCTTCAACACTAATGAATGTCCGTGGAGTTAGAAATCCATTTGACTTTAAAAATTCATACGTTAACCATTTGTCAAAAGCTATTTCGATTATGTGCTTATCCGAAATAATGACCTTAGTACCAATGGCTTCAAAGTCTTCTTTACATTCTGACAAAATAGGAAGTTCGAGGTCATTTAAGGAGATAATGGCGCTAATCTTGTGATCTCGGCAAATTATTTTAAGTTCTTCCAAATAGTTGTCAGAATAAATATCTGAGACTGTGATGGCAATATCCGACTCCACTAAAGCTGGTGCAGAACTTTGATTATCGGTAGCGACAATCAATCCGGATCCTTTTAGTGCTTCCTTGAAATATTGAATGAGATAATTGCGCCTTCCGGCACATGTAAAGAGCAAATTCATAGAAATCAAATACTATGCAACCAAATTAATTGTAACCTTTCGTTTTCCTGATTTCAATAGAGGTATTTCATTAACGTATTGTATTTGTACGATCGCATCCTTTCCAACGCAATTATATACACTATTGATAAACTCTTGCTCTCGTACGAAATTATTCTTATTGTTCAGTTTGATTAGATATCTCCTTTTCCCTTTTTGTATAAATTGGATCTGGCCAACTTCAGGATACTGGCAGATAAGCCCATGAAATTTAAAAGGGTTGATCATTTCACCCTTGGTATTATAAAGTACATCTGACATTCTTCCGTGGACGCTCTGAAGCATAGGAAGTTGATTTTCAGGGTCATTTGAAAGACACATGACTCCGATGTCTCCTGTGTCATATCTAATCATAGGAGTAGCAGTGTTATAAAGATCAGTGATTACTATTCTTCCAATTTCACCATAAGGTACAGGAATATCCTCATGTAAATCTAAAATTTCTATGTAGTAACTGGCCCAATTGATCGTAAAGAATTTATTCCCGGCCATTTGCTGGGCAATGATCCCATTTTCCATGTTGGAATACCTTGACACAGGAGTCTTTTTAAAAAAATATTCCATTTGTAACTTTACTGAATCTCCAAATCCCTCTGACATGCCTATTACGGAGGTAATATTGCAGTCCAAAGGCTTGGATTCTATCTTCTCAAGGTAATCGCAAATCCTCTTGAATCCTGAAGGATAACCTAACCATGCTTTTGGGGAGCGGTCCCTGGAAATGTCGGAAATAAACTTCCCAAGAGAGTGGTCACTAAGGTCATTAACATCAACGGGAGTTATATTCTGAATTTTATATAAAAATCTTGATTTTTTAAGGTGTTTGGACCAGCTCCTAAGATATAATAACCTTTCTCCTAATGTATAACCGGAAAGACCAGCAAAATAAATAGTGTCTGCAGTATTGCGGTATTTTTTCCTTTTGGACTGGTAAATGGAAAAAGGGATTCCGGTACTACCGCTAGTGCTGACTTTTCTATATTGTTTGGATGAGATAGTGATCAAATCTAAATGTTCCTTTATCACATTTTTATTCACCACCGGAAAGTCTTCCAAGCTATTAAATCCTTTGTATCTGCTGTAATATTCTGAATGCTCCGTGCAATATTCAAGGAATTTCCGGAGGTTTTCTTTATTATTGGCTTTAAGTGCTTCAAAAGAACTACAACTTAAGGTTTCTCGTATTTCAATAAGGTCCTTTTTTATTCGATGTCCTTTGAAATAATCAAGCATCCAAAAAAACCTATGCCTAAAGCCTGATAGATGTGGCATACATAAGAATGTTTAAGTTCACAATTCCGAATAGGGGTATGGCGAATATAAAGGATATTACTGTATTGCAACATCAATTGAAGCTAAAATGTTTTTTTCTTGGTCAAATTACACAATAATATACTTTTAATTAGCTCACTATTTGATACAATCCAAATAAAAAAAATTAATAGGATAGATAAGTTGGGAGGTCGGATTCTTCACTGAAAAAACAGTACTCCAAAACACAGTGTATTTCAAAGGATAAATTGGTATTTCATAGAATTTATCAGCGTTTAATTCGAGTGATTTTTTTATTATGTAGATTTGATAAAGGAATGATAATTAACTCCCTACCTGCTAATTATGAATTCAAACTCCCTATTTCTAATCCTGTTTACAGTATTGGTTGTCTCGCACAATACACTACTTGCTCAAAACCTGCACACCCATGCCAATGCAGCCTCAATTTCCAATGAAATAAATGGCACAAATGGGTGGGGTGGAAACGCCAATTTCTCTTCCACCAATGTCAACCCATTCCAGGGGGCCTTTGCAATAAGCGCTCGTTCAACTTCTACTATCGGTCCAGGTAAGGAAATAAATTACACCTTTCCGGCTGTTGTTGGCCAGGTATATGATATCAGTATTTGGGCTAGACGCGGTGCTCAAAGCTCTGCTCCGGCCTTCGCGAACTGGATAGGTTTTTCAAATTTCACGACTACTTTGATCACAAATAGCAACTGGACTCAATACACTTGGAGTTTAACTGCTACTTCCACAAATCCAAGAATTAGAGTTTACGCAGCTGCATGGGCCGGGGCACAAATAGGGGATGAAGTTCTAATCGATAATGTATCGATAATTCAGCAAGGCGGAGACGCCCAGGCGCCCAATGCGGTGACCGATCTGGCCTCTTCCAACACGACGGATACGGCCACAGACCTGAGTTGGACCGATCCGGGAGACAATGTGGGGGTAGTGGATTATGAGGTTTTCCAGGACGGGGTAAGTATTGGGACCACAGGTGGTGCCACGACCCTTAATGTGACGGGGCTGACAGCGAGCACCTCCTATGATTTTACGGTTTTTGCTCGGGATGCTGCGAATAATACCTCCGGGGTGAGCAACACGGCAACAGTTGTGACACAGGCAGCGGCAGACGCCCAGGCGCCCAATGCGGTGACCGATCTGGCCTCTTCCAACACGACGGATACGGCCACAGACCTGAGTTGGACCGATCCGGGAGACAATGTGGGGGTAGTGGATTATGAGGTTTTCCAGGACGGGGTAAGTATTGGGACCACAGGTGGTGCCACGACCCTTAATGTGACGGGGCTGACAGCGAGCACCTCCTATGATTTTACGGTTTTTGCTCGGGATGCTGCGAATAATACCTCCGGGGTGAGCAACACGGCAACAGTTGTGACACAGGTTAGTGGGTTCATTGATTTTACTTCCTTAAACTCCAATTTACCCACTGTAGACTGGCAGGCTCAAAACATGTCTGTAGCACAGGATCTCCTGATAAGTGGAAGCGTTGGAATAGGTACGGCTACTCCTGGATCGGCTTTGGAGGTCGTTGGGAATATCATATCTACGGATATTCTTGTGAGTGATGAGGTTTATTCTCCTACCTGGAATGGAACGTTATCGGTGCCTACCAAGAATGCAGTATTTGATAAAATCGAAGAGTTAAGTTTAAATCTTGGAGATGTTAGTAAGGTAGGAACACCTGCGGATAACCAGATTGGTGTATGGACCGGAGATGGAACTATCGAAGGAAACAATAGCCTGACATTCAATGGCACAGAAATATTGATCAATGGTACTCCAATTCAAAGTTCTTCGGTATGGAGTTTGCAAGGATCAGATACTTTTTATAGTAATGGCAATGTCGGCATAGGGACCTCAACGATCCCATCAGCGTACAGGCTCGCGGTTGCAGGTGGGATTATTGCTGAAGAGATTCAAGTTCAGTTACAATCCAATTGGCCCGATTTTGTGTTCGACAAGGAATATGAACTTCCTACTTTAGATCAAGTAAGGGCTCATATAGATAAAAAGGGATACTTGCCCAATATGCCCAGCGCACAAGAAGTTGAACAAAATGGTATCAATCTCGGCGAAATGAATGCCAGATTGCTTCAGAAGATAGAAGAGCTTACACTCTATATATTGGAGCAGGATCGGAAGATACAGTATCTGGAGAAAAGAAATATAGATTTGGAGGCTATTCGCAACAGGTTAGATTCGCTGGAAAAACAATTACTTAAAAACAAGTAGAGACTCTTTGATAAATGACAATTCTCAAAATATTTATGTTAAGAAGTCTATTAACCATTCTAGTTTTGTTAATGGTGCTGAATCAATCAGAGGCACAGAGTATCCGCAAGAGTTATCATGAAATGAGTGCATCCGAACGGGATGCTCTGGTTGGAGCTTTTCACCAAATGCGGCTTGGCGGTGACCTGATCAATGATCTCGCCCAATTCCATAGTGATTTTTTTAATCTGGATGGTGTTGGCGATGGTACTCAGTTGGATATACATTTCAATTTACCTGATGAACCTCAACGTCAGATATTTTTTCCCTGGCATAGAATGCAAATTTTCGAAATGGAGCAGGCCATGCAAGTGATTAATCCAAATATAAGTATGCCTTGGTGGGATTCGTCGGTAGACCAGTCTACTGACCCCAATTCCCTTTTGTGGAGTGCATCGTTCATGGGTCAATTTGATCAGGCCTGGCAGCTGAACAGGAATCTGGGAGGGAGTGGACCTTTACCAACACCTACGGATGTAATTAATTTGCAGGCTATTTCCGACTTTTTGGTTTACTCAAATCAGATGGAGCGTGGTCCGGTTCATAGGGGAGCGCATGTTTGGGTAGGAGGAGCCATGCCCACCACTTTGTCCCCCAGAGACCCAATATTTTATCTGCACCACACCAATATTGACAGGTTATGGGCTGTATGGGAAGATGCAAATCCTGGCGGTTCTTCACATATCATCACCTCAATGATCAGATATGATGGAACCTACGTTTTTGACGGGGTTACACTCCCGCTTGTTGATCCTGATGACATTGTTAATACAAGGGCCCTGGGTGTATTTTATGCGAATAATCAACTGGCCCAGCTCTCCGATTATACCGTTAGCAATACGCATAAACCCCTGGAAAATTTTTATTATCAATTCCTTATTGAAGCGGGTAATGATTTTATAGTTCCAAGCGGGACCAATTGCAAACTGGAATCCGTAAATGAGATCAGACTTATTCCGGGATTTATCGCTGAATCTGGAGCTTCATTTATCGCAAAAATAGATGCGGACAATAACGTGAATACCGCAGGCAAGCCAGGTCCTAATACCTCTCCTCTTGTACGCGTTGAAAGACCATTTGAGTATGACGAGGCCATATTATACAAAGATGCATATGATCCAAGGGAGTTCGTCTCAGGAAATATTGATATAAATCTTTATCCAAATCCTTTTCTTGAAAGTATAGTGGTAGATATGGATAAAGTCTATTCTGAATTTAAGATTTCACTTTTTGATATGTCCGGAAGACGTTTACTGCTGAAATCCTTTGAACGCCAAAAGACCATAGATTTAACTGGTTTGCAGACTTTAGCCAAGGGCATTTATGTTTTGGAGGTTATGGTAAATGGAGAAGTAGTGCTTAGAAAAAAAATAATCAAGGAGTAACGTGTTTATTGTAAGGTATTTAATGATTGGGGTGCTTTTTATATTGATTGTAGTTAACATTATTGAAAATCAGGATTTAAAGACAAAAATCAGGCTTGCGAATTCTACTGGATTTGAATTGTCGAACATTTCACTCTTTTCAATAAAATTTGAAAATCTGAATCCCGGAGATACCTCTGGCTATAAGGAAATCAATTATGACTATCTAAAGGATGATCCTTTGATTTATACAACAATAAATCATATAATTCTAGGACTATACGTTGAAATCCCTAAAGAGAATAAAAAAAATACATTCATTGTGGATAGTGTAAATATGGAAAACAAAAGGCTCTATGTCAGATTAAGCCAATAGGTCATTTGTAATAAGAACAGGTAATCTTTCAATTCAATTCTATCGAATAATTGGAAGTTTTTACTCAAGTTCCAGTTTATTGAATATGAAATTATAATCATCGTTATGAAAATAATGGAGTATATACGTAAAGTGATTTTTTGGTTTCTCGATCTGCTTCAGGGAAGTAAAATAAGATCACACTATAAGAATATTAAGTTTATTAACGAGCAGTATAATGATCCTAAGGCCCGGATTATGAGGGATAGATCAATTAACGAATTACTACTTCATACCATCGAAACGGTTCCATATTATCAGGCGTTTCAGGGGCTAAATGCTCTCGAGGATTTTCCTGTGGTGAATAAAACCATTTTCAAGCAACATTTTGATGAGCTCAAAAGCACGGCATATTTAAATAAAAAAAACTATCTCGTGTATACCAGTGGGTCTACTGGCAATCCATTCGAGGTATACCACAATTCAGAAAAGAGGTATAGAAATACCGCGGACACCATATACTTTGGCGAAAAAGCTGGTTTCGAATTGGGTACAAAGCTGTATTATTTGAGGTTATGGGACAAACAATACAAAAAAAATCGTCTTCTCGCCTGGATCCAGAATATGTACATGCACTCAGTGGACCAATTAAAGGATGATGATATCAGGAGTTTGCTAAAAACGATGGAGAGGGATCGATCTACCAAAAGTTTGCTTGCCTATTCATCGGCTTTGCAGTCTATCTTCAAGTATTTGGATGCGAAAATATCTTCCCCTCCATTGATAAGATTCAAATCAGTCATTGCGGTCGCTGAAAGTTTGAATGATTATATCGTAGAATCAGCACAAAGATATTTCGGCACAAAGGTAATTTCCCGGTACTCGAATAGTGAAAATGGTATATTTGCGCAGCAAAATACAACGGTTGAAGACCGTGAATTCGATATCAACTGGGCTAGCTATCACTTTGAAATACTGGATATGGAAAAGGATATTCCCGCTAACCCGGGGGAGTTGGGAAGGATAGTTGTAACCGATTTGTTTAATTATTGTATGCCTTTGATCCGTTATGACACGGGTGACGTCGGGATCATAAAAGAAAGCGAGAATCGTAATCAGGCTCCTGTTTTTATGAGGATCGAAGGGAGGAAAATGGATTTATTTACCAATACTAAAGGTGAATATATTTCGTCTCATATCATTCACCACATCTTACAATTTAAAAATATCGAACAGTTTCAGTTTGTGGAAGAGGAGAACAATACCTATATCATCAAACTAAAGGTAACCGAGGAGTTTGACTATCAAACTGGAAAAAGCATAATCAACAGGTATAAACAATATTTTGGAGAAGATTCAATTGTGGAGATAGAATATGTGCAGGAAATACCCCTGTTGAAATCTGGAAAACGCAAATTGGTTATCAATAAAGCCATCAACGCCCAAAGAAAGATTATAAAATCAAACAAAGAAAACATGAATATAGGGCTGGAATTATAAGTTCTAGTTAATAATTAAAATCGTACTTATTTTTTCGAAACACATCAAGATCTGGCATGGTTTCACTTTGATCCAAAACGACATCTTTGCTGTCAAAGACCTTTAATACCGTCCTTATTAAGATCATAATGTCATTATAAAACGAGAGTTCCTTTACATATTTTACATCCAGAGCTAGTCGGCTGTCCCATTCTAAAAGATTCCGTCCAGAGACCTGTGCCAAACCCGTGATACCAGGGCGTACACTGTGCCTTAACTTTTCCTCTTGCGTATAGTAGGGCAGATATTTTATTAGCAAAGGTCGTGGCCCGATAAGGCTCATATCTCCCTTTAGTACATTGACCAGTTGTAAAAGTTCATCAATAGACGTTTTCCTGATAAAGTTACCAATGGGCGTAACTCGAAGCGCGTTAGGCAATAGAATGCCATCGGCATCTTTTTCATCCGTCATGGTCTTAAATTTAATGATGGTAAAGACTTTTTCATCTTTCCCGGGCCTCCGTTGAAAAAAGAAGGGTTTGCCCTTGTTGACAAACAGGAGTATCAAAATGAAAATAACTATGATCGGCGATAATAGCACCAATAAAAGAAGGGAAAAAAAGATATCTCCAAGTCTCTTGAATATTGCTTCGTACATGACGGTATTTTTTAATCTAAAATAATTGGATAAACGTTTATCCCTCAAATTGCTTGAAGTTGGACCTTCAATTAGCATGACAAGTTACCATTTTTCCGAATCAAGTCATTCTAAACCACTAATGGGAAACCTGTGCCATTATCCGTTCGTAGGCCATGGAGGTCAACAGATTTTCTTGTAAGTATTTGTAGCCCTTGAGCCCCATTTCTATTCTTTCGGCCTTATGTTCCATAAGATATTGAAGCGCTTTCTTCATTTCAGGTGTGTTTCCTGCCTCGCACCACAGCCCTGCACCGCTTTCCTCTAGGAGCTTCCCGAAATCTGTATTTTTGTCTATTGAAGCCAACACAGGTTTCTTGGCATTAAAATAGGAAATCGTCTTGGAAGGGATGTTGGGGATCGTGAAATCTTGGCTCAATGAAATTATGCCAATATCGGCGGATTGGAGTAATCTGTGGTAGTCCTTTGGGGATACTTGACCCTGGAGTATGATATTTTGCAATTCCGCATCCTTAACCAATTGCTCCAGGTATACACGTTCATTGCCGTCACCGACAAGAAAAAAGATTACATCTTCGATGTCCCTGCAAGCTTCGGCGAGGTAAACAATATTTTCTAATTTCTGAGGTTTCCCCATGTTTCCACCGAAAAAAACGACAAATTTCCCTGTCAGATTAAACTTTGCCTTAATCTCATTAATTTCTTTATCCTCAAGATTGGGGATAGGAGTCCTCCAATTGGGGAGCAAATGTAATTTGGAATTTTGAACTTCCGGATTGTGTCTGAGGACATAGTCAATATTTCCCTGCGACATACATCCTATAAAATCTGCCAGTTTATACAACGCCTTCTCCTTTTTCCTGAAGTACTTATAAAAAGGGCTTTTGTATGACATCATTTTGAGATCGACCGCGTTTTGAGGGAAGATGTCCCTTAGGATCAAATAAATTTTTGAACCGAAGTGAAACTTGAACCATTTCGCCAGAAAGTCGAGCGTAATTGGTGGGGTAGACATGATGATCAGGTCATACGATAGATCAAACCCGCTTTTTTTAAGGGCTTTTTTGTATTGAAAGGGCAAAAGTAAATTGGCGAGTCCTTTTTGTATTAGGCCAACATTAAATAATTTCAATGTGGGTACTCTTATGACACGAATACCTGCTTCGAGTTGTAAACCAGTACGGCTCTGATTGCGAACAGGTGCGACAACGTCTATGTTATGGCCGTTCTTATGAAACTCCAGAACCAGCTCTGTAAACATATTTTGGGAGGTATCCATATCCGGAAATCCCAAGGCCAAATAAAGTATTCTCATTACTTTTTTTATTTGGACCAGACTACTCTGTTAATGTAATCTGTGTAAGACAAGATTATCCGTACTACTTTTTCACTCACATTGGGCATTGTATAGTCCGATACTTCCCTGAAATTCCTTTCGGGATTTCTTTTTTGGGCCTCCAGTATGGATAATGCCTGCAATATACGATCGGGTCGTAGCCCGGTCAGCATAACTGAAGCTTCTTCCATGGCTTCAGGTCGTTCGTGGGCTTCCCGAATATTCAACGCTCTGAAATTGAGAATAGAGGACTCTTCTGAAATGGTTCCACTGTCTGACAAGACCCCGAATGCATGGTATTGAAGTGCATTGTAGTCCGAGAACCCCAAAGGTTTTAAAAATCGGACAAGGGAATGGGTCTTTACCTTTTTTTCCTCGAGCATATTTCTTGTCCTGGGATGCGTAGACACAATGATCGGATACTTGTAGTGATCTGCGAGAACATTTAAGGTCTCGATAAGACCATCGAAATTTTTTGGGTTATTTATATTCTCTTCTCTATGTGCCGATACCACAAAATAGGCATGCTTTTGGAGATTCAGATCCTTAAGAATAGCAGAGGTTTCGATCTTGGGCCGAAATTTATTCAGTACCTCATACATCGGACTCCCCGTTTTGATCACCCTGTCTGCGGGTAACCCTTCCCTTAATAGATATTCCCGAGCGATATCACTGTAAGTCAGGTTTATATCCGCTATATGGTCAACGATCTTGCGGTTCGTCTCCTCAGGAACCCGTTGGTCAAAACAACGGTTTCCGGCCTCCATGTGGAAGATAGGGATCTTCCTTTTCTTAGCCGGTATCGCACAGAGACAACTATTAGTGTCTCCAAGTACCAAAAAGGCATCAGGGTTGAGTTGCTCCAGAATGGGGTCAATAGCGATCAGAATACGCCCTACTGTTTCCGCGGCATTTTTACCAGCTGCATTCAGAAAGTGATCCGGTTTATTGATACCAAGGTCCTCAAAAAAGATCTCATTGAGTTCGTAATCGTAGTTCTGGCCTGTATGTACCAAAGTATGGTCTATTGCCTCATGAGCATCCAAAGCCTGGAGAACACAGGAAAGCCTAATGATCTCAGGTCTTGTTCCTACTACCGTGACTACCTTTAATTTTTTCAAATCTGATGAATTTTATTTGTGATATTATACCTCTTCAAAATATGTGTCAGGATCCTGTTGGTCAAATGGTTCATTGATCCAAAACAAGGTGATCAAGGTATCCTGGCCAGTATTTTTGATGTTATGGGTATACCAGATTGGCATATCCACATAGGCCGGATTTTCCCCGTCCAATTCGTAGTTGATAACCTGGTCTGTCCCAATTTTTCTCAATTGAATCAAAGCTTTTCCCTGAATCACGGCAAAGCGCTCAGCCTTCCGCGTATGGAAATGATTACCCCGGGTGATTCCAGGTACTGTGGCGGAAAATGAGAATTGTCCAGAAGTCTGCGTACGTGCGATCTCCACAAAACTACCCCTAGGGTCAGTATGTTTTGTATATTTCACCGGGTAGTAGTCTTCAGGCACGTAACAACGAAAGGTATTGAACAGAGCCTTTTCAAAGGGATCCTCTAATCCAGGAAAAATACCCCGTCCCATATAGTCCTCGCGGTAGCGGTTTAGAAGGTCCAAGATCTCAGACACCTTTTTATAATACGTCGGGGCTATCTTTCTTTCAAAACTGTTATCGCCTATTTTCCTTCCGCCATCGGTTCCCTTTATAGTATTAATGATTACCTGTACCAATTCATTCACATAAATGAGACCTACTTCATTATCGTTGATAATGTTTGGTACTTCACCATTGGCTACTTTGTGACAAAAAGTTGCTACAAACGAATTGTAATCCGGTTTGCCAAAAGGCCCGAATACGTTAGGTATGGTCAGGGAAGTGAACCTGCCACCTGAGTGCTCGGCCCACTCCATAAATCGTTTCTTACCCTCCAGTTTAGACTTGCCATAATGATTTTCCTTTTCCTCCTGAGACGAGGAGGAGAAGAGGATATGGGGCTTGGCATCCTGAGCTTCGCAGGCGGCGATCAACGAATCTACCAGGTTCACATTGGTTTCGTAAATGACCTCAGGGTTCTCATGCCGGTTCATGGCTGCCAGGTGCACTATGGTGTCACACTGTGACACAAAGGATTCCAACCTCGGCATGTCCTCAAAAAAAGATCGTTCGAAAGGAATTAGTGTTACTGATTCATCCAGGAAGAGGGTGTGGTACAAATGGTACCCTACAAATCCATCTTGCCCTGTTATTCCTATTCTCATAATTTCTATATTGCTTCTATTGTGACATTCCCATGGTTTAACCATTTATTACCCACAGATCCTTAGGATACCGGTAGTCATCTGCCTTCGATTCTCTAAGGGAGTAATCAGAGAATACCATAAGACCGCTATTTGCTCTTAAAGCCTGAATACCGGTGGCATATCCACCAGGGACTTCTAGTATCGAGGGTTCCTCTACCTTTAGCTCAAACGCCTTGGGATTAAGTTCAGGAGAAGGGGATTCAAAGTTATCCACTTTCACCAGCCAAATATTAAGTGAGCCGCTGAGGCAGTAGAACCATTTACTTTCTATTTTATGCCCCTGCCACCCCCTGAAATAAGAAGTATTCGATGGGCGTATTTCATACATCCGTCTTATCGAGGACAGATCAAAGGTATTGAAAAATCGCAGGATACCCCTGTCATCCCCGAAATCTTCCCCGGTGTATAACCTGGCTTCAGGCATGTTGCAATTCGTCTTTTATGTACTCCAGATTCAAGAGGGTTTGTCGTAATGCATCTGCGCTGAGTTGCTGTGTATTGTGGGAGTGGTAGTCCTCGATCTGACTGATATCAGGAGTCCCTTCTGAAAAATACCGACTATAGTTCAGGTCTCTGTTGTCTGCCGGGATGCGATAAAAATCGCCCATATCGATGGCTTTCAGCATCTCTTCCCGAGTGCACAGGGTTTCATAGAGTTTTTCCCCATGACGTGTGCCTATGACCTTGATCTCATTTTCCGCTTTAAAGATATTTCGAACGGCCTCAGCCAAGTCACCTATGGTACTGGCGGGCGCCTTGTTGACAAACAGATCGCCCTGCTGCCCGTGTTCAAAGGCGAAAAGGACCAGGTCTACAGCATCTTCCAGGGACATCAGGAAGCGGGTCATATTCGGATCCGTGACTGTCAGGGGAAGGCCGTTTTTGATCTGGTCCACAAAAAGGGGTATAACTGATCCCCGTGACGCCATCACATTGCCATATCGCGTCAGGCATACCGTAGTGGCATCGTCTTCAATGTTTCTGGAAGCAGCCACAGCAACCTTTTCCATCAGTGCCTTGCTGATCCCCATGGCATTGATCGGGTAAGCGGCCTTGTCCGTACTCAGACAGATAATGCGCTTTACCCTATTGGCGACCGCAGCATCTATGGTGTTTTGTGTGCCAAAGACGTTGGTTTTGGCTGCTTCGAGAGGGAAAAATTCACACGAAGGTACTTGTTTCAGGGCAGCAGCATGGAAGACATAATCTACACCCCTCATGGCCTTCTCAATACTGTTATAATCCCTCACGTCTCCAATGTAGAACTTCACCTTATTATTTTTCAGGCTATTCCGCATATCGTCCTGTTTTTTCTCATCCCTACTGAAAATGCGAATTTCTCCGATATCCGTTTCGAGGAAGCGATTCAAAACAGCATTTCCAAAGGAGCCTGTTCCACCCGTGATAAGTAGCTTTTTATTCTTGAACATTTTTATATGTTTTAAATAATCAGATTAGTCCTGGAGATTTTCAATATACTTAACAATACGATGACAAGCCTTTCCATCTCCGTAGGGATTGTGTAGCCTGCTCATGCTGTTATATTTGTTATCATCCGTTAACAGTGAAGAGGTTTCGTTAAAGATCTTTTCCACATCAGTCCCTACCAAAATTACGGTTCCCGCCTCTACTGCCTCAGGGCGTTCCGTGGTCTCCCGCATCACCAGAACGGGTTTCCCCAAACTGGGTGCTTCTTCTTGTACGCCACCGCTATCCGTAATCACCAGATGACTCCGATTCATCAACCATACAAATTCCGGGTAAGCCAGGGGTTCAATTAGTTTGATATTGGGAACATTTCCGAGTAATTCGTAGACCGGTTTTTGGACCTTGGGGTTTAAATGGACTGGATAGATTATTTCAACGGAATCGAAAGTCTCAGCAATTTGTTTAAGCGCTTGACAAATATTGATAAAGCCCTGTCCGTGATTTTCCCTCCTATGTCCCGTGACCAAAATGATCTTTTTATTAGGATCAATCTTATCTTTCAATTGATCCAATGCCCTATTATTCATTTTTTCTACCTTGGCAACGCTCTCCAAGAGAGCATCAATCACTGTATTACCAGTAACCGTAATAGAACTTTTACGGATACCTTCTCGCAATAGGTTCTCATATGAGGTTTGCGTGGGTGCAAAATGATAGTCTGCGATATGACCGGTTACCGTTCTGTTGATCTCCTCGGGGAAGGGGGCGTATTTGTTAAAGGTTCTTAGACCTGCTTCAACATGACACACCTTCGCTCCCGAATAAAAAGCGGCAATGCTGGCACCCATCGTAGTAGTGGTATCTCCGTGGACGTATACATAGTCTGGCTTATACGTTTCGAGTACTTTTTGAAGACCGGTTATAATGTCCGCTGTCAGACCGTAGAGATTCTGACCAGGTTTCATCAAATTCAGATCAAAATCCGGTTCTATCTGGAAGAATTCGAGTACCTGATCCAACATTTCCCGGTGCTGGGCTGTAACGCATACTTTGGTCTCAAACATATCAGACTTCTTGAATTCCTTAACCAGTGGAGCCATTTTAATTGCCTCTGGCCTAGTTCCAAAAATGATGAGATTTCTTTTTTTCAATTCCTTTATATTATCAATTATTTTTTTGTGTTAAATCCAATAGTAGTACAAAACAGACCTACAATAAGTTCAACAGATAAATTGGTTTTTATCTAGTCGTTTAATTCTTTCATGACAGTCTAATATATCTTTCATTTTCAAAGTGTTCAAAAATGAATTAATTGATTCCTGGTCAATATCACAAATCCATCCCATACCAACCTCCAAAGCACGTTTACCGACATAAGTATTAGTTGCACAAACAATAGGCACATTAAAAAATCCAGATTCATAAAACTTATTGGGCATAGCAACTCTTTCATTCTCTTTAGTGTTGTCGTACACAACAAAATTGACATTGTTTTCTGAATAGATTCGCTCAAGATCATCCGGATTTTTAAATGCTCCATTAAATGATATATTGCTGTATTCCTTGGCATGCCGCTTCATAGTATCTACTATGGAAGAACCCCCATCACCATAAAAATTCAACTTAATATTTGGATTTTTTCGAACTGATTCTAATAAATTATTAATTATATTCTCATATCTGAATGCCCCGATATAAGCAATTCTAATAGAATCTGTCTTTATTTCTCCCAAAGAAGAAACTTTACCGTATGTAGCAAGTTTATTTTCAGTGATTACCAGCTGTCTCTTTGAAACGTGATCTTTATAATATGAGTCATAAAATCCCCTGGAAGTAAAATATACTTTTCGCGATCTTTTGGCCATATATAAATCCAAATGTTTAAAAAACCACTTCTGTGGATTGGAGTAATACAGCCAGACGATATCACTTATCACATAGTCGATTTTTGCATTGAAGACCAACATGCTGAGAAACCTCAGATCGATACCTACTACATAAAGATTTTTTCTGCTAAATCCGTAGTTTCTGTAGAGCAATAACAATAACTTTAGGTACGAGAAAATCCTTTTGAAATATTGTCCATCTGAAAGCGTATCAACTATTCTATAATCTATATTTTCGTAGTTATCAAGTACTGAATAATTGTTAACTGCATGGATTTTTCTCATGTAGCCGTACGCAGAAACCCGGGAATATTCCGAACTCGCTTCAATAATTTTTTTAATGATCCTTGGTTGTTCGAAGGATTGTACTAAAAAAATCAAATGTTCTTTTTTATTGGTCATTAGCGTCTATTGATGTAAGAAGTTTCAAATTTACAACTTGGGGAGTAAGATATGTATTCCTTAATTTTTAATTTCTTTCACGTAATTTTTGAAACTTTCTGTAATAGTATCTAGGAAAGAATACTTTAAACCAACCCATGAGATAAAAAATGGGCAACCTAATGGGAAAATGTTTTTTCATATGGTGAACCTGGGATCTGAAGTCCAATCCCACGGGATTATAAAGCATTCTTACTCGTTCTCTGAAATTTAAATGAATAAAACTAGCATAAGGATTACTGTGATCATTCACGCACTCACCCTGAATACCCGGAATGACCAATATGGGTATATTATTGTTTAATGCTTTTAGGGTATAATCATAGTCTGCCATTCCATGAATATATCCTTCGGAGAGTATGCCAATTTTCGCAACCACCTCTTTGGGAACCCACATAATGTTAGCATTTCCCAGCTCGCATTTTTGTGGAGTCTTTACATCAAACGGCACTCTTTTCATTGTTGCCAGAAACCTATTGACAAAAACGGATCCTCCATAGGATATTTCATTAGAGGCTGTATCAAGGGTAGTCCCAACATAAATACCATTCGTGCCATAATTTGCTATGCAGAACGTATTTGTTTCGGCTATTGAATCAAAGAGGTGTTCGTATACATCGGTATCGTCATTGAGTAATAAATAAGCGTCAAAATCCCCCTTTCGGGCTTCATTCCATGAATTTCGCATTCCACCAGCCCAGTACAAGGAGCCATTCCCTTTCAAAAGATGGACCATCGGAAATTTCTCCGAAACCGCTCTGGATGTGCCATCTGAAGAATCGTCATCTGTAAGAAATACTGAAAGCTTGATATCTTCCTTCGTTTTATCAAGCGCTGCGTATAAGCGAGTAAGAGAACGAATGGTCTTTTCTCTTCTGTTAAAGCAAGTATAGAGGGCAGCAACTCGCATGAATTAATCTTTAGATCTTAGAAAAGTTAGATGTTACGTTAATTAGTTGATCCTCTATTGAGATTGTAAAAATAATCCTTAAGATGCGGAACAGATAATATTTCCGTTAAGGATTACCCTTTTATTGATAATATGAAAAACGATGTCTACGATTCCTTCAAATGCAAACGAAATGTCTTTGGATTGTATTCCTTGACATAATGATAATCTATGGCTTAAGAACCTATAAAATGAAAATAATTGAAAAGGAATGTGTTTTTTTAATTTAAATAAATTGGCTCAAAACATTGACTGGATACTCGCCAGAATTCTGTGATTGGAATTAAGGCCGTTGTCATAAGTTTTTCAACCTTCGGATAATGCCATGGCGTTTGGCTAGTGTCATTTTGAGAATCAACTTTAAGGCGTCCCGATAAGCAATTTGTTTTATACTGTAAAGAAGCCTCCTTTCAAAAGGATGACGATGGTTGTTCCGGGATTTTATGGAAGTGTCATATAGAAAGAAGTCGGTTCCATCTATGCCACACAGAATGTTGGCCTCCAATGGTTTTAAAGACCTCCCAAATGTGCGCAATATTTGGTAATCCAATACTTTACTGCTTAACCAGAAACGCTGACCAAAATTAGGTTTGTATCCATAGAGATCAAGACACATAGTATCCCGCGAATATCCCATTATTTCCGAAACCTTGGTGTTTTCAAAGAAAGCATCATAAACCGAGATGGAATCCTTTAGTTCACTAAAAGAGAATTTCGTCTTGGCCCCATATACGAGGGGCACTTGAAATAGTGTACTGTCTTCCGAAACATGTGTGCCGGCATCACTGAAATTAGTTGTATACGAAATCATAGGATAAAGGAAATAACGCTCTTTATCAATGAGATAGGCTATGTAAAGTTTTAGCCAGGATTTGTCTGACCAGCTTCTGACGTACTGGGGAATGTTCTCGTTGTCATGGATACTGATTTGTTTGACATACCAATTCTTGAACCCCTCCCACTGAGCCTTACTCCAGGCCTGGCCCCAGGAGGAAGCAAACTGAAAATACCAGTTGTCATACCCATCTTCTATTGCATTAAAAGACTCACCTGTATGCACATTGAATTGATGGTTATATAACGAGATGCCTCCCACATATTCCTTATTTTTTGTGAATGTCAGGGCCTCAAGGGAGTAGAAATAGAAGCTCTGTGAAACAAAGAGGTCGTCTTCCAGGATAACGACATTGCCGTACTTGAGGCTCAGGTCCCCGCATTGCAGGATATGGGTCTTAAGGCCCAGATTTTTTTCCTGGTGGAGCACCTCCTTCTCTCCATACTGCCAGTCGTAATCATGAGCTATATCGACTACTTTTTGGTTGTCCGGACCCTTGTCAATGCTGATGATCAGGGTAATCGGATGATCAGGATAGCTGGCAGCCCCCAGGGAACGCAAAAGGCGATCAAGGGAACGGGGACGGTTATAGGCCACTACAACTATAGGAGGAAGTGCTTCAGACATAGCCTAAATTCTTTTGCAGTTTCCTGACATCATCAAAGAAGATCGCGTGTTCGCTTATCCATGACAAAGGCTTGTCCCACCATTGCAATTGCAGAAGGAAGGCCTCCTCTTCCTCTTTGAAACGTTTCTTAATGAGTTTAGCAGGTACTCCGCCCATGATGGAATACGGTGCTACATCCTTAGTAACAATCGCGTTTGCCGCGATGATAGAACCATCGCCAATCACAATCCCTTCCATAAGGGAGACATTAGCACCTATCCAGACATCATTACCAATAATGATGGAGTATTTCCCTTCTTTATCCCTTGGGTCGGCAAATTCTTTAAAACGCTGTTCAACCACAAGGGAAAGGGCAATCTCCTTTCTCGTGGAGAAAAACGCAGGGTGGGTGGAAACGAAAGTTTCAGCTGGGTGTTTTCCGAAGATGCAGTTTACATTGGGACCGATCGACGAAAACCTACCAATCTCTGTTTTGGAGATGGTACTGCCTTCGGCTATATAAGAACCATAACCTATCCGGGAGGATACCACAGAACTCTTATTCCCAATACTATTATATCCTTCAAAATATGTGGAATATCCGATGAAAACGTTTCTGCCAAATCGCACTCCATGTTTTTTTTTTAGATAGAGCTTACGCAGGTATATTGCAATTCCGGTTAGGGCCCTGTTTTTAAGTACTACCTTTTTAATCGCGGGGTTCATAGTCATTTATATACAATTACCTCACCTACCGTTCATTTCCTTTGCTTGGGGGGAGCAGTTTCCGGGTATAGTGATCAATGAAACTAAAGAATCGAATATACTATCGTTAATTCCTTCTTTTCAAGACAGCTTCACCCCAAATATAGGGAGAAAGATCTGTCCAGCATTTCTGGGCATCTGCAAAGCTGTGGGATTCTCTATTTACGATATTGCCGATTTCTTTCTGGAGTGTTTTGGGGTCGCTAACCAGGTCGGACCGCAGAAAGGCGCCAGAATGGGTGATGTCTAAAAACCACTCCTTCAGGTCGTTCTGCATCCAGTCTACAATGGGAGAGCTAAAGCCCACCTTGGTCTTTCTCCAGGTCACTTCTTTAGGTAAATACGGGTCCAGGGCATCCCGAACGATCCTCTTGGTATACCCGTTCCCGATCTTGCTGGAATAAGGGAGGGAATTCACAAAACTCACGATCCGGTGGTCCATAAAGGGCATGCGGATCTCCACCCCGTTGATCATGGCATAACGGTCATAGTTCCGCAGCAGGGTGGGGAGGATGTTCTCGTGGAACATGGCGTAGAGGTATTGGGCATGATTGTCTAATTTCCTGAAATTCGGATGATTATTGTCTGTTGAGGGCATCTTCTTTCGTAAAGCCTTTTTGGCTAATTTCCTGACCATAAAGGTCGTGTAGACTTTTGAACTATTCATTCGTTCATATTGAACTTTGTCCTCATTGATAGAATCCTGATAGATATTTAAAATGTCTTTGGTTCTGGTAGGGCTCCATCGTGCATCCCACAGACTCTCCAGATTGCCCTGCTGATAACCGCTGAGCAATTCATCGGCTCCATGCCCGTCAAGGGTTACCGTCACCCCATTCGCTTTTACCGTTTCGTACAGCATGATCATGGGCAAAGGGGAGGTGATGTACAGGTCTTCGAAGAGGTAGAAATATTCCTCCAATTTCCCCCAATGCCTGAGGGGCTCTATATCCACAAAAGTAGCGCCAATCCCTAAGTGATCGGTTACCATTTTGGCGTAATGCGACTCATCCAGGGGGGTGCCGGGAAAAGAGGCCACAAAAGCATGCTGCCAGTCGTCGGAATAACTCCTGTTGTTTTTGGACAAATGAGCCATGGCCGCAATAGTGGCACTGCTGTCTAAACCTCCGCTGAGGGCCGTACCAATAGTGACATCGGAGCGCATCCTGAGCTTGCATGCGTCCATGAACAGCTCCCTGAAGTGTTCTACCTGGCCCTGATAGGTGTCTGGGACACCCACAAGATGGTCCAGGGTGTTCCAATAACGATAGATGGTTAATCTTCCACCTTTGAATACGCCATTATGACCTGCCGGAAACCGCTTAATTCCCTTGATAAGGCATTTTTCGGTAGCCTCATAGAAGAATATGTTCCTTTTCATCCAATGGAAGTCCTCGGAGACCTCCAGTGTTTCCATATAGGGAAAGATTGCCTTCATTTCGGAGGCAAAAACGAATGTATCGCCTATTTGGCTATAGAATAAGGGTTTTTTTCCGAAACGGTCGCGGGACAGGAAAAGTTGTTTCGTATCCCTGTCCCAGATCCCGAATGCCCACATGCCGTTGAAACGGGAAACACTTTCCTCTCCCCATTCTATATAAGCCTTTAGAAGCACCTCTGTGTCTGAGGTGGACCTGAATTTGTGGCCCAATCCCTCCAGTTCTTTTTTTATTTCCAGGAAATTATAGATCTCCCCATTAAAAATGACCGCATAACGCCCACTGTCATCCAGCATAGGCTGATGTCCTTTTGGGGAAAGATCAAGAATGGAAAGGCGCCTGTGTCCCAGACTGATATCTTGGCCAATATGCTCAATACCATAGCTGTCCGGACCGCGATGCGTTAGGGTATCTAAGGCCGGTTTGAAAATTTCATTTGGACTGCAGGGGATAGTACCCAGTATTCCGCACATAGGTAAAAAAAATTTATTTTATAGGGTAAAGTCGAAAATCACTGATTAAAAATGATCCTTTTACACATAACATCTTTTAAGGTCACTTCCGTATTGAGGATTCCGTGAACGAATAGCTTTTTAATACATGGCCTATATGAATAAAGAACTTATTTAGTTCAAATACCACGCGTACAGTCTTTCAATCCCGGAAGCCAAATCCATGCTGTATTTCCAGCCCAGTGAATTCAGTTTACTGACATCGGTCAGTTTTTTATAGGTCCCATCCGGTTTATCAGGGTTGAATTTCAGGGTTCCTTCGTACCCAACGATTTCCTTTATTAGGCAGGCGAGGTCCTTGATGGAGATATCTTCCCCAGTACCAATATTCAAATGGGTATTTCTTATCTCCTTCTGCCCCTTGGGGTAGGTATCTATAAAATTACGCCTTTCCATTAAAAAGACACAGGCATCGGCCATATCTTCACTCCATAAAAATTCCCTCATGGCGTTACCGGTTCCCCAGATCTCTACTGATGTTTCAGTGATCCCAAAACGGCCTAAAAAATCCCTGGCTTCTTCTATCGTTCCCGATCCCAGATCATTCAGAAGTTCTTCTATGGAACCGGACATCCACAATTTCCCCAAATGCATCTTTCTGATCAGGGCAGGCAGGACATGCGATTTCTCCAGATCAAAATTATCATTGGGGCCATAGAGATTGGTGGGCATGACCGAGATGAAGTTCGTCCCGTACTGGAGGTTGTAGCTTTCGCACATCTTGATCCCCGCGATCTTGGCGATGGCATAGGGTTCATTGGTGTATTCCAGCGGCCCGGTGAGTAAATATTCCTCTTTCATAGGTTGGGGACATTCCCTGGGATAGATACAGGTACTGCCGAGAAAAAGTAGTTTTTTTACCTGATTGAGATAGGCCTGATGGATCACGTTGTTCTGTATCATCAGGTTCTCATAGATAAAATCGGCCCTGTAGGTATTATTGGCCACGATACCCCCGACCTTAGCCGCAGCCAGGATGACATATTCCGGATTTTCCTCTTGAAAGAACAAAGCTACAGCCATTGGGTCGGTCAGATCCAATTCTTCGTGAGTCCTGCTTACAATATTGGCATATCCCTTTTCTTTGAGGCTCTTAAGGATCGCACTTCCTACCAGGCCCCTGTGCCCGGCTACATAGATCTTCGAACTTTTTTCCATGGTGTGCTTATTCAAAATAATTCAGGATAGTATATCCGCCTTCTTTCAAATAACTCTCTTTCTTCATCAATTTGATATCGCTCTGCATCATATCCCTTACCAGGGCGCTAAGATCGTATTCCGGGACCCAACCCAATTTTTCCCTGGCCTTGGTGGCGTCCCCGATCAGCAGGTCTACCTCTGTAGGCCTGAAATATTTGGGGTCTACCGCGAGCACTTCTTTCCCGATCTCCAGCTGGTAATCAGGATGCTGACAGGCCTTGACGAATGCCTTCTCATCCACACCCTGGCCACGGAATTCCAGTTCTATGCCCACTTCCCCAAAGCTCATTTTTACAAAATCCCGTACCGGGGTCGTTTTGCCGGTAGCGATCACCCAGTCTTCAGGTTCATCTGCCTGCAGGATCATCCACATCATACGCACATAATCTTTGGCATGTCCCCAGTCGCGCTGTGCATCAAGGTTCCCTAGATAAAACTTGTCCTGTAGCCCTAAAGCGATCCGCGCTGTCGCTCGGGTTATTTTTCGGGTAACAAAGGTTTCTCCTCGAATTGGTGATTCATGGTTAAACAGAATTCCGTTACAGGCGAACAACTTGTAGGCTTCCCTATAATTCACGGTGATCCAATAGGCATACATTTTGGCCACGGCATAAGGACTCCTGGGATAAAATGGAGTCGTTTCTGTCTGGGGTACCTCCTGAACCTTTCCATATAGTTCTGAGGTAGAGGCCTGGTAGATCCTCGTTTTTTGTTCCAGGCCCAACAGGCGCACCGCATCCAGGATACGCAAGGTTCCCAAACCGTCTGCATTCCCGGTGTATTCCGGCACTTCGAAGGAGACGGCCACATGGCTCATTGCCGCCAGGTTGTAGATCTCATCGGGCTGTATCTCTTGGATGAGGCGGATTAGGTTGGTGCTGTCCGTCATGTCCCCGTAATGCAGGTAAAAATTGCGGTGTTCCACATGGGGGTCCTGGTACAGGTGGTCTATGCGATCTGTATTAAAAAGGGAGGACCTGCGTTTCAGGCCATGGACCTCGTATCCTTTTTTTAAAAGGAATTCACTCAAATAGGCTCCATCTTGCCCGGTCACTCCGGTAATTAATGCTGTTTTAGTCATTTTCTATTACTTTTTGCAAATATGCATAAATAGCAAACTTTATATATTGCTTATTATGTGAAAAGTGTTTTTTTTCTGTTCTATTGCCTTAGAACTTAAGATTCTTAAATAGTTAATAGGCAAGTTATGTTTTTATAAACTATGGATTAGAAAAATCAGACATGTAAATACTCTGCATAGTACCACAAAAAAGACAAAAAAAGATAAACAAGGAAAAATTCCCATCAATTCCGGGTTCAACCATAAATATAGATAGGAAAGACAAACTATATAGTGCAAATAGTAAACGCAAACTCAGGGACACTTTCTTAAGTAAATACATCTTTCTGAGCAAGTAAAGTATTTGAAAAGTGAAAATTAGCAGAATGAAAAAAGATATAAATCCTCCCACTCTAAAGGTATCCAGCCAAAGATTATGAGAATAGCCAAATCTATCTAAAGGCCATCCAAATGGATGAGATTTCATGTAGGTAATGGATTTATCCCAAAGATCCACCCGCCCTCCACCACTGGCTAAATCCTCGACTCCTCCATCTTCCATTCTGCTGGCAAAAGTGGTAAATATTTCCGAATCAAAATCAAAAGAAACGTTTTGAATAATTGCAATAATAAACACAGCTAGAATTCCAAATCGAACAAGTGTCTGTTTGAAAGTCAGTTTTGGAATTAGAAGCAATAAAGCAAAAACTACAGACATTAGCATAATACCAAGTAGCGTTCTACTGCCCAATCTGAGCACACAAGCTAAACTTAAAACAAAAGACACTAAAAAGAGTATAGTCAACAGTAAATTGAATTTCTTTCTCAGAGATAAAAAGATAGCTGGTATACACATATTAAACATAAAAAACTGAGCCATTCCTGTAGCACCGATTTTTTGTCCACCCCAAAACATGGCAATACTGCGTTCGTGCTGCGCAAAGCCTCCTACTGCAATGTTTTGGAGTACAGAAATCATGGCAGGTAAAGAGTATATTACTCCAAGTAGCATTAATACCGGTAAAATTTTCTCATTCCTATTTAAAGCTATAGGCACTTGTTTACCCCATAAATAGAATGCTGCCGGACTTAACATGTAGATTAAAAAAAATTGCAAGCCTTTCCAAGGGTCCATAAAATAGAAAAGCGAATAAACTATAGAAAAAATGAACAATACCAAAAACAGTACATCCAAATCTCTTTGAAGAGCATTTTTTTTAAAGAGAATTAAAGCTACAGCCAGGTAACCATATAAATACCCATATCCGAGAAAGTTTGTAAACGTTAATGCAACAAAAAGAAAGTTTACAAACCCAAAATTTTTCACGAATAAATAAAAATCTCTCACTTAATATGTTTTGAATATTTTAAGAACTACTACGTTTGTAAAAATACAGTAAAAGAATTTCACTTATCGGAACAGAAAGTACAGAACTATGATTTACCTAAAAGTGCGGGGAGGATTGTGCAATAGAATAAGGACTTTAGACTCATTGTTAATATTGAGTGCCAGATACAATAAGGATCTTACGGTATTATGGCCCTTAGATAGTGCGCTTAACGTCAGCTACCATGAATTGTTTCAACCTGTAGAAAATTCTAGGGTTAAATTGGAGATTATAGATTGCCCACCTGGCTATCCTGAAAAGTATTATTCAGGTATTTGTAATATGATCAAGAATTTAGTTAAAGGAAGGATTTTAGATCAAAGGCTTCGGTCCATTGTTAAGCGACTGGAGAAATTGCCCAAAGGCAGTGTATTGAGCGAGTCGTATTTAGATAAACTTTATAATGATATCATTGCACATTCCTCATCAACGGTTACCTTGATGGATAACTTTTTTATAAAGGGCATTAAAAATCAAGTAGATAACTTAATGCAAAGTGATAAACCTGTTTATATAAATTCATGCTACAGGCTAGAGGAGTTAGAAGATAATTATGGGAAGTTTTTACCCCAAGGAGAAATAATTGAAAAGATCATTGGAACAACTGATAGGTTTAAAAATACATATGGATTACACATTAGACGAACAGACCACACATCTGCCAAGGTACATAGCAGCACTGAGAAATTTATTTCTTTAATTGAGGATATTTTACAGAATGAAAATGATGCCACATTCTTCCTGTCAACGGATGACCCAAGGACAAAAAGTGAGTTGATTAAAAAATATGGTGATAGGATTATCTATAACGATATTCAAAGTTTTGATCGTAATAAATCAGAGGCAGCAAAGGAAGCTGTACTGGACTTATTCTGTCTGTCAAAAACCAAAAAGGTTTTTGGTTCACACCATAGTTCGTTTAGTCAGGTAGCAGCCCAAATTGGTAACATTCCCGAAATAACCGTAAAATAAATTTTCTAATTGCCTCTAAATGATTTAGCCTTATTTAAAATAAAATCTAATTCTTTTACTTTAAACCATTTTATAAAAAGTATATATAGAGCGAGGGAAATAACTGAACCAATCATTATTTGCATAAGATGACTCTCAAAAAGGTGTAAAGAGATAAACAGAGGGATACTCATTAGGACGCCAGCAAACAAAATATATAAAATGTCTTTTAATTGTGAAAAGCCGCCATACCCTAATAATTTACCAGGATAATATGCATTAATATAATAGTGAATTAAAGAAGTAATCAGTTCCGCCATAGCAATGTAAATTATGCCAAATGGCAGAGCCGACAAAACCAAAATCACACGTATTGCAATGCAAATATATTGCTGCTTTAGTACTAAATCTGTTCTTCCTATTACGTATAAGAGATTCAAATTAATTCCTCCTATTGTTGTTGCCAACCGTGCAATGCAAAAAATCTGCATAATAGGTATTGCAAAAGCCCATTTATCAGTTAATAAATATAAAATGATAGGTTTTGCCAAAATAGCCAAAATCAAAAATATTGGTAAAGCAACCAGGGAGGTACTTTTAATAATAGTTTTTGAATGGTTCACCATTTTTTCCTTTTGATTTTGTAAAGGTGATAATCCAGGAAGTAGAACACTATCTATTGATGTGCTGAATAGATTATATAAGATATCTGAAAATTGCTTTCCTCGACTGAAAAAACCAAGCTCTCTTGCACTCAGGTACTTTCCTATCAATAAAGAATTGATATTGCCAAAAGAAATGGCTAGCAAATTCGAAATCAACAACTTAAAGCCAAAGGAGAACATTGCTTTAAATGATTGATTTGAAAAAACCATATTTGGAAGCCATTTCATAAAATACCATGTAAGTAAAAGTGTGATTAAAGACCTAGATAATATTTGATAAACCAGGGCCCAGACCCCAAATCCATCAAACGCCAAATAAATTGCAATAAAACTCGAGCAGAATGAAGCAATGATATTGATTTTCGAAATGGATTTAAAGTCCATTTCAATTGAAAATAAAGTAAAAGGCACAGTATATAGGGCATTGATAACTATAGATATTCCTATTGTTTTTAACAATAATGACAACTCTCCAATTTCATAAAATCTTGCTATCTGGGGGGAAAGGAAATAGAGCAAAAAGTAAAAAAAAACCGAAATCGCTAGATTAAAAAGAAAAACAGTTGATTTATCATTTTCTGACCTATCCAGTTTTTGGATAAGAGCTTTGGAAAAACCACTATCTATAAATACATTGGAAATAACTATAAAAACCATAAGAATGGACATAATGCCATATTCCTTTGGACTTAAGATTCTGGCCAATATAATCCCAACAATAAATTGAACAGCTTGAAGTATTATTTTTTGCCCTGCACTCCAGGCCATGGCCTGAAACATTTTATTTCCAGAATGCATTTAATTCTTTAATGTTAAAAACATGGATGGTATCAATCTTGAATAATAAATATTGATAAAATGGTTAATTTTTAATTAATACTAGATATTTAGATACTTAATTAGTAGAGTATAAATTAAACTCTTTCGTGTTTTTCAATTCCTCTAGGCGCAATCGTAGAGGAATTGGTATTAAATATCATGAACATCGCCCCCAAATTTAAATAAAGTTAGCGAACGATAAGGTCCCAATTGTGCAACCCATCGGTCCAATTCTATTCTATGTTTCTTATGGTCTGTTACACCAGTTTCCGAAAGGCGAATCATTGGTGTAGAGCCCTTGATCTTCATGACTCTGTGCGCATGTCGGTTGAAGTAGGCGTAATGAGTATTAACGATCTATCTATTGGGTACGGTCTACTGGAAGTATAGTAATAACTACCGTTATTTACGATAGCAACTTTAATGGGTATAGGGTATTTACCTAACCTATATTTCATCTAATTTAATAGATCGTCATCGGCTTTATCTATTTCGGTGACTCGAAAGACAAGTTTCAGATACGAATGAACTCATTTTCGGCATTGAGAAGATATGAAAAGGAGAATTGCGTATTTATTCTCCAACTATAGACGGAGATTCCACATCGTACTAAGGTAAAATTCACGTGTAAATTAGTCCTAACTTAATTCTCTAATTCGTACCCTAGTTCAATTAATTCATTTTTTAATATATCTACAAATTTTAGGTTCTCTTTTTTAGAAAGAACTGATTTCCATTGTTCTTTTTTTCCGCTTCTTAGAAAAGAGGCTTTTCCTATTTGCTCTTGATTGATAAATTGCGTCTTTTTCTTTTTAAATGATTGACTTTGAACATCATCAATGATTTCTTTATCCGTCTTATTTATACCAATATAATCAATAATTCTCTTGGCTTCATGAAAGGGATTTGTCAATAGGGACTCATATTTGACTATTAGAATATCCGGGTTTTCTAAATAAGGGGTAATGTGGCTTTTCCATGATATTCTGCACCAATAATGTATTTTTTTATTTCCAAATAAAACTGCTTTATTCATTTCTTTTTTTAAGAGCAGCTTATTTATAATTTTATTTGAGACTATTTTAAAGGGATTAATAATTTTGAGAAACAGATTCTTAGTGGGCCATTCAATATTCTTAAATGTATATGGTTGTACAGAAAAGAAATTTCTGCCACTTATTGCAATGTCCCTAGGGTCTCTAATCACATATATTATTTTTGCCGTACTAACATCTTCATTTCTCAGTTCTTGATACTGGTGATGGCTTTTAAAAACTCCATATTTACTTATTCTATCTGTTCCTTCAACAGCTATTTCTTGATGATCAGAATATAGAAACCCTTTAACTGGACAATCTGCCAAAGTAGCCGTTAATCTCGTAAGCCATGTATTTCCACTTTTAGGATAGCCGGCAATGATAATTTTTTTCACTTCTATTTGATTGTTAACTTAATTAATAGATAAAAATATTTTTAAAGATATCTAATTAAATAAGAGCTTAAGTGAAAAAGTTAAGATGTTGGATTATTGTTTACAATTAAACTTTTGGCGAAGTAATTTTTACCCACTAATTAATTTAAGGTAATTTTATTTCCTTTATCATCCCTCGCATTAGATGATAAAAACCCCTTACTGCTCCCCAATATTATTATTGATCCTGTACCAAGAGCATTAGTCATGATTATATCGTTTAGGCTGTTAGTATTGTCGAAATTACCTTTAAGAAAACCAAATTCGCTACCATTAGTTGAATTGTTAGTAAACTCATTCTTATAATTAAGATTTATGTTTGACCATGTTGTTCCCACGAAATTTGCACCATTACTAAATATTAATCCTTTAAATCCTGGGATATTTTCACCATTCATATCAACATCAATGGCCAAATTATAAATATTAATATCAGCATGTGTTCCGCTTGCTGCAGGGGTTCTAAAGACAGCCTGTGAAGAACCACCTGTACCCGTCATATCATAAGAAAATGTTTCATCATGGATATTCAAAGTCCCATCTGTAGTAATAGTATTTGATATTTCATAACCACAATTGAAAAAAGTGTTGGCTGAAAAATTAGCATCGGTTACCCATCCGTTTGTGCCGCTTGTTCCGCTGGCTCCAAGTACGATGCCCTGATAATTACCAAGGTCAGGGTAAGAAAAAGTATTCTCGGTAACTGATATATTTTTACAATTGCCTATCCTCAACATCATTGCTCTTGGACTTTCACTTTCAATGAAAGAACAATTCTGTACGGTCACATTATTTGTATAATGTGTGGGATAATTTGACCCTAGGAGAGTAAAAAAATCGACTGTGGCACCTCCAGAAGGTTTTCCATATACTGCGCTTATTGGTCTGAAAGTCGAATTTTTAAGGGTTACGTTACTCGTGGTTATCTTCATAGCCCTATCTGTGCAATCCCTTATCTCGCAATTGTCCATTACAAAGGTTGTACCGTGTATGATGTCCTTATTGCCACCGCTAAAAGTTTCATCATTAAGATAAATACCCTCACCTTCATCACCTAAAACTCTTTGTATGAGGTTACCCGTATGGTAAATGGTGGCCAAAGAAGTATCCATATTATCATATTGAATCCACCACGCTTGCGCTACGCCATTTGGCACACCAACCCCAACGGCCCTAATATCTTCAATTACGCAATTGCCAACATATCCATTCTGAAATTGTTGCGATGAAGATTTTGTGCCAAAAGGACTTCCGCCATTCCATGAGTTAGTCCCGGCCGATGCTATCTTTACATTGAAAGCTATTGACCTATGCGAAACCCCGTCATTCTTAAAATGGTGAACGTGCAAATTTTCAAAATGGTAAGCCTCTGGGAAGGCCCATCTAAATGCTGCGGGATACAAATCATTTCCATCAATCTCCCCATTTATAAATTTGACATTGAGCTCAAAGAACCAAAACATAGCTTGTTGGTCTGATGTCTCATTATAGTTTGCGTCTGACGTTATTTCTATTTTGCCATTGCTCAAATCGAAGATGAATTCCCCTTTTCTATGTACAAATTTTGGGGTGTTCTTTATATAAGTTGCAGAAGAAACAGCCTTTGCAAACTTTACATTTTTCATTAGTGCAGTAATAGCATCTGAATCATCAGAATTGTCATTGGCAATAGCTCCAAATACTTCTGGAAAAACCCAAGAATCTTCATATATAGAATTGAAAGTAACGGAAGAAGAAAATGCCCTATCTGCAATATTATCTATGTAGGAACCATTCAGGTTAATATTCTCACCGCTGATTGTGCCACCTGCTGGTCGAATTATCTGATTTGCAGCGAAAGTGCAACCAGAACAATCGAAAGAATTGGAGATTATTGCAGTTTTACCTGCATTTTGAACATTAGTAATATCTGACGACGAAGATGGAGTGTAAGTTTCGGTTTCAACTGGTTTCGAAACACTCGGCTCATTTGGAAACCAATTTGCCACATCGTTTGGTCTGTTAGCATCATTGACATTAGGAGCGTTATTGTCGTTGTTATTTGAGGGGTTTTGAGGTACATCAGGGGTCGTCTGTGCATCCGGTATCTCATTCTCCTGGGAGACATATTCAAGAAGGAGATCAGAATCCTTAGAACAGGAAAACTGGAAAAAAGCCATTACAACAAGGAGCATGGTCAGGGTGGGGAAGTGTAATTTTTTCATGCGTACATTTAGGTTAAGTTCAAAACTGACATTGGATTTGGTATTCTAAATCTAAAGAGAATAACCCAATCTTCCAGTCAAAACGTATATTTTTTCGATGAAATACCATCAAAGGTCCTCTTTTATACGCACGAAAGTACCGGGTCAGATTTTTATCGGATGGTTTTTTCGATGAACTGCATGATCTTTTAACACTTCATTAAAGATTGAGGCAGAGCAGTTGTACTTGTGAATATTATGAAACTCGATCTTGGAAATCGACCTCACATCCATGAAGTTTTCCAGCAGTTTTTCAACGGGGATTAGATAATTCCTTTGATCTCAAACTGAGTCAACAAGTAGGCTGATAGGTAAGTTAAAGCCGGCCGTCTACCACCCCTGGCAGGAATCCTTTTACGTCATAAAGGATGCCCTTCTCGCTTAACAAGGACCGCCAATCGAACGCCAGGAATTCATCATGGGCAACAGCGAGGATAATCGCGTCATAGGGTCCTTCGGGGATCTCCTCTGAAGAGGTCAACTTGTACCCTTCTTCTATTTCTCTTCGGGATGCCCGGGGATCGTAAATGGTTACCTCCGCACCGTAGCTTTGTAAGGCATAGATGAGATCAACCACCCGGGTATTCCGCACATCCGGGCAATTCTCTTTGAAGGTTATACCCAGTACTAATATCCTTGAGTTATTGACGGGCAATTCATTTTTCACCATGAGTTTGACGACCTCCGAAGCCACGTAATGCCCCATGCTATCATTCAGGCGCCTACCCGCCAGGATTATTTCAGGATGGTAACCGAATTCCTGGGCTTTCTTTGCGAGGTAGTAAGGGTCTACCCCTATGCAATGCCCTCCTACCAAACCGGGGGTAAAGGGTAAAAAATTCCATTTGGTGCCAGCAGCCTTCAGGATCTCATGCGTGTCTAATCCCATGGCGTTGAAGATCTTGGCTAGTTCATTGACACAGGCAATGTTGATGTCTCGCTGTGTATTTTCTATCACTTTGGCGGCCTCAGCCACCTTAATTGACGGGGCCAGGTACGTTCCTGCGGCAATCACCGATGCATAGATGGCGTCAACCTTTTTGCCTACCTCCAGGGTAGATCCGGAGGTTACCTTAACGATCTTCTCTATGGTATGTTCCCGGTCACCGGGATTGACCCGTTCCGGGGAATAGCCAACATAAAACTCTTTGTTGAATCGCAGGCCACTGTACTCTTCTAAGATGGGAACGCACTCCTCTTCCGTGGCTCCGGGATATACAGTAGATTCATAAATTACTGTACTTCCCTCCTTAATGTTCCGGCCCGCTAAGGCACTGGCCTCAAAAAGGCAGGTCAGATCCGGGTTGTTTGAGTCATCCACCGGGGTGGGTACTGCGATGATCAGATAGTCACATTTCCTCAATACGGCCTCTTCGGTGGTGCAATACAAGCCCGCAGTTGCAGGGGGTTCCGCAACCAATACCCTGAGAATTTCTTCCCGGGTAAGTGACCTTGTGCGGTCCATACCCTTTTCAAGCTCCGCTATCCGCCCGGGGTCAGAATCAAAACCGATCACAGGATACCGGGTGGCGAGGATTTGTGCCAAAGGCAGCCCTACATAACCCAGCCCTATTACGGCAATTTTTACTGGATCCATTCTTTTAGCATCTATAGAGCCTTGTTTTTTTAATTTTTGCCTATTTGGAAGTATTCGAAGCCCATTTTTTTCAATACCTGATCATTGTATTGGTTTCTGCCGTCAAAGATCACGGGCTGTTTCAGTTGTGCTCTTAATTCTTCAAAGTCCGGCGACCTGAATTCCTTCCATTCGGTCAGCAAGATCATAGCATCTGCATTCATCAGTGCTTCATATTTTGAATTGCAGTAAGTGACCCCGATAAGGTCCTTCAGATAATAGTGACGTGCTTCATCCATGGCTTTAGGGTCATAGGCCTGGATTTTAGCACCGCGTTGCACGAGTTCCCTGATGATGTAGATCGCCGGTGCCTCCCGCATATCATCCGTCTGTGGCTTGAAGGCCAGGCCCCAGACTGCAAAAGTTCTGCCACTGAGGTCTTCACCAAAACGTCTGACCACCTTTTTTGCTACCACCAGTTTCTGACGATCGTTCACGGCCTCTACGGCCCCAATGAGATCGGCCTGGTAACCGTGCTCCGCAGCTGTTCGGTGCAGGGCCTTTACATCTTTTGGAAAACATGAGCCCCCATAACCACTTCCCGGGTAGATAAAACTATATCCGATTCGGCTATCCGAACCTATGCCAATCCTTACTTTATTGACATCGGCCCCTACCAGCTCGCAGATATTGGCTACCTCATTCATAAAGGAGATCTTGGTAGCCAGCATTGCATTGGCCACGTATTTGGTCATCTCAGCAGAACGTACGTCCATGGTGATCAACCGGTCCATACTGCTTCTGAAAAAGGGGGCGTAAAGTGACCTCATCGTTGCCGTGGTCTGTTCATCATCTGAGCCGACGACTACGCGGTCTGGTTTCATAAAATCATTGATAGCATCCCCTTCTTTGAGGAATTCCGGGTTGGATACCACATGAAATTCTAGTGAAACCGCTCTTTCCTTCAAGACTTTTTCGATCTCGACCCGCACTTTGTCCGCTGTACCCACCGGGACCGTGGATTTGTCCACGACGATAAGGGGTCGCTGCATATGTTGCCCTATTTCCCTGGCGACTCCCAATACGTACTTCAGATCAGCAGATCCGTCTTGACCCATGGGCGTGCCAACAGCTATAAAAGCGATATTCGCTTTATGTAAGGCCTCACTGAGATCCGTGGTGAAGCTCAGGGTCTTGTTTTCTATATTGCGTTGGACCATGGGTTCAAGGCCGGGTTCATAGATGGGAATAACCCCCTTTTTCAGTTTTTCTATCTTGTCTTTATCGACATCGACACAGGTAACCGTATTGCCCATTTCTGCAAAACAGGTACCACTTACCAAACCCACATAGCCCGTTCCGATAACTGTTAATCTCATTGTGATTTATACCTTATAGCATTATTACTTCATAGACTGCAAAAATGCGAAAACTTAATCATATAGAAGGATATGGATGATGAATTGTTCAGATATCCATGATAGTGTTAATTTCATCAGGACTGGCGTTTGGATATGCGTCCGTGGGATATCAGTAAATCACCTGGAGCAGTTAGATCTTATACTCCGGAACTTTGGTCTTATCAAGGAATGGGAATAATGTACATCTGAATAAATGGGATGCAATGAAGCAATTGAAGCCATTCCTACTGTGATAAGGGTCATCCTGTTATAATGGCACAGTTTTCTGTCATTTCCAATATTTTAGGTTTGGCCGAATGGCAGCATGGTCTATATCCTGTAATACGATTTGTACCATTCGATGAACCGCTGTACTCCCACTTGAATAGGAGTATGAGGTTGGTAACCATAATCCCTGATCAGGTGGTCAACATTAGCCCAGGTCGCTTGCACGTCTCCAGGCTGCATTGGCATCAACTCTTTGCTGGCCTCCATTTCGAGTGCCCGTTCAATGGCCTGTATGAAATCCATGAGTTTCACTGGTCTTGAATTTCCAATATTATAGATCTTATACAGCTCTCCATTCTCTTTTCTTTTCTGTAAAGGGTCTTTGAGAATCTTTATAACCCCTTCACAAATATCATCGATATAAGTAAAGTCACGGGCCATTTCTCCCAGATTGAAAACTTCAATGGGCTTTCCTGACAGTATGGCCTTTGTAAAGATAAAGAGCGCCATATCGGGCCGACCCCATGGACCGTACACTGTAAAAAAACGCAACCCTGTACTAGGCAGACCAAAGAGATGACTGTAGGTATGGGCCATGAGTTCGTTCGATTTTTTTGTAGCTGCATACAGACTGGCCGGTCGGTCCGTACGGTCCGAGGATTCAAAAGGGATTTTTTTGTTCAAACCATAAACACTGGAACTGCTAGCGTAAACGAGATGGCTGATTTGGTGGTACCTGCAGCATTCCAGGATATTCATAAATCCTTCAATATTGCTTTGTATGTAAGCATGGGGGTTCTCAAGGCTATAGCGCACCCCAGCCTGAGCCGCCAGGTGACAGACCACATCAAATTTTTCCTTCTCGAAGATGCACTCCAACTGTACTCTGTCTTCAAGGGAAATCCTAATAAAAGAGAGATCCGGAAAAAGGGAACTAGTAGTTGTCAGACCGTATTGTTCGGCATTTGTACGGCTTACCCCCAACTTTTCCAATCGACCGTATTTTAGATTTACATCGTAGTAATCGTTCACGTTATCCAACCCTATAACACGATGGCCCTCTTCAGACAATATTTTGGCGACGTGAAAACCTATAAAACCTGCCGCCCCTGTAACTAAAATTTTCATTTAATGGCTCTATGCATCTTTCCTCGGATGATCCTGGCTCCAAGGATGTCGATCTTTGTTTGTAAATTCTTAATCAATCGAATTGAATTAAGGTAAAAGTTGAAAAAAACTATCATACCCGCCACCGATTATTTTAAAGCCTTCGGCGAATTAATATTGACATATGTCCCAATGCTGAGAATTAAGTTTACCTTTATATAAGGAATCATATAAATATCTCATAATTGTGGACAACCTCGTGCATAAAACGTGACTAAAGTTCTATAACCGATGCAATTTAAGGGATAATTTTACATTCCGGTAACTTTTAAAATCTGATTTTATTGAGTACAACCTTACAGCAAAAAATCTGGCTTTCTTCACCACATATGGGCAACCTTGAGCAACATTATGTGAAAGAGGCTTTTGATACCAATTGGATAGCACCTTTGGGCCCTAATGTAACAGGATTCGAATCTGATATAGCTAATTATCTTGGAGATCAGGTTTTAGCTACTGCCTTGAGTTCGGGAACAGCTGCCATTCATCTTGGTCTCCTCATGCTTGGAGTAAGTCATGGAGATGAGGTTATGTGTCAAAGTTTTACTTTCTCTGCTTCTGCCAATCCGATTACCTATCTTGGGGCTCGTCCTATATTTATTGATAGTGAACGAGATACATGGAACCTTTCTCCGGAGTTACTGGAAACGGCAATCACGGAAAGAATTCAGAAAGGAAAGAAACCCAAGGCTATTGTTGCTGTGCATTTGTATGGCATGCCCTATAAAGTGGACGAAATTCATGAGATAGCCTTGAAATATGAAATCCCCGTGTTAGAAGATAGTGCTGAGGCCCTTGGAAGTTCTTATTATGAAAGAAAATGCGGTACGTTCGGGGACATCGCTGTTCTATCATTCAACGGAAACAAAATAATTACTACTTCTGGTGGGGGGGCATTGATTTCCAAAAATAAAGACTATACTGAAAAAGCTCTTTTCCTTGCTACTCAATCAAGGGAAAATGAAGTCCATTATGAGCATGAAGAAATAGGCTTTAATTATCGAATGAGCAATGTAGTTGCCGGTATTGGGAGGGGTCAAATGCGTGTCCTTGAAGATAGGGTACATGCTAGGAGGAGGAATTTTCAATTTTATAAGGATGAGTTAAGTTCTCATCCGGACATTATATTTTTAAATGAAATACCAGGCAACTATAGTAATCGCTGGTTAAGCTGCATTCTTACGCCATCTTTTGAGGTAAGAGAAAGGATCAGGATGGCTTTATTAGATCAAAATATTGAATCCAGACCTTTATGGAAACCAATGCATGAGCAGCCTGTATTTAAGGAGAATCTGGCATATGTTAATGGAGTAAGTCTTGATCTATTTCAACGTGGCCTTTGTCTTCCAAGTGGTTCTAATCTAGAAAAGGAACACTTGGAGCGAATTACTTTTATTTTAAAGCAAATATTATCATGATAAAACAGTATTTGACCAGCTCCGTCTACCGTTTTGCATCTAAATGGGTTGTTCTTGTTATTGATCTTTTTACCGTCTCCTCGGCATTTATATTATCATATTTCATTCGTTTTAATTTCACCTTTGATTTCGATGTAGAAAAGCTGGTCCTACAAATTCCATTGGTGTTTTTAATTGCTGCGCTCGCATTTCTAATCACCGGGTCTTATAAGGGAGTTATTCGGCATACCGGAGTACGAGACGTTTACAATATTTTTAATGGGGTTTGCCTTCTTAGCATTATGGCCATTTTTGTGGTATTGTTTAATAGATTCTATAATATCTATGATGAGTTTACTATTCCTTTATCCATTATAGTTATCAACAGTTTTATAAGTTTTGTAGGACTTACCGCTTCCCGATTTATTTTTAAAAGTCTCTACCACAACGTAGTACATAATTTAGAAGCGAACAGGAAAAATGTAGTTATTTATGGAGCTGGGGAATCTGGGATTCTAACACATCACGCACTAACAAATAATTCCAAGAAACAGGTAAATGTAATTGGTTATATCGATGATGATAAGCAAAAAATAGGAAAACAAATAAATGGTATTCAGGTTTATGGTAAAGAAGCACTTTGCCATGAATTTATTCATAAAAAAAGCATATCTGAAATCATCTTTTCTATTCACAATATTTCTCCAAGAAGACTAAGTGATTTAGTACAAAGCATGGTTGATTTCCCTGTTTCTGTTAAGATCGTTCCTCCTGTTGAAGATTGGATAAATGGTGAACTCAAGGCATCACAGATCAAAAAAGTTCAGATTGAAGATCTCCTGGACCGATCTCCGATACACATTCATAACGAACGAATTAAGGATGAATTAAGGGACAAGGTAATTCTGGTAACTGGTGGAGCTGGGTCCATCGGAAGCGAATTGGTCAGGCAAATTGTCAACTATAATTATAATTCTCTGATCATCGTAGATCAGGCCGAGTCATCCCTATATGATCTCCAACAGGAACTAATACAGAGTGGTAAACACAATTTTATCCCGGTGGTAGGCGATATCAGGGATAAGAACCGCATGAACATCCTTTTTCAGGAATACCAGCCGGAGATCATTTTCCATGCGGCCGCATATAAGCATGTTCCATTGATGGAATATAATGCTTATGAAGCAATAAAGATCAACATTTCCGGGACCAAGGTCATTGCAGACCTGTCTGTTCAGTATAAGGTTGAAAAGTTCGTCTTTATTTCTACTGATAAAGCTGTGAATCCGACAAATGTCATGGGTGCAACAAAGCGCGTCGCGGAAATGTATATCAGTTGTAAACAGCAGGAAGGAGTTACCAAGTTCATAACAACCCGCTTTGGTAATGTGCTGGGTTCCAATGGTTCAGTGATACCGTTGTTTAAAAAGCAAATTGAAAAAGGAGGTCCTTTAACGGTAACTCACAAGGAAGTTACACGATATTTTATGACCATACCGGAGGCCTCCCAATTGGTGCTGGAGGCCTGTGCCATGGGAAAAGGAGGTGAGATCTTCATTTTCGATATGGGTGAATCTGTAAAGATCTTCGACTTAGCCAAGAATATGATAAAACTCTCCGGTTTCAGCTATCCTGAAGACATTGATATTAAGATTACGGGATTACGGCCTGGAGAAAAACTGTATGAAGAATTGTTAGCAAATGGAGAAAATACATTGCCCACATATCACAAGAAGATCATGATCAGCAAGGTCCGTGATCTGGACTATGCAGATACAAGGACAAAAATTGATGAGCTCTGTGTTACGAATATGTTCTTTAAGTCGAATCCAGTGAAATTAATGAAGGAAATAGTTCCTGAGTATGTATCACAGAATTCTTCCCTGTGCGAATTTGACAAGCAGGATAGTGTTACAGAGGAATTTGCCCAAAAAAAGGACATTCATAAGGTGTATTGATTTTTCATGCTTATTTTTATACATCCATAAATTTACTTCTGATGAAAAGGAGACTTTCCAACTTTGTAATTGTTTTTATAGTTGCACTAACCGTTTTTTCTTGTGCCTCAAGGAAAGAAATAGTCTACTTTCAGGATACAGGTAATTACGAGACCCTTATTGATGAGAACAAATCAATAACGAAATTCAAAATTGATGATCTGGTTTCAATTTACGTTTCCTCACTTAACCCAGAAGCCAGTGCCCCATTCAATCTTTTCAGAGGGAATTCTGAAGGAGGTTTTCGTGCGGAACAAGTAGATTATTTAGTGGATCAGGATGGGATGATTGATTTTCCGGTCATAGGAAAACTCAAAATAGAAGGTCTTTCCCCTGATGAACTCAGAAATTTACTTAGAACCAGACTTTCCGAGTATTTAAAGGATCCGATCATTAATATCCGGCTAAGGAATTTTACGGTTACCGTACTGGGGCAGGTAACCAGGCCTGGCACGTATCCTGTGAATGGGGAGCAGATAACGATTTTGGAAGCTTTGGGGCTAGCTGGTGATATAACCTTACGAGGGGTACGGAATAATATTCTTGTAATACGTGACTTTAATGGTACTAAAGTCTATAATCGAATAGATCTTACCTCAAAAAACATGACGAAGTCTCCCGTTTATTATTTGACCCAGAATGACGTGGTGTACGTAGAGCCTAACTCCACAGGGATCCGAGAAACATCTGTAGGCCAATCAACTTCAATTACCATTGCCATTTTATCCACATTGATCACTTCTGCCGTTATTTTAATAACTAGATCATAAAACCTTAAGAAAAGAATACATTGAAAACGGAATCAAACTCTTTAGGAGTCCAGAAAAATCAATTGGATTATAAAGAAGTAATAAGGCCCTACACGAAGCATTGGATTTGGTTTGTAATTGCATTTTTTATAGCTATCATAGCGGCCTTTCTCTATATCCGTTATGCGACACCTATGTACGCTGTCCGGGGCAAGATACAGATCATAGAGGACCAAAATTCCGCTTCTGAACTAAGTGCCCTAAAAGACTTAAATGTCTTTACAGGAGGCAATGCTTTCGTTGAAGATGAGATAGAAATACTCAGTTCTCGCTCTAATATGATTGAGGTGGTAAAAAAACTAGGACTCAATATGAGTATCATCGCCAAAGGAAATATTCATGATGCAGAGCTTTACAAGCGAAACGTTCCATTTAAGTTGAATTTTCTGGTTCCTGATTCGTTGATCCTCAGATCGCGAGCGTCTTATTTTATCAGAATCTCTTCTGAGTCCAGCTTTGAATTCAGAGAAAAAGAAGATTCTCCTTTAAAGAATTTCTCTTTTGGTACTAATGTCAATACTGAAATAGGCGACTTTGTTTTATTGCCTAATCTTCCGGAACCGGATATGAGAGGGCAGGTCGGAAGAGAATTTCAAGTGAACCTTTTTCCAATCGACAGAATCGCTCAGGCGTACAAGTCAAATTTAACAATTACTGTTTCAGATGAAAAGTCTGATATTCTTTCACTTTACATAGAAGATCCGGTTGAGCAAAAAGGAATAGACATTATAAATACCCTCATAGATACCTATAACGAAAATGCGATAGAAGATAAAAAACAAATCGCGGATAAAACCTCCAGCTTCATTAATGACAGAATTCAGGAGATTTATGGAGATCTCTCAACTGTTGACCAAACCGCTCAGGATTTCAAATCCGGAAGGGGTATAGCTGATGTGGCGTCACAGACCAGTTCAAATATCAGTATAAGTGCCCAAAGTCAACAGGAGCTCCAAGAAGCGCAATTTCAATTGAATCAGGCTGCATCCATGAAGGACATTGTAGATAGCCAACAAGGTTTTGAACCTCTGCCTTCAAACATTGGGTTATCGGACCCTTCGATTACCAGTACTACGGCAACATATAACCAGCTCGTGAATGAGCGTAAACGCTTATTGAGGAGTTCCAATGAAAAAAATCCTGTCATTGTAAGCCTGGACGAACAGCTGAGTGGTTTAAGGAGAAGTCTTCAATCGAGCCTAGGCAGTATGACGAATAACCTTAACATGCAGGTGACTAACCTGAGCAACCGACTGTCCCAAGTTAATGCTCGTATATACGCCACACCAGGTAATGAAAGGGCGCTGAGGGATATTACCCGTCAGCAGCAAACTACTGAAAGTTTATATCTTTATTTATTGCAAAAGCAGGTGGAGTCCGAAATAACCTTTGCCTCTGCCGCTCCAAAATCTAAAGTGATTGACAGAGCCTACGGAGCAAGCCCATTTCCTGTGTCTCCTCAAAAAATTAAGGTTCTTCTGGCATTTGCGATCCTGGGATTGCTCATCCCTTTTACAATTATCTATGTGAAGGAATTACTGGATAATAAAGTTCACAATAAACTGAGCCTTGAAACATATATTGGAAGTATACCGGTTTTAGCAGAATTGCCTAAACTGTCATCAAAAGAGAACCTGCTTGTTAAAACAAGTGAGCGCAGTGTGATGGGCGAGTCTCTCCGAATTCTTCGAACCAACCTCGATTTCATTATAAATTCCAAATCCGGAAATGCAAAAAGGGGGAATGTGATCTTTGTAACTTCGACCATACCCGGTGAAGGAAAGACATTAGTTTCATCTAACCTGGCGATGATCTTCGCCAAAGCAAATAAAAAGGTTCTCTTAATAGGGGCCGATATTCGCAATCCACGTATTTATCAATTTTATTCAGGTAAAAATGTAGATCGTTTGGGTAAACCCACAAGAGATAAGTCTATCGTAGGTCTTACAGACTATTTAGTTGATAAGACCATAGGGATCGGAGAAATCATTTCTCCTATGCTGGTCCATGATCAAACGGTCGATGTGATCTATTCCGGAAAAATCCCTCCCAACCCGGCAGAATTACTTATGAGTGAAAGAATGAAGGAGTTATTGATTGAGGTCCCATCGGAATATGACTACGTGATCGTAGATACGGCCCCCTTGATGGTGGTTTCAGATACACTATTGATCAGTGAGTATGCAGACCAGATCCTTTATGTTGTTCGTGCTGACAAAACAGAGCTTAAGGTTCTGGATTTCCCATTGAAACTTCATGCAGAAGGGAAACTCAAAGGTCTTTCATTTGTGGTCAATGGGGTAAAGGAATCTAATCTCGGTTATGGAGGGAAGTACGGATATGGCTATGCGGAGAAACGAAAAAAATGGTGGCAATTCACCTGAAACCTTCACCTTAATAAAACTCCCTAATCGTATTTTGGATGAGGGGATTTACCTTGTCAAGAATTCTAGGAACAATTTGAACATTCTTTAGGGCCTCGAGATGTCTTAGATTGTGAACATCGGATCCCACAAAATCGTATATACCCGCACTTAGTAGTCTGTGAGCCTCCCGTTTTATATCCATTCCGTAATAATCGCTAAGGGATAGCAAATTCATTTGAAATCGAACATTGTCCTTCCTGTATTTATGATATGTACTTTTTCTGCCATGCCAATAGACATAGCGTTCAGGATGAGCCAGTACAGGAAAAAAGCCATATGATGCGATATGTCCGATTGACTCCTCCAGGTTCATGGAAGCCTGGAGGTATGACATTTCAATCAGCAAATAGTCTTCGGATAGAGGCATAACTTCATTTTTTTTCAAAATAGCCTCGAAATGCCCGTCTATCATGTGTTCAGCGGCTGTCCCTATGGTTATGTGATCCAGTTTTTTTGCAATGAGTTCATCTCTTAATTTCGAATAGGAAGACCTTATGGTTTCCGGAGTATTCGGGTAGTAGTCATTCATTATATGGGGCGTTGCAATAAAATGGGTCACCCCGAACGATTCAAATTCCCGGATCATGGCTATAGAGTCCTCCACGGTCTTTGCTCCATCATCGATACCTGGTAAAATGTGATTGTGGATATCCACAAATCCCTCTAGGGCATCTACTAAAAATCGCTTCCTGGAAAAAATGTGGAACATGTTGTCAGAAATATCGACGCAAAATTACGCTTTCTATAACTAACAAAGATCCTGCCATTGTAACGAATTTAATTCATATACAATGACAGGACTTATGGGTGTTTGTTCCCCCTATTTTTCCTTTATCGCAGCCTGGGCGGCAGCCACTCTCGCTATGGGTACCCTAAAGGGCGAGCAACTCACGTAATTCATCCCTGCCCGGTAGCAGAATTCCACGGAACTGGGTTCTCCCCCGTGTTCCCCGCAGATGCCCACCTTGAGATGTGGATTGGTCTTGCGGCCGCGTTCTGTGCCCATGAGTACCAGTTGGCCCACACCTTCCTGATCCAGTACTTCGAACGGATCTTCCTTGAGGATGCCTTTTTCCAGGTAGATGGGCAGGAATTTGCCGGCGTCGTCCCTGGAATACCCGAAGGTCATCTGGGTGAGGTCATTGGTGCCAAAGGAGAAGAAGTCTGCATGCTCTGCGATCTTGTCTGCCAGGAGGGCAGCCCTTGGGATCTCGATCATCGTTCCTATGGAATAATTGATCTTGGTCTTGCGTTTGGCAAAGATGGATTCAGCGGTCTCCCGTATCACTTTTTCCTGTTCCAGGAATTCATTGACGGTGCCCACGAGGGGGATCATGATCTCAGGATGGGTCTCTATGCCCCTTTCCTTCAGGTTCAGGGCCGCCTCTATGATCGCCCTGGCCTGCATCTCTGTGATCTCCGGATAGGTATTCCCCAGTCGGCATCCCCTGTGACCAAGCATGGGGTTAAATTCCTCTAGTTCTGCCACCTTGCTTTTTACGGCGTCCAGGGAGATATGCAATTCGTCTGCCAGTTCTTTCTGGGTAGCCAGTTGGTGGGGTACGAATTCGTGCAGAGGGGGATCCAGCAATCTAATGGTCACGGGAAGTCCCTGCATGGCCTCAAAGATGCCCTCGAAGTCGCTTCTCTGCATTGGCAGCAGATCTTTTAGCGCGTGTTTGCGTCCTTTGACTGTGCTTGCCAGGATCATTTCCCGCATGGCCTTGATCCGGTCTACTTCAAAGAACATATGTTCGGTTCGGGTAAGTCCGATCCCTTGTGCGCCGAAACTTCTGGCTACAGCAGCATCTTTAGGGGTGTCTGCATTGGTTCTCACCTTCATGGTGGCGTATTGGTCTGCCAGGACCATCAGCTCCCCAAATTCTCCGCTCAGTTCGGGCTCACGGGTGGCCACTTTGCCTTCGATGATATTCCCGGTTGAGCCGTTGAGTGAGATCCAGTCCCCGTCGTGGAAAACCTTTCCATCTACGGTCATCGTTCGGGTCTTGTAATTGATCTTCAGGGCACCGGCACCGGAGATACAGCATTTGCCCATCCCCCTTGCCACTACGGCGGCGTGGGAGGTCATCCCGCCTCTGGCGGTCAGGATGCCCCTGGCCAGGTGCATGCCCTCAAGGTCCTCAGGTGAGGTTTCGGTCCTAACTAAAATGGTGTATTTGTACTTACTCGCTTCTTCGGCAAAAAAGACGATCTGTCCCGTAGCTGCTCCAGGGGAGGCTGGCAGGCCCTGTGCAATGATCTCGGCATCCTTCAAGGCCGCAGGATCGAAGATGGGGTGCAGGAGTTCATCCAGTTTGTTGGGATCTATACGCATCAAAGCCTCCTTCTCATCCAGGACGCCTTCCTCTAGGAGGTCCATGGCGATCTTGACCATGGCGGCTCCGGTGCGTTTCCCGTTGCGTGTCTGGAGGATCCAGAGTTTCCCCTGTTGTATGGTAAATTCCATATCCTGCATATCCCGGTAATGGTTTTCGAGGGTTTTTTGGTAGCCGTCGAGCTCGGTAAAGATCTCAGGCATGAGCTCCTCCAGAGAAGGGTAGGAGGCGACCCTTTCTTTCTCCGAGATCTGGGCCAATTGTGCCCATCTTTCAGAGCCCAGTCGGGTGATCTGTTGTGGGGTGCGCACCCCGGCGACCACATCTTCTCCCTGTGCATTGATGAGGTATTCCCCATTAAAAACGTTTTCTCCCGTACCCGCATCTCGCGTAAAGCAGACACCGGTTCCTGAATCGGTACCCATGTTCCCAAAAACCATGGCCTGCACGTTCACGGCGGTTCCCCAATCTGCGGGATATCCGTGGATCTTGCGATAGTACATGGCGCGGTTCCCGTTCCAGCTGTCAAAAACTGCCATTACAGCACCCCACAGCTGATCCCAGGGGTCGGTCGGGAAGTTCTTCCCAGTTTTCTTCTTTACGGCATCCTTAAAATCATAAACGAGGTCCTGCAGGTCCTGGACGGTAAATTCGGTATCGAGTTTTATATTCCTCTTCTCTTTCAGGTGGTCGATGATCTCTTCAAAGGGGTCCTCATCTTCCTTGTTCTCGGGTTTCATACCCATGACCACACCCCCGTACATCTGTATAAATCTCCTGTAAGAGTCCCACGCAAAGCGTTCGTTCTTCGTTTTGCGGATAACTCCCTCAATGGCCTTGTCGTTGAGGCCGAGATTGAGCACGGTATCCATCATCCCGGGCATAGAGACCCTGGCCCCGGAACGCACAGATAGCAGGAGCGGATTTTCATCATCCCCAAATTTGGTTTTCATGGTCTTTTCGATCTCCCGTATAGCCTCTTCCACTTCCAGTTTGATGAGGGGTATTACTTTATTCTTTCCCAGTTGGTTGTATTCGGTACACACTTCGGTCGTGATCGTGAATCCGGGAGGCACGGGGATCCCGATTCTGCTCATTTCCGCCAGGTTGGCGCCTTTTCCTCCGAGGAGGTTCTTCATTGTACTGTTCCCATCGGCCTTCTTGTCGCCGAAGCGGTATACCCTTGTTTTCACTGTTGTTGCTGTTTCCATTATTTTATGATGCTTTGCATGACACCATGCTGATTTTGAGTGTGAAATTACAGGTATACCCCATGGATTTATATGATAATTATCATGTTCATCCCTTATGTGATCAGGGTTAGAGTATACAGGGAAAAAGAAAACCCCGGAACATACTTCCGGGGTGGTAGCAGGCACGGTGGGGTGGCCTGCTGTTATCTTTCGAATAAAAAACCAGATGGTTTTTCGGTTCCTATTGTTTTATGATCTTGAAGTTCTGTTCGAGTGATGCACCTCTGACGTGGATCACATAAATACCAGAAGCCAGTCCGCCCAGATCCAACTCCACATATCTCGAGGAGGAGATCTGGTAAGACCTGCCTGTAACCATCACACCGTCCGGATTATAAACATAGATGCTCACTGAGGCGTCCGACCCGGGTATGTAGACCTGGGTAGCGCCCGAGGTGGGGTTTGGATGGGCGGTGACCCTCAGAGGTACAAAGATCTCGGTCTCAAACCTGCCCTGGCAGTCCCAATCCGTGAATACCTCCACCCTGTGTAACCCGCTGGACAGCACTCGGCGGAATTGGTTCGAAGTAGCGATCTCTTCCACGCCGTTGATCAGCACCCTGTAGGAATCTGAACCGCTGAGGTCGAGCGTGAGCTCCCGACTATCCTTGTCAATAGTGTGGGATACATCCAGAGGGGGCCGCTCGGAAATGGTTGCCTCAAAGCATTCCTCGAAATCAGGTACCCCTACCACGCTGAAACAGATCTGATACGTACCCCCAGACAGTCCGCCGATCATCAAAACAGGCGAAAGGCGGGCATCAAACTCTAAAGGAGCTCTCCCTGTAATGGTGACCCTATAGATGTATTGTGTATCCAGAACCCGGATCTCAACGGCCCCGTCACCTTCAAGCGTACAGGCAGGGCTGGCTACCTCCACCTGGAAGTTGGAAACCGGCAGGGAAAAGAGCTCGCATCCGGTATTATCTACGATTGCTCCGGGTGCGGAATCCAAACACTGGTCTGTTGTATTGGGCACCCCGTCTCCATCTCCATCCGGATCGCAATCGTCACCAATGCCATCTCCATCGAGATCTTCCTGTTGAGGGTTGTAATTATTTGGGCAATTATCTTCGCTATCCGGTATCCCATCCCCGTCACTATCGTAAGGGATGAAAGTAACTGTAATCGTAGAAGAGGAGTTCGTTCCATTGATTGCTAAAGAAATGATGGCATCACCAGCTGTGGTCCCGCTGGTTAGCAGAGCGGAATAGGTCCCATTACCAAGGTCGGTCACTAGGCTTACGGTACCCAGGGTGGGGGAGACCTCCAGGGTTTCCCCTCCGGTGGTGATGGGGTTGTTGTTACTGTCAAAGAGTTGGATGAGGATGTTTGATGTGCTCACACCGTCTGCCATGATGCTGGTTGGACTTGCTGAAATGATAGCGGAATCAGGATCGGGAGTCCCTGCTGTAAATTCTATGGTTGCTGTGGCCAGAGCCTGCTGCCCGTTGATGGTAAAGGAAACCTCTGCATTCCCTGAAACCGTTCCGCTGGTCAGCACAGCGGAATAGGTCCCATTACCAAGGTCGGTCACTAGGCTTACGGTACCCAGGGTAGAGGAAACCTCTATAGTTTCCCCTCCCGTAGTGATGGGGTTGTTGTTACTGTCAAAGAGTTGGATCAGGATATTTGAAGTACTTGCACCGTCTGCTATGATGCTGGTAGGACTTGCGGTAATGGTGACTGTAGCCGGATCCGGGGTACCCGCAATGAATTCAACTGAAGCGGTAGCTGTAGCCGGGGCTGCATTGATAGTGAAAGAAACCTCTGCATTCCCTGCAGCCGTTCCGCTGGTCAGCACAGCGGAATAGGTCCCATTACCCAGGTCGGTCACTAGGCTTACGGTACCCAGGGTGGAGGAGACCTCCAGGGTTTCCCCTCCGGTGGTGATGGGGTTGTTGTTACTGTCAAAGAGTTGGATGAGGATGTTTGATGTGCTCACACCGTCTGCTATGATGCTGGTTGGACTTGCTGAAATGATAGCGGAATCAGGATCGGGAGTCCCTGCTGTAAATTCTATGGTTGCTGTGGCCAGAGCCTGCTGCCCGTTGATGGTAAAGGAAACCTCTGCATTCCCTGAAACCGTTCCGCTGGTCAGCACAGCGGAATAGGTCCCATTACCAAGGTCGGTCACTAGGCTTACGGTACCCAGGGTAGAGGAAACCTCTATAGTTTCCCCTCCCGTAGTGATGGGGTTGTTGTTACTGTCAAAGAGTTGGATCAGGATATTTGAAGTACTTGCACCGTCTGCTATGATGCTGGTAGGACTTGCGGTAATGGTGACTGTAGCCGGATCCGGGGTACCCGCAATGAATTCAACTGAAGCGGTAGCTGTAGCCGGGGCTGCATTGATAGTGAAAGAAACCTCTGCATTCCCAGTAGCTGTTCCGCTGGTGAGCACAGCAGAATAGGTTCCATCACCCAGGTCGGTCACCGCGCTTACGGTCCCCAGGGTAGTGGTGACCGCTATAGTTTCCCCTCCCGAGGTAATAGGGTTGTTATTGCTGTCAAAAAGCAGGATCAGGAGGTTAGAGATAGTGCTGCCGTTGGCCACGATGCTCGTCGGATTAGCCGAAATAATGGATGTGGCGATATCAGGAGCCCCTGCAACAAAGGTTGCTGTAGCTGAACCCTGGGCGCTAAATCCGTTTACCTTGAAGGTTAGAATGGCCGTCCCTACCGAGGTTGGACTGGTAAGTACCGCGGAATATGTGCCATCACCCTGGTCTGTTACTGCCGAGAGGGTCCCAAGGGATGAGGTGATCTCAATGAGTTCACCACCTACCGTGAGCGGGGCATTGCTTTCACCTATGAGTTGAATGAGTACAGCAGCTGTGCTGATTCCATCGGCAGGCAGTGTATCCGGGGTTACGGTAATGGTCGAATTGATCGTATACAGTCCTTCTATGGCTCCTACCGAAGGAGGATCACTTCTCAGAGCTCCTTTAAAGTCGGTTGATATTCCCGAAATAGTCTCACCTACCTGAGCGATTCCCGGGAAATAATCAAAAGGAATTACGCTCGTCTCGTCGATAAACTGGGGATCTCCTTCCGTACTGTTCGAATCCTGCCCGGTAGAACTCTGCCAGTCGGCCAGGGTGGTGCGGTCTGCTCCGTTGAAATCACCCAGGATCCCATCCGGACCTGCGGTAAAATATCGGTTATGGTCGATGGTAAGAGAACTGTTATTCCTCAGACGGATGGCGTAGTGCTTCCCGCTTCCCCCACTATTCAACCTGTAATTGGTAAAGAGGTTGTTCTTGATCACGGAGTTATAATTACCGTAAAGGCGGTAGAAGGCATAGGAATTCAGGTTCCCGCTGCTCCCTGATCCATGGATGGACACGGTGTTGAAAAAGTAATTGCTACTGGCCCCGTTTGTGTCGTCGAAGATCCCGTAGATATTAATATTTCCAAGCGATGTGCCATTCACATCCCGGCCGAGGCTGACGATGTTGTTCTTAATGGTGTTTAGGGGCGATTGAAAGGATCTCATATAGATACCGGCCACGGTTCCCGTTCCACTTGTGGAAACCAGGCTGTGGACCAGGTTACCCTCGACCTCAGAATTTTTTTCACCCAGATATAAGCCATAGGCGTTTTTGGCAGACAAAAGATCATAGATCGTGTTGCCGGAGTACATGCTTCCTGAGGGGTTGTATTGCGACCTGATCCCAGAGACGTCTCCCTCGCTTTGTAGGCCCCGGATCGTGTTGTTGGTTATGGTGTAGGCATTAGAGGGATTGTATTTGAATAGTTCAATCCCATTGGAAGGATAGGTGGTTGAATACGACCTTAAATCCTGGATTAGGTTCTCATCGATGGTCGCGTGTTCGTATCCCATATAGGCCACATAGATGCCGGAATAGCTGAATTGGCTGGCTGTTGGAGAATCGCCGATTTCGACAGGGGCCCCCGGAAAGCCGATGGTATTTCCACTGACGGTCACCGCAGACCCCTGGTATCCTTTGGTGCTGATCCCATTGAAATATCCCAGCGGACTCGCGGTCGTTGGGATGCGGATACCGCCGATGGCGTTGTCAGTGATATCGACATTATAGAGGTAATTCAGGGAACTGCCGGGGTTGCCCAGCATGATCGCCCGGATCCTCATATGCCCTGTGGTGCTGAGACTTATCGAATTTGGATCAGTCGCAGATCCAATGGTATTGTTAGCGATCGAAGCCGTTCTCAGGATGGTAGCGGACGATCCGTAGGTTCCTTCGAAGAAGATGGGATAGATATTGATATGTTCCGACCCCCCGTTGACCGAAAAACCAGAAATGGTATTCCCTTCAATAGTTGATAGATCTGTACCATCAGAAGTCATGAAGATGGGATAGAGATCCACAGAGGAATTAGCTCCGTTTACATCAATATTTGTGGTGCCCGTAGCTCCGGATGAAGCGTGCCCGATGATGTTGTTGTTTACCAGGTGACCGGCCCCGTCCCTGAGGTAGATCCCGTAATAAACTCTGAAATTGGTGTTACTAAAAGATTTTGGGGTCGATTGGTAGATCCGGTTGTCCGTTATGGACCAATGGGTGGCATATTGGGCATAGACAGCGGCCGCCTGTGTAGAATTGGGATTCCCGTAGTCGAATAGTTGATTTCCCGAGATGGTATTGTTGTCGCTGTTGCCGTAATAGTAGTACCCGGCATAGATGAGGTTCGACGGATAGTTTGTACCCGATGGCCCTATGGCATTGTTGAGGAACTGATTGTTGTTTGCCCATTGCAGTTGAATAACTCCTGAGCTGGCCGATGAATTAGATCCCAAAATAGTGCAATTTTCTATAGTGTTTCCTTCTGTGGCACTTTTGGTACTGGAGAATCGCAGGGTAGGTGCCCCTGTATGATCGTTTCGCAAGGTCAGGGCATTACCCGATTCGTTCAGACCATCAATAGTCACCTGGTCTGCCCCGTTAAAATGGATGAGTCCGCTAGACCCTAAATTCCCCGAAATGGTCCTTTGAACCCCTCCAGAGGGAGTGATGCGTATGCTTGTATAGTTACTGGGGCCTGAACCACTGTGGTCCAGAGTAGCCGTACTGGTTTCTATGAGGTCTGCGGTGATCTCGATCGTGATATCACCTCGGTGATTCCCGTTGTTGATCTGATCGAAGGTCGCTTTGAGATTTGGATAATTTCCTGTGGCAGTGCCTGCTGTGGCCTGCACCTGAACTTGCGCCAGGCTGTTTAGGGAGGATAGAATGAACAAAAAAAGACAGATGTGGGATAGTCTGATAAGCATGGTTCATCACAAGGGTTAAAAGCCTGTTGGTTTAGGCAGGCTGGTTGGTTTAAGGATTCTATTTTCTTCTTGTTGAATTTCTTCTTATAATACTTTGTCGTAAGAATATACATCGATAAAGTGTATGAAATACACGTCAAAATACTTGGATAGAACGAAGAAGAGCTGAATTTATTACTTCAAATGGGGGCTTTACTTACCGATGCAGAAGTTGGCAAATATGTTTCCCAGAAGGTCGTCCGTGGTGATCTCCCCGGTGATCTCCCCGAGGTGATAGAGTGCCTGGCGAATATCTACCGCCAGGAGGTCACCCGAAAGGCCGGATTCCAGACCCTCCTGAACCTTTCTGATCTCTTCGGTAGCCCTGATCAGGGCGTTGTAGTGGCGGGTATTGGAAATGATGGTGTCACCAGAGGTCAGGGCACCGGTATTGACCAGGTTTAAGAACTGGTCTTTAAGCGTATCCAGTCCTTTGTTTTCCTTCGCTGATATGAATAAGGCGTTTGGAATCTCTTCCGTTAATCTTGAGAGGACCCCATCCTCCAGGGCATCTACTTTGTTGACCACGAGCAACATTTCTTTACCGGGATACTGGTCTTTGAGTAATGCGAGTCGACCCTGAACCTCCTTTCTTTTTTCCTGAGTGAGGTTCACTTCCTTCGCATCTACCAGGTAGATCACAAGCCGTGCGTTTTCGATCTTTTCATGTGTCTTTCTGATGCCGATGGATTCCACCACATCGACGGTTTCCCGTATCCCAGCGGTGTCGATAAAACGGAATCCGATACCGCCTATCACGAGTTCGTCCTCCACGGTATCCCGTGTGGTTCCCGGAATGGGACTTACAATGGCCCGCTCTTCGTTCAGCAGGGCGTTGAGGAGGGTGGATTTCCCCACGTTGGGCTCGCCCACGATGGCGATGGGGATACCGGTCTTGATCACGTTGCCCAGGGCGAAGGAATCGATGAGATTCCTGAAGACCTGCTGTATGCGAGTGAGCAACTCGGAGAATTGTTTTTTGTCAGCGAATTCGACATCCTCTTCGGCAAAGTCGAGTTCCAGTTCAATCAGGGAGGCAAAATTGAGGAGTTCCTGCCGGAGGTTTTTGATCTCGTTACTGAAGCCACCCCTCATTTGTTGCAGGGCCAGTTGGTGGGAAGCGGCATTTTCCGAAGCGATAAGGTCGGCCACAGCTTCAGCCTGACTCAGATCGAGTTTGCCATTCAGGAAAGCCCGGAGCGTGAATTCCCCGGCCTCCGCCATCCTGCAGCCTTTCCTGAGGAAGAGTTGTATGATCTCCTGCTGGATATAGGGGGAGCCATGGCAGGAGATCTCGGTCACGTGCTCACCAGTGTAGGAGTTCGGGCCTTTGAAGACAGTAACCAGCACCTGGTCTAAGGTCCTTCCATCTTCCTTCAGATACCCAAGATGTACGGTGTGGCTGGAAGCCTTTGTCAGGGATCCACCTCTTACGGGTTCAAATACTTGGGAGGTTGTGGAGATGGCATCCGGACCGGATACCCGTATCACCGCGATGGCGCCGGTTCCCGGAGCCGTGGCAAGAGCAACAATGGTATCCTGTGAGATCATCAATTCCTTTTTGCAAAAATAGGGAAAAGGAAGTTTGAAACAGGGAGGGTCGCTTTGTAACAAAATGGCCCGACTCACGACCCATAGGTAAGAAACCATAATTCATCAATCATGGAAGTCATCAACACCACCACATTAAGGGAAGACCGGCAGTTGCTGGTCGTCACCCATCTCACGCAATTGATATCCTATGTCATAGGGTTTGGCGGACTCATCACGCCCCTGATCATCTGGCTTACCTCCAGGGACAGGGTAGAAGGCATGGACGAACACGGGAAGGCCATCGTGAACTTTCAACTAAGCCTGATCCTGTATTTCATCCTGAGCATTCCTGCCATCCTGCTTCTGGGCCTGGGTATCCTGGGGATCATCGGAGTGGTCATCCTCGGATTTGTAATGCCTATTGTCAACGCGGTCCGTGCGAATAACGGGGAAAGCCCGAGTTATTTCATGACCATTAGATTTATAAACTAGTATATCAGTACATCCACGAATCAAAAAAGCATCCTCAATTTTGAGGATGCTTTTGTCTTTAAAAGCAATTTGTTATGCCGTTAGGTTATAGTGGGCAAAGATCTCCGCCATTACGGCTAGTACCTTCGATCACTTCGAAATCTCCAGCAACCAAGCCGGGACCAATAGGTTGAGAGCAACTGGTATGAATTTTTACCGCTTCTTCTCCGTTCACATAGATTGTGATCTCAGTACCCAAGGTACCTTTCTTGTCATTGCCATAAAATTCGAAGGTTCCGTCTGCTGATACTTTCCCATTGAAAACATCGCCTTCTTTTTTAGTCTCTACCCTGATATCATCATCCAGGTCTCCTGAATAACTTAATTTCAAATAATCCACCTTGCCATCACATTCACAGTCATCATCACCCCCATTTCCAGGAGGAGGATCCAGAGGACACAATTCTCCTCCGTTTCGGCTGGCTCCGCCTACAACCGTGAAGTCGCCGAATGAAAGGCCTGGGCCGATAGGTTGTGAACAGCTGGTATGTATCTTAGTTTCGGACCCATTTGCCTTAATAACGATCTCTGTCCCTAAAGTCCCATTTTTATCAAAGCCGCTTAGGGTAAAGGTAGCTCCGGCTTCAACAAATTCATTGAAGATCTCGTTTTCCCCTTTCTTGTCAGTTACCACGATTTGCGTAGCGGGTCCGTCATTGACCAGATCCAGTCTGGTGACTTTGCCATCGCATTCCCCGCAATCGTCACCATTACCGGGAGGCGGATCCAATGGGCATAATTCTCCACCGTTTCGACTGGCACCACCGACCACGGTGAAATCACCAAATGTGAGACCAGGACCAATCGGTTGCGAACAACTGGTGTGGATCTTGGTGTTTTCAACACCGTCCACGAATATTACAATTTCGGTACCTAATGTATTTTTCTTGTCATCGAAAATTCCGGTTGAACCATCAACGGTAAAAGTTTCTCCAGGATTAATAATGCCAATTGGCAGCTCGTTATCACCCTTTTTGTCCATGACAACAATATCAGCAGGATTTTCTCCATTGTATTGCAGGTCTAGTCGGGTAACTTTACCGTCGCATTCATTACATTCGGTTTCCTTGCAATCACAGGGAACTTCCAGGGTGATAAAAATCGGCTGACTGTTGTCTTGTGGGATCAGCACAATCGCTATTAATTGTCCACAATCTGGAACAAAGCCTTCGGCTTCTGGACTAGCTAAAGCAGCATCAACAATTTCTTGTCCCTTAGTCACACTCCATCCATCACCCAAAAACGCACAGGCCACACAATTGACATCATCGATCAATTCCCAAATGGCCCATTGGACATCACCGAAGGTATAATTGCCTCCAGAAGGACTTGGTTTTCCAATATACTGCTGATTGATAATCCAATTGATCAGATCAAAATTTTCAGGATTTTCGAAAAGATCGGGTAAGGATTCAGTGCTGGAGTACACATCTGCAACGAATGTATGATCAACACCTAATGACCTGTCTACATCAATACACCAGGCAGGTATATTCTCACCAGCCAAATCGGAGTCATTAATGTTGATGGTAAAATAAGAATCCATCCCGGGCTTAGCCGTTGTGGTAACCTCTACTGAAGTAGGCAAACCTGATACCAAGCCATCGATGTCTGGGTAACATTCAGTTGTAGTTCCCGTGAAATTGACACTTTTCAGGAGATTCTCGTCCTGTAATAAATCAACGTCGGAGCATCCTGCAACAACAAGCAGGACTACCGTTAAAGAAGCTAGTAATTTTTTCATAATAATTAAGTGTTAGAATTAACTTTTAGGCGAAACCGATACAGTATAGAAATAATACCTAATATCCTATAAATCAAGACGGTCTTCTTATAAATTTACCCTTTATTCCCTGTAAATATTTTGGGTAATACCTGTTTTCGTTTAAAAGATAATTTTCCGGTCAAAATGCGTGGTTTCGAAACTTCCTATCCGTTTGTCCTAACTTATTGGTATCCCTACTTATAATTTAAAGTGATCCGAAAAGAATTTAGGATCGCATTAAATCAAGGATTTTGGGCTTCCTGAAGTTCTTTTAACGTTTAGGATAAAATTTACTACTGACGTTATTGGCGTGGTTCTTAAACAGAAGGAAGATAAGACTATTCTATTTATTTATCTCAAAAAAAAATATCGGTCCTTTTTTATTTTTTTATGTAAATGTTGGCTACCTTTTTTCTCTTACCCGAAGATAGCACAGGAATTTCTTTAACAAATTCCACCTGTATTTCTGCGTCATTTCCCAGTAGGTTTTTAAAATCATGGATCAACGATGAGGTCTGTGGAAAAGAGTTGATCAAATTCAATTTTATTAAATATTCCTTTTTGCCTCGTTGAATAAACTGATATTGATCGATTTTATCATAGTACCTGGACATTATAGGATAAATCGAGTAAGAGGAAATATGATCCCCGCTAGTATTATAAATAGCATCCATTTTTCTTCCTTCGATCCTGGACAATACTAATTTGTCATTCACGGATTCCATAATCCCAAGATCACCTGTATCATATCTAATAAGTGGCATGCTGTAGTTAAACAAATCAGTAACTACAATTCTACCTAATTTACCGTGAGGGGCTTTTCGATCTTCCTCAATTTCAAAAATCTCTACATAATAACTGGCCCAATTAACTTCATAGAAGTCGTCTTTTGCCTTCACCTGTTGGGCAATAATACCTTGTTCCTCATTTGAATATCTCGCAAATACTGGAACACCCAGAACTGATTCCAGATTTCGTTTACTTTCAGGGGACATGGATTCGGAGGTTGACAGAATAGAAATCAGGTTCAGATCCAATTGGGCAATTTGCCTTTTTTCCAAATAATGATTTAAGGATTCGAAGGAAGAGGCAAGTCCAAACAAGATTTTTTTCGATTTATCTTCTGTAATTTTTTGAATAATACTTTCCAAAACCTTATCAGGAAGGGTAGAAATATCGATTTTTACAATATTTTGAAAAAAGGCCATGTGCCTGCTTTTCTCTTCTCCTTTCCACAATCGAAAATAATATAACCGATCACCCAAACGATATCCAGTTTTTAATAGAAAAAAGAGAGCGTCTGCTTTGTTTCTTTTTACTTTATTCTTGTCCTGCAGAATGGAAAAAGGTATTCCCGTAGATCCGCTTGTAGTAACCTTGAATAACTTCTTCCCAAGGTATTCGGTGGATTTAAAAGCATCAAAATTATTCCGAATTTCTGTTTTACTAATCACAGGAAACTCATCAAACGTTTTTTTTCTTGCCGGAAAGTAATAGGGAACCGTTTTCTTAGCATGGATCAGTAAATCCAAGAGATGCTTATTGGATTGGTCAATTAAATAAGAATGGCTAAGAGCGTGCAGGTTATTAGAAATATCCTCCAAGTGGTTTCTTACATGACTTCCGTTTAAGAAGTCCCATATCCAGAATCCAGATCTCCTTAAAAAATTTTGCATGTACATGAATAAGCTAGCGTATGATTTTCATTTCAAAATTAATTGGAATTTGAATTGTAGCCTTCAAAAGGATAAGGAAATATTGTGGACCTAAGAATAGTTGATTATTTCATCACATATGTCTATCTAAAACAAATATCTTTTATGGCTTAAAACGTAAAATTTTATTAACGATTTAAATCACAAAAAATCAGATTATGCAACTTCTCAATAAACAAGGTCATATTAAAAAGGAGAAAATAAAAAAGGACAATCTATTCTGATTGCCCTTTTATTAAAATCAATCACTGATTTTATTTACAAACCACCGCATGAGCAATTATATAGATTTCACCGTTTAAGCCTTTTGCGATTGAATATTGACCTGGAGCAACAGTTGGCCTGCCTTTCTTATCTGTCGGGAACATAGCCTTACCGGCGTAAGAATGAGTTTCCTGAACAGTATATCCTTCATCAATATTATATTCAAATTCTACATTACCATCAGAATAACTCACATCAACTGTTCCAACGAGTACGCCTTTACTGATATCGCATTGTCCGGCACCCGCATAAACATCATATGTATAATCTCCTTCTGTTATTGGACCAATAGTCCATCCCCAACGGTCGAATTCCTGAGGAGTATCTATAAAACATGTCGCTCCGTTTTCCCCTCGTGCAAATGCAGTCTCGCATTCAAGTTCTCTGCAATCACATGGAACTTCCAGGGTGATAAAAATCGGCTGACTGTTGTCTTGTGGGATCAGCACAATCGCTATTAATTGTCCACAATCTGGAACAAAGCCTTCGGCTTCTGGACTAGCTAAAGCAGCATCAACAATTTCTTGTCCCTTAGTCACACTCCATCCATCACCCAAAAACGCACAGGCCACACAATTGACATCATCGATCAATTCCCAAATGGCCCATTGGACATCACCGAAGGTATAATTGCCTCCAGAAGGACTTGGTTTTCCAATATACTGCTGATTGATAATCCAATTGATCAGATCAAAATTTTCAGGATTTTCGAAAAGATCGGGTAAGGATTCAGTGCTGGAGTACACATCTGCAACGAATGTATGATCAACACCTAATGACCTGTCTACATCAATACACCAGGCAGGTATATTCTCACCAGCCAAATCGGAGTCATTAATGTTGATGGTAAAATAAGAATCCATCCCGGGCTTAGCCGTTGTGGTAACCTCTACTGAAGTAGGCAAACCTGATACCAAGCCATCGATGTCTGGGTAACATTCAGTTGTAGTTCCCGT
>NZ_JAABOP010000004.1 GCF_010671595.1 Muriicola jejuensis | reverse complement strand
AGTCATTAATGTTGATGGTAAAATAAGAATCCATCCCGGGCTTAGCCGTTGTGGTAACCTCTACTGAAGTAGGCAAACCTGATACCAAGCCATCGATGTCTGGGTAACATTCAGTTGTAGTTCCCGTAAAATTCGTGCTTTTCAAAATATTCTCATCCTGAAATACATCAGAATCAGAACATCCAATAATGAAAAGTGCAAAAACACTGATAAAGGAGATAATTTTTTTCATAATAATAGAAATTAGTTCTTACTTATTGATATTGGTTATTTAGTTCAAAGATCAAAGAATGGCAAATGTTAGGCAATGATATTTATCAGTTATGATCAACTAAATACTATGAGATTTAACCTTTAAAGTTTACTATATTGAGTTTCATGAAAACAAATCGACAACCCGCAAATTTCTTAGCCATTAATCAATCTAAGCGCCTATTATTGCGGGGTTATAGTTATAGGAAGAATTACTTGCAGAGTTAGAATCTAAGAAATAATTACTTATCAAAAACACTTTAATCAACGGAATAGTTTCATGCTCCCATTTGCCAATCACGTAAACAGAATTTAGAATCCAGGCAAGAGTAGGCATGCGGAGTTCCAGGGAAACTTGATCCCAGGAATGATAGTCGAGAAATTTTATAAAGGAATGGGAATTGGCAGATCTACTTGACATGGTCTTATAAATCACAGACAAAAGACTTAAATTCTATCAATAGTCAATTGAAGCAAGGTAATCCAAGTGGATGACCCAAGTTATTTTATGACTCTTAGACTTATTGGGAGGTCCTAATATGATTAAAAAAATCCAATCAGTGAAGACTGGATTTTAAATTCGTTAAATGTAATGTCGGGTTTATGAGAACGAAGTCTACATCACCAACCCCGAGCAAAATTCCCCTCCATTAAGGCTGGAGCCACCCTCTATGGTGAAATCCCCATAGGTAAATCCAAGCATATTGGGTTCGGTACAACTCGCATCTATGGTCGTATTCTGTTGTCCATCCACTGACAGGTGTATCTCAGCTCCTAATGTCCCATCTTTTTCAAAACCATTGAGCGTAAACATTTCACCCGGAGTAAGGGTTTGCTTGAAGATCACTTTTCTGCCTCCTGAGTCGGTGACGCTGATCACGGCATCCCTGGCACCATTGTATCGGATGTCGAAGCGGGTGACATTGCCATTACAATTACAGTCATTATACCCATTGTCTACATCGGGGTCATTTTCCGGGCATTCACCCAAAGCGTCGCCGTGATTCAAATGGGCCTGGATGGCGTTCTCAGGTAGATATAAGTTGATGAATTTCCAATCATTTCCAATATTTAACTTATGGCAGATGTAAAAGAATTCCTTTTTGGAATTATTCTCATTTTTGTTGGCTCTTGAATAGACAGCATTGAGATTTTCCTGGATTTGGTCAATTTCATCGACCTGACAGGAGAACATAAAGATGAGTCCAATAAGACAAAGGGTTACTTTTTTCATAGTTAAGGAAGATTTGGGTTGGGCGGTCAATATAGACCAGGGAGATAACGTCTCCCTGATCACAAAAAGTCCTGATTCTCGTCAAAAGGTGGAAAAAAGGGGATGAATAGAGTAGAAAAGGCTATTCTCCCAACTTTGGATCTTGTTTTGTTCGATCCTTTCGGAGCCCCACTCTAGTTATTCAACATCACCGGCATGACCAGCATGGTCACATGCTCCCCTTCATCCAACCCGTCCACAGGTGTTAGGATGCCTGCACGGTTGGGAAGGCTGAGTTCCAGCGAGACCTCGTCTGATGAGAGGTTACCCAGCATCTCTACGAGAAAACGGGAGTTAAAGCCGATCTGCATGTCGTCTCCCTGGTAGGAGCAGGTGAGGCGTTCTTCTGCCTTGTTGCTGTAGTCGATATCCTCTGCTGAGATGTTGAGTTCTGCTCCGGCGATCCTCAGTCGGATCTGATGTGTGGTCCTGTTGGAGAAGATGGACACCCGGCGTACAGAACTCAGAAAATGGTTTCTGGAAATGACCAGTTTATTGGGGTTCTCTTTAGGGATGACAGCCTCGTAGTTTGGGTATTTTCCATCGATCAGCCTGCAGATCAGTTCTACGTTGTCAAAGCTGAATTTCGCATTACTGTCATTATACTCGATCTTCACTTCCTCCTCGCTTCCCGCCAGGATCCCCTTCAACAGGTTGAGTGGTTTTTTGGGCATGATGAATTCTGCCACCTCGGAAGCCTTCACGTCTGTACGCTTGTATTTAACCAGTTTGTGGGCGTCTGTGGCAACAAACGTCAGATTTTCTGAAGAGAACTGGAAGAACACACCGCTCATCACAGGTCTCAGGTCGTCATTGCCCGCCGCAAAGATGGTCTTGGTGATGGCCGTGGCGAGGATGTCGCCCATGACGGTCGTGGAACTCGGATTGCCCAGTTCTATCGCTTTTGGAAATTCCGCCCCGTCTGCATACGCCAGGGCGTACTTTCCGTAACTGGAACTGATCTCCACCGTATGATTGTCTTCTACCACAAAGGTGAGGGGTTGCTCCGGAAAGGTCTTTAGGGTGTCTAAAAGCAGACGGGCAGGAACTGCGATCGTGCCCTCATTGTCGGAATCCACTTCCAGTTCGGCACTCATGGTCGTTTCCAGATCGGAAGCCGAGACGGTCAGTTTTCGCTTTTTCAGTTCGAAGAGGAAATTATCCAGGATGGGGAGGGTATTGCTGCTATTGATCACTCCGCCCAACACCTGCAGTTGTTTTAAAAGATATGTACTTGAAACAATGAATTTCACGAGTCCTTTATTTAGTTTGTCGTTTGATTCGGAATTGATTTACTCGTTTCCCAGGGAAAAGACATCCGAATTTGCTCATTATAAATGGCCAGAATTTGTTGATGCCTACCCGTTTTTGGATTCAAACAAATATATTCCAATTGAGCATTTCCTTAAAACTTACTTATCAACACCTACTGGCCAAATCTCACCTTTCTCCTCCAAAGAAAGAGGGTGGTGATGCCTAATACGAAAAGCAGCGGGACCCCCATATTAATGAGCTTCCACCGGGATTTTTGCTCGGAGATCTTCTCCGGGTCGAGCATGGGCACGACCACTTTGCGATTTCGAATGTTTATAAGTCCGGTATCATCGAGAAGGTAATTCACGCAGTTCACCAGGAATTCCTTATTCCCGAAGAAATTATTGGTCCACTTGTCATATCCCAATTCCAGTGGCCTTCCATTTCTCAATTGATTAGCGGCAAGGTCCCCGTCTGAGATAACGATCATCTTGTTGTCAGGACCTTCTTCTTTAGCGCCCTTGAGTTCCAACGGTTTTATACGATTCTTATAAGCTGAGGTAAAAACCCCTTCGACGAGGACGGCCATGGGATATTCCCCTTCCGTATAGGACTCCCGGTCTGGGGCAGTATTCAGAATGTCAAAACTGATGGTTCTCGGTACAGACACCTTCTTTGAAAGTGGAGAGCTACGGGCGAGTATGGTCTTTTTGTTAGTATTTTCCAGGGTGTCTATCGTACTGCTAAACTGGAATCTCAGGGCCTCGATGTTGGCATTGATCGGATGGTTGTTTTGTGAAAACACCATGGGATAATACACCCAGGGTAACGGATTGTATTCCGAGGCATTTCCATCCCCGCTGGCCAGGACGATCTGGGCGCAATAGAGGTCATCCACCAGGTCCCTGTTCAGCCTGATTCCGTATTTGAAGAAAAAGTCCATCAGGTTCAGATCCCTGGGCAAGGCCATGGCACTGCCTTCCTCATTGAACAAACTGTCCAGTTCCATGGCCACGGGATCTACGAGCCAGAGGGACCGCCCCCCGCTCACCATAAACTGGTCCAGCACGTATTTCTCCGCCTCGCTGAATGGCTGCGTAGGTTTGGCAATCAGTGCCAGATCGTAGGATGAAAGCTGATCCAAAACGCTTTGTGGATTTCCCGGGACCGAGTCAAGCGTTATCGCCCCTATGTTGTAATATTCCCTGAGGGTGGTCAGGAAATCAGCCAGGTACAGGTCTTCAAGCTCCCCATTCCCCTTGATTACCGCCACTTTTTTCCGGTCGGTAACAGCCAGTTTGCTCAAGGCGTCTGAAAACGCATACTCCAGGTTTTGGATGGAATTATTGATCCGGTCTTCCGTACTGGCCCCCAGTTTGTTCTTCAACAAGGGTACTCTGACCGTTTGATCCTTATACGTGACCATAGCCCAGGGAAAAACGAGTTCCTGAGATACCCGGCCTTCCTCTTCGGTAGTCACACTGGCGGGGGTAAGACCTATGCGCTGTAACTGGGCAATGGTAGCCTCAGCCTGGGCGCGGTCCTCCAGAGGGTCCTCGAACCCGAATTTGATCCGGTTGCTGTGGTCGTAAAGATTCTCAAGGAGCTGTTCGGTCTCCAGTTTCAGGCGCTGGAATTCGGAAGGGAGGTCGCCCTCCAGCAGCACGTCAATGATCACGGGAGAATCAAGATTTTCCAGGATGTTTTCGGTAGCCTTGCTCAAGGTGAATCGCTTGTCTTCGGTAAGGTCGAATCGGTGATAGAAAAGACCGGACAGGAGGTTGATCGCAACCAATATCCCTATGCCTAACGCTATATGCTTGAAGTCGCTTTTCTTCACTTTACACGCGTTTTTTTAGCCGAAGGACGGTTAGGTATCCAAGGAATGTGGAAAGGGAGAGGAAATAGACTACATCCCGTGTATCCACCACCCCACGTCCCATGCGTTCGTAATGTGCCTGGGCACCTATTCCTTCCACAAATAGAGCGGCTTTCCCATCTGAGAATAATTCCGAGACGGATCCAAACCCAAGGTAGATGATCAAGCAGAGGATCACTGCCATAAGAAAGGCCACGATCTGATTCTCGGTCAGGGAGGAGGAAAAAATACCGATGCTCGTATACGCAAGCAGGAGTAAAAGCATGCCGAAATAAGCACCGGCTACCAGGCCGAGGTCGTAATTTCCGGGCTCTGTTCCCAGGGAAGAAATACTCCAGACATAGACCAGGGTAGGGATAAGGGCGATCAGGCCGAGGATCACTACCCCCAGCAATTTGCCCACTACGAGCTTCCATGCCGGCATGGGTTTCATCAAAAGGAGCTCCAGAGTCCCTAGTTTTCTTTCCTCTGAAAAGCTTTTCATGGAAAGGGCCGGGATCAGGATCAGGAAGACGAAAGGCGCCACCATAAAAAAGGCAGATAGGTCTGCAAAGCCGTAGTCAAACACATTATAAGGCCCTTCAAAGACCCAAAGGACCAGTCCGTTGATCAACAGGAACAGCAGCAGGGCCAGCGGGCCTGTGGCGGAACTAAAAAATGAAGTGATCTCTCTTTTGAAGATCGCGAGCATAGGGTTCAGTTTATGCTGTGAACATGTTTAACACTCCAGGCTTCGGCTTTTTCAGTGAAAAGCATTTTCGTTCTGGCCCATACCCCCATGAAAAAATCGGATTTTCTGTAGGCCTCCAGATCCTCTTCCGAATCCCACTTACTGTAGGTGAAGAAAATTGAAGGGTCTACCGTGTCCTGATACAACTCGAGGTGTCGGCAGCCTTTAAAATCCCGTATAACCTCCCTGGTTTCTTTGAAAATGCGTTCAAAACTACTAATATTTTCTTTCTCGAAATGGAGTTTGACGATGCGAATGATCATTCAGGTGAAATTAATGGTTACGGTGTCCCTGTAATCCAGGCCAAGGAGGGAGGAGGCGCTTCCCACGGTGTTGGGATCGCTTTTGTAGATCGCGAGTTCAATATAATTGGCTGAATTGAAAAGGGCCAGCAGATCACCCGGGCCCTTCCGCTGGTTTTTATCCAGGCTAAAATCAATGATATCACTGTAATTGTCCTCGATCCTGGTAATCCTCTTGTTCCTGGCGAGCAATTCAAAGGACCTCCCTTTGCGATAGGCGTCGAAGAGGCTTTTCTGGATATTGGTCACCACATTCCCGTAATTGTCTATATAGATCACGGAACCGGCAATGGTGTTCCCGTTATTGGTGACACGGGGAGCAAATTCCTTCAGTTCTTTGAGATCGTCGAACTTTTTCCCGACTACCTCCAAAGTACCACCACGGGCGATATGGCAGGCGACCTTTACAAAGATCTCCAGTACCGGGAATGCCCCGGGATGTGGGTTGGGGATCTGGAGTTCCACGACCTTGTCGGGTTTGATCTCTGAAGTGATCAGGCTGCTGACCCCGTTATTGGCAAGGATAAAGTAATGTCCGTCTACATAGACGGCCAGGTGCTGGTTCTCCTCTGTACATTCGGCATCCACCCCTACGATATGGATAGTTCCCTTAGGAAAGGCCTTGTAAGAATTCTTGAGGATATAGGCGCATTCCTGGATGTTGAATGGGCTTATGGCATGTGAAATATCAACAATTCTCGCGTCTTCGAGCTCGGAGTAAATGGTCCCTTTTATGGCGCCTACAAAATGGTCTTTATATCCAAAATCAGTAGTTAAGGTAATGATCGCCATGCAGCAATGTTGATATTTTTTTGGGTCTCCAAACTCATTTATGCGTAAGTTTGTACGTCAAAATTAATCAAAAAATCAGCGTTGCGAAATTAATATTCACCCCATTCAATTAACGATAAACTTCATTGAACGAACTCACGTTAGAACTCACAGAAATTAGCCCAAGGGAATTTTTCGGGCACCAAAACGAACATATTGACCTCCTGAAGAAGTATTTTCCCAAGCTCAAGATCGTGGCGAGGGGAAGCAAAATCAAGGTCTACGGGGATGATGAACAGCTGGATGAATTCGACAAGCGATTTCATATGCTGACAGCCCATTTCACCAAGTACAACAAACTCGACGAGAATGTGATCGAGAGGGTCCTGACCAGTACCGGGAAAGAGGAACTCTCCTCAACCACTCACAGCAATGATATTCTCGTTCACGGTGTAAGCGGCAGGTATATCAAGGCACAGACGGTAAACCAGCGGAGGCTGGTAGATGCCGTTTCTAAGAATGACATGGTCTTTGCCATAGGTCCGGCGGGGACGGGAAAGACCTATACCGGTGTGGCCCTGGCCGTCAGGGCACTCAAGAACAAGGAGGTAAAAAGGATCATACTCACCAGGCCCGCCGTGGAAGCCGGAGAGAACCTGGGTTTCCTTCCCGGGGACCTCAAAGAGAAACTCGACCCGTACATGCAGCCCCTATACGATGCCCTCAGGGACATGATCCCGGCCGAAAAACTGGCGAATTACCTCGAAAACGGCACCATACAAATCGCTCCCATGGCTTTTATGCGGGGGCGTACCCTTGACAATGCCTTCGTCATTCTCGACGAGGCTCAGAATACCACCCACGCTCAGATGAAGATGTTCCTGACCAGGATGGGAAAGGATGCAAAGTTCCTGCTCACGGGCGACCCGGGTCAGATAGACCTGCCGAGAAGGGTGATCTCCGGTCTGAAAGAGGCCCTGCTGATCCTGAAGAATATCGAAGGCATCGAAATGATCTACCTGGACGACAAGGATGTGATCCGTCATAAACTGGTCAAAAAGGTGATCGATGCGTACAAGAACATAGAGCATCAGAACTGATTCTCCCATGAGCAATACGATCACAAGCACTGATTTTTCCTTTCCGGGACAGAAAAAGGTCTATAAGGGCAAGGTAAGGGAGGTGTACACCCTGGAGAATGACATTCTGGTTATGATCGCCACAGACAGGCTATCGGCCTTCGACGTGGTCATGCCCAAAGGGATCCCCTACAAGGGGCAGATCCTGAACCAGATCGCCACGAAGATGATGGCTGCCACAGCAGACATCGTGCCCAACTGGCTTATATCTACCCCTGACCCCAATGTAGCCATAGGCCATGCCTGTGAACCCTTTAAAGTAGAAATGGTGATTCGAGGGTACTTGTCGGGTCATGCGGCCAGGGAATACAGGAGTGGGAAACGCGAATTATGCGGGGTGCCCATGCCGGAAGGTATGAAGGAGAATGACCCTTTTCCACAGCCCATCATCACCCCGGCCACCAAGGCGGAAAAAGGGGATCACGACGAAGATATTTCAAGGGAAGATATCCTGAAAAGGGGGATCGTATCGGAGGAGGATTACGTCGTTCTGGAGCAATACACCAGGGCACTTTTTCAAAGAGGCTCTGAGATTGCGGCGAAACGCGGACTGATCCTGGTAGACACCAAATACGAGTTCGGGAAGATGAAGGACGGATCTATCGTCCTGATCGATGAGATACACACGCCGGATTCCTCCCGCTATTTTTATGCTGAGGGATATAAGGAGCGGCAGGAAAGGGGAGAGTCCCAGAAACAGCTTTCCAAGGAGTTCGTCAGGCAATGGCTGATCCAGAACGGCTTTCAGGGATTAGAGGGACAAAAGGTGCCGGAGATGACAGACGAGTATATCAAGACCGTTTCTGACCGCTATATCGAATTGTACGAAAACATCACGGGAGAGGCGTTCCACCCCGCCGATATCAGCCATATAAAAAATCGGATCGAAGGGAATGTGCTCAAGTATCTCGATAAACTGTAAAAAATTGAAATAAAGCCAAATAACTGCCGCCTTCTAAACGGAAAGTTTATAAATAGATCCTTGAACAGTACGAAAATAAAAAAGACCACCATCGTGGTCTTTTTTTGTAGCGAGAGGGAGACTTGAACTCCCGACCTCAGGGTTATGAATCCTGCGCTCTAACCACCTGAGCTACCTCGCCATTGAATTATAAATGGGTGCAAATATAATCTTTAATTTTCGCTACGTCAAAATTCATCTTCCAAAATTAAATGAAGGAGATTATTTTTTTATCATATAGAAATCTATATATTACCCATCGAAAAATAGCCCCCAAATGACCGATAAGATCAAGTTTGAATTAGAGTTTGTCATACAATCTTCACCTCAGTTACTCTACCAGTATCTCTCGACGCCGTCGGGTCTTTCCGAATGGTTTGCGGACAACGTGAATTCGAGGGGAGAGCGATTCAATTTTATTTGGGACGGTTCCGAGGAAGGTGCTAAACTCCTCAAGCGCAAAAGCGATGAATTCGTCCGATTCGCCTGGGAAGGAACCGAAGATGATACCTATTTCGAGATGCGTATACGCGTTGATGAGATCACGAGTGATGTTTCTCTGTTTATCACAGATTTTGCGGAGGAAGACGAGCTGGATGAAGCCAAGATGTTGTGGGAGAACCAGATATCAGACCTGAAACAGGTACTTGGATCCAAATAAGATTTCGCCTCAGATGCAGTATCTTTGGCCTTGAATTTTCAAGGCTTTTTTTATGATCAACTTTGACGGGGAGTTCTTTTCTGACGATGCGGTGTATCTCAACGCAAAAAACAGCGTATTTGCACATGGAGACGGGCTGCTAGAAGTGATTCGCGTAGTGAATGGGACCTTTTTTTTCTGGGAAGACCACTATCTCAGATTAATGGCTTCCATGCGTGTCCTAAGGATGGAGATACCCATGTCGTTTACGCTCGAATTCCTGAAGGAAGAGATCGCAAAAACGATCCGGGAATCCGGCTTAACCCATCAGGCCGTGCTCGCAAGGGTGTATGTATTTCCAAAATACATAAAAGGATTGGAGAATGCAGAACGTCTGGTGTCCTACCTTATAGAAGTAGAGGAGGGTTCTTCACCATTTTACCTGCATCAGGATCAGCCTTATGAGGCCGACCTTTACAAGGATTTTTACATACAGCCCGGCATGCTTTCCACCCTGCCATTGGTGAACTCGGTCCTTAAAAATGTCGGCCGGGTTTACGCCCTTGAAAATGGGTATGAAGACTGTATCTTATTAAATGATCAAAAGAATGTAGTGCAGACCTTACAGGGTAATTTGTTCCTCGTTGCAGAGGATAGGATCAAAACGCCTCCACTCTCGGACGGTTGTGAGAACAGCGTTCTGAGAAAGAAAGTGATGGAGTTGATAAGGAAATCTAACGAGTTCACACTGGAAGAAGCCTCCATTTCACCTTTTGAACTTCAAAAGGCAGATGAGCTCTTTATTTCGGACATCGCAATAGGAATTAGATCTGTTACCCGATACAGGAGAACGGATTACAAGACAGTGGTGGCAAAAAACATCCTTGGGAAACTCAATGCCCTGGCCAGGCTCAATTAAGACTGGGATTTTCAGGGGCATTGGACCAAAGCAGGTAGTCACCGCCCAGTTCCATCATCTTTTCTTTCCAGAAGGAAATGGCCGACTTTTCGATGATCTCGCTCTCGTAATGGTTCTTTACTACGATCCAGGATTTGGATACCAGTTCCCGATCCAGTTGCAGGGAAGACCAACCAGAATATCCCAGGAAGAATCGGATGTCCTTTGGAGTGATGACCCCCTGATTGATAAGGTTTATCGTGGTGTCAAAATCTCCCCCCCAAAAGATCCCATCGGAAATCTCTATGCTGTCACTGATCAAATGAGGGACCTTATGGATAAAGTAAAGATTGTCCTGTTCCACGGGCCCGCCGTTGAAAACCGGAAAAGGCACCAAGATCTCCGTTACCAGTTCACTGATATCGTAATCCAGGGGTTTGTTCAGGATAAAACCGACGGATCCTTCTTCATTGTGCTCCGCAAGAAGTACCACAGACCTGTTAAAGGACACATCCCCTGTCAACGAGGGTTCGGCGATCAACAGCTTTCCTTTTTTCGGTTTTAAACTGGTCATCAGAGAGATCCTTTTTTCTAAAATAGAACAAATGTCCAGAACTACAAAAAATGCCTGAATAAAAAAAGCACCCCTCGAAGGAGTGCTTTCAATATATGGTACAGAACAAAAATTAGTTAACAGCGCTGCTCAGATCAGAACCAGCTTTGAATTTAACTACGTTTTTTGCTTTAATGTGGATGGTTTTTCCAGTTGAAGGGTTTCTTCCTTCTCTTGCGCTTCTTCTAGACACTGACCATGATCCGAATCCTACCAAAGAAACACGGTTTCCTTTTTTAAGGGATTTTTCTACATTTCCAAGGAAAGACTCCAAAGCTTTTTTAGCGGCTGCTTTTGTGATACCAGCGCTTGCGGCCATGGCATCGATTAATTCTGTTTTGTTCATAATTGAAGTAAATTAATTGTTGTTAAATATTTTAAAGCTCCAAACAAAATTAGACGGATTTGCCGTTAACGCAAGTAAAATCAAGGGAAATCCGGGTTTTTGTTGATAACTTGGAGGCTTTGTTGATAAAGTGGTATTTTTTTAAGGGAATCATTGAGCCCAACAAGGACGGGACTTCAGCGCATATAGGCTTTTGAATCCAATTTTAATCCGTTCAGCACCTCCCTGGATCCCATTTTACGCTTCCCCGGTAGTTGTATTTCCTCCAGATCTATCCATCCCCCCTCAACCGCTACCCGTATTTTTTGATGTGGCATTATTTGTCCGGGAATTTCCGAATGCTTTTCCTCCAGGTAACTCGCTCCGTACACTTTCAGGTAAATGGAATCGCTCCCATTATGCAGAGTGGTCCACGCAGTGGGGTAGGGGCTCAGGCCGCGTATGAGGTTGTAGATCTCTCTTCCGGGTAGCTTCCAATTGATCTCACAATTCTCCCTGGTAAGCTTGGGGGCATCCTTCACCGTTTTGAGCTCTTTCTGAACAAAGGTCTTTACCTCGTCTTTGGCAATAAGCCCCACCGTTTTCAATACCAGGTCGGCTCCCAGGTTCATGAGTCGGTCGTGCAGGTCCCCTGCCGTATCCTCCTCCGTGATCCTGCATTCCTCCTGCAGGATAATGGCCCCTGTATCGATCTTTTCGTCAATAAAAAAGGTAGTTACCCCTGTTTTTGTCTCACCGTTTATGATGGCCCAGTTGATAGGGGCGGCACCTCGGTAATCGGGCAGGAGGGAGGCGTGGAGGTTGAAGGTGCCGTACTCCGGCATGTTCCATACTGCCCTGGGGAGCATCCGAAAGGCCACGACGATCTGGAGATTGGCCTCCAGGGACCTGAGTTCGGTGAGAAAGTCCTCCTTCTTTAAGTTTGTGGGCTGTAGGACCTTGAGGCCTTTTTTGAGGGCGTATTGTTTTACAGCCGACTCCCTCAGGGATTGCCCCCTTCCGGCGGGCCGGTCCGGGGCCGTGATCACCCCGACCACCGTATAGGGGCTGTTGACAAGTGCTTCCAGGGTTGCCACAGCAAAATCCGGGGTTCCCATAAATACGATTCTGAGATCTCTCATAGTAATGCGGTGTATTCGTTGTTGGAGGTGAGCCCGATCTTCCCTTCTTCCAGCAGGTATCGAAGTTCTTTTAAAACAATGTCCCTTTCCCTTCCCAGGGTCTCCACCAGGTTCTGGGATGTGAGGGCTCTCTCTCTTACCAGCCTCAGGATATCGTTATCCAGCCTTTTCAATTCTTCCTTCGAAGCAGGTTTTTTTTTGCGGCATACATCGCATTCCCCACATGGTCTGGCGGATACTTCCCCGAAATAACGGAGTAACTGAATGGAACGGCAAAGTGAGTCGTTGCGGACGTAGCCCAGTACAGCCTCGACGTTTTGGACCTTGATACTGTTCAGGTCCTTTATTTTATGGGCGAATGTATTGATGGTAAGGTCGTCCTCCCTGGGGACCAGGAAGGTAATTTCCGTATCTCGTTGCTCATTCCTGAATTCCAGCAGGCCATCCGCCCCGGCCTTGCGTAGGACCGCAAGCACCTCATCTTCTGAAACCTCTGCTTTCCTGGCCAGTAGGACGGGATTTATGGAGGTTTCGAATTCGAACACCCCTCCATAGGTCCTCAAGAGGGCCTGAAGGATCCGAGCTTTCCCCGGATGCGTATTCAGATAGTCGAAGATCTCCCCTTTGGAGGCCTTGAAATACACCGAGGTCTTATGTGAGAAATTCTGTGTCAGGGCAATGACCGAATTTTGATCCAGGAGTCGGAGTCCATTATAGACCAGAGACGGATTCAAGCTATACACCTCACAGAAATCGTTGAAATTGAAGGGAAAGGACTCCTCCTCCTGCCTGCCGTAGGCGATCTGGAAATAGTTGTTCAGCCTCTTGTAGAGTTCCCTGACAAAGGCCACATCGGGCAATACGGAGATAAACTGTTGGTAAAGGCGCTGTTCATCCTCCGGATTCAGCAGGAGTACTGCCTCGGCCCGATCTCCGTTCCGGCCGGCCCTGCCAGCCTCCTGAAAATAACTTTCCAGGCTTTCAGGGAGTTCGAAATGAACCACCAACCCCACATCCGCCTTATCGATTCCCATTCCAAAAGCACTGGTGGCCACCATGACCTTGATCCGGTCCTGGAGCCAATCCTTCAGCCTGTCATCCTTTTCATTTCTCGTCAGTCCGCCGTGGAATGCACAGGCACGTATTCCGTCCCTTATCAATTCTCTACTGAGTTCTTCCGTCCTGCGCCGACTCCTGACATAGACGATGGCAGATCGACTTTCCTGCCGGCAGAGTTGCAGGACCTGCTGCCGTTTATTCTCATGCTTTACCACGCGGTAAATGAGATTTTCCCTCTCGAAGGAATCCTTGAAAACCGCAGGCGAGGTCATTCTGAGGTTGTCCGTAATATCTCCAGCCACCCGCTCCGTGGCCGTAGCCGTAAGGGCAATACAGGGAACCTCCGGGTGCAGGTCCCTGAGCGCGGAACACTCCAGGTAGGCGGGTCTGAAATCGATCCCCCACTGGGAGATACAATGGGCCTCATCAATGGCGATCAGGTTGATGTTCATCTGGCTGATGCGCTCCTGTACCCAGGATTGCTGTAAGCGTTCCGGGGAAAGATAGAGGAAGCGATACCCCCCATACAGACAGTTGTCGAGCAAAATACTGGCCTCATCAAAGGAGATGCCTCCGGTCAGTGCCACGGCCTTGATACCCTTTCGTTTTAGCCCCGTCACCTGGTCTCTGATCAGGGCAATAAGGGGGGAGACCACGATGCACACCCCATCAAGGATCAGACCTGGTACCTGATAGCAAATCGACTTTCCCCCACCGGTAGGTAGCATGGCAAGGACGTCCCTGCCTTCCAGCACGGCGTTGATGATCTCCTCCTGGGAACCTCTGAAGGCGTTGTGCCCCCAATAACTTTGTAAGATTTCTGCAGGGGATGAATTCACATCAGAGGTATCACATGGTTGATAATATATTCGGCTCTTTCCTCCACAGTGCCCCTGGGCACCGATAGGGTGCGATAACTGAGATCAGAATAGGTATTTACGAGCTCCTGATGGATCTCGAGTGCCTGATCGAAACTCTCCAGCCGTTCCTCATCCCGGGTGTAGATGTCCTCCCAGGGAGGGAGTACGACCACCTGGTCGTATTTGTGCCTTTCACAATAGGAGATGAATTCGCCGGGATACTCCTGATCAAAATACTTCATATACGCCAGTACATCCGGCAGTCCACGGTCGTAAAAAACAACCGGGTGTTCCAATTCCTCCCCGGCCCTGAAATGCTCCAGGCGGGATTCAAGCAGGAACAGATTAAACCTGAAGGGATCATCCACAAAGGTGAGGGGATTGGAATGGATAGTAGAGGGATCCCCGTTCCTCTTGGCTTCCAGGGTGAGGTCCCTGATCACCTCGTGAAAACAAAAATACCCTTTCTGTTCAAGAACCCTGATGACAGAGGTCTTTCCAGTTCCGGGTCCTCCTGTGATGACAATTCGCTTGGGCATGGGTCGACTTTATACTTCAACAAAAGTAATCAATACCGCCATGGCGGTGAAATACGATGAATCCCTTTATATTTGCAAAAAGAAGCTGCATGAAGAAAGATAGTCCCGATGAATTTTACAAGCGGTTAAAAGAAGAACTTTTAAGGACCTCCTCCTGGCCGTCGGATTACCTCTACAAATTCATCGTGCCAACGGATCCTGAAAAGATCAAGGCCATCCAGTTGATTTTTGATAATACGGGGGCCGTTATAGAATCCCGCCAATCGAGTAAAGGGAAATATACCAGCCTGTCTGTCACCGTAAACCTGAAGGATCCGGATGCAGTGATCAGCAACTACAAGGAAGTTGCCAAGGTGGAAGGGGTAATCTCCCTTTAAGGTAGGTTGTCTCCCGGATTTTTAGTAATTTGCTGCCAAATACAACTTCTTCCAGACCACATCATCAACTTAAAATATTTATATTGAATTCTGTAGAAAACTTAGAATACAACACGGAACGTCCTCAACTGATCATTCCCGAGTACGGGAGGCATTTTCAAAAAATGGTGGACTACGCCATGTCCATAGAGGACAGGGAAGAAAGGAACAAAGTGGCCCAATCGATCATTTCGGTAATGGGCAACTTACAACCCCACCTTCGCGACGTACCTGATTTCCAGCACAAATTGTGGGACCAGCTCTTCATCATGTCCGATTTCAAACTGGATGTGGATTCGCCTGTTCCCATCACCAGTAAAGAATTGCTTCAGGCTCGTCCTGAACCCCTGGAGTACCCCCAGAATCACCCTAAGTACCGTTTTTACGGAAATAATATTAAGCGCATGATAGATGTGGCCATTCAATGGGAAAAGGGGGACAAGCGGGACGGTCTGGAATACGCCATTGCCAACCACATGAAAAAATGCTACCTCAACTGGAACAAGGATACCGTCGATGACAAGGCGATATTCCAGCATTTGTACGAATTGAGCGACGGGCAGATCGACCTGGCTTCCGATGGGGAGAACCTCACCGAAAGCGGACAGTTCCTCAAACAAAGGGTCGCAAAAAGCAACCGCACAGGAACACCGAGCAAGAAGCAGCGAAGCAGCAGAGGGAAAAAACGCTACTAATTCCTTTGTAATTCATGGGTACATTTACAATAGAAGGGGGTCACAGCCTGCATGGCAGTATTACACCACAGGGAGCCAAAAACGAAGCTTTACAGATCTTATGCGCCGTATTGCTCACCCCGGAAAAGGTCACAATACACAACATCCCCGACATCCTGGATGTAAATAAGCTGATCTCCTTACTGGAAGACCTGGGGGTCAAGATCCAGAAAAAAGGAAAGGGCTCCTACACCTTTATGGCCGATGACGTGAACCTGGATTACCTGCTGTCTGATCAGTTCAAGGTAGACGGAAGGGGATTGAGAGGTTCCATCATGCTGGTCGGGCCCCTGCTGGCTCGTTTCGGCAAGGGATATATCCCCAAACCCGGAGGGGATAAGATCGGGCGAAGGAGGCTCGATACCCACTTCGAAGGTTTTATCAAGCTCGGGGCAAAATTTCGATACAACAAGGAAGAGCACTTCTATGGAGTGGAGGCGAAAAAGCTACAGGGAACCTACATGCTCCTGGACGAGGCTTCCGTTACGGGAACGGCCAACATCGTTATGGCCGCGGTCCTTGCGGAGGGTACTACTACCATCTATAACGCGGCATGTGAACCTTATCTCCAGCAGTTGTGCAAGATGCTTAACCGCATGGGGGCCAAGATCAGCGGGATCGGCTCAAACCTCCTCACGATCGAAGGGGTGGATTCCCTCAAGGGTACCACACATACCATGTTGCCAGATATGATTGAGATCGGCAGCTGGATCGGCCTCGCTGCCATGACCCGGAGTGAGCTCACCATCAAGGAAGTAAGCTGGGAAAACCTGGGGCAGATCCCGACAGTTTTCAGCAAGCTGGGGATCACCCTGGAAAGGAGGGGGGACGATATATTTATTCCCGCCCATACAGAAGGGTATAAGATCCACAATTATATAGACGGGTCTATTCTGACCATAGCTGATGCCCCCTGGCCCGGCCTAACACCCGACCTGCTCAGCATCATCCTCGTAGTGGCTACCCAGGCCAAAGGGGAAGTCCTCATCCACCAGAAAATGTTTGAAAGTCGGCTGTTCTTTGTGGATAAGCTCATCGATATGGGCGCGAAGATCATTCTCTGTGATCCTCACAGGGCTACCGTGATAGGGCACGACTTTAAATCGACCCTCAAGTCTACCGTTATGGTCTCCCCCGATATCCGGGCAGGGATCTCTCTGCTGATCGCAGCCCTTTCGGCCAAGGGGACCTCCACGATCCACAACATCGAACAGATAGACAGGGGATATGAATCCATTGATACGCGATTAAAGGCCATTGGAGCCCATATTACCAGGGTCTGATGAAGGAGGTGGCTGAAGGCATACCCCTCGTGCAGCACACGGTTGGGAATCAAAAACGCTTTGAACTCCGACTGGATGAAGGGGTGGCCTACGTAGAATACATGATCAACCAGCAGGGAACGATCTACCTCACGCATACCGAAGTACCGGTGTCATTGGAAGGAAATGGAATCGGAAGCGTGCTGGTGAAAAAAGTCCTGCAGCATATTCGGACTGAAGGGATGAAAATGGCCCCGCTTTGCCCCTTTGTAGCTGCCTACCTCAAGAGGAACCCAGGGGAAGCAAACGGACTTCTCGCCCCCGGATTTAATATAGGTTCCTGATCAAAAATAAATCGCGAAATTCCAAAGGAACAAAACCGTCCAGAGAACGGTGCGTATCCAGTTCAGCCTCACCATATCCTCGAGGGACTTCGGGGTGAAATCTCCTGCGCTGATCGCCTTGTGCCTGGGGACAAAGAACGTAAAGGTAACCAGCCAAACAAGAAGGACGAGTATAAAGCAAGTGATGCTGTAAAACGACTTGACTTCCTGCAACAGGGCTCCATAGGCCATAAGCTGTCCTAGCATAAGGGGTACTACGAGAAAGGAAATACGCGGAGTGTATTTTTTATGCCATTTCACCAGACCCTCTCGAGTGAAATGAATAAAACTGGGGTATACGATCAGTTGTACCATCCAGATAAGTACAAAAAGGCCAAAATCCAGGAGTAGTCTCGTCATTTCCTTTACGATCATTTTTCCACGAGGGTACCGTCGGGATACTGGGCAAATCGACCCCTTTCTCGGTCGTGGACATGGTCTGGGTAGGGCCAGGGCCATCCCCCGAATTGCGTAAGCCTGTACTCATCCATCGCCTGCTGTATCTCCCTTTCTGTATTCATGACGAAGGGCCCGTATTTTGCGACAGGTTCATTAATGGGCTTTCCCTGTAACAACAGGAAATGGGCTTTTTCCAGTCCGCTGTTGGTAAGTTCCACAGCACGGGCATTGAGGATAACCCCGTGATCTGGTTTAATCCTCGTACTTTCGATTACAGCAGAGTCGCCTTCATAAAAATACAAAGTGCGATTTACTCCTTCCGGTATCTCCGGGAAGGTAAAGCTCGATCCGGGATCCATATGCAGGTTCCAGACGGCCACGTGATTCTCTTCGGATGCCGCCCAGGAATCAGGCGCCGGTTCCGGAGCCCGAGTGTCTCCGTACCTGCCGGCAACGATCCTGATGGATACACCGTCCTGTTCGATCTCGGGGATCTCTTCATGCCAGAGCATTCTGAAATGGGGATCCACCATTTTTTTCTCCCTTGGCAGGTTCAACCAGATCTGAAAGAGTTCCAGGGGGTTCTCCCTGTCTTCCCTAAGTAAAGGAAACATCTCGGAATGCTGTACCCCACGTCCTGCGGTCATCCATTGTACGTCTCCCTCCCCGAACCGGCCGGCGGCCCCAAGGGAATCCGAATGGTCACAAAACCCTTTATTAACAATGGTGATTGTCTCGAAACCCCTGTGCGGATGATATGGGAAACCCGGAACCGTATGCCCGTGGTACATGCGCCAGCCCAGTGCATTAGGAGCAAAATCGTTCCCGAGATTCCTCCCTTCCAGGGAGACAGCAGGGCCCATATGTTCATTTCCCTTTGGGTAATGATCGAGATGGTAGACACAAAACAGGAAAGGATCCTGGGTTTCCCATGGAAATCCCAGCGGGAAGATTTTTTGGATGGAATTCGGCATAACCGGCGATTTTGCCTCAAAAATAAGGAATGATGGATTCGCTCAGTCTTATAGATATGTTAAGGGATACCGCGCTCTGCTATATCTTATTGCTTGGCGTCATTGACCTCAATCCAATTGTTCTCGGGGTCCTGGAGGTAGATCTGCCTTACTCCGTCTGCCCTGAGGGTAACCTGGCCCGGATTGCCTTCCCAGTCCCAGAAAGGGATTTCTTTTTTCAGGAGAGATTCGATGAGTTCCTCAAGGGCCGGGGTAGAGAGGCACAAGTGCTCACTCTTTGACCTTTGGGAGGGAATGGTGTCTTTTCTTATAAGGTGTAATTGGGAGATCCCATCGATCGTGAACCATCGGAATCCTTCGGCATTTGTCGGGTGAGGGATATCTTTGAGACCCAGGACGGAAGCATAGAAATCCCCTGTATTCTCAAGATCTTCCACGATCATGGAATAATGGTCGATCTTAAATGAAAAATCCTGGGATGAAACGGTGTGCAGGGTAAAGAACAAAAGAATAAAAGCTGAAATTCTCATAATGTAAAAGCGGGGTTAGTTCTCCTGGCTTACCTCATAGGAGACAAAGGCAAATTGAAGGCTATCGGGCGACCAGGAGGGTACGTTGATGGTCCCCTGTCCGCCGGTAAATGAACAAAGTGTGCGAATCTTCCCGCTCTGCAGGTCGAACAGTCGGAGCGCGACCCGCTTTAAAGCCGGATGCGCCTGGCCCTGGTCTTCCAGATATGACAGAAAAACAAAATACTTTCCGTCAGGGGAGGGGTGAGGGAACCAATTGGAATACTCGTCATCGGTCATCATCTCCTTCTGAGACCCGTCAGGCCTCATACGCCAGATCTCCATCATGCCCGATCGGAAGGAATTGTAATAGATATATTGGCCATCCGGGCTGAATTCAGGGCCGTCGTCCAGCCCGGGATCCCCTGTTAGCCTAACCTCCTCTGTACCCTCTATCTCCTTGCGGTAGATGTCAAAGTCCTCCCCCCGGTGGGCCACATACAATACAGACCTGCTGTCTGGAGACCAGCCGTGCCAGTAGGATGGCATCTCAGGGGTGATCAAACTGGGGGTGCCCCCGGATATAGGTATGGTATAGATACGTGACGAACCATAAGGCGCGTCTTCCGCAGGATCATTGTTACTCAAGGCTATTGAGGAGCCGTCAGGTGAGATGCCGTGATCGTTGTTACAGTTTCTCGCATCGCCGGTAAAGATCTCAGCCTTCTCGGAACCATTACGGGATACGCTGTAGAGCAGGCCATTCTGGTTAATGACAAAATAATCTCCGTCTATACTCCAGTTGGGTGCCTCAAAATCGGCGTTTTCTTCCCGGACCACACTCCGTTGCCCCGTGGCCAGATCGTATACTTCTAATCGTGAAATCACCGTATTTTCCTGGGGTATTACCCATATTAAGGGGGTGAGCAGACAGGTTAAGATCCAAATGGTTTTCATGATCCCTTCTATGGATGTTACCCCCTAAGATACAAAAAGAGCCTGAAGATCAGGCGTCCTTGAAATCGGCATTCCTGTGACTTCCGTCACAAAAAGGTTTATTGTCCGAGGCTCCGCACCGGCAGAAGGCCGTAGCACGCTTTTTGGTTTCGGTGGATCCGTCCACCATTTTGATCTCGATTTCTCCGTGGACCATCAAAGGCCCGTTGGGTGTGACTTCTACTTTCTGACTCATAGTATCTTTTTTGTTTTCCAGTTCCTTATTCTCTTTTGTTAATCGGTAGCTCAATGCTCCGGACGGACAGCGGTCGATCTGTTTGACCAGGGCCTCCACGGAGGCGTTTTCAGGATTTACCCAGGGCTTCTCCTCGGGTTTATAGACCGAAGGAAGGGTCTTTACACAAACCCCTGAATGAATACATTTCCTCGGTTTCCAGATCACGGCCAATCCAGGCCTTTCATATTCTTTGACGATCTCCTTTTCTCCCATTTCCGTGCGTTTATCGGAGGGCTTCGATTTTTTTCTGAATCTCTTCCGCCTCCGCGTATTTGTCATCTCCGGCACTGCGATTGACCTTCGATAACTCAAAGGCCTCCTTCATCACTTTTTTGTATTGCGCTTCCAGCTTTTCAACCGGACTTTTCTTCTTAAATAGTCCAAACATAATGTGTCAATTAGTCCCTATGGGCGGTGGGCCCTCCGGGATCATGGGTTCATATACTTCGTTTCCTTTTCGCTCTTTGTACTCTGCCTGGATCTTCTCCACCAGTTTGGGATTCTCGAACAGATCCGTCATGGTCATTCCCAGTGCTTTGGCAGCCTGCAGCATCCCTTTGTGGCCTATGCTCATCCCGCCACAGGCCACTACGGCCCAGGAATGCCAGGGGGTATCCTTGGGGGCGACGGTAACTCCGAGGTTGATATTCGGCACATTCCAGCTCACATCTCCCACATCCGTGGAGCCTCCACCGGGATTCTCCTTAGTCTCCTTCAGAGGGGGGATGTCGCTGACCATCCCTACCTGGGGTTTTCCGGTTTCCGCCTGGATTTGCTTCCCAAAGGCCATTTCTTCCTCTGTATAGGTGATGGGCCCCAGGAGTTCCAGGTTTTTCTGCATGACCTCCCCGCCTGCACGGTTCACGAGGACTTCATAGATCCCTGAGATCAGGGATATTTTGTAATCCACATTCGCCATGATCGCAGCCCCCTCCGCCATAGTTTTTACCCGCTCGTAAACCGGCATCATACCACTGCGTTTAGTGTCCCGTACACGAACCCATAAGCGGGCATAATCCGGTACCACATTCACCACCTGTCCGCCATCCTGTATATGGTAGTGGATGCGTACGGTGGGTTTGATGTGCTCCCTGTAGTAGTTGATCCCCGTAGTGTACAATTCTAGTGCATCCGAGGCACTTCTTCCATTCCATGGATCGGCTGAGGCGTGGGCCGCCTGCCCGAAGAATTCCACTTTGAAATCGACCAGGGCCAGGGTGCTTTGTACATCGGCTTCCGTATCTGCACTGGGGTGCCAGCTCAGATTCACATCCACATCGTCCCAAAGCCCTGCCTTAACCATCCAGATCTTACCAAAGAATTTTTCCTCAGCGGGAGTCCCGAAGAATTTAACGGTTCCTTTGATCTTCCCTGTTTCTATCAGTTCTTTCACTGCTATAGCCGCACCCAGGCTTGCGGTACCAAAGAGGTTGTGCCCGCATCCGTGACCGGCTGCACCATCGTTAAGAGGCGATTTTGTCGGCTGTGCCTTCTGAGAAATTCCCGGGAGGGCATCAAATTCACCCAATACACTGATGACGGGCCTTCCAGATCCATAGGTCGCTACAAAAGCGGTGGGCAATCCAGCCACGCCCCTTTCCACGGCAAAGCCGTTTGCTTCAGCGTAATCCGCCAGGATCCTGGAGGATCCCGTTTCCTCAAAGGCAGTTTCAGCCAGGGCCCATATGGAATCGCTTATCTGTACCAGCCTGGACTGATGTTTTTCAATAGAGGAAAGAATGGCTTTTTTGTTCCCGCTTACCTTTTGAGCGTGCATGGGAACCATCACCAATAAAAAAAGGAAGTAAGAGAGGTGCTTCATGGTCGATAGAATCTGATGGTTAAACACTAAATATAACAAAACCTTCGAACATCTCGATATGAAGTGGCTCCAGTTGTCTCAGTCAAGGGCCGACTTATAGGTATCCAGGCATCGCTCCCTGGCTTTCTTGTGGTCGACCATCTTCGGGACATAGTCATCCGAGCCTGCTTCCGGTACCCACTCATTGATATATTTCCTGTCCTTGTCGAATTTGTCGATCTGGGTCATGGGGTTAAAGATCCGGAAATAAGGTGCTGCATCTACCCCGCTACCGGCTGCCCATTGCCAGTTACCCACATTACTGCTCAGTTCGTAATCCAGCAGCTTTTCGGCAAAATAGGCCTCACCCCATCTCCAGTCGATCAGCAAGTGTTTACACAGAAAACTGGCCACGAGCATACGCACCCTGTTGTGCATGTATCCCGTTGCATTGAGCTGTCGCATTCCCGCATCCACGAGGGCATAACCGGTCTGTCCGGTCTTCCATTTCTCGAATTCCTCCTTATCGTTTCGCCAGGGGATGCGGTCGTACTTCTTCTTGAATGCTTCCTTGGTGGTACGGGGAAAATGCCAGAGGATCTGCATAAAGAATTCTCTCCATATCAATTCATTTAGGAAGATGTCATTCTTTTCGGACATCGCCTTCTGAACCATTTCGCGGATAGAGACCGTTCCGAATCGCAAATGGGGACCGAGCCTGGAGGTACCCTCTTTGGATGGATAATTACGCGTCTTTTCGTAATCCTTTATCAAGGAGGGAGACACATCCCAGTCGGGTACTTTGATATCCGACTCTTTGAACCCCATGTCTTCCAGAGAGAGATCGGGCAGGTCTGTATCCTTCAGGAAGTTAGTGTCCTTTAGCTCTTTATCCCAATCTGAAAAGGGCTTGGTCTGGTCAAAATGCTCTTTCCATTTTTTCATGTAAGGGGTATAGACCACATAGGGATCCCCGTCGTCCTTCACCACCTCGTCCTTTTCAAAGATGACCTGATCTTTGAAGGTGTGGAAGGCAATGTCATTTGAACTCAGGAAGTCCACAATTTCCTGATCTCTTTGGGTAGCATAAGGCTCGTAGTCCCTGTTCGTGTACACGGCCTTGAGGTCATACTTTTTTATGAGTTCATTAAAGGTATCCAGGGGTTTTTGGTGAAAAAAGGCAATGGAGGAACCATGATCTTTCATTAGCCTCTTCCTCAGGGTTTGGAGCCTTGCGTGAATAAAGCTTAGTCGGGCATCATCTTCCGGTAATTCGCCCAGGATTTCGGGGTCAAAGATAAATACGGGCAAGACAGGATAGTCTCCCTTAAGTGCCCGGATCAGACCGGTATTGTCTTCGAGCCTTAAATCCCTTCTGAACCAGAAAACCGATACCTGTTTCATCTACGAGATATTCAGGGTTGACATGCCTCCGTCCACCCCGAGGATCTGGCCGGTCATCCATCCGCTTTCTTCCTTGAGGAGGAAGGCGGCCATATGGGCTATATCGGCGGCAGTTCCTACCCTTTTCAGGGGATGTCGTTCTGCCATCATCTCCTTTTTACGGTCGTTGTTCAGCAACCTGGAGGCCAGAGGGGTGTCTACGAGGGATGGGGCGATCACATTCACCCTGACCTTGGGGGTATACTCGGCGGCCAGGGCTTTGGCAAAGCCTTCGATCGCTCCTTTTGCCGCTGCTACGCTGGTGTGAAAAGGCATGCCCACCCCTACAGCCACCGTGCTGAAGAAAACAACAGAAGAGCTTTCTGCCATTCTCGGCATGACCTCTTTGGTCACCTTCACCAGGCTGAAGAAATTGATCTCCATATCTTCCCGGAAAGCATCGAGTCCCATCATTTTCATGGGTTTGAGATTGATACTGCCCGGACAAAATACGAAGCCGTGCAGTGATTCGGGCAATTTGGAAAGGTCTAAGTCGTCTTTGGTCACATCGAAGGGGATATGGGTGACACTGAGAGAGGAAAGGTCCTCTGCGGTCCTGGATGCTACGAAAACATTATGGGTTTCGTGCAAGAGTCGGACTAGCTCCAGGCCAATTCCATGGGAGCCCCCGATGAGGAGAATATTTTTTGTCATACTTATATTTTAATGATGTTTAATGGTTTAGATGTATTTTCTAAGGTTCCGAATCTCTTATTCAGTTGTTCTTCCCTGAATTGGAAAATGGAAACCAGCTGCTTTTTGACCACCAACGGATGTGCGAGATCGCCGAGGATGCCCAGGGGAAGCTTGTAATCGATGATATCTTCCATCTCCACTCCTCCCTCTATGTCGTGTATAAAGTGCTTGTGGTGCCAGAGGGCGTAAGGCCCGAAACGCTGTTCATCCACAAAATAAACTCCGTCCTTGACATGGGTGATCTCGGTGACCCATTTCGTACTGTATCCCGGAAATGGATTTACCTTGTACTGTATGATCTGCCCGGGGTAGATCTTGCGTTCCGCTCCACAAAGGATCTCAAATCCCATAGATGGTTGGGTTATGACCTTGAGGTTGGCCGGGTCAGACAAAAATTCCCAAGCAGTCTCCCGGGAGATAGGGAAGGACTGGCTGGCCGTAAGGCGATACATGCTCATCAAATCGGTTTTAACAAAGATAAATTCAAACTTGTTTAAGAAAAAATTTCAATTGTTAAACAAATAGTAAAGTTGAGAAGTGACCGACCCATTGGCGGGCTACCAAGTTTAAAATCCTTCTCACAAAGCACCTCAAGGCTGAAAGGAATTCGATCAAATATCCCTAAATTTGAAAGAACCTTAAATCCGACAAAAAATGAAAAAAAGTATTGTTTATGTCCTGGCGTTACTGTTAGCTGCCCCGATGATGGCCCAGATTCAGTCTCCCCAGCCCAGCCCTTCCTCTAAACTAATGCAAAAGGTGGGCCTGACCGACGTTACCGTGGAGTATTCCAGGCCTTCCATGAAAGGAAGGACCGTTATGGGCAACCTCGTCCCATTTGACAAAATGTGGAGAACCGGTGCCAACCAGAACACCATGATTACCTTCAGCACAGATGCCATGATAGGGGGTAAGACCTTAAAGGCGGGTACTTATGCTATTTTTACCAAACCCGGAGCCTCGAATTGGGACGTTTACTTCTACACTGATACCAATAACTGGGGCACGCCTCAGGAATGGGACGAAGGGAAGGTAGCGGCCACCTATACCGCAGAGGTCATGAAAATGGATACTCCTGTGGAAACCTTTACCATCACAATCGATGATCTCCACAACAACGGGGCTACCCTCGGTATACTCTGGGAGAACACCTATGTTGGCGTACCCTTTATGGTACCGGCCAAAGAGATGACCATGAAAAGCATTGAGACGGTCATGAACGGTCCTTCTGCAAACGACTACTTCGCCGCGGCCACTTTTTACTTCCAGGAAGGTGAAGACCTAGGAAAGGCCAAGCAGTGGATAGACAAGGCGGTATCTATGAACCCCAATGCCTTCTGGATGATGCGGGCACAATCCCTTATCTATGCAAAAATGGGTGATAAGAAAGGTGCGATAGAAGCCGCTAAAAAATCTCTGGCTGCTGCGAAAGCCGCTAACAATGCCGATTACGTTAAGATGAATGAGGATTCCCTGAAGGAATGGGGTGGCATGTAAAATGATTTTCGGAACTCGATATGAACCCTTGCTTTTGCAGGGGTTTTTTATATCTCTACGGCAGGGTTTTTCAGTATTCTGTCAAAGCCTTCAAGGATCATTGCGAGGACTATGACCAGGGTACATCCGAAGGCATTCAGCCAGAGATAAGACATCCAGTCGCCCATAAAGCCGAAGATCACAACGGCCTGGGTGATGATAGCTGCAACAAAGACTGCATTCCCCTTGACGAACTTCAGGAAGAAGGCCAGCAGAAAGATGCCCAGAACATTCCCGTAGAAGATGGAGCCTATGATATTGACCAGTTGGATGAGGTTGTCGAACAGGTCGGCCACCCCTGCAATCACAATGGCAATGATCCCCCATACCAGGGTAAACCCTTTAGAGGCCCGTACGTAATGTTTCGGGGTCATTTCTTCCTTTCTGTTACGTTTGTAGAGGTCTAATGCCGTAATGGTACCCAGGGCATTCAACTCTGAGGCCGTGGACGACATGGCGGCAGACAGGATCACGGCCAGGAGCAACCCGACCAATCCTCTCGGTAAATTGTTGAGAATAAAGTGGATAAAGACGTAATCCTTGTCATTGGTCTCCACCAGGTTGTCTGCCTGGGTAATAAGGAGTTTGGCCTTTTCCCGGTTCACCTTCTCCTTCTGATTCACAGCGAGGATATGCTGCTTAGCTTCTACGGTAGCCGCGTATTCCTTTAATTTTAAGGCCGCATAGAATTCGTCCTGGGCCATGATCTTTTCGGTCTCTATCTCGCGATGCCTTTCTTCCAGTTCCCGATAGTCATCCGCGTATTCCGAATTTTCTACGGCGATACGGGCTGCGGGATTAAAATTCAGAGGAGAGTGGTTGTACTGATAGAAGACGAATACCATTACGCCCACAAGTAGGATAAAGAACTGCATCGGGATCTTCAGCAAGCCGTTGAATACCAGGCCCAGCTGACTCTCCCTTACTGATTTTCCGGACAGGTAGCGCTGCACCTGACTTTGGTCTGTCCCGAAATAGGCGAGTGCCAGGAAGAATCCACCAGTGATTCCGCTCCAGAAAGTATACCGGCTGGAGGTATTCAGGTCAAAATCGAGGATGTTGAGTTTTTCGCTGGCCCCTGCCACTTTTAAGGCATTGCCGAATGACAGCTCCGGGGGTAGGGCGCCCAGGATAAAGAAGAAGGCGACAAACATCCCGGTCATGATGATGATCATCTGTTGTTTCTGGGTGACGCTCACCGCTTTGGTTCCCCCTGAGACCGTGTAAATGATCACCAGGATTCCGATGATGATATTCAGGGTCAGAAGGTCCCAACCCAGAACGGCAGAAAGGATGATGGAAGGGGCATAGATGGTTATCCCGGCCGCGAGCCCCCTTTGGATGAGAAAAAGGATGGCTGCCAGGGACCTGGTTTTCAGATCGAATCGCTTTTCCAGGAATTCATAGGCGGTATACACCTTAAGCCTGTGGTACATAGGGACAAAGACCATGCAGATCACGATCATGGCCAGGGGTAGTCCAAAATAGAATTGCACAAAGCCCATCCCGTCGTGAAAGGCCTGCCCGGGGGTGGAGAGGAAGGTGATCGCACTAGCCTGGGTGGCCATCACGGAAAGCCCGATGGTCCACCAACGCGCCTGATTTCCCGCGAGGACATAGTCGCTGACGTTCTTGCTTCCCCGGGTTTTCCACACCCCGTAAACCACGATGAACAACAGGGTACCCGAAAGCACAAACCAGTCTAAATTCCCCATTTTAGGCGTTTGAGATCATGATGTAATAAAAAACAAGGACGTAGATGATATTCAGGATGATCACCAGGGAGTATTCCCGTTTCCATTTACTTACTTCTTCCATTATTTGCCCTTTACCGGATTTTCCTGTGGGAGTTTCGCCTTGTTCTGGGAAAGCATGTTCGCAAACAGCTTGAAGGCACCCGGCACTCCTGCCGGTAGCTCCCTGAAGAAACTGAGTCCGGTATAAATGTACGTTCCTTTTCCGTAGGAGGCAATCAAAAGGCTGCCTTCTTTTGGAGTTTCTCCCTGGTCGGCCATGGACAGTACAGGTATAAATGCTTGGTCCCACTCATCCGGAAAGTAAAGTCCGCGTTCCTGTACCCACCCTTCAAAATCGGCCTTGCTTACCTTGTTGGGAAAGCTCATAAGGGGATGTTCGGGGTGCAGGATCTCCACCGGAGAGTCTTCTTCGGTGACGCGGTCTCTCGATATGTGTAAGGAATAGGGTGCCAGGTTTTCGAAATCGAGGCCACTTCTGCCAGAGGTGTTGTACTGTACGATCAGGTTGCCACCTTTATGGACGTAATCGAGCAGTGCATCCTGTTTGAATCGCATCTCATCCACCACATTGTAGGCCCTGATACCGACTACGATGGCGTCGTAATTACCCAGGGTACCCATCTGTATTTCCTCAGGCTTTAGCTCATGTACGGTGTAGCCTATTTGTTCCAGGCTGCTCGGGATTTCATCTCCTGCACCCATTATATAACCTATGTTCTGCCCCGCTTTTTTTATGTCGAGCCTAACGACCTTGGTTTCCGCTGGGAGCAATACCTCCTGAGTGGGGATATGGTCATAGGCGATCGTAACCAGTTCTTTCATCAGTTTAACGCCATCAACAGTCATTACAGGGGTAATGATGCCTTCGCTTTCCTTCTCAGGGGGTGTTACCATGAATGAGAAAACCTTTTCTTCCCCTTTTTTCTTCATGCTCACGGGATATTGCATCCTGTCTACATGCCATCCCGAGGGTACTTGCAAGCCCAGGCTTCCTTCCAGATCGTCTTTGAGGGCGCTGACCACCACATCGATCTGTCTCGGAGAAGCCTGGTCAAAGATCAGCACCTTGTCGCGTATCGAAAGGGATGCCGGTGGGAGGATGTTAAAAGGACTGTAAAGCTCCCCCTTATCCGGACGTGAATACCTGTAAATGACGGGTCTTGAGATCCTGAGGGACGTTCCGTTGATCTCAAGGTCGAAATCGGCAATGAAGGCCGGAGGGGTCTCAGGACGACCTATCAGTTCGAAGTCGTCTACCCTGTACATACCCAGGCTCCCTTTTTCACTCAGCCAGTAAGGGCTTGTAAACGAAGTGGAAGAGGGAACTTCGAAGGTCAGGGTGTGATTTTCCTTTTCGTTATTCTTCAGAACTGAACCGGGTTGGGTCGTTGCGAGTTGGCCAATGCTCACTTTATTTAATACGACCGATGCATCGCTTCTGTTGATGGCCTCAACTTCCACCCGGACCCTGCTTTCAGGGTTTGAATATGGCGCATCCGAAGAGGCTTCCAAATACAACCCCGTCACCTGGGTGATGAGTTCTTTTAATTCGGCCAGTTTTATCTTTTTCCAGTGCTCGTCCTTGATATTTTCGAGTAGTCGATAGGCTTTTAGCAAGGCATTGAGGTGGATGGAGGGATTCTTGAAATCGAAGTTCTCTTCCACTTCGTAAAGGATCTCGCCTATGGCTTTGCCTCCCTCGATTCGGGACCAGGAGGTGTCAATCCCCTCAAAAAGGTCGGTAGGATTATCACTGGGCATCTCGCCCTTTAGCAATTCTATATATTCCTCTTCGCTTCCCCTTGTGGTGGGCCTTCCAAATCCCTGGCATCTGTGCTGACTGCTCGCGATGGATGCGATCTCGTTGTTAGACAGACCCAGCATGGGATAAAAGACCCCCGTATTCAGTTCTATCAATCTCGACTTATCAGCTTTTTCAAAGTTTTCCTGACTCCCATAGAACCACCAGGAAGTATTAAAGAAGAGCCTTTTGGGAGACCATGGCTCCAGTTTTGAAAGTTGTTCCGGGTAGGCCTTGGGATCTGAGACCAGGTCGAATGCCTCCATACTTAATATGGCCGAAGAGGTATGGTGGCCATGGGTAGATCCCGGGGTTCTGTGATCAAAGCGATTTATGATCACATCGGGTCTGAATTCACGGATTATATGCACGACATCTCCCAGGACAGCTTCCTCGTCCCATATTTTAAGCGTCTCATCGGGATGCTTGGAGTAGCCAAAATCATTGGCCCTGGTAAAGAATTGTATTCCCCCATCGACGCGTCTGGCCGCGAGCAATTCCTGGGTCCTCAGTACCCCCAGAAGTTCCCTGAGTTCCGGACCGATGAGGTTTTGTCCGCCGTCTCCCCTGGTGATGGACAGATACCCCGTCCTGGCATGTACCTCGTTGGAGAGGTAAGAGATCAGGCGGGTATTCTCATCGTCAGGATGAGCCGCAATATACATGGCCGAGCCTAAAAAATTGAGTTTTTCGAGGCTGTGATAAATCTCGGTTGAAGAAAGTTTGGCCGGACTCTGCCCAAAGTTCGATTGAAAAAATAGAAACAGACAGATAAAGGTCCGAAATCTCATACCCATAAAACGGATTTTTATTCGGTCCTCAAAGATAGAAAGATCATAAAGCTTTGGCCTGTTTTTACGACTTCTTTAACAGCTCAGATGGCGTCACTGCCTTCATTTTCAATGATTTCATCAGAGACCACGCATACGGCTTTCTGAAGCATCAGGTTGTTCGGATAGGTGACCAGTTGGCCGTTGTCCTTTCTGAGGTGGATGTGATAGGCCCTGATATCCTCTATCAGATAGGTGCCGGAAGTTTCGAGATCCTTGTCCATGATCTGGATCCGATCGCCAATTTTAAAGGGAAAGGAGAAGAACAGAATGATCCCCGCAGTGACGTTGCTCAAAATAGACCACTGGGCGAAGAGCGCCACTCCGATCACCGCAAATACGGAGGAGAGGATCAGCCCGAGTTCTTTGATGTTAACTCCCCAGATCAGTATCAGGGCCACCACGGCAAGTACCGTGAAACCAAAGGAAATATACTTGCTGACCAGCCTGGTGCGCGCCTGATTCAACTCGCTGATACTGCCTACCTTCCGAACGGTCTTGTGTGTCAGGAAGCGGAGAATGACCACCACGACCAGGATGATCCCTGAACTCAGCAATTCGCTGTAATGCCCTAAAATAAAGTCTTCCATATAAATTAAAGTCCCAATGTATCCCGCAAAGATACATCCTCAGTTCCATTTTGGCGCCAGTAAGGTGTCTTAAGGGAACTAATTTTCCTTGCTTTTGTGGTGAGAACTTTGGAATTCGACCCAAATCCGCTGGGATAGGTTTCCTCCCAGCTATCTATGGTATAGGGGAATTCCTCATCGAATCGGATGATCAGTTTGCGTTCAAGCTCGGGATAGTTCAGGGTATACGTGAAAAATCCGTCTTCCCGAACGAGTTGTGCGTCTGTTTTATAGGCCTGTACAGGTTTGTGCACCAGTCTCAGGTAGTCAAAGGATGGGATCATGGAAACAGTACCGACCGGGAGGTCCTCCGGGCGGATCCTGATTCTTGTCCATATCTCGTTTTCAAGAGGTACTTTATCCAGGCTGATCTGCTGGTCTCCCTCCGATTCGAAATACGAGTAGGTACTGACCTCAAATTGGTCCCTGTTGTTGAGTTGGGCAAATACATGTCCGCACCACTCCTGAATGGAGGAGGTCACTTTGAGGGCATGCTGGTTGTCTGTTACGGGATAAAATGTGCTGCTCATCACGGAATAGGGGTAGATACCGGTAAGGAAGTTCTTGGTAGCATTGAGTTTCAGGACGGATATGTTGGAGGGGGAACTCGCATCTGCCTTTACCTGTTTCCCTGGTACAAAAGGCTCCGTCACATAGATCAGTACGGCTTTGCCCGGGCGCAATTCGCCGTAGCGGGCCTGCTGGAGTTCGTAGGAGGTTATTTCGGCTTCGCCAGCATACCAGTAGTCCTTAAAAGGCTGGGTGAGGGGTTTGGGTTTGATCTGTTCTTGTTGTACCTCGTCTTCTTGTTGTGCCATTTTCTTCTCCACCTTCCGGCAAGAGGAAAAAAGGGCGATAAACAAAAGAAAAAGGATTGAAATTCTATTAGAAATAAGAAACATAAACGCTTTTTTGCGAAAGTACCCAACACAGTTCACCTCGCCATGGCCATTAACGTTTTGTAAACTAAATGCGTGGGCAATCCAACCACATTGGAATAGGATCCCCTGATTTCCTCAATCGCCACCATCCCCAGCCACTCCTGGATCCCATAGGCCCCGGCCTTATCCATGGGTCGGAATCGCTCTGCGTAAAAACGGATCTCATGCTGCGTCAACTCTCGGAACCTGACCTCGGTGGTGCTGTTCACCACTCGCTGGTCCTCCTTAGTCGTAAAGCACACCGAGGTGATCACCTCATGCCAGTCGCCTGAGAGTCTTTCCAACATCTCAATCGTCTCCTTCAGGTCCGATGGTTTTGCCAGGGAGGTATTATTATGCCAGACCACGGTGTCTGCAGTGATAAGTATATCTTTCTCCCTGAGATCTGCTTTTAAGGAATCTGCTTTTAGCACGGACAGATAGTCAGAGATCTCCGCACCCCAGAGATGGGAAGGATACTGTTCGTCTACGGGATTGCGAACCACTTCGAAGGAAATGCCCATTTCTTTGAGGTATTCCTGCCTTCTGGGGGAACCTGAGGCGAGCAGGATCCTGTAACTCCTTAGTCTTACGCTGAGTGGATCCTCAATCATTGGCAGCACTGAAATTTTGGAACCAATCTCCCCTCACTTTCAATACCTGTTCGATCACATCCCTCACACAACCCTCTCCGCCTTTTTTGTGGGAGATATATTTGCTGATGGCCTTGACCTCCGGGGTAGCGTTCTGAGGGGCACATGGCAACCCTGCCTTTTGCATGGCGGGGATATCCGGTATATCATCCCCCATGTAAAGGACCTCCTCCGGATCTATGGTATGCTGATCCATATACCTGGCCAGGATCTCTGCTTTGTTGTGTGTCCCAAGGTAAACGTCTTCCACTCCGAGCCCTTTCAACCTTTTGGTGACCCCCTCGTTGGTCCCTCCGGAAATAATACAGATCCGATACCCTTTTTGGATGGCGGTCTTAATGGAATAACCGTCCTGTACGTTCATTTTGCGAAGAAGTTCACCTTCGGAGGTTACCAGTACCAGGCCGTCCGTAAGAACACCGTCTACATCAAAGATAAAAGTGGTTATGTTTTTGAGTTGGGTCTTATAACTCTTTTCCATAGGTATTTTGGATTGATTTGCTGAGTAGTTCGTAGATCTCCTTCAGGCGGGGCGACCTGAGCATTTCGAGATGAGCATCCATGGTCTTGTTGTCCCCTCTGCGGGCTGGTCCGGTCTGAGCGTCATATGGCGACTGGGACAAGACCTTGGTATAGCTTTCGCGTATAAGCGGCCGGATCAGATCGAAATCCACCCCGTGATCCTCACAGATCTCCGAAGAGAGAAAGAACAAATGATTGCTGAAATTATTTGCGAATACCGCTGCGAGGTGGAGGTGTTTCCTTTGGTCCGAGTTGATGTGTTCTACACGTGGAGAAATGAAATGTGCCAGTTTTTCCAGAATGAGGTAGTCCTCTTCCTCTGAAGCTTCAATACAGATGGGGATATCCATCATTTTTTCGGGCAGGATCCCGCTCAGCGTCTGAAGAGGGTAGAGTACTCCACGCCTCACCCTGGCCGGGAGTACCTCCATGGGGATGCTTCCGGCTGTATGTACCAGCAGTCCACTTCCTATCTCCAGACTGTGGGCCACCTCCCCAATGGCCTCATCACTGATGGCGAGGATGTACACATCTGCCTTTTTGATCTCCCGGAGATCAATGCTTACGGCTGTACGATCCCTGAAGTGTTCCAGAGCCTTATCACTTCTTCCCAGAACCTGCACTATGGCCACTTCGGGATGATCGGACAGGACTTTGAATAGGAACTTAGATATGTTCCCGGTTCCGATAAGGGTTACCTTGAGCATGCCCAAAAGTACAATTTTTGGGAGGGAGTTGCTTTGAAAAGAATTAACAAAAATGTTTAACTTTTTATACTGCCAACCGGCAGGCTAAAAGGTAAAAAGGCTGTATTTTTGCGCCTGAATATCACTAAAGTGAATTGGTTTTATGATTAAGACCCTGAAGAAGATCCTTTTTTCCACTCGTCTGATGGCGGTTCTTTTCCTGTTGTTCGCTGCAGCTATGGCCATAGGCACCTTTATGGAGAGCATGTACAGCACTGAAACTGCAAAGATCTACATCTACAACGCAAAGTGGTTCGAGATCATCATGATCTTTTTCGTGATCAACTTCATCGGCAATATGTTCAGGTACCGCCTCCTGCAGTGGAATAAATGGCCAGTTCTCCTATTACATATTTCCTGGATCCTGATCATCGTGGGAGCGGGGGTTACGCGCTACATCGGCTATGAGGGGATGATGCCCATACGTGAAGGGAATACCGAAAACATTTTCTATTCGGACAAGACCTATCTGACCGTCCTCGTGGACGGGGAAATGGAGGGGGAACTCAAGCGAAAACCTTTGCAGGACGATCTTATAGTCACCCCGGAAGGAATTCAATCATCCCTTCCCTGGAGAGATGATTTCAACGGTCAGGATTTCGAGATCTCCTTTGCCGGTTTTATCAAAGGGGCTAAAAGAAGTCTGGTCCCTGACGAGAACGGAACCAACTTTCTGAAGATCGTTGAGTCGGGAGACGGAAACCGACATGAACACTTCCTTTCGGAAGGGGAAGTGGCCAATGTTCACAACGTGCTTTTCGCCTTGAACAAGGAAACCGAAGGAGCCATCAATATTTACTGGGACGGTACTTCTTATCAGATCAAATCCCCATTTGAAGGCAGTTTTATGCGGATGGCAGACCAGTTTCAGGGAGACCTCCTGAAAGACAGTCTGCAAACCCTGCAACTGCGTTCCCTGTATTCGCTCGGGAACATGCAGTTCGTCTTTCCGGAACCCGTGATCAAAGGATCATACGGCGTAGTGCAGGTACCTGAAGAAGAACAGACCCCGAACACTCAGGACGCATTGATCCTGGATATCACCACCGGGGGAGAGACCGTGAGAAAAGAGGTGTTGGGGGGTAAGGGCAGTAGCAGCTACATGGACAAATTTACCTTAGGCGGACTGGATTTTACCCTGGGATATGGTTCCAAGATATACGAATTGCCTTTTAGCATCAAACTCAACGATTTTATCGCTGAGAAATATCCGGGTACCGAAAAAGCCTATGCCTCCTTTATGAGTAAGATCACTGTGGAGGATGAGCGCCCTTTCGACTATGACATCTACATGAACCATGTCCTGGACCACAAAGGGTATCGATTCTTCCAGGCGAGCTTCGATCCCGATGAAAAAGGGACCGTCCTTTCGGTAAACCACGACCGACCCGGAACATGGATCACCTATACGGGATATTTCATGCTCTATCTCGGTTTATTGGGGATCATGTTCTTCGGAAAAACGCGGTTTAAGGACCTCGCAAACTCCCTGGAAAAACTGAAAAAGAAAAAAGCGACCCTCACGGCCGTTTTGTTGATAGGGATGCTACTGCCAATGAATGCACAGGTAGCGCCACAAACTGCGGATCACGTCCATACTTCCGGCCCTAGCGAGACCGATCTCGATTCTATGTTACGGGCATCCACCATCCCGGACGAACACGCAGCCAGGTTCGGTAAGCTCATTGTGCAGGATGAAGGAGGCCGAATGAAGCCTATCAATACCTTTGCATCGGAACTACTCAGGAAATTGAGCCTCAAGGATGCCTATAAGGACCTCAACGCAGATCAGGTTTTCCTCTCCATGATGCTCAATCCGGCCCTGTGGTACAATACGGATTTTATCGCGCTCGACAAGAAAGCGCAGAATGACAGTATCCGCAAGATCATCGGGGTTCCGCAAGGGCAGAGGTACATTAAGGCAACGGATTTTTTCGATGCCCAGGGCAGGAACAAATTGGGACCTTATCTACAGGAGGCTTTTGCCACAAACACACCCAATAAGTTTCAACAGGATTTCAAGGATGCTTATTTCAGGCTGAGTTTGCTAGACAGAACTCTTAGCGGGGAGATCCTGAAAATCTTTCCCCTTCTGGACGATGAGAACAACAAATGGATCTCCGCCACGGAATTCCGCAGCGGCAGATTCCAGGTTAGCGATTCCCTCTATGCCAATTTCATTCGCAATGTAGTACCCTATTATCTGATGTCTCTCAGGGAGGCAAAGGTTACCGGGGATTACACCGAAGCAGATAAGATACTCAAGGCTTTCTCACAAAATCAGAAGAATCACGGCTCAGAAGTACTGCCGTCAGAAAACAGAATTGAGGCGGAGACCATCTACAACAAGCTCGACATCTTCAACAGGCTTTACAAATACTACGCCCTGGTCGGGATCCTCATGTTCCTGGTACTCGTCTTAAGGATCTTTAAGGAGAGGGAGATCTGGAAGATCGCCACGTATTTCTTCAAAGGGGTGATCTACCTGTTCTTTATTTGGCATACAGCCGGACTCATAATGAGGTGGTATATTTCTGGCCATGCTCCCTGGAGCGATGCCTACGAGAGTATACTGTACGTTTCCTGGGCTACCCTGGCCATGGGTATCTCCCTGGGCAGGAAGAGCGATATGACCATAGCGGCCTCCACCTTTGTAACCTCCATGCTGCTCTGGATCGCACACCAGAGCTGGGTGGATCCGTCCATCGCCAACCTCGTCCCGGTGCTCGACAGTTACTGGCTGATGATCCATGTGGCGGTGATCGTCGGGAGCTACGGACCCCTTACCGTAGGAATGATCCTCGGAGTGGTCTCCCTCCTGCTTATCATCCTTACCAACAAGAGTAATAAGGCTAAGATGGATCTCAACCTCAAGGAACTGACGATCATCAATGAACTGGCCCTTACGGTTGGGGTGATCATGCTGACCATAGGAAATTTCCTCGGTGGGCAATGGGCTAACGAAAGCTGGGGTCGATACTGGGGCTGGGATCCCAAAGAAACGTGGGCCCTGATCTCCATATTCATTTATGCGTTTGTAATCCATACCAGGCTTGTTCCCGGACTCAGAGGCAGGTGGACGTTCAATTTTCTCAGTATCATCGCTTTTTCCTCAATTATGATGACCTATTTTGGGGTCAATTTTTACCTGGTCGGCCTGCATAGTTATGCGAGTGGGGCACAGGTCATTACCCCTTCATTTATATGGTACACGGTAATTGGGGTTATGCTGCTCGGGGCCGTTAGCTACTGGAGGTACCGCGTGAATTACACAGATTAACGGCTGTTCTCTCATCGTAACGCGATTTTTTGCAACTTTACGGCTTCAATACCCACCTTAATAATGGCTACCATGCCCATGGGTATGGCGGCTATGCTGTCCTATTTGGTTTAGATACTATGTGCGATGGAACAGAAAGCATCCGTTAATCCCATGTCGAAATTGTTTTCGAGCTTCATGGATGCGGTAAAAGGCAAACAGACCGATTTTACCAGCGGGAGCATCCGCAAGGCTATCTTTATGCTTTCGGTGCCCATGATCCTCGAGATGATGATGGAGTCCATATTCGCTATTGTCGATATAGCCTATGTTTCCAGAGTAAGTGTGAATGCCGTGGCAACCATAGGGCTTACGGAGTCGGTGATCACTCTGGTATATGCCCTGGCTATCGGATTGAGCATGGCTGCTACGGCCGTGGTAGCCCGCAGGATAGGGGAGAAGGATGAGAAAGGCGCGGCAAGGGCGGCTGTTCAGGCGATTTTCCTGGGAATCTTTATCTCTGTGGTCATTGGATTGGTAGGGTTGCGGTTTTCAAAAGAAATTCTCTCCCTTATGGGTGGTTCTTCCGATCTTATTTCCGAGGGTCACGGATATACTAAATTTCTGGTGGGAGGAAATATCACTATTGTTCTCCTGTTCCTCATCAACGCGATCTTCAGGGGTGCAGGGGATGCCTCCGTAGCAATGTGGACCCTCATTGTATCCAATGGGTTGAATATCATCCTCGACCCCATCTTTATTTTTGGCCTGGGGCCTGTTCCGGCTTATGGGGTCACCGGTGCTGCCATCGCGACGAATATCGGGAGGGGTAGTGCGGTCCTTTTCCAGCTTTACATCCTCTTTAAAGGGGGCAGCAGGATCCGGCTTGCGTTTTCCGATTTAGTATTAAATCTCAAGGTGATGTTCAACCTGGTGAAAGTTTCCCTTGGTGGGATCGCTCAATTCCTGATCGGCACCTCCAGTTGGGTCTTTCTGATGCGACTCATGTCCGAATTCGGGAGTGAGGCTCTGGCGGGGTATACAATTGCCATCCGGGTGATGATGTTCACCTTTATGCCAGCATGGGGCATGAGTAATGCAGCCGCGACCCTGGTAGGTCAGAACCTCGGGGCTAAAAAACCCGACCGGGCGGAGAAGTCGGTTTGGATCACAGGCAAATACAACGCCATCTTTATGTTTCTTATCTCCCTGGTATACCTTGTTCTGGCAAGACCTATCATTGCTGTTTTTTCGGATGTGACCCCCGTAGTGGAAAATGGCGCTCTCTGCCTTCAGGTCGTGGCCGCAGGTTACATTTTTTATGCATATGGTATGGTGGTCACCCAGGCATTTAACGGTGCCGGCGATACCCGAACCCCAACTAAGATCAACTTTATCGCGTTCTGGCTGGTGCAATTGCCGTTCGCGTATCTGGTATCTCTCTATCTCGACTGGGGGGTTCTCGGGGTGTATCTGGCCATCCTCCTGGCCGAGGTACTGCTTTCGGTCATGGCTGTGGTATGGTTTAGAAAAGGATCCTGGAAGCAAACCGTGGTTTGAGCTAAATTTGTACCTTTAACACCACCAAAAAAGGCCTTATGAAGACACAGAAAAAGGGTCTCAACACCATATGCACCCATGTGGGAGAGATCGAAGATACGTTGTTCAAAGGAGCGGTCTCTCCCTTGTTTATGAGCACTTCGTATGCGTTTGAGGATGTCGAAATCAAAAGATACCCCCGGTATTTCAATACCCCCAACCAGGTGGCATTATCCCAAAAGATAGCTGCCCTGGAACACGCAGAGGCGGCTATGATCTTCGGGAGTGGGATGGCAGCCATCAGTACAGCCCTCCTTTCCTTCCTACAGGCCGGAGATCACGTGGTCCTTCAGCAAATGCTCTACGGAGGTACCTACCACCTGATCACCGAACAGTTCGAAAAATTTGGAATCGAATACACCTTTATCGACGGGTCTGACCCTGCAGCCTTTGCGGATGCTATCAAGCCTACGACCCGTGTGGTCTATATTGAGACACCTTCCAACCCCCTTTTGACCATCACGGACATCAAGGCGTTTGCTGAAATCGCTAGGGAGCACGGTATCGTCTCAATGATTGACAATACCTTTGCGAGTCCGGTGAACCAGAATCCGATCGATTTTGGGATCGATGTGGTGATCCACAGTGCCACCAAGTATATGGGAGGCCATTCTGATATTCTAGCCGGCGCAGTGGCATGTTCAGCGGAGCATATGGAGCGTATTTTCAACCTGGCCAAGAACCTTGGGGGAAGTCTTAGTGACTACACGGTCTGGTTACTGGAGCGGAGCATTAAGACCATGGGGATCCGCGTCAGAGCTCAAAATGAAAATGCCGGAAAACTGGCAGAATGGCTTAGCCAGCACCCCGATATCAGCCATGTGTACTATCCGGGGCTTAAAGATCACCCGGACCACGAGATCGCAAAAAGGCAAATGCACGGCTTTGGGGGGATGATGTCATTTGAATTAAGAGAACAGATAGATGCCTCCCTTTTTCAGAAATCCCTGAAACTCATTAAATCTTCCATGAGCCTTGCTGGAGTGGAGAGTACCGTACTTTCTCCTACTCAGACCTCTCATGCTTTGCTCACTGCTGAAGAACGTGAAAAACAGGGTATCAGAGATGGCCTTATACGCTTCTCTGTGGGCATCGAAGAGGTTGAAGATCTTAAGGAAGATATAGAACAAGCCATTTTGGCGGTCAGGAAAAAGGGTGTAGCCGCACCTTCCCATTAATATCACGATTTTATGAAATTAGATATACTTGTATTTGGCGCCCACCCCGATGACGCGGAACTGGGCGCAGGAGGAACCATTGCCAAAGAGATATCCCTGGGGAAGAAGGTAGGGATCATCGACCTGACGAGGGGTGAGCTCGGAACCAGGGGAAGTGCGGAGATCAGGGACAGGGAGGCAGAGGCTTCTGCGAAGATCCTGGGGCTTAGTGTCAGGGAAAATATGGAATTCGCGGATGGTTTTTTTGTAAATGACCAAAAGCACCAACTCGCCCTTATAAAAAAAATAAGGACCTATAGACCGGACATTGTCCTTTGCAATGCAGTACACGACAGACATATAGACCACGCCAGGGGAAGTGAACTGGTAAGTCATGCCTGCTTTCTAAGTGGCCTGATCAAGATCGATACCATGGCAGAAGGGGATGATGAGTGGCAGGAGGCCTGGCGTCCGAAACAGGTCTACCATTACATACAATGGAAAAACCTGAAGCCTGACTTTGTAGTGGATATTACGGGATTTATGGAAAAGAAGATGGAAGCGATCGGCGCTTACTCCTCACAGTTCTACGATCCCAAAAGTAAGGAGCCCAATACGCCTATCAGCAGCAAAAACTTTACCGATAGCGTTACCTACAGGGCCCGTGACCTGGGCAGGATGGTGGGTGTGGAATACGCCGAAGGTTTTACCGTGGAGCGGTTTATCGGGGTGAAAAGTCTCAGTGATATCTTTTAACTGGCCTGGCTGTATTTGTCTTCGGCCTTGGGCAGGGTGAAAAAGAAGGTACTTCCTTTTCTCAATACGCTCTCTACCCAGATGGTGCCCCCATTCTTTTCCACCATCTCCTTGCAAAGGGATAATCCCAGTCCGGTACCTTTTTCATTGTTGGTTCCGTAGGTGGTAATATTGGAGTTCTTTTTAAAGAGTTTTTCGATGGTTACCTTATCCATCCCAACGCCCGTATCCCTTACGGATACTTCCCACAGATCGTTCTTTTCCTTTGCCGTGATCGTGATCATTCCGTTGTCTGGTGTGAATTTAAGGGCATTGCTGATCAGGTTCCTGATCACGATGTCTATCTGGTTACTGTCGGACCAGATCAGGGTATTACCTGAAAGCTCGCTGACGATCTTTATGGATTTGGATTTCGCCAGTTCCGAAAGCAAATTGATATTGTCGTCTACCAGGGATTCAAGCGCAAAAACACTGGGTTTGATCGTTGCTCCGTTCATCTGGGAGTTACCCCAGGAAAGCAGGTTGTTGAGGGTAAAATAGATATGGTCCACATCGCTTTTTAGCTTGGGGATGAACTGAAAAAATTCATCCTTGGTCATTTCCCCGTCACTAAACATCTGCAGTAATCCCTGCAGAGAGCCGATAGGCCCTCTGAGATCGTGACCGATGATGGAGAAAAGCTTGGTCTTTGTATCGTTGCTGTCTACCAGGGCCGCTTCGTGTTCTTCCAGGATCTCTTTCTTTGCCTGCAATTCGGCGTTGAGCCTCTTTTGGATCTTTTCCGCCCTCTTTATAAAAAAGGTAATGATGGCAAAGATGATCAGGACAATGATGGCCGCATAGATGAGGCCGCGTTGCTTGGCCAGGGCTTTTTGGTTAGCTTCGATAAGCTCTTGTTTTTGCTGATCGTATTCGGCCCGGGTCTTGAGCAGGGTAAGGCTCTTTTTGTTTTCCGTTCGGTGGAGGGTCTCGGTAATGTCCTGGAAGATCTCGTGAAAGGCCAGAGATTTTTCAAAATCCCCGTTTTTCTTGTTGATCTTGTATAACGTATAGGCGCAGTCCCTAATTCCTTCCGGAAATTTGATCTGATTGGAAATATCATAGGCCTCCATGGCGTATTTCTGAGACAGGCTGTCAATTCCTTGTCCAAGATAAGCTTCCGCTATACCATTGTACAGGTGGATCTTTCCCCTGTCGTCATCCAGTTCCTGGTGAATCAATTCGCCTTGTTTGTACCAGTAAAGAGCCCACTGATACTTATTTTGCTTGAGATAGACCTTGCCCTTGGTTTCGTACGCATAGGCCAGCCAGTCCATTACGCGGTGTTTTTCAAAAATGGAAATACTTCTGTTCACATTGAACATTGCATAATCGAGTTTCCCCATTTCGGCATAGAGGGAGGCCAGGTTACTCATGGTCTCTGCTGAACTGATATCATTGCCTATCTCATCGTTCAGTTTTTTTGCTTTCTGGTAGAAAATCAGGGCTTGTTCGTGATCTTCCTGGGACTCGTACAAGGCTGCGATATTTTCATTCAGGATGGACAACATTTCCTTTTCTCCTTTTAGTTCAGCCATCTCAACCCCTTCCAGGTAGTTGTTCAGGGACTTGGCATAATCGCCGTTATAGGAATATTCTGTTGCCAGGTTGTTGATGATCCTCAGGGTCAGGGCATTGTCCTCCATATTCCTCGACAGGATCAGGGCCTTGGTGAAATTGTTGATGGCCGCATCCCGTTCTCCTTTGTCAGAGTAATAATCGCCCTGACGCAGGTAAGCCATACTTTGCCCTCTTGTGTAATCGGCTTTCTTGCTGTATTCAAGGGCTTTCTCAGACAGGCTGAGCAGGCTGTCCGCATTGTAGAAACGAATTTCTTTTGCCAGGTCATTCAGGAGGTCGATATAGAGTGTATCGGTGACCTTGAAATCGATTTTGTCTTGCTGTTTTTTGATCTCGGCACGCAATTCTTCAACCTTCGACGCCTGAGCATTGCCTGGCGATGCAGCAAGCAAAAACGCGAGGCAGTACAAAGCTTTACAAAAGCTTTTGGATCGGCCGGAAAGAGAAATTGCCAGAAGGCGCATACCTTATAATATCAAACAGTCATAAAAATAGTTCTGGAGGGAGGCCTGTTCTAATAATTGTTGTGAAATGCCATTTTTTGTGTGTTATATCGATATTTGTGATCTTTTGGCCGAAATAAACACCTATTTATTCATAGACGAAAAGCGGAGTGGTTCCCTTCGTTTTGCATGCTCCCTTTGAAAATATCGATGGTTTTATGTTGACGTATTGCGTAAAAAAAATTACCTTTGCCACCGCTTATTGATGGTGGTTGTAGCTCAGTTGGTTAGAGCGCTGGATTGTGGTTCCAGAGGTCGCCGGTTCGAGCCCGGTCTTCCACCCAAAAGCTCGAAGTCCCGCTCATCAAAAGCGGGACTTTTCATTGTATCCCACGCACCTGCCGGATTACACGTAAAAAAAAACCCGCATTTTTGCGGGGTTTTTTGTTATACGATCTGTGATTTATTTGGGACCTTCTATTTCGAAAGCTTATCGACTTTCACTCTTTGATCCCGGTTTGCCACTGCCCAGGCCGTATGGAAGATCAGTCGGGCACGATTGGTGAGCAGGTCGTAATTGATTTTGTCCGGAGTATCCCCGGGACGGTGGTAGTCATCGTGTGTGCCGTTGAAGTAGAAAATGATAGGCACATTGTTCTTCGCAAAGTTGTAATGATCACTTCTGTAGTAGAACCTGTTGGGGTCATTCTCATTATTGTAGGTATAATCCAGGCTGATCTGGGCATACTCTTCATTGATCCTCTCGGAAAGGCTGTGTAGTTCTGAACTGAGCTTGTCAGAACCGATCAGATAAATATAGTTGCGATCGCCTTTCCTGTTGGGGTCTATTCGGCCGATCATGTCGATATTCAGGTTAGCGACCGTTTTTTCCAGGGGAAAGATAGGATCGTAATCCGTGTAGTACCTGGATCCAAGCAGGCCTTTCTCTTCTCCGGTAACATGAAGGAATACTATGGAGCGTTTGGGTCTGTTCCCCGCCTCAACTGCTTTCTGGAAGGCCTCTGCGATCTCCAGAAGGGCGACCGAACCTGAGCCGTCGTCATCAGCCCCGTTATTGATACTTCCATCTCTGGAGATTCCTATATGGTCCAGATGGGAGGAGATGACCACGTATTCATCGGGTTTTTCAGAACCTTTGATATAGGCCACTACATTCTCCGTATCGATCTGCTCATTGTCTGATTTCAGGGAAAGCGCTATGTCCGCCTTGCGAATCACAGAGCTTTTCAGATCATCCAGATTGGGTATAATGGTTTTAGCCATGGCTTCGCTTATAAATACCGTGGCGGCCGACTCGTCCTGATCCTTGATGATCATCCTGCGACGGGTACTTTTCTTACTCTGTTTGTAATACGCCAGAATCTGATCAAAATAATCCAGATCCAGATATAAAACGGCCCTGGCCCCTTTGGCCCCGGCCACTTTAGCCTTTCTCCCGGGAGGATCTTCCGTGATCACACTCCATTCAGAGGGTTTATCGGATCCGGAAATCACATAGGTGCCGTCTGCATTTTTCGGTTCGCCAGATCTTATTAAAAGTATTTTCCCGCGCACGTCGAGATTTTGGTAGTCCGAATATTCAGGGGTGTCTATTCCGTAGCCTGCATAGACGATTTCATCGAAAGAACTTTCTATGGGATCAGACGGGGTAAAATCTTCTCCGGCCGTGAAATTCTTCCCGTTTATAACCATGTAACCTTCGGGAAGCACCGGAATCTCCAGAGGTACCTTCTGGAAATAGTCCCCGTTTTCCTGTGCGGCGGGAATACCGAGGTCCACATAATGCTGACGCAGATAGTTGACCGCTTTTTTCTGGCCTTCCTTGCCGGTTTCCCTGCCTTCAAATTCATCCGAAGCATAGGTATACAAGTGATCTTTGAGTTCTCCCTCTGTAATGGTGCCCGCGTAGAGAACCGGGTCAGCAGGAGAAATGGAAACAGCAGGTGCGCTCGATGTCTTGCTGGTAGAATTACATGCGGCCACACAGATCAGGCCCATTAGGTACAAATACTTTGTCATCACGGATTTTTAAGTGGCCCAAAAATAGGTAAAACTCTCAGAATATGTACCAAAAGTGTCTTAAAATTCCCGGGCGTTACTCTTGTGAATCGCTGAAAATCAAGTGCTTCAGGCATGAAATCAAAAGTTGAATTCGGAGGGTGGAACACTTGTGTTTGCAGAGAAAGTAATGTACTTTGCATCTCTAAGTCCAAGCAATATGAGAGTAGTATGGGAAGGGGTCATGCCGGCTGTGACCACGAAATTCACGAAAGAGGATACCCTGGACCTCGACCTATTCCTGAAGAATATAAAAGTACAGGTGAACGCAGGGGTCAGCGGGATCATCCTAGGTGGCACCCTCGGGGAGGCGAGTACCCTGGAAGAGGGTGAAAAGGAAATCCTGGTCAGGACAACGGTAGAGAGCGTGGGAGAGGATGTACCTGTGATCATCAACATAGCGGAGCAATCCACGAAAGGGGCTATCCGGGCTGCGGAAAATGCGGCCAGGTTCGGGGCTGACGGCTTGATGATGCTGCCTCCCATGCGCTACAAAGCCAATGAAAAGGAGACCGTCACCTACTTTTCAGTGGTGGCTGATAGCACGGATCTTCCCATCATGATCTACAACAACCCTGTGGACTATGGGATAGAAGTGACCCTCCCCATGTTCGAGAAGTTGTTGCGCTTTCCGAACATACAGGCCGTCAAGGAGTCTACGCGCGATATCACGAATATCACCCGCCTGCGAAACCAATTCGGGGACCGCCTGAAAATTCTCTGCGGGGTGGATACACTGGCGTATGAAAGCCTGGTGGCCGGGGCAGACGGTTGGGTAGCCGGCCTGGTATGTGCTTTTCCCGAGGAGACCGTTGCCATCTACCATCTGGCTAAAACGGGACACTACAAGGAAGCACTCGCCCTTTACAGGTGGTTTATGCCTCTGCTCGAACTCGACATCAGTCCGCAATTGGTGCAAAACATCAAGCTGGCTGAAGTAGCTACCGGCCTGGGCAGTGAGTACGTGAGGGCACCAAGGCTTCCTCTCCAAGGGGCGGAAAGAGAAAGGGTTCAACGGATCATCGATACGGCTCTGACTAACAGGCCGGCCTTATCTGGTCTGAACCTGACGAATTAGAAGAAAAGAAAATGCTCGACGGAAAAAATATCATTGGATACAACAGGACCCAGAGGGGAAAGGTCACCTTCAAAACCATCAATCCCATTTTGAATCGGGAAAACGAGACGGTATTTTATGAGGCTTCCAAAGAGGAGGTCGAAGAAGCCGTAAAACTCGCACACCATGCGGCCCCTTTTTATGCGGAGTCTGGAAGAGAGGTAAGGGCCGCTTTCCTTCGGGGGATCGCTTCGGAGATCTCCGCCCTGGGGGATGACCTGATCGGTCTGTATTGTTCAGAATCAGGATTGCCGGAGGGCAGGGCAAAGGGGGAACGCGCCAGGACCATTGGCCAGCTGGAATTGTACGCCGGCCTGGTGGAGGATGGATCCTATGTTCAGCCCAGTATTGATACAGCCAAACCCGATCGGAAACCCAACCCCAAAGTAGACCTCCGGAAGATGATGGTTCCTATCGGTCCCGTAGTGGTCTTCGGGGCCAGTAATTTTCCATTGGCTTACTCTTCCGCCGGTGGGGATACGGCGAGTGCCCTGGCTGCAGGGTGCCCTGTGATCGTAAAAGGACACCCCATGCATGCAGGGACAGGGAATATGGTCTCCTCCGCCATCGCAAAAGCGGCTCGGAATCTCAATCTGCCCGAAGGTGTATTTTCTCACCTTAACAGCAAGGGCCACGAGGTAGGGGAGGCCCTGGTGAAACATCCGCAGGTCAAGGCTGTCGGCTTTACAGGAAGTCATGGAGGAGGGAGGGCCCTGTTCAATATTGCCGCATCCAGGAAGGAACCCATCCCTGTCTTTGCGGAAATGGGAAGCGTGAATCCCGTTATCCTGCTGCCTGAGATCCTTAAAAAAGAAAAAGAGAAATGGGCCGGAACCATTGCCGGATCGGTGACACTGGGTAGCGGACAATTCTGTACGAACCCGGGGATCCTGATGGGAATAAAAAATCAGAACCTGGATCTTTTTTCTGACCTCCTTTCCCAGGAGATCCTTAAGGTGGTCCCTTCGTCCATGTTGCATCCTGATATAGCGGATAAATTCAACAAAGGAAAAGAACAGGCCAGGCTTCAGAAAGGAACGGAAGTGATCGCAGAGCATACCCAACCCGTTGAGGCCAATGTGGGCAGGCCGACGATATTAAAAGTTAAGGCCTCCGAATTCAGGGAAAATTCCAAGCTGCATCAGGAAGTCTTTGGACCTTTTTCCCTCCTGGTAGAATGCCGGGACATAGAAGAACTGGAACGATCCGTTGCTTTGATTGAAGGACAACTCACGGCTTCTGTTATCGGTACTCCTGAAGAAATGGAGGGATACGATTTTCTGCTGAGACAGCTGAAAGACAGGGTAGGCCGACTCATCTTTAACGGGGTGCCCACCGGAGTGGAGGTTTGCGCCTCCATGCATCACGGCGGGCCGTATCCGGCCACTACAGATAGCAGATTCACCGCTGTAGGGGAGGACGCCATCAATCGCTGGCTCAGGCCGGTGTGTTTCCAGAATTGCCCGGACTCCCTTCTGCCGCCGGCCCTACAGAACGCCAATCCCCTGAACCTACTCAGGCGCTTAGACGGCAGGCTTTCACACGATAAAGTATAAGAATCCATGGCGCTTCAGACATTTTATTGCGTAGACGGACATACTTGTGGAAATCCGGTTAGGTTGGTGGTCAAAGGAGGTCCGGAGCTCAAGGGTAAAACCATGAGTGAGAAAAGACAACATTTTCTCAGGGAATACGACTGGATCCGCAAGGGCCTTATGTTCGAACCCCGGGGTCACGACATGATGAGCGGGAGTATCCTCTATCCTCCGGTCGATCCCGAAAACGACTTCGGAATCCTCTTTATCGAGACTAGTGGATGCCTGCCTATGTGCGGTCATGGCGCCATAGGCACTATCACTATGGCCATCGAGGAAAAGGTGATCCTTCCCAGGACTCATGGGGTGGTGCGAATGGAAGCCCCGGCCGGAACAATCGTGGCCACATACGGGATGGATAAAGGAAAGGTCTCCTGGGTAAAACTCGAAAATGTACCCTCTTATTTGGCAGCAGAGAAATTGGAAGTGAACTGTCCTGTATTAGGTCCTCTGACCTTTGATGTTGCCTACGGAGGGAATTATTACGCGATCATCGACCCACAAGAGAATTATCCCGGACTATCGCATTTTAGTGCGGGACAACTTGTCCAACTCAGTCCGGCCATACGCCAGCGAATCAATGAAAAGTATCCGGATCGATTCGTACATCCGGAGAACCACACGATCCGGGATGTGAGTCACCTCATGTGGACAGGAACGCCCATCTCCTCTACTTCAACTACCCGTAATGCGGTATTTTACGGAGACAAGGCTATCGACCGTTCCCCCTGTGGTACGGGTACATCGGCCAGGATGGCCCAATGGTACGCCCAGGGCAAATTAAAGGAGGGAGAACCCTTTGTACACGAAAGCATCATTGGTTCTACTTTTACAGGGACTGTAGAAAAGCAGGCCCGGGTAGGGGAGCACAAGGCAATCATCCCCGGTATTCAGGGGTGGGCCAGGACCACCGGGTATAATAGGATCACCATCGATGAGGCGGACCCTTTTGCCTGTGGTTTTCAGGTCATTTGACCCCTTGTAGTGCGCCGACCTATCAGCCCAGTACTTGTCTTTCCATACCCATAAAGGGCTGGTCGTAATACCGAACCCCGGTAGCTTTATACATGGCGTTGGCCAGAGCACCCATTGCCGGTGGAAGGCCAGGTTCACCCAGTCCCGTTGGGGCGATCTCGTTTTCTACAAAGAACACCTCTATCTCCCGGGGCGCCTGTGAGTGACGGATCAGCTTATAGGTATCGAAATTCATCTCCCTGGGCGATCCGTTCTCGAAGGTGAGCTGACTGTACATGGCGTGGCCAATTCCATCGACCACACCTCCCTGAATCATATTCACGGCACCATCAGGATTCACCACTATGCCGCAATCCACGGCACACCAGACTTTTTGTATGACCGGGTTTCCGTTCTCCATCACCATGTCGAATACTTCAGCTACATAGGTGGAATGACAGAAATAGGCGGCCACACCCCTGTGCACACCCGGCATGGGGGTTCCCCAGTTTGATTTTTCCTTGACCATCTTCAGGACGCCGGCATAACGCTCTGCATCGTAGTCATATTCACCTCCTACGGGATCCTTGATGGCGCGATCGAAAAGTTCAAGACGGAAGTCGATCGGATCTTTTCCAGCGAGTTCAGCGACTTCATCCAGGAAGGATTGTTCCGCTCCTGCCGTAAAATTGGACCGTGGGGCTCTCCAGGCTCCGGTAGTCACATTGGTAGGAGCCATGATTTTTTCGGCAGAATAATTCTCCACTGCTCCGGCCGGGAACCTGTTTGGGAATACTGGGCCTTCAGGCAATCCGGCTCCTCTAACTGAGAAGGCGATGAGGTTGTTATTCTCGTCCAGTCCCGCTTTGTACACGGAACTGTAGGTAGGCCTGTAGGTACCCTGGGACATATCGTCCTCACGGGTGTAAATCAATTTGACAGGCCCCCCTATTTTTTTAGATATGGCGGCCGCTTCCAGCCCGAAATGCACATAGAGACGGCGTCCGAAACCTCCTCCGATCCGGGTCATATTCACGGTAATGTTCTCAATGGGCATGTTCAGCATCTTTGCTACGGAGCCTTCGAGAGCTTCCGGGGTCTGGGTAGGCCCGATGAGTTCTGCTCCGTCAGCGGTGACATGGGCAAAGAAGTTCATGGGTTCCAGGGTATTGTGGGCGATGAAGGGACAGTTATAGGTGCGCTCGATGACCTTGGCCGCCTTCCTGAAGGCGGCATCCGGGTTTCCGTCCCGCCTGCTCTCCTGAACCTGTCCTTTTTCCAGGGCGTCGGCAAGGCGTTTTTTGTGCAAAGCGGTACTCTCCAGTTCCCCTGTGGTCTGCCATTTTACCCTCAGTGCTTTTTTGGCCTGCATCAGAGGCCAGGTAGAATCACCTACGATGGCTATGAGTTGGTGGAATCCTTTTTCGTCAAACATTCCGGGTTCGTTGATGGAAGTATCTATGACAAAGGCATCATCTACGCCGGGCATGGCTTTGATCTCGGCTTCATTGAAATCACCTACCGTCATCCCGAATGCCGGGGCGTGGGCGATCATAGCCAATTTCATCCCTTCTCTGTGGAAATCAAGGCCAAAGAGAGGTTCTCCTGTGACGATCTTTTTTCCGTCCACATTTTTCTGGCTGGTCCCAATAAGTTTGAAATCCTTGGGTTCCTTGAGTTCTACTTCCTTCGGAACTTCAATACCCACGGCTTTGGAAGCTATTTCACCGTATGTAACGGAACGATCCCCATTGATTTCCGTGATCACTCCCTCACTGGCGCTGAGATCAGCTACATTAACTCTCCACTCCTTGGCGGCCGCCTCGAGCAGCATTCTTCTTCCGGTAGCTCCGGCCATTCGCAAGGCATTCCAGCTCAATCGAATAGATAAACTTCCTCCGGCAAACTGATTCTGGTAGAATCCCGTATTGAGGGGTGCCTGTTCCACGACCACGTGGTCCCAGGGAACATCGAGTTCTTCGGCCACGATCATGGGCATGGAAGTCCGAACGTTCTGGCCGATCTCCGGGTTAGGAGAGTAGATGGTAACCAATCCGGTATCCCCGATCTTGATATAACCGTTGATCTCATACCATTCTTCGGGCAACGGGAGTCCCTCTGCCATTTCCGGAGCGTTGGGTTTACATCCATTCAGCCAGCTGAAACCGATGAGCATTCCTCCACCGGCTGCAGCCGATATCTTGATAAAGGAACGTCTGTTGTATTGTGTCTGTATCTTGGTCATGATCTATGAGTTTATTGGGCCTGTTTTGATCAGGCGGATTGGGTTTTGGCAGCAGTCTTGATCGCCTGTTTGATTCTCACGTAGGTACCACAGCGGCAGATATTGCCATCCATGACGGCATCAATGTCTGCATCAGAAGGGCTGGGATTGTTCTTTAGCAAAGCGGCTGCAGACATAATCTGTCCGGCCTGGCAGTAACCGCATTGGGGTACGTCGTGTTCCAGCCACGCTTGCTGTACCGGATGGTCCCCCTTTTCAGAAAGGCCCTCTATGGTGGTGATCTCCTGGCTGCCGACCACGGCGACAGGCAATTGACAGGAGCGTACTGCCGCATTGCCGAGGTGAATGGTGCAGGAACCGCATTGAGCGATACCGCATCCGTACTTCGTGCCTACTAATTGGAGGTGGTCCCTGAGTACCCACAGCATAGGGGTATTGGGATCCACGTCTACATCAACGCTTTTTCCGTTGACCTTCAGGGAATACTTTGCCATAATATTTTTGTAAGGAGTTGATTACGTTCAAGATAATAAATAATTCCTTTATCCGTGGTATTTTCAGGTTTTCACGGGAATAAAGTTATCAACATCTACGGAGGAGAAAACGTTTGTGAAATGCTTAAACCGGATGACTTGAATGGGATGCTCAGGCCGACTTCAAATCTCAAAAAAATCTTCTGAGAACAAAAAAAGCTTCCTATATTTGCACCCGCATCGGAGGAATGGCAGAGTGGTCGAATGCGGCAGTCTTGAAAACTGTTGAGGGTCACACCTCCGGGGGTTCGAATCCCTCTTCCTCCGCAAAAGAAAACCCGCAACGAAGGTTGCGGGTTTTTTATTTCCCTTCGCCTGTGAAGCTCGCTTCAAAAAGGCGAAGGGAAATAAAAATACCCACCAAGCGGAGCTTGGTAAGGGTTTTCATGCTTGCCTGGGATTCCCAATCTGGGATCAACGCAGTTAATCCCTACATAATCGAAACCCACCAAGCGGAGCTTGGTAAGGGTTTTCATGCTTGTTCAGGATTCCCTAAACGGGATCAGCGCAGCTAATCCCGATAAGATTTTGAGATTCTGATAAGGTGTAGCCGTGCCACCGCACCGGCTGGCCCCTCGCTAATAAAGGTCTGCAAGACCTTTTTTGGACGCTCGGTCCGGGTTTTTATGCTTGCCTGGGATTCCCAATCTGGGATCAACGCAGTTAATCCCACATGAATAGGATCAAGAATCAAAAGTGGACTGGCCACCGCACCGGCTGGCCCCTCACTAAAAAAGGTCTACAAGACCTTTTTTGGACGCTCGGTCCGGGTTTTCATGCTTGCCCGGGATTCCCAGAAATGGGATCAGCTCAGCTAATCCCTGGGATACTTTTCTTTTTATTTAATTACCACGGACCTCTGATTGCACGATGCAGCCTTCAGATGTAATTTGAATTTGGGGTGGGGATAGCAGCCCCGGAAATGTTCGGCTGATAGATTTAAATTTAAAATATGTGATTGAAGTTCAACCTCAAAAGATCAGTGAATCTATTCTCCAATATTATATTTTAGAAGACCTGTTTTATGGGATTAATCTACAATTCATATGTTCTTGGTCCTGATTGTATTATGCAGCCCTGGGGTTTAATTTAAGATTGGGGTGGGGTTAAGAACCCCGGGAAAATTGATTTATCAGCCGGTAGATCGCAAGGGAGTGATCGACCCCGGTTAGAGGAACCATTCGAATTGACAGGAAGGTCCGTTAGAAAGAATTTTTAAATAAGTATACGATGTAAGCTAGCCTTCTTCTGAAGGGTACTGCTAACCCTCAATTGGGATTACAATTGGTAAAGTTGGGTTTGGGAAGGGTCCATTGGGGGTTGTTAATACTAAACTCAAAACAAGAGGTTACATTATCCACGTTCCAGCCACTCAGATCCTGGTTGAATTGGGTATTAGAAAACATGTTAGCCATATCAGTAACATTTCTCACATCCCAGTTCCCGATAGGTTGGTTAAATGACTGATTTCCATTAAACATATAAAACATTTCAGTAACGTTGCTCACATCCCAGGCACTGATATCTTGGTTGAAAGTTGTATTACGAAACATCGTAGTCATTATGGTAACATTGCTGACATCCCAGATACCAATATCCTGGTTGAATGGGGAATAAGAAAACATACTGAACATAGTATTAACTTTACCTACATCCCATTTACTTATGTCTTGGTTGAAAGGAGTATTAGTAAACATAATTGACATATCAGTGACATTACTGACATCCCAGGAACTGATATCCTGATTAAAAGGCGTTTCCAAAAACATACGAGACATATTCTCTACCTTACTAACATCCCATGCGCTTATATCTTGGTTAAACGATGACTTTTCTAACATACTATTCATATTCGTAACATTCCCGACATCCCAGGCACTGATATTCTGGTTAAACGGTGTTAAACTAAACATAGCCACCATACTTGTTACATTCCCGACATCCCAGGCACTAATGTCCTGGTTGAATCTAGAAGCACGAAACATCAGACTCATATCCGTAACATTGCTTACATCCCAGGCACTGATATCCTGGTTGAATGGGGACTCTTTAAACATTCCATACATATTTTCAACATTGCTGACATCCCAGGCACTGATATCTTGATTAAATTCTGACCATCGAAACATTAAAGACATGTTGGTTACATTACTCACATCCCAGGACCCTATATCCCGATTGAATGTTGATTTTTGACCCTGACCTTCAAAAAGATTACTCATATTAGTAACCTTAGTGGTACATAGGGTAGTGACATCAGCACCCTGACTTACCATTCCCCGCAACATCTCCTCATCCACAACTGTATAGGTAATGCCATTGACTTCAAAAGTGTCGCCAACATTGGCCGAGGGATCGCATTTAATGGTAATGCCGTTGGGGGCTAAATAGATGGGGTCTTCAGTGGGATCTTTGGCACATGCCAGAATAAGTGCCAGGGATATCAAAACAGCTACTATGTTAAGAGCACATTTCATTACGGATTCCTGAAATTTCTGACCAATCTTTAAATGTATTCTAAACCTGATTTCCAACCAATGATTTCTGTCAGGTAGCCTAAATAGTGAACGGCTGAAAAAGCATGAGGAATTTGGATTAAAGCAGTGGACATAAATAAAGTATAGAAATTGTAAAGTCGACCATCAATTCATCGACAACCGACACCTTTTTTCGGATGAAATACAGGGCCATAGTTCTTGCTTTTAACATATGGTTTCCGCAGCATATCACCGGTCGATTTTTATGGTCGATTCACCGAAACTGTGAAAATTTATTAGCAAGACAATGGATTTTATGCCATTCATCGAAGTTTTACCAAAAAATCCTGTGAAAAATTGATAATACGTTGGAGGGGACTCTTGCGAAATTTATCCTGATGAACCCCAATATCTTACCTTATGAAGAATTTTACTCTCTGTTTACAAATCGTTGCGGCGGGATTGATGCCGTTGCTTTGCAGCCCTGTCCAGGCGCAGCAAAACAAATTTATCTCTAAGGAACTGACTAAAAAAATTGAGGCCGACAAGCGTATCGAGGACTATCTCGAACTCTCAAAGCTGGGTTATTCCGAAAAGGAGATCTTTGAAGACCTCGGTAATGCCAATTTCCTGGCTGAGAAGTACGCCACCGCTGCTTTCTGGTACCAGAAGCTGATAGACCTCGTCGGAACCGAGGAGATCTCTAAAAGTTATATGGAAAGGTACCAGGTTGCCATGCACAAGGCAGGGATCGCGAACTTTGAAAAATCCGTTTCCCAAACCGACTGGTACTCCGATATCCGAAAGGAATATCAGGGTGGTCGGGATGAGATGGTGGCGGAATCCACTCCTTCCAAAAAGCAGAACTTCCAATTCAAACCCGTGGATCCCCTGCAAAGGGAACGCGCTCTGGAATCCCTGCACCAATTGGCGGGAATCGACAAAGAAGGATCGGACATACAAGGCCCGGAATTTAGAGTGCCCGCAAAGGGATATACTCCCCCTGTCGCCCTCTCAGCAGACGGCCGGACAGCCTATTTCAGTAAAGCCGTTTATCTGAAGCCTGAAGTGGGTGTGTTTTCTAAAAAGGAACCGGTACACAAGATCTACCGGACCGAGTATCAAAACGGGCAGTGGATCAATGTGACCGAGGTCGGTATTGTCCCGAAATACGCGTCAGCCTTGCATCCTGCAATTTCTCCTGACGGGCAGCGACTCTTCTTTGCCTCTGATATGCCGGGCACCTTTGGGAAGTACGACATCTACGTGGCCGATATCCGAAAGGATGGTAGCTTCGGCGTTGCCAAGAACCTGGGTGAAAAGGTAAATACCAAAAAGAATGAGATGTACCCTAACCTGGTGGGTGATAACCTGCTTTTCTTCGCTTCCAATGGAAGGGAAGGGATGGGTGGACTCGACCTGTTCGCCGTGCAGGTGGAAACCCGAAAGGTAGGGGTGGCCGTGAACCTCGGCGCTCCCTTCAACAGTTCTCAGGACGATTTTGCACTGAGCCTGAAAGCAGAAGAAGGCCTGGCGATCATCATGTCTAACCGGGGTGCTTTGGATGCACAAGTCCGTCAGCTCGTATTTTCAATGAAAGAAGAGGGGCAGGACAGGACCACCGCAAAACGGAAATACGACTTTATGGAATTGCTGCCCATGGACCCCAACAGTGTATACACCAATATTTATTACGAAGACTAATCCGAAAGATCTGAAATATAAATACCTGCCAAATCTTATCGCATTAAATAAGGATTGACCGGATCCAGGAAGGCTTCGGGCAAGAATTCAAGGGAAATCATGAAAGAAATACAATCGGTCGGATATCAGTGGGGTTCATCTGCTCATTGCCAGTGTCCTCTATCCCCGGGCACAAGTGGCGTTCAGATGGTACCAGCCAATCAGGCAAACGCTCCTATCGGATGCCAGGCAATGATATGACCCGGAGAACAGGTTGTATTATGTATATCTGACCGATTTTTTCTTTCAAACAGACCAAAGGAGATCATGCGAACAAACTGGAAATTGGTAGCGTGGGATAGGGTCTGATTAGCCAGGGGTAAATACCCTCAAAACCTGCAATTTTACCGACCACCGGGTCGGTTTTTGTAGCTGATTTCCGATGAAATACACTCTTTTCTTACATTTTATCGAAAAAAACTGCATTTCCTAGGTCGGAATAGGGGTAATCTGTAATTTTTCTTTCAGTAAACGATACAACCCCAAATCTTTACCCTATGGAAATGAACTCTACCTACAGTTTTTTCGAATGGAGTATCCAGACCTTCCATTCCCAACTTCATCTGACTTCAGGACATCGCTCAGGACAGCGTAAAAAAGCAATGAAAAGAGCACCTTCTTTCGGGAATACCCATCCGAAAGACAAGGTTCATGTGGCTAACTGCTGAGCCGGCCCCTTCGCAGGTTTAATCTACCTGCTTCCTTCGGGTATTGGTCCATCCATTGCCTGCCCGTCTTTGACCAAGGGATTTTTATGTTACCGATCCGTAACGCGTAATTTCCCTCTGGTATGTTCGGGTTCTGCAGGGACCATAAGTGTATCCTAACCCAAAAATTGTGAAGATGAACAGAACTACTTTAAAGGTTATTGTAATCGACAGCGATCCGAGATTTCACGAAAGGTATAGCTACTATTTCAGCAGTTACCGGGAATATGACCTGGCCGGGATGTACTGGCGGGTCGAGGACGCTCTGGCCGACTTCGACAGGGTCTGTCCCGATATCGTTCTCTCGGAAACTTCCTTTTCCGGCCTGTCCGGTATCGACGGACTTAACGAATTCCAAAAAGCGGAGAATCAGGCTGTTGTGATCATGGTGAGTCTGGAGGATCAGTACGAGATGATCATGCAGGCATTCCGCCACGGAGCTGAGGGGTACCTGACCAAACCCGTGGGTAAGAAAAGGCTCAGACAGGCATTGAATGCCGTTCGGAAAGAAGGCGCTGCCCTTAGTCATGATGTGGCAAAGAAGCTCATCAGCATGTACCGTAGGAAGACCTACCAGCATTTCTCGGAACGTGAGAACCAGATCATAGAATGGCTTAGCAAAGGGGCCACGTATAAGGAGATCGCAGATCAACTTTACGTCACCCCGAGTACGGTCAACTTTCACATTCAGAACATCTACCTCAAACTCGACGTAAATTCTAAATCCGAGGCCCTGAAAAAGATACGCCAGATGGACGCGGCTTAATCGATGCTGTAGGTTTTATTGCTTATCTTTCAAAGGATAAAAGCAAAGTCAAAGCCAGTCCTTCCTGAGGTGAAAGCGTTTACGATCACAAAATACGGACCTCCTGCTGAAGTATTTCACATGGTGGATATTGAGGCACCCACTCCTAAAAAGAGGGAGGTAAAAATCAGGGTTTGCGCCACTTCGGTCAACGATTATGATTGGTGTATTTCTTCGGGAAAACCTTGGGAATACCGTCTTCTCTTTGGCGTTTTCCGACAGAGAAAAAAGCTCCGAATCCCAGGGATGGAGGTGTCGGGCATTGTAGAGGAGGTGGGTAATGAAGTTGCGAAATTCAAAGTTGGAGATACCGTTTATGGAGATATCTCGTATTACGGTTTTGGCAGCTATGCCGAATGGCTATGTATAGACGAAAGGGCTCTGGTACATAAACCCGGATGGATGAGCTTTGAAGAAGCTGCAAGCATTCCGCATGCATCCATGCTGGCCTTACAGGGACTTAGGGCAGTAGGTGAAATCACGGAGGGGATGCAAATCCTGATCAATGGCGGAGGCGGGGGTATGGGTACTTTTGCCGTACAGATATGGAAGCATTACCAAGCGCATGTGACCGGGGTGGATTCTGCAAATAAGCTGGATGCCATGAAAACTCTGGGCTGCGATGTTGTGATCGATTATAAGAAAGAGGATTTCACGCAGGGGAATCAAAAATATGACCTGATCCTCGATTGCCGTACCAACCGATCGCTATGGAAATACCTGAAAGTTCTCAAGCCAGGAGGAAAGTATGTGACCGTTGGGGGTGCATCGGGAAAATTATTGCAGATGCTCTATCTCAATCCCATTCTGAAGGTTTTCAGCAGAAAACGTGTAAAGTTGGTCATGCTCAGGTCTAATGAGGATCTTGATTTTATACAAAAACTGATCGAAAAGGGCGGTATCAGGTGTGTGATCGATGGTCCATTCCCCTTTGAGCAGACCCCCTTGGCAGTTCAGCGATTTGGGGAATCAGCTCACCTTGGCAAGATCGTGATCTCGATGGAGCGCTAAATCCCTGCTGCCTTACGACTCCTCTTTAGATCATTTGAACCCCGTCTTATCCAAACAATTGGCCCAGGCCGGAGGGTTGGTGCAATAACCACCCCGAGACGCTATGCCTGTTTTTCCTCGACGGTAAAACCCTGTGCGGGACCTCAGCACTTTTAAACAATACACAGCGGGCATCCAGAGGTTCCACGATGACCGTGTCACCGTTTTTCTGAAATATTTCCAGTTCTCCTCCGTCTCCTTTCTGCCAGTTCTCGTTCAGGTAAAATACCATCGTGATCAAGCGGTTACTTCGATGGTCGAACTGGTCCAGGTGTTTCTCGTATCCTGCTCCAGGCGGATAGACCGCATAGTGGAATTCATATCCCGACAGGCTGAGGTAACAATATCTGTTAAAGATATGCAGGGTCTCGTCCACAAGACCCCAGAACATTTTCATGTGGATATCCCTTTTTCTGTCGAGCCAGTAGGTATAATCCCCTCTGATATCCTGACGGATTATTTGTTCATGGGCAGCTCCGATCCCCGCTTTGGTAAAAGAGGAAAGATGGGTCTCAAAGCCCACCTTAATTTCGGCCAGCACATCCGGTTTTAGAAACCCGTCGACAACTACAAAATCCTTTTCGGAGAGCTCATCCACCCAGGCGAGCCATTGCTCCAAAGTATGATTATCTAACACTGCATAACAAAAGCCAGCGAAGATAATGAGAATTCCTTTTCAGCTGCTTGAGAAAACTCAGCAGTAAGCACAGATTTTACGGAATCCGATCTAATCGCACAAATGGAGTTGTTCCCGGTGTAGTTTTAAAAACCTAACCTTAACCTCCTGGTAGGCCTATGAGATTTTTACAATTTCGTTATCTTACCGTTCCACTCCATGTGTTTGTGGGGATTTCTGTTTTCTCAAAAAGGAATCACATCATTAAAAGGAACTAATGTCAACTAGAAAATATGCGATTGTAGGGGGAACCAGCTATCTGATTATTTTTTTTGCAGCTGTATTTGCCAACTTCTTTGTGATAGAGCGTATCCTGGCATCACCATTGGAGATGGTTCAGGAAAACGGGATGACGGTTCGCTTTGGTATCATGGCTTTCCTCCTTACCGTCGTCTTTGATGTGGTGGTGGCATGGGCTTTGTACGAACTTTACAAGAACCATGTTCTGACCTTCCCCAGCACCCTGTTCCGTATGATGCATGCCGCCCTCATGGGTATCGCCATCTTTTCGCTCCCACTTGTCTTTCAGAAAAATACAGAAGCGGAAATCTTGTACCAGGTAGATATATTTAATAACATCTGGCCCATAGGGCTCTTCTTTTTCGGGGTTCATCTCATCCTTTTAGGAATCATCATTGGAAAGCCTAAGATCATAGGGTTCCTTCTTATCGCTGCCGGGTTGATGTATATGGTGGATACCTCTGCTCGCTTTTTAATGCCGGATTACCAGGAACACGCAGACGTTTTCCTCCTGCTCGTAGCCATACCCAGCGTCATTGGCGAGCTGTCCTTCGCCATTTGGTTGTTGATCCGCGGAGGAAAGACCGCCTGAAGATATGTTGAGGAATAGAAGGTACCCACGACCTCTGTCCAGGGAGAATCCCTGGTCATGTTGCCGATTTTTTTGAAGTACATTGGAACCCATCTAGAATTTAGCCCGATGAAACTCGTATTCATTATCAACAACAAGCAAGACCGGCTGAGAAAGCGCCTTCCGGAGTTACTCTATCACTTTGATAACAAGTATTCGGGCCAGGTGGAATTTTTATATACACAGGGAACAAAGCACGCCATTGAATTGGCTAAGAAGTCAGCAGAAATGGGATGCGACTACCTGATTGCTGTAGGGGGGGACGGCACCCTGCACGAGGTGGTGAATGGAGTGATGCAGAGCGGTGTGGGGGATGAAAATTATCCCATTATAGGCCTGCTTCCGTGGGGTTCTGCCAATGACTTTGCCAGAACGGCCGGGCTGACTCCTTCTGTTGAAAGTCTCGCAAGGTCCATTGACTCTCATTCCATTCGCAGGATTGATGTCGGACAAATCCTATCCTCGAGAGTACCGGAAGCCCGTTATTTTATTAATGTGGCAGGGATCGGCCTGGGCCCGGAAGTTGTACTGCAGATGGAGAGGTCAGAGCCCAAGCTGGGTCCGGCCTTGCATTACTTCGGCAGTATCGTAAAAGGATTTCTCAAATACAGAAAGAAGAGGGTTATCTGCTCAGCAGGCTCATGGCGATACGAGGGAAGGTTACTACAACTGGCGGTAGGGAACGGACGATATCTCGGCCATGGTATCTGTATTACTCCGGATGCGCTTCTGGATGACGGAAAATTTGAATTAGCCATTTTCGGGGATCTGAGCCTTTGGGACTATCTCAGAAAACTCGGTAAATTGAAGAAGGGAATAAAAATCGACCATCCTGAAGTGCAGTATCACAGTGCGGATTCACTCAGAATGGAAAGCCCTGATTCATGCGGGATCGAAGCTGATGGGGAATATGTGGGTTTGTTACCGGCAAACATAAAAGTGCTACCCGGCGCCCTGCGTTTTTTGTTTCCTGCCTGATTGCTAAAGGATTCCTCCAGGCAAGGTAGGTCAGTAGGTCTTGACCGTAAATCCGAAGGTCAAAAACCTGTCTTCTTGTTTCTGACCCGAGATGACCACGCTTTCAAAGGTGTTGATATAATTGAGTTTTACATTTAAAAAGGACCATACGGGCAATTCCAGGCCCAGATCGGCCTGCCACCTGTAATTATCGCTTTGACCCAGTGAGGGTTGTATGTAACTTTCATGACTGAGGATCAGTTTGTCCTTGAACAGATAGTATTTTCCGTTGACCCAGAGCGTTGCCCGCATCGTGCGGATGGTTTCCTGCCCGTCATAGGAAGACCTGTTGAAAGAAGCTCTTGAAAAATCCGTGCGTTCGTATTCGCTGGAAACAGAAAATTTAAGCCAGTTCTTGTTCTGTTGAAGAAGCTGAAAGGAAACTCCGGCGCCCGTCAGGAGCCGCAGATCGATTTCCCTTCGAAAATTGGTACTCACGAAGCCCAGGAGAAATGGATAGATCTTGCGTTCCGGGTTGAAATACAAAAAATTGAGGCTCAGAATATCCTCATCGGCCTTTTCCCTGCCAAACTCCTGGTAGATATAGGAATTTCTTGTTTTAAATACCCCTTTTTTCCAGGGTTTAAAACTCAGATCCGATTTTGCCCTGAAGATCAGGGTTTCCACATTCCCTCCCTGCCAGAATCCGGTGATGGAAAGGTTCGCCTTAAAATTCAGGGTGTCACTCTCATTGATTTGTCCTAGTAGGATAACCGGTAAGCACAGGAATATAAAGACGACTTTATTCATACGTTCTGAATTCAATGCTCAGATTCCTGAGACTAAAACAGCACAAGGCTGTATTGCGAACGAAACTCATTAAGTGATCCGCCATGGATGATCTCAGTACTTTACTTTTTCTGGGTTCCAAACATACTTCAGCATTCGTGAATTTCAAAGTCGGAGGGTTTATTGTGTTATTTCAATTTGATTTTTGAAAGTGTTTCGGATCCTTCAGACAGGTTCTCCCTGTCTGTTTTCGGGACTTTCCCGAAAGGAAAGACAGTACCAGAAGATAAATATTCATGTATGCTTTTCATTAGATAGCCTTTCTTTATATCTGATTCAGTATTTTAGGAAACTGACTCGTATTCGTCCTTGAGGTAATAGTCAATGAAGTTTGGAAATCGGTATTAAATTCATAAAATGAAAAACACTTTTATCAGCCTATTGGTTCTTTTCGGGGGCTTTCAACTTTTTGCTCAGTCTATCATGGATCCAGATGATGCCCTTCTGGAGTTAACCGGGGATCGACAAAATACGGGGATCACGGCTGGCTATTCCGTCAAGGGAATTACGAAATGGACAGGTTCCGCCGGGTATGCATGCCTCGAAGACAAAAGACTATTCAGCATAGACACGCCTACGAGGATCGCCTCCATCAGTAAGAATTTAACCGCTGTGGCTCTGATGCAACTGGTGGAGAAGGGAATGATGAACCTCGATACACCTATCGGAAATTACCTCCCGAATCTACCGGAAGATAAAAAAGAGATCACTGTGCGCCAGTTGATGTCTCATACTTCGGGTATTCCCCAATATCGGGACGAGTCGGAAATTGAAAATACGGCGCAATTCGCTTCCCTGGAGGCAGCCATGAAGGTCTTCATAGATAGGCCTCTACTGTTTGAACCTGGAACCAGCTATTTTTATACGACTTATGGCTATGTGATCCTGGGCAGAGTGATAGAATCAGTGAGCGGTCTGCCTTATCGCGAATACATGAAAACGCAAATACTCGAGGTTGCGGGTATGACCCATACCGGTATTGAAGGCTTGACAGAAGATCGCGAGAACGCATCCTGCCTGTATCACAACAATGGGAGGAAAGTCAGGAAGGGTAAGAAAAACAACCTGAGCAACCGTGTTCCTGGGGGCGGATTTTACAGCACACTTGAGGACCTTATTGCATTTGGGAATGCCCTTCTGGATGGAAGGCTGATCAGTCAGGAAAGCCTGGAGGCCATGCTGGAAATTCAACCCGTTGAATACAAGGGTAATAAATACGGACTAGGGTGGTACCTCTATGGTCCTCCACCAAATGAGAATCTGGTAATCGGACATAGCGGAGGACAAACGGGATGCACCAGCCAGCTCATGATCATCCCAAAATCGGAAACGGTGGTGGTGGTACTTTCAAATACCTCAGGCACGTATCCGGATATCGCGACCTTTGCTTCCAAATTGATAGGTTTTTCTGAAGCACCAAAAAAGGGGTGATTTCCATACGTTCCGAACTACAATCGCTTGAATTTGAATAAAAAGTTGTTCCCTTCCTTAAAAAGAAAATCTATTTTTGAGGTCCCCAAGAAGGAAAAGCACATAGAGAATAGTGCCTTCACGGGAAACAATAACATAAGAATTCACGAACCTTCCCCTGGTAACCATGATCACGGTTGATCTAGACAAGGCAAGAAAAGAACTGGAATCAGGAGGGATCATCGCCCTGCCTACGGAAACCGTCTATGGCCTTGCCGGAAATGCCCTGGACGAAGACGCTGTGGGTAAGATCTTCAGTACAAAGAAGAGACCCCATTACAACCCGCTTATCGTCCATATCAAATCTGCGGACTACCTCCCACAGGTCGCCCGCGATATTCCGGATGTGGCCTACCACCTCGCCAGGTCATTCTGGCCTGGTCCGCTGACTCTGGTGCTGAAGAAACAACCCAATATCCCGGATGCAGTAACCTCAGGGAAGGATACGGTGGCGGTCCGTGTGCCGGACCACCCGCTTACCTTAGAGCTGTTGGAGCAACTCGACTTCCCCCTGGCGGCTCCCAGCGCGAATCCCTTCGGCTCGATCAGCCCTACTTCCGCGGCCCATGTAGAAAAGTATTTCGGGGATACGCTTCCGGTGATCCTGGACGGGGGTGAATGCCGGAAAGGTATAGAATCGACCATCATCGGTTTTGAGGGGGAAAGGCCCGTGGTCTTCAGAATGGGATCCCTTTCCCTCGAGGAGATAATGGAGAAGGTAGGGGAGATTTCCTTTAATACAAAAAGTGTGGACCAGCAACCCTCTGCCCCCGGGATGCTTCTTCGGCATTACGCTCCGGTTACAGATACGTACCTGACCGAAGACGTCAGAGGCCTCGTCACCCTTCATCCCGATAAGAAGATAGGGTTACTGCTCTTCCAAGAGAAAATAAAGGGCATAAAGGCAGCAAACCAGGAAGTCCTTTCCCCCACAGGAGATCTCGAAGAAGCCGCACATAACCTCTATGCCGCCATGCATCGCCTGGACAGCCTGGACCTGGATATGATCATTGCAGAACGATTTCCCGATCATGGCCTGGGCAAGACGATCAATGACAAACTGGAAAGGGCCACACACCGGGATGAAGCGAATTAGGTAAAGAAGCGGCTTATGGAGAACGACGAATATGCTTTGCCCCCTGAGACTCGCATCGGTCACGTACACCTGAAAGTTTCGGACCTGCAGCGGTCGCTCGACTTCTACTGCGGCCTTCTGGGCTTTGAACTCACCACCACTTATGGGGAAGATGCGGCCTTTATCTCTGCCGGGGGGTATCACCATCACATCGGACTGAACACCTGATTTAGCGAAGGGGCCGGACCAAATCCGAAGAGAACCGTAGGTTTGTTTCACACGGCTATTGTATACCCTGGGAGGAAGGACCTGGCTGCGATCCTCCATAGGCTTCGGGAGGCCGGATATCCGCTGACCGGAGCATCTGATCACGGGGTCTCAGAGGCTCTCTACCTCGACGATCCGGACGGGAATGGGGTGGAACTCTACTGGGACAAACCCCGGGAAGAATGGCCAAAAAAGCCGGATGGATCCCTGGAGATGTATACCCGACCACTCGACCTGGTTTCCCTCCTGAAAGAGATCCGCTGACCCACAACTTTTTGCCGAATTTCTGAGACGCGCGTTGAAGAGGGCAACCGGAATTTTCTTACCTTCATAGTCCTATGAGGACACGAAAATTATTTACGTTCGGTTTCTTTATATGCAGTTTCATCCTCATATTTTGTCAGGATCCCAGAGTCCGGCATGATCCCAGGCTAGTCGGTGGTCCCTGTGAGGGCTGCGAAGCTGTATTTGAATACGGGGACCGTAGGCTTACGCCTGTAGACACCCTGCCCGACTTCCATTCCGGGGGGCAGCAGATCAAGGTGACAGGGACTATCTACAGGGCGGATGGAAAAACACCGGCCCCTGATGTAGTCCTGTACGTATACCACACAGACGGTTCCGGCCTTTACTCCAAAAGAGGAGATGAAAAAGGCTGGGGGCGGAGGCACGGATACAACAGGGGTTGGATCAAGACAGATCAAAAGGGCCGCTATACTTTTTTCACCATTAAGCCCGGCACCTATCCCGACGGGACTGAACCGGCCCATATCCACCCAACGATCCTTGAACCGGATGGAAAATACTACTGGCTGGAGAGCTACTATTTTGAAGGCGACCCTTTGCTGACCGAAAAGGAGACCCATCCACCATCCCCGAGAGGAGGGAGTAATGGCATTTTAAGACTTTCAATGAAAGGTAACCTCTGGGTGGGGGAACGCGACTTTATCCTGGGAAAGAACATGCCCGACTACAGATCACCGTGAATTTACAGGTTGGGGCCATGGAAACATTTGATACATTTAGGGGATAACCCTTGCGACCAATTATTAACCCGCCTGAAAAGGCATTAACCAATCGAACATGAAAAATCCATTTAAAATTTTACCTGGAATATCCGTTCTGGGATTGTTTACATTCCTCCTCCTGTCATTACAGAGTTGTCTTCCGAAAGAGAAGGAGACGGTGAATGAAATGAAGGAAGAAGTTCTTATAAAGGCTGAAGAACCGGAATACTTTCAGCTTCGTCCCGAGGTGGAAAAAGCCTATGGTTATACGCATGCCGTCAGGATCGGTAACAGTATAAAGGTTTCAGGGGCGGTCAGCATGGACGATCAGGGTAATCCGACCGCTGTGGGCGATTTCGCCCAGCAAATGAAGAACTGCTATGCAGACCTCGACAAGATTCTCAAACACTTTGGCTGTACCTTCGACAATGTGGTGGTAGAGAACATTTTCACTACGAATATGCCTCTACTCCTGGAGAATGGAGCATTCAGAGCTGAGATCTACAAGAACAAATTCCCTTCAGGGTCCTGGCTGGGGGTGAAGGAGTTGGCCCTGCCGGAATTCATGATCGAGATCGAACTGGAAGTACATAAACCCTGATCGTCCACGTTCTATTATACTCATTGTAACAGGACCTCTCCCTGAACCCACGGGGTCATGAGCGGGGTCTATAGGATATTCAAGATCGACAGATGTTAACAGCCATACATCCTAAATTGCCGATGCGCAATAAGGATATCACCCGGGATTTTTATGTGAATCAGCTGGGCTTTAAGGAATTCGGAGCAACTGACTTCGAGGGCTACCTGATGTTGGAAAAGGACCACATTCAACTCCATTTCTTCGAATTCAGGGAACTCGATCCGAAAGTGAATTACGGACAGGTGTACATCCGAACGGATCATATAGACCAGCTCTACAATTCCCTGCTTGCAGATAATGTGAAGATTCATCCCAACGGGCCATTGGAAGACAAACCCTGGGGGCAGCGCGAATTTTCCCTCCTGGACCCCGATACCAATCTCCTTACTTTTGGACAAAGCATGAGCGGATGACAGGCCGCTGTATTCCATTTTTGTTGGATGGAGGCAACAAATGGGTGAATTCTTCGTCAAGCCGTCTTTGACTTAGTACCTTTGCACCTTTAAATCGTAAACCATAGAAAAAGGAACATGGGAAAAGTAAAAGCGAATGATACCATAAGGGTACATTACACAGGAAAATTAGCGGACGGTCAGATATTCGACAGTTCACTGGAAAGGGAACCCCTGGAGGTGACCCTGGGCCAGGGGGCTTTGATCCCCGGATTTGAAAAGGGGCTCATCGATATGGAAGTGGATGAGGAAAAGACCATCCTTATTCCGAAGGAAGAAGCCTACGGAGAAGTCATGGAAGAATTATTCCAAAAGGTCAGCAAAAATGACCTGCCCGACACCATAACCCCCGAGGTTGGGATGGGCCTGGTCGCTACAAGGCCGGATGGTTCAGAACAGCAATTAAGGGTGGTCGATGTTCAGGAGGAACACATCGTTATAGACGCAAATCATCCCCTGGCCGGGCAAGACCTTACTTTCGATCTCAAATTGGTTGAAATAAAATAATCCTTTTTTTGAAAGGACCTTTATGGAACCACGTGACCACTTTTAGCGGCACGTGGTTTTTTATTGGAAGAAAGAACGAAGTGACCCTTGATACCAGCCTTCAATTGGTCAGGCTGGAATATCCTCGTATTCTTCTTTGGCTACCGAAAACTTCTTTTTGAATTCCACCTTTTGAACCTGTTTTCGTTCCCATGCCGTAGGGCTGCCAAAGAGGATGTTCCAGGTCTTTAGCGGGCGATTCCAGATATCCCTGATGAGATCTCCCCAGGCGTGGAAGACCAGATAGACGGGGTTGAATGAATCCACCGGTTTGGTGATCCCGTAGACTGCCTGTTCCTTCTCTTCCTGGAAAGTGCCGAAAATGCGATCCCATATGATCAGCGTAGAACCGAAATTCTTGTCGATATAATTCTCGTTGGTGGCATGATGGACTCGGTGGTGAGACGGGGTCACGAAAATGTATTCAATGGGCCGGGGAAGTTTTCGTATGAGTTCGGTATGTATCCAGAACTGGTAGAGGATCTCGAGTTGATGAACGATGATGAATACCACCGGGTCGAAGCTCATCATGAAAACGGGTACAAAAAATACCAGTTTCAGGTTTTGAACCCAGGACAGCCTGAAAGAGGTGGAGAAATTGTAGAACTTGGAGCTGTGGTGTACCACGTGGGTAGACCACCAGAAACGTTGTTTATGTGAGATCCTGTGCGACCAGTACCGGACGAGATCCAGGGTGAAAAAACACAGAATATAGGACCACCAGGTATGGGGGATGGTCCAGGGGGTCAGATTGTAGCAGACCACCACAATGTAAAAGATCCCGACCTTGGTAAGGGCATTGACAAAGAGGTTCCCGAATCCGATGGCCGAGGAAGCGAGGAAATCCTTGCCGTGATAGAGCTTCCTCTGTTGTTTGTAGGAAAAATAATATTCCAAAGCCACCAGGCTGAACATGATGGGGGCGGCTATCCAGATAATCGTGTTAAAATTTAATTGGAGGAGTCCTTCTAAGGTAAGTGTGGCGTTTTTGATAAAATCCCGTGCTTTATGCAAAGCTATCATATAAAAACCGGTTTCCCTCCCAAAAGGAGAAAAATTACTGGAATCGTGAAGGAACCAGGGGATTAGCGGTCAACAAAAACCGGAATACCCTCACGGCAAGACGGTCTGTAGGCGGAAATTTTTTAACTTGAGGGGGTATAGCAACACAGATATCGTGAAAGACACAAGCCATCACGACGAGAGAATCGCCAATATGATCTTCTCCTCGGTCTATCCTCATTACCTGGCAAAGGTTGAAAAAAAGGGCAGGACGAGAGAGGAACTCCACGAGGTCATCGAATGGCTTACCACCTTTGATGAGGCCACTTTGCAGGAACACATCGCTAAGAAATCAACCTTTGAACAATTCTTTGACAAGGCTACCCTCAATCCGAATGCCGGAATGATCAAAGGGGTCATCTGTGGGTACCGCGTAGAGGAAATTGAAAATCCGGTCACGCGTCAGGTCCGATACCTCGATAAGCTCGTGGATGAATTGGCGAAAAGCAAGGCCATGGATAAAATCTTGAGGAAACCATAATCACTAATAAAGTAGAAATATGAAACTAGGCGCTTTCTCTATCAGCCTGAGCGTAAAGGACCTCAAGGCATCCAAAGATTTTTATGAACATCTCGGGTTTCAACCCTTTGCGGGGGATCTTCAAAAGAATTACCTGATCATGAAGAACGGGGATACCCTAATAGGGCTTTTTCAGGGTATGTTTGAGAACAATATCCTCACCTTTAACCCGGGCTGGAACCAAAGTGCTGAGAAACTACCGGTTTTCGATGATGTCCGGGAGATACAGAAGACTTTGAAAAGCAAGGGAATCACACCGGTAAGCGAGGTGGATGAAAGTGCTCAGGGCCCCGGCAGTTTTGTGGTGATGGACCCGGACGGGAATACGATCCTCATAGATCAGCATGTTTGAATGAACACCATTGAATTCAAGATTTTGACGGATAGATGAGTGGAATAAACTCTCTTATCACTTTTCGCCAAATATGCCCTAAAGCGTGTAGATCAATCTAAAGGTTACGAAACGAGGCTGAATAAAGGTCTCGGAGGAGAATACGGAGATGTTATTGGCACTGTTCCTGACCTGTGAATCTATATCGAGCAGGTTGGTGGCCCGGATCTCATATTCCCATTTAGCATCCCTGTCTTTCCGGTAGGAGAGGGTTGCATCCCAGTTCTGGAACGATTGGGACTGACCGTTGCCCAGGTCCTGATTGGTATAGGTGTAATTGGTACGGAAGGTGACGGACTTCCAGATATAGGCATCGAATTCAACGGAAGGCGCATTGGTGACGAAGGTGGTCTTTCCACCTCCCTGATTATTGTTCGTCACACTGTAGCGATACTGTAAACTCACATTCGGTGCTACTTTATAATTGGTCCGAAGCTCCGGTGTGTAGGTCTGGGTATACCCTTCATTCAGCGACTGCTGCCCCTGGATAAACTGATTGATCTTGCTGTAATTGAAGCTGGCATTGAGGGAAGCCCGGATCTTTCCGAACGTGCGCTGCACTCTACCAAAGACATTCACATTCTCATCCGCAAAATTCGAATTGAAAAAGGTACTGGTTCGGATCACACTTTCAAAATTCGTCAGGCTGCGGATCTGATCGATATTGCTGGTATAGGCGGCACGCGCGAAGACGTTGGTATAGTTGAAAAGGTTAAAACTGCTGTAGAAAAGACTGACGTTGTGCGACAAGGCGTTTTGCAGGTCGGGCTCACCGAATTGGATGTTGTTGAAATTGTTCAGGACCAGGCCTCTCGCCAGGCGGGTCACGTCTGTAAACTGATTACGCATGTCATAACTGAGGGTGAGCGCCTCGCTTTTTTTGAATTGGATACGGGTCTCAAAATCGGGCAGGAACCGAAAGAAATTATCCTGAAAGAGCTCACCGAACTGGGTATTCTTATTGCCGTAGGCGTGAACGGAGAATCCAGGGGTGATCGTAAATTTCCCGGTTTTTAGCCTGTAGTGGGCCCCTAGGTAGATGTCGCTGAAGACGTACTCCGTATCATTGACAGCCAAGCCGTCATTAAAGGTGGGGGTAGGATCGAACTGAGTACCATCCTCCAGGAACTGGAAGATGTCCGAATTGAATTCCTGCCTGCTCAGAATGGTGCCCAGGGTAAGATTCAAATTGCTTTGGGCATTTAGGATATGGTAATAGTCGAGTTTGGCATCCAACTGGTTAGATTGGATACGCCGGTTTTGATTCAGATCATAGGTATTCTGGGACGTATCCAGCCCGAGCGCTTCTGCAGTAGGGTCGAAAGCGTCTGCTCCAATGGGATCATTGACCAGCAGTGCATTGTAAAAGGGATCCTCATCACGAATCAGATGCTGAGCTTCCAGCGCAAAAATATTGTTCTCATCCAGGGTGTAGTAATAATTGAGATTCTGGTTGATGCTGAATGGTTTTACCCTGTCCGACTGAAGTGTATTCCCCACTACAGAAGAAAAAAGTGTCTGATTTTGAGCATCATTTGAGATACGCCCTAAAATATCGTAATCGAGTTGGTTGTTCAGGTTGGGTTGGAAGGAAGCACTGAGTTTTAAAAGGCCCTGATTAGATCTTTCCCTGCTCGATTGGTCCGTGGCCTCATCGGGAATGCCAAGCTCCGGATCGGTATATCGGATAAGGCTCGTCTCCCTCGAGAGGATTCGACTGCTGTTATAGATCAGGAATCCACTGAGATCCAGGGATTCCGTAGGGGAGTAACTGAAATTGCCGGTTGCCAGTTTGTTCTCGATCTCCAGTGCATTGTTCTGGGAGGTCAGAAAGTTAAGGCTGTTATCCCCCAGATTGAGGTCTGTGCCGCTGGTGCGACTCGGGGATCGGAAGCCTCCCCCGAAATTTCGGATGTCCCTGCGGGTGAGGGCTACCTCCCCCGTATTGTTCAGGTCCCCTATAAAGTTGAGGCTGTATTTCGGGCTGTAATAGAATAATTTGGGCTGAAGCAGATAGAGCTCATTGTTAGGGGCTGTCCCGGCACCGGCCGTTATATTGCCGAACCAGAAGTTTTCCTTCCCTTCCTTGAGCTTGATATTCATGGCCACATTATCCTGGTTGTTAGCTACGCTGCTCAGTTGCCCCACTTCCGAATAATTGCGCAGGACCTGGATCTTGTCCACGGCTTTGGAAGGGATATTTTTGGTAGCCAGCTTGGTATCCCCGTCAAAGAAGTCCTTTCCGTTTACCATGATCTTGTTCACCACCTTGCCTTCTACTTCTACCTGTCCATCCTCGTTGATCTCAACACCCGGCAGTTTTTCAAGCACATCTTCCAGTTTCCTTTCCGTGCCATTTTGAAAAGAATCCGCATCGTATACCACGGTGTCACCTACCACGGAAACAGGAATCTCCGAGACGACCTCCACGGCATCAAGTGCGTTTTCCAGGGCCAGGAAGAATTCCCTGTTGATATCCTCCCCTGAGGTTTGAACGACCTCTTTTAAAGTTTTCATCCCCACATAGCTGATCTGGATCTCAAAGGTTCCGTTCTCGGCGAGTTCTAATCTAAATCGTCCTTGCTCGTTGGTGATTGCATAGGAGGCCAGTTCGTTGGTTGTAGTATCCAGGGCAATCACGTTGGCCAGATAGAGAGGCTCATTCAGTGAGTCCCTCACCACACCGTCGAATCTGACCTGCGCCAGAGATAACTGTGTGATCGCAAGTAAGAGGAATAAGGGGAAATACTTCATGTAGTTGTGGAAATGGATAGAGTGGGAAAGGTTGAAAGTTATTAACGGCTTCTTCTCCTGCCGCGGTTATCCCTCATTTCCTTCATTTTGTTCGTGATAGTCTCCTTGTATTCCATTTTGGTGATCTCTTTTCCTTTTTCAGGAGCTTCGATCTCCAGTCTTTCCCTTGGATTCATCACGATCTTGGAGCACAGCATGATGGTATTTCCGGCGCTCACCTCCAGGATGAGTCCCGGAAGTCCCCAGTATTCCCCTGGCCCGTGTCCCACAGGGATCTGAGGGGTGTACCAGGCCTCAACTTCAGTCATGTCTGTTTGGACTTCGGATGATTCTTCATCCGATTCATCGTTTTCGTTCCTGAGTTGGCCCCAGGAAAAGTCGTACCAGGTGAGCTGATCCGTTGGAATCTGGGCAGTCGCCTTGATGCATAGATAGTCGCCGATCTTTTTGGTTTCCTTACCCATTTTCCAATCTATGGTTGGGAGTTTATCCCTTACCAGGAATAGTTTACCGTAAAATTCCTGACTCTGTACCAGGGATCCTTCGGAGATGTTCTTGTATTGCTCTCCGGGTGAGAAATTGCTGCCCCAGGAATCTGTGGCACCGGATATGGCATCGAGTTTATCCTTTTCGTCAAAATGGGATTCCTCCCGATTGAAAGATAGAACGTACGTCTTCTCCAATCTGTTTTTAAGTCGTGCCTGTACCTGCTTTTTCTGAGCCTCACTCATCCGGGCTCCCCAGGAACCCAATTCCAGTTTTGATTTCGAAAAATAGGTGGCCTGACCCTGAAAATCCTGGCTGTACATGGTGGTAGATGCGATAAGTACCGCGAGGATAAGAAAGAAGGAAGAAGTATAGGATTGCATGGTTAATTTGTTAAATTGTTGAGCGAATATAGTTAAACATTAAACAAAAATTTCGAATTTATTAAAACATTAACACGCGAGCCAAATACATTGAATACCTTTAAAGTTAATTAGTAAGGGCTAGTTCTGCTTGTATGTTCACTACTTTAACATAGTACTTTATTGTTGCCTTTCGGTTAATGGCTAAGATCCTTGTAAATCGGCTAGTAAAACAATCAATTCTTTGCCCGGCTGAAACCCTTTCCTTGATCTCTTTTTGGGCAACAAATAGTATCTTCGCGCCTGTTAATCTTACTTATTTGAGCGTTTATGAAGGTTAAAATTGCCGTCTTCAACACCAAACCCTATGATCAGGAATATTTTGATCGATATACCAATAAAGAAGAACTCCAGTTCACCTATTTCGATTCCCCATTGAACAGGGATACCGTTAACCTGGCCGCAGGATACGAGGTGATCTGTGTTTTCGTGAATGATACCCTGGACAGGACCACCGTTGAACAGTTGGCAGAAATGGGGATAAAATTGATCGCCTTGAGATGTGCCGGATACAACAATGTGGACCTGGATGCAGCCAGGGAGAAGGGGATCAGGGTAGTTAGGGTACCCGCCTATTCACCTGAGGCAGTGGCAGAGCATGCCCTCGCGTTGATCCTCACCCTGAACAGGAAGACCCACAAGGCATACAACCGGGTTAGGGAAGGCAATTTTTCCTTGAACAAACTCATGGGTTTCAACCTCCACGGGAAGACTGTGGGCGTGATCGGTACCGGAAAGATCGGTGCCACCTTCTGCGGGATCATGCAGGGAATGGGGTGCCGTGTGATCGCTTTTGATCTTTATCCCTCAGAAGAGCTGAAAGCACGGGGGGTGGAATTTAAGGAGCTGGAAGCGGTTTTCAGAGAATCGGACATCATTTCCCTTCACTGCCCGCTCAACCCGGAGACCTGGCATATGATCAACCGGGATTCACTTTCGAAGATGAAGGACGGAATCATGATCATCAATACGAGCAGGGGCGGACTGATCAATACCCAGGATATACTGAAAGGGTTGGCCGACAAAAAGATAGGCTTCCTGGGGATCGATGTGTACGAACAGGAAGAGAACCTCTTCTTTAAAGACATGTCCGAGATGATCATCGAGGACGACCTGATCCTCAGGCTCAACAGTTACCCCAATGTACTGATCACCTCTCACCAGGCGTATTTTACCAGGGAGGCCATGGAGGAGATCACCCTGACCACAATCGGTAATATCACGGAATACCGTGAAGGCCGGGCACTTACCAATGAACTTACCTGACAACAAAAAGATCCAATGAGCTTAACTTACAACTTACATTTTAATAGATTTCTGTTATGTACTCTTTTCACTGTGGGTCTATTTTCCTCAGAATCCTGCATATCTCAGGGCGAAAAGCAGGATGGCATTTATACCTTCAAACAGGGAGACCCCAATGGGATCGGCAAATGGTATATGGGCCGGGAGATTGCTTACGTGATGGGGTATCAGGGCATATCCTGGCTCGAACGACCCGAACGGGGAAATGAAGAAAAGACAAGTCTACTTCTCGAGAATATGGAGATCGGACCAGGGGATGACATTGCAGATATCGGGGCGGGTTCAGGGTATCATGTATTTAAAATGGCCCAAATGACCCAGGAGGGAACGGTATATGCCGTGGATGTACAGGAAGGGATGTTAGTCGCACTGAGGGCGAAAAAGGAGCGTGAAAAAACAGCAAACGTCGAGGTTGTCAAAGGGAGCGAGAAAGAGATAAACCTGCCAGCCAATTCGGTCGATAAAATCTTGATGGTGGATGTTTACCATGAATTTGCCTATCCCGTTGAGATGATGACGTCCGTTAAAAAAGCGCTGAGACCTGGAGGGAAGTTGTATTTGATCGAATACAGGGGAGAGGATCGTGAAGTTCCTATCAAAAAAGTTCACAAAATGACCGAGAGTCAGGCTGTCAGGGAAATGGCGGCCGCGGGTTTCAAATTAGAAAAGAACATCGGCAACCTGCCCTGGCAGCATTGTATGGTGTTTATCAAAGAATAATGTTTCTACCTTCCAGAACCTTATGTATAAACCCCGAATTGTCAATACACCTGAGCGGAGACTGATTGGTTTCCGTACTACCATGAGCCTGGCTGAATTTAATATTGCTGAGCCGTGGGGACGATTTATGCCAAGAAGACAGGAGATTTCCGGGCAACTAAGCAGTCATCTTATTTCAATGACCCTTTATCCTGCGGGATATTTTGAAAGATTGGATCTTAGGAACTCTTTTGAAAAATGGGCAACCATGGAGGTGTCTAATGACCTGGAGGTTCCTTCCGGTATGGATGAGGTGGTAATTCCCCCGGGACTCTATGCACTTTTTCTGTATAAAGGTCCCTCATCAGACAGAGCCGTATTTCAATATATCTTTAACACATGGTTGCCTGGATCGGGATACGAACTCGATGACCGGCCTCATTACGAGATCTTAGGGGAGAAGTACCGCAATAACGACCCCGAATCCGAAGAAGAGATCTGGATCCCTATCCGCGAAATGAATCAGTAAGGAAGTCCTTCCCTGACTTTGATCTTTCCGGAGCGAACCAGATTGGGATCCGAAAGAGCTTAAAAATTCGTATATTTAGATATACATAAACTTCTAGTAATGAGCATTTCCTTAAAAAATATCGGTTTTATTGCGCTGGGCACCGCCCTTGTACTTTGCATCCCTCTTCTGGCGATGCAGTTCACCCAGGAGGTCCGATGGAGCACTTCTGATTTTGTCGTGGCAGGGATCTTGTTATTCGGGCTGGCATTCCTGTGCGACCTTACCTGGAGGAATATCGGGAATCGGACATTCAGGACCCTTTTGCTCATAGGAATTATCCTCTTGTTTTTCCTGACTTGGGCTGAGTTGGCCGTAGGTGTTTTCGGTACTCCTTTCGCTGGTAGCTAAGAAAAGAAATTACCTCCATGTCTCCCAATGGGCCGGATCCCATACAGTAATTGATTTCTGATCCTATTTTTATAGGTTGATAGAGCCTGGTTAAGGAAAGAAATTGTCTCCATCTCACTCCGCTTATTAGTATTTTACCGCGTACTTTTGCTTTATGGAATACTGGTACTATTATCCCCTCTTGGTAGTGGTGGGTTTTATCGTCGGTTTTATCAACACCATAGCCGGAGGTGCCTCCCTGATCTCCTTGCCGGTATTGATCTTTATGGGTTTACCGCCCTCCGTAGCTAATGGTACAAATCGGGTAGCTATTGCGTTCCAAACGGCTATTGGGGTGGCTGGATTTAAAAGTAAGGGCGTGTCCACCTTTCCCTTCAATGTATACCTGGGGATCTCGGCCCTTTTGGGTTCTATCCTGGGGGCTTCCATTGCCGTGGATATAAAGGGAGAGACGTTTAACCGTATCCTGGCCATCATTATGATTGCGGTGGTCCTCATCATCGTGTTCAAGCCCAAGATCAACCTGGAGAACGTACAGGAACGCCTGACGGGGAAATACCTCTGGCTGGGCATGCTCGCATTTTTCTTTATTGGGATCTACGGGGGGTTCATCAACGCCGGGATCGGATTTGTGATCCTCTTGTTTCTTCATTACTTTCACAAGATGAGCCTGGTCAGGGCCAATGCCACCAAGGTGGCCGTGGTCTGCATCTATACTCTTGCCGCTTTGGCGGTCTTTGTGTACAACGATAAGGTGATCTGGCAGGTAGGGGCAGTTCTGGCCATTGGAAACGGCTTAGGGGCCTGGTTCTCTAGTCGGGTTTCTGTAAAAAAAGGAGACGGGTTCATCAAGACCTTTCTGGTGATTATGGTCATAGCGATGGCGATTAAATTATGGTTTTTTACTTGAGCATATGGATAGTATTGAAAAGCTAAAATGGCGGTATGCGGTCAAGAAATTCGATTCAGGGGCGATCCTCGAACAGGAAAAGATAGACCGGCTCATCCATGCCTTTAACCTGACGGCCACCTCCTATGGTCTGCAGCCTATCAGGCTGGTCGTACTCAAAAACAAAGAGATTCAGGGGCGTCTGGTGAAACATACCTACGGACAACAACAGGTGGGCCAGGCCTCTCACGTGCTGGTCATTTGTATTGAGACGAACGTCGACCAGGAATACATCACACAATATTTCGAAAGGGTGAAGTCAGTCCGTGGAACCCCTGAGCAAATACTTACCCCGTTTAAAAAAGCACTGGTAGACAGTTTTTCCCAAAAACAGACCGAGGAGATCAGGCAATGGGCTACCAACCAGGCTTATCTGGCCATGGGTAACCTGCTTACGGTATGTGCACTCGAGGAGATCGATGCCTGCCCTATGGAAGGTTTTGATCCCGGCTCCTATGATGAGGTGCTCGACCTGAAACCACAAAACCTGACCTCTGTATTGGTCCTTCCTGTTGGGAAAAGGGCGGAGGATGATTTTTTCTCTACCCTCAAAAAGGTCAGGCGGGACCTCTCAGAAACCATCATTCATATAGAGTAATATGCCGGGATTTGAGATGTTTGGAGCCCTGGAACGGGCCGAAGTGCAAGATGTTTTAGACTCTGGCGTCCTCATGCGCTATGGCTTTGACGGCATGCGCAACGGCCACTGGAAGGCTAAGGAGCTTGAAAAGGCTCTGGCTGCCCGAATGGAAACCAGATACGCCCAGGTGGTAAGCAGTGGTACGGCTGCCCTCACGGTGGCACTGGCCAGTGCTGGGATAGGGGCAGGGGATGAGGTCATTATTCCCACCTTCACTTTTGTGGCCAGCTTTGAGGCTGTTTTATCCGTGGGAGCCATCCCTGTCCTCGCTGACATCGATGATACGCTCTGCCTGAATCCGGAGGCCGTAGAGAAGGCCATTACCGAAAGGACCAAAGCGGTCATGCCGGTGCATATGTGCGGCTCCATGGCCGATCTCCGCCCCCTCAAAACCATCTGTGAAAAGCGAGGACTCCTACTGATCGAGGATGCATGCCAGGCCATTGGAGGCAGTTATGAAGGAAAACCGCTGGGGAGTTACGGAAACCTTGGGTGTTTTTCCTTCGACTATGTAAAGACCATCACCTGTGGAGAGGGAGGCGCCCTTATCACAGATAATGAAGCTTATTATCTCAATGCAGACCACTATTCGGACCACGGCCATGACCATGTGGGAAGTGACCGGGGGGCCGAGACCCATCCCTTCCTCGGGTATAATTTCAGGATCTCTGAATTGAATGCTGCGGTGGGGGTGGCACAGGTCAGGAGGTTGGACGATTTCCTGAGGATACAGGAAAAGCACTACAGGATCCTGGAAAGGGCTGTTGCCGGGCTCGAGGGAATCACCTTGAGGAGGGTGCCTGAAACGGGTATACAGAACTATTCCTTCCTGAATTTCTTTATGCCCTCTGAAAACCTTGCGCGGAAATCTCATAAGGCCCTCCTAAAAGCTGGTATAGATGGCTGTTTCTACTGGTATGACAACAACTGGCACTACTACAGAAAATGGGAGCACCTTACAGGAGCTAAAAGTCTGGGGCCGCTAGGGGGGGAGGTTAAAAGTTATTTGGACCGTCTCCAAAGCCAGGTCTTTTCGGATTCCGATCACTGGATGGGCAGGAATATCTCATGCCTTGTTAAACTGGGCTGGAATGAAGAGGAAGTGGAGCAGAGGGCTGCAGCCATGCACAAAACACTCAGTGAGGTGTTGACAACGGTTTAATAGGGGACATATTCCACGATCTCCAGGCCATACCCTACGATACCCACCCTTTTGGTCTGCCCACTATTAGTCAGGATGCGCATCTTGCAGATGTGCAGGTCGTGGAGGATCTGTGCCCCGATCCCGAAATCCTTGGTATCCATGTCTATTCCCGGGGCTTTCATCATCCCCTTGGCCTGGTTTTCCTTCAGACCTTTGAGTCGACTCAGCAAATTCAGTGATTCACTGGTTTGGTTGATGAAGACAATGGCTCCCGTTCCTTCCTGGTTGATAGCCTGGAACATATCGTCCAGCTTTTTTTCGGCATTGTTGGTGAGGGTACCTAAGATATCGTTGTTGACCAGGGTGGAGTTGATCCTGGTCAGTACGGCGTCATTCCGTTTCCAGAACCCTTTGGTCAGTGCGATATGTACCTGTTCATTGGTGGTCTGCTGGTAGGCGTGAAGGGTGAATTTTCCGAATCGCGTTTCTACATCAAAACATTCCTTTTTTACGATCAGGCTGTCATGCTGCATGCGGTAGGCCACCAGGTCCTCTATCGAGATGAGTTTCAGATCGAATTTTCTGGCGACCTCCACCAGGTGTGGAAGCCTGGCCATGGTCCCATCCTCATTGAGGATCTCCACGAGGATCCCTGCGGGCTGAAATCCTGCCAGTCGGGCCAGGTCTACTGCTGCTTCGGTATGGCCGGTCCTGCGAAGCACACCGCCGTTCTTCGCCCTCAGGGGGAAGATATGGCCGGGCCTGCCCAGTTCATGGGCTTTTGTATTGGGGTCGACCAGCGCCTTGATGGTCTTGGCCCTGTCGTGGACCGAAATACCCGTGGTACACCCATGCCCGATAAGGTCTACCGAGACCGTGAACTGGGTGTGATGCATTACCGTATTGTTCTGTACCATCATGGTCAGATCCAGTTCTTCGCATCTCGCCTCTGTCAGGGGTGTGCAGATCAATCCCCTCCCGTGTTTGGCCATGAAGTTGATCATCTCGGGACTCGCCATCTCGGCTGCCGCTATAAAATCGCCTTCGTTCTCCCTGTTCTCATCATCGACTACTATGACGACCTTTCCCTTGCGGATGTCCTCAATGGCTTCTTCGATGGTATTCAGTTCTATTTTCTTCTCCTTGCTAACCATCATGGGGTTTTGCGTTTAAATCTTTTGCGAATTCCTTCGGCCATGGTATCCCACACGTGTCCAAAACTCATCAATCCCCGATCGGCCGTGGCCCTTCGCGTGAGAAATATCCCCAAAGGTAACATTATTAGGGTAGATAACCACGCCCCCAGAACAGGGTGTATATTGCCTTCTTTGGCGTAATTGCCTGCAAACACGCCGATAAAGTAATAGGTCAGGAACAACACGATGGCGATCACCATGGGAAGGCCTAGGCCTCCTTTCCTGATGATCGCACCCAAGGGTGCGCCCACGAAGAACAGGATGATGCAGGAAAGCGCCAGGGCGTATTTTTTATGCAGAGACAGAATATGCATATTGTAGATCTTGTACTTGTTCTCAATGTCCTGTTTCTTTCCACTCACAGAATTCAGGATATTGGAGATAGCATTGGAAGCCGAACTGATGATCTGCCGCTGCTGGTATTCCTGGTAAAGGCCCAGGATGTCTGCGGTATTTGCGACCCTTTCCTCAGTCTTTAAACCTGCTGGCAAAGAATCTCTTTGGGGGGCCGTGTAGGATTCGGCCGTTAGGGAGTCATTCTCAGCCAGGGGGGTAAATGCCCCCAGCCTGGTGACGATGTTCTTGGAAAAGGCACCTACTACGGTCAGGTTGTTCTCCCGGATGGAATCTATATCCTTTTTAAGCCGGGAGATGTTCTTCATCTTATCGGTCCGGATGTTGCGTTCTTCCTCCAGGTCCTGTGTGTTTTCCGGAACCTCAATATTGATGGTGTAGGTGTCGAATTTCGCCTTGGCAAAGGGGAAGTGCTTGCGATCTTCGGCGGCGTTGGGAACCAGTTCCTCGTAGTAATATCCGTCTGAGAGGACCAACTGGATAATATCAGATTCTTCGCTGCTGATCAGTTCACCCGTATTGGCCTTGATCACGGTATTGTTTTTCTGAAGGTTGGATTTTTTGTGGATGATCACGTTTTGCAGATACTTGTCGTTATCTCCGAATTTGTTGTCCACCTTGATGTTCATCCCCTCGAAATCACTGAAAACACCTTCTTCAATGACAGCCGCGGGTTTTACCTTGGCTATGTTCCTGCGGAGGTTATAGATTTTCTGTTCAGATGCCGGTATAACCGTATTGGCGAAATAAAAGGTCACCCCTCCGAGAATGGTCACCAGTGCGATGAGGCTCAGCATAGATCGCTGCAGGGAGATCCCGGATGCCTTCATGGCGGCGAATTCGTAATTCTCGGCCATTGCCCCGAACGTAAGGATAGAAGAAAGCAGGACGGTGAGTGGGAGTACCTTTTCCGTCAAATTTGGCATCAGGTAAAAGAGAAATTTCCCGATGATGATGATATCCAGCCCCTTCCCGGCTATATCGTCAATGAAGAGCCATATCGTCTGGAAGATGAAAATGAACATCAGGATCACAAACGAACTTAGGAAGTTGTAAAGGAACCGACTGAGTATATACTGGTCTAGGATCCGCAAGATGCTAGTTTCTAATTATATAGTAGCCCTCTTCTTCGTATTTGGCCTCGTTAAAAGTAAACAAGGTTTTTGACAACGGCTGGTTGGTTTTAAAAGAATTAACAGTGATGGTGGTCTTGGTACCGTTCTTCCCCGTTTCGATGAGTTTGTAGATATGTTTGGTCTGGGCATCTATCCCCAGGAGGATATTTGAGATCTCCGAATGCGTGTCAATGGGTGTGAGTTTGACATACTGTATCTTTCTGCCCTGTACGTTCTGCAGGATGTCCCAGGCGTAATTGTACCCTTTTTTATAAAAGGTCAGCAGTTTGGATGGGGTGATGGTATTTTCGTCATCGGAGGGGTTCTCAATGGTCACCTCCTCGTTCTCCGGGACAACGGTATAGACCTTTTTTCCGTCGAAAAGCTGCTGTGAACCCAGATAGTTGAAAAGGTATTTGTCTCCCTGTATGGTAACATCCCCCCGGGTTTCCTGGTTGATATTGGCCTCTTTGTTCTCCAGGGTATATCTAAAGTTCACCTCTATATTGTCATAGCCCTGTACCTTGTTGTACACCTCGTCCAGAAGCGCCTTTGCCTTGGCTGCCTCCTGGGCAGACATTTGGAATCCCAGGTTCAGGATCACCGATAGAATGATAATTTTTTTCATCTTTTATTTGGTTTCTTCATTCAACATTTTTTCCAGGGTATAGATATCCGGAACTAATACCGCGCGGGCTTTACTGCCTTCAAAAGGGCCCACAATGCCCGCTGCTTCCAGCTGATCGATGATACGGCCGGCCCTGTTATACCCCAGCTTTAGCTTGCGCTGGATCAGGGAGGCCGATCCCTGCTGGGCGGTGACGATCACCTCCGCGGCATCCCGGAACATGGCATCCCTTTCCGATATATCATAATCAATACCTGTGCCAGAGTCTTCCCCGGAATATTCGGGTAACAAATGGGCGCTGGCATACCCCCGTTGCGATCCAATATATTCTGTGATCTTAGCCACTTCGGGAGTATCTACAAAGGCACATTGTATGCGGGTGATGTCATTTCCCTGGGTAAAGAGCATGTCCCCACGGCCAATAAGCTGGTCGGCACCCTGAAAATCAAGGATGGTGCGGGAATCGATCTTGGAGGTCACCCTGAAAGCGATCCTGGCCGGGAAGTTGGCCTTGATAATACCGGTTATGACATTGACCGACGGGCGCTGGGTGGCGATAATCAGATGGATCCCAATGGCCCTGGCCAACTGTGCCAGCCTGGCAATGGGGGTTTCCACCTCCTTGCCGGCGGTCATGATCAGGTCGGCGAACTCGTCGATCACCAGCACGATATAGGGCAAAAAGGTGTGGCCGTCATTGGGGTTTAGCTTTCGGGCCTTAAATTTTACGTTGTATTCCTTGATGTTCCTCACCATGGCCAGTTTCAGCAGCTCGTACCGGTTGTCCATTTCTATACAAAGGGAATTCAGGGTGTGGATGACCTTGGTATTGTCCGTAATGATCGCTTCTTCCGAGTCAGGCAGTTTAGCCAGGTAATGCCTTTCGATCTTGTTGTAGAGGGTGAGCTCTACCTTTTTGGGGTCGACCAGGATAAACTTGACCTCTGCTGGGTGTTTTTTGTAGAGCAGGGAGGTGAGCACAGCATTGAGCCCGACGGATTTTCCCTGTCCGGTGGCCCCCGCCATGAGGAGGTGGGGCATTTTAGCCAGATCCACCACAAAGGTCTCATTGCTGATGGTCTTTCCAAAGGCGATGGGCAGTTGCATTTCCGCTTTCTGGAATTTGCTTGAAGCTATGACAGACCTCATGGAAACCGTGGTCGCTTTTTTATTGGGTACCTCGATACCGATGGTCCCCTTTCCGGGGATGGGTGCAATGATACGGATCCCCAGGGCAGCCAGGGAGAGGGCTATGTCGTCTTCCAGGTTCTTGATCTTCGAGATGCGGATCCCGGCATCCGGGACGATCTCATACAAGGTAACGGTAGGCCCTATGGTGGCTTTGATCTGTGCGATCCCGATCTTGTAATTCTTGAGGGTCTCGACGATCTTGTTCTTGTTTTCTTCCAGTTCCTCCTGGTTGATGGTGATCCCTCCGGTGGATCCATGGGGGTCCAGCAGGTCGAGGTGCGGAAACTTGTAATTGCTCAATTCGAGTGTAGGGTCGAATTCCCCGAAATCGGCCACGAGTTTCTCCGACAACAGATCGCTTTCTTCCTTCTCTTCGGCCACAGTGTTGACCTCCATGGCGATATCATCTTCGTCTGTATCTGTCTTACCCCCTTGTGTCTTGGGACTTTCCTCCATCACCGGATCGAGATGGGGAATATCTTTTTTATGCGTATAGGTGTCGAGGATCACTTCGGTTTCTTCTTCTGTTTCCACAGGACCTGTTCCGGACGGAGAGTTTTTTTTGAAATCGGCCGCAACAGAAGCTGATTTGCTCCTGAAGAAACGGGCGACACCTTCCGGGGTGAGTTTAAACAGCCTGACCAGGATCACGGTAAGAGCAAATAAGAGGATAAGGAATACCCCGATCTTACCGGTATAGTCCTGCAGGAACCTACTCATTTCGTATCCCACCAGGCCGCCGAGTAAAGGTTGAGTATCGGCAAAGAATCCGAGGGCAATTGCAACCCAGATCAAAAGGACCAGCCCCCAGATCCATTTATTCCAGAGGTTTTTTAAGGGTAGACTGAGGAAAAGGTAGAGTCCATTAAGACACATCAGGAATGGCAGGATAAAGGATGCGAGTCCGAAACCTTTGTACATGATGTAATGGCTTACACTGGCCCCGAATTTGTTCAGGAGGTTTTTTGCCTGTTCGTTCCTGTTTGCGAATTCGGTCAGCAGGCTTTGGTCATCCTGCCAGGTAAAGTAAAAGGAGATAAAGGAAAAGAACAGGGCAATGCTCAGAAAAATCAGCAGGCTTCCCAGAATGATCTTGTTCTGTCTGGAAAGTCGGAGGGAAACTCTTTTTTTGGAAGCCGTAGGTTTAGACTTTTTTTTCTTCGTCGCCATTAATGCATGCTGTTCATGGTGTAAAAATACAAATTTAGGTAGGACGCCAACCGGATGGTTTCCCTAAAAAATTCTGGGGACATAGATGATCAGGCCCACTATGGAAGCCGCTATGGCAGCAAACATTACCGCCCCGGCGGAAATGTCCTTGATGAACCCGATTTTGGGATCACGGTCCGGCTGAATATAGTCAGAGAGTTTTTCCACGGCCGTATTGACGCCCTCAATACCCATCACAAGGCCAATGGCCAGGGTTTGGGAGATCCATTCAATAGGGGATATCCCGAAGTAGAATCCGGCTGCAGTGATCAGGATGGAAATGCAAAATTGAACCTGAATGCTGCTCTCTGTCCTGAGGAGTAGCAATGCCCCTTTAAAGGCGTAATAAAAGCCTTTGAACCTGTTCCTGATCAGCGATTCCTCAGCCATGTTGAAGGGCTTTAAGAGCGGCTTCGTAATCGGGTTCACTTCCGATATTTTTGACCATTTCCGTGTAGATAACCCTTCCTTTTTCATCGATCACTACCACAGCCCTGGTAAGGAGGCTTTCAAAAGGTCCGTCTTTGAAACGCAGGCCGTAATCATCTCCAAAACCCTTGTCTTTATAATCGCTAAGCATCACCACCCGGTCAATGCCTTCAGCCCCGCAGAATCTGCTTTGGGCAAAGGGAAGATCGCGGGAGATGCACAAAACAACCGCATCCTTTATCCTCGCTGCCAGGCTGTTAAAAGAGCGAACGGATTGTGCACAGGTCCCTGTATCTACCGAGGGAAAAATATTGAGCACTACTTTTTTTCCGCTGAAATCTCCCAGGCGGGCCTGTGAGAGATCTCTTTTTGTGAGATCGAAATCCGGGGCTTTGCTACCCACCTCTGGTAACTCGCCACAAGTGTTGGCTGCAGTACCGGTAAATTGAATTGATGCCATAGGTAAATAGGACTTTTTAAGGCCCGAAATTAGGAAAATTTACGCGTATTTAAACGATGCGAGCCATTCTTCCCAATACTCAGGAGAAAAAAGGTATTCACCATGAGGGCTTATCCTGCCGCACTGGTGCTCAATTGTTTGATCTTGATCTTAAGGGCTGCAAAGATCAAAGTCATGATCGGACTCAGCCAGTTGAAGATGGCATAAAGAAAATATTCGGCCACACTAACACCCAGGACACCGCTGTGATAGGCCCCACAGGTGTTCCAGGGGATAAGCACCGAGGTCACCGTCCCGGAATCCTCCAGGGTCCTGCTTAAATTCTCAGGGGCAAGGCCACGGTCCTCATAGGCTTTTGCGAACATCTTTCCGGGTACCACAATGGCCAGATATTGGTCTGAAGCGGTGATGTTCAGGGCTATACAACTCCCCACCGTGCTTGCGAAAAGCCCGAAGGTGGTCTTGGCAAGGGATAAGAGGGATTTTGTGATGCGGGACAGGGCCCCGATCCCATCCATGATACCCCCGAACACCATGGCGCAGACGATCAGCCAGATAGTACCCAGCATCCCTGCCATTCCCTTGGCAGAGAATAGGTCGTTCAGTGCTGGATTATCTGTGGCAATGGAGGTGTTAATGGTAATGGCATTGAGGATCCCCTTGTACCCCGATTCAAAGGTGAGTTCGCTGGCACCGGTCAGTCCGGCTACGATTCCGGGTTGGAAGATCAGGGCGAAAACCCCACCCAGAAGGGTTCCGATAAGCAAGGCCATCAGGGGAGGGGCTTTTTTTACGATGAGCAGGATGACGACCACGGGGACTATAAAAAGCCAGCCGTTGATCTCAAAGGCGGCGTCTATGGATGAAAGTATACTGGCCGTATCAGCCACCCCTGTGGTATCCAGGTTCAGCCCTATAATCACGAAAACCAATAAAGTAATGGATATGGTAGGCACGGTGGTGATGGTCATATATCGGATATGCCCAAATAAGTCGCCCCCGGCCATAGCGGGAGCCAGGTTGGTCGTATCGGACAAAGGCGACATCTTATCTCCGAAATAAGCCCCGGACAGGACGGCACCGGCGGTCATCCCGAGGGAAATCCCCAGGGCTTCCCCTATGCCTATCAGGGCGATCCCTACGGTGGCCGCTGTGGTCCAGCTGCTCCCTGTCGCAATGGAGATGATCGCACATATGATCACACAGGCGGCGAGGAAAATAGTGGGATTGAGGATCTGCAGGCCGTAGTAGATCATGGCGGGGATGATCCCGCTAACGAGCCAGGTACCTGCCAGGGCTCCCACCATCAGTAGGATCAGCAGGGCCCCTGTGGTCGACTTCACATTCTCGGCAACTTCGGCTAACATCTGTTTGTAGGAGACCTTGTTGAAAATCCCCACTACCGCGGCAACAGCCCCTCCCATAAGAAGGATGAACTGGTTGGAGCCGCTGATGGCGTTATCTCCAAAGACGTAGACATTATAGGCCAGCATGCCTACCAGGGCGACCACCGGGATCAAAGCCTCCCAGATATTGAGTTCTCTATTGTCTACAATGTGTTCGTTCTCCCTGTGGGCATTAGATTTTTTGGCCGCCATCTACCGCTTTTTAGTTTGGCGGTAATATTACAATTTTACATACGGTTCTGCAAACCTCTTAATGGGCCACTAGACAGAGACCGTATCGGCACTGAGGATTCCAAGCTGTATCATGCAGGCCTTCATCATGGAATAGGTGCGGTGGATATCATTGTCCAGACCTATGGAAAAACGGATCAGCCCATCCGTAAGTCCCATCGATTTTTGTTCTTCTTCGGGGATCTCCGAAGAAGTGGAGGTTCCGGGAGCGCTAAAAAGAGTTTTGTAAAAACCAAGGCTTACAGCCAGGTAGCCCAGGTTCTTCTTTTGCATAAGTTCCATGAGTTTATTAGCCCTTTCCAGGCTGCCTACATCGATCGTCAGTATCCCTCCATAACCAAATTCGGAAGAAAACTGTTTTTTCATCAGGCTGTGCCCGGGATGGGAAGGAAGCCCTGGGTAAACGACCCTAAGACCGTCTTTTTCGAAATTCTTTGCCAGATATAAGGCATTCTCGCTGTGCTTTTTCATCCGGATATGCAGAGTTCGCATGTTTTTGAGGATGGATGCGGCCCTCAGGCTGTCCAGCGTACTTCCGAGCAACATCCCCGCCCCATTGTTCACGTCCTTCAAAGCCAGGCAGAAATCCTTGGTTCCACAGACCACCCCTGCCACACAATCACTGGTCCCGTTGATGAATTTGGTAAGGCTGTGAATGACCACATCGGCCCCCAACTTTGCAGGGGCAATGGACAGAGGGGAGAAGGTATTGTCTACCACGAGCGGAATATTTTTCTTTTTAGCCAGTTTAGAAATCGCCCTGATGTCTGCCACTTCCAGAAGTGGGTTGCTTACGGACTCGCAGTAGATCATCTTCGTATTGGCGGTAATGGCCTTTTCAACGGCGTCGGGTGAAGTGATGTCCACAAAGGAGGTATGGATGTCAAATTTTTTCAGAAAGTTCTTCATGAAGGCATAAGTACCCCCGTAGATGGTCCTGCTGCTTACTATATGGTCCCCGGCATTACAGAGCTGAAGGATCACTGCGGTGATCGCCCCCATACCGCTGGCCGTCACATTGGCTGTTTCCGTACCTTCCAGGGCAGCCAGGGCTTCCCCGAGGTAGAGGTTGGAGGGAGATGAATGACGGCTGTAGAGATAACAGCCTTCCGTATTGCCTTCAAAGGTGTCGAACATGGTCTTGGCAGACAGGAAGGTATAGGTGGAGGAATCCGAAATGGAGGGGTTCACGCCTCCAAATTCTCCGAAATTATGCAGGTCCTGAATATTGTCTGTAGCTGTCTTACTCATGTCTTTTGTTTTTTGTAAAAATACCAAGATTAGGAATAAATATCAATAAGATTTTGGAATAATAGAATAATAATCTTTATAAATGTATATTAGTAGAATATTATTAATCTAATTTCCGTAGGGGCCCGTGTGCCCCGAATGAATATCAGTAGCATATGGACGATACAGACATCCGATTGCTGGGACTTCTTCAGAAGGACTGCAAGCGAACGACCAAGGCATATGCCCTTGATCTTGGACTTTCGACCACAGCGGTGTACGAAAGGATCAAAAGACTGGAAAGAGAGGGTGTGATCAGTAACTATGTCGCCCTGCTCAACAAGCAGGTCGTGGGAATGGATTTCACCGTACTTTGTCATGTGAAATTGAGCAGGCACATCAAGGAATACGTTCTTCAGTTCGAACGTGAAGTGCAGCAGCTGGAGGCGGTCACCGAGTGTTTTCACGTGAGTGGGGATTACGATTACATTCTCAAGATCCACGTGGCCAATATGGCGGCCTACAGGGATTTTATGGTCAACAAGCTAACAGCCCTGAACAATATCGGAAGTACGCAGAGCTCCTTCGTGATCAACGAGGTTAAAGCCTCAACCGCCATTGCCCTGGGTTGAGGATCCGTGTGGCCAAAACCAAAAACATTCGTATTTTTGACTCCCGGGAAAATTAGAATTCCCTCACTTATTAGTTAATATCTAAATCATCCTTATGTCTCAATTTGATGTGGCCGTAATCGGCTCCGGACCCGGAGGGTATGTGGCGGCCATTCGCTGCGCCCAGCTGGGAATGAAAACTGCTATCGTGGAGAAATATTCAACCCTTGGAGGCACATGCCTCAATGTGGGTTGTATCCCATCCAAGGCTCTCCTGGATTCCAGCCATCATTACGAAGATGCCGTAAAGCATTTTGAGGAGCACGGAATTGAAATCCCGGGGGAGGTAAAGGTGAACCTTGAGAAGATGATAAGTCGCAAACAGGGTGTAGTAGACCAAACCACCAAGGGGATTCAGTTTTTGATGGACAAAAACAAGATCGAGGTGTTCCAGGGCACCGGCAGTTTTAAGGATGCCACCCATATAGAAGTAACGCCTTCCAAAGGAAAATCGACTACCCTTGAGGCGAAAAACATCATCATAGCTACGGGTTCCAAACCGGCCTCCCTTCCGTTCATCACCTTAGACAAAGAACGTATTATAACTTCAACGGAGGCGCTGGAACTTAAGGAAATACCCAAGCATATGATCATCATAGGCGGCGGTGTGATTGGCCTGGAACTGGGGCAGGTGTACAGTCGACTTGGCGCTGACGTGAGCGTCGTTGAATTTATGGACCGCATTATCCCAGGGATGGACGGAGCCCTGTCCAAGGAGCTCATGCGCGTGCTCAAAAAGCAAAAAGTAAAGTTTTATCTGTCCCACAAAGTGAAATCCGTTAAAAGAAAGGGAAAGACTGTTACGGTGATAGCAGACGATCCCAAAGGAGGGGAATTGTCCCTCGAAGGGGATTACTGTCTGGTTTCTGTGGGAAGAAGGCCCTATACGGACGGACTCAACGCTGAAGCGGCAGGGGTCAAGGTAGACGACAAGGGGAGAATAGAGGTCAATGACCACCTTCAGACCAATGTTTCGAACATCTATGCCATAGGCGATGTGGTGCGCGGCGCCATGCTTGCCCACAAAGCCGAGGAAGAAGGCACCATGGTGGCCGAGATCCTGGCGGGGCAAAAACCCCATATTGACTACAACCTGATCCCGAATGTTGTCTATACCTGGCCGGAGGTCGCTTCGGTGGGCAAGACGGAGGAACAGCTCAAGGAAAGCGGGATCGCCTATAAGTCCGGGCAGTTTCCCATGCGCGCTCTTGGAAGAGCCCGGGCAAGTATGGATATAGATGGTTTCGTCAAGATCCTGGCCGACAAGAACACTGATGAGGTCTTAGGCGTCCATATGATAGGTGCAAGATGTGCGGACCTGATCACAGAGGCGGTCACGGCCATGGAATTCCGGGCTTCGGCAGAAGATATTTCGAGGATGAGTCACGCCCATCCCACTTATGCGGAAGCTGTAAAGGAAGCGGCCCTGGCTGCAACTGCAGACCGAGCCCTGCACGTGTAGTAGTTTTAACCTTTACTTACATTAAGTAATCTCAAAACTCTGTCCTGCAGCAGGATAAGAAATTGTGACGCTAGGTAATACGCCCGGAGGAACACTTCTTTTCCTGCCTGTTTTGTAAGTGTGATCTGTTCCTTGATCCAGGTCTCGTGCTTGTCGTATTGAAGGGCTGCAAAAGAGCAGGATACCATAAAAAGAATGGCGCCGGGGATTATTATTACCGGAGCCAGACTATGGTCAAAGAATCTGTACAGACCGAGACCTGTAAAACTTCCATACAGGATGATAAAGTGGATCACATAGATGGAAAGGGTGTTCTGGCCCAGACGCAGGAGTGTACTGTTGACCAGCCATTGCCGCAGTATCATAAATACAGCAAAAACGATCATAACATTCCCCAATCTGATAAAGAGGTAATTATTGGAAACGACATCCAGGAAGAGGGTGAAACCGCTCCATTCATACAGGTAACTGAAGAAAGGGGAGGAGTAATAGACCAGGCAGAGCCCTGTGATCAGGGACAGCCAGATGGCATTCACATAAATGGCGCTGTGGGTGTGGTACTTCCTGAACATTACCGCGAGAAAGGCTCCGAAAGCGGTATAACCCACCCAGGGTATGATGGTAAAGACCGAACCGTTGCTCCTTGTAAAATAGTTGGCCAGGGCTTCCGGGAATCCGGAAAAGGTCCAGCTGGCGTACATAGGCTCAAATAGGAACAATAACAGGGTGATGGAAAGAAGGGAAAGGGGAAGAACCCATTTCTTCATGGCAGAGGTCAAAAGATATACTCCTATGATCACCATGATCGAAATTCCGATGCAGTGAAGGACATCAACCAGGAAGAACGCCTTGTAGAGCTTGCCTTGAAAGAAACCGGAAAGGTTGAGACGAAGCAAATATCCGATCAGCAAAAGTTGCAGACCCCTCCGGATGCCTTTTCGTATGCGGGGATTTTCGAATCCTTTCTGGGGTACCCGAATTAGTAAATACGTAAAAATAAATCCAGAAACGGTAAAGAACACAGGGGCTGTGATCCCCCTGAAATACTTCCATACAGAATAGAAGCCGTTACCGGGATCCCTGTATACGGGGTCGAGCAGCCCATCCACAAAATGCCCCTGAAGCATCATAAGGATGGCCCAGGCCCTCATGGCGTCAATGAAATGAAGTCTGTTGGTCTTACTCTCCATATACTACTACCCCTATATACTCCCTTTTAGGGGTCCCTGGATCTTTCAAGGCGCAAAATTAGCTAAATTGTTCCCAATTCATTCTTTTTTAGGATATTTTCGTCTACAAATTATTTAACGAATCATGAGCAACATACTCGCCTTTGCAGGCAGCAATTCTTCCACTTCCATAAATTATCAACTCGTAAAATACACAGCGGGTTTGATCAAAGGTCACAGGATACAGACCATGGACATGGCGATGTTCGATCTGCCTATGTTCAGCGTCGACATCGAAAAAGAACATGGATACACCAATTCCCTGGCTGAACTCAGGGACGATATCCATACCTCGGATGGTCTGCTTCTTTCTGTCAACGAGCATAATGGCAACCCTTCCGCCTATTTCAAGAACCTTGTCGACTGGCTGAGTCGACTCGAACTCAATTTTCTGGACGGGACAAAGATCTTCCTGATGAGTACTTCCCCTGGGAAACGTGGGGCAGCCTCTTCCCTCTCTATTACTGAGAACCTCCTGCCTAAGTTTGGTGGGGAGATAGTAGCTACATTTTCCCTTCCTTCATTCAGACACAATTTTGAATCGGGAAAAGGTATAACGGACCCTGAACTGGCCGATAAGCACCGGCAGGCCCTGGATAAATGGTTGAAAAGCTTATAAATACCGAATCAGCTGAAGCCATAAGAGTCAGCGAACTTAAGGTTCCACACCTTTCTTTCATACCTTTGTAGGGTGACAGACGCATTCAGGGAACATATCGTAAAGTCCTTCCCACAGATCCTGGAGAATCCCGTGATCATAGCGTGCAGTGGAGGCGTAGACAGTGTGGTTCTCTCCCACCTGTGTGAACGCTGTGGTCTGGATTTTGCTCTGGCCCATTGCAACTATCACCTCAGGGGAGAAGACAGCGATGAGGATCAGCGTTTTACGAGCAACCTGGCAGATTCCCTGGGAGTAAGGTATTTCACCATTTCCTTTGATACCGAGGCATATGCCTCAGCCCATAAGTTGTCGATTCAGATGGCAGCAAGGGAATTGCGTTACCGGTGGTTCAGTGAATTACTATCCACCCAGGGATACTCATGCCTGCTCACCGCCCATCACCTGGACGATGCCCTGGAAACCTTTGTCATCAACCTATCCCGGGGCACAGGATTGGAAGGCCTTACCGGGATCCCTGCTGAGACGGATAAGGTGGTCCGGCCGCTCCTTCCTTTTACCCGTGATGAGATCCTTGTGTTTGCAAAAGAGCAGGGGATCCAATGGAGGGAAGACCATAGCAATGAGGAGACCAAATATCTCCGGAATAAAATCAGACATGAGCTCGTCCCTGTGCTCAGGGAACTGCATCCTACCTTCCAGAGGAATTTCAGAAAGACCCTGAGGTTCCTCACCCATACCTCTGCGATGCTGTCGAATTACATTGATGGCCTCAGGGAGGAAATATTCGAACCCTATCAGGATGGGTACAGGATCTCCCTGAATGAGTTGGAGGATTTTGAGCCTCTGGAGGCCTATCTGTACGAACTTTTTAAACCATACGGATTTACTTCCTGGGGGGATATCGCAGGCCTTACCAATAGCCTGAGCGGGAAGGAAGTGAGATCATCCACCCACCGACTGATCAAGGACAGGGAACATCTCATTCTGCAGGAATTCCAGAGTAAGCCAGCCGAATCGGAGGAAAGGGAGATCTCCCTGGATACCGGAGACCTTCCTCTGGGCCTCAAAGTGGAGCAGGTGATGGAGATAGAGGAAAAGAACAACACCATACTATATGTTGATAAAGAAACGTTAAACGATACGTTGACTGTCAGGAAATGGCAAAAAGGCGACTACTTTTATCCCCTGGGAATGGATGGCAAAAAAAAGGTCTCCAAATTTTTTAAGGACGAGAAAATGGATGCCGTGGCCAAACAGAAGCAGTGGCTCCTTTGCTGCGGAGACCAGATCGTATGGATCATAGGCAGGAGGGCCGATGACCGGTTTAAGATCACTGCCGACACAAAGGAAATTCTCAAGATCACAACGAACGAATGAAACGGATACTCACCGGTTTTGCACTTTTATTCTCCTTTCTGACATCCATGGCACAGGAAGGACAGGATCCCGTAGCGTGGACACAGGAACTCATTCCTGCAGGCGATCAGGAATATGAGCTGGTCATGAAGGCCTCTATTGAGGAGGGCTGGCATGTCTATTCCCAATTCACGGCCGAAGGGGGTTCCCTCCCAAGTGAATTTACCTACGTGAACGCAGGCATTGACTTTGAACTCCTGGGAGGCACCCTGGAAAGTAAGACTGAAAAGGCCTATAGCGAGATCTTTGAGGTGGAAGAAACCTTTTTTAAGAAAGAGGCCATATTCAGGCAAAAGATCCGATTGCTCGATCCGGAGGTCAGGCAGATACAGGTAGAACTATTTTACCAGGTCTGCAAGGAGGTCTGCATCCCACAGGATAAGGTCTTTTACTTCTCCCTGGATGGGCAGGAGATCATCGTGGACCAGGAAACATTGGACCAGGAGAGTATAGCCATGGCCGAGGCCCTTAAACTGGACCTCAAGAATAAAGAGGCCCTGCAGGAGGTGGGATCAGACGCGGGAGGTAATGACAGCAGCCTGATGGTGATCTTTGGACTGGGATTTCTAGGGGGGCTGATCGCCCTGCTCACGCCATGTGTGTTCCCCATGATACCTCTGACGGTCTCCTTTTTTACCAAGAAATCCCGTACCCGTTCCAAGGGGATCATCGATGCCTCTCTCTACGGATTTTTTATCATACTGATCTATTTTCTTCTCAGCTTGCCTTTTCACATCTTCGACTCGGTGGATTCGCAGATCCTGAACACCATAGCGACCAATATCTGGCTCAATCTGTTCTTTTTCCTGGTTTTTGTATTCTTTGCCTTTTCCTTTTTCGGATATTATGAATTAACCCTTCCCAGCAGCTGGGCGAACAGGATGGATTCTGCTTCCAACAGTGTCGGAGGGGGCCTGGGGATCTTTTTTATGGCCGTTACCCTGGCCATCGTTTCCTTCTCCTGTACAGGGCCTATTCTGGGGGGGCTATTGGGGAGTACCGCCCTGGCCGAAGGAGATGTTGCCATGAACCTGTCGGCCGGGATGCTGGGATTTGGTGTGGCCCTTGCCCTGCCGTTTGCCCTCTTTGCCCTTTTTCCGGCCTGGCTTCAGACCCTGCCAAAATCGGGGGGCTGGATGACTACGGTCAAAGTAGTTTTGGGTTTTCTCGAACTAGCCCTTGCCTTCAAGTTCCTTTCTAATGCAGACCTCGTTGGGAACTGGGGTATTTTTAAACGGGAGATCTTCCTGGGGATCTGGATCCTGATCTTCTTTTTGCTCAGTCTCTACCTTTTTGGCGTTTTGAGATTCCCCCATGATGAAACTGATTCAAAAATTTCCAATACCCGAAAGGTCACCGGCCTGCTTTCATCTGCGTTTTGTTTGTATTTACTGCTGGGAACCTTCCAGGTTACGAATCTGAAATTACTGAGTGGCTTTCCTCCCCCGGATTTTTATACGCTCGCAGAACAGGAAAGTGATTGTCCGTTGGGCATATCCTGTTTCAAGGATTTTGAGAGCGGCAGGCTGTACGCCCAGAAAGTGAATAAACCCATTCTCCTCGATTTTACCGGATGGGCCTGTGTGAATTGCAGGAAAATGGAAGAACATGTGTGGAGTGATCCTGAGGTGTTCCGCTTGCTCAACGAGGAAGTGGTGCTGATATCGCTTTATGTGGATGACCGCAAGTCACTTCCGGAAGGTGAAAGGTTTAAATTTCGGTTCGATTCAGGAAGGGTAAAGGCCATTGATGCCGTAGGCGAAAAATGGGGTACCTTCCAGACCATTAATTTCAATGCCGCCTCTCAGCCCTATTACGTAATGCTGTCACCAGACCTCTATGTACTGAATCCCTCCATTCAGAATACGGACAGTGATACCTACGAACGCTGGATAAAAGAAGGGTTGCAGAATTTCCGTACGTATCAGCGAAATATTGCGGTAAGTAATCGATAGGCGTATTGTGGGTAGGTAAAAGTACTATCTTTATATAGACAATCTTATTTTGTGAAGACCCTAAGAAAAATTGGCTGGGTCCTGATAGGGATCCTGGGAATTATCCTGTTGATCGGCCTTGTTGTAAAACAGGTACTGAAACCTGATTACTCAGGTGAAAAGTATATGGCTGATCTCCAATCGGATGTAACGGTCATGTACGATCCTTATGGAATCCCCCATATCGAAGCGCAGAACGAGGCAGACGCCTATCGAGCGCTCGGATATGTTCACGCCCAGGACCGTTTGTGGCAAATGGAATTACTCCGCAGGGTGTCTGTTGGCGGACTCTCCGAGGTTTTCGGGAAGGACCTTCTCGCCACGGATCAGTTTTTCCTGTCACTGGGAATTGACGATGCCTCTGCCAAAGCGGTAAGTGAGCTCGATCCCGGTAGTGAAATGGCCCGCTTGTCACAGGCGTATCTCGATGGTATCAACCAATTCATTGAGGAGGGACCAACCCCTGTAGAATTCCTGCTGACCGGCCTGGAGAAAAAACCTTATGAGATGGTCGATATCTACAATGCGGTTGGGTATATGGCATTCAGTTTTGCCATGGCACACAAGACGGATCCGTTGCTGACTATCATAAGGGATTCCTTAGGGGTGCAGTATCTAGCGGATCTGGAGATCAACAGTAGCCCAACTACCGAATGGATAAGGAATTACCGGGGTGAGGAGGTCAGCAGTGAAGCAGCCGTGATCTCAGCCACCAGAAAAGCCTTGTCTGCCTTGCCGGTCCCCCAGTTCATAGGAAGCAATTCCTGGGTAATTGGCCCCGAAAAGACTCGTTCCGGAAAGGTGATCTTTGCCAACGATCCACACATCGGTTTTGCACAGCCTTCGGTCTGGTTCGAAGCTCATCTTATGACCCCTTCATATGAAAAGTACGGCTACCATCTCGCTGGCGTGCCCATGCCTCTGCTAGGACACGATAGAAACCTCGCCTATGGATTTACCATGTTCGAGAACGACGATATCGACTTTTTCTACGAGACCCTGAATCCTGAAGACAGTACGCAATACCTTACCCCCTCTGGCTGGAAGGCATTGGAAGTGGTCACCAAGACCATAAAGGTCAAGGACCAGGACGATGTGCAATTTTCTTACCGCAAGACAGAAAGGGGGCCTATTCTGAACGGGATCGCCAACCAGATAACGGGAGATCGCCCTATCAGTATGGATTGGATCTATACCAAAGGGGAAAACAGGGTAATGGAAGCCCTTTTCGGAATAAGCCATGCGAGGAATATAGAAGAATTTAAGCAGGCACTCCCCAAGATCCACGCACCCGGACTGAACACCATGTACGGGGATGCTGAAGGCAATGTAGCCTGGTGGGCGACTGCCCGGCTTTACCAGTTGGGAGACAGTACCCACACCAAATTGGTCATGGATGGGAGCAAGGGTCAGGACCGCAAGGTACGGTACCTTGATTTTAAGGAGAATCCACAGGCCGTGAACCCGCCCTGGAACTACGTCTATTCCGCCAACAACCAGCCTGATTCTATCGCGGGCATGCTTTATCCCGGGTATTACCTGCCGGAAAACCGGGCCAAACGAATCGTTTCCCTCTTGGATTCAAGGAACGACTGGGATGCGGAGGCGGTGCGGGATATGATCCATGATGATGTATCCGCTGTAAATCCGGGGATCGTAACCGAACTGGCCAAACTCGTTGATATCAGGGACCTCAATGAACAGCAGGCCCTTGTATTGGACCACCTGAGCAAATGGAATGGAAATTATGCGGTAGACAATGCAGAAGCTGCGGTATTCCATCGATGGATCTACTATTTTCTAAAAGATACTTTTGAGGATGAGTTAGGCGAGGAACTGTTCTCACAATTCATCTCCACGCACTTTCACAAGCGGTTGATCGCCCCCATGGCGACCAAATCGAATTCGGTGTGGTGGGATGATGTAAGGACAGAAGATGTCGAGGAGACCAAGAAGGATATGGTCCAATCGTCCTTTCTACAGGCCTTTGAGTCCTTGCAGGAAGACCTCGGGGATGATATCGCGGAGTGGACCTGGGGCAGGTTGCACACTCTGGAGCATCCACATCCCATAGGTCAGATCGCCCTCCTTCGCTCCTTCTTCAATGTAGGGCCCTATCCGGTACCCGGATCCCGGGAAGTCATCAACAATATGGCCTTCCAGTACAATGGGGCGTCTTTATTCTCTGTAACTGCCGGACCTTCTACCAGGAGGGTTATCGATTTCTCAGACGTAGAAAACAGTATGAGCATCCTTCCCACCGGCCAGTCGGGAAATCCATTCAGCAAATACTACCGTGACCAGGCCAAGATGTTCAATAAAGGGGAATTCCGGAAAATGATGATGAACAGGAACGAGATCAAGGAATCAGCCTCATCTGTGCTTACCTTTAAACCGATTAAATAGTCCCATTCAGCTTACCCGTAAACGAACATCATGGCACTTATGAGGACTAACTTTGTAAGTGGATCCATATTTTTCCTGAGGATGATCAGATGTCCCCTGTCTGTGAGCAATTGCCCAATAATCCTTCCATTTTCTTGAAAGGTATATGCGCCATTAGTAACGATTCCCAAGGGGATCAGATGTTGAGATCCGGTGTGGGGTACGATCTGAATCGTTCTGGAGCTGGAGGTCAACAATAGAGGAAGTGCCTCGGGCAGTTCGGTATTTAAGGATTCCTGAAAAACGATTTGCCATGATTCCTCGTGAAGATTGGTAGTAATACTCGCGGATTTACGTTGAGTCATACTTATGAATTCGGTTTCTTCTGATTCTATGTTTGTAAGTGTTTCCAGAAGCCAATCGTTACGCACCGAATAATTGTCCTGTCTTCTGTAGCTACCTTCGACAAGAGACGTAGCCGAATCAAGGTTTTCGAAATTTATGGTGAATATGTAAGTGGTGATCCTCGTATTGAACTCCTTGTTGCTTTGCTCAGTTGCCGAATTCTTCCGGGTTTTGATCACGCCTTTTCCATAATTCTCAATTTGAAATTTATAGGAATTGAACCAAAATACCTTAGGGAATTTGATGCGCAACGTATCAAAATGCTCAACCGAAGGTTCCTGATCTTCAAGAGGTTCCTGTGAAACCAAAGAAATGCAAAAGCCAAGGGCCAATACCAGGAAATAGGAAGCTCTCATGCTTTACAGTATCTAAGTTAAATCTACATAATATTTGCATTCACGGGTATAAACTGCTGCGCTATTTCAGTGTGTCAGAATATTTTACGCCCAAAATAATCCGGATATTTTAAATGTTGACAAAGGTTTACGGAAGTGCCGTTTTCGGAATCGAAGCCATTACCGTGGTGGTCGAGGTGAACATCGACAAAGGAATAGGCTACCATCTCGTGGGCTTGCCGGACAACGCGATCAAGGAAAGCAATTACAGGATCGCGGCTGCACTGCTTAATAACGGTTTTAAGATTCCGGGTAAGAAGATCACCATCAATATGGCCCCTGCCGGTTTGAGGAAAGAGGGTTCGGCTTATGACCTGTCGATTGCAATAGGTATCCTCGCAGCCTCTGGCCAGATACAGCCTGGTAATCTGGATCAGTACCTGATCATGGGGGAGCTTTCCCTGGATGGGGGCGTTCAACCTATCAAAGGGGCCCTGCCCATTGCCATTAAAGCAAGGGATGAAGGGTTCAAAGGCCTGATCCTTCCCAGGGAAAATGCCCTGGAAGCGGCGATTGTGAAAGGCCTTGAGGTGTATGGGGTAGACAGTCTCGGGAAGGTTGCCTCCTTTTTTGATACGGGCCTGCCCCTGGAACAAACCCATGTCGATATCGATTCCCTTTTCCGGGAAAATCAGTGTAAGAACGAGTTGGATTTTGCCGATGTCAAAGGTCAGGAAGGGATCAAGCGCTGTATGGAGATCGCAGCTGCCGGGGGCCACAATATCATCATGATAGGTCCGCCCGGAGCAGGGAAGACCATGCTGGCCAAACGCCTGCCCACTATCCTGCCCCCCATGACGCTCAATGAAGCCCTGGAGACCACAAAGATACATTCCGTGGTAGGAAAGGTGTCGGATATCGGCCTTTTACACCAAAGGCCCTTCAGGAGCCCCCACCACACCATTAGCGATGTGGCCCTGGTTGGTGGGGGATCCTATCCCCAGCCCGGAGAGATCTCGCTTTCCCATAATGGAGTGTTGTTTTTGGATGAACTGCCACAGTTCAAGCGGAGTGTCCTGGAGGTCCTGCGACAGCCCCTTGAGGACAGGGAAGTGACCATTTCCCGGGCTAAGTTCACCCTGACCTATCCCTGTAGTTTTATCCTGGTAGCCAGTATGAACCCCAGTCCTTCAGGCTATTTTCACGACCCCGATGCTGCCGTGAACTGCTCTCCTGCTGAAATTCAGCGCTATATGGGGCGGATCAGTGGTCCGCTACTGGACCGGATCGACATACATATAGAGGTGACTCCATTACCCTTCGAACAACTATCCCAAAAAACGAAAGGTGAAGAGAGTCGCGAGATACGTAAAAGGGTCATAGCTGCAAGGAAGATACAAATGGCCCGATTTGAAGGGGAGGAGCGGCTTTATTACAATGCCCAGATGGGAACCAAACAGATCCGCGAATACTGTTCCATAGGTAAAGTGGCTTTAGAGATGCTCAAAGAAGCCATGTCGAGGCTCAGGCTGTCTGCCCGAGCCTATGACCGCATCCTGAAGGTATCCAGGACGATTGCCGACCTGAGTGGTGAGGCACAGATCGCACCGGAGCACGTCATGGAAGCCATTCAATACAGGAGTCTGGACCGGGAAGGGTGGTTGGGGTAGGAATTTCACCCTTACTTTTGGTAAAAAAGTCATAAATTATCGGATAAAACGTATACTATTTACGTCAAAATGCGGTTATTTACCTATTAACCGTTTAAGACGGTATTTCAGATCTTGACAATGAAACCTACTATGCTTCCTTCAAGGGCCTTATGGCGATCCATTTTATTCCTCCTCCTCCTCGCGGGACTGGTAATGAGTGGCAATAACGCCCATCCTGACAAAGAACCTAAAAAGGAGGTCGCGATCCGTTACCCAAAGAATGAACTTAGGGACCCTGTGGAAGTGGCACGTTACAGGTGGCAGCAAGAGGAACTTAGAAGGGCTGTTCAGGTCTATTTTGAAAAGGCCGTGGCTACGGGCGACATCGTGGGGGCTGCAGTAAGTATCGTCAGGGGCGATTCTATCCTCCTTTCGGAAGGCATAGGCGAAAGTAGTGTAGGAACGGATCGAAAGGTAGACGCCCATACGATCTTCCGGCTTGGTTCCCTGTCAAAGGGATTCACTGGGGTACTGGCCGCCAAACTCGTAGAAGAAGGGAAATTGGGCTGGAAAGATAAGGTAAAGGAGTTTTTTCCGGATTTTCGTTTAGGAACTCCCACCAATACCGAACAGGTCACCTTTGGCAACCTTCTTTCCCATACCTCTGGAGCTCCGTACCACAGTTTTACGAACCTCGTCGAAGCCGGTATTCCCATGGAGCAGATCGTCGGTAAATTCAGGGAGGTGCAGCCTGTCAGTAAACCAGGATCCCTTTACAGTTATCAGAATGCCTTGTTCGCCATTTCGGGGGAAATGATGGAAAAGGCAACAGGGGAGGACTTAGATGCTGCTTTGAAAAAGAGGTTCTTCGACCCCCTTGGGATGTGTTCTGCTGTGATGGACTACGAGACCATGTCGGCCATGACCAACGTGGCCATGCCCCATATAAAGTGGAAGAGGGGATGGAGGTCCAGAAAATTGAATGACCATTACTACAATGCCCTGGCGGCCGGAGGAATCAATGCAAGTGCTCTGGATATGGCCAAGTGGATGCGTTTCCTGCTGGGACACAATCCGGAGATCATGGATCGAATGTCACTGGAATCTGCATTCTCCCCTGTGGTAGAAATTAAAGGTCGAAGTAAGTATTACCAGCGCTGGAGGGGACATATTTCTTCTCATTACGGCTACGGTTGGCGCATCCACAAGTTCAGGGAACTCCCGGGGGAAGCGGTAAAAACGATGTGGCATCACGGAGGGAGCGTAAATAATTTCAGGAATGAGATCGCACTTTACCCCGAGGATGACCTCGGAATATGCGTATTGCTAAACAGCAATTCGAGGTTGGCGACCCATGTTATCCCCGAACTCTACCAGATCATTTCCGAGGTAGTTCGGCAGGAACCTGTCGAAATGGCTTCCAACTACTTACATGAATAGGAAAAGCCTTTTCGCTGGTTTTACTACCATTTTAAAGTGAATTTTCCAGGCCCCTGATCAATTGCTCTATTTCTTCGCTTGTATTGTAATGGAGAAAGGACATGCGTATCACACCAGGTGATCGGGGGATCTCCATATCCATTAAAGGACGAACCGCATAGAAGTCGCCTTTACCCAGCATCAACCGGTGTTTTACAAGGCCGGCATAGACATCGTCCAGGTTCTTCTTCAGAGGCAATATAGACACAGTGGGAGCCCTATGGGCGGTACTTTCCGGTCCTATGACCTTCACATCCTCCCTGGAACGAAGGAAGTTTAGCAAAGGGTCTAACAATTTTTGTTTATGTTCCCTGAAAAGGCCAGCAAGTGCAGTATTTCGATTATTAGGAGATGCCGGTGCCTTAAAATGCCGGTTGTAGACCGCGTCATAGTAATCCAGAATACCACTTACTGCACCAATCTGGGCATGATCTGGGCCTGCAGGCGTGATCATGCTCCTTGTGATTCCTTCTTTAAAAAAGTGTGACTGGTTCTCCATTTTTTCGATCAGGGCATGATCGACGTACATCAGACCCAGGTGAGGGCCATAAGTCTTGTAAAGGGAGAACATGTAAATATCCGCACCCAGGGTGCTTAGGTCCGGAAAACCGTGAGGGGCTGCAGCAACCCCATCAACCACACAGTTGGCCCCTGCTTTTTTTACCTTATTGCTGATCTCCCGTACGGGATTGAAATATCCGATGACGTTGGAACAATGCGGAAAGGCCACCATCCGGGTGCGTTCACTGAGTAAACTGTCGAGATCCCCGGCATCGAGCATCCCTGTTTCACGATCCACATGCCATTCCTTTACAATGATTCCCCTTTCCTTCAATCTGCGCCAAGTTCCGGCATTGGCCTCGTGGTCCTGGCAGGAGACTACGACCTCATCCCCATTTTCCCACATGGGCCGCATGGCATGAGCCAATACATACACATTTTGGGTGGTGGAGGGTCCGAAATGGATCTCTTCGGGGCTCACATTGAGATATGCGGCCATCCTCGCATAGGACTCATCCATCATCTCGCCCGCACGCATGGATGCGGGATAGGGATAATAGGGCTGTACCTTGTTTTTAAGGTAAAAGCCGTATAATTTATCAATGAATTGGCGGCAGGGATAGGATCCACCTGCATTTTCAAAAAAGGCCCATCCCTCAAGGCCAGGCTCGGAAAATGCAGGGAATTGACTGCGTACGAAAGAAATATCAAGTTCCATAGGGTAGTTTTGATCTTCGATCTCCAAGGTACAGATTTCTCACTTATTCCGAGATATTTTTGAAAGCCTATGGCTTGCAATGGGCTTGTATCCGATTTACTGATCCGAAAGCCCTATTTTTGCAGGCAAAATCGAACCTTTATCCTTATTATGGAAGAACTGACCCTGACCACCCCGGCCCTTTTATTCTCGGCCATTTCCCTTATCATGTTGGCATATACCAACAGGTTCCTGGCCTATGCGGCGGTCATTCGCAATTTGCACGACATTTTCCTGCAGAAGAAGGACGATACCCTCATCGAACAGATACGGAATCTGAAATTGCGTCTCAACCTTACCCGATGGATGCAGATATTCGGGATCAGCAGCCTGTTGCTCTGCGTCCTCACCATGTTCCTGATCTATGTGGAACAACAGTTGGCGGCCGTCTGGATCTTTGGGATAGCACTGGTTCTCCTGATCATTTCTCTGGGATTGCTCATCCGGGAAATACAGATCTCTACCAGGGCCCTGGGTCTTCACCTGAAAGACATAGAGGATCATCTGGACCAAAGCTGAATAATTTTCAGCCTATTCCGAATTTCCTTAACTTTTCCTGTAGAGCCTGAAGTAACAAGCCGCAGTCAGCCCTCCAATGGCGGAGAACAACGCAAGCATCCAGAAAACATCCTGATGGCCGGCAACGCCGGGGGAACGATCGAGCAGGTAGCCCATGGCCGGTCCTGCAAAGATATCGGGGGTATAGCCTACCAGGGAGATCAGGCCCACAGCAGTTCCTGTGAGGATAATGGGGATCCTACCGAGCCTCATCACTGAGAAATAGAGGGATCGGGCCGCGTATACTCCTGTGGCCACGATCAGGATCGACATAAAAAACAGGGTGGTGAAGGAAGCGGTTACGATCCCAGTAGCAAAAAGGAGTGAGCCAATGAAAGCGATGATAAAGCTCAGCAATAACCATAGGGTGGTTCTGGAACGATCGGCCAAAATCCCTATGGCAATCCCAACCACCGGACGGATGTACAACAGGAAAGTACCCACTCCGGCCGACTCCACCTGGGTGTACCCCATGACATCCCGTGCATAGAGGGAAAATACATCCGTAATCTTGTACCCTACATAGGCGCATAAGATGATGACCATTAGCAACCAGACAGAAGGTAATTTCAACACTTCTCCAATCTGAGAGCGGGTGATGCGCTCAACACTTATAGACCGCTCCAACTCGGGATCCAGTTTCATAAAGGCCCATACAAGTATTCCGACTACCGCAACGATGGCAGAAGAAATAAGGATCACATGGGAAAATGCCTCCCTGCTTTCCTCCAGGGAAAGCACCGTGCCTTCTGATGGTATAAAGAGTGAGAATATATACACCCCCATGGTGCCGAAAAGTGCCCCAACCAGCCCGCGTCCTCCATCGAGAAAACCAAAGGCCTTGCCCTGGGAAGTATCGCCTCCCCAAACCCGTGTGGCTTTGATCATTGGCGCCCAGAAGAGGAATATGGTGGTAAGGCCCCAGTAACCGTAAAGGATCTGAAGGGTTTCGAATGCCGGAAAGGTAGCGTAAAGCAGTCCGCCCAGAGCCGTTGCCCAGAGCGCTGTGGCGATCAGTTTCCGGGGTGGGTATTTGTCGGCAATCGGTCCACCCAGCAGGTAGGCGACCAGGGCTACAAAGCCGTAAACAGAAAAACACAGCCCGAGTTCCACGTTGGTAAGCCCAAAAGTATCCAGGACGGTAGGCCGGAATACCCGGGCCAGGACGAAGGGCAGGATGAAAACGGACTCCCCAGCCAGGATAAGCAATGCCAGGAAATACCAGGGCGGACTTTTCGGATTCATAGAAATGGGAAGATAGCATTATTCCTTCAAATAGAATCTTGCCAAAAGGGAGGTTAGTCAAAATCTATCAAAACTACGGGACCTATCCGATCTTTAGTGTACCCAGAGTGGACCTTAGACTTGCTTTTGAATCCAGCATCAACGAAGAACTGACCGAATGGTACCGAGCAAGATCAAAGGATATACACCACGAGAAAACCGAGGTAAGTGCCCAGAGCATTGCCGAGGGTGCCCACCAGGATGGCGGGCAGTATAAGTTCATTCCTGCCGAAGGTTTCGGCCAGGGCGATGGCAGTGGTTCCTCCGCCTATGTTGGCCTGACTCACGATAGCGATCATGTCCCAGTCCCGGTAGATCAAACCTCCCAGCAGTACGATAAGGACACCGTGTATGAACACGGCCAGAGAGGCAAAAAGAAGGATGGTGATGCCAATCTCCTGCAGGTCGACCACCGAGCTGAGTTCGCAATAGGCACCTATGACGGCCAGGAAGAGATAGATCAGATAGAGGCCGAGGGTATGGCTCCCCGGAAGGCGATTGACGAAAGGTACCTGAGCAAGCAGAATACCGATCGTAGAGATCGTGAGGATGGATGGAATCTGCGGGAACTGGACAGAGATCCATTCCGATACAAAATAGGCCGCCACCCCAATGAACATCAGCCACATCAGAGAATGCATGGAAAGTGTATCCTTCTTTTCAGCATCCATTGTGCTTTCCCTCATGGCCAGTTTTTTGTCCTTCCAGAATCGCCGCATAAGAGCAGGGATGGAGAGGGTGATCACAATCCATAGAGTGGTGACCACGTTGTCTACGGCGATTGTGCCTGCATAGAGCAACCCTTTTTCCTGGAAGTCGTACTCCAGGGCAATGGCATTGAAATTTACGCTTCCCCCCGTATAGGTGCCGGTCAGCATCCCGGCCAGGGTATCCCCGTCAGACCCGAATACGCGTTCAGGGGAAAGGATGAACCAGGCCGCCAGGATCCCGCAGGCAGTGGCCAAAGATCCCAATAGAAAGAGGAGGATCATGGGAGCACCGGCCTTTTTAATGGAGGTCAGATTGACCCCGAGAAGAAGGTAGAAGATCGATATAGGCGCCAGGTAAGTAAAGATACCGTCGTAGAGGGGGATGGAGTTGGATGCACTCGGGATCCAGCCCAGGTTAGCAAGAATGGCTGTCAGGACGATCACGATAAGAGCGGCCCCCAGCTTTTTCCCAAACCGGGTCTTCCCGGCATAAATAGACAGGATTACCAGCAAACAGAGAACTCCTAGGACATAGACAGGATCTTCAGGTAAGCGCATGCCCTAAAGATATCAAAATCTGTAAATCGAAGGGTGAACTATTCCTTCACATTGATCAGGACCGCTTCGCATTGGGAGAGATCGGAATTCAGAATGATGTTCTCCGAGGTCTCCCCGTCAATGATCTCGATGGAGACCGTATTGGGCGGAAATCTGCCCAGGTTATGTGCGTAGAGAAAAAGGTCATTGGGCTGGGAAGGATCCAGGTTAAGTTCAAAGCCCTTTTTCTGGTAGGTGAGGTTGTATTTTGAGACGATGGGGTATCCGTTGAGGTAGATGGAGACAATGTCCCCGTCCTGCCTTCCATGATCCCATAAGTTGATCTGTATGATCCGGCTATTGACCTCCAGTTCTTTGACATAGGTTATGGTCCTGCCGTCAAAATCGGTTCGCTTTTCAGGCATTACCGCTTCAGTGATTTCCTCCTCAACCGCTGTTTCAACCTCCTCTGTCACTTCTTCTATTTCCTCTTCAGGGACCATGCTAATAACTTCGTCTTCTACCACAGGTTCTATTACTTCCACAACCTCTTCAACTACCGTCACTTCTGGTTCAGGTTCGGGTTGGGTTTCTTTGGCAAGGATGATTTCATCCGCGGGAGGCGGAGTATTGGGATCTCTTTTTTCGATAGTAAAATATGGGGAGGCAAATTTGGCCGTATGGAATTTATCGGCGGGAAAAAGCTCGATACCCATGACCCTGTAATTGTTTCCCGCCGGCAGGGTGGTATTCAGTCTTATGCCTTCAGCCAGAGAATTGTTTTTAAAGGTTCCCAGTTCCTGGATCACCGTGTTGTTTCGGAGGAGGTAGAATTTTATGGTTTTCTCAGCCGGAAGATTTTCTGACGTCCATTGTATGGATGCTGGATCGGGGATGGTCCACACGCTGCCTTTACTGGGGTAGGTGATCTCCAGGCCTGAGCGCCAATGCTTTCGTTCCCGCAACTGTACTTCGTTCAATTCGGTGATGGTCTGGGTAAATTCGGTATAGGGTTTAACCAGGGCCAGGCCAGAGACCACTTCTTCCAGCAGGGTGTAGAAGGCTTTGATCTCTTCCAGGGCATTGGAAAGAGGGATCTCGTCTGCGTATTTTTTCCGCAGACTCCTGAACCGGTCCGTGATCTTTTTACTGATCTTTTTATCAACGCCGACGTTCTTAACCTCCCCGCTCTCATTGAGCAGTTTTTTAGCGGTTTGCATTTTCAGATATCCGAACCTGTTTTGCAGGAATACGATCCCGTCTTCGTAGGCCACGGATGAATCCGACTTGAGGTTTGCGGCTATAGCAAAGGCTTTCTCATACTCCAGTAAGGCTTGTTGCAGGCTGATCTCAGCCAGTTTCCTGCTGGTCTGGACGGGTGAGTTGGTCGCCAGGTTAAGCAGGTCCAGCAATTGTTCCACAGGAATGCTGTTCACCCCTTCTTCGTAAACTCCCTGAAGGTATTCTGTTCCTAACCAGGGAGACTGCAGAAGCAGGTAATTCTTCTCCATTTCACCCAGAGCCCTGATCGGGCCGATTTCTTCCCTTATAGCCCTGTATTCGGCTTCATTCCATGGCGAAGGATCATCTGCGATCACTTTTTTGCTGACCTCAATAGGATCCTCCCTGATTAACAGGGCAGCATTTGTTCTAGCAGACAGGAACAAGACACCCAGGATCAGGCAAAGCAGACTCGAACGCTGTGTGATTCCCATGACTTTACTTGGTCTTCAGCGGTACAATATATTACCTCTATCAAAACTAGAAGAAGTGCAAAAAATTGTGAACAGAGTAATGAATTTGTTATCAGGAAGTTATAAACGACAGAATATTCCTACAAAAAAAGATTTTTTAGGGTGAAATAAATGGTATTCAGGAGAAAAAGATCGGACCAGGCCGATATCATTCATTCAAAGCTTCGCCATGAGGATGTAAAAGGCCCAAATAAAGCAAAAGGTAAAAAAAGCGTATACCAGGAAGGTAAGAGTAGTTCTTCTGTTCATAAGATTTGGATAAAGTTTAAAGTAAAGGATTTTCGGTTTAAGCCTGAATTCTACACCACGAAAGGTTCGATTATTCCGTTGTACGACACAAAATCCGATGAAATGCACCTTAATTCTCTGAAGGCGTGCACATTATCCTAACGGGAGGAGTCTTGTTCTTGCTGTGCTACCGGTCTATTTTGAAACTTTCTAGCTTGATATCATCCAGGCCGTAATCGTCGAAGGGGAATTCGAGTTGGTCCTGTATGTTGTAAAGGGATATGAGGATGAACTCCGTCAGCAGCACCACAAAAAAGGTCACATAGGTCGGATTATCCGCTCCCATATCATGGATAATGGTAGGTGCATACAGCAAAGGAAAGATGTAGATAAAGATCTTGCAATAGGCCTTAAGACTCAGTGGAGTCCTGTGTGTATTGATGGCATGCAGGTTTTCCAGGGATTCGTGCAGATCGTTCATAAACCTGAACATCCTGTCTTTGAGTCGCCCCGACATCACTTCACCCTTAGCTTCAACAAAGGTCTGTACCTTGTTGATGATGGGGTCCAGATACTCGGTGGTCTCTATATTGTTCTTCAAATGCTCCATAGAACTGTCACTGATCTCCTTGAGGATATCCGAGATTTCCTTCTTCTCTTCCGGGGAAAGATTGGTGGATGCATTGGCAAAATAATACATGGTCTTCAGAGCGCTTCTGAACTGACTGAGGTGCTCAAGGGCTTTTTCCCTTCTTCTAAAAGACCCCCTGATGGTAAATACCAGTGGGAAAACTATGGCAATACTCAAGAGGGTGAGGTCTATGTGAAACCTGATGTTCAGCTGAAAACACAGCACCACGGTCAGCACCGATATCATCAGTGCGATCAGGGTCCGTTGGTTAATTATGGACAGGTATAGTTTAATGGTCGGAAATTTAGTATATTAACATGTTAAAGCTAACCACAAAGTTGTGAATAACCAAACATTACTTTTTATCCTGTACATCCTGTTTCTTTATCCCGCCTGTTTGATCTCCCAGGCTGCTGAAGATACAGTTGAGGTAAAAGAGACCAGCAGATTATTCCTCGAACAGGAAACCCTGCCTATCAGGCTGGCGTTTTCCAACAAGGAAATGAAAAAGGAGACCAATGACAGTACTTATCTTTTCACTAAGCTCCATTTCAAAGATGAAGGAAACTGGGATTCCCTGGACGTCAGGATCCGGGCCAGGGGAAATTATCGCAGGACTCACTGCTATTTTCCTCCCCTGAAAGTTAAGATCAAGAAATCCGAAGCGAAGGGCACCCTCTTCAAGGGGAACAAAGAGCTAAAACTGGTTATGCCCTGCGTGCAGTCTACCAACACCCTTGACAATATCGTGAAGGAATACATGGCCTATAAGATATACGAAGTGATCTCCCCTTTTCACTTTAAGACACGGATGGCCGATATAGAATTCATTGAATTTAAAGGGAATAAGAACAAAGTACACCAGGTGAAGGGTTTTATCATCGAGGACATAGACAATGTGGCTGAGAGGACCCGTGCGCGAAAAATGAACCGGGTCGTTCATCCGCTGGAGCAGGACGACATCACTTCTGTACAGAATGATTTATTCCAGTATATGATAGGCAATACGGATTTTTCAACGGCCTACCAGCATAACCAGAAACTCCTGTTTACAGAAGACTACAAGACGGTCCCACTGCCTTATGATTTTGACATGTCCGGACTGGTGGATGCCAGCTATGCCGTAGTTTCCCAGGTAGGAGGGGAGGTATTGAGCATAGAAAGTGTAACAGACAGGATGTACCGGGGGTTTGTCCGGGACGAGGCTGTGTTCCAGACCGTCCGCAGGCAATACCTGGATTTAAAGCCCGAGATCTTCGGGGTCATAGACGGACTCAAGTCAGAATTTGACAATGAAAAGGAGTTCGAGATCGCACGAAAGTTTATAGGCGACTTCTATACCGTCCTGGAAAACGACAATCAGTTCGCGAGTCAGATCGTCAGGATGGCGAGGACCAAGTGATAATTTAAGGGATTAAGTAAGGAACACTAACACATTCTATTACAATGTGTTGATCACAATATAGGCTTTAGTATTTCCCAGACATTCTGTGCCACTTTTCTCTGTCCCTCAACCGTAGGATGAATACCGTCAGCCTGATTTAATTCAGGAATTCCGGCAACATCTTCGAGAAGAAAGGGAATGAGATATGCCTGGTTTGCCCTGGCCAGATCCGGAAAGATCTCTCGGAATTCAGCCGTGTATTCAGGACCCATATTGGGAGGAATCTGCATCCCTGCCAGGACGATCTTTACGTCAGGGTAATGGTTTTTAACCGTGTCTATGATAGCTTGCAAATTTTCCCGTGTCTCTGACAGGGGGATCCCTCTTAAGCCGTCGTTGGCACCTAGTTCCAGAACAAAGATATCCACCCTGTCCCTCATCAACCAGCTGATCCTGCTTTCCCCACCTGCAGTGGTTTCCCCACTGATCCCCGCATTCACTACTTTGTAATCCATATCGAGGGAATCAATCTTTTCCTGTACGCGGGCTGGAAAGGACTCTTCGGGCTCCAGACCCATTCCGGCAGTCAGGCTGTTTCCAAAAAAGACAATGGTCTTCTTGCCCGGGGTGTTTACGGGTTTCGATTCTTCCGAAGATATGTCCTGGGTGTCCGTACCTGGATCCACCGATGTCCGTTTTCCGGATTCACCGCAGGAGATCAGCAGGCAAAGGCCCATCAGATAACAAAACTTTAACACGGAAGGCAAATATCTGAAGGTCATATTCGGAATCATTTTTATAATTTCCCGCCTGATTAAGAGAAATATACCTATTGGAAGTGTCAAAGATATTAAACGTCAGTCAACTCAGGAAAACTTATAACAGCGGATCAGGCTCGTTAACCGTTCTCGATGATATTTCCTTTTCCCTGGAAGCCGGTGAAACCTTCGCCATCGTGGGTCCGTCGGGGAGCGGAAAAACTACTTTGCTGGGCCTTTGCGCCGGACTCGACCGGCCTGATTCGGGACATATTGAGCTCTGTGGGGTGGAGATCGATACCTTGGACGAAGACGAGCGGGCCCTTTTGAGAAACCGAAAGGTGGGATTCATATTCCAGGACTTCCAGCTCCTGCCTACCCTTACAGCCCTTGAGAATGTTGCAGTCCCCCTTGAATTGCAGGGTGCCAAGAATGCCTCAATCCAGGCGAAGACCCTGTTAAACAAAGTAGGTCTGGGAGAACGGATCCATCATTATCCCTCTCAGTTATCCGGTGGGGAGCAGCAAAGGGTAGCCCTGGCACGCGCCTTTTCAAATACGCCCGAAATCCTCTTTGCGGATGAGCCCACGGGAGAACTCGACGAAGAGACGGGACAGAGGATCATCGAGCTACTCTTCGATCTGAACAAGGAGGCGGGTACCACCCTGGTCATCATAACACATGACATGGACCTTGCGAGAAAGACCCAGAGAATTCTCAGGCTAAAGGGAGGAAAGATCCTTATGGATGAAAAAGTAATGGTTTAGTGAGCGACTTCGAATCTTCCAAATCAGGTATTTCCTGGTTATTTCTGATGGCCTGGCGCGACCTGCGTTCAAATGCAGGGAAGCTTTTCCTCTTCATGTCTTCTATTATCATAGGGATCGCTGCCCTCGTGGCCATTCAGTCTTTTGGCAACAACCTCACTGAAAGTATCGACCTGCAATCCAGAGCCCTTATGGGTGCGGATTACGTGATCGATAGCAATCAGCCGGCCAATGAAGAGGTCATACGGATCATGGATTCCCTGGGAGGACCGGACAGTCGTGAGATCAATTTTGCGTCCATGGTGGTATTCCCCAAGAGTGGCAACAGCAAACTGGTCCAGGTAGTGGGAACGGAGAAGGGGTTTCCATTTTACGGGGAATTCGAAACAGAGCCAGCCGATGCTTCCTCGTCCTACCTGGACAGGGGGGCAGCGTTGGTTGATGCCACGGTCATGCTTCAACAGGATCTCAAACCCGGAGATAGCCTAAAAGTAGGCAACATCACCCTGCCCATAGCTGGGGCTCTCAAGGCAGTTCCCGGAAGATCAGCCCTCAGCAGCAGTGTGGCTCCGGCTGTATTTATTCCTTATGAGCAGATCACCCAAACCGGTTTGGTACAGAGGGGGAGCAGGGTGGAATACAAATACTATTTTGTGGCAGATCAGGGTCAGGATCTTGAAGCGCTTTACGAAGCGATTGATCCCCGTCTCGATGCAGAGGGGGCCGACCTGGATACCCACCTGGACGAAAGCCGGAGATTGGGGAGGAGGTACAATAATTTTGGGAAATTTCTCAATATCGTCGCCTTTATCGCTCTTTTGCTAGGTTGTGTGGGCATCGGCAGTGCTGTGCATGTCTATATCCGGGGTAAACTGAGGTCGATCGCCGTCCTGAAATGCATGGGTGCCTCGCGTAGCCAGACCTTTAAGATCTTCCTGATCCAGGTAGCCGGCCTTGGGGCCGTGGGAGGGATAATAGGGACACTGGCCGGAATAAGCCTGCAAATGGCCGCCCCGGCACTTCTGGAGGAGTACCTGCCCGTAAAAGTTTCCGTTTCTATTTCCTATCCGGCGATCATTCTGGGATTGTTACTTGGGGTTCTCATGTCTGTGTTCTTTGCTTTGCTTCCCCTTCTGCGGACCTGGTATGTCTCCCCCCTTTCGGTGCTGAGGGTACAACCCGAGAACGATGCCCACACGGGTAAGGCCCAGGCAGTTGTTCTGGGTTTGATCTTTTTATTTTTGGTCTTGCTCGCATTGCAGATCCTGGGCAATTGGCAGTATGCCTTTTTCTTTATACTTGGGCTTGGCGTTTCCTTCGCCCTTCTTTACGGGGTGGCCAGGATACTCATGTGGGCCGTTAAGCGATATTTTCCCGAGAAATTGGGTTTCTGTGTGCGCCAAAGCATGCTCAATCTTTTCAGGCCTCAAAATCAAACTTCTGTACTCTTGCTTTCCGTGGGTGTGGGAGCGTTCCTGATCAGTACGCTTTTCTTCAGCAGGGATATCCTGTTGAGCAAGGTGGCCCTTGGAAATGATGAGAACAGCCCAAATATCATCCTTCTCGATGTTCAGACAGACCAGGTGGAGGCCATTAAAAAAACCCTTCGGGAAAATCAGGTCCCGGTTCTGAGCAATGTTCCTATAGTGACCATGCGTGTGGAGGAGATCAATGGAAGGGCAGTAAATGAGATCAGGAACGATACCACTTCCAACATCGGCCGGTGGGTGCTCAACCATGAATTCAGGGTCACTTACCGGGACAGCTTAATCCCGAGCGAATCGGTCCTTTCGGGTGCATGGGTCGGAAACGCAGAAGATAAGGAACTGGTCCCCATCTCGGTGGCAGAAAATTTCGCTTCCGATGCCAGGGTGGAAGTAGGGGATAGAGTGACCTTCAACGTCCAGGGAGTAATGATTGCAACAGAGATCGCCAGCATACGAGAAGTAGACTGGGGCAGGGTGCAGTTGAACTTTTCAGTACTTTTCCCCAATGGGGTACTGGAAGATGCCCCTAAATTCCATGTGGTGTCTACCCGCACAGTGGGAGACCAGTCATCGGCCGTATTACAGCGGCAACTGGTGAGCCTGTATCCCAATGTTTCCATTATCGATCTCAGACAGATCCTCAGTTTGCTCGAGGGAATTCTCAACAAGATCGGCCTGGTCATTCGTTTCATGGCCCTTCTGAGTATACTTACGGGTATTGTGGTCCTGGTCGGTGCCGTGCGTACCAGTAAGTATCAACGCATACGTGAAAGCGTGCTGTTGCGGACCCTTGGTGCCAAGAATGCCCAATTGCTCAGGATCTCATTTTATGAATACGCCTTCCTTGGGATCCTTGGGAGCCTCACAGGGATCTTGCTGTCGCTGGTGGGAAGTTTCTTTTTGGCCAGGTTTGTGTTCGAGGAGCCCTTTGTGCCTTCTACCGAGCCTTTTTTGATCCTGTTGCCCATCCTTACACTTATAGTGGTCTGCATAGGGTTGCTCAATAGCCGATCCGTGTTGAATACTCCACCCCTGGAGATCCTGAGGTCGGAGAGCCGTTAATTCCTTAAGAAGATACTAGGTCATTACCTTTTTAAGGGCAGAGCCAAAAGCCTGCACTTCTTCCATGGTCCCCGTACTGATCCTGGCCCACTCATCCATAGGCGGGAAGGGTCTTCCAATAATCACGTTATGCCTTTCCATCTCGGAAATGATATTCCTGATTGGCCTGCCGGTTTTAAAGAATACAAAGTTTGTATGGGACGGGATGTATGGCAGGTTCAGGTCGTCCAGGGTTTTGTAGATGTAGCGTTTTGCCTCTGCATTCATTTGCAGGCTGAATTTATAGAACTCGTTATCTCTGAGGGCCTCTCTGGCAGCTTCTATTGCGAGCACATTCGTATTCGCCATCACCGCGTCTTTAAGTCGATCCGCAATGTCCGGCCTTGCGATCAGATAACCGATCCGCATGCCCGCCAGACCATAGACTTTGGAAAAGGTCTTGGAAACAATTACATTTCGGCCTTCCTTGACCAACTCCACCATAGAGGGATAGTCGGGTTCCATGATGAAATCGTAATATGCTTCGTCGCTGAAGATCACGGCCTTATCCTCATTGGAAAGACAGAAATCGCGCAGGTTATCTTTGTTGAGCAAGGTGCCTGTCGGGTTGTTGGGATTGCAGAGAAAAATGAGCCTGGTCTTGCTGGTGACCCTTCGGGCCATGGCTTCCAGGTCGTGTTCCATTCGCTCATTCAAGGGAACACGGTGCACATAGGCCCCAAAATTCTCTGCATAGGAAAGCAACGCCTGAAAAGTGGGATCAGCGGCAATGACTTCTCCCCCTTCGAGTCCGTAGACCAGACCGGCTGCCTTAAGCCCTTCGGTAGAACCTCCGGTAACCACCACGCAATCCCTGGAAACCCCTTCTTTCTCAGCGATCTCATTGACAAGCTGGGTGAGGTACTGGAAGGGGTAACGACAGGCAATGTCAAAACTGTTGCTTATTGTCGATCTAACCTTTTTGGAGGGGCCAAATGGATTCTCATTTGAACTGAGTCGGACGGGGCCATCCGTTATAGTCCGGGAATCCGTTTGTTCCCAGGCAACTGCGGGTAACCCCCCGATCAGGGCAAAACCAGAGGTAAGCCCGATCGTCTTCAACCATTGTCTTCTGTCCAGATTATTCATGACCTGAAATTTTCAGCAGAAGATACAAATTTTCCCGATAGACCACACTGAGTGTATGGTTACCGATAAAAGAAAATTCGAAGGAAATGACACATCGGTCCTTCGAAAGAGGGAAATTAAATAAACTTCAAGGGAAACAGCGGATCCTTCTAATAAAGGGTGTTGGAGATGAATATGGCCACGATGAGCAGTACCATGGCTGAGTTCACCACAAAGGCGATGATCTTCTTTTCATCTATGGGCTCGTTGCGACCCTTGTAAAGGATCACCACGCCGGCGATACCCAGGAACCCGGAAAGGATTACTGGCAGCCCAAAAAGGAAGCGGGAGATGACCGGGTTGGTATTGACCATCACGGCCAGGGCAGCCACGGTCAGCAAAAAGAGGATGATCTTACTCAGGGTATAGGATTTCAGGGTGTACTTACTTTCTTGTTCCATGATGTTCTTTTTTGTTCCGCCCCTATTTACTTTATATGACCTTGATGTTCACTTTCAGGCCTTCAATGATACCCAGGATACTTTGAACCGTTTCCCTCAGGTAATGCTTGATGACCACCTGGGGTATTCTTACAGTAGTAAACCCGTTCTGGAAGGAGTGCATGGTCTCTTCCAGATTGTTCATCGCCTGTTCATGGGTTAGCATCTGGTACTCCGTATCTATTTCAATGTTCAACTTGACCCGGGATATGGCGATATCGATCGACTTCTTTCCATCCCACCATTCCAGCATGGGGTAAACTCCGACCTCCTTTAACGCATAATACAATCGTATGGCTGCAAGGGGAGTGTTGTTGGATTTGATTAGGCGATCGATCCTGGTCTTGTGCCTGGCACATAGCTCCACACCATAGACTTCCATGGAATTTTTGTGGTCGAGATAGCCGAGTTCTTTATTGCATTCTAAGCAGGTCATATAAGTAGGTCAAAAAACGATTTGGGATAATTATAACCGGGAGATCGGAGGATTATTTTGCACCATCGACCAATGACCACCGGTTTTTAGACGAAATGCAATTTTTTAGACGAACGGCACTTTTTTTAACATTTGATTTTCATTTCTCCGGACAGGTATTGACAAGAAATTGGCGAAAGTTTCAACTTTGATGTACATTCCCCAACAAATCCAATTCGGTGTTTAAAAAGATAGGTCCGGGTTTTCTGATTGCCGCTGCTTTTATAGGACCAGGGACGGTTACCACCTGTACCCTGGCCGGGGTGGATTTCGGATTTGCCCTCCTGTGGGCATTGCTGATCTCCATTGTTACCACTGTTGTATTCCAGGAAATGGCAGCCAGGATCGGGATACTCACCAAACAGGGCCTGGCGGCAAGTATCAGATCAGAACTCCGCAGGCCCCTGGTTCGAACGCTCATCACGATCATCATTCTCAGCGCGGTAGTTTTGGGCAATGCGGCATATGAGGCCGGTAATATTGGTGGGGCTGTCCTGGGCTTGGAAGCTTTGACAGGTTCCGAACCATCACCCTGGTTTGCCTGGGTGATCGGGGGTGGGGTGTTTGCACTTCTGTTTGCAGGCTCCTATAAGATGCTGGAAAAGATCTTTGTGGCCCTGGTAATGCTCATGAGCATCTCCTTTGTCCTGGCTGCCGTTCTTACGGGGCCGGAGGCGGGAGAGGTGTTCTCAGGTCTATTTGTACCTGCCCTGCCGGAGGGAAGTCTGTTTACCGTCGTGGCACTGATCGGCACAACCGTAGTGCCCTACAACCTCTTTCTCCATGCCTCCCTGGTCAGTGAAAAATGGGACTCCGCCGAAGACCTGAAAGCAATACGCTGGGATACGATACTTTCTATTGGCCTGGGAGGCCTGATCTCCATAGCAATCGTCGTTTCTGCCAGTGCAGGCGGACTCACTGAGGTAAGCAGTGGACTCGACCTCGCAAAGGGCTTAGAACCCCTGTACGGAAGGGCCTCTACCTATTTTTTAGGGATCGGTTTGTTTGCTGCCGGCATCACCTCGGCCATCACTGCACCCCTGGCTGCAGCCTACGTAGCCGCCAGCTGTTTTCACTGGAAAGACGGTCTTTCCGGAAGGCGCTTCCGGATGGTTTGGGGCGCAATCCTCTTAACGGGGGTATTGTCCCAGTTTCTCAACTTCAGGCCCATAGAGATCATTAAATTCGCCCAGGTGGCAAACGGTCTTTTATTTCCGGTGATCTGTGTTCTGTTGCTGTGGATCGTAAACCGGACCACTATCATGGGAGATTATAAAAATCGGATCTGGCAGAACATAATCGCAGGGATCCTGCTACTGCTGATCGTATTTCTGGGAGGGAAAAGTGTCCTTTCTGTTATTTTCGCAACATGAAACAGTGGGAGGTCGATATCAACTGCGATGTAGGGGAGGGGATCGGGAACGAGGGCCAACTCTTCCCATTTATCTCATCCTGTAACCTCGCCTGCGGGGGGCACGCAGGCGATGAGGACACCATGCAGGAGGTGATATCACTTGCCAGAGAACACGGTGTCCGTGTGGGTGCCCACCCGTCTTATCCTGACAGGGAGAACTTTGGCAGGCAAAGTGTAAAAATGGAAGCAAAAGCCTTCAGGGAAGCGATCCGCTCACAGGTAGATCTGCTACAAAGGAAGCTCACCGATCTGGATACACCCATGACCCATATCAAAGCGCACGGAGCCCTGTACAATGACCTGGCCAGGGATAGACAATTAGCATACCAGTACCTGGAAGCCATAAGGGACTACAGATCAGCCATAGCCCTTTATGTCCCTTATGCATCCTCGATCGCAGAAGCGGCAAATGATATGGGTTTTACATGTGTATATGAAGCCTTTGGGGACAGGAACTACGAGGACGACCTTTCCCTGGTATCGAGGAGATCCCCACTAGCGCTGATCACCCAGCCGTATGAAGTGCTGCAGCACCTCCTCAGAATGATCAGGAATTCCGAAGTAAAAACGGTCAGTGGAAATCTTAAAAAGATCGTGGCCCATACCTATTGTATTCATGGAGATACTGCTACGGCATTTGAAATATTAGCGTATCTTTCGGTCGAATTTCCTAAGCACCATATTCATTTGAGGAAGTGAATTCATACCCCATCCATATAAAACCTTTTGGAAAGTCTGCCGTACTGGTAGAATGGCCTTTTGAAATCGATCCGAAGATCCTGGATGACATCCTCACCTTTAAGGATTATTTGAAACTTAAGGGATACAGCGGAGAGGAATGGGAAATCGTGGCTGCCTACAATTCCCTGGCACTTATCAATAACAAGAAGGAGATTAAATTCGAGGAAATATCTGTCCGCCTAAGGGAATTATATGACCAGCGGGAAGAAGGAGTAAAAAAAGAACCCCGGCATTGGAGATTACCCGTTTGCTATGACCTGGAATTCGGGATCGACCTGGAGGAACTCAGCCAGCAAATAGGCAAGACCATCGAGCAGATCATCACCCTCCACACCTCGGTTACGTATACGGTATATGGGATCGGATTTTTACCGGGATTCCTTTATTTAGGGGGGATCCCAAAAGATCTGGAAACTCCCAGAAAAGCCTCTCCAAGATTGCACGTGCGGAAGGGTTCCGTTGGACTGGCAAGAAAACAGACGGGTATCTATCCACAGGATTGTCCCGGAGGCTGGAACATAATCGGCAATTGCCCTGTCCCGATCTTCGATGCTCAAAAGGAAAATCCCTGTTTTGTAAGGGTAGGGGACACGGTCAGTTTTTACTCCATTACCAGGGCCCAGTTCGACCTGCATACCATACAGGCGGAAGTAGGTATTGACCTCTTAACCAAAGAATCTTAATTGTGCTAAAAGTCGTCAAAAGCGGATTCTTCACCTCCATCCAGGACAACGGCAGATACGGTTACCGCCATCTGGGAGTACCTGTATCCGGTAGTATGGACCAGCCTGCTTCTCGCCTGGCCAATGCGATGCTTGAAAACCCTGAGGAGGCCGCTGTTCTTGAGATCACTATGTCCGGACCCGTCCTCGAATTCACGAAGGACACCTGGATCGCCATAGCAGGGGCCAACCTTTCACCCAAACTGAATGAGGTCGATATAGACAATCACAGCGTTCACAGGATACGGTCCGGGGATCGCCTCGCTTTCGGTAAACACATAGACGGACTCAGGGGATATGTGGCCGTTAAAGGAGGATTTGATACACCGGAGGTCCTGAAGAGCAGATCTTTCTACAAACCTATCACTGAGAAGGACCATCTGGTAGCGGGAATGGAAGTGCCTTATAAAGAGGTCACCGAATTTGAAGTGAAAATCAGCCATGTGATCCCTTCGGAAATCCATAAAGTGCTCAAATTGAGTGCGGGTCCGGGTCCGGAGTTCGATATCCTGGATGATAATCAAAAAGAACTCCTTTTTAATCAGTCTTTTACCATCGCCATGGAGAACAACCGCATGGCCTATCAATTACAGGAGACCCTGGGATCCCATCAACATCCCATGCTGACCTCTGCCACGATGCCGGGAACCGTGCAGATGACTCCAGGGGGTAAGCTTATTATCCTGATGCGAGATGGGCAGACTACCGGAGGATACCCCAGGATCCTTCAGTTAACAGAGGATTCCGTTAACAAACTCGCTCAGAAGACCTTCGGGGATACCCTGTATTTCAAGAAAGAAAGCTAGACCTTTTTGTACACCTCTTCAAAGGGAACCCGGAAACGCGGACCGTAAATCCCTTTCTCATCTCTTATGCCGCAACCAATGGTCATGTTGATCTCGGCGCCGGAAGGCAGGCCCAGGATCTTCTTGATCCTCACGGTATCGCTCCCTTCCATCGGACAGGTGTCATATCCTATTGAAGCCATGGAGAGCATGAAATTCTGGGCAGCCAGACCGGCACTTTTATGAGCCACGATACGCATGTCAGACCTGCGGACCTGCCTGTAAACCGGTCTGAAAAGTCCGATGATACTGAACAAAAGGAATTGCATCCATCCCACAATGCCCAAAAATTCAGTATATACGGCAGGGATCACTTTGGAGTAATATCCCAATGCGAACTTTTCCCTCCTGCTGTATTCGGAGGGTTTTTTGTCTCCCATGCTTTTCTTGAGGAACTCCGTGTTGGCCCGGGCTCTTTTCTTCCAGAGATCCCTTCTGGCTACGATCACAACAATCTGCTTGGCTGTTTTGGCAGCGTTCTGTCCCAGGCAGGCCCTTACCAGCTTTTCAAGGATCTCAGGACGGGTAACATGGTAAAACTCCCAAAGTTGCAGGTTGCTGCTCGTTGGCGCCAGAACGGCGTTTTGGATACACATCCTGACCTTTTCCGGGTCTATTTCTTTTTTCGGATCGAAGATCCTGACGGACCTTCTGTACTGTATGGCCTTGGTTACCGTTTTTTCCATAGGGATCAGAGAAGGTGTTTTAATTTTTTAATTAGGCCTATGGGCAGGGTATAAGGAGGGTTTCTGAACTTCAGGTCGAGCCACGTCCCCCGTTTGACGATCGCTTTTTTATGGGAAAAAGCGTCGAAACTGCGTTTGCCGTGATAGGCCCCCAGTCCGCTTTGACCAACTCCCCCAAAGGGTAGGTTTTTGTTGCTGATATGTATAAGGGTGTCGTTGATCACACCCCCGCCGAATCGATGTTTACGGAGAATCCTTTTCTGAAAGCTACTCCTTTTCGAAAACACATAGGCCGCCAGGGGTTTTCCGTAGGAGGATATCCAGGCATCCAGTTCGTCCTCTTCCTCAAAGGAGATGATGGGGAGCAAGGGACCAAAGATCTCTTCCTTCATGATCTTGCTGTTTTTGTCTGGTTCATCGACCAGGGTGGGGGCGATGTATCGATCCCCGGCAGTGTGCTGACCGCCCGATAATAGCTGCTGTCCCTCCAGCAATCCTATCAGCCTTTGAAAATGTCCATCTGAAATGATTCGGGCGAGATCAGGGGATCTTTCAGGGTCATCCCCAAAAAAACTTCGGATGCTCTTTTGCAATTCCTCCACCAGACGGGCCTTGGCACTGGCGTGAACCAGGATATAATCCGGAGCGATACAGGTTTGTCCTGCATTTAGGAACTTCCCCCATACGATCCGTCTTGCCGCCTGGGCGACCGGCGCAGAATCATCCACGATACAGGGGCTTTTCCCACCGAGCTCCAGGGTAACAGGGGTGAGGTTCGAAGCAGCCTTCTCGTAAACGATCTTCCCGACTCGGGTACTTCCGGTAAAAAAGATATAATCCCATTTTTCTTCCAGCAGGGCCTTTGAGACCACTGCATCTCCTTCGAAGACCATTGCATGTGCAGGATCGAATACGGAGGCCACCAGTTCATTGATGAGCTTTGAGGTGTGGGGTGTTAATTCCGATGGTTTCAGGACTGCCGTGTTTCCTGCTGCGATGGCCGAGATCAGAGGCAGGAGGGTCAATTGAAAGGGATAGTTCCAGGGAGCGATGATAAGAACGGTTCCGTAAGGTTCTTTATAGATATAATCCGAGGATGGGAAATTGAGGAGGGATGCAGGTACCCTTTCCGGCCTGGCCCATAATTCCAGATACCTGATAAAGGTGTTGAGTTCAGCCAGAACGAATTGGGTCTCTGCGATCAGTGTTTCAAACCGCGGTTTTTTAAAGTCGGCATACAGGGCATCGCAGATGGCGTTCTCCTGTCGGATGATCTCCGTTCTCAGTTTCTTGAGAAGGCCTTTTCGGAACTTCAGGTCTTGGGTACGCCCCGAGTTGAAGAACTGGCGTTGGGATTCTACATCCTTTGAAATGTGGTGTCGCATGGCCCAAAAATAGGATTTTTCGGAGGACATTACTCTCTTTTACAAGGATTTGTCTTTGAGTTGCCGGGGGTTGAATATGATAAAAAAATAAGATTTAATGTATTGTAAAACAATAAGTTACAATAAAACTGTTGCCATTGACTTTGTCCTTGTATTGATGGCTCCCCCTTCAAGGGTATATAAACCAGTATCTTTGAAAGGTATAGACTTTACTAATACTCTGCAGATTTGGAAAAGAAGTCGACCGCATTAAACAAATACAGCCGGAATGTAACCCAGGACCCCACCCAGCCGGGTGCCCAGGCCATGCTTTATGCCATAGGCCTCACGGAGGCTGATCTGGAGAAGCCTCTGATCGGCATTGGAAGTACGGGTTACGAAGGTAACCCTTGCAATATGCACCTCAATGACCTGGCACAGTTGGTCAAAAAGGGATTGAAGGAAAAGGACCTCGTGGGCCTGGTCTTTAATTCCATTGGCGTAAGTGACGGGATTTCCATGGGCACCTATGGCATGCGCTATTCCCTCCCTTCCAGGGATATCATCGCCGATTCTATGGAGACGGTGGTGCAGGCCATGAATTACGACGGGCTCGTAACCGTGGTGGGTTGTGATAAGAATATGCCCGGGGCCCTTATGGCCATGATCCGGCTGAACAGGCCATCTATTCTGGTCTATGGCGGAACGATCGCCTCCGGATGTCTCAATAACCGAAAGCTCGATATTGTGAGTGCTTTTGAGGCCTGGGGTGAAAAGGTAGCCGGAACCATCACGGAGGGCGAATTTAAGAGCGTCATCCAGAATGCCTGTCCGGGTGCTGGAGCCTGTGGAGGAATGTACACGGCCAATACCATGGCATCCGCTATAGAGGCACTGGGGATGGCTATGCCGTACAATTCTTCCAATCCTGCCATTGGAAACGAAAAAGAAAAAGATTGTGTGGAAGCAGGAAGGGCCCTGAGGTTACTCCTGGAAAAGGATATCAAACCCAGTGACATCATCAGCAGAAAGTCCCTGGAGAACGCGGTAAGACTGATCACGGTTCTCGGCGGATCCACCAACGCTGTGTTACACTTTCTGGCGATCGCCAAGTCGGCCGGAATCGAATTTACCCTTGACGATTTTCAACGCATCAGCGATACTACCCCATTTTTGGCAGACCTGAAACCCAGTGGAAAATACCTGATGGAAGATGTCCACAGGGTGGGCGGTATCCCGGCAGTGATGAAATTCATGCTGGAAAACGGTATGCTTCACGGGGATTGCCTCACCGTAACCGGAAAGACTATAGCGGAAAATCTCAGCGAAGTACCGGGCCTGAAGGAGGGACAGAAGGTCGTGCACCCCATGGATCAGCCCATTAAAGAGACCGGGCATTTGCGCATCCTTTATGGAAACCTTGCCCCGGCAGGAGCCGTGGCAAAGATCACCGGGAAGGAGGGATACCATTTTAGTGGGCCTGCCAAGGTATTCGAGGATGAATTCAAGGCCAATGACGGCATCGGTAAAGGCCTGGTAAAGAAAGGGGATGTGGTGGTGATCAGATATGAAGGCCCTAAGGGCGGACCTGGAATGCCTGAAATGCTTAAACCTACAGCGGCTATCATGGGGGCCGGACTTGGCAAGGACGTGGCACTGATCACCGATGGGCGTTTCTCAGGCGGAACCCATGGATTCGTAGTCGGGCACGTCTCCCCGGAAGCCCAGGATGGGGGCCCGATCGCATTGATTCAGGATGGGGACATCATCACCATTGATGCCGACAAGAACACCATCAGCGTGGCACTTTCCGACGCCGAACTAAAGAAGCGCAGGGCATCCTGGAAACAACCTGCATTAAAGGTTCAGAGGGGTAGCCTCTACAAGTACGCCAAGACGGTATCCTCCGCATCCGAAGGTTGCGTCACAGATCAATTCAAATAGATAGAACTTAAGGAATTTTCAGTTCGAAAGACAGAATATGGAAACGATTACATCAAAAAAAACCGCAAAAAACAACCCTGAGAAGTTGAGGATCAGTGGGGCAGAAGCCATCATCCATTGTCTTCTGGCAGAAGGGGTGGACCTGATATACGGGTACCCGGGTGGGGCTATCATGCCGGTCTATGACGAACTTTACAAATTCCAGGACAGGCTTACCCATATCCTCACCAGGCATGAACAGGGGGCTACCCATGCTGCCCAGGGCTACGCCCGGGTCAGTGGAAGGGTAGGAGTCGCCATAGCTACCTCCGGACCCGGTGCGACCAACCTGGTGACCGGTCTGGCGGACGCCCAGATCGACTCTACGCCCATTGTGTGCATCACCGGGCAGGTTCCAAGGCACCTGTTGGGATCTGATGCCTTTCAGGAGACGGATATCATCGGTATCTCTACCCCGGTGACCAAATGGAACTACCAGGTAACAAAGGCTGAGGAGATCCCAGATATTATTGCCAAGGCCTTTTATATCGCCCGGTCCGGCAGACCGGGACCTGTCCTGATCGACATCACCAAGAACGCCCAGTTCGACGAGCTCGATTTTCACTACGAAGCCTGTAAAGGAGTACGCAGTTATCAGCCCGTTGCCAAGGTAAGCGAGGAAGACCTGGATGCCGCCGCGGCACTGATAAACCAGGCGAAGAAACCTTATATTGTCTACGGGCAGGGAGTGATCCTGGGCAAAGCAGAAGAGGAATTAAAACAATTGGTGGAAAAGGCCGGTATCCCCGCAGCCTGGACCATTTTGGGTCTTTCGGCCATGAATACGGACCACCCTCTGAATGTCGGCATGGTGGGCATGCACGGGAATTACGGTCCCAACGTGCTGACCAATGAATGCGACGTACTGATCGCCATAGGGATGCGCTTTGATGACCGGGTGACCGGTAGCCTGGATACCTATGCCAAACAGGCCAAGATCATACATATGGAAATTGATCCGGCGGAGGTCAACAAGAATGTCAAAGCAGACATTGCCCTCCTCGGGGACGCCAAGGAGACCCTTAGCAGATTATTGCCCAGGATCAAAAAGAACAGTCATGAGGCTTGGAGGAATGAATTCAAATTGAAATACGAGGAGGAATTCCGGGAAGTAATCGAGAAGGACCTGCATCCCACAAAAGAGGGTCTCACCATGGGGGAAGTAGTAGAGGAGATCAACCTGGCCACCAAAAACAAGGCAGTGATAGTCACGGATGTGGGGCAGCACCAGATGGTGGCCTGCAGGTACGCCAAATTTGACCAGACCAAAAGCAATATCACCTCGGGCGGACTCGGAACGATGGGCTTTGCCCTGCCGGCAGCCATAGGCGCAAAGATGGGTGCCATGGAGCGGGAGGTCGTTGCTATTATAGGGGACGGGGGGTACCAAATGACCATCCAGGAGCTGGCCACGATCTATCAGAATAAACTAGCCATCAAGATCGTAGTACTCAACAATGACCACCTGGGAATGGTCAGGCAATGGCAGGAACTCTTTTTTGAGAGCAGGTATGCCTCCACGGTAATGACCAACCCCGACTTTGTTAAGATCGCCGAAGGTTACCATCTCCGGGCGAACAGGGTATCAGAAAGAAAGGACCTGAAAAAGGCGGTCAGGGAAATGATAGCCTCCAAAGAGCCCTATTTCCTTGAAGTGAAGGTGGAGAAGGAAGACAATGTATTTCCGATGATTCCCTCCGGAGCTTCCGTATCAGATATCAGATTAAAGTAATAAGCCATGGAAAAAAAGTGGTTCACCATATCCGTGTATTCTGAGAACAATGTGGGCCTGCTCAACAGGATCTCGGGAATATTCTTAAAGCGACATATTAATATAGAAGGATTAAACGTCTCTAAATCAGAGATTGAGCATGTTTCTAAATTCACCATTGTCGTTTTTACCACCGAAGACTGGACGCGGAAGATCGTGGCTCAGATCGAGAAACAGATCGAAGTGATCAAAGCCTTTTACCACACGGATGAAGAGATCATCTACCAGGAGTCGGCTTTATTCAAGATCGCTTCTCATCTCCTTTTTGATGAAAGGCAGATCCAGAATATCATCAAGGAGAGCAATTCCCAGATCGTCACGGTCTCCAGGGAGTTCTTTGTCCTGGCCAAGACTGGCAGGAGGCATGAGATAGACGAAATGCACGACCAGCTGGAGCCATATGGAATCCTTCAGTTCGTGAGATCCGGAAGGATAGCGGTGACCAAGGCTTCCATGCCGATCACAGCTATGTTGAACGCATATGAAAATCAAGAATAACGAGAACCTAACAGATTACGCATGACAAATTATTTCAATACTCTTTCACTACGGGATCAATTAAAACAACTGGGGAAATGCCGGTTCATGGACACGAGCGAATTTGCCGATGGAGTTTCCGCTCTTAAGGGAAAAAAGATCGTGATCATCGGCTGTGGCGCCCAGGGCCTCAACCAGGGGCTGAACATGAGGGATTCGGGCCTGGATATTGCCTACACCCTTCGGGAGGCAGCGATAGCCGAAAAACGGGCGTCCTATATCAATGCCACCGAAAACGGGTTTAAGGTGGGTACCTATGAGGAACTGGTGCCTACAGCAGACCTGCTCATCAACCTAACCCCTGACAAACAGCATACCCATGTCATAAAGAGCGTGATGCCGCTAATGAAGAAAGGGGCAACCCTATCGTACTCCCATGGTTTCAATATCGTGGAAGAAGGCATGCAGATCAGGAAGGACCTGACGGTGATCATGGTGGCCCCCAAGAGTCCTGGTTCTGAAGTAAGAGAGGAGTACAAAAGGGGATTCGGGGTTCCTACCCTGATCGCCGTTCACCCGGAGAACGATCCTGAAGGAAAAGGGCTGGCCCAGGCGAAGGCGTATGCGGCTGCAACCGGAGGCCATAAGGCTGGGGTGCTGGAATCTTCCTTCGTGGCCGAGGTAAAATCAGACCTCATGGGAGAGCAGACCATTCTGTGTGGTTTATTGCAAACGGGTTCCATCCTTTGTTTTGACAAGATGCTGGAAAAGGGGATCGACCCCGGATATGCTTCCAAGCTTATCCAATACGGGTGGGAGACGATCACCGAAGGATTGAAATACGGGGGTATCACCAACATGATGGACAGGCTCTCCAATCCGGCAAAGATTAAGGCTTTTGATCTTTCAGAAGAATTGAAGGAGATCATGAGGCCGTTGTTCCAGAAGCATATGGACGACATCATGAGCGGGCATTTTTCAAAGACCATGATGGAAGACTGGGCGAATGATGACAAGAACCTCCTGACCTGGAGGGCCGCTACAGGAGAAACTGCTTTTGAAAAGACCCCGGCCGGAGACCAGAAGATCTCTGAACAGGAGTATTACGACAAAGGGGTTTTGATGGTAGCCTTTGTGAGGGCAGGCGTGGAGCTCGCTTATGAAGCCATGACCGAGTCGGGTATCATAGGGGAATCGGCTTATTACGAATCCCTTCACGAGACCCCGCTCATCGCCAATACAATTGCGAGGAAAAAACTCTTTGAGATGAACCGCGTCATTTCGGACACCGCGGAATACGGGTGTTATCTCTTCGATCACGCCTGCAAACCCTTGTTGAAAGACTTTATGAAAAAGATCGATACGGATGTGATCGGCAAGGCCTTTGGAGAAGGCAGGGGTAATGGGGTGCCCAACGCAAAACTCATCGAGGTCAACAAGACCCTAAGGGAGCATCCTGTCGAAAAGGTAGGCGCAAGGCTCAGGGCTTCCATGACCGCCATGAAGCCCATTGTTTGATGGTTTTAAATTAATGTATCTTTAAGGAAAACAATACGAAATGGCCACAGAGACTGAGATCATCCCCGAAAAATATCGGATAGGGGAAAAGATACATCATCGATCCTATTTGGTGGACGGGGAGTTAAAGCCCTGGAAAGGGAATGTCACTGAGGTGTTTTCCACAATTTCCTCCACAGAAGAGTATGCGCATACGGTCCTGGGCAGCATTCCGGACCTGGGTGAGGCCGAAGCAATGGAAGCCCTTGAGGGGGCTCTGAATGCCTATGACCAGGGCAAGGGGATCTGGCCTACCATGAAAGTGAGGGATCGCATTGAATGCATGGAGAAATTTGTATCCCAGATGAGGACCAAACGGGATGAAGTCGTAAAATTGCTGATGTGGGAGATCGGAAAATCCCTTCCGGATTCCATGAAGGAATTCGATCGTACGGTCGACTACATCTACGATACGATAGAGGATTACAAACAACTCGACCGGAATTCGGCCAAATTTCAGAAACACGAAGGGGTTTATGCCCATATTAGGCGTGGGCCTCTGGGAGTTGTACTTTGCCTTGGGCCCTACAATTACCCCCTGAACGAAACCTTTGCGCTGCTGATCCCGGCCCTGATCATGGGAAATACTGCTATTTTCAAGCCGGCCAAACACGGGGTCCTGCTGATCACACCCCTGCTGGAAGCTTTTAGAAACAGTTTTCCCAAAGGCGTGGTCAATATCCTTTTCGGAAGGGGCAGGACGGTGGCCGCCCCCATCATGAAAACCGGGAAGGTGGATGTGCTGGCTCTGATCGGCAACAGTCGATCTGCCAACGCCCTTCAGGAGCAACACCCCAAGAGTAACCGGTTGCGTCTGGTGCTGGGGTTGGAAGCCAAAAATCCCGCTATCATCCTGCCTGATGCGGAAATGGACCTTACCGTGGAAGAATGCCTCACCGGAACCCTTTCCTTTAACGGGCAAAGGTGTACGGCCCTGAAGATCGTCTATGTGCATGAAGAAGTACGGGAGAAGTTCCTGGCACAATTCGCCTCCAGGGTGGATGCCTTGAAATTCGGAAATCCATGGGAAGAAGGAGTGAAGCTGACCCCCTTACCGGAACCTGATAAACCCGCTTATATCCAGGAACTCATTGACGATGCCCTGGCAAAAGGCGCCAGGATCATGAACGAAAAAGGAGGGAAGCACTTCGACAATTTCATTTGGCCTGCTGTACTGTATCCGGTAACCAAGGAGATGCGCGTATACCAGGAAGAGCAATTTGGTCCGGTGATTCCGGTCCTGTCATTCAAGGACATAGAAGAACCCCTGGACGATATGGCAGAGAGCAATTACGGACAGCAGGTAAGCCTGTTCGGGAAAGATGTTTATGCTCTGGCACCCCTGATCGATACCCTGGCCAATCTGGTCTGCAGGGTCAACCTCAACAGTTCCTGCCAGAGGGGTCCTGATGTATATCCCTTTACCGGAAGAAAGGACTCTGCCCAATCCACGCTTAGCGTACACGATGCCCTTCGGTCATTCTCTATTCGAACCCTCCTGGCCTTTAAGGACAATGAGATCAATAAAGACACCGTAAATCAGTTGCTGGATACCAAATTATCCAATTTCACCAGCACGGAATACATCCTGTAAAGAAGTAAATAGTTTTTATAGGTGTTTAGCCAGCCAGTTGCCCACTTCGCTGGTCTTATAGGACTTTCCTTTATCTGCCAGGTCTTCTGTGACCACTCCTTCAGAAAGGGATCGGTTCACCACATCCCTGATCGCTTCGGCTTCTTGGAACAAACCAAAATCATCGAACATCATGGCAGCAGACAATACAGTAGCAAGGGGATTTGCGATGTCTTTGCCGGCGGCCTGTGGGTAGGAACCATGGATAGGCTCATACAGCCCTATAGATTCCCCCAGGGAAGCGGAGGGCATCAGGCCCATCGATCCTGAGATCACGGAAGCTTCATCCGTAAGGATATCGCCGAACAGGTTTTCTGTGATGAGTACGTCGTATGAATTTGGCCACTGTACCAGACGCATAGCCACCGCATCAACAAATTCATAGGACACCTGCACTTCAGGGTATTCCTTTTCCATGGCCTGTACCGTCTCCCTCCATAATCTGGATGATTCGAGTACGTTGGCCTTATCCACACAGCAAAGTTTTTTAGATCGCTTCATGGCCATCTCAAATCCCTTTTTAGCCAGTCTTTGTACTTCCTTCCGGGTGTAGGTACAGGTGTCAAAAGCAGTCTCACCATCATCTTCCCGCCCTCTTTTGCCAAAATAGATACCCCCGGTGAGTTCTCTGAGAAAAACGAGATCCGTGCCCTCGATCCTTTCTCTTTTCAGAGGGGATCTGTCGATCAGGGAAGGAAAGGTAAATGTGGGTCTGACATTGGCGAAAAGCCCCAGTTTTTGCCTCATTTTTAGTAGGCCCTGTTCGGGTCTGACCTTGGCCGATGGATCATTGTCGAACCTGGGATGACCTATGGCGCCGAATAATACGGCATCCGAGCTGGCACAGATTGCGTGGGTCTCTTCGGGATAGGGATCCCCTACCGCATCGATCGCGGCAGCACCGGTCAGGGCCGGCCTCCAGTGTATCTTATGGTTGTATTTGTCTGCTACGGCATCGCATACTTTCACGGCCTGGGCAATCACTTCAGGGCCGATACCATCCCCGGCCAAAAGGGCTATGTTCAATTCCATACGTCTTGTTTCTATCTGGAGATCAAATAATGTTGAGCATCTTTTCTGTGGCTTTTATTGCTGATACGGTCTGATCAGAATCGAGCCCGCGGGTTGTGAATTCCTTTTCCCCCTCCTGCCAGGTGATCAGGGTCTCGCACAGCGCATCCGAGTTGCTCCCCGGCGGGATGCGGACGGCATAGTCCACAAGATTGGGCAGATTTCTTTTTTTAGCGCGGTACACCTTTCTAAGGGCGTTCATAAAGGCGTCGAACTGCCCGTCTCCCTGTGCATTTTCCTCAAACACTTCTCCTTCGATGTCTACGCAAATAGTCGTGGAGGGTTTGAGACCCTTGGCGTGTGTCAGGACATAGGATTTTACGACCACCTTGTGTTGGTAGTTATCGCTGTCGAGCACATCGGAAATGATGTAAGGCAGATCATCCTTGGTGACCTTCTCTTTTTTATCGCCCAGCTCAATGATCCTGGCTGTTACCTTGCGGATCTCCTCTTCATTGAGAGTGAGCCCTAATTCCTGCAAGTTCTTTTGAATATTGGCCTTTCCGGAGGTCTTTCCCAGGGCATATTTGCGTTTCCTACCGAACCTTTCGGGCAGAAGATCATTGAAGTATAAGTTCTTTTTATTATCTCCATCTGCATGTATACCAGCTGTTTGAGTGAAAACATTATCTCCGACAATAGGCTTATTTGCAGGGATGCCGAAACCGGTGAAGGCCGAAACGAGTTTGCTCACTTTAAAAAGGGAGGATTCCTCTACGTTGATCCTGTATTCCGGTAAAAAATCATTGATCACCGCTACCACACTGGCCAGGGGGGCATTTCCCGCCCTTTCACCCATGCCGTTGACAGTGAGGTGGAGTCCGTGGCATCCGGCCTTCAGTGCTTCCATGACATTGGCCACACTGAGGTCATAATCGTTATGTCCGTGGAAATCAAAATGGATGTTTGGATAACGCTTGACGATCCTGGAGATAAAGTCCCCGGTCTCTCCAGGGGTTAGCACCCCAAGGGTGTCCGGCAAAAGGATTCGCCTGACAGGCTGTGTAGCCAAAAAATCCAGAAATGTGAACACGTACTCCGGGGAGTTGCGCATGCCATTGCTCCAATCCTCGAGGTATACGTTGGTGGATATTCCGACGGATTGAGCCAGGTGAATGACTTCCCCGATCTCTTCAAAATGTTTTTCCGGCGTCTTTTTCAACTGGTGGGTCAGGTGATTTAAGGACCCTTTGGTCAACAGGTTTTGCACCCTGGCCCCTGCATCCTGCATCCATTGTATGGAAAGGCCATTGTCTACGAAGGTGAGTACTTCAACCCTCTCCTCGAACCCTTTTTCCCGGGCCCATTCCAGGATCTGTTTTACAGACTGAAATTCACCCTCAGAGACCCTGGCCGAAGCGATCTCGATACGGTCTACCTTCAGTTCTTCCAACAAAAGCCTGGCAAGGGTCAGCTTTTCTGAAGCCGAAAAGGACACCCCGGAGGTCTGTTCGCCGTCCCTGAGCGTAGTGTCCATGATCTCTATGGTCCTGCGTTCTTTCGGCTTACCCTTTTGGGAAGTCCCCGTTGCCTTTTTTGCCGCTACTGAAGTTGTTTCAGGCATTTTGATAACATTTTAAAGGGGCAGACCACTCTCAAAGGCCTTGATCTCGTCTTTCATGCTTATCAGATAGTCGATATCGTCATACCCGTTGAGCATGTTCTCTTTTTTATAGGAATTGATCTCAAATTCCTCCTTCTCCCCGGTGGCCTCAATAGTGATGGTCTGTTTCTGGAGTTCCACGGTGAATGCGGCTTTGGGATCCTTCTCGATCTCTTCAAAGATCCGCTGCAGAAATGCAGGGCTCACCTGTACCGGTAATACACCAATATTCAGGCAGTTGTTGCGGAAGATGTCTGCAAAGAAACTGGAGACCACGCAACGGAAACCGTAGTCGTAGATCGCCCAGGCCGCATGTTCCCTGGAGGAACCGGAACCAAAGTTCTTTCCCCCCACCAGGATCTTTCCCCCGTAAATAGGATTGTTGAGGACAAAATGTTCTTTGGGAGTATTATCTGTATGGTATCGCCAATCCCTGAAAAGGTTGTCTCCAAACCCCTTTCGCTCCGTTGCTTTTAGGAAACGGGCAGGGATGATCTGGTCCGTATCCACGTTTTCTATGGGGAGGGGGACGGCGGTGCTGGTCAGTACGTCAAACTTATCGTATGCCATAATCTATTCTTTTTTAAGCGGTTTCTAATTCCATCAGTTCCCTGGGGTCTGTCACCCTTCCGGTCACCGCAGCGGCCGCGGCCACAAGCGGACTGGCGAGCAAGGTGCGGGCTCCGGGCCCCTGCCTGCCTTCAAAATTCCTGTTGGATGTACTTACTGCGTATTTTCCCGCCGGGATCTTATCGTCGTTCATGGCCAGACATGCAGAACACCCGGGTTCCCTCAATTCGAAACCGGCCTTTTCTAGGATCTCGAGGATTCCTTCTTTTTTGATGGCCTCTTCCACCTGATGTGATCCCGGGACTAGCCAGGCGGTGACATGATCGGCCTTCTTTCGACCTTTGACCACTTCCGCAAAAGCCCTGAAGTCCTCGATTCTACCATTCGTACAACTGCCCAGAAAGACAAAGTCGATCTTTTTACCCAGCATGGCCTCGCCTTCCTTGAAATCCATGTATTCCAGGGATTTACGATAAGTAGCTACCCCACCGTCCAAAGATTCGGCCGTCGGGATACCGGAAGAAATACCGATGCCCATACCCGGGTTGGTCCCATACGTGATCATGGGTTCTATTGTGGATCCGTCGAATACGACCTCTTTGTCAAATTGGGCATTCTCATCGGAATACAAGGTACTCCAGTAGTCCATTGCCTTCTCCCAGGCCTCTCCTTTTGGGGTGTATTCCCTTCCCTTGATATATTCAAACGTCTTGCGATCCGGAGCGACCATCCCACCACGTGCGCCCATCTCTATACTCAGGTTACAGACTGTCATCCGGCCTTCCATGGACATATTGCTGAAAACTTCTCCGGCGTATTCCACAAAATAACCGGTGGCTCCGGAGGTCGTAAGCTGGGAAATGATATAAAGAGCAACATCCTTGGGGGTAACCGCTTTGTTCAACTGCCCGTCTATGGTGATCCTCATCCTCTTTGGTTTTGGCTGCATGATGCATTGCGTAGAGAGCACCATTTCCACCTCCGAGGTTCCGATCCCAAAGGCGATCGCCCCGAAAGCGCCGTGAGTAGACGTATGGGAGTCTCCGCAGACCACGGTGACACCGGGCAAGGTAATTCCGTTCTCCGGGCCGATCACATGAACGATCCCATTTTTCTTATGGCCCAGTCCCCAGTAGGGTATCCCATGTTCTTTCGCATTCTCCTCCAGGGCCCTTAGTTGATTTGCCGAAAGGGGATCTTTAACCGGGAGGTGCTGGTTCCGGGTAGGCGTATTATGGTCAGCTGTGGCAAAGGTCCGTTCCGGATAAAGCACTTTTTTGTTTCGCTTCTTCATCCCGAGGAATGCAACCGGACTCGTGACTTCATGGACCAGGTGACGGTCAATGAACAACACATCGGGTCCCTGCTCTATTTTGCGGACCACATGGGCGTCCCAAACTTTGTCAAACAGTGTTCTTCCTGTACTCATATTCATGTTCTTCTAAGCTACCAAAGCTATAAAATAGGGATGTGAAATGAAATTTCACCCCTTCGAAATTACGACGTTCAACCTGAGGCGGACCTACGTATTTGCGAGAATCTACCCTAGCTGATGTAATTCCAGATATTCCTGTGCCTGAGAAGTTCGGCATAGGTCTGCCTGATCGGGAGGTTTTTTTCCAGGGCCAGATCCGGATCTTCCTGCAATATGCGAAGTGCATAGAAGCGCGCCGTTTTCAGGATATCATTGTCCCTGACAATATCGGCGATCTTCAGATTGAGCAAACCACTCTGCTGGGTTCCCATAAGGTCTCCCGGCCCCCTCAACCTCAGATCCACTTCAGCGATCTCGAAGCCGTCATTGGTCGCGGTCATGGTCTCTATGCGCGTTTTGGCCTCAGCCGTAAGCTTGTGACCCGTCATCAGGATACAGTAGCTCTGATCGCCCCCCCTTCCAACGCGACCTCTGAGCTGATGGAGTTGGGATAGGCCGAACCTCTCAGCACTTTCAATGATCATCACAGTTGCGTTTGGCACGTTGACCCCGACTTCGATCACCGTGGTCGCCACCATGATCTGCGTCTCTCCTTTAACGAACCGGGCCATCTCAATATCTTTATCCTCTGATTTCATCTGTCCGTGGACGATGGAGATCCGGTATTCGGGTAGGGGAAATTCTCTGGAGATACTCTCGTACCCATCCATGAGATCCTTGTAATCCAGGGCTTGTGATTCCTGTATAAGGGGGTAAACGATATAGACTTGTCGGCCCTTCTTGATCTCATCCTTAAGGAACCTGAACACTTTCAGTCGGTTGGTATCGTACCGGTGTACGGTCTTTACAGGTTTCCTGCCCGGAGGGAGTTCATCTATCACAGAAATATCGAGGTCCCCGTAAAGGCTCATGGCCAGCGTTCTGGGAATAGGGGTGGCGGTCATAACCAGGATGTGGGGCGGAATATCATTCTTATGCCAGAGTTTGGAGCGCTGGGCCACTCCAAACCGGTGCTGTTCGTCTATGATGGCCAATCCAAGATTGTTGAATTGGACCTTGTGCTCCAGTACGGCATGTGTACCCACCAGGATATGGAGAGAGCCATCTTCCAGGGATTCGTGTATTCCTTTGCGTTCCGATTTTTTAACGGAGCCCGTAAGGAGGGCGATGTTGATATTCATATCCCCGATGATCTCCTTCAGGCTATTGTAATGCTGGTTGGCCAGGATCTCAGTCGGGGCCATAAGACAGGACTGGTATCCATTATCGAGTGCCAGCAACATGCTCATGAGGGCAACGATGGTCTTGCCCGATCCCACATCCCCCTGTAACAACCTGTTCATCTGGGCATTGCTGCCGAGGTCGGCCCTTATTTCCTTTATCACCTTTTGCTGAGCACCCGTCAACTCAAAGGGAAGGTATTCCTGGTAGAAGGTGTTGAAGTGTTCGCCCACGCGTTCAAAGGGCAGGCCCCGGATCTTTTTCTTCCTCAGGAGATTTTTGGAGATCAGCTGTATCTGTACGAAGAAAAGCTCTTCCAGTTTCAAACGGAACTGTGCCCTGGCCAGCTTTTTCTGGTCCTGAGGGAAATGGATATTGAACAGGGCCTCAGATCGGGAGACCAGTTTCAGTTCCCCTATGACATCTGGGGAGAGGGTCTCTCTGAAAACGCCCCTGGTCTCTGCGAATAGCTGTTGCACCATATGGCTGATCACCCTGTTGGTGATCCCTTTGTTGCTCAGCTTTTCTGTGGAAGGATAAATAGGCTGCATGTGTATCCGCAATCCCTGTTCATGAGAAGACAACAACTCCATCTCAGGGTGAGGCATGGAAAAGACCCCGTTGAACCAGTTGGTCCTGCCGAAGATCACATAGGGTACGTTAAGTTGAAGCTGTTCTTTGATCCATTTGTGGCCGCGAAACCAGACCAATTCCATTTCCCCTGTATCATCGATAAATTTGGCGACGAGGCGCCGGCCTTTTTTTTGTTCTACGGTCTTGATGTGGATGATCTTCCCGATGATTTGTACCTCTGCTGCATTGCGTTCGAGTTCCGAGATCTTGTAGTAGCGGGTTTTGTCAATATACCGGTTGGGGAAAAAATTCAGGAGGTCATCAAAGGTAGCAATACCCAACTCTGACTGCAACACCTGGGCCCTGTTGGGGCCCACCCCTTTGAGATACGTGATCGGGGTTTGCAGCAGATCCGTTTTCATTTCACTAAATTAAAGGTTCCATCCTTGAACTCCAACAGATCAAAATACTAATTTTGAAAAGGAAACACCCAGACTTATGAAGATCGTTCTGACCATCCTGACCTTTTTCCTGGCGTTATGTGTAGGTTCGGCCCAGGGCGACCGTGTCTCTGATTTTCTTACCGGGGATATCCACCTCGAAATAGATCCTGTAAAGGAAACGGTAACGGGATTTGTGCAGTACCGCTTTGTTGTGACGGAGAAAACGGATTCAGTAGCCCTCGATGCCAGGCAGATGGAGATCACATCTATCAGCCTCAACGGAAAAAAGGTGAGAAGGACCTATGATGGGCGTACGCTTGTAGTCCGCAAAAAATTCCGCCCGAACAAGGAATACAGCCTGGACATTGCCTATAGTTGTAAACCGGCTCAGGCACTCTACTTTCTCGGGTGGCAAGACTCCATTCCCTTAAATGAACAGGTCTGGACCCAGGGGCAGGGCAAGTACAACAGCCATTGGGTCCCCAGCTTCGACCTGATGACCGAAAAGGTGATTTTTAACCTGCATATTACCGCAGACAAGGTCTATGAAGTGGTCGCTAATGGCAAACTCAAAGGAAAGGAGGATCACGGGCAGACTCAGACCTGGGAATGGGAAATGCAGTCACCGATGAGCAGTTATCTCCTGGCTTTCGCCATGGGGAAATATGGCACTGAACGAAAGCACTCGGGGTCAGGGATCCCTCTGGATGTGTATTTCTATCCGGGCGACAGCCTCCTGATCGAACCCACCTACCGGTACAGCCGGGAGATCTTTGATTTTCTGGAGGGAGAGATCGGTTTTCCTTATCCTTGGCAGAATTATAAAATGGTTCCTGTACGCGATTTCCTCTATGCCGGAATGGAAAATACCGGCACCACCCTTTTTTCAGATGCCTTTGTGATCGATTCCACCGCTTTTGTGGACCGGAACTTCATCAATGTGAACGCCCATGAACTCGCTCATCAATGGTTCGGCAATCTGGTCACCGAAGTGGATGCCTCCAGCCACTGGTTGCACGAGGGGTTTGCGAGTTATTACGCCTGGCTGGCGGAGAAGGAGATGCTCGGGGAGGATCATTTTTACTGGATGCTTTACAACAAGGCTGAGAGCCTTTATGAACAAACTTTGGAAGGAAGGGGGGAATCCCTTTTAGATCCGCGGGCAGGCAGCCTTACATTTTACGACAAGGGGGGGATCGCCCTGCTCATGCTTAGAAAAACACTGGGAGATGAGGCTTTCCGAAAAGCGATCGCGGAATTTCTCAGGACCTTCTCCTATAAGAATGCGACCGTGTCGGATTTTATGGAGATGGCCGAAACCAATTCGGGCCGGGATTTGAAAGAATTTCGGTCTGTCTGGCTCGAGGGCACCTCCTTCCCGTATCAGGACGTGATGGACCACCTGAGAAACTCCTATCCTGCGGTAGATCTTTTTATGAGACTCAGACAGGAACTGACCACCAGCAATGCAAAGGACGAGTCCATCCTTGAGAGTTACTGGGGTGCTTCCGTATCCTCCCAATTCAGAAAACGGCTGATCCTTCGTTACCACAGATCGCTATCCCCTGAATTCCTTAAGAAGGCGTTTGAAACCCAGGACATACAGATAAGACAGGCAGTATCACTTATTCCGGGTCCCATAACCCCGGACCTGCTGCCCTTTTATGAATCCTTACTGGCGGATAAAAGCTATACGACCCTGGAGAACGCCCTGTACAGGTTGTGGTTGTACCAACCGGAAAAGAGAAGTTATTATTTAGACAAGACCAGGGAAATTGAAGGTTTTCACAATAAAAATATCCGTCAGCTATGGCTTCTTTTGGCTATCTTGACGAATGATTTCGCTTCGGCAGAGGAGAGGGAGTCTTTCAGGGACGAGTTGTTCGGATACACGGCTCCCTATCATCCCATGGAGGTCAGGCAACTGGCTTTCTCCCTCATAGGCGAGGTTTTTCCCTATTCTGTGGATAATCTGAGGGACCTGGTCAGTGCCGCCGTCCATCCCTCCTGGCAGTTCAGGGAATTTGCCAGGAACCTCCTGAAGGACCAGCTCAATGATCCTCTGAAGCGAAAACAATTCGAAACGATCCTGGGTGAGCTCCGGGGAGATGAATACAAATACCTGAAACAAGAACTGGAAGGCAAATGAGAGCAATGGTAATTTCCGGTGGTGGGAGCAAAGGGGCCTTCGCAGGGGGTGTGGCTCAGTATCTCATGGAGGAGAAAAAACACCAGTACGACCTCTTTCTGGGGACTTCTACCGGTAGTTTGCTGATCTCTCACCTCGCCCTTCAAAAAATACAGAAGATCAAGGAAGTCTATACTTCCGTAGACCAGAACAGTATTTTTAGTAATTGTCCCTTTACGATTCAAAAAAAACACGGGGTCTCCAACATCGGAATTGCGCACTGGAACGTATTGAAGAATTTCTACAGGGGCAGCAAGACTTTTGGGGAAAGCCATAACCTATTAAAATTGATAAGGAACACGATCACCCCTGAGGAATTCGAGATCCTTAGACACGGCCCCAAGGATATCATCGTAACGGTCTCCAATCTATCCCTCAATCAGGTCGAATATAAATCGATCAACGATTTTGAATACGACGATTTTTGTGAGTGGATCTGGATCTCCTGCAATTATACCCCCTTTATGAGCCTGGTGCGGAAGGAAGGCTGTGAATATGCTGACGGGGGCCTTGGGAGTATGGTCCCTATAGAAGAAGCGGTAAAACGGGGAGCAAAGATCGTGGATGCCATCATCCTGCACACGGAGACCACTCATTTTAACCGAATGCCGTCCCGCAATGCGTTTTCCCTGCTTACCAATATGTTCGCCTTTATGCTCGACAGGATAGAGCGGCAGAATATCAGGATAGGCAAGTTCGTGGCCAACAACAACGACGCCATCATCAATTTTTACTACACGCCGATCGTCCTTACGACAAACTCACTCATCTTTGAAAAGGATAAGATGACTTCCTGGTGGGAGAGCGGGTTTCAATATGCAGAGGCGAAGAGCCACCAGCAAAGTCAACTTCAGATAGAGTTGGAGTGATCCTTACCAGAGGCTGCTGATCTCCTTTTTTACAAAGGCGAGCGCAGTAGCGGAAGGCGATTGTTTGTCCATGGTCTCGTTGAGAATGTCTTCCCTGAGTTTATCGGCAGAATCCGATTCGCTCATCCCAGCACGCCTGATAGCCTGAATAGTGGCGCTTTTGGCAGCCTTGATCACATTCCAGCATTCATCACTCATGTAGATCTGTTGGGAGAGGTTATGCTCGTATTCATTTTCTATGTTCCTGATCAGCAGGTTTTCGTAGGCGGCCTTGTCTGCGGATTTTGGTGCTACGCGGACTACCAGGTTGGGGATGGAAATGCGTTCGAGGAAGAGGGCGAGACGCTCATAGGCCTGCAGGCGTATCGGTAATGCACTTTTCTGGGTTTCTTTGTGAAGCAGGTATCGCCTTCTGCCTTCCTCATTCCTGGTGTGGAGCCTGAAAAAGTAAAAAGCCACGGCTCCGGTGACTACTGCGGGCAATAAAAAGCCGAACATCTGGAAAATATCGTCTCCGGTCATGTTTGTTGGATGTTTAGTTTGGTTTACGAATCTAAAACGAAGGGAACCGCTAAAAAGTATAATGCGAATTTTTAGACCCTTCGTATGTGATTTGTGCCAATAGCCTTACTTCATCATTTCACGGATCGTACTGTAGAACTTCTCATACGGAGGTTGAATCCTTATGCGGGTAGTGGTCTCTATCCCGCTGAATCCGTATTCACTTTTTCCTACAGACTGCAATAGTTGCGGCGCAACTCCATAGGTATCGGTAAGAACCCTAACGACGGATGCCGCCTGAAGAGAACTCAGATCCCAGTTGTCCTTGAGTTTCTGGTCTTTGAATTCAAGGGCATTGCTGTTGGTCTCAACGATGATCTTAAGATCGGGCTGTTTTTTCAACACAGCTGCGATCTTCTCCAATATAGGCATGGCCTCCGGGACTACCTGGTAATTCCGGTCCACATCCTTGAATAAAAACAGGTTTTCGAGGATCACGGTCACAGCCCCGTTACTCAGTCCTGTTTTCACTTCAGAGCCCAGACTGTTTTTAAAGGTGGTCAGCAGGGCCAGGGTAGTGGAATCGGTATTGGTAAGGGCATCATTGATCTTTTTCAACTGATTTTCCTTATTTCTCAAGGTTTCCAGGCTTTTGCTGATATTCTCGGTCTTCTTATTGGAGAGTTCTGTGAAATTCGTGAGATTCTGAAGGAGGGAGGCATTGGTGGTCTTTAATTCCTCCATCTGAAAATTGACGGCTTCCATTTCCGCCTTGTATTTGGCCGCTTCCTGTTTACTGGCCGCCAGTTCGCCTTTCAAGCTCTGTATCTCATCATCCCTCTCGTTCAGCCTTAGCAACAATTCCTTTTTGCTTTGGGCCAGACCGGCAGAAATCATAAAAAGAAGTATTCCGAATATTACAAGGTTCTTTTTCATTATTCCATTCATTCGAGTTAGTTCATCAAAAAGATATTATGATCTGTTCAGGTAATCCAGGCTCAACTCTGTCAGGGCCCTGACACCCAGGATGAGTCCGCTGTCATCGATGATAAAGTCGGGCGTGTGATGTGGATAGGAGTTGGTATTACCCGGAGTCATCCCCCCCAGGAAGAAAAAGAACCCTGGTACCTCCCGCTGAAAATAGGAAAAGTCCTCGGCACCTGTAATTGCCTTTTGCTCCTGTATGTTATCATTTCCGGCAACGCGCTGCAGGGTGGGCAGCATGGCAGAGACTAAATTGGGGTCATTGTATGTGATGTCCGTGGCATCCCTGATCTCGATGGTGGCCTCACCCCCATATGCCTTCGCAATGGTGGGGACCATTTCCATCATTCGCTTGTTGAGTTTGTCCTTCATCCCGTAATCGAGGGTCCGGATGGTGCCTAACATTTCTGCACTTTCAGGGATGATGTTGAACCGAACCCCGCTCTTGATCTTCCCAACTGTGATCACGGCCGCCTCATTGGTCAGTTCGGTCTCCCGGCTTATGATAGTCTGTAATCCATCGATGATCTTGGCACTGATCAGGATGGGGTCTACCCCGGCCCAAGGCTGAGATCCGTGGCTTTGTTTACCCTTCACGTGGATGGTGAAGCTCTGGGCGGCAGCCATGGCACCACCTGATTTGTAACGAATGACACCCACGGGTGTTTGAGAATTGATATGCAGCCCGAAAATAGCATCCACATCGGGATTTTTCAGGACCCCTTCCTTTACCATTAGCAGGGCACCGCCTTCTTCCCCCGGTGGAGGTCCTTCCTCTGCAGGCTGGAAGATAAATTTAACGGTTCCCTTGATCTTATCCTTGTTTTTGGCCATGACCTCGGCAACGCCCATCAGAATGGCCGTATGGGTATCATGTCCGCAGGCGTGCATGACCCCTACCGTTTCCCCCAGGAATTCAGAGGTGACTGTCGATTTAAAGGGAAGGTCGTTGCGTTCGTAGACCGGCAGGGCATCGATATCGGCCCTTAAAGCCACGGTTTTACCTGGGGAATTTCCTTTCAGGACGCCTACGACACCGGTATGAGCTACCCCCGTTTGCACCTCAATCCCGAGGGATCGAAGATGGGCTGCGATTTTTTCAGCCGTCTTGAATTCCCGGTTAGACAGTTCCGGGTTCTGGTGAATTTCCCTTCGCCATTCGATCACCTTGGATTCGATTTTTTCATAAGACTTATCGAGACCGTAGTTCTGGGCGTACAGGCTGGATGTTAAAAGGGCAATGCATAAGAGGTGAAAAACATTTTTCATAGAGGATGTTTAAAATTTAATGAGTCGGTATCCGTCGTTCTGTAATTGTATGAGTGCTGTCATAGCCGAAAGGCCCAATTGTACCCCTTCTATGGTTTCTTCCCTTGGGAAACCCCTCGACAGGGAAGACTGTCCGCAGAATACGACCTGCACACCGGCTTCGATCAGCTGCTTCACTAAAGGTTCATTCGGATTCTCTATCCCAAACCGTTCCTTATAGGCCGTCCTGTTTATGATGTCCTTGGACGCCTTATTATGCACAACCAGAGCCACGTGCAGGTTGGTCGTAGGCACTCCGGACTGGGCGTGCATGTTCAGGAAGCGGGCGGCAGTCTCAATCCGGGCATTGATCTGACCGGGGTCCTCCGGACTGTCCATGATATCAAACACTACTTTCAGGGGCTCGTCAAGCCTCGTTACGTAATCCGGTTCTTCAATGGGCCAAACGGCTCCGTAGTCTGAGATCACTGGTCCGGTCTGCTTGGTTTGCGCTCCGCAGATCGCAGAAATCACGAACAAAAACAGACCCAGGTTTTTCGGTTTTAAGCCCATATTCTTTAATGACGGCTAAAGATATTTAAATTGTACAGAACTGCGATCCATTGTTTATAATAAATCAAGGGTGGGGTTTTAGCAAACGGGCAAATATGGCTAACTTCACGCTCTAAAATCAGGTCGTTTTTGAATCAGTATCTAGAACATCTCAATGAGGCCCAAAAAGCACCTGTGCTTCACAAGGACGGTCCGCTAATGGTTATCGCCGGGGCCGGGTCAGGCAAGACCCGGGTGCTCACCTACCGTATCGCCCACCTGATGCAACAGGGGGTGGATTCCTTCAATATTCTGGCCCTGACCTTTACCAATAAGGCTGCACGGGAGATGAAAAAACGGATTGCCGAACTTGTTGGCACCTCTGAGACCAAGAACCTGTGGATGGGGACCTTCCATTCCGTATTTGCCCGCTTGCTGAGATACGATGGGGATAAACTCGGTTTCCCCAGCAACTTCACCATTTATGACACCCAGGATTCACAGCGCCTGATTGCTTCCATCATCAAAGAGATGGGTCTGGACAAGGATATTTACAAATACAAGCAAATACAGAACAGGATCTCCTCTTACAAGAACAGCCTTATCACCGTCAAGGCCTATTTCCAGAACCCGGAACTGATGGAGGCCGATGCCATGGCCAAGCGACCCAGGCTGGGAGATATCTATCAGGAATACGTAGACCGCTGCTTTAAGTCGGGCGCCATGGATTTCGATGACCTTCTCCTGAGGACGAATGAGTTGCTCACCAGGTTTCCGGACGTGCTGCTCAAATACCAGGATCGCTTTCGCTATATACTGGTAGACGAGTACCAGGACACCAACCATTCCCAGTACCTTATTGTCAAAGCCCTTTCAGACCGCTACCAGAATATTTGTGTGGTAGGGGATGATGCCCAGAGTATCTACTCCTTCCGGGGAGCCAACATTACGAATATTCTGAATTTTCAAAGGGATTATGATGACGTGGCGGTTTACAGGCTCGAACAGAATTACAGGTCGACCAAGAACATTGTCAATGCGGCCAATGCCATCATAGCCAAGAACAAGAACCAGCTGGAGAAAGTGGTCTGGACCGCCAATGACGAGGGTAACAAGATCAAGCTGCACCGCTCCACGACGGATGCCGAGGAAGGCAGGTTTGTAGCAGGGTCCATCTTTGAAAACAAGATGCAGCACCAGTTGCCCAATAACCATTTTGCTGTGCTCTACCGCACCAACTCTCAGTCGAGAGCGATAGAAGATGCCCTTCGCAAGAGGGATATCCCTTACAGGATCTATGGCGGACTCTCATTCTACCAGCGGAAGGAGATCAAGGACGTCCTTTCTTACCTGAGGCTGGTCATAAACCCCAAGGATGAAGAGGCCCTGAAACGGGTCATCAATTTCCCAGCCAGGGGAATCGGACAAACCACCATAGACCGGCTTACCGTGGCTGCCAATCACTACGGGAGATCCATATTTGAGATCATTGAGAACCTGGATAAAATCGACCTTAAAATAAACTCCGGGACCCAGCGGAAGCTGGAAGACTTTGTCAACATGATCAAGAGTTTCCAGATCATGAATGAGAACTCCGACGCATTTACTCTGGCTGAACACGTCTCAAGAAAGACGGGTATCTTGCTTGAATTCAAAAAGGACGGAACACCTGAGGGAATCGCCAGGATGGAGAACATAGAGGAGTTGCTCAACGGGATCAAGGATTTTGTGGAAGGGCAGAAAGAACTCGCAGATGCCAAGGGGGATCTGACGGAATTCCTGGAGGATGTAGCCCTGGCCACAGATATGGACAAGGACACCTCCGATGATGACAGAGTGGCCCTGATGACCATCCACCTGGCCAAAGGACTCGAATTTCCCTATGTCTATATCGTGGGCATGGAGGAAGACCTGTTCCCCTCTGCCATGAGTATGAATACGCGCAGTGAACTGGAGGAGGAGCGCAGGTTGTTCTATGTGGCCCTGACCAGGGCGGAACAGCAGGCGTATCTCACCTATACCCAGAACCGGTACAGGTGGGGGAAACTGATCGATGCGGAACCCAGCCGTTTCCTGGAAGAGATCGACGAGAAATTTGTTGAAAACCTAACCCCGGCAGACCCGTACAGGTTCAAACCTCTGATCAGTGCCGATATCTTCGGGGAAGTAGACAAGAGCCGCCTGAGACAGAATAAACCCACCAATGGAACCCCTCCACCTCAGGGCAGGCCAAGTCCTGACCAATTGAGGAAACTGAGGAAGATCAGGCCTAATCTGGGTGAGCCCTCCGTGCGCTCCCAGGAAGATATCCCGGAACTCTCCATAGGCACCCGAGTGAATCATACGCGATTCGGAAAGGGAGAGGTCATCCGGCTCGAAGGTGCTGGGAATGACAAAAAGGCGGAGATCCGTTTTGAAAGGGGAGATATAAAAAAATTATTGCTCCGGTTCGCCAAACTCGAAGTATTAACCTAACAGGTATGCAGGCAGAATTCGTCAAGATCTACAATGAGAACCCAAACCCCCGGGAGATCCAGAGGGTGGTGGATGTACTGCGGAAGGGTGGGCTTGTCATCTACCCGACAGATACGGTTTATGGCTTGGGTTGCGATATTACCAATACAAAGGCTTTGGAGAGGATCGCAAGGATCAAAGGGATCAAACTGGAAAAGGCGAACTGGTCCTTTATATGTCCGGACCTGAGCAACCTTTCTGATTACGTAAGGCAGATAGATACCCCTACATTCAAGATTTTGAAGAGGGCCTTGCCCGGCCCCTATACCTTTATTCTTCCCGGGAACAACAACCTGCCCAAGGCTTTTAAGAATAAAAAGACCGTCGGGATCAGGGTGCCCGACAATACCATCGCCAAAGCCATGGTGGAAGGACTGGGAAACCCCATTATCTCCACTTCTATACGGGATGAGGACGACGTGATCGAATACACCACCGATCCGGAATTGATCTTCGAAAAGTGGCATAACCTTGTGGATATGGTCATTGACGGAGGATATGGCGGGAATGTGCCCTCCACCATTATCGACCTGTCTTCCGGAGAACCGGAAGTAGTGAGAGAGGGAAAAGGCACCCTCGATATACTGTAAAAAAAAAACCGCGATACTCAGTATCGCGGTTCCTAAATTTTCTCTTTCTAATTTCTTATTTGATCGCAGGATCCTTCATTCCCTCTTCGATCATACTGTAGAACTGATCCAGTTTTGGAAGCACCACGATGCGGGTTCTGCGGTTCTTGGCACGATTGGCAGCTGTATCATTGCCCATGAGAGGAATATAGTAGCTACGGCCTGCTGCGGTCATACGGGCTGGATCCACTTTGAAATCGTTTTGTAAGATCCTTACGATAGAAGTCGCCCTTTTAACACTGAGGTCCCAGTTGTCTAACAACACCCCACTCTGGTAAGGAACATTGTCGGTATGTCCTTCCACCATAAATTCGAAGTCGGGTTTGTTGTTGACCACTTTGGCCACTTTTCCGAGTACTTCTTTGGCAGGAGCGGTTACATTGTAACTTCCGGAGCTAAAGAGCAATTTATCGGAAATGGAGACAAACACCACTCCTTTTTCAACGCTGATTTGGATATCCTCGTCATCAAGGTTACCCAAGACACCTTTCAGACTCTGAACCAGTGAAAGGTTCACGGAATCCCTTCTTGTGATGGCATCCTGTAATTTTCTGATAGTGAGATCTTTTTCCTGCAGACTTTCCAGGGATTTTTCCAGGTTCTCCGCACCCTTGGTAGTAAGAGTGGTAAGGTTACCCATGTTGTTGATCAACTCCTGATTGTTAGCCTTCAGGAATGCATTCTGATCTTCCAGGGTTTTCAAACGAGCCGTGGCCGTGGCTTTCTCTTCCAGACAGCTATTCAGTTTAACCGTGGCAGAATTTAAAAGGTCCTGGGTCTCTTTTTGCTTAGCCTCAAGTTCGGCATACTTCTTCTGGGAAACACAGGATGAGAGTAAAATCATCATTCCCAGACTTCCTAATAATATTTTTTTCATTTTAATAAGTGATTTAATTTATGGATTATTGATTTTGTTAGGTTTTATTCAAAATTGATATCAAAATTATACAAAAGGGCATTGCTTAATATACGGAAATAGTTAATCTTTTACTAATTTGTTAAAGGACCTTATATTATATACGTAGTGGGATAAGACAATGGATTTTGTCCGGTAGTATTTTATTACGAAATCAGATTTTTCACGCTTCCTGTACATTTTGGTGAACTGCCTGTAATAGCTCAGATGTGCCCTGAGAATGGCAAGGCAATGCCGGCCTTTCCCCTGAAAGATAAAGCGGATCGCCGCGATCCCATCCAGTAACAGCCTCATCATAATGATGACCAATGCCTTCTTTCTGGGAAGGTTCTTGGTGATGGAGAACAGAGAATTTCGGAAATTGAGATAGGTTTTCTTAGGATTCATGTTGCTGAGGGTGGAACCTCCCAGGTGCAGTACGGCAGACCGGCCCACATAGTATACCTTATATCCTTTATTCTGAGCACGCCAGCAGAGATCGACCTCCTCCTGATGGGCAAAATAGTCCTCGTCAAACCCCCCGAGTTCATCGTATACTTTTTTGCGGATAAACATACAGGCCCCCGTTGCCCAGAAGATCTCAACGGTATCGTCGTATTGTCCTTCATCTCGTTCGAGCGACTGAAAGATTCGCCCCCTGCAAAAAGGATAGCCCAGCTGGTCGAGAAAACCTCCCCCGGCACCGGCATATTCAAAGTGATCGGGTTTGAGCAGGTCCAGGATCTTGGGTTGCACGATGGCTGCTTCGGGTTTGCTCCTGAATATTTCCATGATGGGAGTGAGCCAGCCCGGGGTTACCTCCACATCCGAATTCAACAGGCAATAGACATCGGCATCCACATGCTGCAAGGCATCATTATATCCTTTGGCGAACCCCCCGTTACTGGCGTTCTCAATGATATGGATTTCAGGGAAATGCTTCCTGACATAGGCCACGGAACCGTCCGTAGAAGCATTGTCAGCCACATAGATCCCGGCCCCGGGAGAATTTTCCACCACGGATGGCAGATAACTTTCCAGCAGGGTTTCCCCATTCCAATTAAGTATGACGACAGCTAGGTTCAACATCTTGGGATTCCGGGTTTATTCATGGCAGACACAGGCGTCTCCGGCAAGGCCACAAAGTAAAGAAATAAATCGCATATGATACCGAAGGCAGGATTACAGTCCTTCAATCTGATACCGGTATGTACGAAGGAAGGTCTTCCAGGAAAACATAGGAGGCGTTTTCGTAGTCTATACGGCAAAAATAGTGGTTCAAACCATTGGTCACCAGGAAAAACCTGGCCTTCAGGTCGAGGTTATACCTTGCGATCTGATCGAACGTATCCCTGCTGATCCTGACATCCGGGGCCTTGCATTCCACCAGGATATCGATTTCCCCACCGGGTGAAAACACAACCACATCGAACCGTTTTGGGAGTGAATGCACCCGGATCTGTTTTTCGACATTGATCAGGCTGAGCGGGTATTTCTTGTCTTCGTGAAGGTATCTTACCACGTGCTGTCTCACCCATTCCTCCGGTTGCAGGACCACAAATTTTTTGCGGACCACATCAAAGATGAGGGATTTATTTTCGCTATTTTTGAAGCGAAACCTGTACCCGGGAAAATTGAGATTTTCCATCTCGCAAATTTTACGATTTTTTTTCGATGGAAGAAGTAAAACGGCTTATTGATGATATCCGAAACGGGCAGATTTTGCCCATCTACTTCCTGATGGGGGATGAGGGGTATTACATAGACCGGATCGCAGAATATATCGGCACACACGTTCTGAGCGAGGAGGAAAAGGGATTCAACCAGATGGTGCTTTACGGGAAAGACGTCACGATCGATGAGATCGTATCCAATGCCAAACGCTTTCCTATGATGGCCGAAAAACAGGTCATCATTGTAAAGGAGGCCCAACACCTCTCAAGGACCATCGAACAACTCGCCCCTTATGCAGAAAACCCCCAGCCTTCCACGGTACTAGTCATTTGCTTTAAATACAAGAAACTAGACAAGCGGAAGAAGCTGCATAAAGTGCTAAAGGCTCCCAATGGTCTGGTGTTCGAGAGCAAAAAATTATATGAGAATCAGGTTTCAGAATGGATACGTAAAGTCCTTAAAACCAAGGGGTATCCGATTTCACATAAGGCTTCTATCTTATTGGTGGAATTCCTTGGGACGGATCTCAGCCGGATTCACAACGAGCTGGAAAAACTCTCAGTGGTACTACCCAAAGGCACTGAGATCACTCCGGAGGTCATCGAGAAGCACATTGGAATCAGCAAGGATTACAACAATTTTGAATTTAAAAAGGCCATAGGGGAGAGGGATATTCTAAAAGCGACGAGGATCGCCACGTATTTTTCCCAAAACCCGAAAGACAATCCCTTCGTGGTTACCGTTTCCCTTCTGCATACCTTTTTTACCCAGTTGTTGCAATACCACGGGCTCAATGATCATTCGCCCCGAAATGTGGCTAGTGCTCTGAGGATCAATCCCTATTTTGTGGATGAATTCCAGGTAGCCGCCAGGAACTATTCCATGAAAAAATCCAGCAAGGTGATCTCCTACCTTCGGGAACTCGACATGAAAGGAAAGGGAGTGGGCGCCTACAATATGAGCCAGGGAGATCTGCTAAAAGAGCTGCTGGTCAAGATCATGTAGGGACCTACTTCTTGTCTACACTGTATTTTCCGGGCCCAACCAATACGATTACGAGGAACATGGCAAGGTATAGCATAGCTTTTTCCTTGGTCCCGAAAGGATCGGAAGCATGGACCACAAAGGCAGCCACAGCCATGGTGATGACGGTTGGGATAGCAGCCCAGCGGGTCTTAAAGCCAATAAGGACCAGGATAGGGCATATAAACTCCCCGATGATGGCCAGAAAAAGGCTGGGGGTAGGGCCGAGTCCAATGGGGTCACCGAACTCAAAATCACCTGAGAGAAGTTTCTGAAATTTGGGATATCCATGGGTCAGCATCATGGCCGAAGCCGAGATCCTCAAAAGGGCTAAACCTATATTTGCTTGCATGTTGTTTTTCATGTTATTTGGGGATATGTTAATTAAATGTAAAGTTTTTTTATTTAATAACCATATTCTGACTCAGAATCGCATCGATTTTTAAAACCAGTTCGTCTGCGTTTTCTTTGTTGAACCTCAGGGGAGGTTTGATTTTTATGACGTTGTCGAAAGGACCATCCGTACTTACCAGGACAAATTGATCCCTCAATGCATTTTTGAGGACTGCCGCCAGTTGCGTCTTAGGCTGGCCCTGGGGCGAGATCAACTCGATTCCCAAAAAAAGCCCGTGGCCCCTGACATCACCTATCACCTCGTGTTTTTTGGCCAGATCGTTCAGGGAGGTGAGGAGATAGGTTCCGGTCAACCTTGCTTGTTCCTGCAGACCCTCCTCCTCTAAAACCTCCAGGACGGCCAGTCCGATTGCACAGGAGACCGGGTTTCCCCCGAAGGAACTGAAAAATTCAGGTCCCCGGCCAAAAGACTCTGCGATTTCGGTTGTGGTGACAACGGCCCCCATGGGATGCCCGTTCCCCATTGGTTTCCCAAGGACGACGATATCCGGTACCACGCCATAGAGTTCGTGCCCCCAAAAAACGTCACCGAGCCTTCCAAACCCCACCTGCACTTCATCGCTGATACACACACCTCCCTGAGACCTGATCTCAGGATAGAGGGCCTCCAAATATCCTTTCGCCAGGGGTACCTGCCCGCCACAACCCACTATGGGCTCTGCAATAAAGGCCGCGATCTCTCCCTTGGATTTTGTGATGTGTTCGATCGCTTCCCGCGCATAGTGGACACCGGCCGACCCATCGTCTTTCCACGGACTCCCAAAAACCTTAGGCAAGGCCAGTTCCACGGTACTATCCGGTCTGCCGGAAGATCCCTTGCTGTGGTATTTATACGCACTGATTTGTATTCCTCCCTGTGTATGTCCGTGGTAGCCGTCTTCCAACACCGCTACCTTGTCCTTCCCTGTATGGTATTTGGCCATTCTGATCGCCAGGTCGCTGGCCTCACTACCCGAATTAACAAAATACACCTTATTGAGGTGAGGGGGAAACTTCTTAAACAAGGTAGTGCTGTAGGTTTCCAGGGATTCGTACAGATACCTAGTATTCGTGTTTAGTTTGGCCATGGCCTTCCTTCCCGCCTGCACCACCCGGGGATGGCAGTGCCCTACGATCATGATGTTGTTATAAGCATCCAGAAAGGTATTTCCCCTGGAATCATACATATACTGAAAGGCGGCCCGGTCCATTGGGATAGGATCCCTATAGCTGAGGGAAAGGTTTTTTCCGAAATGTGCCTTCCTGTTATCGAGCAGTCTGGTCACCGGCGTCTTGCTGACCCTGCTATGACCGCACACCCGTCGGAATTCATCAGCCGCATGGAGTGGATTGATGGTCAGTAATTGGCGAAGTAGTTTCCATGCCCCCTCTTCACTGACCGTGATATAGGATGATCCCTGTTGTTTCCTAGTGGCCTCGGCTGAGTTGCAGACACTGATGCACAGCCTGGCAGCAATGAGGTAATAGAGGCTGTCGCACTCCAGTTCGGTCAGGGGCATTTCTGCCTGATATCCCTGAAGCACATTCAATCCGCTGTCAAGCGGTTGATCCTTGTGCATCATCACATAGGTCATTCCTATGGCTACCTCATTCACCATCCAAGTATGGCACATATCCCCGAAATCGATGATCCCGGTGACCTTGTTTCCGGCTGTCAGGATGTTCCAGTCATTGGCATCGCTATAGATCAGTGACTGCCTGAACTCATGTGCAAAAGGTCGGATACGGTCTTCAAACTGCAGGAAGAAATAAGCCGCCAGGCTTCTGTCTGAAGCATTGGGCACGGATGACAACAAAGGCCTGGACCTGTCGGTGTTTTTTAGGTCCCAGGGGATATTCTTCCCCTCATAGACCACTTCTGTTAAGAGGGCCAGTATTTTATCCATTCGGCCCAGGGTTCGACCCAGGGAATACAATAGTTCCGGGGTGTGGGTGACCGATCCGAGAAAATCTCCTTCCAGAAAGGTGAGGAGCCTGTACAACAAATCCCCTTCTACCACAAAGGGTTCACCGGCATTGGTTGGAATCCTCATCGGAAATTCACAGGTAGTCATGGTGCCCAACTGTTGCAGAACCCGGTCTTCAGCGAGAAGCTCGTTTCGGATCCGCTCGGTATTGGTGTATTGCTTGCAGACGTAGATCCCTCCAGGCGTCTCCACCTTTGTATTGGAACTCCCGTACCCCTGTAAGTCTGTAAGGCTGCAGTTTTCGAGGGTATAATGTCTCTTTAGTATTTCATCAAGTTGCATAGATCAACAGGATTGCTCTTGAAACTTAAACTTAGGGTTATTTTTTTTACGGCGATTACGATCAGCTAAATTTTCATCTATTTCCGTGTTGGCAATAAGAGCAGTAAGACCTATCTTTAAAGGATACATAAGCAACTAACACCTGATAAGAATGAAAAGATTAACTCTTTTGGCCCTTATTTTATTCTGTGGCCTTCAAACACAAGCTCAGAACTTTGAATTCAAGGCCAGCGACATCGACCTTCCCTATGAGCGTTTTGTTTTGCCCAATGGGCTCACTTTACTGGTACACGAAGACCATAAGGCCCCCATTGTAGCCGTAAATGTATGGTATCATGTGGGATCAAAAAATGAAAAGCCCGGTAAAAGCGGATTCGCGCATCTATTTGAACATCTGATGTTTAACGGAAGTGAAAATTACAACGACGACTATTTCCAGGCCCTAGAACGAATAGGGGCAACCGACCTCAATGGGACCACCAATTCAGATCGAACAAATTATTTCCAAAATGTACCTGTAGCCGCCCTGGACCAGGTGCTTTTTCTGGAATCAGACCGAATGGGACATTTACTCGGGGCTATTGACCAGGAAAAACTAGATGAACAAAGAGGGGTTGTGCAAAATGAAAAAAGGCAGGGTGAAAACCAGCCGTATGGCAGGCAATATGATTATCTGACCAAGGCTATGTTTCCTAAGGGTCATCCCTATTCATGGACGGTCATTGGTGAAATGGAGGATTTGAATGCGGCCTCACTTGAAGACGTGCAGGAATGGTTCAAATCTTACTACGGAGCGGCCAATGCGGTTCTGGCGATTGCGGGTGATATAAATCCTCAGGAGGTTTATCAGAAAGTCCTTAAGTATTTTGGAGATATCCCTTCTGGTCCGACGATCGAGCGGCAGGAGATCAATGTGCCTGTCCACAATGGGGACACCTATCAGGTATATCAGGACCGAGTACCCGAGGCGAGAGTTCTGTTTGCATGGAATACGCCTCAATTTGGGGACCGTGAGGACGTACATTTTGACCTTATCTCTTCCATCTTGTCTACGGGGAAAAATAGCCGGCTGTACAAAAAATTGGTCTATGAAGATCAGATCGCCAGCAGTGCGGTTTCCTTTCAGTATTCTCAGGAAATTGCCAGTAACTTTGTCTGCTATGCCGACGTAAAACCCGGTGGAGATACAGAGGAGGTCAGGGCCAAATTATTGGCAGAGGTCAACGCTTTTGTGGCAAATGGGCCTACGCAGGAAGAATTAAACAGAGCCAAGGCCTCTTATTTTTCAAGTTTCATAAAAGGCCTGGAACGCATCGGGGGATTTGGGGGAGTTTCCGATATTCTGGCCTCCAATGAAACCTATTTCGGGGATGCCAGTTATTACAAGACGGTATTGAAATACGTCGAAGAGGCTACTGTTCAGGATTTAAAGGCCACTGCTCAAAAATGGCTAACGAAAGGTAAGCACACCCTGATCTGCAATCCATTTCCTGAATACACCGCAGAAGCATCCGCTGTTGATCGTTCTAAACTTCCCGATCTGGGTAGTCCGAAGAGTTCAAAATTCCCTGCACTGGAGCGTTCCAAGCTCTCCAATGGACTTAACATAGTACTGGCCAGGCGGGAAGGGGTGCCCACCATTGTGATGAATCTGATGGTCAATGCCGGTTACAAAACGGACTTCCTGTCCAGCCCGGGTACCGCCGCCCTGGCAATGAATCTCCTGGATGAAGGAACAAAAGAGATGAACGCGTTGCAAATCAACGAGAAACTTCAGTTACTCGGTGCCAGTTTGTCTACCTTCTCAGATCAGGATATCTCCAGTGTATACATGAATACACTGAAGCCTAGTCTGGTTGCCAGTCTTGATCTTTTAGCCGATGTGGTCCTCAATCCGGATTTTCCCCAGAAGGAGTTTGATCGATTGAAAACCGAACAGATCAATACGATCAAAAGCGAGAAAGCGCAACCTATTGCTATGGCCCTTAGAGTTATGAATAAATATATGTATGGCGAAGGGCATCCTTATTCCAACCCGTATACAGGAACCGGCTATGAAAACACGGTAGCCGCTCTTACCAGAAATGACATTGTTGCTTTTTACAACACCTGGATGAAACCCAATAATGCCACCCTGGTGGTGACCGGGGATGTCACGATGAATGAGCTGACAAATCAACTGGAGCGAACCCTGGGAAAATGGAAGAAGGGGGAAGTGCCCAACATACCCTTTAAAGAACCTGCGGTATCTACCAAAAACACCCTGTATTTGATGAATAGGCCTGAATCTCAACAATCAGTGATCATCGCAGGACATCTCACCGAAAAATACGGGGATATTTCCGAGATAGCGATGGAGCAAATGGTCAGCATCCTGGGTGGGGATTTTACTTCTAGAATAAATATGAATTTGAGGGAAGACAAGCATTGGGCATATGGTGCCGGGGGTTTTGTGCTCGGCGCTAAAGAAAAGCGTCCGTTTATCATGTACGCACCGGTCCAAACGGATAAAACAGCCGAATCCGTTCTGGAATTGAGAAAGGAAATATCGGAATTCATTACCACCAGACCGGCTACCCAGGCTGAACTGGACAAAGTCAAGACCAATGAAATATTGAGATTGCCCGGTCAGTGGGAGACCAATAGTGCCGTAAATAGTTCGGTGGCCAATATCGTCCGCTATGGCCTGAAGGATGATTACTACCAAACCTATGATCAGAATGTCAGAAACCTGACCTTGAAGGACGTAATAGACGTTAGTAAGAAGGTTGTGAAACCTGGGGAAGTCAATTGGTTCATGGTTGGTGACAGGGCAATGATCGCCGAAAAGTTGGACCAGATAGGCTTTGACGCTATTATTGAGATCGATGCGGATGGCAATCCGGTAACTCCGGCGATCAAAGATCCACCGAAGGAAATAAAGAATTAATAAAAATAAATCCCGCTAGCCCAGCGGGATTTTCTTTTAATGAGATAAATACTTTGTTCACAGGAGTGGAAGTTTCTCACAAACCAATAAGTAAGGTTGAGGAGTAAGACTTCGACAGAATCAGAAAAAGGTTGTCTACCTGAGCTTGGGAAAATCCAAAGGGTTGGACTCGTGCATGATCTGATAGATCTTTTCGAAGATATCTTCGGCATTAGGTTTGGAAAAGTAATCTCCATCCGAGGCGTAAGCAGGTCTGTGCGCATTCGCACTCAGTGTTTGTGGCGCACTGTCCAGGTATTTGTATGCCCCCTGTTTTTCGATGATCTCCTGCATGAGATAGGCAGAACAACCCCCGGGTACATCCTCATCCACGATGAGTAAGCGGTTGGTTTTCTTCACACTTTGCAACACGTCCTTGTTGAGATCGAAGGGAAGCAGTGACTGGGCATCGATCACTTCCACATCAATCCCGACCTCCTTCAATTCCTCGGCTACCTCCATTACGATCCTGAGAGTAGAACCATAGGAGACCACAGTCATATCCGACCCCTTTTTCACGACTTCCACCAGTCCGATTGGCGTACAGATTTCCCCGAGATTGGTCGGTTTGGGTTCTTTGAGTCGGTACCCGTTAAGGCTTTCAATTATAAGAGCGGGCTCATCGCTTTTTAGCAGGGTGTTATAAAATCCGGCCGCTTTGGTCATGTTTCGGGGCACCAACACGTACAATCCCCGGAGTAAGTGGATGATTCCACCCATCTGTGATCCTGAATGCCAGATCCCTTCCAGGCGATGACCCCTGGTCCTGACGATAAGGGGCGCCTTTTGTTTCCCGACTGATCGATAGAGCAGGGTGGCCAGGTCATCACTCAGGGTTTGAAGACCGTACATAAGGTAGTCGAGGTACTGAATCTCTGCGATCGGCCTTAGCCCTCTCAGGGCCAGTCCAATCCCCTGTCCGATGATGGTGGCCTCCCGGATCCCGGTATCGGAAATCCGAATCTCCCCATATTTTTTCTGCAGGCCTTCCAGGCCCTGGTTCACATCTCCAATGGCTCCACTGTCCTCCCCGAAGATCATCACTTCGGGATACCTGGAGAAAAGGGCATCAAAATTGTCCCTCAGGATGATCCGGCCGTCGACCTGTTCCGGGTTTTCATCGTATTCGGGTCTGACTTCCTTTATATTAGTGGCTTTGCTTGGCAATTCACTGTACAGGTGAGAGCTGAAGTGAGGCTGGGTTTTCTCAAAGAATCCCGCTATCCAGTCCTCCAGGGACTTTTTCTGAGGGCTGTTTTCCCCCAGTACATACCTCAAAGCCTTCCTTGTGTGGGAGGCCAGGTCCTTTTTCAGGGGTTCCTCAATCGCGATAAGGTCATTTTTGATCCTGGTGATAAAGGCCCTATTCGGACTGCTTTGAGCAAGGGCATCCAATAGACCCACTACCACTCGCTTATCTTCCCGGTGTGGATTCAGAAATTCGTTCCAGGCATCCTTTTTGGCCATACGGATCTCGGTCTTCATCCTCTTTTCCAGGGATTTCAATTCCTCCTCCGATGCGATCCGATTCGAGAGTATCCACTCTCTGAATTTCTTGTTGCAATCGTTTTCCTTTTCCCAGGCAAGACGTTCTTCACTTTTGTACCGCTCGTGCGATCCTGAGGTACTATGGCCCTGAGGCTGGGTGAGTTCCGTCACGTGAATAATGACAGGGACGTGTTCTTCCCGGGCAATATCTGAGGCATTCTCATAAGTGTGGATCAGGGCGGTATAATCCCAACCCTTTACCTTGAGTATCTCATACCCGGGTTCGTCCTCAGTGCGCTGAAAACCGGAAAGGATGGTAGAGATGTCTTCCTTGGTCGTCTGGTATTTCGCAGGTACAGAGATCCCGTATTCATCATCCCATATGCTGACCACCATGGGCACTTGCAGCACCCCTGCAGCATTGATGGTCTCAAAGAAATGCCCCTCGCTCGTGCTGGCATTTCCAATCGTTCCCCAAGCCACTTCATTTCCATTGTCAGTGAACTTATCGGCCTTCAGGCTTTTTTCGTTCCTGTACACCTTTGAGGCCAGTGCGAGTCCCAGTAAACGGGGCATTTGACCGGCCGTGGGGGAAATATCAGGACTGCTGTTTTTCTGTTCGGTTAGGTCCTTCCAGGAACCGTCTTCCTGCAGGCTAAATGTTCCGAAATGCCCACCCATCTGCCTACCAGCACTCATAGGTTCCTTTTCAAGGTCTGTGGTGGCGTAAAGTCCGTGGAAAAAATCTTTAGGGCTCAAAAGCCCAAGGGCCATCATAAAGGTCTGGTCCCTGTAATAACCGCTCCTGAAATCTCCGTTTTTAAAGGCCCTCGCCATGGCTAGCTGGGGCAGCTCCTTCCCATCCCCAAAAATCCCGAATTTGGCTTTGCCGGTTAAGACTTCACGCCGGCCGAGGAGGCTGCATTCCCGACTCATAACGGCGATCTCGTAGTCTTTTAGGATCTGCTTCCGAAATTCGTCAAAGGAAATATCCTCGCTGGTTTGAAGCTTCGGGTCCATGGATTAAAGTTTTGACGAAAATATCAAAAAACAGGGTTTTTTGCAAGGAGTATTCACGATATAAAATTAACAATATGTCAATAAATTACGGACAAAATACCGATAATTAGAAAGTATGTAATTTATAGAGGAATAAATTAAGAATATTATAAAAATTAAAACCATTTTCGGGTAAATAGGCCTATCAGAGTCCTCGGGCTCAGGGTCACTAGAAACCGGATCTTCTGATCATATGCTGGCTGGGCGATCTCCCACCCATTGTTCGAATACAAAGGGAAATACAATTCGAAATAATCGGTGACCAGATTCAATCGGATCCCCGAATCGTACACAAATCTGGGGTCGGTCCCCCGGTTCCTGACAAAGCCTACATCTCCGTAGAGCTCAATCCATCGCCAAATGTTGAAACTCGCGTTGGTGGTTACCAGCCAGTCGTTGGCGAAAGGGTTTTCCAGCTGAGACTTAAATCCTCCTTCGGCAATGATGATCTGCTGGCTTGTAATGCCCGATTCCTCTGACCGGCCAAGATAGTTGTAATCGAATAAATAATCGGTGGGTCTGTCCAGAGCAAAACTGAAGAAATCAGAATTGGTCTCATTGCGCAAAAACTTCCCGGCAAAGAACCTGAGGTTGAGCTGGGTGTTGTTGTCGAAGAGCTTGCGGTAGTCAAAATTAAAAGACACTTTTGAGAAGTCTGCTGAATACTGCCCATCCACAAACCAGGAAAAGAAGTCGATGATGTCGTTGTTGTAATGGTTGTAACGAACGTTGAATACATTGTAATCAGGATCGGTCTCAATATTGAGGGAAGGATCTATATCCCGCAGCACGTTCACATACCGAAATACCAAAGACTTACGTTCGTTTGAAATGAGATCATCTGGTCTCCAGCCCAAGCCAAAGGAGGGGGTGATTGTGCTGTAGCGGGAGTTGGTCTGGAAGTGAAAACTGGACATGCTCAGGCTGTAATTCAAGACGTAGAGCCCACTTTTCCTCAGATACTTTCTGTAGTTGAATCCGGCAACTCCCACCAGGGATCGTTCCTTGAGTGCCAGGGAAGGAGCCACGCTAAAGATAAAAGGCCTTTCCAGTAAGGTCTTATTGGAAAACCTGATACCCGGAGAAATACCGTCGTATACGTTAAACCCAGCTACCGGCATGTAGAACAACTGGTTGTAGTATGGATTTTCCGCATCCTTCAGAAATTGAAGTTTTAATTTTTTGTTGCTGGAAAAGAAACCACTCAGGGATTTCCAGTTGTCCCTTTGATTGAATTCAGGGATTTTCTGGTCGTAATTCAACACCAGACGGTCTTCCTGTTTATTTGGTATCAGGACGGTATCAATTCCAGTAATATCGGAAAACCAGTAATTGGAGACCACGCTGTCATTCCTCAGGCCAAAGAGGGAGATGGGCACGTTGGTACCGCTTTTGTTCTTCAGGACCACTTCCAGGGTATCTTCCTCCTTTATCACATTTTTGATCTTAAAATCAATGCGCTTGTCTGTTTCTACGTAGGTTTCAAAGAACCAGCTGACATCCTTCGAAGTATTGGCCTTTATACTGTTGCGAAAATCTTCCGGGGTCACCGGTTGAAGCTTGAACGTATTGTAAAAGTCCTTGATGCTGTTATTGACCTCTTCGGTTCCCGTATAAGCTGCCAGATAAGCCAGACCCAACCCGGCCTTGTACGTGTTCGCGATCTTCTGATTGAACTTGATCAGGGAGTCATTGGAGGTCGTAAGTCGCTGATCCAGGTTCTTCCTGGCCGTAAGCATATACAGGAAGGGGTATTGATCATTGAACGACAACTGAGCCAGGGTGAAGGTGCTGACGGGCCATAGGGAATACAGTTTTCCAAGAAGTTTTTGGTCCGGGTAATACGTCTCTACGAAACGGATCATAAGATAATTCACAATGGCATCGGTAACCCATTGTTCTTTCCTGGGATTCAGGAACAAGGTCTCCCTCAGATAGCTCAACAAGGCCGTTTTCAGGAATTTCATCTCGAACTGGAATTGTTCCTCATACGGCCTGATGAAGGATGGCAGCTGGTTGAGACCATAAAGGGGGTTCTTGTTGAAATCCGTTTCACTGACCAGGAGCTGCTCGTATGGAAATTCGCCCAGGTTCTCATGGATGAACTGGGTGATACGGTTGATGGAAATACCCTGGGAAACCTCGTCGTATTTTGGGGAGCGGATATCTGTAACAACTATAATAAAGGGAGTTACGTGTTTGATGAACTTACGGGAGGAATTCAGGATGATATCTCCGCTTTTGCGATCGACCCCTTTCAGGGAGGCCACTTTCTTGGAAGGGTAGGAGGTGATGTTGACTTCTTTGAAATTGGTACCGAGGAAGAGGTTTTCCGGAAAGGTCAGATCGATGGTTGTATTGGTGAGCCCGGTGTATAGGTCCTCGAGGTTTTTATTGGAATACAGCTGCCATGAGCCGTTGTACACGGCAGGGGTCAGATACCAGTCTTTGAGATAATAACCGCCCCTTGGATCATATCCATAGGGCGTGTATTTGTTGGGAGGCAGGGTCACGGTGTAGGTAAAGTACATCTTGATGGAAGAACCGGGAGGTAAGGGCTGGTTGAGCTGGATTTGTACGAGGTCTCTTTTGGGTGTTCGCTTCCAGGTAAGGTTCCTGAATTCAAAATCAGACATCCCAAAGATCTGTGTGTATCCCCTTTCATCTTCCTTTGCCAGGTGAAGGCTTTTTTTGAAATCCTCTGCAAATCGCCGGGCCAGATCTGTCTTTTTACTGGAATACGAATGGGCCCAATCGTTGAAGTAAAGGACGGTAAGCGTATCCCGTGAATCGTTCTTGTAAGTGAATTCCTGTTGTATGTCGATCTCCTTGGTCTCCGGATCAACTTCAGCCTTCAGCCGATTGATGTGTTGTGAAAATAATCTCCCTGTCCCAAACAGGGCGATCAGGCAAAGACAAACATAGGATGTGCGAACATGTCTTAGCCTCATAAGAGAATTAAAAGTTTGGACTAAGGGTGTGTCCTTTGTAGAATGCGTCAATAATTTCCACGACTTCCTCTGCTGAATCCGCGATCTTTACCAGGTCCAGGTCTTCCGGACTGATGTTCTTTGCCATTAGCATGGTATTCTCGATCCATTCCATGAGTCCGGCCCAGAATCCTGAACCTACGAGAATAATGGGAAACCTACCGATCTTATTGGTCTGTATCAGGGTGATGGCCTCAAAGAGTTCATCCAGTGTACCGAAGCCCCCCGGCATTACCACAAAACCCTGGGAATATTTGACAAACATCACCTTGCGAACAAAGAAATAGTCAAAATCCAGGCTCTTGTCATTGTCGATATAGGGGTTGTCGTGTTGCTCGAATGGAAGGTCAATATTGAGGCCCACGGAAGTACCCCCGGCGAGGTGAGCACCTTTGTTGCCCGCTTCCATGATCCCTGGCCCCCCTCCGGTGATGATCCCGTAACCCGCTTCTGCTACTTTCTTAGCGACCTGAACCGCGAGTTCATAATAGGTATCTCCGGGTTTGGTCCTTGCAGAACCGAAGATGGTCACACAGGGACCAATGGCGCTCATTTTTTCAAAACCATTTACGAATTCCCCCATGATCTTGAAGATCGCCCAGGAATCATTGGTCTTGATCTCGTTCCAGCCCTTGTGATGTTTCTCCTTTCTCATACCTATATGCCTTAAAACGCGTATCGCGGCTATACATTATAAATGTCGTAAAACTATTTTCAATGGCTAAGGGCCGGATCCAATTCTTTCCTAAGAAATTGGGCTGTATAACTTTTTTCATCTGCGGCCACCTCTTCGGGAGATCCTTCTGCTACGATCATGCCTCCACCGCGACCGCCCTCATAGCCTATATCAATAATATGGTCTACCATTTTGATCACATCCATATTGTGTTCTATGATCAGGATAGTGTTCCCCTTGTCTACCAGCCTGTTCAAAACTTCCATCAATACGCGTATGTCCTCAAAGTGGAGTCCGGTCGTGGGCTCATCCAGAATATAAAAGGTGTTCCCCGTATCGCGTTTGGAAAGTTCCGTAGCCAGCTTTACCCGTTGAGCCTCACCCCCGGACAGGGTAGTGGATTGTTGCCCCAGTGAGATATACCCCAGGCCCACATCCTGTATGGTCTTTAACTTCCTGTGGATCTTTGGAATATTTTCAAAGAATTCGACCGCTTCGTCTATGGTCATGTCGAGCACATCGGCGATTGATTTTCCTTTGTAGCGGATCTCCAGCGTTTCCCGGTTAAACCGCTTTCCATAGCAGGTCTCGCATTCCACGTACACGTCTGGAAGGAAATTCATCTCGATCACCCTGAGTCCGCCACCCTGACAAGTCTCACATCTGCCACCTTTCACATTAAAGCTGAACCTGCCGGGTTTATAACCGCGGATGGCCGCTTCCGGCGTTTTCGTAAACAGGGTCCTGATCTCACTGAAAACCCCTGTATATGTAGCCGGATTCGATCTGGGGGTCCTTCCGATAGGCGACTGGTTGATGTCGATGACCTTATCTATATGTTCGAGACCTGAGATCTTGCGGTAAGGCATGGGTTTTTTTACCCCGTTGAAATAGTGGGCATTCATGATCGGATACAGAGTCTCATTCACCAGGGTGGATTTTCCGCTTCCTGAAACCCCGGTGACTCCTATCATTTTTCCCAGAGGAAAACGGGCCGTGATGTCCCTCAGGTTGTTTCCGGTACACCCTTCCAGGACAATGTATTTTCCATTGCCGGACCTCCTTTTTTTCGGGATTGGGATCTCTCTCTTGCCCGTAAGGTAATCGGCCGTCAGTGTATCGTGTAATTTCAGCTCAGCTGGTGTTCCTTCTGAGATAATCTCACCCCCGTGCTTTCCTGCCCTTGGCCCTATGTCGATGACGTGGTCGGCACTCTCGATCATGTCTTTGTCGTGTTCCACCACGATGATGGAATTACCGATGTCCCTGAGGGCCAACAACGACCGGATAAGTCTGCCATTGTCCCTTTGATGGAGCCCTATGCTGGGTTCATCCAAAATGTAGAGAACACCTACGAGCTGAGAGCCGATCTGAGTGGCCAGACGTATCCGCTGGGCCTCGCCTCCGGATAGGGACTTTGAACTTCTATTCAGGGAGAGGTAGTCCAGGCCTACGTCCAGGAGGAATTGCACCCGAGTCCTGATTTCCTTGATGATCTCCTCTGCGATGATCTTTTGGTTCCCGGAAAGGGTTTTTTCGAGGTTTTCGAAGAATTTCGATAATTCGGCTATGTCCAGGGCAGCGAGTTCAGCTATGTTCTTATCTCCGATTCTGAAATTGAGGGACGCCTTTTGAAGTCGGGTTCCCGAACAGACCGGGCATTGGATCTTATCCATATAATCCTTGGCCCACCTCTTGATGGAAGTGGAATCGGAACTGTTGAATTGATTCTTGATAAAATGAGCGATACCTTCATAATCTATGGTATAGTCCCTGCTTACTCCCAGCGACTTGGAGTCGACCACAAACCGCTCTTCCCCTCCGTATAAGATGACCTTCATGGCCTCGTCAGGGATGCTGGAGATGGGGTCCTTCAGGTCGAAATCATAGCGTTTGGCAATGGTTTCCAGCTGTTTGAAGGCCCAGGATTTCTTGTACTCTCCCAGAGGGGCGATGCCCCCGGCCACAATGGCCAGGCTCTTGTCCGGGAAGATCTTTCGCTCGTTGATCTCGTATGTATGGCCCAGCCCATTGCATTCCTCACACATCCCTTTGGGGGAGTTAAAGGAAAAGGTGTTGGGTTCAGGGGTAGGGTAGGAGATACCTGTTGATGGACACATGAGGTCCCGGCTGAAATACCGTGGCTCGGACTCCCCTTCCGCGAGGACCATGAGGGTATCGTCACCACTGTACATGGCCGTATTGATGGATTCTGAAAGGCGCTTTTCCAATTCAGGATCTTCTGTGACAGCCAGGCGGTCTACAACGATCTCAATGTCATGGGTCTTATACCGGTCTACCTTCATTCCCTTTCGGAGATCCTGCAATTCACCGTCTACCCTTACTTTAACAAACCCCTGTTTGGCGATCTGTTCAAAAAGTTCACGGTAATGGCCTTTCCGGGATTTAACCACAGGGGCCAGAATATTGATCCTCTTCCCGGAAAAAGAGGAGAGGATAAGCTCCCGTATCTGTTCATCGGAGTAACTCACCATCTTTTCACCTGTCTTGTAGCTGTAGGCATCGGCACCCCTTGCATAGAGCAGCCTCAGGAAATCATAGACCTCGGTGATGGTTCCCACGGTAGATCTCGGGGACTTGGAGGTGGTTTTTTGTTCAATGGCGATCACAGGCGACAGGCCATCGATCTTGTCCACATCGGGCCTTTCCATCCCTCCGAGGAATTGCCTGGCATAGGCGGAAAAAGTCTCGATATATCGTCTTTGCCCCTCCGCATAGATCGTATCAAAAGCCAGTGACGACTTACCACTTCCTGAAAGACCGGTGATAACTACCAGTTTTTCCCTGGGGATGTTGACGTCAATATCCTTTAGATTGTGAACACGCGCTCCTTTTACTTCTATGAGCTCTTCATTATTTGTCATGCAGAGAGGAAAGTGGCAAAGGTACTATTTCGAAATCTAAAAAGGAAGGCAAGAGGTATCCTGTTCTTGTTAATTCTGTTCTAATATTGAATTCTGACAGGATAGCACCATCAGGATCTTAAAAACGCCATACTCACAAGGATCGTATCACAATCAGGCATGTGCGATCGCTCGTTGGTTTTGCACTTCCTCAAGGATAAATCTCAAGCCCGAATCTCCTTGATAGCCCGATTGCATAAAATCCTCTTTCAGGTATTCTGAACGGAAAGGTATAAAGGATATGTTCCCATCCAAGTGGTGTAGACCGTACTTTCTCCGAACATCAAAAACATACCATTCACTATGGCGGTATCGCATTCTGAGACGTTTGGAGATAAGGGGAAGGATATTGTGCTTAGGCCTGATCAATCTGACTGGTGGCGCCCCGGGATCTAGCTGGACTGATAGGCGGCGCTCCATGTGATCTTTTTCCTTTTCTACTTCCCTGGCGAGTTTGAAAAGCCGGACAAAGTCTGAACTGAACATGATATTCTTCTCAAGAGACCTGTACTTCCTCCAGATGAGGAAAAATCGGAGCAATTCACCCTCAAGCACTTTTTCATTGCTCATAAAGGCGAAATACAGCGTTTTTAGGGCACTGTAATTTTCGGCCCTCAAGTGCTCCCAGAGTTGCTGTGCGTGTCTTTGACAGGTATCGATAAACCTCGGCTCCGGGAACAGGGCATCCTGAGGTGATTCTATCTTGCAGATCTCTTCGACCTGCAGGCCTTCGTGTTCAACGGAGTACAGAATCGTCAGGAATCCATTAAAACTCCCGTCGTAAAAGTAGATTGCTTTCTCATTTTCCATATTAGTGGTTTTTGCGATACGCTGAGTTGTACATATTCCAAATATATGGATATATTCCATATTATGGAAATATTCCTAATAATATTTTGGAATTATTCCAAATTTTATATCTTTGAAGGGTTGAGGCCTGAATCTGGGGTTCAAAAAGCGACATACATGGAAAACGAGATCACGATCAAGAGATTTACGGACCTAAGGAGAGAATTAGGGTATACACAGGCAGAATTTGCGGAATTGTTAGGAGTTTCCAATACCACGGCCGACATAGAAAGGGGCAGGACCAAACTTTCCGGTAAGGTGGTTGCGGCACTCCTGAAACAATTCAAGGTAAATCCCTTATGGCTCTATGGTGAAAGTGAGCAGCAGTATATAGAGGCTTCAAACACCAGTGTGATCCCTAAAGTAGTCACCGTGGATTCCTCCGACCGGGAGAATATGGTGCTGGTCAATGCCAAGGCTGCGGCCGGATATCCCCAGAACATACACGACACGAGCTGGTATCGTCAATTACCGGCCTTCGACCTCCCCATCCCCGAATTCCGCAATGCTACCTACAGGGGTTTCCAGGTGGAAGGGGACAGTATGCTCCCTAACCTGAGACCCGGAGAATGGGTGCTTGCGAAGGCTGTGGAGGACCTGGAAGATATCAATACCAATAAGATCTATGTGATCGTTCTACAGGATTCCGTAATGGTGAAAAAAATAGAGCGCCCGCCGAATTCTCATAAGATCCTCCTGATCTCCCTCAATGAATCCTACCCTCCGTACGAGATAGAACCCCATCAGGTCCAGGAATTATGGCAGGTGAGCAGCAAGATCACTTTCGGGGTGGACGCGACTACAGAGAATGGTCTGCTCCGGCAATTACAGCAGTCCATGGAAGAACTTAAAAAACAGCTCAGGGCCTAGTTCACCTGGAGGCTGAAACCTTTCCCAGGTCTAGCGTAATCGGGCCGATCTCATGGTACTGAGGTAACCAAACCCCACTTTCCATACGTTCCCAGCCATCCCAGGTAGCAGAAAGACCTTTTAGAGGTAAGATCTGAACCCACATGCGATAGCTTACAGGGAAATTCTCCTCATTCAATTCCCAGAGATACGAGTCCCCAGGTGTATCTCCGCCCTGCGTATAGGTAACCAGTAAACCTGGACTCCCATCGGGCCTCTGGACTATACTGCGCTTCGTTCCTTTATCGAAAACCTTAAAAGGGGCCACCAGCCAGAAGGAGTCATTGTTGAAATATGAAATGGCTTTTTGGGTAAGCTGTTTCAGGCGCTCTCCTTTAACGGGTACTCCTTCTTCCTCGATCTCGCTTTTGTCCGGAGAAACCAGGTCTATCCTTCCCCAAAAATTCCCCCATCTCATCTCCACCTTTCCCATAAGCTTGTCCCAGTGATAGCGGTTTCTTCCGCCCCTATAGGACCAGTCGAGATAACGGGTTTCCCTGTAGGCCTCTACGTTGAGGGCTTCGAGCATCTCCCTGGCAAGGGCATCTGCCTGTTCGGGGGAACTTCCTGCCGGGACCGGGTCATTGAAGTACAGGGAGTAAATTCCACCAAAAATAACGACCAGGAAGGCCACTACTCCTGCAATTCTTTTGATCCATTTCTTCACGGTAAAATATTTTTTTGATCAGGTCAGATTCAATATCCAACGGCCTTGTCGTCTCCCCTGGGATCCGCCCCGCCTTCGAGTCGGCCATCCGGCAGCACGCGGATCGCATCCACCTTACCGATCACCGGGGTGCGCTCCTCATTGATCATATATCCCTTGGCACGGAGGAGATCCTTGGTCGACTCCGAAAATCCCTCCGGTTCAAAAATGATATAATCCGGCATCCACTGATGGTGGAACCTGGGCGCTTCCACGGCCTCCTGCATGCTCATGTTAAATTCATAGGTGTTGATTATGGTCTCGGCCACGGCCGTGATGATGGTCGATCCCCCGGGGGTACCTACCACCAGCCACAAAGACCCGTCTTTTTCCACTATGGTAGGGGTCATGCTGCTCAGCATTCGTTTTCCGGGGGCGATACTGTTAGCTTCAGCTCCTATAAGTCCGAACATGTTGGGAACCCCCGGTTTGGAACTGAAATCATCCATTTCATTGTTCAGGAAAAAGCCCAGTTCGTCGCAATAGAGCTTTGAACCATAGGCCCCATTCAGGGTAGTGGTTACAGAAACCGCATTCCCCATGGCATCCACGATGGAATAATGCGTGGTCTCGGCGCTTTCCAGGATCTCAACCGTACCGTGGGAGACGGATTCTGACTTTGTGGCCCGATCCATTGAAAAATCTTCCATTCGCCCCCTGAGATAGCTTTCCTTGAGAAGGAAATCAAGAGGGATCTCCACAAAATCCGGATCTCCCAGGTAAAAATTGCGATCGGCATAGGCACGTCTGAATGCCTCGGTAAGCAGTTGTATAGCCTCGGGGGAATTTTGTTTGTATTGCCCTATATCGTAGGGTTCGATCATCTTGAATATCTGGTTGATCGTTACGCCTCCGCTGCTGGGCGGACTCATACTGATGATTCTCAGGTCCTTGTATTTGAAAATCACGGGTTGTCGCCATACGGCTTCGTAGGATGCGAGGTCCTCTTCAGTGATGAATCCCCCTCTTTCCTGAATAAAGGCAGCCAGCTTCTGAGCGGTCTCTCCTCTATAGAACTCATCCCTCCCGTTTTCGCGAATCCTTCGGAGGGTGTTCGCAAGGCTCGGATATTTCAGGGTGTCCCCTTGTTGGCACCTGGTGAAGAAGAAAGTTTCCTCCCCGCTCACCTCTATGATCTGATCACGGTATCTCTCGAGTCGTTCTGCCTGTTTTTCGGTCACGACCACCCCTTTTTCCGCAAGGGCGATCACAGGATCCAGGATGCGTTCCATCGGCAGGCTTCCGAACTTCTTGTGAACCTCAAAGATACCCGCAATGGTTCCGGGTACACCGACAGCGGTAGCCCCCGCTGTACTCATCCCGGGAATCACATTTCCGAGGGAATCCAGGTACATATCCTTTGTGGCTGATAATGGAGCTTTTTCCCTATAGTCGAGAGCACCCACATCTCCATCACTCCTCCTGTAGACCATAAATCCACCACCACCAAGATTTCCCGCATAAGGATAGGCCACGGCAAGAGCCAGTTCGGTGGCGACCATAGCATCAAAGGCATTGCCTCCTTCCTTCAGGATGGCGGCACCTAATGCCGAGGCTTCTTCCCTGGCCGATACGACCATGGCTTTCTCAGTGACAAGACCGGTCGGTTTCGCAGGGGCCCTCCGACATTGAATACCGGTGACTAAAAGCAGGGACAGAAGGGCGAATACCATGGTTCTGGTCATGATCCTCCCTTTGGGATTTCTCGGGTTCCTTATCATAGGGCTTAGTTTGTAAGGCTCTTGTATTTTTCGCTGGAAAAGATAATTAAATCCTCCAAAAAGAGGCTGAATTCTTCCCTGAAAAGATCGTAATGTTCCAGGAGGTCGTCTTTAGCTCGATGCATATTGCTTTTTTCCCCAGTCCTCCTGTAAAGTCCTTTGAGTACCCGGTCTATTCCTTCTACTGAGGCGTAATTTACCAGCCAGTTATCCCTGATCATGTAGGGCATCAGGCGTTTGGTAGGCTCGGGCAGAATCTCGTATCGATCCTTCAAAAGTGCGTAGAATCTAGAGGCGAAATCGCCCAGGTCTTCCCCGGAATATTTGGCCCAGTTCGCGGCCAGGAAATGGTCGTAGTACACATCGACGATCACCCTGCTGTAATGGCTGTGGTTTTTGTGAAGCCTTCTGCTGCTTTTCCTGTAGATCGGATGGGCATCCGTGTAGGTGTCGATGTCCCTGTGCAACAAAATTCCCTTTTGTACCCTCTCCGGCAGGTGTTTGAAACGATTTCCCCTGATACTGTCCGCGATAAAGTTACCAATGCTGATCTCCTCGTCATCGAAGGAAAGGAAGATGTGTGCGAGAAAATTCATTCTCCGAATTTACAAAGAAGGGGGAAGGAAACTGGCCTATACCATTATATTTGCAGAAACTTTTTTCGAAATTATGACCTTGATCAAATCCATTTCCGGCATACGCGGGACTATTGGGGGGAAAACTGGAGAAAATCTGACCCCGCTCGATTCCGTTAAATTTGCAGCGGCCTACGGAGCCTTTCTGAGACAACAGCAACCCGATAAACGTCTGAAGGTCGTGATCGGCAGGGATGCGAGGATCTCAGGGGAAATGATACAGCACCTGGTGGTCTCTACCCTTGTAGGAATGGGGATCGACGTAGTAGACCTGGGGCTGTCCACCACTCCCACCGTGGAGATCGCTGTACCCCTGGAAAAGGCAGATGGGGGCATTATTCTAACCGCCAGTCATAATCCAAAACAATGGAATGCCTTAAAACTTCTGAATGCCAAAGGGGAATTCCTGAATGCAGCGGAAGGAGAGACCATCCTTTCCCTGGCCGATAAGGAGGATTTTTCCTTTGCCAATGTGGATGAGTTAGGCCATGTGACTGTGAACGACTCCTATTTTGATATCCATATAGACGAAGTACTGGATCTTTCACTGGTAGACAGGGAGACCATTGCCCGGGCCGGCTTCAGGGTAGTCGTCGATGGCGTGAACTCTACGGGGGGCATCGCCATCCCCAAGCTTCTGAAGGAACTGGGTGTGCAGGTTATTGAGCTCTATTGTGAGCCCAACGGGCATTTTCCTCACAACCCGGAACCCTTAAAGGAGCATTTGAAAGACATTTGCGATCTGGTCGTAAAGGAAAAGGCTGACCTGGGGATCGTCGTAGATCCGGACGTGGACAGGCTTGCATTTATTTCCGAGGACGGGGAGATGTTCGGGGAGGAATACACCCTGGTGGCTTGTGCGGATTACGTACTGGGCAAAACCCCCGGCAATACCGTTTCAAACCTCTCTTCCACAAGGGCACTCAGGGATATTACGGAAAAACACGGAGGAACCTATACGGCCGCGGCAGTAGGGGAGGTGAATGTGGTGGCCCAGATGAAGGCCACCGGGGCCATTATCGGTGGAGAAGGGAACGGCGGGATTATCTATCCCGAGAGTCATTATGGCAGGGATGCCCTTGCGGGAACCGCCCTATTCCTGATGTTGCTGGCAGAACGCCAAATCAAAGTGAGTGAATTGAGAAAGAGCTATCCTTCCTACTTTATGAGCAAGAAGAAGATCGAACTCACCCCGGGAATTGATGTCGATGCGATCCTTAAAAAGATGGAAGGTAATTACGAAAAGGAGGAGACGAACAATATTGACGGGTTAAAGGTCGACTTCGAGAATTCCTGGGTCCACATGCGTAAATCGAACACAGAACCGATCATTCGAGTGTATACCGAAGCCCCTTCCCAGAAAGAAGCAGATGTACTGGCGGAAAGGATCATGAAGGAGATCAGGACACTGTCTGCGTAGACCTCTCGGGTCCTGACGGGGCTTTACCCCTGTGTTTCCAGCGCCTGTGGGTCCACAGGAAGTGTTCGGGTTTTTCACGGATCTGTTGCTCGGCCAGCCGCAGGAATTTCTCCGTAATTTCGTGTTCTGCGGTAGCACCGCCCTTTTCCGCAATGGGAATGAATTCCGCTTCGTAATACCCCCGCTTTACCTTGGTCACCTTCAGGAATACAGCCGCCAGGTCTAGCTTACGGGCCAGGCCTTCTGCCCCGACGAAAATGGGAACCTTTATCCCCATGAATTCGCTCCAGTACTGGGCCCTGCTCATCATGGGCGACTGGTCACTGACGATGCCATAGACTCCTCGTATCCCTTCTTTCTCGTTTTTGATGATCCGTTTTACCGTCTCCTTTTGTTCCAGCGGCTCCGTATTCCATTTGGCTCGTATCTTCCTGATCAGACGGTCAAAATACGGGTTCCCGATTTTTTGATAAATCGCAAACCCGCTTGAGGTTACGTAGTTATTGATACTGGTGTTCCACTCCCAGTTTGCGAAATGCGTACAGAGAACCAGGACGCTCCTGTCCTTTTCCAAGGCGCGCAGGTATTCGATGTTTTTGATGCTGTATCTCAGGGCGACCTCCTTTTTGGAAAGGTGCATGGTTTTTACCATTTCGAGGAACAGATCGCAGAGGTGTCGGTAGAATTCCTTCTCTATTTTGTTTCGTTCCGACTGGGAGCGCTCTGGCAAGGCGAGCATCAGGTTCTCCCTGACCACCTTCCTGCGGTACCTTGTCACGTAAAATACCAGGACAAATGCGACATTGGAAAAACCGTAGAACAAAGGTCTTGGAAGAATGGAAATCAGCCACAAAACAGGGTAGGCCAATAGAAATATGAATAATTGCATGCGCCGAAACTATGCGCAAATATAGTTATATTTGCACCTTTCATCACAGCGGCATTCCTATGAACCTACACTGGGCTACCCTTGCCATCATCGGAGCAAATGTTCTGGTTTCATTAAAAGGATTCAACGACCAGCTTTTTTTCGAGCGGTATAAGTTTGGAATAGGCGCCATTCGCTCCGGGCAAAAGGACCGTATGTTCACATCTGGCTTCCTGCATGTGGACCTGTCTCACCTTTTCCTCAACATGTTCACCCTTTTCTTTTTTGCAGATGTTGTGATCCGCTGGTTCGGGCCGGGTAAATTTCTCCTGATGTACTTTGTGAGCCTTTTGGCGGGCAGCCTGCTGGCGTTGTTCTTTCATCGACAGGAACCATTCTACAGCGCGGTCGGGGCGAGTGGGGCCGTGACGGGCATCCTCTATGCCGCTATTTTGCTTCAGCCAGATATGCAATTGGGGATCATGTTTATCCCCATCCCCCTTCCAGCATATGTACTTGGTATCCTGTATATGCTGTATTCCATTTACGGCATGAAAACCCGTCTGGGGAATATCGGCCATACGGCCCATTTTGGAGGGGCCATAGGAGGGTACGTGACCACCCTTTTGTTCAAACCTGAATTGCTGGTTACAGATACCCTTATGGTCCTGTTACTGGCCCTCCCAATATTGATCCTTTTCGGCCTCGAAAAAATGGGCAAACTATAAACATTTAAGCCCCGGTCACCCTTAAAGTCGCATTGTTTATCGAAAAAAAGGCTGAAACGCACCTATAATTGGCACCTGCGTATACTTTTTTAAACCTTTAAACGTTAAGGTAAAGCCCGAAATAAAGCATTAAAATTACCTACTTATGAGAAGAGAAATACTTCTAACCTATTTACTGGCCAACTTTTTATTGGTATCCTGCAGCGATGAGACCACTATCTTCATTGACGAGCAGCGACAAAGCATTGTAGAGGAAAACGACCCCATCACCTTATCAGGAAGTGTCACTTTCGAAAACGCCGGGGTTCTTGATATCAGCATCGACCAAAATTTTTCAGGGAAAAGGGTCTCTAAAGCTCTGGAAGAGCCTGCGGGAAACTATCCGATGACTATGATCGGACAGGTCTTACCGCCCACTTTCGGACCCGTTACCTCCCTAACAGCCGCCCACGTCTATGTAGAGGATGATTTTGCCTATGTGGCTTACAATACAGCAGGGGAGGATTATTCAGGAGCCATTGATATTGTGGATGTCACTGATCCCAACAATCCCAAGATCACTTCCCGTCTCGTTTATACCAATGCCGATATTAACTCACTCCAATATCACCAGGGATTTCTCTATGCGGTAGGCGGACTGGATGCAACGGCCTCTTTTACGGCCTCATCCAATTCATTTATCACGAAGATTCCGGTCTTTAATGGGGTGATGGATACAAATGCGGGAATCATCTACGGATTCCAACCCGGGGACAACGCCACCGATATCGTCGTCGAGAAGAATGAAGCGTTTGTGACCAGCGGGAAGAACGGCAGTGTCACCATCTACGACACCAAAGACTTGACTATTAAAAAAGAAGAGGCATATACAGACCTGCGGTCCCTCGCCTTGTTCGACAACAGGCTGGCCCTTTTGGATGCTGATCTAGGGATCAGGATCCTGGACGATAATCTCAAACCGAAGATGGAAATCCCTGTCGATTCTGATTTTGGTCTCTACACTAAAAGGACGGTTGATTTTGACGGTGACAAGATCATCGTCGCTGAAGGAGCCAAAGGAGCCGGGGTCTATTCCTACGATTCCGGGACACTCCTGCAGTATATTCCCATCATCACAGATCCCCTGCAGCCACCCACGGGAGATATAGTGAACAACGCGGTGGCCATAAACGGCGAAATGGTCCTGATGGCCAACGGTGGTGCCGGGCTTTCCATTTCCAATGACGAAGGCGACACGAAAAAACCCTATGGCGTAATACAATTGGGGGGCTCTATAAATTATGTACAAACCAAAGGCGATTATGCCTTTGCCGCATCCGGGCAGGAAGGACTTCAGATTTTAAAACTGAATCGCCTGTCTCTGAGCCTGGCAGCCCAGTGTGCCACGCTTCCTGATTATAAGGGGTCTGCCAAACTGGTTGTCAATCGAGGCGAAAACGCAGGCTTCAGTGGTGCAAAGAGTTTCAATTCCATATCGGTAGAGGGAAGTCTTATATTGTGTGGATCCTGGACCGTTCGCAATGACTTGGACATAAAGGACGATGCACTTATGGAAATGAACGGATCACTCAGTGTTGGAAGCAATAAGAAGGAAAAGGAGATAAAGGTCGAAAAAGGCGCTACGCTCAGGATTGAGGGTAACCTTATCATATATGGAGACCTGGATCTTGAGGATAACTCCACTTTGGAATTCATCGGCAATAATTCTGTAGTGAATATTTTCGGTGAAGTCAAAATGGGTGACAATGTGAACGTGGTGGGCAATTTCACCGATGTGAGAAACAAATTATAAGAAGTTCCCCTCAAAGAAAAAACCCTGACGTTGCGGTCAGGGTTTTTTAATTCTTGGTGTTAATGGCCTATTGGAGCATCTCTCCGATCTTCTGTTCCAGGGAAGCACCCCTGAGGTCCTTTGCCACTATAATTCCATTCTCATCCAGGATAAAGGTGGCCGGTATGGCATCCACATTGTACAATTTTGCGATCTCATCAAAATACTGCACGTTGGACACGTGATGCCAGGTAAGACCGTCGTCCTCGATGGCCTTTTTCCAGTCGTTTTCATTTCGGTCTAGGGAAACTCCCAGAATACTGAGGCCCTTGTCCTTGTATTTGTTATAGACCCGGACCACGTTTGGGTTCTCGGCCCGGCAGGGCTTGCACCATGCTGCCCAGAAATCCACTATGGTCACTTTTCCCAACACATCGTTCAGGGCCAGTTCCTCTCCTTCCGGAGAAGGAGCAGAGAAATTCGGTGCTCTGGCTCCTATGGAAGTACTCGTTTCCTTGTCTAGGGTCTCCTTGATCTTTAGACCTGTACTGCTCGATTTGATTTCAGGGGACAAAGCGTCGTACAGAGCCTGAACTTCTGTTATGGGCTTGGCCTTAGTAGTGAGTATCCTGTAGATGATCAGGGCGGAGACCACCGCGTTCGGATTGTTCTTTACGTAGTCTAATTCATATCCCTTCGCTTCTTCCATGAGTTCGAAATACTCTTCCCTCAGGGAGTTCATGGTGACAGTATCCCGGTTGGCCTGAGCTCTGCGCATGTCCTGGTTCATGGACGAGGCTTTCCGACTCAGCACCCTGCTGCCTTTTAGGAAATCGTAAAAGAGATCGTTCTGCAAAGTGCCCCCGATCTTGGCGAATCCCAGACTGTCGCGCTTTGCACTAACCTCTATGTCTCCATTTTCCAGGATGATGGGGATGTTTTCCTGCCCACGGCCAAAAAAGATATAATGTAATTCAGGACTTTCCGTAGTTCCCCCCTCAAAGACGAATTTTCCTCCTTTCACCGTGGCGGAATCTACGGTGATCAGTTGGTTGTTGTCCCCGTATTTCCGGAGGGTGAGTTCCGTCCCATCCGTTTCTTCCCCTTCCACGGATCCTTCAATGTTATAACCATCCTTTTTTGAATTGCAGGACCACAGGATCAAAGAAAGGAAAAGGGAAAAATAAATTGTTTTCATTCTGGTTTGATTTTCGGCCCAAAGGTACTGATAAGAGCCCCAATAAAAAAGCCCTTAACACATGCTTATGATTAAGGGCTTTTATGGTTTGATGCCGGGGTCAGAATTGATATCTCAGACCCAGGGCGATGTCGAAATCGAAATTATCCGAGAAATCATCATAACCGATCAGGCCGATCTCCGGTCTGAAATCAAGGGAGATCAACAGGGGAATATCAAAATTGTATTCGATTCCCAGCACACCCGCGCCAAAGATGAAGAGTCCGCCGTCTGGCTCATCGAACCCATCAGGCCATCTGTTAAAATCCACGCTTCCAAGTCCGCCACCTACGCCGTAGTACCAGTTGAAATTCCCGTCCAGGGGTTCTACCCATTGATAGGCCCCAGTGAGCTTGAAAGCATCATAGTTTCGGCTGTCACGCCATCCCAGGTCGATTTCTACCCGGTTGGTACGACCCACCGATTTCTGGTACGATATTTCTGCCCCGAAACCATCGCTATCCCCGAGTCGGAGTCCGAGGGCATGGTCAGAGATCTGTTGGGCACTCAAGGCGAAAGTCGCCGTGAGAAACATAAAAACAGTTAGTTTAAACAACTTCATAGTTAGGAATTTTAATTGTTAAAATTACAGATTGTAGCATGTATCGGTGTTAAGAATAACTTAATTTTATCCATTCAAAAGCTCGGTTTCTTGCCAAACATTCCCTTTGATAAATTAGGTTCAACCCTTGAAGGTTCTTTACATACAGATATACTTACGAGAAGTTTGTATGCTACGGATGCTTCCGTATACAGAAAATTGCCCTGTGCAGTAGCTTATCCCTCAGGTTCAGAAGACCTCAAAAAGATCATCCTTTTTGCAAAAGAACACGAGTTGGGGCTGATTCCCAGGACCGCAGGGACCTCCCTGGCAGGACAATGCGTAGGGGAGGGCCTGGTGGTGGATGTTTCAAGACATTTCACTTCCATGCTCGATTTGGATCTGGATCGCAAACAAATAACCTTACAACCAGGGGTGATACGGGATGAAGTCAATGAGTTCCTCAAACCTCATGGCCTCTTCTTTGGCCCGAACACCTCTACCTCCAACCGTTGCATGATAGGGGGAATGGTGGGAAACAATTCCAGTGGGACCACTTCTATTCAGTACGGGGTAACACGTGACAAGGTGGTAGCGCTCAAAACCATCCTCTCGAACGGGGAAGAGGTTGTTTTTAAGGTGATCCAGACAGAGGAATTCCAGGAGAAAACCAGGGGAGAAAGTCTTGAAGCTAAAATTTACAAAGAATTATCTAATATATTATCAGACAATAATATACAAAAGAATATTCTGGAACAATTTCCTAAAAAGAGCATCCACAGAAGGAATACGGGTTACGCAGTAGATGCACTTTTGGATAGTGAGCTGTTCCTGGGGGAGGATCCGGGCTTCAATCTCTGCAAATTGCTTTGTGGCAGTGAGGGTACCCTGGCCTTTACCACGGAGATTACCCTGCAGTTAGATGTGCTTCCTCCACCGCATTCTGCCATGGTGGTCACCCACTACACCACCTTGGAGGACTGCCTGGAGGATGTGGCTCCTGTTATGGCACACAACCTGCATACCTGTGAAATGATGGACAGGGTCATTCTCGACTGTACAAAGAACAACAAAACCCAACAGGCCAACCGTTTTTTCGTGGAAGGGGATCCCGCAGCCCTTTTGATGCTGGAAGTGCGTTCTTCCTCAAAAGAGGACCTGCAGGATCGATTAGACACCCTTCAAGAGACCATAGCGAAGACTGGGAAAAGCTATTCCAGTCCGGTGCTCCTCGGGGAGCAGATCAACTGCGCCCTGGAGTTGCGCAAAGCTGGGTTGGGGCTGCTTGGAAATATGGTCGGAGACAGGAAAGCCGTGGCCTGTATAGAGGATACTGCGGTGGCCCTGGAGGACCTGAAGGACTTTATTGGGGAATTTACCGGTATCATGAAGGAATTCAAACAGGAAGCCGTGTATTATGCCCATGCCGGGGCAGGGGAGCTTCACCTCCGTCCCATCCTGAACCTTAAGAAACAGGCAGATGTGAGGCTTTTCAGGGAGATCACCACCCGTGTAGCCGAGCTCACCAAAAAATACAGGGGATCCTTTAGCGGGGAACACGGAGACGGGATCGTTAGGGCTGAATTCATACCACTGATGATAGGGGAGGAAAACTACGAAGTGCTTCGGAGGATCAAAAGAGTATTCGACCCCTTGAATGTTTTCAACCCGGGAAAGATCGTCGATCCATATCCCATGGATCAAAACCTGCGTTATGAGATAGACAGGCAGGAACCGGAGATCCGTACAGCATTAGACTTCGGTGACAGCGGGGGTATTCTCAGGGCGACGGAAAAATGCAACGGCAGTGGGGACTGTCGCAAGTCGGAGATGGCCAAAGGTGCCATGTGTCCGAGCTATCACGCCACCAGGAACGAAAAGGATACCACCCGGGGCCGGGCCAATGCCCTGAGGGAATTTCTGACCCACAACCCAAAGGACAACAAGTTTGATGCCCCTGAGCTCAAGGAGGTTTTCGACCTCTGCCTGAGTTGCAAGGCCTGTGGGAGCGAATGCCCCAGCAATGTGGACGTGGCCACGCTGAAAGCCGAATTCCTTTACCAGTATCAGGAAGAGCATGGATATAGCTTTCGGAACAAGCTCTTTGCCTATAACACCTTGGCCAACCGCTGGGCCTCCAAATTTCCGGGATTGAGCAGCTCCTTGTTGCAGAGCAAATACTCTGGCAGGCTCATCAAGAAATTGTCCGGGGTCGCCATCGAACGAAGTATCCCAAAAGCGCGTCAATTCGATTTTCAAGGATATCTGGACTCCAGACCGAGCCTATCTTCCCGGAAAAAAGGTGCGCTGGTTCTTTACATTGATGAATTTACCCAATACCTCGACATAGAAGTGGGGAGGGATGCCATAGACCTGTTGCACTCCCTTGGATACGAGATCACCCTGTATTTCGGTGAGAGCGGCCGTACCTTTATTTCTAAAGGTTTTTTAAAACAGGCAAAGGAAATGGCTCGCAAAAACCTCGAGGCCCTATATCCCTATACGGTACAGGGAATGTATGTAGTCGGACTCGAGCCTTCGGCAGTTCTTAGTTTCAGGGATGAATATCACCGTTTCGGACTGGATGCCGATAAACTTAACTCCCTCTCAGGAAAAAGCCTGTTGCTGGAAGAATTCCTGTCTAAAGAGATCGAAAAGGGCCACCTGTCCTCTTCATCCTTCACCAAAGAAACGAGGAATGTCAAGATCCATGGTCATTGTCACCAAAAGTCCCTGTCTGACCAGAAAGTGACCTTCGACATCCTTAATCTGCCAGAAAACTACAAGGTCACCATCATCAATTCAGGCTGTTGTGGGATGGCGGGTTCCTTTGGGTATGAAAAGGAACATTACGAGGTCAGTATGAAGATAGGCGGCCTTCGGTTGTTTCCAGCTGTGGCCCGGGCGCCTCAGGACACCATTTTTGCTGCCAACGGGACCAGTTGCCGTCATCAGATCTGGGATGGGACGGGTAGAAAAGCCCTTCATCCGGTGTCCATACTGAATGCTGCCCTGTTGAGATAAGGCTCAGGAAGCGTTTCTCGGCCTTTCCCTGGACTCGGGTGAATTCCCGTAATTTTGAAGCAATTCCGAAATTCCGATTTCCCTCAATTCTTCATCCCCATAAAAGGCCGTGAGTTTATCCAGTTTAAAGTTGTAGAGCTTCCATCGCTTAAACGAATACTCCATAGCGGTGAGGTGCTCAATCCAATCCCCGGAATTCAGGTAAAGACATTGCCCTTTGCGCGACTCGAACATAAATTTCCTGGGCTGATGGCTATATCCGCAGATCACCGTGTCATACTGGTTCTGGAGGGCCATTTCCACCGCGGAACGGTCGAACTTGCTCAGGCGGGCGCAGTCTGAGGAAGTAATGGATTTGGTTTTGATTATCCCGGTCGCCACCTGATTTCTCTTCCTCTTAAACCATCTCTGTTCCAGCCTGTGTTTCAGGAAGAGGGCCTTCAACCCCAAAGATCCCATCCTTCCGAACCACTTCGCCAGGGAGGGGGAGGTATCAAACAAACTGCCGTGCAGGATGCATGTCGACCTGCCGTCCAGGTCCAGGATCAACCGGTCCTGAAAATGGAGTTTGCTCAACATGCTGCCATTGAATTTCCTTGAGAAGCCATCTTGATTTCCAGAGATGTAGTATACCTCGGTCCCTTCGGACAGCAAGGAAAGGACCTTTTTGATCACCTTGATATGGCTTTTGGGAAAAGGGTGCTTCCTGTTAGGGGTGGATTCTATGATATTGCCGTTCAACACCAGGATCTTAGGCTTTATACTGCTCAGGTAGATGAGCAGTTCTTCGGCCCGGCTGGCAGGCGAGCCCAAATGGACATCAGAGATGACCGCGACTTCGATCTTGCGTTTTTTCAAGGGAGGATCATTTACCTGCAAAATTATACCCATTGGCATAATTGAATGCTAAGAAAAGGTGAAGCCTTGTGTGGGAAGAGGTTAAATTTGAATTAAGACAAGACTCTGTAAGTTAAGCGAACATTAAGGGGGAGCTATTTTGGTTTGCGAAACGATTACTCCTATATTTGGCTTCCGAGGAACAGAAAACTGACCCGGGAGAGGTTTTCAAAATTACCAGACATGGCGGGCAACTCTTTTGGCACACTCTTTAGGCTCTCTACATTCGGCGAATCACATGGAGAGGCCATCGGCGGGATCCTCGAAGGATGCCCCCCTGGGATTGAACTAGACCTGGAGGCCATCCAGCTAGAAATGGACCGCAGGAAACCCGGTCAATCCGCCATTGTTACCCAGAGAAAAGAATCTGACCAGGTCCGTTTTCTCTCCGGGATTTTCGAAGGAAAGACCACCGGTACCCCCATCGGATTCATGATCGCCAACAGCAACCAGAAGTCCGGGGACTACGATCACATTAAGGATTCTTACCGCCCATCCCATGCGGATTACGTGTACGACCAGAAATACGGTTTTCGGGACTACCGGGGTGGAGGACGCAGCTCTGCCAGGGAAACCGCCTGCAGGGTAGTGGGAGGAGCCATCGCAAAACAATTTTTAAAAGAATTGAAAATTAATGCTTTTGTCTCCCAGGTTGGAAGCATTACTTTAAATAAAGAATATCAGGAACTCGACCTGGGTAAGACCGATTCCAATCCGGTTCGCTGTCCTGATCCCATGGTAGCTGCAGCGATGGAAGAACACATCAGGGAGGTTCGCAAAGAGGGAGATACTATAGGAGGGGTCATTACCTGTGTGATCAGGAATGTCCCTGTTGGACTGGGCGAGCCTGTCTTCGATAAGCTTCATGCCCAGCTGGGGAAAGCCATGTTGTCTATCAATGCCGTAAAAGGTTTTGAGTATGGCAGCGGTTTCGAGGGGGTCCGTATGAAGGGCAGTGAACACAATGACGCCTTCAATCCGGATGGGACCACAAAGACCAACCATAGTGGGGGTGTGCAGGGAGGCATCAGCAATGGCATGGACATCTATTTCCGGGTAGCCTTTAAGCCGGTTGCCACCTTGATCCAGGCCTATGAGACCATAGACAAGGAGGGAAATACCGTTCAGGCAAAAGGAAAAGGAAGGCATGATCCCTGTGTAGTTCCCAGGGCCGTACCTATCGTGGAGGCTATGGCGGCACTCGTCCTGGCCGACTTTGTCCTGTTAAACCGCAGCTTGAAAGCGTAAAGCGAAAATCAAATGGGGGGTCAGGGATGTTAATCCTGGTTTCCCTTTCAAATTAATATCTATGAAGAAACTGGAATTGCACTGGCAGATCTTGATCGGGATGGTCCTTGGGATCATTTTCGGATTCGTAATGACCTATCCCAGTTGGGGTAGTCAGTTCGTACAGGACTGGATCAACCCTTTCGGCAGCATCTTCGTCAAACTCCTGAAGCTGATCGCCATTCCGCTGATCCTCGCATCCCTGGTCAAGGGGATCTCAGACCTGAAGGACATCTCCCAGTTTCGAAATATCGGGGTTAGGACGATAATTATTTACATGTTCACCACCGTGATTGCCATCACCATTGGCCTGTTACTGGTGAACTCCCTTCAACCCGGGAAAGGGATTTCCCAGGACACCATCGATCAATTAACGGAGACCTATGCCTCAAATACCGAGGTGACCTCCAAACTGGAGGAAGCGTTTAAGCAGAAGGAGGGAGGGCCGCTTCAATTCCTGGAAGACATGGTCCCTGATAACGCTTTTCGCGCCCTGAGCGACAACGGACTCATGCTCCAGGTGATCTTCTTTACGATCTTCCTGGGCATCTGCATGTTGTTGATAGGGGAGGAGAAATCCAAACCGCTCAAGGATTTCTTCGACACCCTGAATGAGGTGGTGCTGAAGATGGTCGATCTGATTATGCTCACCGCCCCTGTTGCGGTTTTTGCCCTGCTGGCTAATGTTGTGGTCACCTCAGGGGACCCGGATCTCTTGCTGGCTTTGTTAAAGTACGCCGGGGTTGTAGTGCTCGGCCTGGTACTTATGATCGTTTTTTACAGCCTGGTCGTGGGTATGTTTACGAGATATAACCCCTGGACCTTCCTCAAGAAAATCAGCCCGGCCCAGCTATTGGCCTTTTCCACCAGTTCCAGTGCGGCTACCCTGCCTGTGACGATGGAAAGGGTAGAGGAGCACATTGGGGTGAACAAAGATATCTCGAGCTTTGTGCTGCCGGTAGGGGCCACGATCAATATGGACGGGACTAGCCTGTATCAGGGTGTGGCAGCCGTTTTCATATCCCAGGCCCTTGGGTTCGATCTCAGCCTTACAGATCAGTTGATGATCGTCCTCACCGCCCTGCTGGCTTCCATAGGTTCTGCCGCAGTGCCGGGTGCAGGGATGGTCATGCTGGTGATCGTGCTTGAAGCCATTAAATTTCCCGCAGACAAACTCGCGATTGGACTCGCGCTCATCTTTGCAGTAGACAGGCCGCTGGACATGCTCCGGACCGTGGTGAACGTCACCGGAGATGCCACCGTCTCCATGATGGTCTCCAAATCTCTGGGGAGGAAACTGGTCCCGGTGGTTCGCGAATGGAATGACCATCTGGACGAGGTCTTGCCCAAAAAGAAAAATGAGGAGTGATCCTGATCCGGAGATCCTATAAGAATTTCCTCTTCAATTCGGGCGTGGGAACCATACAGGCATCCCTCTTGCCAAAGATGCGGTAACGGTTCCTGGCGATCAGGTCGTACACCAGGTCCCTCAATCCCGATGGCAACCACAGGAAAATTCCCATGAAAGGCCACAGACCGGGCAGGGTGCGGGCAATCCTCAACGCAGCCTCTGATTTCACGTAATAGGCTTTCCCCGGTTCGATCAGGATGATGGAATCTATCTGGGAGGTATCTATCCCCCTTTCCTTAACCAGTTTTTCACCTATCTCGCCTTGCAGGGCCGCAAACCTGAAGAGATCCTTTTTATCCCTTTTGATCACGAACTGCACGGAGCTATTGCAGAGGTTGCAAACTCCGTCAAAAAGTATGATCTTTTTTTCTTCTTCTCCCATTATTTCTTCCCTTCTACCAACTCCAACTGGTCTATACTCACGTTCGTGGTAAACATCCCATAGTTTACCACGGCCTTGTTCTTTTCAAGGCTATCGATGCTGCCTACCGCCTTTCCGTCAAAAAGCCTTACCCTGTCGCCAACCCTGAAAACAGGACGGGGCTTAGACCTCGCCTTTTCCTCTTCCTTCTTCTTTACCTTCTCCTTCTTCTTCCTGATGGTCTTCACCTCTTTCTCCAGTTCACGGGAAACCACTTCTTTTTTTGTTTCCTGTTCCTCTACCTCTTTGGCGGATCTTTTTTTGCGCTTGCTGTTCTCGGTTTCTACCAGCCTGAGGAATTCGGAGATCAGAGGACGCTTCTTCTTGTCTCTAAAGTACTTCTCGGCGATCTTGTTCACCTTCTCTCCCAGGTAGATCATCCTTTGATTGAAGTCGTATAACTCCTGGTAATTTTCGAGCTTGGTCTTGATCTTGGCATTGAGTTTCTCGAGTTTCTCAGCCTCTTCCCTCGCTTTGATCTCCTCTTCCTGGAGTCGATTCCCTGTTCTGGCCATTTTTGTCCGCTCTTTCTGGAGCTTTGCAATGGTGGCATCAAATCGGATCTTGCCCTTTTCCACCTTCTTTTTGGCCTTGTTTATCAGGCTGTAAGGGATGCCGTTCTTCTGTGCAACCTCAAAGGTGAATGAACTGCCGGGCTGACCCAGTTCGAGCTGAAAAGTAGGCTGAAGTGAGGTGCTGTCAAACAGCATATTGGCATTGGTAGCGCAGGGGAGTTCATTGGCCAGCGCCTTCAGGTTCGCGTAATGGGTGGTGATCACACCATAGGCCTCCCTTTCATAAAAGACCTCCAGAAAAGCTTCGGCCAGAGCCCCTCCTAGCTCGGGATCACTTCCCGTACCGAACTCGTCTATCAGGAAAAGGGTTTCACCGTTGCATTTCTTTAGGAAATTTTTCATGTTCTTCAGCCGGTAGCTGTAAGTACTCAGGTGGTTTTCAATGGACTGGTTATCGCCTATATCCGTAAGAATGGTCTTGAACAAGCAGAATGAACTTCGTTCGTGCACCGGGATAAGCATCCCGCTTTGCAACATCAGCTGGAGCAAACCAATGGTTTTCAGGGTGATACTCTTTCCACCCGCATTGGGTCCGGAGATCACGATGATCCTGTTTTCCGGATGAAGTTCAATGGTCTGAGGAAAGGTGGGTCTTTTATCCTTTTTGTTGGAGAGATACAGCAGGGGATGGTACGCATCCCTCAGAAAAAGCTTTCGAGTATGGTTGATCTCCGGTTTTATGGCCCTGGTATCCAAGGCGTATTTGGCCTTAGCTGCAGTTACATCCATATCAGCCAAAAAATTCTGATAGTCCCTTAAATCCGCTCTGAAGGGGCGTATCTGGGATGTTAGGGCATTGAGAATACGCTGTACCTCTTCCTTTTCATCAAATTCGAGGTTGTTCAGGGTTCTGGAATACCTGGATACGGCTTCAGGTTCTATATAGACAATGCTCCCGGTCTTTGAGGTGCCCAGTACGGCACCTTTGACCTTTCTGCGGTACATGGATTTCACGGCCAGTACCCGCCGGTTGTCAACAATAGACTCCCTGATCTCATCCAGGAAATCTGAAGCCTGGTAGGTATTCAGGGCGGTTCCAAAACTCTGATTGATCTTCCCCCTAACCAGGACCATCTCCTGTCGTATCCTGTTCAGTTCAGGGGAGGCGGAATCCTTCACATTGCCGAACTTGTCGATGATCCCATCGATCATTTCCGGGATCTCTCCCAGGAGTTCCACGGATTCTGTGAATTCGAACAACAAAGGGTAATATTCCCTGAATTTCTTGAAAAACTTTTTGTGTTCCCCAACTGTGAGGCAAAGGTGTCTGATCCTCCTGAACCCGGAAAGCTCAAGAGTCGTATTTTCCACCCTGAGCAGGTCGAGTTCCCCTTTAATGGAGTCGAATCCGTGATTGGGGATCCTGTTATTGTTATCAAACGAGGACAGGTATTCAGATGTTTCCCCTAAAAGCCTCAGGATCTCGGCTTCTTCCACGAGGGGTTCCAGGGCATGTGCTTTCGACTTTCCCAATTCCGTATTGCAGCGCGCTGAAAGTTGCTTCGTAACGGTTACGAACTCCAGATCCTGTATGCTTTTTTGTAGATACGTATCCATATTTTCTGAAACGACGCACAAAGGTAGACAATAGACTCCATTTTACCCCAGGGCAAGGCAAATCATACCTGAAAACCAGTTCTTCAAGGACAACTACAGATTTCACCTCTAAAAATCGGGTTTTCACCACTTGATACCGGGAAAAAGGCAATAAACAAGGGTCTTCAGGAGTTATTTTATCGCGTATCAACCCTAATCTAAAAGGTAAAAAAGAAAGAATGCGAAGATGGGCTTCCCTCTTGATGATTTTTTTTGCAGCGGCAGCTTGTAAAAGCACCTACTCCGTTACGGTGTATAATCTCGAGCCGGCACCCGTTGTCCTGTCCAAGGACATGAAGCGTATTGGTATTGTCAATGAGGTGGGAAACAAGGATGCCTACACGGATATCGCTTCCCTTGAGGCCCTGGTCAAAGCCACAGATCAAAGACTCACGAAAGAAGGGACCCGTGCTGCTCTGGAAGGCCTGATGGCGGAGCTGCAAAAGGACAGGCGATTCGACACGGTGATGATCCTCAACAACACTTCCTCTCTTTGGAGCACTGAAGAAAGCAAGACCGAATCAATACCCTGGAAAGCACTGAAGGAGCTCTGCATGCAGAATCAGCTCGATGCCGTGTTTTCCCTGGCTTTTTACCAGACAGATACCAGGATCTCGGAAAAGAGATCCTCCATGGAAGAACTGGATATGCTCAGGACCCGGGTGAAGATACCGGCCAAGGAACTTACCCTGGAGACCCTCATAGAAAATGGATGGCGCATCTACGACCCATTTGAAGAAAAGGTGCTCGATGAAATTGAAGTCAACGAGCAGGTCATAACCCAGGCCAAAGGGGAGTACGCACTAAATGCCCTCAGAGCTATGACGGATAGGGCAGATACTCTGATGTCAAGGAGCAGGGGGAGCGGCAGCACCTATGGTATGCGGTTGAAACCCTCCAACAAAGCAGTGGAGCGGGAGATCTACACCAAGGGTTCCCCTTTGCTGGTACAGGCCAAGGGATCCGTCCTGGAAGCGGACTGGCTGGAAGCGGCCCGCCTCTGGCAAATGAACCTGAGCCATGGGAAGTCGGCCATCAGGGCCAGAGCATGCCACAACATGGCTGTGCTTTACGAAATAAAGGGCGATCTGGAAAAAGCCATCGAATGGGCCATTCAGGCGAATTCCCACGAAGAGGGAAAACGGCATTCGAACTGCCTGGAGGGCCTTAAAAAATCTGCCATTCAGAAAAGCGAGGCAGAAAAGCAATGGGAGGCGATTGCCCTTCTTAATAAGTAAACCCTGAAAAGCGATCAGGCCCTTGGAGTATCCCCTTTTTTGATATCAAGTACCGGGATGTTCACGATCTCAAAAGTAGCTGAGGCAAGCTGTACCTTTCCATCGCTGTCATCAAAAGCCTTTTTGATCAATTCATTGAGACGATTCTTGGTGTGGCGTCTTTTCTTGTAATCTACGATATACCTTAGGTTGAACCGGATCCAGTTATCGGTCAGGGTTATGGCCAGGGTGGGATCCACAATGGCATCCTCAATATAGTATTTTTCAACCACGTGTTTCCACTGTTCCACCGACTTTTGAACGTACTCGGACAGTACTTCCCGGGCGACCTCAATCACTATTTTCTTGGCCATTTCCACGTCCGATCCATAGCGGATGGGCAGATTCAATTCGTCCCAGATAAAGGGGAAATCCTGGGAATAATTATAGACCGGCCCTTTGAAGACAAACGCATTGCTGAGTTTCACGATCCGGCCGCTGTAGTTGTCACTACTGATCCATTGCCCTATCTCCATCATGGTAGTGTACATGCTGTTGATATCGATCACGTCTCCCTTGATTCCATTGATCTCTATGCGGTCACCAGGCTGATACACCTTGACGAAAAAAATAAAGAGGGAGCCTGCGATACTGAGGATAAGCTCTTGCAGTGTGATGGTGATCCCCGCGGTAAGGAGGCCGATCGCCAGGGTAAAATCCTTGATATTGCCAGTAAAATAGGAGATCGTCAGGATGATCAGTAAAATATACCCAATGGTCTCTATGATCTTCTGGGATTTATATCGGGTATCCGTGTTGGGAAGTCGCTTCTTAAGGGTCCTGCGCGCGAATTGCAGGAGGAATACGATAATGACTACCCAGAGTACGTATTTGAAGATCTGAGAGGAGGTTGGATGCTCAGTGAGCCAGTATTGTATGGATTCCCAGGTGTTCATATCGCCCAAGTTGTGATGGTGGTATTCCAAAGGGAGGAACTTTCAAGAATGCTCAGCCCTCCTGAATGCAATATAAAATTACATTAATAATTCGCCATTGTCTAATTAAAGCAGGTACACTTTGTATTTTTACGGCGAAATCAAAAGGTCCTATGAAGGTCGATATCCATCAAAGTTGGAAGCCCTACCTGGAAGAAGAATTCAATCAACCCTATTTTGGGTCTCTGGCCCAGTTCGTTCGGGATGAATACAGCCGATATACCTGTTATCCTAGGGGAAATCGAATCTTTGCAGCCTTTGATCACAGTGCCTTTGATCACACCAAAGTGGTTATCCTGGGGCAGGACCCCTACCATGGACCGGGGCAGGCAAACGGACTCTGTTTTTCCGTCAGGGAGGGGATCTCACATCCCCCTTCACTCATTAACATTTTTAAAGAAGTGGAACAGGATGTCGGTATTCCCTATCCTAAAAGCGGGAACCTAGAAAGGTGGGCAGACCAGGGAATTCTGCTGCTCAACGCCATTCTGACGGTCAGGGCAGGGCAGGCCGGCAGCCATCAGAACAAGGGATGGGAACAATTCACGGATGCTGTGATACGGATCCTTTCGGAGCACAGACAGGACCTAGTTTTTCTCCTATGGGGTGGGTATGCCAAAAAAAAGGCTTCCCTGGTAGACAGGAGGAAACACCACGTGCTTACTTCGGGTCATCCGTCCCCCTTAAGTGCGAACCGCGGGCTCTGGTTCGGCAACAAACATTTCAGCAGCACCAATGAATTCCTAAAAGCGAAAGGGGAGAAGCCTATAGCCTGGTAAGGGCTATTTCAGGGGATATATTATTAGATATAAGGTTTAAATTAAAAAGTGTATCTTGTACATCCTCAATTATTTGAGCACTAATTTGATCCTGTGTCCAACGGGTAAGCCCCAGCCAGGTATTCACATCTTCACGGGGTAGTTTATATCGGTTCGCCAGGGTCCTGTCTATACTGGGGATGCGTTTGAAATCTACCGTATAAACATTGATCACTTCGAGGATATGCCGGATCAAACCGGGGTTGGATTTCAGGGTATCCCCCGATACAGCGATGACAAAACAGGGCCAGGGCGTGGGGCAATCGCCCAATCTCCTAAAAATGCCCTTTACTACAAGGGGTTTGGTCGTAAAATGTTCCCACATAAAGAAATCGGCCTTCCCATCCTGCAGGGCTTTTACAGCTCCATCAAGGGTGTTGACCACTTCAAAAGCAAGCCTGTCTACTTCCCATCCTTCATTTTTTGCCATGACACTGGCCATCAGGTGGCTGCCGCTGCCAAATCGACTGATAGCTGCCCTGGTGCCTTCCAGGTCCGAGATCGCCTTAAACCGGCTCTCTTCGGCCACGTGTATACCCCACAGCAAGGGGGAGTCTACATACCCCTGAACGATCTTCAGGTCGCCTCCATCCGCAATGTTCTTGATCACACCCTCTGTAAGGACCACGGCCATATCCGCCTGCCCGGACCCCAGCATGGAACACATCTTCCCGGTACCCTCGGGCACGTCCTCCCACCGGAGGTCTATCCCCCGGTCTGCAAAAGCCCCTTCCTCTATGGCCATATGCCACGGCAGATTAAAGTGTTCGGGGACGCCCGCTATCCTGAATTTTTTCAAAGCAGCAAAGTTTTATCAAGGCTCCATTTAATCAGTTGATCCACGGTTTTTCTTGGGTTTTTTGAAAAAGTAGTAGTAGCCCGGTTCGCGATGATGGCATTCATAGAAATCGCTCTATGGCCCATGAGAGAGGATAAGCCATACAAGGCCGAGGTCTCCATCTCAAAGTTCGTAAGTTTCCTTCCCTGAAAAGAAAAAGAGGCGAGCTTTTCATGTAATTTGGGATCTGCCGCCTGTAGTCGCAGATGCCTTCCTTGCGGCCCGTAAAACCCCACATTACTTCCGGTAAACCCCAGGCAGATCCGATCTTCAGTGAAGTGATCGAGCAGAAACTCACTGCAGCTGACCGCATAAGGTCGGGATTTTTCCGGATCCCATCCTGTTTGTTCCATAAAGGCGTCTTCGAATTCCGTCAGTCGCTCCGCCTGCCCTCGATAATAGCGAAGGACACTGTCAAAACCCAGGGCGTATTCGCTTAAAAGAAAAGAATCTACCGGGATCTCAGCCTGTACAGCTCCTGAAGTTCCTATTCGGATGAAGTTAAGTACTTGCTTATTTTTGTGCACTTTACGATTTACAAGATCGATATTCACGAGCGCATCCAGTTCATTGAGTACAATATCGATATTGTCTGTCCCGATCCCTGTGGAAAGTACGCTTAACCGCTTACCCTTGTACCTTCCGGTATGTGTGATGAATTCCCTTTTGCGCTTCTCGATCTCGACCTGGTCAAAATGACGTGATACGCGTTCCACCCTGTCCGGATCCCCAACGAGGATTACTGTATGCGCGATGTCTTCGGGTAAGAGATTTAAATGGTATACACTTCCATCCTGGTTCAGGATGAGTTCTGAAGGGCCGAGATGCATGCTTGGGTTATAGTTTTAGGATGCGACCTGATTCATCGTTGAACAGGAAGTTGTATTTCAGTGCTCCACCCAGATAGGACTCATTATCCCTGATCTGGGAATAAAAACTGGTTTTTCCTTCCAGGATGTCCTTGCCTTTTTTAGAGAGTCTGACGGGGTTAAAAGTGGAAAAGAGAGGTTTTAGGCCGGTGATCATCCGCTCGAACTGGGTATCCCCGTAACCGTAATACCCCTGGTGAGACAGGACGGTCTTAATGAGCTCCTTTTTGCTCTTGGGTTTGTGTTCGGCAGACAGGGCCAGAATCCGGTTCTCCAGTTCATTCAGCCCGTTCCTGACAGAAGGAAAGCGTTTAAGATGCACCTTGATGGCTTCAGATAGGTAGTCGAAATGATAATGTTCGAAATCGGACATGTTCTCCAGCCTGATCGGGTTGTCACTGCAATACAGTTGCCAGATGTAATCGGCGAATTCGATGTCGTCCTGAGTGAGATAAATACGTTTGTTATAGAGGGTTTGCAATTTTTCCTCGTCCACATCGCAAAGCCCGTACATCTTCTCGGTACCGTCTTCATCTCCGCTGCATACCAGGGAGATCTGCGCATCCCTTCTGTGGGTCTTCAGCCAGCTCAGCACGGCGATCATATTGATCTGGCAGAAAAGGTCGTATTCAAACCAGAGGATGATCTCGTCCTGTTGCTTGTGATTGCAGAGGGAGCGATACTCCTTTAAGGTCTTCTCTATAAACCAGGATTTGCTGACGTTGTAATTCTTGTGCAGGTACTCGAACCGCGTTTTCCAGAAGGATTCACTGCCGACATTGGTCTCCGTCTTCCCTTCGCAAAGCATTTCCCTCCAGGTAATGATATCACCTTTAAACGGGAGAGATTTCAGGCGTTGTGTAAAACTATCTCCATTGGTAATATGTAGCTGAGTGCTCATGCAAATGAAGTTGTTGATTAGGTTTCGACCCTTAAAAGTAACATTTAATCGATAAAGATTAAAATAATTAACACATAACCTGGGTTTGGATCAATGACTTCAATGGGGTCAATACCGATACGGTAATCTTTAGTGGATCATCCCCCGACGCGCTTGGTTTTAAAGCCGTTTTCCTGCAGAAATTCCATGATCTTGTCCCTGTAATCCCCTTGTATGATGATCTTGTCGTCTTTAAAGGAGCCACCTACGCCTAGAAGGGTCTTTAGTTCTTTGGCTAGGATTTTGAGGTCCTTGTCAGATCCGTTATACCCCTCCAGAATAGTAACTGGTTTCCCTTTCCGCTTTTCGTATTTGCACAGTACAGGCTCTTCCTGCAACCAGAATCTGGACTTAGGTTTTGGCTTACTTTCATCCTTTTCAGGGATGTGGTCCGGAAAGAGGTTCTTTAGTTGGTCTTGAAGGTCCATACTGAAAATTTCACCAGAATCATCTACTTTTTGATAAGTCCTAGGTCTATCAACCGCTCGTGGAGAAACTCTCCTGCTGTGATATCCTCGTACAACTTGGGGTGCTCTTCGTCTATACAGTGTTCCAGGCAATTCAGAGGCATTTCGCTGATGGGATGCATAAAGAATGGTATGGAATACCTGGAGCTTCCCCATAATTCCCTGGGGGGATTTACCACCTGGTGGATGGTCGATTTGAGTTTGTTGTTGGAGAGCCGTGACAACATATCCCCCACGTTGATCATGAGTTGATCGGGCCTGGCGATGGCATCGACCCATTCCCCTTTGTGGTTCATCACCTGCAGCCCTTTGCCATGTGCTCCCATCAAAAGGGTGATCAGGTTGATGTCTCCATGGGCCGCGGCTCTGACCGCGTTTTTGGGCTCTTCCGTGATAGGGGGATAGTGGATAGGTCTGAGGATGGAATTCCCATTCCGGATATAGTGGTCGAAATACGTCTCCTCCAGTTCGAGGTGGAGGGCCAGTGCCCGGAGCACATATCTGGCTGTCTTCTCCAGCATTTTATAGGCTTCCTTTCCAACCACATTAAAGTCGGGCAACTCCTTTACCTCCACATTCGCAGGGTATTCTGCCAGCAACTTTGGATCGTCCTCCACGTATTGTCCAAAATGCCAGAACTCTTTCAGATCTCCCTCCTTCTTTCCCTTGGCGTGTTCTTTTCCGAAAGAGGTGTATCCCCTTTGGCCGCCTATACCTTCAATCTCGTATTGATCCTTGACCTCCTGAGGGAGGGCGAAGAATTTCTTGATCTCGGAATACAGGGAGGCGATCAGCTCCTCTGACAGGAAATGACCGCTGAGGGCCACAAAACCGATGTCCTCGAAGGCTCCTCCGAGCTCCCTCACGAATTTCTGTCTTTTCTCGGGCTCTGACGAGAGGTAGTCTCTCAGGTCCACACTGGGAATTGCATTCATATCTTTGATTTTCGAACCCTTCAAAGGTACTAAATTCCCTGACGAAAATGATCTTCAGGCCCTTGGTGTTCTTCTTGTCAATTTTGCTACATTTACGCCATTAATCCGGACCTACCCTAGATCGAATATCATGCAATTCAAACATCATGGCCTCTCTTCAGAAAAGCTCCTGGAGCTCTACAAGGCTATGCTTAAACCCAGGATGATCGAAGAAAAAATGCTGATCCTGTTACGGCAGGGGAAGATCTCCAAATGGTTCAGCGGGATAGGACAGGAGGCCATCTCGGCAGGAGTTGCCCTGTGCCTTGACCCTGAGGAGTACGTTCTTCCGATGCACAGGAATCTGGGTATTTTTACCACAAGGAAGGTGCCCCTGAACCGACTTTTCTCTCAATGGCAGGGCAAGAAAAGCGGATTTACCAAGGGGAGGGATCGCAGTTTTCACTTCGGCACACAGGAGTATAAGATCATAGGGATGATCTCCCATCTCGGCCCACAGCTCGGGGTGGCCGATGGCATTGCCCTGGCAGACCTTCTTAAAAACAACAAAAGAGTGACCGCTGTATTCACAGGAGAAGGGGCTACCAGCGAGGGAGATTTTCACGAAGCCCTGAATATTGCCGCTGTCTGGAACCTCCCTGTTCTTTTCTGTGTGGAGAACAACGGATACGGCCTATCCACACCGGTGAGCGAGCAATTTAAATGCAAACACATCGCAGACAAAGGGAAGGGATATGGGATGGAATCCTATATCATAGACGGGAACAATATCCTGGAGGTATATACCCGCGTGATGGCCCTCAGCCGGAGCCTGCGCCAAAGACCCAGGCCGGTCCTGCTGGAGTTCAAGACCTTCCGCATGCGTGGGCATGAGGAAGCCAGTGGCACCAAATACGTGCCCCAGCCATTGCTGGACGAATGGGCAGCCAGGGACCCCATTGAAAATTATGCGGTCTATCTTAAAGAAGAAGGGATCCTTACGGAGGAAATAGAGGTCGACATAAAGAAGGAATTCATACATGAAATCGATGAAAATCTGCAACTCGCCTTCGAGGAGGAAGCGATAAAATCATCTGAAAGTGTTGAAATAAGTGATGTATATAAAGAATTTGTATATCAAGATATTATACCATCTGATAAACAAACGAATATTCGTTTGGTCGATGCTATTTCGGCCGGCCTGCGTCAATCCATGGAGCAGCATCCCAATCTCGTCATTCTCGGACAGGATATAGCGGAATACGGAGGTGTATTTAAGGTTACGGAAGGATTCGTGGAGGCCTTTGGAAGGGAAAGGGTCAGAAATACCCCTATCTGTGAATCTGCGGTGGTTTCAGCGGCCATGGGACTATCCATAAACGGGATGAAGGCCGTTATGGAGATGCAGTTCGCGGATTTTGTAAGCAGTGGTTTCAACCCTATCGTGAACTACCTGGCCAAGGTGCATTACCGCTGGAACGAACCTGCCGATGTGGTCATCAGGATGCCCTGTGGCGCAGGAGTAGGGGCGGGGCCATTCCATTCCCAGACCAATGAGGCCTGGTTTACCAAAACCCCCGGGCTCAAGATCGCCTATCCCGCTTTTCCTTATGACGCGAAAGGGCTCATGGCCACGGCCATAAATGATCCCAATCCCGTATTGTTTTTTGAGCACAAGGCCCTTTATCGCAGTGTATATCAGGAAGTGCCCGATTCCTATTACACCCTCCCATTCGGCAAGGCAAACCTCCTGCGGGAAGGGGAGGATATTACCCTGGTCACATACGGTGCCGGAGTGCACTGGGCACTGGAGATTTTGAAGGCGAACCCGGACATCAAGGCAGACCTGATCGACCTCAGAACGCTACAGCCCCTGGACCTTCCTGCGATTTTCTCGTCTGTCAGGCGTACGGGAAAATGCATGGTCATCCAGGAAGATACCCTCTTTGGCGGAATAGCCAGCGATATTGCTGCTTCGGTCATGGAGGAATGCTTTGAATATCTCGATGCCCCTGTCAAAAGAATCGGAAGCCTGGAGACTCCTGTGCCCTTTGCCAGACCTCTGGAGGAGATGTATCTGCCCAAAGGCAGGATCCTCAAAGAAATAAGGCAATTACTGGCCTATTGAAGCAAATCGAATTTCCATTTATCAAGTAATCCTCTTTTTCTAATTAAAATGCACGGCCAGTAAACTATATAGATGGTTTATGCGTATATAAGAACGAATACTAAATACACTTATATGTTAAAGAAAAGTTTGATTTTGATCTTATTCGGGATATTCCTGGCTTCGTGCGGGGTCTCTAAGGAGGTAAGGGATCAACGAAATATGCTGAGCGGCACCTGGATCCTGAATGATGTGCGATATGAAAATAACCAGGGAATGTTTAAATCGGTCTTGTTCAATGATGCGGATGCCATTTGTTTTGAAGGGAGTAACTGGTTTTTCCGGGACAACAACAGCACTGGTCGCTATACCATACAGCAGGGGAGTCTCTGTCAGGGAGGGGACCGCTATATCCGTTGGTCTGTGGTGAGCAATCCCGCAAATTATACGAATCAGCTGCAATTTAAATTCATTGACGAAAAAAGGAATGACGTTTCAGGTGGCCTCGGGTACCGACTCAACATCGCCCGTCTGACTGAATCTGAAATGACGCTAAAATCAAATGTCACCGTAGACGCCAAGCCCGTAACGCTGGTGTACGAATTCACTAAACAATAAAAAGGGATACCATGATAAGAAGAACAGGAGCTTTATTGATCATCTTCAGCCTGATGCTGGGATGTAATACCGTTAAAAATGCCAATAACACCCAGAAGGGTGCCGTCATAGGTGCCACAGGGGGTGCTGTGATCGGCGGCGTGATCGGTAACAACGTAGGGAAAGGGAACACCGTCCTCGGTGCGATCATAGGAGGCGTCGTAGGAGGTGCTGCCGGAGGTTACATTGGGAACCGTATGGATCGCCAGGCGGAAAGGATACAGGAAGAGATCCCCGGAGCAGAGGTCACCCGTGTGGGTGAAGGGATCAACGTCACTTTTAGTCAGGGTGCCGGGGTGTATTTTGACACCAACAAATCCGATATCAAAGGAACCTCAGTTGAGACCCTGGATAAACTCGCCGGGATTTTTAAGGAATATCCAAAGACCGTGATCCTCGTGGAAGGTCACACCGACAGTGCAGGGAGCGACGAATACAATATGGGACTCTCCAAACTCAGGGCTGAGTCCGTGACCAATTACCTGGTCCGCCAGGGCATTGATGCCAGCCGATTTACCACCAAGTGGTATGGAGAAACACAGCCGATTGCCGATAACGCAACCGCTGAAGGCAAAGCCAAGAACAGGAGGGTTGAACTGGGGATCATCGCCAGTGAGGAACTCAAACAGGAGGCTATACAAAAAACCAAAGGATAGGAATATCCAGTCACTTTGATAAACCCGGCAATTTTGTCGGGTTTTTTATTGGTGCTTTCTGTATCTTTCACCGATTGCTATGTATGACGTGATTTGTATCGGGGGAGGACTGGCCGGCCTTACGGCTTCCATTCATTTGAGGAAGGAGGGACATAGTGTTCTCGTGCTCGAAAAAGAAAGTTACCCACATCACAAGGTTTGCGGAGAGTACCTCTCCAAAGAGGTTTTGCCTTACTTATCTTCTCTGGATATAGATCTCCCGTCTGAGGTCGAGATTGACACCCTCGAATTCAGCACGCCAAAGGATCACACCCTGAAAATTGAATTGCCCCTGGGAGCTATAGGGATCAGCAGGTTTACGCTGGATCACACACTCTATCTCCGGGCATTCTCTGCAGGAGTGGAATTCTCATTCTGTACTGTGACTTCGGTGGATTTTGACAAAGACCTATTTACGGTGGGAACCCATACAGGCGAATTGTATTCCGCACCTTATGTGCTTGGGGCATACGGAAAAAGGTCGGGCATAGATCGCTACCTGGCTCGCCCCTTCATGGATGCAAAGTCACCCTGGCTGGCAGTTAAAGCGCATTACCACTATCCCGGTTTCCCACCGAACCTGGTAGGGCTTCATAGTTTTGAGGGAGGTTATGCCGGACTCTCCATGACAGAGTCGAAGGCCGTCAATTTCTGTTATCTGGTGTCCTATGACCGCTTCCAGAAAATTCGCGACATCGATCAATTCAACAACAGCATTGTGGCAAAAAATCCACGACTTGCCCAATTCCTGCAGGAGTCTCAGATCCTATTCGATCGGCCCCTGACTATCGCACAGGTCTCCTTTGCATCTAAAAAACCTGTGGAAGGGCACATTATCATGTGCGGGGATACGGCAGGGCTCATTCATCCGCTTTGCGGGAATGGCATGGCAATGGCCATACACAGTGCGAAGATCGCTTCGGAATTGTTGAACAGACAATTGAGGGCAGAAAAGCCGGACCGGAAAAGGCTGGAAAAAGATTATAGTCGCCTGTGGAATAAGACCTTTGGTCAGCGTATCCGCGCCGGGCAGTACCTGCAGAGGCTTCTGCTCTCTTCCGCTGCCACCGGCATTCTGTTCAATATAGCATCCCGATCGCCGGGTACCCTGAAAAGGATCATCAGCAGAACCCATGGAAAACCGGTAGCCATATGATCAGGTATAAAAAGCGCAGTACGGAAGCAGAACTAATGGATGACCTCCATTTGAATCGGGATCAGATCAAAGCCATCCTGGAGGACATCAATACAGCCAATAATATGTTGGGCGGGAACAGGATCACCTTAAAAGCCCTTAAAAGGCTAATGGATAAAGATCCTTTAAAGGAATACGAGATCCTTGATGTGGGATGTGGAGACGGATCCTTGCTCAGGGAAGTGGCATTGTTCTGTAATAAGGCCGGTGTAAAGGCTAACCTGAAGGGGATAGACCTTAACGGGGAGTCTATAGCCCTGGCCAGGAAGAAGAATGCCGATCTGAAAAACACCACTTTTGTTCAGGAAGATGTGTTCAACCTCTCCCCGGAAAAGGACGGTTGTGATTTTCTTCTTTGCACTCTTACGCTTCACCATTTCAGGGAGGAAGAGATCACACAATTGATCAGAAAGTTTTCCGTCCTGGCGCGAACAGGCGCAGTGATCAACGACCTGGACCGAAACAGGATAGCCCATGTCTTGTTTAGGATGTTTTCCTATGTTTTTATGAGGACGGATATCGCCAGACAGGATGGTCTTACCTCAATCAAAAAAGGCTTTACGAAAAAAGAATTGCTCGCCCTATCCCGTGATCTTCCGGGAATGACGCATCACATACAGTGGAGGTGGGCCTTCAGATATGAGTGGTGCTTTAGCCACATTAATCCACCATTGCTATGAACAACATCCATATAACAACTGTAGCCAAGGAATTACCGCCCTATCATCGGGATACGAAGGAGATCCTTCCTTTTGTAGAATTGTGGCTGTCGGGACAGGAAGAAAGGTATAGAAGAAAAGTACTGAAGATCTTTGAAGCAGCAGGAGTAGACCGCCGGTATGGGATCATGAATATTGAAGAGGTCTTTACGGCCACTTCATTTTCAGATAAGAACGACATCTATGCCAGAGAGGTAAAAAAACTCGGGAAGGCCGTATTGCAAAAAGCCCTCGATAAACAAGGGTGGGAGGCGAAAAGCCTGGATTATATCATCACCGTGAGTTGCACGGGTATCATGATCCCTTCTTTAGACGCCTATTTGATCAACGATTTGGGGTTGAAACAGGATGTGGTCCGTTTGCCTGTAACGGAAATGGGGTGTGCTGCCGGGGTTTCCGGGATGATCTATGCCACTCAGTTTCTGAGATCCAACCCCGATAAAAGGGCAGCCGTGGTTGCGGTGGAGAGCCCGACCGCCACTTTTCAACTGGATGATTTCAATATGGCAAATATGGTAAGCGCAGCCATCTTTGGCGATGGGGCAGCCTGTATCCTCCTTTCTTCCGAAGAAGAGGCCTCAGGGCCTGTGATTCGAGGGGAAGAGATGTACCATTTCTATGAGGCCACCCATCTCATGGGGTTCGACGTGGTGAATACAGGGTTAAAAATGATCCTGGATCCCTCAGTGCCCACAGCTATTACCGAGCACTTTCCTGAAATCATTCATCCCTTTCTGCGGAAACACGATACCTCCATTACTGAGGTGGATCACCTCGTCTTTCATCCCGGGGGAAGGAAGATCGTGGAGACCGTGGAATCCCTTTTCGGATCCCTGGGCAAGAATATAGACGATACCCGTGAGACCCTGAGGCTTTATGGAAATATGAGCAGTGCCACAGTGCTCTATGTGTTGGACCGCTTTATGGATAAAAATATTGCAAAAGGAGAGCAGGGACTCATCCTGAGTTTTGGTCCTGGTTTTTCCGCCCAGAGGGTGTTGATCCAATGGTGACCCTTACAAAGGAAGATATGTGCTACCTTTACTGTGACCGTAAATCAATTAGGCGGATATGAGCCATTTTAAAGGAAGAAACTGGGCTATTATTCTGGGAGGAAGCCGGGGTTTAGGCCTTGCCACAGCCCGGAGACTCTCGGAAGAGGGATACGCTCTTTGTATCGTGCACCGCGACAGAAGGGCGGACCTCGAAGAGATCCAGAAGGGATTTCTGGAAGTCGAAAAAAAAGCCCCCGCCTTCTGTTCCTTCAATGCAGATGCGGTCAATCCCGAAAAAAGAAAGGAAATTCTGGCACAGCTCAAATCCAATTTTAAGGAGGGAGACAAGGTGAAGGTGCTAGTCCACAGTATTGCCAAAGGGAGCTTAAAACCCATGGTTAGTAATGATCAGGAGGCATTGAGTGCAGAAGATATTGAGATCACTTTCAAAGCCATGGCCCTCAGCCTCTATGAATGGGTACAAAACCTGGTCTCCGAAAAGATTATACATGAAGATATGCGGGTGATCTCCTTTACCAGTGAAGGGAATACCAGGGCCATGCCCGGATATGCTGCTGTCTCTGTGGCCAAGGTGGCCCTTGAGGCCCTTACCAGAAGCATAGCCCTTGAGTTTGCCCCCCTGGGCATCAGAGCCAACTGCATTCAGGCCGGGGTGACCGAAACCACCTCCTTTGGAATGATCCCCAACAGCGAGAAGATCAAAGAAATGGCCCGCAAAAGAAACCCGTCCGGGAGGATCACCACCCCCGAAGACGTGGCTAACGTAGTGTCCTTGCTTTGCAGGGAAGAGGCGCATTGGATCAATGGGAGTATTGTTAAAGCCGATGGGGGGGAGAGCCTGAGATGAGTTCATACGCTGAAATAGTGAAGGCGCTGCCCTATGCATATCCCTTCCTCTTCGTGGATAAAATCCTGAGCATGGACGAAGAGGGGTGTGAAGGCACCTATGTTTTTAAGAAGGATCTCCCGTTCTATCAGGGCCACTTTAAGGAGAACCCGGTAACACCGGGTGTTATCCTCACAGAATGCTGCGCGCAGATCGGACTGGTGTGTCTCGGACTCTTCCTTTGCAGAGATGGAGACCCCCATACCATGAAAAAAATGATGGTCGCCCTGACGAGTACGGAAATGGAATTCCTTAAACCCGTCTTTCCCGGTGAAAGGGTCAGGGTGCATTCCGAAAAGGTCTATTTTCGGTTTAATAAATTAAAGTGCAAGGTTGCCATGTTCAATGAGAAGGACGAATTGATTTGTAAGGGGCTGATCGCGGGGATGCTTAAAACAGGATCCGATGAGTAAGCGTGTGGTCATTACAGGCTTGGGCGTATGTGCTCCGAATGGAGTTGACCTGAGGTCCTTTACCCGTTCCCTGAGGGAAGGTAAGAGCGGCATCGCATTTCAATCAGAACTTAAGAAATTAAATTTTGGTTGTCAAATTGCTGGCAAACCAACGGTTGAAACAAATTATTTAAATAATTACTTCACGTCTTTAGAGCAAAGGGGACTCAATTCAAGCGGCTTGGTCTATGGGGTGATCTCCGGGATGGACGCCTGGAGGGATGCCGGATTGGAGGCGACCTCGGCGGAAGAAACCGACTGGGAAAGCGGGATCATTTTTGGTACCGGGATCCTGGGGGTAGACAAGTTCAGAGAGGCCATACACCTGGTGGACGAAGGGAATACAAGGCGACTGGGCAGTACTACCGTCATTCAGACCATGGCCAGCGGCATTAGCGCTTTTCTGGGGGGTAAACTGGGGCTCGGGAATCAGGTGACCACCAATTCCTCGGCTTGCACTACAGGGACCGAGGGTGTACTTATGGCTTATGAGCGAATCGCTTCCGGAAAGGCCAGAAGAATGCTGGCAGGGAGTTGCAGTGATAGCGGCCCATACGTCTGGGGAGGATTTGACGCCATGAGAATCCTTCCCCGAAATTTTAATGAGGATCCCGAACGAGGGAGTCGACCTATGAGCCAAAGCGCTGCGGGATTTGTTCCGGGGAGCGGGGCAGGAGCCCTTGTACTGGAAAGCCTGGAGAGCGCCCAGGAACGCAAGGCCCACATTTATGCGGAGGTCCTCGGAGGTGCGGTGAATTGCGGAGGTCAGCGCAGTGGAGGCACCATGACGGCACCCAATGATATCGCAGTGCAGCGCTGTATCAGGGAAGCCCTGGACCACAGTGGGATTGCAGCCGGGGAAATCGACAGTATCAATGGCCATTTGACGGCCACTGCTAAGGATCCTGTGGAGATCGATAACTGGTGTAAAGCCCTGGGTCTCCAGGGAGGAGATTTTCCATATATAAATTCTTTTAAGAGCACGGTAGGTCATTGCCTGGCAGCTGCAGGTTCCATTGAATGTGTGGGTACCGTCCTTCAATTTGCAGAAGGCATGGTATTCGGAAATGTCAATTGTGAGGACATACACCCCGATATCCTACAGCAGATACACCGCACAAAAATTCCACAGGAGACCCTGAAATACGCTCCTAAAGTGATCGCTAAGGCCAGTTTTGGTTTTGGGGATGTGAATGCTTGTATTATTTTTAAGGAATACAAACCCTGAACCATGACCAAAGAAGAGCGATACACAAAATTACAAGAGATCATCAAGCCGTACCTTCCCGAGGACAGCAGGTTGGAAGCCATAAAACCAGAAAGCCACCTTATCAATGAGCTGAACATAAACTCAGCCAATCTCGTGGACATCGTACTGGATGTGGAGGACGCCTTTGATATCACCCTGGAGAACGAGGACATGGACGAGATGCAAACCGTTGGTGACGCCATGAAAATCATTGAATCGAAACTGAAATAACCGATTCCTGCGCGTCCTAGTCCTTTCTTCGCCAAAATTCCTTTTTCGGCAGGTGTCGAATCCGTTAAAATTTCGTATCTTATAGGGTAGAGTCATCTAACTTGTCCTAAAAGTCATGAATGCCCCGGATACCACCTATAAAAAGGGCAGAGAAAACCCTTCAAGACTACATCTGCACTACCTTGAAAGGCAGCAACGGGATCTTATGGCACTATCCCGACAGTTGAATTCCTACCAATGTGTTCCGAAAACTGAGATCCTCCATGAACAAATGGAAAGGATAAGGACCGCTTTAAATCGGCTCGTGAAAGAAAATGCATCCCTGATAAATTCTTTCCGGGAATCCAGCGAAAGCGCGCAGCAACATTTTGATTCGTGCGAAACCCAGTTCCAAAAAATGCTTCGATTGGAAAGAGAGGTCCTGACGTATATCGGCAAGGCCCGTGTACACGGTTAGTCCAGGCTCTGTGGATCCGTATTGATTTTTTCGGGAATTAAGAGGGAAGTAATAATTCCGGATGCCAGGGAGACTACGATCACCAGCAGGGATATCCATTCCTCTACATGCACGAATTCCGAGCCAAGCATTTTCAAACCCACAAAACCCAGAATGACCACCAGGCTGTAATTGATGAAACGGAATTTGGACAGCATCCTGGAAACCAGAAAATACATGGACCTCAAACCCAGGATGGCCATGATGTTGGAGCTGAAAACGATAAAAGGATCGGCAGTAATAGCAAGAATGGCCGGAATACTGTCAAGGGCAAATAGGATATCCGTCAATTCGATAACGATCAGGGCCACGAAGAGGGGTGTAGCGGCCTTAATCCCCATTCTCTTTATAAAGAAATGCCGACCGTTCATATGGTTCGTCAGGGGATAGATCTTTCTGAGGTATTTGAAGACCAGAGAACGCTTAGGATCGAATTTAATGGAATCCGACTTGAGCATTTTAAAGGCAGTGTAAAGCAGGAATACTCCGAAGACATAAATGGCCCAATCAAACTGGTTGATCAGAGCAACCCCGAAGATGATCATCAATGCCCTGAAGATGATAGCCCCCAGGATCCCCCAGAAAAGGACCCGATGCTGATACATGGGCGGGATAGAAAAGGCCGAAAAGATGACCGCGATCACGAAGACGTTGTCGATGCTCAGTGAGAGTTCTATGAGATACCCGGTGATATAGTTCAGTACGGCTTTGTTAGGGGTCATCCCCGTAGGATTTGCCATCAGACCCTCGGAGAACAACCAGTAGATAACACCACTGAAGCTAAGGGCCACAGTTACCCAGAGGGCGGTCCAAAGGCTTGCTTCCTTACTGCGAATGACATGGTCCCTCTTGTTGAAAACGCCGAGGTCCATGGCTAAAAAGACTACAATTAGGGAGATAAATGCAACCCAGATCAGCATTCCAACTTCATTAGGAGTCAAAGATAAGAATCCTGTTAAGATTGTTTCAAAAGAAGGGGTCCAATTTCTCTATGTTCCAAATCTTTTGGAGAGATGGAAATATCCCAGTAGGAGATAGGCGATGGTCCCGCAAACCAGAAAACCCAAAAAAATGGGTTGGATGGAGTCCTTGACAAAACTGCCTATAAAAGCACTGATAGGCACCGCCATGACCGTAGCTATGCATCCGGTGATGGCCGACCCAATCCCGGCAATATGGCCCACAGGCTCCATGGCCAGGGCCCTGAGGTTTCCGAATACAAAACCGACCGCAAAGAACTGCATGCCAAAAAAACCTAGTGCCACCCACCAGACCGGATTAGTGCCCCCAAAGAAAAGCAGGAGATAGAGCAGGGGTACAAGGATGTAGAACCCTAGGGCAACCGTTACCAGGCGTAGCATCCCGAATCGGAGTACGAGAGTGCCATTGAGGAGGGTAGCCGTGCCAATAGTGATGGCTAGACAGGCGAAGATGTAGGGAAAGGACTCCTTCATGAGATACTGGTTTTCAAACACCTGTTGTGCCGTGCTCAGGTAAACCAGGAATGAACCTGTGATGAACCCCCAGATAAAGGTAAAGACCATGGTCTGACGGTAATTCAGCAATTCCTTATATCCTTTAATGAAGACATTAAATCGAAAGGAGTTTCGCTTCTCCGGGACCAGGGTCTCAGGCTGCCGCTTCCAGAACCAGATGGCCACCAGGATCCCAAAAATGACCTGGACATGGAAAATTGCTTCCCAACCCATTAAATCGAGGATCCATTTACCTAAGGTAGGGGCCACGATGGGGACAAGGATGAATACCACGACCACAAAAGACAGGATCCTGGCCATCTGGTCGCCACTGTAGCGGTCGCGTATCATGGCCACGCTGATCGTCCTTGGGGCGGATAAGGCAATTCCCTGGAGGATCCTCCCTGCGATCATGGTCTCAAAATTTTCTGAGAACACACAGAGAAAACTCGCAAAGACAAAGAGTCCGAATCCTACATACACCACGGGTTTCCTTCCCACACTGTCCGAAACGGGACCAAAGAGCAGAGGTCCCACACCAAGTCCGAGGAAAAACAGAGTAATGAGCAACTGGTTCTGGGCAAGACTTGTCGTTCCTATATCCTGCCCTATGATATCGAGAGCGGGCAATAAGGCATCCAGTGCCAGGGCAGCAATGGACATCAGGGCTGCCATGAGCCCCACGAATTCCAGTTGGGACTTCCTTTGGATTTTCATCCGCCAAAAGTAGGGCTTTCCGGCAGATTATCTCTCAGAATACCTGGAAGACATATCCCAGCAGCCAGTAGAGGATGAGGAAAACGAAGATCGTACCGATACAGCCACAGCGGCCACCGCCGATCTTCTTAGCCCCGTAACCGGCGAGAATGGCTCGAATGAGATTTTTCATAGATATGGATTATGGTTGCTGTTTGTTCGACTTAAAATGAAAACGGTAAACCATTTCCATCTTGAACTGGAAACTGTCACGTATATCCTGGTTGAGGATCTCCCTATTGTCTCCAAAGAAGATCCCGACCAGGGACAGGCCTATCTTATCATCGTTTTCATACACCTTAAAATTACGAAAGAAAGCATATCCCAGTTTCGCCCTCAGCAGAATATTCCGGGTAACGGCAAGTTGTGCGTAGGTGTACAAGTCATTGGAAACCCGGGTCACATAGTGATCCTGGAATCCAGGGTTCTGTATGCTGAAGGAGGAACCTAGTCCGTCAAAACGGAGGCCTGCGGAGGTGCGTTGGCCAAGCCCAAAATTTAGGTCGATCCGTGCCGGTGCAAAGACATCGGCTTCAAACCGGTTGTTCGGACTTTTGTAATACACCCCCAGAATGGGTACGAGCAGCAGGCCGAACTCCTCTTTGTTTACGTAAAACCCGTAGGAATATTTCAATCGCTCATGCTTTTTGAAGGACAGCAGGGCGACAGCCCCTATCTGGTTTCCCTTACGGAATCCACTGGTGAAATCGGAGGCCACCTTGGGGATAAGGAGAAAGGTGCCTGTCCATTTCTCGGAGAAAACCCGGTTGATCCCCAGCCTTAAATTAATGGAATAAAGCTCCGTCGCAGGTTGGGGGGAGGGAATGAGCTCTACATCGATCTTGTTGCTTCCCAGACCGAAAATTAGGGCTGTTTCCTCATCGAGGACTAAAGGGAGGTCTACATTCAGGCTCCATTCCTGAATGGAGGTATCCCTGTCTTCATCCAGCACATTGCTATTGAAGGAAGTGGTGTATGAAAACGAGGCCAGGTCTAGATATTCCTGTGCAGAAGCGTAGGGGCAAAATCCCAGCCCCAGGAAGAGGAGGGAGATGCACCTGCTTAAGCTGATCCGTTTCATCGGCGCCAAGATACTTCTTTTGAAGTAGTGGGGTGCAAATAAAAATAAACGTTTTCCAGACTTGTTGTAAATTAGGATACTCCCTAATTGGGATGAAACTAAAAGTGTACGGTCATGAAGATCAGGATAAAAGGGGATTCCATCCGCTTCCGACTCACAAAATCAGAGGTAGAAGCGCTCTGTAACTCAGGTGAATATCGGGAAGAGACCCATTTTAAGTCGAACTCCTTTACCTATGCGGTAAAAAAATCTCCCACCTCCGGAATGAGTGCAGGCTATGCAGATAATTCCATTACCCTGTACGTGTGTGATCGACTGCTGGAAGGGTGGGCGGAAAACGACACCGTTGGCTTCGAAGAGGTGGAGCGCATCGGTGACCGGTCTTCACTTCATCTTTTACTGGAAAAGGATTTTGTTTGCCTCGACCATCGCCTGGAGGACCAGTCCGATAATTATCCGAATCCCAAATTACAAAAAGAAGGTCTCACCTAAATCCGGTAAATGTCAAAGCAGGAAACACCCAACATGAGAAATGTGTCCCACCGGGGGCCCGATGAATTTTCAGAGCTGAAGATAGGCGAACCGGTGCGCATTGCAGCGGGTACGCAGGGTGTGTATCAGGCCTTAAAGCACAGCTTTAAAGAAATGGGCGTATTACGATCCATACCAGCTCTTTTTAAAATGAACCAAAAAAATGGTTTCGATTGTCCCAGCTGTGCCTGGCCCGATCCCGAACACCCTTCCCCCATAGCAGAATACTGCGAGAACGGGGCCAAGGCCCTGGCCGATGAGGCCACTACTTCCCATATTGGGGCCGATTTCTTCAGGAAATATTCCGTGGAGGAATTGTCCCGGTTTACGGATTACCAGATCAACGCCTTTGGAAGGTTGACAGAACCGTTGATACTCCGCGAGAACAGTATCCATTACGAGCCTGTTACCTGGGAAGAGTCTTACGATCTGATCGCGGAATATCTGATGAGTCTCCGACATCCGGATGAAGCCATTTTTTATACCTCAGGGAGGTCTAGTAATGAGGCCGCTTTCCTGTACGGGATGTTCGCAAGGGCTCTGGGAACCAATAATTTGCCGGACTGTTCCAATATGTGTCACGAGTCGAGCGGTGTAGCCCTTTCCGAGACACTGGGTATTGGGAAAGGTTCTGTAAAACTGGAGGACCTGTATGAGGCCGAGGTGATCCTTATCGCCGGACAGAACCCAGGTACCAATCACCCCCGCATGTTAAGTGCCCTGGAAAAATGCAAGGCCCACGGAGGAAAGATCGTCAGCATCAACCCCCTGCTTGAAAGCGGACTCGTCAATTTCAGGAATCCCCAGTCGGTCAAGGGTATGCTGGGTGGAGGCACGCAACTCGCCGATGTGCACCTGCCGGTAATGATCAATCAGGACATACCGCTGGTAAAGGCGATTATGAAAAAACTGGCCGCCCTGGATAAAGAGACCGGTGATGTCTTTGACCACGACTTTATCCGCGATTACACAGACGGGTACGCAGAGTTGATGGAAGATCTGGACCGGTATGATCTGGCTGAACTCATCGGGCAGACCGGAGTAGGAGAAGAGGCCATAGACGAGGTGGTAAGCTATCTGGCCGGGGCAGAAAAGATCATCGTATGCTGGGCCATGGGGCTTACACAACACAAGAATTCAGTAGCCACTATAAAAGAATACGTGAACCTCCTGCTGTTAAAAGGGGCTATTGGAAAACCGAACAGCGGTACCTGTCCGGTTCGCGGACACAGCAACGTGCAGGGTGACCGGAGTGTGGGGATCATGCATTATGTGAATAAAGGGTTGAATGAGCGGATAGAGAAACACCTTGGCTTTACCCCTCCGGCCCATTCCGGAGTGGATGTCGTCGGCGCTATGCAAGCCATGCATGACGGAAAGGCTAAGGTCTTTATGTGCCTGGGCGGGAACTTCCTTATGGCAGCGTCGGATACGGATTATACGGCCGAAGCGATCAGGAACTGTGAACTCACGGTGCAGGTCAGCACCAAACTCAACCGCACCCATCTGGTGACCGGGAAAACCGCCCTCATACTGCCTACACTTGGCAGATCGGAAAAGGATGTCAGGGACGGGGTAGAACGGGAGGTGACCACGGAGAACAGCATGGGAAGGGTGAGGGCCTCCAAAGGGGTCCTGAAACCGGCTTCCGCTTCTTTGAAAAGCGAGATCGAGATCGTGGCGGGAATCGCCAATGCCTATTTTAGAGAAGGACATCCAGTCAATTGGAAAGCCATGGGAGAGGATTACGGCCTGGTACGGGAAAAGATAGACCTGGTGGCCAAGGGGTTCGAAAAAACCTCGGAGAGGGCCAAGGGTACAGGATACTACCTCCCCAACAACGCCCGGGAAAGGGATTTCAGCAAATTACCCAATGGCAGGGCAAAGATCACGGTTAACCCCCTGCCGGACCATCACCTGGCAATGGATGAATTCATGTTGATGACCGTCCGTTCCCACGACCAGTTCAACACCACGGTCTATGGGATGGACGACCGTTACCGCGGGATCTACAACGAGCGCAGGGTCCTGTTCATGAATCCGGGGGACATGCAGGAGATCGGTTTGAAAAAAGAGGACGTGGTGGATCTGACCAGTGAATATGACGGGATACTCAGGAAGGCCTACAAGTTTAAAGTCGTGCCCTATGACATTCCTTCTCGCAACCTGGCCGCGTATTTTCCTGAGACCAACCCACTCGTCCCTCATAACCACTTTGCCGAGAAGAGCCGCACGCCCATCAGCAAGTCGATCCGGGTTCGGATAGAGAAAAGGACGGACATTTAGATGCGCTGAACTGTAACAATTTGCAGGATCCTGTATCTTATTGATTAAGACAACCTAAAGAATTGATCAGATGAAGATCCCTGCCGTTTCTTTTAAGAACCTCATTTTCGTATTTGCTTTATTACTCCCTGCCTTCGGTTCATTTGCCCAAATGGGCATAACGACAGAGCAGTACAGGGAAGACCTTTTGTTCCTTCAAAAGACCGTGCACGAAGCGTATCCATTCCTGTTTAAAAAGACCACTGCTGCCGATTTTGACAAGGAAGTAACCGCCCTCTATGAAGCCATACCTGATTTGGAAGATCACGAAGTGTTGGTGGGTCTGACCAGGCTGGTGGCTTCCTTCGAATACGGACATACGGTACTGGGATACTGGGAGAATGTGATCCCCATCCATCAGCTACCAATTGTCCTGTATCATTTTGATGACGGCGTCTACCTGCAGGGGGTCCATAAGGACTATGCCGGGGCACTTGGCACCCGCCTACTCGCCATAGAGGATATGCCCATAGAGGAAGTTTTGAAACGAATGCGGCCCGTGGTCCCGGCTGAAAATGACCAGTTTGTAAAGGCCTACGGCATACATTACCTGACCTTTCCTGAATTCCTGCACGCCCAGGGAGTCCTTAAAGAAATGAACACCACCGTAAAGGTCACCATTGAAAAAGATGGAAAACAAATTAAACAGGAGATCAGGGCAGTCCCCATGAAGCGCTTTCCACGGCAATACGGCATGGTCGTTCCGGATGGTGACTGGCTCGAATCACGCGATCAGAGTGCCACCCCTCTCTATCTTAAGAACCTCGACAAAATCTATTATTACGAATACCTGCCTGAACAAAAAGCTGTCTATGTACGCCAAAGCCAGATACAGGATGATTCCCTCCAGTCCATACCCGAGTTTTACAAGGAGGTGTTCGACTTTATCGATCGGAATGAAGTGGATAAGATGATCCTGGATGTAAGGCTTAACGGAGGAGGGAACAATTACAAGAACAAACCTGTGGTCACCGGGGTGATCGCCAACAAAAAGATCAACCAGCCCGGCAAATTCTTTGTGATCCTTGGTAGGCGGACCTTCTCGGCCTGCCAGAACCTGGTCAATGAACTGCACAACTACACCAATGCTATCTTCGTGGGGGAGCCAACCGCTGAAAATATCAACTTCTATGGGGATAACCAACCGGTGATACTTCCCAATACCCAGCTGAAGGCATATCTGTCTTTTGCCTGGTGGCAGGACAAACCCCAGTGGGAGAACAAACCGGCCCTGTATCCCCAGATCGCCACCGGACTCACCTTTGAGCAGTACCGTACTAACCAGGACCCGGCCCTGGAAGCCGTGCTTTCCTTCAAAGGGGATACTTTTATTACAGATCCTATGGGATACTTTACTGAATTATTTACCAGCGGACAGGCCGAGAAGATCTTGCCTGAAGCTCAGAGAATGCTCAAAGATCCTGTGTATGCCTTTTTTGATTTTGAAAGGGAGTTTAACCAGGCAGGCTATAACCTGTTGGGGCAGGAATCTTTCCAGGAAGCTATTTATGTCTTCCAGCTTAATACTACACTTTTCCCGGAATCTGCCAATGCCTGGGACAGCCTGGCGGAAGCCAACTGGAAGTCCGGGAACCTCGAAAAAGCCCGGGAGTTTTATTCCAAGGCAATTTCCCTGGATCCGGCTGGCCCGGTAGGGGAGAACGCACGTGCCATGCTCGAAGAAATGGTTAAACCCACGAAAAAGGATTGATTACGATATGAACTGACCTCTCAGGGGATGCTTATCAGCACTTGGGGAAACTGTGGATTTATTGTATTTTCACAGGTGCGAAAATTCCACGAGCCCATGAACTATTTCAAAGCCCTGATGTTTCTGATACTCACCTTGTCTATAGGATGCAAATCAGATAATAAAGAAAAGGACAGCGATCTGGCCTCCATGGATGTTCCTTTGGTGGTTACGGCCGATATAGAGGAAGGCATTAAGGCCAACATCGCCCAAAAAGTAGAAGAGGGGGGAGGGTACTTTCATTTGCAGACCGAGGAAGAGGAATTACGCCTCCAACTGGTTAGGGTACATACGGAATATTTGTCCAACTTAGGCCCCAGGCGGCATTTTGCCTGTGTGGATCTGGCCGATGTAAGTGGGGATGTCTATGACGTGGATTTCTTTCTGGAAGGCGATCCGGGCAATATGCAGGTCACCGAGACCACCCTCCACAAGCTCAATGGCAAACCCTTTTATACCTGGAAGCAACGCAAGGATAAGACCTGGTATCGCCTCCCATTGGAAACCGCATCCAACGATCTGCTCGGGATCATAGAAGGGGAGGACCGATTTCAATTCAGGTATGAGGTGACCTTACCTGAAATAACAGAGAATGCAAAGATCTGGATCCCGATCCCACAATCAGATACATGGCAAACCATTGGTAATGTTAAGATTAACGCTCCTGTAGTGTATCAGTACGCGAAGGAATCAACATACGGGAACAAGGTGGCTTTTATGGCCCTGACACCGGCGGAAAGCGGGGAGAAGATCGTACTGGAATACAACGTGGTGCGAAAGGAGAAGAACCCCTATGAGGATGATTCTTTTGTGGCCGACTATCTGAACCCCAGTCTGCTGATGCCGGTAGGGGATCGTTTTCAGGTGCTGGCCGATTCCATTATCGGGGTGCGCGGAGCAGAGGGTGAGATCATGAAGGCCCGGGCTTTATACGATTATATTATTGACAATATGAAATACATCAAGGCGGGGACCTATGGGACGGGGGATGCAAATTACGCCTGTGATGCCTTAACGGGCAACTGTACGGAGTTCCACTCTTTGTTTATTTCCCTGGCCCGTTCGGCCGGCATCCCTGCCAGGTTTGCGGTTGGAGCCGGTATTCCGTCAGATAGAAATGAAGGAGGGATAGATGGGTACCATTGCTGGGCAGAATTCTATGCAGAAGGCAAATGGTGGCCCGTGGATATCAGCGAAGCCAATAAGTATACCGCCCTGGCTACCTATTACTTTGGCCGTCACCCGGCCAACAGGGTTGAGTTTACAAAGGGACGCGACCTGGTGCTGGATCCTGGCCCTTCGGGCGGTTCCATCAATTTTATGGCTTATCCGGTCATGGAAATAGGAAATACACCCGCCTTTCCGAAAACGTTTTTCTCCTTCCAGAGAAGCGCAGATCCAGACAACTAAAAGAAACGATTAGTTCCCTACGCTATCCTTTTTTGTAGGATGTTCTTCCCCGGTTGGATGCTCGTCACCGGAGGGGTGTTCTTCACCAGCTGGGTGTTCATCTGCTTCTTCTGTAGGATGTTCTTCTCCTTCAGGGTGTTCTGCCTCAGCCTGTTCGGTCTCTTCCTTTTTCTTGGTATCCCTGCAGGAAGTCAGTGTTCCGGCAGTCAGGAAGGCAAACAGGGTAAGCACTAAGGTTAGCGATCTTAGGATGTTGAGTGTTCGTATCATGGCAACTGATTTTTGTGTTTTCTAAAAAGTCCCTTAAAGATACCACATTTTTCTTCAGGATGTAGTTTCATGCATTAGGGAAGGAGCAAGGGGAGGGGTAATGCGCAAAAATGGAGGTAATTTTCGGGATAATAGGCGGTTACACAACCAAAACATAAGGCCCAAGGTTAAACTACTTGTATGGTCATTTTACGCAATGATTTCAATCCAAATTTGTGTTGTTTACTTTCACTCAGCAATTGCTAAATTTGGTGTTGAAGAATGGAGAAATGGCACGGCAGTTTATTACTGGGCAACACATAATATTTTTGGGGTCAATACTTCTTTTATATCTGCCGTAAGGGATTTGTTGGCTATGAAGTTAGTTGTAATGCTTCTAACTTGGGGTGCTTTATTTTTAGAAATATTATTTTTTGGTTGGATTTTTATTCGGTCAAATAAATGGAATTGGTTGCTTTTTTTATTAATGGGCTTCTCTTTTCACTTTTTGATTATTTTTTTTCACGGTCTTTTTAGTTTTTTCTTTTCAATGCTAGGAGCGATAATTTTATATTATATACCGAAACATAAAAATTTTAATCTTAAATTCTCTTGTCATGAGTGATTATCATGCTTTGTTGGCCACTAATATATTCTTGGCTCTTTTAATTATAGCATTGCCATTGCTTTTGACGTATTATCCCCCAAAGAACATAAACTTCTTTTATGGGTATAGGACTAAATCATCCCTTAAGAGTAAAAAAAATTGGGATATTGCAAATCGTATTTATCCTAAAGAATTGCTAAAATATAGTATCTATACGATATTATTACAAGGAATTTCTTTTATAATTTGGGATGAGAAAATTGCAATTATTGTTGGTTGTGTTTTATGGATTTTTGCAATTTTTATTCCAATTTACACAACAGAAAAATCTCTTAAAAAGGAAGAGGCTTAAAAAGTATAGACTAAGTTAATTCATTTCTTTTGTTATTAGAAGGTGTGAAGAAATGCTGGCTGGCTAGGGCGTGAATTTGTGGCAGACACAAAGAGCGATTGGCCTCGGCTTTGTGTTAGGGCGTGAAACGTCCAAATGGCAAAGCTATTTAGACAAAACAACGGGCACGTTAAAGCATATTTTACTCATCGCGATTTATTAGTTTAAAGGTATTAGTGAATACTGCACATTTCTTCTTGAATGTTTTTATTTTATATAGTAAAACTAGTATGACTTTTAAGTAAAACAAGTGTTCCGGTAAAACGGCTTTGACATAATCGCGAACGATATGATCCGCTCTCGCGGAGTTCATATCTGCAATTATATCAAATACGTTGTATACGCCGTATTTACATAATACTAATTGTTCTATAATTTATATTATGTCAAATAATATAAATAAGACCATCCGAACTCCCACCCTCTGATCATTTGATGGATTTCACATGGGCAAAGATAGATACCCCATTAATGATAGCCTCCACGGGGCTATCTGTCATCTTTATGCCTTTGACGTGATTGAACTTCGTATCGGGTGACATGGCGATGATATCATAAAAACTCTGGTCTTCGGCGATAGCTCTGAGATGGACCACGTTCCCGGTCTTGCTTACCCCTTTTACAGGCAGGATCTTTCCATCTGTAGTAATGGCTTTGATATCGATCAGATTTCCCTCCGAATCTATAGCCTTTAGTGGATAATACCGCTCGTTGTTCTTAATGATCAATTTCACCGGTAAGCGCTCCCCATGGATAAAGGCCTTTACGTCCAGAATATTGACGTCATCCGAATTCTGTATAGCCCTGATGTCGTGCCTGTTGCCATCCTTGTCGATCGCCTTTACATCCAGGAGGGTCTCAAAGATCTTATAGGCCTTGATCTCCCAGAAGATCTCCTTGACCGGTTCTTCTTTGTCCTCTGCTGCCGGTTTCAACATTACAGGGTCCTGCGCGCTTCCCGTGAAAGCAGACACAAATAGAACAAGCGCTGATACAGCGAATGTTCTTGTAGCATATGTAAGTCTCATATATAAAGCAAATAGGAATATTATGCTTTAAAATTAACCTGAGACCGTTGGGTAAACTATGACAAAGATCAGTATCCTACCTGCTTGGTGCCTATCAGGGATAAGTTATTGTTCTCAGCAGTTTTCCCTGAAGATCGTAGAATTTCCACAGCCCTACTTTCCGTCTCCAGTGGGCATACATTCCCTCGGCCTTGAGTTTTCCATTCTCATGGTATTGCCGGATGGGTCCTTCTACACGGTTGTCCCTGTAGGTTCCTATTTCCTTCAGGTTGCCGTTCTCGTAATAATTCACCCAGGTACCATTCCCGATCCCGTTCTTATATTCCTGTATAGACAGGTACTTTCCGTTGGGGTACTTTCCGTACAAAACCCCAGTAAAAGGTACTGTGTCCTTTTGTTTGTAATACACCCCACCCACAGTATAGGGTTTTTGATAGGTTGCACTCATGGAGACCATTTCCCTGTTCAGGGTGTCGATCTGGGCAGTAACTTCAGCAAGGCCACAGATCACTGCCGCGCTTAAAAAGACTATTTTTTTCATTGAGAGAAAAGATTTTCAAGGTTTAATGAGGAGGTACTTACAAAATAAATCTTTCCTGTCCCTTCCCTGGCCACCTCCTCAGGAGAGAGCTGGCCGAAAAAGAAAAATTTTCCGTCTGAGGTCATGCCAAAAGGCGTTTCGTTTCCGGCACTGTTCACCAGGGGCCCCAGATTTTTTGAAGGGAGCCAGTTCCCCTCTGTGTCCTTTTTAGATACAAATATGTCATCTCCTCCCAACCCGTCTTCCCTCCCGTATACCTGAAAGAAAAGATACATTCCAGCCGGGGAGAGTTTGGGGGCGTATTCCCAGCTGTCTTCCCCGTTTATAGTGGCGGGAAGTTTCTCCGGCTCGGAGAAAGATCCGTTTTTAAGGGTAGTATGGTAGAGGTCGAGCCCCTCCTCCCCTCGCCTCATAGTACAGAGATAGAAGGTCTCCCCGTCTGCGGTATTAAAGTGGTTTTCATTTTGCAGAGGCCAGGTTTCTCCCTCGGCTTGCACCTTGTTGATGGTGCTGTCCAGGGGTACCGGTGTGGTCCAGGACCCGTTTACAAGCGTGGTCTTCCAGACATTGGTGTCAAAGTTTCCCAGATTTGGTCGGCCAGGTATGGGGCGTTCACTGCCGAAATACAGGGTCTTCCCATCTGGGGTCAGGTTGGGATATTCATCCCGGTCTGTGGAGAAAGATACAATCTCGGGCATGCTCCATCCATCGTCCGCATACGTAGAGGAGTAGATCCGCTGTTTCTCCTCCCCTACACGCCTTGTAAAATAGACGGTTTTGTTATCCTGGGTAAAGATCAGGTCGAATTCTGCATGTTCCGTAGAGATCAGTCCCGGCATGAATTCAAGCGGTGTGGTTACGGCAACCTTGCTGATATGATCGCTAGAGGATTTGTCAGATTTCCCGTTATCACAGGATAGCAACCCCACCAGGGCGAGGCTGCTAAGAAGATGTGTTCTCATAGGGTGCGTATTGTAAGATCTGCAGCCAGTTCTCTTTCAGGATCCTGCAGGCTTCGTGAATGTTTTTTTGTTCCAGGCAATGGATGATCTGGTCGTGGTGATCCGAGGAATGCTCGTAAAAACCATGGGCATCCATAAACCCCTTTTCGTAAAAGAAGATCCGTATCTTAAGGTCTTCCAGGATGCGTTGGGCGGTAGTGTTCTTATAGGCAGACGCAAGCAGCTCATGAAAATGCATATCGGCATTGATCCTGTCCATGGCAGTCCTGGTATCCTTAAAAACGACTTGTTGCTTTTTAAGCTGCTCCAGCAAACCGGGGCTGAACTGACCGTTCTCAAGGGCCAGGCATTCCAGATGTGCCACAAGTTCATATACCTCCCTCACATCAGAAGGATGGATCTCAGGAATGATGAACCCCCTGTTGGGGATGGCTTCAATGATGCCCGATTGTTGAAGCTGGGTAAGCGCTTCGCGTATCGGCGTAACACTTACATCCAGTTCCCTGGATAATCGAGCCAGGGAAATGGCATCCCCGGCAGAAAGTTCCCCCGATTTCATCCGGTCCAGGAGGATATTCCTTACCTGGTCCCTGAAATTGATCTTTTCTATCATACCGCTAATATACTATATCGTATACGATATATGATAATAATATATGTTAAAGTTTGGTATTATACTTTTTATGGGAGTCTGGTAGAAGAAAAATCTTGGGATTACTCGATCAACGTCCCCATACCATCATAGGTTACCCTGTATATGGCATCCCCGTAATCATCGGAGATCAACAGGGAACCGTCTTCGAGAAACAACAGATCTACGGGTCGACCGAACTGCTCCTGAGTGGCTTCATCCAACCAGCCTTCGATAAATGTTTCGTAGCTGGTTGCTTGCTGGTTCTCATCCAGTTTTACCATGGAGATCCGGTAACCCGATTTCTTAGACCGGTTCCAGGAGCCGTGCTCCGCGATGAGTGCTACGTTGTCGTATTCCCTGGGGAACATGGTACCCGGGCTGAATTTGACGGCCAGAGGGGCCACATGGGCACCCAGGGGCTGTACCGGGGCTACAAAGTCCGAACAGGGTCTCAGGCCACCGAATTCCGGATCGCTGATCGTTCCCCCATGACAAAAAGGATATCCGAAATGCTGACCCGCCTCCGTGACGCGGTTGAGTTCGCAGGGCGGGATGTCATCCCCCATCAAATCGCGGCCATTGTCTGTGAAGAACATCTCGCCGGTCTTGGGATGCCAGGTGAACCCAACGGTATTCCTGACTCCCTGGGCGTAGATCTCCCGGTTACTCCCATCGGGATCCATCCTGGTAATGGTGGCATAGCGGGCATCCACGGATGTAGAGTCACAAATATTGCAGGGAGCCCCAACCGGCACGTAGAGCTTGTCATCCGGGCCAAAAGCGATGTATTTCCACCCGTGGTGGAAGGCTTTGGGATAATCATCGTATACGACCACGGGATTGGGCGGATTTCCCAATCGGGTTTCTATGCTGTCATACCTCAGGAGTCGGCCTACCTCCGCAACATAAAGTGACCCATTTCGAAATGCGATCCCGTTGGGTACGGACAAGGTAGAATCCAGGATGGTTACATGGTCTGCCTTAAAATCCTTGTCCAGGTCCTGTATGGCATATACCGTCTTGTCATTTCGGGTCCCCACAAAGAGGGTTCCCCCCTCTCCCATCGCCATGGACCGTGCCCCATCTATACTGTCGGCATACACTTCGATCTTAAATCCTTGTGGAAATTTAAGCCGATCCAGGGGAAGGTTGGATGGCGCCTCGTCGTATTGCACGACTTCCTCAGCAACAGCATCCTTCTGTCTTTCTTCCCCACACGAGAAGAGGAACAATAAAACGAAAGAGATCAGGCTAAAAACGACAGAGAAGGATCGAATCTTCATAAGGAATACTTTCTTTTTGTTTGGACCGTCAAACATAGCAAACAATCCGCAAGATCCGGAAGGTCAAATCTTAAAAAAAATACAATTCCTGGAGGTATCAAAAAAAAGATCCTGTCCGGCAAGAACAGGATCTTTTAAAGATTTATAGCAAATAGGACCTATCTGGAACGGGCTTCAGAATCGGTTGTCGATTCCTGGTTGTAGTCATCGATCATCCTCAGAAAAGCTGCTTCAAATTCTTTGTTCACATACTTGCCCATTTTAAAGCCATCTGAAAATTGGTTTCTCAGGCCGTACTGATTGTTGTCGTAATTCTCCTTTACCCTGGGATTGTCCCCTATATAGTTTAGCAGGTTGATCTGGACCACGTTCGTAGGGTTCTTCTTGTCTTTCAGGACGAGGAGCTGAAAATTGTCCTGTATATAGTTGACCAGATTCGCCCTGTCCTCAAAGAATACGTCGGCCAGCTCCTGGTTGATCTTCCCGGTGGTCCGGCTATACAACTTGTACACATTGATCGGACCTTCGGCTACCTGTTCCAGGGTCATGCGCTTCGGGATCATCTTGATAGCCTTTCCTGTGAGGTCGGCATACCAAACGGTTTTAAACTCCCGTCCGTCTTCGAGGCTGAAACCTTCAAAATGTTTGGGTTCCATCTTTTGTTTCATTTTTCCTTTCATCTTCCCGGTTTTCATATACTTATCGAAGTCCTTGGGCTCCATATAGGTAATGCCTTGCTGGAAGCGCTGGGGAAACTCAAAATCGATCTCGATATAAACCTCTTTGGCCTTCCCTTTGTTAAGGTGCAGAACGCCTTTGTGAAAATTGCCCTGTGCAAAGGTGGCCACAGCGATAAAGAAAAACAATAGCCCCAGGATAGCTCGGTATTTTGTCATAATAAATAATCTGTTTGGTTCACAACAAGAGTAGAACGAACCATTATCTTAAATATTGTCAGTCAGGCAATTAGTAGAAAAACCCTCAACAGGCCTATTTGCGGAAACGCGAAAGCAGAATTCCCTTTTTGCTCGTATTGATAAAATAGACCCCGGTAAGCAGGATACAGGCCGCCACAATGGATTGGGTGGTGATAGACTCGTTCAAAAAGTAGGCGCCCAGTATCATAGCGACAATGGGATTCACATACGTATTGGTAGAAACCTTCTCGGGCGATATGTGTTTGAGAAGAAAATTAAAGGATGTAAAGGCCACAATGCTACCGAACAGGATCAAGAGCAACATGGCCCAGTGGGTAATGGGTTGCCAGTTAACAGGATTGCTCCAGGGTTCCCCGAAGGCAATACTAATGATCCCTAGCATGATCCCACCTGTAAACATCTGGTATCCCGTACTGACAAAGTAATTTGAAGGAAATTCCGCCCCCTGCACAAACAGGCTGCCATACCCCCAGGCCAGCATGGCCAGGAAGATAAGGACAATGCCCAGCCAGGCGTTCTCCTGTTCGATCACAATATCCTGGTTGATCAGCAGATAGATCCCTATTACCCCGAGGACTACGCCGACCATCGACATGGGTTGTATGCGCTTTCCCTGAAATATCCACATCATCAGGAGCACAATCAAAGGTTGGGCGGAGATCTCCAGGGCGGCAAAATTGCTGTCGACGTATTTCAGGGCCCAGACCACTACCCCGTTCCCGAAACTGAGGAACAAAAAGCCGGCGAGGATGCTATTCCCAAGCTGTTTTTTGGTAATCTTCAGGGATTTTCCCATCAGGGCAGCGATCAGGAAGATAAGGATACCTGCCGAGACAAATCGGATCCCGGCCAGCAGAAAGGGGGGCAATTCTGCCACTGCGATCTTGTTGAGGAGGTAGGTAGAACCCCATATCACGTAGATGGCAAAAAAGGCGGCAAAGATAAGGGGGACTTGCTTTTTGTTTTCCATAGACGGGTCCTCAACAGCCTGCAATAGTAATATTTTTTAACTATAGATTAGTACGATTGATGCCTGAAATTTACCCTTACGGCCTTTGTCTGAACCAGATATAGGTCCTGTTGGGGATCCACTCCTCACCCTGTATGGTATAGGAAGTGCTCACTTCACGGTCCATAAAGATCTCGGTTCGGTGTCCGGCTTCATAACTATTTCCATCAGGCAGTACAAAGGTTTGCCGCATACTGGTATGCGTACTGTCTACCTGCTGAAGAAACCCTTCGCCCTTGACCCCCCAGGGAGAAACCTGAATGACACGCATTTGTTTTCTCTCGGCATCCCAAAATTGAAAGAATTGCCAGTAGGCCTGGGTCCTTTCCCCTTTTTTTATACCGTAAAGAACCCCAAGCAAACTTCTCTTTCCCTTTCCCCAGGTCCATTCCACCGCATAGCTGTCGTCCGTCTCATTTTCATTCATATAGGCGGAGTTATCTGCCACCCAGACCCCAACGCTGCGGCTCATCTCCTCTCCTACCCATTCTGGTATTTGTGCAGACAAAGGGCTGGTAAACACAATAAAAAGAAAGATCAATTTCTTCATGATAGGTTATTTTAGCCTTGTATGGCGGGTTAATGTTCCGATTCAGCGACGGGGATCATCTCACCGCTGTACCTGATGGATGATCTGTGGCTGCTGTTGACGTTGATGTCGGCCTTGCCTGAAGGAAACAGAAAAAGTTTGAAGACCAGTGTCTCGATCCGGTCCCTTACCTCAATTTCCACGACCATGCGTTCTCTTTTCTCTTCCTTTTTCCATTTGTAGGAGAGCGGGATTCCTTCGAATGCAATTCCCACATCCCTGGCTCCATATCCACCTCCTATCTGCCTTTCACCAAAATACGGCAGTGCGATCATCACACTGTCCCCCTCCACCCTGAAGTAGTTGGCATTGCCCATAAGGTTGATACTGTTGGCATTGCTCCCTGGCAGAAGGAGGCCTGAATTTACCACCTGAGTGATCCCCTGGGTCATCAGGGGAAAGGCCCAGTTGGCCTCAATACGATAAGACCGCGTGGTCAGTTTCTCTTCCAGTTTTAGCAGAGGATCCCCTGCCGATGTACGCTTAGAGGAAACAGCACAGGACATAATTAATGTAATAGTTATAAAATATAGATATATCTTATTGTAATTAAGCATTTTAAGAAATATTTTTCTTTAGAGAAACGAGAATCCCCACCAGCACGCCTATCCCAAAGCTCCCGAGAATGATCAGTACTTTCGACATGGATATTTTCCAGAACAAAAAATCAACATCGGTGACCTCCGAGTTCTGCAGGGAGAAAATGATGATCACCGCGGCGAATAAAATAGCCATCACAGTTTTAAATCTCATAGGGTTCCATTTAAAGTTCCTTACCTTTTTATGATTTTGGATTTATCGGTTAGCCCTTTTACATCCACCTCCGGGTTGCCGTACACATACACATTACTGCTGCCCTGGGCATCGACCTCCAGATTTTTAGTCGCATGAACATACACGTCTGCATTATTGGAGGTATACAGATCTACTGATCCGACTTTCATGTCCCTTCCATCCAGTTTGGAGGATTTTTTCAGGTTGTAGGCTGCATAGTCGGCCTGCCCATCAATTTTGAGTTCCGCGGTGTTGTTCACAGTAACCCTCAGGTTCTCAGTCTTTACTTCAGCCTTCATATCGGTCCTGTCATTCATGACAATCGTAGTGTTCTCCGCTTCTATGTCCAACCTGCCCCCTGCATTTCGGTGCAGGGTAATGGTCACGTCCGTGGATTCGATCTTTAGGTCGAAGCGACTCGAATTATAAGCGGCCAGGTAACAGCGATTCGCTTTGATGGCATCCTTGGCTGTGACCTTGGCATCATTCTTTAAAATAAAATGCTCTACGGACGATACGCTCAGATAAATATCCAGTTTTTTGCTGCTGGTGATTTCCTGAGTGGTATATACCCTGAGGACACTGTCCAGCACAAAGAACTCAATCACATCCACCAGATTGGAATCTGTTTCAAGGATATAGCCATTTCTCGATCCAGGATTCAGGTGGATCTCCAGTCCGTCATCTACTTCCAGAGAATTGAAATTCCCATCGATGTCCTGCTTTACCTGAATTACCTCTTTGTTTCCTTTGATCTTAGGCTTTTTTTGGGCAGAAAGGATAAAGAGGGGGATGATAATAAAACCAAGTAATATGACCTTATTCATGAGTATAAGAGTTAGTATCCCTTAAAAGTTACAACAATAATTCGCGCAATGCTATTCCAGTTGACCATCTGCCCAGGCGGTAGCATCAAACTCATTCACCCCTTTGAGGTCCTCTACCCAGTTCCAGGAGGTATAGACCGTTACTGTCACCGATCTCGATTTTTCATCAAAATCGTCTGTCCCGAACTGCCAGAGTATGTGATCAGCCTCAGGGAATCGGTTTGCTTCCAGGTTCTCATCGAAGAGGCGGTTCATGATATTGCTTTCATCCATCCCGCTATTCAGGACCCGGCAAAGGAATGAAGCCGTGAGTTTCTTTAAATTGCCCATTGCCTCAGGGCTCATTGCGGTGAGTCTGATGGTGAGTCTTGCGATATCCGGGGAAGGGAAATTTCTGGGAAAGGTCCAGTAGAGCATACACCCCACATGGAATAACTCCTCATGCAGGCTCAGGTCCGAGTACTCGATCCACAAAGGGTCTTCCTGCATCTCGTTGCCGAGGTTCTTGCGTTGCCCCTTATTGAGTTTCTCTCCCATCCTGAATTCCAGCACTTTCTCAACGGCCTCCTCCTTCTCAAAATCCGAAAGGGCCAGAGAGGCCATTTCCTTCAGTTCCGCCTCGGGAATATCCTCCGCCCCTTCGTATTCCAAATGGGTCAGTAATCCTCTGAATTGTTTATCGTCCCAGGCTCCGGGAATTTCGTGTACTTCTTTCAGTGCCAGGATCTCAACACGGTATTTGAATTTTGTCATTTCAGTTGGTTTAAAGAATGGGGTGAGAACCCCATAAAACGGATTAATTCCCTATCAAAAGTATGCAGAATTCGCTTTATTCAGGAATTATTATACGGTTTGCTCCGCCATTATTTTGTGATAATTTTCTCATTTCCTCCTTTCAGGAAAGGGATTATTTCTATCTTTCATAGGACAACCAAACCCGCGGGGATTTTATGGAGACCCAAGAAGTCAAACTCAAGAAATTCGGGACTTTTGGAGGGGTATTCACCCCTACCCTTTTGACCATTCTGGGTGTGATCATGTATCTAAGGCTCGGATGGGTGGTCGGCAACGCCGGTTTGCTCGGCACCTGGCTGATCATACTGTTTTCCTTTGGTATCACCCTGTGTACAGCCCTCTCCATGTCTGCGATCACTACCAACATCAGGATCGGGGCCGGAGGTGCTTATGCCATCGTTTCCCAGGCATTGGGATTGGAAGTAGGTGGTAGCCTCGGGATTCCCCGTTATGTCTCACAGGGGCTCGCAGTGACCATGTATATATTTGGATTCCGGGAAGGCTGGCTGGGGATCTTTCCCGCTCACAACCCCTTTCTGGTAGATGTGCTGGTCTTTGGAATGCTCTTCGGGATCGCCTACGTAAGCGCCAACCTGGCAATCAAGACACAATACATTATTATGGGGGTAATTATCCTCTCCTTTATTTCCATTGTCTGGGCAGCCTATGGAGGCTCCATGGTAGTGAGCAACGAGGAGGCCCTGAGATTCGGGACATTCAAGGGTTCTGCAGAAAATGCGTTTAGCGGAAGTGATTTCTGGATGGTCTTTGCGGTCTTTTTCCCGGCGGCTACTGGGATCATGGCCGGCGCCAATATGTCGGGGGAATTGAAAGAACCCAAGAAAAGCATCCCTGTCGGCACACTTTGGGCCATCGGTGTCAGCTTTATGATCTACATGGGCCTGGCCTACTGGCTGGCCCGAAGCGCCAACGAGGCAGAATTGCTGGGCGATTATTACATCATCGTCGACAAGGCGGCTTCGGGTCCTCTTATCATAGCCGGTATCCTTGGAGCCACCTTTTCCTCGGCCCTGGCCTCCATTGTGGGTTCATCGCGCATCCTTTTTGCCATGGGAGAACACAAGGTCCTCCCTTATTCCAAATTCCTCTCCGGGCAGAGTGCCAATGGACAGCCACGAAATGCGATGATCATCACAGGGCTATTGATCTTTGCGACCATGTTGTTGCGCAACATCAATGCGGTAGCCCCTCTGGTGACCCTCTTTTTTCTGATAACCTATGCCATGATCAACATAGTGGTCATCATAGAACAAAATCTGGGTCTGATCAGTTATCGGCCCGTCTTCAAGATCCCCCGATGGGTTCCTTGGGTCGGACTCATCTCTTCTGTATTTGCCATGTTCATCATCAACCCAACCGTAAGTTTGCTCTCGGTGATGATCGTATTCGCCGTGTACTGGTATCTGTCGCGTCAGAACCTGGAAACTCCTTTTGAAGATGTGCGTTCAGGACTCTTTGTCTCTTTTGCCGAATGGGCAGCGAAACACACCTGGGGAATGAAAAAAATGCAACAGCGGGCCTGGAAACCCAATCTGATGGTGCCGGTACGAGACATCAACGGGGTGAAAGGCATCTTTGAGTTTCTCAGGAATATCGCCAAACCCAAAGGTTCTATTAAACTCCTGGGGATAGAGCCATTTTCTGAAAAGAGTACCCTTTCCCTGAAACTGGAACAGCTCTCCGAGTCTTTCAGGACCAAGGGAGTATTTTCTTCCTGGACCGTCATACACACGGAAGAATTTACCAAGGGGATCAATTATGCCAGTCAGGCTTTGCAAGGGGCATTCTTCAAACCCAATGTCGTTTTCCTGAACCTCCAGGAACACGACGATTATGAGAAGGAGGTGCGTCCTATCATCCGGGAGTCTATCCGGCTGGAGATCGGTGTACTTCTCTATGTAGCCCATCCCACTGCCCTATTAGGGGAGAGGAACATCATCAATGTTTGGATCAGTGACCGGCAAAAGAACTGGAGTATTGGGTGGGACATTGGGAATCTGGACCTGTCATTGCTAATCGCCTATAAACTCAAGACCAATTGGAACGCTAGGATCAGGCTGATCACTGTGATCAGCGACCCGGGTGAAGAGGCCAATGCCAGGAACTTCCTCGAATCCCTGATCAACCTTGCAAGGCTGCCCAGTACGCTTACAGAGGTGCGTATCGGCAAGTTCAGGGAGATTGTGGAAGATGGGCCATCCGCAGATCTCAATATCTTTGGAATGGAGGAAAACCTCAGTTTCCACTTCGTTAAGGAAATGGTCTTCAAAACAAACAGTTCCTGCCTGTTCGTGAAAGATTCCGGGCACGAAAGTATACTAGCCTGAAAGTTGGGCGTATTTGGAGGGAAGGATCCCAAAAGCCTCCCTGAAACTCCTCGTGAAATGGGTGCTGTTTTTAAAGCCGTGGTCTTTTGCGATGTTTCCTATCCTGTCTTTAGAATCATGAAGGGACCTTAGGGCTTTTCTGAGGCGATAGTCCTTGAGAAATGCATAGGGTGTCTTTCCGGTAAGTTTTTTGACTTTTCTCGTGCATTGGGTGAGACTGTACCCGGTGGCCATTGCCATTTTCTCCCTCTTGAATACCAAGTTTGCCCAGTTTTTTTCACATACTCCATCAATGACCTGAAAAACAGTTTCTCCTTATCTGATAGGACGTAGATCAGATCTTCGTCTATTTCAGCATGTTTATTTTCCTTCCTGTAAGCTTTTCGCAAATCCCTGGTAATGATAAAATCGAATCTCATGAATTCACAAAGCCGGGTGAGTTCCTCAAAAAACAACATTGAGGCAGATCCTATGGCAAAGCCTGAAGGCACAGGAGCCAATGCCATATGCAGCCTGCGATGGTCCTTGGTGATCTTCGGCGTGACATATTTGAAATCGTCATGGATCTTATGGGCAGCAAAGATGGCAGAGGATGCGCTGGGGAAGACCGCCCTGCAGGATGCATCATCTACATAGAGCACTACCCCCTTGCCCTGTTGTATAGTCTTCGAAAGGCTATTCTGAAACTTCTGGTTGAAAAGATCGAACTGATTGGCATCCAAAAGTCTTAAGGAATCGCCGGTCTCCAGGACGAGGGCAACCGATCGCTTAGGGTTGTATAGAAGGGGATCCGAAACCACGGTGTTTTCTTTCTAAAATACAAAATATTAACGAGTATAAAGAAGGAGATACTGTCCAAGTATTTGTTGGGTTTCCTATGAAGAAATTATGTCGGCCGACCTTTTCACTTCTTTTACGGATACCCTGGGCCCCAGCACGAAGAACATCTTCATCATGCCTTTATTCTTCACCTGAATTTCTCCTCTGTATTCGCAATCAAAGTGGTCCTTGATCAAGGTATAGGTGTTTTCCCCAATGTTGATCCTGCCCTTTTCTGACATACGCTCCAATCTGGCAGCCACATTGACCGTGTCGCCCCAGATATCATAGGAAAACTTATTGTGTCCCACTACCCCTGCCACAACCGGTCCTGTGTTGATCCCTACCCTCATTTCGAATCTGGGTGTGCCTTCCTCCCCTTTCGTTTTCATCTTTTCCACATATTCAACGATCTCGAACGCAGCACACACCATTTTTAAGGCGTGGTCTTCGAGGGGTTCGGGAACTCCCCCTGCACACATATAGGCATCCCCTATGGTCTTGATCTTCTCCAGGCCGTATTTTTCAATGATATCGTCAAAGGCCGTAAAATAGGTCCCCAGGGAATTCACAAGCTGCTCGGGGTCTGTCCTTTCAGAATGGGTGGTGAACGACAGGAAATCCGTAAACAGGACTGTGACAGATTCCAGTTTATCGGCCTTGACTGCCCCGTGCTTTTTGAGCTCGTTCGCTGTTTTTTCCGGTAAAATGTTCAACAGTAATTTTTCGGACTTCTCTTTTTCCTGTTCGATAATGGCATTGGTCCTTTTTATATACACATTCCTGCGGTAGAGGCCTACGGCTAGCAATATAAACAGGAAGGAGGCTATTCCCGTTGAGATCGCGATGATGTTCTGGGTTTTCCTGCGCTGGTTGGCAAGGTCTAGTTCAACTTGTTTTTGCGCCAATTGTATGTCTGCCATTTGCTGTACGGCCTTGATATTCTGCACGCTGTCTCTGAAGGAAACATAGTTGCGATAATACTTAAGGGCGGCTCCCGTATACCCTGTCCGTTCGTAGAATTCGGACAGTTTCAGGTAGGCATCGCTGATTTCCGCTTTCAATCCATATCGCTTCGCCAGGGTCAGGCTCTGCAGGGCATACTCGAAGGCGTTGTCCCAGTCGCCTTTATCCGCATAGATATCGGAGATATAGGTCAGGTAGACCGCAATGGGATAATAGATGCCGAGCTCTTCCATGATGGCGATGGCAGCTGTCATTTTCTCCTCAGCCAGTTCATTCTGGCCCAACAGGGCGTATGCAAGACCCGTATTCCCCGTGTTATAGGCGAGGCCTTCTCGGTAGTTGATCTTTGAAAACAATTCGCCCGATTCCTTAAAAAGTAGCAAGGCCGAATCGGGTTTGGACATGAGCAGGTATTCATCTCCAAGGTTTTCTATTGCTTTAGCGTAGTTTGTTATGTCCTGTTCTGACTTGAGGATCTGAATGGCATCCTGGTAATACCGAATCGTGTTATCGGTACTTCCCATGCTGGAGTACGCCCCTGCGATAGCTATGAAGACTCTGCCCAGTTGTTTCTGGTCTTTGACTTCCTTGGCAATGACCACAGCTTCAAAATAGTTTTCGAGCGCCAGTCCGAGGTCCCCTTTAAGCTTGTATGCATTTCCCAACTGGAGGTAGCCCTGGAAGATTAAATTCAGGGAATCGGCCTCTTTTGCCTGTTCCAGGAGAAGCTCCCCATAGTGAATGATTTCATCAGGGTCGGACAGGCTGTAGGTGATATCCCGTAATAAAATGATCTCGGATTCCTGGGAGAATTCCCCGGCTTCATATATTTCCAGCAGGCTGTCTGAAACAGCCTTGTTCTGACTGAATCCCAGGTTCAGACATAAGCAGAGAAACAGCAATATCCGGTACGTTTTTGCTATGTCTCTTATACTCTTCATTCTCATTTTCTTCCCATTTACCACAGGACCCTTCCCGGGTCTTACTGCAAGATCTGAATCCTGGAAGTGATCACTTCCTCCTTCGACTGGTCATCGAGAGCGAAGTGGATCTTATACACGTATGGGGCATTCCCACCCCTGATCACGGTAGCCTGGAGGGCGCTATTGCCCGTGATAAGGTCTTTGCTGAAAATTCTGGGACCACTCAGGTATTGAATACGGGTGATCCGGACATCCCCCTCATCCTCACTGGAAGTTATGGCCTTCCACCTGATCTGGTCACCCACTCTTGCCTTTAATACGAAGTGAGCGGGCGGGGACTTGGCGCCATTTAAGCTAAGGGTAAGGGAAGAGGAAGGGTTCTGATCTCGGGGGTCCAATTCAAGGACAACGGTATGCAGATCCTGGGCCAGGGCGACCTCTCCTGCCAGTAAAGCTATTGCCGCTGCGAACCAAAATTTTGCTTTCATAAAACCTTCGGGAACTTCCATGGGAATAACCGTGCGCATACTCTCAATTACGATGTATTCGAGTTATAAAAGGCCTATTCTACCCTGATCTTAGGATCCAGGATATAACGGCCGAATCCCTTCACTTTAAAGTCGATCGCGTAGGTGTAATCCATGTCCCGGGGTGTTTTTCTCCGTACTTTGGCCTCTACTTTTTCCCTTCCATTGTTAATTCTTCCCGGGATGTTCATGGTATCGAAAATGTTCATTCCACTCCGATATCCGATCTTTTTGATCTTGACATCTTCCCCGTCCTGGGTGATCCCTTCCCAGATGACATCCGCGCCCACAGGCACTTGAATCGTAAAGTTTTTGGGGTTCCCATCGTCTACAATTACTACGGATGAAGGATTGGCACTCAAGGTACATCCCCCGGGGGCATCGTTGTCATTACCCAGATTGGCTGTATCAACAGTCAGCGTGATCGTCACGGTTTGTGTTACCTGTCCGTAAGACAGCGTAATGGCCATAAATAAAATGGCCGAAGTCAGCGTTCGAAAGAAAAGAATTCGTTTCATAATCTTGGTTTTTTAGTTGGTTAAAACAGGAGTCGAACAGACGTACCCCTTCCTTGGTCTTTTCTAAGATACTGAATTATATCCACTTAATCTATCCAATACCGCTATGGATAGGTTCGTGGAAAGAGTGATTGGAGGGGTTTAATGAAATCAAATGAAACCTGTCTGCTTGGTTAAAGCAGGTTCCAAAGGTTTAATGTCGATAAAGTTGAATAGTCAATGATCGCGGAGATCACTGGAAGACCGGATGGGTTCCGCTTCTGAAAAGGCTTCAGGCCTGTTTCACACGGACGGCATTCATCCCCTTCATTCCCTTCTCAAGTTCGAAGGAAACACTGTCATTCTCAGCTATTTCGTCAATGAGACCACTTACGTGGGTGAAGTATTTTTCGTTGTTCTCCGTGTCTATGATAAAACCAAAACCCTTAGAGTTATCGAAGAAGGATACTTTGCCTTTTCTGACCGGATCGAAGGGTTCCCGGTCTCCTTCCTCCTTCTTCGGGATTCCCAGGACGATGTCTTCGGCTTCCACCTGAATTTTTTTGGAGGGGTCCGGCGGGGTATCCACGAGGTTACCCAGGTGATCAACGTAGGCAAATGGGATTCCCTGGGGGTTGTTGTTCGACTCTAGCTTACGCGCTTCTTTTTTCTTCCGCTTTTCTTCCTGCTTTTTGATGCGTTTTTTTTCCCTTTCACTTTTGCTGTATGTCTGTTGAGATCTTCCCATATGCCGATTTTAAGCGCTGAAGGTAGGGAGTATCTTTGCAATTCACAAAGATCTTGGGCTGTTTCAGGCTCAACAACAAAAAAGAGTGCTATTATGCACTCTTTTCGGGTTGGTTTGGTTGGTTATTCGCGGAAAATACGATGTCCTTATATCGGTTTTACATTGGCAAAGAAAGTAATTACAGTTTTTCTGCGGATGGTTTCAAGGACGAAAAGGGATAAAAACTGTCCGAACGCCTCCTATGAGTTATCGGGCTGACTCAATAGCCCTTTTGGAACAATCCTAATGGATATAGCTACCGGCATTGATATCAATAGTGGTACCTGTAGCATGGTCCATTGCGCCGCTGGCCATAAAGCTTACAAGTGGAGCGATGTCTGTGGCTTCGGTAAGTTCATTGAGGGAGAGTTCTTCCAAAACCCGGGCTTCACCGTACTCTCCAATGAACTGTTCTGCCATGGCCGTTCGGGTGAAGCCAGGGGCAATGACGAATGCCTTGATATTGTATTTCCCAAAAGATCGGGCCACACTTCTGGCCAAAGAGGTCAGGCCGCCTTTGGATGCTGCATACGCCAGGTATTCCTCCGTTTCTCCCCGGAAGGCCGCCCTGCTGCCGATATAGATGATCCTGCCTTCCTGTTTTTTCTTAAAATAATCCAAGGCCACCTTCGTCAGCAAGCCTGCGGCATCGAGGTTAATGGCCAGGGTCTGTTTCCAAATGCGATACCACTCCCCCACTTCCATTTCCGTGGGATGGGGGATAAATACTCCGGCATTGAGGACCAGTGTTTGAAGGGACCCGAGGGAATGCAATACTTCATTGAAGAGACCGGTTACCTCCTCCCTATTCGCCAGGTCTGCCTTATGGACACAAACCTTATCATTTCCATATCGGGTAGAGAGGGTTTCGGCCCCTGCTTTTCCAGAGTTATAATGTACGCCGACTCTCGCACCATGCTGCAGCAAATGATCGGCTATGGCGAACCCTATGCCCCGGGAAGCCCCTGTGACCAGTATGTTTTGACCTTGTAATTTCATGTCCGGCAATTTGAATGGTTCCATTCTCCCGGGAAAAGTACTCATTATTTGCCACACTTGTACCAGCTATGGGCTCGGGAATGGGGGCATTAAAAGAAATGGGGCCAAGACCCCATTTCGAGATCAAAAAGATCCCTCAGATCGTCCTTACCTCCGGCTCAATAGGTAAGTGTTCCCTCTCCATGATTGGAAAATGTGCCATTTTCGTAATCAAATTCAAAAAAGAGGGTAATAAAGCCCGTAGCATTTTCAAACCGGCCTGTTCCGTCGTAGATCATAAAATCGATCGATTGTACCTCCGGGTTGTTTCCGACTACCACGGAATAGACCTGGTCACCATTGGCGGCCGTCTGGGTAGCGTAGATGTATTCTACAGGGCCTTGTTCGTTAAAGCAATAGGAAAGAGTAATGGTGAACCTGCCAAGATGAGTGGCATTTCCCACGCCCTCAATAGTAGACCTTCCAAAGCCTTCCCCAAAATCGCAGGCTTCCATTCGAATGGTCCCTGTGGTCCTTACTTTAAAATTTTTCTCCACGCTCATGGCGTTGGAATTCTTATATACCGAATTGGGGTTAGATTCCTTGGTGTATTTGAACAGAGAGCTTACGATCTCACGGCTGTTCAACAACGCCTGCTGATCGACGGTTTCGTCTGTGGTCGATTGGGTATCGCAAGAGGATAATAATCCTGCGAGGATCAGGGTGATAAAAATGTTCAATTTCATGACAAATAATTTAAGAGATAGGGTACTTTCTGCAATTAGGCATGGGAACGAGAACGCGCGATCCGGCCTAAGATATCGTTTAAAGACTGAGCTGTGTAACATGAACAATCTGAGGTCTTTAAGTTCGTTTTATTATCTGGGAAATACAATGATTTCGATCATATGGAGGATCAGCCACAAAAGAAAATGCGGGCCGAAAAGGCCCGCATTTATGACTAAAATCAGTTTTTGTAATTATTCTGAGGGAATCAGTTCAAAATCTACCGAAGTATAATTCCCTGCACTGATTTGCACGCTTTCAACGGTTTGGGATTCGAATCCTGTGAGTTCTACCATGACCTGATACATACCGGGATCCAGACCCATTACTACATATCCTCCGTTTTCCCCGCTAAAAGTGGTAGTGACCACTTCTCCTTCTCGCATCACCGTTATCTGTGCGCCATCTAGGGGAAGGAGGTCCTCCCCTTCCAAGGTCGATACCCCACCTTGTAAGGTGCCGGCCGTGGTAAGGTTGCTGACCTTGATCACGGGCTTGAAATTAAATCCATTAAAGTTATCCGAAAAGATCTTGCCTCTGGGCACAAATGAACTGCACACATCAAAATCGAACAACAGGTCTGCGGACAGCCCCGTGGTTACCACCAGAGGGGGTTTGATAAAGATCTTTACTCCAGACGACTCACCGCTGGGGAAATTCAACTGGAAAGTAGTGTTATCCTCGTCATTCAGGACGATATTAGCATCTCTCACATAAACGCGAAACAGGTCGTACACTCCTGCAGGAATATCGATGTCCACAAGGGTTTCGGTAACCCCGTTGGTAAGATCGAGCAGGTTCACAGTGATCTCCTCTTCCATCAGGACGATAAATGAGCCTGAATCGTCATCCGTCCCGGCCTTGTCAGTGTTTCCGTCATGGTCCTCATCGTTCTCGTCTTCACCCTTGTAGCGGGCTTCGACCTTAAAGATGGTGACATTTGCCTCTGCGACCATGTCATGGGGAAAAGGGGCATCTGTCAACTGGATGGTAAGGGAACCCATACCTGCGGGAGCAGGCTCCGATTTGGAGCAGCCCAGGACCACTAGTAACGCCAATAATAAATTATAGATACTTTTTGTTTTCATAGAATTTCTGTTTTAGGGACCTCTAAACTATTTTATCTGTTGCTGATACCAGAATGAAATCCCCTTTTTTCGATGAATTGCAGAACTATGAACACATAAAAAAATGGACCCTGAGGTCCATTTTACTACATTTTTAAAATTCACCTTACACCAAACTGGCGTTCAGATTGATCTTGGCCTTAAGCAATTGTGAGATGGGACAGGTTTTCTTGGCCTCCTCTGCGATTTCCGAGAATTTGTCCTTACCGATCCCGGTTACCTTTCCTTTAAGGTCGAGTGTGATCTCGGTGACATTGCCGTCCTCAAATAATACCGAAGCGTCCACATTTAATTCGTCAGGTGTAAAACCGGCATCTCCGAGCAAAAAACTCAGTTTCATAGCAAAACACCCGGCATGAGCCGCACCCACCAATTCTTCAGGGTTGGTCCCTACCCCATCCTCAAACCTCGTTTTAAAGGAATACTGGGTCTTGTTCAAAACGGTACTGGCGGTAGTTACCTGGCCTTTGCCATCTTTCCCACCACCGAACCATTGCGCATTAGCTTTTCTTGTAAATTTCATTTTATCTAATTGATTTTAATTATATTAATAACTATTTATTAAACGTTTCATTTAATAATTCCTGTAGCTCCTTCCAGGACTCTTTATCGGCCTTTTCCTGGTAGGCCAGGGGGAGATTAAACTTTTGTCCAAGAGAATCAGCATCTTTGCTGGTAAAGGCGTGCTGAGCACCCTCGTATGCAATATACTCATATTCAGCCCCGGATTCATCCATGGCCCTTTTAAATGCCTCTACGGATTCCTCGGAAACAAAGGGATCTGCTGCTCCGTTGCACACCAAAATTCTGGCTTTGATGTTCTCATTGGGCATAATGGGCAATTGCACTCCACTGTGAAAGGCAGCGACCGCATCCAGGTCTTCCCCTGCGTTGGCCATGGTCAGAACCACACTTCCTCCAAAACAATAGCCGATGGCTGCGATCCGGGTGGAATCAACCGTCTGCTGGGATTTGAGAAGTTTCAAGGCAGCGTGAAACCGCGCTTTAGCCTCATCGATATTTCTCATCACCATCCCTGAAAATTTACCAGCATCATCCGGATGTTTCGCCTGCTTTCCATCCCCGTACATATCCACTGCAAGGGCCGTGTAGCCCAACTCAGCGAGCATCCTCGCTCTTTCCCTCGTGTAATCATTATGGCCCCACCACTCGTGCACCACCAGAATCCCGGGCCGCTTTCCTTCAAACGCCTTATCATAGGCGAGATATCCCTTCATCGTGGTAGAATCCGTGGAATAGGTCACCTCCTCGCCTACCTGTGTAGATTCAGCCGGGCCAGCCTCTTCGTTGGCCTGTTTTTTATCTGTTTTACAGGCAACCATGAATACGGTTAAGAGAACAATGGTCAAAAAAGAAATCTTTTTCATAAACTCAATTTTTAAAGGTTGTGTTACGCGCATACTAAAATACGAAGAAGGGGATTAATCCTGGGTGCTGGCCTCTGCAGTTTTTTTCTTATAATCGAGATACCCTTCTTTCCCTGGAGTATAAAAAGTGTCCTGGTCCCAATCCGTGAGAGGCACATCCTGTTCAAAACGCTCCACCAGATCCGGATTGGAGATATAAGGCTTCCCGAATGCCACAAGGTCTGCAAGGCCTTCTTCAAGTATGGCATTTCCGGATGCGCGATCAAAACCGTTATTGATCATCAGCACGCCTTTGTAAAGAGGACGATAGTGCTTAGCGATTTCCGGCTCGGCATGTGGAATATCGGATACGTCCGTAAAAGGCTCGGAGAGATGCAGATAAGCCAGGTTGTACTCATTGAGTTTATCAACGATGTAATCGAAGGTAGGAATGGTTTCCTCATCGAGAGTCATGCCAAAAGAACCGTGGAGGGATGGGTTGAGCCTGATACCGATCCTGTTCTCCGGGATCTCTTTTTTTACGGCATCCAGGACATCGAAAAGAAAGCGTGCCCGTTTCTCTCTGGTTCCCCCATAGGCATCTGTCCTGCGGTTACTTGTCCTGTTGAAGAACTGATGGAAGAGGTAACCATTGGAGGCGTGGATCTCTACCCCGTCAAAGCCGGCTTCAACCGCATTTTTCGCTGCCAATCGAAAATCGGCTATCGTTTGCTGGATCTCCTCCAAGGACATCTCCTTGGGAGTTACGGTTTCCTTAAAGCCCTCAGGAGTATAGGATTTCTCATGGGGATTGATGGCCGACGGTGCCAGGGGATGCTCTCCATTGTGGAAATCCGGATGCGACATCCTGCCCACATGCCATAGTTGTACAAAAATACGTCCTCCGGCCTCGTGCACTTTTTTTGTGACTTCCTTCCAGCCTTCCACCTGGACCCGGGAATGAATACCGGGAGTATTGATATAGCCCACTGCCCTTTCAGAAACCTGGGAGCCTTCGGTGATGATCAGACCCGCAGAAGCTCTCTGGGCGTAATACCGGCCCTGAAGATCCGCTGTGGCCTTATTCTCATCATTGGCTGCCCTGCTGCGCGTCATCGGAGCCATGACGACCCTGTTCGGCAATGAAATTGGACCCATTTGAAGTGGTTGAAGTAAGTGCTGTCTTTTTTCCATATTGTTTTAGCTATGTTTTTAGTGATTTCTTAAAAAGAAAAGAAAATTTGTGAATAAAGGGTCATGAAACTTCTACTTTAGTTTATGTTTAACTTTTAGGAAATATATTTAAACAAATACTAGGAACTCTGCGTTCTTCTTATCCCTATCTTCACTGCTAACTTAAAAACTATTGCGATGAAAGTATTACATGTATTATTACTAACGGGCCTGATGCTCGCATCCTGCGGGCAATCCAACAAGGAAAAAGAAAGTGCGGAAGAAGCCGTTGAAACGGAAATGTCTGAAGCCTATGGCTCTCAGGAGGAGGAAGTGGCCCTAGAAACCATTGTAGGGGTGGCCAGTGGAAATGAGAGTTTCAGCACCCTGGTTGTCGCAGTGCAGGCAGCGGATCTGGTCGGAACCCTTAGCAGTGAAGGGCCTTTTACCGTTTTTGCCCCGACCAATGAGAGTTTTGCAAAACTTCCCGAAGGTACGGTTGAAAGCCTGCTTCAATCTGAGAATAAGTCGGCTCTGATCAACTTGCTCACCTACCACGTGGTAGCCGGTAAATTTCCGGCATCCGCTGTCATAGAGGCTATTAATAGTAATGGCGGATCCTTTGTTGTAGAAACTGTGCAGGGAGACAAGATCACCCTGTCCCTGGAGGGAGAAAGCGTAAAACTCGTTGATGCCAAAGGAAATGCAAGTCTGGTCATTATGGCTGATGTGCCTGCGTCCAATGGGGTCATTCACGCAATCGACGCTGTAATTATGCCGGCTGGATAAGAGTTACTGACTCATTGTATGGAAAACCGCCTCATAGGCGGTTTTTTATTTTACGGAACTCAGTTGTCTAATTATGGCCTGGGCGGCCTTTTCCCCACTGAGGAGGGCAGCATTGGATGAGCCGTACAACAGGTAGTCACCGGCGAGGAAGATCGTATTCCCAATCTTACCCATATCTTCATCCCAGGAAGCTTTTAAGGAATTGATGCGTGGAAGGGCCTTATTAATCCGGTACTTCTTTAGGAACCGGGGGTTCTCAACACGGCAAACCGCCTTCAGCTCTTCTTTTATTTTTTCTATCAAGACACCCTCCTCGAGGTCGTGATCCCTGACCACAGTGACGGAAAGCAATTCTTTTTTCCCCCTGCTAGTAGTCGATATACTCGTAGGATAAAACAGGTTGTTGATCAGGGACCCTTCCTTTGCGACCAAGCCAATTAGCGGCTTGGGAATGCTCCTCTTTTCCGTTTCAAAATACAGGGTGTCGCATCCATGCCAGCGCACAGGGACCTGCCTAGCACTGGGGATCAGACTTTGATCATCCGTAGCGATCAGCACCAGATCTGTCACAATTTCCTTTCCGTCCTTTAATGTGATCTTTCCTTCCTCTATTTTCTTTACAGGGGTATTGTAGTGAATCACCGTTTTTTGAAGCTTTTGCAATAACTGTTCGGGCAGAGCCGACATCCCGCCCTTTGGGATCACAGCATTCCCCTGGCCGAACATTTTGAAAACGAAGCAGAACATCCTGCTAGAGGTAGAGAGGTCGGGCTCCAGAAAAATGCCAGAGAAAAAGGGTTTAAAAAAATTACGCAGGAGTTTTTGGGAAAACCCTCTTTTATTCAGGAAATCAAGGGTGGACATTTCCGGTAATTCAAAGATCGCCTCAATGCTCGTCGATTGCAGTTCCCTGTGCAGCTTCCACATCAGGTACATATCGCGCAGGCTTGCAATGCCCGACTCCACGGTGGGAAGCAGGAAAGGAAAATACCGGCTTGGATCCCCAAGAGTATACTCCCTGCCCTCACTGTATATGATTGCTCCCGGCAAAAGCCTTTGCAAATCCAAAGTGCTGTAATCAAAATATTCCTTCGCCTTCGGATAGGCGTCCAGCATCACCTGGAATCCGTGGTCTAGCTGATAGCCCTCCACCAGGTCTGTTTTCACCCTTCCTCCTACCTCCGAGGTCGCCTCATAGATTACCGGGCTGAAGCCTGCTTTTTCGAGGTTTATTGCAGCAGCGAGACCGCTGAGTCCGGCCCCTACAATAGAGATCTTCGCATTGTTTTTTAACATGTTCCAAAAATAGGAAATTCCAGACTCCTGTCACTTATGTAATGTCATACGCTTCGCCCAGGCATCGTTCAGAAAAGGGTATCTTTAACCTTCTGTTTCAATCTTTTTACCAAAATAAATGAAACTCCTCGATCTACTCAGCTTCTTTCTGGTCTTCTCTTTCCTGTTTTTCGGGATGAGTTGCCTGTTTGCTCCCAGGATGAAGCGGGAATTCGAGCGCTACGGCCTGCAAGATCAGAGACGCCTAACCGGAGTGCTACAATTGGCCGGAAGTGCCGGGCTTCTCGCAGGGTTGATGTACAGCCCACTTCTTGCCTTGTTCGCCTTGGCGGGGCTGACACTCCTGATGCTTCTCGGGGTGGGTGTCCGCCTGAAAATAAGTGACCCCTGGCCAGCTCTTTTGCCGGCACTGTTCTATGCCACAGCCTGTGCCTACCTTTTCTTCAGTCTCCTGGAAGAGACGCAGGCAGGCGGAGCCTAACCGTAGAAAATAATGATGATGCACATGGCCAGAAATAATGAGGCCGGAAAAGATTTGATAATGGGATCGTTAATCTTAAAATGCATGGAGACTGAGCCTGCCAGAAGAAGGGCGAGTCCGGAAGCTGCCGCTAACTTCAGGTCGGGGTACCAGATCGCGGTGATCAACATAATTGCCAGGACGACTTTAAGGGTGCCCACTACGTAGCAAAACCAGGCCGGAAGACCGTACGCTTTGAATTCCTCCAGAATGGTCTTTGCGTCACCACCCCTCCAGCGTGTTGGTTTGTTGTATTGGATCAACCAAACATTTAAAATGCTCAGCCCTACTATGCCCTGGAGCACCTTGATAATAATTTCCATAGCTTATATGATTTCCAGGTAAGTTAGCAAAAATCGGCGTATCCGCTGAATCCGGTTGCTATTTAATGATTATCGCCCGGAAAGGATTGCCTGAAAAATTTCGAAAGAAAGTTATTCCCGTTGGCAGAAAAGATACGCTGAACGATTTCATCAGCTTCGATCTTGTTTTCGGGAACCTTCAATTTGGCATCCTTCATGTAATTAAATGCATGCCTCTCGAGAAAATCAGACAGGAAGGGCAGTTCTTCAGCCGTCCAGAATCCATTCAGTGAATCTATGATGCCGTCAAAATCAGAGCCTATCGCCATGCAATCCCAGGCGAAGAGCCCTTCGGCATCCAGGACGGTCAGGATGTGCCTGACCTGATTCCAGAGCAATTCGGAGCGGTAGTGCATGATCTTGTGGCGGAGGATTGATTTCTTGGTAGCCTTCAGGGTATCCTTGCTGGCGATCCGCCTTTCGTCTAGCTGAAGACCGATCAGGCCACCGGATTTTACGAGACGGATGAGTTCCTCGTCATAAAAGTTAATGGAGACCTGGTTTAGGGGGGTAGCAGAGGCCGGATGAGCCATTACCGGATCCGAATGGGATCTCAGGCCGTTACAAGCACCGTGACTGATAATGATCGGGATGTTCTGCTCCTTCCAGGGTGACTTCTCCAGAAATTGGTAATACTCCTGCCTTGCCCTGGCACTCATATGCTTGATATCCGGAATGATTCGTTTCCCTCCGGAGGAATCCAGCATGCGTTCCAGGACCTTCCATCCTAAAGCGGTAAATCCTGTCTCGAGACCTTCTTTCTGATCGGTAAATTTTGTGATCACTCCAGAGAGGCTGGGAGCATGTCCACAGAGGTGATTCCAGAAATGATGGGCCACCGTAACAAAAAAAGGCGGATACTCCCAGGATCTGATTTGATCCAGGTTTTGCAAGACCTCCGCTTCCCCAGGCTCCTTGTTGAGTCCGGTGTTGAGAACATGAAGACCCTCTATGCTGATGATAACCGCAATGGTTCTTATGCGGGAAGAATCCTCTTCCCTGCGGATCTCCAGGATCTCATCCCAGTTGCGTACGAGTTTGTAGCGCACCCGGTTTCCGCTAATCCTGAACTCCTTCCCATCCAGCTGCCTGTAATATTCGTACTGAAGCAGTAGATCCGGAAAATATTCCTGAAACGCCTGAATATGATCCACGCGTTTTGCCCCAATTCCCAGGGCAAAATTGGATGCCAGGTCCAGTATGACCTCGTTCTTCAGTCGGTTGCGCACGAACCATTTTTCCAATGGATAGAGAGAAACGCATACTACCTCCACACCCCCAAGGGTAAGGGCTGTAAAATTAGACTGGGAAAATTTGGTCAGGCCACTGAGATAATTCAGTGCCTTATCGAACAAGGAAGGCGGATCGTAATGCCAGATACTCCTTTTGCGCCTGCGATCCCCACTGTTTTGTCCAACGGGTTTTGTATTGAAACTCTTTCCAAAGGGTTTCAAAGAAGGATGACAGTGAAAATCTATGTAGCCATTGGAATTCACCATGCTATCTGCGTTCAAAAGCCGGTCAGCCTGATTCTATGTGGTCAGGCGCCTCCTTATTTATCGTAGGACCCTACCAGGTTTTCCTGAATGTGGTTTGGCACGGCCTTAAAGGATGAAAATACAGCTCTGAAGGTGGCCTTTCCCTGTGTCAGGGACCTCAAATCGGTGGAATACCTGTAGAGTTCTGCTTCGGGTACGGCGCATTTCAGGATCTGGAAATGATCGATACTGTCAATGCCCTGAATGATGGATCGCCTAGATTGCAGGTCGGTCATCACACTGCCCACGGTTTCTTCCGGCACCCTGACGGTAACTTCCTGCACAGGTTCCAGCAGTTTGGGATTCGCATTCATAAAGGCTTCCTTAAAAGCATGCGCCCCGGCAATCTTAAAGGCGATATCGTTGGAATCTACAGGGTGCATCTTACCATCGTATACCATTACACGGACATCCCTGATAAAGGAGCCTGTCAAAGGTCCTGATTCCATTACTTCCAGGATCCCCTTCCTGATGGAGGGCAGGAAGCGGGTATCGATGACCCCTCCTACGATACAGTTGTAGAAGACGAGCTTACCACCCCAGGGGAGGTCTATTTCCTCCTTGCCTCTGATATTGAATCCAACCGGTTCAGGCATGCCTTCACTCCAGGGCTCTATTTTGAGGTGTACCTCCGCAAATTGTCCCGCCCCTCCGGATTGCTTTTTGTGCCTGTAGCTGGATGATGACGACCGTTGGATGGTCTCCCGGTAAGCGATCTTCGGCGCCTCAAATTCTGCTTCGATGCCATAGTGATTCTTCAGGCTCCAGTCGATCGTCGCCAGGTGAAGTTCCCCCTGACATCCCAGGATCATCTGCCTTAATTCGGAGGAATATTCTACCACGGCGGTGGGATCCTGACTGTGGATTTTCTTGAGCGCTTCGCTCAGTTTTTCCTCTTCCTGTTTTTTACTCGCGGATACGGCCCGACGGGTGCGAGGTTCCGGGTAGTCTATGGGTTTGATGGTCACGGGCGAATCACCATCATAGAGGGTGTCATTGGTTTCCGTATACTTTAATTTCAGACTGGCCCCGATATCGCCAACGGTAAGTTTATTTACGGGCTCCCTGTTCTTCCCGTCCATTATAAAGAGCTGGTTCAGCACTTCGGTTTCGCCTGTACGGGAATTGACCAGTTTGTCATTGATCTTCACTTCCCCGGATTTCACCTTGAAGAAAGTAATCTGTCCCAGGCTGGGCTGAAAAACGGTCTTAAATACGAAAAGGGCGGTAGGCGCCTCTTTTTTCCTTTCAATCGTCTTGCCTTCCACGGATTGTTCCTGCTTCAGGTCTGCCGCGGCCGGAGCCACATTGTCGATGAACCCCATGAGTCGGCCACTACCCATATCATTCAGGGCCGAAACACAGAATACAGGAAACAATTCATGGTTCAGCATTCCCGCTTTGATCCCCATCCTCATTTCATCTTCATTGAGGGTTCCTTTGTCGAAGAAAAGTTCCATGAGTGCCTCATCATTCTCCGCTGCTTTTTCCACGAGTTCATTGTGCAGCCTATTGGCGCGTTCTTGCTGATCCTCTGGGATCGGCAATTTTTCGGGTTTACCGCCCTCCGGGCCGAACTTATAGCACTTCATTTTCAATACATCGATGATGCATTGGGCCCCATCGATCTTCATCGGGTACTGTACCAGCACTGCGTTGTTCCCCACCAGGTTCTTAATACTTTTGAAACTGTGGTCGAAATTCGCATTTAAATGGTCGATCTGGTTCACAACGAAGACCGTTGGTTTTTGATAGCGGTCTATGTAATCCCAGATGATCTCAGTACCGATCTCCACCCCGTTCTGGGCGTTAATCACGGTAAGAATGGTGTCGGCTACGCGAATGGATGAAATGATCTCCCCTACGAAATCGTCCAGGCCGGGGGTATCGATGATATTGATCTTGTAATTCCGCCATTCGGTATGCAATGGGGTGGCGAATACAGAGGTCCCTCTTTCGTGTTCCACGTCGTGGTAATCCGAGACCGTGTTCTTGTTCTCTACGGAACCCCTTCTGTTGATCAGTCCTGCCTCAAAGAGCATAGTTTCAGACAAGGTGGTCTTCCCACTCTGGTGGGCTCCCACAAAAACGACATTTTTGATGTGCTTATCGTCGAATATTTTCATAGTGCTGAGTATTTAGGTCGTAATTAAAATCGATTTTCAAAGGCTGTCCATAGAACATAGGAATGTGTCCTGAAGACGGCCGGACAGGAAGCCGAAAGTCTGCAGAACACAACTCTAGCTCCCATGAAAAAATACACCTTGTAATTTACTATTTTTTCCGTTTAAAAACTACAAATAATAGCCCATATTACCGGGTAATAATAGTTTCAAACCCAGAAAAAGGAATAGAGTGATGCAGGGATCCGCAAGGGGTAAGAGCCTCCCCTAGTTCCTCACGAAAGGAACAAAACGGACCTCCATCAAAGACCTAGTCTTGATGCGGCCTTTGCTCTTGGTCAGACGGATGAGTTGCCTCACCCCTCTATGAGGGCCTAAAGGGATTATCATAATACCGTCCTCCGCCAGTTGTTCGACCAATACAGGAGGGATGCTTTCCGCACCGGCCGTCACAATAATGGCGTCGAAAGGGGCTTTCTCCTTCCATCCGAAATACCCGTCCCCTATCCGGACCTGTACATTCTCCAGGTTCAGTTCCCTTAAGATCCTGGAGGCTTTGTTAGCCAGTGATGGGACGATCTCTACAGTAAAGACAGTGTCCGCGATATGGGCAAGTACCGCAGCCTGATACCCGGAACCCGTGCCTATCTCCAGTACCCTGTCTGTGGGTTTTAGCCTTAGCGCCTGTGTCATAAAAGCTACCATATAGGGCTGGGAAATGGTCTGTCCCTCCCCTATGGGTAAAGGCCTGTCCTCATAGGCAAAAGGTCTTTGCGAAAGAGGAACAAAGACTTCCCTGGGAATCACAGACATGGCTTCGAGCGTGGCTTTGTTTGTGATATCACGTCCCCTAAGCTGTTCATTGACCATGCGCTGTCTCATCTCCATCGCACTTGGTTGTCCGATTAAAGAATGGGTTCCTAAAAGGATTAACAGGAGTATCAGGCTGTTTTTTAAGGAGGATGACATGCTTTTTGTTTTTACAAGGACCTGCATTCCTCTGTTCCCAGGTCTGATTTATAAGCTTACTTCCTTATCATAGGAAGCCTGATCTGGGATGGATATTGGTCCGAATGGTGAATGGTGTTGGTTGCGATAACCCCCTCTTTCTCATCGAAATTGTTCCCCCCTGTATTGAGGTTTCTGGCAAAACGGGGGAAATTACTGCTGGAAACCTCTATGCGGATTCGGTGTCCTTTTTCGAAAAAATTACTGGTAGCCAAAGGAGTGAGATCCACCCGGTACACCTTGCCCTTTTCCATGAACACCTCCTTATCATAGCCTTCCCTGTACCTCACCCGCTGAATGGTCTCGTCCAGGTTATACGCCCTTCCATCCGGATATACATCGATCAGCTTCAGAGTGAGGTCCGTATCCTTCACATCGCTGGAGAGATAGAGGGTCGACTCAATAAATCCGGTGATTTCCACCCCTTCCTTCAATACATCCGATGTGTATACCAGGATGTCGTTCCTCGTTTCCATTACCTGCTGGTCATAGGCCCCTCCCTTAACGGCATTTCCGGTACAACACACATTGCCCCCATAAGATGGAACGGGGTTCATGGGGTCGTACACAAAGGTGTCCGGTTTTTGGCCTTTAGAGGGTTTTTTTGTGCTGAGGCTGCCATCCCCGTAAAGGCTGTTGGCACTTCCCCCACTGTGGAGGTAATAGGTCTGCATCCGGGCCTCTGCCGGAGGCCAGGTATCCGAGGCATTCCATCGGTTGCTGCCCATGGTATAGTATTGCACCCGGGGCATCTGCTCCTTAAAATCATTGTTTTCACCCTTCAACCAAAGATCGAACCAGGCATAGATCTGCTCGTCATAATTAAGTCTTGCATCGCCTACGGAACGTTCTCCTACAATCGTATTCTCAGTGGCGCGGGTATAGGCGCAATGCAGTGTAGGGGCGATGACCAGGTACTGGTTATCCCTTGTTTCAGGATCTTTTGCATTATTTCGAACGTGATTGTACAGAGCCAGGTTAGGGCTAATAGATACATCGTACCAGCTGGCAAACCAGAAGGCGGGGATATCGATTTCCATGTCGTCATGGTAAAGACCCCCTTCAAACCAGGCCGGGTCATTGGGTTTTCGCCTGACCATCTTTTCGAAGATTTCTTTTTTCCCCGGGATGTTTTTAATGAAATCCTGAATAGGCAAATGCTTCAGGGCCTCTGCCATATCTACAGGCGGATTTTCCGGGGCGAGGTCATAAAACCTGGAGATCCTGATCAGGTCTTCCTGTGTGGCACCCGGAGGGATCCGGGGCTTGAATATATCGTGTTCCACTCCGTACAGCCAGGCAAAAAAGAGCATTTGCTCTGCTCCACCCCTGTACCAGTTTCCCTGTTCATAGTATTCGCCCACACGACCTACTCCAGCTCCGAAAGCCTGGGGAACCATCGTCCCAAGGGCAGGATGGTCCAGGGCCGCGACCGCCATTTGCCATTCCGCTGTGGAAGAACAACCCAGCAGGCCGATTTTCCCGTTAGACCAGGACTGTTGACTCATCCATGAAAATGCGTCATACCCATCGGTTAGAGGAACACCCAGGATGTCCCACTCCCCTTCCGAATAATACCTGCCGCGTTCATTCTGAACCACATAAGCATACCCTCTTTCAACAGCTTCAAGGGCTCGTTCAGCCGTTCTGGTCCGTTGCTCCCCATCGCCCCAGGAGTTAAAATTATAAGGAGTCCTCGAGAATATAATGGGAACTTTCCTGTCTCCCTTAGGCCTGTATATATCGGTGGCCAGCCTGATACCGTCTCTCATGGGCATCATGACCTTCTGTTCCACAACGGCCACCTCTTCCAGCCTGTCAAAGACCGAATCCTGAGAATGTAACCCTGTCTGGGTGAGAAACAAGAATAGGAATAGTACGCTCAGTTTTTTCATTGTTAAATCGAATTAAGTTCTCCTTAAATTTAGATAAAATATTCTGCAGGCCTCCTATGAGCTAAACAAATCGCTTATTTTTCAGAAATAACAAAGCCTCCCATATGAGGAGGCTTTGCAATTATGGTTTTTCCTTTCATTTTCTATTCCATTTGCCTGAGAAGATCCTCGGCAGAATCTGTAAGGCTCTTGTAGCACCCGTATCCCCACCGGGCAAAGAAGAAGAGGAAAACCGACATAACAGGTACATAGAGGAACCAGGCTGTACTTTCCTGAAAAAGATCTTTTCCGCTGCTGATCTTACTGGCAACAGGCAACATGGTCAGCATGAGGACCACACTGAGGTAGATGCCGAGCCTCTGCAGGAAAAGCAGTTGGTTTTTAGCCTTCACATAACCCACGATCGTTTCTGAAACAGCCTTGTCTGAGATTTGGATCGTTTGAACACGATACAGGGAACGGAGTGTGAGAACGGGAAGCACAAAGAGGATGAGAATGGTTAGTACTCCGCAAAGTTGTAGATACCAGGTATCCAATTCAGAAAATTGGGTCATGATGAAAACGCCGGCCAGAATACAAATAATGCCACCGATGGTCTCAAACACCGAGACCCTTTGAAATTTGTTCGAATATTTTTGTTGTGTCATTTCCATGATCAATGTTTTAGTGAGTTTCTTTTGATTTTCGAGTTCACGGTCCATCTCAGACCAAAGTGATTCCAAGTCTTTGATTTCCATAATGATTATTGATTAGTCATCTTTGATTTCAGTTTTTCCTTTATACGCGAGATCCTGGTCCCGACATTGGTTGCTGAAAGGCCTGTTATCTCTGCTATTTCCTCGTATTTTTTTCCTTCCAGCAACAAAAGGATGATCCCTTTCTCCAAAATATTCAGGTTTTGTATCTCACTGTGAAGGAGTTTTACACGCTCTTCCAGGATTTCCGAAGAATGATCTGCGACCAGCTGTGGCAGGACTTCCAGACCTACTTCCCTCCCTCTCCTCTTTCGCTTATTCAGTTGGCCGATGGCCGTATTCAGTGCGATGCGATACATCCAGGTGCTGATCTTTGCCTCAGCCCGAAATGATTCGAAGGACTTCCACAACTGGAATACGATCTCCTGGTACAGATCATTGCGATCCTGTTTCTGTTCCGTATACAGGGCCGCTACTTTATAGATCAACCCCTGGTTCTCTTTGATTATTCGTACGAATTCTTCCTGTTCGGGCATGCCTTGCTGCAGCTGTTTGGGGGATTAGTATCTCAATCACGTAAAAGATCACATTTTGTCGTGATTTTTTTTGAAAGAAGGTTCCCTCCGCCTGGCTGATGGAGGTTCGCCTTGTGCACTCCGCCCATCCCTGGTGAAGATCCTCAGTATGACGGGAAAAGGGAAGAATCTATGGAAGGGATAAGTTTGATCGCGTTCTTGTAGTACACCTTATTGAGGACCTCGTCTGGCAGGTCGAGACCGTACATGGCCCAGAAGGCATGGTATTTCTTGTAATAGGGGAAATATTCGTCATCACTTTCAAGGACGCGGAAATAGGTGGGGAACTCCTCCGGCTGCCAGCTGTCCTTCCCGAAGAGGATCCTGTCCTGATACTTCGTGAAAAAAGCCCTTGCGTTCCTGGGCTGCCTTCCCAATTCGGCTATGATCGCTCCAATGCCCACGTACATGTTTGGGATCTCCTCGAGCAATTGGGCCAATTTACCGAGGTTGTTGGCATACCATCCCATATGCGCATTGATGAAAAGGGTATTGGGATGTTTCCGGAACATGTTGTGTTGTTCCTGTATGATCTGTTCCCAGGGGGCAGGGTCTGTATCGCTCCGCTTGCGGTTCGGTCTTGTTTTTAATTCCAGCCAGCGCTCGTTCTTTTCATCCATCGGGTCCCAGAACGACCTGGGGTCTGCGGAATGGATCAGGACGGGGATCTTCAGTTCCCCGCATTTTTCCCAAATGGGATCCAGCCTGGGGTCGTCCACAGGGATGCGATTTCCGGACACATCCCGGTTGCGCAACCCCAGGCTCTTGTATATCTTGAGGCCCCGAGCTCCGTTCTTCACATCCTCTTCCAATTGCCTGGTCGCATTTTCAGCCCAGCCGGGATTCCCAACCCCATCAAAATCAACGTTGGCGAATACCACGAACCGATTGGGATAATGGGTGTTTATGTTCTCGATCATCATTTTCAGGTTTTCCCCTGACCCCCCGCTGAGGTTCACCATAACGGCCATGTTCATTCGGTCCATGGGCTCCACCAGTTCTGAAAGGTCCTGCCCCGCCATCCTGAACTGATGGCTGTGTATATCGACAAATGGGAATCTGGCCCTTGGTACCTCCTCCCCGGGTACTACCAGGGTGGAAGTCGGATTGTATTCTTCAAAACCCATTTCCGGGGTTTGCTGGGCTGTGGCCGTTGCCAGGAGGCAAAAACTCAATAGGGTAAGGTTGTTCTTCATGAATCGGGTTTTTGATGGGTCTTTGTTAAAGATAAATAGTCCTGGGGAGTATCCAAATCGGCCACCTTATCGACGGCTGGAATTCCCAAAGCCTCCTCAGCATGGGCGGCGATCAGTTTTCCTCCACCATGGTCTCCCGTCAGCCGGGCCAGATCCGGAAAAAATCGACGTGGAAAAACCGCGGGAACTCCGAGTTTCCCCACGTATTCTGTACAGACGATCCGCTTTTCCTCTTTTTTGAAAAGGGCCATAAGGTTTTCGAGATGTTCCTTTCCGATCAGCGGCTGGTCTGCCAGCATGATGAGGACGGCATCCGGAACAGGATGCAGGGAGCTTACATGGGATATGCCCCTTCTGATGGTGGCACCGATGCCTTCTGCCCATTCTTCATTAATAATCACCTCGAATCCATCGATCTCCAGGGATTCGCAAATGGTGTCGGCCCCGGCGCCCAGGACCACGAAGACCTGGTCCGATTGACAGGATATGGCAGTCTCAATAGCGTGACCTAACAGGGTAGAATTTCCCCAGGGCAGAAGCTGTTTGGGTCGACCCATTCGCCTGGAAGCACCCGCAGCCAGCAGGAGGATGGTAATCTTCATGAGGAGGTTGTGTGTATGGATCCTTGTTTATCCTTCAATTTCTGGGGAGTCCGGCCCCTGTGCACCAGGAGGATCTCACTCAGGATGGAAACGGCGATCTCCTGAGGGGTCACAGCGCCTATATCTATCCCGGCCGGGCCGTGGAGGCTTTCCAGAAAATCGAGTTCTACCTCCGGTGCCTGCTCGAGGAGGTCGTTGAGCAATTCTTCCCGTCTTTTGTAAGGTCCTAATACCCCTGTGTAGAATTGTGTTCCTTTGTACAGCCTCAATAAAAATTGCAGGTCCTTGGAATAACTGTGATTCATCAGCACCACCGCTGTTTGAGTATCAACAGCACTTATCGGGAATTCTTCCGGTATAACAGGCAGGAATTCTTCGGCTCCGGGAAAGTGGTCCTTTCCCTTCTCTTCCATGGGATTGACGACCACTGCGACTTCCATACCCATCTGTGAGGCCAGGTGGCACAGGATGACTGCGTCGTGTTCTGAACCAATAATATGAAGTCTAATAGAGGGCGGCAGTGTCTGGGTAAAACTCAGAAGAGCCGCATCCGGCGAACGATCCTGGAAAAAACAATAGGTCTTCCCACCGAGTTCCAAAATGCTACCGAAACCTATTTCTTCCTGTTCTGCCCTTTTAAAATAGGACGTGATTTTAAAACTGTCCCGCCGGGTGAGATTCTCTCTGAAGGCGGTGATCAGGTCTGGACCGGGTGAAAAAGGTTCTATCAGGATATACAACACCCCTTCGCAGCCCAAACGGTATCTTCCATCATAGATCATCACCCGTGGGATTCCGGAACTAAATACACTTTCTGACTGCCTGAGGATCTCTTTTTCCACACATCCTCCGCTTACGGCTCCCTCCATTCTCCCGTTTTCGTGGATCAGCATCCTGACGCCGGGTTTCCGATATGAAGAGCCATCCAGCGCCACCACCGTAGCCATGACCGTTTTTAGGCCGGCTTTTGAAGCGACCTCAAAGCTCCTGATGATATTTTTCAGTTCATGGGTCATCTCTTGTGATTTTTAACAGGTATGAAAGGAACGATCTCCCCCTTTTTATAAGACGCCTTTCGGGGATCCAATTGCACGAATCCTTCGATCTCTGAGAGGTGAGCCAGATCGCCCGACCCGCTGCTATTCAGTATTTCTCCGAGGAGTATCCCCTCTTCGATCATGAGGTTAGCACCTATAAAAATAGTCAGGTCCGACGGATTCTCTATTTTTTTCCGCAATTGCACGAACATGGGTTCGTAACCGAGCCCCAGGTTCTTAAAGTACCACGGTATAAAATACAGATAAAAATTGAGGAAGGTGGAGACCGGATTGCCCGGAAATGAAAAGACCAGGGTCGCTCGATTTCGGTTTTTCCCGAACCAGAAGGGTTTGCCAGGCCTTTGGGCAACCCTGTGGAATATCTTTTCCACCCCCAATTCCTCCAGTACCTGGGGGAGATAATCGAATTTGCCCTTGGATACACCACCGCTGAGGATAAGCACGTCCATCTCATCGATCAGATAGGCCAGTTTCTGCCTCATCAGGTCCAGATCGTCATCGAGGTGCAGGTGCAAAGGCTTGATGCCTTCCTCCTGTAAAGCGCCGTACAGGCTGTATGTATTAGACCTTCTGATCTGGTGCAACAAGGGCGTTTGATCTATTTCCACAAGTTCATTCCCCGTGGAGATCAATGCGATCCTCGGAGTTTTGTGCACATGTACACGGTTCTTGCCAACAGTGGCCAGAACACCCATCTCTGCGGCCAGGACCCTGATGTTTTTTGGGAGTATTCGTTCCCCTTTGCGATGATCACTGCCCCTAAGGTGTATGTTTTGACCCTGTTCCGGGATCTTTTTCAGGGTGGCGATGTCCCCATCAACCTCCAGGTGTTCGTACATGACCACGGTGTCTGTTTCATAGGGAACCACAGCACCGGTCATGATCTCAATACATCCTTCCGGTTCCTCCAGCGGTATGACCGGCTTACCTGCCGGAAGAACCCCTGTGATTTCAAAGGATAATCTACCGTTTTCTATAGCCTCATAGGCCAGGGCGATCCCGTCTTTGGTGGCCCGGTTAAATGGAGGGAAATCCCGGTCGGCATGAATCTCTTCGGCCAGTACGCGATTGTAAGCCTCTGTAAGAGGGACGACCTCCGTACCGAACTCTAGATGCTGCTCCAAGACCAGCGAAAGGGCTTCTTTATATGTGATCATGACCTGCTAGGAAGATTCGAATCAAAATATAGCCAAAGTACGGGAAACCTCCCAGGGCTTTGCAAACTTTAAATATTATACGGACCCGGCCTCGCCAAATATGCCGAAATGCTTTTGCCAGGCCTCCATGCCTCCTTCCACGGAGTAAACCCGTAGATTTCCCCTGGCATCCAGGAGATTCCTGGCTGCGGTTAAACTCCTGGAACCGGATCGGCAGATACAATACACGGTCTTTTGAAGGGGTAATTTCTCGCCGTACTTCTCCAGATCCTCTAGTGGGATATGTGTGGCCTCTTCCAAACCATCTTCCCGGTACTCTTCGGCCGTGCGGACATCCAGCAGCATTATTCCCTCCGGGTTCTCAGTGAGTTCCTTTTTCAGTCTTTCCACTCCCACGGTGGGAACACGGGCGCAATCCGGAGTTTCGTAGATTGACTCCAGAGCCTTACGGGTTTTGTTGGCAGGAATGGCAGGAAATGTAATTTGGCGCAGGCTCTGATCAATCCCATGGTAGATCAATAGCTTGCCTTTTAGAATTCCAGGCATTTCAGTCAGGACCTTGACGACCTCCATGGCCTGCAATGATCCTATAATCCCGGGGATCACACCCAGTACCCCATTTGCATTACAGTCCTTAATGCTTCCCGGTTCCGGGGGTGTTGGGAACAGGCATCGGTAGGTAGGGCCATCCTGATAGTTAAATACGCTAACCTGCCCTTCGAAACCATGGATAGCGCCTGAAACAAAGGGTATACCGAGGATCACACAGGCATCATTGATCAGGTATCTGGTGGCAAAATTATCGGAGGCATCCACCACAAGGTCATAGTCCGATACGATCTCAAGGGCGTTGGAAGGAGTCAGAAAAGTATCATGGCCATGGAACAGAATTTCGGAATTCATCTCCCTGAGTTTTTTGAGCACCACCTCAATTTTGGGTTTTGCCACGTCCTTTTCCCCATAAAGTACCTGTCGCTGCAGGTTGGAAAGCTCCACCACATCCTGTTCCACTACACCCAATACCCCTACACCCATTGCGCTGAGATACTGCAGGACAGGAATACCTAGTCCCCCAGCCCCTATGACCAGTACACGGGCTTTTTGCAGCATTTCCTGCCTTTCAGGGCCGAAATCTTTCAGAGAAGTCTGTCTTATGTATCGGTTTTGCTTCATTTTGAATCCAGAGACTCTTTGATCCGGATATAATCCTCCTGGGAATTTGCGTTGGAGAGGGCAGCATCATCTTCCGGAAAGACAAGCGATGTATCAGAACTGAGTAAAAACTTGCGCGGGCAGCTGGAAGTTGCCTTTTTCAAGTATCCCGGGACCTTGCGAAGTGCTCCCGGTTCCCATATGGCCGCAAGGGGTTCCGGAAGGCCGGTAGCCCTGGTCGCCAGGGCCGTGGCATCTCTTTCAGGATGCCTTGAAATGCACAGTTTCTCAAGGGTCTCCAGGTCGATCAGCGGCAGGTCGCAGGCCAGAACCAACCAGGCTGCATCCGGAAACGCGTGATGAGCACTGAGAATTCCGTTGAAAGGACCCGGGTATTCATCCCTGTCCAGGATCACTTCCACACCGGGGGCAAGATCTTCCTGTTGATCCTTTCTCAAACTGAGGAAGGTACGGTCACAAACGCTTTGAGCCAGATCGAATAAAATTTCCCATTGAGACCTTCCGTGATAAGAGATCAAAGCTTTATCCCGACCCATGCGGCTGCTTTTGCCACCCGCGAGGATCAACCCGTACAGGACGGGAGGCTTGTGATCTTTATTATGGCTTTTTTCCAACATTCGATCGCATTCACATATTATCCCCCAATGGAGGTCATTGAGTTCTCGAAGACTCCCTTGTGTTCTTCCTGGGCCTCGAAGCCCGTCTTCGCACGCTTGCCGATGACTTCAACAATGGATTTCTTTAACCCGGAAACCGGATCATTACCCCTGAGAATCTCCCTTACATTCATTTTAGGCTTGCCGTACAGACAGGTGATCACATCCCCTGTCGCCGTGATCCTCAGTCGATTGCAACTTCCGCAAAAGGTCCTGCTAAAAGATGGGATGATACCGAAGGATCCTGCATGCCCAGGGATCTTATAATTAAGAGAGGTAGAGGTCTCGGGCGATTCTAATGGCTCGTAATCCGGATAGAAAGTACCTATATATTTGAGGATCTCCCTGTAATTCCATTTGATGGTCTGAAAATTCCGGCTTCCCCCGTTAAATGGCATTTCTTCCAAAAAACGAACCGATACGGGGTATTCTTCCTGTAATTTTAAGATTGGGATGATGTCCTGTTCGTTCTGGTTTTCCAGTACGATGAAATTGATCCTCAGGTTAAACCCTTTGTCAATAAGGGTCATCAGGTTGCCATAGACGACATCGAACTGGTCTCGTCTGGTAATCTTCTCAAAAGTCTCCTTTCTGATCGCGTCCAAACTGAGATTTATATTGGTGATGCCCATGCTCTTTAATTCCTCGATATAAGGGCCGATCAGTGTGGCATTCGTGGTCATGGACAGTTCCCTGATATCGGTCAGGGAGGACAGGTAGCGAAGCAAAACCATCAGGTCTTTACGCACAAAGGGTTCTCCCCCTGTGAGTCTGATCTTGTCTATCCCCAGATCCACCAGGGTGCCAGCAAGCAATTTGAGTTCCTCCATACTGAGGAGATTGTCTTTTTTGGCAAAATGGATCCCTTCGGCCGGCATGCAGTAATGGCACCTGAGGTTGCAACGGTCCGTTACGGCCAGGCGCAGGTAATTAATTTTTCTTCCGTGATTGTCGATCAGCATACTGATGTATTCGTTTTAACCTCCGCTTACAGGGGGGATCAGGGCGATTTCGTCTTCTTGTCCGATCCCGGTTTCCCCCGTGGCATATTCATTATTCACCGCTATAGCCATAGAGGAAAGGCTTTTCAATTCCGGGTATTCCCCGATTATGAATTCCCTCAGGTCCTTTACATTTCGCAAGGCAGAAGCTGTTTTTTCGGACAATTCCAATTCGGCTTTTCCTGTGATGTCCCGGGTTATGCCAAATAGCAGAATCTTCATATTTGAACTTTCAATTTATAGACCTGTTTTCAAAAGTCTCTATAATCAACAAGGTATCAAAAATTATATTTTTCGTCACATCCTTTAACAATTACTTCTGTAAATATAGTGTCTGTATGCTCGTTCAGATCGTAATACGTATACCTCCAAAAAAAAGTATGCCCGCGTATATACTTAAAATTGTGAAGTCGCGTTTTGAGGGTGAACCTAAATGTATGAAAATGAAAACCCGCTTACATATCTTCGTTTTTTCCCTGGTAACTTCCTTGTTTCTCTCCTGCGGCAATGCAGATGATGACGTGAATTTTGACCTAAATCCCGATGGGGACCTCGGTATAGGCAAGCCGGTGGATGACTGCCTTAATCTGGGTGAGAATGATCTCGTCCTGTCGATTCAGGACAAGTTTACTACCCTTCCCGGAAAGGTTTCGATCTTCTTTCGAGTATCCGATGCTCAGGGGAATCCAGTCTCGGGGCTTACGGCGAACCAGTTCACCATTTACGAACAGGGGCGCAATGACGAGTGTTTTAACACCATCTCCACTTCGGAATCCTTTGCCCGCATCTCCCCCAACTCCCAGATATTCAGCAATAACACCTTGCTGGTGCTCGATCTCAGTAATAGTGTGCTAAGCAGTAGTCTCACCGAATTGAAATCAGCATCCCTGAGTTTTATCAACAATGTAATGCCCACAACCACCCAGGAAAGTTTCAAAATGGCGATCTACTGGTTCGACGGGGAGGACAAGTTGCACTTACTGCAACCCCTGACAGCTGTCAAGGACGAACTGACCCTGGCTGTGGAAGGGATCACACAGGACATAAGCAATGACCCGTCTACCGACCTGTACGGGGCCGTGATCAAATCGACCAATATTGCGGAAGACCTGCTCGACGATGCACGGGCCAATGCCACCATAAGCGCAGCCTCTATTGTGATCTTCACCGATGGTACGGACCAGGCCTCCCGCTATTCAGAGAGAGATGCCCTTCAAAAAGTTCAGAATGCGGATCTCAATATCTCCTTTTTTACGATCGGGTTAGGAGCCGAGATCGATGCAGAGGTCCTCGGGGAGATCGGTCGTACTTTCAGCGTTTTTGCCGGCAACAAAGAGCAACTGGAAGCTACGTTCAACGATATCTCTTTCAGGGTTTCGGAGCGGGCCAATAGCTATTATCTTTTCGAATACTGTACCCCGAAACGGGACGGTAGTGGCGTAAACAACCTCGCTATCCAGGTTACAGACGGTTCGAGACAGGGGTCTGTACAGACAGAATTCAATGCTACCGGTTTTACCGGCGGATGCCAGTAAAATAAGGCATTTTTGCGAATTTTAAGGAGGTCCGTAAGGTCCTCCTTTTTTTATGGGCATGGTCCAAAGTAGGGTTTTTGGCATCATCCTTGTTATATACATAGCAACCCGAATGTATATCGCGATTAACATACATCCTAAAAACGAAAGATTGTTTAACGTAAAAAAGAGAAATCATGGATGTTATCAACGAAATTATCAGTCAGAGTGCCCTAGGTTCCCTATCCAAAGGATATAAAAGCCTGGTACTGTCCGTTTTCACTTCAATAGTGCTGACCCTTTTCGTGATGTTAATTGCCATTATTGTCAACGGCAGCCAGTTGCATTTCAGTTTCGGATATTAAACTCCAGACTGTCAAAATGAGATCAACGGTAAATCATCGCGTTCTTGCGTCCCCATTGTTCAAGGAATTTCGGCTCAGCCTCAGAAAGGTCCAATAGGAAACCATTGATGACGGCGAACTTATAACCCCCATCCTTCTCCAAGAGAAAGGTGGGGTTTTTTCCTGCCTCCAATTCTGATTCAGGCATCTTGTACCCCGGTGCGGCCAGGTGTATCGGGATGGGTGAATAAAGCATATCGGCCGGGATGTCCTTTATCCTCACACAGGTAAATCCTTCCAAAAGTAAATCCCTTACTCGGCCTGGATCCTCAGTCAGTTCTCTCATATTCTCGAATACCTCCGGATATACCTTCCCCCAGACCAGGGTGTACCCGCTGGCGTCAAAGGTTTTGTAGCCGTAAAAGGTGGAGAGGTCGCCCTGATCGACAATCCGGCTGCTGAACCAATAATCTCTATTCCCTTCCTTGTCTACTTCCAGCTGATGGATACCTATGTCCAGGATATAGGGATTTCCCAGCAGATTGTAAGTGACCTCCGTCAATTTGAGATCGAACAGTTTCCTGTCATTTTCGGGGATCTGTTCATAGGATTCTATAGGGATGTCCCGGTAGTTTTCCGTGGCTATGGAATAGAGGGCTGAGAGGATAGAGACATAATTCAGTTTGCGGATCTCCTGTTTCTCCCGGTCATTGGCATACCCCCCTGATTCTATAAGGATGGTGCTCGTACCCCATTTCTGGATGTTGTCCCCAAAGGCCCTGGGCTCAAAATCATCATTATACCGGCCAACCTGGCCAGGGGCGTATTTCTGTATGATCCCGTTCATAAAGACAATCACCTTCATGGCATTACCGCGCCCTTCATTAATCTCCTTCTCATAATTATAGGCCGGGGCCAGGTATGAGATCGTCGCCGGTTTATCGGTTCGTTCGGCATTGTAATAGGTGCTCTGATCGTGCAGGTTAAAACCGAAATCGGCCTCCAGACTGTCGCGTACGCGTTTCAGGGTCCGGCCCTCCGGGGATTGCAGCCTGAGCGCATCCCGATTGATATCGATCCCGAGCCTGTTCTCCCTTTGGAAAACCTCGGCCCCGTCCGGGTTGAGCATAGGGAGGAAATGAAGCCGGAGATTACTGAGAATCTCTGTTTTCTCCTCCTGGAAATCATCACTTTTGAAAAAGTTCAGGATATCAAAGATCGCCTGGGTGGCAGTAGGCTCATTTCCGTGCATCTGTGACCAGAGGAATACGTCTTTCTGGCCCTCCCCCAGACTGATCAGATTTAGCGATCTTCCTTCGATAGACTCCCCCACCTTCTGAACCGATATCCCCGCATCTTCCTTGTGCACCCCGATAAGGTCCACAATATCCTTGTGCTTGATACGGCGTTTATCGAGCCTTGGCTCTTTGTAGGCCTCGTAGGTCTCGTAAAGGGAAGAGGTGATATCCTTTTCCTGCTTCACCTGGGGGGCTTTGTCCTTACATGCACCAAAGAGTACAAGAAGGGCGAGTATTTTTCCGTACTTCATATTATTCCTGTTCTGGTAAAGGTTTAAAATTCCATTTTCTCGTGGCTTTCCTGACCCTGGCCATGAATTCCTGACCCGGATCCTCCTTTTCAGTCCTGTAGGCGGGATCTTTTTCCAGCCATAGTTCATGGCCTTCAAAAAGGGTGTATTCATAATGGCCGATAAGGTATTCTATGTCGTATTTATTACTGAGATAATTTACCAGCCAGATATTCGATCTGAGTTGAGCTTCGGTCAGAGGTGTATCTGCCGTGCCACCCACGTTTTCGATACCCAGGGCACAGTGATTGAGACCGATCACATGCCGACCCATCACGGTCTCAGGCAGGAGCCTGTAAACAGTGCCATCCCGGTCTACCAGGAAATGAGATGAGACATTGAGTTTTCCGGCCTCTCCGACCATGGTTCGCCATTGGGGTATGGTCGTATCATCAAAGGCGTCAAAAGAGCCTTCTAAGGTAGGAATGGCCGTCCAGTGGAGAACGATCATCCGGGGGGTGATATAAATGCTGCTGTCCTTCAATCCATATCTTTCAGCCATGTAAGCCTGGGTGAGTTGTTCCCGCTGGGCATCAAAGACGATAGGCCTGTCTACAATTCGTGTTGAAGCGCAGGACCAGAGCAGCAAAGAGAAACAGAGCCAGAGCAATCCTTTACCTGTTATTTCTTTTCTCATTTTCCCACCAAATTAGTTTCTTCACCTTCATTTAAAGGGATCCCGTATTGTATGACCACTTTCTTACGGCCCCATTCCCGGGCTTTTTCCACATCCACCCCCATAAAGATATCGATACGGTTTACCCATCTACCGTGCATTTTGTCCTTCACCCGGAAGACCCCTTCAAATCCCTCGATCTTTACCGGTGTATCGTATCTCAATCCTTTTTTCAGCAGGTCACGGGAGACCGCAATGCACTTCATCCCGGGCTTGAGGGTATCTCCCCATGCTGCGATATTTACCAGGGAATCTGTCTGGGAAGCCACTGCATTGTAGGCCGTTGCGGTCACTTCCATGGATTCCCAGGTATACTTGTCCTCTTCATCGGCACAGGAAAGCAGCGGCAGACAGACCAAAATTAGGATCCCGGTAAAGCTGATCAGACCCCTCATCTTATGGCGTTAATTGATTTTCAAGGATCATCAGGTCTATCCCAAATTCCTTCCATCTGTTCTGCAAGTCTTGTGGGGCAGGGACAAATGGCAGGGTAAAACTGCTTACGATTATATCCAAATCCCCATCCCCGTCAATATCTCCCTTGTCCATCAAAAACCATTTTGCTTTATCCGAATCAGCCACCTTAAAGGTCTCGAATTGATAGGCGGCGGGATCTGTGTTATCCAGAAACAGGAAGGTACGGTCCGGAGCATTCTCGTAGTCTGGAAAGGTGGAAAGCAGTCCAAAGTCCATGTCACCATCCTGGTCAAAATCGCTCGCCAGGACCCGTGTCGCCCCGTACATAGGGTAAAAGAAGACCTTAGTAAAATTATTAAGACCGTCGTTCAGGTGCAATCGCATGCCGTGATAGGGTTTTGCAACATAGGATTTATCGGCATTGTCCCCGTGGACAGTTACAATATCCAGGTCCCCATCTCCTTCGTAATCCATCAGTTCGAACCAGCTACTCCCATATACGGGGTTAAAACGAATGACTTTATGTGCCTCAAAGGAGAGGTTTTTCTTTTGAAAGAGGATCGTGATACTTTCGTCTCCCTGTGAAGTGAGGGCCACGAGATCCAGAAGTCCGTCATTGTCCATATCCCGGGACACTACCCTGATGGTCCCGGGCTGATTCAGCAGAGTTCGCTTTTCGTACTTCCCTGAGGCGTTCTTTACAGAAAGGGACAGTTCTCCGGTCAGGTCCCCGAACTCACTGATTACCAGTTCCTCCTGCCCGTCCCCATTGAGGTCCTCTGCCAGAGTATGAACGGGCCGATGCAGCGGATGTACCACTTGAAGGGTATCCGTTCCCCTGATCTCATAGACCGTTCCCCTGGACAATGCACTGGGGTGGATATTTCCTATGGTCGTGATAAACGCGTGCTCCTCCCCTGGTTCGTAAGCGACCACCAAGCTCGTAAAGTACCCCAGTTCCTTTAATCCTTCGGCAGGTGAATAGGACATCAATTCCCCCCGCATATCCCCCATGATCATTTTTCCGAGGGAAGGTTTGAATTCGAGATAGGCATAAGAACGCTTTATGGGTCCACTGAACGATTGGAGAACAGATTTGAATTTCTCCAGTTCTCCCGCCTCCACAGATATCCTGATCTGCGGTAAGGAATCCGGGGCCTGCTCCAGGATGTACTCTTTTAATAACGCCCAGTCTTCTTGGGCTATGGTGGGTGTTAACGGATAAATTCCGGTCCGGATAACCGCTTCCATTTCTTCATAGGACAAACCGGCAAGGGGGTCATAGCCCTTGTCCCGGATTCCCATCCTGGCTCCCATATCTGGCAGGATAGCCTCTTCCCAGATCTTTCTGGGCAAATGATCGATCTGGGGTGCTATATGGCAGTTCGCACAATGCGTTTCATACAGCTGAACCTGCCTTTCTTCCCTGCCAGTGCCACAGGAAGAAAGGAGCAGTAAGCACAAGGTCAGATACAGAGCGTAGATTGACCCAGTATCCATCGAGGATCTTGAAAATGTTCGTTTGTGTTTTACAATGCTATGGCTGTTTTTCATATGCTTTTAGACGAATCATATTTCCTATCTTCGGCTTTTATTAGTTTTCTCCGGAGATTTCAGATCCAGTCCTGAACGGATCAGAATTTCGGAAAGTTACAAATATCGAAAGTGAAATGAAGAAAAAAATTATGAGGTTTGCCCTTATCCTCGTCCTGTTCATTGGGGGTATCGGTATATGGCAATATCCCAAATTGAATCTGATCTCCGGATACGCGGCAAAGAATACCGCTTCAACTATTTTTATCGCCGGTCGGACCCTGGCCTCTGTATCCGAAAATGACAATAACGTTCCCCTGATAGAATTGGCCGAATCTACCTATGACCCTTCCAAAAAGACGGCTGGTGCAAAGGTTTTCGGGCTCATGGAAAGAACGGCGATCTGTACCGACGGACTCGGATGCGTCCTGGTCAACGGAGACATGGATAGCAGGATGGTCATGGAGGTCCCCATGAGGGTCCGAAACTCCATACCTCTGCCCTATCCACACGGGCATCTACCTGCAAGGGATACCACCTTCGGGGAGGTCAACTACACCCAATTGGATTTAGCTCTCGATCATGTCTTTGCCGATACGGTTAAGACAAGAACTGCCCTGATCCTATATAAAGGGCAGGTCCTGGCAGAACGTTATGCGGACGGTTTTGATCAGGACACTCCCATTTTGGGCTGGTCCATGACCAAGAGCGTTCTGGCAACCCTCTACGGTATTCTGGAATTCCAGGACAAACTACAGATTGCGGACATAGTGGATCTGCCTTCCTGGAGTGAGGACGACAGAAAAGAAATAACCTTCGATCACCTGCTTCGCATGCAAAGCGGCCTTGAATGGGATGAGAATTATTCAACAATCTCCGATGTCACTAAAATGCTCTTCATGGAATCTAATATGGCAACGGTTCAGGCAAATAAACCTTTGGTAGCCCAACCCACTGAGGTCTGGAATTATTCTTCGGGAACGAGCAATCTTCTCTCTGGTCTATTGAAGGGTAGCTTTTCTTCCTATCAGAATTATCTGAATTTCCCGTACAAGGCCCTTATAGACAGGATAGGAATGCATTCTATGGTCATTGAGACCGACCTGGCAGGAAATTTTGTAGGGTCGTCCTACGCATGGGCCAGTACACGTGACTGGGGGCGATTTGGACAACTATACCTCCAAAAAGGAGACTGGAATGGGGAACAGATCTTCCATCCTGCCTGGGTCTCCTATGTAACAGAACCCACTGAACATTCCGACGGGGTTTACGGGGCCCATTTCTGGCTCAATGCCGGAGGTAAATTCCCGGATGTCCCCAGGGATATGTTCTCAGCCAACGGGTATCAGGGGCAGCATGTATTTATCATTCCATCAAAAGATCTGGTAGTGGTAAGGACGGGTCTGGCTGAGGCTCCTCAATTCGATACCAACCTGTTTTTAAAGGAAGTGATAATGGCTCTGCCCTGATGTTCTATCCCTGTTTTTGCCTGAAAATAGGGTTTCACAACAAAACGAACGGGGTTGACAACAAAAGTTGTTCAACGAGAAAATTCTGCTCTATGTTTACAGTGTCTTTAACAAGGAGTTAATTTTTTCATTTTCATATAGTGTTCTCGTAAAAAGGCCCCGATCTCAACAGACGGGGCCTTTTTTAATGGATGAAAATGAAATCCCCATTATGGGATCCAGTTGTTCTTCCCAAAATCAGGTTTGCGTTTTTCCAGAAACGCATTCCTTCCTTCCTTGGCCTCATCAGTCATATAGGCGAGTCTAGTTGCCTCTCCCGCGAAGACCTGTTGTCCTACCATGCCGTCGTCTGTCAGGTTCATGGCGAATTTCAGCATCTTGATGGAGATGGGTGACTTGGCCAGGATCTCCTGTGCCCATTCGTAGGCGGTCTCTTCCAGGTCGTCATGAGGTACCACGGCATTGACCATGCCCATTTGACAAGCTTCCTCCGCAGAATAGGTCCGACCGAGAAAAAAGATCTCCCTGGCCTTCTTCTGTCCCACCATCTTGGCGAGATAGGCCGACCCGTATCCCCCGTCAAAACTGGTTACGTCAGCATCGGTCTGTTTGAATTTGGCGTGCTCTTTACTGGCCAGGGTAATGTCGCACACCACGTGCAGACTGTGTCCCCCACCTACAGCCCAGCCCGGGACCACTGCGATTACTACCTTGGGCATAAACCTGATCAGCCGCTGTACTTCCAGGATGTTAAGCCTGTGATATCCGTCTTCTCCCACATACCCTTTATGCCCCCTTGCCTTTTGATCTCCTCCGCTGCAAAAGGAATACACCCCATCTTTTGAAGACGGGCCTTCAGCCGACAACAAAACAACACCAATCGAGGTATCTTCCTGGGCATCGTAAAATGCCTCATATAATTCCCTTGTGGTCTTTGGCCTGAATGCATTTCTCACGTCCGGTCGGTTGAAGGCGATGCGGGCAACCCCTCCGGATTTTTTATAGGTGATGTCCTCGAACTCTCTGACGGTCTTCCAATTTGCGACTGAATCCATGATCTTTGTTTTGGTCAGTAAAGATAAGTCATCCGGACAGGCCTCACAACGCATGCGGAAAGCGACTTACCTTTCTTGTTGCTTTGATTGTTCCTCCTTGAGTCCGATCCACTTCGAAAGGTATTTGCTGCTGGCCATGGTGTGATGGAGGAGCATAGAGCCAAGGAGGTTGTTCTCCCTTATTTCATCGAGTTGATGGGTAAGAACGTCCAGTTGATTCATCAATTCTTCTTCAAACGCCGTACAGCAGAAATCGTTGCGCAACATATCGTCACCTCTTCGCTGAAGGTCCTCCCATAGCTTCTTTTCCCTGTACAGAGACACGGCCAAAGAAGCGAAAAGATGGGGGTCATCTGCCACATATTCCTTTTTATCTGCCAAAACGGTCCCCTCTGCAGCGATGGAGGTCATGGCTGAGGGGGTCCCACAATGAATGGCCTCAAACATCTTCCCTTTGAGACCTGCCCCGAAACGCAGGGGCATGAGGTTGACCCGGGCTGTACGGAGGACCGTGGATACATCGGGTATCCATCCCTTCACAAAAAAATTATCTTCGGGTGCCCTGAGATCCGTGACCTTCCTGGGCAGGGAAGCCCCATAGATATGGACACAGGCGTCTGGCAGTTTTTTTCTAATTAGAGGCCAGACCACCTTCTTTAAATAGCTGATAGCATCCGTGTTAGGCAGGTGCCTCCCGCTTCCGATAAAGACAAAGTCCTTTCGGTCCTCAAAAGGCAGGCGATCGCTTTCTTCTACGAGATCGGCCTCTTCAAAGATAAAAGGCAGGTAAAACAACTGGGGAGTAAGTGAGGGTACATGCTCTTTTAACCAATCCATCTCAGCTCGGGAAATGATCAGGGACAGGTCGCACCGAAAGAGGGAGGCGAGTTCCCTTTTTGTGATCTCCAGGGTCTTCCATAGAGAGGGGGTGAAGTCGACCCCATTATCCAGGGCTACTTTTCGTGCCTGCCTCAGGGAATGCAGGTCTTCTGTATCCACGATACGAATGGCACGCGGGAGGATCCGGGCTACCCTCCAGCCAAAGTACTCCTCGGTAAGGAACCTGTCGAAAATAACTATGCCGGGGTCTAATTCGGAAATAAAGGCGTCAAAACTGTCATGGTTCAGTCGAATCCTGGAAAAATTCACCCCCGGGATTTCAGGAAACTCCCCTCCCGTCGGGAGGGCGGCCGCCGAACTGAAAGTGATCTGATATCCCCCGGATTTAAAGAGGGAGATGAGTTGCAACATACGCACCCCTGCGGCCGTGGCCGTCGGATCAGGCCAGTTAAGACCTATGAGAAGCAACCTGGGGTTGTGTTTTTCCATGGTCACATCCTTGATGCGAACTTCTGGGAGATCTTGAGCCTGAGTTTGCGCTCGTAATCTTCTTGGAGCCAGTCCTTGTAATTCTTGGTGTTGTTCATGATGCAATAGGAGTACTGCTTCACGCGATATTCTATCTCGTCCTTCAGTTGTTTGGCCAGAATCCTCGCTTCGAATACGTCCTTACTGTTCTCCACACATATCCTCGCGTGTTGCTCAATACTTTGTTCGAGGACCGTTTTAGACCTCAACCCCTTGGCGAAGATCTCTTTATAGGCTGCCTTGACATCAAAATCAATCTCGTCGGATTTAGAGAATTTTTCCCTGAGTTCGGGAGGCATCTCGTAGACAAACTCACGCTCTATGTCCTCGTCGTTCTTGATATTCTCCAGGTAGAAATCCGGGAAATGGAAGATCTCCTGCCAGTCTATGGGGGCATCCCACATCCCGAAGCGGGCAATATTGTTACCGAGGTCCACAACCGTGAATTCATCCTTGTTTGGCAGGATGCGCGATCCTCTCCCGATCATCTGGAAATAAAGGGTCAGGGATCGGGTAGCCCTGTTCAGGATGATGGTCTCAACGGTTGGCTCATCGAAACCCGTGGTCAGGATACTTACCGAGGTGAGTATAGCGTCAGGGGTTTTGGCGAACCAATCCAGTATTTCCCGCCTTTCGGAGGCGGTATTCTTATTGTCCAGATGGCGAATGGGGTATCCCGCCTTTTTGAAGGTCTCGTAAACATAACGGGAGGTATTGATCCCGTTATTAAAGATCAGTGTCTTGGTCCCTTTGGCAATTTCCTCGTACGCGCCCAGCAATTTGCCGAGCATATTCTGGTTTCCGTACAATTCATCAGACGATTTTACTGTGTAATCCCCGCTGATCCCCAGTTTTAGGGATTTAAGGCTTACATCGTAGCTGTACATATTCGCCTTGGCCAGGTATTTGTTCTTGATGAGCGAGTCTATAGACTGTCCCACGATCAGCTTTTTGTAGTGATCTTTCATGGGAAGTTTGATGTTCGAACTCAGGGGAGTAGCCGTTACACCCAGAATGGTGGATGCTTCAAAATATTTAAAGAGCTTTCGGAATGAGTTGTAATGGGCCTCATCAATGATCACCAGGCCGATGTTCTTAAGGGAAATGGTACCTTCCTGCAGCCTGTTGTTCAGTGTTTCCACCATGGCTACGTAGCACATATGGGGATCATTGGCCGGTAATTCCTTTACATCGCTGTTTATGATCTTGTTCTTTACGCCAAAACCGCGGAGCATCCTGGAAGTTTGATGGCTCAGTTCTATCCTGTGTGTAAGAACCACCACCTTTTCCTTCCGGTGGGCGATAAATCTCCTCGTAATCTCGGAAAAAACAACGGTCTTCCCTCCTCCCGTCGGTAATTGATAAAGGAGATTGGAATGGTCAGCGGGATTGTCCAGGTGCTCAAATATGGAATGGAGGTCCCTTTGCTGATAATCGTAAAGGGTCTTTTCAATATTTTCAGTGGAAATCGACAAAAATGTCAGGTTTTGGGGTTAAAATTCTGCTCTTGGGGTTCTTAAATCACCAATTTGCAAAACTAGAGGATTTTTTCCCTTTAATGAAATTTAAAATCCGAAATCTGGGGTCAGTAACCCTGCTGGAGGTCGACCTGGTTCCTCAGCTCCTTCCCTTCCCTCAACCTGAAAAAATTCTCGGCTAGCTGGGGTACGACGGACTGGGGGTCAGACACACTGGCCACATGAGGCGTGATTCGGATCTTTGGATGTTCCCAGAATAAATGACCGCTTGGGAGGGGTTCCTCCTCAAAGACATCCAGGCATGCTCCGGAGAGCTGTCCGGAGTCCAGTAAAGGAATGAGGTCACCCTCCTCCAGGTGTCCTCCCCGGGCAACGTTGATCAGGAACGCACCATGAGGCAGCTGCGAGAGGGTTTGCTGGTTGAGAATCTTTTTCGTTTCCGGGGTCAGGGGCAAAAGACATACGAGTACTGTGGATTTTGAGAGGAATTCCCGGCGCGACTCTATCCCGTGAAATACGTGTACCCCGGGGAGCTCTTTTGGGTTTTTAGACCACCCTATAATCCGGAATCCCATTACCCTTAATTTATCTGCCAGCTGGGTCCCAAGGGTGCCAATGCCCATTATTCCAATAGTATGGTCCGCAATACGACTATAGGGCCTGGGTTGCCAGAGCCCCTTTTCCTGATCCCGGGCGTACTGGTCCATGTTTTTTAAGTGGCCCATGATGGCTGTGATCACGTATTCGGCCATATCATTCGCCAGGGCGTCGTCTACCACCCTGGTGATGGGCACTCCCTCTGGACGAGTGGGATCCCCAAAGATAAAATCGACCCCGGCCCCGAAGGAAGCTATGCATTTGAGATTTGGGTAGGCCTTCAGGCTACCTTTAGGATGTTTCCACACTACAGCCATTGTGATCTTTTCCGCGGGATGTTCTTCTTCAAAATGATATACCGGGAGGGATGGGTATTGATCCAAAAAGGCTTTTTTCCAAAGCCCGAGTTTTCCGTCCTTTCTGATGAGTACTATGGCCATTGGTGTATTTGCATTATAATTTTGTGAATACCAGAGTTTCGTATACGCGTTCGAATTCTTCTGCATATCCCCAATCCTGTTTTCGAGCCTGTGAAGAAACTGCTTCCAGCCGTTCAGTGAAGGCATCCCTGAGGGCATTGCGAGCAATATGCGAGACCGCCTCGGTAAAAGAACGGAGCATACTCTTATAAAAAGCTTCATGGACCTTGTGGTGGGAAGCATAGCGCTGGGCAGTCTCCAGGTTAAACAGCATGAGGTCGGCCAGCAGATAGGGATCCATGCCCAGGGTCTCGAATTTCCTGATCAATTTTTGCGCCACCGACCGTCTGGCTCTGGGGCGTTTCCTCTTCACAGGAAAGTATTCGTTGGAGATCCTGGCCTTTGCCTCGCCCAGGAGTTTATCCTCCTTTGGGTTGAAGACAAAATCGTAATACGTTTTCACCTGGGAAATGCGCTCGTACAAGTCCATGATCTGGATTTCCAGATCCTTTTTTTTAAGGTCTCGGACGTACTTCTTTAAAGCTGATTTGCTCATCTCTCTGTTTTGGCCGGTTACAAGGTACTTATTCTGCCTCCAAAATCAAGATTCGTCCATTAAAACCCCATATTTTACGGGACGGGGGTGCAAATACTAAAGTTCTCATAAAATATGTATAACAATAGGGGGGTGCTTTTGGAAAAGACAGAATAAAAGTGTATAATGAGAGAATGTAATTTAAAAAAAATTCTGTATACATATGAGGCAACTAAAGATTATCAAGCAGGTCACGAACAGGGAGTCCAAATCACTAGACAAGTACCTGCAGGATATCAGTAAAATAGATTTGATTACGGCGAATGAAGAAGTAGAATTGGCCCAACGTATCAGGGCTGGAGATCAGCTGGCCCTTGAAAAACTGACCAATGCAAACCTTCGATTCGTGGTTTCCGTGGCCAAACAATACCAAAATCAGGGACTGACTCTCCCCGACCTGATCAACGAGGGGAACGTAGGCCTTGTAAAAGCTGCCAAACGCTTTGACGAAACCCGGGGCTTCAAATTCATTTCCTATGCTGTCTGGTGGATACGGCAATCTATCTTGCAGGCTCTGGCGGAACAATCCAGGGTGGTCAGGCTACCGCTGAATAAAATCGGCTCCATAAACAAGATCAAAAAAGCCTTTTCCTACCTGGAACAGGCCCATGAAAGGCCGCCATCGGCCGAGGAGATCGCACAGGAGCTCGATATGACGGTAACCGAGGTCAAACAATCTATTAAGAATTCAGGGAGACACATTTCCATGGACGCCCCACTGAAAGAAGGAGAGGATTCCAATCTCTACGATGTCATGCGGTCTGGTGAATCCCCAAAACCCGATAAAGGACTGATGCAGCAATCCCTGAACACAGAGATCAACAGGGCCCTGGACACCCTGTCTCCCCGGGAGGCCGACGTAGTAAAACTCTATTATGGCATTGGCGATCAGCAGTCCATGACCCTGGCAGAGATAGGTCAGACGTTCGACCTGACTCGAGAGAGGGTACGACAGATCCGGGAAAAGGCCATCCGTAAACTCAGACACAATACAAGAAGTAAACTCCTCAAAGCCTATTTAGGTTAATCTTTACTGTCTTTAAAAATTAAAAGGAAGCCCGAGGGCTTCCTTTTTTCTTAATGGATATACACTAAAACACTTAAGAACAGCTAAGCCTGCTGATCTCAAAGTCTTTCAGGATCTCATTGAGGTCCTCAATGAAATTCAGGTACGCTGCATTGTCATAATTTGGATTTGCCATAAGCTTGGGGTTTTAGGGGAAGCCGAACTCTTCTAGAGATAATCGAGTTCTGCTAATTCGTTGACGCTTAAAATTTCATTCAGATCTTTAAGGAAGTTTAGGTATTCCTCACCGTAGGTATCGTATAACATGATCGTTTGGTTTTAGTAGAGATCGGGGACTAAAGTTTAACTATATAAACATATTTTATCTGTTCAGGATCACCAATTCTTTGTGGTGTACTCATTGATAATTGTTGTATATAACGCAATTTTTGAGGTGCTTATTGTGGGATCAGAAGCCGACCTGATACCGGAGACCTGCAGAAAAAGCCCAGAAGAAATTACCCGGGGCAAAAACGAATTCCTGTCGGGTAAGGCCCAGGTGGATCCTGTAAATGGAAGGGTTGGAATTAAAGGAAAACTGGTATTCCATCAGAAGTTGCTGAGACTCTACAAAAAGGAGGGTCTCCGCGACCAGGACACTGTTGGCAAGGAATTGTCTGAATTCCGGCATAAATCCCATCCCGGCAGTCAACCCTATATAGTTATTTGCGTCCTTCAGATATCTCCGGGCGTTAAGAACCCCAGAAATTCCGAGAGTGTTGTTGTTTCTGGGCGTAACATAGGGCCTGAGAGAGAAGTAGTAATTCCCCTTATACAAACCAGCAGACCCGGTAAAAATAGTGACCTCACTATCGGTAAAGGACAGGTACCTGGCTCCAAGGGAGGTCTCCACCCCTCCAGGCAGGTTAACGTACAGATCCCCTCCTACTCTGTGTTCCGGATATATCTCAGATTGGCTGTACCCGTAATTTATATAGGCGTATACCGATTTGGAGAATTTGGGGTAAAGATCGAGCTCATACTGAATACCGTCTATCCCAAATCGGTTACTGTAATTGATTCTGGGTATGATCTTCCCTAAATCCGTCCCAAAGTTAAATTCAACGCCCGTATAGTACATGGGATCAAAAACCACATCAAAGAGATCTGCTGAGCTGAAAAGTGCCACAAAATTTCTGTTGCCTTCCTGCTCTTCCGCCTTTTCGGCCTCTGTTCCGGTATCCGTTCCTTTTTCATCCCAGGATTCGAGAATACTGTTCCTAAGACCCCTGAGATCTGCATCTTCCGGCAGGTAGATAAGGGCCTTGTTTGCCAACCCTATAGCTGTATGTTTATTCTTTGCGTAGATCTCGTTGCGGATGGCCGCTTCCCAAACTTCCTTGTTGGATTTTTCGGAGGAAGTGATCCTGTTGAAGAGATTGCGTGCCTGAGTATAATCTCCGTCCCAGCTATAGGTTTTGGCCAGGAGGTTGCTGACATCCGTGTATTCGGGATAGTAAGCTAATATATTTCTCAGGGTGTCGCGCGCCTCTTCACGTTTTCCCTCTCCAGCCAGTTCCATTGCCCTTTTCAGAGAGCGATCCGGGTCTTTAGGAAAGGCAGCCTCCTGTGCTTTTAGCTTAAGAGGTAGGCCCAGGAGGAAAACCCCGAGGATTACGATACCGGTTTTCATGGTTCTGTTATTCATATCCATCCTCCTCAAAATTCAGGTACCCCAGATTGTCATCCCGAAACAAGGTTTGATCCTTCTTCATTTTGTCTTCCGCCCTCTTGATCTTGCTCCTGAGTTCTTCACTGTCCAATCTGTGTTTCTTGATCAGGGCTTTGAGATCCAGCGCTTTGTAATTCGTGTCGGACCAGAAATACACATCCAGCAATGCCGAATAGGCATCTGCGTATACCGGATATTTCTTGATGGTTTTTTCAAGCAACTGGGCTGCCTGTTCGTATTCCTTATTCCAGGCGAATATCCTGCCTTTGAGGATTTCCGTATCCGCATGTCCGGGCACTTCTTTCAGGATGTGTTCGCACAACAGCAAAGCCCTCTCCCGGTCTCCCGAGATGGCAAGATCCCTGGCGGTCCTGTAAGCGTTGTCGTAATCGTCACTGTTAAAAACACTATTGATCCATACCATTTCTGATTTTTCCTTCAAGGTGTTGACCTCGTCCTTTGCCAGCGTGTTGCCCGGCAGAAGTTTGTTGTTCCTGGTAACATACTGATTGATTGCTTTGAAATTCCTGAAAGAAGTGCGGAGTTCGTCCACTCCCCCGGCTTCCCCTGGTTCAAAAAGATTGAGGTCGGCCCCTATGCGGTATACTGAATTTCCCGAAATACAAACATTGCCGCGGATATACTCCTGAATATTGCCGCGATGGCGGAACAGGGGGATGATCTTATCTTTCTCAAAAAAACCTTCATGAAAGAGTCCGGTTCCAAGCCAGGATACCATCTCCGGGACGGATACCTGATATTGGGAATGCAACAGTCCGGCCAGTTCGGGAAGTACATCCGTATGAGCCACCAGGGAATTGATCCGTGAAGGCGATATGAGCATGGGACTGCTGATGATGAGAGGGACACGGTAGCGCCCCAGATAGTCCTTTTGGGGGAGTTCACTGAGATTATGGGTACCCGTAATGATAAATATCGTATTGTAGAATTCAGCTTTCCGCTTGTATCCTTCCATGAATGTGCGCACCGCCTGGTCTGTGTAGAGCAGGCTCGCGAAGATCTCTTCATTTTTGCGGATCAGGCGTTTGTTCCGATCCGCAATCTCTGCCTGCGTACTGATCTCTTCCACCTTTTTCTCGTATTTGTCTAGGGATGGTATCAAAAAGGGACTTTTTGTGCTCTGGGTAAGGAAAACATCCAGCCTGGGGCGGTCAACGCTGGTGTAGTCATCAAACCATTTGCGGAACAGCTCTGCATCGGGGTAACCCAGGGAGATTCCTGCAGCATCTTCCTCCTGAAGAAGGTATTGGGGCCCAAAGGTCTTCCTGCCTGAAATGAGATCTACCCCTTCGTGATGAAGGAATCTGCCGAGATTTTCCAGGGAAATGTTTCCTCCGAAATTAAATGAGGTCTGATACCCATCCTCGTTCAACAGGTCGAACAGCGTATAGCTCTCAGGCAGGGATTCGAGGTTGGTAAACCCCTCTTCGCCAAAGGGCAGGGAACCAAATATAGAAGGAATACTCGCAGCTGGCTCCCCTGTGTTACTGAGGCCATGCGGCCAGTACAGGGATTCATTGAGCAGAGAGTTCAGATAGGGCATAAATGCCTTAAAGGGGGCCTTTTCCCCAATAAAATCCGAGCCCACCCCATCCATGATGATAAAAACAATGTTAGGCCTTTCCTGCTTCAGCTGAAAATGAGAAGCCAGGGCTGAAGAGGATTCTAAAGGCCTGAGTAAGGGATATTCCTCCTGCCCTTCGTATTTATTGAAATCCAGTGATTCCTTCATCTGATGGTAGATGAGGTGTTCGGTCTTATTCTCGTTTACCGGGTTTTTTCTGGTGATCAGGGTTGCCAGGAACAAGCTGAAAATGATGATAGTAAAAGGGTACATCCTGCTGACGGCGGAATAAAAGTTCGCCGTGATCCTGTAGAAAAGATACAGGAGGGATATGGCGAAAAAGACAAAGACGGGGATATAATAAAGGAAGGTCCATCCGGTTGTGGCTTCTATGCGGTCTGTGAAGCCAGCCCCGAGGATCTCGTAGTTGGCGATGTAATACCTCGTAAGGAGTCCTTCTGCCCCCAGAAGGAACACAAGGATCATCGTCACCATTTTGAACCCTGCGTCAGACTTTAGCTGTTCCAGAAACTTAAAGGGGAATACCAGTGCCAATGCGGTGAGGGAGGCAAATCCGAGATGGTGTACTGCCAAAAGAAGAAAGCTTTTATTCAAGATCCCATCGAAGACTCCAGCGCTGTATAACCTTATATTCTGATAGATGGCGATCACGAGCTGACACAGGTAAAAGGCCAGGATCAGCCTGATGAAATCCCGCAGGTCCCGTTTCTTTGCCCGAATGTCAATCTTTGTCCGCATAGCTTATGCCTTGGCAAACCCTTTTCTGACCTGGGATCCCCATCCAGACCTGATCTTAAAAAGTTTTTTATAATTCCCCCTGACCGAGGACCACACCACCAGGGGGTGGAAGAACAGGGGCTCCAGTACAGCTGTTAGCATCATGGTAAGAATGTCTTTGGTTCGCGCGTACTGGTTATAGGAATAGACTTCCCAGAGAATGGCGTAAAAGGAGAACATGATAGAAAAACTGTATATCGCAAGGGTAATGGCGATAAAGAAATCCCAGTTCAGTATCCCCAGATACAGGAACATGATCACAGCCAGGCATCCTGTGAATTCCAGCAGGGGCGCCAGCCATTCATAAAAGAACCAATAAGGGTAGCTCAGCATCCCTAACCTGCCGTATTTAGGATTGAAGAACATGTCCTTATGAGTACTCAGGGTTTCCAGGTTACCCCGCGACCAGCGATCCCGCTGGTTGATAAATATCTTTAAGCTTTCAGGTACTTCCGTCCAGCAAAGAGGGTCAGGGATATAGGCCACATGGTAAGGTTCCCCCTTATCGTGCATATAGCGCCTCATCCTGAAAATGATCTCCATATCCTCCCCTACCGTGTTTGTATCATATCCTCCTACCGCGATGGCGATCTCCCGGTCAAAGAATCCAAAGGCGCCTGATATGATCAGGAGACTGTCTAATCGACCCCAGGCCATTCGCCCCAAAAGGAAGGATCTGGTGTATTCCAGCAATTGGAACCGTGCCAGCCAGTTTTTAGGCAATCTGATCTCTTCCAGGGTTCCACCTGAGATCTTGCATGAATTGGCCACGCGAATAACCCCGCCCACGGCAATGACCCTTTTCTGTGAATGCTGATAAAACGACTTTACCACATGCAGAAGGGCTTCCGGAACAATTAAACAATCAACGTCTATACATCCTACATATTTATTCTCAGAAAGAAAGATTCCCGCATTCAGGGCATCTGATTTACCTCCGTTGGCCTTATCCACCACGGTGAGTTTTGCAAAGGAACGCTGGGTGGATTTGTAGATACCCCGAATGGGCTTCGATTTGATATCAGGGTCTATTTCCCGGTCGATCTTTTCCAGGTTATAAGCCTGGATAAGCTTTTGAAGGGTATCGTCCTTACTCCCGTCGTTCACCACCATGACCTCGTAGTTCACGTACTGAAGGGAAAGCAGGGAACGAACGTTTTCCACAATGGTCAACCCTTCGTTATAGGCAGGGGCAATGATCGTAATACCCGGTGCAAGGGGAGATCCCAGTGTTTTTGTGATATTCCCGAAGCTGTTCTTGTTTTTGTAATGGATGGAATTGCGCGTGGCGAAATACGCCATTAGGACATAAAGCGTAAACAGCATGGTTGAGAACACCAGAAAGACGATGTTCAGGTACTCCAGGATCACATTAAATACACCGTTGTCCATGATCAGTTCCCTTACTTCTTTAACTCTTTAAGGTCAAAATTCAGGAGATCACTCTGATACGAGCTGCTTGCCCATTTTACAATCGAATCCCTGTTTTGTCCTTCTCCTTCTTCTTTCTTGAGTCTCGCGCTGAGCTTTTTCCTGACCTCAATGGCCATTTTCCGAAGGCGCGCATTCGGGTCTTCCCTGAGGCTTTCCAAGAAAGTGAGCTCCCTGTGATCTCCCAATGCCGGGATCTCCCGTAAAAGAATCAATTTGGCGTCCAGGTCCGATTTGCAGAACAAATCCGCAAAGATGCTGTGGCCCCGTGGTTGATCTACAAGAGTATTTTCCTCTTCTTGGTAAATAGGCGGCTCGATATTAGCCTCCGTGAGTCTTTTCTCAACCGAATTACTGAGTTCCTCCCAGTCTACCAGGGAGCAGGCATCGTCTCCTTCAGATACCTCACCAGGCTTTTCTTCCAAAATGGCTGATTCAACCGCATCTGTCTGCTGACCCTCCATATCGGTTACCTTAGTCAGTTTCTCCTTCTGGTCTGTTCCTGCCGGGTTTTCGCGCGGTAGATCCTCCTGAGGTGCATCCTCCACTACGAAAGGCAGAAAATTGAAATTAAGGTATTCCACTTCGGTCTCCCCGCCAGGGTTTTGGACTTCCACCCGGCTTAGAATGTCCTCCAGTTCCTTCCTGAATTCATAGTCAGGGTGGACCACCTCATAAGCGACCTTGAGATTCCAAAGCCGCTTTCTCGATTTCTTTTTGGGTTTCTTCTTATCCATTTCGGTTGGTTTTTCTATTACAATTGGTAAAAAATCCAGGGGCAGGTAGCCTGCATCCTCTTCATCTTTTCTGCGGCTGTCTAGAATCTCGTTGAGTTCTTCCATAAAGCAATGATCGAAGATCTCGAGGTCTTCACTGAACAGTTCAATTCCCTCCTCGGTCACTTCAATTTCCTCTTCTGCCGTTTCATGGATTTCACTTGGAGCTCCCGGGACTGTTTCGAGTTCTGCTTTCAGGTTCTCTGTTTCATCGATGAGCTTCGGAGTCACATCTGAGTCGATCATGGGGTCCAGGTTCTCATGGGGCAGTACGGTACCAGGCGCTATGGTGTTAATGGCCCCCAGTGCCTTGCTTCTGACATTGAAATTGGACACTTTCCGGCAGACCTCCCTGAGGAAAGGAATGTGTTCTTCTTTTCCAATGGCACCCATAGCATCCAGGATCAGGATGCGCGTGTCCCTCTTTGCCCTCGGAAATGCAGCCATAAGCGTAGGCATGGCTTCAATAATCCCGAATTCCTTAATGCAATCAATGGCTGCCTGTTTGATCTCTTCGTCCTTGTGTTTCAGCAATTGGATGACCCCGGAATTGGCATCCGTTTGGTTGTAAAACCTTATGAGCCTGAGGGCGAAAAGCACAACATCCTTGTTGGCTGACAACAGCCAGACCCCAAAACTCGGGGGGATAAAATCCTCCTTCTCCCTCAATACCTCGAGGATCTTGATCTGTTGCCATTCGGAGATCGGATATTTATTGGTATCCAGAAAGTGGGCTATGCCTTCGTGTTTCAAGGAAACTGCCGCGATCTGCGCCTGCTTTCGGATCACGCTCTTCCTGTGATTTATAAATTTCCTGATAGCTGTATAGGCCTCTTCCACCTGCATCTGGGTAAGTTCCACGATGCCCTTGGTGACGATCTCCCATCTCCAGCTTTTCAACTTGTCAAAAGCGTCGAGATGGAGGTCAAAATCCTTGTACATGGCCAGAAGCCTGGTCCTGGAATCCCCTGTAAGATCGCGCTGAAGATCGAGTAATATATCCTTGAGGATACTGCGGTTAATGGGATCCTTGAGAAATTCCCTGATCTCAACCTTGAGTCCGATATGCTCATATTTTTCTTCCCTGGTGGCATCTTCTCCGTGGAAGAGGAAGTTGCTGATGATGGGGGTCAGCTCTTTCCGCTGTTCCCTGATGTTCCTGGATTTTGCGGAAAGCCTGTTCCTGAAGAAAAAAATGAAACTGAAATAGAGAATACAGAGACTTCCGAACAAGACACTAAGATCCCACAAAAGATCCGTATGGATCTCTGGGATGCTCAGAAGCATGGAAGTGTGATATGTAATTTTTGCTCTAATGAATATCAGGCTTTGTTGAGTTCGCGTGTTACCCTGACCAGTAGCTCGGCCGGACTCACAGGTTTCGATATAAAATCATTGGCACCCAGCTCAAAGGCTGAAAGCACGTTTTCCTCATTGCCGGCGGACGAGATGATAATGATGGGTACCTTGGAATTCAAGGTGTTGCGCACATAGTCTACCAGCTCGAGCCCGGAGAAATAGGGCATCATGATGTCACTCACGATGATATCGGGGATCTCCTTTTCTAGCTCCTGTTTCACCTCTCTCCCGTCACAGGACCAGTGGACCTTAAAACCGGCCTTGTCCAGCCTGTAGTTCAACAGGGAGGCCAGGAGTTCATCGTCATCGGCAAGCAGGATCTTTTTCATCTGGGTATCAGTTTTCCTTTTTTAATCGCATCAATTCCCTGTCCAGCGTACATTCTACCATGGGATACTCCTGTACGAACCGGTCAAACAAGTATTGCATACGTTCATAATTGGGGTCGTTCTGGCAATGGTCCTGAATTTGCCTGACCAGAATCAGCAGGTTCTCGGCTTGCACCATTGCGAGCCCTGATTTCATCTTATGTGCGGCAAAACGGAGTTGTTCGGTATCCTGGTTTTTGAGGTGGAGTTTGGCGCGTCCGGTAAACTCCAGGACGTTGCCTTTGAAAAGGGAGATCAGTTCTTCGAGCATGTCGACCTCCCCCATGCAGTCCTCCAGCATACCGGTAAGATCGATCTGAAAGTTGGGCTCTGGGGTCGGGCCCGGGCTTTCAGGCTTGTTGGGATTGGGCGTAGAAGCCGATTTCCGGGAATCCGGAAACCCGTATTCCATTAACTTGTCGAGTAATTCCTGAGGTGTATAGGGCTTTAGGATAAAATCATTAATGCCGTCAGCAGCTGCCTTTTCCCTGTCGTGGACAGAGAAGTCGGCTGTCAGCGCAATCACTGGGACCCCGGATATTCTTGGATTCTCAGAGGCCCGTATTCTCCGCGTGATCTCGTATCCATCCACAACAGGCATATGTAGGTCCATAAATACCAGGTGAACTTGCTCCTCTTCAAGGATCTTTAACCCTTCCACCGCGTGTTCGGTCACGAAGAAGGAGCATCCCCAGTTCCTGAGTCGTTTTTTGATCAGCCACTGATTCAGGGGATTGTCCTCAAAAACAAGCACATTCAGAGACCGTAAATCTTTTTCGGGCGTTTTATTTCTATCCTCCTTGAGGACTTTCTCTTCCTGTCCTACCTCGTAGATAAGCGTCATATCGAAGCGGGTACCTTTATTGACCTCGCTTTGTACGCTGATGGTCCCGCCCAGGCGGTCTACGATCTGTTTGACGATGCTAAGGCCCAGGCCAGCACCCCCATACTTCGAAAACGTGTGTTGGCCGGCCTGTCTGAAGGCGTCAAAAATGTGGTTGAGATCTTCTCCGGGGATCCCGATCCCCGTGTCTGTGATCCTAAACTTCAAATGGGCTTTTCCTCTTTCGATCCTATCGAGCCGGGTCTCCAGGACCACTTTCCCTCGGTCTGAAAACTTGATCGCATTCCCCAAAAGGTTGAGCAGAACCTGGGTGAGTTTGGATGGATCACCCAGCAGGAATGGTGGGATCTCAGGATCTGTCGTTACCTCAAGGGTTATCTTTTTATCGACGATGAGGGTTTCGCAGAGATAGGAAACTTCCCGGATCAGATTGTGGAAATTAAAGGAGACTTCCTTGAATTCTTCGGAACCCGCTTCCAGTTTGGAGTACTCCAGGAGTTCATTGATGATGTCCAGTAGAGATCTCGATGCAGAAAGGATCGCGTCTACCTGCTGCTGCTGGGCCGGATTCAGGTCCCCTTCTTTAAGGAGGTCCGCAAATCCCATAATCCCATTGAGAGGGGTTCTGACCTCATGGCTTACCTTGGCGATGAGATGGGATTCCCTGTTTTTTTCCTGCTCCTCATCCGTTTCGGGTTGTTCGGGAGTAATGCCCCAGATTCTCGCCTCAAGTTCATGCTTAAAAGTGTCAAAAGATCTTTTTAAGCGACTGGCTTCTTCTGTGGTAAGTTCCTCAAACGAAAAATTGTTCAGGGCCGATTCGAGATCGGTGATTTGGGTAAGTAGGTTTTTTGACTTCAAGTTGAGGTTTTAATAAGGTGAATTCTTCACTAAAATCCCGATTTACGGGGGGTAGGCCAATTAAATGTTACCTATGAGGTATAATGTGTTGTCAAAATGCTTTATTTGTAGGTCTAAAGAGATCGTAATGAAGTATTTCACCTTGTTTTTTTGCATTTTATCGATAGTCTCCTGTGGGCAGTCCACAGAGGATGAGCAAATGGCTTTACGGAAAAAAGCGGAACGCATTCACCAAAACGTGATCACCATCGATACCCATGACGATATCAACATCCGAAACTTTACGGACAGTGTTAACTACACTCAGCGGCTGGAAACCCAGGTAAATCTCCCTAAGATGAAAGAAGGGGGCCTGGACGTGGCCTGGTTCATCGTCTACACCGGACAGGATTCCCTTACCCCTTCGGCCTATGAAAGAGCAGAGGAAAATGCCATGGCGAAGTTCCAGGCCATCCACAAACTTTGTGAGGAGATCGCTCCGGATGAGATCGAACTGGCATTGACCTCCGAAGACGTCCGGAGAATCCACAAAAAAGGTAAACTCGTGGCCATGATCGGGGTGGAAAATGCCTATCCTATGGGCGAGGACCTGGAAAATTTTAAAAGATACCACGACCTGGGGGCACGCTATGTTTCCCTATCACATAACGGACACAGCCAATTCGCCGATTCCAACACCGGTGAAGCCGATAGCATTTGGCTACACAATGGTTTAAGTGACTTAGGCAAAAAGGCTGTAATTGAGATGAATAGATTAGGAATTATGATTGATATTTCTCACCCGGCCAAAAGCTCCATGGAGCAGATCATCGCCCTCAGCAAAGCTCCTATCATCGCTTCCCACTCCTCCGCCAGGGCCCTGTGCGACCACAGCAGGAACCTGGATGACGAACAGCTTTTGTGGTTAAAGGAAAACGGAGGGGTGGTACAGACCGTAGCCTTTAGTTCATACCTGAATACCGACAAGGATAAGGCTCGGAGGTCTTTCATGGAGGAGCTGTATGAAAAGGTGGCGGATTCTCTTGGGATCACCTGGCACAACAGGTCTGAGTACAGGTCCCTGCCACCGGATCAGCGGGAGGAATTTCTCGAGAACTACCCAAAGGTGGTCTCCATCGGAAAAGACATCGCAGCCAAAATGCCTGACGCCCCTGCGGCCGTAAACGTACAGGATTTCGCAGACCATATTGATTATATGGTCGGACTTATCGGGATTGACCACGTGGGGATCAGCTCGGACTTCGACGGGGGTGGCGGTATAGAGGGCTGGTCCGATGCTTCCGAGACCTTTAACGTGACCCTCGAACTCGTAAAAAGGGGATATACGGAAGAGGAGATCGCCAAACTCTGGGGCGGAAATCTGCTCAGGGTTCTGGACGAGGTCCAGGCCGTTGCACGGGAGATGGAATGACCTAATCTTCCTGGTCTGCGAGCCGATCCTTTACATATTCTACTTTGGTCTTCCCGTGCGGAAATGGCTTGCCTTTGTCATCCAGGTTCACCATGATGATATTATCGACCGTGAGGATGGTCTCCCGTGTCATTTTGTTCCTGACCTCACATTTCAGGATCAGGGAGGATTTTCCGAATTTGATCACCTCTATACCGATCTCCACAATATCCCCCTGATGTGCCGTACTCATAAAATTGATCTCGGACATGTATTTGGTGACCACTTTTTTATTTTCAAGCTGGATGATACTGTATAAAGCCGCTTCTTCGTCTATCCAGGACAATAACCTGCCCCCGAATAAGGTCTGATTGGCATTGAGGTCTTCGGGTTTTACCCACTTTCTGGTGTGAAATCGCATAACAAAATTTTTGTCAAAAGTACTACTAATATAAGCTCGACAACTCGACAGGACCCAGGGAGAAATCAGAATTATCAATAACGCAAACCGGAGCCTCCTCCATTGCCGCCTTGACATTTTTTGGACTTCTGAATTTGCGCTTTGTTAAACTAATCTCAAGGGGTCTTCCATTTTCCCTTTATTTTAGGAACTTCGCAAAAAATTGAAGATATGATCCTCTTCGTGGACATGGATGAAGTGATGGCGGACACCTATACCGCCCACATAGAATATTACAACAGGGAATTCGGCGAATCCCTGACTTTTGAGGAATGCATGGGGCACGAGGTCTGGCAGAAGGTCCCCGAATATCGCAAGGACAGCATTTGGCAGCACTATTATCAGAAGGGATTTTTCAGGGGATTAAGACCGATGGAGAACAGCATCGAGGTCCTGAAGGAACTCAATGAGAAGTATTCGGTCTATGTGGCTTCCGCCGCGATGCAGTTTCCAAATTCCCTCCTGGAAAAACATCAATGGCTGGATGAACACTTTCCCTTTATCCATTGGAAGAAAAGGATTTTATGTGGAGATAAAAAGATCCTCAGGGGGGATATCCTGATCGATGACCGAAGCCACAACCTCGAGAACTTTATTGGAAGGCCATTGATCTATACCTCTCCCCATAATATACACACAAACCATTTCGAAAGGGTGAATTCCTGGGAAGAAATCGCCAGGGAATTGCTCTGAACCTGTAGAGGGCTTTGTTCATAACCCCGTTAACAAGTAATTGATTCCCACATCCAGCCCCCTTCCCGATTTTCTAATTTTAATAAAACTTCTGAGATGAACGACAGATCTTCGGAGCTCCTGAGGTTTCGCCCAGAATTGCCCAACGCCCGGATCACAGACAACATGAGTCGGGACGAACACTTCCAGAACGCTACCCTCAGACCCATTATCAAATTTCAGAATTCCCTGCTTATCGCTGCCTTCATGAACTACGTGCAAAAACACAAAAATGTGTTTTACGGTCTGCAACTTCCCAAAAGGCTGGCGTATATAGAGCACGCCATTCAAAAGGACATGAAGTTCAGGAATTCCCTGAAAGGGATGATCATCGGACTCTTTACGGTTGAGGAGTACGAGATCTATATTCAGAACTCATCTTCCCTTAACAAACGGATGATGAACATGGTCATCGAGAGGCTCAAGGACCAGGTACAATTGTTCGAACCTGCCGAACTATCTCAATAGGGATTCACCGTTCAGGTCGGTGGTCAGGATAGCGCTCATTAGGTCAAAATAAGGCCGGATCCTTTTGAAGGATTCGTCTACCACCTCTATAAAATCTGGAGCGAGCACCTGTTCATCCGAAAAATTCCGGATAAAGATAAATTGCTTCTTTTTGATTAGATCTATGTCCGGATGCTCCTTGTCAAATCCCTTGGGGGCCGTCTTTACTTCCTCCCCTGCAAGCTCTCCCCATGTCTTCCTGAAAACATCGGCAGTGATGACCTCCCTGAATTCACTGGCGTCCAATTCCAGCTCTTTCCGAATCCTCAGGAGGTCGTCCTTATTGGGTTCCCAAAATCCGGCTGCCGCAAAGGTATCCCCCGGTTTGATTCTGAGATAGTAACCCCCTCTTAAGGCTTTACCTGCCCGGGAAAATGAACCTGCGAAATGAGTCTTGTAAGGGGTTTTATCCCTGGAGAAACGCACATCCCGGTAGATCCGGAACCACTTCATTTTCTCGATATCATCGTGCTTTCGCATCCTTTCCATGAGGGAAGAATAGAGGGATCTGACCTCCTTTTCCAGAGATTTGAATTCCGGTTTATGAGCCTCAAACCAATCCCTGTTGTTATTGGCGGACAAGGCCTTTAGAAAATCAAGTGCCTCCTTGTCGATCTTGTCTGTAGCCATGGATAGTCCTGTTATAGAAGATTTGTAATAAAGTTAACCTTTTTGAAGAAGGGCCTTTTTAATTAATGGTTAATTTTATTTTGAAATTTACTGTTATGGAGACCCGTGCTATCATTGATAGAATCAAGAAAAACAAAATACAACCGAACCTGAGGTTCAGGTTAAAGAGAGAAACCGAAGCCTTTACGGATCTGTTGTTCCTCTCCTTATTCGACATAGAGACCCCCATTGAGGATAATATGCCCCGTCTCCAGGAAAAGTTTGACCAACTGGTGGATCTGGCATGCTGGGATCCCGACAGGTCCTGTGCTTCCATTTGGGAAGAGTATCTCCAGACCTTACCCGGAGTTCTTGAAAAACTAAACCTGGATGCCAGGGCCATCGCGGAATGCGACCCTGCTTCCCTCTCGATCGAAGAGGTGTATCTGGCCTACCCGGGTTTCTACGCGATAGCGATCTACCGACTGGCCCACGAATTGTACAAAAAACGGTTTCCCCTCGTACCAAGGCTGATGACAGAATACGCCCACCGGCAGACCGGGGTCGACATAAACCCCGGGGCCCAAATTGGCAAGTCGTTCTTTATCGATCATGCCACAGGGGTGGTCATTGGGCAGACCGCAGTGATCCACGACCACGTGAAGATCTACCAGGGGGTCACCCTCGGAGCCCTTTATGTGGCCAAAAACCTGAGTGATACCAAAAGGCATCCCACCATTGAAGACAACGTCACGATCTATGCCAATGCCACCATCCTTGGCGGAGATACGGTCATAGGTGCGAATTCAATCATAGGGGGAAATGCCTGGCTTACCAGCTCGGTCCCCCCTAATTCCAAGGTATACCACAATCCGGAGATCGAAATAAGAACACAGCAAAATGACCAATAAACTTACAGACCTGATCGGGAATACCCCCCTTGTACTTTCGAAGACGCTGAATGACCATCCGAAGGTCCGATTGTATTTTAAATTGGAAGGACAAAATCCCGGGGGAAGTGTCAAGGACCGTGCTGCACACAACATGATTGCTTCCGGTCTGGAAAGAGGGGATTTTTCAAAGGAAACCCGCCTAATCGAGGCCACCAGTGGTAATACGGGCATCGCCCTGGCCATGATCGCAGGGATCTACGGACTCAATATAGAACTCGTAATGCCTGAGAATGCTACCAGGGAACGCGTTCAGACGATGAGGGCCTATGGAGCCAAGGTTACCCTGACTCCTTCAGAAAAAGGTATAGAAGGTGCCCGCGACTACGCGGAAGCCAAGGTGACCTCAGAAGGATATCAAATGATCAACCAATTCGGAAATCAGGACAACTGGAAAGCTCATTATAAAACCACAGGGCCAGAAATTTGGAGGGATACGGGAGGAGAGATTACCCATTTTGTATCTTCCATGGGTACTACCGGGACCATTATGGGCACTTCAAGATTCCTTAAGGAAAAAAAGGCATCTGTTCAGATCGTCGGGGTACAGCCTACAGACAATTCCAGTATCCCCGGGATCCGCAAATGGCCCAGGGAATACCTGCCTAAAATCTTTGACCCCAAAAGGGTAGACCGAATCCTTGAGGTCAGTGAGGCAGAGGCCAAGGCCATGACAAAGCGCCTGGCAAAGGAGGAGGGCATCTTTGCGGGGATGAGCAGCGGAGGAGCAACAGCCGCAGCTCTCAGGCTTGCCGGGGAACTGGATGAAGGTGTAATCGTGTCCATCATTTGTGACCGGGGAGATCGCTACCTCTCTTCAGACCTTTTTGATGGATGACCTAAAAAAATGTGCACCGATGGGTGCACACTTTATCTTTCCAGCCATTCTTTTCCATAGGATCAGTTCGCAGCAAAAGCCGCTTTAACTCCGTTCTGTAATTTGAGGCCAGAATTGAACTCCAGGGTCCTGATTGGGAAGGGAATATTGACGCCTTCCTTGTCAAAGGCCTTCTTCAAGGCTTTTATGACCGTGTTCTTGGCCCTGAGTTTTTCGATGGCGCTTTCGCTGGTGATGTAGAATCTGACTATAAAATTGATCGAACTATCACCGAATTCCTCAAAGTAAAACTCTACGTCTTCAACAGATCTGACCTGGTCAATACAATCCTTTACCGTTTGTTTGGTCAGGGTCTCCACCTTGTCCAAGTCCGATTCATATCCAACCCCGCATCCCAGGACCACACGCATTTTGTTGGTTAGGGTGAAATTTTTCAGTGGGTTTTCCAAAATGGTCTTATTGGGTATGATCACTTTGTTGTTATCGGCTTCTTTGATGATAAAGTTATTCAGGTTAATCTTGATAACCTCACCGGCGAACCCATTGGTCTCCACCCAGTCGCCTATGCGGATATTCTTCCTGAAGGACAGGACCACTCCGGAAATAGTATTGGATAAGGCTCCCTGAAGGGCCAGACCCACAACGAGACCGGCAACTCCTGCCCCTGTCAGCAGGGACATCAGGGCGTCATTGAGGTCGAGAATGCTCAGGGCCAGAAAAAGCCCGAATAAAACCACAACTACGGTGGTCAGGTTGGAGATTAGGTTGGAAATGGATTTTTGTGGGACTTTCTTGCTGACGAGCCTGGTGACCCCTTTACTGACGTACCTCGCCAAAAAATAGGACGTGAGCAGGACTGCGATGGCCAGCAGCATATTGGGCAGGTTTTCGATCAGGGTATTGCCCCAGGTATTGAGTTTATTCAGTAATACGTCAAAGGATGATGATAGTTCTTCTTTCATGCGTTCGGATTTAAATTAAACAATAGTTTGCGTGGTCCGAAGTGCATTAGATGATGGTTGCCGTCTTAAGTTCACCATTCTTTTCCTTGTTCCAGGCATTAAGCATCCAGCTGGTTTTCTCGAGTTGACGGATGTACGCGCCTATGAGATCGATGGTTCCTTCATCACCTACCTCATTTGCCTTTTTCACGACCTTGCTCATTTGTTTGAGCAGGATGCTATGTGCCTTCAGGATCTCTCCTATCATCTCCCGGTCCGTCTTTTTTCCGGTGCTTTCCTCAATGGTTCCGGTCTTTAAATAGGCGCTCAGATTGCTCATCGGGTGATAACGCAGGGTGAGTATACGCTCTGCGATCTCGTCTATCTTTTCCCTTGCGTCCATATACATGGTCTCGAATTGTTCGTGCAGGTCAAAAAAGTTCTGCCCGAGGATATTCCAGTGAAAATTTCTCAGTTTCTGATAATACAGGTGATATTCTGCCAACAGGGTGTTCAATTCGATCACAACCGGCAATAATTCTTCTTCTTTGATATTCAAATAGTTCATCTTAAGGGATTTAAATGTTAATTAAAAAGTAATGTCGGATTCATTTCAGGGCCGGAAGAAACCGGCAGAAATTGGGCGAATGCCCGATGGAAATGTTTTATTTAGTAATCCAACTACTTGAATATAAGGTATTTAAAAAATTTGTCAAGCGATTTAACAAGGTTTAACAGGATTTTGCACTTATTATCATAATGCTCTGTTAAACCTGTTTCGAATTGTTAAAGTCCAGAAAAGGAAGAAAAACGGTTCATTCCTGAGATCTGGGGTTCACGATGAGGGTTGTAAAATGAGCCGAAGCGCTCTGCGATAGGTTTCGAAGGTATTGAGGTTGTTGTGTTCTCCCCCTTCGATCTCGATGAATTCAACGGGTTTTCCTTCGAGACTGCGCAGGAGTTTTAAGGAGGAAGAAATAGGCACTACCTCGTCCTGATCCCCGTGAAAAATAACGATCTGAGCATGCGTATGACGCAGGAATTCGTGGTTTCTGAAAGGGTATTTGATAAAATTCTCTACCGGTAAAATGGGAAATCGCCCTTTGGCGACATCCAACAGGCTGTAGAAGGGCGTTTCCAGGATCAGCAGGGGTACCTGATTATGGGATGCCACATAGGAAGCCATAGCCGTTCCCAAGGATCTTCCGTATACCACAATGTTCTCTGCCTGGTAAGACCGGACCAAATGTTCATAAAATGCCTGGGCATCCTCCAGCAATGCCTGTTCACTGAGTTTTCCCCTGCTTTTCCCATAGGTACGGTAATCCATCACCAACACATCGTAATTCAAGTTCACCAATTCCTGTACTACCTCTCCCCATCGGGCCAGGTTGCCGGCATTACCGTGGAAATACAGGATAACCCCTGTCGGATCCTCCTTCTTAAAATGCAGGGCGTTGAGGGTTGCCCCGTCTGGCCGGTCTAAATAAAACTCCTCGAAGGGTACCTCAAAGGTATACCGGTAGTCCTCGGGCAATCGCTCAGGGAGGAAGATCAAGTTTTCTTGAAGAAAATACAGCATAGTTACAGAAATCAATAGAAGAATAATCAGGCCCAGACTCACCTTTTTCAGGCTACGCATGACGCTTGGAATTGTTTTGATGAACATGGATGCTCGATCCTTCGAGGTTTATCCTTACAGGTTTGGAAGTGATAATATCCTCCAGCATCTTGTGGTACGACTCAAAAGTGTTCAGGTTCTTGTGCCCTCCACCTATGACCGTATACAGGGTGGTCTGCTTGGGTTTTATTTTCGAGAGTTTTAAGCTCGACTTATAGGGGATCAGATGGTCATCGGTGCCGTGGATGATATGAATGGGGCACTGCACGTATTTAAGCCATTTATAGGTGGGCATGGGAAATTTGATGAGAAGCGATAAAGGCATAAAGGGGATGTATTTCTTGGCCACGTGCCTGAGGCTGTAATAGGGCGCATCCAGGATGAGCATCCTGGGGTTGTTCATGGAGGCCAACTTGGCGGCAAAACCGGATCCGAGAGACCTGCCATAGAGGATAATGTACTTTTCATCCACCTTTTCCCGAATTTTATCATAGACGATCTGCATATCCCTCTTGATCGCCTTTTGGGTCCTTCTCCCAGTGCTCTTGCCAAAACCCCGGTAATCGACCATAAGCACATCATATCCATGGCGGGTAAAATCCACCGCAAATTTTCCCCATCCTTTGATACTCTTGGAATTTCCCTTAAGATAAAAGACTACCCCTTTGGGTTCTCTCGCCTTGAAACGCAGGCCGTTGATGACGGCCCCATCCCTTGTTTCCACATTGTATTCTTCGGTTTCCTGGTTCTCGTAATAGAACTGGAAGTCTGCTGGCAGTTTTTCCGGTTTGAACATGAGATAGTCCTGGAGGATGAAAATCAGTATACTGATCAGGAGGTAGACCAACCCCAGGAAAAGCAGAATTTGTACCCAAACTGGCATACTCTGAATTTGGACTTAATGTACAAAAATTATCAAAAGACAGGGGAAGCGGAATCCGGCAGATCAGATCCACTTTCTCTTCCGGAAATAGATCAACATCACGATCAGCACAAAAATCATCAGTCCCCAGACCATGTAATATCCGTTTTGCCAATGGAGCTCGGGCATATTGTCAAAGTTCATCCCGTATATGCCCACAATAAAGGTCAGCGGGATAAAAATAGAGGCCATCACGGTCAGCACCTTCATGACCTCATTCATCTTATTGCTTACGTTACTCATGTACATCTCCATAAGACTCATGACCATTTCCCGGTAGATCTGCAGGGACTCATTGATCTCCAGGCAATGGTCCAGGACATCCCTCAGAAAGAGCTTGGTATCCTTGGTGATGAGCGGGTGTTCGGAATCGATAAGTCGGCTGATCAATTCCTTTACCGGGAAGATGAAACGACGGATCCGTAGCACTTCTTTCTTCAGTTCCTGGATCTTCTGGGCAGTCCTCGGTTTGGGTTTTCTATAGACCTCTTCCTCCAGAACTTCGATCTGGTCCTGAATATGCTCGAGGACTAGAAAATAGTTGTCTATGATGGCATCGAGCAAAGCGAAGAACAGGTAATCCGCACCCCGGAGACGTATCCGCCCAAGTTTTCCCAGTATCCTCTCCCTAACCGAACCGAACACATCGTCCTTGAGTTCTTGAAAGACCAGGACCTCGTGTTGGAAAAGTGACAGAGCGACGTGTTCAATGACGATATTCTGTTGTTCATCGAGGTAGATCATCTTAAACACACCGAAGATGTAATGCTCGTATTCGTCAATTTTGGGGCGTTGTTCGGTATGTACCGCGTCCTCAAGGACCAGTGGGTTAAGGTCGAACGTCTTTCCGAGCTTCTCTATAAAACCCTCATCACTGAGCCCCACCAAATTGATCCATTTGATCATCTCACCCCGGTTATCCAGAAGGGACTCCACATGCACGGGGCTGTATTGTTCTACGTGTTCATTCCCATAGGCGACCACATCGAGGGTGCTGATCGAATCTTCACGGTTCCCCATGTAAGTGATCGTTCCGGGAGCTTTCCCTACCTTCTTAAGGATCCTGAATTTCTTTTTGTGGATTTTTCCGACTGGAAAATGCAATTTGGCCATGGACTACAACTTTCCTTAAAGATATAAAACAAATCGGGCTATATCAGTTCCAAATTCTTTAAAAACAGGCCAGAGGAAGGAGCTATAAACGGAATTCGGATCTCCTCTTCTTTCAGCAAAGCCCTTTCGATCAAGCCGGGGTCCACTTCTCCTTTTCCGACCAGAACAAGAGCCCCCATCATCATTCGGATCTGATACCGCATAAAGCCATCCCCCCTCACGGTGAGTACGTAACTCTTCTCGGGGAAAAAACTTGCGCTCAGTTCCTCGTTTTCCGTGATCCGACAGAACGCAACCTTCCGGAAGACCTTCTTCCCTACCTGCAATTGCGCAGTGAAATTGTGGAAGTAATGCGCTCCTTCGAAAAGGAGGGCAGTCTCCTTCATCAGGTCCAGGTCGAGGTCGCCCTGGAAATTTGCCATAAAAGGCGCACAGAAGGGATGATTCTTGGGACCGAAAGAAAAGAAATATACGTATTCCTTCTTGTTGGCATCCTTAATGATGTTGAGGCCTTCCCTGCCCTCTTCTATTTGCAGGATACGGATATCGGGAGGGAGATTTTCATTGAGTTCTCCCATGAATACAGCCATACGGCCATTTAGTTCTTCAGAAGTGATCAATTGAAACGCCATTTTGAACGCAGATACCCTGGCGTCTGTCCTGCTGGCCCCGAGGATCTTGAAAGTCTCTCCCGGCCGAATGAATTTAAGGGTCTTGCGGATCATACCCTCGATCGTTTTTTGACCGGGTTGGCGCTGCCAGCCACTGTACCGGAACCCCAGGTACTGAACCCAGACCACATAGGTGTACTTCCCTTTCACACACGCTTCTTTGATCCTAAAGATATCACAATAAAAAAGAAGCCGCCGTTTGGCTCCATTTTTCAATCGAATCCAATCCAAAGAAAAAAATTTGTACTTTGGAATGTCAACAACCTAAACAAACAGAGATGAACAAACAATCAACTGCAAAACCCCCGGTATGGTTCTGGGTGGTCAGTGTCCTCGCCCTCTTGTGGAACCTGATGGGTGTTATGAATTATCTGGGAACGGCCTTTATGAAGGAGGCCATGAAGGCGGAAATGACTCCGGCCCAGGTAGAACTGATAGAAAACACCCCGGCCTGGGTAACGGCTGCTTTCGCCATTGCCGTTTGGTTCGGGGCAGCCGGATGTATCGGACTCCTTTTGAGGAAAAAATGGGCAAAGTCAGCCCTGGCCCTCTCTCTTGTGGGAGTGATCGTACAAATGGGTTACAGTTTTTTTATGACCAACGCAAGTGAAGTCTACGGGCAAACTGAAGCTGTCATTATCCCACTCATGGTGATCATAATCGCCGTCCTGCTTGTATTTTTCGCAAGGCTTAGTGAACGGAAGACCTGGATCGCCTGATCTTCGGGCAGGAGCTGCCCCCTCAGGTTACTAAATGTCACTTTCAGCGAATTCAAAAAGAGAATTCGCTCATAACTCCTTTGTTCTCCTTAACCAGAACTCCATGACCGCTATTCAAAAATCATCCAGGATCGATATCATAGACGCACTCCGCGGATTCGCTCTGGCCGGGATCGTCATCGTGCACATGGTTGAGAATTACGTGGCAGCTCCAGTCCCTGAAGCCGCCGTGGAAGCTGCACACCAGGGGGTATTTGACTATGTGATTGATGGGATCGTCCTGATCTTACTCAGAGGCAAATTTTTTGCCCTCTTCTCCTTCCTGTTCGGACTGAGTTTTTTTATACAGATGCACAAGGCTCCCCAAAAAAAGGGGGACTACAGATATAGATTCCTGTGGCGCATGATCCTTTTGATGTGTATAGGATACCTCCACAGCCTTTTCTACAGGGGAGATATCCTGACTATTTATGCCATGCTGGGTGTTTTTCTCCTGTTTTTTTACAGAGTCAGGTCCACTTGGATCCTGGCAATTGTCGCGATCTTATTTTTAGGTGCAGGCCGATTTATAACGTTTACCCTCACAAATGGGCAGAGTTTATTTCTATTAGGGGAATTAACGGCTGAAAATCCCTTAATGATCCAGTATTACGATGTTCTTAAGGAAGGTTCGATCTGGGAAGTCTTCCAAACCAACGCCTGGGAAGGTCATCTTATGAAACTCGATTTTCAATTAGGCATTTTTTCCAGGGCATACCTGACCTTTGGTTTTTTTCTTCTAGGATTATACACGGGAAGAATCGAGTTCTTTAAAAACTTTACGCAAAGAAAAAAAATCACCAGAGATCTTCTTTGGGCCTCTTTGATCCTCTTTTGCGTAGGTGTCTTTATCACCGTAGGTTCTTTTGCACAGATCGGGCCAGAACCAAAATTCGACAATTGGTATGCGATGATCGGACTTACGGGTTTTGATCTGGTCAACATCGCTATTACCCTGGCACTGCTTTGTCTTTTTGTGATCGTTTACAGATCCGAAAGATGGAGAAAATACCTTGATATTTTCAAGGCCTACGGACGGACTGCCCTTTCGAATTACGTTCTTCAAAGTATTTTGGGAACTTTTTTCTTTTACGGATGGGGGCTCGGTTTTATCGGAACCCTTAGTAATACCTATGTCTTCATTGCGGCGTTGCTGCTAATTGTCTTTCAAATGGGCATTAGCATTTGGTGGATGAAACGTTTTTACTACGGTCCACTTGAATGGATCTGGAGAAGCTTCACTTACTTTACAGTGTATCCTTTTCGCAGGAACGGGGCCTGAAAATTTTACAACCTTCGTCTTTCGGTTCCGGCCCTTCACCACACATTTCCGGGGATACTCAACATTCCTTGCAGTTCAACGATTTTTTTCAAATAAAGGTTTTCGGATCCTCGTTTTGGATATGAAAAATTTACAGAACCGTTCCATATAATGAAGCGTATCTTGAAACTACTGCCCTGGAAAAAGTGCTTCTACCTTTCCCTGACGGTTCTTCCCCTGATATTGATTTGCAGTTTCTACGGGTTGTATACCAACAGATTTTATTTCCTGAAGGTCGACAACTATATTTTTTCACTCCTGATCCTGGTGCACCTTGTATTTCTCCTTGTACTGAAGCGTTCAGGCAGAATGGAGAACACTGATTTGAATTTATTGAGAAACCTGGAATTTGTCATGTATGCCATCCTGCCCGTATACATTTTCAAATTGGCAGAAACCTTGTATATCCTGCTTACTTATTTCGATTATTCCGAACAGGTATTTCCCTCGACTTTTCTGCCCGCAGGCAGTTTTATAATGGGATTGCAAACCCTGTTAATCATTTTAACTCTGACAGCATTTCAACACAGACGAATACGAATAGGTTCTTATACCCTGGACCGGATACACGATTAAATCCCTCATCCTTACCAGAGATGAGAGCGATGTGCTATGGCAGCACTAAAGACCCCCGCAAGAGCGGGGGTTTTTTATAGTTTACTGATAAAGCCTCCGTAGAGGTCCTTGAGCTGGTACCCTTTGCTGAACCGCTGTTTGCTGAGTTTCTTATGCACCACCAGGCCCCACAGTAAGAACTCCTTTAAGAAATACGAATCGCGTTCCTTTACTTTTGGCTGGTGTTTCAGGATCAGATCCTGGAGGGGTGGAATACTGTTGAGCAGCTTCTGATACTCTTCATCGGTGTGCTCATCTTGCAGTTCAAGGCCTTCCCTGTCAAAAAACCAAAGGATCAGATCGTCATAGGGGCCTTCGGCATTCTTTTGCTCCAGTTTAAGGATGGCGGGGAAATAGTTGGGAAACAGACTTTTGATCGCATCTTCAATTAGCATCTGGGCCACCGTATCGGCCCCTTCCTGTTCTCCTTCGTATACAAGTTCAATCTTTCCGGTAATGGAAGGGATGATACCCATGAAGTCCGAGAGTCGGACCGCCGTGGAGTCAGCGCCTTGTGCCAGGGCCCTTCGTTCCGCGGTGCTCAGGAGATTCTCGTAGGCTGTGATACTCGTTCGCGCACTCACCCCGCTTTTTGCATCCACATATTCGCTGGTTCGGGCTTCAAAGCTGATCTGTTCCAGCAGGATCTTGGCAAGTTCCGGGACGTAGACCATGCCTTCCTGTTCCTCGTCCAGCCGGGCTTCCTGGGCCGTAATTTTCCTGGCCGTCTCGATCTCCCTCGGATAATGGGTGAGGATCTGTGATCCTATCCTGTCCTTCAAAGGGGTTACTATGCTCCCCCGGTTGGTATAATCCTCCGGGTTTGCCGTAAAGACGAACTGAATATCCAACGGGAGCCTCAGTTTAAAACCCCTGATCTGAATATCGCCTTCCTGCAGTATGTTGAAGAGGGAAACCTGTATCCTGGCCTGCAGGTCGGGAAGTTCGTTGATCACAAAAATACAGCGGTTGGCCCTGGGGATCATCCCAAAATGGATCACCCGGTCATCTGCATAGGACAATTTAAGGTTCGCAGCCTTGATGGGATCTACATCTCCGATAAGGTCGGCAACCGTGACATCCGGGGTGGCCAGCTTTTCATAGAAACGTTCTTCCCGGTGGAGCCAGGAAATGGGGGTATCCTCCCCTTTTTCCTCTATAAGCCTTTTGCTGTATCTCGAGATAGGAGCCAGGGGATCGTCGTTGATCTCCGAGCCTTCCACCACGGGGATATACTCATCGAGCAGATTTACCATAAGGCGGGCGAGGCGGGTCTTAGCCTGGCCCCTCAGGCCGAGGAGGTTGATGTTATGCCTCGAGAGGATCGCCCTTTCGAGTTCGGGAATGACCGAATCCTCATACCCCCAAACTCCGCTAAATGTATCCTTCCCCTCTTTGATCCGCTGTTTGAGGTTCTTTCTCAGTTCATCCTTGATACTCTGACTTTGGTATCCCGATTTCTTGAGCTCCCCCAGAGTTTTTATTTTTCTGTAATCCATAGTTCTATCAACTGTTCTTAATCAATGTCTATTTTTATTTCAGTCTCTTCTTTCGGTTCTTTTCATAATCTTCAAAGATCATCTCCCCCAACCCTTTTAATCCCGTGAACAGGGCCTTGCCCTTGTTTGCTTCCGTAAAGTGGCGTACGAATTGCATGAGGTAGGGATCCTGGGCGATCATAAAAGTGGTGATCGGGATGTGTAGCTTTCTCGCTTGTCTGGCCATATTGTAGCATTTCTCCACGATAAAATCATCGAGACCAACGCTGTTCTTGTAATAAGTACCATCGGGCAGTCTCAGGCAACTGGGCTTCCCGTCAGTGATCATAAAGATCTGTTTGTTGGTATTCTTTTTCCTTCTTAGCATGTCCATGGCCAATTGCAGTCCGGCCACCGTGTTGGTATGGTACGGGCCTACTTTGAGATAGGGCAGGTCCTTGATAGGGATGGGCCAGGCATCATTCCCGAAGACGAGGATATCGAGAGTGTCCTTAGGATATCGGGTTGTGATCAATTCGGCCAGGGCCATGGCCACTTTCTTAGCCGGGGTGATACGGTCTTCCCCATAGAGGATCATACTATGGCTGATGTCAATCATTAAGACAGTGCTCATCTGTGCCTTGTGATGGGTATCCTCTACAACCAGGTCATTCTCGGTGAGTGAAAATCCCTCCAACCCGTGATTTACCTGTGCATTTTTAAGGCTTTCGGTCATGGAGATCCTGTCGAGGGAATCGCCGTAGTGGTATTCCCTGAAATCACCCGTGTGCTCATCGCCTAACCCTGACTTACCTGTGCGATGGTTGCCTGTACCGCTTCGTTTTATCTTTCCGAAGATCTGGTCAAGGGCCCTTTGCCTAATGATGCGTTCCATTTTGGCGGTAATGGACAAAGTCCCTTCACCTGGGGTTCCTTCTCCGTCTCCCCCCTGTCCCGGCTCGAGCTCTTCCCTCAAATACCCCTTTGCCTTGAGGTCTTCAATAAAATCGTATATGGTGTAATCCTCATCCGTGAGGTCGTATTCCTTGTCGAGTTCCCTCAACCAATCGAGGGCTTCATCCACATCCCCTGAAGTATGGGTGATGAGTTCCTGAAAGATCTCGAAGAGTTTTTCGAATGGGGTCTGCTCGGGCGCTTCGTAGTTTGTAAAACGGAAGCCCGATCTTATTTTCATAGCCATACCATAAAAATACTACATTTCAATTTAGGTGTCAGCCTTTTAAAAAAACCTTAACGGTTTGCTTATTTTCGCCAGCATGGAAGGTCTCTTCACCCAAATGGCCCGGGCTTTTATAAGTACCCCTCCCCTGTGGACGCGATCTCAGTTCGGGCTGCAACAGTTCCCGTTCCCGGAGATAGATCTGGCCCGGGTAAAGCCGGTAACCTTTGGATCCAGTATGCGCCTCGGCCATAAAATGGAACGTATTTTCACCGCCCTGCTCGAAGGGCAGGATACCTATGAATTGATCATGGAGAATGTCGTGATAAAAAAGGACAAGAAAACGCTGGGAGAGATCGATTTCCTGCTGAAGGATTTGAGAAATGACCGACAACTTCACCTCGAACTCACCTATAAATTCTACCTTGCAGATACGGACATTAGCGAACCTATCTTCCGACTCGTAGGCCCTAACCGGAGAGACATGTTCTATACCAAACTGGAAAAACTCAGGGAAAGTCAGCTTACCCTCCCCCACACCATTGAAGGAACGAAGACCTTGAGAGCCATGGAAATGGAACCTGAATTCCTGGAGCAACAGGTGTGTTTTAAAGCCCAGCTCTTCCGGCCTTACCGCAGTGCGCGGCTTGGGATCAGGCCCCTGAACAAGAGCTGTATCGCCGGTACATGGATGCGGTTTCAGGATTTTGAATCCGCGGGATTCAAAACGCATCAGTATTATTTCCCCTCAAAAGATGAATGGGTTATATCTCCTTATAATACAGCAGATTGGATATCTCATTTTAATGCACTGATTGAACTCAATATACGCATGATAAAAAAGAGTTCAACCCTGGTCTGGATGAGAAAGAAAGAGGGAAGTCTGGAAAAATTCTTTGTCGTATGGTGGTAAGACCCTAGGTCACCGCCTTGTGCCTTGCTTCCAGGACCTCTGCGACCGACTCCAGAGAAAATCCCCTTGCTCTCAGAAGGATAAGGAAATGGAACAGCAGGTCTGCGCTTTCGTTCAGGAATCGGCCGTCATCGGCATCCTTTGCTTCAATAACCACCTCAATGGCCTCTTCCCCCACTTTCTGAGCTATCTTATTGATCCCTTTTTCGAACAGGGACGCTACATAGCTCTGCTCTCCAGTGGCATTTTTTTGCCTGAACCGGATGATCTCCTCCAACTCGGTGAGAAATCCGTAAGTGGTCTCATTATCATGCCCCCAGCAAGTATCTGTTCCCAGGTGACAAGTAGGCCCCACAGGAGTTACCCGGATCAACAAGGTATCCCTGTCACAGTCTTCCTGTATGTCTTCCACTATAAGGAAGTTACCACTCTCCTCCCCTTTGGTCCAAAGTCTTTTCTTACTGCGGCTGTAAAATGTTACTTTCCCGCTTTTCATGGTCTGTTCCAGAGCGTCGTGATTCATGTATCCCAGCATAAGGACCGTCTTTGTCCGTTTATCCTGGATGATCGCCGGAACCAGGTTGTCCTGGTTTTTGTTGAAATTCACTGCCATATCCCTAGTCTTAAATGATCTGTTTTATAATCGAACCGGGATCTTTTGATCCCTTAGATATTCCTTTAGTGCCCGGAGCCCGATCTCCTGAAAGTGGAAAACACTGGCTGCCAATGCCGCATCTGCTTTGCCTTCTTGAAAGGTGTGCAGGAAATGTTCCATGTTTCCCGCACCCCCTGAGGCAATGATCGGAATGTTCACCGTGTCTGATAGTCTAGCAAGGGCTTCATTCGCAAAACCATTCTTAGTGCCATCATGATCCATGGAGGTAAACAGGATCTCACCGGCTCCTCTCTTTTCTACTTCCACGGCCCATTCGTATAAATCGAGGTCAGTAGGAACCTTGCCTCCTACCAGGTGGACCTTCCAGAGGCCGTCGACCTGTTTGGCATCTATGGCCACGACGATGCACTGCGACCCGAATTTGGCCACGAGTTCATCTATAAGGCCCGGATTTTTTACTGCCGAGGAATTGACCGAGATCTTGTCGGCCCCGTTGTGCAGCAAAAGGCTTACATCCTCCACAGAGGAGATCCCTCCCCCTACGGTAAAGGGGATGTTGACCCTCTCTGCCACCCTTCTGACCAGCTCGGCCAGTGTCTTTCGTTTTTCCTCTGTAGCCGAAATATCCAAAAACACCAGCTCATCTGCCCCTTCCCGGGCGTAACGCGCCGCCAGTTCAACGGGGTCTCCGGCATCCCTCAGACCCACAAAATTAATCCCTTTTACGGTACGGCCGTCCTTGATATCCAGGCATGGGATGATCCTTTTGGTCAGCATTCGCTTTCGTTTTTAGCATTTAAATCGAACCCCTCATAAAATTTCAGGTCCCGGTTCTTCATCAATTTTATCCAAAAGGCGATCTGCCCGGTGTGGTAGGAAAAATGCTCCACGACATGCAGCAGAATGCCCGTGCCGCTCAGATCGAACCCCTGTACCCGGTAATGCCCGGTCAGTTGTTCCTCGGTGAGCCCTTTGATCTCCTGTTTCACTTCGCTGGTCACAGCGGTTAGTTTATCCATCAGAGCAGCCTTGGTTAAACCACCGTTGATGGTAAATTCTTCATCTCGCCTTCGCTGATCTTCTCTGCCCCCCAGTCCTGCAAGCACATACTGCGTCATGTTCCCGCATAGGTGAACGATGAGATTACCAATACTGTTCGAGGTAGCGTTCGGTTTTTCCCAGAGGTCTTCCTCTTTCAGGAGTTCAAAACTCTTCCTCACCATCCTCATATTCTCGTCCATTCTGTACAGGGTGTTTTCGAGGAGATCCCTGACTATGGTCGACTGATCCTGCTTCATGACGTTGTGATATACGTTTCCAATTCTTTCAGGCTGATACGGTTCTCATAGATCGCTTTGCCCAGGATAGCACCCTCACAGCCTGTTTTACTAAGGGCGTACAGGTCGTCCATTGAACTGATCCCGCCGCTGGCGATCAGATGGATCCCCGATTTGCCAGCTTCCGTGGTCTCCTCAAGAATTTTTTGATAAAGTCCGGTGGATGGACCTTCCAGCATCCCGTCCTTATCTATGTCTGTACAGATCACGAATTTTATTCCTTCATCCCGGTAGGCCCGGATAAAGGGTATCAATTCTTCCCCCGTGCCTTCCTGCCAGCCCGAAACCGCGATCTTCTCATCCATGGCATCGGCGCCCAGGATGATCTTCTCCTGTCCGTATTGCCTTAGCCAGTTCAGAAAAACATCCCGGTCTCTCACCGCAATACTTCCCCCCGTGACCTGCTTCGCTCCGCATTCAAAGGCGACCCTCAGATCCTCGTCGGATTTGAGTCCCCCTCCGAAATCGACCTTCAGAGAGGTCTTTGAGGCGATTTGTTCCAATACCTTGTGGTTAACGATGTGCTTCGACTTCGCCCCGTCCAGGTCTACCAGGTGAAGGTATTCCACCCCATGGGCTTCGAAAGCCTTCGCCATTTCCAAAGGGTTTTCGCTGTATACTTTCTCCGTGGCGTAATCTCCTTTGGAAAGCCTCACACATTTCCCCCCTATAATATCTATGGCCGGTATGATCCTCATCCTACTGTGTTCAAAGGGTTATAAAATTCTTTAGAATGCGCTCTCCCAGTGTACTGCTCTTCTCAGGGTGGAACTGAACCCCCCAGAAATTATCCTTTTGCACTGCACTGCTGTAGGGGATGCCATAATCGGTTACCGCGATAGTTTCCCCGCATAAAGGAGCGTAATAACTGTGCACCAGATATATAAATCCATTTTCGGGTATGTCCCGGAACAGGGGTGTTTTGAGTTCGCGGATCTGGTTCCACCCGATCTGAGGCACCTTGAGTTCATCGGTAAACTTCACCACATCCACATCAAAAATACCCAGACCACGGGTATTCCCTTCTTCAGAGTAGTTGCACATCAGCTGCATCCCGAGACAGATCCCCAGTACCGGTTGGGTAAGCTCAGCAATCAAGTTCTCCAGCCTGTGTTCCCGTAATTTCTTCATGGCACTGCTGGCCTCACCTACTCCGGGAAAAATGACCTTATCAGCCGCTTTGATGATCTTCGGGTCATCGGACAGGACTGCAGAATATCCCAGGCGCTCAAGTGCGAACTTGATGCTCTGAATATTTCCGGCTCCGTAATCAATAATGACGATCTTCATATTCTTCCTCTATAGCATTCCTTTTGTGGAGGGAAGCACCATTTTTTCCGTATCCCGCTTTACGGCCATTTTTATAGCCTTTGCAAAAGCCTTGAAAATCGCCTCTATCTTGTGGTGTTCGTTCGTCCCTTCCGCCTTGATATTCAAATTGGCCCGGGCACCATCCGTGAAGGATTTAAAGAAGTGAAAGAACATCTCTGTGGGCATATCCCCTATCTTTTCTCTCTTGAATTCAGCATCCCACACCAGCCAGTTGCGGCCACCAAAATCGATGGCTACCTGCGCCACGCAGTCATCCATGGGCAGACAGAATCCATAGCGTTCTATCCCCAGCTTATCTCCCAAAGCCTTGTGGAAGACCTCCCCCAGGGCAATGGCCGTATCCTCAATGGTATGGTGTTCGTCTACTTCGAGATCTCCTTTTACCTGGATATTCAGGTCTAATTGTCCATGTCTGGCCAATTGATCCAGCATGTGATCAAAGAAGGGAAGTCCGGTTGAGATCTGGCTCTGTCCGCTCCCGTCAAGGTCGAGGCTGATAGAGACCTGAGTCTCCTTTGTATTCCGGTTGTGCTGGACAGTGCGACTGCCCAAACGAAGGAACTCGTAGATCTCTTTCCAGGAGGCTGTTTCCAGGGCGATGCATGCCCGAATCTCCTCTTCCCTTGCCGTGAGTTCATCGTTCCCCAGTTCCGTGTGATTATTGATAAAGATTCCCTTAGAGCCCAGGTTTTTTGCGAGTTCCATGTCGGTAAGACGGTCTCCTATCACAAAGGAATTCTTCAGATCATAGGCTTCCGTAAAGTAGGAGGTCATTAGGCCCGTCCCCGGTTTCCTGGTCTGCGCATTCTCATGGGGGAAGGTCCTGTCGATCAGTACATCTTTAAATCGGATATCTTCCTTTTCCAGGGTCTCCATGATAAAATTCTGTACGGGCCAGAAGGTTTCTTCAGGAAAGGCCTGGGTTCCTAGTCCGTCCTGATTGGTCACCATCACCAGTTCAAAGGACAGTTCCCTGGCTATCTTACCCAGCCATGTGAAGATGCCCGGGTAGAACTCCAGTTTTTCAAAAGCGTCTATCTGCTCATCCGCAGGCTCCTTGATCAGCGTGCCATCCCGGTCAATGAACAAGACTTTTATTCTTTTTTCTGTATTCATTTCAAATCAATTAATACCTCTATCAAGCGGCGGTTCTCCTCCGGTGTGCCTACCGTGAACCTCAGGCAGTTTTCACATAAGGGCTGATTAGATCGGTTCCTCACTATAAATCCCCTTTTAAGGATTTCCGAATACCTCCTGTCTGCGTCGTCCACTTCGACCAGAATGAAATTAGCATCGCTGGGATAAACATGTCTAACAAAGTCCAGTCCGTCCAGGGCCCTCTCCAGTTTTCTCCTTTCTGATCTCAACACCTCTACCTCCCCCTCGATCGATTCGGATTCCCTGAGGCGTTCCAAAGCCGCCCTCTGTGTGAGTTCATTCACGTTGTAGGGAGGTTTGATCTTGTTAAGCACGGTGACCACCTCCACTGACGCATAACAAACCCCCAGCCGTATACCGGCCATGCCATAGGCCTTGGAAAAGGTCTGTGTAACTATGAGGTTAGGGTAATCTGAAAGCACAGTAACCCAACTCTTTTGGTCAGAAAAATCTATATAAGCCTCATCCAGCACTACGAGCCCCTTAAAATTATTCAGAATTTCTGTGATCTGTTCGGGTGGAAGGGAATTCCCTGAGGGATTGTTCGGGGAACAGAGAAAGACGATTCGCGTCCCTTCGTCTATGGCTGTAAAGAGACCCCTGAGGTCCAGGGTGAAGTCTGGTTTCAGTAAAACCTTCCTGTTTTCTACATGGTTCAGGGAGGCCAGTACGCTGTACATCCCATAGGTGGGTGGCACCGTGATCACATTATCCCTCCCGGGCTCGCAAAAGGCCCGGAAGATCAGGTCCAGGACCTCGTCACTCCCATTTCCAAGGAGGATCTGATCCGGACTGACGCCTTTCCGCTCTGCAAGTTGGGACTTCAGGATGCGTTGCTGGGGATCCGGATACCGGTTGATCCCGTCCCCGAAGGGATTCTCATTGGCGTCGAGGAAGATCTTTTCACTGCCGTCTGAGACGTATTCATCCCTGGCCGAGGAATAGGGGGTCATGTTCCTGACATTTTTCCGGATCAGGCGATTGAGGTTAAACTGGGTTGCCTTGGTCGGTTCCATACTATCCCACTTTTTGTATTGCTTGTCTCAGATACTCCTTTCTGATCGTTACGGCATTCTTGTGCCCTTGCAGGCCCTCAGCCGCGGCCATGACTTCTATGGTCTCTCCCAGGTCCATGATGCCTTTTTCCGATATTTTCTGATAGGTGATGCTCTTTGTAAAACTATCGAGGTTAACACCGCTATACTGCTTTGCATATCCATTTGTAGGCAGGGTGTGGTTGGTGCCCGACGCGTAGTCCCCGGCGCTCTCTGGAGTGTAATTTCCTATGAATACCGATCCTGCATTGATCGTGTTTTCAAGATAATACTCTTCCTCTGCGGTACAGAGGATAAAGTGTTCCGGACCGTATTCGTTTATGAGATCGATGGCCGTTTCCCTGGAGGAGACGTAAATGAGTCGACTGTTATCTATCGCTTTTTCCGCCAGGTCCTTCCTCGGAAGTTTCCCGAGTTGTATGCCTACCTCCTTTTCCACTTTCTGAAGGAGTTCCCTGGAAGTAGTTACCAGGACCACCTGGCTGTCTGCACCGTGTTCAGCCTGACTCAGGAGATCCGCAGCCACAAAGGAAGGGATAGCCGTATCGTCTGCGAGCACCAAAAGTTCACTGGGTCCTGCCGGCATATCGATGGCCACCCCGTATCGGGTAGCCAGTTGCTTGGCTACCGTCACATATTGGTTGCCCGGGCCGAAAATCTTAAATACCTTCGGAATACTCTCTGTTCCGAAAGCCATGGCCGCCACCGCCTGTATGCCCCCTACCTTGAATACACGTGTAATGCCGCAAAGCGCTGCCGTATAAAGCACTGCGGGGTGCAGGTTTCCGCTTTTGTCAGGCGGACTGCAAAGTACGATCTCTTTACAACCCGCGATCTTTGCCGGAATGGCAAGCATCAGTATGGTCGAGAAAAGGGGTGCTGTGCCCCCTGGAATGTAAAGTCCAACTTTCTGAATGGGCTTTTTTTGCTGCCAGCAAATAACTCCCGGGGAGGTCTCTACCTCTACAGGAGAGGTCTTTTGGGCTTTGTGAAACTTGTAAATGTTGTCATACGCCCGCCGGATCGCATTCTTGAGTTCCCCGTCTATGGCACCCTCGGCTTCCATGAGTTCCTCTTCCTGTACTGCCATAGATTCTGGGGAAACTCCGTCAAAACGGAGGGTGTATTCTCTCACGGCCTTATCTCCATCCCGCCGGACTGCTTTGAAGACCTCATTTACGGTCTCTTCAATGTCTCCAAACGTGCGCGTGGGGCGGGACAGGATGTCTTCCCAGTCTATTTTTTGCGGATCGAAATACTTTTTCATGCAGAATTATATTACCATTTTTTCAATAGGGCAAACCAGGATCCCTTCTGCACCTGCCTGCCTCAATTCATCTATCACTTCCCAGAACTTATCCTTGTTGATCACGGAGTGCACAGAGCTCCAGCCCTCTTCTGCCAGGGGCAGGACGGTAGGACTCCGCATCCCGGGAAGAAGGGCGATCACGTTCTTGATCTTGTCATTGGGAACATTCATCAACACGTATTTAGACTGTTGTCCGGCGATGACGGAGCGAATCCTGAATTGAAGTTTCGAGAGGATCTCTTTCTGGCCTTCCCCTATACAGGGAGATACGGCCAGTACGGCTTCGCTTGAAAGGATCTTTTCCACCTCCTTCAGGTTATTCTTGAAGAGGGTACTGCCACTCGAGACGATATCGCAGATCGCATCTGCCAGCCCGATATTCGGGGCGATCTCGACGGATCCGTTGATGATATGCAATTCAGCCTCCACCCCTTTCTCCTTCAGGTAGGTTTCTACCGTATGGGGATAGGAAGTCGCTATGCGTTTTCCCTGCAGATCAGAAATGGATTCGTACTTCGCTGCCTTGGGGACGGCCAGAGACACCCTGCATTTGGAAAACCCCAGTTTTTCGGCAATTTTGAGATCAACACCTTTTTCTACCAGCACATTACTTCCGATGATAGCCACGTCCACTACTCCGTCCCTCAGGTATTGAGGGATGTCCCCATTCCTCAAATAGAATACCTCCAGAGGAAAGTTTCTTGCCGATGCTTTGAGCTGGTCCTTCCCGTTGTCAATGGATATACCGCAGTCCTTCAGTATTTTCAGGGAATCTTCATTGAGGCGCCCTGCTTTCTGAATCGCAATCTTTAATTTCATACGTCTTTCTTTTTCTGCTACCGTTCTAAAAACAGAACCCGTTTGATTGCTCAAACGGGTTCGGATATTTTGAAAATACAACAATACATTCCTAACCTGCTTGAGGGCGAGATGCGGAATGATGATGTGTATTCTGGTTATTCATATGGGGCAAAAGTAGAATTTATTTTGTTCTTGCAAAAATTTCGATGCCTTAATTATTTCCTAAAATGATCGGCAAGCCCGATTCACCTGAACCCACGACGATCACCTTAGCATTGGGTGATTCAGCTAGTTTCAGAGTGGCCTCTATCCCCTTATCCTGAAGAATTTTATCAGTTAAGGATGCACTTAAAATTCGGTTCGCATCTGCTTTACCCTGCGCTTCTATGATTTGTCGTTGCGCTTCTTTATCGGCTGTGATCAGTCTAAATTCGTATTCAAGGGATTCTTGTTCCTGCTTTAATTTTCTTTCAATAGCTTCTTTGATTGTAGGTGGCAGGGTAACATCCCTGACCAGTACCTCATTGAGTTGTATGTACTGCCCGTCTACAATTTTCTTGGTCTCCTCGTAGATCTCGGCCTGTATCGCATCCCTTTTACTGGAATACAGTTGTTCAGGCGTATAGCGCCCAACAACGCTTCTTGCCGCGGATCGGATGGTAGGGAGCAGGACCCTCTGAACATATGCCTCTCCTTTCTCCTGATGCAATTTACCAAGGGCCTCATATTTAGGTTCGAACCAGGCAGAGGCATCTAATTTTATTTCCAGACCGTTGGAAGAAAGCACCTGCATCTTCTCAAACACCTCCTGTTGTCTTACCTCATAAACAAACACCTTGTTCCAGGGAGCTACAAGATGGAACCCCTCCCCTAAAGGCGGTTCATCGGTGACCACACCGTCTCCAAAGGTGCGGTAAAGGACTCCGGCCTCTCCGGAGCCGATGGTGATGGCTGATTTTGAAATAAGGATCACCAAGACTATGATGATGAATACTGCGGGCAGTGCGATTTTTGGAAGTTTGTCCATTCTTGTGTATTTAAATTAATCCGTTGTATTTCCTGATAAACCATTCTGCTGTAAGTGCCAGAACGATACATCCCAGAAGTATTTTGAAGTCGATCAAAGATACGATATTTTCTGTGCTTTTCTGGGTCGGTGCGAATCGGGTGTCTTCCAGAAGTTCCCTTACAAGTTCGGACAGCTGATCGGGATAGAACAATTTCCCTCCACTGCCCTCAGACAGGGTTTGCAATTTGCGATAATCGCTGGAAACAAAGAGTTTCTCCAGGTTGAAATCCTCGATCCTGAACCTGCCATCCGATCTTAATTCCTGATCTGCCACGGTCACCGAGAACGCGTACTTCCCAGGAGGCAGGTCACTCAGATCAGCTTCGTACTGGTTGTTAGTGAGGACCATATTCTGTTGGCCTGAATATTCATTATCCGTTCCCCTGACATTAATTTTCAGATCAGCCCCGGGGTCAAATACAAAGGTCGCATCGTATAGTGCCGCTTTTATTGAGCGCTCGGATGCTACGTTGTACACTTGCTCATAACTGACGGTCAGCCGGTCTCTTTTCCCGTCTGAAGTCAGATACAGCACGAGCTTATCAATGAGCCGGTCGAAATTCTCAAAATCCCTGTCGTTGACAAAACTCTGCAACCTCCATTTCCAAAGGTTTTCCCCAAAAAGGAGGGCGTGCCTGCCCTCATTATCGCTCAGGACTGAAAGCAGAGGCTCCCGGAGATCGACTCCACGGATCTGCTGCTCCAAAATACTTTCGTTCTGCTTCGTGATCAGGATCTCTCCCAAAATCCCCCTTAGAGGCGGAAACTCTTCCACTGAAAAGTCGGAGATATCAAAAAGGCCGAAGGCGGGGTTGATCAATGGGAGGATCTCCTCGGTTTGGTTAAAACTATTGATCTGCAAGCCTTTCTGTACTCCATTGAGAAATCTCCAGTCAGTATCCGGACCGGCAACGGTGAACGTATTCAATCCAGATGTAAGGAGGAATTCATAGACGGGTTCGAAGGTCCTGTCCGGCTGATAAAGGATAAGCATATCAAAGTCGACCAGGGAAGCAGGCGCATCCTGAGGCTTGAGCAGTGTGACCCTTCGCTGCTCGTTGCTTTCTATGGCTTTCGTAATTGCTCCTATGTCCGGATGAGAGATCCCGCTAACAATACCGATCCGGGTCTGTTCATCAATGACCTCAATGGGGGAACGCCACAGGTTATTTACCGTATTTCTTTCTCCGGGGATGGAATCCAGGGTCATGAGGAGCGTTTTAAGGCCTACCTCAGATGCCCGCAGATCTGTGGTTATCTTTGTGGAATTGATCTCCGGGCCGAGACTCACATCCCTCTCAAATACCGTCTTTCCGTCCATCCTTACCCTAAGTCGGCTGCTTATACTTTCACTTCCCTGATAGCTCACAAAAATCTCCAGGGGAAAGGTGTTTTTCAGGAAGGCGTATTTGTTGAGGTTGACCCGGTTGATCTTAAGGTCTGTATAACGGGTGGTATCCCCTACGGCAACCGAGTAGACCGGAAAGCTGAGATCGGGCCCCATGTATTCATAGGCCTTCCCAAGGGTCTGGTTCCCATCTGAAACAAGGATAATGGTAGATTTATCACGACCGTAAATGGATTCCATGGAGGCCATTGCCCCGGAAAGATCTGAGCCCTCAGCGCGAAAGCCGAGGCTATCCAGTATTTTGAGTTCCTCTCCAAAGGCATAGCTGAGGATATTAAACCTGTCGGTCAGCCCGCTGTTTTCCCTCAGATCGGAATATAGCTGTTTGGCCTTATCTGCGGCCCCTCCATGGTCTATGGATTTGGAATCATCAAAAAGTAAAATGAGGTTTTGCCGGGTGGTGGTCAGGGACTTTTTTGAGATCTCTGGGTTAAGCAGCAACAGCAGCAATCCAAAAACTGCAAAAAAACGAAGGATTGCGATCACTAGCGTAATACGCCCTTTCTTACCCGCCCTGAAATAATACTGCCACCATACCAGAAGCGCAGAAAAAAGGGCTGCAAGCAGCACGCCCAGAAAGGTTGCCATTTGCATTATTCACTTCTTTTTGTCGATTTCTTCAATGGATTCCTTTAGCGGAACTCAGATTTTTTGGGGTCCGGTATAGCAATCAGGTAAGCATCCCCCCATCTACATGCAGGACCTGACCGCTGATATAGGAAGAGAGGTCTGAGGCCAGAAAAAGACAGGCATTTGCAACGTCTTCTGGGGTTCCTCCCCTCTTGAGCGGAATGGCATCCCTCCACCCCTGTACGGTTTTCTCGTCCAGTTTTCCGGTCATTTCCGTTTCTATAAAGCCCGGTGCAATGGCATTACAGCGGATATTCCTCGAGCCGAGTTCCAGGGCTACCGATTTGGTGAACCCGATGATCCCCGCCTTGGAAGCCGCGTAATTGGTCTGGCCTGCATTGCCTTTGACTCCCACCACACTGCTCATATTGATAATTGAGCCATTCCTTTGCTTCAGCAAGGTGCGCTGTACGGCCTTGGTCATGTTGAAAACGGATTTTAAATTGATCTCGATCACAGCATCGAAGTCGTCCTCGGTCATCCGCATGAGGAGGTTGTCTCTGGTGATCCCGGCATTATTGATCAAAACGTCTATTCCTCCGAAATCCTCCAGTACAGCCGCTACGAGGTCTTCGCATTCCTTGTAAATGGCTGCGTTGCTCTTATAGGCTTTGGCCTTCACCCCTGCCGAGATAAGCTCTTTTTCCAGGGCCACGGCAGGACCCTCGCTCGAACTGTAGGTAAAAGCGACATTTGCTCCATGTGCCGCAAAAACCTTTGCTATGCCGGTGCCTATACCTCGACTGGCTCCGGTGATGATTACATTCTTTCCTTCTAACAATTTCATATGGTAGTCAGTATTCGTTTCACTTCTCTCAAAGATACACGTTGTAAAGTTTAAGGCGAAAAAAATCCCGATCTGGTCGGGATTTATTTGAATGAGGCCAGGGTTAACCCATTACTTCCTTCACTTTCTTGCCAATATCAGCCGGGGAATCCACCACGTGAATCCCGCATTCCCTCATGATCCTTTTCTTGGCCTGGGCCGTATCGTCACTTCCGCCTACGATCGCACCGGCGTGACCCATGGTCCTTCCGGCAGGGGCAGTTTCGCCAGCGATGAACCCGACGATGGGCTTTTTGCTGCCGCTTTCCTTGTACCAGTTGGCAGCATCAGCTTCCAGCTGCCCGCCAATCTCCCCGATCATGACCACGCAACGGGTCTCCGGGTCATTGATCAGCAGTTGCACCGCTTCTTTGGTGGTGGTACCTATGATCGGGTCTCCACCAATGCCGATGGCTGTGGTAATACCGAGTCCCTGGCGTACTACCTGGTCTGCCGCCTCATAGGTAAGCGTACCCGATTTGGAAACAATACCGACATGGCCCTTTTTAAAGACGAATCCCGGCATGATCCCTACCTTGGCCTCACCTGGGGTGATGACTCCCGGGCAGTTGGGACCTATCAGCCTGCAGTCCTTATCCTTGATATAGTCATATGCCTTCACCATATCTTCCACCGGAATCCCTTCCGTGATGGTAATGATCACCTTGATACCGGCACTGGCCGCTTCCATGATCGCATCAGCAGCAAAGGCAGGCGGAACAAAGATGATCGTAGTGTCCGCTCCTACCTTCTGTACGGCTTCTTCTACGGTATTGAATACCGGCTTTCCAAGATGGGTCTGACCCCCTTTACCCGGAGTTACCCCGCCGACCACATTGGTGCCGTATTCTATCATTTGTTCGGCGTGAAAAGTACCTTCACTACCTGTAAAACCCTGTACTATGATTTTGGAATTCTTATTGACTAATACACTCATGATCTATGGTTTATTCGCGGCACAAAAATATAGGAATGCCTTTGATCTCAAAAGCAATCCCGTCTTTATTGTTTATTAATTTGCTTCAGGATCTCGGGGATCCTTTTGACGTTGGCCAATTGTTTTAGTTTGTCCCTGGCTTCTTCCGCGGGGCTGCCGAAATAGGTCTTACCTCCTGCCAGGGATTTTGCCACCCCGGTCTGAGCAAGGACCACGGCCTTTTTACCTATGGTGGCCGCACTGGTTACCCCCACCTGACCCCAAAGGGTCACCTCGTCTTCTATGACCACGCATCCCGCGATCCCGGTCTGGGAAGCGATCAGGCATTTCCTGCCAATGACCGTATCGTGGCCCACGTGTACCTGGTTGTCCAGCTTGCTTCCTTCTTTTATCGTGGTATCTCCCGTAACCCCTTTGTCTACCGTACATAGCGCCCCTATCTCCACATGGTCTTCGATGACCACCCTTCCACATGACAGCAGTTTATCGAATCCTTCAGGCCTGTTCTTGTAATAAAATGCGTCGGAACCCAGGACTGTACCGGCGTGGATCTGGACATGGTTACCAATGACGCAATGATCGTAAATAGTGACGTTGGGGTGGATCAGACAGCCTTCCCCAATGGTCACATGGTTGCCGATAAACACATTCGGCTGAACCACCGTGCTTTTACCTATCCTAGCCGAGGCCGAAATGCTCGAAGAGGAACTGACAAAAGGACGGAAATGTCGGGTCAGCTTGTTAAAATCCCTGAAGGGGTCTTCGGAAAGAAGAAGGGCCTTGCCTTCCGGGCATTCCACTTTTTTATTGATCAGGATCACCGTAGCTCTTGAATTCAGTGCCTTGTCATAGTATTTTGGATGGTCAACAAATACGATGTCCCCAGGTTCTACTACATGAATCTCGTTCATTCCGGATACCGGAAAATCCGGGGATCCCACGAATTCGATCTCCAGGAGTGCAGCGATCTGCTCTAAGGTCTGTGTTTGTGGGAATTTCATGTCTTGTTATTCCTTGGCTCGTTCCATGTAGCTTCCCTTTTCGGTATCTACCTTGATCCTGTCGCCCTCGTTTATAAAAAGGGGTACATTCACCGTGGCCCCTGTTTCCAGGGTAGCCGGTTTTGTAGCGTTCGTTGCCGTGTTCCCTCTCACCCCGGGCTCGGTATGGGTGACCTCCAGGATCACACTGGCAGGCATTTCCACCGAGAGGGGCATATTGTCCTCTGTATTGAACATAATGGTCACGATCTCACCTTCCTTCAGCAATTCAGGAGAATCCAGGGCGCCCTCCTGCAGAGCGATCTGATTGTAATCCTCTGTGTTCATAAAATGGTAGGTCGTGCCTTCCGCGTACAGAAACTGATAACTCCGGGTCTCCACTCTCACATCCTCGATCTTGTGCCCTGCAGAAAAAGTGTTGTCCAGCACTTTCCCCGAGGTGATGCTCTTTAGTTTGGTCCTTACAAAGGCCGGACCCTTCCCCGGTTTTACGTGGAGGAACTCTATGATCTTATAGATGTCGTTGTTGTACCTGATGCACAACCCTTTCCTGATATCTGATGTACTTGCCATAAAATTTAATTCGTGCTAAAATAACCTTTCATGATCCCTCTCTGGGAGTCCCTTATAAACTGAAGGATCTCGTCCCTTTCCGGGGTAGCTTCCATTTCGGCCTCTATGATCTGTACCGCCTGTGAATTGTTGTAGTTCTTCTGGTAGAGGATGCGATAGATGTTTTGTATCTCCCTGATCTTTTCCGCGGCAAACCCCCTTCTCCTCAATCCTACCGAATTGATCCCGACGTAAGACATGGGTTCCCTAGCCCCTTTCACATAGGGAGGCACGTCCTTTCTCACCAGGGATCCGCCCGTGACAAATGCGTGGTTGCCTATGGAGACGAACTGGTGCACCGCCACGAGTCCGGCCAGCACAACATTATCCCCTATGGTCACATGTCCTGCCAGGGTGGAATTATTCGAAAATATACAGTTATTGCCTACAAAACAGTCATGGGCGATATGGCAGTATGCCATGATGAGACAGTTTTTCCCGATTACGGTTTTCATCCGGTCTGCCGTTCCCTTGTTGATGGTCGCACATTCCCGGATGGTGGTGTTGTTGCCGATCTCCACAGTGGTCTCTTCCCCCTTGTATTTCAGGTCCTGGGGCGGGGCCGATATAACCGCTCCTGGAAAGATATTGCAATTCTTTCCGATACGGGCACCTTCCATAATGGTGACGTTCGAACCTATCCAGGTTCCCTCCCCTATAGTCACATTGTTATGTATGGTCGTAAAGGGTTCTACCACCACGTTCTTAGCAATCTTTGCCCCGGGATGGATATAAGCAAGCGGTTGATTCATGTTATTTCTTTTTGGCGATTTGCGCCATCATCTCGGCCTCACAAACGAGTTTATTGTTGGCGTAGGCATAAGCCTGCATATGGCATATCCCCCTCCTGATAGGTGTGATCAGGCTGCAGTGGAAGATAAGGGTATCTCCCGGGAGGACTTTTTGTTTGAATTTTACATTGTCGATCTTCATAAAGAAGGTCAGATAATTCTCGGGGTCCGGTACGGTGCTCAGCACGAGGATACCCCCTGTCTGGGCCATGGCCTCCACCTGGAGAACACCCGGCATAACGGGAGCTCCCGGAAAGTGCCCCACAAAGAAGGGTTCGTTCATGGAGACATTCTTCATGCCCACCACGTGGGTATCTGAAAGTTCCAGGATGCGATCGATCAGCAAAAAGGGAGGCCTGTGAGGCAGCATGGCCATGATCTGGTGGATATCCATCAGAGGCGGCTCATTCAGGTCGTATTTGGGCACATTGTTCCGTTTCTCCAGTTTGATGATCTTTGAGAGTTTCTTGGCAAATTGGGTATTTACATAGTGACCGGGTTTGTTGGCGATCACCTTCCCGCGAATACGCGTGCCGGTCAGTGCCAGGTCCCCGATCACATCCAGTAATTTATGCCTGGCAGCCTCATTGGGCTGATGCAAGGTAAGGTTGTCCAGGATGCCGTTGGGCTTGACCGATAATTTCTTCTTCTTAAAAGCTTTTTCGAGCTTTTTCATTGTAGATTCAGAGATCTCCTTGTCTACGTAAACGATGGCATTATTGAGGTCCCCTCCTTTGATGAGGCCGTTTTCAAGAAGCATTTCGAGCTCGTGAAGAAAGCTGAATGTACGGGCGTCTGCGATCTCCTTTTTGAAATCAGACAGGCGTTCCAGGGTGGCGTTCTGAGTGCCCAGGACCTTTGTGCCAAAGTCGACCATAGTGGTCACCTGATATTCGTCTGAAGGGATCACGGTGATCTCACTTCCCGTAGCCTCGTCCTTGTAGCTGATCACCTCCTTGACCACGTACTCCTCCCTTTCGGCCTCCTGTTCAACGATCCCGGCCTTTTCCAGGGCTTCGACAAAGAATTTGGAAGATCCATCCATTATGGGCGGTTCGGGCGAATCGAGTTCGATAAGCACGTTGTCTATCTCCAGGCCTACCAAAGCCGCCAGGACATGCTCCGACGTCTGTATCTTTACCCCCCTCTTCTCCAGGTTGGTGCCCCTCTGTGTGTTGATCACATAGTTGGCATCCGCTTCAATGACGGGTTCACCTTCCAGGTCTACCCGTTTAAATGCATAGCCGTGATTCTCCGGCGCGGGAACAAATTTCATGGTCACCTTTTCCCCGGTGTGTAATCCCACCCCGGTGAGCTCTACTTCTTTAGCGATGGTCCTTTGTTTCACCATAGACTTCAATCTCCATTATTTTTTTCCAGGTCTGCGATCCTGCCCACCAGCCTGGTCAAATTTTTAAAATGCACGTATGATTTGTTAAAGTCGGCGTAGTTCAATGCAGGGGAGCCTTGCAGGACCTCATCGTCCTTCACGTTCCGAATGATCCCGGATTGCGCCTGGATCTTCACCCGGTCCCCTATGGTGATATGGCCAACGATCCCCACCTGTCCGCCGATCAGGCAGTTCTTCCCGATCTTAGTGGACCCTGCAATCCCCGTCTGGGCAGCGATCACTGTATGTTCGCCTATTTCGACGTTGTGAGCGATCTGAATTTGATTATCCAGTTTTACTCCCTTCCTTAAAATAGTGGACCCGAGAGTCGCCCGGTCTATGGTCGTCCCGGCTCCAATTTCAACGTTGTCTTCCACGATCACATTCCCTGTTTGGGGAACCTTGCTGTATTCCCCTTCACGGTTGGGGGTAAAGCCAAAACCGTCTGCCCCTATGATCACGGCACTGTGGATCATGCAGCCATTCCCGATGACCGATTCTGAATAGATCTTTGCCCCGGAGTAGATGACCACATTGTTGCCAATCGTGACATTGTCGCCCAGATAGACATTGGGATAGATCTTTACGTTGTTTCCGATCCTGACGTTATTTCCAAGATAAGAGAAAGCCCCCAGGTAAAAATCCTCTCCGTAAGAGGCGCTTTCCGAAAGGAACACGGGCTTTTCTATCCCTACCTTGTTATTTTTTACGTTGTTGTAGAATTCGAGCAACTTGGAAAAGGACTTGTAAGCGTCCTCCACTTTGATGAGGGTGGTGGTAATCTCCTGTTCCGGCTTGAAATCCTTGTTGACAATAGTGATGGAGGCCTCGGTGCTGTAGATATAATGGGTGTACTTGGGGTTTGCCAGAAAGGTGAGCGAACCCTCTACCCCTTCTTCGATCTTCGCCAGCTTATGGACAGAGATTTCGGGGTTCCCATGAACCTCTCCTTCAAGGATACCCGCTATCTGACTTGCTGTGAATTTCAAACGCTGATTTTTTGGACTAGGATTCGATCGGACAAAAGTAAGAAAAATTACGAAACGCTTTTCTTGGGGTAACAGATATAATGCTTGGTCACGGTTTTGGAGAGGGCATCCAGATTCAGGTGGTCCGAAGCCCGGGCCACATCGATGGTCCGGGAGTTACCCATCAATATATTAATGTTCTCCTTCTCGTGGTTATACGCCCTGTTTTCAATGGTACCGGTAAAGATGAAATAGGCCGCCTCATGCTCCCCTATCCCGAAATCCTTCGCCAAACCTGTTCTCATCCCCTCCAGTTTTTCGTCAGATACCTGCTTGTTCTTCACCTTTACCTTTAAAAGGTTTCGGTTGAGGATCATACGGCTGAGTTCCGCCAATACAAAGTCGGGATGGTTCTGCCAGGCTTTCAGGGCCGAGAGCACATCCACATCATCCAGGGATGAGAATCGTTCCAGGACTTCCCGGTTAAACCCTTCCCTTTTTACCCGGTTGAGCAGAAAATATAACAGTGGGTCGCTCCCCGACAGTTCTTCTCCTCCTGAATGCAATTCCCTCGCTCTTCGCAGAACCCGGATCAAAAGCTGTTCTGCTGCAATACCGGTTTTGTGAAGATAGACCTGCCAGTACATAAATCGTCTGGCCATCAGGAATTTTTCTACGGAATAGATCCCCTTCTCTTCTATGACGAGCGACCCGTCTACCACGTTAAGCATGGTGATAAGCCGTTCCGCATTGATGTTCCCTTCGGCCACCCCCGTGTAGAAACTATCCCGTTTCAGATAGTCGAGCCGGTCCATGTCGAGCTGACTCGACACGAGCTGGTTTAAAAACTTTTTGGGATAGGTGCCCTTGAAGATCTCGATCGCACAAGAAAGCTCCCCGGAAAACTCCTCATTGAGGTGCTGCATAAAGAGCAGGGAGAGTTCTTCATGAGAGATCCCTTCCACCAGGCTGTGCTCCATGGCATGGGAAAAAGGCCCATGCCCTATGTCGTGCAGCAGGATGGCAAAGAGAAGGCCGTCAGCCTCCTTATCGGTGATCTCGACGTTCTTGTAACGGAGCACCTGAATGGCCTGCTGCATGAGGTGCATACTCCCCAGGGCATGGTGAAACCGAGTATGGTGGGCCCCGGGAAAGACGAGGTAGGACATCCCCATCTGGGAGATCCTCCGAATCCTTTGGAAATAAGGATGGGAAATGAGATTAAAAAGTCGGTTGTTGGGAATACTAATAAATCCGTAAATTGGATCGTTAAATAACTTCAACTTCCTGGTGGTGGCCAATTTTCTGCGATTTAAAGGGGTAAAGATACGCTAAATGAAAACGATTACAATACTGTGGGTGGATGACGAGATCGACATGCTTAAGCCCCATATCCTGTTTCTGGAAGAGAAGAAATACCAGGTGGTCACCTGCAAAAGTGGGCAGGATGCCCTGGAGGAAATGGAAAAGACCCAGTTCGACATCGTTTTCCTGGATGAGAATATGCCAGGCCTCTCCGGCCTTGATACGCTGAATGAAATAAAGAACAGGGCGCCGGCCATACCGGTGGTGATGATCACCAGGAGTGAAGAGGAGACCATCATGGAAGAGGCCATAGGTTCCAAGATCGCCGACTACCTGATCAAACCGGTGAACCCCAACCAGATCCTTTTGTCCCTTAAAAAGACCCTGGACCATTCCCGCCTGATCTCCGAAAAGACCACCTCCAACTACCAGCAGGAATTCAGGAAGATCTCCATGGACTTGTCTATGGTGAATACCTATGAGGAATGGGCCGACCTGTACAGGAAGCTGATCACCTGGGAATTGAGGCTGGAGGAGATCGAGGATTCGGGCATGTTTGAGATCCTGGAATCCCAGAAGATCGAAGCCAACAACCAGTTTGGAAAGTTTATAGACAAGCGGTACCCGGAATGGTTCCGCGAGGGGGACGGGCCGGTCATGTCGCATACCCTTTTTAGGGAATGGGTGCAGCCAGAACTGAAAGAGCAGCCCACCCTCCTGGTGGTCATAGACAACCTGAGGTATGACCAATGGGTGTCTTTTGAGGATGTGCTCTCCCCCTTCTATAAAAAGGTGAAGGAACAGCCCTATTACAGCATCCTGCCAACGGCGACACAGTATGCCCGGAATGCCCTTTTCTCGGGACTCATGCCCCTGGAGATGGAAAAGAAATATCCCCAATGGTGGAAAAACGATACGGATGAAGGCGGAAAAAACCTGTTTGAGGACAAATTCCTGGAAGCTCAGTTACAAAGGCTGGGGCTGAACCTGGAATGGGAGTACTTCAAGATCAGCAGCCTGAAACAGGGGAAACAGCTGGTGCAGAACTTCAACAGCCAGAAGAAGAACGACCTCACGGTCATCGTCTACAACTTTGTGGACATGCTTTCCCATGCCAAGACGGAAATGGACGTGATCAAGGAACTGGCCTCGAATGACAAGGCCTATCGTTCCCTCACCCAGAGCTGGTTCCGGAATTCCCCCTTGCTGGAGATCATACAGAAAGCGAGGACCCTGGGGATGAAGCTGATCATCACCACAGACCACGGCACCATTAACGTAAAGCAGCCTTCTAAGGTCATAGGCGACCGGGAGACCAGCCTCAACCTCAGGTACAAGACCGGGCGCAGCCTGTCTTATGAGGCCAAGGACGTGCTGGAGGCAAAGGATCCTGGAAAGATCTACCTGCCGAGCCTGACCATGAGCAGCTCCTTTATCTTTGCCAAAAACGACCTCTTCTTTGCCTACCCCAACAATTACAACCACTATGTGAGTTATTACAGGAATACCTACCAGCACGGGGGGGTAAGTCTGGAGGAGATGATCATACCGTTTGTTATACTCCAACCACGTTAGAAGACGTTACATGAGAATCAGTGGGCAGATAAAGTTTATTTGAATGAATTTTTATCCAAATAGCGAGGTGGATAAGTGCTATTTTTAACTTGTTAAAACAAGTTGTAACACATTACCAACCTTTCTCAAATCTACACCATACATGGGAGAAATAATTGCGGAAATCCTTTTCACTTGGATTCTTGGTGGAATTTGGACGGCTATAAACGCAATTTATGACTGGATTAAAGGATTGATTTTTGGAATCCCAAAAAATGAGGTTGAAC
>NZ_JAABOP010000003.1 GCF_010671595.1 Muriicola jejuensis | reverse complement strand
TTGAACGAAAAAGGATTGCAAAAAAATGGCTTTATAGAAAGGTTAGCCCGAAGAAGACCCTTCAAAACGGGATAGAAACTGGGACTACAGGAACTGTTATGGAGTTGATTGATAACAAAACTGCAATTGTAGAATTTTATGACCGAAATGGGGAATTAATTGAAATTGATAATGAATTAGCATTTAAAGTGGATTTGAAAAATATAAAACTTAAAAAATAACGTGTTACAACAACGGCTATGGTTTATCGCCCTCTGAGGTCTAGGATTATTTGCTATTTTAGAGATTAACAAAACAATACGGAAAGGTTGGCGCCTCCAGGCGTCAAACCATAGCCGAGACCGTTAGCAGTATTTTCTAAAACGACAGAGTTAAGACTAAAATGGACTATAGGATATTTATAAAACAACTTGACACATTGCTGGATATTCATCGTGATATGCAAAATAAATCAAAGCACAATGATTTAAGTGACTTACCAAAAACTGATAGACAGAGTTTGGTAACAAGAGCAATTTCAGCGATTAATAGGATTACAGGAATAAATTCAACATATAGCCAAGAAATAGAACGAATTATTATAAAAGACCCTCATTTGCATTTACATACATCATCTGTACTTGGTGTATTACTTGCTCTTCGTGACGACATTGCAGATGGTTATATGCAAAATCTTGCTGAGTTAGTTCACGCAGACATATTTGCTGACTTTTTAGAAATGGCTCAACATCTTTGCGATAACAAATACAAAGACCCTTCTGCTGTATTAGCAGGTTCAACGTTGGAAAGCCATTTAAAAAAGTTAGCTATAAAAAATTCTATTCCAGTTGAAGTTAATGGCAAACCAGTTAAAGCCGACAAACTAAACGCGGACTTAGCAAAAGCAAATGTTTACTCCGTGCTTGATCAAAAAAACGTGACGGCTTGGCTTGACCTAAGAAATAAAGCAGCTCATGGCAACTACAAAGAATACAATATTGACCAAGTAATATTATTAATTGCGAGTATTCGAGAATTCATTTCAAGAATTCCTGCATAGTAAAAGATAAAATATGCAATATAAAGCAGGCGACAAAGTTCAACTTATTTCTGGTGGACCAGAAATGACAGTAAAAGGCGTTTTAGGAACTGATGAACTAACAAAAATGGAAAATTTTGCCCTTAGAAATAGTGGTGGTAGCGATGGAGATGTATATTGTCAATGGTTTAATGGAACTAAATTAGAAGGTGGTGTATTCAAACCAAAAATGTTAAAGAAATTAGAGTAAAAACTACTGCTAACAATGGCTATAAGTAATTGCTTGTTCTTGACTATTTCTGAAAATCTGCGAGGATTTTCAGTTTGGTGTGTACTTGCAAAGCTAAGTACTAACCCACACAACTACTAATAGCCGAGACCGTTCTTAATGCAAAAAAAACGCTATACAAAAGGCGAGATTTCAACAATTACGGAGCAGATTTTTTCTCTTCTTCCTAAAATGAGCATCTTATGTTTTATAGGTGTAATGGGTTCTGGTAAAACCACATTGATAAAAGAGATGGTAAAGCACCTCGGAGGTCTTGAGGAGGGAAATAGCCCCAGTTTTGGCATTGTGAACGAGTATACCTATCCCGATGGGGAATTATTAGGATATCATTTCGATTTTTACCGGATCGAGAATACCGAAGAGGCTCTCGACCTGGGCCTTGAAGATTATCTTAATAAGGACGTTTGGATCTTTATAGAATGGCCGGAAAAGATTGAACCCCTCCTTCCTGAGGAGCGAACGAATATAAAGCTCGAGATCCTGGGCCCGGAAACCCGACAGCTCACCATCCTTCCCTGATCTTTTTTCCCCAACTGAAACCTCAAACAGTATCGACGAAATGCAGTTTTCTTCGGTGATCGGTAATTTTTTATCGATAAAATGTATTTTATCTCGGATCAATTCCCTATATTTGAATTGAAAATGAAATGATTCCTGAATTTTAACTCAGACTACGATGAACACTAAGAAGATCCTATTTGCTATTGCAGCTATGTTAATATTAGTTGCTTCTGCCTGCACTCCTAACACCGCCGAAGACGATCAACTCTACGAACAGGGAGTTAAAAAAGATAAATTGGTGAAAATTTAATTGCTATTAATTTTACCATCTTCACTCCCCTAAGGCCAATATTTTAGATCTTTTATCGTTAGGTTTTTAAAGATTCCTAACATATGAGTTCTAATAATAGTACCGCTAGGCGGAGATTCTTCCTGGAGTCCTTGGGTTTGATTCTCATTGCTCTATCCCCCTTTTTGTATAAGTTACATGACTATATTCCGGAAGACCCTGAGGCAACTATAAACCTATTTGGTTTTGTGCTCGACAAAAATGGGTTTGACGACGTCAGTACTTATGTTTGGTTTCTTCTGAGCAAACTCATCCCACTTTATTTATTTATTATTTGGTTTTTTACCTGTAAGCACTGGTGGTATCATATCATACTGATACCCTTATGTATGTACGCATTTCAAATTTTCGAAGTTGTCTACTATTACAGTGATTCTGTTGATACAGAAAATGTTTTGTGGTTATTACCAATATGTATGGTGGTCATTCCCTTCGTTTATTTTATTAGGATCAAACTCTACGATAAATACGTCCATGGGATCGACCTGGAAGCCATGGAGGCCGAATTGCAGGCCTTTAAGGAGAAAAATAACAAGTCCATCTTACCCAGGTCATTGGATGCTCAGCAAGACGTACCTGAAACTGAGGTCGATCTTTCTGAAAACGTCTCCAAAAGAACTTTGTCCAAACTATTCCGGGAATTTCGCCTGTCGCTTAAAAATCTTTTCAATTTTATGTAAGTCGGCATTCGATCTGAAAAGCATCGTTTTTTTTAATCGGATTTGTCTTGTATTCAACACTTTGGATTCAACCAAGTGAAGGAACCCAAAAGTCCCCCTTTATCTAAATTTATTGTATTTTTGAGTTCGGCAGGGAGACCATCTTCCCGCCAAAACAACGTATGAACCAGCCAAGATCCCCCTTCAGCAAGCAGGAACTTATCCCCCAGGAGGAGACCCTTGAGATCCTGAGACAAAAAGGGGAATTGTTTATAGGGATCCCCAAGGAGAACCAGTTCCAGGAAAAACGGGTCTGCCTGACCCCCGATGCCGTAAATGCCCTTACCGCCAACGGCCACCGCGTGCTCATAGAATCCGGAGCCGGGGATGCAGCCAATTTTACGGACCTCGACTATACCCAGGCTGGGGCCACCATCACCAAAGACACCAAAAAAGTCTTTTCCTGCCCCCTATTGCTTAAGGTGGAACCCCCTACACTTTCGGAGATACAGTTCATCAACCCCCAGACCACCATCATTTCTGCCCTGCAGATCAAGACACAATCCAAATCTTATTTTGAGGAACTGGCCAAGAAAAGGATCACCGCCATCGCCTTCGAATTTATTCGGGACGAGGACGGGAACTACCCCGCCGTTCGATCCCTCAGTGAGATCGCCGGGATCTCCAGCGTACTGATCGCGGCGGAGATCATGGCAGCCACCAACCAGGGCAACGGCCTGATGTTCGGGAATATCACCGGGGTTCCTCCCCTGGAAGTGGTCATCCTGGGTGCCGGCACCGTGGGAGAATTCGCCGCCCGTTCCGCGATCGGACTGGGCGCCAATGTGAAGATCTTCGACAATTCCATCACCAAACTGAGGAACGTCCAAAGCAACCTGCAGCAGATCGTCTACACCTCCACCCTCCAGCCTAAAAACCTGCTGAAATCCCTTAAACGCTGCGATGTGGCCATAGGCGCCATGAGGGGAAGAGACCGATCTCCCGTAGTGGTCTCACAGACCATGGTGGAACAAATGAAAAAGGGCTCCGTAATCATCGATGTCAGCATAGACATGGGCGGGTGTTTCGAGACCAGTGAGCTCACCACCCATGACAAACCCCTGATAAATAAATTTGGGGTGCTCCACTACGGGGTGCCCAACATCCCGGCCCGATATCCCAAGACCTCCTCGGTCTCCATCAGCAATATCTTTACCCCATACCTCCTTAAGATAGGGGAAGACGGCGGACTCGAAAATTCGCTGCGGTTCGACAAAGGCCTGAGGAACGGGCTCTACCTCTACCACGGGATCCTGACCAACAAAACGGTCGGGGATTGGTTCGACCTGAAACACAGCGACATCAATTTCCTAATCTTTTAGCATGGCATTTCTCAAACGCCTGGGGTATTACATGATCGGGCTTACCATAGGGATCATCTTTCTCGCTTTTTTCCTGAAGAAAAAGACCTCGGAAACGGGGACAGAATTCTGCTATTTCCCCAACTGCCGGGTGCTAAAAGAACTGCGTTCCAAACCCCTGGTTTTTTCCGAAGAAATGCAGGCAACCCTGCGCGACGGCATTGCAGATAGCACAGCGTTGAAATTGTTCTTAAGGGAAGGTTCCGTAAAATTCAGTGAGAGTGAAGCCCAGGGCAAACCCTGCCCCTGGTATGTGATTTATTATGAAGTAGACGGCAAAGACGCCTCCCTGAGGGCCACCAACTGTGAATCCCAGGTCACCCTCTCCGAATTCAGCTTCACAGAGGATTAGATCTTCCTTCTCTTTCGTTCCTTTTTAAGCAGCTCGAGTTCCCGGTTGGTTTGGCCGGCCACGGAAGTGTTTTCCTCGGCCCTGCGTATCAGATAGGGCATCACGTCCCTGACCGGCCCAAAAGGCAGGTATTTGGTGACATTGTACCCTTCAGCGGCCATATTGAAGGTGATGTGGTCGCTCATCCCGAACAACTGCCCGAACCATATCCTGGGATCTTTCCGGTCTATGTGGCGTTCCTCCATCATCTGCATCAGGAGGTAAGAACTCTCCTCGTTGTGGGTGCCGACGTAGACGGAGATCACGTCCAGGTGGTCCAGGATATAAGCGGCCGTCTTATTAAAATTGTCGTCCGTTTCTTTTTTACTGGCACAGATCGGGCTTTTGTATCCCATTTCTTCGGCCCGTTCGTTTTCCTTTTCGAGATAGGCGCCCCTCACGATCTTGATCCCCACCTTAAATCCATCCCTTTCAGCCCTTTCCACGAGGCCTTTTAAATAATCGAGTCGATCCCAACGGTATAATTGTATGGTATTAAAGACGACGGCCTTTTTCCTGTTGTACTTCCGCATCATCTCCTCTACCAGTTCATCGGCTGCATCCTGCATCCAGGTTTCCTCAGCATCGATGAGCAGGCTTACATCCAGGTCGTACGCCTTCTTACAGCTCGCTTCATATCTGCCTACTACCCTCCCCCATTCTTCCTGTTCGGCCCTGGTCAGTTTTTTTCCCGCCCCTATCTTCTCGTACAAATAAAAGCGGCCATATCCCGTGGGCTTGAAAACAGCGAAAGGAATTGCTTCCTTTTCCCTGACAAAGTCCAGGATCTTGAGGGTCATCTCCAGTGCATCATCCAGGGGATCCTCCGTATCCTTGCCTTCAATGGAATAATCCAGGACCGAACTCACCCCGGCCTGCCATAATTTATCTACGGTTGGCATACAATCCTTCTTGCTGATACCCGCGCAGAAATGGTCAAAGACGGTTGCCCTGATCAACCCTTCCACAGGGAGATGGGTTTTGATGGCGAAATTGGTCACAGCCGTACCTATCCTTACCAGGGGTTGATTCGCGATGAGTTTGAATAAAAAATACGCCCTTTCCAATTCAGCATCAGATTTCAGGGCGAAAGCGGTTTTCGTGTTCTCAAAGAGCTGAGGCATTGCCATTGATTTTATCAGTCCCAAAGATAATCACTGAATTCTTAACCAATTGCAGAAAAATTCCCTTTAATTTGTGTGGAGAATCACGCCAAGACACGGAACTTTCATGGATGCGATCATTACCGATACCTATTCTGTTTATTTCAATAAAGAGGGCTACAAGGCACTCAATCAACACCTTAAAAAAGAAAGGTATTCCAAATTGTTTCTGCTGACCGACGAGAACACCCACAGGGACTGCCTGCCTCTGTTCCTGTCTTCCCTGGAGACCGACCTCGAGGTGGAGATCATCGAAATGGAAGCCGGGGAAACCCATAAAACCATAGACACCTGCGTGCAGATCTGGTATGCCCTATCTGAGTTGGGAGCCGATCGAAGGAGCCTTATGATCAACCTGGGGGGTGGCGTGGTGACCGACCTTGGGGGATTTGTGGCCTGCACTTTTAAAAGGGGGATCCCTTTTATCAATGTACCCACCAGCCTATTGGCTATGGTGGATGCTTCGATAGGCGGCAAGACCGGGGTCGACCTCGGGAACCTCAAGAATCAGATCGGAGTGATCAGGCAGCCGGAAATGGTGCTGGTCATGGTCGACTTCCTAAAAACTCTGGAGAAAAGGCAGCTCAACAGCGGTTTTGCCGAGATGTTCAAACACGGCCTGATCAGCAGCGGGAAGTATTGGAGCGATCTGAAGGACCTCAAAGCCAACGATCCCCTGGAATCCCATATCTACCGGTCTGTCCAGATCAAGAATAAGATCGTCCTGGAAGACCCGACGGAAAAAGACATGCGGAAGATCCTGAATTTCGGGCATACCCTTGGGCACGCCATCGAATCCCATTTCCTGGATAAAGGGGAAAACAAAGCCCTCCTTCACGGAGAGGCCATTGCCGTAGGGATGATCCTGGAAGGGTATTTGTCTCACAGACTCAGCAGCCTGGGACTCCACCAGCTGGAGGACATCAAGAACACCCTTCTGGAGCGGTTCCGGAAAGTAGATTTTACGGAAGAAGACAAGCATGCCATCCTCGCCCTCCTGAAATTCGACAAAAAGAATTCCCACGGATCCATCAACTTTGTGTTGCTGAAACGGATAGGGGACGCGGTTATAGACCAGCAGGTTCCCGAAGATCTGTTCATGGAAGCCTTTACTTACTACGAGGAATAAAGGTTACGTATACTAAATCTCAGCTTTTACAACTCTTTCATACCCCGGGGAAAAAAATATTCTAGATTAGGATTGTGTATGTAGCGAATCCAACACGCTAAATCGACCAACCTATGAAACGAATATTGATTGACCACAAAAAACTGGATCACACCCTGGCCGCCAGACTCGTAGACACCTATCCTGATGGATACGGGGATGACGATATCATTTCATTCAGGAACCACAAGGGAGAGTACATTGAGGCCGTAGAGCTCAGGACAGAAGACGCCCTCTATCTGGTAAAGATCAGCCAGAGCCTGTCTCACTTCATCGCAAATTTCGAAGTGGAAGACGAGGATGAAGCCGATGAAATGGTAAAGCCCGTTACCGAAGAACCCGAACTGGAACTGAATCTGGAATCAGAACTGGAAGAGGAGGAATTTGATTGAGATCAGAGATAACGCTCTCTGATAATATTCCGATGGTGTTTCTGGTGACCACAGATTATGAATCCCAGTGCCCCTACACTCATTACCGAGTTACTGGCTACCCCTTTTCGTTTCAGGGTGCCTTCTTCAAACGACTCGTAAAGCGCAATGGTCGAATTCCTGATCGCCCTGTACTCCTCAATAATTGAACCGATACTCCTTTGATTCGCCCCAGAAGTGGGCACGTACTTGTCCTGGTCGAACCCGGGTAGCGGGGTCTCATCCCGCCTGGCGAACCTCACGGCCCTGTATTGAAAAACCCTTTCGGAATCCAGAACATGGAGCAGCACCTCGGCCACGGTCCATTTGCCTTCGGCATAGCTGTAATAGAGTTTCTCCTCAGGGATGCTCGCAAGAAACTGGGGGTAATTCTCCACCTGCTTCTTAAGCGCTTTCATAAGGTCGACTTCCCCAAGCGCCTCAATATAAGCCTTGTAATAAGGATTGTAATCTGAGGCTTTTAATTCAGAGGTCTTCATATGTGGTCCGCGGTAATGTCTGAAGGGTGTCCCTGATCAGAGTTCGTTGAATATAGTATGCATCAGCCTTTTCTTGTCGTTGATGCTCTCCTCCAGGGAGATCATGGTTTCGGTGCGACTGATCCCGTCTATGTCATCGATCCTGAAAATAATATTCTTGGCGTCATTGGTGTCCTTAGCCCTGATCTTACAGAATATGTTGAACTTGCCCGTAGTGATGTGGGCCACGGTTACGTTCGGGATCTGATTCAGCCGTTCGATCACGAATTTCGTCTGATGGGTCTTTTCCAGGAAAATACCCACATAGGCGATAAAGGCATATCCCAGCTTCACGTAATCTACTGTCAGGGAAGAACCCTGTATGATCCCAGCCTCCTCCATTTTTTTGACCCTTACGTGCACCGTACCGGCAGAGATAAGTAATTTCTTGGCGATGTCTGTAAATGGAGTTCTGGTATTGTCGATGAGCATATCCAGGATCTGGTGATCTATTTCATCCAATTTTACTTTTCCCATAGTAAGAATATTTTGAGCAAAAATAATCAATTAAGAAAATAAACGTAATAGATGAATGCTTTTTTTGAAAGATACGCAATATTATCCCGTTTTTTTGGGCTTCCCCTCAGCGAGGAGGGTTGTGATTTCCTTCATGGACCTCAATCTCTGCAGGTCGGCCTCCTTCAGGCAATCGAACTCCTGGTGGCCATGATAACCCTTCAGACCGCCTGTTTTCTCTATTTCGGGCCTGAAATGAACAGAGCCGTTCCGCAGTTCCTCCCTGAACAGGATCCCGGCATTATAGGGGGGTTTCTCCTCCCCCTTGACTTTCTGAGCGTTTCGGATCAGGATGTCGAAAAAGGTCTTCTGATTCTCGGGGATATTCTCGTACCCAGCAGACGCTTCTTCCTTGTAGCCACCGGATGCGATGTACTCCAGGGCCATCCACATGGCCATAAAAACGTATTTGCGGGTTTCTTCCCTCTCGTAATCCCCGGAGAAATGCCCGGCTTCTACAAGGATCGTCGGGGTAGAGAGCATCTGGAAGGTGTCTCCCACGCAATTGGGGTTAAAGGCGTCGTCATAGCGGCCGATCTGCCCCGGGATCAATCGCTGTAATTCCCTGTTGATTGCGGAAATGAGACTCATGGAGGTGAGCCGGCTTTCCGTCAGGGACCCGGGAGCGTCTGCAGCGGGAGCAAGGAAGGACAGGGTGGCCGGATGTGGTCCGGAGCCCGCACTAAAGATCGTACGTTGATCGTGGAGATTGAAACAAAATGCAGGGGCGTGTTTCCTAAAGGTCTCCCTCAATATTTTGCTTTCGGGCTGTGTAAGCGCCTGGGCATCCCGGTTCAAGTCGACCCCCGCCGCATTCTCTCTGGTATACGCCTGTGCCCCATCCGGGTTGAGTTGTGGAATAATGATCAGGGTTAGCTTCTGCAGTAGAGCATCCGATTTCCCATATCCATTATGAAAGGCGTTCATCAGGTCGAGTACCGCCTTGGTGGTCGTGGATTCGTTCCCGTGCATCTGGGACCACATCAGCACCGTGACCGGTCCGTTTCCTAAAACGAATTTTTCGATCGCCCTGCCTTCCACAGAGATCCCTGCCTTTTCGGCTGGAAATTTTTTTCCGAGCTGGTCGAGGAAAGGTCGAAGCATTTCGGGAGGGAGGTAGCGTCCCTTTACAGAACCCTCCTTTATCTCCTCATAGCTTTTTTCGATCATCGTGGTTTGCGCTTGGTCTCATTCACAAATGTAAGGGGTAAATTAATAACAATTGTCCTAAGTTTAATTACATTTGTAAATGAAATTTCTCCATCAGCAGGGGTCGATAATACACAATTGTATACAAATCTTAAAAAAATAGTAAAATATAATTTATATTACTCTATTTCAGTATTATAAAATAGATTATATCAAGTTTTAATTTTATATTTTATTGCAATTTCAAGATCACTATTCACAAAATTCAAAGGAGATCACCTAAGAATTAAATTACAATGGTAAACACTGGTGAATTCATTGCCCGACTCGAAAAGATCCTGGAATATTACAATGTTTCGGCATCAGTTTTTGCAGATAAGATCGGGGTGCAGCGATCGAGCATTTCTCATGTTCTCACCGGCCGCAATAAACCCAGCCTTGAGTTTGTGATGAAAGTAGTGCGCTCCTACCCCGATGTGAATCTGTACTGGTTGCTCAACGGCAAGGGGGAATTTCCCTCCCGAAACCCAAATACAGCTCCTGTGTCCATGGAAGAAGCGATGGACGCCTCAAAGGCCGGAAAAGGCAAGAAGATCAAAAGGGTGCTGATCCTTTACGAAGACGGAAGCTTTGAGGCCTTTGAATGACCTTCCGGCTCATACCCTTAACTTCCTCACCAGATATTACTCCTAATTTCCAGAATTCACTAATTTGCATTCATGTTAAAAAAATGGGTATTGCTGCTCAGTGCCTGCGGGATGACCATCGCCTGTTACAACCCCCCAAGGAATTGCGAGGATTTTAAGGTGGGTTCCTTCCGTTATACGGATATGATAGACGGAAAGGAACAAACAACCACCTTTGTGCGAAATACGGAGATCGAGATAGGTACTTTTGAAGGGAGGGTAGACACCTCCTCCATACGCTGGATCAACGATTGCGAATACGTGCTCAGAAATCTCAATCCCAAGTCCAGGGAGGAAGAAAAAGCAATACTTATAAAGATTCTCAGTACGACCGATAGTTCCTATACCTTTGAATTCGGCCAGGTAGGCAGCGCCAATAAATCAAGAGGAACAGCCATTAAAATGAACTGATCATGTTCGATATACTCTCAAGTCCGGATGCATGGGTAGCTCTGCTTACCCTTACCTTCCTGGAGATCGTTCTGGGTATTGACAACATCATCTTTATTTCAATAGCGGCGAATAAACTCCCGGAAAAACAGCAAAAGAAGGCGACTTTCTGGGGACTGGTGCTGGCCATGGTACAGAGGATCCTTCTGTTGTTCGCGGTTTCCTTACTCATAGGCCTGAAAAACCCATTCTACTTTGTAGAGACCACCTGGTTTACAGCCGGTATCAGCGGCCAGGCCCTGATCCTGCTTCTGGGAGGCCTCTTTCTCTTGTACAAAAGCACCACAGAGATACACGAAAAAGTGGAATTGCCTGAGCACGAAGAGGAACTGTTGGAAGCAAAAAATATTACGAGCTTGAGAAGAGCGCTCTTCCAGATCCTTATCATCGATTTCATCTTCTCCATAGACTCCATCCTGACGGCTGTGGGTATGACCAGCGGGATAGGTGACAAACCCCAGGACGCATTGGTGCTCATGGTCATTGCCGTGGTCATTTCCATCATCATAATGATGGTTTTTGCCAACGCGATACGGGTTTTTATCAACAAACACCCTTCCATGCAACTCCTGGCCCTTTCCTTCCTGATCCTGATAGGGTTCATGCTTATTGCCGAAGCAGCACACCTGAGCCACGCGAGCTTCTTCGGTTCGGAGGTAGGCTCAATACCGAAAGGATACCTTTATTTTGCCATTTCCTTCTCTCTCCTGGTAGAATTTCTCAATATGAAATACCGGAAAAAAGAGGAGATCATAGAAGACCTGGAAGAAAAAAAGGAGGTTCACAAAGTGAAACCCCCTGCTAAAGACCCCTAGTGTGAATGTCAGAACAGTTTGATCTGTCCATCCTTATCTTCGTCCTCGCTTTTCTCCCCCGCATTTGATTCTGCATCATTTTTATCGGCAGTAATGTCTTCCTCGTCCACAACCTCGATATCCTCAGCTTTGTTCTTAGAAGGTTCCTCGTAAGGCAGGGGATCCAGGGCATTGATCTCAAGGACTTTCTCCTTGGTCAGCTGGTTACCCATGGCAGTAATCCCTTTTACGGCGATGAATTCCTCGAGATTGACGACCATATTTTCCTTTCGCTCATGCCCCCGCTTCTTGGCGAAGACCACTTCTGCCATGGGACGGTAATCCGTAAAGATCTTTTCGAGGTACGATTTAGGATGGTCGGTGATGATGACCTCTTCCCTGTCGGGATTCTCAACCAGGAAACGCTTGACGTAGAAGAGCTCCTTTTCTCCTTCCCAGTAGATGGCTGAAAGGGGTTTTTCGGGTTTCCATTTTTCGAGAACGATCATATCGTCATCGAATCGCATGATCAGGTCGGGTATGGCTGTCTTTACCGCGCCTTTCTGGTTGATGATCAGCAAGCGATCCTCACTGGTGAATTCACCCAGCAATTCTCCCCTGCCGTCCACATTCAGTCTTTGTATGGTATCGTCGAACCAGATCTTCCTGGGTTTCAGGGTAGAGAGACCTTTTTCCTTGAGTTCGATCCGCTTGACGGGGTACTTGGTCACGATATTTCCTTTGGAATTCCTGCCCTTGATCAGCACATCCGCAAAATCGAGATCCCATTTCAACTTCTTAATACTGCCGGATTGTCTGAGGTTAACGGTGACCACTTCGGCCTCCCCATTGGGGTTTGCCGTAAAATATAGGACTTCTGACTGAGGTTTTCCGGCGGTGAGGTCGTACATCTTGTCCCTGGTAATTCCTGTGACATTAAAACGCTTCACATAGCTGGCCCCACCCCTGCCGTCCTTGTAGATCATGTTGTAAATAGTGCGTTTGTCCTTCTTTTTAAAGACCGCTACATGGATGATATTCTTTTCCACAAAAGTTTTGGCATCCACCTTGGTGACCATCATGTTTCCACTTTTTGTGAAAATGATGATGTCATCTATGTCACTGCAATCTGTCACGTACTCATCCCGTTTCAAGGAAGTACCAATAAATCCTTCTTCCCTGTTGACGTACAATTTGGTATTTCGGATCACCACCTTGGTGGCCTCGATCTCGTCGAAGATCCTGATTTCCGATTTCCGTTCCCGCCCCTGGCCGTATTTGCTCTTTAATTCTTTGAAGTAATCGATGGCATATTCTACCAGGTTCGCTAGGTTGTTCTTCGTCTGGGCGATCTTTTCCTCCAGGCTTTCGATGAGTTGCTGGGCTTTGTCGATATCGAATTTTGAGATCCTTTTGATCCGAATCTCGGTGAGCTTTACAATATCTTCCTCCGTGACCGCCCTCTTTAAATTCTTGACATGGGGCTCCAGACCCTTGTCTATAGCACTGATGACCCCATCCCAAGTCTCCTCCTCCTCAATGTCGCGGTAGATACGGTTTTCTATGAAGATACGCTCCAGGGAGGCGTAGTGCCACTGATCTTCCAGTTCGCCCAGCTGGATCTCCAGCTCTTCCTTTAACAGCTCAACCGTATGCTCCGTAGACCGCTCCAACATCTCCTGCACCCCGATGAAGAGGGGTTTGTTGTCTTCTATGATACATCCCAGGGGAGAAATAGAGCTTTCACAGGCAGTGAAGGCATACAGGGCATCTATGGTCTTATCCGGGGAAATACCCCCTGGAAGGTGGATGAGGATCTCGACTTCTGCTGCCGTATTGTCCTCTATCTTTTTGATCTTGATCTTCCCCTTTTCATTGGCCTTCAGGATAGAATCTATCAGGGAAGAGGTGTTGGTGCCATAGGGGATCTCCGTGATCATCAGGGTATTTTTGTCGACCTGGGAGATCTTGGCTCTGATCCTGATCCTGCCTCCCCTCATCCCGTCATTGTAATTGGTGACATCGATGATCCCGGCTGTGGGGAAATCGGGAAACAATTTAAACTTCTGCCCTTTCAGATGTTTGATAGAGGCGTCTATGAGTTCATTGAAGTTGTGAGGAAGAATCTTTGTGGACAATCCTACGGCTATACCCTCCGCACCTTGCGCCAAAAGCAGGGGGAATTTTACGGGAAGGTGGACGGGTTCCTTTTTTCTTCCGTCGTACGAGAGCTGCCATTCTGTGATCTTCGGGCTGAAAACCACCTCCAGTGCAAATTTGGAAAGACGGGCCTCGATATATCGGGAAGCGGCCGCCCCGTCACCGGTGAGGATATTCCCCCAGTTCCCCTGGGTGTCGATCAGCAGGTCCTTCTGCCCTATCTGCACCATGGCATCAGCAATGCTGGCGTCACCGTGAGGATGGTATTGCATGGTGTGGCCCACGACGTTGGCGACCTTGTTGTATCGTCCGTCATCGAGCTCCTTCAGAGCGTGCATGATCCTTCGCTGAACAGGCTTGAAACCATCTTCGATCGCGGGAACTGCCCTCTCGAGGATTACGTAGGAAGCGTAATCAAGGAACCAATCCTTGTACATCCCTGTGACCCTGGTAAGTGCCTCCTGTTGCCCTTCCTTGCCTTCTTCCTGTTCTAATCGCCCATCTTCATTCTCTTCCATATAAAGAGGCTCCTATTTACTTGATTTAGAATTATTCCTGATCAACCAGATCAACTTCAACTTTAAGATTATTTATAATGAATTCCTGCCGGTCAGGGGTGTTTTTTCCCATGTAGAATTGTAGGAGTTCCTCTATGGAGAGGGCCTTGTCCAGCATCACGGGCTCCAGCCTGATGTCGTCCCCTATAAAATGCTTGAATTCATCCGGTGAGATCTCCCCCAGCCCTTTAAATCGGGTGATCTCAGGTTTGCCGGACAATTTTGTCACAGCCTCTCTTTTCTCCTCCTCGCTGTAACAGTAAATGGTCTCCTTTTTGTTGCGTACCCTGAAAAGAGGGGTTTGCAAAATATACAGGTGATTCTCCTTGATGAGTTCCGGGAAGAATTGAAGGAAGAAAGTGATCAGCAATAGGCGTATATGCATCCCATCTACGTCAGCATCCGTGGCGATCACAATATTGTTATACCTGAGGTCTTCCATGGATTCCTCTATATTCAGGGCAGCCTGCAATAGATTGAATTCCTCGTTCTCATACACGATCTTCTTAGACATCCCATAGGAATTCAGAGGTTTCCCCCTGAGACTAAAAACGGCCTGGGTGTTAACATCCCTTGATTTGGTGATAGAACCGGAGGCCGAATCCCCTTCCGTTATGAAAAGTGTACTTTCCAGCCGCCTGTCGCTCTTCATGTCGTCCAGGTGGATGCGGCAATCCCTTAGTTTTTTATTGTGAAGGCTCGCTTTCTTAGCTCGCTCTCTGGCCAGTTTGCGAATGCCGGACAACTCCTTGCGCTCCTTTTCTGCCATCATGATCTTGCGCTGGATCTTTTCGGCCGTATCGGGGTTCTTGTGCAGGTAATTGTCCAGTTGCTTGCCGATGAAGTCATTGATGTAGGTCCGGACGGTGGGGAGATCCCCACCCATGTCTGTAGAACCCAGTTTGGTTTTGGTCTGACTTTCAAAGACGGGCTCCATAACCTTGATGGAGATGGCAGAAATGATGCTTTTGCGCACATCTGAGGCGTCGTAGTTCTTGCCGTAGAAATCGCGTATGGTCTTGACCAGGGCTTCTCTGAACGCCGCCTGGTGGGTCCCTCCCTGGGTCGTATGCTGCCCGTTCACAAAGGAATGGTATTCTTCGCTATACTGGGTTTTGCTATGAGTGATCGCCACTTCAATATCCTCCCCTTTGAGGTGAATTATGGGGTAAAGCATGTCCTCGGCACTGTTGTTGTCTTCCAAGAGGTCCTTCAGGCCGTTCTCGGAATAGAATTTCTCCCCGTTGAAAAGAATGGTAAGGCCTGGATTGAGATATACGTAGTTCCTGAGCATGCGCTCCACATACTCATTCCGGTACTTGTATTTCTTGAAAATGGATTCGTCAGGGGTGAAGATCACCTTGGTTCCCCTTCTCCGGGAGGTTTCCTCCAGGAATTCTTCACTGACAAGATTCCCGGTTTCGAAGTCGGCCGACTTCGACTTTCCGTCACGGGTAGATTCCACGCGAAAATAAGAAGACAACGCGTTTACGGCCTTTGTACCGACCCCGTTGAGTCCGACTGATTTCTTGAATGCACGGGTGTCATACTTACCGCCCGTGTTCATCTTGGAGACCACATCCACTACCTTTCCCAGGGGGATACCCCGTCCATAGTCCCTCACGATAACCTTATCGCCTGGGATGGATATCTCAATGGTCTTCCCTGCACCCATTACAAACTCATCGATACAGTTATCGATCACTTCCTTGAGCAGGATGTAGATCCCGTCATCCGCCGAGGATCCGTCACCCAATTTTCCGATATACATCCCAGGGCGCATACGGATGTGCTCCTTCCAGTCCAGAGACCGGATGTTATCCTCTGTATATTGTGTTTGCGCCATAGTTTTTGGGGTATATCCCTGCTAATATAAAATTTCAATGCAGAAATCAAAATGCACCAAAAAGAAAGTAATCAACAATGAAACAGGCGTATTGTTAATAGCTAAAATGGGGCCTGGAGCGGGAAATTAAAGGAAAAGTGGCTTCTTTCAGACATTGAAACGGAAGTGCATCACATCACCGTCCTTAACGACGTATTCCTTGCCTTCCACCCTCATTTTCCCGGCTTCCTTTACTTTGATCTCACTTCCAAAGGTAACATAATCCTCATAAGAAATGACCTCGGCCCTGATAAACCCTTTCTCAAAGTCGGTATGGATGACTCCTGCTGCCTGGGGAGCAGTAGCCCCGACCGGGATGGTCCAGGCGCGGACCTCCTTCTCCCCGGCCGTAAAGTACGTGTGAAGGTTGAGCAAATGGTATGCAGCCCGGATCAGTTTTGAAGATCCCGGTTCGTCTAGTCCCAGATCTTCCAGGAACAATTGCCGCTCCTCATAGGTCTCGAGCTCTGATATATCGGCCTCCGTCCCAACAGCTAGCACCAGGATCTCGGCGTTCTCCCCGGAAGTGGCCTTCTTTACCTGCTCCACATACGCATTTCCTGAAGCGGCCGAGGCCTCATCCACATTACAGACATACATGACTGGCTTGTCAGTGATCAGCTGCATGGGCGCGATAAATTCCTTTCGTTCTTCATCGCTTAACTCAATAGCCCTGACGGAAATACCGGATTCTAATTTCTGTTTTACTTTAAGAAGTATTCCTTCCTCCTTTATAGCATCCTTATTGCCCGTTTTGGCTGCGCGTCTTGCCTTTTCAAGTTTTTTCTCAACGCTTTCCAGGTCCTTGAGCTGGAGTTCAATATCTATGGTCTCTTTATCCCGTATCGGGTCCACGGATCCATCCACATGGACCACGTTGTCATCGTCAAAACAGCGTAAGACGTGCAAAATGGCATCGGTCTCCCGGATATTTGCGAGGAACTGGTTGCCCAGTCCTTCCCCTTTACTAGCCCCTTTGACGAGTCCGGCGATATCCACGATATCCACGGTAGCCGGGATAACGCGTTGGGGATTGACCAGTTCTTCCAATTTCTCCAGTCGCTTATCAGGCACGTTCACAACACCAATATTGGGTTCTATTGTGCAAAACGGAAAATTAGCGCTCTGGGCCTTAGCGTTAGACAAACAATTGAACAAGGTCGATTTGCCGACATTGGGGAGTCCTACGATTCCTGCTTTCATAGTGGATAGAATAATAAAGCCGCAAATATACGGCTATTGCTTAATTGATAATTCTAAATCTTTCAAGGAAGGCTGACCAGATTTTACATACATTTAACTCAACAACCTTAAAACCCTGAAAACATGAAAAATGTGTACTTACTGATTCTGATATTTGTATCAGGTGCGTTTTCCGTATTTGCCCAGAAAACGGTCACCGGGACCGTAACAGACCAGGAGGGCATTCCCCTGGTGGGTGTCAACATAGTTGAGAAAGGCACCAGCAAGGGGACTACGTCCGATTTTGACGGTAATTTTTCCATTACCGTTGCCGATTCAGCCACTCTCGTCTTCAGCTATATCGGCTATGTAACCAAAGAGGAGGCGGTTGCAGGCAGGTCATCCTTTGTGGTGGTCCTTTCAGAAGGTTTGCAACTCGATGAGATCCAGCTGGTAGGTTCCAGGAGCCCCAAGCGAACAGCCACCAATACGGCCGTGCCTGTGGATGTGATCGACGTGGCTGCCGTTACTACCCAGAGCGGTCGGATTGAGGTGAATGAAATGCTGCAATTTGCAGCTCCTTCCTTCAACGCGAACAAACAGTCGGGTTCTGACGGCGCAGACCATATAGATCCTGCCACTCTCCGCGGTCTGGGACCTGATCAGACCCTTGTGCTCATCAATGGCAAGCGCAGACATCAGTCGAGTTTGATCAACATTTTTGGAACCAGGGGAAGAGGAAATACAGGAACCGACCTGAATGCCATCCCGGCCACCGCTATAAAAAGGATAGAGATCCTGAGAGACGGAGCCTCCGCCCAATACGGTTCGGACGCCATTGCTGGGGTGATCAATATCGTGTTAAAGGACAATACGGACGGGGTTAGCGGTCTGATCAGCTATGGGGCCTACAGCACAAACGCGGATGTGGATACAAGGGATTTCCAGGCTGATAACTACGGAGTCTGGAATACGGATGGATTCCGACTCGACACCGAGAGGGACGGAAACCAGATAGGGGAAGATCAGAATTTTGACGGAGGATCCCTGAAAGCAGCCGTCAATTACGGAATTGGGATCGGGGAACGAGGTTATGTCAATTTCACGACAGAATACATCAGCAAGAACAAGACCCTGAGACCTGCCTTCGATTTTCGTAAAGGCTTTGGAGAAGCTGCCATAGACGGGTTTAATTTTATGGTCAATGCAGTGGTACCCCTGGGCGATAAGGCAGATTTCTACGCCTTTGGCGGAAGGAATTACAGGGATACAGACGCCTATGCCTTCACCCGTAATGGAGGGGCACGTGTAATCCCTTCTATTTATCCCGATGGGTTTACCCCCAGGATCACTTCCAATATCACGGACAACGCGATCACCGCAGGCTTCAGGACAGAACTGAACAATGGCTGGAAGGCAGACCTTAGCAATACCTACGGAAAGAACAACTTCCATTATTTTATCAAGGGAACCCTGAACGCTTCCCTCGAAGATGTTTCCCCGACCGACTTCGACGCCGGGGGCCATAGTCTAAGTATGAATACCCTAAACCTCGATTTTTCCAAATACTACGATGATGTTCTGAGTGGAATGAACCTGGCATTCGGTGCGGAGTACAGGACAGAGAACTTCATCATCTTTGCGGGAGAGGAAGGATCATGGGGCACCTATGATGTGAACGGCCTGCTGATCACTGACCCGGCCAACCAGGTGCAGCCAACAGACCCGGATTCCGGGGACGTCAGGCCCGGTGGATCCCAGGGGTTCCCGGGGTATAGCCCCGCCAACGAGGTAGACCGCAGCAGGAGTAACCTGTCTCTGTATGCCGATGGCGAATTCGACCTGTCAGAAAGCTTCCTCCTGAGTGCTGCGGCCCGTTTTGAAAATTACAGCGACTTCGGAAGCACTCTCAATGGCAAACTGGCCATGAGACTCAAGGCCACGGAAAATGTAAACCTAAGGGGGTCCATCAGCACAGGATTCCGCGCTCCCTCTCTGGCCCAGATCTACTACAATTTGAGGTTCACCAATTTTGTCGGCGGCCAGGCACTGGAATCCCTCCTATCACCGAACAACAGTCCGGTGACCGCCTCTTTCGGCATTGAGCAATTGACCGAGGAAAAGGCATTTAATGCCGGGCTGGGCCTAACTGCCAATTTCGGACACTTTTCCGCTACGGTCGACGGGTATTATATCGATGTAAAGGACAGGATCGTCTTGACCGGCAATTTTGACGCCCCACAAATTCCGAATGTGGAAGCTGCCCAGTTTTTTGCGAATGGGGCAGACACGAGGACGATCGGTCTCGATGTGGTCTTGTCCTGGAAGAAATATTTCTCAGACAGCAACCTCTCAGCCACGTTCACGGGAAATATCAACGATATGAAGATCAAGGATGTCAAAAATGGCTCCCTGGATGAGCAGACCTTTTTCGGGGAAAGGGACAAGGCCTTCCTGCTGGCGTCGGCTCCTGCCAGTAAACTGACGCTCAATGTGAACTACGACAAGAATTGGTTTGACGTCGGTCTGGCTTTTACCCATTTCAGCAAGATCGAACTCCTGGATTTCCAGATGTTCGAGGATCCTGCGGATTACGGGGGATTTGCCAATCAGGTGATCGCGGCCACCGACACTTATGATCCTAAGTTGGTCACAGACCTCGTCTTTGGTTTTGACCTGGATGAGGACCTCAAATTAAATATTGGTGCGAATAACCTCTTTAATGTATATCCAGATCAGCAGGACGACTGGACGGAAGCAGGTGGTTATTTCGACTCAGTGCAAATGGGATTCGGCGGGGCTTTCTTTTACGGCCGCCTTACCTTCTCCCTGTAGCCCAAATGATCAAATACCTGAAAAAAGACTGGTGGGAATCCACCGGTCTTTTTAATTTCACAATATGAAAATAGCAATACAAGGAATCTTATTCGACGAAAAATCCTCCTTCCTGCAAGGCGCTGCCAAGGCTCCTCCTGAGATCAGATCTGCCTATCACAGTTCTTCTGCGAATTATTTTTCAGAGAATGGGCTGGAAACAGACCCCGGGGTTTTTGAGGACAAAGGGGATTTCAGACCGGCGAGCTATTTTGAGATCGAAAGCATTACCTCAGGCAATTTACAGGGTCAGGACGGGATCATCAGCCTTGGCGGGGACCACTCGGTCTCCTACCCCATTCTCAAGGCGGTCTGCGCAGCATTTGGCCCTGTGGACATCCTGCATATCGATGCCCATGGCGACCTGTATGACAGCTTTGATGGAGACACCTACTCACATGCCTGTCCCTTTGCCAGGATCATGGAAGACAAGCTGGCCAACAGACTGGTACAGGTGGGTATCCGGACCCTGAATACGCATCAGAGGAGGCAGGCCGAAAAATTTGGGGTGGAGATCATAGAGATGAAGGACCTGGATCTCAAAAAGCTTCCCGAATTCAAGGCTCCCCTGTATTTGTCTGTGGATATAGATGCCCTGGACCCCAGTTGCGCCCCGGGAGTCTCTCACCAGGAACCAGGAGGTCTTTTGACTAGAGACCTGTTGCACATCATACAATCCATCAACGTTCCTGTCGTCGGTGCGGATATCGTGGAATACAACCCTGATCGGGACTTGAACCGGATGACGGCCATGGTCTGTGCCAAGATATTTCGGGAAATTCTATCAACCATGATCTCGAACCAGGCCTGATATAGTATTTATTGGTATGATACACTTTATAAATCATCGTAACAAAAGGATGCCCTGATCGTCTACTGACTAAACCTGCTCTGCATTGACAAAAAGAATTGCATTTCTATTGCTGTTATCCCTTTTGCCCGGATTATACCTCCAAGGTCAGACCCTAAGTGGTTATGTCAGGGATATGGACACCAAAGAAGCCATCCCTTACGCCACGGTGCAGATCGGGGCCTCTTACGGGACCATCGCCAATGAAGAAGGAGGATTCTCCCTCTCATTGACGGGTATTCCCAGGGACAGTGTACTGGTCTCATCCCTTGGATATGCCCAGAAACGCATCCCCTATCCGGATTCCGGCCTGGAGGTCGTGATCTACCTCGAACCCTCGGCCATCGCTCTGGATGAGGTCCTCCTGAGGGACCGGCAGCCTACCGCAGAGGAGATCGTGAGAGAAGTGCGAAAGGCCTATCCCGTGAACTATTCCAGTACCAACCAGAAATACCAGGTATTCTACAGGGGAACCTCCTATATGCACTTTGATGACCTGAAGGTGGAGATAGAAAAGGCGACCGGTATCCCCAGGGAACAGATCGGCAGGGCCAGTAAAAAACTTGACTCCCTGGCCAGGGCGGTCATGGAGAGTCGGCTGATAGAATTCAGGGACTACAGCGGGACGGTGCTGATGAGAGAAAGGGATTCGAGCAAGATCTCCATTGCGCGGGCGACCAAGCTACTCGACAGCCGTAAGGATTTCTCCATGGATGGAGTGCAAAAACAGGCACAAGGCATCATCCTTCAATACCTGGATACCAGCATGACTTACAAGTTAAAAACCGGGTTGTTCAAAATTGAGGATTCTCTTGCATTCGACCGGAAGGTTTTTATGAGGGATGAAAAGAAAAATGAGTTCTCAAAGGGTGAGATCCGATCCTCCGTCCTCCGCACAATAAAATTGTCGCAATGGCATGAGCTGTCATTCCTGGAAAAACTCCTGGATGGGGATGACTATCGCTATGCACTTAAAGGGGCATCCTATTTCCAGGGTACTCCTATCTATGTGGTCTCCTTCAGTCCGCGCAAAGCGAGTTCGAAGTACGCCGGCACCCTGTTCGTATCAGCACGGGATTTTGCGGTTTTGAAAGCAGATTATGCCTATGGAGAGGGAAAAAGGGGGAAAAAATTCAATATGAAGCTGCTTCTGGGCATCAAATACATCGAAAATAAGAACAGAGGAACCGTGATCTACAAGGCTTCAGAAAATGGAGTTTATCAGCCCTATTATATTACGAGGGAAGAAGGGAACTACATCTATCTGCACAGGCCGCTCAAATTTATAGAGAACAGTTCAAAGAGGGACAAGGTTCTTTTTGATTTTAGCCTGGAAGGTGAAGGACGTGAAAAGCAGGAACTGCTGATCTTATCTACACAGCAGTTAAACCCAGCCGAATTCCAAAGCCTGGTGGAGGCCGAGAAGGTGCCTTATACCCAACTGAAACAGTTTGAACCTTCCATCTGGCAGGACCAGCAGATCATTCAGCCATTGGAGGAAATGAAAAATTTCAGGGTTACGGAGAATTAGTCTTCCGGATGCATGAATCGCTGCTTGGAAAGAAGGGTTTCCTCACTCTCCACATGGTCCTCATCAGGCACGCAGCAATCTACGGGACAAACGGCGGCACACTGGGGTTCTTCATGAAAACCCATACACTCGGTACATTTATCGGGAGCGATATAGTAGATCTCATCACTGATAGGTTCCTGAACCTCATCCGCATTTACCTTGCGCCCATCAGGCAGGACCACTTCTCCTTTCAGGGAAGTACCGTCACTGTAGCGCCATTCATCGGCACCTTCATAAATGGCCGTGTTCGGACATTCAGGTTCACAGGCACCGCAATTGATACATTCGTCAGTTATAATGATAGCCATAATTCTCTTTTTCTTTTAGCGAATTGAATAAAATAAGTTCCGGGCCTAAGCCTTAGTATTACATTTGCCCTATTTTTGCCGCAAAGGTAAAAGGCGATCTTATTTTCTACAAATATAATGGGCTCACAGGAACAAAGAATACAAGCATTTGTTAAACTCGGCCAGTTGCTGAGGGATTTCAAATTCGATAGCCCTTCATACAACACCCAGGAATGCGAATTCCGGAACGCGGTACAGCGTGCAGGCAGCAAGAATGGGTGGTTCACCAGGGAAAACCTGGAATATGCCATTACTGCCTGGGGCCGGGAACTCACCGAAGACAAGCTGAGATCGTGGATCTCGGCCTATTCAATCCCCGAAAGGGATCCCAGATGTGTGGCTGTCATCATGGCGGGAAACATTCCCATGGTCGGGTTTCACGACCTGCTCTGCGTCCTGATGACGGGGCACAGGGCCCTGGTTAAGCTGTCTTCTGGAGATACCGAATTACTGCCTGCCCTCATCAGGAAACTCGTGGAATATGAGCCCCTTATGGAAGGCATTATAACTGTTTCAGATGGAATAATGAAAGGATTCGATGCGGTGATCGCAACAGGAAGCGACAATACTTCACGCTATTTCGAGTACTATTTTGGGAATAAACCCCATATCATCAGAAAGAACCGGAACAGTGTGGCTGTGCTTACCGGAAAGGAAACCCCCGAGCAACTAAAAGCCCTGGGAAATGATATTTTCATGTATTTTGGCCTCGGGTGCCGCAACGTAAGTAAATTGTTCGTGCCCCAGGGCTACTCGTTTGAGAGTCTTTTTACCTCCCTGGAACCTTTTGAGTCAATTAAGAACCACCATAAATACCACAATAACTACGACTACAACAAGGCCGTCTACCTTATGAGTGAGTTCCCGTTCTTAGACAATGGGTTTCTGATCCTGAAAGAGGATAAAGGGTATGCTTCGCCCATCGGTACTGTCTATTATGAGACCTATTCCACCTTGCAAGAGCTCGGAGGTAAACTGGAGGCCGAAAAAGAAAGGATCCAATGCGTGGTGGCAGATGGGTTCTCGGCCGGTGAGGTCCCTTTTGGACGAACACAAAACCCCTCCCTTTCGGATTATGCGGACGGGGTGGATACTGTTGAATTCCTGTTAAAAACCTGAAACAATTAATCCGGTTTTGCAACTCCTTTCTCAGGTTAATTTTCGACCTTTACAGCTGCAAAAAAGTACCCTGACATATGAAAAAACACAATTTTAGTGCCGGTCCATGCATCCTGCCTGCCGAGGTCATGAAGAAGGCTTCGGAGGCTGTCCTCGAATTGGACGGCATAGGGCTTTCCCTGATCGAGATCTCCCACAGGAGCAAGGAGTTCGTGGCCGTTATGGAAAAGGCCAGGTCCCTGGCCCTTGAACTCCTTGGACTGGAAGGCAAAGGATACCAGGCTCTCTATCTACAGGGAGGAGCCAGCCTGCAGTTCCTCATGCTGGCTTACAACCTGCTGGAGAACAAGGCAGGGTATCTGAATACAGGAACCTGGAGCTCAAATGCCCTGAAGGAGGCTAAGTTTATCGGGAATGCCATAGAGATCGCTTCTTCCAAGGATAAGAATTTCAACTACATTCCCAAGGATTTTGATATTCCGACGGACCTGGATTACCTGCACCTGACCTCCAACAACACTATTTTCGGCACACAGATCAAGAAATTTCCCAAAACGGGTGTTCCCCTTGTCTGTGATATGAGTTCCGACATCTTCTCCCGCCAGCTCGATTTTTCATCATTCGACCTTATCTATGCCGGGGCTCAAAAAAATATGGGTCCGGCAGGAACGACCCTGGTGGTTATCAAAGAAGACCTGCTCGGCAAGGTTAGCAGGCAGATCCCTTCCATGCTCAATTACAAGGTGCACATCGGGAAGGACAGTATGTTCAACACACCTGCGGTATTCCCGGTCTACGTCTGCATGCTCACCCTGCAGTGGTTAAAAGACATGGGAGGCATTGCTGCGATTGAGGAGATCAATGAGAAAAAGGCCAAGCTTATCTATTCGGAGATCGACCTCAACCCACTTTTCCAGGGATTCGCGAATAAAGAAGACCGTTCCAGTATGAACGCAACCTTTACCCTAACTGACGAAAAACTCAAAGACACCTTTGATGCCATGTGGAAGGAAGCTGGGATCAATGGCCTGAACGGACACCGTTCTGTAGGTGGTTACAGGGCATCCATGTACAACGCACTTACCCTTGAGAGTGTTGGCGTGCTGGTAGATGTGATGAGCGACCTGGAACGCAAGGCCTGAAAAGCCCCCCAAATGAAAATCGGAACTGAATCAAAGTATTTATGAGTAAAAAGATCCTTGCCAATGACGGCATTTCAAAAAGTGGCATTGAAGCATTGGAATCAGCCGGTTTTGAAGTACTGACCACCAACGTGGCCCAGGAGCAACTGGCGAAATACATCAACCAGGAAAACATCTCAGGCCTGCTGGTACGCAGCGCGACCCAGGTTAGAAAGGAGTTGATAGACTCCTGCCCCGGACTTAAACTCATCGGAAGGGGTGGCGTAGGGATGGACAACATAGACGTGGAATACGCCAGGGAAAAAGGTTTGCACGTGATCAATACACCTGCCTCCTCATCAGCTTCCGTTGCAGAACTCGTCTTCGCGCATTTATTTGGTGGAGTGAGGTTTCTCTATGACGCAAACCGGAACATGCCTCTGGAGGGGGACAAGAATTTCAAGAGCCTTAAAAAGAGTTATGGGAATGGATCGGAACTCAGAGGGAAAACCCTGGGTGTTCTCGGCTTTGGGAGGATAGGCCAGGCTACCGCTAAGATCGCCCTGGGTATCGGGATGAAAGTGATGTATTGTGACCCGAACTATGAGGAGACCGAACTGAGTATCTCCTTTTTCGACGGACAGATCACTACCTTTTCCCTCAAGTCGAGTTCCAAGGAAGAACTCCTGAAAGAGGCAGATTTCATTACGCTTCACGTGCCAGCACAGAAAGAATACGTGATCGGGAGAGCAGAGTTTGATATGATGAAGAACGGTGTGGGCCTGGTAAACGCCGCACGTGGAGGTGTCATCGATGAAGTGGCTCTTCTGGATGCCATAGACCGCGGTAAGATCGCTTTTGCCGGGCTTGATGTGTTCGAAAGTGAGCCTCATCCTGAAGTGCGTATCCTGATGCATCCAAAGATCTCCCTTTCGCCCCATATTGGAGCTGCCACAGGGGAGGCCCAGGACCGTATAGGTACAGAACTGGCCGAACAGATCATCAAACTCCTCAATTAGGGAGAAAAAACAGTATATTTCTACCAAAATTAATAAGACAATGTCAGGACTTTTAGATTTATTGGGTGGCCCGATGGGCAAACAACTTATTGACGGGGTTTCGGAACAGACCGGACAACCTGCTGATAAAACAGCGGATGTCCTGAGCATGGCGATGCCACTGCTCCTCGGGGCAATGAAAAAGAATGCCTCTGATCCTCAGGGTGCATCCGGTTTGATCAACGCATTGAATTCCAAGCACTCAGGAGGCATTTTGGATAACCTGGGCGGACTTTTCCAGGGTGGGGTGAACGATTCCGTTCTTGAGGACGGTGCCGGGATCCTAGGACATATCCTGGGGAAGAAACAGCCTTTGGTTGAAAATGCCTTGAGCCAGAAATCGGGCGTGGATGCGGGCACTGTGGCCCAGATCCTGAAGATCGCGGCCCCTATCGTCATGGGTTACCTGGGCAGACAAAAGGCCCAGAGCAATGTCAGTGATTCTGATGGTCTGACCTCCTTGCTGGGGTCCATGCTGGGAGGACAACCCAAGCAGAATCAAAGTCTGATCACCAGCCTGATCGATGCAGATGGGGATGGCAGTGTATTGGACGACGTGGCCGGGATGGTCCTGGGGACAAATAAGAAAAAAGGCGGACTCGGCGGTATGCTGGGTGGACTCTTTGGAAAATAACAGCCGGGATTACTTAAGGATTTTTAACAGGACCACCGGGACAACACCGGTGGTTTTTTTGTATCTTCTTAGTATGGATAAAAAGATATATAAAGGAACGATACGAACAGGGATGTTTCTTTTTTTCGGTCTGCTCATCCTCATTACAAGCTGTACCGGATCAAAGGTAAACACCCCTGTATCCGAACAGGAAAGAAAAGCTTTTAATACTTCGGAGGCAGATACCGTTGAAATATCCGATGAAGAATCGAACTATGAGATCATCATCATTGAACCCGGTTTCAATGTATGGTTGCAGGCTGTGGCCCGTCCTCCGGGATACTATTCAAAGTCTTTCCTGGAAAACCGCAACCGTTTGTTCGTGATCGAATGGAATAACCGCGTGATCAATAACCTGCAATTCGACCCCCAACTCTATCAACTCCAGATCGACTACGACCCGGCCATAGATTACGGGTATGACGTAAACTACAAGCTCTATAATTATTTCATTTATTTCCAGAGGAAATATAACCAGCGCCTGGGACCTTTTGCTCCCCGCATTTAATTTATAACTTTGCGGCTTTAAAAGAAGGACGTGACGGACAGGCTGAAAAAATACTGGGGCATCAGCTCCAACTGGCAATTACTAGTAATTTTCTGGGTTTTTGCGATCACCGGTTCGGCTTCGGTCTATGTGGCCAAGCCATTTTTGAACTTTATCGGTCTGTCCCGGGAGGCCTTCCCGGAGGTCTGGTGGAGCGGCTGGGTGTACTGGTGCCTGAGGATCCTGCTTATCTTCCCCTTCTACCAGGTCTTGCTGGTGTTATTCGGGTGGCTCTTCGGCCAGTTCACCTTTTTCTGGAATTTTGAAAAGAAAATGCTCACCCGTATGGGCTTAGGGCGCTTTTTTTCAGGAAGTTAATGAGATTCTCCGGACTCGACGACCTTCCCAGTCTTTTTTCTGGAAAGGACATAGGTATAGATCCACATCAGGGTAAAGCTGGGAACGATATCAAGGCCCGGGACCAGCTCCTCTATAAAAGTTACTACCCCGGCTATTTGCCCTATTCTGCCCTTGTACAAACGGGTCATCAGCCAGGCTGCCACTGGGGCCCAGATCACATCTGAAAATTCGCCAAGGCCGGGGATAGCAAAGGAAAGCATCCCTATTCCATCAAAGAGAAGCCCCAACAACAGGTATTTTATTTTGGATCCCTTTTTCATTTGCAGATAAAAATAAAGAAAACCCGTCTGTTCGCACAGACGGGTTCCTTATAAATATCGTTAAAATTCCTTAGGACAGCTTGGAACTAATCAATTTTAAGAACTCATTCCTGGTCTCTATCTTTTCGAACTGACCCCTGAAGCCGGAAGTAGTGGTTACGGAATTTTGTTTTTGAACTCCCCTCATCATCATACACATGTGGGAGGCTTCGATCACCACAGCCACACCTTTGGGTTTCAAAGTAGTATTGATGCATTCCAGTATATCGTGCGTAAGGCGTTCCTGAACCTGTAATCTTCTGGCGAAGACATCCACCACCCTGGGGATCTTACTCAACCCTACGATATACCCATCAGGGATATATGCAATGTGAGCTTTGCCATAAAAAGGAAGCATGTGGTGTTCACAAAGGGAATAAACCTCTATGTCCTTGATGATCACCATCTCGTCATAATCCTCAGCGAACATGGCGCTCTTCAAGATCTTCACTGCGTCCTGCTTATACCCCTGCGTTAAGAATAACATGGCTTTCGCAGCCCTTTCCGGGGTTTTCAAAAGGCCTTCCCGCTTAACGTCCTCCCCTATCTCATCGATGATCTTGGAGTACCGTTCCTTTACTTCGTTGGTAATTGTTAAGTTGTATTCTTCCAGGTTCTGATAAGGTGCCATAGGAAAGTTATTATGTAAAAACGCTCAGCGTTTTGATTTGTTTAGTATTTCAATTATAAACTTAAACAAAATTAAGCAATTCTCTAAGGCCACCTCGACTTTAACGTATAATTAGCAGAAGGAGGAACCATCAAATGGCATAGAAGCCATTTATGCCGCTAGTATTCTCTGATTACGTGGCGAATGGTTCCCATTTTGTAATGAACGCGCTTATGTGTACTTTCGACCTTTAAAAGGTTTGGGATGATCACCGCCAGAAATATTCAGAAATACTATGGGTCCCTGCAGGTTCTAAAAGGCGTTGACCTCCATATTAAGAAAGGAGAAATCGTCTCGATCGTCGGGGCATCCGGAGCCGGAAAGACTACCCTCCTGCAGATCCTTGGAACGCTGGACCACCAGTCAAATCCGGGCGAAAGCGACCTGGAGGTAAGCGGGGTCGAAGTGACCCGTCTCAACGATAAAGCTCTTGCTCAATTCCGCAACGAGCACATCGGTTTCATCTTCCAGTTTCATCAGCTTTTACCAGAGTTTACAGCTTTGGAAAACGTTTGTATACCTGCTTTCATCAAAAGAACACCCCCGGGGGAGGCCGAGAAAAGAGGGGCAGAACTTCTCACCTTTCTAGGCCTGGGAGATCGGCTGCACCACAAGCCCAGCGAGTTGTCGGGAGGTGAACAGCAGCGGGTGGCCGTCGCCAGGGCCCTGATCAACAACCCTTCGGTAATACTGGCAGACGAGCCCAGCGGTAACCTAGATTCGGAAAGTGCAGAGGTTCTCCACAAGCTCTTTTTCAGTTTAAGGGAAGAGTTCGGTCAGACCTTTGTCATCGTGACGCACAATGAAGAACTCGCCGATATGGCGGACCGCAAACTGACGATGATCGACGGACTTATCGTAAATCAATGATCCTTAAACACCTTTGGTCGTTTGCCCTCAAACCTGAATACACCGCGTACAGAGGAATTTCTACTGATGTCAGAATTAAAGTACTGGCCTCTGCGGTCTTTTGGAACCTCTTGTTAGGGATAGGCCTCGCTATTTTGGCCGAAGGCATTTTTATTTCTTTAGGCATAGAACAGGGAGAACATAAGACCGTTGAGATGTTCTCTTCATACTCCCTCCCACAGGTATTCCTCCTGATGGTGATCCTGGCCCCTCTGATCGAAGAAAGCCTCTTCCGTGGCCCTTTGGTTTTCTTCAGGAAGTCGCCCTACTTCCCTTTCGCCTTTTATATGTCCTGCATACTTTTCGGCCTGGTCCATCTTGGTAATTTTGAAAATAGCGATCATTTGCTGCCTTGGACGCCTCTGTTGGTGGCCCCCCAGACCCTGATGGGGTTCTTTTTGGGTTTCCTCAGGGTAAGGCTTGGCCTGGAATACGCTATCCTTATGCACATGGCACACAACGGGTTACTTTTTTTGCTGATTTCTTTTACCGAGCTGCCATGAAAAGCAAACGAAAAAAGATCGAAGGACTGAGGGATTTCCTGGATCTGAAGGTAGAGCAATACAACCGGCCCGAATTCCTGGAATCTGATCCCATACAGATCCCCCACCTGTTCTCTGACCGCAGGGATATTGAGATCAGTGGGTTTCTCACGGCTACCATCGCCTGGGGGAACAGAAAGAGCATCATCACCAATGCCAGTCTCATGATGGACCTCATGGACAGGTCGCCTTACCAATTCATCTCCCAGCACGAGGAATCGGACCTGAGCAGGCTGGACGGGTTTATACACCGCACCTTTAACGGTACCGATATCAGGTATTTTGTGAGGGCACTGCAGCATATCTATACCCACCATGGCGGAATGGAGGCCGTCTTTTGCAAGTATGCGGAGAAAGATTCACTGCAAAGGTCGATATCCAGATTCCGTACCCTGTTCTTCGGCCTGGATCATGAAAAACGTACGGAGAAACATATTTCGGACCCCCTGAAGGGATCGGCCGCTAAGAGGATCAATATGTTTCTGAGATGGATGGTTCGGGATGGGAAATCGGGAGTGGATTTTGGCCTTTGGAAGGGTTTGAAACCCTCTCAGCTTTCATGCCCGTTGGATGTGCACTCGGGCAAGGTCGCCAGAAAACTGGGACTTCTTACAAGGAAACAGAATGATGCAAAGGCTGTCAATGAACTCGATAGCAGCCTTCGCCTGCTCGACCCGAACGACCCTGTGAAGTACGATTTTGCCCTGTTCGGACTCGGAGTCTTTGAAAGGTTCTGAGTTGTTTTCCGTTTTGAGCTCTCAGTTCCTCTTCGGTCTATTATCCTCACACGCGAGGGTTGTCCCAGAGATCTGCCTCTTAAAATTCCCTATTCAGTTTCTTTAATAGTAGATACATTTGCAATGGGCAGCTGTATTATTTGACAACTCTTTAACCATTCACATTAAAACACAAAAATTTTGAAATGTTAAAATAAGACTAATAGACATGATTAGGCTTTCTCACTGAAGGAAAATTCCTATTTTTAAACGACAACCTGACTAATTACTATGGCCCTGATGCAACTCGGAGTGAATGGTAAGTAGTTACACTATCCTAAAAAAGAAAGAGTACCTTGAAATGACCGTTGAGGGTACCTATGATTACTGGGAATTCCTCGAATATCCCCGGTATATCAAAAACTCCTGTGAGGAACACCGTTGTTCAAGGATGTTGATCGACGTGACACCCGTGAAAGCTGAGGAGGTCTCCCTTATCGAACTTTTCTTCCTGGGTGAACAGATCGCCAAAGTGATCGGAGAAAAGATCATGATTGCACTGATCTGGAAACGCGAATCTCTTTCCGACTTCCTTGTGGATGTGGCCACCAACCGGCACGCCAACCTGAAAGTCTTTGACGATCCCAAAATGGCCCGTTACTGGCTTACCCAAAAATACTGAACTTACCCCCTATACCAGGCCCATATTTCCCAGATCCAGGGAAATGGATTTATTCCCCTCGGCAATAGAACGGTATATGGCTTCCACGATGATCAAATCCCGTTTGCCCATCTCCCCGGGTGCCCTGTTCTCGGTTCTATACAGGATGTGGCTGGCAAAATCATCCATCTGAAGTTTCTGTTGAGACTGGTGCGGGAATGTAAGGATCCCGTTTGCCGATTCCCCTGCCAGTGGCCCGTAGTTATTGGCAGGCTTCAAAGAAAACCATCCGCGGGTGCAGGAAGCGTAGAGGCTATTCGCATTCGCATTGTGGGAAGTGAAAATATTTCCTACCGCGCCACCTGGAAACTGAAATTGGGCCGTAATGGTCTCGTCCGTGTCCCTGAAATAATCGGGCCGGGTACTGAATTCCTGAGCGGTCACTGCCACCGGGTTCTGCCCTGTGCTGTAAATAGCGCTCTGAATGCTGTACACCCCCATGTTCATCAGGGCACCGCCCCCGGATAATTCCCTGTTCAACCTCCATTGATCCGGGTTGCCCACAGAGCGGTACGCCGCCTCTGCAGATACATACAAGACCTCCCCAAAGGTCTTTTCCTTCACAAATCGTTTTACTTCCTGGGTATACGGTTCCGAATGCAGTCGGTACCCAACGGCCAGTTTTACACCTGCGTCTGTACAGGCCTTTATAATCGCATCACATTCCTCCACCGATAAGGCCATGGGCTTTTCGCAGATCACATGCTTCCCTGCCCTGGCCGCCCGGATAGAAAACTCCGCATGCATGCTGTTAGGCAAGACCACATAAACGATATCGATGTCTTGGTTATCCCTGATCGTGTCAAAATTGTCATAATTATAGATGTTCTTCTCAGGAATACCGTATTTCTCTGCCCATATCTTCTCTTTTTCCTTGGTACCGGTCACGATTCCGGCGAGGTGGCAGTTGACCGTCTCCTGCAAGGCGGGAGCGAGCTGATAGGTACTGTAACTCCCAAGTCCCACAAGTGCGATCCCCAGTGAGCCTTTCTTTCCGCCGTCCCCTCCCATGGCACAGGCCAGAGGAACCGAGGACACCAGAGCCGTACCTGCCAGTCCCTGTGTCAATCTTTTGTTGAATTGCCTTCTGTTCATTTTATTTACTTTTAGAGAGATTCTCTAGTCCCTTGAATGTTGCCATTAAGATACTAAATCGTCCCGGATGAGCTCCCCGGATTTTCGCCTGTCTTACTCTTTTTATTTTGCTATTTTTAGAGGCTAAAATTGAAAACATGAAAAAATTACTACTCCTTATTGCGCTTTCAATAATTACTTTCTCAACGACCTATTCACAGGAACGCTCTATCCCTGTAGATACCACCGTGATCACACAGCACAGCGTTACCATCAACGGCACCAATTTCAGCTATACCGCAGAAACCGGGACACAACCCGTATGGGACGACCTGGGTAAGCCCATCGCTGCCCTTCACTACACCTATTACACCCGGAATGACGTCAAGGACAGAAAATCCAGACCACTGCTGATCTCATTCAATGGCGGACCCGGTTCGGGTTCAGTCTGGATGCACCTGGCCTACACGGGTCCCAGGATCCTCAATATAGACGATGAGGGCTATCCCGTTCAGCCTTATGGGGTGAGCCAAAACCCTTATTCCGTGCTCGATGTCACTGACATTGTCTATGTGAACCCAGCTAACACGGGCTATTCCCGCACCATTCCCGAAACAGGGAAAGAAGTGGACAGGAGTAAGTTTTTTGGGATCAATGCCGATATCGAATATCTGGCCGAATGGCTCAATACCTTTGTCACCCGCCACAATCGCTGGAGGTCACCTAAATACATTGTAGGTGAAAGCTATGGTGGGACGCGGGTCATGGGATTATCCCTGGCTTTGCAAAATGAGCAATGGATGTACCTGAACGGGGTCATTATGGTGAGTCCGGCCGATTACAAGGTCCTTCGCACGGGAGGGCCTGTAAGTGACGCCCTAAACCTGCCTTATTTCACAGCGGCCGCCTGGCATCACAAGGCGCTTCCCGCCCCACTTCAGAGCAAGGACCTGCTGGAGATCCTCCCGGAATCGGAGGATTTTACGGTCAATACACTCATTCCCGCCCTGGCCAAAGGAGGATTCATCGAGGAAGAAGAACGCAACAAGGTGGCAGAACGTATGGCCTATTTATCAGGCCTTTCAAAAGAGGAAATCCTCAACAGAAACCTGGTCATCCCTACCTCCTACTTCTGGAAAGCCCTGCTGAGGGACAGGGGATATACCGTAGGCCGACTCGATAGCCGATACCTTGGGATAGACAGGCAGATCGCGGGAGAAAGACCTGACTACAATTCAGAGATTACCTCGTGGTTACACAGTTTCACCCCGGCTATCAATTATTACCTGCAGGAAGAACTCAAGTTTAAAACCGACATCAAGTACAATATGTTCGGCCCGGTTAGACCCTGGGACAACGATAATGACAACACCAGGGACAACCTCAGGCAGGCCATGGCCCAAAATCCCTACCTGAACGTATTGATCCAAAGCGGATATTACGACGGGGCGACCACTTATTTCAATGCCAAATACACCATGTGGCAGGTAGACCCCAGTGGAAGGATGAAAGACAGGTTCGAATTCAAGGGGTATCGCAGCGGACATATGATGTACCTCAGGCGAGAGGACCTGAAACAGGCCAACGAGGACATCCGCGCTTTTATACTGAGGACACAGGCCAATGGAAAAAGTGCGAAGTACTGATGCCTTTGGGATGGCCCTGAAGCATTTCATTTGGTGATCGGAACATACAGTCAGGGGTACAGAAAACCGATTTTGGACCTCCTTACTGAGACCACTCCATTGAAGGACATACTTTTATTGGAAGGATTTCGTTATAACCAACGTAATCTTATATAAAAAATACCCCAATGAAAAATGTAAAGCTATCAGGTTTGATCCTGATGATGATGGCCCTGTTTGCTGTCTCCTGTGAAAAATCCTCTGAACCTTCGGAACAATCGCTCTCTCCTGAATTGCCTCCGGCAGAATCCATGGCTCTTGATCTGGACGCCTTTGAGGACAATGGAACCTCCGGGAAGTCGGCCAGTCTTCTCGATGCGGAAAAAGCCCCGAACGGAAACTGGGTATTCTCACGTGTGGTGGTGGGTGTTTGGAGTACTGCCCTGTATTCCACCTTATCCGTACCTGTTACTGCATTCCACGCAGCATTTACTCAAACTCCAGAAAAGATCTCCGAGGATACCTGGCAGTGGAGCTACAGCGTGGACGGATTCACGAGTGAATACACCGCAAGGCTTACGGCCCAATTGACTTCAGAGGCCGTGCTGTGGAATATGTATATCACCAAGAACGGCATAGAGGGATTCGATGAATTCCAATGGTTTTCAGGGAGTTCTGCTCTTGATGGAAACAGCGGATTCTGGATCCTCAACCAGGGACCCGACCGGCCTGATCCTATGCTGCGCATAGACTGGGAAAGGACGGGGGATGAGATCGGAAGCATCCGCTATACCTGGGTCAGGGAACTCGACGACCAGGGGAATGATGACCTGTTCCGAAACAGCTACCTGGAATACGGTTTGCAGGATGCTTATTTTGATGCCTATTTCAATGCGAATGTATACGACGTGAACATGCAGGCATTTGCCCAGGTCGACATCGAATGGAGCAGGACAACCTTCGAGGGCAGGGTGAGGTCATTCGCCTATTTTGAAGATGAAATGTGGCATTGCTGGGACGGCAATGGGGATGATGTGGCCTGTGAATAGCCCTGACCTAATAAACGATATGAACCCTGCCTTTAAAAAGCAGGGTTTTTTTATGGACCAGGGATCCTTATTTACTATCTTTTCAACCTTCTATTCATTGAAGTGTCCTATGAAGAGAACCCTTATTTTCATTACTCTGGCTGTACTCCTTTGCGGACATGTCTATGCCCAGGACTGGGCTCAACTGGAAAAGTTCAGATCTGCGAACCAAACACTGAAAGAAACCATGAAAGAAGAAGGCAGAGTCGTTTTCTTTGGGAACTCCATTACGATCGGCTGGTTGCACACCATGCCTTCCTTTTTTGAAGGAAAGCCCTACGTAAACCGCGGCATCGGTGGACAGACCACTCCCCAGATGCTCGTCAGGTTCAGACAGGATGTGATCGACCTCCATCCACAGGTGGTCGTCATTCTGGCCGGAACGAATGACATTGCCGGGAATATAGGTCCCATGACCCTTGAGGAGACCCTTGGAAATCTGATTTCCATGACAGAACTGGCCCGGGCCAATGGCATCGCGGTGGTCCTTAGTTCCGTTTTACCGGCCTCGGACTACCCTTGGCGTCCCGGACTGAGGCCCGATCTTAAAATCCCTCAACTCAACGCCATGATCCGGGAATATGCGAAGGAAGCCGGAGTGGTCTATCTCGATTATTTCTCCGCCATGGTCAATGAGGAACAAGGATTGGATCCGGAACTTGCTCGTGATGGAGTTCATCCCACAGCAAAAGGATATGAAGTGATGGCGCCACTGGCCGAATCGGCCATCCGGGAGGCCTTAAGCAATAAAGAATAAAGGGCAAAATCACTCTCTTAAAAAGCTTTGTTCTTTCTTCTTTTGCCGAATTTGCATTAGGCCCTTGTAACTGTGCAAAAAGACGAACAGGCACCTTGGAAAGATTGATTATATTTGTCAAATGAATTCAGGACATGCTGTTTAAATACCCGCAACTCCTCTGGTTTCTTTGGTTGCTCCTAATCCCTGTCCTTATACACCTCCTGCAACTTCGGAGGTTCAAGACCACCCCATTCACGAATGTCAGGCTCCTCAAAAAGGTACAGGCCAAATCTCAAAAGAGCCAAAATCTTAAGCGCTGGCTGCTTCTCCTCACACGGATAGCTCTTTTTACTGCCTTGATCCTGGCATTTGCCCAGCCCTTTACAGCCAGCGAATCGGCATTCAAAGAGCAGGAAATCGCAGTATACCTGGATAATTCCTTTAGTATGCAGGCGCGACAGGGACCAAGTTTACTCCTTGAGGAGGCCACCCAGGGACTCGTTCGTTCAGTTCCCGAGGGTCTTACCTTTTCCCTCTTCACCAATGATTCGGAATACAGGGAGGTGACGATGGAAGAAGTGAGAAATTCGCTCCTGCAAATTCAGTATTCCAGTGATCAGCTCACCCTGGAGGAGATCAGGCTCAGAGGAAAATCCTTTTTCAGCGGGGAATCGAATGTGGAAGCCAAAATGGTGATCCTCTCAGATTTTCAGGAATCTATGGGAACCTTAAACATCCCGGAGGATGAAGAGCCGGAGATATTTTATGTGCCCATGCGAGCAGATGAACTGATCAATGTCTCCATTGATTCGGTCTATTTCGATGCGTCTACTGGAAATGACAACGGACTTCATATCCTGGTTTCCGGGAATACGGATTTTGGATCTGTTCCGGTCTCCTTATTCAACAAAGGTTCTCTGATCGCTAAGTCGGCCGTAGCCTTTAATCCAAGCGGTGTTTCTGAGATCGTTTTTTCCCTCCCTCCCGGGGAGGATATTGAGGGCAGGGTCTCCCTGGAAGATACGGGTCTGTCCTATGACAATGATCTCTTTTTTAATCTCAGCACAAAGGAAAAGATCAGGGTATTAGGTATCGGGACACGAGACGAATTCCTTCAGAGATTATTCGGGGACGAAACTTCCGAATACCGGTCGGTGGCTTCCATAGAACAGGCTTTGTCTCTCCTGGCTAATCAGGACCTTGTTATTCTCAACGAACTGAGTTCACTTCCTGAGGTTGGGGTGCAGCCTTTAAGGGATTATATCGACCTCGGTGGCAGTCTGCTACTGATCCCCTCCTTGGAAATGAATGCAGGCGATTTTAACCGTCTCATTACCCCATATGGATTGTCCATAGCTAAAAAGATCTCAGCGCCTCTGGATATTACAGATATCAATTACAGACATCCTTTATTTACCGATGTCTTCAAGGATGAAGTAAAAAATTTCCAGTATCCCTCGGTCAGGGAATATTTTACCCTCAACGGTAATTCGGATAAAATACTCGGGTTTGCCAACGAGGCTCCCTTTCTCGCAGGTCGTGAAAAACTCTATGTATTCACTGCATCCCTACAACCTGAAAATACAAATTTCACGACTTCACCCCTGGTAGTCCCAACCCTTTACGCCATGGCTATGAGAAGCAGAAGCCTTCCCTCCCTCTATTATCTTCTGGGGTCTGACAGTTCAGAGGATGTCCCGGTACAACTGGAGGAGGATCGGATCCTCAGCCTTAGAAAAGGCAACATGGAAGTCATCCCCAGACAACAGGCTGTTGGACGAAACACCCGTCTCTGGTTTTCAGGCGGACCTACGGAAGCAGGCGCCTATAGCCTGGAAAATGCGCCTATAGGCAGGTCGTTCAGCTTTAATTTTACAAGGAAAGAAAGTGATCTCACCTACATCGATCTGGAAGATATGAACGACGGAGTGATCTTGGCAAGCTCTATAGAAGACTTGTTCTCGACGATTGAAAATGACCGCAGGGTAACAGGCCTTTGGAAATGGTTTGTTATTTTAGCGGTGCTGTTCTTACTGGCAGAGATTATCATTCAAAAGGCAATGAAATGAACATTCTCCTTAAATCAGCTCGCATCCTGGACGATCAGAATAAGAGCTTGCACGGAAAGGTCAGGGATATCTGGATCAAAAACGGGGTCATAGAGAAGATCGCCACCTCGGTTACCCCGGATTCAAGGACCAAGGTCATCGAATTGCCAAACCTCCATATTTCACCGGGATGGATAGACAGCAGTGTGAGCTTCGGCGAGCCCGGATATGAAGAAAGGGAGACCCTGGCCCATGGTGCCAGAGTTGCTGCCCTTAGCGGCTTTACAGACATCATCCTGAACCCGAATACAAACCCCGTACCTGATACAAGTGGGGATATCGTCTTCGTCAAAAAAACGGCTGCGGGAAAAGGGGCCCACGTCCACCCTTTGGGAACTCTGACCCGTTTGTCTGCCGGAACCGATCTGGCTGAAATGTACGACATGCAAAAGGCAGGTGCAGTCGCTTTTTACGACTTTAAGTCGCCCGTCACCCATGCAAACCTTCTTAAGATCGCCTTGCAATACGCTCAAGGATTCGGAGGTTTGGTGTTTTCCTTTCCCATGGATGCATCCATTGCCGCTACCGGGACAGTCAATGAAGGAGATACGTCCACCAAACTGGGATTGAGGGGTATCCCTGCCCTGGCTGAAGAGATACAGATCGCAAGGGACTTGTCTATTCTCGAATACACAGGGGGCAAATTGCATATCCCGACGATCTCCACAGCGAGAGCGGTTTCCCTGATAAGCGAGGCCAAAAAGAAGGGTCTGGATGTAAGTTGCAGTGTAGCCATCCACAACCTCTTCCATACAGATGAAGTCCTTCATGAATATGACACCCATTTTAAGGTCATGCCCCCCTTGCGAACGGCAAAGGACCGGGAAGCATTGCGCAAAGGGGTCAGAAATGGAGTGATCGACATGGTCACGTCTGACCATATGCCAATCGACATAGAAGAGAAACGAGTGGAATTCGACAGGGCGGCCTATGGGTCCCTCGGTCTCGAATCCTTCTTTGTGATTCTGAATTCGATTTTCGGTCCGGAATTGGCCGTAGAAATCCTTACCAGGGGTAGACAGCGATTTTCACTGGAGTCGCCGGTCCTGAAAGAAGGAGCTCGGGCTGGACTGAGCCTTTTCAATCCGGAAGGAGAATATTTCATTTCCAAAGAGGGACTCCTGTCCACTTCCAAAAACAGTATGTATATAGGCAAAAAAGGCAAAGGCAGGGTGTACGGAAGTGTGACAGAACATCAGGTTTACCTCCACAAAGCATAAGGAATTCATGGACCCGCAAGAAATCAACGAAGGCAAGACCACGGCTATAATTGCCTACATCACGATGGTAGGGGCCCTGATTGCGATCACCATGAATCTGGAGCCTAAGAATTCCTTTGCCAGGTTTCACATACGACAGGCCTTTGGGATCCATTTGCTGTTCCTCGGTGTGGCTCTGTTTCTAAGTGTATGGTTCTACGAATACGCACTCCTTGCCCTGTATGTCTTCTATTTTGTGATGTGGCTTTACGGTTTTCTGGGAGCCATAAGCGGGAAGGCCAACGCGATGCCTGTGATCGGGAATTACTTCCAGAAATGGTTCACCTTTATACAATAGCATGACCACACAGCACCTGAGTTTGGAGCATCTCATCAGGCCGCCTGCAAAGAGCACGGTCAAATCCCCGGCGATTTTTCTGTTCCACGGTTACGGGAGTAACGAGGAAGACCTTTTTTCCTTTGCCCCGGAATTACCCGAAGAGTTGTGCGTTATTTCTGCAAGGGCACCATACCGTCTTCCCCCCTATGGCTTCGCCTGGTACCAGATCGATTTTGATGCCAATTTCGGCAAATGGAGTGACACCGAACAGGCGCGTGCGTCAGTCCAGAAAATGATGCTCTTTATCAAGGAAGCCATAGATGCCTACTCCCTTGATGAGACCAGGATCAGTTTACTGGGTTTCAGCCAGGGTACGGTACTGAGTTTCGCCCTGGCGCTCTCCTATCCGGAAATGATTCAGAATGTGGTGGGATTAAGCGGATACGTAGATGAAAATATCCTTTCGGCGGGTTATGACAAAAAAGATCACAGCCACCTTAAGATGTACGTCTCTCACGGACAATTAGACCCTGTCATCCCCTTATCCTGGGCGAGCAGAACACCGGCCATTCTGGATCGGTTGGGGATCTCCTATGCCTTTGAGGAATTTCCCACAGGGCATGGGGTCTCAAGGGAAAATTTTTACTCCATGAACACCTGGCTGGCCAAACACCTCTAATTGCTGCGGGTATAGAGGAGATGGTCTAAGAGGGTGAAATCCACAGAAAGGTCATCCTTGAGCTCATATCTGATGAAGAGTTCTCCCCAGAATCTACCATCTGAAAAATCGGCAATGATCCATCTGTGGTTCAGGATCTGTATCTTGTTGATCTTGAAATTGCTCTCCATCCCTTCATAGGGGATCAGCGGATTGTCCCCTTTGCGCTCATTGGTCTCAAGCAGTTTATCGGCAATATAGCGGGAAGGATCTGCCAGGGAAAGATGATCGTAATACGCCAGGGCGTCATCGTTGTTCTCCAATGAGAAATACTGGAGGTCGAGTACTTTGAGCCTGGAGGTTTTTAGGGAATCCTCAAGCTGCTGCTTTTCCAACTCCAGAGATGATATCTTTTCCTTCCCCACCTCGACCTGACTCGAATAACTCACATAGATATACAAGGCGATCAGGGAAGAAAAAATAAAGAGGTATAAAAATATTCGTGCTTTCATTCTTAGAGATTTACCGTTAAATTGTCATAGGCCAGGTGTACGTGCTCCGGAAGGCTATTCTCCACTTCGTCGTGAAAGCCCATATGATGGCTAATGTGCGTAAAATACGCGGTTTGAGGCTGTACCTTTTCCACAAAGGAAAGGGCTTCCTCCAAATTGAAATGGGAGTGATGTGGTTCCTTTCTCAATGCATTAACACACAATACTTTAATGCCTTTTATCTTTTCTATTTCTTTATCTTCAATGCTTTTGACATCGGTCAGGTAGGCCACTCCGCCAATGCGATATCCGAACACCTGTAAGCGGTTGTGGAATGCCTCGATCGGATGTGCTTGCAGATCCCCCAGGGAAAAAGGTATTCCCTTCTCGACCACATTCACTTTAACAGCAGGGGCGCCAGGGTAACGGTTGATATCGGAAAAGATGTAGTCGAACCTCTTCTTCAGGTTGTCCACTACTCGCTGATGGGCATAGATAGGGATGTCGCCCTGTCTGAAAAAGAAGGGCCTGATATCATCTATCCCGGCGGTATGATCTGCGTGCTCGTGGGTAAATAGGATGCCGTCGAGTTTTGTCACCTCGTTCGTCAACATTTGCTGGCGGAAATCAGGGCCACAGTCGATCACAAAATTGTAATTCCCCCAGGAGATAAGAACGGAAACACGGAGCCTTTTGTCCTTGGGATTTTTACTCAGGCATACCGGATGCGTACTCCCGATTACGGGGATCCCCTGAGAGGTTCCGGTTCCCAAAAAAGTCAATTTCAACGGCTCGTCTATTTTATTCAAATTTATGACATATTTATTTAAAAGATGTCCCATTCTTATTAACTTTGAAGCGAAAACCCTGAGGAATGGCGTCCGTTTTAAATCAAGATCCTGCTTTCGAAAATATACCTTCCATCAAGGCCAAAACTCTTCGCATCAACCTGAATCCTGTGATCTATGGAACCTTTGCTGAAATTGGGGCCGGGCAGGAAACAGCGAGGCATTTTTTCAGATCAGGGGGCGCATCGGGAACCATTGCCAAGGCGATGAGCGCTTACGACAAGAATTTCAGTGACGCGATCTACGGCACCGAAAAGGATGGAAGATATGTGACCCAGAGCCGACTGAACAAAATGCTGAAGCACGAGATGCAACTGATGGAGGAGCGCATCAGCAGGAAGGACCATCCGGACCGCCTCTTCTTCACTTACGCCAACACGGTAGCCACCATAGATTTTTCCAAGCGGTACAAAGGTCATGGCTGGGTAGGGATCCTATTCCAACTCGACCCTAACCAGAAGGAATACGATGAGATCATCCTCCACCTTCGCTTCAAGCAGAACGAGGCACGACTTCAGCAGGAGACGCTGGGGATCGTCGGGGTCAACCTGATATACGGGGCTTTTTACAAATACAATAAACCCAGGAAATTACTGAAGTACCTGTACGACCATATCGACAAGGATACGGTTGAAATAGACATGGTGAATTTCTCGGGGCCCAATTTCAAGAATGTAGACAACAGGCTGATGAGCCTTCAGCTCATCAGAAATGACATGACCGACGCAGTGATGTTCGGTCCGGACGGGAACAACCTCCTCCCGGCTGCGGTCCTGTACAAGAAAAATATCCTGGCACTCAGGGGTAGTTTCCGCCCTGTGACCAAGGTTAACATGGACATGTTCCAGAAATCCTATGACATCTTCGTACGGGAACAGACCGTGGAGGAAGAGAATACCGTGGTCATGTTCGAGATCACCCTGGCTAACCTCAAGGCTTCCGGGGAAATAGACGAACAAGATTTTATGGACCGCGCGGAATTGCTGTGTTCCCTCGGTCATACGGTTCTGATCTCCAAATTCCAGGAATATTACAAACTCGTTGAGTACCTGGGCAACTATACCAAGGCGCGAATCGGCCTTACCATGGGGGTCAACAACCTGGTGGAGATCTTTGATGAAAAATACTACAGGCATCTGAGCGGGGGTATCCTGGAAGCTTTCGGAAAGTTGTTCTTCAAAGATCTGAAGGTCTATCTCTATCCCATGAAGAATCCGGAGACCGGGCAGATCATGACCAGCAACAATATCAAGGTACACCCCAGGATGAAGGAACTCTACAAGTTCTTCAAATACAATGGAAAGGTCATGGACATTATAGATTACGATCCCGAGATCATGCATATTTTCTCAAGGGACGTCCTCAAGAAGATCATGAACGGAGAAGATGGATGGGAAGAAATGCTGCCGGAAGGGATCGCAGATATCATCAAGAAGAAAAAGCTCTTTACACGACAGGAGGAGATCGTGGAGAAATAAAAGTCATAAAAAACCCTGATTCTGGTCAGGGTTTTTTCTTAACGATTAGAATCCTCAAAGGATCTGTGCCGCATGGTCCTTGGTATTCACCTTATCTATAACCTTTTCCACCACGCCTTTCTCATCTATGATAAAGGTCATCCGATGGATCCCATCGTATTCCCTGCCCATGAATTTTTTTGGCCCCCACACCCCGAAGGCATTGATGACCGTATGGTCTTCATCGGCCAGCAAGGGGAATGGAAAATCGTATTTGTCCCTGAAACTGGCCTGTTTTTTCTGGGAATCCTCGCTGACCCCTAAGAGGGAATATCCTTTTTCCTTCAAGGCGGTATAATTATCCCGGAGATTACAGGCTTCTGCCGTACAACCGGGAGTATTGGCCCTGGGATAAAAGAACACGATCAGCTTTTTCCCATTGTAATCCGAAAGCTTTATTTCGTTCCCATCTTGGTCTTTTGAGGTAAATTGAGGTACTTTGTCCCCTTCCTTAAGTGTTTTCATACGCATTTTTTTAGTGAGCATAAAAGTAATCATATATGACCAAATCTGAAAAGGTAACCTTTGCGATAAACACCCTGGGCGAACTCTATCCTGAGATCCCGGTTCCCCTGGAACACAAAGACCCTTATACCCTGCTTATTGCAGTCCTTTTGTCTGCACAGAGCACCGATGTGAGGGTGAACCAGATCACTCCCCTCCTCTTCAGTCGGGCTGATAATCCTTATGACATGGTCAAATTATCTGTGGAGGAAATCAGGGAGGTCATTAAACCTGTGGGCTTGTCACCCATGAAATCAAAGGGAATACACGGGCTTTCTCAGATCCTTGTCGATCAATACGGGGGTACGGTCCCCCAGGAAATAGAACTCCTGGAAGAATTACCGGGGGTGGGCCACAAAACGGCAAGTGTGGTGGTTTCCCAGGCATTCGGTATACCGGCCTTTCCCGTGGATACCCATATCCACAGGTTGATGTATCGATGGGGATTTTCCTCGGGTAAGAACGTGGTTCAAACAGAAAAGGATGCCAAACGCCTGTTTCCCAAGGAATTATGGAATGACCTGCACCTTCAGATCATTTGGTACGGAAGGGAATATTCACCTGCACGCGGATGGGACCTCGAGAAGGATGTGATCACGAGGACTATTGGCAGGAGGTCGGTTATAAATGAATACCTCAAAAAGAAAAAGGCCCGCTGATGCGGGCCGTGGTTTTTAATTCAGGATCAGATCAAAACTGAACTGCCTGTGTTTTGTGATTCTGAGTGCTCTCGAATAGTCTAGCAGAAACTTGATGGTTTCCGGCCCAGCTTTGGGGATCTCGCAAGCGTTTTTCTTTGTTGAGTAAATTTTTTCCATAGGATTGCGATGTCGTTATGATAAGATAACGCAAGGCCTATGGAAATATTGTGAAAATTGTTGCGAACTATGAATTTGTCAGAACTATATTATGCCTGTCAATGATCTTTCTGAGATTGATCAGTGCGTATCGCATTCTTCCCAGGGCTGTATTGATACTGACCCCTGTATTCTCTGAGATCTCTTTAAAGCTCATGTCCTTGTAAATCCGCATAAGCAGGACCTCTTTCTGGTCGTCTGGCAATTCCTCGATAAGGAGGGTAAGGTCGCTGTCTATCTGATCCTTGATCAGTTGCTTCTCGGCGTTGAGTTTATCGTCCCCGATCACAGAGAAGATATTAAAATCGTCGTTCCCTTCGAACTTGGGCATTCTTTTGTTCTTCCTGAAATGGTCGATGATCAGGTTGTGTGCGATCCTCATCACCCAGGGGAGGAATTTCCCTTCCTCGCTGTAATTGCCTTTTTTCAGGGTTTTGATAACCTTTATAAAGGTGTCCTGAAAGATATCCTCGGTAACATCTCTGTCGAGTACCTTGGAATAGATAAAACTGCTGATGCGTTGGTTGTGTCGGTTGATCAGAATCTCCAGTGCCTTTTCTTCCCCGCTGATGTAATCCTGAACTAGTAGTGAGTCGTCCCTTTGTGGTTCCATAGTTAGAGTATCTTTTTGGTTTTTGTTAGTTCGTCAGCCAGGCTAAAGAACTAAGGTTATCAGAACAATTTGAGTTACTTGTTTTTCAATGACATTCTAAAAGTACCCAAAGACCCTTCCTCGGGAAAAACATTGTTGTCAAATGCCCGATTCTTGATGTGAAAGTCGGAATTGGCCAATGGCAAGGATTTTAAGATCTTCTTAAGAGTCGTGCTGCCATCAATTTTGGAGAGTGGGAAAGGCCATAAAAAAAGCACTTTCCGAAGAAAGTGCTTGTACACATAAACAAATTTGGAACTTCCTAATTAAACGCCTTTATCAATTCAGGTTCTGCTCTATGGTCATGCCCTTGAATTCACGCATGTGAAGTGACCTGGAATAGTCCAGTAGGAATTTGACCGTTTCTGGCCTGCTTGTGATCAGCCTGCATTGAGTTTCCGGGCTAGAGTAAATCTTTTCCATATGATCTCTTGTTACATCTAAATAACGACAGAGATACAGGATTGATGGATTTCCTCGACCTAGGGCCGATTAATTCGTTAAAACTATTTGATTTTTCTCGATGAGTTTCCTCAGATTGATGAGGGCGTATCGCATGCGTCCCAGGGCGGTATTGATACTGACCTCGGTGTTCTCTGCGATCTCATTGAAACTCATATTCTGATAGATCCTCATCTTCAGCACTTCCAACTGATCCTTGGGCAGCTGTTCTATAAGAACTTCCAGGTCCTGGTCTATCTGGTCCTTTATAAGTTGCCGCTCCGCATTGGGTTTGTCATCAGTGAGAACAGAAAATATATTGAATTCCTGGTTCCCCTGATATTTGGGCATGCGTTTGTTTCTGCGGAAATGATCGATGATCAGGTTATGGGCGATGCGCATGACCCAGGGCAGGAATTTCCCTTCCTCATTATAGGTACCCCGTTTAAAGGTACTGATGACCTTGATAAAGGTATCCTGGAAGATATCTTCGGTTACCGTCATATCCTTCACCTTGGAATAGATATAACTGCTAAGTCGTTGATTGTGTTTGTTGATCAGGAGCTCAATGGCTTTCTCATCACCATTGATATAATTTCGGATAAGTGTGGCGTCGTCAATCGTCGTGTGCATACAATTACTTTTTTTGGTTCAATTCAGGGGTCGCGGGGGTTATTCAGAACGCGACAAAAAATCTAAAACTTCAAAAAGTAATGTTGCGGTATAGGCGTATTTCTTGACGATTAACACTTCAAAGATAGAAAAAATATGAGTCTTGCATCCCTTGATGGTTTTTTTAACATTTTTGGGGACGGGCCCAAATGAGGCTGGTTATTGGTGTTTTCATATCGTATCTTTGCTGCTTTCCAGAAGAATATGAACACGCTTGCGGAGGTCAGTCCGAAGACCAATATCATCATTAAAGGAGCCAAACTCCACAACCTGAAAGACATTGACGTGGTGATTCCACGCAACCAGCTGGTGGTGATCACGGGCTTGTCGGGTTCAGGGAAATCGAGCCTTGCCTTCGACACCCTCTACGCCGAAGGACAAAGGCGCTATGTGGAAAGTCTCTCCTCCTACGCGCGTCAGTTCCTGGGAAAACTGGACAAGCCCAAGGTGGATCAGATCAAGGGGATTGCCCCCGCCATCGCCATTGAGCAAAAAGTAAATGCCACTAACCCCCGCTCTACCGTCGGGACCAGTACGGAGATTTACGACTACCTCAAACTGCTTTTCGCCAGGATCGGAAGGACATTTTCTCCTATTTCAGGTGAAGAGGTAAAAAAGCACACGGTAACCGATGTAGTATCTTTTGTAAAAGGGTTCGAAGAGGACACAAAACTCCTCCTGCTGGCGCCTATTACCATCCCCGAGAACCGGGATAAGAAAAAAACGCTCCAACTCCTCTCTCTCCAGGGCTATGCGAGAGTGAAATACGGTGGGGAAGTACACCGGATCGACGAGGACCTGCATCAGGCTGTAGGGGACCAGTTGTACCTGGTGGTCGACAGGATCGTGAAGAAAGAGGACGAGGACTTTTATAACCGACTGGCCAATGCGGTTGATTCCGCCTTCTTCGAAGGAAAGGGTACCTGTATCATTGAGGAGATTGCCACAGGGGAACAAACCACCTTCAGCAATATTTTCGAGCTAGACGGCATGGGCTTTCTGGAGCCCAACGTACACCTGTTCAGCTTCAACAATCCTTACGGGGCCTGTCCTAAATGCGAGGGATACGGGGATGTCATCGGCATCGATGAGGACCTTGTGATCCCTAATACCTCCCTCTCAATATACGAGAATGCGGTTTTCCCCTGGAGGGGTGAAAGTATGAGCTGGTACAGGGATCAACTCGTCAACGCCGCCTACAAATTCGACTTTCCCATCCACAAACCCTGGTACCAGCTATCAGAGGATCAGAAGAACCTGGTCTGGGAGGGAAATAGCCATTTTATCGGGATCCACAAATTCTTTCAGCAGCTGGAGGATAAGAGTTACAAAATTCAGAACCGCGTCATGTTGTCGAGGTACCGCGGTAAGACCCGATGTTCCCTTTGCAAGGGGAAACGCCTCAGGAAGGAAGCAGATTACGTAAAGATCAATGGCATGTCCATTTCCGATCTCGTAGAGCAACCTATCACCTCTCTGATCCGCTTTTTCGGGGATCTTACCATCACGGATCACGAAAAGGCGATCGCAAGTCGATTGTTGAAGGAGATCAATACCAGGCTTGGGTTCCTGGAAAAGGTCGGGCTGGGTTATCTCACCCTGAACAGGAAATCGAATACCCTTTCAGGAGGGGAAAGTCAGCGTATCAACCTCGCCACCTCCCTGGGCAGCAGCCTGGTGGGATCCATGTATATACTGGATGAACCCAGTATTGGGCTTCATCCAAGGGATACAGAAAACCTGATCAGTGTGCTCAAATCTCTGAGGGATCTCGGAAATACGGTCATTGTTGTAGAACACGACGAGGACATCATGAAGGCTGCAGATCGGATTATCGACATAGGGCCCATGGCGGGAACGTTCGGTGGGGAGGTCGTGGCCAGCGGAACCTACGATGAGATCCTGGCAGCCGAAACCCTCACGGCGGCCTATCTTAATGGAAAGGAAAAAATAGAAGTGCCCGAAAAACGCAGGCGAAGCCCAAATTTTATCAAGGTATTAGGTGCCAGAGAGCACAACTTAAAGAACATTGATGTTACCTTCCCCCTCAACATGCTGACGGTGGTTACGGGTGTGTCAGGAAGTGGCAAGAGCACCCTGGTGAGGAAGATCCTATATCCAGCCCTTCTGAAGGAATTAGGGGGCTATGGCGACAAGGCCGGGCAGCATACCGGCATCGAAGGAAAATACAGGGACATCAAAAGCATTGAATTCGTGGACCAGAATCCCATCGGGCGGTCCTCAAGGTCTAACCCCGTCACCTATATCAAGGCCTATGACGATATCAGAAGTCTGTTCGCCTCCCAGAAACTCAGCAAATTAAGGGGTTACCAGGCCAAGCATTTTTCCTTTAACGTAGAAGGGGGCCGGTGCGAAAAATGCAAAGGCGAAGGTGAGATCACCGTTGAGATGCAGTTCATGGCCGATGTGCATTTGGAATGCGATACCTGCCAGGGCAAACGCTTCAAGAAAGATGTGCTGGAAGTGCGATTCGAAGGCATGAACATAGACGATGTACTGAATATGACCATCGACAACGCCCTGGAATTCTTTAAAAGACACAAACAAAATAAGGTAATAGCGAAACTCAAACCCCTTCAGGATGTGGGATTGGGTTATGTAACCCTGGGGCAATCTTCATCTACTTTATCCGGAGGGGAAGCTCAGCGCATCAAACTGGCCACGTTCTTAGTGAAAGGGGCGTCAAAGGACAAGGCCCTGTTCATTTTCGACGAACCTACCACAGGCCTGCATTTCCACGACATCAAAAAACTTTTGAATTCCTTTGAGGCCCTGCTGCAGGCAGGACATTCCGTACTGGTCATCGAACACAACCTCGATATGATCAAATGTGCCGATTACCTGATCGACCTGGGACCTGAAGGAGGGGAAAACGGAGGTTACCTCGTCTCCGAGGGTACCCCTGAAGAGGTCGTATCTGAAGGGAAAGGGCATACTGCCAGGTACCTCAAATCAAAGATCTGACCTCCCTTTAACACTCACCATTTATCCGTTTATTCATTGCCTGGCGCATCTAAGTTGCATAGACCTCGCTGCCCTGGTGATCTTTTAATGTTTATAACTATCTGTTTATCATTGTATTAAGTACGTCTCCTGATTTTTGGCACGCTGTTTGAATACTGAGTACATGAATGTAAATAGTTGCATTCAGAATTTAAATACTTGTGTCATGAAAAATCTTTTACTCATCTTAGGAGCTTTTGTACTGAGCAGCTCAGTAGAAGCCACAACGCTGGACAAGAACACGATGGTCAGCAGCGTGTTCGGGTATAACAATTCTGTCATCTTTGTAGAAAACGGAATTACATTTTCTGTATATCCGGATGGTGAGTTCGATTTTTACATCGACAACAGGGTAAATTTTGGAGCCAATATCAACTTCAGAAGGAGCAATATCACCTTCAACAGTGGATTTGATTACAGCCCCTTTGTACAGTACGACGATTACGGTGCGGTGATCCAGATAGAAAACGTGCCTGTCTATTACGACTACTACGGTCGTGTTTCACAGATCGGCGGGATCAATATCTGGTACAACAATGGCAGGCTGAGACGTGTTGGCGGACTCTACGTATACTATAACAACCGAGGGTTCTTCCACAGGTTCAACGGATTTGTGAATGTGTACAACAGACATTATATCTACAGCCCGTTCCACGATTACTTTGCCAGACCTGCCCTTGGATTCTGCCTGGTGTATAACAGGCCTTACAGAAGGTATTATGCCCCCATACGGTATACCTATTACGGGCCTTATATAAACAACAACAGGAGATTCTATGCCCAGGTGGGAAGGAGCTACCGATACAACTACAGACCGGAAAGGGAAAGAGTGTATCGAAATGACAGAAGGGTAGTTGCCCGTGATAACAGAGGACGAAGGGATAACGGATATACACGCGACAACGGTCAGTTCAGAAATTCCGGAAAAAGCGTAAGGTCTAATCAGGCCACACCTGTCTCGAGGACCAATACCCGGTCAGAAGGGTATCGCTCCAGCAGAAATACTGAAAAGGCCAGGGTTGGAGAGCGATCCGCAAACAGATCTACAGACTTTGCCAGAAATAATGAGAAGGCAAGAGTCAGTGAGAGGTCCAATGGCAGATCGACCGGTGTCACCAGAAGTGCGGCCCCTGCAGAGACAAAAAGGAGTACTTCCAGATCTTCTGATTACCGAAAAGACGGAAGGACTGTTTCGAGATCGGCGAACACCGGGAACGAAGTGCGAAACTCTCAGGGATCCAAGTCCTACAAGCGAAGTACTTCAGAGTCAAATCGCCCTAAAGTGATCAGCAGAACGCCGGTAACCCGAAAGGCGGTAAGTACGAGATCCGGTAAGGAAACAAAAGCAAGGTCCACTTCACGGACCGCTACAACCCGAAGCAAAAGGGTACAGTAAAGATAGTTTTTAGGTTGGTTAGTTGGTTAACCCCGCGGAGGATTCGTCCCCGCGGGGTTTTTCCATTCGAGTGCCGAGAAAAATGTCGTCCTAACTCTATCCTATTCTTTTGAAGTATCGGGACAGAAGCGCATACACATCCTCGGAGATCCTAAAGCGATAGAGTACCCCTACATATACCAAGGTGATCAGCAGGCTTTTCAGAGCGATATTGATCACGGGGTGAAATGGAAATTGCACGTACAAGAACAAAAGCACCACTCCGGCAAGGAGAAAAAATACCTTAAAGGTTTCCCTGCTGAATGGCTGTAATCCCAGTCTCGACCTTACATAAAGCAGCTTTAGCAGGTTATATAGAAAGACCGCCAGAAACGTAGCCAGGGCAGCCCCTGTGATCCCTGTGATTGGGATAAGCACCCAGTTGAGGATGATCGTAAGTACGGCCAATAGTACCCCGAGCCACAGAATGGCCCGGTAGTGGTCCGAATTGTACAGGATGGCATTGTTGTTCCCCAGGAGGGCGTCAAAAACCCTCGCCAGGCCAATAAGCAGTACGATGTAAAATCCTCCCCGGTAATTCTCCGGCAATAACAGGTAAAGGTCGCCCAGGTTCAGGAGGACAAGAATGAAAATCAGGCCAGAGACGATAAACAGGGTCAGGGAGCTCTTGCGATACAGCACGGCCAGTCCTGCATGGTCCTTATTGTTCAACAGGGAGGCGGTCATGGGATAGGTGATCTGGTGCATGGCCCTGGAAGGAACCGCGATAACTGTGGCGATAAAAACAGCCACCGTATAGTAGGCCACCTTCTCGATCTCTATGAACTGATTGATCATGAATTTGTCTACCTCCAGAAGAACCACGGCCGTGGAGCCACCCAGGATGATCAGCAGACTGTAGGTGAGGATGGATGAGAAATTAGAGGGAAACAGCAAGGACGGTTTCGGCATACGCAGGGAAAAGGCGTAGAATTTCATGATCAGGGTCCTTAGCAGGTATACCCCAACCAGGGCATGCATAAAGGTGATGACCGAAATATAGTTGAAGTGGACCGCAAAGAGGAGCAAAAAAATGACGAGTCGGCCAAAGATCTCCTTCATAAAATTCCCGAAGACCGACCTCATATGGATCCTGGACCAGGAATAGAATATTTCAAAATAGGCCATAGCCATGGCAATGAGGAATATATGCCACACATAGTCCTCCACGATAGCATTCTTTTGCCCGATAAATGAGCCAATCGCTTCGTTGGCGAGGTAACTGAAAAGACCCAAAGGAACGATAAAGGCCAGGGGCAGGAGCAGCATAAGAAAGAGGAAGCCGTCCTTCGACCTCTCGTCCGTGTAGGCAGAATAAAATTTGATCAGGGTATTGGGAACGCCCAGGGCCAGGAGAGGCATGAGAATGGCTGAGGTGGCCAGGATGACACCAACGAGGCCGTAATAGGTATCGGTGAGGAATCGCGCATACAGAAACAAGGTATTGACCGCCCCAATGGCGAAACCGATATAGGTTATGATCAGGTTACTGAAGGATTGTTTAAAGACTACGCCCATAGGACCTCCTCGGTTAGTTGCCTCGTTAGTGACTTTCGGCTGTATGGCTCTATGTCCGGGGAGGAAAGGACCAGTCTACCCTTCTGGAAATCCCCAAACCAATCCAAGACAGTCTTTTTCAGCTCTGCTTCCATTCCATAGGTAAACACCCTGCCCGAGCCCGTCTCTCTGACCAGCGTACCTGCCTCCCAGCCTTCAGGCCCAATGGCTAAAACAGGCCTTCCGGCGGCCATGTATTCAAAGAGCTTCCCGGGTATGATCCCCCTGGTATCTTCCGAGTTGATCTCGATCAGCAGCAGCACGCTTGCACTTTGCTGCATCATCACGGCTTTATTGTGTGGAAGATAGGGTAGGATTTCAAGGACCTCCTCCAAACCCTGTCCCTTGATCGCTTCCACGACCTCATCGCTAACGATGCCTGTCAACCTTATACGAAGGGCTTTCCGGAATTCCGGAATCTCACCTGCCAGTTCAGACAACACCTTCCATAGTACCCTTGGATTACGTTCTGACAGAAGGGAACCTATATGGGAAATGCTGAAGTAGGGATCCTTTTCAACAGAAAGTTCATTTCTTTTCTCAAACCCGTTGGTGATCACTTTTATGGGTTTACTGGTGAGTTTTCTAAATTCCTCAGCAGTGGTATTACTGGTAGTCAGGATCTGATCGGCCCCTGATAATACCCTTTTTTCCAAAAGAAGGTGTTTTTTCGCAGAAGCCCTCGTTAACTTCAGGGATTTGTGATAGCCTATGCTTGTCCAGGGATCCCGGAAATCGGCGATCCATCTTATGTTTTTCTTTTCCTTCAGGCCAAGACCGATAAGATGAAGGCTGTGAGGTGGCCCTGTAGTGATCACGGTACCGATGTCCTCCTTTTCCAGAATCTTTGTTAGATATTTCACAGAAGGGGTAACCCAGAATTTCCGAGCATCCGGGATAAACAGGTTTCCTCTGATCCACAAAAGCATCTTCTCCAGCAGTGAAGGACTGTCAGTCGGTACAATCCCGGAACTGATCCTGTTCGTTTTCTTCTTGGAAAGCCTGGAGGCCCATCCGTAAGGTTCCCATATCGGCCTCCGGTATATGGTAAGACCCTCCGGAACTTCCTCAGAAAGGCTTTGGTCTACTATGGGATAGTGCGGGTTATCAGGAATATAAAGGATGGGTTGAATCCCATACTCGGGTAGGTATTTGACAAAACTCAGCCATCGCTGTACTCCCGGCCCACCCGCCGGAGGCCAATAATACGTGACGATGAGCACTTTTTTCATTCCTGCTGATTCTTTCTCCTTCGCCTGAAAATCTCAAACAATCCGCCGCCTAGCAATACCAGGCCCAATAAGATGGATGCGGCCAGGCTGATCTTGCTGCCCTGGGCAATGACCTCAGGTTCAAAGGCAAAGACGATGCTATGCTGGCCGGCAGGGACCCTGATCGCCCTCAAACCGTAATTCACGCGGAAATAGGATGTTTTCTCACCGTCCACATAGGCATCCCAGCCTTTGGGATAATAGAGCTCGGAAAATACGAGGAGTCCATCGTGGTCGTTCCGGGTCCTGTAGGTAAGTCGGTTGGGCTTGTATTCCGTAAGACGTACTGACGAGGTGGAATCCACTGTAAAGCGAAATTGATTGATCAGGGGAAAATCAGACCGGTTGAAAACGGCCTCGCTTTTCAGATCAAGGCTGTCCAGGGCCATTATCTCCTCATCAGCAGACTCCTCAGGTAACAGCAGTTCCACGAACCAGGCATTGCCAAAAGCTTCCGGATTTACAGAAGCTACTTTTTGTCCTTCTTCATTTTGCTGAATGACGTATTTGACATTGAGCATATTGAGTACCTGGCGGTTGTTGCGGTAGATATGATAGTCGAACAAGTCCTGTATCACTGCCGGTTTTGCCGCGTGGTAACCGCCAATCGACTTGTGGAAATAGGAGGTCCTTGCCCCGTTCAGTCCTTCTCCAGTATCGTAGACGCGGTATACCGAAGTATCGGCCTGAATCTGTCTGTCGACATTCGTCAGCTGGAAGGGTTGGTTCATAATGCGCCTGGAGACAAAATCATCCGAATCCACATAGCGCAGCGCTACGCCAACCAGGTCAAAACAGATAAGAACGCCCATGAAAAGCAGGAAAAGATTTTTTTTCAATTTCCCTTTAACATAGAACCAAAGGACCCCGGCTGCCAGGATCACATAGACCATAGACCTGAGGGTATCATTGATGTATACAGCTTCCCGGTCTCTTTTGATCATGGCCAGTACTTCATCCCCGAAATAGCGCTGGTAAAGGGCATCATTGAGTCCATTGAAATCGAACATCCCCTTGATCAGGAAAATGACAACACCCAGTCCGGCGGTAATGAAAAAGGAGAGCTTCAGCGCCCTTATCTTCTCGGAATCCGTCCTATGAGTACCGAGCAAAGCCGCAAGCCCCATCACGCCCAGGACGGGAACGCATAATTCCAGGACTACCTGTATGGAAGAGACTGCGCGGAATTTGTTGTACAATGGAAAATAATCGATCATAAAATCCGTGAGTACCCCGAGGTTTTTGCCCCAGGACAGCATCAACGAAAGGATCACCCCTCCAAGCAACCACCATTTATTTCGTCCTTTGACCAGGAAAAGCCCAAGGATAAAGAGGAAGACGAGGATGGATCCTATATAGGCCGGGCCTGCCACTATGGGCTGAGAGCCCCAGTACAGTGGGAGTCCGCTTGCGAATTCAAGGGCCTGAGTGCGGGGAACTCCCTGTTCTACCAGAAAGGCATAGGCCTTGGAGCCCGTTCCGAGATCCTCGTTGTTCGAGCCTCCGAATAACCTCGGGACGAAGAGGTTCAGGGATTCCGAAAGGCCGTAACTGTATTCTGTTATATATTCCCGATCTAACCCTTTGGTAGCCTCTTTGGGGGAACCGTCCGGGTTTACCGTGAGTTGAGAAACACCCCTGGTACTCCAGTCGGCGTACTCCTTGGTTGCCAGCAGTGCCGTGGTGTTGATGGCTACCCCAATCAAGGCGGCTAAAATAAGGGTGCCGATTGATTTAAGGAAAGGCAGGTAGGTCCTTTGTCTGATCGCATCGACGAGCATCACCAGCCCGAGGACCATCACCAGAAGCAGGAAATAATAGGTCATCTGGTAGTGGTTGGCGTTGATCTCCAGGGCCGTGGCCAGGGCTGTGAGTACGAACCCCCAGAAATACTTCCCCCTGAAAGTGAGAAGGATGCCTCCCAGAACCATGGGCAGGTAAGCAATGGCGTGGGCCTTCGCATTGTGTCCCACTCCCAGAATGATGATGAGATAGGTTGAAAAACCAAAGGCCAGGGCCCCCAGTACGGCCAGTCGATAGTCTACCTTCATACAGCAGAGAAGGATATAAAAACCCAGGAAGTACAAGAAGAGATAATCAGCAGGTCTTGGAAGGAACCTAAGTATCCTGTCCAGTTTTTTGACGTAATTATGAGGGTAGTTGGCACCTAGCTGAAAGGTAGGCATGCCACCGAAAGCGGCGTTGGTCCAGTAGGGTTCTTCTTCGTTCTCCTGCCGGAAGTCGTTTTGCTCTTTGGCCATCCCGGTATACTGGATGATATCTGACTGGAGTATTACCTTTCCCTGTAGAACCGGATGGAAGTAAGCAAGGGCAACAACCACGAAAAAAGTGAGCGTAAAAAAATGGGTGAAAAAAGCTTTGGAGATTCCCCTCATAGAAAATGAAGTGCTTGTTTAGTCTATTTCCTCAAAATCTATATACTCCCCCACCTTATCCGGGGAATTTGGTTTTTGTTTTTTTTCAGGACCTCTGATCTCCCCATCCGACCCAGTAAAGCGGGCCTCTCCATTCTCACGGGCTTGTTCATATGCATGTCTGAATTGTTCTCCCGTCTTTTTCACTGCGTATCTGAAGAGCCAGGGGGCGAATAATCTCCCCAAAATACGCAAAAGGAAATAGACCCCGAGGATGATCAGCAGTGTCTTTAAAAAACCCATAATTTAAATTGTAATTATATCAAAAGTACAATTCCAGCGTTGTAATAGCAGTACAAATGTCATAAATCTTTGATAAAATAGCACCCGATGGATGCCGCCAGAAGAACCAACCCCCTACTCCGCTCTCTTATTTTCCTGAGTTTGGCCTTACCTGTTTTAGGCTTTTCCCAGTATACAGAAGTGATCAACTCTAACCGTCCGGGGCTTTCTGTAAGTGCCTATGCAGTAGGCAAAGGTGTATTTCAGATTGAGTCGGGATTCCTCTATGAACAAAGGGATCATTCCGACCTTTCTCAGGAATCTACCATCATGGGTGCAGAACTGGTCCTGCGATATGGTTTTTTCAAGGAAATGCTGGAGGTCACCTATGAAGGGACCTATGTACAACAGGATATCACCTTTACCGCTTTTGACCTGAATGAAAAGAGGAGCGATTTTTCGAGGAACCGCCTTGGGGTGAAGTATCTGCTCTACGATCCCTTTAAAAATCCGGAAAGGTCCAAACCCAACCTTTACAGCTGGAGGGCCAATAACAAGTTCCAGCTCAGGGACCTGGTACCTGCAGTTTCCGTGTATGCAGGGGCTACTTTTAACCTCGGTGACAATCCCTTCTATCCAGAAGACCCAATTGTAGCGCCCAGAGCTATGGTGGCAACTCAGAGCAGCCTTGGTGCCAGGCTGGTTTTGATCTCCAACCTGATCTACGACCGCATCGGAACGGATTACCCCGAAATGGAGTATCTGGTTTCCCTTTCTCATGCATTTAAGAATCCCAAATGGAGTGTCTTTGTAGAAAACCAGGGGATCAAGAGCGACCGGTATTCAGACATCCTCTTGCGGACAGGGGTAGCCCATTTGTTCAGCAAATCCTTTCAGGCCGACCTGAATGTAGGGGCCAGTTTTAAGAGTACCCCCAGCAGGATGTTCGGTTCTCTGGGCTTTTCGTATCGGTTCGACTTTCACCAGGACGAGATCATCTCCATAGACGACCAGAAAGCGGGGCAGAACGGGGCTTCCATCAAAAGAAACGCGTTCAAGGACGATTCCGACGCTGCCCTGCCGGGTATCTCCAAAAAGAAAATGCGAAAACTTCAGAGAAAGGCCAAAAAGAAGAAGAAAGACTGAAGCTGTCGCTTTCCCCTGAATCTAAATCCTCCTAAACTTAATCACTCTCGGGGTTTTTTCTGTGGCCAATTATTCCTATTATTGATCATGTAATTCCGGGTATATGATACATGTTGAACAGGCCGTCAATAAGTCTGATCTGAAGAAATTTGTCACTTTTCCCTTTTCCCTTTACAAGGACTCCCCTTATTGGGTACCCCCGTTGATTAAGGACGAAATGGAGACCTTCGATCCAAAGAAGAATCCGGTTTTTGAACACGCTGATGCCTGGTTTTACCTGGCCTATAAAGATGGAAAGATCGTAGGAAGGGTCGTCGCCATGATCAACTGGATCGAAGTCAATGAGCAAAAATTGAGGAAAATGCGCTTTGGCTGGTTCGATTTCATAGACGATACAGCTGTTTCAGAAGCCTTATTGGAGAAAGTAGCGGAATTGGGAAGAGAGCATAGGATGGAATATATGGAGGGACCTGTGGGATTCTCCAACATGGATAAGGTGGGGGTCCTCGTAGAGGGGTTCGATCATATCGGTACCATGATCACCTGGTACAATTACCCCTATTACCAGGCGCATTATGAGAGGCTGGGTTTTGTAAAGGAAAAAGGGTATGAAGAGAATAAGTTTCCGAGAAGCAACGTAGACCCTTCGCTTTTTGAGAGGGTACAACTACTAATCAAAAAGAGGTATGGCCTGCGGGAAATGAATTTCAAGAAGACTTCTGAGCTCATGCCCTGGGTAGACCAGATGTTCGACCTGTTTAACGACAGTTACGCCAAACTGGCCTCATTCGTTCCAATTACGCCCGTTCAAAAAGAATATTTCAAGAAAAAGTACATCGCTTTCATCAATCCGGAATACATCAAATTCATCCTGGATTCTTCGGACAGGATCATCGCCTTTGCCATCGTGATGCCTTCTTTTTCCGAAGCCTTGCAAAAAGCCCGGGGCAAGCTCTTCCCATTTGGATGGTACCATCTCCTTCAGGCAAAAAAGCACAACAAGGATGTCATTTTTTACCTTATTGGTATACATCCGGAATATCAGAACAAAGGGGTTACCTCCGTCATTTTCAATGAGTATCACGAGACCTTTGAGGAAAAGCAGATCGAGACCTGTTACCGAACACCTGAGCTGGAAGACAATTTCGCGATCAAACAGATCTGGAAACATTTCAGCCCTGAGGTCTATAAAAAAAGAAGGACCTATAAAAAGGCCCTTTAATTATTATTTACGCGGTATTTTTTCCGACTTATTCACCCATGGCGGCGGCAACGGCAGCTGACAATCGTTTGTAAGTGCCATTTTCCAGTCTTTCACGTATCGATGAGAAAGCGTCGAGAGTGATGGAAATGTCTTCCATGGTATGCGTAGCCGTAGGGATCATCCTTAGCAGGATCAAACCTTTAGGAATAACCGGATAGACCACAATAGAACAGAAGATACCGTAATTCTCCCGCAAGTCCTTTACAAGGGCCATGGCCTCAGGGATACTTCCGTTCAGGTATACCGGTGTAACACAGCTGGACGTGGTCCCTATATCAAAGCCTCTTTCCTTAAGACCTTCCTGCAAAGCCGTAACATTCTCCCAGAGCTTGGCCTTTAATTCGGGCATGGTCCTGAGCATCTCGAGCCTTTTAAGGGCTCCTTTTACATAGATCATCGGGAGGGACTTGGCGAACATCTGCGACCTGAGGTTGTATTTCAGGTAATCGATGATCTCCTGATCAGCCGCGAGGAATGCCCCAATCCCGGCAAGGGACTTGGCAAAAGTGGCGAAATACACGTCTATATCATCCTGAATTCCCTGCTCCTCTCCTGCTCCGGCACCGGTCTTTCCAAGTGTCCCGAAACCGTGGGCATCGTCTACCAGCAGCCTGAATTTGAATTTCTTCTTGAGTGCGGCTATTTCCTTGAGCTTGCCCTGTTCTCCCCTCATTCCGAAAACACCTTCGGAGATCACGAGGATACCGCCCCCAGTCTGTTCTGCCATCTTGGTGGCCCTTTCCAGGTTCTTTTCAAGGCTTTCAATATCATTGTGCTTAAAGGTAAACCGCTTACCCATATGCAACCTGACCCCGTCTATGATACAGGCATGGGAATCCACGTCATAGACGATGATATCGTCCTTAGACACAAGGGCATCTATGGCAGACATGATCCCCTGATACCCGAAATTAAGCAGGTAGGCTGCCTCCTTTTTAACGAATGAAGCCAACTCTTTTTCGAGTTGTTCGTGATGAACGGTATGCCCGCTCATCATCCGGGCCCCCATAGGATAGGCGGCGCCGTATTCAAGGGCGGCCTCGCCGTCCACTTTTTTAATCTCCGGCAGGTTGGCCAGCCCCAGGTAATCATTAATGCTCCAGGTAATGACCTCCTTGCCCTGAAATTTCATCCGGTTAGAAATCGGACCTTCTAATTTTGGAAAAACGAAATACCCTTCAGCCTGTGAGGCCCATCGTCCCAGAGGGCCCTTATTCTCTAAAATCCTGTCAAATAAATCTCTCATCTAACCCTGTTTGGTTTCTGCAAAACTATGGATTTTTGACCACGATTCATAACTTTATTTATGGGAACAAAAAAGGCAGCGGAATGGGTTCCGCTGCCTTTCAAAATCTATTCCTGTGATCTATTTTATAACCTCTACCTTCTTTTGTTCCTGTTCCTTCACTCCTTCCATAAATCCCTGAGCTTCCATCCATTTGTCACTGTACACCTTGCTCATATAACGGGATCCGTGATCCGGGAAAACCACCACCACTTTACTTTCACTATCGAACTCCCCGAGGTCGCTGAGCTGTTTTACGGCTTGCATGACGGCTCCTGAGGTGTATCCGGCAAAGATCCCTTCTTTTTTGGCGATCTCACGTGCCGTGTGGGCGCTATCCCTGTCAGTTACCTTGATAAAGGTGTCAATGATTTCGAAATCGGTGGCCTCCGGGATAAGGTTCTTTCCTAATCCTTCAATTCTGTAGGGGTAGATCTCATTCTTGTCTACCTTGCCGGTTTCGTGGTATTTTTTCAGAACGGACCCATAGGCATCTACTCCGATCACCCGTATCTTCGGGTTCATTTCTTTCAGATAGCGAGCGGTTCCTGAAATAGTTCCCCCAGTTCCGCTGCACGCTACAAAATGAGTGATCTGACCACTGGTCTGTTCCCAGATCTCAGGGCCTGTAGTTCGGTAATGGGCTTCAATATTCAGTTCGTTAAAGTACTGATTGATGTAGATCGAATTCTCGGTTTCTTGGTGCAGCCTTTTGGCCACTTCGTAATAAGACCTGGGATCATCGGCACTTACGTGAGCCGGGCAAACATACACCTGTGCTCCCATGCAACGAAGCATATCTATCTTATCCTGTGATGATTTGGAACTCACCGCCAGGATACATTTATACCCTTTTACGATGGCGACCATGGCAAGGCTAAAACCGGTATTCCCTGAAGTGGTCTCTATGATAGTACTTCCTTCCTTTAAAATACCCTTGCGTTCCGCTTCCTCTATGATAAAGGCAGCGATACGATCCTTGGCGGAGTGACCGGGATTAAAGAATTCCATTTTTGCATAGAAATCCCCTTCCAGTTCTCGGGTGATATGGTTGAGTTTTACCAGAGGAGTGTTTCCAATAAGATCTAGGATGGAATTACAGGCGTGAATCTTTTTTTCCATAAGATTGGTTCATGAGTCCCCGATCAAGATCGAAAACCCATGGGCAAAATTACTATTTTTTTTTAATTAACGCGTAATTCCCTCCAAATCTAACAGGAAAGCGTATTCCTTCGCAGTCTCCTTAAGAGCCTCAAATCGGCCGGATGCACCCCCATGCCCGGCCTCCAAATTGGTGTCCAGGAAGAGCAGGTTGTCGTCCGTTTTGAGTTCCCTGAGCTTAGCTACCCATTTGGCAGGCTCCCAATATTGCACCTGAGAATCATGCAGGCCGGTAGACACATACATATTCGGGTAGGCCTGTGCCTTTACGTTGTCGTAGGGAGAATAAGAGAGCATGTACTCATAGTAGACGGGGTCATTCGGATTTCCCCATTCGTCGTATTCGCCTGTGGTAAGCGGGATGGAATCGTCCAGCATGGTCGTCACCACATCTACGAAAGGAACGGCCGCGATCACCCCATGGTAGAGTTCCGGTGCCATATTGACTACCGCACCCATAAGCAGCCCTCCGGCAGACCCACCCCAGGCATAAAGGTGATCCGCACTGGTGTATTTCTCCTGGATCAGGAATTTGGAACAGTCAATAAAGTCGGTAAATGTGTTCTTTTTATTCAGCAGCTTGCCATCCTCGTACCATGGCCTCCCCAGGTACTCTCCTCCCCTCACATGGGCAATGGCATAGATAAAACCACGGTCGAGAAGGCTGAGTCGCGTACTGGAAAAAGAGGGGTCGATGGTACTGCCATACGAACCATAGGCGTACTGTAGCAAGGGGGAAGTTCCATTCAGGGGAGTGTCTTTATGATATACCAGAGAGATAGGCACCTTTGCCCCATCCCTCGCTGTGGCCCAGACCCTATCTGATCTGTAATTCTCCTCCATAAATTTTCCTCCAAGTACTTCTTCCTGCTTCAGCACCGTCTTTTCACCGGTGCCCATATCAAAATCGATGATGGAATAAGGGGATGTCATCGAAATATAGATATACCTAAGCAGTTTGGTGTCATAATCGAGATTTACGTAGGGAAAAGCCACGTAGGTCTCATTGTCGAAGGGCAAGTAATAGGAATCCTTGCCGTCCCATCGTGTCACCTTTATCTTGTTCAGTCCGTTGTCTCGTTCTGAGACCACCAGGAAGTCCTTAAAAATTTCAATATCCTCCAGGAGGACGTCTTCCCTGTGAGGGAGGTAATCCACCCAATGCTCAGAGGTCGTGGCATCTTTGGAGGTCTTCATCAATTTGAAATTAGTTGCCCCGTCCTTGTTGGTAAGGATGTAGAAGTCGGGCCCAAAATGATAAATTGAGTATTCCAGACCTCTGGTCCTGGGAGAAAAAACCTTGAAGTCGCCCCTTGGATCATCTGCATCCAGGATGCGGTATTCAGAGGTCAGTGTGCTGTTCGACCCGATGATGATATAGTCTTCCGACTTCGACTTATAAACATAGGTACTAAAGGTTTCATCCTGTTCGTGATAGACCAGTTCATCTTCCTCCGAAGGGGTTCCCAGGACATGCTTGTAGATCTTGTCAGAACGCAGGGTCACCGGGTCCTTTTTGGAGTAAAAAAACGTTTTGTTATCCTTGGCCCAGACCGAGCCCCCTGTGGTATTTTCGATCCTGTCTGCGTATACCTCTCCGGTTTCCAGATTCTTCACCCTGATGATGTACTGCCTCCTGGAAACGGTATCTGTGCCGAATGCGGCCAATTTGTTGTCCGGGCTCACAGAAATACCGCTTAGCCTGAAATACTCGTGCCCCTCGGCGAGTTCATTAACATTGAACATTATTTCCTCCGGCGCTTCTAAACTCCCTTCCTTCCTGGAATAGATAGGGTATTCCTTTCCGGTCTCATATCGGGTTATATACCAGTAGCCGTTTCGCTTGTATGGGACGGAGGTATCATCTTCCTTGATCCTGGACCTCATTTCCTTGAAAAGGGAATCCTGAAGGACCTGTGTATGGGCTGTTTTAGCCTGGTAATACTCGTTTTCCTGCTCCAGGAACCGGATCACCTCGGGATCTTCGCGATCATTCATCCAGTAGTAGTTGTCCACCCTTGCATCGCCGTGGATCTCGAGTTTTTTGGGCACTTTCTTAGCAACTGGTGGTGAGATGTTCGCCATTTCGTCCTTCTGATTCTGACAAGAAAAGGCAAAAATAAGGCTAATTAGGGGAATGATGTTTTTTTTCGACCAATACATAGATGTTCTTTAAAATCCGGGCAAATTAGTAAATTTGAGGTATTAAACAAGAAAGAATGTTCGGAGATATAATGGGAATGATGGGTAAACTCAAGGAGACCCGTGCCAAGGTAGAAGAAACCAAAAAACGTCTGGACACGGTCCTGCTCGATGAAAAAGCAGCTGACGGTTCTGTATCTGTCACCATCACGGCAAACCGGGAGATCAAGAGTATCTCACTGGAAGACCACCTTTTGAAGGATAAGGAGCAACTGGAAGACTACCTGGTCATCACGCTCAACAAGGCCATCGCAAAAGCCACAGGAGTGCAAGAAACAGAACTTGCTGCTGTAGCTAAAGAAGGTATGCCCAACATCCCGGGTATGGATTCCCTTTTCAAATAATCCCAAAGAACGCGTTCATGATCCGGATCCAAAAAGACAAAGACAATCAATACAGTTTCGTGGTCACGGCCAAGAGTGGAAATTCGCTTCTCCAAAGCATTCCCTTCGCATCCCGCAAGGATTTAGACGCTACGGTGAAAGAACTGCGGCCACTGGTCAAAAGAACATCCGTCTTTGAAAGGCAGACCAGTCACAGTGGAAAATTTCACTTCGCCCTGAAAAACAAGGAAGGTTCGGTAATCGCTATGAGTAAGCCCTATTCGTCTGAAGCGGGGATGGAGAATGGGATCACAAACCTGCGTAATAGGATTTCTTCCCTTGACCCCTCAGAGATCCCTTAGAGATCTGAGTATTTTGAGGGTGTGTTGATGCATGTCCCCGGTGTAATCCATATGGGTCACCATGCGAAGTTTGCCCTGCCCCATCCCGATGATCCTGATCTGCTTGTCCGTAAGTGCCTGGTGAAAAAGCTCACTGCTGCATTTCGTCTCGTCTACCTCAAAGATGATGATATTGGTCTCAATGGGTTCCACCTTTTTAACATACGGCAATTCCCTTAGCACATCCCCCAATTCCCTGGCTTTGATATGGTCCTCCTCCAGTCGGTCGAGGTGGTGGTCCAGGGCATAGATTCCTGCAGCAGCCAGATATCCAGCCTGGCGCATCCCTCCGCCCAGTACCTTGCGGACCCTCAAGGCCTTATCCATGAATTTCTTCTTGCCTACCAGGACAGAGCCCACGGGGCATCCCAATCCTTTACTGAGGCAAACACTGATGGTATCGAACAGGGCTCCGTATGAACGGGCTTCCTCCCCTTTGGCGACCAGGGCGTTCCAGAGCCTGGCGCCATCCAGGTGATATCCGAGATGGTGCCGGTCACAGACCTGCCTGATAGCCTTTAGTTCCTCAAAATCCCAGCATGCTCCTCCCCCTTTATTAGTGGTGTTCTCAATGCAGACCAGGGAGGTAAGCGGACTGTGGTAGAAGTCCGGCGGGTTCACTGCAGCCTCCACCTGGGAGGCCTTCATCAATCCCCTGTGACCGTCTACCAGTTTGCAGGAAACGCCACTATTGAAGCTCACCCCTCCCCCTTCGTAATTGTACACATGGGCATATTTGTCGCATATAAGCTGGTCTCCGGGATTCGTATGGATCTTGATGGCGGTCTGGTTGGCCATGGTACCACTGGGAAAGAACAGGGCTGAATCCATCCCAAAGAGTTCTGCCACCTTTTCTTCCAGTGCGTTGACCGAAGGATCTTCCTTGAAAACGTCGTCTCCCACTTTGGCAGACATCATGGCCTTGAGCATTCCCGGGGTCGGTCTCGTTACCGTATCGCTGATAAGGTTGATTTGCATATTTTCTCTTTCTAGAATTGGGTGCAGGCCATCCCAATAGGCGAGCCATCGGGGATCTGAGGGGATGCGATCACTTCAAAGTCGTCCCTCTCCTTATTGAATTCATCGATACGTCTGACCATCTCTCTCCTGTCTGGGTCCCCGGATTCTACCAGCCATGCCCTGAGTTGGTTCAGAGAGGCACCCGCGACCGCATTGACCTGCGGGTGTACGTCTTTATAAGCGGCCAGGTTCATGATATGCATGAGCACGCGGTAGTTCACGGATTTTTGCACCGCGGCGAGATAGGGATCCTTATGCGACCTTTTCACCGTACTACTGACGAGTTGTTCCAGCAATTCCTCCAGACCCAACTGCTTTTCATCCAGACCCTTTTGCTGTATGAGACGGGATGCCCTTTCCGGATGCAGGAGAAGGGACAATGTCATGTCTGCGGCGGTCTCGGCAGCAGAAAGGGCATCAAAAGAAACGCCCGTTTTACTTTTGAACGATTCGCGAGTCCGCTCATACCCTATAGCCCTCGGAGGGAAAAGGGACAATTTTGAAGGGGGAATACTTATGACGGAGGCATCCAGGGTCTGCAATATACTTTTGACGGCCTTTTTTTGTTCTGGAGCAGGCACAGTACTCACAACCTGCTGCCCGTCTCCTTTTACAGCATAGTTGTAATCCAGGCCGCCCACAGTCTTGGTAGCCGCTTCGGTTTGATAGCGATGAAAGAAATAAAGAGGCACGAAGACGTCCTCCAGCAGGGTATTGGATTCTCCTGTCCGGATATTGTCCATAGAAAAGTTTTCCATTGCTCTAGCCCGCACCTCCAACAACCGATCCAGTTCATCGCTGGCATTCTTTCCGCTATCCCACAAATGGCCCAGCACATGGGCGCTTCCCATGGGACGGGCATCCTGGTCCGAAATATACCTGAGCCCCTGCTGATGGGAACGTTCCAGGATGGTTCTCAGACCCTCTTTCTCTGAAATGCCTTCCGGAAAGTCGGTGTAGGAATAGGCTACAGTCACCTTGTCCCATTCGCCTATGCCCGTATCGTAGGCCTGGGAAAAATCGATTTGCCCATTTTCGAGTCGGATATAAGGATGGGGGTAATCCATTACGGAGGCCCGGTCATTCGTACTGGCCGCAAAGTTATGGGCAAACCCGAGGGTATGCCCTATCTCATGGGCAGACAATTGCCGGATGCGGGCCAGGGCTAGGTCGAGCATGGCCTGGTCGTTGTCATCTCTTTCAGCGTACGGTTTATTGCTCAGGGCCTGGGCGATCATGAAATCCTGACGGATCCGTAGACTCCCCAGGCTTACGTGCCCCTTGATGATCTCCCCGGTCCTGGGGTCCGTAATACTACTGCCATAACTCCAGCCTCTTGTGGACCTATGCACCCATTGAATGACATTGTACCGCACATCCAGGGGATCGGCATCATCCGGAAGTATTTTAAGCTGGAAGGCATCCTTGTACCCAATGGCCTCAAAAGCCTGATTCCACCACTTTCCTCCGTCTAGCAGGGCGCTGCGGACGGGTTCTGGCGTCCCATTGTCGAGGTAGTAGATAATGGGTTCCACAGCCTCACTCACCGCAGCATTCGGATCCTTTTTTTCCAGCCTGTGCCTCGTGATAAACCTCTTCACCAGAGATTGTTCCACGGGGGTGGCATAATCGTAATAGGAAAATGGATAGGAGCCCGACCTCGGATCGAATTCCCGTTTCTTATAGCCCGAATCCGGAAGCTCTATAAAGGAATGGTGTTGAGATACGGTAACCAGTTCCGGGTTCGGGGTCACCGAACGTATATAATTCCCTGTGGGTTCTCCTTTGAAGGTCAGCATCAAATCAAATTCCACATTTTTCGGAAAGGCCCTGGTGCGATCCAGATCGAAGGCGCTTTTAGTTTTGTCCAGACTGTAATTTCCCTGCTTGTTGCGTTTGAGCCGGTCGCTCACTCCATGGGCATCCTGCATCAGGAAATCGGTGAGATCTATAAAATAAGAACCGTTGACCTCCTCTTCAATCTTAAAGCCAAAAAGGATGGATTTGGCAAAGGCCTGCTCCACTGATTTCTTTTCCAGGGCGTTGTCTGTAAGGGCCCGGTATTTCAGGTTGGGTTGTATGAGCAGCAATTTATTACCCGCTTTTTTAAAATATACAACCTGTTCATTTCCAAGCTGTCCCCTGTCTAATCCTATATCATTACTTCCAATACCACTACTAAGGGAATAAACATACAGAAATTCTTCGTTGAGGTTCTTTACCTCGAGATATACCTTGTCACTGGACGCATCGTAATAAAAGGGAAAGAACCCCTCGTATTTCTTAAAATCCCCAAGTTTATCCGAAAGCTGACCGAAGCCTGATACAAAGGCTAGTAAGGCCAAAAGGCATAGTGTTTTTTTCATCTTCAAAGTTTAAGGGCTAAATTTAAAACAATTAGGAGGAAACCTGCTCATCGACCGCAAAAAACCTCCGAATGCCTCAAAAACGCTTTTTATTCCGTTGCCAAAAATGCAAAAATCGCCTCCAATTATTGTGGGATTCCAGTTTCGAATTCCCTTAATTTCTGTTATATTCCCCCCAACACTAATGAATGATCCATGGCTTCACAGGAAAATACGATATTCTCATCTTACCAAAGGGATCCGTCCCTCTTTGACGAGCTCTACGACGATAAAGGTGAGGTAAAAAGAATCTACAAAACCCTGTTCAACTTATACGGGGCACATTCCATTGAAGACTATATGCGGTTGAACGAGAAAGCCAAATCCTCCTTTTTCAACCAGGGGATCACTTTTCAGGTCTACGGCGACAAGGATACACAGGAGAAGATCTTTCCTTTCGACCTGTTCCCGAGGATCATCGACCCGGAAGAATGGGAGGTGATAGAGAAAGGAGCTATACAGCGCAGTCGCGCCCTCAACCTGTTCCTTTGGGACATCTACCACGAGAAAAAGATCCTGAAACAAGGCATCGTCCCCCTCGAACTGATCAGTTCTTCGGAAAATTATCTGCACCAGATGATGGATGTGGATCCCCCGGGCGGGATCTACAATCATATCTCGGGTACGGATATCATCAAACACAAGGATGGGAAGTACTATGTGCTGGAGGACAACATCCGGTGTCCATCGGGTGTGAGCTATGTCATCAGTAATCGAACAGCTCTCAAACGCGCCTTGTTCGGGGTATTTAACCATTACGAGGCCCATACGGTGACCAATTATGCGGAAAACCTGCTGGACCTGCTGGAGACCGTAAAGCCAAAAGGGGTGGATAGCCCGAATACGGTGGTGATCACCCCGGGAATGTACAATTCGGCCTTTTACGAGCATTCCTATCTCGCCAAGACCATGGGGGTAGAACTGGTGGAAGGCAGGGACCTTTACGTGGAGAATGATTTTGTCTATATGCGGACCATCAAAGGGCCTGAGAAGGTGGATATCATCTACCGGAGGATAGACGATCAGTTTATGGATCCTCTAGAATTCAGGGCCGATTCTGCACTGGGGGTACCCGGACTTTTCACGGCCTACAAAAAAGGGAATGTCACCCTGGCCAATGCTCCCGGAACGGGGGTGGCAGATGATAAGGCGGTCTATACTTATATGCCGGAAATCATCAAATATTATCTCGATGAAACCCCTATCCTTAATAATGTACATACCTATCACTGCAGCAGGCCCGAAGAACTGGCTTATGTCATGGATCACATCCCGGAACTGGTGGTCAAGCCCGTTGATGAAGCCGGGGGTTACGGCATTTCTATCGGGAATAAACTCACCAAGGAAGAAATTGAGACCGTTAAGAAACAGATCAAATCAAATCCCAGGAAATATGTGGCCCAACCCATAATGTCCCTTTCGGTCCACCCCACCTACATTGATGAGACGAATTCCTTTGAACAAAGGCACGTAGACCTCAGGACCTTCACCATCCTGGGCAAGGAAAGGGAATTCGTGCTGAAAGGAGGGCTCACCCGCGTGGCACTCAGGAGGGGTAATCTCGTAGTAAATTCCTCCCAGGGAGGAGGCTCAAAAGACACCTGGGTACTAAAACAATGAATATATGCTAGCAAGAGTAGCGAATAACCTCTTCTGGATGGGGCGTTATATCGAACGTTCAGAACACATCGCGAGGTACATGCACGTGAATTATTTCTCTTCCCTCGATGCTCCCCATGAGATCTCGAGATCAAGGCCCTTTGTGCTGAATTCCATGCTGAGGATGGCAGGACAACCTCCCGGGCAGGACGAAGAGGAGCTCACTGAAGAGAAGGTGCTTTTCAAGCTCGCACTCGACCCGTCCAATCCGTTTTCCATCATCAGCAACGTCCGCTACACAAGGGAAAATGCGAACAGTGCGCGCGACCTGATCTCCACGGAACTCTATGAATCCATTAACAAGTTCTACCATTTTGTACTGAAATACCCCGCAGACCACTACATTAAAAAAGGTCTCTACGATTTTTCCGTCAATATCATAGAAATGTCATCCATCCTCAGGGGCAGGATCCGGAGTACCCTGCTTCACGATGAGGTCTATGCCATCATCCTGCTCGGGGTAAATCTGGAACGGGCCAACCAGCTGATCCGGATGATCGACGCCAAATATCAGGATGCAAAGGAAGCCAGGGCAAGTTACGGAGATACCTTTTCGAAGAGCTTTGAATGGACCACCCTCCTCAAATGCATGGAATCCTACGATATGATGAGAAGGCATTACAAAAAAACACCGACCAGCCTCACTACCCTTGAATTCCTGATCCTCAACCCGAACTGCCCCAGATCCCTGATGAACTGCCTGAACCAGATTTACATGCACATACGGGTACTCGACAACTCATTTCGTTACAACAAGAATTCAACGGCCTTTTTGGTGGGCAGGGTCCGTTCTGAATACCAGTATAAGTACATCGAGGAGATCGAAGGGAATATACAGCAGTTTATAGACGGGATGTTGAGGAATTTAGCCGATATTGGCACCAAAATGGAAAATGAATTCTTCCACTATTAGATTCCGCCATTGACGGCACCCGCACATGTCCCTCGAATATAAGATCACGTATCACGCTGAAAACCAGTATGAAAACCCCGTTAAGGAAGCGCGGTGGCAATTCCTGATCATTCCCCACGAGGAAGAGGGGCAAAAGGTCACAGCGACTCATTTTGAGAATTCTCTGGATTTCCCTTACGAGGAATCGACCAATGCCTATGGGTTCAGGACCCTGCGAATACTGGCAAAGTCGGAATTCGAACGCATCGAATTCAAGGCGAGTTTTACGGTACTAAAAACGGCCGTTAACCCCTTTGATTTCGACCTTCCTCTGGATCCGCCCGAGGACCTGAAGCGATATCAGACCCTTGATTTCAAGGTGGAACACGAACCCTTCCTCCGCAAGACGCCGCTAACCACCCTCCTGGAGGAACACGCCAAATTCTTTGAATACCGAGGGGACAAGACCGTGTTTGAGAACCTTGTGGACCTCAACCAGTGGGTATACGAAAAGATTTTCTATACGCCGGGGGTTACCCATGTGAATACAACCCTTGACGAGATCGTCGAAAACAGGCATGGGGTCTGCCAGGACTTTGCCCATCTCTTTGCCGCAGTGGCCAGGCAATTCGGTATCCCGTGCAGGTACGTTTCCGGATATCTCCACCAGGGTAACGGGTACTTCGGGGATTCCCAGATGCACGCATGGACAGAGGCCTATTTACTGGATGTAGGCTGGGTCGGTTTTGACCCCACTAACAATATCCTTGCCAGCGAGAACCATATCAAGGTTGCCCACGGGAAGGATTATTCGGATTGTGCTCCTTTAAAGGGGATCCTGTATTCCAGGGGTGGTAACACTACCTCTCACTCCGTACAGGTACTCGGGCAACAACAGCAATAATTTTGTTTCGAAATATTCGCATCTGTTCAAAAGAGTGCTACTTTTACACGAAATTCAAGAGAAATGGTAACTACAGATCAGCAGAAGGATCTTATAGAACGCCTTGGCGCGTTAAGGAGGTATCTTTGACATCGATGCCAAGCTTATAGAAATAGAGAACGAAGAAGAAAAGACCCTGGCTCCTGATTTCTGGGATAATCCCCAGGTTGCCCAGGAGAAAATGCGCCTGCTACAGGGCAAGAAAAAATGGGTCTCAGACTTCAAGCAGGCTGAAGTCCTTTCCATTGACCTGGAAGTCCTTATGGAGTTCCAGAAAGAAGGAGAGATAGATACAGCCGAAGTAGAATCTCAGTACGTTAAAGCCCTGGATGCCATTGAAAAACTGGAATTCAGGAACATGCTCTCTGAAGAAGGCGATGATATGACGGCCGTGCTTCAGATCACAGCAGGAGCAGGAGGCACGGAAAGTTGCGACTGGGCGTCCATGCTGATGCGCATGTACCTCATGTGGAGCGAAAAGAACGGGTACAAGGTCAAGGAACTCAACTATCAGGAAGGAGACGTGGCTGGTATCAAGACGGTGACCCTGGAGATAGAGGGAGACTTCGCCTTTGGCTGGCTCAAGGGTGAGAACGGGGTACACCGACTGGTACGCATCTCCCCCTTCGACAGCAATGCCAAGAGACATACTTCTTTTGCATCCGTGTATGTGTATCCCCTTGTGGACGACAGCATCGAGATAGAGGTCAACCCGGCCGACATAGAGATCACCACGGCCAGGTCCAGCGGGGCCGGAGGCCAGAATGTAAACAAGGTCGAGACCAAGGTGCAACTATACCACAAACCCACAGGAATACAGATCTCCTGCTCGGATTCCAGGTCACAGCACGACAACAGGGCCACTGCCCTTAAAATGCTTAAATCCCAGCTTTACGAGATCGAATTACGCAAAAAACAAGAAGCCCGGGCAGAGATCGAATCCTCCAAAAAGAAGATCGAATGGGGATCTCAGATACGCAATTATGTCATGCATCCCTACAAACTGGTCAAGGACGTAAGGACCGGGGAAGAAACCGGGAATGTCGATGCGGTCATGGACGGAGAATTGGACGATTTTCTAAAAGCATACCTGATGATGATGGGCCAAAAACAAGAAAGTTAAACCATGGTAAAGATCTATCACAACCCCAGGTGCAGAAAATCACGGGAAGGACTGGCCCTGGTCCGGGAGAGCGGTAAACCCCACGAGGTAGTGCTCTACCTGGATAACCCCCTTTCCAGGGAGGAATTGCGGAATCTTCTTAAAATGCTCGATATCAGCCCCATGGCACTGGTCAGGAAACAGGAGGCTATTTGGAAAGAGGAATACAAGGGAAAAGAGTTAGACGATCGAATGATTGAAGACGCTTTGCTCAAACATCCTAAACTCATGGAAAGGCCTGTCGTAACTTTCGAGGGTAAAGCGGTCATCGGAAGACCCCCGAAAAAGATTGGCGAACTCCTCAACTGACCCGCTATTTCCCAATTTTCGCCCAAAGGTTTCTTAAACTTTTCTGAAATGTTTAAGGAGCTTTTTTCTTTTAACAAACATTTAACCGGACTCTGATTTCCTTCCCTTTACTTTTGAATTTGAATCAGAGTTATGAGAGCCAAACAACACTTCCTTACCATACTCTTTTCTATTATTTTCCTAATCCCCTCACTGGAAGCCCAAATCGATCCGCGTTACGGGAACATGGGAAGAAGAAGGATTACTCCACAGACCCAACAGGCTCCTGAAAAGGCGGAACCCATGACCGCTGAGGAGATGGTTGAAGCCGAAATGCCAAAAATTCAGGAGGCGATAGAACTATCAGACTTTGAAGAGGCGGTCTTAAGGTCTATCCTCACCAAATATGTACAGCAGCGGATAGAGGTCCAGATCCTGAACCTGGGACCCGACAAGACAAGAGAAGCCTTCGAGGATATCAATATCAAACAGGATGAGGAATTAAAGGCCAGCCTGCCGGAAGACAAATATCTGGCTTTAAAGGAGTATCGCGAGAATGGCGGTAAAAAACCGAAAGAAAAGAAAAAGAAGAAGAAAAAGAATAAATCCTAGATGAGAAAATTTACCGTTTTGCCATTATTCCTAATGGCTTTTTTAATGTCATTTTCACAGGTCCCAGCCGGAGCAGGTCAGCAACGGATCACGATCTCCGGTACCGTATTTGACAAAGATACAGGTCAGCCCCTGGAGTATGCCACCCTGGTGCTCCAGAGCGTACGGCGGCCTGAAATGGTCACCGGAGGGATCTCGGATATAGACGGTAAATTCTCGGTGGAGACCATGCCCGGCCAGTACAACGTACGTGTGGAATACCTTTCATACAAGACCTTTACACTCAATGCACAGACCTACAGAAATTCCGTGGACCTTGGCAGGATAGAACTCGAGATCGATGCCCAGATGCTGGAAGACGTCGTGGTAGTAGGAGAAAGGACCACCGTGGAACTGCGTTTGGACAAAAAGGTCTACAATGTGGGTCAGGATCTTACCGTAAGGGGAGGTTCTGTAACCGATGTTCTGGATAATGTCCCGTCCGTTACTGTGGACGTGGAGGGAAATATCAGCCTCAGGGGAAATGAAAGCGTTCGTATCCTGATCAACGGGAAACCCTCTGCCCTGTCCGGCCTTAGTCCGCAAGCACTACAGCAACTGCCTGCGGAATCCATAGAGAGGGTCGAAGTCATCACCAACCCTTCTGCCCGATATGATGCCGAAGGTACCGCAGGGATCCTGAACATTATCCTGAAACAGAGCAAGACGGCCGGAGTGAATGGCTCTGTCAACCTCTTTGCGGGTTATCCCGACAATTACGGGACGGCGGTGAGCCTGAATCTCAGGCGGGAGAAATTCAACATCTTCACCACGACAACCTACCGCTACAGGGATGCGCCCGGGAATGCCCTGTTCGAGCAGGAAAATTTCGATGAAAACGGGAATACCGTCAGTTTCCAGGATGAGATCCGGGACTATCAGAGGCAGGACAACAGCTTCAATACCAATATAGGATTTGAATACTTTTTCAGTGAGACCAGCAGCATCACGAATTCCTTGGTAATACGCAATTCGGATGGAGAAAATACGGTGGACATCGATTTCTTCAACTTTGACGGTGCCCGGAACCCGACCATCAGGAGAAACCGGTTCACACGGGAAGGGCAAACCGATGAGAATGTGCAGTATTCTGTGAACTACAAGAAGACCTTCGACAAGGATGGGCATGAGTTCACTATGGATTACCAATACTCCAAAGGGAATGAGATCGAGAACTCCATCATTGATGAGATCATCCTGGGTGAAGCCATAAACCTGCCCACAGAGCAGACCATCAATGATGAAACACAGGTGAACCAACTGGTGCAGTTCGACTACGTCCTGCCTTTTGGAAAGGACAATCAGAGCCAGTTCGAAATGGGATATCGGGGGACCTTCAATAATTTCAACACCGATTTCGATTTTGGGGTTTTGGAGGACGGCGTTTTGGACCGAAACCCGGATTTCAGCAATGAACTCAACTATAAGGAATACGTAAATGCTGCCTATGTACAGCTTGGGACCAAGGTCAATAAATTCAGTGTCCTCAGCGGACTCAGGATGGAGGCTTCGGATATCGGAATTGAACTGGTGGAAACCCGTCAGGTAGACGACAAGGACTATGTGAACTGGTTCCCTTCCCTGTTCCTGGGATATGAATTCTCGGAGACCGAACAACTGACCATCAGTTACAGCCGGCGATTGAGGCGGCCCAGGACCCGGTTTATCAATCCCTTCCCCTCCAGGTCGAGTAATACCAACCTCTTCCAGGGGAATCCGGACCTCGACCCCACCTTTACGGATGCCTATGACCTTGGATACCTCAAGAGATGGGATAAGTTTACCTTAACCACATCGGGCTACTTCAACAGATCAACCGGGGTGTTTCAATTTATTACTCAGGAGACAGGGGATTTTGTGGAAATAGAGAACCCTGAGGACCCTGGCAATCCCGTATTGGTTCCTGTACAGGTTCGGACGCCTATCAACCTGGCTACCGACAGTCGGTATGGGATGGAATTCACCACCACCTATACACCCAAGCGCGACTGGAGGCTCACCTGGAACCTCAACCTGTTCCAACAGCAGCTCAGGGGAGATTACACCTACACCAATTTTCAAAACGAGGTGATCACCCAGAATTTCGATGCGGACAACTTTACCTGGTTTACCAGGTTCAGCGCCAAGGTACCCCTGCCGGGGGCAATCGACTTCCAGACGAACCTGTTTTACAGCGGGCCGAATAAGGATGCTCAAAATGCCAACAAAGGCATCCTTAGCACAAACCTGGCTTTTAGCAAGGACGTGATCAAGGACAAAGCCACCTTGTCCTTTAACGTAAGTGACCTGTTCAACTCCCGGAAAAGGAGGACGGAAACCACTACCAATACCGTTTCTACCTACAGTGAATTCCAATGGAGGGAAAGGCAGTTTACACTTTCCTTCCTCTACCGGTTCAACCAACAACAAAATGACAGGAACCGCAACGGCAGAAGGGGCGGTCAGGAAGAGGACTTTGAATTTGAGGGGACCTGATCAGACAGGAGAAGGGAGAAAAATAAAAAAGAAGCCAATCGGCTTCTTTTTTTATGAGTTGCGCTTGGCCCTTCTGGCTTCGCGTTTTTCTTTAAAGAATTCCATCAGGTTACCCCCTACCCAGTAAGGTACCACAAAAAGCAAGAGGAAGATCATCAACCAGAAACCGATGGTTACAATGGTGAGGAAGGCGAGAAATCCGAGGTATTGATCAAAATCGAACATATTCTTTGCTTTACGGCACAAAGATACTTGGAAATTCCCAAAAGATGCAAGTGCGGGACCATAAAATTATCCCGATTGAAAAGGGAATTTATGGCCCAAGCCTTACCTTTGTTAGGCTAAAACCTTTTAGAGATGAAATTCAGGATTGAAAAAGACACCATGGGAGAGGTCAGGGTCCCAGCAGATAAATACTGGGGGGCACAGACCGAGCGTTCGAGGAATAATTTTAAGATAGGACCACCCGCCTCTATTCCGCTGGATATAGTTTATGGCTTTGCACACCTGAAGAAAGCCGCGGCTTATGCCAACTGGGAGTTGGGAGTCCTCGAAGAGGAGAAAAGAGACCTTATCTCAAGAGTATGTGATGAGATCCTGGAAGGAAAACTCGACGATCAATTCCCACTGGTGATATGGCAGACCGGTTCCGGTACACAGAGCAATATGAATGTCAATGAGGTGATCGCTAACCGGGCGCATGAACTCGCAGGACATACCGTAGGAGATGGAAAGAAAAGCATTCAGGCGAATGATGATGTCAACAAATCCCAGTCGTCTAACGACACCTTCCCTACAGGGATGCATATCGCAGCCTACACCAAGATATCCAAAGTGACCATCCCCGGAGTGACTCAACTCAGGGACACCCTTGATAAAAAGGCAAAGGAATTCGAAAAGATCGTTAAGATCGGTAGAACGCATCTGATGGATGCCACTCCCCTGACCCTGGGACAGGAGTTTTCCGGCTATGTGTCTCAGCTGGATCACGGCCTGAAAGCTCTGCGGAACACCCTGGACCACCTCAGTGAGTTGGCGTTGGGCGGAACAGCGGTGGGAACAGGGCTGAACACGCCAAAAGGGTATGATGTTCTGGTAGCCAAGTACATTGCCCAATTTACAGGCCTGCCCTTTAAGACCGCACCCAATAAATTTGAGGCCCTCGCTGCCCACGATGCGATGGTGGAGAGCCATGGGGCCCTGAAACAACTGGCGGTTTCCCTGAACAAGATAGCAAACGATATCCGAATGATGGCCTCCGGGCCGAGATCCGGCATTGGAGAGATCACCATTCCCGCCAATGAACCGGGCAGTTCCATCATGCCTGGAAAAGTGAATCCCACTCAATGCGAGGCGCTGACCATGGTGTGTGCTCAGGTGATGGGCAATGATGTGGCCATAGCGGTAGGAGGAGCGCAGGGACATTACGAATTAAACGTCTTCAAACCCCTGATGGCGAGCAATTTCCTCCAATCGGCAGAACTCCTCGGTGATGCCTGTGTGAGTTTTGACATCCACTGTGCGGTGGGGATAGAGCCCAATCACAAGGTGATCAAGCAGTTGCTCAACAATTCCCTTATGCTGGTCACAGCCCTGAACACCAAGATCGGGTATTACAAGGCGGCAGAGATTGCCAATACGGCCCACAGGAATGGTACGACCCTGAGGGAAGAAGCGATCAATCTGGGCTATGTCACCGCCGAGGAATACGACGAGTGGGTAAAACCGGAAGATATGACCGGTTCCCTGAAAGACTGACATAAAAAAAGGGCCTTCGCATGAAGGCCCTTTTCATTTATATGGATCAATTCTTACTTCAGGGTGAATTTAGAAGTACCGAGAAGCTTCAGATTGTCGTCATAAACATTTACCATATAATTACCTGACTGGAATGCTCCCGCAGGGTTGTTGATAAAGTCACATACGTCCAGGTCCTGGTTCTCGTAGTAGAATTCGGTGGCCTTTGTATAGGTTACAGAAGCGCCTTCATCGGTAGATTTTGTGCTTCCACCTCCAAGTACGTTCCCCTGTGGGTCTAACACTTCGATCAGGAACTGCCTGTCTCCGGCCTGGGCGATCACGTTGTCAGCAACGGTAAAGCACACTTTCAGTTTATCGGTGTTCCTCGCCCTTGGGGTAGAGACCAAACGGCCACTGCTACGCTCTTTTACGGCATCAACATTGAAATCAGAAAGATTCAAAGCTGAACCTCTCTCAACGGCCTCAGCCAGTTGGGTGTTCTGTACTACCAGGGAGTCATTAAATACTGCTTGTTTTTCCAGCTCTACGAAAGTACTGTCGCGCTGCATGGCGAGCAGTGTATTGGAACGGGTAAGGGAATCGACCTGCTTCAACAGCTCTTCTCTTTCCTGTCTCAGGACAGCAACCTGATTCCTGTAACGCCTCAGCGTGGAAAGATCGGCTTTCATAGTCTGTACAGAATCGATGTATTTGGCGATCCTGTCACGAGCCTCTACGAGTTCCTCGTTGGTCGCATTGCTCTCGAGGATGGCCTTGTCATACTCAGATTGAAGGCTCCTCAGGTCTTCAACGACCAGTTCCTTCTCTGCAGTAAGTTCACCCTCCCTTTTCTTTTTGTCCTGGTAAAGACTTACGGTATAGATGATGGTACCCAAAAGTACCACAGCCAACAGACCGGCGATTACCTTTAATCCATTATTGTTTTTAGTTTCAGTCATAGTGTAAAGATTTAAACGTGTATTAGTTAGTAACGTGTTTACATGCTATATACGGGAAAAGTCTGCTTTTAGATTTTTTGGTTTAAAATATGTTGTAAATTTCTTTGGCAGTTATTGATCATTCTGATTCAGTAGGATGAAACAAACCGGTCCTATACAGGTCGACATTATCGATTTCAGCCCTGATCTGGCCTTTGAATTCAGGGAGATGAATCTATCCTGGCTCGAACGTTATTTTTATGTGGAGCCCAAGGACGAAGACCTACTCAACAGGGCAGAGGAAGTGATCATCGATCAGGGAGGTAAGATCTTTTTTGGGAAAGTGAAGGGGGAGATCGCCGGGTGTTTCTCTCTCCTGCCCGGTGAAGACATGTGCTTCGAACTGGGAAAAATGGCTGTAAAGCCGCAATTCCAGGGGCAGCAGATAGGACAGAAGCTTCTGAGATTCGCCATTGATTATACGAGAGAAAGAGGAATGCATAGGCTCTACCTGTATTCCAACACCATCCTGACACCAGCTATTCACCTTTACCGTAAATTTGGCTTTGTGGAGATCGAAATGGAAGACCCTCCCCCCTATGCCCGAAGCAATATTAAAATGGCGTTAAACCTCTAGGAATTCCGGTACTTTCCTATCTATTTTTATTGAATATCGGAACAGAAACAAAATAAATAACATGAGAACATACATTACATTCATAGGCCTTTCAGTTCTTTTTTCTCTGGGCTGTAAGGAAGGGGAAAAGGGCAAAGACATGGCTGCAACAGAATCTGAAACAGCTGCCCAATCCGAGACAACCAGCCCGTCGAAGGCCATTGAGATATACCCGGTAGAGCATGCCACGGCTGTGATCCGATGGGGAGAGGTCACCCTCTATGTCGATCCCGTTGGCGGGGCTGAGACCTTTTCCGCCTATCCTTCACCAGATCTCATTCTGATCACCGATATTCACGGAGACCATTTCAGTGCAGAGACCCTGGAAGCACTCGACACGTCCGACGCAAAGATCATAGTCCCTCAGGCCGTGGCCGATAAATTGCCTGTAGTGTTTGCCCCTCAGGTAGATGTATTGAACAACGGAGACACCAAAGAACGGCTTGGTATAAAGATAGAGGCCATTCCCATGTATAACCTGAGGGAAGAAGCCAGGGATTTTCACGTAAAAGGCCGGGGCAACGGCTATGTGCTCACCCTGGGAGAGGAAAGGCTTTATTTCTCAGGCGACACAGAAGACATTCCGGAAATGAGGGCGCTGAAGAATATCGATAAGGCATTTGTCTGCATGAATCTCCCGTATACCATGACCGTAGACCGGGCGGCGGACGCTGTGCTTGAATTCAAACCCAAACAGGTATACCCATACCATTACCGCGGAAGGCCCGAGGTGAGTGATGTTGCAAAATTTGCAGAATTGGTGAGTTCGAAATCTTCGGATATCACCGTGGTACAGCTAGACTGGTATCCTTCCGATCCCTTCTGACCACACTGCTTAACGAATCAGTTTTTTGTATTTAAGACGCTTGGGAGTAAGATCAGTGCCCAGGCGTTTTTTCTTGTTCTCCTCGTACTCCGAGAAGGATCCTTCAAAGAAATACACCTGTGAATCCCCTTCGAAAGCTAGCATGTGGGTGCAGACCCTGTCCAGGAACCACCGGTCGTGTGAGATGATCACCGCACAGCCGGCAAAATTTTCAAGCCCCTCCTCCAGCGCCCTCAGGGTGTTGACGTCCAGGTCGTTAGTGGGCTCATCCAGCAGGAGTACGTTCCCTTCTTCTTTCAGGGTCATGGCAAGGTGCAGCCGGTTCCTTTCACCTCCGGAAAGCATACTGACTTTCTTGTTCTGTTCACTTCCGGAGAAGTTGAACCTGCTGAGATAGGCCCTCGAGTTTACCTGACGGCCTCCCATAAGGATCAGCTCCTGCCCGTCGCTGAAATTCTCCCAGATGGTCTTGTCAGGGTTGATATTGGAATGACTTTGGTCTACGTAGGCGAGTTTGGCTGTTTCCCCAACTATGAATTCTCCCTTGTCCGGGGCGATCTCCCCCATGATCATCTTGAAAATGGTGGTCTTTCCCGCTCCATTGGGACCGATGATCCCGACGATGCCCGCCTGGGGCAATTTAAAATTCAGGTCTTCGTACAGCAATTTCCCATCATAGGCCTTGCTAACCCCGATCGCCTCGATCACGTTGGTTCCGAGCCTGGGGCCGTTGGGAATGTAGATCTCCAGTTTCTCATCCAGCTGCTTCTGGTCCTGGCTGAGCAACTTGTCGTAATTGTTCAGACGGGCCTTTTGTTTGGTCTGACGCCCTTTGGCGCCCTGTCTGACCCATTCCAGTTCGCGTTCCAGGGTTTTCTGACGTTTGGAAGCCTGTTTGGTCTCCTGCGCCAGACGCTTGGACTTCTGATCTAGCCAGCTGCTGTAGTTCCCCTTCCAGGGAATGCCTTCCCCTCTATCCAGTTCCAGGATCCATCCAGCCACATTGTCGAGGAAGTACCGGTCGTGAGTTACAGCGATCACAGTACCCTTGTAGGTCGCCAGATGGTGTTCGAGCCAGTGCACGGATTCGGCATCCAGGTGGTTGGTGGGTTCGTCCAGCAGAAGCACATCCGGTTCCTGCAACAGGAGCCTGCAGAGGGCCACCCTCCTTCTCTCCCCTCCCGAAAGAACACTGATCTTCTTGTCGGGTTCCGGGGTCCTGAGCGCGTCCATGGCGATCTCCAGCTTGGTGTCGAGTTCCCACGCATTGGCAGCATCGATCTGATCCTGGAGGGCTGCCTGCTTATCCATGAGTTTCTGCATTTTGTCTGCATCCTCGTATACCTCAGGCAGGCCGAACATATCATTGATCTTGTTGTATTCATCCAGGATAGCCACTGTATCGGCCACCCCTTCCTTTACTACATCTAGGACCGTTTTGGACTCATCCAGCTGGGGTTCCTGTTCAAGGTATCCCACCCTATACCCGGGGGAGAATACCACATTTCCCTGGTAATTCTTGTCGGCCCCTGCTATGATCCTCAACAGGGTTGATTTCCCTGAACCATTGAGACCGAGGATACCGATCTTCGCCCCGTAAAAGAAGCTCAGATAGATGTTCTTCAGTACCGGAGTATTCGCATTTTTATAGGTCTTGGTCACCCCAGACATGGAGAAAATGACCTTTTTATCGTCTGACATGCTTTAAAAAATAGGTTTTGAGATTTTTGTTAAGGGTTCCGAGAGGAAGACTGTCTCCTTAAACCCTTCCTTTAAGGGCATTGAAGACCCAGGCTATTGCAAAAAATCCGATCCCGACCGATGCAAATCCCCAGCCCGCGACATCGTCATATCGAAAGGCACCCAGGGCGATCAATCCACAACCGACAAAGATCATGATAAAGGTGGCCCATGCAAGGACGGTATTTTTGTTCATTCCCATTTGAGTTCGTTTAGTTGCTCCAAATATCGTAAAAACTGCTTAAATGAATTCCATCCCGGGAACTTTATCACTCGAAGGGAAATCGGATCCCTGTGATCTCCCTCACCCTGTCCAGCAGTCCGATCAGGTCGAGGCTGTTCTGATGCGACCAGAGCGGGCTCTCCAGGAGGGATTCTGAAAGACAGCGGTGGACCTCCTCGATCTCATACGTATAGCCCTTCCCTACCTTTGGGAAGTCGAATTCTTCGCTTTCCCCATCCGAAATAAGGGCGAACCCTTCCGCCTCATGCCAGCGAGGATGGATCACAAAAGTGCCATCGGTCCCCGAAATGGTCGCTCTCATCGGGCTGTTTGTACCCAAACTACTGAACAACAGGGCATGGGCCCCGGGATAGGAGAACGTCATGGCCACCTGTACTTCCGTGCCCGATTCCAGGAATTTGGCATTGGCCTCGATGCTATCCGGAATGCCCAGGATCAGATAGGCCAGGAATACCGGATAGATCCCAATGTCCAGCAGGGAACCGCCTCCAAGCGCGGGGTTGAGCAAACGACCCATCGGATTCCGGTCCAAACCAAAAAAAGTAAAGTCGGCATGCAGGTAGACAATCTCGCCTACCTCCCCTGCATCGATGCTTTTCTTGATCTCCTGAATGGAAGGGATAAACCGACTCCAGAGGGCTTCCATAAAGAATACCTTATGCTTGCGCGAGGTCTGGATCATACTTTCCACCTGGGACCTGTTCATCCCTGCAGGCTTTTCACACAGCACGTGCTTGCCGCTTTCCATGGCTTTCAGGCTCCATTCCTGGTGCTCGGTATGCGGTAAGGCGATGTAGACCACTTCAACCTCTTCACACCGGAGCAGTGATTCGTATGAATCAAAGGAGTAAGGCACTTTGTATTCCTCCTTAAAGGCCTTGGCCTTTACTAGGGATCTCGAAGCTACTCCCATCAGCGCCGCATCGTGCACCAGGGAGAGATCTTTGGCGAATTTATGGGCGATATTTCCCAATCCTATGATCCCCCAACCCACGCTGTTTGCCATATATACAAGGTATTTTTGACAAAGTTAATGAATATAACTCCTTATCTTTATGCGATCAAAAGAAACAAGCCGGCTCATATGGATCTAAGCTTCAATATCAACGAAGACCACAACAAATTACAAAGATCAGAACTCAAGAAAACCCTTGCCAAAATAGCCCTGGGAGGCGGTAAAGGCCGGATTGAAAAACATCACGCCCAGGGAAAGATGACTGCCAGGGAGCGCATCGATTACCTGCTGGACAAGGGTTCGGAACGAATTGAGATCGGCGCCCTGGCAGGACTGGATATGTATGAAGAGCACGGAGGCTGTCCTTCGGGTGGTGTGGTGGTGGTCATAGGGACTATCCAGGGAAGGCAGTGCATTGTTGTGGCCAATGACGCTACGGTCAAAGCAGGTGCCTGGTTTCCCATCACTGGAAAGAAAAACCTCAGGGCCCAGGAAATAGCCATCGAAAATCGCCTACCCATCGTGTATCTCGTAGACAGTGCCGGGGTGTACCTGCCTATGCAGGAACAGATCTTCCCGGACAAGGAACACTTTGGGCGGATTTTCAGGAACAATGCGGTGATGAGCAGTATGGGCATTCCTCAGATCGCCGCAGTGATGGGTAGTTGTGTAGCCGGAGGGGCCTATCTGCCCATCATGAGCGATGAAGCCCTGATCGTCGAAAAGACCGGGAGTATTTTCCTGGCTGGCAGCTACCTCGTAAAAGCGGCCATAGGAGAAGACATAGACAATGAAACTCTGGGCGGGGCCACCACCCACTGTGAGATCAGCGGGGTTACTGATTACAAGGCCAAGGACGACCAGGATGCCCTGGACACGATCAGAAACCTGATCGACAAAATTGGTGAACCCCTGTCTGCCGGATACAATAGAACCAAATCTGTCCCACCAAAGGAGAAAGCAGAAGAAATTTTTGGTATCCTTCCCAAATCGAGAACGGACCAATACGACATGCTGGAGATCATCAAACGGCTGGTAGACGATTCGGAATTTGAGCAGTACAAAGAGGGGTATGGAAAAACACTGCTCACAGGATATGCGCGTATAGACGGCTGGGCAGTAGGCATCGTGGCCAACCAGAGGAAGGTGGTAAAGACCAAGAAAGGGGAAATGCGTTTCGGTGGGGTCATTTATTCTGAGTCTGCCGACAAAGCCACCCGCTTTATTGCCAATTGCAACCAGAAAAAGATACCCCTGGTTTTTCTGCAGGACGTTACCGGCTTTATGGTAGGGAGCAAAAGTGAGCACGGGGGCATCATTAAGGATGGTGCCAAAATGGTCAACGCTGTCAGTAATTCCGTTGTGCCAAAGTTCACCGTGGTCATCGGGAACAGCTACGGTGCAGGTAATTACGCCATGTGCGGCAAGGCCTATGACCCGAGGTTGATCGTAGCCTGGCCCAGTGCTGAGCTCGCCGTGATGAGCGGTAATTCCGCTGCCAAGGTCCTCTTACAGATAGAGACCGCCTCCCTGAAGAAAAAAGGAGAAAAGATCACAGCGGAAAAAGAGAAAGAACTCTATGACCGGATCAAAAAGCGGTATGACGACCAGATCTCTCCCTATTACGCTGCGGCTCGACTGTGGACGGATGCCATTATAGACCCTATGGATACCCGCAAATGGATCTCCATGGGCATTCAGGCCGCAAACCACGCCCCTATCGAAAAGCCCTTTAATATGGGAGTGCTCCAGGTTTGAGAAGACGCTTCAGGATCTTTCCAGCGCAATATTCACAAATTTCTTTTCCAGAATCTCGATGGTGATCGGTTTCATGCCCACGGCTGAAATTTTTAAGAGATCCCCTTTTGCAGCATTGATCTGATAGTGTCCCTTTTCATTCGTGACAGTATCAAAACCCGTACTTAGATTCTTTATTTCTGCGCCGGGTAGAGGGTTCATTCCGTTGAAAATATAACCTGAAGTAATAGGCCTCTCTTCGTTCATTTTTATTCTTTTGACCTCGGACCTTGTCGGATTCTCCCTAAAAACAGTGGTTTTAACCTGATAAGCCATAGCCGAGTTCTTCAAAATCTTCCATTCGTCCTTACTGGCGTATTTTTTATAGGAATGGGTATATCTGTCCTGAGAAGCGGCCAGAATCAGTACAATCTTGCCATCACCAAAGACCTTTACCAGCTCAAGGCTAACCACAAAATCATCCCTCACATATAGATTGTATTCTGCGAGAGGTAAGATCACTTTAGACGTATTCTGAGTGACCGTGAATAAGATGTTCTTTCCACTTTGGTTGATATTGGTTCCCGGGAAGTCCTGTTTGCTGTCTGCCTTGTAAAAATTAACCCTCAGGAGTACGCTGTCTGAAATATTGCCCAAAACCTCAAAAGTGAATTGGTCCAGCCTGCGCAATCCCTTCCGCATTTTGATCTTTGTGGCGAGTTCTCCCCCCAGTGCAATATTGTCCTTCCAGTAACCGTAATTTCTTCTGTCTCCACTTTCGTATCCGACGAGCTCTTCACTTTCAAACATCCCCGCATTGGTAACCACCACCTCATTTAGTTCCTCCACTTGTGGCGTCATAAAATATTTGGGGGTGTGATCATTCCCACTTCGGAGATCGGCCACAGGAATGTTGATAGGCCTGTACCCCAGGGATGAAAACTGAACCATATCACCCTGTCCGAGTTTTTCCGGAAGCCATTCCAGGTAGAACATCCCGGCCTCATCGCTTACCGTTCCAATTCCTTTGCCGATCACCCCGATATTGACATAGGGTATGGGCTCTCTGGACTGGGCATCGAGGACCACCCCTTTGAAATCATTTTGAGGATGAAGAATCGAAGGGATTAACCATACCAATAAAAGGTTCAGACAGATTTTAGGCACGATCATCTAATCTGCTGCAACGGCCTGAGAACTGTTCACGCTGAACAGTTCCTGGTAGACATCCTTGAGTTGCAGCTTGAACACTTTGACTTCTTTCCGCTGGGAAGGAGTCCCGTAATTGTAATAAATGGTCGCCTTCAGATACGTGGGGGTCAGGCTTTTGTTTCCGAGGTATTTCAGGTTGACCTGCCAGGTACCCGGAAGGCTGCCGTCTATGAGGTATTCCTCACAAGAATATCCTTTGAGCTTCTCGTCCCGGATGCGGTCGCCGTCCGCCAGCAGACTGTGTTCCCAATTGAAGTATTTGTTCTGCGGATTGACGAACTGCAATTGGAATTCCGCTTCGCTGTCATTCCATTCAAACACCAGGCGGGTACCCTCAAAATCACTGTTCAGGGATTTGCCCTTCCGCCGGTCTGTTCCTATAAGTTCACTGGCGTGAAGTTCCAGCAGGTTGCTGAATTCACGTTCCATCAAAGGGGTGAAATTGAGGTCTTCGGCCCGGATAAAACCTTCGGTAATCAGGTAATCATACCGGGCATACATGGCCGCTGCCTTTCTGCGATCCCGAACGTCTGAATAGCTCAGCGCCAGGTCGCGGTAAGACTGAGCGTAATTCGGCCTCAGGATAAAGACCTCCTTGTAGAGCTCATGCGCTTTTTCCTCTTCACCAAGTACCTCGTATAGGTATGCAAGAGCCTTAAGGCCTACCGGATTCTCCTTGAACATATACCAGTGCTCCTCAATGATCTGATCGGCAAAGTCCGTGTTCCGCCACTTGGCTGAAAAATATCCAAAGGCATCCAGGAAATAGTACATGGAACCACTGTACATCCCTTTCTGTCGTTCATAGATCTCCCTGGCCTCCCTTTCCGAACTACTCGCGTAGAGCTCTTTGAGGTAGGTCGGAACGTTCTTGCTGATCTGGTCCTTGCTCAGGGCGTTGCCTTCGTATATGTTGTTGCGAAGCAGGGCCTGGTCATAGGGCTTTCCATTCTCTACGCCAAGAAAACTGGAACCTCCTTTGGTATTGATAACGATGACCCCTCCGTTGGCTTGAAAACCATACCTGTTGACCAGACCAAGGCCCCTCATTACCGCTATGCGCTCGATATTTTCTACCATGATAAAGCAGGGAGGTTCAGTAAAAATCAATCCATCTACATCGTAGATGGCTGGTAGAAATCCGACTCCTGCGGCTCCTCTTAGATAAATATTGGGACATGGGATGCCAGCGTTTCTTTCTACACGCATGCCTGCAACCCGTCCTTGTAAGGCATATGCGAAGTCAATGTTACCCAACGGCAGGTCTTTACCCTCTATAATCTTCATGGAAAAACTAGTGGATTCCTTATCCCTCATACCGAAAGCCGTGAAGATCAGATTTTTGTTCGTCCTATATGTCCCCCGTAGTTGCTCTTCTGTAGGCCGTCTCATTTTTTTCAGTACCACTTCATCTAATTGAATAACTTCAGGATTCAGATCCACATTCAGAAAAGAGGTGACGTCTTCCACAATAATCTCCACATCAGAAAGACCGGGATAGGTGAAGGTGACCAGGTCCCCGGCGGAGGTCTGCAAAAGGTACTTGCCCTCTTTGTTCGTTTTAACCGTTTCCCCAGTCCTTTCTGAAGTGACCTCAGCATTTACCAACGGGCTGTTGAGGTTAGTCACCTTACCCTGGATGGTTACTTGTTTTTGGGCCTGGAGGGCCAAGGCGAAAGCAAGGAGCAGCGCAATTGTAAGTAACTTTTTCATCTCAACTTAAATTAGGTCCTTTTTAAAAATAATAAAGAACCGCGTTACTCTTAAGCAAATTGAGTGTTTTTTAACAATTTCCTGCCTCTATTTTCGTCAGCACTTTGCGTAGGTAAAATGGAGAATTCACTGAGGTGTCAACCGGAAGAAAACCCCAAAAGATATCAAGTCAAAAAGGAAAAGTCCATGGTAAATTTGTCAAGACTGCCTAGTTGGAGGTCAAATTCATCGAATTTTGAATCTTAAATAGTTCTTGATTTATGTCCTTCATCTGCAGTTTAAAGACTTTAACCTCCTTACGCTGGGAAGAGGTGCCATAATTATGGTAGATCGTGGCCTTGATAAAAGAGGGGGTCAGGCTTTTGTTCCCCAGGTATTTCAGGTTGATCTGCCAGGTGCCCGGAAGGCTGCCGTCTATGAGGTATTCTTGACAGGAATATCCTTTGAGCTTCTCATCTCGGATACGGTCGGCATCGGCCAGCAGGCTGTGTTCCCAGTTGAAATACTTGTTTTTGGGATTGACGAACTGAAGCTGAAACTCAGCCTCGCTGTCGTTCCACTCAAAGACGAGTCGGGTTCCTTCAAAATCGCTGTTCAGCGACTTCGTTTTCCGCAGGTCGGCACCAGTGAATTCCCTGGCGTGCAGCTCCAGTAAATTGCTGAACTCCCGTTCTATGAGGGGCGTGAAATCCTTGTCCTCTGCCCTGATAAAACCTTCGCCTATGAGGTAGTCATAGCGCGCATATATGGCTGCGGCTTTCCTTATATCACCTATTTCCCGGTAGCTGAGTGCAAGGTCGCGATAGGACTGGGCATAATTGGGGCGCAGGATAAAGACCTCCTTGTAGATCTCATGAGCCTTTTCGTCTCTTCCCACTGCCTCGTACAGGTACGCCAGTGCCTTCAGGCCCAATGGATTATCCCTGAAAAGGTACCAGTTGTTCCGGATGATCTCATCCGCAAAGTCGGTGTTGCCCCATTTGGCAGCAAAATACCCGAAGGCGTCCAGGAAATAATACATGGAACTTCTGTATTTTTCAGACTGACTCTCATACAGGGCCTTGGCCTCTTTTTCAGATGAGCTCGCATACAACTCCTGGAGGTAGGAAGGGAAATTCTTGCTTACCTGGTCCTTGCTCAGGGCATTGCCCTCGAAGATATTGTTTCTCAACTGAGCCTGGTCGAAGGGCCCACCGGTCCTGGGATCCACATAGGCATTGGCACCTTTGGTATTGATCACGATCACCCCTCCGTTGGCATTACCCCCGTATTTGTTCACCAGTCCCAGACCGCTTAAAATACCTATTCTTTCCACGTTCTCAATGAAAATAAAGTCCGGGAATTCATTCATGACCAGACCGTCCACATCATAAATGGCCGGAAACAACCCTTGAGATGCACCCCTGAGATAGATGACAGGCTGACCAAAATTAGTAGACAGCCTTTCCACCCTGACCCCGGGAAAACGAAAGGCGATGGCAGCAGCCAGATCCTGGTTACCAAACAGCAATTGGGTCTTGTCGATGATCCTCACCGAAAAGTTGGTAATATCCTTGTCCAGGATGCCGAAAGCCGTATTGATCAGGTTTTTGTTGACGTTGTACTCCATCCGCAACTGTTCCTGGCTTTTGATTTTGGTCTTTTCCACCACTACCTCGTCCAGTACGTTTACGGCAGAATTCAAATTGACGTTCAGCACGGAACTTACATCTTCAACGATGATCTCCATATCGGATAGGCCCGGATAGGAAAAGGTAACGATATCACCCGGGGAGGTCCGCAGTTCGTACTTCCCGTTGCGGTCCGTTTTAACGGTTTCACCGGTCTTGCCGGAAGTGACCTCAGCGCTGACCAGGGCAGCATCCATAGCAGATACCTTGCCTCTGATGGTAATTTGTTTTTCCTGTGCATTCAGGTAGAAGGAACCACACAGGATCAGCAGAATACATACTTTCTTTATCATAGCGTTTTTTTTATAGCATTTACCTCAGGTCCTGTCAAATACAAGACCTCAGATATCCTAAAAATACGAAATTTTCCGATTTAATCCACCAGGACTTCTGCAATGGTTTTGGTCTCATTCGGGGCTGAGAAAGAAAGTACGATCTCTTTGGAAGTCTGATCCGGATATCCAAAATTCTGGTAAAGGGTACATTTCAGGACCAGAGGCACCTGGTTGGTGATATCGACATGCCCCAGATAGGTCGCGTTCAATATCCACTTTCCCTGTACACCTTCCCCGTAGAACTCGAATTCCTCAGAACTGTACCCGTTGAGGATCTCGTCCTTCATCCTTTCCGTGGCACTCAGGGTATTGTGTTCCCAGTTGAAGTAACGGTTTTGCGGGTTGACGAACTGCAGGTCGAACTCCGCCTGAGGATCATTCCACTCAAAGACCAGTCGCACATCGTATTTAAGATTGTTCAGAAGTTCAGGGGGCAAAACTGAGGTATTTAATGCCCCTTTGTGAAGAAATACGAGGTTTTTGATCTCTCTGAGCACGGTTTTAGAAACGCTACCGGTACTTACGGGAGGGGTGATGGTGTTATTTCGAAGGGCGAGGAGATCTTGCAAGGCCTGTTGGTATTCCCCCATCCCCTTCCGGGCAAGAGCGATGTCTAGATATGCTTGCGCTTGTTTGTTATCGATCTCCAGGATCTCCTCATTGATGCGGATCACATCCCGGTATTTATTGACACCTGACAGGGCCAGGGATACTGCTTTCAGGGCATTGATGTCTTTGGGAAATAACTCCAGGATCCCGGAGGCGATCACGCCCGCCTTTTCGGGATCGTCTTTTTTGAAATAGTCGTAGGCATCGAGAAAGAATCCGACCCCAACATCCGAGTCGGATCTCAACCTGATATATTCCTCATAGGCTTTTTCTTTGTTGCCGGAAAGTTCCAAAATCTTCAGCAATTCTGATTTTGTACCTTGGGCTTGCTGATCTTTCCCGGTGTAGACATTGTCCCTGAGCCTGGCCAGGTCCACCGGTTCACCAGAGGTTTTTGCGGCTGCGGCGCTTTTGGAGGTGATGAGGATCACCCCGTTGGCACCCAGGCTTCCGTAGCGGTTGGTGGCGGCATACCCTTTTAGGACGGAAATAGAGGCGATATTATCTGGGTTGATGTAATCAAAAACGGCCTGACTGGAAGAGGAAGCGCCCTGGGAGGAATCCGATTGGCGCTGGGGCACCCCGTCAATGACCACCAGGCTGTAATTATTGCCCAGAATGGAGGTATTGGATCGCATGGTCGCCTTACTGAGATCGTCCGTATTTCCCAGATTTACGTTGGAGAATTTGTTCAGAACAGACTGGGAAACATTGGTCTGTATAGGCGTGATGGATTTGTCGTCAATGGACTGGACCGCGTACCCGATTTTCTCAGAGTTTTCTTTGCCGTAACCGGTGATGGTCTCAACTGCTTCCTCCTGTCTTTTTTCTACCAGGACCACCTCCTCCAGGCTGACCACGTTCGCATCCAGAAAAATATTCATTTGCGTACCTTCCTCTACAGGAACGTACCTGTAGGTATTCCGGCTGCGGCTGCTTACGAGAAGGCTGTCCCCTGGTCGGGCTTCAATGGAAAAGCTGCCGTCCAGCACGGTCCTGACACCTCCGGCCTCCCCTTTTACGGCGATCACCACGTCGGGTACAGGCACGTTGTCAATATACACCTTCCCTTTGACCACATTCTTTTCTGCTGTCCTGGTATTTTTAAGGCTGCCGATATTCTCCGGTAAAATAGCCGCAAAATCCATGAGGCGGTACCGGTTGATCAAAGCGGTCCTTTTGAGGAATTCCTCGTCCCGGAAGGGAGAACTGTTGATCAAAAAACTTTTGGCAGGCAGATCGGGAAAATCACTCTCATAAATTCTGTTTCCGTCTGTGAAGAGATAGATATTGGGGTGCTTTGCCAGGCCTTTAAGAAGAGAGTAGTCGTTGGCCCCATCATAGCGCACAGATTCCAAATCTTTTTTCAGGGCTTCCCATTGGCCTCCTTTAATCGAATAGGACCTTTCCAGGGCATCGATGTTGAATAATACGAGTTGTATCTCCTGATCCGGTGTCCTCTGGAAGACCTTGTCGAGTATGGATAGGTCCTTTTCCAGGTCCCTGTCCTTCATGGAAATGGAAACGTCCCAGAAAATGGTCGTATTTCTGTTGACATCCTCCTGAGCGGAGATTGACAAACCGCAGAGAATACAAAAGAGGAGCTTAAACGGGATCTTTTTCATATCACTGGCCCTGATGAGTTAAAGGTCTTGGAATAAGTAGTAATTCGGTTTGTCTTCCGTTTACATATCTGAAGCCGTCCTTCCCGTAAAATCCGGCTTCCTCCAGCATGATCCTGATATCCCGCTTCCATTGAGGGAGATAGACCGTCGTATTGAGTTCGATGGCGTAGACCGTATAGGGGTTCAGGGGGTAATTCTCCCCATCGTCCTTCATAACACCGCCCTGGGAGTCCCACATCCCGATCGTGGTACCGGCCGAATGCCCGTACATCCCAAGGGGGTGGGTGTAAATGGCCGGCCTTAACCCTTCTGCCCTTCCGGCTTCCAGCGCCCTGGAAAGGATCTCGTTCCCGCTAAGGCCCGCTTTCATATTCTCTGTGAGATGGTCCTGCACCCGGTTGCCCTCCCGAAGGGCATCGAGGAGAAATTCAGGAGCAGTTGTTTCCCCGGGTTTTAAGACATATGCCAGTTCCTGGCAGTCCGTGTTGAGCCTTAGGTAGGTGATCCCGAAATCGCAGTGGAGAAGATCCCCGGGCAGGATCAACATATCCTCCGGCCTGCCTGAAAAGGAATAGAGATGCCCCACCAGGGCTTCTTCAGAGCGTTGAATATCGACCGTGGGGTGAAACCAGGTCTCCAGACCCAGGTCCGTGACCTTTTGCCGCATCCACCATTCCACGTCTGAGGTGGTGGTGATTCCAGGGGTGATGACCTTTTCCGAAAATGCTTCAGCGATGATCTCGTGGGTAATACTGACTAACTGGGAATATATGACCATTTCCCGTTCGGTCCTGGTCTCTATCCATGCCACAGCCAATTGTTCGGCGGAGACCACCCTTTTGTGATAGGATTTGGGGAGGTAGGCCATAAATTCGTCATGGTCCGTTTTATCCAGGCCGTCTGCGATGTTGTGATCTTTGGAGAAATTGAGCCCGATTCGTTGGGGGTCCCTGGATTGAATGATCTCCATCAGCCGTTTCCATTGGTCGGGTTCCTGCTCCTTATCCCAGGCCGAGACGATGTTTTTGCCCACATTATAGCGGGCTACCGCCAGTTTTTCAATGCGGTTGTTCTGCTGGTCCCTGTAGAATACGAGGATGGTCCTCCGCCTTGCATTGAGCCAGGTAGCCGGCAACATGGTTTTCAGCACCGGGTCCTCGTTGTACTCCCTCGAAATCAGGATCCACATGTCGATTCCCGTCTTGTCCATCAGGCCGGGTAACACGGTATTGAATCGCTCGTCAAGGATCTGATCGACTACGGCCGCTCTTTCTTTTTCGGGCAGAATATGTTGTCCAAAAGCAGAAGAAAGACCGGCTGCTAAAGAGATAAAGAATACCATTCCATATCCCTTAATTAAACATTTGAAGAGAGAAGAGTTTGAGAAATCCACGTGATATTATATTTAAATTGATAATAATTAAATGTAATCAGAGCCTGTTTCTTTGGTTGCCGCACTTTTTTCATAGAAGTGAATGTCGCAGTCTATTGGAGTATTTCCTTTCGGATGGCATCTCGTTTAACTTTCCCTGATTTAGATTGTGGAAAATGATTCAGGTAGTAAACCTCTTTGGGCTTCTCATACTTTTCCAGTTTTCTCATCCCAGATATCTTATCCAGCAGGTCTGAGGTCCTGCCCTCCCCCTCCAGCACCAGGATCAGTTTCTCCCCAAGGGTATCATCCGGTTTAGAACTAATGATAAACCTGCCTGAGATTACAGTTCTCAGTTTTTCCTCAATCTGTTCCGGAATGAGCTTAACTCCCCCAGAATTGATCATATTGTCCCACCTTCCAAGCCAGTCGAATTCCGTTTCTGAGACCAGGCTGACCAGGTCATTGGTCTTCAGGTTATCCAGCCCGAGTTCTGGAGCATGGATCTGCAGGCAACCGCGATCGTCGGAGGAGACGGTTATTCCCGGCAGGGTGTGGAAATGTTCGGACATGCCTTGCTGTGCCTGAGGTTTTTCTCCGTCTACGAAGCGCACGGCTATGTGTGAACAGGTCTCCGTCATTCCGTAGGTCTCATAAATCCGCGTCTCCAGACCTTTCAGCCTGTCTCTGAGTTTACCGGGGATGGGAGCCCCGCCAACAAGTATGGTCCCAATTTTTGAAAGATGCCTGATCGATTTCTCGAGCTGCAGGGGGACCATGGAACACAGATCGTACTGTTTACTGATTCCTGCAAGAGGTGCGGAGGAAGGGGTCACCGTGTCCAGGGATAATCCAAGGACCATGGCCCTGACCAGCATCATCTTTGCGGCTATATGATCTGCAGACAAACACAGAAGGGCCGTAGATCTCTCACGTATCCCGAAATAGGAACCCGTTGCCAGAGCAGAATTCACCATGGCCTGTTTTTTCAGGGAGATCGACTTAGGCCTGCCGGTAGAACCCGATGTTTTTACCACGATTTCTTCCCGAGGTGAGATCCAGTCCATCAGGAAATCGCCTATAAGCCTCTCCTCCCTGTCACCTTCCTTGATAAGGCTGTAAGCCACGTCGTTGAGTTCGTGAAGGGAATAGTGAAATCCCTGCAATTTGAAGTGAGGATGTATATCGTTAAAGTGTCTCTGCATGGGTTTGATTTTCTAGGAATTCCTCTTTGGACATAACTTTTCCTGTCAATTTATCCCTCCAGTCTTTCCAGCCATACTTTTTTGCAAAGAACAACAATAACAGGGGAAAGAGAATAAGAACAGGCAGCAGGATATTCCATCCCAGGGTGGGTTCTGACACATCCTTGTAAATGGAATCTACCTGAAATGCTGACCAATCGGAGGTGAGCAGGAGAGCTCCAAAGAGGTTGTTGGCAGCGTGGAAACCGAGAGCGAGCTCCAGGCCTTCATCCATAAGGGTGGTGATCCCCAGAAAAAGTCCGGTACCTATGTAAAAGATCATGACCCCCGGCCCCAGTTTGTCTACTTCAGGGTTCCCCAGGTGCATTAGCCCGAAAAGCACGGAGGTCAGAATGAGAGGAAACCAGCGATTGCGAACCAGTAGTCCCACGCCTTGCAACATATGACCGCGGAACATGTATTCTTCGAAACTTGTCTGCAAGGGCATGAGCAATATGACGATGGCTGCCAGCTTTAAAAAGGGAACCAGTTGGAAGTTCCACCTGTAATCTTCCGGGGAAAAATAGACATCTGTCATCGTCAGCAGCACCGTGATTCCTCCCCATAGGAAAAAGGCGAACCAAATCCGGTTCCAGTCCACTTTCCTGCGCGAAGTCGTAAAGGCCGTTAAAGGTTGCTGTTGCACTAATTTTACCCATCCCAGCAGAAAGAAGAGACCTAAAGCCAGTGGGGAAAGCAAGAGGATGAGTACCAGGTTGGAGCCTAATTGCTCGATCAGGCCTGCCATCATCTGGTCCACACTTACGGGGGAGTAAATGATGGAAATATAATTCATCACCATAAAGGCGATAAATCCAAGTGGGAGAATCCAAAACTTCCATTGGGCATAACTCCCTTTGTATCCTTGTTCTATATACATGTCTTTCAAATAAAATTCGTTTTCCAGGTCTTGTCCTTCCTGTACCAAAGCTCGCCATAGGTGACCTCCAGGGGGCTCTCCACATTGTTGGAGAACAATTGCCCCGTACCAAGGCCCTGGGGCATGGGATTTTGAAGGGTAAAGGTCCACTGTGCGATGGCATTGAGGCCGATGTTGCTCTCCAGTGCACTGGTGACCCACCACCCTATCTCGAACTCCCTGGCTAAGGTAATCCATTCCCGGCTTCCGCGAAATCCTCCCACCAGGCTGGGCTTCAAGATAAGGTAATGCGGCTTTACTATCTGTAGCAATTCCCTCTTTTTTGTTTCAGCAGTTAGTCCGATGAGTTCTTCATCCAGGGCGATGTCTACCAGGCCCGCCTCACAAAGCGACTTCATAAGTTGGTATTGCCCGGGTTTTACCGGCTGTTCAATAGAATGAATATCGAGGGTTGCCAGTTGTTCCAGTTTCCGGAAAGCGTCTTCCGGGCCGAAGGCACCATTGGCGTCAACCCTCAATTCGATCTCATCCTTTGAATAATCTGCCCGTATCCCCCTCAGTATGTCGAGCTCTGTGTTGAAATCGATGGCCCCGATCTTGAGTTTCAGACAGTGAAAACCCATGGCCACTTTTTGCCTGAGCTGTTCCTCCATAGACTCTCGGTTACCCATCCAAATCAGGCCATTGATTGGGATCGGTTCCACCGCATCCGTGAAGGCTGAAGGGTACAGGAGAAAGGGATACTCTGCTTCCAGCGACCTGAATGCCTGTTCCAGCCCAAATTGTATACTGGGATAGTCCCGGAGTTCCCCGAGCAGGAAGTCGAGTCCCTTTCCGATGTGAAGGCATGCCCACTGTAGCCTCTGCTCGTAGTCGGGCACGTCGTCATAGCTCAAACCCCTGAACATTCCGCATTCCCCAATGCCTGTCTTATTCCCATCCCTCAACACAAGGAACCAGGTCTCCTTAGTGGTAAGGATACCCCTGGAAGTGCCACCGGGGCTGATGAACTGGAGAACGTGTTTTTTAAAGGATGCCTTCATAAGGAAATGCTGCAAATTTAGCTATATTTTGACTCTTATAAAGATCATAATCATGAGGATTAAAGACAAGGTGATTTGGATCACGGGGGCATCTTCCGGAATAGGGGAAGCCCTCGCCTATGCATTGAGCGAGTCCGGGAATACCCTGATCCTATCCTCCAGGAATGAGGCAGAACTGTTGCGGGTCAAAAAGGCCTGCAACCCACTTTCTAAGGTGATGGTCCTTCCGATGGACCTGGGCGACTCAGGAATGATGGAGGAGCTGGTGGCCAGGGCCATAGAGATGAGCGGACCTATCGATATGCTGATCAACAACGCCGGGGTGAGCCAGCGTTCCCTCATTGCCGACACCACCCTGGAGGTCTACCGGGAACTTATGGAAGTAAATTACCTGGGAACCCTGGCCCTTACCAAAGCGCTTCTGCCTCATTTTATCGCTCAGGGTGGCGGTCATTTCATAACGGTGACCAGTCTGATGGGCCGTTTCGGCAGTCCGCTCCGATCAGGGTATTGCGCTGCCAAACACGCCCTCCACGGTTTCTTCGATGTGCTGAGGATGGAACATGAAAAAGACGGGATAAAGGTCACCCTGATCTGTCCTGGCTTTGTAAGGACGCGAGTTGCCTATAACGCCCTAACCGGCGATGGCAGTTCTCAGGGTCTCAATGACACGGCCACCGCTGAAGGCATGTCGCCGGATGTTTTCGCCCGGAAGATGATTAAGGCGATAGAAAAGCAGAAATTTGAGGCATACATCGGAGGGAAGGAGGTTTCGGGTGTCTACCTCAAGCGGTTTTTTCCGAGGCTTCTCCTCCGGGTGGTCCTCAGGAGCAGGGTGGTCTGATCAGAGTTTCAGGGTCTCCCCTATCCCCAAAAGGTGCAATTTTTTTCCCGCATTCTCAAAGGTCTCCTGGGCCACCTTGTGATCGATCTCAATATATCCGAAGGTGTCATAATGGTACCCCAGCACTTTATCGCACTCCACAAAGTCTGAAGCCCGGACAGCATCATCGATGCCCATGGTGAAATTGTCCCCAATGGGAAGCACGGCAAGGTCCAGTTTGAATTGCATGGGGATGAGCTTCATATCCATGGTGAGGGCCGTATCCCCGGCGATATATACGTTCTTTCCTTCTGCGCTGATAATAAAACCACCGGGTTGCCCCCCATAGGTACCGTCCGCAAAGGAAGAGGTGTGTACGGCCTGAACGTACTTTAAAGTACCGAAGGAAAAGGTCCAGCTACCCCCGTGGTTCATAGGGTGTACTTCACACCCTTTTTCCTGGAAATACATGGCGATCTCGTAATTGCTGATGATCTTGGGCTTGCATTGTTTTGCGATCTCTTCCACATCGAGTACGTGGTCCTGATGCGCATGCGTCAGCAGGATATAATCGGGTTTCAGCCCCTTGAGGGAGATGGTATCCTTGACCATAGGGTTACCCGTGATAAAAGGATCTACGAGGAGGGTGTGTTCTGCCAGTTTTATGGACAGGGTGGCATGTCCCAGGAAGGTGATTTCCATACAATTCGATTTAGAGGTCCTAATTTATTTAAAATTGAACCAAAATCGAACCCCTTCTGTGGTTTTATCGATATTTAAAGTAGACTGAAGCTGGTTGACCAGGCGGTTCATAAGTCGGATCCCCATAGAGGAGTTGGCCCTGTCCTCGGAATCTTCCGGTAGTCCGACCCCATTGTCGGTATACTCAAAATATCCCTGTTCCCCATTCTTACGCAGGTGGATATAGATCTTGCCGTTCTCACTGTCATCCGGAAAGGCGTATTTAAAGGAATTGGACACCAGTTCGTTCAGGATCAGGCCAAAGGGTATGGCCCGGTCTATGTCGAGTTCCACCCCTTCGGCATCTATGGTGATATTGATATTGTGCCCTCCCTTCTTAAAGACGGATTGTACACTGTTGATAAGGCTTTCGATATAGCCCTGCATCTCGATGACCGAGAGGTCGTCGTTCTGATAGAGTTTCTGATGGATCAGCGCCATGGCCTTTACCCTGCTCTTTCCTTCCTCCAGGGCTTCAATAGCGGCCTTGCTTCGAGTGTTCTTGGTCTGAAGGCTCAGCAGACTGGATACCATCTGAAGGTTGTTCTTCACCCTGTGGTGGATCTCTTTCAGGAGGGAGTCCTTTTCTACCAGCGCGTTCTCAATGATGTGTTTTTGTTCGGCAATCAACCGCTGGTTCTTGATACTTTTCAGATACGCAAAGACCAGTCCGGCAAAACCGAGGAGGGTGAAGATCAGGGAGATGAAGATCAGATTACTGCGTTCATCCATAGCGGCGATCTCGCTCTTTTTCTGTTCCATCTCGAGGTTTTGCTGGTTGATCTTCCTGCGGGAATCCTCCACGATCTCCTCCGAGATGATAGAAGCCAATTGCTGCCTTTTAATGGCCGATTCATTGGCCTCGAGGGAATCCTGTATACGCATATTCCGCTTGAGGTATTCAGCAAGCCTCTCGTAATTCCCTTGTCGGTCATAATAAGCAGCGAACAGCCTGTTCTTTTTGATGATCTGTTGGGTCTTCGAAAGTTCCAGGTCGAGATCCAGATACTCCTTGGCCACTTTCAGGCGGTCCATCCTTAGATGGCACTCGGCGAGTACGAGAACGTTCTCATTAACGTCGTCAGAGGTCCTGCCAATATTGTTTTCCTCTATGGTCGCGATACTGGTCTCCAGGTAGGGTATGGCCTTTTCGAACTGTCCCATCTGGGCGTAGCACTTCCCTATGTTGCCCTCTATGATCCCCTTGAGCATATTCGCCCTGATGATCTCACTTTCAGTCTTTACCGTCACCATATCATTGAGGTAGACGTTGATAAAGCCATTGGCTTTGGAGAAATTCGAAAGGGCCGTGGAAGTGGATTTGTCGAGTAATAAATATTTACCGATAGAATTGTGGTAATCTGCCCATCCGTAATAATCGTTCTCCTCAATGGTGTTCTTTTTCTCGTAGATGTACTCCTTCATAGCCTGGCGGTGAAGCCCCAGGTTGGAATAGATATCGTAAAAGGAGATCTTGTCTTTGAGTCCGAGTTCCCTCTTTTGTTTCCTGATCTCGACCTGCTTGTCATAAAGTTCCAGACGCGAATAGTTGGCATCCATCAAGTTTAGAAGCAATTCGGTGGTAGAAATATCCAGCTTGTGTTTTTCGCTGTAGATCTTAGTGGCCTCGGCAATACTCTTGTCGTAATCGCCAATGTCATAGTAGATCTGGGATTTGATCAGCCTGTACTTCTTTAAAGCCAGGGAATCACCCCCCATTTCGGAGTTTTTTATGTAACGGTCCACTGCATCCAGCCAGTCATAGGCAGAGTGTGTATTATAGCGGTTAACGGTCTCGAAGAACAGGCTGAACCTGTCCGAAACCGATCCGGCTTCCTCGAACTTGACCAGGGCATCGTTGTCTATGGGTTCCAGGTCCTGGGTGTACCCCATAGAGGATACCATGACAAGCAAGAAGATAAAAAAGATGCTTAGCTTTTTCGCCATATCACGCTCCGTGAGAAGTCTTTTGAACAGGTTGTAATTTGGGCGATTTACCTCCTGAAAACCGCCTATCAAAATTACCATTAATTAACGGTCTGTATAAATATTTGTTGTAAACAAAGGGGTTTGTGTGGTCATCGCCACTTGGAGGTACTAAAGACAGTACCCCGAGCCGGGAATTGAAGAGTGGCTGAAAGCGTTTATTTTTAGTAATAGTGTTCTTTTGTGTATCCGTCATAAAAAAAGCCATGCGTTGCAGCATAGCTTAAGGATCGTCTAAGAAAGGTAAGATTTGGGATTTTCCTAGAACAGCCTAAAAGTACACTTATCTTTCAGCGACCTTTTCAATTTGTTGTGAAACCACCCCGGGATGTTGTGAAAAGGCATATGGGGTATGTAAGGGGACCTCGGACTATGGTAGGCGGGTAATGATCCGAAACATTCCAAAAAAAAAAGGGTCCGTCATTTCTGATCGGACCCTTTTACGAGAACACTATATGAAAATGAAAAAAAGGTAATTCCTGATTTTCACACCAAATTACCTCATTTCCCTCTACGGGACAGAAAGAATGTTGTCAAAGCTCTATAAGTTGTTGTGAACCTCGATATCATCACTGTCGGGTTCGTCAAAATGGCTGAAAAAGAGGATGAAAGTCTTATGAGTTCATCGCGGAGATGATGAATTCCTTGAATTCCTTGGAGATTGGGATCAGTGTATTGTTGATCATGATATCCTTGGAATTGATGGCATCGATATGGTCCACGTTTACGATATAGGACTTGTGCGCCCTGTAGAATTTATTCTTTGGCAATTTTTCCAGGTAATCCTTCAGAGGAGACCTCACCAGGAATTTCTTGTCCACTGTATTGACCTCCAGGTATACGTTATCTGCTTTGATAAATCGGATATCCTCGAACTGGATTCGGTAATACAGGTGTTGTTTCTTAACGAAGATGGAATCTTTAAGAACGGAATTGGAAACCACTTTGTCCGAGGTATCCTCTTCTGAATGCTCCCCTTTCTTTTCCGAATAATCATAATTGGACAGCGCTATCTCTATAGAAGTATACAGATCTTGCTGCTCAAAAGGTTTGACAAGATATCCGTTGGGCTTTACTGTTTTGGCGTTCTCTACGGTTGCCCTGTCAGAGTTGGAGGTTACGAAGATAAACGGGATGTTGTAATTCTCGCGAATGTGTTTCCCGAGGTCGATCCCCGTTTTGTCTGATGCCAGGATTATATCGATCAGTACGAGGTCTACATGATTGTTCTTGAGGACTTCTTCGGCTTGCTCGTAAACGATCACATTGTCGACGATCTCGTAACCAATTTCTTCCAGCATGGACTGCATATCGTCCGCGATGATCACATTATCTTCTACAATAAGGATCTTGATGGGCTCTTCCAAAATGTATGGGGTTTACAGCGGTTATGGTATTCAAATTTACAAAAAAATATTAAACCCGAGATAAAAGAATACCGCCAGTCCAAAGGTGCTTAGAGCCACCTTCTTGAGCTCCGGGTCGAACATTTCGGGCGAGTGTATTCCCCGTACTTTAATCGCGTGAAGGGCAAGCGGTACGTAAGCCAGAAGACATGTGAATTGATACCATTGCTCTCCGTGGATCAATAGAAAGGCTGTCAAACAGATCAGGGAAAGTAAAAGGAGGAGGTAGTGGTACACCTTCGCATTTTCTATGCCCAGTTTCACCGCCAGGGTATTTTTTCCGGCCTTCTTATCGGAAGTGATATCCCTCATATTGTTCAGGTTGAGAACTGCTGTACTCAGAAAACCGATGGTCATGGCGGGAAGGACATCCGCTGCCATCAGGTCTTTGGTGAACAGGAAAAGGGTGCCCAGGACGGCCAACAACCCAAAGAAGCAAAAGACAAAAAGATCGCCCAGGCCTTTGTATCCATAGGCTGAATCTCCCACCGTGTAACGTATGGCAGCCCAAACCGCGATGGCGCCTAGCGCAGTAAATAGCAAAAAGTATTCAGGATAGCCGTCAAATGCGGCATAGAGTAAAAACCCCATAAAAACCAGCGTAATCAGCACGGAGATCAAGATTCCCGACTTGAGCTCTGATGCGGAAAGGGCTCCACTCTGCATGGCCCGTTTAGGGCCGATCCGCTCATCGTTGTCTGTTCCTTTAATGCCGTCACCGTAGTCGTTGGCCAGATTGGAGATGATCTGCAGACCCAGGGTGGTCAACAGGGCGAGCGCAAAAACAAAGAGATCGGATTTACCGTGGATGGAAGCCATGCCCGACCCGACCAGGATGCCGGAAACCGATAGAGGCAAGGTCCTTAGACGTGCTGCACTTACCCAGGCTTTCGCTTTCAATTACGCTAATTGGCAGGTTCTATCTTCAGTCGTTTCCCGTCCTTGTAAGAAGCCACAAAAGCGTCTTCAAAACCGAGAGTCACCAGTTGTTTTCTGAATTTCTGGGCTTCCTCCAGGGTCTCGAAATTACCCAGGGAATACGAATAGAAAGGGTTCGTCTTCACGAACATCGTATTGTTAAGAGATTTAGAGGAAAGGGTGAGGTTGTTTTCTACAAAGGACTTGATCTGAACTGAATAGATGGTCTCTTTCTCCAGAAAGTTCTTGGCGAGGTAGAATTCCTTTACCAGGCTTAGTTCCTCATTCTCTTTTTTGAGGTTGTCTATCCTGTCCTTAAAGCTTTCGAGGCTATCCAGGGGTACGGAAAAACTGTTCTTGGCCACCTCAGAATTGGAGGTGCTCCAACCCGCCGTAAAAGAAGTGATGGCCAGGGTAGCGATCAGGAAGAGCACAGTAACCCCCGCGAAGACATTCCTCTGTATCTTGCTCCGCTTCAGTTCCTTGTTCTTGTATTTGATCTGATCTAAAAGTCGCTCGTTTATGATCTGGGCCTTGTCGATATCCTTGTGCAATTCCAGCAGGTCGCTCTCCTCAATAAATGGCATACGATTCCGGGTTTTAAAAGTGGGAGATAAATATAACCAAAAAGCTAAGAATCAAAAAAATAATGGTCCTGAATTAGACAATAAAATGCAATCACTAACCGCGATGGAAATACAAGCGTCGCCATACCGGGCCAACGGCCTATTCCACCATCCTGATCCCTTCGCCTGAAAGCTCTATCTTTCTTGCCTTGTAAAGTGTGCCCACGGCCTTCTTGAAGGTCTTTTTGCTCATAGGGAACCAGGCCCTTATCTCCTCCGGGGTGGAGGCATCGCTGAGACTGAGGAAGCCACCCTCTTCCCGCAGCCTTTGGAAGATCTGTTCTGCGGCCGGTTCTAGGGCTTTCGCGCCCATTGGCTGCAGGACAATGTCCAGCTTCTTGTCCGGACGTACCTGTTTAACGTACCCTTTTAAAGTATCCCCCACTGAAATTTTCATAAAAACATCACTGTGAAAGACCATTCCCCTGTGACGGTCATTCACGACCACATCCCATCCCAGGTCCGAACGCCTGTAGACCAGCAAGCTGACTTCCTCGTTGGGTTTGAGTTCCACAGATTCGTTATCCAGGAATTTAGACAACCTGGTGGACCCCACTAGGCGGAATGACTTTTCATCAAGATAACAGTGTACCACCTCCCACTTGCCGGCTTCCAGTTTAGTGCCCTGTTCCCGGTATGGGACCAGGAGGTGCTTTTCCAGTCCCCAGTCCATGAACGCACCGATCTCATTCACTTCGGCAACCCGGAGATATGCAAAACTATTGCGTTTAATAAAAGGTCTTATGGTAGTGGCCACCGGCCGTTCCTCATGGTCGAGATAACAGAACACTTCTATCTCCTGGCCGATCTCAAAATCCTCAGGAACATATTTTGAAGGTAGTAACAGGTCGTCCACATCCTCGTCGCCCAGGAACAAACCTACACTGGTACTTCTCAGAATGCTAAGCTTGTTGTAATTTCCCAATTCTATCATAAGGGATGGTATTATTAATGTTTGAAGGAATTCCTGCAATCAGCAGTTTGTTTACCTGCAGCAAAAGGTCAATTGTAGACCTCCTCCCGTCCGAATTTCCGGGTGAGGAGGTAATAGACCACCGCCCGGTATTTGGTCCGCTCCGAGGCCCCGTATCTTTCCATGATCTCCAGGATTGCGCGGTCCAGGTCTTCTGACCCGGGAAGGCCCAGTTTTCCGATCAGGAAATTATCTTTAACCCTAGCCAGTTCTTTTTCATCCGAACTGGAGACATTGGCGGAATCCCGGTTGTAAATGGAAGGCCCCAGGCCTACGGTTACCTTTTTTAACAGGACCATGTCCGGTTCCTCCCCGAATTTCGTCCGGATCGCCTCGGCGTATTTCTCAATCAGTTCGTCTCGTTTGTTGGCCATAGCAGGGGTATTCTGTTTTTGTTGAGGGTTCAAGATAGAAAATCGAAATAGGAGAGCAAAATCCTGTCGTTTAATTCGGCCGGGGTCTTTATTTCCAGCACCACAGGACGGTCTGAAGGTTTGAAGAAATCATCGAGGGCTGTCATAAGTTCTTCTTTGCCTGTAGCCACGCGATACTGCAGGCCATGCAATTCGCATACAGACTTCGCATTCAGGTCATGGGACGTTTCGAAATAGGTCTTGAAATTAGGAGAATCCTCTTTCCCGGGCAGTATCCGAAAGATCCCTCCTCCCCCATTGTTGACCAGGACAACCCTGAAATCGGGACGCAGGTATTGATTCCAAAGACCATTGATATCATAGAAAAAACTGAGATCCCCCGTAATGAGCACCGTGGGTTCTTTAAAGTGAATCGCCGCACCTGCCGCCGTGGAAGTACTGCCGTCTATCCCGCTGGTTCCCCTGTTGCAGTGCACCGCCTGGTGTTTGCCCATGTCAAAAAGCTGTGCGTATCGGACGGTAGAACTATTGGCCAATTGTACCATAACGCCTTTGGGGAGACTCCGCAATACCTTGTCGAAGGCCCACATATCCGTAAAGGGGATCTGTTTCAGATATTCCTCCCTTTTTTGGACATAGCGATCCCTGACCCTGAGCCAATTTTCCTGGTAATTTCCCCGGCCTCTTTCTATTCCCTGTACGAAGGATTTCATAAAAGTGTTAGGCAGGCAACGGAAATGACGATCGAGGGCAAAAAAAGTGTCGTATGCCTTGTTCTCGTGTACATGCCAGTGATGTTTGGGCTTATAAGTTCTCAGGAAGGCCTTGATCTTCTTGGAAACCACCAGCCCCCCGAAGGTGAGCAGGATGTCTGGTTGGAGCTCCTGAAATTTTTCCACCCGCCTGTTCGATTTTTCTATAGGCGCAATAATGCTGTCAATACTCGGGATGATGTTGGGATGGTTGAGGTTGGAAGTGGTCTCCGTAAAGATCAGGACGGAGGGGTCTGACGCCAGTTCCTCGAGCCATCGGGAGTCCAATGTACCTTCGGGCATCACCCCGACCAGCACCATTTTCCGTCCTGCCCTGCTCCATTTTTCCTGATAGACAGAAAGGTCCCCAAGGTCCTCCTCCTCCTTCTGAGGTTGCCTGACATCGGTCAGGTCGAACCAATGGTCGTCTACGGTGTTGTACAGGGGTTCTTCAAATGGGATGTTGATATGTGCAGGAAGGGACCTGGTGAAGAGTGCTTCCATCGCCCGACTTATTTCCTCCCGGTTAAAGGTGTCGATCTCCCTTTGCAACTCTTCTACGGGAATACCTTCCCTGAACTTTTCGGGCTCATAGGCGGAAACGGTATTGGTGGCATGGCTGACATCGAGTTTCAGGTTGGCTGAATAGCCGATATGCCTGTGAAAGACATGATCCTGCCGGATGGTCTGGCCATCTCCTATATCGATCTTGTAAGGCGGGCGGTCTGCCGAGATGACCAGGAGGGGATGGTCGCTGTAAAAGGCCTCAGCGATTGCGGGGTAATAGTTCAGCAAGGCGCTTCCAGAAGTGCAGAGGACGATCACAGGATGTCTGAGCTGCTGAGTCAGGCCGATGGCAAAGAAGGCGGCAGAACGCTCATCCACGATGCTGTAACAGGTAAAAAATGGGTCTTCCGTAAAGCCGATGATCAGCGGTGCATTCCTGGATCCCGGTGAGATGACCACCTGTGAAATCCCGAGCGCTTTACAGTACTGTACCAAAAGTTGTGCTGACGGAATACTTGGGTAACGCATAGGGCTGCAAAAATACGATGCAGGTCCATGCTTTCCCAATCCTTGGAGGGAAATCTACAGTACTTTCAGGATGGTCTTGCTCTTTGCCCGGGTTTCTTCCCATTCCGCAGCCGGGATGGAGTTGGCGGTGATGCCTCCCCCGACGAAGATCCGCGCCTTGTCCCCGAGATATTCCATACACCTGAGGTTGACGAAAAGTCGGGTTTCCCTCCCTTTACCCCGGTGAAGCTCCCCGAGGAATCCGGTATAATACCTCCTGGAGTAGCCCTCGTTAAGGCCAATAAAATCACGCGCTTGCTGTAGCGGTATCCCGCAAACGGCAGGTGTTGGGTGCAATGCTTTGACCACGGATGAAACCTGCTCTTCAGACGCCTTTCCGGACAGGGTGGTCCTGAGGTGCCAGAGATTTCCGGCTTCAACGGTCTCCACCTCTGATCGTGCTGCCGATATACCCTCTCTGGTCAGAACCTCTGAGATATAGTTCGTGACTATCTGCTGTTCCTCTCTTTCCTTGGTTCCCCAGGAAGGTTCTTTCCCTGATTTCTTTTCAAGGGTACCCGCCAGGGCCATAGTAGAAAGCATACCTCCGGAATAGTGCAAAAGGCTCTCAGGACTTGCCCCAACCCAGCAACCCACTTCAGGGTGGTACCAGCAGTAGCAAAAAGCAGAAGGATAGGCAGCCAGAACAGCCCCAAAGATCTCCAGGGCCGTTTTCCCGGTGGTTACATCCAGTTGTCTGGATAAGACCACTTTTTGCATAGTTCCTTCTCTGATCGCCTGAACAGCCCTGTCAACGAGTGCCGCATAGCGGGCCGCTTCCTCAGCTGATTCTGGTGGATATACCCCTTCTGTTTCAGAAACTCTGATCTCCGGTATGGAGAGTATCTCATCCCTATCCGATAGGATCATGAACAAAGGCATTTCCGTTCCATAGGGACCAATGACAAAGCCTGAACGGTCCAGATTGTCAGACCTATGCAACTGGCGGTCTTCCTGATAAATGGCCTTCACAACCGATTCACCGGGATACCTGAACACGGCAAATGGTTTTTCCTGTTTTCGGTGCTCAGCGACTTTACGGAGGAAAAGATGGAGGGGATTATTTTTTGGGGAGGGCAATGGTGGTGAGTTTACAAAGTGAAATGAGATGGTCATCCGCGTCCGTGATCCGGATCTCCCACAACTGTGTGGTCCTGCCCTTGTGGACAATACTGGCTTTGGCATACACCCAGCCTTCCCGCACACTCCTTACGTGGTTGGCGGCGATCTCAATCCCCCTCACAAAAAATGAAGAACCATCAAGGAAAACATAGGATGCCGCACTGCCTACACTCTCGGCAAGTGCTACAGTCGCCCCACCGTGGAGGACCCCATCCGGCTGGTGGACCTTCGGACTTACCGGCATCCTGGCGATCAGGAAATTCTCTCCCACATCCACATATTCTATCTCCAGGGTTTCCATCAGGGTGTTCTTTCGGATCTCATTGCACACCTGAAGGATTTTCGCTTTATGATCGCTCATTTTCTTATTTTTAGCAAAATTAAGCATTCAGCAGCAACTGTAAAGCCCTAATACCGAATTACCCTTGGAAGTAAAAGAAGTGGCCTACCCCGCCCGGAACACGGTATCGACCCAAAATGAGCTTACCTCCAAAACCACTCATGTCTGGATACTATTCCACGGAATGGGGTACCTCAGCAGATATTTTCTCAAGTATTTTGACGGACTGGATCCCGAAAGGCATTTTCTGGTGGCGCCTCAGGCACCCTCCAAATACTATCTGGACAAACACTTTAAACACGTAGGTGCTTCATGGCTCACCAAGGAAGATACGGAACTGGAGATCGAGAATATCCTCTCTTATCTCGATGCCATGATGGCTGGACTGTCCCTTCCAAAAGGGATCAAACTCGTAGTCTTTGGCTTCTCCCAAGGGGTTTCCATTGCCACGCGATGGCTGGCGAGGAGGAAAATCCTGTGTGACCATCTCATCTTATACGCCGGGGGCATCCCGGAGGAAATTAAACCTTCGGATGTTGTCCATCTAAACGATCACACCGGGATCAAAGTCATCGTGGGAAACCGGGATGAATACATTTCCCTTGAGCGATGGGAGCTGGAAAAAGAGAAGATACAAACCCTGTTTAAAGGAAGAGCGGTGGTGGAAGTCTTTGATGGCACACACGAAATCAGGAAAGAACTCATAAACCGTCTCCCGTGAACCTGGATGAGATCCGCCTTGAAAATGACCGCGTCTCCCTCCTGCCGCTCTCCCGGACACACGTCGGAAATTTACTCCCAATCGCCCTCCAAAAGGGTCTGATCAGGTACTCCCCTTCCAAAATCGATTCGGAAGAGGATCTGGCGGCCTATGTTTCAAACGCTTTGGTACAGCGGGAACAAAAGACTGCTATTCCCTTTTTGGTCTTGGACAAAAGATCGGGGAATACCGCAGGGTGTACGCGCTTTATGAACATCGACTGGGATAACAGGGTGGTGCATATCGGGTCTACCTGGATCGGCCGTGAATTTCAGGGGACCGGACTCAACACGGAGATGAAGCGACTCATGATCGATTTCGCCTTTGGCGAACTGCATTTCGAAAAGATCGAATTTCGAATAGACGAGCGGAACACGCCTTCCAGAAAGGCAGTTGAGAAACTGGGGGCCGTTCTCGAAGGGATTCTGAGACGGAATGTATACCTCACCGATGGCTTCAAGCGGGACACTTGTTGTTACGGTCTTTTTCCTACAGAGTGGGAGAAGGCCCGCAGATCCCTTTAATCAGGGCTCTGATTATTACTCCTACGGTTCCTGTGGCATATTATATCTCCCCGGTAGTACATTAAGTTAAATCTGGGCAATAATCACAGGCCCCCGGTCGTTGTTACTATCCATTATCTTACAAAAGAAAAACAGATCCTATCCAAGTTCGCTTCCCATGAAAAAAACAATATTCCTGCTGGCCATGACCCTTTGTTATGCTGCCGGCTTCGCCAATTGCACGAATGCCTATGCCTCAGCCGGATACTCTCTTTCTCACGCTAAAAAATCCATGGAGGCCAACAATTTTGAACATCAGCAATACTACGCCGAAAGAGCTCTCTCGGCCCTTGAAAAGGCCAGGGATGAAAATGAGACCTGCGGATGCCCTAAAGCCGGTGATCCTATCCTGAATGGGATTGAGAACCTGAAGACGGCTCTCAGCCAGGATAAATGGGATAATGGGCGATATTTTACCAAAAGAGCGCTTGAAGATGTGGAAAAGGTCCTATACAACCTGGATATGTGTGCCCTGGATGAGGAGCCTCAACAGTCCGCTGCGCCTCAGGAAAGCCTAACCCTTTCAGGTTCGGGTCCATCTATGGACGATGAATCTCCAAATTCAGAGGAATGGGATACCAAATTAAGCATCAGGCAGACAGCCGAAGATGAGCTCGCTAACATTCAAAAATCCATTGAGAAACTGGCTGCTGTCTTTGAATGTGAAAGGGCCAGGCAGATCGTGATGGACCGAAAGACCAAAACGGACGAGGATCTTCAGGCAGAAAGTGTGTATTCCATCCGATCATTCTACATGTCCCAGGTGGTTGCACTGCACAACAAGGCCCTTTTTGCCCTCCTGGAATGTTCTAAGAAGTAAGTTCAACTTCCCTTTTTGTTCCCTTCAGCATTGCTTTCAGGCAACTTTTCTTCGTAATAGGTGATCCTTCGGGTCGTGTACTGGTTTTGGGGCGAGATAATTTCCTTGGTCCAGTTAGGAGGGTTATGGGCATCGAACTGGTAAATGTACTCCTGCCTGCTTTCCTGTTTGCCCGATTTTTGAAACCGGGTCTTTAGAAACCCTTGTTCGTCGTAGGTAAATAGCACTTCCATAGCCCTGACAAAAGAACTTTGGTCGGCATCATAGGAATATTCCATTTCCCTGACCTTCCTGCCGAGGGTGTCACTTATGGTCTCCGTAGCCCGAAAAGGTTCCCCATTGAGGTATTCCTTGATGAGTTCTTCACGAAGGATACGGTCCTTTTCCCGTTTTTCTGAGGTGCGCACGGACCTTTCGATGATGCCGTTCACATAGGTGGTCCTTGTCACTTCCCCTTTAAGTGTGTCATAAGTTATCCGAGTGTCATCAATCCCCTCATTGGAGGTACGCGTCACGGCAATCAGATTCCCGTTAGAGTCGTAGGAATACTCGAACTGGTCGAGAAATTCCTTTTGATACGAATAGATCTGTTCCCTCCGGACCTTACCATCAAGTGTATCCACTTTAAAGATGTGAGCGATGGAAGTCTGACGATCCAGCTTGTCATCCCTGTAATTTTCGATCCTTTTTTCTGAAAGCGATCCGTCCTTATATCGGTAAAATGTGAGGTCGTAATCCGTTTCACTGTACACGGTAGTGATCTTCTGCAGCAATCCGTCTTCCCTGAAATCGAATGCTTCCTTACCGTAATCCGTGATGACCAGGCACCGCTTAACCTTGCCGGAAAGGCCAAAGTCTGAAGTGGTAAAGACCTTGGGTTCCTGGGACTGGACGGAAATAGACATCCACAGCAGGAGAAGTGTTAATATTCCCGAAAGCACAGATATTCCGTAATTCTTTACATTCATCGAATCAAAATTACACCTTCTTTCCGGATGGAAAAACAAAATACATGCCGAAAAAAAAAGAGGCAGCTTCCGCTGCCTCTTCAGTAATCATACGTGGAGAACTACTTCACTTCCTCAAAATCTACATCCTCCACATTATCTCCTTCTTTGGCGCCTTCGGCTGAGGCCTGTTCCCCATTAGAGGTAGGTCCGCCTTCCTGGGCAGCGGCCTGGGCTTTGTACATTTCCTCAGAAGCCACTTTCCATGCTTCGTTGATCTTCTCCAATGCAGGGGTGATCTTCTCCACATCCTTGGTTTCATAAGCCTTTTTCAACTCCTCGAGAGCAGATTCTATTGGCTTCTTCTTGTCATCAGACAGTTTGTCGCCGAATTCTCCGAGTTGTTTTTCGGTCTGGAAGATCATGGCATCTGCCTCATTGAGCTTGTCTGCCTTTTCCTTGGCCTTTTTATCAGCTTCCGCATTGGCTTCGGCCTCTGCTTTCATCTTTTCAATCTCTTCCTCGGTCAGACCTGAAGAGGCTTCGATCCGAATATCCTGGGTCTTATTGGTGGCCTTGTCTGTGGCAGTCACCTTGATGATCCCGTTGGCGTCGATATCGAAGGTCACCTCGATCTGTGGCGTACCCCTTGGTGCAGGTGGGATGCCGTCCAGGTGGAATCGCCCGATGGTCTTATTGTCTGTCGCCATGGGCCTTTCTCCCTGCAACACGTGGATCTCCACAGAAGGCTGGTTATCGGCAGCCGTGGAAAAGATCTGCGATTTCTTGGTAGGGATGGTCGTGTTCGCTTCGATCAGCTTGGTCATCACGCCTCCCATAGTCTCAATACCGAGGGAGAGGGGTGTTACGTCTAGCAGGAGAACATCCTTAACATCCCCTGTTAGCACACCTCCCTGTATGGCTGCCCCAATGGCAACCACCTCATCGGGGTTCACTCCTTTGGAAGGTTTTTTCCCAAAGAACTTCTCGACCGCCTCCTGAACGGCAGGGATCCTTGTGGATCCACCAACCAGGATGATCTCGTCTATGTCGCTTTTAGAGAGCCCGGCTGCTTTCAGCGCGGTCTCACAGGGTGCGATGGTTCTTTTGACCAGGTCTGCGATCAGCTGTTCGAATTTGGCCCTGGCAAGGGTCCTGACCAGGTGTTTAGGCCCGGTGGCCGTCGCTGTGACATAGGGCAGGTTGATCTCGGTCTGAGTAGAACTAGACAATTCGATCTTGGCCTTTTCAGCAGCTTCCCTCAAACGCTGTAACGCCATTGGGTCTTTTCTCAGGTCGATGTCTTCTTCCTTCTTGAATTCTTCTGCCAGCCAGTCGATGATCTTCTGGTCCACGTCATCTCCGCCCAGATGGGTATCCCCGTCTGTCGACAACACCTCGAATACCCCATCGCCCAATTCGAGGATGGATACGTCGTGCGTACCACCTCCGAAGTCGAATACAACGATCTTCTGGTCCTTGTGCTTTTTGTCGAGTCCATAGGCAAGGGAAGCCGCTGTGGGCTCGTTGATGATCCTCTCCACCTTCAGACCGGCGATCTCACCGGCCTCCTTGGTGGCCTGCCTCTGGGCATCGTTAAAGTAGGCAGGAACGGTGATCACAGCCCTGCTTACGGTCTGGCCAAGATAATCCTCGGCGGTCTTCTTCATTTTTTGGAGGATCATAGCCGACAATTCCTGAGGGGTGTACAGACGGCCGTCTATATTCACCCTGGGGGTGTCGTTATCTCCCTTCTCCACTTTATAAGGAACCCTTTCTGCTTCTTTCCTGGATTCGGAATATTTGTTCCCCATAAACCTTTTGATGGAGTAAATGGTCTTGTGCGGGTTGGTGACCGCCTGTCTCTTGGCTGGATCCCCAACTTTGATCTCACCACCTTCCACAAAAGCGATTACGGAGGGCGTAGTCCGTTTTCCTTCGGCGTTCGGGATCACGACCGGCTCATTTCCTTCCATGACGGAGACGCAGGAGTTGGTCGTACCCAAATCTATCCCAATAATTTTACTCATTTTATCGTTTTTTTATTAATGGATTCAAACGTTTTTCGCTAACAGAAATGTCAAACATAGTGCCAACCCCATAAAACTGACAGGTTGTCACATTGTCTGTGGCGCATTTGACTGAATCCCCTGATAATTAGGTGTTGTAGAAATAAAAAGTCGGAAGAATTAAGGCTTTGAGGATATCATCATCCTATTCGTCACATCCTTCTCTCCTGCGGGTATCAATAATGTGGAAGATCTTCCAGGTTCCTTTTTCCCGAAATAACTGGAAGGCATTGGCCCCGCAATGGCTGAGGTTGCCATTGACGTAAAAGGTGTAGGGAGTCCATGCCTGGGCAAGACTGCCATCTGTCCTGACCGAGATGGAGCTGAGGCGCTCTTCGATGATCACCGAATCCGGGATACTTGCGATCGACCTTAGAAAGTTGCCAAAAGGAACCGTCTGAACACTATCGGCCCCGGTGGATGATTTTCCCACCGTCTGCATCCGGATACCTGAGGAGACCATTTGACGCAGGGATACGGAGTCCCGGGTGTGGAAGGCTTCAAAAAATTTCTCAATGGCCATTTTTACCGATGTGTCAGCGTCTTGCTGTCCCTGTCCCGTCCACAGGGTAAACAGCATCACTGCGATCAAAATACTTCTCATCCCGAATTTCTTATGGATCTGTGTTACACCCGAAAGTACACATTAATCCCCAATTGATCTTTTCTCCTTACATTTATCCGGCAAATGAACTACTATGTCTGTCGGTAAAAAAGAATACAAAAGAGTGACTGTGAAATCGCTCGTAGACATGAAGAAGCAAGGCGAAAAGATCTCCATGCTCACGGCCTATGACTATTCCATGGCGAAGATCGTGGATGACGCAAAGGTTGATGTCATACTCGTAGGCGACTCGGCCAGTAATGTCATGGCCGGACACGAGACTACCCTGCCCATCACACTCGATCAGATGATCTACCACGCTTCCTCTGTGATCAGAGCTGTGAACAGAGCCCTGGTGGTAGTAGACCTCCCTTTTGGAAGTTATCAGAGTGATCCCAAGGAAGCCCTCAGGTCTGCCATCAGGATCATGAAGGAAAGCGGGGCTCACGCGGTAAAACTGGAGGGAGGGGAAGAGATCCGGGAATCCGTTAAAAGGATCCTCAATGCGGGCATCCCCGTGATGGGGCACCTGGGCCTTACCCCCCAGTCGATCTACAAATTCGGCACCTACTCCGTCCGGGCCAAGGAGGAAGACGAGGCGGAGAAACTTATGGAGGATGCAAAAATGCTGGAAAAGATCGGGTGTTTTTCCATCGTCCTCGAAAAGATACCGGCAGCGCTTACCAAAAAGGTCTCTGAGAGTATCTCCATCCCTACCATAGGTATAGGGGGTGGCCGACACGCCGATGGCCAGGTACTCGTGATCCACGACCTGTTGGGTATGACCCACGAGTTCAATCCCAGGTTCCTGAGACGATACATGAATCTCTATGAGGAAATGAGCGACGCGATCTCCCGTTATGTAAATGATGTGAAATCACTCGACTTCCCAAGTGAGGATGAACAATACTGAATGTCCGGAACGGGGATGACCCTCAACCTTAAAATGCAATTCGCAAACCTTTGTCCCTGACCAAGATCACATCCAATCCCGCCAATCTCCGGATCCTTTATGAAGACAATCACCTGATTGCCGTCAATAAAAGGGTGGGCGATATCGTGCAGGGAGACAAGACAGGCGATACGCCCTTAAGTGAACACGTCAAAGCCTACATCAAGGAGAAATACGACAAACCCGGGGAGGTCTTCCTGGGGGTGACACACCGACTCGACAGGCCCACCACCGGGGTGGTGGTATTCGCGCGTACCTCCAAGGCCCTGACGCGGATGAACAAGTTGTTCGCTTCAAAAGAAACCCGGAAGATCTATTGGGCCTTTGTGAAGAATACACCTATAAAAGAGGAGGAGGTCCTGGTCCACTGGCTTAAACGCAATCCCAAACAGAACAAATCCTATGCGTACCCCTCCGAGGTGGCCGGCAGCAAAAAGGCCGAACTGCGGTACAGGGTCTTAAGGCGACTGGATCGCTATACCTTGCTGGAGATCGAACTGATGACCGGCAGACACCACCAGATTCGGGCCCAGCTTTCGGCCATGGATTGCCCCATCAAAGGAGACCTGAAATACGGCTTTGATCGCAGCAATCCGGACGGGGGAATCCACCTGCACGCCAGGAGCCTGGGATTCGAACATCCGGTAAAAAAGGAATGGCTGGAATTGACGGCTGCCCCTCCGGACGACCCCCTTTGGAATGCCTGCCTGTAGATCCGGGGCTATCTGAGGACAGACAAGGCCTTCTCACGGATCACCTGGGCCACGGGTTTGTTCTCCAGGTGACTTTCCAGCCAGGAAAGGATATCCAGATATAAAAAGGCCCTTTTTTCGTAGGGATGGTCTTCCAGGGGTTTGAGCCGGTCGTACAAATTCTGGAATTCCGCCCTGAGGTCATTGGGGTAAATGTTCCCGAGGTTTCTCAGGAATTTGATCATCTCTTTTTGCACCTCGTGGAGATCGTTCATTTTGAGCAGGAACTTGTAGGTGCTCTTCAACTGCACCTCCAGGTGGTAGTCCATCCCGGCCTCGTAATGGGCCACCAGGCTGAGGACCCTGGCGAAGCACATGAGGTCTTCCCTCATCTTGAGGTTCTTGTTATTGATGATCTTTTTCAGGTAGACGATGCAGTTCTTATTATCCCCCACCCCGAAGTACAGACAGGCGATCTTGTAGTAAAATACCATGATGTGGTGCTCATCTATGCGGTCCCTGTGTTTGTTGATACCGTACTCTATGATGCGGACGAGGTACAATCCCTTGTCGAAAGTGCCTTTCAAAAAATGCAGGTTTAGCTTATTCGCATTGATGTAGAGGAAACTCAGGGATGCGATGTTATCATTGGATGGGAAGTCTTTTTTAGCGACCGTTTTTTCCATGTTCTCCAGAACGCTTTCGAATTGTGAGGCGTATTTGACGTAAAAAAGGGATTCCAGCAGGTAATGATTCCCCTTCAGGAAAAAGACCGGGTTCAGCCCTATCATCTCCTCATACTCGTAGAACAGATCTACCCATTTACTGGCGTATTTGTAGCAGGAGAGAAAATCCTGGGTCAGGAAACTATACCACAAATGAGCCTTGTACAACCAAAGCTTTTCCCGGAATCCCAGGGTATTGATGTCATAGGTCGGGAGGTGGGAATCGAAATACGTCTTCACGCGGGCCAGGTCCTCTTCGTTCCGCACATATCCTACCTTGAGCATCATACTGTACAATTGCAGGGAGAGGTTGGATAACTTGCTGGTCATCACATTCTGCTCGGACAGGGTCTTGGCCTGTACAGCCAGTTCGTCGGCCCTGTCTGGGATACTGCGGGTGATGTACTGGGTCTCTATGATCTTTTCGAGCTCCACGATCTCATAGGCAATGTTCTTTTCCTCATTCTCTATGGCCGTCCACTTAACCTTATCGAGGATCTTGAGACTTTGCTTGTACAGACCTTTTTGATAGAGGATGGTGGCAAAATCGAGCTGTTCCCTCAATTGCACCCTGATATTCTGGTTCACGGGATTGAGTCGAAGGCTGACCAGGATCTGCTTGTAGAGATGGGCCTTCAGGTTGCTCAACTGGGCCTTTTTCACAATGCCGCTGGAGAGGATGGTCTTTTCATCATACGCTTTCATCTTGTCCATCAGGTTGAAAAGGGCCAGAAATTTGGCATCCGTATTCACCCCCAGCCTGCCCACATAGAGCTTAAACTGCCTCTTTTCGGACTTCGAAAGGGACTTGACCAGGACAAACAAGGCATCCTTATTGACATTTGTCATCGTAAAATGATATGCTTATACCGCTGATTTACAGCGTTTTATTAATATTAAAAAGTGTATTAACGTTGTAAATGCCTCAGAACCACTTATTTGGTTTTGCGAGGTTGTGATACATTCGTTATGGTGAGTAAAATTAAGTAATTCTAATGAGCAAAGATAAAGTATACATTTTTGATACTACCCTTCGTGACGGGGAGCAGGTTCCGGGGTGCAAACTGGATACCAAACAGAAACTCGTCATCGCCGAGCGGCTGGATACCCTCGGAGTGGATATCATAGAGGCCGGGTTTCCCATTTCGAGTCCGGGCGACTTCAATTCGGTGAAGGAAATCGCGAAAGTGGTAAAAAATGCCACGGTCTGCGGTCTGACCCGCTCTGTGAAAAAGGATATAGAAGTGGCCGCCGAGGCTCTGAAAAAGGCCAAAAAACCGCGTATCCATACGGGGATAGGCACTTCGGATTCACATATCCAGTACAAGTTTAATTCCACCAGGGAAAAGATCATGGAAAGGGCCGTAGAGGCCGTCAAATACGCGAAATCCTTTGTGGAGGATGTTGAATTCTACGCTGAGGATGCCGGGAGGACAGACAATGAGTACCTCGCCCGTATCTGTGAAGAAGTGATCAAGGCTGGTGCCACCGTTCTGAATATACCGGACACAACCGGCTATTGCCTGCCGGAAGAATACGGCGCCAAGATGAAATATTTGAGGGAGAATGTGAAAGGCATAGATAAGGCCATCCTTTCCTGCCATTGCCACAATGACCTTGGTCTGGCCACGGCCAATTCCATCGCAGGAGTCATCCATGGAGCCAGACAAATAGAATGCACTATCAACGGTATCGGAGAACGGGCCGGAAACACTTCCCTGGAAGAGGTTGTCATGATCCTCAGGCAACACCCCTACCTCAACCTGGATACTGGTATCAACAGCAAACTGCTGTTCAGCACCAGTCAGATGGTCTCTGAAAAAATGGGAATGCCGGTACAGCCCAACAAAGCGATCGTAGGATCCAATGCCTTTGCCCACAGTTCAGGGATCCACCAGGACGGTGTGATCAAGAAGAGGGAAACCTATGAGATCATAGATCCCAACGACGTGGGAGTAGATCATTCCTCCATCGTGCTCACCGCCAGGAGCGGCAGGGCAGCGCTCGCCTACAGAGCAAAAAAGATCGGCTACGAACTCACCAAGGTTCAATTGGATGCGGTCTATGAGCAGTTCCTCCTTTTCGCTGATCGAAAGAAAGAAATCCTCGATGAGGATATCCATGAGATCGTGGAATCCGCGGATGTCAATATTGAAAGTCTCGCCTGATCATGAAACTCCAGATCGCCCTGCTCAAAGGTGATGGCATTGGCCCGGAGGTCACAGCACAGGCCGTTAAATGCCTCCAGGCCGTGGAAGAGACCTTTGGTCACGAATTCCATTTTAAAGAAGCCCTCGTAGGAGCGGCGGCAATGGATGCCTATGGGGATCCCCTCCCGGAGCAAACACTGGAACTTTGCAAAAAATCGGATGCCGTACTCTTTGGAGCCATAGGAGATCCGAGGTATGACAACGATCCCAGCGCAAAGGTCCGTCCTGAACAGGGGTTGTTAAGGCTTAGGAAAGAACTGGGCCTGTTTTGCAACATACGCCCTATCAAGGTCTTCCCTACCCTTATGGAAAAATCGCCCTTGAAGAAAAAAGTGATTCAAGGCACGGACTTTGTGATCTACCGGGAACTTACCGGGGGTATCTATTTTGGAGAGAAATCCCTCAGCGAGGACGGAACGACGGCTACGGACAGCTGTACCTACACGGAGGCAGAGATCAGCCGAATCGCCCACCTCGCCTTTAAGGCCGCCAAGGGCAGGAGGAAAAAAGTGACCCTGGTAGACAAGGCCAATGTCCTGGAATCGAGCCGGTTGTGGCGACGTGTCGTCACCAAGATCGGGGAGAGCTACCCTGAGGTGACTCTGGATTGCATGTTTATAGACAATGCGGCCATGCAGCTTCTGCTCAAGCCCAGCCAGTTCGATGTGATCCTGACCGAAAATATGTTCGGAGACATCCTGTCTGACGAGGGAAGTGCCGTTGGCGGATCTATTGGACTCCTGCCCTCGGCCTCCACGGGGGAGCACCACGCCCTGTTCGAACCCGTCCACGGCTCTTATCCTCAGGCCGCCGGAAAGGATATCGCCAATCCCATAGCCTCTATCCTCTCTGCAGCCATGTTGCTGGATCATTTCAAACTCGATGAAGAATCGAGGGCAGTGGTGATCGCCGTGTTGAAATCTATCAAAAAGGGAGTGGTCTCCCCAGATCTCAGTACTTCAAGTAAATACGGGACCAGTCATATAGGCGATTTCATCTCCGGGAATATCCGGGATTCCGACGAGTACCTGATCCTGAATAAAGAGAATATCTGGTTGGGAAAATCAACCATCATTTGATTATTTTGTTTTACCACCACCAAAGGCCTTTCGCAAAACGGAAGGCCTTTATTTATTCGGCCAGCAATTCCTGCACAAAGCCGTGGAACTCCTCCTTGAAAGCCGTGTATTTCTCCCCTGTGGCTGGCCCGTTAAATCCGGTGTGTATCTTTCTGACCTTTCCATCCCTGTCGATAAATACAGTCGTGGGGTACGACAGGACGTGGTTCAGCATGGGCAGTTTTTCGTTAGCCGATTTCTTGTCGGAACTCCCATACTGCGCGAGGACGATGGGATAAGGAACACCAAGGCGGTCCTTGAGCCTCCGGATTCCCTTGAAAGCGGCTTCTTCTGTCCTGGCGTATTCGAAAGCCAGAGAGATCACCTTCAGGTCTTCCTCTCCGTGATCCTTCAGGTAATCCACCAGGAACCTGGTCTCGTCCATGCAGTTCGGGCACCAGGTCCCCATGATCTGCAGGATGACCACCTTATCCCGGTATTCGGGATCCTCAGGAGAAATCAATTTACCATTTTCATCGGGAAAGGAAAAGTCGACTCCCTCATACCCCTCTTTGAGATAGGTCAGGGAGGTCTCATCCGGTAATTCATAAGCTTCATTTCTTTTTCCTACAAAGGGTTCCTGAAAGTGATTTCCTGAAAAGAAAGTCCCTGTCATGGTACTGTCCGTTATCCTGGCCAGAAACAGGAATACATGGGCTCCGTCAAAGGTCGACAGTTTAAGGGAATCCCCCTGAACAATGCCTTCCAGATAGCGGTAGTCGCCGGTTGTGGTCCTGAAAGTACCGGTGACCTTGTTCCCTTCCTGCTCAAAAATCCCCTTGGCCTGATATTCGTCCTTTGTACCCTTGCTGAAATAGGTCTCCCAAATACCGGCTACCTGCACTTCGGCCGAACTGTCCCCTTTGAAGCGGTCAGGATCGCCATGAGAAGCTCTGAAGGGTACCCGCCTTTCGAGGTCCTCTTTGATGAATTCGCCCTGCATGGAATCCTCTGTGAATGTACCTGCTATATACCCGTCAAAAACAGGCATTCTGATGATGATGGAATCCTTGTTCGTGCTGATCTCATCGATGGCTAGGACTTCGGCTGCATTGTATACTTCCATCAGGTATCCGGCCTGGCCCTTTTTCAAGTTAAATGTAAAGGGCAGCTCATTCCCGTCCTGTACGACCATCACACCCCTCCAGGTCCCGGATAAGAGATTGGGTTGTTTTTCTTCCCCACAGGAAAAGAGGAGGGATATCACTGCCAACAAATAAACAAATTTCTTCATGGGATCGATTTGAGCTGCAAATATCGCAATTCAGGAATAAACAATGTTTGCAAAATTAAAGATGAAAGCGGTCAGGACCTTTGAATGTAATAGACCATTGTTTTATCTTTGATCGCTTAAGGAGCGTCCATGCAAATTTCTTACAACTGGCTAAAACAGTTCCTGCCGATCGACTGGGAGCCCACCCGGGTGGCGGAACTTCTGACGGATCTCGGACTGGAGGTGGAAGGTATTTCCCCCTTTGAATCCGTCCGGGGTGGATTGAAAGGGGTGGTCGTGGGGCATGTCCTCACCTGTGAAAAGCATCCCAATGCCGATAAGCTCAAACTCACGACCGTTGACGTCGGTTCGAAAAAGGTCGTACAGATCGTCTGTGGCGCTCCCAATGTCGCCAAAGGCCAGAAAGTACCCGTGGCCACGGTGGGGACCACCCTGTTCATGAATAACGGGGAAACCCTTAAAATCAAGAAAGGTAAGATACGTGGGGAGGTCAGCGAAGGAATGATCTGCGCCGAGGACGAACTGGGGCTGGGTGAAGACCATGCGGGTATCATGGTTCTCGAAAATGCGCTCAAACCCGGGACACCTCTTTCCGAACTCTATGAGATCGAAAACGACCAGGTGTTCGAGATCGGCCTGACCCCCAACAGGGCAGATGCCATGAGCCATTTCGGTGTAGCCAGGGACCTGAAGGCCGGGCTGCGGCAAAAAGGTATTCAAAAGGAACTGCTGACACCTTCCATCAGTAATTTCATCGTGGCCAACAGATCCAGAAAGATCGCCGTTTCCGTAGAGGATCACAACCTCGCCCCCAGATATTGCGGGGTGACCATCAGCAACCTCATCGTACAGCCCTCTCCCAACTGGCTTAAAAACAGGCTGAAGGCCATTGGCCTGAAACCGATCAACAATGTAGTCGATGCCACCAATTATGTGCTGCATGAATTAGGCCAGCCCCTGCACGCCTTTGATGCTGACAGGATCTTCGGAAAACAGATCATCGTCCGGACGGTTGAGGGCGGGACGCCATTTATGACCCTCGACGGGGAGGAGAGGATCCTCCACGAAGATGACCTGATGATTTGCGATGGCGAAAAACCGATGTGTATTGCCGGTGTGTTCGGCGGTATCAATACCGGAGTCACTGAAAATACCAAGGCCATTTTCCTTGAGAGTGCTTTCTTTGACCCTGTAACTATCCGCAAGACTGCCAAAAGACACGGACTGAGCACCGATGCCTCCTTCAGGTTTGAAAGAGGGGTCGATATCAACAACGTGGAATACGCCCTGCAGAGGGCGGCCTTGCTCATTTGTGAGCTCACGGGAGGAGACATCTCGTCCGACCTCGTAGACCTTTATCCCAAAAAGAAAGAGGATAACCAGGTCTTCCTGACTTTCGAGAAGATCAACAAGCTAATCGGGCAAGAGATCCCACGGGATGTGATCAAATCCATCCTCACCTCCCTGGAAATCAAGGTGAAAAGCGTCACGGAAACGGGACTCGGGCTTACCATCCCCTTCTATCGAATCGATGTCACACGGGAGGTGGATGTCATTGAAGAGATACTCAGAGTCTACGGGTACAACAATGTCGATTTCGATCCCAAGTTACACGCGTCCATAGCGACCACTTCCAGGTTCGAAGACCACATACTCCAGAACAAGGTGGGCGGAATGCTGGCTGCCAGAGGGTTTTTCGAGATCCTTTCCAACAGCCTGACGAATCCGGAATACAAAAAATTATTGGCTGAGGAAAAGGGCAGTGAAGTCAGGGTGATCAATCCCCTCAGTTCAGAACTCTCCGCCCTCAGATCTTCCATGCTCTTCTCATCCCTGGAGGCGGCAGCGTACAATATCAACCGGAAACGGAACGACCTGAAACTCTTCGAATTCGGGAAGACCTACCATCCTTCAGGAACCGGCCACGAGGAGAAACAACGTCTGTCCCTGCTGGTCACCGGTAACCGGACCCAGGAAAGCTGGACCCTGCCCTCCAGGCAATCCGACTTCTTTTATCTCAGGGCGGTGGTTGAGCAGATTCTCACGAAAATGGGAATAACGCAATACCAAACCCGAACCTGTGGGGGAAGCGTTTTCAGCGAAGGGCTGACCTTTGCTAAAGATCAGCATGACCTGGTTAGCCTGGGGGTCGTGAGCAGTGCCATACAAAAGCGGTTCGATATCAAGCAGGAGTTGCTGTATGCCGATTTTAACTGGGATGTCCTTTGCTCCCTGGTGGCTCGAAATGAGATCATCTTCAGGTCCATCCCGAAGTTCCCTTCGGTAAGGAGGGATTTTGCGCTCCTGCTAGACCAGGATGTCCCCTTTAACAGACTGGAAGAACTGGCGTACAAAGCCGAGAACAAGTTATTGAAAGACCTTTCACTCTTCGACGTGTACACCGGTGACAAACTTCCGGAAGGAAAAAAGTCCTACGCCGTGAGCTTTACCCTGCAGGATGAGAGCAAGACGCTTACAGACAAGCAAATAGACAAGATCATGAACAAGATCAAGTCGGCCTTTGAAAAAGAACTGGGAGCAGTATTGAGGTAATCCTAAAGGGGTTTGGGTAAGATGACGCTGTCAATGGTATGTATAATACCATTGCACTGATCTGTATCTGCCGTCGTGATCCGTGCCTTGTTTCCCATTCCATCCGTGAGGATGATATCCACACCTTCTATGGTCGCCCTGATCTTTTTACCCTGGACGGTGGTAAAAGAAGCCTTGCCATTCCCCTTTACCAAAGCATTCAGGATCTTGGATGCAGAAAGGGAACCAGCCACCATAAAATAAGTGAGCATTTCTCGCAGTTTGTGCTTGTTCTCAGGCCTCATCAAGCTGGAAATTTCCTCAGAGGACCATTTGTGAAACGCCCGGTCTGAAGGGGCGAAAATGGTGAAGGGTCCGTCCGAATCCAACAACAGGTCGAGTTCCGTGGCCTTCAGGGCAGTGGTAAGTGTAGTATAATCTCCAGATTCCACCGCGGAGGTAAAGATCGTCTTCTTGAATTCGGAATAAGGCTTCACGGCCTGTGACCATACGGTACCGCATAGCAGGATAAAGGAAATCCGAATAAGAATTCTGTTCATTTTCATTTGGGGATCCTATGGTAGGATATACTTTTCGATGAACGGTATCAAAAGCCCGACAATATACAATGTTTGGAAGGAGAATGGGTGACGGGGCAGGAGTCCCTCAACAAATTTAACATATATTTAACAATTTATGTGTCCTGGAGCGGTGTTGCTTTGATTGCACTTAATATGTATTTTTGCTCAAATTGCTAAAAGAAAAAGAATGTTATTGAAAAGAACCAATATCGAGGACAAACTCGCCCTCGAATCGCGTAAAAGCGGTGCCCAGGAACACATCATAGACTCGGTTTACCAACTCCTGAAGGAGGATAATGCCCGGGAGGAGCAGATTCAGGCACGCCTGGGAGGCAAGGGAAATGCAGTGGATAACGCCTTTGATTTCGACCTGCTTGAAACCGACAGGATCTACCATCTGGACCAGATCAAGAAGATCTGCATAGACTACCGTCTGCGATTCCTGGATTCAAAATATTTCAAGGGGGAGATCCCCATGGAAGGGATCTCTAAGATCAAGTCCCTGGAGAAGGACCACGGGATCACTATCGAGGGATTCAAGATCATCGCCCCTTCCAAATTATTCAGGCTGGAAGACAAGGATGATCCTTTGTTGTTCGCCCCCATCGGGAACGGGTATTTCTATCTGATCCACCGCTGGGGAAATGACCTGCACCCTCTGAGGAAGGCACTGGCCTGGCCTTTTAAGAGTATTGTAAACCTCACTGCCGTGGTCTTGCTGATCTCTTATCTGTGCACGCTCATGGTCCCCGAAGGCCTTTTTTCCAAGAGCAGTTCTCAGGCCGAGTTCTGGATCATCTATTTCTTTATGTTCAAGTCTATAGCCTCCGTGGTTATTTTCTACGGCTTTGCCCTTGGGAAAAACTTTAACCCGGCCATCTGGAACAGCAAGTACTTCAATGCCTGATTTATATAAAGAGTCAAAAAAAAAAAAGCATTCTAATCGAATGCTTTTTTTATTTCCTGTCAGGCCGGTACCGCGTACATTTTTTCCCGGAGTTCCCGGATGCTCTTATCCGACATATAGTCGTCAAAGCTCAGGTAGCGATCGATGGTCTGCCTTGGAGTAAGTTCCACGATCCTGTTCGCCACGGTCTGGGCAAATTGATGGTCATGCGTGGTGAACAATACCGTACCCTTGAAATTTTTTAGTGAATTGTTGAAAGCTGTTATGCTTTCAAGATCGAGATGGTTCGTAGGTTCATCCAGCATAAGTACATTGGCCCTGAGCATCATCATCCGGCTGAGCATACACCTTACCTTCTCCCCTCCTGAAAGGACCGTACATTTTTTGAGGGCTTCTTCCCCACTGAACAGCATTTTCCCCAAAAATCCTCTCAGGTAGACCTCTTCCTTCTCTTCCTCGGTTTTTGACCATTGCCGCAGCCAGTCCACCAGGTTGATATTCTCAGTAAAGAAGGAACTGTTGTCTGCCGGAAGGTAGGACTGGGTGGTGGTCACTCCCCACTGGTATTTCCCGGAATCCGGCTTGCGATTCCCGTTGATGATCTCGTAGAAAGCAGTGGTGGCTCGGGAATCCCTTGACAGGACCGCTATTTTGTCGCCCTTGGCGAGGTTGAGGTTGAGGTTGTCAAAAAGAATGCCGCCATCCTCGCTCAGCGCAGACATCCCTTCAATGTGGAGGATCTGGTCACCCGCTTCCCGTTCACGATCGAATATGATGGCCGGATACCTTCTGGAGGAGGGCTTAATGTCCTCTATTTTGAGCTTATCCAGCATTTTCTTCCTCGAAGTGGCCTGTTTGCTCTTAGCGACATTGGCGCTGAAACGCATGATGAACTCCTGCAATTCCTTGGCCTTCTCCTCGGCTTTCCTGTTCTGTTGTGCCCGTTGCCTGGCGGCGAGCTGACTGCTCTCGTACCAGAAAGTGTAGTTCCCCGAGTAGAGGTTCAGTTTCCCAAAATCAATATCGACGATATGGGTACATACGGCATCCAGGAAGTGACGGTCGTGTGATACGACAATTACCGTGTTCTCGTAATTGGCCAGGAAATTTTCAAGCCACTCTATGGTTTCGTAATCCAGGTCGTTGGTAGGCTCGTCCATGACCAGTACATCGGGGTTACCGAACAGGGCTTGAGCCAGGAGGACCCTTACCTTTAATTTGGCGTCCATTTCGGACATCTGGGTGAAATGGAACTCTTCCTTTATCCCTAAACTGGACAGCAGGGCCGCGGCATCGCTGTCGGCATTCCAACCGTTCATCTCCTCAAAGGTCACCTGTAACTCCCCTATCCTTTCAGCGTTTTCATCGGAGTAATCCGCATAGAGCGCATCGATCTCCTTCTTGATCTCAAAAAGGGGTTTGTTTCCCATGACCACGGTCTCCAATACCGTGCTATCGTCATTTGCGTTGTGGTCCTGCTCCAGGACGGACATGCGTTTGCCGTGTTCCAGGCTCACCCGCCCGGAGGTTGGATCGGACACCCCGGAAAGGATTTTTAGAAATGTGGATTTCCCGGCTCCATTCGCCCCGATCACCCCATAACAGTTCCCTTGAGTGAAACTGATGTTGACCTCATCGAACAGAACGCGCTTTCCGAATTGTACAGACAAATTTGAGACAGATAGCATAGCGTTGCTTTAAAAATTTTTGCAAAAGTAGTCAAATCCTCCCGAAGTACAAGAGGGCCTTAGAGGCGGGCATCCTCTAAAGAGGGTGTTAAACCCTGCATTTTTAACGCCCTATTAACAAGGCGCACGTCCTGCATTATGTAGCTTTGTTAGCGGTGATTGAACCTTTTATGAATAGACTTTTACTCCTTTCTATCCTGGGATTATTCTTTGGGAGCTGCCATCAAGATGAAAGCGACTCCAAGCGGGTCATCTTCGCAGGAGAAATTGTAAATCCCACCAGTGAGCAGGTAGTCCTCTTTAAAGGGGAACAAGCATTGGATACGGCCGTCCTGGATGAGAATAATCGTTTTGTCTTCCGGCTCGACTCAGTGGCGGAAGGCCTCCACCACTTTGTCCACAGGCCAGAATCCCAATACGTGTATCTCGAAAGCGGCGACAGCCTGCAGATCAGATTAAACACTACTGACTTTGATGAATCCCTTGTTTTTTCAGGAAAAGGGGAAGAGATCAATAATTTTATTCTAGAATTATTCCTTACCCGGGAAGACGAGGAGGAGCTCATCAGTTCGTATTATTACCTCGAACCTACAGAATTCCACAAGAAAATAGATTCCCTGAAGGCGACGAAACTTGCCCTGCTCAATCAGATTGAGATGGAATACGAGATCTCCGCCAATGCTTCGGAACTGGCCAGGTCCTTCATAGACTACGGCTCTCATATTTCCATGGAAGCCTATCCCTTTTTTCACAGGAGGAGAAGTGGGGAAGTCAAGATCCACGAAGACCTGCCGGCCTCCTTTTACGATTACAGGAAGGAAATCAACTACAACGATCAAAAGCTCACTTACCTGAGGCCGTATTTCAACTTTATGAAATACCATATCAGCAACCTGGCGTATAACGACTGTAAAAAACACTGTGAGGACGACCTTGAGAATGCTAACAGGCAGTTGCATTTCAATCAACACAAATTAAGGCTGATAGATAGTCTGGTGTCCCAGAAGGAACTCAGGGATAACCTTTTCCGCAACGTGGCTATCGATTACCTCTTAAAGCACGACACCGAGGAGAACACCACGGTTTTCATTAATTCCTTCAAGAAATATTCGGAGAACAATTCTCACAACACGGAGATCTACACCTTGTATCAGGGTATTATCAACATGCAACCCACCAAGGACCTGCCGGATTTTACGGTCATGTCTTATGAAGGAGAAAAGATCAGGATATCCGATATCGAAAAAGGAGACTCCGTGGTTTTCTATTTCTGGTCAGGTACCGAGCCCGGACATTTCAGGAATATCAACAAACGCATAGAGGAGCTCAAGCAGAAATATCCGGATTATCGCTTTGTGGGCCTGAACATGAGGACCGATATGGCCAAGTGGAAAAGCATGGTCAGAATGAACGGGTTGGATGAGGCCGAACAATACTGGACCGAGGATTACGACCAGACCGTTCAGACCCTGATCGTCTATGATCCCAATAAAGCCATCCTCTCCAAGAACGGGAAGATCATCGATGCCTTCTCTCACCTATACCGATCCTTCTGATCGGTGAGATCAAATCAATTGCCTTTCTTGTAGTCTGCCAGGAATTTTTCCAACCCTATATCCGTCAGAGGATGCTTTAACAGTCCTTCGATGGATGAAAGAGGTCCGGTCATGACATCGGCGCCCAATTTGGCGCAATCGATCACGTGCATGGTATGGCGTATGGATGCCGCAAGGATCTGGGTCTCGAACTCGTAATTGTCGTAAATGAGCCGGATCTCAGAGATCAGGTTAAGCCCGTCTGTGGAAATGTCATCCAGCCTGCCCAGAAAAGGGGATACATAAGTAGCCCCTGCCTTGGCAGCCAGCAAGGCCTGCCCAGCGGAAAATACAAGGGTGCAATTCGTGCGGATCCCTTTATCTGAAAAGTATTTCAGGGCCTTTACCCCGTCCCTGATCATGGGTACCTTCACAACGATCTGCTCGTGCAGGTCTGCCAGTTCCTCCCCTTCTCTTACGATTCCCTTGAAATCCGTGGCGATCACCTCCGCAGAGACGTCACCGTCTACGATATTACAGATGTCCACATAATGCTTGAGGATGTTGTTCCTTCCCGTAATGCCTTCCTTGGCCATAAGGGAAGGGTTGGTGGTAACCCCATCGAGCACGCCCAACTCCTGGGCTTCCCTGATCTGGTCTAAATTCGCGGTATCGATAAAAAATTTCATGGGTTTTCGTTTTGATAGTGATTTTAAAAATACGCTGCCTCACAGCAGTGCAAAGCTACAATTTATAATGGTTTCGCAACAGCCTCTCATAGAGTTTGCCGGGGAGCAGTCTTTTGAGGACGACCGATAAGCGCTGCATAAAACTCCCTACCTTATAGTGTACCTTGGGAGAAGGATCACGGAGGATGGCGAACACTTTTTCTGCCACCTGAACGGGATCCCCGGCCTGGTCCACATGGTCGTTGATCATTTTCAGGGTGGCTTCATAAGGAGCGTGGTAAGGAGAATCAGGTCGCAAGGGGGCGTGAAACCTCCCGGCGGCTATGTTGGTCTTAAAATCTCCAGGTGCCAGGGTGGAGATCAGAATCCCGAAATCCCTGACCTCCAGCCGGAGTGCCTCCGTAGCCAGGTCGAGTGCCCCTTTGCTGGCCGAGTACACCCCCCGGTACGGAAGTCCCATTTTCCCGGCGATGGAAGTGATGTTGATCACCCTCCCGGATCCCTGTCGCCTCATGATGGGCAGTACGGCCTTCATCAAGTTCAGAGGCCCCGTAAAGTTTGTTTCGAATGCATTGAGGATGGCTTCGTTCGGGGTTTCTTCCAGCGGACCTGTGATGCCCACCCCTGCGTTGTTGATCAGGACGTCCAATCGGCCTTCCTCATCCAGCAATCGGTCAAGGGCTTTTTGAATGGTATCCGGTTTTCTTACGTCAAGCTCCAGTAGCCTGAAATCCTTAAAATCCTGTTGTTTTTCAAGACTGCGGGTGGTGCCATAGACCTTGTATCCCTTCTCGCTGAGATAATTCCCAACGGACCTGCCTATCCCTGATGAGCCTCCTGTGACCAGTACAATCTTCTTCTCCATACCAAATGCAAAGAAACGAATATTTCAGGGCCGACCCAAAAAGGATGGATGGGGACGAAACGCTCTTGAGAATTTCACTTTCGGGTACAAAAAAAGGCAAGCTACCTACATCGCACCGCTACGACCGTATACCCTTGCTGCGTTCCCACCCTGGGGGATTCTACAGGAGCTGGTCGTGTAGGACTTGCCTCATGCAAATATACAACCTTTTAAATTCAGGCCAATCGTTTCAGAGTTTTAAAAGTTTGGGCTAACTTGCTCCTAAATTGCATTTTGATCCATGAATTCCATTAAGTTCTTCATCCTTAATGTCTTGCTGTTATTTTTCCTGAGTTGTGGAGGCGAAAAAGACCCTGCATCCTTTTTTGGGCTGAAGTTCGAAAAGGGGAAAAAGGAATACAGGCCAAAGGATACCATTCGCCCCTTGATCCGCAATACAAAGGACCTTCCCGTAGATTCTCTGACATTGTCTATCCTGGGGAAAGAGCTCCCCTATGCCAACGGTGGCTGGGTACTGGATGTCGACAAATTAGGGGTCCACCCTCTTGTTGCCACCTTCAAATCAGAAGGGCAGGTAATTACCCTTTCGGAGGAGATCAAACTCCTGGCACCAAAACCCCCGCAACTGTACACTTATACCATCGTCAATGAATTTCCCCACGATATGACCTCTTTTACACAGGGGCTTGAATTCCACAGAGATACCCTCTATGAGAGCACGGGTTCCGGGGGCGGGGCGAAATCCTATATCCGCAAGATCGACTACAGGACGGGAGAGGTGTATCAGCAGGTAGACCTGGAGGAAGGGTATTTCGGGGAAGGGATCACCCTCCTAAACAACAAACTGTACCAGCTCACCTGGCAAGGAAAAAAGGGGTTTATCTATGACGCCCGATCCCTTGAACGCATCGATTCCTTCCAGTACGGAAAAAGTGAGGAAGGCTGGGGTCTTACCAATGATGGCAGATCACTGTACAAGAGCGATGGCACGGAGCGGATATGGCTCCTGGATCCCAATACGCTGGAGGAGGAAGATGCCATTCAGATCGTTACGGACAAGTCGATCTTCAACAAGGCCAACGAACTGGAGTATGTAGAGGGGAAGATCTACGCCAACGTGTGGCAGAAGGAGAGTATGATGATCATCGACGCAGGCAGCGGAGCGATTGAAGGGGTGGTAAACCTGGGCGGACTCCGGGAAAAGGTCAGACAGCACGACAAACTGGACGTCCTGAACGGGATCGCCTACCACCCGGAAAGAAAGACCTTTTTCATCACCGGCAAGAATTGGGACAAACTCTTTGAGATCACCCTCCAAAAAAAGGAATAGGATGACCTATGAAATGACCAAAGAGGTGGAGCGGGATGATCTGGACGAGCTGGAGCATGTAAACAATGTGCGCTATGTACAATGGATACAGGATATCTCCAAGGCTCACTGGGAATCCAGGGCCCCTGAAAGCATCCGAAAGAAGGTGATCTGGGTGGTCAGGCAACACCTGATTCAGTATAAAAATGCGGCAAAACTCGGGGATGTGCTGCAAATAAGGACATTCATAGAGAAATCGGAAGGAGCCATTTCTACCCGGGTCGTGGAAATGCAGGACCTACAAACGGGTCAGCCTATCGTCAGGTCCGAGACCGAATGGTGCCTGCTGGACGGGCAGTCACTCAGGCCTATGCGGATCCCTGAAGAGATCCGGTCCGTATTCATTGAGGACACTCACCCCTGAATTACAGCCTATGCGTTCTCTCATCATCACCATAGGGTCTCTTTGCTGCCTCCTCTGGTTTTCCTCCTGCCGGAAGGACTTCGAATATCTCCCCAGTTCCGGAAACCTCCAGTTCTCAAAGGATACCGTCTACCTGGATACAGTGTTTACGAATATCGGCAGTAGTACCTATAGCCTGAAGGTGTACAATCGGTCCCGGTCTGATATAGAGATCCCCAGCATACGACTTGAAGAGGGCGAAAACAGCCAATACCGCCTCAATGTAGACGGGCAGGCCGGCAAGAGTTTCCGGGATATTCCCCTCCTCTCCGGGGACAGCCTGTATATTTTTATAGAAACCACCTATGACATTGCGCCCACAGGTCAGAATGAATTTCTTTACATCGATCACATCCTGTTCGACCAGGGGGTAAATGAGCAACGGGTTCCCCTGGTGACCCTGGTACGGGATGCTGTGTTCCTCTTCCCTTCCACCCTGGCCGATGGCAGTAAGGAAAGCCTTCTGTTGGGGCTGGATGAAGAGGGAGGTGAATTGCGGATCTCAGGATTTCTCCTCGAGGACGATGAACTTCAGTTCACGAATGAAAAGCCCTATGTCATTTACGGGTATGCGGCAGTGGGGGATGGCAAGGTCCTGACGGTGGAAGCCGGTGCCAGGGTCTATTTTCATGAGGACTCAGGCATTCTCGTCGGAACCGGCGGAAGTATCCGAATCAATGGGATGTTGAGTGAGGTCCCGGAATTGCTGGAGAACGAAGTGATCTTCGAAGGAGACCGGCTCGAACCTGAATTTGAAGACGTTCCGGGGCAGTGGGGCGCGCTTTGGCTGGCCCCGGGAAGTGTGGATAATCAGATCTTTCACCTTACCCTGAGAAACGCTACTGTGGGTGTACTGGTGGAAGGGAATGCAGATTCGCCCTCTCCTGCCCTAGCCCTCTCCGGGGTACAGATCTACAACAGCTCGGTGGCCAACCTCTGGGGGCGTAACACCTCGGTGGCCGGGGAAAATGTGGTTCTCGGTAACGCCGGGGTGCACAGCCTGCTCCTGGACAGAGGGGGATCCTACCGTTTCCTTCACACGACCATTGCCAATCACTGGAGCAACGGATTTCGGACGGGAACGGCACTCAAGATCAGCACCTATGATGTCAATGATCCGGTAAACGGTACTGGGGGCGACCTGCTCCGGGCGGATTTCATCAACTGTATCACGGACGGGAACGGCTCCAGGGAACTCAGCCTGGAACAAAGGCCCGGATCTACCTTTTCCTTTTTCTTTTCCCATATGCTGCTCACCTTCAGGGACAGCTCGGGGGAATTTGAAGGGAACCCTCTATACGACTTCTCAAATACTTCCCTATATACCAGTATCTTCCTGAATTCCAACCCGGATTTTACGGCACCTTTCAGGAACGATTTTACCCTGGGTCCGGAATCTCAGGCTGCAGGAGTAGGAGATCCGGACGCTGCCCTGTCCGTTCCCCTCGACCTTCTGGGGAGGGATCGCACCCAGTCCCCTGCTTTGGGGGCTTACCAACAGTAGGTGAAAAGATATTAACAATTGACCCTATTTGTAGGATTTTTCTTTCTTTTATATTGATTTTCAGTATATTGGCCCTAAAACCATAAATATTCTAAGGGAATTCTATAGTCCTTATTCACAAAGGATTAGTAATTTTCCCACAATCTCGTGTTTATGGAGTACCGATACACCATAATCGATGCCAACGCCACCTCCAACCTGCAACTGCAGCACTTCCTGGAGGATCATGGTGAGTTTATCTGTGTGGATCGGGCGCTCGACAGTCGCGAAGGGATCAACGGGATCCTGAAGCACCTCCCCGACCTGGTCTTTATCAACCTCGAAGATGCGGCCATGGACTATTTTCTGATGGTTTCAGAACTGCATCAGTACATGAACGATCTCCCGCTTATCATCGGCGTCGCAAAGAGCAAGGAATACGCCTACCACGCCATCAAGAACGGATTTTACGACTACTGGTTGCTGCCCTACAATGAACTGGACATCCGCAAGACCCTGCTCAGGCTGAAGAAACAGCATCCCAAGGAGGTCAGTTCTCACACCATCTGCCTGAAATCTTACAAGGACTTCCAGTACCTGAACACGGATGAGATCCTCTATCTGCAGGCAGACAATAACGCCACGGATTTCGTGATGAAGGACGGCAGCGTGATCAGCGCCTTCAAGACCCTGAAGACCTTTGAAAAATCCTTGCCAAAGAACTTTATCCGTATCCACCAGAGCTATATACTCAATATGGACTACGTTTCCCGAATCAACTACGGCAAGAACATCTGTGCCTTAAAGTCCGGCAAAAAACAACTCCCCTTCTCCAAAACCTATAAGGACAACATCGACAGCCTCAAGAAAGTGCTGTCCCGGAACGCCATCTCTACCCTTAAATCGTAAAATTCTTACAAAAACAGGCGGAATACTCACAGAAACCCCCTGTTCACTAAAACAGGCCTTTCAGACATACGATCCTTGTGGGACTCGAATAGTTTAGTGGAAAATTAATTCACTAAAAAAAGACAACCACGATGAAAAAAGCAGCCTGTATTTTTGCCATAGCCCTGTTAAGCGCCTCTATGTTCTCCTGTACCAACGACACAGCCGAAGACCAGAAACTCTATGAAACCCAAGCTACGGATGGGAACAGCACTGGATCTACCGGACGAGATGGATAGATTAAAATTCAAAATGATATTTGAAGGAGCCTTACTATAAGGCTCCTTTTTTTATATTGTAATGCATTACAGATCATTCTATATGTCCAAGCTAATATTCGGATCCCTTTTACTGCTTTTATCGTTAATTCTATTTGGTTCCTGTAATAGAACTAATAATGAAAGAAATGCCCAGTACATAATTACTTTTCAAGATAGTCTGGAACATTGGCTAGCTCAAGCCAAAAACACTTCTAATACTGAAGATTTTAGAGTGCAACAACTCAATAAAATTGACAGGACTTTGGACACACTATTTGTTGATTCACTTAAAATGAAGTATTTGTCTCAACTCTCCATGATGTATTCTAGATTAAATCAAGGTGATTTGTTTTTTCAGACATATTACAAGTTGAGTTCTATTGCAACACAATTAAATGATTCTTCGAAATTAGCGGAGGCCTATTGGGATAAAGGAGCCTACTTTGACTCACCCATGATAGAAAACAGGGATAGTGCATATTATTATTTTAGAAAAGCGCAAAAAATCTTTGAGAATTTAGGTGAGGATAAAAATTCCGCTAGAGTATTGCGAAATATGGCCATTATTCAAACCAAAATCCATGATAACACCGGAGCTTTAGTAACCTTAACAAGAGCAATCGAATTATTAAAGCCTCTTGATGAATACAAAAGGTTATATGAAGTTTACACCGCCATGGGAATCGCTTCCGGAGCACTAAAGGAATACGATGAAGCCCTTGACTATTATAGGCTCGCAGAAGACCATCTGGAAAGGGCTAATCTTAGCGATAGAGAAAGGGCTTCTCTTGAAAATAATATCGGTTTAGTTTATTTGGATAAAGGAGAATACGATTCGGCAAAACCGATTTATGAAAAAGCGATACGTCGTGACAGTCTTCTTAATTTAAACCCAAGTCTTTATGCAAAAATAATGGGTAACCTGGCAATGACAGATTTCAATCTCGGAAATCTGGATTCAGTTGAAGATAAACTCTACAGATCTCAGTATATCCAGGATAGCATTGGTGATCAGGAAGGTCAATCTCGCAATTATTACAACCTGGCCCTGGTGAACAAGGAGATAGGCCGGAAGGCAGACGCTTTTATCTTTGCCGGCAACGCCCGCGACCTGGCCCGGGAGATCGACAACAACCTTCGTTATATGGAATCTCTAAAACTCCTGGCGGAGCTGGATCCAGAAAATGCGAACACCTACAATTTAGAATACATACGCATCTCGGACAGCCTGCAACAGGAAGAGAGGCGGATCCGCAACAAATTCGAGCGCATCCGCTTCGAGACGGAGGAGACCCAATCCAGAAACGAGCAGCTGGCCCGCCAGCGCTTTATATGGGCCGGCATCGCAGCCGGATTGCTGTTATTTGCGATCGCCCTCTCCATCATCGTCGTACAGAGGATCAAGAACCAAAGGCTCCGGTTCCAGCAACAGCAACAGGAGGCCAACCAAGAGATATTCAACCTCATGCTGGCCCAGAAACAGAAAGTGGAGGAAGGGAAGCAATCCGAACAGAAACGCATCTCCGAAGAACTGCACGACGGTATCCTGGGCGAGATGAACGGGGTGCGAATGATCTTGCTGGGGCTCAACAAAAAAGGGGATGAGGCCGCTATCTCCCTGAGGGAACAAGCCATAGAAAAACTCAAGGGGATACAGGAGGAGATCAGGTCTATCTCCCACGAACTCAACGATGCGTCCTACCAGAAGTTCAACAATTTCATGAACTCCATAGACGACCTCTTAAAGAACAGCTGTGAACCCGCCGGGCTCCATTACCATTTTTCCTATGACCAGGACCTGGACTGGGACCAGCTGGAAGGGTTTACCAAAATAAACCTTTACCGTATCCTGCAGGAAAGCCTGCAAAACTGCTTGAAACACGCCGGTGCGACCTCCATCTATGTCTCTTTTGAGATCGAAGGGTCGGATATCGCCCTGACCATTCAGGACAATGGGCGCGGTTTTGACACCGGAAAAGGGAAAAAGGGCATAGGCCATAAGAATATCGAATCGCGTGTCAAAAAGATCAAGGGCAGGTGGTACCTCAGGAGTGCCCCTGGCATTGGGACCACGGTTCTGGTGGAAATCCCCTTGGATCACATTTCCCGGGAAGCAAAAAAAGAAATATCTTTACCTAAAGACCTGCAGGAAGCATAAAACAGTAGATCTATGAGAACAGTGCGAATCTTAGCGGTAGACGATCACGAAATGACCACCCTGGGGTACAAATTCATTTTGGAGGATACGGAATTCGACGGCTTTAAGGTGCAGATGGATACCGCCAAGTCTTATGAGGAATCCGTTAAAAAGATAGAGGAGGCAGCCAAGGGAATACCCTATGATATCCTTTTGCTGGACATCCAGCTCTCCAATCCCACAGAAGGTCCGGCCAAGACAGGGGAAGACCTGGGTATCCGGGCCCGCAAGGTGTCCCCGGGGTCCAAGATCGTCTTTATGTCCTCATTCAGCGATAATTACCGTATCAACAGCATCATGCAGACAGTAGACCCGGAAGGCTACATGGTAAAGACCGAAATAGACCAGAAGTCGCTCCAGGCCATGGTAAATACCGTCCTAACCTCACCTCCGTATTACACACAGAAAGCATTAGTGGCCATCCGGAAAAAAATGGCCCAGGATATTTCCCTGGACGAAAATGACAAGAAGATCCTCTATCATCTCTCCATTGGGACCAAGACCAAGGACATGGTCAAGTATATCTCCCTCTCCCTCCCCGGGATCGAAAACAGGAAACGACAGCTAAAATCCCTGTTTGGGGTGGAAAAACAGAACGATCAGGCCCTGATCACTGCTTCGCGCAACAAGGGATTTATCTGATAAGATCCTACCCCTATCTCCATTTTGTTTAACTTTTTATCTCCTTTATAGGAAAACCCTAGTTTTTCTATGGTTTTTATATAGTCACTTCCCGTTTATTAACGTTAAATTTACATAAGGAACCAAAAGAAGTTGCTATGGCTCACAGTTCCAGAAAAACCAAGGTATTCATCTCCTCCTGTAGAGAAGGAAAAAAGGAGATCCTCGGTGTAGACCAGTTGATCAAAAAACTGGAAAGAGAGTACTTTTCCCGTATACTCATTCGCAATTCCACCGCCTGTTGTGAGGAGAACAACCTGGTCATAGAAATGGAATGTCCCCTCGGCCTGCATGAAATGCTGTTCCATATGCAACAGGGTGCCTGGGGCTCATACAACCCGAGCCTGGTCTGCACCGGCCTGCCCTTGCTGAACATCCACATGCAGGAGATCAGGGAACTGAACGGTACGTTTATCGATGTGGAAGAGCTCTCTATTCAGCTTAAAGACTGCACCATCGTCATCAAGAAAATAGCCCCCGAAAGTGTTGAGAACCAACTGGATGCCATTTTGATGGTCCTTGCAGAACATTACGTGCATATCACCAGGGAGATGACCATGACCCCCATGGAGATCTTCGTCCCTGTTTATGAGGAGGTCAAAACTGAAGATTCCCTTATCCGGCTGGTAGGGCCCAAAAAGGTGGATGACAAAGGGTATTACTTCTACTGGGGGTTGTATTTCGAAGAAGAGGAGGAAGCCATGATCTACGACCTGAAGAACAAGGTCATCATCCCCGGGGATCTAGACCTGCTCGATCAGTAAATTACTGAAGAGGGGCCGTTTCCTCATCATCGCATTTACATTCTCCTTTACCCTTGCAATGATTTCTTCATTTTCCGGGTTACTTAGCACCTCGTCGATAAAGGAAACGATGATGCCCATATCGTCCTCTTTCAGGCCCCTGGTTGTCACCGCTGCCGTACCGAACCGTATACCCGAAGTAATGAAGGGGGATTTATCATCAAAGGGTACCATATTCTTGTTGGCGGTGATATCCGCCTGAACCAGTACTCTTTCGGCATCCTTCCCGGTAATGTTCTTATTGCGAAGATCGATGAGCATCATGTGGTTGTCCGTGCCCCCGGAAATGATCTTGTAATCCCGGGCCACAAAGGCAGCGGCCATGGCCTCTGCGTTCTTTTTTACCTGAATCATATAGTGCAGGAACTCATCAGAAAGCGCTTCCCCAAAGGCGATGGCCTTGGCTGCGATGATATGTTCGAGAGGGCCTCCCTGATTCCCGGGAAAAACTGCCAGATCAATCAGGGCAGACATTTTCCGAAGACTACCATTCTTCAAGGTGATGCCAAAGGGATTGTCAAAATCCTCCCCCATAAGGATGAGTCCGCCTCGCGGCCCCCTCAGGGTTTTATGCGTGGTGGTGGTCACGAAATGGCAATGGGGAATAGGGTCATTGAGTATGCCTTTGGCGATCAGGCCGGCTGGATGGGAAATATCCCCCAGCAATAAAGCCCCAACACTGTCGGCTATCTCCCGGAATCGCTCGAAATCCATGTCCCTCGAATAGGCGGATGCCCCTGCTATGATCATTTTGGGCCTTTCCCTTTCTGCGATTTCCTGTATCTTATCGTAGTTAAGTCGTCCGGTCTCTTCCTCCACACCGTAAAAAGTAGAACGGTATAATTTGCCTGAAAAGTTAACGGGCGACCCGTGTGTGAGGTGACCTCCGTGGGATAGATCGAATCCCAGTATGGTATCTCCGGGCTGTAAACAGGCCTGGAAGACCGCAGCATTGGCCTGGGACCCCGAATGGGGTTGAACATTGGCATATACGGCCCCGAACAGCTCCTTCGCCCGTTCAATGGCCAGGGTCTCCACCTGGTCAACTACCTCGCAACCGCCGTAATACCGTTTTCCGGGATATCCTTCTGCATATTTGTTGGTCAGTACAGATCCTGCAGCCTCCATTACCTGGGGGCTTGTGAAATTCTCTGAGGCGATCAGTTCTATGCCGTGCAACTGTCGTTCTTTTTCGGCCGCAATGAGTTCAAAAACCTGGGTATCCCTTTTCATAAGAACCAATTTCTTTTTATTGAGGCGTAAAAGTACAAATTGAAAGGGGTTAATGTTTAGAAAATAATATATTTGATCAGGATTTTATCAAACAGCAATTAACAATAGCGCGATGCCTTTAAAAGCCAATGACCCTTCCCTTACCTCCTGGTTGCCCGTACCGGAGAACTCTGATTTTCCCATTCAGAACATTCCATTCGGCGTATTTCTCACCCGGGACGACATCATAACCATAGGTACGCGTATAGGGGATCACGCTATTGATCTGGGGGCTTTGCACCAATTGGGCTATTTCAGGGACATCCCACTGACCGATGATATCTTCCTGCAGGACACCCTGAACGACTTTATCTCGGACGGAAAAAAGACCTGGCGCCTGGTTCGTAACCGCATCAGTGAACTCTTCCAAAAGAACAATCAGGAACTCCAGAAAAACCAGGAACACCAGAAGATCGTCCTCTTCACCATGGACGAGATCGAGATGCAATTACCAGTGCAGATCGGGGACTATACGGATTTTTATTCCAGTAAGGAGCACGCCACGAACGTGGGCAAAATGTTCCGGGATCCGGACAATGCCCTGCTTCCCAATTGGCTGCATCTGCCGGTAGGATACCACGGCCGCAGCTCCACGATCATCCCCAGTGGCACACCTGTGCGCAGACCCAATGGGCAGACCCTGCCTAAAGGCGCGGACAAACCGGTTTTCGGACCTTCCAGACTGCTCGATTTTGAACTGGAAATGGCCTTTATCACCACAGATGCCAACGCATTGGGAGAACCCATCAAAATAGATGAAGCCGAGGATTACATCTTTGGCCTGGTGCTCTTTAACGACTGGAGTGCACGCGACCTGCAAAAATGGGAATACGTACCCCTGGGACCTTTCCTGGGGAAAAATTTTGCATCCTCCATTTCTCCCTGGATCGTAACCCTCGACGCCCTGGAGCCTTTCCGGGTGGCCAGTCCGAAACAAGACCCCCATCCCCTGCCCTACCTGGCACAGAAGGGAAAAAAGAGTTTCGACATCCACCTGGAAGTGGATATCAGAACAGAGGATGGATCCCAGACCACCCTCAGCAGGACGAATTTCAAATACATGTACTGGACCATGGCCCAGCAACTCGCTCACCACACCATCAACGGGTGCAAGGTGAACAGCGGGGACATGTTGGGCAGTGGAACCATCTCAGGGCCCACACCCGATTCCTACGGCTCCATGCTGGAACTGTCCTGGCAGGGGACCAAGGAGATCCCCCTGGCAGACGGGACCACCCGTAAATTCCTAAAAGACCACGATACAGTGGTCATGAAAGGATATTGTTCCCGGGACGGTGTGAGGATCGGATTCGGGGAAATTTCCACCAAAATATTGCCTGCCCTGGAATTGTAACCCCCATTGCGCTCCCCCATTAATTTTATGTATTTCGTCGAGACTATACGATAAAACAACCTTTTTCGTTATGATTTCGGAAGATTTTGGCATGGCTCTTGGTTATGCCCCTTAAAACCACAAATCACGACATCATGAAAAAGGCACTACTTATTTTTTCGACCGTCTTTTTATTCCTGGCCTGTGGAGGCGTTAAAAAGACTCAGGAAGCGATCAACACAGGTAACTACCAGCAAGCGATCAACAGCGCCCTGCGGAACCTGGCAGACAACAAGGACAAAAGGGGAAACCAGCCCTATGTCCTGATTCTGGAGGAAGCCTTCGCTAAGAATATGGAACGCGAATTGCAAAATATCGCCTTCCTGGAGAAGGACGGCAATCCGGCAAATCTGGAGGCCATTTACAAGGGGTATTCCCAGCTCCGTCAGATCCAGGAAAGGATCCGACCCCTGTTACCTCTCCAAATCAGGGACGAGAACAGGAATGCGAGGTTTAACTTCAAGAATTTCGATGAGGACATCATAGATTCCAAAGAGCGTTTGTCTGATTACCTCTATGACAATGCCGTCTCCCTTTTCAACAATGCTTCCAGCAAAATGGATTACAGGAAGGCCTATGAGGATTTCAGGTATCTCGACGAGATCAACCCAGGTTTTGCCGATACCAAAGAGCAAATGGAGGTAGCCTACCAGCGTGGACTCGATTATGTTAAGGTAAAGATGGTGAACGATACCCAGATGGTCATTCCAAACAGGTTAGAAGAGGAGTTACTCAACTTTAATACCTACGGACTGGACGACCTATGGACGCAATATCACAATAATCCACTGGAGAATATCAAGTATGATTACGAAATGCAGGTGGCCTTCAGGGAGATTAATATCTCACCGGAACAGGTGAACGAAAAGCAGTTTGTCAAGGAAAAGCAGGTAAAGGACGGGTACAGGTATCTCGAGGACGAGAATGGCAATCTGGTGAAAGACAGCCTTGGCAATGAGATCAAGGTAGACAATTTTAAGACTGTGACCTGCAATTACTACCAGTTCACCCAGCAGAAACTCGCCCAGGTAACCGGACTCGTGAGCTTTATCGATCTGCAGACCAAGCAGCAACTCAACACCTATCCCCTGTCCAGCGAATTCATGTTCCAACACGTATACGCGAATTACAGTGGTGACAGAAGGGCACTGGACAACGACCTCGTTGCCCTGCTAAACCTCGGCGCCGTGCCTTTTCCCAGCAATGAGCAAATGGTCTATGATGCCGGGGAGGACCTCAAGGCCAAGCTCAAACAGATTATCGTAAGACATCGGTTTAATTGACCATAAAACTAACCCGGAGATCACCTCCGGGTTTTTTATACCCAATCTGAAAGATCGGTGTAGGAGATTTGCCCGTGGGAAGTGTGATGTACTACTTTCCCGTTCTTGATGATCAAAAGTTGGGGCGATTCATGACGGATTCCGAACAAGCGCGAGACTTCACTGGAAAGCTGCCTTTGGTGCTGTATGTGGAGCAGGTACATATCGGCCTTCCCCTCCACTGAGGCGTGCTGGGTCTCAAAGGTCCTTCGAACGATCCCGCTGATACCACAGGTCGTGGAATTCTTGAAGATGACCTGGGGCACAGTCGCCGATCGCTTGGTGATCTTCTCCAACTGGTCTTCCTCCTCCAGTGGTATCCAATTGAACTCCTTCCTGCTTCCTTCAGAGGAATCATTTCCGCTTTTGAATAAACTTCTCAAACCCATAGATGATATAAATTCACTGGTAATTGATTAATTCAGCACCTGACTTATTGTCTTGTAAATGAGGTCCTTTGCGGACATTTTGTCCGCTCCGTTACTATGGTAGGATTGTTGTCCTAGCCTTTGCAAAAATAGGCATAGGAATTAAATACAATCAACGATCATGAATATTAACAATTTCACCATAAAATCACAGGAGGTTATCCAGCTCGCACAGCAGATGGCCCAGGAGATGCAACATCCTCAGATTGAAAATGAACATATCTTCAAAGCTCTTTTGGAGACCGATGAGAATGTCCTTCCTTTCATCCTGAAGAAACTGAACGTCAACCTCCCCCTGATCAAACAGATCCTTGACAAGGAACTCCAGGGTACTCCCAAGGTATCCGGAGGGGAGTTGCAATTCTCAAAAGAGGCCGGAAAGACTCTTACCGAAGCCAATATCGTCGCCAAGAACATGAAGGACGATTTTGTCTCTTTGGAACACATCCTGCTGGCCATCTTTAAATCCAAAAGCAAGATCGCCCGCATCCTCAAGGACCAGGGGGTCGTGGAAAAAGAGATGCTGGCCGCAATCAGTGAATTGCGAAAGGGGGCCAAGGTAACATCCCAAAGTGCGGAAGACACCTATAATGCACTTAACAAATACGCGAGAAACCTCAATGAGGAAGCAGACAGTGGTAAGCTGGACCCTGTTATTGGGCGTGATGAGGAGATCAGGCGGGTCCTGCAGATACTGTCCAGGAGGACCAAGAACAACCCTATGCTGGTAGGGGAGCCAGGGACCGGTAAAACAGCCATAGCGGAAGGCCTGGCCCACAGGATCATACAGGGGGATGTCCCTGAGAACCTCAAGGACAAAGTGATCTATTCCCTGGATATGGGAGCCCTGATCGCAGGAGCAAAATACAAAGGGGAATTCGAGGAACGCCTTAAATCGGTTATAAAAGAGGTGACCTCCAGCGAGGGGGATATCGTTCTTTTTATTGACGAGATCCATACGCTTGTGGGTGCAGGGGGTGGACAGGGTGCCATGGACGCCGCCAACATCCTGAAACCCGCTTTGGCCAGAGGGGAACTGAGGGCCATAGGCGCCACAACCCTGGATGAATATCAGAAATATTTCGAGAAAGACAAGGCCCTGGAGCGCCGGTTCCAGAAGGTGATGGTCAACGAACCCGATACCGAAAGTGCCATCTCCATTCTCAGGGGGATCAAGGAGAAGTACGAAGCACATCATAAAGTCCGGATTAAGGACGAGGCCGTGATCGCCGCTGTGGAGCTTTCACAGAGGTATATCACGGATCGTTTCCTTCCCGATAAGGCCATCGACCTGATGGATGAGGCGGCCTCTAAACTCCGTATGGAGATAAACAGCAAACCCGAGGACCTGGATGTACTCGACAGGAAGATCATGCAACTCGAGATCGAGATAGAGGCCATCAAACGGGAGGAGGACCACGCCAAGCTCAAGTCGCTCAATGTAGACCTCGCCAACCTCAAGGAGGAAAGGAATGAGATCTTTGCCAAATGGGAAAGCGAGAAATCGGTCATAGATGCGATCCAGAAAACCAAGGTCGACATAGAGGATTTTAAACTGGAAGCCGAAAGGGCCGAAAGGAACGGGGATTACGGTTTGGTAGCCGAACTGCGTTACGGCAAGATCAAGGAGGCTCAGGAGAAACTCGAAAGACTGCAGCAGGAACTGGCCGAAGCACAGAAAGCAGGCACTTTGATCAAGGAAGAGGTCACCAACGAAGACATAGCCGAAGTGGTTGCCAAATGGACGGGGATCCCCGTGACCAAGATGCTTCAGAGCGAGCGGGAGAAATTGCTGAACCTCGAGAAGGTACTCCACAAGCGCGTGGTCGGACAGGAAGAGGCCATCGAGGCCGTGTCTGATGCGATCAGACGTAGCAGGGCCGGATTGCAGGATGCGAAGAGACCCATAGGTTCCTTCCTCTTCCTGGGTACCACCGGTGTGGGAAAAACGGAATTGGCCAAAACCCTGGCGGATTACCTCTTTGACGATGAGAATGCCATGACGCGTATCGATATGAGCGAGTACCAGGAAAGGCATTCGGTCAGCAGGCTGGTAGGAGCCCCTCCGGGATATGTGGGATACGATGAGGGAGGACAGCTCACGGAAGCCGTTAGAAGGCGGCCTTACTCGGTTGTACTCCTCGATGAGATCGAAAAGGCACATCCCGACACTTTCAACATCCTCCTGCAGGTCCTGGATGAGGGAAGGCTTACTGACAACAAGGGCCGAGTAGCCGATTTTAAGAATACGATCATTATCATGACCAGCAATATGGGCGGGCATATCATACAGGAAACCTTCGAGAACCTCAAGGACATCCACAGTGCCACCGAAGCCGCTAAGATCGAAGTGATGGCCCTGTTAAAGCAGAGTATCCGGCCGGAATTCCTCAATCGCATAGACGACATCATCATGTTCACGCCGCTGAGCAAAAAGAACATCATCGATATTGTAAGGTTGCAACTCGAACTATTGAAAAGGATGGTTGCCAAGCAACACATCACCATTGACGCGACTGAAGAAGCGATCCAATACCTGGCAGAAAAAGGGTATAATCCCCAGTACGGGGCGCGACCCATCAAGAGAACCATTCAGAAAGAGGTCTTGAACAGTCTGTCCAAGGAATTACTCAGCGGAAAGATCACCTCAGACAGTATCATCCTGATCGATTCCTTTGACGACGGACTCGTATTCCGGAACCAGACGGAGCTGGTGGAATAAGAATGGGATACGCCAAAGGATAAGCAACCGGGGACATAAAACCCCCGGTTTCCTTTTTTTAAAAAAAATGTGCTTCACAGGGTATGGTTTTTTATATTCGTACAAAATTGATCCTGAATGACCACCAAAGCCGAACGTACCACTGCCTTCATTATTGAAAAGGTGGCCCCCGTGTTTAACAGGCACGGATATATCGGCACCAGCATGAGCGACCTCACAGAAGTGACCGGGCTTACAAAAGGGGCCATATACGGCAATTTTGAAAACAAGGAATCCCTGGCTCTGGCGGCGTTTGAGTACTTGAGCAACGCCTTGTTAAAGGCCATAGACCAGCGGCTGGAGGGAGACGGCCATACACTTGATATCCTGTACAGGCTCACCGATTTTTACCGGCATTACGATGATTTCACAGCCCCTCTTGGTGGCTGTCCCGTTTTAAATATAGGTGTCGATGCCCAGTTCAACAACCGCCTGCTTCTCGGAGCAGCCCGGGAGACCATGCGTACTATTGAAGGTAAGATCGCCCTGGTCCTGGAAAATGGGGTTAACAAAGGTGAAATCAGGCTTCCGGTCCCTCCCTTGCAGTTTGCAAAACAGATGTACACCATGATACAGGGTGCGGTCGCCATGGCTACGATATCAGGTGACCGTAAATACCTGGTCAATACCATCGCTTATCTGGAGGTGCTCGTCAAAAGGGAAATGAAACTCTGAACCTATTCATTCTTCACCCTGAAGATCCAGATCGCATCCGAATACCTGCCAAAAAACTTAGAGTCCCTCGCCTCGCGGGCTTCCTGCATGCTATCGTATCGCTCAAGATACACATAGTTGAGTTTCCTCTCGGTTCGGTAAAATGATTTGGGATTTAGACCTCTCTGTTTTAGGGATTCCATGAACAGTTTGTAATAGCGTTGAGTGCCAAAAACGTTTGTTATGAGATAGAAACCTGGCCTGATATCCTCCTTAAGTACTGCTTCTTCGAAGCGTTCCCCTTTTTCAGGACTGACAGCTTGATTCATTCTGTCTTTTTCGGCTGCTATGGAATCAATAGCCTCTAAAGAATCTTTTTTGCGCTGGGCTTGCCTGGTTAAGCGTGCGTTTTCCTCTTCTGCCGCCTTCCTTCTGGCCATCGTTAGAGAATCCTGTTGTCTTCGCATCAAAAGTAAAGAATCCTGAACCTGCTTCTCCTTGGCCTCAGCCAGAAGCCTGCGCTCTTTTTTGCTGAGTTTCTTCCTTTTTACGGGTTCTGAAGGTAATGGCTCTCCTTCATCTTCCGGCTCAAATCCGACTATTTTCCTCCTGAGATCTGGTGACCCGAAATGGTAAGAGGTCACTATCTCAAAAGAAGGATCCTTTCCGTCCAGTTCCGCAGAGGTTCCGATCTCGACCAGGGCCCCAAGGGAAAACTTACCAAAAAATGTTCCGCCTAATCCGCCTGAAGCCCCATAAAAATTGTGATATCCTCCCTGTATCCAGAAATTCTGGGTCTTGAACTGGGTGTTGATACCGTATTGGGTCTCCAGTTCCGGCAACGTCTTTACATATACCATGGGCCTGAGGTAAGCATTTTCAAAGATCCCATTCCCCTCTATTGGAAATGTATAGCTGGAGGAGCCGAAAAAGACCTTCTCATCAGAACCATTGTTCTTTCCTCCTTCAGTGAGATTGTATTCCAGGGCATTCTCTGCCGCAAATCCAAGGCTGAAATTGCCATAGGCCAATTGGATCCCTGGGGCAGCCTGCAAAACAAAAGAAGTACCGTTCTCCAAGAAGGGCAGCCCTATATCAGGACTTTGCTGAAAACGGTCATCCGCCAACACCTGACTAAATCCAAATAGATTGAGGCCCAAGGATAATCTGAGATCAGGACCCAGGTCAAAAGCGTAAGCGTAGTTCAGCACCCCTCCGGTCTGAAGGAAGAGCCCCGTGTTCTGTTGCAGAAATCCGACACCAAAGGCAGACTGCCTGTTCAGCCTGTGCGTGTAATTTGCGAATACCGTCGTGGGATCGGCATCTACCTGCTGCCACTGCCACCGAACCCATAGAGAGAGAGACTGGGGCTGGTTGCGGTCAAGGGTGAAAACCGGATTGAAAAGGCTGCTGTTGAATTGGGTGAGGTTGTATTGCCTAAGGTCAGGAGGCAAAGGAACTTCCTGGGAATGCAACCTGAAAATGCTAAACAATATAAGCAGGAATAGGAGGTGTTTTGGCATACAAAGGTTGATACAAGGAAATTTCATACTATTTTTACGAAAGTAAAGTTACATAATAGTAGCGTACTCAACAGACAAATTCGGACCGCTTATGAAACGAAAACTCCTTCCCTTCCTGTTCACTCTTATCCTTTTTAGCAGTTGCAAGGAAGATTCACTACCAGAGAATACCCTGATAGGTCCCGAAGTGACCACCTATTATTTCATCAGGCATGCCGAAAAAGACAGGAGCAATCCCGATAATCCGGATCCTGAACTGAATCAAAGAGGCCTTGGCAGGGCGATGCATTGGGCCGAGATCCTGAAGGACGCCAACATCAATGCCATCTATACCACCGATTATCTCCGCACGACGATGACGGCTGCTCCTACTGAGGTAAAATACGACCTCATACGGCAATATTACGATCCTTCAATGCTCGACATCGCCCAATTCAAAGCCGATACCCGCGGTAAAAATGTGCTGGTGGTGGGTCACAGCAATACCACCCCTGAATTCGTCAATAAAATGATAGGGGAAGAGAAATACCCCCCTATGGACGACAGTGATAATGGAAGCCTGTTTATCGTACAACAAATAGGAGACCTCACTACCGATGTTAGGTTGCATTTCAATTGTAATTGTCCCGACTGACCACTACATCTTCCAACCGGATCTCTGATAAGAGTTCCAGCTTTCTTCTTTCGAAAAGAGAATCGAGCTGCATAAGATCTGCCTCACCCACAGGCCGGTAATTGCGATAGTCCACAAACCGTATTCCATTGACGTAGCGTTCATTGTAGGCCTCCCGAAATCTCAATCCACCTCCATTGACGTGGAATTCATACGCCAGGTACTCCGGTTTAAAGGTCTCTGCGTCGAACCAGTAGATGTAGACATCCTCAAAATCCTCCCCGCCTCCATCCTGGTTGAATGTGACCCGTATCTGGTAATATTGCTTTCCATCGATCGTTTTTTCCCCGATCCATTCCTTATTCACCGAAGGATCGTTCAGTCCGTAGGGAAGTTGGGCAAAGTAGAGGACTGAATTGATGGAATTGCTGTAGACATTGGCCATACTGTCGGAAACGATTACGTTTTGTTCTCCGTGATAACGGCGAAACGACCTTCCGTCCCATATATCCTTGACCCGACCAGAATCGGTTTCCCGCGTCCGAGTCGTAACCCTGCGGCCTCCCTCTCTTTTCTGAGTGTAGATCACGTCCCGGAAGCTGAATTCGATGTCGCTTTGATCGTAAAGTTCTCCCCCTGCATCGGCAATGGCCCGGTCTACTATTTCCTGGGCGTCAATCCCTTTAACAATTTCTCTGCAAGAGACGACTCCTAAGACAAAAGGAAGGAGCAGGAGGATAAATAGGTAATAAACTCGGTGCTTCATATCACAAAGTAACAGGGATTATTCTTAAAAACGAAGGCTAACCTGCAGGAAATGTTGTTATTTTTGTGCCGGAATGCAGAAAAATATAAACATCAGAAACAAGAAGGCGAGTTTCCAGTATGAATTGCTGGAGACCTATATCGCCGGTATCGTCCTGTCCGGCACGGAGATCAAATCCATCAGACTGGGAAAGGCTTCGATCGCCGAAAGTTTCTGCGAATTCAATGATCGCGGAGAGTTGTTTGTCATCAACATGCAGATCGATGTGTATTCCCACGCCTCCCATTTCAACCATCAGCCCAAGGCCGCACGCAAATTATTACTCAACAAGAGGGAACTGAGAAAATTACACAAGGAAGTCAGGACAAGCGGACTCACCATTGTACCCCTCAGTGTATTTATAAATGATAGAGGGCTAGCCAAAATGAAGATCGCTCTGGCTAAAGGAAAGAAGCTCTATGACAAGAGGGAGGCTATAAAAGACAGGGAAAGCAAGGTGCGCTTAGACCGTGTGAAAAAAAGCTTTAACCAGTAGTCGCTTTCCAGCTTTCAGTTCTTGTCTTCCAGCAAGGGCACAAATCTGAAACTTCCAAAAGATTCCCGCTCAAATTCTGTCTCCGATTTCCGCGTGATCCGCATCATTACCTGGTCCTCTTCTCCCACAGGAATCACCATCTTACCCCCAATTTTGAGCTGAGAGAGCAATTTTCTCGGGACCTCCGGGGCGCCAGCCGTGACGATGATGCCGTCAAAAGGCGCGTGCTCGGGAAGACCGTTATACCCATCTCCAAAAACGAACTTTTTGGGCCGGTATCCCATTTTCCGGAAGAAGATATTGGTCTTTTTGTACAGTTCGAGCTGCCGTTCCACGGTATACACTTTGGCTTTGAGATGTAAAAGGACCGCGGTCTGGTATCCGCTGCCCGTCCCTATCTCCAAGATCTTCTGGCCGGGTTCCACTCCGAGGAGTTCGGTCTGATAGGCAACCGTATAAGGCTGGGAAATGGTCTGGTCAGCAGCGATTGGGAAGGGTTTGTCCTGATAGGCGTGGTCCTCAAAACTGCTGTCCATGAACAGGTGCCTGGGGATGGCCCGTAGAGCCTCAAGGACCTTCTTGTCTCTTATCCCTTTGGACTCGACAAGGTCTGCCAGCTTATTCCTCATCCCCCTGTGTTTAAAAGTATCTTTCAAAAAGTATGGCTTTATCGAATTTTAACGGTCGGGGTAAAGTTACCACATTTCCATTTTTATCCTTGGGCCGATTTAGGATTAATCTCCGTATTTTTGACAAAATTTCGAAACATGCTGAACGTAGGCGTATTGGGTGCCGGACATCTCGGAAAGATACATCTCAGGTTGCTGAACGAATCTTCCAAATACAACCTGGTAGGTTTTTATGACGCGGATGCCATCAACGGCAAGAAGGTGGAAGCCGAGTTTGGCTACACCTACTTCGACAATATCAACAAACTGATCGATGCCGTAGATGTCGTGGATATCGTCACTCCTACCCTTTCCCATTTCGATTGCGCCAAAAAGGCCATGGAAAAGAGAAAGCACGTGTTCCTGGAAAAGCCAATCACCAATACCCTGGAAGAGGCCGAAACGCTGATTGCTTTGGAGAAACAGTACAGGGTTAAAGGGCAGGTAGGTCATGTGGAACGATTTAACCCGGCGTTTTCGGCGGTCAAGGGCGTCATCAGAAACCCTATGTTCATAGAGACCCACAGGCTGGCCGAATTTAATCCGAGGGGTACCGATGTCCCTGTGGTACTCGACCTGATGATACACGATATCGATGCCATTCTCAGTGTAGTGCCCTCAGAGGTGAAGGACATCCACGCGAGCGGGGTATCCGTGATCAGTCAATCTCCGGATATCGCCAATGCCAGGATCGAATTTGAGAATGGGTGTGTGGCCAACCTCACAGCGAGCCGCATCTCCCTGAAGAACATGAGGAAATCCAGGTTTTTCCAAAGGGATGCCTACATCTCCGTGGATTTTCTGGAGAAAAAAGTGGAGGTGGTCAGGATGAAGGATGCACCTGAGAATCCCGGCGAGTTCGATATGATCCTGCAGAATGCAGAAGGGATCAGAAAACAGATCTATTTTGAGAACCCGGAGATCAGGAGCAACAATGCCATTCTGGACGAGCTGGAAACCTTTGCCGATGCGATCCGGAACGACACTACCCCGCAAGTTACCCTGGAAGACGGCACTCGGGCATTGAGGGTGGCCTTGCAAGTGATCGCTTCCTTTTGAATCAGATAAACAATATCCACAACTATGATTAAAAATATTACCGTGATCGGGGCAGGTACCATGGGGAATGGGATCGCCCATGTCTTTGCCCAGCACCAATTCGAGGTAACCCTGGTCGACATTTCAGAGCAGGCACTGGAAAAAGGCATGAACACCATACGCAAGAACCTGGACCGGATGTTGCAAAAAGGCTCCATAGATGAAGGAAGTGTACAGGCTACTTTGGGAAAGCTAACTACTTCCACAGATATGAAAGTAGCGGTGGCAAACTCAGATCTGGTGGTGGAGGCTGCTACGGAGAACCTCGAACTGAAGCTCAAGATCTTTAAAGACCTCGACGCCCACTGCCTGGAGGGTACTATTTTGGCCACCAATACCTCCTCTATCTCCATTACGCACATCGGGTCTGTGACCCGAAGGCCCGAAAAGGTGATCGGGATGCACTTCATGAATCCGGTGCCTATCATGAAACTGGTGGAGATCATCAGGGGATACAACACCTCGGATGAAACCGCGTCTTCCATTATGGAATTATCCAAAAAGCTCGGTAAAACTCCTACGGCGGTGAACGATTATCCCGGTTTTGTTTCCAACAGGATTCTGATGCCCATGATCAACGAGGCCATAGAAACCCTTTACAATGGCGTTGCCGGGGTTGAAGAGATAGATACGGTGATGAAACTGGGCATGGCCCACCCCATGGGACCACTGCAGTTGGCCGATTTTATAGGTCTCGATGTCTGCCTTTCCATTCTGCACGTGCTCTATGACGGCTTTAAGAATCCGAAATACGCCCCCTGCCCCCTGCTGACCAACATGGTCATGGCGGGCAAACTGGGAGTGAAATCCGGGGAAGGATTTTATGATTACTCGGAATCGAGAAAAGCCGAAAAGGTGGCTTCCCAATTTAAAAAAGCATAATGGCGGTAGTAAAACCCTTCAGGGCCATACGGCCTGCGCCGGACAAGGTTTCCCATGTGACCTCCAGGTCATATGAGGCGTATTCCAGAGAAGAGTTAAAGGCCATCCTTAAATTCAATCCGTTTTCTTTTCTACATATCATCAATCCGGGATTCAAATTCCACAAAAAGGTATCCGGTGAAGAACGGTTTAAGCTGGTCCATAACCGGTATATGGAATTTTTGGAAGAAAAGGTCTTTATCAAAGACAAAGAAGCGAGCTTTTACCTCTATCAGACCAAAAGGAACGATTTTTCCTGCTGTGGGATCTTCTGTGCCACCAGCGTCGCAGATTACAGGAACAACATCATCAAGAAGCACGAAAATACCATAGAAAGCCGGGAGCGACTCTTCGCCAGCTATCTCGATACCGTAAAATTCAACGCAGAACCGGTCCTGATGACCTACCCGGACCATCCTACCATAGCCGGAATCATCAAGAGTAAGCGCAAAGAAGAACCTGTGTATCACTTTACGACCCCGGACCGGACCACCCATTTTCTCTGGAAGATCTCAGATCAGGAGTCCATTCAATCCATTGAAAAAGCCTTTTCACAGATACAGAGCCTTTACATTGCCGATGGGCATCACCGAAGTGCCTCGTCGGATCTCCTGGCTCAGTGGAGTGAGGATAAAAATCCCAAGCATACGGGCCGGGAGCCTTATAATTATTTTATGAGCTACCTGATCCCGGAAAGCGAGATCCGGATCTTTGAGTTTAACCGCCTGGTCAAGGACCTGAACGGGCATACCAAGGAATCCTTCCTGGTAAAACTCGATGAAACCTTTCGAATTAAGAAAACGGATATGGAATTGTACAAGCCGACCAAGAAACATCATTTCAGCATGTACCTCGACGGTGACTTTTATTCCCTCTATCTGAGAAAGCATATCCTGCCCCTGGATGACCCACTAAGCAAACTCGATACGCACATCCTTTACAAGACCATTCTGGAGCCTATCCTCGGTATTTCCGACCTAAGAAATGACAAGCGCATTCAATACGGATACGGCAAGCACAACGTGCTGAGGATGAAGACTGAGATCGACAAGGGCAATTTTAAGGTGGGGTTCAACCTCGTCCCTATCACCATCGATGAGATCAAGGCAGTGGCCGATGCTCAACTGGTCATGCCTCCTAAAAGCACCTATATAGAACCCAAATTAAAAAGTGGCCTGGCCATTTACGAACTATAGCATTCACCATGTCCATTAAAGAAAACCTGCAAAAAATAAAAGAGGACCTGCCCGAACACGTAGAACTCGTAGCGGTCTCCAAGACGAAGACGACCGAGGAGATCAAACAGGCATACGACGCCGGCCAGCGCATCTTCGGGGAGAATAAGATACAGGAAATGACCGAGAAATGGGCCTCCTTACCCAAGGATATTGCATGGCATATGATCGGTCATGTACAGAGGAACAAGGTAAAGTATATGGCGCCTTATGTTTCGCTTGTACACGGGGTTGACAGCCTGAAACTCCTCAAGGAAATCAACAAACAGGGGCGAAAGAACAAAAGGGTGATCCCCTGCCTTCTTCAGATGCATATCGCCCGGGAGGAAACCAAATTCGGCCTGGATGAAGAGGAACTGCAGGCCCTGATAGGCAGCAGTGAATTCAGGGAGTTAAGGAATGTGCAGATCAAAGGATTGATGGGCATGGCTACCTTTACGGACAAGGAAGAGGTGGTCCGTCAGGAATTCCGCTACCTCAAAAATCTATTTGATACCCTCCGGGAGGTGCTCCCGGGCCTTAGTATCCTCTCTATGGGAATGAGCGGCGACTATCGTATCGCTGTAGAGGAAGGAAGCACCATGGTAAGGATAGGAAGTAGTATCTTTGGGGAAAGACAAAAGTAATCAGGAGAACGACACCCGTTTGATGTATTCGATCTTAGACATAGAGACCACAGGAGGAAAGTACAATGAAGAAGGGATCACCGAAATTGCCATCCATAAATTCGATGGACATCGCGTGGTAGACCAGTTCATCTCCCTGGTGAATCCTGAGCGGGAGATACAACCTTTTGTCGTGAACCTCACAGGGATCAACAGCAAGATGCTGCAATCGGCCCCTAAATTCCACGAAGTAGCCAAACGCATTGTGGAGATCACGGAAGGAACCACGCTGGTTGCCCATAATGCCCAGTTCGATTACCGGATCCTGAGAACAGAATTCAGAAGACTGGGATACAATTACGAGCGCAAGACCCTGTGTACTGTAGATCTGGCCAAACAACTCATCCCTGAAGCCGAGTCACATAGCCTGGGTAAACTGGTGCGCTCCCTTGGGATCCCGGTCAGCGACCGCCACAGGGCAAACGGAGATGCCCTGGCTACCCTGAAACTTTTCAAGGTCTTATTGAGCAAGGATCTGGACAAGACCATTATCCGGGAGGTCACCCGGGGAGAGACTCTGGGAGAACTCAGCCAGAGACAGCTGAGGATCGTGGACCAGATGCCCTCTGCTACCGGGGTGTATTACATGTTTAACAAATACAAGAAGATCATTTACCTCGGCAAAAGTATCGATATCAAGAAAAGAGTGAACGAGCACTTTACGTCCGACAGGGATATCTGCCGGTACCTGCAAAAAGAGGCGCGAAAAGTGACCTATGAGCTCACTGGAAACGAACTGGTCGCCTACCTCAAGGTGAATGAAGAAATCAAGAGAAATCCGCCCAAATATCCAGTGATTAGCGATGATCGGACGCTCTTGTCGAATCCCAACGGGGAGGATCAATCCAGCAGCGATCGGTATAGCCTTGCCGGGAAGGACGTAATGGTCCTGGACAAGGGACGGGAGGTTGGCGAACGCAGCGCCATCCTGATCAGGAACGGCCAGTTGAAAGGGATGGGATTTTACGAACTCAACCATCAGATCGGCAATATGCATATCCTGGAATCCATACTAACGCCTCTGCAGGGCAGTAAGGAGGTACTGCAACAGGTCGAACTCTACCTTACGCATAAAAAAGTGGTAGATATCATTGAAATCAACTCCCCGAACTGATGAGAGCAGAAAGAAAAAGGGACTGGAAATCAAAGTTGCACGAGGTCATCTACGGCACCCATACCCCTGCCGGTAAATTGTTCGATATCGCGCTTTTGGTAGTCATCCTCTACAGTGTGATCATCGTGATGCTGGAGAGCATTCCTCGTATCGATCGCCAATATCACGAATTTCTGAATATCTCTGAGTGGATCGTGACCGTGCTGTTTACCATCGAATACATCTTGCGGATCATCTGCATCAAGACTCCCAAGAAATACATCTTCAGTTTTTTCGGAGTGATCGACTTCCTTTCGACCATCCCCAAGTACCTCTCTGTCATCATCGGAGGTTCCCAGTATATGACCGCCTTCAGAGCACTGAGGCTCCTGCGCGTTTTTCGTATCCTGAAACTGGTCCGGTTCATAGGGGAATCAAACAATCTCCTCAGGGCCCTTAGGGCCAGCAGGACCAAGATCTTCGTCTTTGTCTTTTTCGTGCTCATACTTTCCGTCCTGCTCGGTACCATCATGTATCTGGTTGAAGGGCCGGAGCACGGCTTCAACAGTATTCCTCATAGTGTTTACTGGACCATCGTAACCCTCACGACGGTAGGATATGGTGATATTTCGCCCCAAACCGGACTAGGACAGTTTATAGCCACCATCATCATGATTGTAGGTTACGGAGTGATCGCAGTTCCCACTGGTATCGTAAGTGCTGAATATGTTTCTGAACACAGCAGGAAAAAAGGAAATAAGAAAAAGGAAAGGACCTGTCCCGAGTGCGGAACCATTATTGTGAATAAGGATGCACATTACTGTCGCGTCTGCGGGTTCCGCTTAAAGGACGAATGATGGGAAAGAAGATCCTACTGGTCGTTGCAGGCCCCACAGGGATCGGAAAAACGGACCTGGCCATACGTCTCGCAAACCATTATCAAACGGAGATCCTTTCTGCGGATTCCAGGCAATTTTTCAGGGAGATGCGAATCGGTACAGCCGTGCCTTCAGAAGAACAACTCAGGGCCGCACCTCACCATTTCATTCAGCACAAAAGTATCCACGATCCCTATTCGGTAGGGGATTTTGAGCGCGATGCCCTGGAGAGACTCACAATACTCTTTAAAACACACGATCTCGTCATTTTGGCAGGGGGAAGTGGCCTGTACATAGATGCTGTATTGTATGGCTTTGATGCCTTTCCCAAAATCGACCCTTCCTTCCGGGACCAATTGAATAGGGATTTACAGGAAAAGGGTCTGCCCTTTATGCAAAACGAACTCCGGATGGCTGATCCGGCCTATGCTCAAAAGGTAGACCTGCAAAACCCTCAACGCGTCATCAGGGCTCTGGAAATATACAGGGCTACGGGGAAACCCTATTCGGGTTTTCTGGGCAGGAGAAAGACCGAAAGGCCTTTCCAATCGATTATCCTGGGGCTTGAGGCTCCCAGGGAGGTGATATACAGGCGTGTTGAGGACCGGGTGGATGAGATGATACGAGCCGGACTCCTGGAGGAAGCCAGGGGGCTGATCTCCCATCAACATCTCAACGCCCTTCAGACCGTGGGATACAGGGAGATGTTTGATTACTTTAACGGGACATATGACTTAAAACAAGCGGTACTCGAGATCAAAAAGAACAGTCGGCGATACGCCAAAAGGCAGGGAACCTGGTTCAGGAGGAACCAGGAGGTTATTCCCATACCTTATGATGCGCCACTAAAAGATATCCTGGAACTGATCAATCGTAAATCGAAGTAAAATGGACAGGCAATCGCGTATTTTTTTTATCATGGGTGTATCCGGGAGTGGAAAATCCACGATAGGAAAGAGCCTGGCCGGAGCCTTGTCACTTCCTTTTTTTGACGGGGACGATTTCCACCCGGAGTCCAATATCACCAAGATGTCCGGCGGCATTCCACTGGATGACCAGGACAGGAAACCCTGGCTGGAAACCCTGAACGAGCTTGGGAAAAGGCATTCGAAGACCGGCGCAGTGATCGCCTGTTCGGCCCTAAAGAAGAACTACAGGGATATCCTGGAGGCTGGGATCACCCCCCGGCCCATCTGGGTGTATCTTTCGGGAAGTTTAGAGACCATACAGGAACGCTCGCAGAAAAGAAAAGGACATTTTATGCCCCTGTCCCTGTTGAAATCACAATTTGACACTCTGGAGGCGCCTGAAGGCGCAATAGAGGTCGGTATCACTCAGACCGCCGAAGAGATCCTGGAGGAGATCCTCTCTAATCTGGGAACATAAAAAAGGCACCCTGATGGATGCCTTACTATTCCGGAACCAGAGGGTTCCTATTTATCGTTCTTGACCACCAGCCTGAAGCCTTCACCATGAATGTTCAGGATCTCGACCAGGTCATCCTTCTTGAGGTACTTTCTGAGTTTGGCGATGTACACATCCATACTTCGGGATGTGAAATAGTTGTCATCCCTCCAGATCTTGGTAAGGGCCAGTTCCCTCGGCATCAGATCGTTTTCATGCAGGGCCAGCAGCCTGAGGAGTTCGTTTTCTTTAGGAGACAATTTAATAGGGTCTTCCTCCTTGTACTTAAGGAACCTCAATTTGGAGTTCAGATGGAAATTGCCGATCTTGAATTCAAATTGTTTGCTGTCTGCCAGTGTACTGGATGCTTTTCTTTGAAGTATCGCTTTAATCTTCATCAGAAGTACTTCAGAGTCGAATGGTTTGTTGAGATAGTCATCGGCCCCTGCCTTATAACCTTTGAGCACATCCTCTTTCATGGTTTTCGCGGTCAGGAAAACGATGGGCACGTTTTCATTCTTTTCCCGTATCTCCTTGGCCAGGGTAAAACCGTCCTTATAAGGCATCATCACATCCAGGATACAGATGTCATAATTGTCCTTTTTGAACTTCTCAAAGCCCTCCATCCCGTTCTTGGCGAGGGTGACATCAAAGTCGTTCATAGAGAGGTAATCCTTCAGGACAATACCGAAATTGGGGTCGTCCTCCACCAGTAATATCTTCTTGTTTGCTGTTTCCATATCCGTTTATATTAAAGGCATTTTAATGTAAAAAGTGCTGCCTTTCCCTTTTTCACTTTCTGCATAGACCTCACCTTGGTGGTCTTCCACTATTTTTTTAACATAGGCTAGTCCCAGCCCGTGTCCTTTGACATTGTGTATATCCCCGGTATGTTCCCGGTAAAACTTTTCAAAAACCTTTTTCAGTACCGCCTTGCTCATCCCAGCACCCTGATCCTGAATCTTTATGATCAGGTAATTCTTGGCAACTTCCGTATAGAGGTCGATCTTCGGTGCTTCCGGAGAATACTTGATCGCATTGTCCAGGATGTTGACCAGCACATTTCCAAAATGCATGTCATTCGCCAGGATCTCAGACCTTTCCGCATCCAGGTGGGTATGGATATAACCCCCTCTGTCTAGTACGATCAGCTCAACATGGGAGATCGCTTTCCGGATCAGTTCATGGGCATCTACCCGATCCTTGGAAATATCGAGCTGGTTGCGTTCCAGCTTAGAGATGCGCAAAACGTTTTCCACTTGTGCATGCATCCTCTTGTTCTCATCCCGTATCATCTGCAGATATCGCAGTACCTTTTCCTGGTCGCCTATGATCTTCGGGTTCCTGATAGCTTCTACAGCCAGGTTGATGGTAGCGATCGGCGTCTTGAATTCATGCGTCATATTGTTGATGAAATCCGACTTGATCTCCGAGATCTGTTTCTGCCGTATCAGCTGGTAGATCGCACTGGCATAGGCGATGACGATCACCAGGGTGAACAGGAGAGAAAGGAATGCCATTCCGAGTACCGATTGCAACAGGAACTTCTTCTTTTTTGGAAAAGTGAGCAGAAGGGCAAAATTACTGCTCCCCTCACTGTTCTTGAAGATAGGCGCTTTGTACACCGTAGATTCCCCGAATCTGAACCTCCTTGATTTGATCTTGGTAGGAAGGCCGCGGCTGTAAATCCCGTACTCAAAGTCCGTGTCGATAGCCATATTCATCAATTCCTGGTCTAAAAGGAGTTCGATCTCCTGCTTGGATACTCTTTTGTGTATAGGGGTACCTTCAGCCAATTCCCGGTAAACATCATCAAAAACGGCCTTGTCCACGCTGGATAGCCCCCCGATCTTTTCAAGCTTCTGAATGGGGTTTAGCCGGTACGACTTCCCGTCCAGACCGTATTCTTCCTTATAGATGGTTTTGGTACGCTTGCTCGTGATGTTCTTGACTTGGGAACTGTCACCTGTAATGCTGTCAAAGAACGTGGATGCGATATTGTAATCCTCTTCAAGAATGCCGTGGGAATAAAAAAGGATTTCGTTAGAGTTGACGTCCCGGTCAATAAAGAAAATATTGCTGAGGTGTGAACTCCTGATCTCCCCCAAACTGTCCTTCAGGCTGAGGAATCGGTTCGAGTAATCCCTCATCTCACGTTCCTCTATCTTGTCCGTGACCCGATTGAGGACTTCTGCTATCGCATTTGAAAACTGCTCTTCTTTGTCATCAACAGAGCGTTTGATCCAATATAACTGCACGGAGATGATTCCCACCAGGGACAAGCTCATCAGGATGACAAGAAAAACAAATAATCGCTTATTCATTTTGAAGTAAAATTAAAAATTTAACATTTAGGGGATTGGCTGTTTAACCTAACCTTAACAAAAATGTTAAAATTTTGGAGTTGATTCTGAATGGGTCAACAATCCGTGAATTCTAAGCACTTGATTGCGAGTCTTCTGCAGGTCGGTGTTTTCTATCACAAAATCAGCAAGGGCCTTCTTTCTCTTTTCAGGCCATTGGTGTTTCATCCGTTCAACAATAGCAGTTTCGGAATGACCGTCCCTGTCTATGATCCGTCTGATACGGACCTTTTTAGGGGCCGTAACCAGGATCATATGGTCGAAGTCCGCCCCACTGCCATTCTCAAATAGGATGGCCGCCTCCTGCAACACATAAGGAGTGTCCTGTCGCGCGGCCCATGCCTTGAAATCGCTCCTGACAGCCGGATGTACTATGCTGTTTAAGCTTTTCAGCAGCTTTTTGTCTCCGAATACTTTTCCGGCCACAAAGGGCCTGTCGAGCTCCCCTTCCCGGTAGGCCTCCTTCCCGAGCAGGCCGATGATCTGTTCTTTCAAGGCCACGTCCTGATTCATCAGGCGCCTGGCCTCGGCATCCGAATTGTAAACGGGCACACCCAGGTCCTGGAACATCCTGGCCACCGTGGTCTTTCCACTGCCTATCCCCCCGGTGAGTCCCACTTTTTTCATTCCCTCTTCAAGATATATTCCACCTGCCTTTGCAACAGCTGAATACTGGGTACATTCTCCGGTTGCTGTACCAATCGCACCGGCAGGAATGGAGAAGCGTCCTGTGCCTCCCCCAGATCGGCTTCTGCTCTGAACTCAGAGGAGGTAATCGACTTCAGGGTTTCCAACCTGGCTTTGCAAAGCACCTCTACGGTGTTCGGGAAAGTCCTTATCTGTGTTCCTTCGGGAAGGTTGATGACCTCCACGGGGATTTCGAGGATCTTTTCGGAAAAACGAAAGACCTCTGCTTTTACCACCACCTCGGCAGCATTGTATCTCGTTTGTGTAAGAGAAGCGGGTCTGATCAGCCTGAGGGTTCTGGAAAAGCTTTCGCTCACCTCATTTAGTTCAACGGCTTCTGTCCTTACCGCCATCAATGTGTCCAGCTCCTTTTCCGGGCCAGTGATAAGCACGGAATCAGGCATGATCTCGAGGTCTCGCTCCAGCAGGTAATCCTGAGCGAGATTCAGCTCTATTTCTGGAATGACCGGAACCTTTTTGCTGACCAGACGGGAAAACTCAAAAAAGAGGGTATCCGTATTCCACCTGACAACGGACATAGCATCCGGCAAGGCTGAGGATAACTGTTCCCTGTAATTCTGCTCTCCCAGGAAAAATCGGCCCCGGTTATAGGTCACCTTGCTGAGATTGATGTTCAGGGTCCCCGAGGAAAAACGGGAACCGAGGAATTGCCACCCACTGCCTCGAACTGCCAGGCTTACATCGTCTTGGGAGGCGCCCATGAGCAGGAGGGTGTCAGGAACGCGCACGTAATTCAGTTTGAAAGTAACCTGATCCGTGTAGGTCTCGGAAAGCTGGCTGATCAGCCAGGCCATGAAAGAACATGTCAACAGAATGGCAAAGACCTTTATTTTGCGCTTTGTACTTCCTTTCAACACTTTCTTTGCGGTCATGTCAATTTTTAAAGAACAGGGAGGGGAATAATTCCTGAGGTTTCTTTTTACTAAAAGTAAGTAAGAATGTCGATTTAAAAAAACCCAGCCCGTATCCCGAAAACTGAACGATTACAGCGAAAAGGGACAGGAAGGCGATGGTTGCCGAGCGATTTTTCCACCAGGAATCCACAAAGATCAAGGTCATGTAAAAAAGGTAGGCGTAGAACAGTACAGGAAACCCGCCCAGAGCCAGGATCACCGATATCAACAGGCCGGAGCAAAAGAAGAAGGGGAACCAGTACGTGAGCTTTCCGGTACCGGGATGCCAGAGGTTAAGGATAGGCCGGACCATGCCGAACTTCTTAACCTGAATATAAAATTTGCTAAAATCGATGCGTCTCTTGTGGTATACCGCGGCTCCGGAGATCAATTTGGAAGTATAGCCCAATCCCCAAAGCCGGATACTTAAATCTGGATCTTCTCCCGGGTGGATATTGCCAAACCCGCCTGAGGCCTCAAAAGCCTCCCTGGAAATACCCATATTGAAGCTCCTTGGCTGGAATGTGCCTGCAGCCTTCTCGTTCCCCCTTATGCCCCCCGTGGTCAGGAAAGCCGTCATGGCATAGTTGATGGCCTTTTGGGTATCTGAGAAATCGGGATGAGCCGTATCAGGCCCCCCGAAGAAATCCACATATGCCTCGCTGAGGGATCGATCCACCTCCTCCAGGTAGGTGGATGGGAGAATACAATCTGAATCGAGAATGATAAAATATCTTCCCTTTGCCTTCATCATCCCGTAATTCCTGGAATCTCCGGGTCCGCTGTTCTCCTTAAAATAATAGGAAATGGCAAGCTTTTTCCTAAAATCGCTGATCACCGCGTCCGACCGCAATTGGGAACCATCCTCTACGATGACCACCTCATAATCCCTGTCGTAGGACTGATGCAACAGACTCTCAAGGAGTTCCCGTATCTCCTCAGGTCTGTTGTATACCGGTATGATCAATGAAAAATAGGGTTGCATGGGTATTTTATAAACGGGGCCATCCTGAGAAAGGACGGCCCCGGATCTGTATTCTATTTTTGGGTCTCTATTCTGTGAATCTCTCGATGACCTCCTGGCTTACCCCTGTCATGGAAAACCCTCCATCGTGGAAGAGGTTTTGCATAGTCACCTTTCTGGTAAGGTCCGAGAAAAGGGAAACCGTGTAATTGGCACAGTCCAGAGCGGTGGCATTCCCCAGAGGAGACATCTTCTCCGCATAGGAAATAAAACCGTCAAAGCCCTTGACCCCCTGCCCTGCCGTGGTGGGGGTAGGCGACTGGGAGATGGTATTCACCCTAACTTTTTTCTCTTTCCCGAAGAAATAGCCGAAACTGCGCGCCACCGATTCCAGATAGGCCTTATTGTCTGCCATGTCGTTATAATCCGGGAAGGTACGCTGAGCTGCCATATAGGTCAGGGCGACGATACTCCCCCATTCATTCATGGCGTCAGCCTTGTAAAGGCTCTGCATCACTTTATGGAAGGAGAGTGCTGAAACGTCCCAGCCTTTGGCGGTGAAATCGTATTTTTCGTCTGTGTAAGCCCTGCCCTTGCGCACGTTCACGGACATGCCGATGGAATGGAGCACAAAATCGAGTTTTCCACCCAGGATCTCCATCGCCTGGGAGACCAGGTTCGCCAGGTCTTCCTCGCTGGTGGCATCTGCAGGAATGATCTCCGAGCCGGTCTTTTTGGCCAATTCATTGATCTGGCCCATACGCATAGCTATTGGAGCGTTGGTGAGGACAAAGGAGCCCCCCTCCTCGTGTACCCTTTCGGCCGTCTTCCACGCTATGGAATTTTCATCCAGTGCACCAAATATGATCCCTTTCTTTCCTTTGAGTAAGTTGTATCCCATGATTTTTTTCTTAGGTTCTGCGGTCTAAATATATTGATTTCGTTTTCAATTGAGCAATTGTTTGGCATGTGCCATGGCTGAATCCGACAGGGATTTCCCTCCCAGCATCTCGGCCAGTTCCACCACGCGCTCCTGAGCGTCTAGTTTTTTCATCTTCGTGCGCGTCACTTTCCCGTCGTCTTCCTTGTACACCTTGTACTGCTGATCGCCCTTGGAGGCTACCTGCGGCAAGTGAGTGATGGAAAACACCTGCATCTTGGACGACATCTGCTGCATGATCTCACCCATTTTATTGGAGATCTCCCCTGAAACCCCTGTGTCTATCTCATCAAACATGATGGTAGGCAATTGTTCATAGCGGGCCAGAATGGACTTGATGACCAGCATGATGCGGGAGAGTTCCCCTCCGGAAGCCACCTTTTTCAGAGAACCGTAATCTGCGCCCCTGTTGGCTGAGAATTCGAATTCCAATTGGTCCGTTCCCGTAGAAGTGAACTCATCGATGTGTCTTAGCTGTATCCTGAAGGTCGCATTAGGCATGCCCAGATCCTGCAGGGCGGTTTCAAGCTTTTTCTTCAAATCGGGGATCAGAGCGCTGCGACGTTCGTGCAACCCCGTGGCAAGCTTTGTCAGTGTCTTCTCGCCGGCCTCCACCTTTCCCTGAAGTTCACTGATCTCCAATTCGAGATTTTCGGTCCGGGCGATCCTGCTTGCCAACTCATCCCGGATCATTGCCAGCTCCTCTACCGTTGCGGCATTGTGTTTTTTCTGAAGGGCATAGAGTAATTGAAGCTTCCCGTCTACTTCCTCCAGCAGGCCCGGATTGGGCTCCACCTTTTCCTGCAAAGCCTCTATCTCAGAGACCACGTCCTCCAGCTCCAGGAAGACCGACTGTATCCTTTGGGACAGTTCGGCATAGGCCGAACCGTAACCTGCCAGTTTAGAAAGACTCGATTTCAGGGAGGAGAGGAGGTTCTGAATGCCTACCTCCTCATGGGTCAGCATCTGATGGCTCCCGTCCAATTGCTCCAGGATGCTCTCCACATTGGTGAGTTCTTCATAAGATGCCTCCAATTCTTCGAGGATCCCTGCCTGCAAAGGGGCTTGTTTTAATTCCTGATACAGGAAGGCGTTGTAATCCCGTTCCTTTTCAGCATCGGCCTGAGCGTTCCTGAGGTCCTGTAATTCCTTACGATCGGCCTGGTACTTCCTTAAGTGAGCCCGGTAGTCATTCAAAAGGGGCTTGTTGTCTGCCAGGGCGTCTATAACCTTTAACTGGAATTCGTTTTCGGTCAGTTCCAGGGTTTGGTATTGTGAATGTACATCGATGAGTCGGTCTCCCAGGGAAGAAAGGACGTCGAGGGTCACAGGGGTATCATTGATAAAGGCCCTCGATTTCCCGCTGGGCAGGATCTCCCTTCTCAGAATGGTCTCTGGGTCGTAATCCAGGTCATTGTTTTTAAACAGGTCCCTCAGGCCATATGGCTCTATCTGAAAGACGGCTTCGATGGTGCATTTCTGGGATTTATCCCGAAGAGTTCCCAGGTCTGCGCGTTTACCAAGGACCAGGGAAAGACCGCCCAGGAAAATGGATTTTCCAGCTCCCGTTTCCCCTGTAATGGTACTGAATCCCCGGTCGAAAGCCACGGCCAGGTCATCAATAAGGGCGTAATTCTTGATCGTCAGGTGCGTCAGCAAGGTCCAAGGCGTTAATTGTGCCGTAAAGATAACCGATTATCGCCTGTAAAAAAATGAGGGTTCTCAATATTTTATATCGTTCCAGGTAGAGGAATAGAAGGGCGCAACCTTATTCAAGGTGGTTTTAAGGGCGACCACATCTACCTTAGGACCGTCCGAAAAGATATTGAGGATCTCTTCGGATTTCGCATCGAAGAAGGTCTGTATGAGAAAGGCATTGGGCCTGCGCTGTATCAGGGTCTCAAAAAGGCGCATGGATCCGGATATCACCTGTTTTCCAGTGCTGTTGTTGTCTCCCAGTATATCGAGGCCTTTGCGATGGTAATTGTACATCGCGATGCGGTATTCCCTGAACGTATTCGAAAGCAGGTTGTCTACCAGGACAAACCTCGTGCGGTTATCCGTGGCCGACTGGTTCCAGCCCGCAAAATTGCTTCCCTGAGCCTGGGTCACGATCTTCTGTGCTTCCTTGAAATAATCCGTACCCCCTTCCAGGGCGTAAGTATCGGCGTCCAAACCAAGGATGATATATGCGTAATATGAAATTACGGATACCAGGTTGGAATCGAACACATTGGGATTGTATACGAGGGGTTGGAATTCGATGTATTCAAAATTGAACTGATTGTCCTTGTAATTGAATACCGGACTCTCATAGGTAGTGTTGAAAACGGGACGGGACGACTGGATCTGGATGTTGGCTTCAAAGCGGTTCGACTCAAAATTGGTCACTGTGATAAACATCCTGGCATTCACGCGTTCGTTTTCCTTGTATACCCGGTTCGTCCATTTATTCCTGTTCACGAAGTCGTTGAGGGATCGTTCCAGCGTCCTGAAGATCTGTTGGTTGGTCTGCCCCACCTGGTCTGAATTCACGGTAACGACGCAATTGAGTTCCTGGGCTCCCAGGGTGAACGAGCTTAAACAGACGATAAAAATAAGAAGGAAGCTACGCATGCAGTCTGCTGATGATTTCATTCCAAATATCCAGGGCGACCTCCGCCTTGGTCTTTACATCAAACGATTTTATGGTTGAATTCTTGTCTATAAAGGTGATTTTATTGGTAGAGCCGCCAAAACCGGCACCCTCATCCTTCAGTGAGTTCAGGACGATGGCGTCGAGGTTCTTGCTCTTCAGCTTTTTTTGGGCGTTTTCCAGTTCGTTCTCGGTTTCCAGGGCAAATCCGAGCAGGAATTGCCTCTTTTTCTTTTTCCCTAATTCCATAAGGATATCCCTGTTCCTTACCAGTTCAATCGAGAAGCGGTCCTCCTTTTTCTTGATCTTCTCCCTGGCCGCATTTTTGGGTCTGTAGTCGGCTACGGCAGCCGCTGCAATGGCTACATCGGCCCCTTCAAAAGCCTTGAGGGTAGCCTGATACATCTCCTCTGCCGTGGTTATGCGGTACAGGTGGATCGAAGTATCCTGAACACCCAGATGAGTGGGACCCAGGACCAGGGTAACTTCAGCACCTAAGGCCGCGGCCTTTTCGGCGAGTTCGATCCCCATAAGGCCGGTGGAATGATTGCCGATATATCGCACGGGATCTATAGCCTCATGAGTAGGACCTGCGGTGATCACGACCTTTTTGTTTTCGAGGGGCAGGCCACGCTTCAGGTGACGTGTGATAATTTCGATGATCTTTTCGGGCTCCTCCATCCTGCCTTCGCCGGAAAGCCCACTAGCCAGTTCGCCGCTAGCTGCAGGGATCAGGATATTTCCAAAGGATTGAAGCTTTTCCAGGCTTTGCCTGGTAGAGGGGTGACGGTACATATCCAGGTCCATAGCGGGGGCGATGTAGACCGGACATTTTGCGGAGAGGTAGACCGCCAGCAGGAGGTTATCACAGGTCCCGTTGGCCATTTTTGAGAGGGTGTTGGCCGTGGCCGGCGCGATGAGCATCAGGTCGGCCCAAAGACCCAGCTCCACGTGATTATCCCATTCCAGCGTTCCTTCCTTTTCCTTTATAAAATCGAGGTGGACAGGGTTTTTGGACAGGGTAGCCAGCGTAAGGGGGGTAACAAAGTCAGAGGCGCTTTCCGTTAAAACCACTTTAACTTCAGCGCCTGCTTTGATCAGTAATCGAACAAGAAATGCAGATTTATAGGCGGCAATACCTCCTGAAATTCCCAACAGGATCTTCTTGCCGGCTAGCATTTACTGTTCGTCTTTCTCCGTGTTCCTGTGGTAGATCTTGTCCTCAAGCCATTCGGTGATGGCCATGGCATGGGGTTTAGGAAGTTTCTCGTAGAACTTGGAAACCTCTATCTGCTCCTTATTCTCAAAAACTTCTTCCAGACTGTCACTATAGGTGGCAAATTCCTCCAACTTTTCGAGCAACTCCTTTTTGATCTCAGAGTTAATCTGTACCGCGCGTTTAGACACGATGGAGATCGCCTCGTAAATATTTTCAGTCTTCTCATCGAACTCGTTGCGGTTGATGGTGACCGTGGAGACAGGTGCCTTGGTGTTCTTTAAATCATTCATAATTATTTGGATGTAGTTTCTTGATCTCTGTATTGGGACAATTCTTCGTTTATGCTCTCCATAAGGTTGTTGGCCTCCTTCATAAAAGAGGTCTGAGGATAATATCTCAAAAGGTTCTTATAAGCCGTTTCTGCAGTTTCCAGGCGCTCCTGCTTTCTGTTTTCCGTGCTGTTCAGCGCCAGGTTTGAAGTTGCTACCAGTTTCAGGTACAATGCCTCTTCCCTGAAAATGGTACCTGGAAAATCCGAGATAAAATTGTCGATGGCGGCAACGGCGGAGATGCTGTAATCCAGGATATAGGAATTCCCCAGTTTCGTGAACTGCTTGGCGATCTCAAAGGCCTTCTTTTCCTTCTTGGTGGTCAGCTCTTTGGCCATGGCATTGGCTTCAGCCAGGAATTCCGATTCCGGGTAGGTATTGATAAAGCCCTGAAGTTTCAAGAGAGCCTTATCGGTATCCGTCTGGTCCAGGGAGTGCCTGGGCGAGAGCATATAATAACTTTTTGCACCGAGGAAGGAGGCTTCCGCAGCCTTGTCACTATTCGGATACGACTTCAGGAACCTTTCAAACTGGTAGCCAGCGAAGTTGTAGTTTTTGATCTGGAAATACGTTTCTGACAGGAAAAACTGTACCCTTTCGCCCTGCGGTTTGCCGACATACTTGGGAGCTATCTGCTCAAAAAGTCGATTCGCCCTTTTGAAGTCCTTGGCCTCATAGTATTTTTCGGCCAGGTCGTATTTCGCCTTTACGTCCTCATTCTTGAGCACTTTTTGATACTCACTGCAGGATCCGAGCAAGATAAGGCCCATGGCCAGTGGTAAAAATCTTCGGAGCATTAAAAACATTTTGCAAAATTACAGATTCCCTGTGGAATATAAAATAAAATCTCCATCACAAACATACGGTGCGTGAAGTCTTAAGGCGCACGCGTTGAGGAAGTTTTAACGTTAAGACCTCAAATTGTGATGGCAAAGGGCTCTATAAAGGAGGAGATCTTGGATTTCAGTTGAGGGGAAGCCTCCACCAGGGGAAGCCTTACCCCTGCTCCGGAAATCCCCAGAAGTTCGAATATAGCCTTTATTCCGGCCGGGTTCCCTTCCTGAAAGATAAGATCCATCCCCGGCTTGAGAGCCTCGTGGATCTGTTGCGCCTTATCGTACTCTCCGTTAAGGCCGTGACGCACCAGACTGCTCATCTGTACAGGCATCCCCTGACCCAGAACGGAGATCACTCCTATTCCACCCTCCAGGATTGTTGGGAGTGCGGTAATGTCATCTCCGGAGATCACATTAAACCCCTCGGGAACGGTGCGGATGAGTTCCCTGATCTGATCCATATTTCCACAGGCCTCCTTAATGGCGACCACATTGGGACAATCCCGGGCGATCCGTGCCACGGTAGAAGGAAGCATATTGCTACCTGTTCTCCCGGGAACGTTGTATAGGATGACAGGCAAAGGGGAGGCATCGGCCAGGGCTTGATAATGACGATAGATCCCTTCCTGTGTTGGTTTGTTATAATAGGGGGAAACGGATAGAACGGCCGTAAATGCCGAGAGGTCCGATTTCTTTAATTCGTCCACTAACCTCGCGGTATTGTTCCCGCCTATACCGATCACCAGAGGCAAGGAACCGTTGTTTTCATCGATCACGGTCTGTACCACCCGGGTCTTTTCCGACTCGTCCAGGGTGACAGCCTCGCCCGTTGTGCCGAGGACCACCAGGTAATCAACCCCCCCGTCTATGCAGTGGCGAACGATCCTACGGAGGGCCGGCAGATCTACTGACCCGTCTTCAGCAAATGGGGTGACCAGAGCCACACCGGTTCCATATAATTGTTCTGTCTTCATATTTCGTTCATTACGAGCAAATACTTCTTCAGTTCTGAAGCAAACGTTTTGAAATCCTTCATGGGTGTTTGAAAGATCAGGTCGTTTAGGTCAGTGTCGACTTCTGCAAACCCCGCCTTGATCCTGGCCTGAGTCTTTACGGTCATCAGTTTGAGGATGAGGGCATCCTTGGTGTAATAATTAATCAAAAGGTCATACTCCTTACTGAGGAATTCGAGGGCGTAACTATTCTCAACGGCCCCACCCCAACCCAGGTCTTTGTCTGAAAAGACCGGTGTTGCATAGGGGGAGTTCTTGTCGTAAAACGCCCTGTAACCCATGATCTTTACCGCATTGGGCCTCAGATCCAACAATTCCACCAATTGGTAGAAGGATTCTGCATTTTGAAAGCTGTCCAGATCCGCGATTACTCCCACCAGACCGATACCGGTTTTTTCGGTGGACCGTTCCCGTGCGGAGAGAAGTTCATTCCTCAGGTATCGCTCTCCCGATTTCTGTTTGAATTTATCCTTGAGGGCCGTTAAAAACATTTATCTTTACGTTTCCACAAAGGTAATTATTCTCCCTGCATCCGTCCGAGGTAAAATTACCACCTTTGATTTACTTATATATGAAACAATTTGTTTTATTTATAACAATTGGACTGTTGATATCCTGTGCCAGGGAACCTTCCAGGCTCCATGCCGTCTCCGGAGAACAAGTACCTGTAAACTCGGTAATTATCCCTGATGATTCCATCGAGTCCTTTATCAAACCTTACCGAAAACGTGTAAACGAAGTACTCGACAGTGTCCTTGCGTACGCCCCAGTTACTCTCCAAAAGACCGATGGGGAGCTGAACTCCTCAGAAGGAAACCTGATGGCGGATATCATACTTACCCAGGCCAGGCCCATCTTTAAGTCCCGCACTGGGAAGGAGGTAAACATGGCCCTGATGAACTACGGGGGGATACGCAATGTGATCTCGGCCGGCCCTGTGACGGCCAGAACGGCCTTCGAGGTCATGCCCTTTGAAAATTTCATCGTGGTCCTCGAACTTTCCGGAAGCACGGTGCGCGAAATGGTCCAGTACCTTATAGCATCTGACAGACCCCAGCCCATGGCAGGATTCCAGATTGTCCTCGGCCCAGAGGGAGATCTTCGGGCCGTCAATGTGGGAGGGGCTCCGCTGGATGAGAGAAAGACCTATTATCTGGCGACCATTGACTACCTCCTGGAAGGAGGTGGAAATGCCGATTTTTTAAAGCAGAACACCCAAGTAACCGATCTGAACTACCTGGTCCGCAATGCGATGATCGACTATTTTACGGCAGTGGATACCGTAAAGGCAAGGGTAGATGATCGTTTTATCAAAAAAATGAACCCGTGAAAAGAAGGTCCTTCATAACGAACACCATGGCCGGGGCAGGTTTAATGAGCCTGGGGCCTTCCTTGCTTACCAGCTGTTCCTCTTTCTCCAAGAAACACATCACCATCCTGCATACCAATGACGTCCACAGCCACCTGGATCCCTTCCCGAGGGAACATGCCACCTATCCGGACATGGGTGGGGTGGCGAGACGCGCCTCCCTCATTGCACAGATCAGGGAGGAGAACCCCCATACCCTGCTCTTCGATGCTGGGGATATCTTCCAGGGCACTCCCTATTTCAATTTTTATGGAGGTGAACTGGAATTCAGGTTGATGAGCATGCTCAAATACGACGCGGCCACCCTGGGTAACCACGATTTCGACAACGGTATAGATGGACTCCTGGCCCAGATGCCATATGCCAAATTTGATTTCCTTTGCGCGAACTACGATTTTTCCAACACCGTCATGGAGGGTATGACAACCCCCTACAAGGTCTTTGAAGTCGACGGGGTCAAGGTGGGGGTATTTGGCCTGGGTATCGACCTGGACGGCCTGGTTACCAAAAAACTCTACAAGGAAACCCGCTACCTGGATCCCGTGGAGATTACCACAGACACCGTACGAATCCTGAAAGATGGAAAAGGGTGCGACCTGGTGTTCTGCCTGTCGCACCTCGGATACGAATACCGGGATCGTGAAAGGGCCAGCGATGTGATGCTCGCCACCCGCACGCAGGATATCGACCTGATCATCGGTGGCCATACCCATACATTCCTTCCGGAACCCGTGGTGTACAGGAATCGGAAAGACCTTCCCGTTCTGGTCAACCAGGTGGGATGCTACGGGATCAATTTGGGCAGAGTTGATTTTTACTTTGACAGGGCTAACATAGCCGAGAGTCAGGGTGTATCCATTTCAGTTTAGATCCCTAAGTGGATTACCCTGAAGTACTTACCGCCCCCCTTTTATTAAATTTGAATCTGTCATCTTACCTAACAGACTACAGTATGCGGTGGATATAGAAATTTTAAATTAGAATTAATTTTTTCCAATTAAAGAATTCAAAACAATAGTTCTTTGGTTGTTGCGTAACTTTAAAAAAAAAGTAAATCAATATGAGCACAGTAAAAGCATATGCCGCTTCAGAGGCCGGGGCCTCATTAAAACCTTTTTCCTATGAACTGGGGGCCTTGAAAGATGAGGAAGTAGATATTAAAATCCATTATTGCGGAATCTGTCACTCGGATCTGAGCATGCTCAATAACGAATGGGGTATGACGCAGTATCCCTTTGTTCCGGGACATGAAATCGTGGGAGAGGTTACCGCTGTTGGGGATAAGGTCAAAAAAGTAAAAGTAGGGGATCGCGTGGGACTGGGCTGGAATTCGGCCTCCTGCATGCATTGCGAACAGTGTATGGAAGGGCAGCACCACCTCTGTTACAATCTGGAGTCCACCATAGTGGGCCGTCACGGAGGTTTTGCAGACCGCGTCAGGGGCCACTGGTCATGGACTGTGCTCCTGCCCAAGGACATTGACATGGCTAAGGCAGGTCCGTTGCTCTGCGGGGGTATTACGGTGTTTAACCCCATTATCCTGGCCGGCGTAAAGCCCACAGACAAGGTAGGCGTCATCGGTATAGGTGGACTCGGGCATATGGCATTGAAATTCCTCAATAAATGGGGATGCGAGGTCGTGGCCTTTAGCTCCAATAAGGACAAGGAAAAGGAAATCCTGAAAATGGGTGCCACCAGGGTCGTCAATTCCAGAGACCCGAAAGCCCTGGAGAACATCAAGGGAACCCTGGATTTTATCCTGAATACGACCAATGTGACCCTCGACTGGAATTCCTATCTGGAAACCCTTGCCCCTCGGGGGCGGTTTCACAACGTAGGAGCCGTGCTGGAACCAATGGCCATTCCCGCCTTTACTTTGCTGATGGGTGAGAAATCCGTGGCGGGCAGTCCATTGGGAAGTCCGGCTCTCACGGCTACGATGCTCGAATTCTGTGTAAGGCATTCTATCTATCCTCAGGTTGAAGAATTTCCGATGTCTAAGGTCAACGAGGCAATGGAACACCTTGAAAAGGGGAAAGCGCGGTACAGGATCGTCTTAAAAGCCCAGTAATTCCTTTAGGTTCCACCTGAATTCTTCCTCCAGGGAATGAGAGGGCCTATTGGCCCCTGCCCTGCTGTACCAGTAATCCGCGTTCCAAAGGTCCCCTTCTTTCCGATGCAGATACGCGTGAACACGAGCTGCCTTTGGGGAGGAAAGACTGTCCACACTCTCATGTGCCCTGGACCAGTTCCCATTGGCGTCCCACCACAAGGCCTTTAGTTCGGTCGGCCATGTATCCGGAGGAAGGGTACTCTCCAGGCTGTCTGCAAATTCCTTTATATTCTTAGGAAGCTTCAAGAGTCTTTCGATAAGTTAATTACGGGATTCGGACATAAAATTAGGGGTTTGATCCTTAAATGGAGAGATTCCCCCTGGAATTCTACATATCTTTTGACTATAACCAAAACCTAAAATTCAATACGATGAGAAAAATGTTACCTATTGCCTTTCTGGCGGTCTTTTTCCTTATGGGAAACGTGGCTCCCGCCCAGGCTCAAGAAAACACCAAAGAACCTATCTGGGAATCAATCATACTCGTTCCCGATAACACAAAACTGAAGGTTCTCGGCGAGAATATGCGCAAGCACAATATGAAATACCACAATGCCGGGGCCTTTAAAACAACGGTATACAATATATCCACGGGACCCAATTCGGGGAAAATAGTCTGGATGATGGGGCCGATGCAATACAGCGATCTCGATACCCGCCCGGCAGCAGGAGGGCACGACGAGGACTGGCGGGACAACATCATGCCCTATGTCAAGCGCATCGAGCAAGGGGAATACTGGAAAGGAATCACTAAATGGTCCAACACCGATATGCTTACCGGCGGAGCTGCAGAGTATCCTATCCTTTTCATCCGATACTGGGTGGTAAATCAAGAGCACGGCTTTGGCGTGGACACCCACCTGGAATTTATCAGTTCAACCATAAAAGCAATACCTGGGGTTCATCCCTGGGGTGTCTATGACAACGAGTTCAGGCAGGGAAAAATAGGACGACATCTGGCCACGGTCTCTTTCAATAAGAACTGGACCGACTTTGGTACATCCTGGCCATTTAGGGCGACCTTTGACAAAGTCCACGGAGCAGATAAATGGAATATGTTCAATGAAAATAGAGATGCCACATTTACAGACTCTTGGGACGAAGTGTGGGTGTATGACAAAGCCCTGAGCGGAGATTAAGCCACCTTTGAACAGAATTACTATAACCCTCTTGTCTTCAAGGGGGTTATTTTATGAGATCCATGAATTCACCTTCTGAAATAATGGGCACTCCAAGGCTCTCAGCCTTGGTGCGTTTGCTGGGGCCCATATTGTTGCCTGCCACCAGGTAAGAGGTCTTGGAGGAGATGGAAGAACTGACCTTACCCCCGTTATCCTCTATGAGTTTTTTGAGTTCCGTCCTTTCCAGATTCTCAAAAACCCCGGAGACGACCAGGGTCTTGCCCTTTAGTCTGTCGGTCTGGTTTTGTAACTGTTCCTCAGAAAGGGAAAATTTCAGGCCATAGTTACGAAGTCTCTCGATGATCTCCCGGTTCTTCTCTTCTTTGAAAAAGGAAACCACGCTTTCGGCTATGCGCCCACCTATCTCATTGACCTGGGTGAGGGATTCTTCGGATGCCTCCATAAGCGCATCTATATTTTTATACGCCCTGGCCAGGACTTTTGCGACGGTTTCCCCCACATAACGGATCCCAAGGGCAAAAAGCACTCGCTCAAATGGAATTTTGACCGATTCTGCTATGCCATGGATCAGGTTTTCCGCAGATTTATCGGCCATGCGTTCCAGGGGCACGACCTGTTCCTTAGTGAGGGTGTAGAGGTCGGCATAATTTCGTATGAGGCCCTCCTTAAAAAGGAGTTCCACGGTTTCAGCGCCAAGGCCTTCAATATCCATCGCTTTACGCGAGATAAAATGATGAATCCTTCCTGTGATCTGGGGCGGACATCCCGTACTGTTTGGGCAGAAATGCTGCGCCTCTCCCTCCTTCCGCTCGAGAGGCGTATGGCATTCCGGGCAAGTGTCTATATAGGTTGTGGGCTCAGAATCCTGGGGTCTTTTTGAAAGGTCTACCCCGACGATCTTGGGAATGATCTCTCCTCCTTTTTCCACCATCACCGTGTCTCCTTCCCTGATATCGAGTTTGGCAATCTGGTCGGCATTGTGGAGGGAAGCCCGTTTTACGGTAGTACCGGCCAGGAGCACGGGTTTCAGATTGGCCACAGGGGTTATGGCACCGGTCCTTCCCACCTGGTACGTGATCTTCTCCAGGGTGGTTATGGCCTGTTCCGTCTTGAATTTATAAGCGATGGCCCAGCGGGGCGATTTCGCTGTGTAACCGAGTTCCTCCTGCTGCTGCAATTGGTTCACCTTAATCACCACCCCATCGGTTTCATATGGCAATTCGTGCCGGTGGATATCCCAGTGATCGAGGAAGGCAAAAACCTCATCCAGGGATTTACAAAGCTCAGCTTCCTGTGGGATCTTGAAACCCCATTCCCTCGCCTTGTTGAGCAGCTCAAAATGGGTGGAAGCACCCAGATCCCGGCCCACAAGGGCATACAGCAGGCAATCCAAAGGCCTTTCGGCCACCAGTGCGCTGTCCTGCAGTTTCAGGCTTCCGGATGCCGTATTTCTGGGATTCATATAGGGGTCCTCCCCTTCTTTTACCCGGAGTTCGTTCATTTTCTCAAAACCGGCCAGGGGAAGGATGATCTCGCCCCGGATCTCAAACTTCGGTGGGAAATCCCCCCTGAGTTGAAGGGGAACCGACCTGATCGTCTTTACATTGGTTGTGACATCGTCTCCCTGGAAACCATCTCCCCGGGTAAGCGCCTGCAGCAGGTGGCCGTTCTCATAGGTCAGACTTATGGAGGCACCGTCGTATTTGAGCTCGCAGGTATACTCCACCCTGGTCTCCCCGAGGATCCGGTGAATCCTCTGTACCCAGTCTGCCAACTCCTCTCTCGAATAAGAGTTATCCAGCGAATACATACGGTGTTCATGTGCTACCGTATTGAAGTTCTTGGTCACCTCACCTCCTACCCTCATGGTGGGGGAACTGGAATCCCTGAACTGGGGGTTCGCTTCTTCCAGTGCCTGCAGTTCCTTAAGTTTCATGTCGAACTCGTAATCGGATATCACAGGGGAATCGAGGACATAGTAACGATAATTATGCTCGTGTAATTCCTTCCTCAGGGCATTGATCTTCTCTTCGGGATTCATATTCAATCAATTAGATCCTAACTTCTTTTTTGCTCGTACTATTCGGTCGTGACCGTGCATGTCGGGTATCACTTCAACCTTTGTGAACCCGCTGTCCTCCAGGAGTTTTTTTACCTCTTCACCAAATTGCCGGTTGATCTCCAGATACAGTGATCCCCCGTCGGTCAGGCCTTTCTGAGCCACTTTCGCAATATATTCATAAAACAATAAGGGCCTTTCATCGGGAACGAAAAGTGCCAACGCCGGCTCTGCATCCTTTACATGAGATTGCATTCCGGCTTTTTCCTTTTCCATCACATACGGTGGGTTGGAGACGATGACTTCGTATGAATCCTCTTCCAGTTCCATCTTCGTCATATCCATCTCGGAGAAGTTGACACGGACCTTGTTTTCCCATGCATTCTCACTTGCCAGCCTCAACGCCTTCCCGGAAATGTCGATGGCTGATACCTCGGCCTGAGGGAGATATTTTGCCAGGGAGATGGCAATGCAACCACTACCCGTGCCCAGGTCCATGATCCTCAGGCGGGGAGGGTCATTCCTGTGGTGTTCAATGATGTGTCTGACCATCTCCTCCGTTTCCGGCCTTGGGATCAAGACGTGTTCGTTCAGCCTGAATTTCAGGTCCATAAAAACCTTGGAGCCCACGATATAATGAAGAGGTTGCCCCTGTTTCAGAGCCGCCAAACCCCTGAAAAAAGTGCCTTCCTCATCTTTGGAAAGCGACCAGTTTGGGTGCAGTACAAGGACGAATCGAGGTTGATCCAGATAATGCTCCACGAAATGATGGAAGAAATGCTCTACCTCTTGCCGACCGTACTGACGATCGAGTTCCTTGTGAAAGATATGTCGGATTTCCTTGAGTAACAACTTACAGTAAATACGGTGAATCCCTTGAGTTTCCCGGTCCATGCCGACCGTTTTTTCGCCCCGTTCTATGTCCTTTTTACGGAGTGCTTCGATTCGCTTATTAAATCCTATTTTTGCGTGGTGAAGATACAGGAAAAATACATTCTCAGATGCATTGAACTGGGCAAAAACGGGCTGGGTACTACAGCCCCGAACCCTATGGTGGGTTGTGTGATCACTGCGGGTGAGAGGATCATCGGGGAGGGTTTTACCAGTCCATACGGAGGTCCGCATGCAGAAGTAAATGCGATCCATTCTGTATCTCATCCGGAATTGCTAAAGGAGGCTACCTTATATGTAAGTCTGGAGCCCTGTGCGCACCATGGAAAGACCCCTCCGTGCACGGACCTGATCATAGGGTCGGGTATCCCCCGGGTTGTCATTGGGATCAAAGACCCGCACAGCAAGGTGGCGGGAAAAGGTATAGCAAAATTGAAGGCAGCCGGCGTGGAAGTGGTCTGCCCCGTCCTGGAAAGGGAATGCCGTGAACACCACAAAAGGTTTCTGACCTTTATGGAGAAAAAACGCCCGTATGTGATCCTCAAATGGGCTGAAAGCGCGGATGGGTTCATAGCCCCAGAAAAAGAGCTGCGTGAGGGAGAACCGGAACCCTTCTGGATCTCCGATCGCTATTCCCGACAGCTGGTCCATCAATGGAGAACGGAAGAGCAGGCCATCCTTGTGGGCACAACTACAGCCGTCGAGGACAATCCCCGGCTTACCCCGAGGCATTGGGCCGGAAAAGCGCCCTTGAGGGTGGTTGTCGACCGGCAGCTGAAAATCCCCCAGGAGTATCACCTGTACGATGGCACCGCACCCACCGTTTTTCTGACGGAAACGAATCAACTTCCCGAACCCAGGGAGGGGATCCACTATGAAAAGATCGATTTCTCGGGTAACCTTGCCCTGCAGGTCTGTGAAAGATTACACGAGTTGGAAGTGCAGAGCGTGATCGTTGAAGGAGGCAGGAAAACCCTATGTTCCTTTATTAAAGCCGGATTTTGGGATGAAGCCCGCATCTTCACGGGTCGGTTTCCCCTCAAGAACGGCCTGAAATCTCCGGAAATTGAAGGAAAAGAGGTAAGCAGAACAAAGATCGGCGGAGATCTTCTTAGGATCCTGGAAAATGATTAAGAACCTGTTGTTCGACTTCGGTGATGTCTTTATCGACCTCGATAAAGGGGCTACGCTCAGAATATTGAGCGAGAAGGGGCTGACCGGGATCCGTCCGGAATTGTATTCGGTGATCTATGATTATGAGAAAGGAAAGGTGTCTACCGAAGAATTTCTGCGCAAGGGGATGGAATACCTTCCGGAAATCAGGAGGGACGACCTGATCACGGCCTGGAATGCGATCATTCTGGATTTTCCGGAACATAGACTAGATTTTATCACGGACCTGGCCATCAACGGTTCCTACCGCCTCTTTCTCTTCAGTAATACCAACGGTCTTCATATCGAAAAGGTGATAGAACGAATGGGAAGTGACAGGTACTCAAAATTCATGTCGTGCTTCGAAGGGTTTTACCTTTCCCATGAAGTAGGAATGCGCAAACCGGATCCCGAAGTTTTTGAGATGTTCTTCGACAAAAACCGGCTTTCCCCCGGGGAGACGCTTTTTGTGGATGATACCCTGGAACACATTCAGAGTGCAGACCGGTTGGGACTGTATACATGGCACCTGCAGGTGGGAAAGGAAGAGGTTACTGAACTGTTCAAACACCTGGGCGGATGATAGACCTGGGCCTTAGCATCCTCTGCTCCAGCCTGATCTTTGTGATCTTTAAGCTGTACCCCCGATTCAGGGTACAGACCTTGTACGCCATCATTTTCAATTACATTACCGCCTGTCTCGTGGGTTTAACCCTCATTGAGAATGGCACAGACCTCACCCAGGTCATTGGGAAAAGCTGGTTTCCGGGTACCGTCCTGATGGGAGTACTTTTTATAGTAATCTTCAATCTCATGGCTCGAACCTCCCAGACACTGGGCGTGTCCGTGGCTTCCGTGGCCACCAAGATGTCCCTTGCCATCCCAGTGGTGCTCGGGGTCTTTCTCTATGGGGAAGAGTTAGGGTTACTGAAGGTGGTGGGTGTGCTCTTAGCCCTTTTTGCGGTGTATTTCACTTCAGTGAAGAACGCCCATCTTCCCTTGAACAGGAAACTGATATACCTGCCTGCCCTGGTATTCCTGGGTTCGGGCATCATTGATGCCAGCATACAGTATTTTGAACAGAATGTTTTGTCAGCGGGGGAATTTCCCTTGTTCTCCTCCATGGTATTTGCAAGTGCAGCCTGCTGTGGCCTCATCTTTGTTTCCCTTCGAGCGATCAGGGAAAAGGTTCACATAGATGCACGGAGTATCCTCGGCGGTATTGCCCTGGGCGTACCCAATTTCTTTTCCATATATTTCCTGCTTCGCGCCTTGCAGAACGAGGTGCTGAACAGTGCATCGGTTTTTACCGTCAACAATGTGGCCATCGTGATGTTTTCCACCCTTTTAGGCATTGTCCTGTTCAGGGAAAAACTCAGTGGCAAAAACTGGTTCGGGATCGCCCTGGCGATCCTCAGTATTCTTCTGGTGGCGGCATTTTAAGGATATACCCTATGAAGACCGGACAATTCACAACCCTGGCCAAACCTGTTGAAGGTGTGGTGTTCAAGGAAAGAAACAGCAAATTCCTGGGATACGCTTATCCGGTAACGGATGAAACGCGGATCGAGGCGTTGCTCTCCCGTTTGAGAAAGCAACACGGGAAGGCTAATCACGTTTGTTACGGCTGGCAGCTGGGCACGGACCCCGTCATATGGCGGGTCAACGATGACGGGGAGCCGAACAACTCTGCGGGAATGCCCATTTACGGGCAGATCCAGGCTTTCGGCCTGACGAACATTCTCATCGCCGTAGTTCGCTACTTTGGGGGCACCAAACTAGGGGTGGGCGGACTCATTTCGGCCTATAGAAAAACGGCCCAACTTACGCTGGAAGAAGGTAAAACGGTCACAAAGACCGTATTAAAGAACCTGACGGTGGAATGTGATTACAAAGATGCCCATCAGGTAATGCAAATGGTCAAACGCCATCGAATGAAGATCCTTTCACAGAAGAATGAGATGCGGGTACAATTTATACTGGGTATTCCGTTAAACAACTACAAAGAGGCCCTGGATCATTTAAGGGATCTGGCGGGAGTCACCGTTGAGGGTGATCCTGAGCTTGAATAAATGGCTTAATCGTCAGAGCGACTGTAATCTTTCTAAAATACCAGAAGGGCATTTAACCGGTTTTGAGGTACGCATATCCATAAAGGCAAGGACGGTATGGGCGGTGACCAGTAATTCATTTTGTTCGTTCCTGATTTCGTAGTCGAATTCGATCTTGACCACAGGGGGTTTTGTCAGCTCTGTGACCACCGTTAACAGGTCGTCATAGGTTGCCGATTTCCTGAATTGTATCTCTAGGGAAATTACAGGCAGCATGATCCCGTCTTTTTCCATCTGCTTGTAGGAAAATCCCAGAGAGCGCAACCACTCCACCCTGCCCATCTCAAGATACTGGGCATAATTACCATGGTAGACCACGCCCATCTGGTCTGTTTCCCCATATCTGACCCTGAAAGAAAATCTGTTTTGGTACCCCATTTTTCGGTTAAAAAGTATATATTTATAGATGGGTGAAAGTGATCCGGAACATGCGAAAAAAAAAGGATAAATTCAACCTGAATTCATTTTTTTTTTAGCTTTTTTGTTCACATATTTGTCCCACTCAAGAAGGCGGATTTTCCGTTCTGCCTTCGACCAACTGGCTTGAATCACTAACCGACAAATAGAGTTTTTTTTACAATGAGTGTAACTGCTAATTCCGTATGGAACAATTGTTTGGCATTTATCAAAGATAACATCCAACCGCAGGCATTCAAAACTTGGTTCGAACCGATCAAGCCGGTCAAACTCTCAGAAAAATCTTTAAGCATACAGGTACCCAGCAAATTCTTTTACGAATGGCTGGAAGAGCACTATGTAAAGTTGCTCAAGGTGGCACTGACCAAGGAACTCGGCGAACAGGCCAAGCTGGTTTACATCATCAAGATGGAAAACACTTATGGCAATAAGGAGCCCTTTACAGAGCGTATCCCGAGCGCCAACCGGGGCAATGTGGGTACGCAGGAAATGGATGTGCCGGTGAAGTCCAAAAATCCGGAGCTGAAGAACCCCTTTGTGATCCCAGGGATCAGGAACATCAAAATCGAATCCCAGTTAAATCCGAATTACAACTTCGATAATTTCCTCGAAGGTGATTCCAATCGCCTCGCGAGATCAGCCGGGATGGCTGTGGCTAACAAGCCGGGAGGAACCTCCTTCAACCCTTTGCTGATCTTCGGCGGTGTAGGCCTTGGCAAGACTCACCTGGCCCATGCCATAGGAGTGGACATCAAGGATAAATACCCCGAACGCACGGTCCTGTACATTTCGGCTGAAAAGTTTACCCAGCAGTACATCGAGTCCGTAAAGAAGAATACGCGGAATGACTTTATCCACTTCTACCAATTGATAGACGTGCTGATCATTGACGACGTGCAATTCCTGTCGGGAAAATCAGGAACTCAGGATGTCTTCTTCCATATTTTCAACCACCTGCATCAGAATGGCAAACAGGTGATCCTCACTTCAGACAAGGCCCCGGTAGATATGCAGGACATCGAGCAGCGACTGCTCTCCCGCTTCAAATGGGGGCTCTCCGCGGAATTGCAGAACCCGGATTACGAGACCAGGATCTCCATCCTGAAGAACAAACTCTACAGGGACGGGGTTGAGATGCCCGATGACATCATCGAATACGTAGCTAAGCATATCAAAACGAATATACGGGAACTGGAAGGTGCCATCATTTCCCTGATCGCCCAGTCGTCCTTCAATAAAAGGGAAGTGACCCTGGATCTTGCCCAGCAAGTGGTGGAAAAATTCGTGAAGAACACCAAAAGAGAGGTGTCCATTGACTATATCCAGAAAGTGGTCTCCGATTACTTCGAAATGGACGTAGCCACCCTTCAGTCCAAGACCCGAAAAAGGCATATTGTCCAGGCCAGGCAACTCGCGATGTTCTTTGCCAAGAAATTTACGAAAGCCTCTCTGGCCAGCATAGGCTCACAGATCGGTAAAAGAGACCACGCCACGGTCCTGCACGCCTGTAAAACGGTAGACAACCTCGCCGAGACCGATAAGCAATTCAGGAAATACATCGAGGACCTGACCAAGAAGTTCTCCTGAAACCTATGAAGACAAAGGTGCTCATGGTATGTCTGGGAAATATTTGCAGATCGCCATTAGCAGAGGGTATTCTCAAATACAAAGCAGATCCTGCCCGCGTAGAGGTCGACTCTGCGGGAACCGCCGGTTACCATGTGGGAAATCCCCCTGATCCGAGGTCTGTAGCCATTGCAAAGAAATATCAGATAGACATCAGTTCACAACGCTGCCGGAAATTCAGGAGGGAAGACTTCGATTTTTTTGACCATATCTTCGTTATGGACAGGGACAATTACCGGGATGTGTGTGCCTTAGCTCAAAACGAAACTCAAAAAGGGAAGGTGCGTTTGCTCCTCGAGGTATCGGATTCTGATCTGGTCGAGGTTCCGGATCCCTATTACGGGGGTTCCGATGGATTCGAATTAGTATTCAGGCTGATAGACCAGGCTTGCGACCAGCTTGTCAAAGAACTTTAACACCACTGGATGAGCACACAGGAAACACCCACCGGAAGACTCTACCTGATCCCAACCACCCTTGGGGATACTGCGCCGCTTGAGGTCCTCCCTATCTCCATCAAACAGGCCATTGAGGAGATCGACCATTATATCGTGGAAAACGAAAAATCTGCCCGCCATTTCATCAAGAACATTTCCCCCAGGAAATCTCAGCCCGCTCTTCACATCGAACAATTGAACAAGTTCACCGAACCCGAACTGATCCCGTCTTTCCTGGAGCCCTGTCTTAAAGGCTTCCATGTGGGAGTCTTGTCAGAAGCGGGAAGTCCGGCCGTCGCAGACCCGGGATCGGAAGTGGTCAGGCTCGCCCACGAGAAGAATATACGGGTAGTCCCCCTGGTTGGGCCCTCTTCCCTTATTTTAGCTCTGATGAGCAGCGGGTTGAATGGGCAGAATTTCTGTTTCCACGGCTATCTGCCCATAGAGAACCAGGAACGAAAAAAAGTGTTGAAAGCCATGGAAAAAGAATCCAGGCAGAAAAACCAGACCCAGCTCTTTATTGAAACGCCGTACAGGAACGATAAACTCTACGAAGACCTGATCAAAACCCTGGCTCCATCCACCCTATTGTGCATTGCTGCCGGCATAACCCTGAATGAGGAATTCATAAGGACGAGAACGGTAGAAGAGTGGGGAAAGGCAGAGCCCCCGCAGCTTCATAAAAAGCCAGCGATCTTCCTGCTTTTGGCGCAGTGATTATGGGTCTTTAAACTTGCAAGGGCCTCCTGTTCTCAGATTCTGGGGTTCTTTTCCGCCTTAATGGCCGAGACATCATAGCCGGAAAAACGTTTCAGGTAGTGGAAGATCGTAGTCCCGTAGTCGTCTGCTACATCCCATTCCCCATATGACCTCAGAAACTTCTTGACATTGCCAGGCCCTGCCAGATGGGCGGCCGCCAGGATCCCGGATTCTGAAATCTCAATCCCCCTGATCTTCTTTCCCGCAAACCTGCGGATATCGTTGCGCAGGATCCATTTATTACGGGCCATATTGGTCCGGAAAACCTTTTCCTGCAAGGTGGGGTCATTCAGGAACTTCGTGGCGTTGTAGACACCCATCAATTGGAGCGTGCCAATACCGAACTGGTATTTACCGAGATATCCCAAGGTGTTGATGGTGAAATAATCTCCTTGTGATTCCTTGAAAGCCAGGGCTTCCTTAAAACCTACAAAGGAGGTGCCCAGAAAGGGCGGAACTACCATTGTAGACTGCATAATGGTTCTGTCTTTGGGAAACAAAACCGGCGTAGGTTCTTTAACTTTAAGAGTTTCCGGCACTTGCACCAGCAACTTTGGGGAAGTCCCGAAACTCGCTAAAATTAAAATCATGATAAGAGGACAGCTTAACGTTATCCACTTTCTCATAAGTGTGTTTTCTTAAGACTGATACACCCCGAGGGGTAATGCTTAAATTTCACACAGCAAAGATATAGCAGCTTTTTTCTTACAGCCCTATGATAATCAGAGTTTTGTGATATTTTTAGGACTAAGCGTTTATTTTAACCGATAAAATGCCTATCTGTTAATATTTTGGCTATTTATCCACCGGATGTATTGCTCTTTATTCCGGTTGTGCTGCACCAGGTTCTCCGCAAACTTGTGGTATCCGAAATTCTCCACATCGGCCACGAAGTAATAATAATTGTGGTCCTCTGCATTCAATACCGCTTCGATCGCTGATATGTCGGGCATGGCAATGGGTCCCGGGGGAAGTCCGGAGTAACGATAGGTGTTATAGGGAGAATCGATGGTAAGGTCCTTGTAGAGGACTCTGCGGATTACCGTGTCAAAATTGTTCAATTCCTTTTTCAGAGCAAAGATCACCGTGGGATCTGCCTGTAGGGCCATTCCCTTCCTGAGCCTGTTCAGATAAACCCCGGCAACCCTGGGACGCTCGTCCACTTTGGCGCTTTCCTTCTGGACCACAGCCGCGAGTGAAATCACCTCTTTCGGGCTCAGACCAAGGGATTCTGCCTTTTTGTTCCGCGCTTCGTTCCAGAACCGGTCGTATTCCTTTTCCATCCGGTCCCTGAAATCGAGGGCGGAGGAATTCCAAAAGAATTCATAGGTATTTGGGATATACATTCCTAAGCTGCTGTCTTCGTCAAGGTTACGTCTCTGAAGGAAATCCTCATCCCGAAAAGCCCCGAGGAGGGAGAGACTGTCTGCCTCTATCTGCATGGCTATCCTGCCGGCAAGCGCCGGGAGGGATTCCTGATTATTAAAAGATACTTTTACCGGGGTATTGCCGCTGCGAAGGGTATTCACAATCTCATTGTTGTTCATTCCTTTTATAAGAATGTATTTTCCACCCCGTACGCGATATTGTTTTCGCTCTGCTACAGAAGTAAAGGTGTTGAGATCTTTCAGCAGGGGGCGCAATTGTCCCTGAAGTTCATCCATGTCTGCGTCTGAAGGAATATAGAGGTAGGCCTCATTATTCTCAAAAGCGGTATTGGGTGAAAAAAAGGCAGTATAAACGTAATAGACGAATATACCTCCCCCCAGAACTCCCAGGAGCAAAACGGCCAGGATGATCTTTTTTAAGTACATGACGGATTGATTTTTTGATACAGATGCTGATCCCTGAACTCTCCCTGCCACCGGATCCAGTCCTTTTTGGTGGCAGTCCGGATGAACCCGCTTTTTTCGAACAAACGCATACTGGCAAGGTTATCTTCAAGGATGTGCGCGTATACTTGCCTTACATTCAGGGATTTAAATGCAAATGCTACGATCAGTTCTATAGCTTCGGCTCCAAAACCCTTGTTGCGGTCCTCCTCTGCCCTGACCACGAGTCCCAGACCAACACGCAGGTTTTTTGGGTCGAAGTCGAACAGATCTATGAGACCTATCAAATCCCCATCCGGTCCGATGATGGCCATCCGCATTTGTTTTACCTCGTAGATATCGCGGTGTGCATTCTCCAAATACTGTTTCAGGACATGGCGGGAATAGGGCTGTTGGGTGCCACTCACCTCCCAAAATCGGGTATCGTTTTCCAGCAGGTACAAAAAATCCAGGTCCTCAGGTTCTAGAGCCCTTAAAACCACCTTTTCTCCCTTGAGTTCTATCATCGGATCACGCCTTTAAAAACAAAGGTGGCCGGGCCCTCCAGTACAACGTTATCATACCCTTTGCCGTTATAGCTGAAGGACACTTGCAGGTCACCTCCCCTGGTCCTGACCTGAACCTTAGAGGCCTTGGTGTATCCCGCGTAGTGCATGGCTATGGCTACCGCCGTCACGCCCGTTCCGCAGGAAAGGGTTTCTTCTTCTACTCCCCTCTCGTAGGTCCTTACCGAAAAGGATTCCGGTCCATCCTGTTCCACAAAATTGATGTTACTGCCCTTTTCCCCGTAGATACCGTATCGTATCCTGCGGCCTTCCCTGGCTACTTCAAATCCCTGGAGGTTCTTTACCCGTTGTACGTGATGAGGAGATCCCGTATCCAGGAAAAAGGTATTCCGCTTTTTGGCGACATCCTCCACATCAGACATGCTAAGGGACACCCTTTCTCCTTCAACCGTAGCGCGGTGCAGACCATCACTTGCCAGGAAAGTGGTCTGTTTTCCTATGAGGCCGATGGAATGGGCAAAGACGACTAAACACCTGCCTCCATTGCCGCACATGGTGCCGGGTTTCCCATCGGAATTGAAGTAGACCATCTTAAAGTCTGCCGACTTGTCATTTTCCAGCAGCAATAATCCATCGGCACCGATGCCAAAACGTCGGTCACACAGCCTGGCTACCAGGTTGGTATCGTTTTTGGGGAATTGGTTTTGACGATTATCGAGAACGATAAAGTCATTACCCGTACCCTGATATTTGGAGAAATGGAGTTCCATAGCACAGATCAAGGTACAAAGATAGGAGATTATTTAAGGTATTTTTAGCAGTTAAAAAGGCGTTAAATGACCCTGGCAACTTTGGAAGTTCTTATAATTTTAAGTTGAATCAATAAACGAGCTTATGAAACGAATTACGAGTTTACTAGTGGTGGCCATCTTTGGTGGACTGATCACATTAGGAGGCTACAAGTTGTTATTTGAGAAAGGGAGGACCTCGTATACATGGAACGAGGATTTACCCGTATTTCAAACCAGTAATACCCCGGTTTCCAGTGCCGGTGCCGGGATCAATGCGGTGGACTTTACCACGGCAGCAGAGAATACCGTGAACGCTGTGGTTCACGTCAAGAACCTGACCGTTAGCAAAGCGGCTCCCAGTTTCCTGGATTTCTTTTACGGATCTGAAGGCAGGCAGATCCCCCAGGTAGGGACCGGATCAGGAGTAATCATTTCCCCTGATGGCTACATCGTCACCAATAATCACGTCATCGACCGATCCACCGAATTGAAGGTGACCCTGAACAACAATAAATCCTATGATGCAGAACTTATAGGTACGGACCCCAATTCGGATATCGCACTGATCAAGATCGAGGCAGACAGGGCGCTTCCCTACCTGGCATTCGGAGATTCAGACAACACCAAGGTAGGTGAATGGGTCCTGGCCGTTGGAAACCCGTTTAACCTTACCTCTACTGTTACGGCAGGGATCGTAAGTGCCAAGGCGAGGGCGCTCGGCAGGTCGGACCAGTCATTCATACAGACCGATGCCGCAGTAAATCCCGGTAACAGCGGTGGGGCCCTGGTCAATACCAATGGAGACCTGATAGGGATCAACACGGCCATTACCTCCCAGACAGGTTCTTACGTGGGCTATTCCTTCGCAGTTCCCAGCAACATCGCCAAAAAAGTGGTAGAAGATATCCTTGAATACGGGAATGTTCAAAAGGGTATGTTAGGCATCTCTGCTCCAAGGGTGAATTCACCCTATGCCATTGAAAATGGATTAGACGAGATCGAAGGGGTCTATGTAGAAGGAGTGGAAGAAGAATCAGGTGCCGATGAAGCCGGGCTCGTAGAAGGAGACGTTATCAAGCAGATCGATAATATCAAGATCAGGAGATTTGCGGATCTCACAGGTTATATCTCTACCAAAAGGCCCGGGGACGAAGTTCAGGTTACCGTAGAACGCGATGGAGAGAGCCTGCTACTGCCGGTAACACTCAAGGAAAGACAATCCCTGATCGTCCCTGTGATGGGACTTTCCGTGAAAAACCTTACCGAAAACGACAAAAAGATTTACAAGGTCAAGAAGGGGGTTAAAATTACCGGAGTGCCTGAGGTCTACAGGAAGGATGGTCTTGAACTGGTTGGAAGTGTGATCCTGGAGATCGATGGGCAACCCATTGAGGACATACAGGATGCCAGGGTGGAATTCGGAAAGATTACGCGTTACGGCAAGACGGTGATCACCCTGTTGAACAAAAAAGGAGAAAGGGAAAGAGTCATTTTCCAATAGAATATCTCCTGGCTTGGACACATAAAAGCGCACTCTTACCGGTGCGCTTTTTTCGTGCCATATCCTTGTGCGAAAACGTTTGAAATATATACTTTTGCAAAAATTTAAACAACCGCCTCAATGAACAAAATTTCGACCTATGAAAAAGAATTGGCCTTCCAGGCCGATCGAAGAAAAGCTTCCACCGAATTTATCAAGATCATAAGCGACCTGTGGTATGACCGATCCATTGAAGTGGTCCTGTTCAAGAATCAGATCATTGACAAGCCGGTAAGTGAGATCATCAACCTGCACGAATACGCGGGAGAATTTGTTCAAAAGCCTATTTCCATCTTTGATTCCGTAGAGATCCTGAGGGCTATCGAAGACCTCAAACTGCCTCCTTCCAAACTGGATATCGGAAAACTGACCTATGAATACCATTCGGAAGATGAGGGTCAGTACAACAATGTAAAGGCCTTTGTGGTAGACAAACTTAAGGATGCGAGGAAGAGTAAGGAGATCGAACCCAAGGATGTAATCCTCTACGGTTTCGGGCGCATTGGTCGCCTCGTTGCCCGGGAACTCATGGCCAAGACCGGAAAGGGGAACCAGCTTCGATTGAGGGCCATAGTTACTCGAGGGGAACTCACGGCGGAAAACCTGGAAAAAAGAGCCATGCTCCTAAGGACAGATTCGGTCCATGGCCAATTCAGCGGTACGGTCGAAGCTGATTTTAAAAACAAGGCCTTATTGGTGAATGGAACCACGGTCCATATGATCTCTGCCAGTGTTCCCGAGGAGACGGACTATACAAAATACGGTATTGAAAATGCCCTGGTCATCGACAACACAGGGGCCTACAGGGATGAACAGTCCCTGTCGAGACACCTGAAGGCCAAAGGGGTGGAAAAAGTACTGCTGACCGCCCCAGGAAAAAACATCCCCAATATAGTTCACGGGGTAAACCAGCGGGAATTCGACCCGGATAAGATCCGGATATATTCGGCAGCATCCTGCACCACCAATGCCATCACCCCTGTCTTAAAGGTAGTAGAGGATTCTCTAGGGATCGTCAAAGGACACCTGGAGACCATCCACGCTTACACGAACGACCAGAACCTGGTAGACAATATGCACGGGAAATACCGCAGGGGCCGGGCAGCAGCACTCAACATGGTGATCACCGAAACGGGAGCAGGAAAAGCCGTCTCCAAAGCCCTGCCCAGCCTGGAAGGGAAACTCACCTCCAATGCCATACGTGTTCCGGTTCCCAACGGCTCTCTGGCCATCCTGAACCTGGAGGTGAAGAACGCCACCTCCAAAGAAGGCATCAATACCATCATCAAGAAATACGCCCTCGAGGGAGACCTGGTGGAACAAATCAAGTATTCCCTGAGCAATGAACTGGTTTCTTCAGATATCATCGGGACCTCAGCCCCGGCCATCTATGACAGTATGGCCACCATTGTGGATGCGAGCGGGAAGAATGTGGTACTTTACGTCTGGTACGACAATGAGTACGGCTATGCACACCAGGTGATCCGTCTGGCCAAGTACATCGCTAAAGTGAGGCGTTTTACGTATTATTGAGATCCTTCCGGAGCCAGATGTGTCACTAATTTTTAATTCAGGCAAAAAATCTTAAATCAGTTTTTTTTCGTATTTACTAATATTAAGGGTACTTTAGTCGAACCTGAATCAAAGTTAAACCTAAGAACAATCCGGAATGAAATACTTCAGACTCATTATGGTTGCTGTGGTCCTGCTCTGCAGTTTCCAGGCTTTCTCTCAGACCGAAGAGACCCAGGAAGAGTCCTCCCTTGAAGGTGGCACCATCAATTCTCAGTTTGAATACATCTATGATAAATCTGGCAATTACAGGGCTGAAGGAAGACGCTATGAAGTAGTGCGAACCATCAACCTGGACAAGCTCCGGGAAAATGTGATCGATTCACTCAACGCAGCCAGGGAAAAAGCACGACAATTACAGCAGGTGATCACCACTCAGGAAAGCACCATCGCTTCCTTGAATTCCTCCCTGGAGGAAACCACTAAGAACCTTAATTCGGTTTCGGAGGAAAAAGACAGTATGTCGCTGCTGGGCGCACAAGTCTCGAAGTCGACCTACAACGTCATCCTCTGGACCCTCATCATGGGGTTATTCCTGTTATTATTGCTTTTCATTTTCAAATTCAGGCAAAGTAATGTGCTCACACAGGAAGCCAAAACCAATCTGGCCGATCTGGAAGCCGAATATGAAGATCACAGGAGAAGGGCCCTTGAAAGGGAGCAGCGGATCAGCAGGCAATTACAGGACGAGATCAACAAATACAGAAAATCGAAATAATCTCAGGTCCCCTCCGGGACCTTTTTTTTTAACTCAATGTCTATATTTACTCGCCTAGCGGCCCGGAGTGACCTTCCGGTGCTAACTACAATGCTCGATGCCTATCGGGTGTTCTACGCCCAGCCATCCGACCCGGAAGCAGCTAAAACATTTCTCGAGGCCCGCTTCAGCCAGCGCGATTCGGAGATCTTTTTGGGTGAAATGGATGGAAAGCCTGCAGGTTTTGTACAACTGTACCCGACTTTCTCCACGGTATCCCTTAAACGCATGTATGTCCTGAACGATCTCTATGTACTACCATCCTATCGCGGCCAAGGGGTTGGAGCAGCTTTGCTGATAAAGGCCCAGGAGCGTTGCCTGGAAAAAGGATACAAGGGACTGGCTCTGGAAACGGCCGTCGATAACCCTGCCCGCGCCTTGTACGAAAAACTGGGATGGGAGAAAGATATTCATTGTTTTCATTACTTTTGGGCAGCACCCTGACCTGCGCTTCCAACCAGAAAATACAATTATGCGCATCGACATCATTACCGTGGTCCCGGAGATCTTAAAAAGTCCGTTTGAGGCCTCTATCCTCAAAAGGGCCATAGAAAAGGGCCTGGTGGAAGTACACATCCACAACCTCAGGGATTATGCGCAGGGCAATTACAAACAGGTAGACGACTACCAGTTCGGGGGTGGAGCAGGAATGGTCCTGATGATAGAACCCATAGACAAGTGTATACAGGAACTGAAGTCTCAGCGGGCATATGATGAGGTTATTTACCTGACCCCGGACGGGCAGACCCTCGATCAGAAAATGGCCAACTCCCTGTCTCTTTTGGGCAATATGATCATTCTGTGCGGGCATTACAAGGGAGTAGACCAGCGGGTGAGGGATACCTTGATAACCCGCGAGATCTCAATAGGCGATTATGTGCTTTCCGGGGGTGAACTGGGAGCAGCGGTGCTATGTGACGCCATCATCCGACTCCTCCCCGGGGTATTGAATGATGAGACCTCCGCTCTTACCGATAGCTTCCAGGACAACCTGCTTGCCCCGCCCGTATATACGAGGCCGAGGGAGTACAAAGGACTTGAAGTACCGGAGATACTCACCAGCGGAAATACCAAGGCCATTGAGGCATGGAGGGAGGAACAGGCTCAGCTGCGAACCCTTAAATTGAGACCCGACCTGCTTAAATAGGCACTTTCACCTTGTGAAAAATTCTGAGGAAATCCTTGTTCATATGGATTTATAGACTATTTTTGCAGTCGTTAAAATCAACCTCTGACGATGTCCGTGAACGTTGGTTTTATTAAATTTATAATCAAATACTTAGATGGAGCCGTTAGTTAAATTTGTTCAGGACGAATTCATTCCTAAAAAAGATTTCCCGGAATTCTCTGCCGGTGACACGATCACTGTATATTACGAGATCAAGGAAGGAGAGAAAACACGTACCCAGTTCTTCAGGGGCGTTGTGATCCAGAGAAGAGGATCAGGAGCTTCAGAAACCTTTACGATCCGCAAAATGTCCGGAACGGTTGGGGTTGAGAGGATCTTCCCAATCAACATGCCCGCCCTGCAGAAAATTGAGGTGAACAAGAAAGGTAAGGTGAGAAGGGCACGTATCTTCTACTTCAGAGGCCTGACAGGTAAGAAAGCGAGGATCAAGGAGATCAGGTCCTAACTTCTACCAAATATGATATAAAAAAACCCTAACAATCGTTAGGGTTTTTTATTTCCAGAACTCAGGGATCCAGGGCTATTCCATACCAGCTTCAAAATCGAGGATGGTCGTACGGATGATACGGATACATTCCATTAGTTGTTCTTCTGTCATCACCAAAGGTGGGGCAAACCTTATGATATTCCCGTGAGTGGGCTTAGCCAGTAATCCGTTATTTTTAAGGGCCATACAAATATCCCATGCGGTAGAGCTGTCTTCGGAATCGTCGATGACGATGGCGTTCAGAAGGCCCTTACCCCGGACCAGACTTACCAGGGAGGATTCCTTGACCAGTGCATTCATTTCTTCCCGGAAAATCTCACCCAGTCTGTCGGCATTTTCAGCCAAGCCTTCATCTTTCACTACTTTGAGAGCGGCAATGGCCACGGCACAGGCGAGCGGGTTCCCGCCGAAGGTGGATCCGTGGTTCCCCGGGCGTATAACTTCCATAATCTCTGTATTTGCCAGGACGGCAGATACCGGAAAGACCCCTCCTGATATGGCTTTACCGAGGATAAGGATGTCGGGTTTTACCTCAGGAGTTCCGCTACAGTTCTTATCGGCACAGGAACAATTTCCACAACTTGCCAGCAACCTACCGGTCCTGGCGATGCCGGTCTGCACCTCATCTGCGATCAATAATACATTTTTGGCCTTGCAAAGCGAATGAGCCTCAGTCAGGTAGCTGTCATCGGGCACGTATACTCCGGCTTCTCCCTGAATGGGTTCTACCAGAAAAGCGGCCACGTTGGGATCCTCAAGGGCTTCCCGAAGGGCGTCTATATCGTTGTACCGGATCGAGGTGATCCCCGGGGTGAAAGGTCCGAAATTCTCGGTGGCCACGGGGTCGTTGGAAGCAGAGATAATCGATATCGTCCTGCCGTGGAAATTGTTTTGGCACACGATGATTTTTGCCTTGTTGTCCGGGATCCCCTTCTTTTCATACCCCCACTTACGCGCCAGCTTTATAGCGGTCTCCACCGCTTCAGCCCCGGTGTTCATCGGCAGGACCTTTTCAAAGCCGAAAAAGGAGGTCACATAGCGCTCATAGACCCCGAGCATATCGTTGTAAAACGCACGGGAAGTCAGGGTTAGCTTCTCGGCCTGATTTTTTAAGGCTTGAATGATATCAGGGTGGCAATGACCTTGATTTACAGCAGAGTAGGCTGATAGAAAATCAAAATATTTTTTACCTTCAACGTCCCAAACATATACCCCTTCCCCCCTGCTGAGCACTACGGGGAGTGGATGATAGTTCTGGGCTCCAAATCGTTCCTCAAGGGCGATCGCCTCCTTGGAACTGAGTTTTTCCAGGACAGACATGTTCTATAGATTTAATTATAACAAATGCTATTCCTTCTTTGGGAGAGAAATCATCCTATGCGGACTATAAAAGTATTAAATATTGAACAATCGCGAGAAATAATTTACTGCTCTTATTTGTCCAACCTGTTATTCAAAGCCGCTATCTGCAATTCGATGCGCTTAAGTTCCCGTTTCAGGTCATTTTTGTCCATTTGCATCCAAAAATAAAGCTTTAGGATCCCAATGGTCAAAAGGGAAATAATGCCCACCACTGCCCAACGTATCATTTCAAGAGTTTCAGGGGCTTGCCAAAAGTTAACAATCGAGTAAATCCCAAGTATCAAGAATAGAACCATTATAAAATTCATTATCATGGCAAGCCAACCCAGCTGGCCTTTATAGACATCTCCAAGTTTATTTATTAAAGAAGGTTCATTCAAGTCTTCGTAGAACTTAGCTTCTTCATCTGAGAGGGCATCTTTGATCATTTTGTCAATATCATTCATATCTGTTTTCATAATTATTGTTTTACTAGGGTTTTTAATTTCTCTCTTGCGTGATATAAACGTGATTTAACGGCACCTGGGGATATCTCAAGAATACTCCCTATCTCATTCATGGTATATTCCTGTATATAGAACAATCTCAAAACCAACTGATGGTCTGCACTTAGTTCCTTTATACCCTTCTTAAGCTTTGTCATCATCTCTGGGCGTTCGTCTTCCTTCGATCCGAGATCATGGTTCTTGCCGCTTCTGGAATTTTCCCGTTGTTGGCTTCTTTCCCATTTGACCTTCCGAAGTACATCTAAGGACTTTCTAGTAACAATGGTCATCATCCAACTGCTGAATTTATCGGGATTTTTCAGGTTGTTTATTTTCTTAATAGCCTTCATCCATGAATCCTGAACAATATCCTTTGCCAAATCCTTATCTCCGACATACCAGAATGCATGGTTACAAAGATGTATATGGTGTCTTTTCACAAGGATATCCAAGGCTTTGTGATCGCCTCCCCTGAATCTCAATACCAGTAAACCATCGTAAATTCTGTCTATTCTTTCCATGGGCTACCTTAAGGACGCATAAATTGGAATAAAGTTCGATGAATTAGCACAATATTTTTATAAATAAGCCAAAGATGAGCCCCCGGACAAAGCATCGTCTTTACTACTTTTGCCCTATGCGAAAGAAAAATACACGGCAACTCTTTGAAAAGATAGACGTTCTGGATGCAGGCGCTAAGGGAATGGCCGTGGCCAAGACCCCGGACGGAAGGATCATCTTCCTGAATAACGCCGTCCCGGGGGATGTGGTCACTGTTCAGACCACAAAAAAGAGAAAAGCCTATTTCGAGGGGGTAGCTACCCACTTTCACAAACTCTCCCCAAGACGTACAGAACCTAAATGCAAACACTTCGAAGTTTGCGGGGGCTGCAAGTGGCAGCATATGAATTATGAGAGTCAACTGTTTTACAAGCAGCGGGAGGTAGAGAATAACCTGAGACGCATAGGACATCTCGACTTCCCTGAAATCCTCCCTATCCTGGGTTCGGAAAAACAATTCTTTTATCGCAACAAAATGGAGTTTTCATTCTCCGACTCCCGTTGGTTATATCCCCATGAGCTCAGAGACCAGGCGCCTATCAAAGACAAGAATGCCCTCGGACTCCATATCCCGGGAATGTGGGACAAGGTGCTAGACCTGGAGGAATGTCATCTGCAACCGGATCCCTCCAATGCTATCCGACTGGAGATCAGAAGATTTGCCACTGAGAATGAGCTGACTTTCTTCAATCCAAGGACGCAAGAAGGGCTTTTGAGGACCTTGATGATACGGACGAGTTCTACGGGAGAGGTCATGGTCCTGATACAGTTTGCCAGGGAAGATGGAAAATCCCGGTCCCTATTGCTCGACCACATTGCCCAGGCCTTCCCTGAGATCACATCCCTTTTGTATGTGATCAACACCAAAAAGAACGATACGCTTTACGATCAGGAGATTCACTGTTACAAGGGACGGGACCATATATGGGAGGCTATGGAGGATCTGACCTTCAGGATCGATGCGAAATCCTTTTATCAGACCAACTCGGAACAGGCCCATTCCCTTTATAAGGTGGTCAGGGATTTCGCGGGTTTGACCGGAGGTGAACTGGTATACGACTTATATACGGGAACCGGGACCATTGCGCAATTTGTTTCGGGGAAAGCCAGGAAAGTGATCGGGATCGAGATCGTGCCTGAGGCCGTGGCCGCAGCGCGGATCAATGCTGAAAATAACGGTATCCACAATACGGAATTTGTCACCGGCGATATGAAAAAGGTTTTGGATCCGTCCATTGTAAGGGAGCACGGTGTCCCGGATGTCCTGATCACAGATCCTCCGCGGGAAGGAATGCACAAGGAGGTCGTCGATCAGATCCTTGCCATGTCACCTGAGAAGATCGTTTATGTGAGTTGCAATAGCGCCACACAGGCCAGGGACCTGGGGCTGATGAAGGAACAGTATGAAATTCTCAAAGTACAGCCCGTAGACATGTTCCCTCAAACCCATCACGTAGAAAATGTCGTACTTTTGAAAAAACGCATTGCCTAGCATGAAGATTGACCCCAGGCTTTCTGTCCGACCTGCCATTTGGAAGACAACCTCAATGGTTTTTTTCTGCATCCTTATCCTGGCATCCCTTTTTGTATCCTGTGAAAAAGATGATATCTGCGTAGAGGGAGACACCCCTCTCCTAGTAATACGGTTCTATGATGCAGTGGATACCACTGCTGTTAAATCCGTTGCCAACCTCCGGATCATAGGCATTGGCATTGGGGTGCCTGTGAATACCTTTACGGACCGGTCAACAAGAGACTCCGTAGCCCTTCCCTTGCGGGTCGACGAAGGCAGTACGAGTTTTCTTATCATCAGGAGTTCAGCCGGGGAAGAAGGTGCTGAGACGGGTAATACCGACACCTTGCAGTTTAACTACAGTACGAATGAGGTATTCATTTCCCGTGCCTGTGGTTTTGTCGCAAATTACGAACAGCTCCAGGACAGCCTGGTATCTGATTCAGATAACTGGATACAGGATATCACCATAGTGAACCCTTCCGTCAACTCTCAGCTTGAAGCACATGTTAAGATATTTCATTAGTGGATTATTGGTTTTGTGGAGTTGTACCTTATTGCATGGGCAGTCAGGTAAGATCGACCTGAGGGCAAAGGACACGACCAGGTATAGTCAGCCCTATGGCCTGAGGGCAGGAATCGATCTCAGCAGGCCGGCCCTATCCTTTTTCAACGAGGATTACACAGGCCTCGAGATCGTGGCGGATTACCGTCTTACACATCGCCTGTATCTGGCCGGAGAATTGGGGAATGAACAAAAAACGAAACAGGAAGAACTTGAAAACTTTGACATCTCCGATCCAACACCTTTGTACAACTACACCACTTCGGGAAGTTATATCAAACTGGGAGTAGATTACAATACCTATGAGAACTGGTATGGGATGAACAATTCTATTTATATCGGTGGGCGATATTCTTTCAGTACGTTTAATCAAACCCTGAATTCAACATTTATTTACGATAGTAACCGCTACTGGTCACCTGATGCTTTTGTAGCCGGAAGCAGGAATGGTGAGGAGTACGGCGGACTCAACGCGAGTTGGCTCGAATTCCTCGTGGGGATGAAGGCAGAACTTTTCGCCAACTTCTACCTGGGAGCCAGCGTAAGGCTTGGTTTCCTCATAAGTAATAAAGAAGCTGATAATTTTCCCAACCTCTGGATCCCCGGTTTCAACAGGGTTACGGATGGAAGCAATTTCGGAGTGGGATACAACTACAGCATAACCTATTTTCTTCCGCTATACCGCAAAGCGAAAAAGAACCTCGCGCAGCCATCATCAGGCGGCTGATTCCGTGGTCAGGCAGGACGCATTTACCCTTACGGCTTTAATCCGGGATCCGATGCTTGGCCTTTTTGCTGCCCTCGTATATGGAATATTTGACCAGTCTCGATTCCAGATGGCTGTTAAAGACCTTGATTTTGCTGGACGGCCTGAGTCCGACAAACTTCAGCGCTTCCAGGTTAGAGGTTATCAGCCAGGCATCTGTTCCGGGATATCCGCGTTTCAGGGTGTTCCCTATGTGAGTGTAGAACTCCTCCATCTCAATTGGCAGTCGCTCCCCATACGGTGGATTAAAAAGCATATGCAGATGTCTCTCAGAAGTCTTTTGTGTGAGAAAGAAGTTCTTTTGTTCTATCTGTATATAATCTGTAAGGTTGGCATTGGCCACATTTTCCTTGGCTTTCAGAACGGCAGAAGGGGCCTTGTCATACCCTGTGATACGGAATGAAAAATCCCGTGTCTTATTCAGGCAACTCGAAAGGATCTTTTCGTACAGGGAGGGGTCAAAGTCCTTCCACTTTTCAAATGCGAATCCCTTCCTATTGAGATTCGCGGGAATATTGCAAGCGATCATGGCCGCTTCCACAGGGATGGTGCCGCTCCCGCACATGGGATCTAGGAAGTCGCACTGCCCGTCCCATCCACTGAGCAGGAGGAGTCCTGCCGCTAACACCTCATTGATAGGGGCGATATTGGTTGCAGACCGGTATCCGCGGTGATGCAGGGAGGCCCCTGAACTGTCAAGGGACACGTTGCATTGGTCTTTGTGGATATGAATATTGATGCGCAGATCGGGATGGTCAAGATCAACACTGGGCCTCCGACCAGTCCGTGCCCTGAAACTATCTGCGATAGCGTCCTTTGTTTTCTGAGAGACATACAGGCTGTGTGAAAAAGCGTCGGAATACACTGTGGCATCAATGGCAAGAGTGTCGTCCACAGACAGAAAAGAACTCCAGTCCATAGCATAGATCCTCTTGTACAGGTCGTCCTCATTCCTGATTTTGAAGCTCGCTATGGGCTTGATTATCTTAATAGCGGTTCTCAGACAGAGGTTGGCCTTGTACATAAAGCCGATATCCCCTTCAAATGACGCGCTGCGGACACCCGGTTGCACATCTATAGCACCGAGGTTCCTCAATTCCTTCGCCAGTATTTCCTCAAATCCGAAGAGGGTTTTGGCCACCATCTTGAAATTATTGCTCATTCTCATCCCTTTATAGCCGTAAAAATACGTTAATTTTATCCCTGACAAGAATTCGGCCGGTCATTAAGGTCATCTGTGTATGCGGTATCTCTTCCTTATCCTCTCTGTGCTGTTTTCCTTCGGTTTTGTGGCTATAGCGGAACCTCGGAAATCTGTGGGGTTGCAACTTCTTCTTTCGTTTAGTGGGGCTTTTTTGCTGGCGCTTACGATCTTTGACCTCTTTCCTGAGGTTTATTCAGTTCCGGAACCGGAGTCTATCGGGATATTTATCATGATCGGGATCCTCCTCCAGATTGTCCTGGAATTGTTTTCGAAGGGGGCAGAACACGGGCATGTGCATTGGGATAATAGCAATACCTCATTTCCCTGGATGTTGTTCATCAGCCTCTGCATACACTCCTTTATGGAGGGTCTTCCCCTGATCGATTCCAGTCCGATCTTATACGGGATATTGATCCATAAGGTCCCGATCGCAATCATACTGAGCATGTTCCTGCTGAACTCTAATTTAAGGACGTCTTATGCCGTTGGGTTTATCCTTGTGTTCTCTTTAATGACCCCTTTAGGGAGCCTACTTTCCAGTCAGCTCGAAATCATCAATGAGTATCGCGCACAAATCACGGCCATTGTCATCGGGATATTGTTGCACATCAGTACGGTGATCCTGTTTGAGACTTCCAAAGAACACGTTTTCAATATCCGAAAACTGGGCGTGATCTGCCTGGGGTTCCTCGTGGCGTATTTAATATAGAGGTTATCTGCTGATTTTTAATTTGCATAAGAGCTGAGAGCAAATGTGCTCAACAGTTCATCCTATTTTTGAAGTATTTGGCGTGAAGGCTTTTCCTGTTATAAAAGATTAGCTATAATTGCCCAAATTCCAGTAATTCAAGAATGACAAGAATGCCTTTTAGTTCCTTAGCAAAATCAACACTTCTCCTTGTAGCTTTTCTTCTGATCAACTCGTGCTCATCTGATTCTGGTGAGAACGATCTTCCGCCAGATGTGACGCCTCCTCAGTTAAGCATAAACATTTCAGGGTTCCCCAATTCCACACCGAACACGCCAATTATTGTAAGCCAAGAACTGATCGTCAGTATTTCGGCATCCGATGCAGGAGGAATAAATAAAATTGAAGCCTTTATAGATGATGTCAAAGTCGGAGAAGACACAACAAGTCCTTATCAGATCTTTATTGATATATCAAATTATACATCCAAAAATGCTATTAACGGAAAATATCGGGAGTACACACTCGAAATTGTAGCAACGGACGAGGCCGGCAATTCTTCCAGTTTAACCCAACTATTATATATTGATAATGAATTACCTGTGATCAGTGAGGTGAATTTAACGGCTGACCAGGTCCTTGCAGGCAACACCAATGAAATTTCATTTTCAGTGAATGACAATGAAGGGTTAAGTCTGGTTGAGGCTTCTGTAAATGGTCAAATTATCGGAAGTTTTACCGAACCTCCTTATATGGTCAACATCAATACTTTCAACTATTCGGATGGTGAAAACACCTTTGAAATAAGCGCGACAGACGAAGCGAAGAATACAGCTAATTTCACGGTTCCTTTCATTGTTGATAATACAGGACCTAATATTTCTAGTGTTTCAATCTCGGAACAGCAGATCCTTGCGGATCTAAGCGTATTAACAGCTTCTATTGCCGACATCTATTCAGGCGTTCAATCGGTTACCTTCTTATTGAATGACGTGATATTATCAGAGTTTCAATCCGGGGATCCCTATGAATTCGAAATTGATCCCGAAGAAATCTCTACAGGTGAACAAATCCTAACCATTCGGGCACTCGATTCATTGCAAAATCTTTCAGAATTGAATATTTCAGTCCTTGTAAAAAGAAGATTGGCACGGTTACATATTCCTCAGAACTATTTCAACGAGTCACTCCCATCTAATCATTATCTATTCGCTTCGGCCATGGATGGAACTATTCTGGATGCGCAAATGGTGTCGTCACAAAATACGGTAGTCGATTTGTTCGCTCCAGGGGAATACGGTTTGGAGGAGGAGTTTATGTTGACTTTTGCTTCCACAGTCGGGGTTAATGCCAATAATTCATTTTTAAATACCTATCAAAACGTTACCCGTACTCAACTTCAGGATCTAACTCTTCCAGAGTCCAGAAGATTTATCTACACCGGTTCAAATTTGTACTCAAAGCAGGATTTAGATCCCCAAAGTGAATTGAGTCTTTTTGGCGCAGATTATGGTCTAAGTTCGGATGAATCCGGCAACACCTTGGTCGATAATTTCATTCCTGATGGACATCCCTATGATTCTGACATTCTATATGCTTATTTATTTAATACCTTGAACGGATCTTACAGGGCGCAAGTCATATCGGAACCTGTTCCTTCTGACTTTGTATTTGTCAACAATGATTTTGAAACCATAAATAACGTTTCAGGGTCATTTACAACTAATCCGGCAAACTATCTCAATCAAAATGCCAGCAGGCTTGAATTATTTGGATTTGAATCGCAAGAGTCATTTGACAACAACATCTTTCACAAAGTATTTGGATATGGTTATGGAAGCAATATGCTCACCTCTTTCCCGTACATTTCGAGTTCTTATTTTTCCCACTATTCTCATCAAATAACGATAGGAATGTTCCATTCGGAAGGACCGGGACTGCCTTCAGAGGTATATACTATTCCTTCATGGGACATTACATCAAATTACAGCGGTCAGACAGTGAACCTGACATTAAATGGCTCAGGACACATAGTCGGTAAGCTCAGTTTTTCTGATCAGGGAAGCAGTGCGAGTCCTTATGAATGGGTTATCACATTCGACAGTCAGGTGTCTAATGAGGTTATCATTCCTGAGTTACCGGTCGAGTTACAATCCGGCCAACTCAATCAGCTCAGGGATTCGGGTACCCTGGAACTTCTTCAAACGGAATTAAGGGATTATGAAAATGTATTTTCGTATGATGATTTTATCAATGATCTGGTCCCTATAAATAGTTATAACAGACGCAAAATCACAAGATCTGATGGAATTATTTCGAATGATTTTGGAGGATTTTATTGGATGCCTCAAAACAATTTTTTTGGAGTCCGGTAAATGCGGCAAGTTGGGATCGCTTAAAAGATAGGGGTATGAAAGGTAAGTAGGTATTTTACTCTAGAATATCGAATATTAAGCACCAGTGACTAATGGCTCCCCCCAGAACAAAGAGGTGCCAGATAAAGTGGTTATAGGGGATTTTTCTGACCGCGTAAAAGACGATTCCGAGGGAATAAAATCCACCCCCCAAAAACAGCATGGTCACCCCGAATGCGGACAATTGCTCCCATAGGAATGGAAAATCGACCACGATCAGCCATCCCATCACAAGGTACAGGACAAGGGACAGGTACTCCAATTTTCCGGTATAGAAGATTTTGAAAAGGGTCCCTGCCAGGGTAACCCCCCAAACTATGATAAAAAGTAGGACGCCTTTGGATTCAGCCAGGGTTAGCAGAGCAACAGGAGTATAGGTTCCCGCGATCAGAAAATAGATACTGATATGGTCCAGAACCCTCAGTCTGCTCTTGATCCTTGGATCATTCACGGCGTGGTATAGGGTGGAGGCGGTAAAAAGAAGGACGATACTACCGCTGTAAATCAGGATGCTCCAGGTTTCCCATGGGTTCGTGGAATCCTGTTTATTCCAGAGAACGAATGCTCCGACAATCCCCAGTATGACCCCAAGACCGTGGGAGATCGCATTCAGTCTTTCTTCCTGATGGTAGCGTTTTGAATCAGACATAGGAGGAACTCACATTCACTTATATCTCACTCCGTGTTTGATCACCAAATCCACGTCCTGAAGCAGATTGATATATCTCAGCACATCTCCTTTTACTGCAATGATATCTGCGTATTTCCCGGGAGTGATGGTGCCCACATCCTCCGAAACACCCATCCACAGGGCAGGCCAGTAGGTTGCAGCACGAATGGCATACATGGGATCTATGCCGAATTCATTGACCCAGACATCGAGCTCATTCCAGGTAGACTGGCTGTGGAACTTCATAGGTATTCCGCTATCTGTCCCAACCAGTAAGACCACACCAGCATCCATGAGTTGCCGGATTTTGGTCTTGAGAGTGGGTTTCCTGACTGGTGTCAATTGAAAGTACGGCAGTTGGTCGGGGTGTTTGATGCTCTCCCGGATATCGCGAATAACGCTATCGGGCAGGCCGAGATGCCAGGAATCATTGTCCAGTTTTTCGGGGTTGTCCCGAACGTATTCATAGTTGTAGAGACCTTCCACAGTAGGACACCAGAATAGGGGTCCCAGATTCATTTGGGCTGTTCGCTCCCGGATCATCTCCATGACGTCCTCAGGGTATTTCGGAGCAGAAGAGAGACCGGTATGCTCAAAACAGTCGACCCCAACCTGCAACCCCCTCCTGATCTCTTCAGGTCGGTGCCCGTGGGCTACCACCTTCAGATTATTCTTGTGAGCTTCATCTACCACAGCCTTTAGTTCTTCCATGGTCATCTGATCCTGGTCGATCAGTTTAATGACATCTACCCCGGCTTTCGCCAATTTCTGGATTTTTCGCCTTCCATCCTCGGGACCGTTTACACCCCAGCGAAAGTCCTCTGTTCCCGGATAGGGTTTATGCTGGATAAAAGGCCCTGATACATAGAGTGTAGCGCCGGGAATTTCACCGGAATTGATCGCATCCCTGACCGCAATACTGGCATCGAGGGGTGCACCCAGGTCCCGAGCACTCGTTACCCCGGCCATCAGGAGTTGATGAGCTGAAGATGGCATGATCACATCCTTGAATAGGGGAGGATAGGTTTTGTCCCAATGATCGTAATCAGCATGACCATTGATCATGGTATGTACATGCATATCCCAGAGCCCGGGCAGGATACTCATCCCTTCAGTAGAGATCACTTCAGCATTTTCAGGAATGGGTGTATTGTCCTGGTTTCCAACAGCCAGGATTCGTTCACCTTGGATAATGATGACACTGTTTCTAATAGGATCGGACCCGTATCCGTCAATCAACGTACCCCCTACAAGTGCCTTTACTTGGACATTTTGTGCCCATATTCCCGAGAAACAGGATAGGGTAAATAAAATCGCGGAGATCTTATGTTTCATAGTAAACGTTTTATTATGCATTGAATCTTTAATTTTTGTAATGCCAAAATGGAATGCGGATGATAGTTCTGAGATAGCTGCTGTCCCTTAGGTGATCCATGCGTTTAACACTGAGAACGTGTTTTCCCTCGGGGATAGAATCCATGTTGAGAAAGGTTTCAAATCCCATTTGTTTTCTTGGATTTAAGGTAAATACGAACTGAGGTTTGTAATCGACAGAATCGATAGAAAGGGTATACATCTCCTCAATAGTCTTCATGTATTCCTTTAGTTCTCCACGCTTTTCCCAGGAAAGAACCCCGTCTGTAAAAGCAGAGTGGATTCCTCTCTTGTCTTCCTCCGGTTTGAGCTTTTCATTGAAGTAGAAGACATCGTCCTCAATCGTACTTCCGTACACCACGAACACATTCAGATAAGGATCGGGGATGATTTTTGAGGGAATAGAAGCCCTATCGGCAAAAGAATTGTTCATTTCGATCAGGTCGTTATAATTATTGCTATTCGCAATCTGGGAATTTGAATTCATTTCCTTATCCAGATAATTAGAGGTGCTGAAACCGGTCGCTGAAAGGATGAAAATGCCCAGATACAGGGGAACAATGATCATGCTTAGTCTTTTTCCGAAGCGGGTGTCAAGAAAATTATAGACCATGGGCCTGTAGAGGAAACTCAATGTGATGTACTTGAAGACCCAGTATACGGGATAGTAAAAAAACGTGGTCCACTTTTTCTTTTTCAACCATCCTTGTGTGATGAAGTCTATGAATGTAAGGAGAACCCCGAAGCTCAAAAATAGGATAATTGGTACTCCTATTCCTAAGCGCACCCAGTTGGGTGTTTCCTCCTTATCTATCCACAATCCGATAAGTGCAAAGGTGAATGAAATAGCCAGCAAACCGAGCAGATAAAAGACTAGAAGGAATGTGACGGCAAAAATGATACTGCAGTACTTTTCCAGGGTAGCCACGTAGCTATCAAAGGAACCCACCCGTCTTTTGAGATGCTTGGTAAACTTGGGACTGTAGGGAAGTTTTTCGTAATCAATGTCTCCGGACACATATCTTAACCCTATGGCCCCGATCCACAATCCCCTTAATATTACATGAGCTATTAAATTGACAGTCAGAATGTACCATGAAACAGTCAATCCCTGCATGAGGAAGATCTTGTACATATTTCCATCATTCTGGGCTTCCAAGTTTGCCATTTCTATAGGGTCGATAATCATAAAGAGACCGTAAATAGCAAAACCTGAAATGATCAGCTCAAGCTGCCAGCTCTCTTGCTGCAGGACATCCAGCCATTTTTTGAACTTGGCATCATGTGGATTATTACTCATGAACAAACTGGTTGAGGAATATAAATATATAGGAAAAATCTGCTTATAGGCAGGTGGATCCGATATTTACGTAAGCTTAACGATCTATCTTCACCGCTTTTCTATTTCCGTATTGCGGATTATTTTGTTCTCAAGGGGGAAGAAGGACGTTAGTCCCCAGGGGGATAACGTTCATTTATGGTTCTAACTATGGTACTAATTCCAGACTTATCATAGCGTCTGGTGGTCATTGCTTATTCAGAACATAGCTCACGCTCCTGTTTCTCGTCCGGGTATCGGACATACAGGCAGCTTTCTCCTGTATAGATATTTTCACCTTTCCGCCAGTACATCATGTACGGATCAGGTACCGAATGCTCATCCGCCATGATGATCTCATTTTCCCATTTGCGGTAGTGGCGGTCGGTTGGATAGAAATTTACTTCGCCTGCTATCGCGGACCATTTCCCTTCGGTAGTTACAAAAACCCGATAATTCGGCCTTCCGGAGGTCACCACGGTAACATGGAGGAACGTCCCATCTTGCCTGAATTCTAGCCCGAAGCCCTTACTCACGCCCGATACCACCATATAACCGGTGGAGCTATCCTGCCTGTTTACCTTGGCCCCCGCCAGGGTCCCCCATTTTCCGACCAGGGAGGCATTACTGTTTGAAAATACGACTGTTGTGATCACCGTGTCGGGCTCAGTTACAGAAAAGGCTTCATCCTGCACTGGGATCTCCGGCGTTTCGGGAATATTCAGTTTGCCGAAATATACATTGGCCTCATTCTTACCAGGGGCATAGTACATGATCAGGTGCTGAACTACTTTCTCCAGATACATGAACGAATGATCTCTTTCCGAAGTACGCAATTTCCATCCGAGAGAATCCAGGTTATGGATAACGGAGTTCAGCCAGAGCTCGGAATCGGATTTCAGTCCGCCCCTGTTGGGCCATACAAATACCTCCAGATCGCTTACAGTATCGGGGCCTGTTTCCAATTCCAGGGTAGTCTTAGCCAGGCCCACAAAAAAACTCCTTGTGTCCTTCAAAGGACGGCCGTTAAACTCAAGACCTGTAAACTCCGAACAGGCAACAGGTGTCAGGTTTTTTTGTGCCGAGAGAGAGAACAAGAGGGTCATGGAAATGCAATTCAGGAGACCTTTCATCCTGTTTCTTTTCGATTATAATTAAGCTTTATCAACAAATTTTACTATGAGCGCCGTCCAGATCGCTCCGAGTTTGATCCATTAAATCCTTTGCAGAGATCCCAATTCGTTTCCAGATTCATCAGTACGGCGAAAACTTGCCGTCAATTCTATTCCATTGGAACATGCTCGACCTTAATTTGGATCAGCCCTTTCACCAATTCGGTATTCTCGTCTATCCTATACTTGACATCCTTATACAAATTTGCGATGACTTGCTTTCCCACCTGGGCATCAAAGATAAATACCGTCTTCCCCGGGGAGGTTAGTTCATTGATATCCTTTCTGTAGCTATCCTGTTTCTTTTTGGCCTCGTACTGATTCTTCAACTTTTCCCGGGTTGAGCCGATCTTCACTGATTGATAGCCTCCTAAAGTGGTCATGATCATGGCGGCGAGATCCATTCCCTTGTCCAGGTTATCTTCCATTTTATCTGGGCGGATGAACATATAGTTCGCAAGGGGCAACATTTCACCTTTATAAACTTTGTGCAGATCCTTGGCTATCTGATAATCGGAATCCCCGAATAAAGGCATAAATACGATGGAATCAGTGGCCTGGCCTTTACAAAAATCCAGCTTGAATTCGGGAAAGTTCAACAGGTACCTTTCGGGTCCCGAATATGCAAACGTCACTTCTTCATCATCATCATTCCTGATGGTTTTGGTCCCTGAAATCACCTTGATGGGGATGGCAACAACTATATGATCTGTATTCATAAAATCCACATCGTATTTCACCATCCGGTAGGAACACTCGTTGGGTATTAGCCTGGTATAGGTCTTTTTTTCCGTAGCCATGACTCCCGTGGCCCTTAGTTCCAATTCCTCCTCATCATCCGTTTGCAGATAGTCAAAATCCAGATCAAGGGTAAGCGCAAATCTGTTATAGTTCTCGACCTCATCAAAAATTTCTCCTAGGCCGTTTTGACCAGGGGGAGATTCAATGCCTAAAATAGCTTTTTGTCTTTCCAGGGATAGGTGACTTTGAATATTTAAAACAAAATCGTGGTTTCTGAGACCTTTTTGCTCTTTAAAATAATCTCTATAAAGTTTATCTAATGATATTATCTGGGAAGACAGGTCGGAACTATTGTCCTCGATGCCCAACAGCGCTTTCTGTCTCTCATGAGTCAAATACATCCTGTTCACTGTCTGGATATATTCGATCTTCTTGCCATAAGTGGCAATTAACAATTTGATTTTCTTATCGATTCGTAATGACAGATCCTCAAATAATTTTGTCCCCAGGACTGATTCGTTTTCTGTTTCCACTCCCAATAGAGACATCTGCCTTTCTGCACCGAGGACAAACGACAAAATTTCCCGTTCCTTACCAAGAAATTTCTCCTCCCATGCTTCAAATGCGAGGCGTTCCTGCTCCTTAAGCTTCCCGTCACAGGCTGCACACATACTAAAATCAGTCTCAGGGGGAGGCGGAAAATCCTCAACCGGGGGCAGGGCTTCAAACATCCTTTTCGCTTTTTCCATTGTTTCTTCAAGGAAACTCTTTGCTCGATTTTCTTCAGGTCCATTGGCTCCCGGATTGTCAGAGGCAGGTTGTGAAATGGCGAACTTGCCCACACCGTCCGCAGGTGTTTCGGGCAAATCGATGACATTATTCACGATCTCCCCGTACTGCTGATTAAGGTCATCATAGCGTTCTATGGTCTTTTCCAGCTCGGGATAGTACATAAAACCATTTTTCATCTTATCGAATTTCTCGACCAGCTCATCTTCCTTTTCCTGAGCCATTTCCAGCTCGCGTATGAGAGGTTCAAAAGGATCGGACTTCTTATCTGGCTGTGCGACCACCCGCTTCTTTGTGCGCTGGTACTGCACCACCATGGAACTCGTGGTGACCAGGGTACTGTCATTTATTCTTTTACCGCTGTACCACAGCAACCGATCGTTGTACTCTCCGATCCTGGGTGCTGTTACCGGCTGCTTCAGATCGATGGTCACTACGGGCGATGATCTCGGCGGGGTGGAAGTAATCGCTTCCTTTTTAACCGATTCAACAGGCTTCGAATTCATCCCTGCCATGCCTTCAAAGGAGGCGACGATCTTTTTAAGGCTGGCCAGTTCTTTTTCAAGTTCTGGAACTTCGTCCGGGTCGTTCACCCTGGCTTCAGCAATTTCTGCTTCGAGTTCTTTAATCTCCTGTTTCATCTCCCGGATCTCCTGTTGCATTTCGGAATGCTCTGTTTTATCCTGTGCCAGCAGGGGCCAATACATCAGAAAGGGCATAATGAAGACTACAAACCATTTACAACGTGTCATGATTCTGCAATTAAGAATTACTGGATAAAAATAAAGGACTACATTCGCTCATTTTTCCCCTTTTTCGGGGATAAGCATCCTAGGAATCAAGCTGAAGTAAATTTTTCAGAAAAGCCTTTTTCACCATTTCGGCACTGTTCCGCGCCCCGATCTTAAGCAGCAGGTGTTTTCTATGGGTGTCTACAGTTGTAGTACCCAAGTAAAGGCGGTCTGCTATCTCCGCATTGGTCAATCCTTCAGCGATAAGGGACAGGATCTCCTTTTCCCGTTTGGTGAGCACCACCTCCGGGCCCGTGGATTGTCTGAGAAGGCGGGAGACCTCTTCATTCATATAGACTTGCCCGCGCATTACGGTATCCATGGCCTTTAACAGCTCTTTTTTGGCAGCGTTCTTCAGAATATATCCGGACGCCCCGCTTTCCAGCATCTTTTTTACAAAACTCTGCTGGTTGAACGTGCTCAGGCCGATCACTTTTACAGAGGGGTATTTCTGTTTTACCTCGCGGCAGAGTTCAATCCCGCTTTTGTCCGGAAGGTTGATATCCATCAAAATGATATCGGGATTCCGGGTTAGGAGCTCTGCCATACAGAAGGCTGCATTGCGGGCTGAACCCACCCATTGGACGGATTTTTCATCCTGTAACAATGAGCGGATACCTTCCACTACCATAAAATGGTCATCGACAATAAAGAATTTTGTGGTCATGTCTCAATACGTATTTGTACAGATGTTCCTTCCCCGGGAGCTGTATGCAATTCCAGCTGACCCTCCAAAAGCTTGATGCGGTTTTTGATGCTGCCCCATCCAATGCCCTGCGATTTTTCCAGTATTTTGGGATCGAATCCCGAACCATTATCCTCAACCGTAATCTCCATCGTATTTCCGCTTCGGATGAGTTGCACTATGATCTCTCTTGGATAACCGTGCCTTATGGCATTGTGAACGAGTTCTTGTACAATCCTGTAGATAGAAAGGGAAACGGACTGTTCCAGCTCCAGTTCTTCAAGTCCTATGGACTGGTAACTCACCTTCAACTTATCCTCCTGATTGGTAAGGGAGCAGAAATCCCTCAGGGCTGTATCCAGGCCAAAGGTTACCAAGGTTTGAGGCATCATATTATAGGCAATCCTACGGATCTCATCGATAGAGAAGTCCAGCATATCTATACCTTTTACATAGGCTTCCCTGTTGATTTCATCCTCCCCGGCAGAAAGCATTGCGTTCTGGATGGAGAATTTAATGCTGGATAGCATGGACCCCAGACCGTCATGTAACTCCCTGGCCACGCGTTCCCGTTCCTTTTCCTCCCCATGCAATACGGCTTCTATGGCCATGAGCCGGGTCTCCAACTCAATCTTATTGAGCTTTTTCTGCCTCAGGGCCAGTTTGTGCTGAAAATTTCTATAGAGTAGAAATCCGATGATGATCAATAAAACAATGGCAATGATCAGTGAGGTGGAAAGCAAGTTGCGGTTCCTCAGGATACGGTCCTGCCTTTGTGCCTGGCCCTCCAGTTGTTCAATCTGCCGGGCCTTTATTTCGGACTCATAGCGTTTCTCGAGCTGAAGTACGCGCGACTGAATCTGGGAATTCAGTATTTCATAGGCCTTGGCATCGGCCTCCTCCTTATAGTCCATTTGGGAAGCATAGTCGCCCCCGGCCAGGGATACCTTCTCCAGCCATCGGAGGGCATCCACTTCTTCAGCTCCCAATTTCTCCTTTCTGAAGGTCTCCAGGGCCTTTAATCCCAACAACTCTGCAGACCGGTAGTCCCTTCTGTACATTTCGTATGCAGACCTTATTAAAAAAGCCTGTCCGATGCCAACGGCGTCCCTGATCTCCTCTGATATCTGCTGTGCACTTTGGGCTGCACCCCGCATATCTTCCCATTGCCCTTTACGCTGATAATATTCGGAGAGCTGCAGCTGCGCTGCAGCCTTGAGATAGTTGTCTTCCATGGCCACCGCGATCTCCAGGGCTTCCCGGAGCACCGCCCCGGCTTTTTCCGTTTCACCCAGGGCAAAATGGTTGGCAGACATATTGCATAGGGCGTATCCCAATTCGTGGGTCATTCCGTGTTTCCGGGCCAGGATAATAGACTGGTTCCCCAGCGCATAGGCCCGGTCATAGCGCCTGAGTTTCTGATACAGGGTTTGCAGGATATCTGAACCTTTGGCGATAAATGGTTCCTGCCCAAGGCCTTCAAAGAGGGTATTCCCCTCCATGTACAGGGGTATGGCTTCCTCGTAGAGATTGAGCAGTTGAAAGGAAGAACCGGTGTTGAAAAGGCACTTGGCCAGGACAAGTGAATCTCCCATTTTTCTTGCTATACCAAGGGACCTTTGGTTAAGTACCAGGGAAGAATCATATTTTCCCTGCATATTGAGTACGTAGGTATAGTTCGATATATACTTCAGTACACCGCGATCATAGCCTATGCTGTCGCTTACAGCCCCCGCTTTACGGTACCAGGCCACCGCTGAATCGGGGTATGCACCCTCCAGTCTCTGTCCTTCGGCAATCATGCGATCGACCCCGGCAGAATCCCGTGTTACCGCAGCATACTTCAAAGGGAGAACCGGGGTATCCTGGAGGTCCTGCCCCATGGTGGCCCAATGAAAGGAAAGCAAAATGCTGAGCGGCAAAAAGATCTCTTTCATCTCTATGAAATATCCACTCTAAGGTACGGATTGCGGTTCATCGTTTATCCCTTTTTTCAGGTATTTTAAATTCCCCTTTTTAAGGGATATCCTCTTTATGGAACTGGAATACATTTAGATCATTCACTTTAAATCTGCACAAGATGAACATTAACAAATATATCTATGGTACGGCAGGCCTGTTCCTGCTTCTTTCCGTGAGTGCATGCAACATAGATGAGGGGTCTGACCGGGAGGACTGCGGCCCCGCATTCTGTATCAGTGATCTGGCCGGAACCTGGGATGTTACCCTTCTGGAAGTCAGGTCCTGTACAGGTGGGGAGGTATTCAACCTGCTCATCCCCGGGATCGTTCCTTCTATGACGATCCAATCGAACGGGAGATTTACCCTTAGGGTTGACCTGGGGGAAGGAACCGAAAACATAACAGGGTTGATGTATTTCGAGGAAGGGGCTTACTTCACCATACAATTTGATGAGGATCCGGAAGATGACCCGACCTATTTTGCCGAATTCTTCGATGGAAGTGTATTGGAATTAGCCGGGGAGGATGGATCCACTGAATGGGACTTCAACGATGACGGAATCGATGAATGCGCATGGATCAATCTCGTCCTCGAAAGAGATTAAGCTGGCTATAACTGAAATGCCATTACAGGGAAGGTTTTTCAGGCCTAGTGAATGCCTGTTTCAGGTCATCTGACCTTGCCGGTATTGGCTATAATGGCGCCCGCTTTTTGGTATATCAGATCATTTGAAAACCCATGAATGAAATCCCCTTTTTCAGGGATATAGATTCTTTACCCAAACTTTACTTTTAACCTAAATCTAAATGACACAGAAATGAAAACAGCGATTCAGTTGTTGATGGTGATAGCCTTACTGGCTTTCCCATTCGGATCCGATGCCCAATTGTTGCAGAAAGTAAAGAAAAAAGTAACCGGGCAGGTCGAAAAGAAAATAGAAAAGGGACTGGAGAAAAAATCAACCCCTGCAGAGCCATCATCCTCGGATACAGAACCGGTAGCAGAGCAGGGATCCGGCACGGAGACCTATACTGCTTCCTCAGATCCGGAAAACCGTACTTCCTATAAGTCCAAATTCGATTTTGTGCCTGGTGAACAACTCATTCTTTGGGAAGATTTTAACCAGGATGCCATTGGCGATTTTCCGGCATTATGGTTTACCAATGGCTCGGGTGAGGTAGTAAGTGTTGATGGCAAGGAAGGTAAATGGCTGATGCTGAAGGAAAATTCAAGTTTCTTTTTTGATTCCTTTGTTGCCCTGGGTGAGAATTACACGATCCAATTTGACCTTTTTTGCTCCGTCCCTTTTGAATGGGGTTCCAGTCCAATACAGTTCTTTTTGAGGAACGTGATCGATCTGGATCGATTTCGTAAGGGGGACAATGGTTCCGAGGCTTCATCCTGGAACATCAATAATACATTCTCCTTCAAGCTGCATCCCGGCATAGTTCCACCTCCAAATAGTTATGGCACCAATGGATATGGTGAATACAGGGTGAATGGGATTCACGCCAATAATATTGATCTCAAGACCATCTGGTTGCCATCTTCGGAAAAACACCATATTAAGGTTTCCATTTGGGGACAAAAAGAGCGATTGAGGATCTATGTCAATGAGAATAAGATCGTGGATGCACCCAAAATCCTTCCCAAGGATATGAAACCCAATTTATTCGAATTCCAGATTTCTTCTATGTATGAACAGGATAATTATTTTATAGGCAATATTCGAATGGCTATAGGCAACCCGGACACAAGGAACAAATTGCTTACCGAGGGGAAATTGGTGACCAACAGTATCATGTTCTCGGTGAATTCAGATAAGATCAAACCTGAATCCTACGGAGCACTTAAGGAGATATCCGGAATAATCAAAGAGAGCAAAGTCAATGTCATGATCATAGGGCATACAGATAGTGATGGGGATGAATCTGCCAATATGGAACTTTCAAAAAAGCGGGCTGAAGCCGTCAAAAATGCTCTGGTTTCTGATTTTGGGGTAACCGGGGATATGTTGAGTACTGAAGGTAGGGGTGAAAGTAGTCCTCTGGAGTCGAATAGCACCTCTATTGGTAAAGCCAAAAATCGACGTGTGGAATTTGTAAGGATAATAAACTAGAATAACTATACCAACAATAATAAATTTATAGCGAGATGAAAAGGATTTTTATTGCTTTTGTTATATCCATAGTTGGATTTTTATTGATTTCAGGAATTGTAGTCAAAACACTAACGGATCCTATTTTTACAAAATTAGGCATTCGGGATACCAATGTATTATGGATACAATTTGATTGTGCGGCATCTGAAAACTGTGTTTTCGGTGCGCCCAGAATGGAAAATCTCTCCATAATCAGGGCCCTTACGAGCGGTGATCAAATCATAGTGGCAGAAGAAGCTTTGGACTATACCAAATCCTATTTCAAATCAGATGCATTTCTGATTAAATACGAAAAGGAACGGCAGGCCCATAAACCAAAGGTAGCAGAACTCAACCAGGAAACCAGGGAAATGTACGAAATGCAACTGGCAGAATACAGGGAAATGTACACTCCGGAAGTATTGGACATGTTACCCGAAGAAGCCAAAGCGGGTGCCTTGTACGAGCTTAAACGCATGGAGGCAGCTTTAGATGGGAATATGGACCCTGAAGATCGAAAGAATTGGGAATTCAGATATCCTGCAGAACCTAATGATCTATTGATAAGGAGTATCAAAGATTTCCTTGAAATCACTAAAGATGTAGATTTCAATGCTACGACTAAACTCAACCCCAAGAATAATCATCAGGTCTTTACGAATCCCGTATATGAGAAAAAAGATACCCAATGGAAGGCTTGTTTTCGTGCCGGAATGGAGTTAACGAATTTTGTAAGAGCCTATTCACAGGACTGGCTTTCCGAATTGGAACGCCAAAAGAAAAATGGTTAGATCTCAATCAAGTAACCAATTGTTTGTCTGGTTGGAAGACATAATACATACCTGGTTGTCTTCATCCTGCTTTAATCCTTCATTCTCGGAGATTATCTTTTCATCAAGGGGGAATAAGGACGTATGTCCCCCGGGGGGAATGTCTTTCCTGTAGTAATGATCATCAGCGGGTAAGTTGGATAGCAAGACATAAAAAAAGCATCCTAATTGCTATGAGTGCTTTTAAAAAAGGCGGCGACCTATCCCTGACTGTCCGTGAACACGAGCCGTGGCGATGTGTGAGCGGCTACCAGGAAGGGATCCTGAAGCGAGCCTGGGCTCTGCTTCAGGCCTTGGTGCCTGATTCATTGTATAGCATAAAAAAAGCACCCATTTTGCTATGAGTGCTTTTAAAAAAGGCGGTGACCTATCCCTGACTGTCCGTGAACACGAGCCGTGGCGATGTGTGAGCGGCTACCAGGAAGGGATCCTGAAGCGAGCCTGGGCTCTGCTTCAGGCCTTTGTATATGATCCTTTCATAGAATAAAAAA
>NZ_JAABOP010000002.1 GCF_010671595.1 Muriicola jejuensis | reverse complement strand
CCAGGATCAAACTCTTCATCGTTATAACATTAATATCTCATCAATGCAATAACCCTCAAAAGCTGTCCCGCCTCAAAACGGTTCTTTGTGTTTCCTTAAATCTTTAAAGAATCTTAATCAATCCATATAACGACACCCTAAAGCGCCGTCTATGGCTTAATTCGCTGTCTACCAATATATCAATGAACTTGTCTTTCTTACTCTTCTCGCCCAACGATCCCTCGTTAAGCGGGTGCAAATATAGAACCCTTTTTTTAATTAAAAATATATTTTCAAGTATTTTTAAGAAAAAAATTCGGCTCCTGAATTAAGGCCTTCAAAACTAGGATTTTGCAGTATTTCCTGGTAAAAAAGGCTTATAAAGATAAGGGATGTAGACCTTTTGCGCAACTATTTTTTCTGTTTTTGTCGCTGGTCCCATTTATTGGTCAGGGAAGCGTAATCGTAGTCCAGAACAGACTCCTGCCTTTGCAGTGTTCTCTCCGCAAATGCGCGTTGCAAAATGTCCTCTATAAGGTAATCCTCGTGCACGGCTTCGGGATTGAATTCTTCCTTAATACTGATCTTGAACATCTTTGCCGTGGTATTGTACCAAAACGCCCTCCATCCACTTCTCAATTCCTTGACCAGATCAAAAGCAGTCATCCCCGTTTGACGGTAAATGAGTTTTACCAGGATCTGACCTTCCGTCCGGGTCAGCTTCTTGAGCTCTTCCGAAAACTCTTCCTCTATGTACTTTTGAACTTTTCGGGTGTATTTCTTTTGCTTCCTCTTAGATTTGATAAGTTCCAGACTGTCCGTAAGACTTACCAGCCTTTCAGAAGCCATTTTGGCATAAGGGTATACCTTGAGTGTCTTTCTCTTGAGAATATAATACCGAAGCTTATCCTCATAGGAATCGAAATCCAGCTTGCCGAATAGAAATACCTCATCCAGCGCTATGGATGCCCGAAACAGGGAATCCCCTTCCATAATGATCAGTTTCTCCTGTATGGAGTCTAATGGCTGATCCTCCACCTGAGCCTGCAGGAAGCCTGTCATGATCATTACTGCACTGAATACCGCACATTTTATTTTCGGCCGCATCTCCATGAATTTTACCTTGTCAAAATTAATCATAAAGCGCTTTCAAGGTTATTAATTAAACGTGAATATTGCTAAGTTTGTATGCAAATAATAAACCTGCATGAGCAACACTAAAATACTCACTAAAAAATCCATAGACTTCTTTGAAAAATACCTGAATAATGCCTCCCCTACAGGATACGAATGGGAAGGCCAGAAGCTCTGGATGAATTATTTAAAACCCTATGTAGACACCTTTATCACGGACACCTACGGCACCGCGGTGGGCGTGATCAACCCGGAGGCTCCTTACAAAGTGGTCATCGAAGGGCACTCAGACGAGATCTCCTGGTATGTGAACTACATTACGGATGAAGGCCTGATCTACGTCATCCGCAACGGGGGAAGCGACCATCAGATCGCCCCATCGAAATGGGTCAATATTCATACCAAAAAAGGGATCGTCAAAGGTATTTTTGGCTGGCCGGCCATACACACCCGGGACAAGAGCAAGGAAAAACCGCCTCAACTCGACAACATCTTTATAGATGTGGGAGCAAAGAACAAGGAGGAAGTACTCCAACTGGGTGTTCACGTGGGGTGTGTGATCACCTATCCGGACCAGTTCCATATCCTGAACAAGAACAAATTCGTATGCCGTGCCATCGACAACCGCGCGGGTGGATTCATGATCGCCGAAGTAGCCAGGCTGTTGCACGAAAATAAGGTAAAGTTGCCCTATGGTCTCTACGTCACCAATTCGGTACAGGAGGAAATCGGGTTGAGGGGCGCCGAGATGATCACCCAGACTATCAGGCCCAATGCCGCTATAGTGACCGATGTCTGCCATGACACCACCACGCCCATGATCGACAAAAAGACACAGGGGCACACCGAGTTGGGTGCCGGTCCGGTCATCTCTTATGCTCCGGCAGTACAGAATAAACTCAGAGAGCGCATTATCGAGACGGCAGAAGCCAAAAAGATCCCGTTTCAGCGTATGGCCTCTTCCAGGTCTACCGGAACAGATACGGATGCCTTTGCCTATAGCAACGGAGGAGTGGCCTCTGCCCTGATATCCCTGCCATTGAGGTATATGCATACCACGGTGGAGACCGTTCACAAGGACGATGTGGAGAACGTCATCCGCCTGATCTATGAAACACTTCTGACGATCAAACCCGGAGAGACCTTTAGCTATTTCAATTAAGAGTCTGGTATAATCCAGGCCTCCGCCTCGAATAAGTTTGTAAATTATGGATGAGTGGGTAGATGTACTGGATCAAGACGGGAGGCAAACCGGTAAAAGTATCCTCAAGTCGGAAGCACATCTAAAGGGTATTTTCCATCCAACGGTGCACATCTGGTTCTTTACTTCCCAGAATGAAGTGCTGTTGCAGCAGCGCGCCCAGACCAAAAAGACCTTTCCCGGACTGTGGGATGTTTCCGTTGCGGGTCATACGGTTGCCGGCGAAAAAGCCAAACAGGCTGCTTTGAGGGAGGTCAGGGAGGAAATAGGTTTAAAGATAAAGGCCGGAGATCTCATCCCGGTCGGAATTTTCAAGTCGGTCCAGCATCATGAAAATGGTATACTGGACTGCGAATTCCACCATACCTTTCTGTGCGAACTGCGGCAGCCCCTTTCATCTCTCGGCATTCAGGAGGAGGAAGTAGCCGACATAAAGCTACTGGCCCTTGATCAATGGGAAATGGACCTGTTTTCCAATGGGAATAATAAAGTGTACGTACCTCATGAAGGATCTTACTACCGGGACGTCATCCGTGCGATCAGAAGAAATCTATAAGGTTTTGATAAACTCCGGAAGATGTTTCCAATCATAAGTCTTCTGACTGCCTTTTGCCATGTCCTTTACGACCACCGTATTTTGCTCCAATTCGTCCTTCCCCAAAAGCACTACATAGGGGATCTTTCTGTTATTGGCGTACTTGAGCTGTTTCTGAAGTTTAGCGTCTGTGGGATATAGGTCCGATTTGATCCCTGCCTTCCTCAGTTCACCGATCAGCGGCAGAGCCGCCAGAGCTTCTTTTTCACCGAAGTTGACAAAGAGAACTTGAACCGATTCCTCTACGGTTTCCGGAAAGAGCCCGAGCTCTTCCAGCACCAGGTAAATCCTGTCGAGGCCAAAGGAAATACCCACCCCGCTGAGATCCTTCAGTCCGAAGATCCCTGTAAGATCATCGTACCGGCCTCCCCCACCGATGGAGCCCATTTGAACCCCTTCAGGGGCTGATACTTCGAAAATGGCCCCCGTATAGTAATTTAACCCTCTGGCCAGGGTGACATCCACTTGCAATCGGCAACTGGAAAGACCCAGTTTACCTATGGTAGCCGTGATCATTCGGAGAGCTTCTATGCCTTCCTCCCCTGTCTTGGATTCCTTCAGAAAATCAGAGAGTACTCCCAGAGCTTGATCCTGGTCGCCGGATATCGAGAATAACGGCATGGCTTTCCTGATAGCAGCTTCACTGATCCCGGAGGCGGCCATTTCCCGTATGACTCCCTCCTCCCCGATCTTATCCAGTTTGTCAAGGGCCACCGTAAAAGGGATCAGTTGTTCGTGGGCACCGATCACTTCGGCAATCGCGCTCAGGATCTTTCTGTGGTTGATCTTGATGGTGACCTTCTCCAGACCGAGATCCGCAAAAACCGCATCGTACAACTGGATCAATTCCACTTCCTGCAGGAGGGAACTGGGCCCGACCACATCTGCATCGCACTGGTAAAACTCCCGGAACCGCCCCTTTTGGGGCCGGTCTGCCCTCCACACAGGTTGGATCTGATATCTTTTAAAGGGTAAATCGATCTCATTCTGGTGCATCACCACATATCTGGCAAAGGGCACGGTAAGGTCGTACCTAAGGGCCTTTTCAGAGATCTGGGGAGTCAGGGCAGCTGCGTCCTTTTCTTCAAGGGTACGGTCATCCACCTTATTTAAATAATCGCCTGAATTGAGGATCTTAAAAATGAGACGGTCACCCTCATCCCCATATTTCCCCATCAGGGTCTCCAGGTTCTCAAAACTGGGGGTCTCTATGGGCTGAAAACCATAGATCTCGAATTGATTCCGGATGGTATCGAAAATGTAGTTCCTTTTAGCGACCTCAGCCGGACTGAAGTCTCTGGTGCCTTTGGGAATAGAGGGTTTTTGTGCCATATGCTAGGGTAGTTCGGCAAATATCGCCTTATTCTATGATTTTATCAAACCATTGGTACAACTCCCCTTTTGTGATTACCGCTCCTTCCTGAATAAGCCGGAACTTATCCGCACTGACATCTTCTGAATAGGCCCTGGAGGCCACCAGATAATCGACATAGTCGGATTGCCAGTTCTTCTTAAACCAGGCAAACCCTTCTGAGGTAGAAAGGTCTATCCCCGGATTCCTCACTTTTACCGAGATCAGCTTCATTTCCTTTTCTGCGAGGTAGAATAGGTGCATATGATTGGCGGAAATATTCTCGAGGTACTGTACCTTCTGCAATACCCCTTCCCAGACCAGGTCGCTGAACACGTCGATCTCCTCTTCGGCCACGTGCGGCCTGTTAGTCTTGATCATTTCCCATTCCGAAGCCGTTATGGACTGGGTCGCAAGGAAATTGATGAATTCAGGATGTAATTCTTCTAACTGCTCTTTAGTCAATCGGGTGTATTTCATAAAAAAAGGCCGCCTTTTTAGGGCGGCCCAAAATTAAGGTTTTTTCCTCAGTTAAAGATATAGCGTACCCCCACCTGGGCCCTCCATCTGGAAACCGCGCTGGTTATGGCCGCAAAAGTGTCCGTCCTGCTTGGATCAAAGGTGTAGGTAGGGTTGTTATTCGAATCAACCGTCACCCCCAGCAACTGGTCAAAACTCGGGCCTTCCACCACCCCCCAGTTCGAATTCAGGAGGTTTCCAAAATTCAGGATATCCAGGCTCAACTGGAATTTATTCCTGTCTGTTATGTTGATATCCTGAAGGATCTTTATATCCCAGCTGCTTCTCCAGGGTGCAAGGGCACCATATCTTTCGGCATATTGCCCGCGACGTCCACTCAGGTAGTCGTCCTGCTGTATAAAGGCCTCAAAAGCCTCGGCCTGTCCGGGACCGCTAAAGGTCATCGACCCGATCTCTGAACTCGTCGGGATATAGATCAGATCGTTGATGCTGGAACCGTCATTGTTGATATCTCCCCCGTAGATATAGTTATACCTCCCACTTTTGGCGTATTCAAAAAAGGTGGAAATAGTGGTACCCGTCTTGAATTGCTTGGAGAGCACTCCTATGATCCTGTGATTGTCTCCGTACCTGGAGAATGAAAGTACATCATTATTGGCATTCCCCACGATGGCATTTCCGGCAAATGCATCCCCTGTGATCTCCGCGTCCACGGAATTCACCTCTTTGGCATTCAGGAAGCTGTAGGCCAGCATGGTGTACAACCCGTTGTCCCAGTTCTTCTGTCCTTTAATGGAGGCGTTCCAGATCCGTCCTTTATCTGAATTGGTGAAAACGTAGGCATTGGTAGGTCCTCCAAAGATCTGGGATTTGTCGGCGTTGGTATATACGGCCCGGTTATCCACCCCATTCAGGGTAGCGGAAGGAGTATCCAGCCCCCAGTTCTGTACATGGGCCGCATTGATATCCTTGGTGAAGGACACATCGGCGGTAAGGATCAGGCCGTTGTCAAATTTCTTGTCGACCCCCACGTTGGTCCTCCATACCTGCGGCCACTGGAATTCCGGATCTACGATTTGGTAAAAGAAGAAGTCGACCGCCTGTGTCTGGTTGCCCAGCCACACAAAGGGGAAACGGCCTGTGAACAGCCCTGAACCACCCCTGATCTGGAGGGAATTATCATTGTTCACATCCCAGTTGAATCCGACCCTTGGTGATACGAGGAACCTGTTGTTAGGCAGCACTTCGGAATCGAGGAAAACGGGATCCCCTGTTTCCGGATCAAAGTATTGAATGGAGGGGATATAGGTACCGGAAGCCCCTCCTTTGCGCTGTATATTCTCCCTGATCTTCTCAGCCGTGTCGAAATACAGAGGTTTGTCGAACCTCACCCCGTAAGTAAGCTTGAAATTTTCTGTTGCATCCCATTCGTCCTGGAGATAAAAAGAGAGTTGTCCCACATTGGTCTCGGAAAGCGCCCATCCACCGGGGTTTCCTGTCCCGTTGGCATTGAAGGCCCGGTCTGCGTTGATAGCAGAATCAAAGGCAGCCTGCAATTGACCTGAACTGGCAAAATTGGGAAAATCCGTGATGGTGGTGGTAGGGAAAAAGACACCTTGTGCCCCATAAGCTCCCAGGTTAAAGGAGTTATCGAACTGGAATTTCTCGAAGGAGAACCCAATTGTATAGGTATGGTCTCCCTTGAAGAAGTTCAGGTTATTTGTGATCTGAAAGACCTTCTGGTCCAGTCTGTTGTTGATGGAAAAAGGTTCGTGCCCTGCGATGATATAGTTAGAACTCCCTGTGGCGTCCAGGATCACAATGCTGGGAGCAGGCGTGGAAAACGGGTTCCTGAAATCGTCGAAATGGGTGTAGCCCACCTGCAGTTTGTTGGTCGCCTCATCAGAGAGTCTTGAGTTCAATTCGAGTTGGATTGAATTGATCTTGTTGTTGATCTCGTATCCGGCATTCTCAAACTGCAGGGTCTGGGTATTGGGCCCTCTGAAGGTAATGGCATCCCGGTTGGCCGGTTTGCCCTTGGAAGCATCGAGAAAATTGTAGATGACCGCGAGGCGGTTATTATCGTTGATGTTCCAGTCGAATTTAATGATGCCCTTGGTAGATTCCTGGTCAAAATTAAAACCCTGGAATCTTCCGGGATCGTAAAAAATATCGTCTCCTTGTGCATTCTGGCCTATGACGACCTGCCTCAGTAAGTTGTCGACCAACTGGAAATCAGACAGGGTGACCCTGCTCTCGTTGATATCCCCCGTACCTGTATTGGGCACAAAGCCATCGGTGCCGAGCTCAGTTAATTCATCCCGCTCGAAGTTGACAAAGAAGAAGAGTTTGTTCTTTACGATGGGCCCACCCAGGCTGAACCCATACTGGTATTGCTCCAGTCCGGTCTTAAACACATCGTCCCCGTTGATCTTGCCTCCGGTCAGGTCGTCATTGCGAAAAAACCCATAGGCAGTGCCGTAGAATTCGTTCGTTCCGCTTTTGGTTACGGCATTGACAGAGGCCCCGGTAAACCCCGATTGTGTGACGTCATATGGGGCGGTCGTTACCTGGATCTGGTCAATGGCATCCAGGGAAATGGGTTGGGCGTTGGTCTGCCCACCCGGGGTAGCCGCATCCAGCCCAAACGGGTTGTTGAAGATGGCCCCGTCCAAGGAGAAATTGTTGTATTGGTCATTCCGCCCTCCGAAGGACAGGCCCGAGGCTCCTGACGACGCCTGAGGGTCCAGTCTTATAAAATCACTCGCAGACCTGGAAATTGTTGGCAGCCGGGTAAGTTCCCTGCGGCCTACACTGGTCTCCGCCCCCGTGCGATCACTTCCAAAAGTTCCTGTTTGATCATAGACCACCACGACCTCATCCAGAGCCTGACTTTCTGAAATGAGGCTGAATTCCAGGATCGTTGTCTGCCCGAGAGAGAGGTAGACCCCGTTCTGTACCTGGGTTTTGTACCCCACATAGGAAACCGTGATCTCGTAGGGGCCTCCTACCCGCAGGTTGGGCAGGTTATACCGGCCGTCCTCGTTGCTCACCGTTCCGTACTTGGTTCCTGTGGGTGTGTGAACGGCCACGATGTTAGCCCCAAAAAGAGGCTGATTGTCCCCTTCATACACCGTCCCCCTGATATCTGCCGTAGTTATCTGGGACCAGGAAACAGTGACAAAAGCGATCAGGAAGCAGACTGCTAAAAGTAGTTTTTTCATAATTATAGTGTTGGTTCTTAAAGGATTCAAGATAGCAAAAAAAAAGAGCCATGATTTCCATGGCCCTTTTATTTTTTCTCCTTCTGAGAGAACGCTTATTTCTGTTCTGCGATCACCTCAAAATTGAAGTCCACTATCACGTCTCGGTGCAGTCTGATCTGAGCCTCATAAGGCCCGGCCCTTTTGATGGAGCCTCCCTTGATCATGATGTATTTCTTATCGATCTCATGACCCTCTTTGGCCAGTGCGTCCGCAACATCGGCATTGGTAACCGATCCAAACAGCTTGTCAGCGGCCCCAACCTTGGCTGAAATCTTCACTTCGAGTTGCTTGAGTGCTTCTGCAGTCTTGTTAGCAGCATCCACGATCTTCTTCTCCTTGTGCGCTTTTTGCTTCAGGTTCTCCGCCAACACTTTTTTGGCAGAGGGAGTAGCCATGGTAGCAAGTCCTTTCGGGATCAGGTAGTTCCTGCCGTAGCCGTTCTTAACGGTCACCACATCGTCCTTAAATCCCAGATTCTGTACATCTTCCTTTAAAATAAGTTCCATGATCTTCTCCTTTTTATTTTAATAAATCACCAACGTACGGCATGAGGGCCAGGTGTCTCGCCCTTTTTACCGCCTGAGCTACTTTGCGCTGATACTTCAGGGAAGTACCGGTAAGCCTCCTGGGAAGCAGTTTACCTTGCTCGTTCACGAGTTTCATCAGGAAATCGGGATCCTTGTAATCGATATACTTGATTCCGGATTTTTTAAACCGGCAGTATTTCTTTTGCTTGTTGGTCTCGATGTTCAGAGGGGTCAGATATCTGATCTCCCCGTCTTTCTTGCCTTTGGCCTGTTGTTGTAATGTTGCCATGTCCCTTACGCTTTAGCTTTAAGTTTATTCCTTCTCTTCTCAGCCCACTCGATGGCGTGCTTGTCTAATTTTACGGTCAGAAAGCGCATGATGCGCTCATCTCTCCTGAATTCCTGCTCGTAGGCAGCAATGACCTCTCCGGGAGCCGTAAATTCGAACAAGTGGTAGAATCCACTTTTCTTGTGCTGAATGGGATATGCCAGTTTTTTCAGGCCCCAATTTTCCTTCGACACCATTTTGGCATCATTCTTAATTAAGAAATCCTCGAATTTCTTAACTGTTTCCTCTATCTGAACATCAGATAGAACGGGATTTAAAATGAAAACAGTTTCGTAATGATTCATATTGATATATAGATTTTTAGGAGCGCAAAAGTAATAATTCTTCCTTCGATTTACAAGAAATTAAACTTTTCTTCGTTATTGGTACTATAATCGCTCAAATCGAACTTAACCTATAAACCTAAATTATGCGCATCACCGTCTGAGTATCAATGGGATTTGTTCACAACTTTAGTTGCAGTTGAACTAGTTTTTTAAGTACTTTGTCGATGATTTAACCCCACAAATCAACCCTTTATGAAATTAAGAAGTATAGTTGTTGATGATTCATCTATGCAGCGTATGGCAGTTGCAAAATTGGTGAATAATCATCCGAATTTAGCCCTGGTTGCGGAGTACAGCAATGCAATCGAAGCCAAGAACGGCATCAAGAACAATGAAATTGACCTCATCTTTCTGGATGTTGAGATGCCGATCATAAGCGGATTCGACTTGCTGGAGTCACTGGAAAACAGTCCGCAGGTCATCCTGATCACCGGAAAGCCCGATTATGCCCTTAAAGCCTTCGATTACGACGTAACGGATTATTTGCACAAACCCATCACCATGGCGCGTTTCGACGCATCGGTAAAAAGGGCGGTCACCAAGTACGAGCAATTGAACCAGGTGGCTGAGGATGAAGAGCACATCTTCGTCAAGAGCAACCTCAAAAAACGAAAGGTCATTCTCAATGACATCAAATGGATAGAAGCCCTTGGTGATTATATCAAACTCGTTACGGATGAGGCCAACATCGTGATCCTCTCCACCATGAAGGCATTTGAGAAACAATTACCGCCGGATAAATTCCTAAGGATACACAAATCCTACATTGTAAATCTGGAGAAGATTGAAAAATTCAACAGTAAGAACGTTGAGGTGAGCGGCAGGTCCATCCCCTTAAGCCGAAATAAGAAAACAGAACTGGCCGAGGCTCTCAGCAACGTCTGAGAATTTCAAAAGTAGTCTACGTCGTAGATCACACGCACACTTCTGTACTGGGAAATAGCATTAAAGGAATTCTCGATTCTTTTGATGCTATTTTTTGTTTGGGCCAGGGATCGATCCCTGGGTATCTTAACCAGTACCTGTTTTATGAATTGGTTCCTGATCCTCGCAACAGGGGGAAACTCCGGTCCCAGAACCTGTTCACCAAAGGCATTCCTCAACGCTTTTCCGAACCAGGCAGCAGCCTCGTTCAAGGTGCTGTAACCCTTGTGTTTAAAGCTGATCCTGATGATCCTGTTCACCGGAGGATACCGGTATTCACTACGCTGTGAAAGTTGTTCCTCATACATGCCGATATAATCTCCTGAAACGACCTGCCTGAGTACCGGATTCTGGGGGTTGTATGTCTGTATCAGTACCGTCCCCTGTTTCTCGGTCCGCCCCGCCCTGCCCGCTACCTGTGTAAGCAGCTGGTAGCTGCGTTCATGGGCCCTGAAGTCAGGAAAATTGAGCAAGGCATCGGCGTTCATGATCCCTACCAGGTTCACATGCCTGAAATCCAAACCTTTGGTGACCATCTGTGTGCCCACCAGGATATCGAACTGCCCGGATGCAAACCCTGAGATGATCTTTTCGTATGCAAATTTACCACGGGTTGTGTCGAGGTCCATCCTTCCTGTCCTGGCCTCGGGAAACAGCTCCTTCAATTCCTTCTCGATTTGTTCTGTCCCGAAGCCTTTCGTATCCAGGGTGGCATTGCCGCAGGCCATGCACTGCACCATCATTTTTTCATGATATCCGCAGTAATGACACCTGAGTTCATTTCTACTTTGATGGTAAGTGAGGCTTACATCGCAGTTGGGACATTGGGGGGCGTGTCCACAGGTCATACATTCCACGATAGGAGCGTATCCCCTTCTGTTCTGGAAAAGAATCACCTGCTCTCGCAGGGACAAGGTCTCTTGTATCCCAGCGATCAGTTTCTCCGAAAAATGGCCTTTCATCCGCTTCCGTCTCGAGGCATCCCTGATATCGACCAGTTCCACTGCAGGCATCTGAACACCTCCGTACCGGTAATTCATGACGGTATGCCCGTATTTTCCGGTCCTTACATTGTAATAGCTTTCCAGACTGGGTGTGGCTGATCCCAACAGTACCTTGGCTCCGTGGAGGGTAGCCAGTACAATGGCTGCGTCCCTTGCGTGGTATCTGGGTGCCGGATCGAATTGTTTAAAGGAGTTCTCATGCTCCTCATCCACAATGACCAACCCGAGGTTTTCAAAGGGCAGAAAAAGGGAAGACCTGGCGCCGATGACCACCTGGGCCTTCTCTTCATTCCTCCTCACATTGTTCCAGACCTCGACGCGCTCATTAAGGCTGAACCTGGAATGGAATACCGAGACTCTGCTGCCGAAACAGGCCTGGAGACGGGAGATGAGCTGGGTGGTCAGGGCGATCTCCGGCAGGAGGTACAGCACCTGTTTACCCTGGGAGAGAAAGGTCTCCATCAATTTCATGTAGACCTCTGTTTTGCCTGAGGAGGTAACCCCCTGTAAGAGGGTGACGTCTAACTCCCGGAAGGAATCCCTGATCTCTCCCAGGCACTTTTGCTGAAAATCGCTTAATTCGGGTTGCGTCAATACTCCCTCATCCCCTTCGTACGTGATCCTGTCTGTTCTGATCTTTTTTTCTTGAAGGATATCCTTGTCCAGGAGCCCGCGGATCACACCTGCAGAAACCCGGCTTTTTTTCTGCAACTCAATGATTTCGATAGGTATCCTTTCAGTAGCCTGATGCTGAAAAAGTGTAAGTATGACCTCCCGTTGTTTGGGGGCCCTGTTGAGCTCATCGAGCAGATCGTTCAGGTCCTTTTCAGATTCGTACTTCGGATGAAGGGTAACGGACCTTATGTATTTTGGTTTGTACTGACTGTGAAGGGTTTCCCTGAGTTGGATCCATCCTTTTTCATACATGCGGTGAAGCAGAGGCAATACGGTCTTGCGTTCCAGTATATCACATACATCGCCGATTTTCAGGGAGGTCTGGTGCTCCAGGGCCTCGAGTACCAGGAACTCCTGGTCACTTACCTCCTCATCCTCCCATTCCTTTTCCTCCCCTTTTAGGACCAGGGTCTCACTCTCGAGCAGGAAGGCACCTGGAACGGCCGTTCGGAATACTTCTCCGAGGGTACACATGTAATAGGTGGCAATCCACTGCCAATGCTCCATCTGTATGTTATTCACCAGAGGTACCTCGTCAATTACCTCGTGGATCTCCTTAGGATCATAGGCCGTTGGAGGTTCCTGATGGACCCTGAAAACCAGGGCTGTATAGATCTTGGATTTGCCGAATGGTACGGCTACGCGCATCCCCTGTTTCAGGTTGGCAGCGAGATCCCCTGGCAACCTGTAGGTGAAGAGCCTTTCCAGTGGGATGGGCAGTACGACGTCAACGAATTGTTCCATAGGTTTTACTTAAGGGGATACCCTCTTCCAGGTCTGGGTCCTGAAAAAGAAGGCGATATAGCCCCTCACTTTGAGTCGCTCCGGTCTCTCGGAGTCTAACCAGATCCGAACCCGGTATTTTTTCCCCGTCTCCGGGTCGAGGATCTCACCATCCCCGTAGGTGTCTTCATCTACCTTTTTCAGGCCGCTGAAGATCCTCATTCCCTTGATCGGCCGGTTCTTTTGCGGGCCGTCACACTTGATGCAGAGGGCGTCTTCCCGGCCTTCTACGAGGATCTCCACAACTCTGGCAGAAAGGCCTTCATCCTCCTTATAGATCTCCAGGATGGACTTGGGTTGTTCCGTGACCTCGTCAATGGTCTTCCAGTAACCCACGATCTCCTGGCTACTTACCTCGGAAAGCCATAGGAAAAAAAACAGCACGGGCAGAAGAATATTACGCATCTTCGTCCTTTTTCTCAACATTCTTTCTCAGCTTCGTCAGCGTGGCATTCAATTCGAATCCAAGCAGGAGGATGTTCGAATTCAACCAAATATAGACCATGAGAATGAGCAATCCCCCCAAAGCCCCGTAAAGCTCATTATACCTTGCGAATTTTTCGATATACACCCCGAATAGGTAGGAGGTCAGCAAAAAGAGCAGGGTGGTCATAAGGGCTCCGTAGGAGAAGAATCGCGCCTGTTTTCCCTGAGCGGTGCCAAAATAATAGAGGATCGCTGTTGTCAAATAGGAAAGAATGGCATAAAAGAGGACCTTTCCGGCCCTTGCCCCCACCAGTTCGTTGGGGTTAGGCGCCACACCGCTCGATTCAGACGCCCAAACGTTGAGGTATTCCAGGGTGTATTCAAAATACACAAAGGCCACGGCTCCCACGATGAGCAAGAGGGATAGTATGATACCCACCATCAGGGCATAGGCGTACTGTTTAAAAAAATTGCGGGTGAGGATGATGTGATAAGAGGATTCAAATCCGCCGAAAATGGCATTCACCCCATTGGTCATCAGGAAAATAGATAGGACGAATGCCGAAGAGAGCAACCCGCCCTGTTTCTGGTCCTTGATCTGTGTGTAGATCTCCCCGAAATACTCCCCCGTGGCTGTCGGCAGAAAAGATTCGAGGAACCTGAGGAACTGAGCGTCAAAATCCTGGTTCCCTACACTCACCAGGGGGATGACGAATGGAATGAGGGTGATCAAAAAGATCAAAAGCGGAAAAAGAGCCATGAACAAACTGAAGGCGATGGAACTGGCCCGGGTGGAGAGGGCTCCCTGTGCGATCCCGATGATGTACATCTCCAGAAGGTCGTAAAGTGACAACCCGTGATTGCCCCCTAGTTTGATCTTTTTGAGTATACTTACGACCCAGTTAAGGATCGGTATTTTCTCGAGTTTGTCTTCAACCTCCTTCGTCATTTATACCGCTTTAAGGCTGAGATCCTTGTTGCTGACCGAGTGGGTAAGTGCGCCGGACGAAATGTAATCCACCCCGCATTCTGCATATTTCCTCAAGGTAGATTCGCTAATTCCACCGGATGACTCGGTCAGGCAGCGCCCGCCTATCATCTTTACGGCTTTTACGGTGTCCTCATAATTAAAATTGTCGAGGAGGATGCGATAGATATTCTCCGACCGCAGGATCTCCTCCACTTCTGCGAGGTTTCTGGCCTCCACGATGATCCTGAGATCCAGGTCCCTTTCCCTGAGATACGCCTTTGTCTTTTCGATCGCTTTCGTGATACCTCCAGCAAAATCGATGTGATTATCCTTTAGCATGATCATATCATAAAGGGCGAAGCGATGGTTTTCTCCCCCTCCTATTCTGACCGCCCATTTTTCCAGGGCCCTTAAGCCGGGAGTGGTTTTCCGCGTATCCAGGATCTTTGTGCCCGTCCCTTCCAGTAATGAAACAAAATGGGCGGTTTTAGTGGCTATGGCGCTCATCCTCTGCATGGCATTCAGGACCAGCCTTTCCGCCATCAGGATGCTCCTGGAAGAACCACTGACATAAAAGACCACATCCCCGTAATTCACCTTGCTACCATCCTTTACCACCACATCCATCTTCAGCCCCGGGTCTACGAACTGAAAAACCTGACGGGCGAAGTCCACACCGGCGATCACGCACTCGTCCTTTACCAGCAGTCGCGCCTTCCCTGTCGCCTCCTCAGGGATACAGGCCAGTGAACTGTGGTCCCCTTCTCCTATATCTTCCCTGATCCCATTTTCGATGATCAATCTAATCTCCTGCTCCAAGGCCTGCTGTGAAATCATGTAGTAGTCTTAATTGTCGTAAAATTAGTAAAAACAAATGCCACTGAAGAAACCGGAAGAGGGGAAAACTTTACCTTTGGGTTATGAAGATAAAACTGTTGGTGGTAGGCAAAACAGACCACAGGGGGCTGCAGTCCATGATTCAGGAATATCAGAAAAGACTGGGACATTACGTGAGGTTCGAACAGGAGACCATCCTGCCGCCGAAAAATGTGCGTAACCGTTCAATCCCTGAACAAAAACAAAAGGAAGGGGAGGTCATTTTATCAGGGATCAGCGAATCAGATACGGTGCTACTACTGGATGAGAACGGCAAAAGCTACAGCTCTGTGGAATTTTCGACCGAACTTCAAAAATACATGAACGCCGGGACGCGCCAGCTCGTCTTTGTCATAGGCGGACCTTTTGGTTTCAGCGAACAGGTCTATGACCGGGCGAATGGGCGGATCAGTCTCTCCCCCATGACCTTTTCCCATCAGATGGTACGTCTGATCTTTTTAGAGCAATTATACAGAGCCTTCACCATCCTTAGGAACGAATCCTACCACCATCAGTAGAGGACCCTGAACTTGATAGTGTGTTCCACCTTCCGGAGCGCTTTGATCACTTCTTTGTTGTAATCCTTGTCGAGATCCGTAATCACGTATCCAAGTTCCCGGTTCGTAGAGAGGTACTGTCCGGAAATATTCATCTCATAATGTGCCAGGACCTCGTTGATATGGGCCATCACACCGGGAAGGTTCCTGTGGATATGCAGGAATCGATGGGCATTGTTCTGTTTCGGCAAACGGATATTGGGGAAGTTCAGGGCATCTACCGTGTTTCCGGAGTTGATGTAATCCATGATCTTATTCGGGACAAAATCGGCTATATTCATCTGGGCCTCTTCCGTACTTCCGCCTATATGCGGTGTGAGGATCACGTTGGGGATCCCTTGCAGGGGGGTAGTAAACGGTCCATTACTCCTGGGCTCATCGGGAAAGACATCCACTGCCGCACCTGCCAGTTTTCCCTCTTTAAGCGCTTTTTCGAGAGCCGGTATATCGACCACAAACCCACGTGAGAGGTTAATAAAATAGGCCCCGTCACGCATTTGCCGGAACTCCCTTTCCCCTATGAAATTATGGTTGGAAATGCTGTCGTCTATGTGTAGGGAAACCACATCACTGACATTGAGCAGGTCTTCGAGCGTATTGCACTTCTTGGCGTTGCCCAGGGCCAGCTGGTCTTCCAGGTCGTAGTAATAGACCCGCATTCCCATGGCCTCAGCAAGGACTGAAAGCTGTTTCCCAATGTTGCCGTATCCCACGATCCCCAAATTCTTACCCCTCACCTCCCTGGAGTTCTCAGCGGTCTTGTTCCATTGCCCATTGTGGATCTCCACGCTCCTAGGAAAAATACTCCTCATGAGCATGATGATCTGGCCCACGGCCAATTCTACCACGGATCGGGTATTGCTGTAGGGGGCGTTGAAAACCACCACACCCTTTTTCTGGCAATAATGCAGATCTATCTGGGTGGTCCCTATACAGAACGCGCCAACTACGAGGAGTTTGTTCGCCGCATCGAGGACCCTTGGGGTGATCTGGGTCTTGGAACGTATCCCGAGTACGTGCACCCCCTTGATCTTTTCGATCAGTTCCTCTTCGGAGAGGCTGCGGTCTATAAGTTCCACGGAAAAACCGTCTTCGGACAGGTTGTCAAAGGCGATGGGATGTACGTTTTCAAGCAGGAGGATCTTGATCCGGTTCTTGGGATAGCTAAGGTTTCTCGGCAGGTCGTTCACAAAGAGGAATTCATCGAGGTTTGGGGCAATATGGTCTGCATTGGACGCCGCCTTTTCCCTGTGAACATTCTCGGTATAGGCAAAGAATTTGTGGGCGATTCCGGCCTCCCGCATCACGTAATCACTATACCCGTCGCCGATCACCTGCACTTCTCCATCCAGATCGAGTTGCTCGAGGCAGGCTATCTTGCCGTTGTGGCTGGCCAGCACGTTCTCCTCGTCAAAACCTGTGATATTGCCTTCCTCGTCAAAGGTGAAGGTATTCGCGTATACGCGTTCGGAAGGGATATTGTATTCTTCCACGATTGGGTCAATAAATTCCTTGAAGCCACAGGAGATTACGTAGATATCCTTGGAATATTTCTCGAAGAATTCTTTGTTGGAGGCGATGGATTTGGAGATCTTCTTTCTGAGTTCTTCCACCAGTGGATTGAGGTGTTTCCTGTTTGCCTTCAGCAGCTTTATCCTGCGCTCTAGGGATTCCGTAAATGAAATATCCCCATCGATACCGAGGTTGGTGATGTGCTGTATTTCTTTGATGATCTCCTCCCGGTCTGCGCGACCCTGCAGGGTCATCTCAGCCAGCACATCCAGGGCCTCCACCCTGGTCAGCGTACTGTCAAAATCAAAAACATACTTCCTCTCCACTGTGGTCATATCATTGGTGTTCTAAGCAGCAAAAGTAGGAATAATTAAGGAGGCTCACATCAAAGGGAGAGAAAAGTAAAAGATCCTGAATTTTAGTGCGGTTTTCCTCTAAAATCTGCCGTTTTATACCGTGTTTAGTGACAATTCCCAAAAGTTAGCAGACGGTCTTGGACCCGTGATCCATTTTCGTGTTACCTTAGTTTGCATCAAAGCAGGTTACCCGGACCGAACCCCATCAGAATCTCAGATAGATCAATCCGGTAACGATGGCCAGGCCAAAGCTGAGCAAGGTCCCGATCAGGATGTATTCTGTGAGCTTTCGGCTGTTGCTCTCTTTGAGGTCGTTAAAGCGGAATACGGATTTGGCGGTGATCAGCAGGCCAATGCCTTCCCAGCGACCGGTGAGTATGAAGATAAGCACGAAAAGTCGCTCTATCATTCCGATATATTTCCCTGCGTTGGGCAGAGATTTGTGATCCAGGGAGATCTGATCCGACATCTTTTCAAGAAGGATGTTCATCAGAATGGCACTCGGAAAGGTGAGAAAGAAGACGGCAGTCACCAGGCCCCAATCCACCAGCCCCAGTAAATAATCCAACTGCCCTATGATATTTCCGTAATACGCACAACCGAAAAGCACCAGTAAATGGAGAAACTGATCCACCACAAAAGGGACGGCCCGATTCGTAAATGCCGATTCGGAGTAGAGCTTACCCAGATCAATGACAAAATGAGATAGGGCAATGACCAGCGCTATACGCCAGTGGGTGTAATTCCCAAGGAGTATCAACACCAGAGAGAAGTGGATCAGGACGTGTAAATAGAGGTAAGGCGACCCTATCTTGTTGGCCGATTTGTGGATCACCCATTTTCCGGGCTGAAGGAGAAAATCACCCAGCAAATGTGCGAGCAGGAGTTTAATAAACAGGGTCATTTCATCTATTCTTTGTAAAAGGTACGATAAAAATCGAGTAATTCGAACACCAGGTCTGTCCTAGCCCTTTTTTGGCGCTGACTCACAGCAGATTGCCGTATCCCAAAGTGGGTGGCCATTTCCTCTTGTGAACTATGGGGATGCAAAAGGGTCCACGCCACGGTCTCGGCTGAAACGGGAGTCCATTCGTCCATAAAACTCAAGGCCAAACGAAGCATCAGGTTTATGACCTCATCCTTTTCCTCCCATTTACTCCTGAGAGCGAGGGACTGTCTGCCTGATTTCAGTTCTGAAAAGAGTCGGCCCGAATTCCGGTAAGCCGACCCGTTAGACTCGGTGATCTTCTGGCCGGAAAAGGTCTCGTCCCCTAAGCCTATGGCGAGTCGGACATCGAGGTTCCTGAAGGACGCAAGACTCGATTTTAAAAGCAAGGCCGTTTCCAGGGCCTTATCTAACGGGGTCTTTACCTGAAATTCATCCCCCCTGTAAATATCCCACTCCTCCGGCTGCGCACCCAAACGGCCAAGGACCTCCCTCAATACAGGCATCCATTTTTCACCCGGATAGAGCCCAGAATTTACGATATCTCCGGTTAGTACTGCGATCATTTAATAAGTTTATAAGCTAATATAACAAAATATAAGCATAAATACTAATATATGAAACGATAAGTTGCAGGGATTATTTCACAAAACCGATTTGGGACATCCGCCCCTAGAACCAACGGCGCACCTTAAGGCAGTAATGCCTGTATTCGTTACCGAATTTATCCAAAAGGCTGGCCTCCTCCCGACTGATCTGTACGCGGTTCATCACCGTGACGAATCCGGCAGCCAAAAGAACATTGAAAGCATTCCCGAGCCAAAGTCCCCAGGCCAGCAGGACCATCAAAAGAGCGAGATACATGGGGTTCCTGGAAATGGAAAAAATACCCCTGGTGACGAGTACAGAAGCTCTTTGCGGATTCATAGGATCCACCGTGGTCCGTGCCCTGAAAAACTGCACGAGTGCCGCGACAGACACGATAAGTGCCAGAATTACCAACGCTTTCATCAGGTACTCACGTCCAAAGAAATCAAAGTACCCAACCGGAAGAAACTCAGCGAGCAGGTACATGCACAGGGCTGTTAACAAAAAAATGACGGCAGGAGGTACTCTTAACTTCATAGGGTCTTCGGGTCTCAGGGAACAAAATTACTACTTTTGGGGACTCGGCAGTCCAACCCTAAAAAATACAGCGCCATGGAACTGGTTTTTGCTACCCATAACCTCAATAAAGTAAGGGAAATTCAAGCGGTCCTGCCTCCACATATCACCCTTCGAACCCTGGAGGATATCGGATGCCGGGAGGAGATCCCTGAAACAGCAGACACCCTGGAAGGAAATGCCCTTTTGAAAGCGACCCATGTCCTGAAACACTACGGGATGCCCTGTTTTGCAGATGATACGGGGCTGGAAGTGGACGCCCTCGGCGGATCTCCGGGAGTTTTTTCCGCCCGTTATGCGGGACTTCCGAAAAATGACAGCAAAAATGTGGAAAAGCTATTAAAGGATCTGCAGGGCCAGCCTAACAGGAAGGCCCGGTTCACCACGGTGATCGCCCTGTGCACCCATGAGGAGTCCCGTCTCTTCATGGGAGAAGTCGAGGGTGTGATCACAGAGTTCCCCCGGGGAAACAAGGGTTTTGGCTATGATCCCGTTTTCCAGCCGGAGGGCTACGGGGAAACCTTTGCGGAACTTTCCCTTCCTGAAAAAAACCGGATCAGCCACAGGGCGAGGGCTTTTGCCAAATTGCTACTCCATCTGAAGCGCCACTTTCCCCAAAGTGAAGATTTCAGGAATAAATAGGCCTCTATCTCAATACGTGTCGATTAATAGCAGTACCTTTGCCGCTTAATTATAGCCGCTGGTATAGCATGTGTTGCGCTGAGGATCATAACGTTATTTCGATATTCGCTCTAAGCAACATCCGTATTTGCGATTGCGAAAAATAACCTTATATGAATTCATTTGAAGCGCTGGGGCTTAACGAAGCCCTGTTACAGGCTGTGTCCGACCTCGGATTTGAAACTCCCTCGGAAGTTCAGCAAAAAACCATTCCCATCTTACTGGAAGACGATACGGACCTTGTGGCCCTGGCCCAGACCGGGACAGGCAAGACCGCTGCCTTTGGTTTTCCCTTAATCCAGAAAATAGAGAGCGAAAGCCGCACCACACAGGGGGTCATCCTCTCCCCCACCAGAGAACTCTGCCTGCAGATCACCAATGAAATGCAGTTGTATTCCAAGTATGTGAAAGGCCTTAATATCGTTGCCATCTACGGAGGTGCCAGCATCACGGAACAAGCCAAACAGATCAAGAGGGGTGCCCAGATCATCGTAGCTACCCCTGGTCGGATGAAAGACATGATCGGCCGTGGCCTGATAGATCTCAGTAAGATCGAGTACTGTATCCTCGATGAGGCGGATGAGATGCTGAATATGGGATTCTACGAGGATATCAAAGACATCTTGTCCACTACCCCGGAGGAGAAATCCACCTGGTTGTTTTCTGCCACCATGCCCAAGGAGGTTGCCGTGATCGCAAAGAAGTTCATGCATCAGCCGAAGGAGGTGACCGTTGGCGCAAGGAACACGGGAGTGGATACAGTACAGCACGAATACTACGTGGTCAGTGGCAGGGACAGGTATGAGGCCCTAAAACGACTGGCAGACGCCAATCCCGGGATCTTTTCCGTGGTCTTCTGCCGTACCAAAAGGGATACCCAGAAGGTAGCCGAAAAATTGATAGAGGATGGCTATAATGCAGGGGCACTTCACGGCGACCTGAGCCAGAACCAGCGCGATCTGGTCATGAATTCCTTCAGGAAAAACCAGATACAAATGCTGGTAGCCACGGACGTGGCAGCCCGGGGCATCGATGTGGACGACATCTCTCATGTCATCAACTATCAGCTCCCTGACGAGATTGAGACCTATACACACCGCAGTGGACGGACCGGCAGGGCTGGAAAATCCGGGATCTCCATGGTCATCATCACCAGGAGCGAATTGCGGAAGATCAAGACGATTGAGAATATCATCAAACAGAAATTTGAGGCCAAGAAGATCCCATCTGGCATGGAGATCTGTGAAATACAACTGTACCATCTGGCCAGCAAAATCCGCAATACAAAGATCAATGAAGCCGTGGACCATTACCTCCCCGCTATCCACGACGTTCTGGAGGGGATAGACAGGGAAGAACTGATCAAGAAGATCGTTTCCGTGGAATTCTCGCGTTTCTACACCTATTACAGCAAGGTAAAAGACCTCAACAGTTCTGAAGGTTCCGGGCGCTCTGGCGAGCATGCGGACGTACCCGGATCAGATTCCGACATGGGCGATTCTGTGCGGTATTTCATCAACGTGGGAGAAAAGGATGGGTACGACTGGATGTCCCTTAAGGACTTCCTCAAGGATACCTTGGGTGTGGGTAAGGAAGACGTCAGCAGGGTAGATGTCAAGGACAGCTTTTCATTCTTCAACACGGATGCTTCCCTTACAGATCTGATCCTGAGCACGTTCAAGGATTTCAAGGTCGATGGCCGGTTCGTGAATGTGGAAGTTTCCAAAAGTCCAGATAGCAGCGGAAGAAAAGGCCGGGACAAGGGTAAAAGAAGGAAGAAGGACCGGAAACGGGAAGAGATGGGCCGAAGGACGAAAGACAAGAAAAGCGGCAGGAGGTCCGGAAAGACAAAGAATAAATTCAGAGATGGATTCTATTAGTTAATTGTATATTAAAGATGAATCCTGAAAAAGGAATTTTTGGTTTATTCGTGCCATCAGCATGAGATTGAAGAAACTACTTATTTTGATCGGCGTGGCCTTGGGCCCGTTCGTGCTCAGAGCACAGGATGAACCTGTAAGTGAGATGCTGCAGGAATTCACTGCCCTGGTGATCAACGCCCAGACCGAAGAACCTCTGGAAAGCGTTCACGTGGTAAACCTAAACCAGGTAATAGGGACCATCACGAATGCAGAAGGGGAGTTTACGATCAGAGCCGCCGTAAATGACACCCTTTATTTCTCCTATCTGGGATTCAAATCCCAGAAGATCCGGGTGACCAATGACATGTTCCGGTTCGGGGATACGAAAATAGCCCTGACAGAGCTTGCCTATGCCCTGGAAGAAGTGATAGTTAGGCCTTACCAACTCACCGGATACCTAGAGATAGACGTGAAGAATCTGCCCATCAATACGGCCTATCAATACAGCATATCCGGCCTTTCCAAGAGCTATGAGGCGGGTAATAAGAACCCGAGCGCCGTCACCAAGGTCCTTGGGGCCATTCTCAATCCCGCCGACCTGTTGCGGAACCTTTTTGGAAAGCGGCCAAACCAAATGCGAAAACTCCGCCTGATCAAGGAAGATGACGAGATCAGAGACCTGCTGGCTTCAAAATTCGACCGGGAGACCCTGACCGAACTTCTACAATTAGAAAAAGTAGATATCGAAGATATCCTTTCCAACTGCAATTTTTCCAATTCCTTTATCACCACGGCCAATGACCTGCAGATCCTGGATGCCATGAGCAGCTGCTACGAGGAATACAAGGTCCTCAACCGGAAGAAATAGGTGATCGGGTGCCCCAGGGGCAGCGTCAAATAAATTTTATTTATCCAGTATCATTTTATAGTTTTAGGCGAAAATTAAAGTGCCTTATACATTTGTTTCGGCCTTGCGGAAATACCGTGGAGCGGGGCTTTTATGTGAGATGGGCATTCCTCAAACATGATACTTCATGAATAGAACACTGGCCTTATTGTGCTTAGTGACCCTTTTTGGCTCTTGCAAGCCAAAACAAGAAACTGCCGAGCAAGTCTCCCTCGAAACCCAGCCTGTTACGGAATCTACCCAGGAAATGGTGCCTTTTCGCTGGGATGCTGCGAATGTGTATTTTCTGCTCACAGATCGTTTTAACAACGGGAATCCTGATAATGATATCAATTTCGATCGAGTGCATGAGACCGGTACCCTTCGCGGTTTTATGGGGGGCGACCTGCAGGGGATCACACAAAAAATAGAAGAAGGTTACTTTACGGATCTGGGGATCAATGCCATCTGGTTCACGCCAGTGGTGGAACAGGTCCACGGGGATACCGACGAGGGTACGGGTAATACCTATGCTTATCACGGCTACTGGGCGAAGGACTGGACTGCCCTCGATCCCAATTTTGGCACGAAGAAAGACCTGGAGACCCTGGTCAAAAAGGCCCATAAAAAAGGGATCCGAATCCTGATGGATGTGGTCCTCAATCACACTGGACCCGTCACTGAACAGGATCCGGTATGGCCCGAGGAATGGGTGATTACGGAACCGACCTGCACATTTCAGAGCTACGAGACCACCACGGCCTGTACCCTCGTGGATAACCTCCCGGATATCAGGACCGCAGAGAACGGCCCCGTTGACCTCCCTGATGCCCTTCTGGCGAAGTGGAAGAGGGAAGGCCGACTGAGCATGGAGCTCGATGAGCTGCAATTGTTCTTCGACAGAACAGGCTATCCGCGGGCCCCGAGGTTTTATATCATCAAATGGCTGACCGATTATGTCAACGAGCTGGGAATCGATGGTTTCCGGGTAGATACTGTAAAACACGTGGATGAGCAGGCCTGGGCGGAATTGTACAAGGAAGCTTCCTATGCCTTCGAGAACTGGAAGAAGAAACATCAGGACGAGGTCCTGGACGAGAACCCCTTCTTTATGGTAGGGGAAGTATACAATTACGGGATCTCCGGTGGCAGGGAATTCGATTTCGGGGACAAAAAAGTAGACTATTTCAACTTCGGGTTCCAGAGCCTGATCAACTTTGAACTCAAGACGGATGCCCGTAAGGATTACGAACAGATCTTTAAGAAATACAGCGACCTGCTGCATTCTGAAATGGGCGGCATCAGTGTGCTCAATTACCTCACCTCCCACGACGATGGCAGTCCGTTCGACAAGGAGCGCAAACAGCCATACCACGCGGCAAACGTATTATTGCTTACACCTGGAGCCTCCCAGGTATATTACGGTGATGAGACCTCCAGGAACCTGACCATAGAAGGTACTGAAGGGGATGCCACGCTGAGGTCCTTTATGAACTGGGAGGAATTAGACAGCGTGAACACAAAAGCCATTCTCACCCACTGGCAAAAACTGGGTAAGTTCAGGAGCAGACACCCCGCTATCGGGGCAGGCAGGCACAAACGACTCGCCAGGAAACCGTACGTCTTCAGCAGAACCTATACCGACGGAGAATACCGGGATAAAGTGGTCGTTGGGCTGGATCTTCCCAAGGGCAAGAAATCCCTTTGGGTCAAAGGATTTTTCGGGGATGGTACCTTCCTGTTCGACACCTACTCCGAGACCCGCGTAGAGGTCAAGAACGGCAAGGTGACCCTGGATAACCCTTATCCGGTGGCACTCCTCGAGCTTGCGCAGCCGTGACAGGTCGCCCTGGAATATACCGGAACGGCCAGTAAACCCTGTCAAAATGAATATCAGTCGTAGGAAATTTATCATCCTTTCATTTCTGGGTATTACCGGATTTATTTTCCTGGATGCTTTCTGGATAGAGACCTATTTGGTGAACTGGTCGCGCCACGACTTGAGAAAGGCAGGCGGACCCTATATTAAACTCATTCAACTGACTGACCTGCACCTCCGTGAAATGAAGGTGAGCCACAGCTGGATCGCCCGACGGATAAGCAGGGAAAAACCCGATCTGCTGTGTTTTACAGGGGATACCATCAACCGCCCAAATCAGCTGGTACTGCTCGAGGAGTTCCTCGAGATGATCCCGAGGGATATTCCCAAAGTGGTGGTTATGGGAAACAAGGAATACGATGGCCATATCGGACATCAGGACTACCGGGAACTCTTTGGAAAATACAATGGTCAATTGCTGGTCAACGAGACCATCCCCTTTGAGAAAAGAGGTCGGCGCTACAACATCACAGGTATTGACGATTTTCTGAACGGCAATCCCGACTACGCCCTAGCACTGAAAGATGCAGACCCCGCGATCGAAACCATCATCTTAAATCATTGCCCTGAATACCGGGATACTATCGACCTGCTGAACAGGGAATTGAACATTCCCATAAAATTGATCCTCTGCGGCCATACGCACGGGGGGCAGATCCAGTTCTTCGGTAAGGAATTTTATAAGCCAGGCGGTAGCGGCAAGTATCTGAACGGGTGGTATAAAAGCGCGGAATCCCTCATGTACGTATCCAAAGGCGTGGGAACCAGCTATCTCCCTATCCGTTTTGGTGCACGATCGGAAGCCCCGATCTTTTATCTCTAGAGTTTAATGACGTGAATGCAGGGCTATCCTGTTCCCCTCCGAATCTACAAAAAGGGCCATATACCCTACCCCTTCGCTGATGAGTTTTTTGGGTTGTAACAATTTTCCTCCGGCCCGATCCACCCTGTCTGCCTGTATCTTGACATCCTTACTCGAAAAATAAAGCAAAGGCCCGTCAGACGTGCTGGGATGATAGAAATCCGGGTGCTTCACCAGAGCACCCCAGGCTCCGGATTTACCCTCGGCAAAGGGAAATATGCCCATCTGTAATTCGTTGAGATCCTGTACCTGTATCTTCAGGTCAAATACCTCTTCATAGAATTTCCGGGCGCGGTCCATATCGGTCACGGGGATCTCGAACCACCCTACCATATTCGCTTCCATCTTTATGAATCCCTTTCGAGTTTTGTTTTTAAGTTAGACAGGCCCTCCTCAAAGTCCTTGCCCACTGCTTTGTCCATATTCATAAAAAGCATCATGATGCTCATGGGAAATTTATTTTTTCCCTTAAAGCCCCAGGTTACTTTAGTACTGCTATCCGGGGCGTCCTCCGTGATCAGGTAGCAATCCGAAGTGGATTTCCAGGGTTTTAAAAAACGGAGCTCACCCTCAACGCGCTTCCCTTCCTCAATGGCTGTGATCTCCTGTTCGCCTTCCCCTACGTCCTTGTTCCCATTCCAGTAGCTAATGGCTCCCACCTCTCCGTCAGTACCTGTAAATTTCTTTTCCATATTCGGATCTTTTTTGGCCCAGGGAGACCATTCATCCATTTTCTTAAGGGATTTCAGATAATTAAATACCTCGCTCCTGGGCCTGGATATGACGATAGAGCGATTCACGTCGTATGACTTGGGTGCGATCAGGGCCAGGAAAAGAATAACGGCCACCAGAACAAGGATGATATAGAGTGCTGTATACATTTGGATATCAATTAGTTGATTACCACAGTAAGATACGAAATCTTCTTATCGCTCCTGGTGGTATCGGGAAATAATTTTATCGAGATTCCTTATGGACCTTTTGATCCACGTCCTGCGGATTTCTTCCCTTTCCGCTTCATTCAGACGCCAGTCTACCTCGGATTCATACAGGGAAGCCGTCACCGAGTGAAGGATGATCGCGGCCGCCACTGAAACATTGAGACTTTCCGTAAAACCTACCATGGGGATTTGGATCCTCTCATCCGCCTCTTTCAGGGCTACTTCACTGAGGCCTTCTTTTTCAGCCCCGAAGAGAAAGGCCATCTTTCCCTCAGTCTTCAGGTCTTTCAGCGATATGGCATCCTTATCTGGGGTGGTGGCTATGATGCGGTATCCGTTCTTCCTCAAATTTATCAGGCAGTCCTCTGTGGTCGGGTACCTGTGGATATCCGTCCATTTCTGCGCGCCTAGGGCGATCTTTTTGTCGAGTCTCTTCCCAAATCTGCGCTCAATGACATGTACGTCCTGCACACCGAATACATCAGCCGTTCGGATCACGGCACTTGCATTGTGAAGGTGGTACACGTCCTCCATCGCCACCGTAACGTACCGGGTGCGCCATTGGAGCACCTCTTCGAATCGCCCTAATCGACCCTCGGAAATGAATGACTCCAGATAAGCGATCAGGCCTGGATCTTCCATGATCCGAATATAAGAAAAACGTATCTTTAGGGAAAAGGAGCTGGATGAGGAAAAAGATCACGGTACTCACCGGGGCCGGTATGAGCGCAGACAGCGGTTTGAAGACGTTCAGGGACGCCGACGGCCTGTGGGAGGGGCATGACGTAATGGAGGTGGCCTCCCCCCAAGGATTCCGTGCCAATCCTGAACTCGTCCTGGAATTTTACAACGAAAGGCGGAGACAACTGCTGCAGGCGAGTCCCAATGCCGGTCACGAGGCTCTGGTGGAACTGGAAATGAAATTCGACACCCACATCGTCACCCAGAATGTGGACGACCTCCATGAAAGGGCAGGGAGCAGCCAGGTCCTCCATCTGCACGGTGAATTGTTCAAGGTCAGAAGTACGGCTCCTCCCTATACGGTGTACGATTGGAAAAAAGACCTCCATCTCGGAGACAGGTGTAAAGCAGGAAGCCAGCTGAGGCCTCACATCGTCTGGTTCGGGGAGGAAGTACCTCTCTTGCCCCATGCCGCAAGCCTAACTTCCATGGCCGATATCCTGATCATCGTGGGAACTTCCCTACAGGTGTACCCTGCGGCCTCCCTCCTTTATTACGCAAGTGAAGGGACCCCGATCTACCTCGTGGACCCCAGGCCTGCGCTGACACCCACCCGCGGTCTCAACCTGCACCTCATCCCCCGCAAGGCCTCGGAAGGCGTTCCCGAACTGGTATCCCAACTACTTGAAACAGTTGGCTGAACTACCCCTTAAAAGGCCTGCGATCTCATCCCCTCAAACTAAAAAGGAATAGTTATCTTTGCGCTTTCCTAAAGCTATGAGTTCATCGACCCATCTTTCAACAGAGATCAAGGCTATTTCCCCTGTGGATGGCCGTTACAAGAAGAAGGTAAATTCCCTGGTTCCCTTCTTTTCGGAGGAAGCTTTAATGAAGTACAGGGTGCGCGTAGAGATCGAATATTTCATCGCCCTCGCGAAGCTTCCGCTGCCACAGCTGAAAGCGATCCCAGCTTCCAGTTTCGGATCCCTGAAAGAGGTCTATAAGCAGTTTTCAACGGAAGATGCTCTCGAGATCAAAAAGATCGAACAGACCACCAACCACGACGTAAAGGCTGTGGAATATTTTGTGAAATCGAAGTTCGATGCCCTGGGTTTATCTCAATACAAGGAATTCATCCATTTCGGGCTCACCTCCCAGGATATAAATAATACGGCCATCCCCCTCTCTGTAAAGGAAGCGATCGAGGTCGTGTATTTGCCAGGGGTTGAGAAACTCCTCAATACCCTTGAGGATAAGACAAAGGAGTGGAAAACGGTACCCATGCTCGCAAGGACCCACGGGCAACCTGCTTCCCCAACCCGACTCGGGAAGGAATTCGAAGTATTCGTGACCCGTTTGAAAGAACAGTTAAAACTCCTCTCCGAAGTGCCCCATGCCAGCAAATTCGGGGGTGCCACCGGGAATTTCAATGCCCACCGGGTAGCGTATCCTGAGATCGACTGGAAAGCCTTTGGGGAATCCTTTGTCCAGGAGGAACTGGGATTGTACCATTCCTTTCCCACGACCCAGATCGAACATTACGACCATATGGCGGCCCTCTTTGACAACCTGAAGAGGATCAACACCATCCTGATAGACCTCAACAGGGACATCTGGACCTATATTTCCATGGATTATTTCAAACAGAGGATCAAGGAAGGGGAAGTGGGCTCATCGGCCATGCCGCATAAAGTGAATCCAATCGATTTTGAGAATGCGGAAGGGAACCTGGGCCTTGCCAATGCGCTTTTTGAACACCTCTCTGCCAAGCTGCCTGTTTCCAGGCTGCAAAGGGACCTTACAGACAGCACGGTCCTTCGGAATATAGGGGTGCCTTTTGCCCACACCCTCATCGCCCTGCAATCTACCCTCAAAGGCCTTGGAAAACTTCTGTTGAATGAACAGAAGATCCAATCAGATCTGGAGAATAACTGGGCAGTCGTCGCTGAGGCCATCCAGACCATCCTGCGAAGAGAAGGATATCCTAACCCTTACGAGACCTTAAAGGAGCTCACCAGGACGAACGAAGCCATCACTCGGGATGTTATCGCCCGCTTTATAGATACCCTCAAGGTCCCTGAAAAGGTGAAATCGGAATTGAAGGCCATCAGCCCTCAGAATTATACCGGGATCTGATCTGCATAAAAAAACCTGCCCGATAAGGCAGGTTTTGAGCATTTCTGAAGAGTTTCGTTCTATCCCTTGAGGAATTGACCTATCTCTCCCAGGCCCTCTCCTTTGTAATCGGATTTCTGAATTGCCTGCATCAGCTGCATGAGATGGGCGGGGTTCATGTCCTTCCCCAGGACGCGAATAAGGGCAAATCCCTTTTCGTTGCTATTGCCGTATATCACCACCTCATCAATGGCGTCTGCATCCCCCAGATATTTTACGAAACCCTTGCCATAGGAAGAGTTCAGCTTCATCAATTCCTTGAATTCGGAATTCTTCAGAATGGCATTCACCTTAGTCCTTTCAGCCTCGTATTCCGCCGAGTTCGAACTCGTTTTTTTAAAGGCGAGAATGTTCAGCTTGCGCAGCGATTCGACAGCGGTGCGCTGTTCCTCGGTAAGATCTACCTCGTCCAGGTTCAGGATACTCGCCGGAAGGTCCAGGGAGATGAAATTGGGATTCTCCGCGTTGTCCACGTAGTATTCCTGAAGGCTCTGGGTGGAAGAACAGCCCAACAAGAGGATAAATGTTAGTACAGGCAGGGTGGCAGTTAATTTTTTCATGGTCTTTGTCTTCGTTTTAGAGAATGGGTCACGGCCCTGCTGCGAAGAGCACGGCCGTAACCATCATCCCCATGTGTTTAGGATTTCTTTTTCTCGATCTGGTTCAACTCCTTGGGAAGATTCATCTTCTTGGTCAGTGCACCGATCTTGGTGAGGTCGATATCTCCTGTGAGAGTGAGGAGTACGGTTTCGATCTTGCGATCATTGACCTTTACATCTGAATTGTTCATCCCGGTCACGAACATGAGCAGTTCGCTGACGTGGTCATCATCCTTCCCTTTTCTTACGTAGAATTTGACGTTAGCGTCCTTGTCCTTTACCCTCATGAGTTCCTCCAGGGAAGAGTTCTTCAGGTAGCGGTCTACGGTCGACTTCATGTCTGCGGAGATACCCTTATTCTCAGTGACAAATACTTTCAGGCCGCTGAGGCTCTTGGCGATCTCCATGGCCTCTCTGGCCTCGGGTTCGTCTACATTGACGTCCATTTTTACAAGGAGGTCGAACATATTCTTGTTGACGATGACCGAACTCACTTCGTCCATATCCTCGAACTTGTCAAAGATAGACTGGGACATTCCCGTGAATGGCAACAAGGCCAGGGCGATAATTGCGATATACTTTTTCATGATTTCGTTTTTTAATTGTTTTTGTAAATCTTTTGTTTTGTTTCTTCAAATTCATGTAAATAGGCCACTTTTTCCTTACCACGGTCCAGGTTGGCAGCCAGAAGCCCAAGGGCCTTTTTGGTCTGGAGATAGGCGTATTCCGCTTCCTTCCTCTCCTGGTATTGCTTTCCGAAATAAACGCCTGCTACTAAAACGACCATCGCTGCAACGGAAATCCACTGATACAAGTGTCTTCTGGTTTTTAGTGGAACCTGCCGGACGGATCGTTCTTGCTTGGCTTCTGAGAAATAGGCGAACATGGGGCGATAGGGCTCCAGGTGTTCCGCCACCTGATCTCCGGAAAAGTATTTCCTCAGATCCCGCTCTTCGGCCTCCGTGGTATGGGCCTCAAAGTACTTCTCGAGTAATTGTTCTATTCTATTGGATTCCATAGCTGTGTTTTTCTATTAATTGATCTCTTACTGCCTTTCGGGCCCTGGACAGGGCTACCCTTACTGCGGTGGGCTTCATGTCCAGCATTTCCGAAATCTCATCGTATTCGTATTCTTCAATGTCCCGTAATTGCAGGACTAACTTTTGTTGCTCAGGCAGGTTCTCCATGATCTTTCCGACCCACTCCACACTGTCGTGTACTTCGACCTCCTTTTGCAGAGAACTCCTTTCGTCTGCATAATTGCTGTGGACGAGTTTCAGGTTTCCGGACTGCTTGGACTTCAATCGGTCCAGGCAAAAATTCTTGGTCATCGTCATGGCAAAAGCCTCTACATTGCGATATCCGTGAATACCTTTCTTTTTGTCCCACAATTTCATCAGCACTTCCTGGGTGGCATCCTCAGCTTCTTCCGTCGAGACCAGCAGTCTCTTGGCCAGTCTGAAGAGCTTATCCTTGAAGGGCATAACCAGATTTACGAATTCTGACTGTGTCATTAGTTTTTGATCGGTTGTGACGTAAAGCATCTTCCTGCTGTGTTACATAAGCTAGACGACCGATATCGAATTTTGTTACAATTCTTTTTTTCTTCGCCCCGATCTGATTATTTTAGCAGGAACTAACCTTCCCTACACACGTGATAGTCCGTTAACCTCCAAGGTACTAAAAAGACCTGGGGTAGTGACCGACTGTCAATTGCTATTTACCATAAAAAAAGAAAGATGAAAAAGAATTTGGTTTTACTATTGGGGGTGTTTTTTGTCATCCTGGGATGCAATAAAGACGATGATAACGTCAATCCGACCTCAACGGACCTGGCCACACAGGATTTTATGTGGAAGTCCATGAATCTGTGGTATTTCTGGCAAGCCGAGGTAGACAATCTCTCTGATACCCGCTTTTCCACGGACCAGGAATACACGGAATTCCTCCAGTCGGAGACTGACCCCGCCGCTTTTTTTGACAACAGGCTTAGGTATTTTGAGGATCGCTTCAGCACCTATGCCTCGGATTACAGCGAATTCACGGACTTCCTTTCCGGGGTTTCCAAAAGCAACGGGTTGAGCTTCGGGCTGATCGCACTGGACAATGACAATGTGGTAGGTTATGTGCGCTATGTCACACCCAACTCGGACGCAGCATCCAAGAATATTTTCAGAGGGGAATTCTTTACCGGGGTAGACGGGCAAACCCTGAACCTGAACAACTACATAGACCTCCTTTTTGGAGAGAATGATACTTATACCCTTAATATGGCCGACCTGGTAAATGACACCTTTACCCCCAACGGCAAAGAGGTCACCCTGACCAAGATCGAAGGCTTCCAGGAGAATCCCATTTTTATTGTAAATACCTTCGATATCAGCGGGCAGAAGATCGGCTATATTTATTACAACCGCTTTCTCAATGAGTTCGATGAAGAACTCAATACCGCATTCGGGCAATTAAAGGCACAAGGGATCACGGACCTCGTACTGGACCTTCGCTATAACCCTGGTGGTTCTGTGAATACCACGCGACTCCTGGCCAGTATGATCTACGGCACCAATACCAACAACCTCTTTATAAAACAGCGCTGGAACCCAAAGATCCAGGCTTCCTTTGATGCTTCTCAGCTCGAGGATTATTTCGCGGACCGAACAGGGGAAGGGACGCCGATCAATACCCTGAACCTAAGCCGCGTATATATCATCACCACCGGCAGATCTGCCTCGGCCAGCGAACTGATCATCAACGGCCTCGATCCCTATATGGATGTCATACAGGTGGGCACAACCACTACCGGAAAGAATGAATTTTCACTTACCATGGTAGACGACCCCAAAAGGTCCGGTGCTCCTTATGTGTATTCCCCGTCAAGGGAATCCTTTATCAACCCCGATAACCAGTGGGCTCTGCAGCCCCTCGTGGGCAGGAACGAGAACTCCGTCGGTTTTTCGGATTACACCTCCGGCTTTGTACCCGAGATCGTTCTGGAAGAAGACCTTGCAAACCTGGGTATCCTCGGGGATCCCAACGAACCCCTCCTGGCACGTGCCCTGGAGGAGATCACAGGATTATCAGGAAAACGGGACTTTACGGTCAGGAGCCCTGCCAGGCCATTTACAGACACGGATGACTTTACTCCTGTAAAAGACCGGATGATCCTGGACAAGCCCATCGATCTCACTATAAAGTAAATACAAAGGCCGGTTCTTCCGGCCTTTTCTTTTTAAAGATTCAGGGCAAATCCTGCCCTGACATTCCTCCCTCGGGTATTGAAACCCAGTACTTCCGTAAAGGAGGCATTCAGAAGATTGTCTGCCTGAAGGAAAAAGGTCAGCTTTCCGGGAATCGCCTCATACCTCATCGTCATCCCTACCAGGGAGAAGGCATCCAGTCGCACATCTGAAAAGGTATTAAAGTCGGTATCCGCCCTGGCCCCGGTGTAGGCATAGCTCACAGCCATCGAAAAAGGTTCCGAAAAACGATACCCCAGGCTTACATACCCCTTGTGTTTTGGGATGCGGATCCCGGGATCCCCTTTCCGTTCGGTAAAGGTATAATTCGCTTCGAGGCTCAGCTCCCCAACGGGCCGCCAGTCGAGCTCAAGTTCCACTCCGCTTGCCCTCGTATCATCTTCGGCATTCCTGTACTGAAAGGCAGCATTGTCGAAAAAGACGAAATCCATTTCCTTCCTGGAGAAGAACACGGCGCTCGCGCGAATCTCGCTTGTTGCGTATTCGGAACCCAGCTCAAGGGTGCGGTTGGATTCCGGCCCCAGGTCAGGATTGGCCCCAAACTGCCCGAAAAGCTGGGTCAGGGAGGGGGTGATAAAGGAAGTGGAAAAACTGCCCAGGAATTTGAGGTACCCATCCTCCCGTTTCAGCGTAAGGCTTGGATTGAGATTATAAACGAATTCTGAGCCGTATTCCGAGTGGAGGTTCAGCCTTCCCCCTGCATTCAGCTGCAGCCCCTTTTTCCCAAGGTAAACCAGGTTCACATAGGGATCCACAAAGCTGAATCGCCTGGTGTCCTCAAATTCCATCAGCTCAAGGTTGTAATTGACCCCGGAGAGTAAAAGAAGGTTTCCTAGTCGGACTCTGTTAAAGAGATCCCCTATAAGATTTTTTCCCTCAAAGGTCCCCGGAAAAGCGCTGAAATTTTCCGAGTTATAGGTAGCGTAGGCCAGATTGAGGGTCATAGTACCTTCCTTGTAAGACAGTGTGGTATTAAGACCTACCCTTTCCTGTTCACTAATGAAGCGGTAGGGGGCATCAGCCAGGCCAAAAGATTCGTCGTAGGCTGCATTGAGTTTAGCCTGACTTGCATACACCTGAGTCCTGATCTTATCGCTGATGCGATACCCCAGTTTCAGGTCCGTATTCCAGGCGGAAAAGGGATCGGTTTCCCCTGTTTCCGTCCTGATGGAAGAGATCCCGTCCGTATACCTGTGGCCAAAACCCACGGAATACACCCATCGGGCTGTGGTCCCCGCCACCCTGGCAGAATTCTCAAAAGCGTTCAGGCGGTATCTCTGATCCTCTGCCGTCTGGTTGCTGCCTAAAGATGACCGAAAGCTTGCAGCCAGTCCTTTTTCAGGGGCTCCTTTTGTGGTAATATTGATCACGGCCGTAGCAGCATTCGCCCCGTACAGGGTGCTGTTGGCACCCTTGATGATCTCTATGGAAGCTATATTGTCCAGAGGCAGGAGGCGGAGGTCAAATTCCTGGGAAAAGGAAGAGGGGTCGGATACCCTTAACCCGTCTATAAGGACTATGAGTTGCCTGCCCCGACCACCACGGACAAAGGCTCCCAGCACTTCTCCTGCCCTGCCCCTGCTCCCTGAGATCTCAATCCCACTTTTGGTGTTGATCAGTTCAGGCAGGGAACGCCCCTGGTTCAGAGCCAGTTCCTCAGGCCCTATGCGGATCACTGTTTTTCCCGAATTTTCCCTTCGGATGGGAAAGCGGGTGTCACTCACCACCACTTCATCCAATTGACGTACTTGAAGGCTGTCGGTGTTGGGAACCTGGGCCCAGGTTCCCGTTGCGATGCACAAAAGCACACCGGTTTTCCAGAATTTCTCAGTCATTAGTTATTCCTGTTGTCGGAATGGCGTATGAGGTTGCATACGAAAACTTTTATCCCGAAAGTTAGTATTCGATTTTGAACCTGGCAGGTCTCCTGACTTGCGTTTTGACATCGACCTTCCCGTCCTCAGACAGTGGTATTGAAGAGATGTCAAACATAGATCCTCCCGAAGGAGGCCCTACTGAGCTTACAGTTGCGGGAACAGTTCCGGATTCTCACCGGATTCCCTTTTAATGCCGTCCTAAATACGGGCCGGCAACCATTGTTCAGGGGCGAAGATAATCAAATTAGACCTCCCTTCCCACTTAGGGTAAATAAGATTACTTTTGAAATTCGAAAAATGGCCGAATGAGAATATTCATCTTTATAATGCTCCTTAGCCTTATAAGCTGCAGGGAAAAGGCGCCTGATTCCGGAGAGGCCAAAAGCCCTCCCGGAGACGGTCTCATTTCTCACCGTGTAAAATATGCCAGGGGTTTTGAGATTGACCGAATCTCCGGGGGTATTACAGTGATACGCGTCCTGCAGCCCTGGCCAGAAGCCGAGGAACCCTTTGTCTACGCCCTTATCCCAAGGAATAGCGCTGGTGCAATCAACCTGGAAAAGGAGAAGTACGACGCTGTGATAGAGGTACCCGTTGAAAGGGTGGTGGTTACCTCCACAACGCATATCCCCGCCCTGGAAGCTCTGGGCGTGGCCGACCGTCTCGTGGGGTTTCCGGGTACGGACTATATCTCATCGGACTACACACGTGGGCGGGTCGACTCCGGGGCGGTTGCCAACCTGGGGAAGAACGAAATGATGAATACTGAAATGACCCTGAGCCTGCGCCCCGACCTCGTAGTGGGATTCGGCATAGCCTCTAGGAACAAGGCCTACGAAACCCTGATAAGGTCCGGTATCCCGGTAGTCTACAACGGGGACTGGACGGAGCAGACCCCCCTTGGCAAGGCCGAGTGGATCAAATTCTTTGCGCCTTTTTTCCAAAAGGAAGACCAGGCGGAGGCCCTGTTCGATTCCATAGCACAAGCCTATTCCGGCGCACGTGAGCTGGCTAAAAAGGCCGGATCTGTCCCTGCCGTAATGAGTGGGGCCCTTTATAAGGATGTGTGGTACGCCCCGGGAGGCGATAGCTGGGCCGCCGCATTCATAAGGGATGCCAATGGTTCTTACCTCTGGGATGACACCAGGGATACAGGCAGCCTCTCTCTCGGTCTGGAGAGCGTCCTCAGCAGGGCAGACGAGGCAGACATATGGATATCCCCCTCCCAGTTCACCTCCTATCAGGAGCTCGAGAATGCCAACCGGCATTATACAGAATTCAGACCCTACCGGAACAGAAAGATCTATACCTATGCCCTGAGCAAGGGAAAAACAGGCGGACTCACCTTCTTTGAACTCGGACCCAACAGGCCCGATTTGATCCTCAAAGACCTTATCCATATCTTTCACCCGGAAGTGCTGCCGGATCACGAACCCTATTTTTTTAAGCCTCTTCAATAGTTGAACAGAAAGCTCCCATATCAATTTCCCCTGCTGATCCTTGTCCTGATCCTTTGTTTCTGCATCAACATCAGCCTGGGCTCGGTGGAGATCCCCTTTTCTGCTACCCTGGGAGAACTTTTAGGTTACAGGGCAACAGAGGATTCCTGGAGCTATATCATATGGGAATACCGGCTACCCAAGGCCTTTACGGCCATCCTGGTGGGCGGGGGGCTGTCACTCAGCGGCCTGTTGATGCAAACCCTGTTCAGGAACCCCCTCGCAGGCCCTTTCGTCCTTGGGATCAGTTCAGGGGCCAGCCTGGGTGCTGCCCTCCTGATCCTGGGAGGCGGGATCTTTTCGTTTGGCTATGTCCTCATTAGCGACCTCGCCCTTACCCTGGCCTCCAGCCTTGGGAGTATTCTCGTTTTACTGACGGTGGTAGCCGTTGCCCGGAGGGTAAAAGATACCATGGCCCTGCTGATCATCGGGCTTATGTTCGCCAGTATCACGGCGGCCGTGGTTACCATACTCTCTTACTTCGCCAAGGCAGAGGAATTACAGCAATATATCTTCTGGACCTTCGGTACGGTGGGAAACCTGAGCAGTTCACAGGTTATTATTTTAGGGGTGATCTGCTTTCTGGGGCTGTTGTTGAGTATCAGCACTATCAAATCCCTGAACGCCCTGCTGCTTGGGGAGAGTTACGCCCGAAGCCTGGGGGTTCGGATAGGCAGGTCCAGAAACCTCATCATCATTGCTACCGGACTCCTGGCCGGCTCTGTGACCGCTTTTGCGGGACCGATCGCCTTTATAGGCCTGGCCGTACCCCACCTTACCAGACAGCTCTTTAATACAACCGATCACAGGATCCTTGTCCCCGGAGTGGTCCTTTATGGGGCCATCCTCCTGCTCCTTTGTGACACCATCGCACAACTCCCATCCTCTTCCTATATCCTCCCCATCAATGCGATCACCTCTATCGTCGGTGCTCCCGTGGTCATTTGGCTGTTGCTCAGGAGGCGAAATATGATCTTCTAGATGGGCTGTAGGGTGGATCACATAGTTTTTGAAGAATACCTACCTTCGCAGGTGAGCACAAATACAAGCTCTGTTTAACGCATGCACAACGTCCTTGACATTTCGAATTTGAGTATTGGGTACCGGGGTAAGGACGGAAAGCCCATACCGGTTGCCGAGAACCTGAATTTTTCACTGAAACAAGGGGAATTCGTCTCTGTGGTGGGGGCCAACGGGATCGGGAAGTCGACCTTACTGAGGACCCTGGCTGGCGTGCAGCGGAAATTATCCGGAGAGGTACTTATCAACGGCAAGCCCATGGGGTCTCTTACCCCCCAGGAACTGGCGAGCTCCCTGAGTATCGTCCTTACAGAACCCCTTCCCACCAGGAATCTCACCGTGAGGGAACTGATCAGCCTGGGAAGGCAGCCGTATACGAACTGGCTCGGAACCCTCACCCTTGAGGATACCGAAATTGTGGCGGATTCCATTAGAAAGACGGGACTGGAAGCGCTGGAGGAGCGAAAATGCTATGAGCTCAGCGACGGGCAACTGCAAAAAGTACTGATCGCCAGGGCCCTGGCCCAGGACACACCCGTGATGATGCTCGATGAGCCCACCACCCATCTGGACCTCTATCACAAGGTTCAGGTTTTGAAAACCATGAAGGAGATCGCCAGGGAATTCGGAAAGACGGTCATTTATACCACCCATGAGATCGATCTGGCCATCCAACTCTGCGATCAGATGCTTATCCTGGACAGTTCTGGCCACCATTTCGGACCGCCCTGCCAGCATATAGAGGATCGCAGCTTCCAGCGACTTTTCCCCTCAGACCTGATCGGTTTTGATTCCAGGACAGGCACTTTCAAAATCAAAAACTAGCAGGTCTCTACTCCCTATTTTATGTGAGATGGCCTATCTTTACGTAAAATGAGAACGAGATGAGTACGGAGATCACGTGGGTAATATTGGCCTTGCTGGCCGGTCTGCTTGGCTTTTTTTTGGGGAACTACATCGAACGTCTTAAGCGGAGGTCGGTACAGAGTACCCTGGAGGAAAGAGAACGGCAGATCCGTTTGAGCCGTGAGGAACTCGAAGCCCGCCTGACTGACGAAAAACAGATCGTGGAAGGGCTGCGGACGGAGAATACGCGATTGGCCCAGCAGGTCACTCGAAATGAGGCCGACCTGGAAAACCTGAGGCAGAAACTGGATGAACAAAAAGAGGAAGTGGCCGAACTGCAGGAGAAATTCACCAAGGAATTCGAAAACCTGGCCAACAAGATCCTGGATGAAAAGAGCCTGAAGTTTACAAAGCAGAACCAGAAGAACATCAAACACATCCTCACGCCCCTCCAGGAAAAGATCCAGCTCTTTGAGAAGAAAGTAGAGGAAAGCCAGAAGGAGAATATCAGCATCCATTCGGCACTCAGGGAACAGCTCCTCAACCTGCAGAACCAAAACCTCAAGATCACCAAGGAAGCCGAAAACCTGACCAAAGCACTCAAAGGAGACAGTAAGATGCAGGGTAACTGGGGTGAACTGGTCCTGGAAAGGGTCCTTGAAAAATCGGGTTTGGAAAAAGACCGGGAATACACCGTACAGCAGAGTTTCAAGAAGGAAGATGGAAGCAGGGTTTTACCCGATGTGGTGATCAACCTTCCAGATGGCAAGAAAATGATCATTGACTCCAAGGTTTCCCTCACGGATTACGAGCGCTTTGTGAACGCAGAAGAGGAGATGCAGGAGAACCACCTAAAGAGCCATATACAATCGCTTCAAAAACACGTTGAGCAACTCTCCTCCAAGAAATACGAGGACCTCTATGACATGGAAAGTCCGGATTTTGTGCTGATGTTTGTCCCTATTGAAACCGCCTTTTCGGTTGCGATCAACCAGGACCCCGCCCTGTACAACAAGGCTTTCGAAAAGAACATCGTCATCGTTACCCCCTCCACCCTGCTGGCCACGCTGCGCACCATAGACACCATGTGGAACAACGAAAAGCAGCAACGGAATGCCATAGAGATCGCCAGGCAGGCGGGTGCTCTCTACGATAAATTCGAAGGGTTCGTGGCCGACCTCACCCGGGTGGGTAAAAAGATGGACGAAGCGAAGAACGAATACCGGGGGGCCATGAACAAACTGGTGGAAGGAAGGGGAAACATCATCACCAGTATAGAAAAATTAAAGAAAATGGGAGCCAAGGCCAAGAAATCCCTTCCGGATAAGATCTTAAAAAGGGCCGAGGACGACGATCTACAGGAAGAAGAGCCCACGACTTTCAATTTAAATTAAGGGTTTAGAGGGCGGAAGCAGCTTCTTTATCCAAATACCAGCTTAGCTTCCCATCCACTGGATCTACCAGGGCTGCAGGATACTGGCGGTAGCCTTTCTGCTTCTCGAGGATACTGGCTACCTTGTCGGCCTTGCCGGCACCGGTTACCAGGAATGCCACCTCCCTGCTTTGGTTGATCACCCTCCCGGTGATAGTGACCCTTTTTTGTCCGCTTTCCGGATGGATGGCCACCTCGCAGTTCCGGTCAGAATCCCAGAGACCGATCTCATGAGGAAAGATAGAGGCAGTATGCCCGTCCTCCCCCATCCCGAGGATCACCAGGTCGAACACGGGAACTCCGTCTGCCTCAGGAAGTTCCCTGTCCAGAAGGTTTCCATACCTTTTGGCTTCCTGCTCGGGGTCGTTCTCCCCCTTGATCCTGTGAATATTTCCCCTGGGTATTTGGATGTTCCGGAGCAGATAATCTTCCGTCATCCCGAAATTGCTTTCCTGATCGGAAGGGGGTACGCAGCGCTCATCCCCCCAGTAAAGGTTTACCTTTTTCCATTCGATGTCGTATTTCTCAGTATGAGAAAGTTCCTCAAAGAGGATCCTGGGGGTACTCCCACCTGAAAGGGCAATATGATAAGGCCCCGCTCCTTTCATCTTATTTACAAGATAATCGGCGAAATGCCTTGCTACTGAAATCTTGGTGTCGTAAATGTTCAATTCCATCCTCCTTAATTTATAACACAGAACCCGGGGTCATCCGCGAGGTTAGAACCGGGGTTGCGCCAGGTATTCTCGCCTTCTATGAGGTCATCTGCATTCTGAGGGCCCCAGACCCCTGCGGAATAGCCGTAGATCATGGAATCTTTGCTGGTGTTCCAGAACTCCAGAATAGGATCGACGAACTCCCAGGCGGCTTCCACCTCATCGGCCCGGGCGTAGAGTGTGGCATCGCCCTGCATGGCGTCCAGGAGGAGCCTCTCATAGGCGGCCATGAGGTTGTTTTCTGCCAGGCTGTCATAGTAGAAGTCGAGGTTCGCCCGTTCCACCTTAAATCCCTGTCCCGGCACCTTCACGCCGAACTTTATCAGAATACCCTCATCCGGTTGTATCCTGATGATGAGTTTATTGTCCTTGTTGAACATGCCGGATTCGGTAAAGATCTTGTGGTGGGGAGGTTTAAAATGGATGACCACTTCAGTGACCTTGGTAGGCATTCGCTTTGCAGTTCTTACATAAAAAGGCACGTCTTTCCAGCGCCAGTTGTCCACAAAAAACTTGATGGCGACGAACGTCTCTGTGGTCGAATCGGGATCTACACCGTCTTCTTCCCGGTATCCCTTGACCTTTTTACCATCGATCTCTGCGGAGAGATACTGCCCGCGAATGATGTTTTCCTTCAGGCTCTCTTCATCCCTCAGGATGCGGAGCGATTTAAGGGCCTTTACTTTTTCATTCCTGATCGATTCGGCCTCTGCACTTATGGGAGGCTCCATCACGATCAGGGAAACGATCTGCAGCAGGTGGTTCTGGAACATGTCTCTCAGGGCCCCTGCCCCATCGTAATATCCGCCTCTTTTCTCGACCCCCACGCTCTCGGCATTGGTGATCTCTATGTGCTGTATATAGTTCCTGTTCCACAGGGGTTCAAAAATACTGTTCGCAAAACGGGTGACCAGAAGGTTCTGCACCGTTTCCTTTCCCAGGTAGTGGTCTATCCTGAAGATCTGGTCTTCGTTGAAGAACCTGTGCAAGCCGTGATTCAGGTCTTTGGCGGAAGCCAGGTCGTACCCAAAGGGCTTTTCGACGATCAACCTTTTCCATCCGTTTTCCTGATGCGTAAGCCCCTGTTCCGAGAGGTTTTTGGCGATCACCTCGTAAATGTTGGGCGGAGTAGACAGGTAGAATATGAAGTTGTCCCGTGTTTGATACTTCTCATTCAGGGTGGCTATCCGCTTCGAAAGAGCCACGTAGGAAGCTTCGTAACTGGCCCCCAGATCGTGGTAAAAAAGTTTATCCGCAAACTCCTCCGCAATTTTTGATCCCTTTTCCTTGATATCCCCTTCCAGGTAGCTGCTCTTGTAGACCACCTTTTCCCTGAACTCCTCATCCGAAAATTCGGAACGGCTTACCCCCAGTACCAGGAAATTCTTGGGGAGGTATTTCCCGCAATGCAGATGGAACAGGGCGGGGATCAGTTTCCTGGCCGTGAGGTCGCCGGAGGCCCCGAAGATGATCAGCATTTGGCTTTCGGTTCTTTCCATTTCCTGGTTGTATAAGTCAATGGGGATCTCTTCCCCAAGAAGGGTCCAAAGTACGTACTAAAAGTTAATAATTTCAATTACTTTTGATCGAAAGGGACCCCGCCTCCCATATTCATTGGGAATCACGGGGCTATCCGGACCATGTAAGACACGATCCGAAGCGAAAAACAAGCACTATGGCAGAACACAAGTACGATTTTGGTTTGATTGGCCTGGGGGTCATGGGAAGAAATTTCATCCTCAATGTTGCCGACAAAGGATTTAAGGCATACGGCTATGATCTCGATCCCGATAAAGTAAGCGCCCTGAAGGAAGAAGGCGGAGATCTCGAGCGCGTGAACGCCAGCGAGGACCTGGATACCTTCCTCTCCTCTCTCCAGAAACCCAGGAAGATCATGCTGCTGGTCCCTGCCGGAAAGATCGTGGACCGCGTGATCGAAGACCTTCTGCCTCATATTGACGAAGGCGACCTGATCATAGACGGGGGCAATTCGCTTTTTACAGACACGGATCGCAGGGAATCCTACCTCCGCAATAAAGGCATTCATTTCTTCGGTGCAGGGGTTTCCGGGGGTGCAAAAGGCGCGCGAAAAGGCCCCAGCATCATGCCTGGCGGGTCCCGCGATGCTTACAAAGAGGTAAAGCCCATCTTCGAGGCTGTAGCCGCCAAATACGAAGGGGAACCTTGTGTGGCCTACCTCGGACCCAAATCAGCCGGGAATTACGTCAAAATGGTGCATAACGGGATAGAATACGGGCTGATGCAACTCACCTCGGAGATCTATGACCTGCTCAGCAAGGCAGGAATGATGAACAATGAGGAGATGCACCGGATATTCGATCGATGGAACAAAGGAAGGCTACAATCCTTCCTGGTTGAGATCACGGCAGACATCCTCACCAGGGAGGACGATCAGGGCTCCGGGCAACTGGTCGACAAGATCCTGGATAAGGCCAAGCAAAAAGGCACAGGGAAATGGACCTCCCAGAACGCCATGGACCTGGGTATACCCGTCCCGAGTATAGATATAGCCGTAAGTATGCGTGAAATTTCGGCCCTTAAAGCGGATCGGACAAAAGCCGAAAAACTGTACGGCAGACCCCAGCCCGAAGTCGTCGGGAAAAAGGACCTGGAAAAAGTGGCTGAAGAAGCCCTTTACTTCTCCTTTATCATTACCTATGCCCAGGGATTGCACCAACTGGCCGAGGCGTCCGCAGAATACGGTTATGACCTGGACCTGGGTACCATCGCCAAGATCTGGAGGGCGGGATGTATTATCCGGGCCGGACTCCTGGCGGATATCACCGTGGCCTACCAGAAGGATCCCGATCTCCCGAACCTGCTCCTGGATGCCGACTTTGCTAAAAAAATAAAGGGCACCCTGCCTTCCGCAAGGACCCTGGTGGCCTTTGGGGCGACCCACGGTATACCCTTACCGGGCCTTTCGAACTCCCTCACCTATTTTGATGCTTATACCTCAGGCAGGCTCCCCCTGAACCTGATACAGGCCCAACGGGATTACTTCGGTTCACATACCTACGAGCGCACAGACAAGGAAGGTATTTTCCACACGGAATGGGAGGAGTGATCCACTTAAATCAGAAATTGAATACTCGACTCAGGTTGAAGCCGAAATAGATATTCCCATCTCCCCAATCGCCTATAGCATTGCCTAGGAAGCCACTCTCAAATGTAGGCTGGGCATTGGTAAAATGCAGCTGGAACACATGTCCGCCCGTCTCTATGTCGACCCCAATGGAAAGCGGGTTCACAAAGGGGGACCCATCTGCCCGGTTGAGATGCCAGCCGTAATCCATATTCAGGCTGAAGCGTTTGGAGAGTTTTACCCGTCCGCCAAAGCCCAGAGCAAACTGGGAGTTGTCCTGGGGAGCATAATCCACATACCCCTCGTAAAAATAGGTAGGCATAAGCTGAAGGGATACTCTTTCACTCACCTTCCGGCTGATCAGGAGTTGCTGTGTAAAAGAGGTCCTGTCGCCAAGCTCTACCTCCCGTTGCAGTACAGGTTCGTCCAGGAGTGTATTGAATGCAACCTGGCTATATCCTGCAATCGTTACCGGAAAGTCTTCACTTTGTTGCACAAAACGGTATTTGCCGGAGACGTCATAGGTCTTGTTAAAGGAGTTTCGGGAGACGGACAGGTTGAAGCCATCGGTGAATCCGTAGATAAAATGCAGGCGGGTGTTGGCGAAGTCCAGGCCAAAAAATCCGTCCAGGCCGGTCTTTATACTTCCAAACCTGTGGAAGACGATAAAGTAGAACTCATTCCGGTTCACCATTTTGGTCGACTCGAAATTCACGATCTTCAGGCCTTTAAAGGCTGCTTCTGCAATAGTAGTGGAGTCCGTTTTGTCAATGGAAGACAAAAGGTCGTTCTGGGCAGTCATGAATAAGGGTAACAGGATTACCCACAGGGTAACACATAATCTTTTCATAGCGGTTAGATTTAGATAAAGAGACTTTGATAAAGTCCCGTCCTTTTCTTCTAAACTTACAAATTATTTCACAATTAGGCCTCTGTGGCTGCCCGCGCTTATCCGGCATCGGATCTACCCACCGGTGTACAGACGCAACCGGATGGAATTTTTCCCATCCTATCTTTAAACACTTGGATATCAACAACCAACAAAATCACTACAGCTATGAAAAAAGTAAGAATCATTATGATAACCGGAGCATTGGCGCTCGCACTGGGCTGTTCAAAAAGCGATAATTCCGAGGGTACTCCTGCGGATGAACCGAACAACCAAAATCCAGACCCCACGGCATTGACCTACCAAAATGACATCCGCCCTATTATACAGTCGAATTGTGTATCTTGCCACGGCAACCCCCCAACGAATAATGCGCCTATGTCCCTGACCTCCCTGACACTGGTGAGAAATGCTATCGAAACCAGGGGATTAATATCCCGTATCAACAGTACCACTAATCCCATGCCGCCTGATGGCCTGATGGCCCAGAATGCCAGGACCCTGATCGCAGAATGGGCTAATCAAGGATTTCCCGAATGAGAGCCACCCTCTTGATCCTTTTATTTTGCTGCTGCAACCTGATCACTGGACAGGACACCTACCGCACCGAGGCGGCAGTGATCACCTTCGACGCCTCCACGCCCCTGGAGGATATCCATGCGGTAAACAGGAAGGTGAACACGGTGATCCAGGACAATGGGGAGATAGCCTCCCTGCTCCTGGTCAGGGAATTCGACTTCAAAAAGAAGTTGATGCAGGAACATTTCAACGAAAATTACATCGAATCAGACAAATATCCCAAGGCCTATTTCATTGGAAAGATTGCTTCCTTTGACCTTGATCAGATCACGGAATCTCCCAGGACTTTTGAACTGAGCGGTGACCTCACCATGCACGGGGTCACCAGGCCGATTACTGCGAGCGTAAAGGTGAATAAAGAAGGGGAAGCCCTGCTCATGGAAACCACATTTATCGTGCGAACCGAAGATTACAAAATCAAGGTACCCAGACTCCTGTTTAAAAAAATAGCAGAGGAGATACAAGTGGAGGTCTCAGCCCGACTCAACCGGTCCTGAGATCACATCACTGCAATGGTAAAGGTCCCTTCTTCCTGTCCCTTATTTGCTGAGGTACATCTTCCTCCTAGTGTAGAGATTGTAAAACTCATCGTCCTTAAGACTGTCGATAAAGAGGATGCTTTCGCCCGTGCTTTTCATTTCCGGCCCCAGGTTTTTGTTCACATTGGGGAACTTGTTGAATGAGAATACGGGTTGTTTAATGGCGAAGCCTTCGAGCTTGGGGTTAAATGTGAAGTCCTTCAGTTTCTTTTCCCCCAGCATGATCTTGGTGGCGTAATTCACATAGGGTTCACCGTAGGCTTTCGAAATAAAGGGCACCGTCCGCGAAGCCCTTGGGTTTGCTTCGATGATATAAACAAGATCGTCCTTGATCGCAAATTGGATGTTGATAAGCCCTACGGTATTCAGGGCCAGGGCGATCTTTTTGGTGTGGTCCTTGATCTGCTGCATGACGAACTCTCCCAAGTTGAAGGGAGGGAGGGTCGCATTGGAGTCGCCCGAGTGGATCCCGCAGGGTTCTATGTGTTCCATTATACCGATGATGTACACGTCCTTTCCATCACAGATGGCGTCTGCCTCTGCTTCTATGGCTCCATCGAGATAATGGTCTAGCAGCAATTTATTATTCGGAATCTTTTGCAGGAGGTCCACGACGTGCTCTTCGAGTTCCTCCTTGTTGATCACAATCTTCATTCCCTGCCCTCCGAGGACGTATGAAGGCCTCACCAGAAGTGGGAAATTGAGTTCTTTAGACAACTCCAAGGCCTCGTCTGCGCTCTCTGCCACCCCGAATTGCGGGTAAGGTATATTGTTGTCTTTCAGCAGGCGGGAAAAGCTGCCGCGGTCTTCCGCAAGGTCGAGCGACTTAAAGCTGGTCCCCATGATCTTGATACCGTACTTGTCTAGTTTTTCCGCCAGTTTAAGGGCGGTCTGACCTCCCAGTTGTACGATCACCCCTTCCGGTTTCTCGTGCAGGATGATGTCATAGATATGCTCCCAGAAGACAGGCTCGAAATACAGCTTGTCTGCCGTATCGAAATCCGTGGAAACCGTTTCCGGGTTACAGTTGATCATGATGGTTTCATATCCACATTCTGCAGCGGCCAGCACCCCGTGTACGCAGCAGTAATCGAATTCAATACCCTGGCCGATCCGGTTGGGTCCGGATCCCAGCACCACGATCTTCTTGCGGTCGGTCACTTCACTGTCATTGGTCACATAGCGTTCGCCTTCTGGGGTCTCCACCTCCTCTTCAAAAGTGGAGTAATAGTAGGGTGTCATGGCCTTGAACTCTGCCGCGCAGGTGTCTACCAGTTTGTAAACCCGGTTGATCCCGAGCAGGCTTCTCTTCTTATGAACCTCACTCTCATAGCAGTCGAGCATATGCGCGATCTGACGGTCGGCAAACCCTTTCTGTTTGGCCTCCAGCAGGAGGTCTTTGGGCAGGCTTTCGATATTGTGTTTTGAGATCTCCTGTTCCAGGAAATGCAGCTCTTCGTATTGTTTGAGGAACCACATATCGATCTTGGTGATTTCGTGTATCCTGCTCAGCGGGATTCCGAGCTGTATGGCGTCATAGATGACAAAGACGCGATCCCAGCTGGGAATGGTAAGCTTGCTGATGATCTGGTCATAGTTCGTATACCCCTTTCCGTCTGCCCCCAGACCGTTTCTCTTGATCTCAAGGGACTGGGTAGCTTTGTGCAGTGCTTCCTGGAAGGACCGTCCGATTCCCATGACCTCCCCGACCGACTTCATCTGCAGACCCAGCGTACGGTCTGATCCCTCAAACTTGTCGAAGTTCCATCTCGGGATCTTTACGATGACATAGTCCAGGGTGGGTTCGAAAAGGGCGGAGGTCGACTTGGTGATCTGGTTCTCCAATTCATCGAGGGAGTACCCAATGGCCAGCTTTGCGGCCACCTTTGCGATCGGATAACCGGTAGCCTTGGATGCCAGGGCAGAGGATCTCGAAACCCTCGGGTTGATCTCTATGGCGATGATGTCTTCTTTCTCATCCGGGCTCACAGCGAACTGAACATTGCATCCTCCCGCAAAATCACCAATGCTTCTCATCATCTTGATGGCCATGTCGCGCATGCGCTGGAAGGTACGGTCAGATAAGGTCATCGCTGGGGCCACGGTAATGGAATCCCCGGTATGGATCCCCATGGGGTCCATGTTCTCTATAGTACAGATGATGACGACATTGTCATTCTTGTCGCGCAGGAGTTCCAGTTCGTATTCCTTCCACCCCATCAGCGCCTTGTCGATCATGACCTCGTGAATGGGGGATACTTCCAGGCCCCGGCTGAGCAATTCGTCAAAATTCTCCGGCTTGTACACTATGGAGGCTCCGGCCCCTCCCAGGGTATAAGAGGCCCTGATCACGAGTGGGAAGCCGAATTTCTGTGCGATCTCTTTTCCCTTGAGGAAGGAAGTGGCCGTGGCTTGAGGGGCCATTCCCACCCCTATTTGTTCCATGAGTTTTCGGAACTTTTCCCGGTCCTCGGTAATGTTGATCGCATCGATGTCTACTCCGATGATCTCCACGCCGAAATCATCCCATATTCCTTTGTCCCCGGCCTCGATGCAGAGGTTCAGGGCGGTCTGCCCACCCATGGTCGGCAGCACGGCATCGACATTGGGGTGTTTCTTCAGGACCTCGATGATGGATTTTGTAGTCAGGGGGAGAAGATAGATATGATCGGCCATAGAAGGATCAGTCATGATGGTGGCCGGGTTGCTGTTGATGAGGATGGTCTCAATCCCGTCCTCTCTGAGCGACCTGAGCGCCTGTGATCCGGAGTAGTCAAATTCGCAGGCCTGTCCGATGATGATGGGACCGGAACCAATGATCAATATCGATTTGAGATCTTCTCTTTTTGGCATAGTGTTCTTTTGATTTGTGCGTGGTTTTACTCTGATTTTATCGCGCAAAAAAAAGGTGCTACTTTAAAAAAGTAACACCTTTATATCGCTAGTTTTCAATCATTTACTTTTTGTGACGGGGCTCAGAGGATACGGTTAATTTCTTTCTTCCCTTCGCTCTCCGGCTGGCAAGAACCTTCCTTCCGTTGGCTGATGCCATACGCTCCCTGAATCCGTGTTTGTTCCTTCGCTTGCGCTTTGACGGTTGAAATGTCCTTTTCATGCTTGTCTTTTTTTGTGCAGAGTACGAGACTCCGCTCCTTCTCAAAATCTGGGCGCAAATATACGAAGAGTTTTTTCTTTGCCAAATCGATTTGAAAAATATTTAGGATAGTTTTTAGTACTTTTGCCGCAAGAGAGAACAGAGGATACATGCACTTGAAAACCTTCATATTTTCCATCCTTCTTTTGGGATTCATGCCTTTTTGCAACGGGCAGGAAAAACTACAGTACAACCTTAAGAAGGGTGATGTCTTTCAGATCAGACAGGTGGCCAGGCAAGACATTGTGCAGGAGATCGACGGCGCCTCTCACGAGGTGACCAATGATATTAGCGGGACCCTGGAATTCAAGGTAACCGGCAAGACAGAAGATATCTATGCTATCGACATCACCTTTCGCGACCTCTGGATGAAGATGACTTCCAGTATGCAGGGAGAGGTCCTCAATGTCAATGCCCGTGAACTCGACCCGGAGAACGTGCAGTCCCGTATCTTTCACAGCCTGCTCAACGAACCTGTCCACCTCGTGATGAAGTCCAACGGTGACATCCTCGAGGTCAAAGGAGGCGACAGTATTGTCGCCAAGATGGTCAGGGCTTCAGGATTGCAGGAAGCCTTTGCGGTAAACATGCTACGGTCTTCCCTTAAGAATGAATTTGGATCAAAGGCTATGTCCGAAAGCTACGAGCAAATGACATTTATATATCCGGACAGGAACATCAAAGTGGGCGACACCTGGAAGAATTCTTACAGCGGCAAACTAAAGGCCGAGACCCTCTGGAAGCTGGATTCCGTAAACACTAAAAATGTATCCATCAGCGGAATCGCAAATATCCTGGTGAAGATAGAGGAGCCTGCTACTACTATGGTTCTGGACGGCACACAAAACACGCGGGTCACCACGGATAAGAAATCCGGATTTATACTGAAGATGAGAGTGAATGGGGTCACCAGGGGATATTCCACCCTGGCACAGATGGGAGATCAGAAGATCCCCACGACCATCACTTCAACCATAACCTATGAATTAATCCAATAGCTCTATGTTCAATAAAAATATCAAGCTGGTCATCACGGCCGCCATCGTGGCATATGCCATCTACCAATTTGTGGAAGGGTATATAGGGAATGGGATCTTTCTCATCCTGCTTTCCCTGATCTTTGTCTTTCTGTATTTCAGGAACGAAATCATCCTGCTGGCTTTCCTGAGGATGAGGAAACAGGATATGGACGGGACAGAAAAGTGGTTGGAGAAGATCAAAAACCCGGAGGCAGCCCTGACGACAAAACAACAAGGGTATTACCATTACCTGTTCGGTATCATCTATTCACAAAAGAATCTCACCCAGGCCGAAAAATACTTCCGCAAGGCACTGAAACTGGGACTCAACATGGACTATGATCTGGCCATGGCCAAATTGAGCCTGGCGGGTATCGCCATGCAAAAGCGCAGAAAAAGGGAGGCTACTACCCTCCTGCAGGAAGCCAAGAAACTGGACAAGAACAATATGCTGGCCGAACAGATCAAGATGATGCAGCAGCAGATGAAAAAGATCTGACCTTAGCGGGACACGGAATAATACCCCTTCTCTGGGATCTCAATGGTATATTCTTTTCCTGAGGCATTGTTCAGGTGCGGTTCCCTCAGCCAGGGATTATGACGCTTCAAAATCTTGTAGTTGATGTTGTACTCTTTGGCGAAAGTGGCAAAATCCTCCACGGGTTTATTCACCTTTACGTCAAAAGTGGGAACGGTTTCATACAGATCTTCCTTCCCCAGTTCAAAGCCATATTTTTCAGGATGGGTCAGGATCTCCTTGATCGCCAGGATGCGAAAGACATAACGCCCCGTCTCATCCCCGAGCAGTAAGTCGTAATAATCGGTTTCCTGTTGGATGCCCATATATTTGTCGATCGCCCCGGCACCGGCATTGTAGGAGGCTGCAGCCAGGGTCCAGCTGCCGAATTTCTCCTTGTTCCGCTTGAGGTACTCACAGGCCAGTTGAGTAGCCATCCCCAGGTGGTAACGCTCATCTACGTTAGCATTCACCTCCAAACCGTATTCCTTCCCGGTTGCCTTCATGATCTGCCAGAACCCGGCGGCACCCGCAGGTGAAACCACGTTCTGCAACCCGCTCTCGGCTACTGCGAGGTATTTGAAATCGTCCGGGATGCCATTCTTTGCCAGGATGGGCTCTATGACGGGAAAGTATTTGTTGGCCCGCTTCAACAACAGCACCGCATTGGACTGCCAGTAGGTGTTCACCAGAAACTCCCGGTCTATCCTTTCCATGATCTCGGGATCGTCCTGAGGAACTTTCTCCCCTGCAAAATTAAGGTCGGACGGGATCTCTATCGCCGTTATCCGGTACTCCTCTGCAACGCTTTTATCGGAATTCACAACTACGGCATCCGGTTTCTCAGGGGTATAGGAAAGATGTCCCTGTTGTACGGCAAAGATCAGGGTGCTGCCTATAAAGAGCACACCGAATATCATCAGGATAGATTTTATGATTTTCATGGTTTTGTTTTTTGAAGCTACCCAAAGGTATAAATAAAGAACTTCCTCAAGCCAAAATAATTGCAGGTAAACGTTCATTGAACCATTTATACCTGTGAATGATCATGGTATGGGTGCCATTTTTGACGGGTATGCAGTCCTTGATATACTGTCTGGGGAAGACCGCATCCTTTTCCCCGTGTATGTGTATGACCGAAGGATCGAATGAGGTCTGTGACCAGTTTACGATCTGGTCAATGGACCAGTCCAGATAGTATTTGTCCTTCACCTCCAGGTATTCCCTGTACAGGTCGAGTCGCTTCGAAACCGTTTCCCCAAAGGCGTATTTGGCCAGGAGATCGAGGTTGTTCACCAGGCCGGTAGGGAGGAGTTTATGGATGCGCGTATACTTCGCAAAAACAAGACGCCTGGGCATTTCTGATTTCATTTTAACACTGGAGATGATGATTACCTTTTTTACCGGCATATGCCTGGCCATCTCCTGCACGAGCATCCCTCCAAAGGAAACGCCGATCAGGACGGGATCCTTTTCCCCTATCTGTTCGTTCATCTTACAGGCGTACTCTTGCAGGGACATTCCTTTCTCCGGGACAAACCATTCGAGCAGGTGAACCTGAAACCGATCCTCCGGCAGGCTTATATTCTTGAAGATACTTTTATTAGCAGCCATTCCTGGCATCATGTATACATGTATCTTGCGCTCCCTCATCTTATACCGAACATCATATTTCTTAGGAATTTAGCATTTTTTTCACTACTTTTGTTGTCCGTCTTTTTTGGAAATGGGTATTCCAAAACTCATTTGCCTTCTTTTATTGCAGCTTAAACAGATTACGAATTACTCGTAATTTTTTTGTCTGAAACCATAATAAAACTAACTATATGAATCAAATAGTCATTAACGACAACAGTTTCTTGCGACAATTCGAGACAAGGGTTGACGGTCATCTGGCAAAGATCGAATATTCGTCACAGGAAAGAAAGGTTTTCCTTACCAAGCTGGTTATACCAGAGGAAATCTCCTCGGATGGGTTCCACGAGGAATTCATAAAGTCAGTGCTGCACCATATTCAGGAGAAGAACCTGAGGGTGGTACCTACCAGTCCGCAGATCGCCGGTTTTCTGAGAAAGAACAGGCAGTATAAGGAAATGTTGCCGGTCGGCATCCGGATCTGAAAGCATAAACCTCCACACCGGGGGTTTTTTTATGCCGTTACCTTTTCGGAAACAAAATCAAACCTCACCAGCCCATCCTCGTCAATGCGGGTGAGTTCTACCCGGTGCAGGGTATTTACCAGGGCTGGATCCCACGGAGTCTTTACCTTTACGTAGTTCTCCGTGAACCCGTGGATATACCCCTCCTTGTTCTCCCCCTCGAAGAGTACGGTTCGGCAGGTGCCAAGCTGACTCTCATAAAACGCCCTCCTTTTTTTAACGGATAGGCCTCTCAACATCTTGCTTCTCTTGTTCCGGACCTTTGCAGGTACCGGATCCGGCATCTTTTCGGCTTCGGTATGGGCCCGTTCCGAATAGGTAAACACATGGAGGTAGGAGATGTCGAGTTCGTTTAGAAAATGATAGGTCTCCAGGAATTCCTCCTCGGTTTCACCGGGAAATCCCACGATGACATCCACTCCGATACAGGCATGAGGCATGGTCCTTCTGACCGTTGCCACACGCTCCTCGTATAGTTCGCGCAGATATCTGCGTCTCATTCGCTTCAGCACGGCATTGCTCCCGCTCTGCAATGGAATGTGGAAATGGGGTACAAAGGTCCGGGAACCGGCCACGAAGATTATGGTCTCATCCTTTAAAAGGTTGGGCTCGATAGAGGAAATGCGCAATCGCTCTACCCCCTCCACCCTGTCGAGCGCCTGGACAAGTTCGTAAAATGTGTGTTCGTGTTTCTTATTGCCGTATTCTCCCTTCCCGTAATCTCCGATGTTCACCCCTGTAAGGACGATCTCCTTTACGCCCTGGGCAGCGATCTCCCCAGCGTTTTTCAGTACATTCTCCAGGGTATCACTTCTGGAGATCCCCCTGGCCAGTGGGATGGTACAGTAGCTGCACTTGTAATCACAACCGTCCTGCACTTTCAGGAAGGCCCTGGTGCGGTCGCCCAGGGAATAACTGCCAACGTAAAAATCAGCTTCCTGAATCTCGCAGGAATGTACCTCCCCCCGGTCATTCTTACTCAGATCCGTAAGGTAATCAGTGATCTTAAACTTTTCCGTGGCACCGAGGACCAGGTCTACCCCATCCACAGCCGCCAGTTCTTCGGGCTTGAGCTGAGCATAACAGCCTATAGCGATCAGGAAGGCATGCGGATTGAGATTCTGGGCTTTCTTCACTATGGTCTTAAAACGCTTGTCGGCGTTTTCCGTAACCGAACAGGTGTTGATCACGTAGATGTCTGCCCGCTCCTCGAAATCGACCTGTTCATAGCCCGAACTGGTGAAACTCCGCGCAATGGTGGAGGTTTCCGAGTAATTGAGCTTACATCCCAGGGTGTAAAAACCAACTTTCTTTTTCATGATCGCCATGCCTGAACAACGGGTGGCAAAGATACAGTTTTGTTTCCGGTCTGAAAAAAAAGTACGGCTGTAGTGCACTCAGCACCTAATACTTACGCCACTTTTTAGTGATCTCAAAAACGTGTTCCAGGATAGCCGCCTCCTTTTCATCAAAGGTACGTCCCCTCCGGGCCATCATCACTTTGGCAGCTTCAAAGGCTTTCGAGGTCTGATAGGTTGAAAACCCGGTGGCTCCACCCCAGCTGAAACTGGGCACAAAATTCCGCGGGAAACCCGGGGTGTAGATATTACAGTTCACCCCTATCACCGTTCCCGTATTGAACATGGTATTGATGGCGGTCTTGCTGTGGTCGCCCATCATCAGGCCACAGAACTGCAGGCCGGTCTGGTCGAACCGCTCCGTAGCGTAATTCCAAAGTCTCACTTTCGCATAGTTGTTCTTGAGGTTGGAGTTGTTGGAATCCGCCCCAATATTGCACCATTCCCCGAGCACGGAGTTCCCGAGGTACCCGTCATGCCCCTTGCTCGAATACCCGAAGATGACGGAGTTGTTGATCTCCCCACAGACCTTCCCATAGGGTCCTACGGTCGTTGCCCCGTAGATCTTGGCACCCATTTTTACAACGGCGTGTTCACAGAGGGCGAAAGCTCCCCGAATCATATTCCCTTCCATGATCTCAGAATCCTTTCCGAGGTAGATCGGGCCTTCGGTGGCGTTGAGGATACTAAATTCTACCCTGGCCCCTTCCTCCAGGAAAATATTATCAGGCCGGATCACCCGGTTAGAGGCAGGGATAGGAGCGCTTTTCCTCCCTTTTGTGATCAGGTCGAAATCCTGTTGCAGGGCTATTCCATTGAGGGAAAAGATATCCCAGGTATGCGTGATCCTGATGGGTTCCACTTCGCAGGATATCGCCCGCAGTTTCTGTATTTCATCATTGGATCTGGGCGCTGCAGACCGGTACGCCACCAGGGCTTTCTCCCGGAACAGGGCCGTTTCGGGTGGGAGATTCCCAAGGGCAGACACCAGTTCTGCGGAAGGTAAAAATGACGGATCTATAATAAGGTTGTCTGTACCGCTCTTTAAGGGATACTTGATTTGAAGGTATTCCTCTGCCAGGTAAGAAGTTTCGGAACGAAGGTGTCTTTCCCATTTCTCCCTCAGGGTGAGGATCCCGATCCGGATTTCCCCCACCGGCCTGGTAAAGGTAAATGGGAGGAGGGAGGTTCTTACTTCACTGTCGAACAGTACGTAATTCATGCCTGTGAATTTTAATTCAAAAGTAAAAAAATAACGCCCCCGATAAGGATCGGAGGCGTTTGTTTATGATGAACTCCTGTTTTTTCGGACAAGAGTGCGATTTCCCGGAATTACTTCTTGAATTTCTGGTACTTGTTCTTGAACTTGTCGATCCTACCTGCGGTGTCGACCAGTTTGGCCTTCCCGGTGTAGAACGGGTGGGACGTTCTGGAGATCTCCAGCTTTATCAGGGGGTATTCAACCCCGTCCACCTCGAGGGTTTCTTTCGTCTCGGCGGTCGATTTGGTGATGAACACATCCTCATTAGACATGTCCTTGAATGCTACCATTCTGTAATTTTCCGGATGTATACCTTTTTTCATCGCAATACGGTCTTCAATTTTCAGGCTGCAAATGTAATTATTTTTTTTAGCATAGCGCAAAAAGAAGCACAAAATCCTTCTTAAAAATTGTACCTTGGAGGTGTAACAAAATGCTATTTTTATCCACTAACTAGTCAATTAACCATTAAAACAATCAGCGAAATGGAACAAACTCAACCTAAAATTGGAAAATTCTCACTCAATTACGGCCTGATCCTGGGTGCCGTTAGTGTGGTTTTCGGCCTAATGCTCTATTCTATGGATGCCCATACTTCCCAGGACACGAGCAATACCGTGATCGGAATCGTACTGGCAGTAGCCATTGTTATCTGGGCTTTGATCAATTTCAGAAAGGCCAATGGAGGATTGCTATCCCTGGGGCAGGCCATCAAAATGGGGATCGGTATTTGCCTGGTATCCGGTGTAATCTATATTGTATACCTGATCTTACTGGCCAATGTCCTGGATACTGATTTTATTACAAAAATAGCCGAGAACACGAAAGCAGCCGCAGAGGAAGCCGGGGTGATGACAGCAGCCCAGATAGAACAACAATACCAAGGTACGATCGACTATTTCTGGATCTCCTATCCCTTTATCCTGATCGCAAGCGTGATCCAGGGTCTTATAATCGGGTTGATAGGTGGTCTGATCCTTAAAAAATCCTAGATCCTCCATTAAAAGGATTGTTGTATTTTTGAAAGGAAGAAGCAACGATACTCCATGAGCTTATCCATTGTCATTCCTTTACTGAACGAACAAGAGTCCCTCGAGGAATTACACGATTGGATTGCATCGGTGATGCAATCCAATCGTTTTTTATACGAGATCATCTTTATAGATGACGGCAGTACGGACGGGTCCTGGGAGACCATAACCCGCCTGGCGGCCGAACACGAACAGGTAAAAGGTATCCGCTTCCTGAAGAACTTCGGAAAGTCCCAGGCACTGCACGCGGGTTTCAGGCAGGCTACGGGTGATATCGTGATCACCATGGACGCCGACCTCCAGGACAACCCCGAAGAGATCCCCGAACTAGTGAGGCTGATCGAAGAGGGACCGTACGACCTGGTATCCGGCTGGAAAAAGAAACGCTATGATCATGCCCTTACCAAAAACATCCCCTCAAAACTCTTCAACTGGGCGGCCCGAAAGACGTCTGGGGTAAATCTCCACGATTTCAATTGCGGGCTCAAAGCCTTCCGCCGGGAGGTTATCAAGACCATTGAAGTGAGCGGGGAAATGCACCGCTATATCCCGGTACTGGCAAAGAATGCCGGATTTTCGAAAATAGGCGAAAAGGTGGTGCAACACCAGGCCCGTAAATTCGGAAAGACCAAATTTGGGGCAGACCGCTTTATCAACGGATTCCTGGACCTGATCACCATCTGGTTCGTCTCCAAATTCGGGAAAAGGCCCATGCACCTTTTCGGAGCACTGGGGGTCCTTATGTTCATTATTGGCTCCGGATTTGCCCTCTACCTGGGGATCGATAAGCTCTTTATAAACCCCACAGGACGGTTGCTGAGCGAGAGGCCTCAATTCTACATAGCCCTTACTTCTATGATCATTGGCACCCAGTTCTTCCTTGCAGGTTTCCTGGGCGAGATCATGGTGCGGTCCAGAAAGAACGAACCCAGGTATACGATTTCCGGGGAAATCAACCTCGCCCCAAAGGTTCAGGAATATTCTTCTTAAATTTACACGGTTATCCAACGCAGTTTCCATGAATGATATCCTCTCAACCGCCAAGACATGGCTGACCGACTTTTTCGATCCGGCCGTAAAGAAAGAGATTCAGCACCTTATTGAGAACGATCCCGAGGAACTCAAGGATCGCTTCTACAAGAATATGGAATTCGGTACAGGGGGCATGCGCGGGATCATGGGAGCAGGAACCAACAGGATCAACAAATACACCCTGGGCAAGAGCACTCAAGGCCTGAGCAACTACCTACACAAGGTGTATCCCGGGGAGGTATTGAAAGTGGTGATCGCCTATGATTGCCGTCACAACAGCGATACCCTCGCCCGGACCGTTGCCGAAGTATTTTCAGCCAATAAGATTAAGGTATATCTCTTCTCAGAGCTCAGGACCACCCCTGAACTTTCCTTTGCCGTGCGTCATTTGGGATGCCATGCCGGGGTTGTGCTTACAGCCTCCCACAACCCGCCGGAATACAATGGATACAAGGTGTATTGGACCGATGGCGGGCAGATCGTCCCCCCTCAGGACAAGGAGATCATTGGGGAGATCAACCGACTCACGATAGAAGATGTGAAGTTCGAGGCGGATGAGACCTATATTGAACTGATCGATAAGGAGGTCGATGCGGCCTTCATAAAAGCTTCCGTAAAGAACGGGAGCTACAACGCCCCGGGAAAGGATGATTTCTCTATCGTCTTTACCTCCCTGCACGGTACGTCCATCACGGCCATACCCGAAGTACTCGAGAGAGCCGGGTATAAAAAAGTGACTATCATTGAAGAGCAGGCCAAACCGGATGGGGATTTCCCTACCGTGGTCTCCCCTAACCCGGAGGAACCTGAGGCCCTCACCCTGGCCATGAAGAAGGCTGAGGAGATCGGGGCCGATATGGTGGTGGGGACCGACCCGGACAGTGACCGGCTCGGGATCGCCGTTAGGAACCTGGAAGGCGATATGGAATTGCTGAACGGGAACCAGACCATGCTGTTGATGACCAAATTCCTGCTGGATCAGCACAAGAAAAATGGGTTCCGGGGAAATGAGTTCATCGCCTCCACCATCGTATCCACGCCCATGATGCAGGATCTGGCTGCAACCTATGGGGTGGAATGTAAGGTCTCCCTGACCGGCTTTAAATGGATCGCCAAAATGATCGTTGATTTCCCCGACCAGCATTTTATTGGCGGGGGTGAGGAAAGCTTTGGGTTTATGGTAGGGGATTTTGTTCGCGACAAGGATGCCGTGACCTCCACCCTCCTGGCCTGTGAAATTGGCGCCATGGCCAAGGCAGGCGGTAGTTCCTTTTACGAGGAACTGATCAATTGCTATGTCGACTTCGGGTTTTACAAGGAAAAACTGGTCTCTCTTACCAAAAAAGGGATCTCAGGGGCCGAAGAGATCAGGCAAATGATGCAGGACTACAAGGAGAACCCTGTCAAATCCCTGGACGGATCTGAGGTGATCACGGTCGATGATTACAATACTTCCACCTCCACTGACCTGAGATCGGGAAAGGTAACGGCCATAGACCTGCCGAAGTCGAACGTGCTGATCTACACTACAGCAGACGGCACCCGCATGGCAGCAAGGCCCAGCGGTACGGAACCCAAGATCAAATTCTATTTTTCCGTAAATGCCAAACTTAATAAAGCAGGGGATTTCAAAAAGGTCAATGAAGCTCTGGACCAGAAATTGTCCCGCATCCTGCAAGAACTGAACCTGGATTGATGAACTACTTCAGAAAGATCCTGCGCTTTGCCGAGCCTTATAAGAGATATGCATTTCTCAATATCTTTTTTAACATCCTGTATGCCCTGTTCAGTGCCCTTTCTTTTGTGGCTTTGATACCCATGCTGAATGTGCTTTTCGAGCAAACCGACAAGGTATATCGTGAACCGGTCTACACCGGGCTCGGGAGTATCAAGGAATACTTTAATGACTACCTGAGCTACCGCCTTACCGCCTATGCAGAATCGGACAAAATGCAGGCCCTGGTAATTGTGATCGGCCTCGTGCTGGTACTTTTCCTGTTGAAGAACCTATTCAATTACCTGGCCATGTACTTTATCACCTTTTTGAGGAATGGAGTGCTGAAGGATATCCGGAATACGATGTACAGGAAGATCACCGACCTGCCCATCGCCTTTTATTCAGAAAAACGCAAAGGGGATGTGATTGCCCGGATCACCTCGGATGTACTGGAAATACAGCACTCCTTCCTCTCCATCCTGGAACTGCTGGTCAGAGAACCCCTCACCATCCTGTTTACGATTATTTTCATGTTCTCCCTCAGTGCGAAACTGACCATCTTCGTATTTATCTTCATACCTGTAGCAGGGATGATCATCTCCCGCATCGGGAAATCCCTGAAAAAGAAATCGGACCGGGTACAAAAGGAACAGGGCGAATTCCTCTCGATCGTGGAAGAGACCCTGGGGGGGCTGAGGGTGATCAAGGCCTTTAACGCAGAGTCCCGGTTCTATAAAGTATTCAGCGCGTCTACGGAACGCTTTTTCCGATTTTCAAATACCCTTCTGAACAGACAAAACCTAGCCTCCCCAAGCAGTGAGTTCTTAGGGATTGTGGTAATTGGTGTGCTCTTGTGGTTCGGGGGGAAGATGGTGCTGGTAGACAAGACCCTGGATGCATCCTCCTTTATCGCCTACATGGGACTGGCCTATAACATCCTCACCCCGGCCAAGGCTATCAGCAAGGCGTCCTATGGGGTAAAAAAAGGGAATGCTGCCGCAGAGCGTGTCCTGGAGATCCTGGAAACGGAAAACCCCATCAGGGATGCCGAAAACGCCGTTCAGGAACTCGAATTCCAATCGGCCATCACCCTGGAAAATATCTCCTTTAAGTACGAAGAGGATTGGGTCCTTCGGGATTTCAGCCTGGAAGTACCCAAGGGGAAGACCGTGGCCCTGGTAGGGCAATCGGGAAGTGGAAAAAGTACGATCGCCAACCTGGTCACCCGTTTTTACGATGTGGATAAAGGGGAGATCCGCATAGACGGGGTCAATATCAAACAGCTGTCCAAAAAAGTGCTCAGGGGTCTTATGGGACTCGTGACCCAGGAATCCATCCTGTTCAATGATACGGTGCGCAACAACATCGCCCTGGGTAAGGAAAATGCTACGGACGAAGAGATCGCAGAGGCAGCCAGGATCGCCAATGCCCATGAATTCATCACCCAGCTGCCCATGGGATATGACACCAATATAGGGGACAGCGGGAACAAACTGAGCGGGGGACAGAAACAAAGGCTCTCCATCGCACGCGCCGTATTGAAGAATCCGCCTATTATGATCCTGGACGAGGCTACCTCTGCACTCGACACAGAAAGTGAACGCCTGGTACAGGATGCCCTGGAAAAACTGATGGCCAACAGGACTTCTCTGGTCATCGCCCACAGGCTCTCCACCATACAGAAAGCGGATACCATTGTGGTCTTGGAGAAAGGAGAGATCCTGGAGACTGGTACTCATGAAACGCTCATGGCCCGAAAAGGGATCTACCACAAACTGGTGGCTATGCAATCCTTTGATTGAGGATAGGCGCGAACATCCGCGAAATCGGAATTAAAATGGTTAATTTTATCGTTGAACGAGCTGCAGATTAAACCATTGCCGCAAAAAACCGTCTTAGGGAAATAACAGACTAACTTTGATCGCTGAAGAAACCTTAGTTCGAGAACTAAAGCAAAAGGAGACCCAGGCAAAGGCTTTTGAGGTGCTTATCAACACCTATAAGGAACGCCTGTACTGGCACATCCGGAGGATAGTCCTGGACCACGACGATGCCGATGACGTCTTGCAGAATACCTTTATCAAGGTCTTCAGGAATATCGAGAAATTCAAGGGAGACAGCAAATTGTACTCCTGGATGTACCGGATAGGCACCAACGAGGCGCTGAGTTTCCTCAAGAACAAATCAAGGAAACTGGGGGTTAGCAGTGATGAACTGATCGAGCGAAAGGCGGATAACCTTCAGGCGGATGTCTATTTTGAAGGGGATGCCATTCAGTTGAAGTTGCAGCAGGCCATAGCCAGACTGCCTGAGAAACAAAAACTGGTCTTTAATATGAAGTATTACGAAGAAATGAAGTACGAAGAGATCGCTGAAATTCTGGACACCTCTATAGGAGGCCTGAAAGCTTCCTACCACCTGGCCACGAAAAAGATAGAGGCCTTTTTAAAGGCCGATTAAAACACAGACAGAACACATTGTGATACCTGAACCATGAAAGAGATACCTAAAAAGAACAGTTTTAAAACACCCCCGGGATACTTCGAGGGCCTGTCTGACCGCATCCTTAATAAATTGGATGAAGAGGATAAGGCCGTGATGCCTGAGCAGGAAGGGTTTAAGGTGCCTGATGGTTATTTCGAAAAGGTGGAAAAGGAGATCCTGGATAAAACCCTGCAAAAGGAAGCCCGTGTTATCCCCCTGAGAGGCTATAGACCTTATCTGTACGCAGCGGCGGCCATAGCCGTCCTCTTCGTGCTAGTCATAGGCCTGGTCAGGAATACCGATCCCGATCTCTCTTTTGACGATCTGGCGCAGGCTGAGATCACGCGATACATAGAATCACGCGATCTGGAACTCAGTACCTATGAGATCGCCGAAGTATTACCGGTCACAGAGCTTGAAATAGGTGATTTCATGGAGTCAGGGGTGGAAAACCAGGAGATACTCGATTACCTCGAAGATACCATTGACGATTTGGAAGAATTAAATATCGACACACATGAAGAATTTCAGTAAACTCATAACAGTGGTCCTACTCCTCTGTGGCGGCCTGGCCTTTGCCCAGAGCGGGTCGGGTATGGACAAGATCAAATCCCTGAAGATCGCCTTTATCACCGAAAGGCTTAGCCTGACCAGCGATGAGGCTGCCGTATTCTGGCCTGTGTACAACGAACACGAAGATGCCCTGGAAGCCCTTAGGCTAAGAGAAAGGGACGAGATACGCAACAAGCTTCAGAACTTCCGGAGCATGTCTGACCAGCAGATACAAAATCTGATGGATGACTACCTCGAATTACAGGAGGAACGCAACCGCAAGAACACAGCCTTCCTGAAGAGGATGGCGAATCTGATCTCGGCCAGGAAGACCTTCCTGCTGATCAAGGCCGAGGACGATTTCAAGAAAAGGTTGCTGCAACAGATCCGTCAGAGAGGGCAGTAAACCCGATTCGATAAAAAGCAGGAAAAAAGGGGCGATCAGCCCCTTTTTCTATTAAACCCAGGGCCACTTCTTCAGTCTTAGAGATATAACCCATTAAAAAAACCGTTATGAAAAAGCTTAGAATTATTTTGATCATCGCAGCCTTATTCGGTACCCTTAGTGCCGCAAATGCTCAACGAGTAGTAAAGGTATATCCCAGACACGGAACCGTGGTGACCACGATCCACAATCCCAGGCTGGTGATCCATAAAGGGATCCGCTATCACCTTGCGGCCGGTGTATGGTACAAGGCGAGAGGAAGGAATTACATTGTCTGCGCGGCACCCCGGGGGATCGTCATCAATACCCTCCCAAAAGGGCACAGGGTGGTCTATGTAAAGGGACGGAGATACTACGCCTATAAAGGGGTTCATTACCAGAGGTTCGGGAGAACGTACAAGGTTGTATACGTATAATTAGATTTGGGTTGACTTTTAGGAGTCGTTTGTTAGTCGGAAAAGGGCGGACGTTGTCTGCCCTTTTTTTATTGGAAGGATACCCTGGAGATCCTGAACTTCCCGGCGGCATAGGCGACCGTATCACTGACGAACCTGAGGGTATAAAATGGTTCATCCGAAAGTTTCTTCCAGTGCTCTCCCTTGTCCGCCGAATAGGCTATCCCATTATAGGACACAGCAACAATTCCATTCCCTTCACTTCCAGGAACGAATCGGACACAACTCGTATACCCGGGAAGGTTCCCATCCGAGATTAGTTTCCAGGTCCTGCCCCCGTCTTCCGTCAGTGCCTTGTTTGCATCCATGCCGTCCGGCAAGGTGTAATCGCCTCCCATGGCGACCCCTAATTGATCCGAGTAAAAATCCAGGGTATAGATCCCTTGAGTGGGTTCTGTACTGAGAACAGGCGTGGTGAACACCTCCCAGTTCCTGCCTCTGTCCGGGGTGAACCAGATTCGCCCTTCCGTAGTACCTATCCAGGCCTTGTCTCCCACAATTGCAATGTTGGTGTTACTGGCGGCAAAGGCTCCTTCCCCCGGGATCGCATCAGGAAGGTCTGCACAGGCAATCTTCTTCCAGGAAGATCCACCATCCCTGGTAATAAGGAGGGACAAACATCCCCCCATCTCATCTCCGGCGGCCAGACCTTCCTTTTCATTCCAGAACGCCATGGCATCGTAAAAAACACCTTCTTCATCTTCCTTATAGACCAACTCCATGAGGCCACGATTCCCTGTTTTAAAAAGTAGGGCCGGCCTCCCTGCAGACAGCATAAAGAAGTCTGAAGCGGTGTGGCCTACTGCCCGGAATTCAGGATTGAGGGTGTCATAGCGCTGCTGTTTGGCCCTGATCTGGCCGGTATGAAGGTCCACCGTCCCAAAAAATCCACCGGTCCCGGCAAAGGCCACACTTCCCTCCATGACTTCCAGAGCGCGGATACTGACAGAATCCTTGAAGAGATCCTGTATCTCCACCTTGCTGAAAGGTTTTGAGGGGACGGTCTGGGAACAACCGATGATCATCATGGCCAGAGACAAGGTGAGGAAGGCGCGCATACGATATAATTTTACCAAAAATAAAGGGATTCCTCCCCAAAACGATACCTTTGCGGTCTAAATTTTTTCCATGCGCTTACACAGAAATCTGGTCTTTGCAGTAGTTGACGGGTTGAACCTGATCTTCAACGAAGGGGTCTATGCGTCAAAAGCTGTAGAACAGATCCTGAAAAGAGATAAAAGATGGGGCTCGAGAGACCGGAGTTTTATCGCCGAGACCCTGTATGACATCGTGCGCTGGAAGCGATTGTATGCCGAGATCGCAGAAGTGAGGGAACCTTTTGACCGGGCCAATTTTTTTCGACTTTTTGCGGTATGGGCCGTACTCAGGGGTATTCCCCTGCCCTCCTGGAAGCAATTGGAAGAAACCCCTGCCAGGAGGATCAAGGGTCGATTCGACGAACTCTCAAAGATCAGAAAGTACCGGGAGTCCATCCCCGATTGGTTAGATACTCTGGGGCTGGAAGCCTTTGGGGAAGCTTTTTGGGAGAAGGAGATCCACGCCCTCAATGAACCTGCGCCCGTGGTCCTCAGGACCAATACCCTAAAGACCAGCCTGCCATTCCTGAGGAGGCACCTGGTAGATGAGGGCATAGCATCCGACCCTGTTCCCGGATATCCCAATGCCCTTGTGTTGAAAGAGCGAAGCAACGTTTTTACATCCGAGGCCTTCAAGGAAGGACTTTTTGAAGTACAGGACGCTTCCTCCCAACTGGTAGCTCCCATGCTGGATGTGGCCCCCGGTATGCGGGTCATCGATGCCTGTGCGGGGGCGGGAGGTAAATCCCTGCACCTGGCTGCCCTTATGGAGAATAAAGGGCAACTCATCGGGCTGGATATCTACCCCCAGAAGTTACATGAGCTAAAGAGGCGTGCCCGCAGAAATGGGGTGCACAATTTGGAGACCAGGCTCATCGAATCCACAAAGACGATCAAAAAACTTCACGGAACCGCAGACAGGGTCCTCATTGACGCCCCCTGCACGGGTTTGGGAGTGTTGAGGAGGAATCCTGATGCCAAGTGGAAATTGCGGCAGGAGGATCTCGGGACCATTACAGACACCCAAAGGCAGCTCCTCTCAGACTACAGCAAGATGGTCAAACCGGGAGGTAAAATGGTCTATGCCACCTGTTCCATACTTCCTGCTGAGAATTCCGAGCAGGTAGTCCATTTCCTGAAAAGTGCCGAGGGAGCCGACTTCGACCTGGAGAAAGAAAAGCACATTTTCGCCCATACCTCCGGCTTTGACGGATTCTACATCGCACTCCTGCAGAAGAAAGGATAGGGCGCGCCTTTCAAAGTAATGAACAATCTCCCTTGAAAACTGTTAGAAGGGGAGCTCAAAAGCACGCAGATTTAATGTAAATTTGTCGCTTCAAATCATCCTGTTTAAACCTCATACATGATCTATTTTTTCGGGGATCCCGCACACAAGGTATACGCGTTGGAAGTCCAGAGGGAATTAAGTGACCTCGATACGGAAAAACTGAGCTGGCTCTTTGGAGATCAGCCTCTTTTGAAAACGGCGTCCCTCGACGCTTTTTTTGTGGGTCCCAGGGCTGCGATGGTCACTCCCTGGAGCACGAATGCCACGGAGATCACCCAGAATATGGGTATTGAAGGGATCCGAAGGATAGAGGAATTCAACGCGGTTAAGAAGGATTTCAAGGACTATGATCCCATGCTTTCCCAGAAGTACGACGGACTTACCCAGGAGGTCTTCACGATAGCTGTCGAGGTGGAACCCATACGTCCCATTGTAGACATTTCGGCCTACAACGCCTCTGAAGGCCTCGCCCTGAGCGATGAGGAGATCGAATACCTGGAAAATCTCTCTAAAAAACTGGGCAGGCCACTTACGGATTCAGAGGTTTTCGGATTCAGTCAGGTGAATTCCGAGCATTGCCGTCACAAGATCTTTAATGGGGTATTCGTCATTGACGGGAAAGAGAAACCCTCTTCCCTTTTCAAACTCATAAAAAAAACATCCGAAAAGCACCCCAACGGAATCGTCTCTGCTTACAAGGACAACGTGGCCTTTGTCAAAGGTCCCGAGGTCGTGCAGTTCGCCCCTGCGGCGCCGGATAAACCCGACTTCTACCGGGAATCCACCTTTCAGTCCGTGCTTTCTCTGAAAGCCGAGACCCATAATTTCCCGACCACCGTGGAGCCTTTCAACGGGGCTGCTACAGGATCAGGAGGAGAGATCAGGGACCGACTTGCAGGAGGAAAAGGTTCCCTCCCACTTGCCGGAACAGCCGTGTATATGACCTCCTATTCCCGCCTGGAAGAGGGACGGGAATGGGAGAAAGGAGTGAAAGCCAGACGCTGGCTGTACCAGACGCCTATGGACATATTGATCAAGGCGTCTAACGGGGCATCCGACTTCGGGAACAAATTCGGACAGCCCCTGATCGCAGGGTCATTGCTGACCTTCGAGCACGAGGAACACGACAGGGTCCTGGCATTCGACAAGGTCATCATGCTGGCCGGAGGAATAGGCTATGGGAAGGCTTCACAGGCCATTAAAGGGAAACCGAAAAAAGGCGATAAGATCGTGATCCTCGGTGGCGATAACTACCGGATCGGGATGGGAGGAGCCGCAGTTTCGAGCGCGGATACAGGGGAATTCAGTTCCGCCATTGAACTGAATGCCGTACAACGATCAAACCCTGAAATGCAGAAAAGGGCGGCCAATGCCATCCGGGGGCTGGTGGAGAACGACACCAACCCGGTGGTCTCCATTCACGACCATGGAGCCGGGGGGCATCTGAACTGCCTCTCAGAGCTGGTGGAGGAAACAGGCGGACTCATCGATATGGACCAACTCCCCATCGGAGACCCGACCCTTTCCGCCAAAGAGATTATAGGAAACGAATCACAGGAACGGATGGGCCTTGTGATAGGAGAAAAGGATTGCAGCTTTCTGGAACGTATCGCACAGAGGGAACGCGCCCCCATGTACCAGGTAGGTGTGGCCACCGGTGACCGCAGGTTCACCTTCACTTCGGCAAAGAGAAAGGAAAAACCCATGGATCTGGAACTGGCCGACATGTTCGGGAGTTCCCCAAAGACCGTTATGACGGATGAGACCCTGATCCGGAATTACAGCGACCCAACTTACGATTTTGGGAATTTCAAAGAATACCTGACCAATGTCCTCCAACTGGAAGCGGTGGCCTGCAAGGACTGGCTCACAAATAAGGTAGACCGGTGTGTGGGAGGTCGGGTTGCCGTACAGCAATGTACCGGCCCCCTCCAGCTTCCCCTGAACAACGTGGGGGTGATGGCACTGGATTACAAAGGGATAGAGGGTGTTGCCACCTCCATCGGGCATTCTCCCGTCTCGGCGCTTATCGATCCTGTGGCCGGGAGTCGGAACAGCATAGCAGAAGCCTTGACCAATTTGGTCTGGGCACCCCTTGAAAACGGACTCGATTCCGTATCCCTTTCAGCCAACTGGATGTGGCCGTGCCGCAATCCCGGGGAGGACGCCAGGCTTTACGAAGCCGTACAGGCGGTCTCAGACTTTGCCATCGCCCTCGGGATCAATGTGCCCACGGGAAAGGACTCCCTCTCCATGAAACAGAAATACGAGGACATGGAAGTGCTGGCCCCGGGTACGGTGATCATCTCGGCGGTAGCACACTGCAGCGATATCCGGAAGGTAGTGGAACCGGTCCTGCAAGCCAAAGGCGGGGATCTCTATTACCTCAATCTCAGCAAGGATGGCTTTGCCCTGGGGGGTTCCTCCTTTGCACAGAGCCTCAACAAGGTGGGTCAGGAGTCGCCCACCATACAAGATGCCACCTATTTCCGAAAGGCCTTCAACGCCCTTCAGGAACTCATCAGTGATGGTGAAATCCTGGCGGGACACGACGTGGCTTCGGGCGGACTCATCACTACCCTGCTCGAAATGTGCTTTGCAGATAACCAGATCGGAGCGGAACTCGACCTTTCTTCTTTGGGTGAAACAGACACCACCAAATTGCTTTTTGCGGAAACCGCAGGTGTGGTCTTCCAGGCCAGGAGTAAAAAGGCTGCAAAATTCCTGGAAAAACAAGGTATTACATGCCACCGACTGGGATCGGTGATCCGGAAACCGGAACTCAGTATCAGCAACGGGAAAGATATCCTCCAACTGGATGTGTACAAAGAGCGAAGGACCTGGTACAAGACCTCCTATCTGCTCGATGCCAGGCAGACCGCGGGCGACCTGGCCAAAGAGCGGTACGAAAATTTTCAACGCCAACCCCTGATCTACCGTTTTCCCGACCGATTTGACGGCAAACGGCCCCTGAATAACGGCAGCAGGCCCAAGGCGGCCATCCTCAGGGAAAAGGGGAGCAATTCAGAAAGGGAAATGGCCAATGCCATGTACCTCGCAGGTTTTGACGTAAAGGACGTTCACATGACCGACCTGATCGCCGGGAGGGAAACCCTGGAAGATATCCAGTTTATCGGGGCCGTAGGAGGGTTCTCAAATTCCGATGTCCTGGGCAGTGCAAAAGGTTGGGCCGGTGCTTTTAAGTACAATGAAAAGGCCAGGCAGGCCCTGGAGGATTTCTTCTCGAGGCCCGATACCCTATCAGTGGGCATCTGTAATGGTTGCCAGTTGTTTATGGAGCTAGAACTCATCAACCCGGAACACGACCTTCACGGTAAGATGACCTATAACGATTCCCACAAACACGAAAGCGGTTTTACCTCGGTACGCATTGAAAAAAACAACTCGGTCATGCTATCCGCCCTGGCGGGTACCACCCTTGGAGTATGGATCTCTCACGGAGAGGGTAAGTTTTCTCTCCCCTATCCCGCAGACCGGTACGGGATCGTGGCCACTTATGGATATGCCCAATACCCTGCCAATCCCAACGGAAGCGACTATAACACGGCTATGCTTTGCGATCCCTCAGGCAGGCACCTGGTTACCATGCCCCATATTGAGAGGAGTATTTTTCCCTGGAACTGGGCGCATTATCCCGACAGGGATGATGAGGTATCTCCCTGGCTGGAAGCTTTTGTAAATGCTAGAAATTGGTTGTTGAAGCAGTAAGTCGACCTATTTCCAACCTCAAATACACCTTTTTTTCGAAAGTATCTGACCGGAGAAACGGGCCATAATCACAACTATTTGAGAATTTGGCGATTTATAGGCCCCGATTTTGTCGATCCCACTTTAAAATCCCGCTCCCTTTTATTACTTTGCAAAGATCATTAAAGTCTCTCTATGCAAAGCATTACCCGACTCTTCGACATCCCATATTACCAACTTGAGAATTTTCCATCGGAAAACTGCTTTGTGACCAAATATGAGGGGGAATGGACACCTACCTCCACCGAGAGTTACATCCGGCAGGCAAACACCGTGAGCAGGGCCCTGATCAAGCTCGGGGTTGAGGCCAATGACAAGATCGCGGTGATCTCCATGACCAACAGGACGGAATGGAACATCATGGATATTGCCGTCCTGCAGCTTGGGGCCCAGAATGTACCTATATACCCTACCATTTCGGAAGAGGATTATGCCTATATCCTGAACCACTCGGAATCGACCTATTGTTTTGTCTCCTGTGCCGAGGTACTGGACAAAGTACAAAGCATCAAAGATCAGGTCCCTTCACTAAAAGGGATCTATTCCTTCGACAAACTTCCCGGATGCAAACACTGGTCTGAGTTGCTATCCCTGGGGGAAGACACCGTATTGCAGGAGGAGGTGGAATTGAGAAAGAGCAAGGTAAAGCCGGAGGACCTCGCCACCCTGATCTACACCTCAGGAACCACGGGAAGGCCTAAGGGTGTCATGCTCACACATCACAATATTGTTTCGAACCTGCTGGCAAGTCAACCCAGGGTGCCTTTTGAACAGGGCGGTGTGGCCTTGAGCTTTTTGCCGGTTTGCCATATTTTTGAACGGATGATCCTGTACCTCTATCAGTATTGTGGGATCAATGTCTATTTTGCTGAAAATTTGGAAAAGATCAGTGACAACCTGAAAGAGATCAAACCCGATGTAATGACCGTGGTACCCAGGTTGTTGGAAAAGGTCTATGACAAGATCATCGCCAAGGGGGCGGAGCTTACCGGTATCAAGAAAAAACTTTTCTTCTGGGCTGTTGAATTGGGCCTGAAATATCAACCTTATGAGGCCAATGGGTGGTGGTATGAAAAAAGGCTTGGCATTGCGAGGAAATTGATCTTCAGCAAATGGAAGGAAGGGCTCGGGGGGAACCTCAAAACGATGGTCTCCGGAAGCGCGGCCTTGCAACCCCGCCTGGCGCGAATCTTTGGCGCCGTGGGGATACCCGTGATGGAAGGCTATGGCCTTACCGAGACCTCACCGGTGGTATCCGTGAACGACGAGAGGAATGGTGGCTGGAAGATCGGCACCGTGGGCCGGATCATCGAAGGGGTGGAAGTGAAAATAGCCGAAGACGGGGAAATCCTCTGTAAAGGACCCAATGTGATGATGGGGTATTACAAAGATCCCAAAATGACAGGTGAGGTGATCAGGGACGGGTACTTCCACACCGGGGACATAGGAGAGATCGACGAGGATGGATTCCTGAGGATCACCGACCGGAAAAAGGAAATGTTCAAGACCTCAGGCGGGAAATACGTGGCTCCGCAACTGCTCGAGAACCGACTGAAGCAAAGCAGGTTCATCGAACAGGTCATGGTCGTGGGCGAAGGCGAAAAAATGCCCGCCGCACTGATACAGCCCAACTTCGAATTCCTGGGTGAATGGGCTAAAAGGCACAATAAAAAGTATTCTAATCCGGCAGACCTGGTAAATGACCCTGCGGTTCAGGAAAGGATTCAGAAAGAGGTAGACGAAGCGAATGAACACTTTGCGAAATGGGAAAAAGTGAAAGCCTTCAAACTTACCAAAGAACCATGGACCGTTGAAGGCGGGCACCTCACCCCCACCATGAAGCTCAGGCGAAAGATCATCAAGGAGAAATACATCGCCCTCTATAACGATATCTACGGCCATAACTAGCCCATTAAGATCTGCGGTATTCCCCTCCGGCATACAATCCTGTCTTTAAGGTCATCCAGTCGGGTTGATCCCTACTGAGCAGCCCTGAAACCTCTCTTTATTTTCACAAATTTATTATGCGTGCATAATAAATTTGTGTATATTTGTAGGAGATCGTGACCTAATGCAAGAGACAACAATTGATTACGCCCTCAGGGCCACATGGCAGTCAGTGGCCCGGATGTACAACGAGGAGGCCAAAAAATTCGGATCGACCATGGCAGTGGGGTTTGCCCTCCTGAGCATTGATCCCAAAAAAGGAACCCCCTCTACCTCTCTGGGGCCCAAAATGGGAATGGAAGCGACCAGTTTATCTCGAATCCTGAAAAGTATGGAGGAGAAAGGGCTGATCGAACGCAGGCCCAATCCGGACGACGGACGAGGGGTACTCATTTACCTCACTCCTTTCGGCCTCGAAAAAAGGAAAGATTCCAAAGATGTAGTACTCCGGTTTAACGAAGTGGTGAGGGAGCAATTATCGGCGGATCAACTCATAGCTTTCTTTGAGGTCATGGAAACTATCAACCAGGTGGTCTCTGAGAAGAAGATCTTTAAAAACGAATCAACGACGAACTAACTCAACGAATGGATGAATAAGCATATCAAAAAAGTAGCAGTCATCGGATCGGGCATCATGGGCAGCGGTATCGCCTGCCATTTTGCCAATATAGGCGTGGAGGTCCTTTTGCTGGACATCGTACCCCGCGAACTGAATGACAGGGAAAAAGCCAAAGGACTCACCCTGAAAGACCCGTCGGTACGCAATCGGCTGGTGAACGACTCCCTCACAGCGGCCCTGAAATCCAAACCTTCTCCTATTTACAACCAGGATTTTGCGAAAAGGATCACTACAGGTAACCTGGAAGACGACATCGCTAAAGTGGGTCAGGTAGACTGGATCATAGAGGTGGTGGTAGAGCGACTCGACATCAAGAAACAAGTGTTCGAAAACCTCGAAAAGTACCGCAAACCCGGGACACTTATCACCTCCAACACTTCCGGTATCCCCATACATTTTATGAGTGAGGGCCGGTCTGAGGATTTCCAACAGCATTTCTGCGGCACGCACTTTTTTAACCCCGCGAGGTATCTGAAACTCTTCGAGATCATTCCAGGTCCAAAGACCAAACCAGAGGTGTTGGAATTCCTCAATGGATACGGAGAACAGTTCCTCGGAAAAACTTCTGTGGTAGCTAAAGACACTCCGGCATTCATCGGGAACCGCATCGGTATTTTCAGTATCATGAGCCTGTTCCACGCGGTAAAGGAACTCGACCTTACCGTTGAGGAGGTCGACAAGCTGACGGGTCCGGTGATCGGCAGGCCGAAATCGGCTACTTTCCGTACTGTGGATGTGGTAGGTCTCGACACCCTGGTGCACGTGGCCAATGGCATCTATGACAACTGCCCGAAAGATGAACGCCATGAGTTGTTCAAGCTCCCCGAATTCATTAAGACCATGGCAGACAATAAGTGGTATGGGAGTAAGTCGGGCCAGGGATTTTACAAAAAAGTGAACGATCCCAAAGGGGGCAGTGAGATCCTGACCCTGGACCTGAACACCATGGAATACCGTTCCAAAAAGAGTGCAAAGTTCGCCACTCTGGAGCTGACCAAGACGGTGGATAAGGTGATCGACCGGTTTAAGATCCTCGTCGGGGGGAAAGATAAGGCTGGGGACTTCTACAGGAAGAGTTTCGGGGTGTTGTTCGCATACGTGACCCACAGGATCCCCGAGATCTCCGATGAGCTGTACAAGATCGATGACGCCATGAAAGCAGGGTTTGGCTGGGAACACGGACCCTTCCAGATATGGGACGCCATAGGCCTGGACAAAGGACTCGAACTCATTAAGGCGGAAGGTCAGAAAGCGGCCCCCTGGGTAAATGAGATGAAGTCGGCCGGTATCTCTTCCTTCTACTCCGTAAAGGAAGGCGCCACTTACTATTACGACATTCAGAAAAAAGCTATGGAAAAGGTGCCCGGACAGGACGCCTTTATCATCCTGGACAACATACGCAAAACCAAAGAGGTCTTCCGCAACAGCGGGGTGGTCATCGAAGACCTCGGCGACGGTATCCTCAATGTGGAGTTCCAGTCCAAGATGAACACCATAGGAGGGGACGTGCTGGCCGGTCTCAACAAGGGGATCGACCTGGCCGAAAAAGATTTCCAGGGGCTGGTGGTCGGAAACCAGGCCGCCAATTTCTCCGTGGGAGCGAACATAGGAATGATCTTCATGATGGCGGTCGAGCAGGAATACGACGAGCTCAACATGGCTATAAAAATGTTCCAGGATACCATGATGCGCATGCGGTACTCCTCCATCCCCACTGTGGCAGCGCCCCACGGTATGTGCCTGGGCGGAGGGTGTGAGCTCTCCCTTCACGCAGACAAAGTAGTGGCTGCGGCTGAGACCTATATCGGACTCGTGGAATTCGGTGTTGGAGTGATCCCGGGAGGTGGGGGGTCCAAGGAAATGGCACTGAGGGCCTCTGACACGTTCCGCAAGAACGATGTGGAACTCAACGTCCTTCAGGAATACTTCCTGACCATAGGGATGGCCAAGGTAAGTACTTCTGCTTATGAGGCCTATGACCTGGGTATCCTGCAAAAAGGAAAGGATGTCGTCGTGGTTAACAAGGACCGGCAGATCGCTACCGCTAAGGCCTATGCCAAGCTTATGGCCGAAGCCGGATACACCCAGCCCATCCGAAGGACAGATGTAAAAGTCCTGGGGAAACAGGCCCTGGGTATGTTCCTGGTAGGGACGGATTCCATGGAGGCCGGACACTATATATCAGAGCATGACAAAAAGATCGCTGACAAGCTGGCCTATGTGATGGCAGGTGGAGACCTTTCAGAAACGAGTTACGTGAGCGAGCAATACCTGCTCGACCTGGAACGGGAAGCCTTCCTGTCGCTCTGCACGGAAAGAAAGACCCTGGAGAGGATTCAGCATATGTTAAAAACCGGTAAACCCCTTAGAAACTAGACATGAAGACAGCATATATCGTAAAAGCATACCGCACAGCCGTCGGAAAAGCCCCAAGGGGTTTGTTCCGCTTTAAGCGCCCTGATGAACTGGCCGCTGAGACCATTGAGTACCTGATGAAGGAAGTGCCCCAGCTAGACAAAAAGAGGATCGATGACGTGATCGTAGGAAATGCGATGCCCGAGGCAGAACAGGGGTTGAACATGGCTCGCCTCATCTCCCTGATGGGGTTGAAGATCGAGGATGTTCCCGGGGTCACCGTAAACCGGTACTGCGCTTCTGGCCTGGAGACCATAGGGATAGCTACTGCCAAGATCCAGGCAGGGATGGCTGATTGCATCATAGCCGGGGGAGCCGAAAGCATGAGTTACATCCCGATGGGAGGGTACAAGCCTACTCCCGACTATTCGGTAGCCAAGGAGGGGAATGAAGACTACTACTGGGGAATGGGTCTTACCGCAGAGGCGGTAGCCAAGCAATTTAAGGTGTCCCGCGAAGACCAGGATGAATTTGCATACCATTCCCATATGAAGGCCCTGAAAGCCCAGAAGGAAGGCAAGTTCGAAGATCAGATCGTGTCCATTGAAGTGGAACACACCTTTGTAAACGCCAAGGGTAAAAAGGAAAGTACCACCTACACCGTCAAAGAGGATGAAGGGCCGAGGGCCGATACGTCCCTGGAGGTTCTGGCGAAACTGAAACCGGTATTTGCCGCCGGGGGAAGCGTCACCGCCGGGAATTCTTCACAGATGAGTGACGGTGCCGCCTTTGTCCTGGTAATGAGTGAAGCAATGGTAAAGGAACTCAACCTGGAACCCATCGCCCGCCTGGTGAATTACGCCGCTGCCGGGGTGGAACCCAGGATCATGGGGATCGGTCCGGTCAAAGCCGTACCCAAAGCCCTGAAGCAGGCTGGGATGAAACAGTCCGAGCTCGAGCTCATCGAACTCAATGAGGCCTTTGCTTCCCAGTCGCTCGCCGTGATCAGGGAACTCGACATGAACCCTGAAATCGTCAACGTCAACGGTGGGGCTATTGCCCTGGGACATCCGCTGGGATGTACCGGAGCCAAATTATCCGTCCAGCTCTTTGACGAGATGCGCAAAAGGAAGATGAAAGGAAAACACGGCCTGGTTACCATGTGCGTGGGAACGGGACAGGGCGCCGCCGGGATCTTTGAATTCTTAAATTAGAACACCTTCAAATTATATACGACCATGAGTACTGAAACATTGAAAAAAGATATTCTCAGGGGAGGACAGTTCCTCGTCAAAGAAACCCAGTGCGAGGATGTTTTCACCCTCGAGGACCTCAACGAGGAACAAAGGATGATGCGCGAGAGCACCAAAGAATTCGTAGAAAGGGAAATTTGGGCCCATTGGGAGCGTTTTGAAAAAAAAGACTACGCCTTTACCGAGGAGTGCATGCGAAAAGCAGGAGAACTGGGCTTCCTGAGCATTGCAGTGCCTGAAGCCTATGGCGGTATGGGAATGGGCTTTGTCTCCACCATGCTCGTATGCGACTATATCTCGGGGGCTACGGGGTCCTTCAGCACGGCCTTCGGAGCCCATACCGGGATAGGTACTCTGCCCATCACCCTGTACGGAACGGAAGAACAAAAGCAAAAATACGTTCCCAAACTGGCCACCGGTGAGTGGTTTGGGGCGTACTGCCTTACAGAGCCGGGAGCCGGGTCTGATGCCAATTCAGGCAAGACTAAGGCAGTGCTTTCCGCAGACAAGAAGTATTACAGTATCACCGGACAAAAGATGTGGATCTCCAATGCCGGGTTCTGCAACCTCTTTATCGTCTTTGCGCGTATTGAAGACGACAAGAACATAACCGGGTTTATCGTAGAGAACGACCCCAAGAACGGGATCTCTCTAGGGGAAGAAGAAAAGAAGCTGGGTATACACTCCTCCTCTACCCGCCAGGTATTCTTTAACGAGACCAAAGTACCCGTGGAAAATATGCTCTCAGAAAGGGGCAACGGCTTCAAGATCGCGATGAATGCACTAAACGTGGGGCGTATCAAGCTGGCTGCGGCATGTCTGGAGGCACAACGCCGGGTCACCACGGAAGCGGTGAAATATGCAAATGAGCGCATACAGTTCAAAACACCCATCGTGAATTTCGGGGCCATCAAGGCCAAGATCGCACAGATGTCTATCAATGTCTATGCCGGAGAATCTGCCTGTTACCGCGCTGCAAAAAACATAGAGGACAGGATCGCCATTCGCGTGGCAGAGGGAAATAGCCACCAGGAAGCAGAACTCAAGGGCGTAGAGGAATACGCCATCGAATGCTCTATCCTGAAGGTAGCCGTTTCTGAGGATGTTCAGAACACGACGGATGAAGGAATTCAGATCTTCGGGGGGATGGGCTTCAGCGCAGACACCCCTATGGAGAAGGCCTGGAGGGATGCTCGTATCGCGAGGATATACGAAGGGACCAACGAGATCAACCGTATGCTCGCAGTTGGAATGCTCGTAAAAAAGGCCATGAAGGGCCATGTGGACCTCCTCGGTCCGGCGACAGCCGTCGGGGAAGAACTCATGGGCATCCCCTCCTTCGAGACCCCTGATTTTTCGGAGTTGTTCGCAGAGGAAAAAGATCTGATCGCCCGACTCAAAAAAGTATTCCTGATGGTAGCGGGCAGCGCCGTACAAAAATTCGGCCCGGACCTGGAATCACACCAGCAAGTGCTTCTGGCCGCAGCGGATATCCTTATCGAAATCTATATGGCCGAATCGACCCTGCTCAGGACCGAGAAGAATGCCAAACGGGAGGGTGAGGCGGCCCAGGAGATTCAGATCGCCATGACGCGGCTTTACTTATACGAGGCGGTCGACCTGGTGATCAAAAAAGGGAAAGAAGCCATCGTTTCCTTTGCTGAAGGGGATGAGCAGCGAATGATGCTCATGGGATTAAAACGGTATACCAAGTACACCAATCCCCCCAACGTGGTCGCCCTGAGGAACAAGATCGCAGATAAGGTCGCAGCAGACAATCGCTACACCTTTGACGGATAGTTTCGAGCTACCATATGAGAAAAGAAAAAACCGCCCAGCAGGGCGGTTTTATTTTGTAGTAAACCCAAGGTTACTTCAGAAAGCTGTATTTCTTTGAATAGGATAGCATCTGTTCCTCGAAGGTCTCCGGCCATTCGAGTTTGAAATCCACGATGTCCTCTTCCGTGTTCTCTACCGGAACGATTCCCGGATTTACAAAACCGCTATAGGGAGGCGTTTTAAAGGCCGAGTTCCTTTGGAGTACTTCTGCGTGCAGCTCCTGGTCTACCTTTACACCATAGCCCTCTACCAGATCCTGTGCCGCCTTAAAATCCCCTTCCGATTTGATCCTCTGGGTTTCCTTCAGCAGCTGGCCAAACAGTTCCCTCAGTCTGGCATAATCGTTAATGTGGTAATAGGTCTTTCCATCCCTGACCACCTTTTCAACCACATTGTCTGCCTGTCCTTTCTCAAAGACCCAGGCAGAGACCCACTGGCGGTTTACCATGTGGTCTTCCTCCACATCATCTCCCAGTTCGATCCGGATCAGCTGCGTGACCAGCCCATTTCGGATATATCGGTCGTAGGCGGTCTTGCCCAGTTCCTCCCAGTTATCGGTAAGGCCGAGCTCCTGTAGTTTGGGGTCCATCAGGTAATAGAGCCCCACCAGGTCGGCCCTCCCCTCTTCCATGGTAGAGGCGTAGTTCTTCAGGGTCTCCTTGGGCTGGCCAACGCCCTCGTTCAGCTGGCCGGATGCGTGTCCTACTACCTCGTGGAGTGCAGTCAGGAGTTTTGAGGCCGATGTCCCATATTTCTCCTCCCGGGCGATCTCTTCCTCATTAAAGGCGAATTCCTTTAACCTGCCGGCCTCCCCTGCGTTGTTATAGGCATCGATGATATTCCCCAGGGAGACCGATTTACTCCCGTGCTCCTGCCTGATCCAGTTGTTGTTGGGCAGGTTGACCCCGATGGGCGTGCTGGGGGAAGAATCTCCGGCTTCTCCGGCTACGTTCACCGTCTTATAGGAGATCCCCACAACGTTTTTCTTTTTGTGTTCCTCCATCAGGGGCGACTGGTCCTCGAACCACTGGGCGTTCTCCGAAAGTACCGCCATTTGTTTGGACATCTCAAAATCCTTGATCTGTACGATGGTCTCATAAGATCCTTTGTAGCCAAGGGGATCGTTGTACACCTCCACAAAGCCGGTGATCCAGTCGATATCTCCTTCCCGGGAATTGACCCAGGATATGGCGTATTCATCCCAGGTAGCCAGGCTGCCTGTCCTGTAGTATTCAATCAGCAATTCCAAAGTTTTGGCCTGCTGCTCGTTCTCAGCCAGACCCTTGGCCATCTCCAACCACTTGATCATCTCATCTATGGCCGAGCCGTACAGCCCTCCTGATTTGTACACCTCTTCCACGATCTTCCCGTCGCGCAGGACGAGCTTAGAATTCAGGCCCGTCTCTACAGGTCGTCCTTCCGGTCCTTTATCTGCCGTGGCATAAAAGGCCTGTACCTGAGCAGTGGTGATCCCCGGATCGTAGAAATTAACAGCAGATTCCGCTATATTGTCAATGCCTTTCTTCTTATTGACCTTCTTGGCATCCTGATCGTTGAAGATCACCTCAAAGGGTTCCCCGTTCAATTCCGTGCCCGTAGCCTTCAGCAACATGCTCAGAAATTCAGGTGAGAACCCCGGTTCCAACTTGTCATTGGAATAGTGGTGGTGGATACCGTTGGAGAACCACACCCTTTTTAAATAGGTCTCAAAGGCCTTCCAGTCTTCCGAAGACCGGTCCCCGTCAAATGAGGTGTATATCTTCTCCAGTGCCCTCCGGATATGGAGGTTATGCCTGTAGTTCTGGTCCCACATGATGTCACGGCCCGCCAGTCCGGCCTGGGTAAGTGCGTACACGAGTTTTTTCTGGTTGAAGCTCAGTTCGTCGAACCCGGGCACCTGATATCTCAGGACCTGGATATCGGCAAACCGGTCTACCAGGTATTCGAATGAGGCGGATTCCAACCCCTGAGGGGTTTCCTGGGTTTCTTTATCCGCGCAGGACCAAAAAAGCCCAATGGCCAGTATGGCAATCATTAATCTAGGTAATCTCATGATGTAATAGCTGTTTGTCGTTGATCCCCAAATGTAGAAATTTAGGAAGCAATTCCGGCCTTTTTCGAGGTCTTCTTAAAAAATTTCACACCTCCTTGAAGTTGAAATGACGCCTTAGGTCTACCTTTATCCCTGAATTCAAGATTTACCGGTTTATGAAGACTCCTGTTTTACAAAAGGTGTACGATCCGAACAGATTACGGCAGCAGGGACATGAACTGATCGACCTCATGGCCGATCACCTGCGTGCCACCCTGAGTGGATCGGCAGAAAAGGTGATCCATTACCAAAAGCCTGAAGACGAAAGGGATTTCTGGATGGAATTCTTCAAGGATCAATCGCGTTCCGATTTTTTCCCCCAGGTCTTAAAGCGCACTACCCATGTACATCATCCCAGATATATCGGGCACCAGGTCTGTGCCCCGGCACCCCAGGCAGCGCTGTGCGGGCTCGTGAGTTCCCTCCTCAACAACGGCATGGCCGTATACGAGATGGGGATGGCTCCCTCGGCCATGGAACGCATCATTACCGATCTGCTCGCTGAGAAAATAGGATTTGACGATAAGGCGCGGGGGCTATTGACCTCCGGGGGAACACTGGCCAATTTAACCGCCCTGCTGTCTGCCAGGAAAGCCAAGCTCGAGGAAGATGTATGGCTAAACGGCCATGGAAACAGGCTCGCGGTCATGGTCTCAGAGGAAGCGCACTACTGCATAGACCGGGCGGCCAGGATTATGGGGCTCGGTTCCGAAGGGATCATCAAAGTACCGGTCAGGCCGGATTTTTCCATGGACACTTCCGTATTGAATGCCTATTACGAAGACGCCAGGAAGAAAGGCTTGCAGGTTTTTGCCCTGGTTGGAAGTGCTCCCTCCACGGCGACAGGTGTGTACGACGACCTCCATACCCTCGCCGATTTCTGCTCAGAAAAGGGGATGTGGTTCCACGTCGATGCCGCCCATGGAGGAGCCGCGGTTTTTTCCAGGAAATACAAAGAGACGGTCAGAGGGATACATCGCGCAGACTCCGTCGTGATCGACGGGCATAAGATGATGCTGATGTCTACTATCACCACTGCCCTCCTCTTCAGGGAGGGGCATCATTCGCACACTACCTTCAGCCAGGAAGCTGAATACCTCCTGCAGCATTCGGAAGAAGAGGACTGGTTTAACCTGGCCAAACGCACCTTCGAATGCACCAAGACCATGATGAGCCTTCAATGGTTCCTGCTGTGGAAAACCTATGGGGAAGAACTCTTTGACGAGAATGTGACCGCCCTTTACGACCTGGGAAGGGTACTGGCCGGGATGATCGAAGCGGATCCGGCGCTCGAACTGGCCGTCAGGCCTCATTCCAACATCGTTTGCTTTCGCTATACCCAACAAGGTCTCAATGCTGCTGAACTCGATGAGATCAACAGAGGGATCAGGAAGGAATTACTTGAAGAAGGTGAATTTTACATTGTTCAGACCAGGATCAAAAAGGTGCAGTATCTCAGGTGTACCATCATGAACCCTTTTACCACTACCAGTGACCTGGAAGCCCTGCTGGCCCTGGTAAAGGAAAAAGGCAGAAGGATCACTGCATAGACTCCAGGACCCGCTGTTCCGTGGCCTTCTGGGAAAAGTTGATAGCACATTGTATCAGGGCCAGGTGAGAATACGCCTGGGGGAAGTTCCCGAGAAGCCGTTTGGTCTTGAAATCGATATCCTCACTGAAAAGACCGAGGTGGTTGCCGTAGCCCAGCACCTTGTCGAAAAGGGCCTGTGCCTTCTCCTCCTCCCCTATTTTGAACAGGCTGTTGATAAACCAAAAGGTGCAGATGGTGAAGGATGAAGAGGGCAATCCAAAGTCGTCCTTATTCTTATAACGATACAGCAATCCGTCATTGCTCAATTCCCTTTCTATGGCCTCTACCGTACTGATAAACCTGGGGTCCTTCGCCGGGATAAAGCCATAGTATTCCATCAGGAGGACGGAGGCATCCAGGTTCGGAGAGCCGTAGGATTGGGTAAAGGCCTTTTTTTCATCATTCCACGCATGGGTGAGGATGTCTTCCCGGATCTCCTGTTCCAGGGCATTCCATTTCTCTATCTTTCGGTTCTTGCGGAAGATCCTTGCCACCTTAATGGCGCGGTCGATGGCCACCCAGCATAACACCTTGGAAAAAGTAAAATGGCGGTCCTCTGTTCGGAATTCCCAGATCCCCTTGTCGGGTTCCCTCCAGTGCTTGGAGACGATCCAGACGATCCCTTTGGTGATCCCCCATAATTCTTCCCCGTTCTCCAGGTCCATGCTGAATTTGTTCAACTGGGCATAGAGCACATCCATCAGGATACCGTAGATGTCATTCTGTCTTTGCTGGTACGCTGCATTGCCCACCCTCACAGGCTTAGAGCCCTTGTAGCCGCTGAGGTGATCCAGGGTTTTCTCCGTGAGTTTTTTCTCCTTGTTGATCCCGTACATGATCTGCAACTTTTCGTCCTTATCCGGGATCAGGTCCACGATGAATTGAAGGTATCTCCTGGCCACATTGGTATGGCCCAGATCCGCCATGACCTTGATCACCATGGAGGCATCCCGTATCCAGCAGAAACGGTAATCCCAGTTCCGTACCTCCCCTATGGTCTCCGGCAAAGACGTAGTGGCGGCGGCCAGAACTGCCCCGGTCTTGTTGTAGGTGAGCAATTTCAGGGTGATGGCACTTCGGTTGATCTGTGCGTTGTATTTTTTGTAATTCGGGGTCTTATTACTCCAGTTTAGCCAGTATACCTTGGTCCTTTCCAGTTCGAGGTAAGTCTTCCTGGTGCTGGGCTGGAAGATCTTCTCATTGTAAGCCAGCAGGAAGTACCCATCCTCTGAGACCTCTATCTCCCGGCCTTCCACCACCGCATTCTTATTGAATGAGGTATAGAGGAATACCGTTTCGAACTTCTCTCCCTGAGTGAGGCTCACGACAAAATTCTTCTTAACATAGGTGTCCGTCCTGCCCATTGCGTAGGCCAGCCTGGGTTCGTACTGTGCCGTAAATTTAGGCCTGCCTGAAATGTGCTTGACAAAACGCACGATTTCCGGGGGTGCGTAGTACTGGGAGGGTCCTTTGACGTATCTGGGCATAAAATCGTGTACCTCAAAAACGTGGTCTCCCTCTTCAAATCTGGTGATGAGGATGGCCGTATGCTTCTTGTAGCGTTGCTTGATACTGTATTCAGGAGATACCTGTATCCCAAAGCTGCCCCCGATCTTGTCGTCGAGTAGTTTGGCAAACACCGAGGAGGAGTCGAATTCGGGCAGACAACACCATTCGATGGAGGCTGTCTTCGATACCAGGGCGGCGCTCCTGCAATTTCCTATAATTCCGTAATCTAAGTTGTCCATAAATAAGAATCCCGTAAAAATCCTGGTTTCATTGGATTTACGCTTCAATTTGCCGAAATTTAGAGAAATTAATAAGAAAAAAGGGCAAAAACACTCGATTTATGGCTAAAACTATCATTATCTCAAACAGATTGCCTGTTCAATTGCAGATTGACAACGGACGCATCAGCGCTATTCCTAGTGTGGGCGGACTGGCAACAGGGATGAAATCAGTGCACTCAGAAGGTGAGAGCCTGTGGATCGGGTGGAGCGGCCTCACGGAAGAAGAGATCCCGGAGGAGCTTGAAAAGGATATCGATTCTGCCCTGGCAAAGCACGGATCCTCAAAGGTAAAACTGACCTCTGCGGAAGTGGATGGCTTTTACTACGGGTTCAGCAATCGCACCATCTGGCCCCTCTTCCATTATTTCCTGGAATATTCCGAATTCGAACTCTCCAGCTGGGAGACCTATAAGGCGGTGAATCAGAAGTTTGCCGATGCTATTCTGGAACAGGCCGATGACGATGATATTATCTGGGTACACGACTATCAACTCATGCTCGTACCTCAGATGGTCCGGGAGAAACGGCCGGAGACCTCTATTGGTTTCTTCCTCCACATCCCATTCCCTTCTTTTGAGATCTTCCGGACCCTCCCCTGGAGGGAAGAGGTCCTGATGGGATTGCTTGGATCAGACCTCATCGGTTTTCACACCTACGATTACGAACGGCATTTCCTGAGTTCCATCAGGCGCATCCTCGGGCTGGAGGTCAGCTTTAACGATATCTACCTCGATGACCGCATCGTGAAGGTGGATTCCTTTCCCATGGGGATCGATTACGCAAAGTTCAGCCAGGCGGCAAAAAAGCACCGGGACCTGCCCAAAAAGGAGCAATCCGAATTGCAGAGCCGGCTCAACAAACACAAGGAATCCACTCCGGATGCCAAGTTCCTGCTTTCCATAGACCGGCTCGACTATTCCAAAGGGATCGCAAAACGGCTCAATGCGTATGAGTACTTTTTAAACAAATACCCCCAGTACAAGGAGAAGGTGCGCCTCATCATCCTGGCCGTGCCCTCCAGGAGCAATGTTCCCCAGTACCAGCTCCTCAAAAGGGAGATCGATGAGCTCGTGGGACGGATCAACGGGGAGCTGGCCACCGTAAGCTGGACTCCCATATGGTATTTCTACCGCTCAATGCCCTTCGAGAACCTCATCGACCTCTATACGTCTTGTGATATCGCCTGGTTGACCCCTATTCGGGACGGCATGAACCTCGTGGCCAAAGAGTATATCGCCACAAGAACGGACCGGTCCGGAGTCCTTATACTGAGCGAAATGGCTGGTTCGGCTAACGAGATGAATGAAGCTTTGCTCATCAACCCTAACAATTTCGAACAGATCGCAGATACCATTCACAAAGCGATACAAATGCCCGTAAAGGAACAAAAGGACAGGAATGAGGTCCTCCAGAAAAGGCTGGAGCGATACAACGTGGAAAAGTGGGCGAATGATTTTATGCGATCCCTGACGGATCAGCGCGACAAGGACCCGGCCTACGTCACCCGCAGGCTTTCGGTGGACCTCACCAACACCATCATGAAGGAATACCGGGGATCCGGGAAAAGACTTCTTTTCCTGGACTATGACGGCACCCTGGCAGGTTTCCACAACGATCCCCAAAAAGCATCTCCGGACGAGGATCTCTTCAGACTACTCGATTCACTGAACGCCTTACAGGATACCGATGTCTATCTGATCAGCGGCAGGGACAAGGAGACCTTCGGGCGCTGGTTCCTGAAAAAGAAATACAATATGATCGTCGAACACGGGGTATGGCTCTCAGAAGGAGGAGAGGATTTTGTGATGCTGGAGAACGTCAAAAAGGACTGGATGGAGAAGATATATCCCGTCCTGGAATCCTTTGTGGACCGAACTCCGGGGAGTTTTATTGAGCAGAAGAACTACTCCCTGGCCTGGCATTACCGGAATACGGACCCCGATTTTGGACAAAAGCGGGCCTCGGAACTCAATACCGTCCTCAGAAGTCTGATCGCCAATGATGACCTCAGTGTACTGAATGGGAACAAGGTTTTGGAGATAAAAAGCAGCAATGTGAACAAAGGAAGGGCGGCAATGCGTATTTTTACCCGTGAAGAGTACGATTTTGTCTTCGCGATCGGGGACGACTGGACCGATGAATTCATGTTTCAGGAACTGCCCGATTCCGCCGTCACTGTAAAAGTGGGCCGGCAGAAGACCCAGGCGAAATACTATCTAGACAGCATCAAAAATGTCCGTGATCTCCTCTCCCGTTTTACCGATAAGAAGGTCTGACCTCAACAGGTTCTGCCTTTTGGCCTTCATTACGGCCATACCGGCGCTGACCTTCCCCCAGGCAGATACAGAGGTCTTCCTCCTGAACCTCCGCGAAACCTCAGAGCAGGTAAATCCCGGTGAGGTCATAAACCTCTCTAACAATGCCGGTTATGACAATCAGCCTTCCTTTTATTCGAATGGGATGATCCTGTTCTCTTCCAACAGGAATGGACAGACGGATGTGGCCGTTTACACCCTATCCGATGGCAGCCTCACCTGGAAAACAAACACCCCGGGCGGAGGGGAATACTCCCCTTTAAGAATTCCGGAAAGCGAGGATTTCTCGGCGATTCGGCTCGATGAGGACGGCCATCAACGTCTGTACCGATACAACTGGGATACAGGAAAACCCAAAACTCTGGTCAAAGACCTCAAGGTGGGCTACCACGTCTGGTATAGCCCTGAAATACTGGTTTCTTCAGTCCTGGTAGAAGACCGTATGGACCTCGTTGTCTCCAACTTGAAGGACGGAACTAATTATACCTTCCAGAAAAATGTAGGCCGTTCCCTCCACCTCATTCCGGGCTCCGGATTGGTGAGCTTTGTGAACAAGGAGGATGGGAAACGCCAATTGAAATCCACAGACCCGGTCTCTGGTGCCACCCAGGTGATCACAGACCTGCCTCCGGGTGTGGAAGACGTTTGCTGGCTGAGCGATGGAACCATTTTGGCCGGTGTTGACCATACGATCCTGCAATTCAAACCGGGTAATTCTGAAACATGGAGTATTTTCCGGATCCTTCCCAAAGGAGAGATCTGTCGTATCACGAGAATAGCGCGTGATCCCTCCTCCGGGCTCCTGGCGATCGTAGGGGAGATCCCGGATAAAACAAAGGAAAAACCGTGAAGTTCCCCCACAATATAAATCGGGTAGAGGCCTTTAGTGACGGCGTATTTGCCTTCGCGGCCACTTTGATGGTGGTCAATCTGGACATGAATGACGGCCTTCAATGGTTTGGGGCAAAGGCTTCCGGACTTATCAGTTTTGGCGTCAGCTTTTTTGTCCTGGTGATCCTTTGGAAGATTCACTACAACTTCTTCAGACGGACATCATATATAGACGACTGGATCATTTTTTACAACGCCGTCCTCCTGTTCGTCGTACTGTACTATGTCTTCCCATAAAAATCCCTGATCATCTCCTGGATGGGGGTCCAGGCCATCACGCGGGATGAACTCGCTTATCTCTTTGTGATGTACGGCCTTGGATTTGCAATGATCTTCCTGTGTTATGCCCTTATGTACCGCAGGGCCTACAGAAGAACCAGGAGCGTGAATTCCTCCCTGGATCTCCTATTCTATTCCCAGCATTTCAGCCTCTATGTGATCACTGCATTTTTGTCTGTGATCCTCGGAATATTAAAAGTAGGTATTACCTTTGGAGCTCCGGGTTTCTTTTACGCGGTCCTGGGACCCTTTTGTTTTGCACATGCGACCTGGTTCGAAAAGAAATACAGAAAAAATATATCATGAGAAAATACCTTTTTACCCTGATGCTGTTGGTCTCAACCGCAACTTTTTCCCAATCTTCAAAGGATATCTACGACATTGTAAATGCAGTTTCTGTCGATCGGATCGAAGCAGATGTAACGACCTTGGTCGGGTTCGGCACCAGGCATACGCTGAGCGATACCACCTCGAGTACGAGGGGCATCGGAGCAGCCCGCCGATGGATCAAAGGGGAATTTGAAAAGATCTCCGGGGATTGCGATAGTTGTTTGGAGGTTTTCTATCAGAAAGGTCTCGTGAAAAAGGGTGAAAACCAGCGGATTGTGAAAGACGTCATGGTGGTCAATGTGGTGGCTCTGCAAAAAGGGACCAAATACCCTAACCGTTATATCATCATGAGCGGGGACATTGATTCCAGGGTCAGCGATCCGACGAATTATACGGATGTCTCCCCGGGGGCCAATGACAATGCCAGTGGCATGGCCGGCACCATCGAGGCGGCAAGGGTCTTATCGAAGTACAGTTTTGAGAACAGCGTTATCTACGTCGGACTTTCGGGAGAAGAACAAGGGCTCTTCGGGGGCAAATTCCTGGCGGAATACGCCAAGGAAAAAGGCTGGGAAATCATAGGCATCCTCAACAATGACATGATCGGCAATATAAAAGGTGTCGATGGGGTTGTGAGCAACAGGGATTTCAGGATCTTTTCGGAACCGGTTCCGCCTACGGAAACAGACCGGGAGCGCGGCGCCAGGAGGTTTTACGGAGGTGAGGTGGATGGGATCTCCCGCCAGCTGGCCCGATACGTCCATAAGACGACCAAAACCTATATGCCCGAAATGAATCCCATGATGATCTACCGCCTCGACAGGTTCGGGAGAGGAGGGCACCACCGCCCTTTCAACGACCAGGGTTTTGCAGGGATCCGGATCATGGAGGCCCACGAGAATTACACCCAGCAACACCAGGATATCAGGGTTGAGGATGGGATCGCTTATGGGGATGTACTGGAGCACGTCAATTTTGAGTACGCGGCCAAACTTACGGCGGTCAATGCGATCAACCTGGCCTCCCTTGCATGGGCACCGCCCGCACCCAAGGAGGTCCAGATCGGCGGTATAGTGGAACCTTCCGCCAAATTAAAATGGAGTGCCTCGGAGGGTGCTGCCGGATATAAGATCTACTGGAGGGATACCACCTCCCCTACCTGGGATTACTCCCGATATGTGGGGAATGTCAACGAATTCACTCTCGATGGTATCGTAATAGACAATTATTTCTTTGGAGTGTCGGCAGTAAGTGCAACGGGCTTTGAAAGTCCCGTGGTCTTCCCCAACGGCATTTTCAGAAACTAGGAGATCCTGATGAAATTCAACACCAGGCGTTTTTTATTAGGAGGCATCACTGCCCTGGCCTTCCTGGGTTGCCTGGAGCAAAAGGAAAACAGGACCGCGAAAAAAGATCTGGGAGCACTTCCGGACCTCAATATCGTTTTCAGGGATTACGAACAACTGGAAAACAAAGGCAAATACGCCCAGCTGGCCAGAAAGATCACTGAGGCCAATACCGACCTCCAGTCTTCCGAACTCTTTGTGGAGGCCGCTTCCCTCTACCTGCTCTCGGGCAATAAGGATTCTGCTGTTTCCCACCTCCACAATGCTATTGACCGCGGCATGGCCAACCCTGGCATTCTTGGAAAATTCCAGGGGCTGAAAGGGATAGACAACCCTGAATACAAAAGGCTGAACGCCAGGCTGGACTCTCTGAGGGCCATCCTTAGGAACGTGTCTAACTTCGATGTAGAATCCAGGGCCATGGATCTTTTCTGGCCGTATTTTGAGGAAGCCGTGGCCCACCCTGACAGTGCACGGCAGATCCTCAAAGCCTATATCCTGGAAGGTCCACCTGAGATCAGGGACTATTATGCGATTCGGTATTACAGCACAGATCAGATGTTCGGCCAGATGATCAATGGGGCTCCAAAGTATTATACCTATCTGAAGACCAGGATGCAAAGGGACAGCCTGATGGCCCTACGCGACAAGACCCTGGAAGCCCTGAAGAACTTCAAGACCCTGTATCCGGAGGCTGTCTTTCCCAAGGTCTACGTTGTGCCGGGTCTTTTGAACTCGGGCGGAACTGCCTCTGAAATTGGCCTTTTTATAGGGGGCGACATGTTCGGAAGGTCTTCCTCCATGCCCGTGAATGAGCTGAACGACTGGCAGCAGGAGGCTATTATGGAATTCAATTCCCTTCCCCAGCTCATCCTGCATGAACTCATGCATTATCAGCAGAATTATTCGGATACGCTTCACGAAGACACAGTCCTCTATAAAGTTATTGAAGAAGGCGTATGTGATTTTCTCAGGGAACTGGCATCCGGAATTCCCGTGGAATCAGCCCAACTGAGTTATCTGAGTCAGCCGGAAAACCTCAAACAGGTGGCCTGGCAACTCCGTGAGGACCTCTTTTCGGATGACCTCTCTCTTTGGCTTTACAACGGAGGTTCCATAGAGGACAGACCTGCCGATCTGGGATATGCCATGGGTTACCTCATCACCAGATCCTATTACCGCAATGCGCCGGACAAAAGACGTGCCCTGGCAGATCTCCTGAATACGGACGACATGACCTCCATTCTTAAGGGAAGTGATTTCAGCTACCTAATGGAAGAAGACCCAGATATATAAATCGTACCCTATGAAAAAGTGTGTAATTCTTCTCCTCCTTGCCGTTTCCATTCCCTGCGCGTATACTCAAGGTCGGGTCTTCACCCAGCAGGACACTCTGAGAGGGAGCATCACCCCAGAAAGGGCCTGGTGGGACCTGTTGTTCTACGACCTACAGGTGACCGTTGATCCGGCCCAGAAATATATCGAAGGGAAAAACAGGATCCGCTACAAAGTCCTGGAAGAAAGTCAGGTCATGCAGATAGACCTTCAGCCCCCTCTGAAAATAGGGGTCATAACCCAAAATGGAGTGCCATTGGACTATTGTTCAAAGGGAAATGCCCATTTTATCACCCTGAGGGAAAAACAGGAAGCAGGGTCTGTGGCAGAAATCGAGGTGTCCTATTCTGGAAAGCCAAGGGAAGCAGTGAACGCACCCTGGGACGGGGGATTTTCATGGAAGGAGGACAGAAACGGGACGCCATTTATCGCGACCTCCTGCCAGGGCCTGGGTGCCAGTGTATGGTGGCCCAACAAAGACCATATGTACGACGAGGTAGACAGTATGGCTATCAGTGTAACGGTGCCCAAAGGATTGATAGGTGTGGCCAATGGCCGACTCAAAAATACTGTGAACAAAGGGGAGCAGATCGCCTATGAATGGTATGTGAGCAACCCCATCAACAATTACGGGGTGAACGTCAATATTGGGGATTACGTGCACTTTGAGAACACATATGAAGGGGAGAAGGGGAAGCTGGACCTGTCCTATTATGTCCTTCGCGATAACCTCGAGGATGCCAAAAGGCAATTTGCACAGGTTCCGATGATGCTGGAGGCCTTCGAACACTGGTTCGGGCCCTATCCCTTTTACGAGGACAGCTTCAAACTGGTGGAGGTCCCTTACCTGGGGATGGAACACCAGAGTTCGGTGACCTATGGGAACAAATACCAGAACGGCTACCTCGGGATGGACCTCTCCGGTACCGGCTGGGGCCTGAAATTCGATTTTATCATCATACACGAAGCCGGGCATGAGTGGTTCGCCAACAACATCACCTACAAGGACATAGCAGACATGTGGGTTCATGAGGGTTTTACCGCCTATTCGGAAAACCTCTACCTGGATTACCACTTTGGGAAACAAGCCTCTGCTGAGTACGTAATAGGAACAAGGAGAAAAATTCGCAACGACAGGCCCGTGATCGGGCCATATGGAGTCAACAAGACAGGTTCCAGCGATATGTATTACAAAGGTGCCAATATGCTTCATACCCTCCGGCAATTGCTGGAAGATGATGAGAAGTGGCGCAGTATCCTCCGGGGGTTGAACGAAGAGTTCTATCACCAGACGGTCACCACCCAACAGGTTGAGGATTACATCAGTGCCAGATCGGGCATCGACCTTACCGAATTCTTTGAACAATACCTGCGTACGACCATGATCCCCGTCCTGGAGTACCGCCTTTCAGAAGGGGAGATCACTTACCGCTACACCCGGGTGGTTCCCGGATTCGATATGCCTGTTCGGGTCTATGCAGATGATGAGTCTCACTGGCTCTTCCCCAAAACCGACTGGAAAACGGAAAAGATCGAGGGCATTGAGAAGATGATCACAGACCCAAACTTCTTGGTGGTTCCTATGGAGCTCCGCGACTGATTTTGTTTGATTTTTAAAGGTTTCTGAAAGGGCTGTCCGGAATTCTTTTTACCTTTCTGGGCTACCCCGGGTATGGGGAAGCAATCGAAAACCCTTAACCTATGAAAATCAATATCTTCCTCCTTATTGCACTATTTGCGCTTGGATGCCGTGAACCTAAGCCTAAATCAGAGAAGGATTTCCTGATCGCCGATGTGACCCTGGTGGATCCCTCAGATGGCAGTCTGCACGATCATAGCTTCGTGGAGATCGATGCCGGGTTGATCATCGGGATCACAACCTCAAAGCCGGAAGATTCATCCTACAAAACCGTGATCGACGGGCGTGGGATGTTCCTCATGCCCGGCCTGGCAGAGATGCACGCCCATATCCCCTCTCCTCCCGCCAGCCGGGAAAGTGTGGAGGAGACCCTCCTGCTTTACCTCGCCAACGGGATCACGACCATAAGGGGGATGCTGGGGCACCCTTCCCATTTGGAACTCAGAGAACAAGTAGAGAGTGGAGAGGTCCTGGGGCCCAGGATCTTCACTTCCAGTCCGTCCCTCAACGGTAATTCCGTTCAAACTCCGGAAGAGGCAAGGGAAAAAGTGACCCAGTACCAGAAGGACGGGTATGATTTTCTGAAAATACACCCGGGGATCAAAAGGGAGGTCTTTGATGTACTCGTGGCCACGGCCCGTGAGACCGGGATCCCTTTTGCCGGGCACGTACCTGTGGATGTCGGGATCAGACACGCCCTAATGAGCGGGTATGCCTCTATCGATCATGTAGATGGTTTCCTGGAGGGTTTGGTCCCGGAGGATATGAACGCAGACCCAACAGCCAATGGGTTCTTTGGATATAACTTCACGACCCTGGCCGATCCGGCTCTTATCCCTTCCCTGGTAAACCTTTCGAGGGAGCACAAAGTATGGATCGTACCCACACAAAGCCTTTTTGAGCGATGGTTTGCCCCTGTATCCGCGGAAGCACTGCTCGCTGAGCCAGAAATGAAATACATGCCGGTGACCACGCTGACCAATTGGAAGATACGAAAGGAACAATCCACTGCACCCGCCACAGGATTCACTAAAGAGGGATGGGAGAAATTCCATTCTATTCGCCAACAACTGATCAAAGCGCTGAGCGATGGCGGATATGGTATACTGTTGGGCTCAGACGCTCCCCAATTGTTTAACGTCCCCGGGTTTTCCATCCACCACGAGATACGCGGAATGGAGGCTGCGGGGATGAGTAAACAGGAGATCCTGAAAAGCGGGACCTTAAACCCTGCCCTTTTCTTTGATGAGGAGGACAAATTTGGAAGGATTGCGGATGGCCTGGAGGCCGATCTCATCCTCCTTAGGGAGAATCCGCTTCAGGATCTTGAGGCCTTAAAAAAAATAGAGGGCGTCATGGTCAGGGGAAAGTGGCTCGATAGAAAGACCCTGGACAAAAAACTCAATGTGATCGCAACCCGCGCTAAAGAAAGATAGATGAAAACCGAGAAATTACTAAGTGTATTAAAGAAAACAGGGCTTTTGGCCATTTTATTCTTTTGTGTACAGGCCAGTGTGGGACAGATCCTCTTAAAGCCAGACCGCGTATTTGACGGACAGACCCTGCACACAGGCTGGGTTGTGGAGATCGAGGGCGAAAGGATCAGCTACGCCGGACCGGAAGATCTCTGGAAGGCCAAACCCGGTACAGAGCAGATCTCCCTGGAGGGGTATACCCTGCTTCCCGGGCTCATAGAAGGCCATTCTCACCTCCTCCTGCATCCGTACAATGAGACTTCCTGGAATGACCAGGTGTTGGTCGAATCACCTGCTGAACGTGCGATCAGGGGAGGTGTACACGCCGAAAAATCGCTGATGGCCGGGATCACGACCATGCGCGATCTGGGTTCTGAAGGGGCGGGATACGCTGATATCGCCTTAAAAAAGACCATAGAGGAAAGGATCATTCCCGGGCCGCGTTTACTGGTGGCAGGTCCGGCCATCGTCGCTACGGGGGCCTATGGTCCTAAAGGCTTTCACGATGGGGTTGTGGTCCCATTGGGGGCGGAAGCGGTAAGTGGAAAGGACGAGGCTATCAGGGCCGTCCGACGTCAACTGGGGAACGGGGCGGATTTTATAAAAGTATACGCCGATTACCGCTGGAAGGCAGGCGCTGCCTCCCAGCCTACTTTCCTGCCTGAAGAACTGAAGGCCATGGTGGATGCGGCCACATCCGCCGGATCATACGTCGTGGCCCATGCCAGCACCCCGGAAGGAATGCGAAGAGCGGTCATGGCAGGAGTGGAGACCATAGAACACGGTGACGGGGGGACCCGGGAGGTATTCGATCTGATGAGACAGAAAAAAGTGGCCCTCTGCCCTACCCTGGCGGCCGGACATGCCATTGAACGCTACAGGGGATGGGATCCGCTCAGGGATCCGGACACCGAACGGATCATAAATAAGAAAAGGTCCTTCCAAATCGCCCTCGAATCCGGAGTGACCATCGCTTTCGGAGGAGATGTGGGAGTATATGCACACGGGGAGAACTACCGGGAACTCGAATTGATGGTGGCATACGGCATGCCTGCCCTGGATGCCCTCAGATCAGCAACCCGCATAAATGCCGGGGTGTTCCACCTGGAAGGACTGGGCGAGATTAAAAAGGACATGATGGCCGATATAATTGGGGTTAAAGGGGACCCTACTTTGGATATCAGCCTGATGAGGGAGGTCGCCTTTGTCATGAAAGGGGGAATGTTGGTTAAAAAACCATAGGCGTACGGTTCGCCCATCCGGGTCCGGAAATACATGTGGAAGTGATGGAATTATTCCCTACTTTTATCAATATAACCAATTAATAACCAGTAAAATGAAAAAACTTTGGGCTATTGCCCTTCTCAGTGTCCTACTCTTGAGCTGCCAGGCAGAGAGTCAGGAAGAAAAAGCGGCCAAGGAAGCTTTTGAAGCAAACTCCAAAACCGTATTAGCCAATCTGAAAGGATGGCAGAACGAGAACCTGGACTACTCTATGTACGCCCCTGATTTTGTAATGCTCAGTACCGAATTTGGTGCGGAAAAGGATTCCGTAAGCCTCGAAGAAATGAAGGTGTACGACAAGGAAATGTGGAACACCTTTGATTTTCGATTGGTAACCGATCCGCCCACTTTATTGCCAGGAGTGAATTCGGATACCCGGAAAATGGACGGGTCCGTAAGGCATTATTCTGAATGGGAAGTGACCCTCCCCGCCACGGATTCCACCGAGGCCCGTTCAGGCAGGATCAAATTGTACGAGTCCTTTGATTTCAACCCAGAAGGCAAGATCATTTATCAACAGGCCTATGGGGATTTCTCAGGAATTATGATGTATCTCATGCAAAATTAGGGCTTCATTGTCCTTAAAGACAGTGCCTTTACCACCCGGTAAGGCACTTTTTTATTTGAATTTTTTCCTCAGACTACGCTCGGTCCGGAGGAACAGGGCCACACAACACATCGCCAGTAAAAGGACAAAGATCACGACGCTGGTGATCTCATCCATATCCGTGATAATTGCCAATGACAAGCCCAGGACGCCCATGATCGCACCCTGTTTGATCATTTCATTGGCAGAATAGACCTGGGCGTGGTCCCATCGGTCCTGAGATTGCATGGAGGTTTTGGTTCGGTATCCGTATAAGTGGTTGATCCTTTTCGGCGGGTACTTTCTCAGGATCGCACCCAGGAATACGAAGGTGATGCCGGTAATGGCCAGAAATAAAAAAATGGGGTTCATCCCGAAGAGAGGCTGCACGATCTCTATGTCTTTTGTACAAAATTAGGTGAATGAAACGGGATCTTCATTAACAACTCTTTAAGAATTTCCCGGGGCCTTTTTGGTATATTTAGCCCTTGTCTATATAAGTTACACCAAATGAAAAGAACACTACTACCCCTGATGCTCCTGGCATCCCTTTCCCTGATTGCCCAAGAGTTTACGATGGACCTGGTGCAGGACCTTAAACCGCGGAATATAGGACCCGGCGGCATGAGTGGCAGGGTCACTGCCATTGATGCGGTACAGAGCGACCCCGACATCATCTTTGCGGGAACCGCTTCGGGCGGCTTGTGGAAGTCCACCTCAGGAGGGATCAAATGGGATCCGGTATTCGATAAGGAAGTCACCGCTTCCATTGGGGCTGTCGCCATTCAGCAAAGTAACCCCTCAGTGATCTGGGTGGGTACAGGAGAAGGGAACCCCAGGAACAGCCTTAATGGCGGATACGGTGTATACCGGTCCCTGGACGGGGGTAAGAACTGGACCCTGATGGGATTGGAAAAAACCCGACACATACATCGCATCATCATAGACCCCACGGATCCGAATACGGTCTATGTGGGCGCCATCGGATCACCCTGGGGAGAACATCCGGAACGAGGGGTTTTTAAGACGACGGATGGGGGGAAGACCTGGAATAAGATCCTTTTTGTAAACAACCGCACAGGGGTGGCCGATATGGTCATGGACCCGACCAACCCCAACAAGATCTTCGCAGCCATGTGGGAACACAAAAGGGATCCCTGGTTCTTTAAATCAGGGGGTCCCGGAAGCGGACTCTACATGACCCACGACGGAGGGGAACACTGGAAGAAGATAACGGAAGATGACGGCCTGCCAAAAGGGGAACTGGGCCGGATCGGGATCGCCGTGGCCCGGAGCAGGCCCAATGTGGTCTATGCCCTGGTGGAGGCGAAAAAGAACGCCCTCTACAGGTCCGAAGACGGGGGTTTTACCTGGAAAAAGATCAACGACAAGGAAGATATCGGAAACAGGCCCTTCTATTACTCCGAGATCTACGTAGATCCTCAGAACGAGAATCGCGTGTATTCCGTCTTTACCTATGTCAACGTCTCTATAGATGGTGGAAAGAACTTTTCTGAGCTGATGCCGGCCTACAGGGTAAACAATGGTGTCCACCCAGACCATCACGCCTGGTGGATCCACCCGGAGGATGGGAATTACATGATCGACGGAAATGACGGGGGACTCAACATCACCCGTGACCGGGGTGAGAGCTGGCAATTTATCGGCAACCTTCCCGTTGGGCAATTCTACCACATCAGCACAGACAACGAATATCCGTACAACGTCTACGGGGGCATGCAGGACAACGGCTCATGGAGGGGTCCGGCCTATGTCTGGAAAGACCAGGGCATCCGAAACAGTTACTGGCAGGAGATCGAATTCGGGGATGGTTTCGATGTGGTCCCCGACTTGGATGATTCCCGTTTCGGGTATGCCATGAGTCAGCAGGGGAATGTCAGTCGGTATGACCATATCACGGGGAACAATTATACGGTACGCCCCACCCCTCCTGATGCCGGGACTGAATTGCGCTTCAACTGGAACGCGGGGATAGGACAGGATCCTTTTGACAACAGCACTGTGTATTTCGGCAGCCAGTTTGTCCACAAAAGCACGGACAAAGGCCTCACCTGGAAAGTGATCTCCCCGGACCTCACCACCAATGATCCGGAGAAACTCAAACAGAGCGAGAGCGGCGGACTCACCATGGATGCCACCGGGGCCGAGAACCACTGTACTATATTAGTTATAGAACCTTCCCCGGCCGAGAGGGATATGCTCTGGGTAGGCACCGATGACGGCAGGGTGCATATTACCATGAACGGGGGATCCAGCTGGACGGAAGTGACCCAGAATCTAAAAGGCCTGCCTAAGGGCAGCTGGATCGCGCAGATCAGGGCCTCGGCTAAGAACAAAGGGGAAGCCCTTTTGATCGCCAATGACTACCGAAGGTTCAACTATACCCCCTACGCCTACAGGACAAGGGATTACGGAAAGACCTGGGAGCGCATCGTCGATGGGAACGATGTCAAGAGTTACACCCTCTCCATCATAGAAGACCCCGAAAATCCTGAGCTGATGTTCCTGGGTACGGATGACGGACTATATGTTTCCTTTAATGGTGCGGGTACATGGCAAAAATGGACCGAAGGATTCCCAACGGTTTCCACCAAGGACCTGGCGATACATCCCCGTGAACAGGACCTCGTCATAGGCACCTTCGGACGTGCTGCCTGGGTATTGGATGATATCCGACCCCTAAGGGCCGTAGCCGCAGACCCCGCGGTCCTAAGCAAACCCATCGCGGTCTTTGATCCTCCGGTGGCCTATCAGGCAGCCTATCAGCAGCCTTCGGGGAGCCGTTTTGGCGCTGATGCCATCTTCAATGCCAAGAACCGGGAAGAAGGAGCGATGATCACTTATTTCCTGAAGGAAGGGAAAAAGGAGGAAGCCAAAAAGAACGGAAAGGATACTGCTGAGGAAGGTGAAGAGGATAAGGACTCAGAGACCTCCAAAAAGACAAAAGATTCCGTAGTGGTAGAGATCTTCAGGGGAGAGGACCTGATCCGGACCCTGAAGTACAAAACTCCTGAAAAAGCCGGCTTTCACAGGGTTTACTGGAGAATGGACGAAAAAGGCCCGGACAGGCCTTCCCGTACCCTGCGCAAGCGAACCCGGGAGTCTGGTGGGGTTGACGTAAAACCCGGGAAATACCGGGTAGTGGTCTCCCTCGGAGATCACAGGGATGAAACCGAGATCACGGTCGCCTCAGACCCCAGACTTCAAGTATCCCGGAACGCCATCGAGGAGGTTTACACGGCCGCCAAGAAGTTGGAAGGATTCATGCAAACAGCCGCGGATGCGGTAGAACAGCTTGCGGAGAGCAAGAAGATCGCCGAGAAATACCAGAAAGATCTCACCGACCTCGACAAGGAAAAGTTCAAGGAAGAGATCAAATCCTCCAAAGAGATCGTCAAAAAGATCGACGGACTCATCGACCTCTTTCTGGGAAAAGAGGACAAGCGACAGGGGATCACCCGAAATCCCGAGATGACCGTTACCAGGAGGATAGGGATCGCAAGCCAGTATGTGAGCTCCAGAAAAACCGGGATCACTTCTACGGAGACGCAACTCATGAATTTTGCCGAAGCCGAACTGAAAAGTGCCCTGGATAAGACCAATGCGTTTTTCAATGAGGATTGGAAGACCTATAGGCAGACGATAGAACCCCTGAACCTGAACCTGTTCAAAGATACTTCGAGCTTCACACTCGATTGATAAGTGAGAACCAAGAACCCGTTACCATGAGTGAACGTAAAAGATCCATAAAGTACATTGTCCTTGCCCTCATATTGCTCGTTTCCGGACTGGTAGGAGCCCAGGAAACTGGAGAAGAAAACTGGGGGGCCTGGTATATGTACTTTGGCACAAATCAGGTTTCCGATAAACTCAGTATCCATTCGGAAGCCCAGTTCCGGTATTTCGAGACCCAGGGAAATTTTAACCAGCTCCTGCTGCGGACCGGTCTGAACTACCACATCAATCCCGATGCCATCGCCACCCTGGGATACGCCTATATCCTCACCGACAATACGTTTGAAGAATTCGAAGGGGACATAGATTCCAAAGAGCACAGGATCTTTCAGCAGTTCATTTTGAAGAATAAGGTCGGGGAGTTCCTTTTTGAACACCGGTATCGCCTGGAACAGCGGTTCATTGATTTTGGTGATTTCACGGATACGCAACACAGGGCGAGGTACCGACTGCAGGTGACCCTCCCCCTGACCGATACCTTTTTCCTCAACGCCTATGATGAGGTGTTTCTCAATTTACAGGATGATATCTTTAATCAAAACCGTCTCTATGTTGCCTTAGGAGTGCATATCACAGAAAACAGCAGTTTACAGGTGGGATATCTGAAGAACCACTTTAGCAGGATCGATTTCGACCGACTCCAGGTGGCCCTCTTCTTCAACCCGGACCTGAGGAAGAAGAAATGAAAAGGATCGGAGTTGTAGATTGACTCCGCCTTTATTTTTACGTAACTTTAGGAGTTGAATTAAAAAACACGTACCATGAAAATATTGAAATTATCTGCATTAAGCCTTCTACTGATCCTCGGATTTGGCTGTAAAGAAGCAAAGAAGGAGGCCAGTGAAGCCGCTGAAGAAATGGATGAGGCGGTGGAAATGGTCAAAGAAGAAGTGATGGAAGAGACCATCGCCTTTAAGATGGAACCCAAGAGCGACAGCAAGGTAGCAGGAGAGGTTTCATTTACTGAAAAAGATGGCAAGGTCATGATGAAAGCGAGTTTTTCAGGTCTCACTCCCGGGGAGCACGCCATTCATATCCATGAGAAGGCCGACTGCTCAGCAGCCGATGGGACCTCCACCGGGGGCCACTGGAACCCTACTTCCGAACCCCACGGGAAATGGGGAATGAGCGAAGGCTATCACAGGGGGGATATAGGGAATTTCACCGCCGATGCCGATGGCAATGCCACCGTGGAGTTCACAACCGACCTCTGGTGCCTGAGCTGTGAGGATACAACTAAAAACATTACCGGAAAAGCCGTGATCGTACACCAGGGAGTGGATGACTTCGTGTCACAGCCCAGCGGGGCGGCAGGAGCCAGGATCAGTTGTACAGGTATCATCAAATAAAGGACCTTACCCAAAAAATAGAAAAGCCGTCATCAGACGGCTTTTTTAATGCCTTGTAAAACGAATGACCCTGTGAACTCACATGGAGTTACGCGGTAAAGAACCTCACAGGCCCTGGTAACGCCATTTCCGTTTTAATAAAGACCTTTCTGGAGTAAAAACGTGTTCTATAGCTGGAATTACTTTCTCAATAAATTTTGCAAGGAGCGGTTGGCCATCCAAATTTTAATGAAGACAATTAACATAGCGATGGACCAGCTAATGAAGAGGAAATATTCCATAACGTAGGTGATTTGGGTCGGTTACTTATCTGTTAACTAAATCGCTCAAGAATAATATTTGGGACACTAGTCATGAACTTTAACGATAAAACTATACATTTCGTCTAGAATATCCTAATATTCCTGAGGAAAATCGAACAAAGGAGAAGCGCTTTTCGATGAAATGCAAGGGTAAACCTGCCTTTTAACTCATTTGGGATAGGCCTGCTGTATGGTAATTGTACGGAAACAGGCATCCCGAGTTTCAGATAAGCCATTTTTTAATGTACTTTGGGCTTAAATCGCATATCATGAATCCCTCGGGACCTGGTTGGATCAACAAATTTGGTGAAGTCGTTCAAAACAAGTCGGGCGTGTACTCAGACTTCGCTACTCTGTACGCCAGTCTCAAAGAATACGGGTTCGTCTATGGGATCAACGTGGGGGTACCTCCCTTTATTACCATAGAGCATGAACCATCGGAAGATGAACGCGGGAAGATCAACCTGCTTACGGCCCTGTATTTCACATTTACCATAGAAAGGCAGAAAGGCGATTTTGAGAAGTTTCTGGAGACCATTTTCACCTTTTACAAGGAACTCAACATAGGTCGGAGTTCCTTCCTCAACAAGATCCTAACCGGGAAAAAGACCTCCGATCAACTGGAAGCCCTGATCGATTCCAGGGTATTTTTGGACGACAATGTGGTCACCAGGACCTTTAATAGCATTATCACCAATTCCCTTCTCTTTATCGATGTACTCACCTTCCGATTTTTCCTCAGGGGAGAGAAAGAAGTGGTGAAACAGGCTCAGAAACTGGAATACCTGACCATCAATATCACCTACCACGCCCTCAATGCCAAGGAAAAGAACAGGGCAGATGAAAAACTCTCCCAGTTGTTTGCTTCTTCCCTGACCTTTATCAATGCCGAGGACCAAAAGTTCGACGGCACCTACAGAGAGATGTTGATCCATAACTGCTCTCCTTGGGAGAATCAGTACTTTCTCGATGTGGCCAGCCTTACGGTATGGGAAGATTATTCCGTGGATTATAAAGAATCCCAGTATATCTATGGGATAGGAAAGGACATGGGGTTCAATGACAAACAGATCGCAGCCTCCCTCGAGGAGATCGCTGCATTCTTCAAGAAGAACATCAAAAAGATCTCCTTCCTAAAGGACACCAACATCGCGGTTCAGTTCTACGACAGCATGTCCCGGGTGGTGAATAAACTCATCCTCAGAAACAGCAAGCGCTTGCAGAAGGAACTGTCTGAAAGCAAAGAACTGGTCTACCTCATCTCGAAAGGGACCGTAAAGGAATTGAGTGTCTCGGAAAAGAAAAAAGTACAGGAACAGCTGATGGATATCTTTAAAAGTATCCCTTCCCTGGCCATCTTCATGCTGCCCGGTGGAGCCGTACTCCTGCCCATCTTTATCAAACTGATCCCTACCTTACTGCCCTCCTCCTTCGATGAGAACCGGGTCATAAAAAAGGTGGAAAACGGGCAAAAAAAGGACTATAAGAAAAATCTATAGATAGTATTACTCAGTTGTTTTTCAGATAATTGAATATCTTCATTCCAACCATAACTTAAAATCCCTTACGCGCTCTCTGCTCACGATGATCTCCTCTGTCCCATTCTTTTTCAGCTTGATCTGAAGCCTCGAATTGGTATAGGAAATGATATCTTTTATGTGGTTGACGTTTACGATATATTTCCTGCTAACCCGAAAAAACAGCTTTGGTGGGATTTCGGTTTCGAGCTGCTCCAGGGTGGTATCCAGAAGGTAAGACCTGCCTTCCGTGATCGCGGCATAGGTACCCTTGTTCTCGCTGTAGAAACATTCCACATCATCTGCATGGATGATCTTGAGGTGCTGCCCTACCCTTACCGTAAATCGCATTTTGTATTCCCTCTCGATCGGATTGATCAGCATCTTTTTGATGTCCTCAAAATCAATGGCCATTTTCGGGGCGAGGCCTGAGGTCCGGGACCTGAATTTATCGACTGCTTTTTTCAGTTCATCCTCATCAATGGGTTTGAGCAGGTAATCGATGCTGTTCAGTTTGAAGGCCTGAAGGGCATATTCGTCGAAGGCGGTCGTGAAAATGATGGAACTGCGGATCTCCAGGAGATCAAAGATCTCGAAGGACAGACCGTCCGAAAGCTGTATATCCAGAAAAATGAGGTCGGGATGGGGATTTTGCTGGAACCATTTCAGGGATTCCTCTACGGAATGCAGGGTTTGCCCCGATTGGATCCCGAGTTTTTCCAGCATTCTTTCCAGCCTTCTGGCAGCGGGTTTTTCGTCCTCAATGATGATCACTTCCATTTCTCTGTGTTATGCTGTTCGTGTTCGTCTATTGCCATCGGGGCCCTTCCTCCTTCTCCATCCATCTGCGGATCTGGTTTTCCTCCCATTCTTTTACGAATTTCATCTGGGGGCCAAATACCCTCAGACCGTGGAATAATAATCCTATTCCCCACAGTACAGGTACCGCCAGCACATTCCAGAACAACCATTCCAAAAAGGCAGGATCCAAATCATTCATCTTCATTTCAAGGATTCCGATACCCCTTAATCCCTCGATCACTATGATGGTATTCACGATCAGGTAGGCGGTGAGGTGTTTGTAGAATCCCTTTATCCTCCTGACCCTTTCCTGCGCCTTTTTATAGGCGGTAAGTCCCGTATTTTCCATGACTATTTGTATTTTGACGCGTCTCTCTTGTCTTTTTCGATCAACTTCCTGATCTGTCTTTCTTCCCATTTCTTGCCCAAGACAGGGTTGTAATCAAATGCCTTGAAGGCGTGGAACGCCAGGCCGATCCCCCAGAAAAATGGAGTAAAAAAAGTGCTGAACTGCCAGAAGGGCTCTGTGCCGTTCCACGACCTGACGAGCATGTTCAGGAGAATAAAGGAATTTATTACCACATACACAGTTAAATGGATATAGAATCCCTTGAGCTCTTCTACCCTTTTTTTAGCTCTTTCGTATTTTTCGTTTTCTGTTCCCTTGTATTCCATGGTCTATCATTCAATTTCTATTCCCAGCGTTTGATCTCATCGTCCTCACGCATAAACTCCTTGATCTTCCTCTCTTCCCAGGACCGGCCAAAGAAGGGGTTGAGATCAAAGGTCCCGATGGCGTGGAAAAGGATTCCTATCCCCCAGCCAAAGGCCGCCCAGAGGAACCACATATACCTCCATCCATTGGTGAGGTAGTTGATCAGTGCCAGGACCGAGATCACCACGATATAGGAGGCGAGGTTGGTGTAAAACTTCTTGAGCCGGTCTACCCGCTCCTTGGCCCTTAAATACTTGCTTTCTTTGTTATAGTCTTCCATGATCAGTGTTTTGTGATTATCAGTACTTCAAAATTCCTTTTTTCAAATTCTTTTTAAAAGAATAGTTTACCCAATTGCCTGTTTCCGCTGATGAATCGTCGATCATACCCCAGAAGAAGTCTGCCGCAACTCCTTCACGGGGATCTAAAGATCATCTTGTTCCATGAATTCACGGATCTTCCGCTCTTCCCATCGCTTACCCCACAGGGGGTTGTACCCAAAGGCTTCCAGTCCGTGGGTGATCACCCCCAGTCCCCAACCCAAAGCCGGGAATAATACCCAGGGGAAATCGGTGGAGCGATAATTCAGCCACGCCAGAAACGGGATCACTAAACAATACGCAAATAAATTGCCGTAAAATCCCTTGATGGCCTCTACCTGTTCCTTGGCCTTTTTGTAACGTTTGTCCTCAATAATGGCCCTTTGTGATTCCATACTGCCTATTTGTTTGGTAAGCATCGGCAGCTCTACGCTGAACTCTGATGCCGTTTTGTGAATGCGGACTTTTCGGTTCGATAAAATGGAGTACCGCTGCTGTATGTTGAGTAATCCCACCCCGCTGCTGCGTTTGATCACGGGTTTTTCCTGCAGGTTGTTTTGTACCACCAAATTCCCGTCCTTCTCGTATACACGGATCACCAGAGGTTTGCCCGAAGTGACCACATTGTGTTTTACTGCATTCTCGAGTAAGAGCTGGAGGGATAGGGGGACGATCCTGGCCTCGGGATTCGACACGTTCTCCGGGATCTCAAATTGGATCCCGTCCTCAAACCTCATGGTCAGGAGTTTAATATAGGTCCGGGCAAAATCGAGTTCCTCATCCACGGGAACCAGGTCCTTGTTCTTTTGTTCCAGCACATATCGGTATACCTTGGACAGGGCCGTGGTGAATCGCTGGGCCTGGTCCGGGTCCTCCTCGATCAGGCTTGTCAGTACATTCAGGCTGTTGAAGAGGAAATGGGGGTCGAGTTGGTTTTTAAGGGCATCGAACTTGGCCGAGGCCGTCCCGGCAATGATCTTCTGCTCCTTGATCTTGCTGTCCTGCAGCGCTTTCCAGAAATAAAATGCATGGATAAAGAGGGAAACGACCAAAGTGATCACCAGGGCGATGATGTAATTCACGATCCTCTCATTTTTGAGAAAGGTATTGAAGTCGGCCCCGTATATGATCACTTCCACGAACCAGCGAACCAGACCAAAGGCCAGTACCGTCAGGATGACAGAACCTATGGCCCCGAACCAGAGTCTTTTTACCGGTTGTGCCTCCCAACTGTATATACGGCTGGCATAATTGTGAAAAGAGGAACCCACCCAGGTCAGGACAAAGCAATAAATGAATGATATCCCCGTCTTTTCAAGGACTTCCATAAAAAGAACGGGTTCCCCGAAATTGACGATCAGGTTGAGAAGGACGATCACCACCGTGAGCAGGAGGGAAACCTTCATCACTATACTAAATTCTTTCATGCCTTGTTTTTGTTCAACTGCCGGAACCTAGAATAAAGGTAGCAAAACCATATCGATGTTCTGTCATCAGGCTTGCAGCGTTCCGGATATCAGTCTCTGTTTCTTTCAGGCAAAAATGGCCTTAAGTGGGTTCTGATCGAAAAGTTTGCGACCGAATTGTAAGATTTCCCGACCCAGTCGCAGGAACACCTATGGCAAATTTGATGTATTTTGCGGGGCTATCGTCAAAAAAAGGCCCATGTATATCCCTTCCCACTACAAGAACGAAAACCTATCCGAGGTAAGAGCATTCATTACCTCCCACCCCTTTGCCATCCTGGTAAACCACCTGGACGGCAATCCGTGGGCCACGCATACACCGCTAGAGCTGACCACAGACAGTGAGGGCAGGGACGTACTGATCGGACATATCGCCAGGGCGAACCCACAATGGCATGCCTTTGAAAAGAACCCCCGCGTACTCTGCATCTTCCAAGGTCCCCACACTTATGTATCTTCATCCTGGTACAGGGAGGAGGAGGTGCCTACCTGGAATTACATTGCAGTACACGTATACGGCACCCTGAAGATCATGGGGGAAGCGGAGGTCCTGGCCTGGCTCGGCGGTCTGGTAGATCACTTTGAGGAATCGGAAGAGAATCCCGTCTCCCTGGACCGGATGTCTGAAGCCACGCTTCGGCAGGTGAGAGGGGTCGTTGGCTTTAGAATATACATCGAGGAGATTCAGGCGGCCTACAAGCTCTCTCAGGGCCGGGAGGCAGACCACCCCAGGATCATTTCCGAACTGTCTTCCAAAGAGGACCACGGCAGCAGGGAAATTTCCGGGATGATGAAAAAAAGGGCTTCCGGAAACAAAGACTGACAAGGACTTTCTTCGTTTCTTATCCCAAAATCATATGGTCTGCAAGTGTTTGAGAAGCTCATCCCGGTAAGACCTGCTCAGGGGGATCACCTTCCTTTTGATCTCCACATGGCCTTCTCCCAGCACATCGAGCTTAGAGATATTGACCACAAAAGAGCGATGCACCCGAACGAACAAGGTATCGGGGAGTTTTAATTGCATATCCTTCAGGGTGGTTGCCAAGACGTAGTTCTTTTTTTCGGTGATCAGGTTACAGTAGTTCCGATCTGCCTCGACGTACAGGATATCTTTCAGCATCAATTTCACCATTTGGCCCTGATGCCGGATAAAAATCCGGTCGTTGAGCAGTGCCACATATTCTTCCTCATCCTCTTCAGTGTCTTCCCGTTTTTTTAATTGTTCAGCAGCGAGGGCCAGAGACCTGGTGAGTTCGCGCATGGTTATCGGTTTGTCGACAAAGGCAAAGGGCTGGGTCTTCTTGGCCTCTTCAAAAGTGGCTTCATCGTTATTGGCAGTAATATAGATAACGGGGATTTCTGATACTGCCTTGATCTTTCTAACGGTTTCTATCCCGTCCAGTCGACCTTTCAGGTTGATGTCCATGAGGATAACATCGGGCTTGTTAAGGCGGGAATGTATGACCGCTTCCTCTCCCCTGGTTTCGATCCCGGTCACCTCGTACCCGATCTTGGTAAGCTGGAGGGAGATGTTGGAGGCAATGATCATGTCGTCCTCCACGATGAGCACTCTTGTCTTTTGTTCCATGTCAGGCCGCTTTTGAAAGTTGAAATTCAAAGGAAACGGAGGTTCCCTTGTCTACCACTAATTGCATTTCCCCGTCTAGTTGAGCGGTTAGCAGAGCGATCAGTTGGGTGCCGAATCCCGTACCCAGGGCATCATCGGAAATGACTTTACCCACCCCATCGTCTGAGACCTCCAGATGGAGTACCCCTCCTTTTTGTGTGAGGGCTACCTGAATACGACCTTTGCGCTCCCCGGGGAAGGCGTATTTAAGGGCGTTAGACAGCAATTCATTGACGATAAGCCCAATAGGGATAGCGTGATCGATGTCTACCCTTACAGGATCCATCCTGCATTCCAGCTTCACACGCTCCTCCAGGCCATACGAATGTATCACGTGGTTTCCCAGGTTCTGGAAATAGTCCTTCATTTCTATGTGGGAAAGGCTTTTCCCCTGGTACAGCCTCTGATGGATCATACTCATGCTGTGGACGCGTTGCTGACTTTTGACCATGGCACTCCTTAGCTTGGGATCGAGGATCTGTTCGGATTGGAGGGCGAGGAGGCTGGAAACGATCTCCAGATTGTTCTTTACCCTGTGGTGGATCTCCTTGAGGAGAAATTCCTTTTCCTCGTTCTGTATTCTCAATCTTTCATTATTACGGCGGTTGTTTCTCGCCGATTTAAAGATCAGGATGAGGTAAAGGAACAACAAAATGATCACAACGATCCCAAGGGTCTGAACTATGCGCTGCTTCCTGATCTGAATTCCCTGAAGTTGAATCGTATTTTCTTTATCTGCAACTTCAAATTCGGTCTCGATCAGGGACATGCGCTCTGCCGCCTCGGTAGTAAAAACTTCTTTCTGGAGTTCGTCGTATTTTTCAAAGGCTCCATACGCATCCCGATAATTGTGGTTGCCTGCGTAGGCCTTCCCCAGGTTCTGATAGGCATCGCTTAAAAAGAAAGCATCCCCGAAATCGGCAGTGGCAATTTCAATGCTCTTCTGCAGACTGGAGATGGCCGATTGATACTTGCCCTGTAGCCTCTGTAATTTTCCCAGGGAGAGCCAGGAGCGCATGAGCATGAAATTGTTGTGGAGGAGCTCGCTGTATTCGATCGCATGCAGGGCGGCCGCTTCCCCCTGAGCAAGCTGGTTGGTCTGTGCGTAGAGATCGGCCATGGAAATATAGATATCGCTCAGGTTGTTATAAAATCCGTATCGTTCCCCAATGGCAATGGCGTGGCTGTAATACTTCAATGCCTGGGAGGTCTCTCCAAGGGCCAGGTAATTGTTGCCGACTACGTAGAGTGTAAAATCATAATCCAGGTCGTTCAGGCCTCTACTTTCAAATAAGTTCAGGGCCAGAAGGCCCTGTTCAAGACCCTTGTCGTATTTTTTCTGTTTCCAGAACAGGTTGCTCAGATCGCTATATGCAAGGGCCTGGGCGTGGACGTCCCTGAGTTGCCTCCCAAGTTTCAGAGACCTCATGGCATATTCTGCCGCTCTGGCAAGATCGCCTTCGCGTTCCGCGACGTAGCCCAGCTGGGCATAAAGCATAGGTAGTTCTTCCTTACGGACCCGCTTCATGGCTAACCCGAGAACAATCCTGGCGCTATCTAGCTTTTCATCCCTGAGCAAGATGGCCCCCTGTGTAATTTGAAACCGCCCTTCCCATTGGGGAAGATCCAGGGCCCGGGCCTCCCCTAGACCTATTTGAGTGAATTGGTACGCCTTTATAAGATCCCTCGTATGCCAGTAATAGGAGAGGTCATTCAGGATAGTCAGTCTGAGGGAATCCGAAGGAGCTTTAGCATAGGCAACTTCCAGGGTGTCGAGGTAGGAAGGGCCGAAATTATCTGTTTGCTTAAAGACCTGTTTGTAAGAATTTTCTTCGCCAAAGTCGATAATCTGGGACATGAGCCTGTGGGCACTCCCAAGGAGGAGGCAGCAAATCAACAGGGAGAAAGGTCTTGTTCTCATTTCAATTCATAACTCGCCGTTAGGGAAATGAGGCTCCCTAAGGTACAAAAAATATGCTTCGGCCCTGTGGGATAAATAAAGAGGTGGCTTCGGACACTTTTTTAACGTGTTCGTCCTGAAATTCAGCACTTTGTCAATATGATAGCTTTTATTTAAATACTGTAACCGTAGCGGGGGATGAATCGGAAATACCAGACTTATGAAACGTGTTACCCTTCAGCTGATGTTGATCCTGACTTTGCAACTTGCCTGCGAGTCGCCCAAAAAGAGCTCTTTTTCGGGACGGTCTCCAGGACAGGAGCTGGTGCTGAAGTATGTGGATTCGGGCTGGAATTCCAGCGATATACCCGTACTCAGGGAACTTCTTTCGGATGAATACGTAAGAAATCTCAATGGGATACAGGTCGTAAAGGGATCTGTGGAACTCGAAGCCTATATCCAGAATTATCGAAGGGCCTTCCCGGATCTCACAGTGACCGTAGACCGGTGGATGGAGTCGGGTGATAAGGTAGTTGCCGAGTGGACCTTTGAAGGCACCAATGCAGGGGAATTCGGTGAATACGTTCCCACGGGAAAGAAGGCCAGGGTAAGCGGGGTTTCGATTTTTCTTCTGAATGGCGATAACAAAATAGACCGTGAAGACACCTATTACAATGAACTCTATCTGCTACAGCAACTGGGATTCAGCCTGATACCCCCAAAACTGGAATAGCAATGCATTTAAACCAATCGATAACCTTTAATTCAGACAAACATGAAAACAAAACTCAGCACTTTATTAGCAATTGCCCTGCTCGCCCTCCTGCCCTGTTCACTCCTGGCTCAGGCTTCAGGCAACCAGTCCTTCTGGGTACATGAGGATGTAGTAAAACCAGCGATGGTGGCGGAATACGAAGCCGTGTGCAAAGAACTGATCGGCCATATGAAAACCCACAACATCAAGGATGCCCAATGGATCACCACTAACACTTCAGACAACCGTTACCTCTACGTGAGTCCTATCGCCAATATGGCGGACCTGGACAAACCCGTGTTTGCGGCCCTGGCCGAAAAAATGGGACAAGAGGCCATGACAGCCCTCTTCGCGAGAATGGACAAATGCTATGATGTGGAACACGACTACATCATCAATCTGGATACTGACCTGTCTTACCAGCCCAGTGGCATTAACCAGACCCCGGAAGGACAGGATTACAGGATGTTCCATTACCTCTTCGTAACGCCTGGTAACCGTGCCATGGTCCGGGAAAAGATGAAAGCCGTAAAAGACCTGTTCTCGAGCAAAGGCTCTAAAGTATATTACAGGGTATATCGCAGCGGTTTCGGTACCAGGGGAGAATTCCTGATGGTGGCCGTAGCGGCCAAGGATGCCGTGGATCACGCTCAAATGTCCAAGGCGAATCAGGAATTATTCGGGGAAGATGGCGGAAAGGTCATGTGGGATCTCTTCAACAATCTACTGAGATACGAAGAGTATTCCGGAATGATGAGGCCCGATATGGCTTATACGCCTTCCAATTAGAAGGAAGCAGCGCTTATCCAATTCACTGGCTGACCAATCTCAAAGAAAGGCCCGGAATGATCCGGGTCTTTCTCCTTTGTTCAACTCCTTAAAAAGAAGTAATTTTAAGGATAACCTCTAATTCCTGACCCATGTTACGCAACAAATTCTGGCAGGCTTTTTTTGCCATTGGCCCCATAGCAATGCTCGTTCTGGGCCTTATCGGATACTTTGTCTTTCTCTTTATGCTGATCAGCAGGATAAACCATCTGGAACACGGACCTGGAAACTTTCCGGAAAACTGGATCCTGGGGAATCTTGGAATCATAGTGTTCTTTGTACTGATCGCCGTCTTGATCTCCTTTGGAAGCCTGATCTATTACATCGTTCATGCGGCCTATAATCCCAACCTGAAACAAAACAACCTTCTCCTGGTATGGATCCTGCTGTTCATCTTTGCAAATGGCCTGGGCCAACTCATCTACTGGATCATAGAGGTGGTAGGAAAAAGGGATCAGCAGGAAAGCTGATCCCTTTTAGTCCGGTTAAGATCTACTTGATCTAGTCTACCCATCCCGAGGTGGTTAGTCATCAAAATTGAGGGTGGCCATTCTCGAGTTCGAAGCTTTCTGTACACTCATGATCCAAAGCTCGTTGCCGTACTTGGCCCTGAAATCAGATTTCACAGCTTCCAGATCCGCTTCATCATTTTCATATCGGGCAAGGTATACATAGTTCAGTCCGTTCAAAGGATTTTTAAAGTATCCTGCTTTGATACCCTTGCTTTTGAGTTCGGCGAGGAACTTCTCCAGATATTCCCTGGTCTCAAAGACATTAGCAATGACATAGTGACCCTCAGGTATGCCTATGAGATCCCCTAAGATAATGGTTTCTCGTGCTTCCCGCTCAGGGGCCAGGGACATCTGGCTAAGTCTCCTCAATGAATCTATATTCTTTTCCATCTGCATCTTGATCTCCTCATTCAGCCTGACGGGCGCTTTTTGGTCTGTTGAAGCGAGCATGGCCGGTTTTTCATACCCCATCGCATTTTTCATCTCCTCCAGTTCCCGCCTTGTGTTGCGAACTGCCAGTTCGAACCTGCGTTCCATCTCCGAATTGATATGGTTCTCGAGGGAATCTACCTTGTAGATCAGCTCATTGATCACGGCATAGTTAGCCCTGTTGAGTTTCCGCAGTTTATCGATCTCCAGATAGAGAGGATTCTTATTTTTCTTGATCCTTCGTTTTACATCGAGGTAATCCGAATCCTGGATCTCTTGCGTATCCTGCTGTACCATATCCTCTGTGAGATTAGGTATAAAATTATAAGCCACGGATATCTCGTGTGTTACTCCAAAATTCTGGATATCCTGGGAAAATCCCTTTTCAAAGTTATAACCCAGGGAAAGTCTTTTGCTGACATTAAAACCAGCACCTGCAGATCCGCCATAATAACTGTCATATCCGGCCTGAAGCCATCCGAGACGAGGCAGATCGAGAATGATGCCCCCTCCGAAGACCAGATCCTCATCGCCGATCTTCCGTACCCTCGCAATGGGCATGAGCCTGCCTTTCTCGAAGATCCCGTATGCATATTCAAAATTGCGGGTATATTGAATGTGACCGGAAAAGGATTTCTCTGCAAACTGGGTAAGGGGTTCCCCCGTCTTCAGATTAAAATCGAAAAGGTCCTCTGCGAAGACCCCAACGTCAAAACTCCCGAAAGACACATTGATCCCGGGTTGAAATGCGACAATCGAATTTTCACTGAGGGCCGCCAGTGTGGGGTCTGCCTCATTGGTGACCGCCCTGTTCTGATCAAAACTGCTGCGGTAATACGGGATATTAAACCCGAAGGTGAGCACACTTTTGGGTGCGAGGCGTACCCCATAGGCGTAATTGGTTAGCAAGCCAATATTGGATACCAGGCCTTCCTGCTGATTGTAGACACTGATCCCGAGTCCGGTTCGGTCATTGATCCGACCGCTGTAACTCAGGAAGTAATTCTGGTAATTGTCCTGGAAGTAGGCCGATTGGCTGCGGTGGAAGAAGTTGATATACGATTTGTCCTCCCTTACCGTAGAAAAGGTGGGGTTGATGAGGAATCGATTGAATTTCAGCAAATTTTGAAAGGGTACGTTATAGGATACGTAAGGGGATTCTTCCTGGCTAAAAAGGTGTCCCGAAAATGAAAGACTCAACATAATCAATGCCCAAAACCTAAAATGGACAACTCGAACAGAATCCTTGAAAATAGATAGAATATTGCAGAACATGGCACAAGTATTATCTGCACTAAACCAAAGCTCCTTTTACAAGGTGGGGACACCTTTAGCCAAGAATAAAAACTAAAATTAAGAAGGAGTATTTTTTAGTACATAGGTTATTGTTTTCGCAAGATTTGGTGATCCTAAGTTGAACAAACCTCGATTATCCGCCAATTTTTTTCGGCAAAATGCAATACCTGTCCTTAGTTTTCGACGAACGGAGGTCAAATGTTAAAGAAAGAGGTTATTTATCGAGGTTTTGCCCACATCGATTCTTCTTTTACCCCTGTGAATTTTTCATAGGTGCTTGATTAACAATCAGTTCTGTAGTGTATTATTAGTTTGCATAAAAAGACTACATTTATCGAGGACATCAAAACGCACTTTACATCATCGTGGAAAAAATCTCTATCAGCTCGGTAAAACCCCGTCTCTCATTCTGGCAGATCTGGAACATGAGTTTCGGCTTCCTGGGCATACAATTTGGCTTCGCTCTTCAGAATGCCAATGTGAGCCGAATCTTCGAAACCCTTGGCGCATCCAAGGACGAATTGCCTATTCTGTGGCTGGCAGCCCCGGTTACCGGCCTGCTCGTACAACCGATCATCGGTTATTACAGTGACCGGACCTGGCACAGGAAGTGGGGCCGGAGAAGGCCTTTTTTCGCTATTGGCGCGATCCTGGCCACGATTGCTCTCTTTTTGATGCCTAATTCCACCGCCCTGTGGATGGCAGTGATCATGCTCTGGCTGATGGACGCCTCCATCAATATCAGTATGGAACCCTTTCGGGCGTTTGTCGGGGATATGCTTCCAGACGAACAACGGACGAGCGGCTTTGCGATGCAGAGCTTTTTTATAGGTGTAGGAGCCATCATCGCTTCCGCCCTGCCCTGGGTCTTCACGAACTGGTTTGGGATCAGTAATATCGCCCCGGACGGCGGTATCCCCGATTCCGTGAAATGGTCCTTTTATCTGGGAGGAATTGCCTATTTCTCTGCGGTGATGTGGACCGTGTTCAAAACAGAGGAATACCCTCCGGACGACCTGGAAGCACTCAAGGCCGAAAATGCAAGCAAAGGGATCTTTGGAGGCCTGGCCGAATCCTTTCTCGGTATCTTCAAGATGCCTAAAACCATGGTGCAACTTGCCTTTGTGCAGTTCTTTTCCTGGTTCGCCCTTTTCGCTATGTGGATCTATACCACTTCAGCCGTGACCAGTCATATTTACGATACGTCGGATACGACCTCAGCCCTGTACAATGAGGGGGCCGACTGGGTTGGGATCTGTTTTGCGATCTACAATGGGATTGCGGCCCTGGTAGCCTTTCTGCTGCCCGTGGTCGCGAAAAGACTCAGCAGGCGAGTGACGCACCTCCTGGCCCTGGTATGCGGGGGTGTGGGTCTGCTTTCGATTTATTTTATCTCAGACCCAAACCTCCTGCTGGTCTCCATGGTCGGGGTGGGCATCGCCTGGGCCAGCATCCTCTCCATGCCCTATGCCATGCTCTCCAGCATTTTACCTGCTAACAAAATGGGGTATTATATGGGGGTGTTCAATTTCTTTATCGTCATTCCCCAGATCGTTGCAGCGGGGATTCTGGGTTTTATGCTTAAAACCTTTTTCGGTAACGTCTCCATTTATGCACTCATCATCGGAGGTGTCAGTTTGATCATCGCCGGACTGCTGTGCCTCATCGTAGAAGATCGGGATGTGGCCGTTAGCTTTGCTCAAAAGGACACGCCTTAGGACAATTCAGAAGGGATATCTGACAAGTCGGTCCTTATTTTTTAATCCCAACGCGGTCATTGCTCACCTTTGACGTAATCTAACTTCAAAACCAGTAGCAATGAAAAGTATTCTATTAGTATTCGTCCTTTTTCTTTTTGTAACCTTTGTCCGGTCTCAGGAATCAACCGGCTATGATATCGCAGTCACCGTAGAGAATATAGAAACCGACGGGGGGCAGATCCTCGCTGTACTGCACACTGCCGAGACCTTCATGCAGGGAGATGGTGTTGGGTCTGTCTCTGTGGAAGGAAAGAAGGGCAGCCTCACCCTCGACTTCCAGGGCGTGGAACCCGGAACTTATGCCCTCCTGGTCATGCACGACCTGAACGGGAACTACCAAATGGACTTTGACCAACAGGGCATGCCTGTAGAAAAATACGGCATGTCAGGAAAAGGGTTGCCCATGGGGCCTCCCAGTTTCTATCAGGCTAAATTTGAGGTAGGAGAAGAACACTTGGAAATGACCATCAAGCTTTAAAATCTGACGTTAATAAAGCCCTCCGCTGAGGGCTTTATTTATATCTCTTCCGCCAACCAGGCTTTCATCATCCAAACGGTCTTTTCCTGCTGGGTGATAAAATCACTCATCATGGAGTTGGTCCCTTCGTCCTTCGCCTCATCCGAAGCGTGCAGGATCTCCCTTTCGATCCTGAGCAGTTCCTTCAGGGAATCGACAATAAGGCGGATGGCTTTTTCATCCTGAGAAATATTCTTTCCCTGGGGCACCTTGGAAACCTTTATGTAGTCTTCAAAGGTGTGCAGAGGTACCTCGCCCAGGGTAAGTACGCGCTCGGCCACCATATCTACCTTCAGATTGGCATCGTCATACAATTCCTCGAACTTCGCATGCAGGTCGAAGAACCTTTTCCCCTTTATATTCCAGTGGATTCCACGGAGGTTCATGTAGTACACCTGAAAATTTGCGAGCAAAATATTCAATTGCTCCCCTAATTGCTTCGATTGCCCGGCGTCCAGGCCAATGCTGTTTACTCTCATCGTTCTCTAATTTTCTATAAAATTATTAAATTATGATCCCTTTTTGATATAAGTTTTATCGATAGTTTTTATAAATTTATTACCTAATAGTATCAGATGACGATCACTCAATTACAGTATGTGCTGGCAGTTGCCGAGTACCAGAATTTCACGGTAGCTGCTGAGAAAAGTTTTGTCACCCAGCCCACCCTCAGCATGCAGGTACAGAAGCTGGAGGATGAACTCGATGTAAGGATCTTCGACCGGAGCAAGAAGCCTATCTCCATCACCGATGCCGGGAAAAAGATCGTTGCCCAGGCCAAGAACATCGTCAATGAGGCCAAGCGGATCAAGGACATTGTAGACCAGGAGAAGGGGTTTATAGGGGGAGAATTCACCCTTGGGATCATTCCCACGGTCATGCCCACACTCCTGCCCATGTTTTTGAAAACCTTTATCAACAAGTACCCCAAGGTAAACCTGGTGATACGGGAACAAAATACGGACAGCCTGATCAGGAACCTGCAGGACGGACATCTGGATGCCGGGATCGCAGCCACTCCTCTGGATATCGAATTCATTACGGAAAGACCTTTGTATTACGAGCCTTTTGTTGGCTATGTGCCCCCCAGCCACAGGCTGAGGAAGGAAGAGAAACTGAGTCCGGAAGACCTTGACATACACGACATACTCCTTTTGGAAGACGGGCATTGTTTTCGGGAAGGGGTGGTGAACCTGTGTAAGGCCTCCCAGAACTTTGAAGATCATTTCCATCTGCAAAGCGGTAGCTTTGAGACCCTGGTCAACCTGGCCAATGAAGGTCTCGGCATGACGCTGCTGCCCTATTTGAACGCGGTGGACCTGGATGAACGAAAAAAATCAAATCTCAAATACTTCGAGGAACCCCCGCCGGCAAGGGAGATCAGCCTGATCTATCACAAAAAGGAACTCAAATTGCATATCACCAACGCCCTCAGGGAAGTGATCGCATCGGTAGTACGAGGTGCCATCAGGTTCCAGGATGTCAAGATCATCAGTCCCGTTTCAAAAAATGGAACTTAAAGGGATTAAAAAAAAAGCTGCCCGAAGGCAGCTTGTTTATGCTTTTATATAAATTAAACTTTCCTGAAGCTCTGGCTTGTCAGTGACAAAATTCAGCAACCAGTGTCTAAGGTCTTCAATTTCATAAGGCAATAGCTTCGAAATTGCTTTTTTGAGTTCCTTGCTGAATAATACCGCGTCGAAACTCACTTTTTGGAGCACCATCTTGTAATACTCCAACATAGTTCTAGCCATATGTTGCGTATTTATAGTTAGATTGTATTATCGAAATTAACAAAAAATGGCAGGCGATATTGCATGGGGCTGTTCATATTATGGATAATTTCACTAAATAATCGACGAACTACATATAATACCGTTCAATGAATGGATTTAGGCATTGCAGCAGGATCCTTCTGATCCTGCTGACAGCAATCATTACAACCGGGTGTTCTTCCCTTAAAAAGCGGGGATTCGAGAAAAAGGTGACCCGTGTCCTGGAAATGAACAGGTTCGGGGAACATTTTACCGGACTCATGGTTTATGACCCTGCAAAGGCAGATACCCTGCTGATGGTAAACGGGGACAAGTATTTCACCCCGGCCAGCAATACCAAAATCTTTACCCTTTTCACATCCCTGAAGATCCTGGGGGATTCTGTTCCCGCCCTGAAATACATTTCTTCGGGAGATACTTTGTTCTTCAGTGGTACGGGTAACCCTTCTCCCTTTCACCCTTATTTCAGGGACAGCAGTGTTGTGCACCTCCTGAAAGGATTTGAGCATCTGGTCTACGTTCCGGCGTATTTCGCGGAAGGCCGGTTTGGGCCGGGCTGGGCGTGGGAAGACTTCGATTCTTCCTTTTCACCTGAACGCTCTTCCTTCCCCCTGTACGGGAACGTGGTACGCATATCGATTGAGGGAGGTCTGATCTCCGAACCTTTCCTTTTCAGGGACAGCATTCTAGTTTCTAAACATGACCGCAACAGGGACGAGGGTCGAAATTACTTTTACTTCGATCCAGACAGGCGGGATACTCTGGAGGTCCCGTTTATCACTTCTGATCGGCTTTCCCTCCGGCTGCTGGGAAGGGCTTTGGAAAAGGAAATTCACCTGGGGGATTCCTTTCCTGCCGGTGAAAAGAAAGTCTTTATGGGGGCTACCCCTGCCGATAGTTTATACAGGCGTTTGATGCAGGAAAGTGACAATTTCATAGCCGAACAGCTGTTGATGGTCTCTGCTTCCGCCCTTTCAGATTCGCTCTCCCCTAGCCTTTCTCGCGATTTTGTGCTCGAGACCTACCTGTCTGGTATACGGTATAAACCCAGGTGGGTAGACGGCTCGGGATTGTCTCGCTACAATCTGTTCACCCCCTCTTCCACGGTCTATGTCCTTGAAAAACTGCTGGAGGAAAAAGGGAAAGAGTGGGTTTTCGGGATCTTTCCTTCCGGCGGACGGAACGGGACCCTCCAGGAGTGGTTCCCCGGCGACCCTGAATCCTATATCTATGCCAAAAGCGGAACACTTGGAAATACGTACTGCCTGAGCGGATACCTGATCTGTGCCTCGGGCAGGCTGCTCATCTTCAGTTTTATGAACAACCATTACCTGGAACCTACTTCCAGGATCAAGACCCGCATGCAGGACATCCTGGAAGAGATCAGGGATTCGTACTGAAGACGACTCAGAGCAATCCGTTCAGCCTGGCATACTGCAGCAGCATGATGGTTTTGGCATCCCGTATCTCACCCGAGCGAATCATTGCCATGGCCTCTTCAAAGGGGATTTCCAATACCTCGATATTTTCGGTTTCATCTTCCGCTCCGCCCCCTTCATGTATTTTCATGCTTTGGTGGTAAGGAGCTACAAAGAAATGGAGGATCTCGGTCACTGACCCGGGAGACATATAGGCCTCGAACACCTTTTGCACCTTATCGATCTTAAACCCGGTCTCTTCCTCCACCTCTTTGATGATGCAACCTTCCGGGTCCTGATCATCCAACAATCCTGCACATACCTCTATCATCATGCCGTCCGTATTCTGGTTGACGTAGGTGGGCATGCGGAACTGCCTGGTTAGTATCACCGTTTTTCTTTCGGGTTCGTAGAGCAGAATGGCCGCCCCGTTACCGCGATCATAGGCTTCGCGACGTTGTGTTTCCCAGCTGCCATCCTCTTTCTGATATTCATAGGTATACTTGTTCAGCGTATACCATTGGTCTGACAAAACCTCTTTTTTAATGTTTCGTATGGATCCTTTCTTCATATATCTAAATCTGTTCGCCGGCCTGTTTACCCGTGTTTTTTTCCTTACTACACCGAGATCGCTTTGTTTAAAAACCGCCTGAAGGGGAGCATTTCGAGATAGACTTCCGCGATGTAGTCCTCGAAGTCGGGAGACAGGATGACTTCCCGGGGCAGGTCATGGACAACGGCAAAGGTCTTGTGCCTCAGGAGCTCAATATAGGGATGGTCCCTGGAATATCCTTTCGGGGTCGTCTGTAACTTCTCGTCCTCATACAGATCTCCAAAGGTTTTTTTGAAAGAAGGTTTACCTAAAATGGCCATAAGCGACTCCCCATCGTAGTCGATGGCTTCACGGACACTTTTTAGCTTTTTGGGTCCCGGGCGCCAGAGGCCTCCGGCCAACAGGGACTCCCTGATCCCGATCTGTATATAAAAATCCCCTGTATCGGGCGCCTTGTCGAGTCCGGCCCCGAAGTGATCCTTGTATACCGGCCTGTCCGGATGAAAAAGCAGATTATTGTTGATCCTGTTGATCCCGCTCCTTCCCGGGGTCGGATAGTACTCGGGATCCAGTCGGGCCAGCCTTATATCGAGCCTGTCCAGCCATTGGATAAACGCATCACGGAGGTGGTGGTAGGTTTTTCTGTTCCTGTCCATCCACTCCTTGGAATTATTTTTATCCAGCTCGGTGAGGAAGTCGAGAAGTCCTTTAAAGTCCATAGAGATCCGAAGGATTTAAGGCGAAAGATTGGGGATCAAAACCGGTTGTCCCCATCCAGGATATCTCCGAGTCCGCCAAGGATACTGCCCTCTCCCTTATCCTTTCCACCTCCTTTGGGAGCCGCAGCCCAGACTCGCTTGGCAAGCCGACTGAAGGGCAGGGATTGAATATAGACCGTACCGGGACCTTTCAGGGTAGCGAAAAAGAGGCCTTCGCCCCCGAAGAGGGTGTTCTTTATTCCACCAACAAATTCCACATCGTAATCCACGTCCTTGCTGAAGCCTACGATACAACCCGTATCGACCTTGATGATCTCCCCGGGAGCCAGCACCTTTTTAGCCAGGGTACCCCCGGCATGCACAAAGGCCATCCCATCCCCTTCCAGCTTCTGCATGATAAAACCTTCTCCACCAAAAAGGCCTCTTCCAAGCCTTTTCGAGAATTCGATCCCTACCGAGACTCCTTTGGCCGCACAGAGGAAGGCATCTTTCTGGCAGATGAACTTTCCTTGTTTCTCTGAAAGGTCAATAGGGACGATCTTTCCGGGATAAGGGGAGGCGAAACTAAGTCTGCGCTTGCCGTGGGAGACATTGAGGAAGGAGGTCATAAACAGGCCTTCCCCGGTAAGGATCCTTTTCCCTGCCGAAAGCAGGCTGCCCAGTACTCCTTTATTCTGATTAGACCCGTCACCGAAGATGGTATCCATCTGCAGGTCGGTATCCATCATCATAAAGCTTCCGGCTTCGGCCACGACTGCCTCCTGGGGATCGAGTTCGATCTCCACGTATTGCATTTCTTCACCATAGATATGGTAGTCTATTTCGTGTGCGTTCATGATATTTTCAATTTTATTTCTAATTGTTAGTGCGCATTTGTCTTTCTGTGTTACACCGACTTCATCACTTTCCTGACTACTTCCTCTATTTCACGAGGTCTTTGGGTGCCGATCATCACCTTTTTACCATTCTTGAGAATCATGAAAAGTCCTTTTCTCCCTTTTACGTTATACACTGTTCCGTAAGGGGTCCAGATCCTCAAGCCGTAACCGATCAAGGGGCTGTAGGTGACGATCTCTGCCTGAGTAACATCCCTCCAAAAGATCTTTTTGTTGACCAGGGGGGCATAATGAATATGTATATACTCGTTAGAAATGCTGGTTCTTAAACGGATCCACCAGAAGAAGACACAAACACCTACGGTAATTAAAAAGAAAATCAACAACCCGGTGTCCGGCATGGGATTGCTCCCGAAGGGTCTTTCCTGGATTATTTGCCTGTAGACTCCGTAAGTGGGTATCGCAAGGACACCCAAAAGTAGGGCCCAGACAAACCACTGGGTAAAGCGCTGCTCCTCCCTGTAGAGTGCGTCTCCCTTGTCTGTATTTCCATTTTTCATCTTGAGCATATATTCTTTAAGATTTGACTTTCAGCGTCCATTCAAAGTCGAAGACGGAGACCACCACTCCATCCTCATTGACCCCGAAGGCAGTCATCCAGCAGGTCTGACCTTCCCCGGTTTCGATGGCTTTTTCCAGGGCCTGAGCAATTCGGAGCCCGTCATTGCAGGTAAAGGTGATCTTTCCGGTCGCTTTTTTGGTGAAGGTGGCCTTGTTGTTGGCCACGAGCATGGAGACTCTTTTTCCGCTCTTTCGGATCTTGTCCATGACCAGGGCACCCGTGCTGAGTTCCGCGGCCATTCCCTGTACGGCCCAGAACATGGATTTGAAGGGATTCTGGTTGATCCACCTGTGAGTAACCGTCACAACGGCTTTTTCGTTACCGATCTCACGCAGTCGCACCCCTGCCCACCAGGCCGATGGCAGTTTAAAAAAAAGAAAGGTGTTGAATTTCCGGGGACTCGCCATAAACTTTAGACTTTGGAGCCTAAAAATACCCAATTTACTTGAATTTAGTTTTGTTAATATTATGTTAATTTTTAGTACTATGTTTTGCATAATACCTTTTTTAAGATATATATTTGCATTAGAAACTAATATGCCATGACAGAATCATTGACCAAACACGAGAGAACCTTGTCCGCGGTCATCCATGCCTCCACCTTCAGCAGGTTTTTTATCCCCTTAGGAAATATTCTCCTGCCCCTGGTGCTCTGGCTGGCTAACCGGAAGGAGTATGCCTTTGTCGATTACAATGGGAAACAGGCCCTGAATTTCCAGATCAGCCTCTTCCTGTATGCGGCGATCTTTGGTGTGGTGTCCATTCCTTTTTTCTTTGGGCTGATCCCCGATCTCTTTCACCATGGAATCTTCGAATGGGGTTATCGCGAACCTTTTGAGGGCGTGAACTTCTTTATGGACTGGGACGATTTTCCCTTCCACAGACTATGGCCCTTAGGGCTTGCCGGCCTGGTCCCAGTAGCGCTTTTCGTGCTCAACGTGGTCTATACTATTCTGGCCACCCTCAGGACCCATGAGGGGCAGGTATTTAAATACCCCATCACTATCAACTTTATCAAATAATGAAATTTCTCAAATACATATTTCTGATAGTACTGGCTGGTGGGAACCTGGTTGCCACCAGAGGTCAGGTAGCGAATAATACTGACCTGTTCGACATCCTCAGGCAAAAGGACAGCGTGCTTTTCCGCGCGGCTTTTGACACCTGTGATCCTGAGACCATGGCCAGCCTTTTCTCAAAAGACTTTGAATTTTACCATGACAGAGTTGGTTTGACCGAAGGAAGGGAGACCTTCCTGAGACCCATGTACGAACAATGCGCCGATAAAGGAGAGTCATGGGTGCAGCCCTCCAAAAGGATCCTTCTGGAAGATTCCCTGAAAGTCTTTCCGCTTTTCAGGGACGGAAAACTCTACGGAGCGATACAGGAAGGCAGGCACCGGTTTGAATTCCTCAACAATAACAAGCAGTACCAGAAAGGGGACATCGCGAGGTTCATACACCTTTGGGTATTGGAAGACGGGCAGTGGAAGATCAGGAGAGAACTGAGTTATGACCATTTACCGGCTGAGAGCTATACACTGAATTAATAACCTATTAAAATTTTAATCCCGAGTTTATTCATCAATCAACATCCCATGAATCCAAAAAAAACGAACCGTTAACCCCGTGCTGAATTCAAAGACCGACTCATCACCGGTACGCACAAACTGAAGAAACAGATTATGAACATAGAAAACACAAAAGCGCAAATGCGGAAGGGAGTCCTGGAATACTGCATCCTCTCTATTCTACAGGAAGAGGACAAGTATACCTCTGAGATCCTCGACACTCTGAAAGACGCAAAAATGCTGGTGGTAGAAGGGACCATTTATCCCCTGCTCACCAGACTTAAGAATGCAGGGCTACTGAATTACCGGTGGGAGGAATCCACTTCCGGGCCACCCCGAAAGTACTACGGACTCACAGAGACCGGTAAGATGTTCCTCAAAGAACTCGATTCTACCTGGGATGAACTCAGAAACGCCGTGAATTTGGTAACCAACGCTAAAAAAGTAAAAAAATGAACAAGACAGTTAATATAAACCTCGCCAACGTCCTTTTCCACATAGATGAGGAGGCTTTTAACAAGCTGAAGCGCTACCTGGAGGCCATTAAGCGTTCCTTTTCGGGTACAGCGGGTAGCGATGAGATCATTGCAGATATAGAGGCGCGAATCGCAGAACTTTTTCAGGAAAGGATGGAAAGTGAAAGACAGGTGATCACCATGAAGGAAGTGGATGCCGTGATACAGGTCATGGGTCAGCCCGAAGACTACAGGGTAGATGAGGATATCTTTGAGGATACGCCCAGATCAGAGCCCCGACAGACTTCCCGCCCTAAAAAACTCTACAGGGATGTGGACAATAAATACATAGGAGGGGTTTGCGCCGGATTGGAGCATTACCTCGGAATCGACAGCCTGTGGATCCGGTTGATCTTTATCTTCTTTGCCCTGGCTACCGGATTCGGTTTTATCGCCTACATCCTGCTTTGGATCCTGGTCCCTGAGGCGGTCACCACCTCTCAAAAACTCGATATGAGAGGGGAGCCGGTGAACATCAGCAACATCGAAAAAAAAATTAAAGAGGGATACGAGGGAGTTGCAGAACGCGTAAAAGGCGTGGATTACGAAAAGGTCGGCAACCAGGTCAAGAGCAGTGGACGTACCTTTTTTGACGCCCTCGGAAACCTGATCATGTTCTTTTTCAAGGTCATCGGGAAATTTATCGGTGTCCTGCTGATCATCATTGGGGCTGCTACCCTTATCGGGCTGTTCGTAGGCCTGTTTACCGTGGGGACCCTCGACATCATTCACATCCCGGGCATGGACCTGTACAGTATATTCGGGGCCACGGAAACCCCGGTCTGGGTGATATCCCTCCTCACCTTCCTGGCGGTGGGTATCCCCTTCTTTTTCCTGCTTTACCTGGGACTCAAGATCCTGATCAACAACCTGAAGTCTATTGGGAATATCGTTAAATTCTCCCTCCTTGGACTGTGGCTGATCTCCATCATCGGACTGGTGGTGCTGGGTATTCAGGAGGCGTCTGCCCACGCCTATTCAGGAAGCACGACGGAAAGTGAGGTCCTGTATTTGCCGGCGGAACCTGACACGCTTATGATCCGGCCCAGGAGCAGTGAGCTTTTTGACAACCAGGAGAACATAGGCTTTAACCATATGACGCTGACTTATGATGAGAATGGGGAAAAACTCCTTTTTTCGGACGACTTCCGTTTCGACATCACCAAGTCCCCGGATTCCCTGGTCCAGCTGAAGATACGCCGGCATGCCGACGGGTATTCCATGGCCGATGCCAGGGAACGAGCCTCCAATATCCGGTATTCATATGCCCTGGAAGGCAGAACCCTGTCGCTTGACAACTTCCTGACCACGGCTATCGATAACAAGGTAAGGGACCAGGAAGTACGCGTGACCCTTGCCATACCTGCAGGGACTCTGATCGGTTTTGAACCCGGGATGCGCAGGTATATAGGCAGGCTCACACGCTATGACAGGGACATATACAGGGGCGACCTGGTAGATTATTTCTGGGTAATGGGTAGCAATGGTGAACTCCAATGCCTGAACTGCCCTGAAGAGATAAACTCCACCTTACGCTGGGATGACGAAGAAGGCCGCATCATTATCGATGAGGACGGGATCGACATCAATGTAAAGGATGGTCGGGAGTCCTTTAAATTAAAGATCGATCAGAACGGCGTTGAGATCAAAGCAGATGACGACAATGGATAACTGCATTTCATCCTGCTTTATCGACAACTGAGTCAAACCGAATGGTAATAATAGCAAGTGAAAGATACATTTGAACTGACATTTAACAATAACCACCCCGGACTCATTTCCGGAACAAAAACAACATCATGACAACACTAGCCAGAATTGCAATTGCCATCTTAATGGCCCTTTTCTTCTCCTCCTGTGCTTTCAATATGAATTTCGGCCAGGGTAAAATGGGGAATGGAGTCGTAGCCAAGGAAACTCGTACCGTTTCCGAAGAATTTACTGAGGTCTCGGCCTCAGAAGGTCTGGATGTCTTTGTTACCCAGGGCGATGCCTATTCCATCGAAGTGGAAGCCGACGAGAACATCGCAGACCTCATCGGAACAGATATCAAAAACGGTAAACTCAAGATCCATACCTATGAGAACATCGGCAGGGCCACCAAAAGGATCCATGTGACCATGCCCGAGGTAACCGGGCTTTATGCCTCCAGTGGGTCGGATCTGGAGACCAGGAATGTCATCAGGGGGAACAGGATCGCACTGGATGCCAGCAGCGGAGCCGATATCAAGGCTTCTGTGGTTGCGGATGAAGTAGAGGCCGACGCCAGCAGTGGGGCGGATATTCGCCTGGAGGGTGAGGCCCAACTCCTGAGAGCTGATGCGAGCAGCGGCGCCGGTATCAGGGCCAGGGATTTTGCCGTAAGGGTCTGCTATGCCGATGCCAGCAGCGGCGCAGACATTGATGTGAATGTCTCCGAATCCCTTATCGCCGACGTCAGTAGCGGGGCAGACATCTCCTATACCGGAGATCCCACCGTGGAGAAAAACAAATCTTATTCGGGCAGCGTCCACAAGGACTGAGCCTTTTCCATAGAAGGTGAAAGACCCTGGATTTTCATCCGGGGTTTTTTATTTCTCTTTCCGGGCTTTATGTATCTTAGTTAGAAATTTGATATGGTACTCGACCTCAGCACACATACCTTAACCCTGAAACACCCGTTCACCATCTCCAGGGAATCACACAGCACCCAGGACACCCTCATCGTACACCTGAGTATGGCAGGAGAAACCGGTTACGGAGAGGCTACCTCTAACCCCTATTACGGCCATACCCTTCAGAGCCTTTTATCTGAGATACGGGGGATCCGGGATGAGATCGAGAGCTATCCCTTTAATAAACCTGAAGACTTCCACCGATGGCTAAGGGAGAAGAACCTCTCCTCATTCGCCCTCTGTGCCCTGGACCTCGCAGCCCATGACCTTTATGGAAAGCTGCAGAAGAAACCCCTTTACGAATTGTGGGGCACCTCCACCGCTAAATATCCGATTACGAATTACACGATCGGGATTGATACGATCGAACGAATGGTCTCCAAAATGAAGGAAAAGCCCTGGCCTATCTACAAGATCAAACTGGGTACCAAAGAAGATCTGGAGATTGTCAGGGAATTGCGTAAGCACAGTACTTCCGTGTTCAGAATCGATGCCAATGGCGCCTGGACAGCCTCCCAGACCATTGCCATTGCCCCATCCCTGAAGGAGCTCGGGGTGGAGTTCATCGAACAGCCTCTGAAGGCAGACGACTGGGAAGGGATGGAAAGGGTGGCACACCACTCGGTCCTTCCCGTGATCGCCGATGAAAGTTGCCTTGTGGAGTCGGATGTGGCTCGGTGTGCGCTCCACTTCAACGGGATCAACATCAAACTGACCAAATGTGGTGGCCTGACTCCTGCCCTGCGAATGATCAAACAAGGCAGGGAACTGGGGCTGAAGATCATGGTGGGGTGCATGACGGAATCCACCGTAGGGATATCGGCCATTGGCCAGCTCCTGCCTCAATTGGATTACGTAGATATGGACGGCCCCCTGCTGATTTCCAATGATATTGCAAGCGGGATAAAGATCCACGACGATGCCCGTATCACCTTTCCGAAAATCGGGGGGAGTGGAATTCAACTGTTGCTATGAAGGTGCTGGTTTCATCGTATCCGGGAAGAACCCTTGAATACGGGGGCAGGGATTATCTCTATTTTGGAGGTACTTCCTATCTGGGCATGCAGCAGGATGCAGAATTCAGAGCGTTGGCCCACGAGGCCATAGAGCAATACGGGTCGAATTACGGCTCTTCCCGCCGCGCCAATATCCAATTTACCATTTACGAAGAAGCCGAAGCGTATATCGCGGGATGGGTGGGAAGCGAGGCTGCCCTTACTTTGTCTTCCGGATACCTCGCAGGGCAAATGCTGGCCAATCATTTTAAGAACAAAGACCATTCCCTGTTCTACGCCCCCAATACGCACTCTGCCCTCTATACCAGTGGTGCCAAGCCCTACACCACCTATACCACCCTGGGTATAGCCCTCAGGGAGCACCTCGACCAGAAAAACGCTCAAACCCCCGTTGTTTTTATCGATTCCATCGACTTTTCAGGTTGCAACTACCCAAATTTTGAGATCCTTAAAACCCTGCCTCTCGAATCGTGTATCCTGGTGGTAGATGATTCACACGGTATTGGCGTGATCGGACAGGATGGAGGGGGTGTTTACAGAACCCTGAAGTCCCTCACCTGCAAAGAGTTGGTACTTTGTGCATCCCTGGGTAAGGCCCTGGCGGTACAGGCAGGCCTGGTCGCGGGAAATACTGCCAGGATAGCAAAGATGAAGGCTTCCGACTTTTTCGGAGGAGCCAGTCCGGCAGCCCCTTTTTACCTGTCTCAATTTCTAAAGGCAATCCCTATTTATCAACGGAAAAGAAAGGACCTTGTACAGAATATCAACTTCTTCATGGATGCCATGAAAATCGAAAATCTCCTGAATTCTATGCCAAATTACCCAGTGTTTGGATATTCAGACCCAAATCTTACAGACCATCTGATAAAGCAGAACATCCTGGTAACCGATTTCAGATATCCGACCGAGGACACCTATGCCACTCACAGGATCGTCCTGACGTCTGCTCACAAGAGTAAGGACCTTACCACACTGTCGAATGCCCTTAATTCCTTTGTGGGAAAAGAGTAAGTGTCTGGAGCTGCAGATTAAAGTCAAAATATTCGGGATGCGTTAAATTTTTATTAAAAAAATTGTATCTTAATTGAACTTTTGGAAGTACTAAATCACTCACCTATGAAGAAAACCATTAAGATCGCTGGCCTCGTCTTTATTTTTGTCATAGCGGCAACCATCCTCTCCTCTAAACCCAATCCCATGCATTCCATGCAGGGAGTATGGGAGCTCCAGAGTTTTTCATACTGGGATGGTGATAAGGTTGATACTGTTGCCAAGGACGAGGGGTACCGCCAGGTAAAGATGTATTACAACGGAAAGATCATGTGGTCTCGCTGGGTACCGGGAGACAAACAGGGTCGCTTTGGATACGGTTCCTTCACCATCACAGAAGATGAACTGATAGAGACCATTGAGTATGGGGATTATGAAATGATGCAAGCCCTGGATACCATGAGGGTCTTCAATTTTCAACTGGACCTGAAGGACGATACGTACAGCCAGATATCTCTTGACCTGGATGGAAATCCTACGTTTTCAGAGAACTATATCCGAATAGACTAGGTACTCATCCCGTCATATAGAAAATAAAAAACCCCGGAATACCGGGGTTTTCTGTTATGAATATTGTGCTTTATGAATTGATCTCCGCGGGGGTTTCAACACTGGCCAGATACCTCTCTGCATCGAGGGCTGCCATACAGCCGGTCCCGGCCGCAGTCACCGCCTGCCTGTATTCCTTATCCTGAACATCACCACTGGCGAATACCCCGGGTTTCGAGGTCTTGGTGGATTTGCCTTTAGTGATAAGGTACCCGGTGCTGTCCATTTCCAATTGTCCCTTGAAAATGTCCGTATTGGGCTTATGCCCGATGGCCACAAAAAAGCCGGTGATCGGTATCTCCTCCTTCTCTCCGGTCTGGTTATTGACCATCCTCAGGCCTTCTACCACCTGATCTCCCAGGATCTCATCGACCTCGGTAAAATACCGGATATCGATGTTAGGAAGGCTGTTCACACGGTGCTGCATGGCTTTCGAGGCACGCATTTCACCCTTTCGCACCAACATGGTTACTTTTTTGCAGATGTTCGCCAGGTAAGAGGCTTCCTCAGCGGCCGTGTCTCCACCTCCAACGATGGCTACTTCCTGTCCTTTATAGAAGAATCCGTCGCATACCGCGCAGGCCGATACCCCTCCACCCCGAAGGCGCTGTTCACTGGGGATATTCAAATATTTTGCCGAAGCCCCTGTGGATATGATCAGGGTCTCTGCTTCCACTACCTTGGAATCATCAATGGTAACCTTGTGAATTCCTCCGACCTGGTCGCTGAGTTCCACTGCGGTGGCCATCCCGATCCTGACTTCCGTCCCAAAGCGTTCTGCCTGCTGCTGTAGTTGCACCATCATGGTTGGGCCGTCTATGCCTTCAGGGTACCCGGGAAAATTATCGACCTCCGTGGTGGTGGTAAGTTGTCCCCCCGGCTCCATGCCGGTGTAGATCACCGGTTTGAGATCGGCCCGGGCCGCATAGATCGCGGCCGTATAACCGGCAGGCCCTGAACCCAAAATGAGGGTTTTTATTCGTTCTGTTGATTCTGCCATTTTCATTTAAATTTAAACAGGTAAAATTACCCCATTCCCCTAAAAAGGGATATACAAAGTTATCAAAAGTTATTATAGTCTCATAGCATCGGATGACCCCCGACATCCCTTAAACCCGTGGTAAATGCCTATAGTTTTGTGCCGAACGCAAGATCTCCGGCATCCCCCAAGCCAGGTATGATGTACCCCTTACTCGTCAACTCCTCGTCAATGGCCGCGATCCACAAATGGGTGTTCTCAGGAAAGATGTCCTTTACATGGGAAATTCCCGGGACCGAACCTATGACCGATACAATGTGGATCTTTTTCGGATTTCCGTGCCCCAGAAGGGCCGTATAGACATTCTCAAGAGTCTTTCCCGTGGCCAGCATGGGATCGGTAAGTATCAGGGTCTTCCCATGGAGGTCTGGGGCCGCAAAATACTTGACGACCACCTCAAAAGAATCCCCTCCACCAGGGTGATGCCTGTAGGCGGAGATAAAGGCATTCTCAGCCCGGTCGAAATAATTGAGTAGTCCCTGATGCAGGGGTAACCCTGCCCTCAGTACAGAACACAAGACCAGTTGATCCTCAGGGACCTTTATACGTTTCGAACCAAATGGTGTCTCTACTTCCTTTCCCGAATATTCAAGGGTCTTACTGAGTTCATAGGCAAGGACCTCCCCTATGCGCTCAATATTCCTTCGAAACCTCATGGGGTCTCCCTGTACCCGTTTATCTCTGATCTCAGCGATAAAGCGGTTAAGCAATGAATCTTTTTCTTCCAGGTGATGAAGGATCATACGGATATCCGGTTTACGACTAAGGTAAGTAAACTGTCCAAATAAAACTCCAGACAGAAAGCAGGTGACCAAAGATCACCTGCTATCCTTCACACATAGTATGTACATACTGAAAACTAGACCTTCTTGCCCTTCATCATTTTATTCCAGTAGAGATAGGGCAACATGTATTTTTTCAGCATCCACAGACGCCAGTGTTCCTTGGAACTGTCGAAGATGAGCATCTGTTTGAGTTTCGGATCCGGGGTAAAGTTGTTCTGGTAGTCGAACTCGGCCAGTACCATTTTACCGTATCCGGTGACCAGCGGACAAGAAGAATACCCGTTGTAGGAGTGGTTCTTTATGCCTTCCTTTTTCATGAGACCCAAAAGGTTGTCCACAACCACAGGGACCTGTTTCCGAATGGCCGCTCCCGTTTTAGCCGTTGGCAGGGCGGCCACATCCCCCATGGCAAATACATTGGCGAATTTGACGTGTTGAAGGGAGTGGTGATCCACCTCAACCCAGCCTGCATCATTTACCAGAGAGGAATCCTTGACAAATTTCGGGGCCGTTTCGGGTGGGGCGAGGTGGAGCATGTCGAAGGGCATGCTGATGACATCCTTCTCGTTTATGGTCTCCCCTATCTTATTGCCTTCCTTGATCGCAACCCTTTTATCCTCAGGTGCGGTGTATTTGAAGTAAATGATCTTTTTCTCCGCATCTATCTTAAATGGAGCGTAATAAGGCCTGAAATGCATCCCGTAACGGTCGATCACCTTCAACAGGGTCTCTTTGACCTTCTGAACCCCAAAGATCACAGTTCCCGGAGTGGCAAAGATCACATTGCTGTTTTTCAGGATCCCTTTCTTTCTGAAGTAATCGGCTGCGAGGTAGGCGATCTTTTGTGGCGCACCTCCGCATTTAATAGGCGTGGTAGGCTGGGTAAATACCGCATTGCCCCCCTTGAAACCCTGCAGGACCTTCCAGGTGTGTTCCGGATCTGTGTAATTACTACAGACCACCCCTTTGTCAATAGCTTCGGTAAGCCCTTCTATCAGTGATGTATCATTGACGAGCCCCGGGGAGAGTACGAGGTAATCGTAGGATATATCGCCCGATTTTTTGGTAGAGACTACGTTCTTCTCCGGCTTGAGTGAGACAGCGTAGTCCTTAACCCAGTCGACTCCAGCCGGAATCAACGAAGCCATAGGTCTGGCTGTTTTCTTGTAATCATAGGTGCCTGCACCTACCAGGGTCCAGGCGGGTTGATAATAATGGGTGTCTGCCGGTTCGATCAGGCCAATCTCCAGGTTTTTGTCTTTTTTCTTGAGCTGGGCAGCGGTCATGATACCGCCTGTACCCCCACCGATGACGAGTATCCGATAATGTTTTTTCATGGTATCGATTGTTGTTCTTAAATCGTATACAAGGTACCTCAATCTTTAAAGATACAGTGTAACCTAAGTGACAATAAAACTTTGAGAACTTGAGTACTTTTTCACTGTCGGAAGACATTTCCCTGGGGGACCCTGCCCGGTTCCGGGCAAGGAAACTGCCAACTTACGGGCAAATGTCTAATGGAAAAGAAACAGGGAAAGGGAATATTTCTAACTTTAAGGCTCTGGTTGAAATCGCATACGCTCCTATGAATAGAAGACATTTTATAAAGAATACAGCCCTTGGAACGCTCACAGCGGCAGTGGGAACGGAAATCGTTTTCGGGAAGATGATACCAAATGGGTATTCCCTTCTGGCCTTGCAGGATCCGGATCCATTCACATTATTCAGGAAGGACAGGGAAATGGTGATCCTCAATGACAAGCCCTGGAATATAGAGGCCAAGGCCCATTTACTGGACGATAAGATCACGCCGAATAAATTCATGTTCATACGCAATAACGGATTGATCCCGGAGGAGGTAGATGTCGCCTCATGGACACTGACCATAGACGGGGAAGCCGTCAGGAAACCCAAAATTTATACGTTGTCCGAACTAAAGTCGAAATTCAAAACCTACACTTACCAGCTTACCCTCGAATGTGGGGGTAACGGCAGGAGTGAATTCGATCCTCCCGCAAAGGGAAACCAGTGGACGGTGGGTGCCGTTTCCTGTGCAGAATGGACGGGTGTAAGATTAAGAGATGTCCTGGAAGATGCCGGGTTTACCGAAAAGGCGGTCTACATAGGGTATCACGCGGCCGATGTTCACCTCAGTCGGGATCCCAAGAAAGAAACCATTTCCAGAGGGGCTCCCATGGCGAAAGCACTGCAGGATGAAACCCTTCTGGCCTTTAAGATGAACGGGGAGGACATCCCCCTGGCCCATGGCTACCCCCTGAGGCTGGTCGCGGGCGGCTGGCCTGCCTCGGTCTCGGGTAAATGGATACAGAGGATCAGCATCCGGGATCGCGTCCACGACGGTTCAAAGATGACGGGAGATTCTTACCGCATGCCTTGCAATCCGGTGGCCCCGGGCGAAAAAGTGAAGGATGAGGATATGTGTATCATAGAATCCATGCCCGTAAAATCCCTGATCACTTACCCACAATCGGGTGCCATGATCAAAGAGGGCAGAAAATTGAATATCAGGGGGCATGCCTGGGCAGGGGAACTGGAGGTATCCAAAATGGAATACTCCATTGATTTTGGCTCCACATGGCAGAACTGCAGCCTGCAAAAGCCGGTAAACCGATTGGCCTGGCAACATTTCAGTGCCGATATCTCCTTTCCGAAAAAAGGCTACTACGAGGTCTGGGGCCGTGCTACAGATTCCAATGGGAAGAGTCAGCCCATGCTCCTGCCCGGATGGAACCCCAAGGGGTACCTGAACAACGCCTGCCACAGAATTGCTATCAAGGTCACCTAGATATGGAAGGGAAGGAAAAATTCAAAGCACAGGTACGAAGCATTTACAGGTTGCTGACCACCCTGATGGTGCTCTTTGTGATCACTGCCTTCGGGGTGATCTACCTGCTTTCCGATCCCACCCTTTCCCTCTTTAAAGGAAAGCAGGCCCCTTCGGAATACGTGGAGGTAACTGCGGAGGACGATTTTGATAAAATAGAGAACGGGATCCATCTGAGAACCGGACTCAAAGAAGGGGAAGGTCTGATGGCGGTTGTGAACAATTGTACAAATTGCCATTCGGCCCTTTTGGTGATGCAAAACAGGATGAATGAGGAACGTTGGATCGCTACCATCCGGTGGATGCAGGAAACGCAGAACCTCTGGGACCTGGGAAAGAATGAAGAGATCATCGTTAAGTACCTGGTCACTAATTATCCCCCAAAAAACAAAGGGAGACGTGAGATCCTGACCGATATTCAATGGTATGAACTGGAAGATTAGTCATATTGCTTTTTTAACGCTAGCCGTTTTCCTGTCATGTAAGGAAAGACCGGACCCTCAGCTAAATGAGACCGTCCTGGCAGAAAAACACCTGATCTCCTGTGACAGTCCCATGCTCAACTCCGGGGACCCCGGGATCGTCATCGTGGATTTCAGACAGGCTGAAGAATATAATAAATCGCATATCCCGGGAGCCATACACCTCTACAGAAATGATTTCCAGGATCCTACCTTGCCCTACGCCGGCATTCGCCTGAACAGGGAACTGACCGCTGATCGCCTCGGAAGGGCCGGAATATCCGACAGGCACACGCTTGTGGTCTATGACGATAAGGGTTCGCCGGATGCCTCCCGTCTCTGGTGGCTATTAAACCTTTACAACTTTGACAGGGTATACCTGCTGGACGGGGGTATGCGCCAGTGGGAAAAGATGGGGAAGGAGACCAGCCGGGTAGTTCCGATGGCCGAAATAACCGATTTCAGATTTCCTGATCTTCCGGACCGACCCATGGTTATTGAAAAAGAAGGCTTGCTAAAGCTCCTCACCTCAGAATTTTCCAATATCGTATTACTGGATGCAAGGAGTGCAGATGAATTCAGCGGAAATGTACTGAAAACGGGAGCCAAAAAGGCGGGGAGGATCCCGGGGAGTATCCATATAGACTGGGCAGAAGCCATTGACTACGATGGGTCTCATACCTTTAAACCAAGGGAGGAACTTGATAGGATCTACGCCAAACTGGGAGCCGACCGGGAAGATACGATTGTGGTGTATTGTCATAGCGGAGTTCGCTCATCCCACACTACCTTTGTACTCACCGAGTTGCTCAATTACAAGCACGTTTTGAATTACGACGGGTCCTGGATAGAATGGAGCTATGACGACAGCCTCCCGATTGAAACAGATTCGATGGCTAATTAAAAAAAAGACTATGGAAAATTATTGGAATGCTTTCGTAAGTGCCTTTAACGGCAGTGTACAGTGGACGTGGAAGTCCATCTTATTTGAGGTTCCCTGGTATACGAATTATTTCTGGGGCCTGATAGCCATTTCCCTTTTTGTGTGGGTACTGGAGATCCTCTTTCCCTGGCGGAAAGACCAGTCGATCTTCCGCAAGGACTTCTGGCTTGATGCCTTCTACATGTTCTTCAACTTCTTCATGTTCTCCATTGCGATCAGTGGTTTCTATAAAATGCTCGAGGTCTTTTTCAAGGATGTGGGGATCACGGCCAAAAGCCTATCCATCATCGATATCTCCGCCTTTCCCATGTGGTTGCAATTGCTCATCTTTTTTGTGGTGCTCGATTTTGTCCAATGGTTTACCCACATCCTGCTTCACAAATACTCCTTCCTCTGGAATTTCCACAAGGTCCACCACTCCGTAAAGGAAATGGGCTTTGCGGCACATCTCCGCTACCACTGGATGGAGAACATTCTCTACAAACCCCTGAAAGTGTTCGGGGTGATGATCCTTGGCGGATTTGAACCTTCCCAGGCCTATATCGTTCATTTCGCAGCGATTGCCATTGGCCATTTCAACCATTCCAATATCAAGATCACCTGGGGGCCCCTTAAGTATGTCTTCAATAATCCCGTGATGCACCTCTATCACCACGCTTATACCTTGCCCAAAGGTTCTTACGGGGTCAATTTCGGGATCAGTCTGAGCCTTTGGGACTATATTTTCAAGACCAACTACATTCCCGAAGACAGCGGTACCATCCAACTGGGTTTTCCCGGTGACAAGGATTTTCCCAAGGATTTCCTGCACCAGAATGCCTATGGTTTTGGTAAGGTCAAAAAGTAAGGGAAGAGAAATTGATTCAGTGGTGGCCGAGGATAAAATCTGAGGCCATGCGCGCGTGGAGTTCCGTCGTGGGCAGCAAAGGAACATCTGTTTCGTCCTGACTGAGAAGCAGGGGGAGTTCCGTGCACCCCAGGACAATGGCCTCTGCCCCGCGAGCTGTGAGTTCCGATATCTGCCCGAGATAAAATTTCCTGGCCTCCCCGGTAAAATGACCCTGGGTAAGTTCCCTGGAGACAAAGTAATGCGATCTGTCCACGGCTTCGCCTTGAGGGATCATCGTTTCTATGCCGAACTCCCGTTTTAGGTATTCGGGGATGAACCCCCTGGTCATAGTGGGCCTGTTGCCCAGCAATCCTACCTTGCGGGCTCCCAATTCAACGGCTTTTCTGCCCGTAGCTTCTGCGATATGCAGGATGGGGATGCCTATCCTTGGTTGCACGTAATCGCAGGCCATATGGGGTGTATTGGCACAGATAACCAGGGCTTCGGCCCCGGCTTCCTGTAAGATCCCGGATACTTCCAGGTATTTGGTATTGATCCTGTCCGGGTCCTGTTCCCTCATGATCTCAATGTTGATGCTGTAGATCAGTAATTCCGGGTTACCCTGTGACCCTATGGTCTCACCTACCATTTGGTTGATCAACTTGTAATACTCAATGGTAGAATGCCAGGAAGTGCCTCCGATCAGGCCAATGGTTCTCATAGTTGTTTTTGCTGTTTATTGGGATTCTTTGACAAACTGGATCTTCCACATCCCCCTCACCTGTCCGGTTTCGTAGCCTCTTGCTTCATCCGCAGGATACAGAGCTCTGAGCGTGTTCAGCACCGGTTCCTGTATCTCACTCCCGCTTTTACCGTGGCACTGAAGGCACATGGCATTCGTAACGATAGGGGAATAGTAATATACTTCTTCCCCGCCCATTTCTTTTAGGATGGGTCGGATCTCACCCTGGTTTTTGGCCTGGTTTTCCAGTTGTCTTCTGAAGGCGATGATATATCCGGTTTCCTCGGCCGTGGCGCGGTTTTGAAGATTCCTGGGTTTATCTGAAACCCGTTTGACGATGGCGTTGTTCATGATACCGACACTGTCCGTCAGACTCATTGCCTGCACCTTGCAGAAGGAAATTGCCCCCGAGGTGCCCTTTTCCTGTATCGCCCTTACCAGGTTCTTTCCCAGTACACCCTGGGCCTTGGCAGCGATCTCACTGCCTCTATTACGGTAAAAAGTGGCCCTGGGAAAATACGGGCTGTCCTCATCTTCCATATCTTCCATCTCTTCCATCTCTTCCATCATCCCTTTGCCCGTCCCCTTACCTTGGCCCTGGCGCCTGTGGTCTTCATACCATTGAGGCTGTGGGAGTTCCGAGTCGTACAGATAGGCAGAAATATCCCTCAGATCCTCTTCAGAATAGGGCTGATAAGGCATAATGCCGAACCGCCTGTATGCTCCCCGCATCTTCACCTTTTCCGGCCGGGGATCGTTGAGCCAATCGGTCAGGGACCTTGAGAATTCCTCTCGGGTGGTCTTCTTATCCGTGTAATGCGACCTGACGGCCACCATGGGCGGAGCGATCATGTCGGCCTCTTCCGCCTTGGGATTGTGGCAGACATAACACTCGCTTTCCACCAGCTTTTTCCCATGTTCAAGGGATTGGTCCATCACAATAGGATCCGAAAGGGGTTCCGGCGTGGGGTCGTTCTTCTTTCCCTCCCGGCAGGAGAGAAAAATAAAGGGTACTAGGAGTATGATCATTGTCCGCATAGGAATCATCTTTTATTATCCTGAACCCTGCATTATACCTGCAGAGGCAGGGCCGTATTTACTTCCATTTCAGGATGCCACCCTGAAGGTCATAGACCTTCTCAAACCCCATGGACACCAGTTTACGGGCCGCTTTCAGGCTCCTGTTCCCGGATCGGCAATAAAGATAGACCGGTTTTCCCTTATCCAATTTTTCAAAAGCTTCTTCGAAGGCTGTTCCCTGGAAATAATCGATATTGATAGCCCTTGCAATATGACCTCCCCTGAACTCCCGTGGGGTTCTCACGTCTACCAGTTGCACGTCGTTGTTATTCACGGCCTTTTTGTATTCCTCGACGCTGAGGATCTCTATCTTCTCGGACAAATCCGACTTTGGCCCAAGTAATTTGTTAAGAATTGACATCACATTGTATTTAACATCCGTGGATAACGGGGGGCAGCCTCTAACCGAGAACCGCCCCCCTCAACAATCCAACCAAAAAAACTAATTCTACAATAAGGTTGTTGGACAGATATATTCCGATCTCTCGATACCTGTTTCCTTGATTCCGTCAAAACCGTCTGAAACATCCCGGAAGTTGCTCCAGCCCCTTTGCTGGAGAATGGAAGCCGCAACCATGCTGCGGTATCCGCTGCCGCAATGGAGGATAAAGGGTTTGTCCTTCGGGAACTGCGCCAAATGGCTGTTGATCTCGTTCAGGGGAACATTGATCGCCCCTATCACGTGTTCGGAGTCGTATTCACTCTTCTTTCTGATATCGAACAACAAGGGTTCTGAGTTCCTGTATTCCTTTTCGAGCTCTGCTGCCGTCAACCGGCCCTGGGTCTCATATTCCTTTCCGCTCTTTTTCCATTGTTCAAATCCCCCTTTGAGAAACCCTATAGTGTGGTCATACCCTACCCTGGAGAGCCTGGTTATAGCCTCTTCTTCCTTATCGGGATAGGTGATCAACAGGATGGATTGTTTTACATCGGGGATCATCTCTCCTACCCATTGGGCAAAATTCCCTTCGAGTCCGATATTGATGCTGTTAGGCACATGCCCTTTGGCAAAATCAGCCGCATTACGGGTATCGAGCATCAAGGCATCGGTCTCGTTGGCCGCTGCTTCAAAGGCTTCCGGAGACATGGGGTTCTCTCCCCTCTCCATCACGGTATCCAGGCTTTCATACCCTTTGATGTTCATCAGTACGTTTTGGGGGAAATAACCCGGTGGGGTGGTGAGTCCGGTGAGCAATGCTTCCTTGAATTCTTCCTTGGTCATATCAGCCCTGAGGGCGTAATTCACCTTTTTCTGATGGCCCAGGGTATCTGTGGTCTCCTTGCTCATCATTTTGCCGCAGGCAGATCCGGCGCCGTGGTTGGGATAGACGATCAGATCGTCGGGCAGGGTCATGATCTTATTCCTCAGGGAATCGAACAAATACCCGGCGAGCTTCTCTTCCGTAAGTTCGGAGATCACGTGCTGTGCTAGATCAGGTCGTCCCACATCCCCTATGAACAGGGTGTCTCCTGTTATGATCCCGTGTTTTTTTCCTTTTTCGTCTATCAGCAGGTAGGTCGTACTTTCCATGGTATGCCCGGGGGTATGTATCACCTTCACCTGGTAATCGCCCACTTTAAAGACCTGTCCGTCTTCCGCCACAATGGCCTCATATCCGGGCTTTGCAGTAGGTCCAAAGACGATCTGTGCCCCTGTCTTTTTCTTGAGGTCGAGATGGCCACTGACAAAGTCGGCATGAAAATGCGTCTCAAAAACGTATTTTATTTGGGCCTTGTCCTTTTTAGCCCTTTCTATATAAGGCCCAACCTCCCTCAGGGGATCAAAAATGGCTGCCTCACCCGCACTTTCCAGATAATAGGCTGCATGGGCCAGACATCCGGTATAGATTTGTTCTATCTTCATGTTGTTTTTCTATTTTAAAAGTTATTTGTTCATTAACTCCTTTAAAATTAGCACGTTCAGCTCGACTTCATCGTGACTTAAGTTACAAAAGTCCCTCTCCCGCAGCTTCTGTGCAATGACATTTGTCAGGTCGTACACGAATTACAGCCAGATCTCCTTGAGGATGATATAGATACCCATCACCAAAGTAAACCAGCCAAAGGATCTTTTGAGTTTGCTGCCCTCTATGAATTTGTTGAGCCATACACCCAGCACGATACCTATGAGGGAAAAGGCCGTGAAACTGAGCAGAAATGTCCAGTCTATTTCCATGGTCTCCACATCCCCAAGAAAACCGATCAGGGATTTGATCGCAATGATGAGCAGGGAGGTAGCCACGGCTTTTTTCATAGGGAGTTTGGCCAGCATTACCAGGGCGGGGATGATCAGGAAACCTCCTCCGGCACCCACAATACCTGTTATAACACCCACGATCAAGCCTTCAAGGATGATCATGGGGTAGTTGTAATGTATTTCGGCCTCATCGTCGTCACAATTAACACATTTGCCCCTGATCATGGAATAGGAGGCGAGCAGCATGATAAGGGCAAAGAATACCATGATGCCTATATCACGTGTAACCAGAAAGTCGCCCACATAAAACAGTTCCTCAGGAATGGATGGAACCAGAAATCGCCTGGTGAGGTAGACCGCTATGAAGGCAGGTATGGCAAAGACGATGGCCGTCCTGAAATCGACGAGTTTCTTCTTGATATTCTGTAATGCCCCGGTGAGGGAAGAGACCCCCACCACAAAAAGGGAATAAGCCGTTGCCAGAACAGGGTTGATACCCAGGAGGTATACCAGGATGGGGACGGTGAGGATGGAACCCCCTCCCCCGATCAGGCCCAGGACAACACCAATAACGAGTGCGCCTATAAAACCGAGAATCGATGTGATTTCCAAAGTGACTGTTTTATGCCCCCAAAAGTACTCAGGCTCCAGCGCCCGGGTCGTAACCTAGGTTACAGACCTCCGACTCATAAAACTCGTAAGACGCTCATCAAATATTTTTTCCATAATCGGTGGTAATATGACAATCATCATTTTATGAGAACTGTTTATTGCCTAGTTTGATATCGATTTCTAAGTCTGCTCCCATGAAAACCCTCCTTTACGCCACTGATTTTTCGGACAATTCCGTTCCTGCCTTTCAGTATGCCCTGATTTTGAGGGAACAACTCAAGGCCAAACTCTATGTACTCCATGTCTTTGACATGAAAGCTACTTTTATCAGTACGGTGAGCCTCGCATACGCCAAAAGGGAGGAAGTCATGCTGAAGGAACAGGCTGAAAAACTCAGGGCCTTTTGCAAAAAATACGCGAATACGAAAGAGATCGAAGAGGACATGATCCTGCAGGTTCACGAGAACAGTATCCCGTCGGCAGGTATTTTGGAAAAGGTGGAGTCGTTGAATGCCGACCTGATCATCATCGGTACCAAGGGTAGCAGTGTCCTCCAGGACCTCTTTATCGGCAGCACGGCCAGTGCCCTCATCGGCAATTCCTATATCCCGGTCATGGCCGTACCCGTCACCGCCAAGGTAAGGTCCATAAGGGAGATCATCTACGCGACCGCATTTGAAGAAGCCGATATTCTCGCTGTAAGGAAACTCGTATCCCTTGCGCAACCTTTCGAGGCCAGGATCAGGCTCGTGCATGTAACCAACAAAAAGGAGTATGCCGGGGAGGATCAGATGGAATGGTTCAAGGAAATGCTGGGTAACAAGGTGGAGTATGGGAATATACAGTTCGATTTGCGTTTTTCTGAAGATATCACAGGAAGCCTGCTGGCATATATCAGGGAGACCAACGGTGACCTCATCGTGATGCTGGAACGCGAAAGCGCCAATATGATACAGCGTCTCTGGCATGTGGATACCGTGAAAAAGGTAAAGATGCAGCTGGAGAGGCCCCTCCTGAGCTTCCACAAAAAGAATCTGCCCCTGGATTAAGGTCTACAGAAGGAATCCTTCTTTTTTCAATGGGACATGTGTAAATCCCTGTACACTAGCACAGAAATCTGAGATAACCTGACTAATATCATTTCATTTTCCATTTAAGAAGTATACATTCTCCATGATAACCTGTTTCTCATGGACACGCTTAACGATCGGCACATACAGTCCCTCGATCTTTCCGAGACCCTCTGGGACCGGGTGTTCACGGTGGCGCCCTTGGTGATCATAGGGACGGAAGAAGGAGAATCCTATGACATGGCCCCCAAGCACATGGTCACCCCACTGGGATTCGGTAATTATTTTGGGTTTGTATGTACCCCAAGGCATTCCACCTTCAGGAATATACAACAGACCAGGGAATTCACGGCCAGTTTTCCGAAACCGGATCAGATCGTACAGACCTCCCTCAGTGCCACCCCCAGATCGGATTGCTATCACAAGGCAGAGGATATCCTTCAGTCCCTTTCTGTTCTGCAGGCTAAGACGATGAGGGCCCCGGTGATTGCAGGAGCTTATTTATACCTGGAGTGCGACCTTTTCAAGATCATTGACGGTTTTGATGATTACAGCCTGATCACAGGCACGATCAGGGCCGCCTATGTAGACAAAGATTACCTGAAGGTTTCAGAATGGGATGAACGGGAGCAGTTGATGAAGAACCCTCTCCTGGCCTATATCGCCCAGGGAAGATTTGCGAAGATCTCTGAGACCTACAACTTCCCATTTCCAAAGAATTTTAAAAAATAGCCTGTGAAAACAGCCAGGAACATATTGAAATATCTGGTCGATCACGAATCAGAAATGCAGGGACTGCTAAAGGACCTCGTGCGGATGGAGAGTCCGTCGAGGGAGCCCGGGACCCAGAAGAACATCCTTGCCCGCCTCGAATCGGAGTTGCAAAAACTGGATTTCCTGACTTTTGTCATGCCGGGTCGGAAGACAGGTGGGTATCTCTATGCCCGACCAACTGAGAAAGGCAAAGGAAAACCTGTACAATTGCTGCTGGGACACTGCGATACGGTCTGGAAGACCCAAACACTTATGGAAATGCCCCTGCTCGAGAAAGAAGGAAAGATCAAAGGACCCGGTATTTATGATATGAAGGCCGGACTGACCCAGATGATCTTTGCCCTCAGAGCGATCCGGGAGATGGAGCTGGAGATGACCCTGAACCCGGTGGTTCTGGTCAATTCAGACGAGGAAATTGGAAGTATCGAATCTACCTCAGCGATCAGGAAACTGGCAAAGATCGCGAACAGGGCCTATGTCATGGAGCCTCCACTGGGTCCGGATGGGAATCTTAAAACGGCACGGAAAGGACTGGGCAGGTTTACCGTCACTGTGCACGGCGTAGCAGCACATGCCGGACTCGATCCGGGAAAGGGCGTCAATGCCATCGTGGAATTGTCTCACCAGGTACAGCAACTATATGCCATGAACGATTTTGAAAGGGGGATCACCGTGAATGTCGGCATGATAGAAGGAGGGATTTCAGCCAATGTTGTAGCCCCGGAAAGCAGGGCGGTCATAGATGTCAGGGTTGAGAATATGGAAGACGGGGATTGGATCACCAATAAGATACTGGGGTTAAAACCCTCCGTGCCCGATATACAACTGGAGATAGACGGGGGCATCGGAAGGCCTCCCATGGAACGGAACGAGCGCAACCAGGAACTATGGAAATTGGCCCATGCAAAAGGACTCGCCCTGGGGATGGACCTGTCTGAAGGGCTTGCAGGCGGCGGTTCGGACGGGAATACAACGAGTATGTACACCGCTACACTGGATGGGCTGGGTACTCCCGGAGACGGTGCTCATGCCAGGCACGAGTTCATTTATTCAGACCAGCTCGCAATGAGAACTGCCTTGCTGAGCCTCTTACTGCTCGCTGAACCCACAATAAAGAACTGATGGAAAGATACAACCCATCATACTATATATTTACCTCCCTGACCCGCATATCGGATATGGAGGAAAAGGAGTTTGGGCTTGAGGTCCTGGACAGGTCAGAATGGGCCACTGGAGATTACGTCGTGTGCCGAATCACAGATCCAGGGGGAACCTCCCTGCAACTCGAACTTCCAAACGGACGTATGCGTGGGGTGATTGGTGATGAATACGTGGTTGGTGCACTGGGGGAACGCTTTGCTACCCTGGAAGCCACGGGTACCTGGAAAAAGGTGGGAACCGATGGTAAAATGAGTATCCTCACCGGAGGGGGCATTTTTGGAAAACTTACCTCCAAATCGGCTTTTATGCCCAATATGATGCAGATAAAATATACCGGGCACGCCGTACGGAAAGGCCGGAAGATCACCATGGACAACTTCCTTCCGGAAGTAGCTTATAAGGAATTCCAAACCCCGGTTGTTCTGTTCATAGGTACCTCAATGTCTGCGGGAAAAACTACCTCGGCCAGGATAGTCACCAATATCTTCAAATCTTCAAATTACAAGGTAGTAGGTGTAAAACTCACTGGAGCCGGGCGGTATAAGGATATTCTCGCGCTAAAGGATGTGGGGGCCGATGCGGTATTCGACTTTGTGGATGTGGGTCTGCCCTCCTCCATCTGTCCCCGGGAAGTGTTTCAGGAAAAGATCAAGAGGCTTTTGAGTTTGGCGGCCCACCAATACGCAGATATAGCCATCGTAGAAGTTGGAGCCTCCCCTATGGAACCTTACAATGGGGATCTGGCTGTGGAGGCTCTTGGAGAAAATATCAAATGTACCATACTCAGCGCCACCGATCCTTATTCCGTATATGGTCTTATGAAGGCCTTCAAGGTCGTCCCGGATATCGTGAGTGGTATTACAACCAATACGCTGGCCGGTATCAAGATGGTCAGGGATCTTTGCGGGGTCCAGGCAATGAACCTGATCGATTCCAGGACCAATGCCAAATTGAGGGAGATCCTAAGAGAGAAAACCGGCTTGGCTCTTTGAAATGGTGTTTGAAGCGACCTTTTAAAACACACGGGGGAAATCCGGGCGTAACCTGACAGGGTCATTCTTGTTATAAAAGGGGGAGGGTAATCGGAAGAAATGAAAACACGTTTAAATTGGATCAAAGCTGGTTATACGAACTGAAAAAGCCACCGCCCTTCGTGCTACGGTTACCTCTTCTTGGGGTGATTTGCTTTTTGATCCTCTATGTGCTTGCTGCTTTGTCCTATCCAGGAGGATCCGCTACCGAGCCTACCTTTGTTGGGTTTGATTTCTGGAGTAATTACCTGTGCGACCTGCTGGATGAATTTGCCGTTAACGGGGAACTGAATTCGGCCAGATTCCATGCCAGGGCTGCCTTGTTTGCCCTTTGCAGCGGACTGGTCCTGCTCTGGTTCTATTTGCCTCTTCTGTTCGTTAAAAGAAGTAAGCTGCATTATCTGGTCTGGTCTACAGGAATTGTGGCCTTGCTGATCTTATTTTTAATGGGGACCCACAATCACGACCTCATCGTGAGGTTGTCCGGGTTATTCGGGGTCACGGCCATCCTCACGTGCTCCATGGCCTTGCTTCGGGATGGCTTCAGACTGCTGGGAAATCTGGGGATTACTTGTTTTGCTGTCTTTTTGCTCAATTATTTTATCTATGAAACGGGTATATCTATCACTGACTTGCCCGTGATACAAAAAGTGACCTTTATACTCTGCCTGACCTGGTTCACTGGACTCAATTATGCCCTGATCAGAAAATTAGAAAACCCTTGATGACAGAGAATTACATAAAACTTAACCCGGATAAAGGACCGTTTTTTCGTATCTTTAAAAGAGGTCTGAACAGGACCGGTCCCTCAGGGACAAAATCATTTTAGGAGAAACCCAATAATAGATACCATCATGAACCCAGCTCTCATTTTCTTTATGATCATCGCGCTTTTCCTCCTTTCCGGGATCCGCATTATTTTTGAGTACAAACGCGCCCTCAAATTCCGTTTCGGGAAGTACATCGAGACCCTCAACCCGGGGTTCCGATGGATCATACCCTTGGTGGAGACCATACAGGTTGTTGACATACGGGTGATCACCATCAACATCATCTCCCAGGAAGTGATGACCGAAGACAACGTACCCTGCAGCATAGACGGAGTGGTCTTTTTCCAGATCAAGAACCCCGAAAAGGCGGTATTGGAAGTAGAGGAATTCTCTTTTGCGATTACCCAGCTTTCCCAGGCTGCCCTCAGGGATGTGTGCGGAAAGGTGGAATTAGACACCATCCTGTCAAAACGGGAAGAAATGGGGAAGAACATCAAGAGCATCGTTGAAGGTGAGACCCAACGTTGGGGGATTGAGATCATCGATGTGAAGATCAAGGATATCCAGCTTCCAGAGAATATGAGGCGGATGATGGCCAACCAGGCCGAAGCAGAACGCTCTCGACGGGCCCGAATCATTCTGGCGCAGGCCGAGGAACAGGCCGCAGACATGCTGCTAAAGGCCGGAAAGAAGATCGATCAGTCGCCTTCTGCCATCAAACTGAGGCTGTACCAGACTCTGTCCAATATCGCTGCTGAGAAGAATTCCACCATCCTCTTCCCCTTTCCGGAAGAGGTATTACCCAGGAATACGAAGAAATAATAACTTATCTCAACCAAAAAGCCCTTTAAAACAAAAAGCCCTCCTGCAGGGCTTTTTATACGGAAGCAATCATCAATTGCAGGAGGGCTGCCTTTAATGGATGGTTTGTGTCATGCAATTTCCACCATTTTAGGTTTTAATCTTTTGGCTTCTTCCTTTTTCATCAGTTTGAAGCGCAGGATACCATCATTGTATTTGGCTTTGATTTCATCTTCCAATACATTTTCTGGTAACAACAATGTTCTCAAGAAGGAATTATAGGAAAACTCTTTCCTGGTATAATTCTCTTCCTTGGTTTCTTCGGTATCTTTCTTTTCGGCCCTGATGGTAAGGTAACCGTTTTCGATAGACACTTCAAAATCCTTTTTGCTAAAGCCCGGAGCGGCCAGTTCAATTTCGAAATGGTTGTCGTCCTCTTTGATGTTCAAAGCAGGTTCTCCTTTACGACCATTCCAGAAATTTTCGTTGACTAACCCTTTATTCCAAAATCGATTATCGAAGAAATCTTCCAAGTCGAAGAAATCGGAGGTAATCAGATCGGTAAAAGGGCGAGTCCGATTTTTAAATCTAACAAGTGACATGATCCTGAAATTTAGGTTAAACAATCCGTTCAATATTCGTGCGGGAAGGTACAGCCGAACTTTGCCAATTCCTATGATATTTATCAGCTTGCCATATTTAATCTTCCCTAAAAAACAAGAACGTCAGAGGTAAACGATAAAACGAACTAAGGACATCAATGCATCAGAACCTAGAACATTAAATTCGTATAGATCATACTCTTGAGTTCTTTGGGCAAACCGTCTCGGATATCCTCCATCTCACCCAAAGAAATATATCTTCTCAGGTGGATGAAAGTAATGTCAATATACCGTTCGGCCAGTTCATCTTCGTATCCAAAATCATTGACAGCTGCTACTCCATCCTTTTCGCGGACGAGTTCTACGAACTCTTCCATGCGTCTCACCTTGGGTTTCTCTTTCTTAAGAGTCCAGCCATTGACATAGACTGCTTTCATAAACATGGGCATTTGAGCCACTAACTGGAGTGATTCATGAGGGGTAATAATCTCACGCAAGGCATGCATGATGGCGGAAAAAATCCTGCCGGCTTTCTCTGTGTCATCTCCCAGGTTCATTTCTTTGGCGTACGCCTTTATAAACGTATTGCCTTCTTTCGCGTATTTGTTAAAATCAAGTGCCATGGCGGTACATTTTGTGTTGGTAAAGAAGTTCCGGACAAATCCTGAAATTTCAAATGATATTTATCATGTAATCAGAAGTTCAATGGCTATCTCAATTTAATTTAACTACCTGATAAAGATCATTTTATTGTCCGTTTGCCAGGTATATATTTATTGTCTTATCAGACACTTTAAATCCTTCTTGAGATGAAACGGATCCTCTTACCGACCGATTTTTCCCCTACCGCCCGGAATGCCATAGAATACGCTCTGGCCATGTTTGAAAAGGAGTCCTGTACCTTTTACCTACTTCACACCTATACCCCGGCTATCTATCGCGTCGACTACCTTCTTGGGGGGGCCGCCATCAGTGCTCTTCCCGATGCTGAGGTCGGCCGATCTGCGGAGGGGCTGGACAAGACCCTGTCCGAGATGAAAAAAATGTCCAAAAACCCGGAACACCGATTTGAGATCGTTTCGGCCTTTAACATCCTAAGTCATGAGATAAACGAACTGACGGAAAGCAAAAAGATCGACCTGGTGATCATGGGCACCAAAGGAGCAACGGGAGCCAAAGAAGTATTTATTGGCAGCAATACGGTATATGTTCTTAGAAAAGCTTCGATTCCTGTTCTGGTAGTCCCAGATAAGGTCGCATATTCACCAATTAAGGAGATACTTTTCCCAACCAACTACCTGTCGAGGTATAAGAAATTTGAAATTCAGCACATACTGAACCTGGCCACTTCCGAAGATGCAATGGTTACTGTACTTCACGTTAAGGAAACCCCTGAATTATCGGAAGAACAGCTCGCAAACAAGGCGTATTTGGACAAACTTCTGGAAAACACTGCTCATACCTTTATTGAGCTGCAGGATACCCGTATGCCCTATGCGGTCATCGAGTACCTGGAAAAGGAATCTTTCGACCTTTTGGCCATGATGAATAAGAAACACAACCTTTTGGAACAGATCTTCAGCAAACAAAATGTAGACCATGTGGGCTACCACATAAAGATCCCCTTTCTGTCGGTCAGAGATACTTCCGAATTCGGCAGTAGAGAGGAATGGTCTGAATTTGGATTAAATTGGGGTGATCTCAGTGAACTGCAAAAAAGGTAAATCAAAATAGAGGCTACAGGATAGAATGCAAATCATTTTGCCAGGAGAATCAAACCATAACCCGGATAAGACCGCCATTATAATAGTCCCGCCGTCGCTCTGATCATAAAGCTTACATCCGGAGCCATGGTCCCTGCTACCCCAGTTTCAAGAACCTAAGCAACTGGGTCCATCCCGGAAAATCTGTGCGATTTATTCAGGTCAGATTTTGTATTCCGCCCAGTGAGTGAGGTCCTTGCCTAGCCTTTCCAAAGTTTCCATGGGGCCCTGTAAGAAGGGGTCAAATACTTGTTGCTTTCCGGGTCACCCTTAATTCGGCCTTCTGCCGGGTCCCAATTCAATTTCTTGCCGCTGCGGTGGGCTATATTGCCAAGATGAGCAACCAGAGCGGCGTCCCTGCCCATTTCTATGGTACAATTCGGATCTTTCCGGCTAAGGATGCATTTATAAAAATTCTCAGTATGCTGGTCCAGGCCGTTAATCCGACTTCTTCTGGGGGGCAGGACTTCCATAAGATATCTTCCGTCTTCCTGGAAAGGGATCACCTTCCAGCTCGCCCGGTTCACTGCCAAAATTCCGTTTTCTCCTATAAATGCCACCCCGGGCTCTCCAGACTCTTCCAGATAGGGAGAGGTGCCCATGGCGATAAACTGCTCCCAGACGAGGGTAAAATGGCCGTAATCATACACGGTCGTCAGGGTATCCGGGGTCTCAGCCGCACTATCGGGGAAGGCGAGTTTCCCCCCGAGAGCCATTACGGATTTTGGACTGCTGACCTCCATACCGGCCAGGACCATATCCAGCATATGCACCCCCCAGTCCGTCATGAGTCCGCCTGCGTAATCCCAAAAATACCTGAAGGAACCGTGGAACCTGTTGGGATTAAAAGGTCGACTCGGAGCCGGTCCCAACCAGCGATCGTAGTCCACCCCTTCCGGGGGATCGCTGTCCGGCACTACTTCAAATCCCTTTCCGTAATTTACGTTGGCCCAGGCTTTCACCTGCCTGACCCGTCCCAGCACCCCTGTCTTGAGATAAGCCAGAGCCTCTATCCAGTGGGGATCACTCCGCTGCCACTGACCCACCTGCACCACCCTCTTGTATTTGCGGGCAGCTTCAACCATCAGGTTTGCCTCCGTAATGCTGTTGGCGATGGGTTTTTCCACATACACATCCTTCCCTGCCGCACAGGCATCTGTCATCTGAATACAATGCCAATGATCCGGGGTCCCGATAATGACGGCATCCAGGTTCTTCAATTTTAAGAGCTCCCTGTGGTCTTTGTAGGTCTTGGGCCTCTTTCCGCTGCCGAGTTCCAACTCATCCGCCCTGCGTTCCAGCAAGACTGCATCTATGTCGCAGAGGGCAACACAAAAAGTTCCTGGATTTTTGAGAAAGGACGTAAGATTGGCCCACCCCATACCGCGTACGCCTATGAGTCCGACCCGTACAACTTCATCCGAGGCCGCTGATTCCCTGGCCTCGAGACGTGAAATGGGTAAAGTAGTAGCCAGAGCTGCAACCCCCAGGTCCTTTATGAAGGATCTCCTATTTTTCATACTTACAGGAATTTAGCCTATAAAGTAGTCAATTTCGGAGAATTCACCGCTTCCTTTCCCGGAAGAAATGGCGTGCTTAAATAGCTATCTCAAGCAGAACAGGGCAATGGTCAGAGCCGTGATGCTCCGGGAGGATCTCCACCTTCTTCACCTTGTCCAACAGGGCTTCACTGAGCAGGAAATAATCGATACGCCAGCCCACATTCCGCTCCCTGGCCTTAAAGCGGTAGCTCCAATAGGTATAGGCCACTATATCAGGGTGAAAATGCCTAAATACATCCACCAAACCGGCATTTGTAAAGGCGTCCATGCCATCGATCTCTACCTGGGTGTATCCGGCCGTCTTGTTGTAGTTGGATTTGTCGTTCTTCAGGTCGATCGGTCGGTGCGCCACGTTAAAATCGCCGCACACGATGACCGGTTTTATCTTTTCCTTCTCCTTGATGAAACTCAGGAAGTCAGCGTCCCATTTTTCCCGGTAGTCCAGCCTGTCCAGCTGCTGTCCGGAATTGGGTACATATACATTTATCAGGTAAAATGCCGGGTACTCCGAAGTAATGATCCTGCCCTCTTGATCGTGTTCTTGGACCCCCATATCAAAACTGTGTTCCTCGTGTTTTACCTTAGACAGGATGGCCGTTCCGGAATACCCCTTCTGGGCTGCTTCATTGGCAATGATCTCATAACCCTCCAGGGGCTTCAATGCTTTTTCCACCTCTTCCCCCGTTGCCTTGGTCTCCTGCAGGCAGATCACATCGGCACTCATCGTTTGCAGAGAACTGAAAAAGTCCTTTTTAACGATGGCCCTGATACCGTTTACATTCCATGTAATGATCCTCACTTGTTTGTCATTTTAGTTCAACTTGCACCCATCAATAGCATAATCGGGTTCATTGTGCCTTGAACGCCCCAAGGGCCTTAAAGCTCTCTCCGCACCTCTCCACAGGTCAGCATGGCATCCCCGTAATACGGATTCCGGATCTCCCGTTGCCAGCTTAGCCATTGGGCCCCTTTGTCCTGGTTGGCCATAGGGCAATATTGCACGTATACCGGCTGCTCCTTGTCCTCGAGTTCCATAGCGATCATAATCATTTGTTCAGACAGGATCACAAAATGCCTTCTCTGGCCTTCCAGGTCTGAACTCCCGGCCAAAGCATCCAGTTTGTTTTCCAGCTTTTTCATAAAGGACCTCGCATCTTCAGCGGTCACTTTCATCAGGGCCGAGAGGTTTTTTTGGAGCATTCCGGCATATTCCTTGACCTTTTCCGAATCCGATTTTACAAGGGCGTCCTTTAGTTTCATATAAGTTTCCAAAAGGGTCATTGCTTCCGACTGCGAAGCTTCCGTAAGAAGGCTGTGGGCCTTTCCGGATCCTCCGGTCATTGCCCCGTGATCATGACCCATCGTGGTCGTCCCACCCGCGTCATTCATCATGGATTTCTTTCCCTGCAATTGGGCTGCAGCATCTATGGTGAAGGTTCCATTGACCACGATCTCATCCCCTTCTCCTATCCCGGACACTACTCCGTAGAAATCCCCGTTACGGTTGCCCAGGGTCACTTCTCTCATCTCAAAGACAGGCTCAAAGGGGTCTGTTTTTACATAGACCAGGGACCTCTCCCCCGTCCAGAGTACTGCTGTGGCAGGTATCATTATCTCCTTTTCCGTCCTGGCAATCCTTCCGCTTATCTTTCCTTTCACGAACATACCGGGTTTCAGGGACCCATCCGCATTGTTCAAGGTGGTCCTGACCGTCACGGTCCGGGTCTTTGAATCCAGAACCGGGTCGATAAAGGAGATGGTCGCAGGGATTTCGCGGTTGGGGTAGGCAGTAGAGGCCACCTTCATATCCTGCCCCAAGGCAAACCTGGAAATCTGACTTTCGTAAGCGTCAAAATCGGCCCAGACGGTATTTAGGTTACTGACCTTTAAGATAGGCTGCCCCTGCTTTATGTAATCCCCTTCAGCGGCCAGTTTTTCGGAAACAGTGCCTGAAACGGTCGCGTATACGGGAAAATTTTCCCGTACACTGCCTGAAGACTCAATGGCATTGATCTGTTCTTCGGTCAGTTTCCACAATTTTAGTTTATTGCGTACAGCCGAATACAGTGCGGGTTGTGTCTCTTTTAGGGAGGCGGCCGTGATCAGTTCCTGCTGTGCGGCAATCAGACCGGGCGCATAGAGCGTGGCCAGCAACTGACCTTTCCTCACTACCTGCCCGGGGAAGTCGACATAGAGCTTTTCAATACGGCCATCGAAATAACTCGCCTGAATGGCTGTTGCATCTTCGTTCATTTTGATCTTTCCGGAGAGGGTGACAACCCCGTCTTCCACCTCCGTCTTACTGCCGACTACCATGGTTTGGATATTGGCCAGGGCCATGGCATTTTTCGTCATTTTAACCTCATTCAGGCCCACATCAGCCCCCTCGGTATCGGCCGGGATCAGGTCCATCCCGCATATGGGGCATTGACCGGGTTCGGCTTGTCTGATCTGCGGATGCATGGAGCAGGTCCACACCTCTGTGGTAGGCATGCCTTCTTCATGGACGTGGTCCGCATCCGTATTCATCCCGGTCTGACCTCCGAAGATCAGATATCCGGCACCTAAACCGATCAATACGGCTACACCTGCATAGATTATAGTTTTCTTCATCGCACTAAATTTTAAGTCTTATTTTTCCCATAGTGGGAGAACTCAGATAAAAAAGGATAAAACCGCTCAGGACGGTGATCAGGCCCATGAGGGAAAACCCCCTGAGGAGTATGGTATTGAAATCATCCCGGCCCTGATAATCCATCGTATGGGTCATCCAGAGGAAGTCGAACCAGCGCCAGTCGCGGTACCTGACCGTCTGAAAAGCCCCGTCTTCAATAGAAATATAGGCCTTTACCTCCTTGGGAGAATCATAGGAGATCACATAAGCCGGCAAGGGTTTTTCACGGTATTCGTCATGAGGACCCACTTCTTGGATCCGTTCAATGGCCTTTACTTTCAGTTCTGGCGACATGTTTGCACCCGCAATTTGCAATGCTTCTTCTTCGGTGATCCCTGTTCTCTTCAAACCGCTCCGGGCATCCATTAAGTAGCTGTCGTTGATCCAATAATAGGGCTTACCCCCAATATCTCTTAACTCCAGGGATGAAATCCCCTCCAGATGAGTATCAGACAGAGGGTGAATGAGGTTTTCGAAAGAGGTTGAAACCGGATCCCCTATTCTGAAATGGTCACCGTGGATCTCATCGATGTCTGTCCAGCTGAAATAGATCCCGCTAATGGTCCACATCAGGAACTGCAGACCCAGGAACACCCCCAGATAGCGGTGCGCCTTTCTAAATGTACGTATGGTCTTTCGCGATGTCTTCATGGTTAATCCAGGTTTTTGGCCCTTAACCGCAGGGCATTAGCAATTACAGAAACAGAACTGAAACTCATGGCAACCGCTGCGATCATGGGAGATAGCAGCACTCCGAGAAAAGGGTACAACACCCCTGCCGCGATTGGTACACCCAGGGTATTGTAAATAAGGGCGAAGAACAGATTCTGCCTGATGTTCTTCATCACAGCATGACTCAGATTCCGGGCCCTGACGATCCCCTGCAGATCGCCTTTTACCAGGGTAATCGCTGCACTTTCTATAGCCACATCCGTTCCCGTGCCCATGGCAATCCCCACGTCACTCTTAGCAAGGGCAGGCGCATCGTTGATACCGTCCCCAGCCATAGCCACTTTTCTTCCTTCGGATTGCAAACGTTCCACTTCCTTGAGTTTATCTTCCGGGAGCATGCCGGCCCTGAAATCGGAGAGTTCCAGTTCAGCTGCCACCGCCTGAGCCGTACGTTGATTGTCTCCCGTGAGCATAATCACCTCTATGCCCTTTTCCTTCAATTCCCTTATGGCCTTTGCGCTACTGGCCTTTACCTTGTCTCCGAGAACCACATACCCGATGACCTTTCCGTCTGCAGACAGGTAGGAGACCGTTTTGCCAGCGTCCTGAAATTCCCTGACTTTGGTTTCGATCTCATCAGATACAGGCGTTTTCGCGTATTCCATCATCTTGTGGTTACCCAGAGCGAGTCGCTGGCCGTCAATAACCCCTTCCACCCCTTTACCGGTGACCGCATTGAATTTTTCGACCTCCCTGAACTCTGCATTCTTTTCCTTCCCGTATTTGACCGTGGCCTCGGCCAGGGGGTGTTCACTATTCCTGTTGAGGGAAACCACCAGGGAGAGAACCTCAGCCTCACCGAAAGTATCCTCAAAGGATCCTACCGTATCCACAGTAGGTTTTCCCTCCGTGATCGTTCCAGTCTTGTCTACGATCAGGGTGTCCACCCTGTTCATTTTTTCAAGTGCCTCCGCATTTCGGATCAATACCCCGTTCTGGGCTCCCTTGCCCACTCCCACCATAACGGACATAGGGGTGGCGAGTCCCAAGGCACAGGGGCAGGCAATGATCAGCACCGCTATGGCATTCACAAGGGCGTAGACGTAAGCCGGATCGGGTCCCCATATGGCCCAGATGATAAAGGTGATGACCGCCACAAGGACCACAATGGGGACAAAATAGGCGGAGACCGTATCGGCCAGTTTCTGTATGGGAGCCCGACTCCTGCTCGCCTGATTGACCATATCGATGATCTGGGAGAGAAGGGTATCGCTGCCTACTTTTTCGGCCTTCATCAGAAAGGACTGATTCCCGTTGATGGTACCGCTGCTTACGGTATCCCCTTCCTCCTTGTTCACCGGAATGGGTTCTCCGGTAATCATGGATTCATCTACAGAGCTCTGTCCTTTGGTGATCGTCCCATCGACAGGGATCTTATCCCCGGGTTTTACCCTGAGGATGTCGCCGATCTCAATATCCTCTATGCGGACCTCCACCTCTTCCCCGTCCACGATCTTGACCGCCTTGTTAGGGGCGAGCTTCAGGAGTTCCTTTACGGCAGAATTGGTCTTGCTATGTGCCCGGGCTTCGAGTACCTGCCCCATCAGGACAAGAGTAAGGATAACGGTGGCAGCTTCAAAATACACGTGCACAGTCCCGTATTCGGTCTTGAACTGTTCCGGGAAGAAATCCGGGAAGATCATCCCGAATACACTGAATATCCATGCGATCCCCGCACCTATGCCAATGAGGGTAAACATATTGAGATTCCAGGTCTTTACACTGCGATAGGCCCTTTCAAAGAACATCCAGGTGGCATAAAATACCACGGGGAGGGAAAGGGCGAATTGCACCCAGTTCCAGTATTTCTGGTGCATGAGATCATAGAGAGGATTCTCGTCCATCATTTCGCTCATTGCGATCAGGAAGATGGGAAGGGTGAACGCCACGGCCCACCAGAGTTTTTTCCGCAAGGCTCGATAGCTTTTTTCCTCTGCAGTAAGGTCGGGTTCCTTGGGTACAAGCTCCATTCCACAGATCGGACAGCTCCCGGGTTCATCCTTTACCACTTCCGGATGCATGGGACAGGTCCACTGCTCCCCTGAGGCATTTCCGGACAGCCCTTGTTCTTCCACCAGGTCCATCCCGCATACCGGACAATCCCCGGGAGAATCGTATGTCTTATCCCCTTCACACCGCATAGGGCAATAGAAGGTGCCTGATCCTTTCCCCTGTGAGGCTTTTGGTTTGTCCTTTTCCTTTTGCACGGATTCACCCTCCTTGTGGATGCGGTATCTCCCCCCATCTTCTTCCAGGACCTCCTTAAACCGGTTTAGAGGCACATGGGAAGACATGGTGATCCTGGCCTCTTTTTTATCGAGATCCACGGACACCGTAGAAACTCCCTCCACTTCAGAGAGGAGCTCTTCTACGTGCTTCCTGCATCCCTGGCAGGTCATTCCGTGTATGTTGTAGGTGTGCTCCATGATTTATCGCTTAATAACCTCGGTCACCTTGCCGCAGGTCAGCATTTTATCCCCGTAATACGGATTTCTGATCTCCTCCTTGTCGGAGATCCAGTATCCCCCCTTCCCTTCGAAGGCCATGGGACAATATTGCTGGTAGATCTCTCCATCCCTTAAAGCCTCTCTGAAAAGAGGATCCAGTGAGGCCGTCAGCTCCGAGAATAAGGCCCTCTGAACTTCCAGTTCTTTTGTGGAGGCGATGGACTTCGCGGTCGGGGTCAGACCGTCCTCTTCCTCCCCCAGGGTTTCTGAAAGCAAAGCTGCTGCCTTTTGGGCACTCTCCCCATCAGAAGCGACCAGGGCAGCCCTCAATTGCTGGTATTCCTCAAATGCACGGTCTAACCGGTCAGAGGAGAAAGAGGCATCCGCCATCCCGGAGGAGGATTGGAGTTCCGTGCCACTGCCTATTTCCGGAGCGGCATCTTTTTTCTCTTCTTTACAGGAGAGGGCCACAGACAATAAGATACTTAAAATGATTCCAGCTTTTTTCATGATTATTGAATTAGATAATTGATGATTGAACTTTGTGTGTAATAGTTTTTGGTGGCTTCGATCCTTTCCAACTGGATCTTTAGCTGTAATTCCTGCAGGTCGAGGATATCCCGAAAATCGATGGTCCCCGTTTCATAGCTTTTGGAAAGGATGGTCTCTGCATCCTTTGCCTGGTTAAGGTTCTTTCCTTGTATATCGTAGGAGATCCTGGCCTGGTCTCTTGCCGATTTAGCACGGGCCAGGGCTGATTTCAGGGTATTGAGGCGGTCCTGTCTCTGATACTGTATCTCCTCCTTCCTCAAGGCATTCTGGAGGGAAACCGATTTATATCGATTGTTAAAGATCGGAATGGAGACCGACACCATAGGCATGATCACATCCTTCCCCGTATCCGGAATTTGCAGGTCTTTCCTTTCGGATACCGGCACGTAATCCAGGCCGATTCCCAGGTCCGGGGCACTTTCCTTCTGATTGAGGGCCTCGGATTGCATGACGGATTCGAACAAACGGTCGTATTTGAGCAATACGGGATTGAGCTCGAGTCGGCCAAATGATTGCACAGGGTCTTCTTCTGGCAATGCCAACTCGTCAACCACCTCAACGGCCAGGGTCTCCTTCTGGTTCCTCAGGTAATTGAATTGAGCCTGCTCTGCCCGATCCGCTTCCTGTAATATCCTTTTCTGTTGCCTGAGCTCATTCTGACGTATCTGTAGCCTGAGCACATCCACTGCTGAGGCCTGAGCCACCTCAACGGATCTCAGCGCCAGTTCCTCATAAGTAGCCAACAACCTGATATTGGCATCCAGGACCTTCTGTTTAGCCCGTATGGCATAGAGTTCATAATACGACCTTGCCACGGAAAGGGCCAGGTCGCGCTTGGCAATGGCTATTTCCATGTATTCGGCCTCTGCCATGGAACTGGCATAGTTCTCCCTGGCGGTTATGGTACCGAACCAGGGAAGCATCTGGTTGACCGAGAACCTGGCCCTCTGGGCACCGGTACGCGTTTCCGGTTCACTGGCAAAATAGCCTACGCCAAAACTGGTGTTGGGCAGGGTGTTCACTTCATTGATCTTTTCTTTGGCAATGCTGTACCTCAATTCAGAAGCCTGGATCATCGGATTGTTGGCCTCGGCTTCCCGGATGTAGGATTGCAGATCCTGTGCACGAATGCCTGAAATGAATAAAAGCATCGACAGACATAATTGATATCTCAGCCTCTTCATGGGTTTAGTCGTTTTAGTTGTAATTCCTTTCTCCAGCTGTACAGCACGGGTACGATAAAATAGGAGGTAATATCAATGACCATCCCCCCGAAAATGGGGATCGCCATAGGGATCATGATGTCGCTGCCCTTCCCGGAGGAAGTCATCACAGGGAGCAGGGCCAGGATGGTGGTGACCGTGGTCATCAAACATGGCCTGATGCGCTTTTCAGCGGCTTCCAGAGTAGAGCGCCTTATCCCGATCTTGTCCTTTGGCTCCTCCTGGTCAAAGGTCTGGGTCAGATACGTGGCCATGACCACCCCATCATCCGTGGCAATACCAAAAAGGGCGATGAATCCTACCCAAACAGCCACGCTGAGATTGATGGTCTTCATGTTGAAAAGATCCCGCAAATTTTGTCCGAACAGCTCGAAATTCAGGAACCAGCCCTGGCCGTAGAGCCAAATCATGATAAAACCCCCGGCAAAAGCCACGGCGATCCCCGTGAAGACCATCATGGATGTGGAAACGGACCTGAATTGGAAATAGAGGATCAGGAAGATGATGATGAGGCACAGAGGTACCACGACCGAAAGGGTCTTCTCTGCTCTCAATTGATTTTCATAGGTCCCCGTAAACCGGTAGCTGATCCCCTCAGGCACCACCAGTTCACCTTTTTCGATCTTTTCTCTCAGGAAGGATTGTGCATTTTCTACCACATCCACCTCGGCAAATCCATCGAGCTTGTCGAATAGCACATAGCCCACCAGGAAGCTGTCCTCGCTCTTGATCTCCTGTGGACCTTTCTCATATCGTATATCTACCAGTTCTCCAAGGGGAACGGGACTGCCCTTTTCTACGGGCACATAGATCTTCTTCAGGTCTTCAGGGCTGTCCCGCAATTCCCTGGGGTACCTCACACGGATGGCATAACGCTCGCGTCCCTCCACGGTCCGGGTTAGGGGCATGCCTCCCACGGCCACCTGCAGTATCTCCTGCACGTCCATCACCGTGATCCCATAACGGGCAAGTTGCTCGCGCTTTATGTCGATAAGAAGGTAGGGTTTCCCTACGATTCGGTCCGCAAAAACGGCTTCCTGCTTTACCCCTTTTACCTGTTTCAGCTGAGATTCGAGCTGCAGGCCGAACTGTTCGATCTCCAGCAGGTCCTTTCCCTTGACCTTGATCCCCATGGGAGCCCGCATCCCGGTCTGTAACATAACCAGGCGGGTTTCTATAGGTTGCAACTTCGGTGCCGAGGTCACGCCAGGCAGGCGCGTGACCCTCACGATCTCATCCCAGATATCACCGGGGTTCCTTATCTCGGGCCTCCAGTTGCGGTAATACTCTCCCCCTTTGTCCGGGATCAGTTCCTCCCGGGTAGCACTCCGCTGAAATTTCGACAGGTCGATACTGGTCTCGTCTACCTCTGTGAGGTTCGGATTCCAAACCAAATTGCCATTGTTCAGCAAGAACAACCCCTCATCGTTTACCCGGTAACGCTGGCGTTCGCCTTTGGCGTTTCGCATGTATTCGGGTTTGTATTGGATGACGTTTTCATACATGGATAAAGGAGCAGGATCCAAAGCCGATTCTGCACGCCCGGATTTGCCGACGACCGTCTCGATCTCGGGGATGGAGGCTACCGCCATATCCAGTTGTTGCAGGACCCTCCTGTTCTCTTCTACACCGGCATGCGGAAGGGAAGTGGGCATAAGTAGAAACGTCCCCTCGTCCAGGGATGGCATAAATTCCTTCCCGGTATTGACCATGATCAGTGTCCCAAGGGTAAGGACGATAGCCGGTATCGAGAGGAAGAGTAACCTGTTCGCCAGGGCCCATGTTAGGATCCTGGAGTAATAGTTTTTAAAGAGGGCGAAGATCCCAAGGAGACCGAAACAAATGAGGGCAACGAAAATAAGGTTTACCGCAATGCTCCTGTTAAAGCCCAGGGGTCTCCAATATTCTGCCAGCAGGAAGACAATACCAACGGAGACCAGGAAGATATTAACCCCATTGGGTGTCAGGTTGAATGGAATTCCCCCAATGGAAAACCGGGGGTTTTTATCCTTCATCTTTCCGAACCAGAGCCCTGCAGCACCGAAGGCGACCAACAGGATACCGAGACCGTATCCCATTGCGATGGAGGCCAGTCCAACCACCACGAGGGCACCGTTCAGGATCTGCCTGAATGGCATTTTGAGGTTCCTCTTTCGAAACACCCATGCCGCAAATGGCGGGATCAGGAAAAGGGCGATCACCAGGGAAGCCGTGAGCGCCATGGTCTTGGTAAAGGCCAGGGGTCTGAACAGTTTGCCCTCTGCCCCTATCATGGTAAAGACCGGCAGGAAACTGATGATGGTGGTCATGACCGCTGTGAGGATGGCGCCGGAAACCTCGGAGGTCGCATTGAACACGATCTCATCCGTACTGTATTCTTTTCCGTCTTCCCCCTGTGTGAGCTGAGGATCCTCCATATGCCGTATCACGTTTTCTGCAAGGATGACCCCCACATCCACCATGGTGCCTATGGCGATGGCGATACCCGAAAGGGCTACAATATTGGCATCCACGTTAAAGAGCTTCATGGCGATGAAGACCATGAGGATCCCCAGGGGAAGAAGTCCGGAGATCAGGATAGAGGCTCTCAGGTTGAAGACCATAATGACGATGACCAGAATCGTGATCAGTACCTCATAGGTGAGTGCCTCATTAAGGGTTCCGAGGGTTTCCTGTATCAGCTCCGTCCGGTCGTAAAAGGGAACGATCGTCACCTTTGAGGTTCTGCCATCGGGCAGAACCTTTGAGGGAAGTCCCGCACTCACTTCGTCTATCTGTCCCTTGACATTCTCTATGACCTCCAGGGGGTTTGCCCCATACCTGGCCACCACGACACCGCCGACTACCTCTGCACCTTCCTTATCGAGTATCCCCCTGCGGGTGGCTGGCCCCAGCGTTACCTTTCCGATATCTTTTACCCGAATGGCCGTAAAGTCCTCGGATCGGACCACCGCGTTTTCCACATCGGCTACCGACTTCACAAAGCCCAGCCCCCTGACGAGGTATTCCGCCTGGTTCATCTCAATGGTCTGGGCCCCGATATCCTGATTGCTCTGGCCTACTGCCCGGGCGATGTCGGCAAGGCTGACGTTGTATTGGCGCATCAATTCAGGGTCCACATCCACCTGGTATTCCTTGACAAACCCGCCTATGGAGGCTACTTCCGAAACCCCGCTCGCTGAGGAAAGGGCATACTTAACGGTAAAATCCTGTATGCTCCTCAATTCCTGCAGGTCCCACCCCCCTGTCACATTCCCATCGGGATCGCGACCTTCCAGGGTATACCAGAAGATCTGCCCCAACCCGGTGGCATCGGGACCCAGGGACGGGGTCACCCCTTCTGGCAGCACCCCCGAGGGAAGGGAATTGAGTTTTTCCAGGATCCGGCTCCGGGACCAGTAGAATTCCACATCCTCCTCAAAGATGATGTAGATGCTGGAATACCCGAACATGGAGGTACTCCGGATGGTCTTCACGCCAGCAATACCCAGGAGGGAACTGGTTAGAGGATAGGTTACCTGGTCCTCGATGTCCTGGGGGGATCGTCCCTCCCATTCGGTAAAGACGATTTGCTGGTTCTCTCCTATGTCGGGAATGGCGTCGACTGCGACCGGATCTGAGGGAAGGATCCCGGTTTTCCAGTTGAAGGGGGCGTTCACTACCCCCCACGAAAGGAACAGGACCAGCAGGATAAACGCTACCAGCTTGTTTTCTATCAGGAACTTAATACTTCTGTTGAGCATGGTTTTTGATCATTAAACTTAGAAATTCCTTGACTCTGGGCATATTAAAATTGCCCGATCCCCTCTTGCAATGACAACAGGGACAGTTTTGGTAAGTTTCAGATCAAATAAGGAAGGTCTGGTCCAGGATCTGGACATCCCGGATCAGGGGAGGCGGAGCATAATCCATGAATGGATCCTGCGCTTCCTCCAAATCGGGTATAAGCAGAAAATAGGTATGTACGAAGGAGACCAGAAAGGTCTGCTGTTCGAAAGAGAGGGTGTCAAATGAAGCCTGGAGGTCATCCTGCCCGGGAATCACCAGGACCACGTCACTGCAGCAATGGGATTCCGCTTTGTCAGAGGCCATCTCCATACCGGCCATCTCCATGCCACAGGAATCTGCTTGCTGATAGAACTTCAGATCTACCAGCGTCTTTCCACAAAAATGCATATCCACGGCAAAAGACATCGTGGAGAACAGGACCATAAAGGCCAGGGCCAGAGCCCCCATTTTGTGTAAAACTGCATGCATACGCCTACAAAACTACAAAATAAATGCATTTATTGCACTGGTTGTGAAAAGTTTAGGAAGCCAGTTCGTATAAAAGAGTCGGAGCGTAGTCCTTTAAAAATCCCAAATCCATACCAGGTGGAAGAGGGTCGCAACAAGGAATGACAAAAGTTACTTTATAAATTTCGAGGTAAAGGTATTCACGAACAGAATATTTCCGATCTCTTCGTATCCCGAGAAGACATCCAGATTGTTTTCTTTTTTGATGTTCCCTTCGTGGAACCCGATCAGGGTGAGATCGGCATCCATGGAATATCCATTGATCAGTTGTTTTCGGTCCATGTCCTCTTCCACAGCGATCACCCGTATATTCTTGGCTGAGATCGGCAGCCTCCCACTGGAGGTGAGCTTGATGAGCTGTTCCTGTTCACGGGCCAGGTGTTCCTTAGGGAAAGTGGCGTAGATCTTGATCTCCCCGTGTTTCCAGTCTGAATGCCCCAATATGATATAAGAGAGAAGGATCATCAGGCTCGCATTCTCATAATCCTCCTTTTGAATCCAGATGTGGATGTCTTTGTGAAAGCCAAAACCCCGGTCTGAACTGGCCAGGATGCAAAGGTCGTAATGGGCTGCCTTCAGGACGCTGTAATTGTCCAGGATATGGCCCAGCCACTCCTTCTCCCCTTTCTTGTATTCAAAGAGCATCATATTATTGGGTTTTCCCGAAATACCCGGTTGTTGAATGGCCTGTACGATTGCGGCCGTGTTGGAGGGTGAGATGATGGTCTCCAGGAAGATGTTGGATTTGCTAGCCGAGGCGATATGGATAAGTTTCTGCAATTTGTCCTCGGCAGCTGCCTTGGATTCCTTGGAAAAAAAGGCCTTTTCGAAATGGATATAAGTCCCGAAGCCATAGCGGTGGGAAATCCATTTCATGAGGTCGAGCGCCCCGTAGCGTTCAAAGGAATCTTTTGAAAGACACAGTACGGCGGGCCTCCAGTCTTCTTCTGACTTGGCCTTGTCCGCTTTTTGAAGGAATACCTGGAGGGTTCGGCTCAACTGGTAGATCACCCCCTGGAAAATACTGGCCATCCCCTTTTTCGAGTCACTTTTGGAAGAGATATAGAAATACAGGCCTATCATGACGAGGATGGCCGCGAAAGCATAGGGCGTATTGATCTTGAACATAAGATAGACACACATCACGGCTCCCAGAAGGGAGAGGTACCACTTCGATTTGAAGGAAGGCCGGTATGCAGGGTCTGCCGCAAAATGCTGGAGGAAGGAGATCAGACAAAGAGAGCCATAGGTGACCATAAAGAACATGGAGATGATCTCTGCCACGGCATTCACATCGCCCATCAAAACGAAGACAAATGCGATGATGCTGGTCAATATGGTGGCGTTGCGGGGTTCGTTGCTTTTATGGCTCCCCCTGGAGACCCAGTGGTTCAGGAACCGATTCGGAAAGACCTTGTCTCCTCCAATAGCCTGTAGCGTCCTTGGGGCGACCATAAAGGAGCCCAGGGCAGACGATATGGTAGCAGCCGCCAGGCCGATAGGGATGATCGGTCCCCAGAGGGCAATCCTGCTCATCACCAGCTGATCGTTGAGCAGGTCCTGCGGAGATGCGGAACTTGCCAGTTTATAGGCAATGAATACGTAAATGATCATTCCGATGATGGTAGCAGACAGGGTACCTACGGGAATCGCTTTTTTGGGATCCCGAAGATCCCCGGAAAGCCCTACTCCGGCTGTCATCCCCGTAAAAGCAGGAAAGATGATCGCGAAAACAAAGAAAAATCCATATCCGGAATCCGACCCTTTAAAAAGTTGTGAGGCATCGAATACCTCGGCATACTCCGTATTGCCCAGGAAGAACAGGACGAGGGAGATCGCCAGGATGGTCACCACTACGTACAGCGCCTTCATCCCCAGGTCTGCTCCCCGGCTTACCATAAGCCAGATAAGTCCGATCATGGCCGGGATACTGAAGAGGCGGTTGTCGTAGAGGATGTAACCCAGCTCGCTTTCCACCCAGGGCTTGATGGCCTCAAAGGCTTCGGCAAAGGCGATGACGTAAAAGGCCACACTGATGGCCTGGGAGAGGTAGAGGGCAATCCCGATGGCCGCTCCTATATTCACCCCGAAGGATCGTGAAATTATAAAATACTCACCTCCTCCTTCTACCTTCTGGTTGGTAGCGATCTCCGCCAGGGCCATGGCCGTGGGGATAGTCACCAGGTGCCCAATGATGATGATGAGCAAGGTGCCGGCAAAACCCACAGAACCAACCGCAAAACCGAAACGCAGGAACATCACGGCTCCCAGGATGGTCGAGATGGCCGTCAGGAATACGGGAAGCGTACCAAAGTTTGCCTTGGTCGCAGAAAGGGATTTATCCATTTGAGATTTCATGGGCGCCCTTTAGAACGTATTGAAGATACTTCAATTTTGTGATTTTTGTCGCCTGTTCTATCAGATTTCCCGCGTATGATAATGAAATCAATGGGGTTGCGGAGGCATCAGACCAACATCTCAGGGAAATTCCGCCAGTGTTTCCTTATTCCCGTTCCGTAATGCCAGGACCAAATTGTTGCTCCTGTGACATATTGTGACATTTATCATTCGTAAATTAAGGGGTAATTCTTATTTTGAGATCGATATGATCCGCAGGCCCGGAATCTGGTAGTCAATTCGATCAAATGGCAGGACGTAAGCATTCCGGCATGATAGAGAATCAAAAGCCCAGGCAGATCCTATCCCATTGCTCAGTAAGTTTGTGTCAAAATTTTTGTAAAGTGCTGCCATAGTCGGCCGCGTATCCTTACTTTGGTAGAATGAAATTCGCCATGCAGGATTTGAACGAACCGCGCAGAACAAACCTTAATCGCTCTTGAATGAAAGTACAGTTTTTTACCAGGGAATATCCTCCTTACGTCTATGGAGGAGCCGGGGTCCACGTGGAATACCTGGCAGCGGAACTCTCCAAACTGATGGAGGTGGATGTCCGCTGTTTCGGTGACCAGGACGAGACCTCCGGCCAGCTCTCCGTAAAGGGTTTCCCTTATGACAGCCCTGACTTCAGCAAAACCGATGACAAGCTGAAAGGGGTATTGCAGACCCTGAATACCTGCGTGCAGTTTAATGCAGAAGAAGTGGATGCAGATATTGTCCATTGCCATACCTGGTACGCCCACTTTGCGGGGATCGTGGCTAAATTGTGTTATGGAAAACCCCTGGTGATCACCATTCATTCCCTGGAACCGCTCAGACCCTGGAAACGGGAACAGCTAGGCCTTGGGTACGATGCCTCTTCTTGGATAGAAAAGACCGCTATTGAGATGGCTGATTCCATCATAGCCGTCTCCGAGGAGACCCGTGAGGACGTCCTGAAATTCTTCGATGTGGATGAGAGCCGGATCTCGGTAATATACAACGGCATCAATTTAAAGGAATACCAGGTCACCGAAGACACCTCGGCCCTGGAGGAGTACGGGGTGGATCCCTCAAAACCCTATGTGCTCTTCGTGGGCAGGATCACCCGTCAGAAGGGGATCATCCACCTGATGAACGCCATCCAATACATAGATCCCGATACACAGGTGGTGCTCTGTGCCGGTGCTCCGGATACTAAAGAAATCGCAAAGGAAATGGAAGAGGGCATTCAGGCCATCAGGAAGACCCGGGATAACGTCATCTGGATAGACAAGATGCTCGACAAAAAATCGGTCATCCAATTATACTCCCATTCCGATGTCTTTTGCTGTCCTTCTATCTACGAGCCTTTCGGGATCATCAACATTGAAGCCATGGCGTGCAAAACAGCGGTGGTGGCTAGTGCCGTGGGAGGCATCAAGGAAGTCGTCGTGCACGGGGAGACCGGAATCCTGGTTCCCCTGGAACAGCAGAAAACGGCCCCTTTCGAACCCGTAGACCCCGATGCTTTTGCGCGTGACCTGGCCGAAGGTATCAACACACTGATCCGGGATGAGAATTTGAGAAACCGAATGGCAGTGAACGGCCGAAAACGCGTGGAAGAGACCTTTGACTGGGAAGCAATCGCCCAGCAGGTCAAAAATTTATATCAAACTTTAATTTGACTCTTATGCTCAATACAAACACACTGGCTATCATACTTGGAGGCGGACAGGGAACGCGATTATATCCGCTTACTGAATCGAGGTCCAAACCAGCCGTACCCATTGCGGGAAAATACCGGCTGGTAGACATACCGATCTCCAACTGCATCAATTCTGAGATCAAACGCATGTTTGTCCTCACCCAGTTCAACTCGGCCTCCCTCAACAAACACATCAAGAATACCTATCACTTCAGTTTCTTCAGTTCGGCTTTCGTGGATATCCTGGCCGCTGAACAGACCATAGGAAATACTACCTGGTACCAGGGAACGGCAGATGCCGTGAGGCAATGTATGCACCATTTCGTACGCCACGATTTTGACTATGCCCTTATTCTGTCAGGGGACCAGCTCTATCAGATGGATTACAACCTCATGCTCGAAGCCCATGTAAAGAGTGGGGCAGCGATCACTATAGGGACCATTCCGGTACACGCGAATGACGCCCCGGCCTTCGGTATCCTCAAAGCAGACGAGGAAAACAACATCACCTCCTTTATCGAGAAACCCGCCACGGAATTGTTGCCCGACTGGACCTCGGATGTGAGCGAGGAAATGAAATCCCAGGGCAGGCATTACCTGGCCTCCATGGGGATCTACGTCTTTAACCGTGACCTCTTGATCGATCTGATGAACGATACTTCCACGGTCGATTTTGGCAAGGAGATCATCCCTCAAAACATTCACAAGCACAAGACCCTGAGCTATCCGTTTGAAGGCTACTGGACGGATATCGGGAACATCTCCTCATTTTTCGAAGCCAACCTGGGCCTGTGCGACGAGATCCCCAAGTTCAACCTGTACGACAAGAATAATCGAATTTTCACCCGTGCCCGCATGCTGCCAACCACAAAGATCAGCGGTACAAAGATGACGAATGCCGTCGTTGCAGATGGCTGCATTATCCACGCCGCCAGCATCGAGCGGTCAATCATTGGTATCCGCACCAGGGTAGGTAAGGATTCCGTGGTGCGCAACTGCTATGTCATGGGTAGTGATTATTACGAAACCCTGAAGGAAATTGAGAATTTCAAGATAGATATCCTGATGGGAATAGGGGAACGATGTCATATCGAGAACGTCATTGTAGACAAGAATTGCCGTATTGGGGATGATGTGACCATCAAAGGGGGCTCCCACCTGGAAGACCAGGAGACAGATACCTATGTTGTCCGGGATGGCATCGTTGTACTGAAAAAAGGGGCAGTGATCCCAAGGGGCACAGTCATCTGATACTTCGGAACTAATCCAGCTACCGAATCAGAAAAGAACAGGGCTCCCTCATCATACCCATGCGAATATTCGCTACCTTAGGGAGTCGTGAAGCTGCAACGCTTTATTTTCATCGCCTTCCTGCTGGCAGGTCTGCTGGACATCTCCGCCCAGGCGGGACCTCCCATGTCCATTGACAGGGTCGGTAACATCCACTTTGATGGGAAAGTAGACGAACCCGAATGGGAAGCCATAGAACCCCTGCCGCTGGTCCAATACGAGCCACGGGCAGGTGAACCTCCCACGGAACGATCTGAGATCCGTCTGGCCTTCGACGATACCTACCTCTACGTTTCTATACGCGCCTTTGAAAGCCACGAAAATGAGATTCGCGCTACTTCCCTTTACCGGGACCGCATCGCGGGGTCGGACCACCTGGAGATACTCCTGGATACCTACAATGACAACCAGACGGGGTACATTTTCACCACCACCCCTACCGGGATACGAAACGATGCGGAAGTATTCAATGATGCCATTGTGAGTACCCTTTCTTCAGGAGGTGCCTTCAACCGGGACTTCAATACCTTCTGGGATGCCGAAAGCGTAATGAGCGACCAGGGATGGACCGCAGAGATGAGGATCCCCTTTACCAGTCTTCGTTTTCAGGAGATTGACGGGCAGGTCACCATGGGGATCATCGTCCAACGCAAGATCGCCCACAAGAACGAACGACTCGTTTTCCCGGCCGTACCGCCGATTACCAACTGGGCCTTTCTGCGCCCTTCCCTGGCCCAAAAAATCGTGTTTACCGGCATACGCCCGAGCAAAACCATCTATGTCACCCCTTATGTGTTGGGGGGCTATGACCGGGGCTTTACACTCAATGAATCGGGAGACGCCTACCTGGAAAACAAGGATACCCAATGGAATGTGGGGGGTGACGTAAAATACTCCATCACCAATAACCTGACGGCCGACTTTACCATCAACACGGATTTTGCCCAGGCCGAAGCCGATGACCAACTGGTGAACCTGACCCGGTTCTCCCTGTTCTTTCCGGAAAAGCGGCAGTTCTTCCAGGAGCGCTCTGCCATCTTTGACTTCCGGACCGGGGGGATCAGCCGACTTTTCTTCAGCAGGCGGATCGGCCTGACCAGTACAGGGGAACAGGTGCCTATCTACGGGGGGATCCGGCTTATAGGTAGGTCGGACGACTGGGATTTCGGCCTGCTCGACATGCAAACCCAGTCCCTGGACACCATCCCCTCAGAGAATTTCGGGGTGCTGCGCGTTCGAAAACGCGTATTCAACCAGAACAGCTTTTTGGGGGCGATGTTTACGAGCAGACTTGATGCAAACGGCGAATCGAACCTGGCCTATGGCCTGGACGGACTGATCCGGGTGGCGGGAGATGACTACCTGACGGTGCAATGGGCCCAGGCCTTTGACAGCCGACTTCCCGAGGGGGCCTCGGACAATTTTAAAAATGGCCGGCTGGCCCTGGAAATGACCCGAAGGCGAAGACAGGGACTGGGGTATACCCTGGGGACCATTTTTTCCGGGGAGAATTACAACCCCGGAGTCGGTTTTGTAGACCGGAGCAATTTCAAATACGTAACCGCCCTCCTCTCCCAGACATGGTTGAACCAGAAGGGGCCTTTTATCTTTCATACCCTCCAACCCTTTGGCAATACCTTTCTGGACAACAGGGAAGATCGGGTGATCTCCTCAGAATACGGTCTGGAATGGGCATTTACCAGGCGGAATCAGGACAGCGGGGGACTGAAGTTTACCAAGGCTTACGAAAGGCTGACCTCGGAATTTAGCCTGGCACAGGGCGTGATACTCCCGGTAGGGCAATACGATTTCTACAGGATAGGCGCACGCTACACCCAGGCTATTGACCGTACCCTGCGCACGGGGATTGAATATGAAACGGGGAGCTTCTACGACGGCTGGTTGCACAGTCTGAGTATCAGCCCCAGCTGGTACCTTTCAAAACACCTCCAGCTCAACCTGGAATACGTCTACAACAACGGCACGTTTGATGCAAGGGATGACCGACTTGATTTCCATATAGCCCGACTCCGGGTAGGGACCGCTTTGGACCGCAAACTTTCCCTTAACGGACTCTTCCAGTACAATGGGGCCCAGGATATTTTTTCCTTCAATGCACGCTTCCGCTACAATTTCCGGGAAGGTCAGGACCTTTGGATCGTGCTGAATTCAGGCTACAACACGGATCGCATGGGCACCTTCCCAACCTTGCCATCGGTAAACAACCAGTCGGTTCTCGTGAAATATATCCATACTTTCATTTTCGGGATCCGGCGTAACCCCTGATTAAGGCTCCGGCCCGATTTTCCTGCCTCTCAAAAAGGTCTGTCTCTGTTGAGAACTGATAAGTATATCGGAGTTAAAATTCTCATGCACTTGGCTTAGATCCATTATTATTTGTGGTCTTCAGCACAATATCCATGAGATTTTTCGTTGGAAATACACAGGCGTACCCCTTTCAAAAAAGACACCTAATCGCCTGTTTTTGAATGTTTTTGCGCATTAGGGACCATACTATAACTGTCCGTTTTTCAGTCGGTTCTGAAAAAAATAAGAAACTTTTCAGGAGTTCTTTAAACTGAGTTGTTTTATATACAAAAGTAAATTCTATTAAAAACCCAAATCTCTTAAAGATGAAACATTTCAGATTGACCAATTTTTTTGCTGCATTTGCAAGTCTGCTGGCCATTTCACTGGTAGGTTGCTCAAAAGACGAAACTCCTTCAGGCGAGGGACGATTGAGTATCAGTGCCAAAGGTACCTTCAGCAGTGCCGGAACCGGTAAATCCGCCTCTGGTAAGAGTATCAACAATGATGTCGAAATCACCGATTTCCGCATGAACCTCAAGGAATTTGAACTGGAATTCGACATGGAAGATCCAGGCGAAGATTACGAAATGGACGAGAATGATGACTGGGATGATGACGGCTATTACGATTTCGAGGATGAGATCGAACTAGCCGGACCTTTCGAACTCGACCTGATGGCGGGACAGATCAACTTTTTGAATGTTACCCTGCCCATGGGTAAATTCGAAGAGCTGGAGTTCAAGTTTGACGAGGGAACGGATCCCACCAGTGATCTTTTCGGTAAATCGGTCCTGATACAGGGAACCGTACAAGGCACCCCTTTTATCTTCTGGCATGATTTTGAGGATGAGGTGGAAGTGGATTTTGAAGATCCTAACTTTGATATTGCCATTTCAGAAACTCCCGAAGGAATTGTGATCGACTTCGATCTGAGCCTGATCTTTGACGGCACGGCCGGAGTAGACCTTACCCAGGCCATGGACGGAAACCAGGACGGGACCATAGAGATCAGCCCTTCTGATCCCGATGGCAACAATGAACTCGCACAAAGCATCCGCAATGCCATCAAGGCTCACATCGACCTGCTGGACGATTAATAAAACCTGATCCCATCGAATTAAGACATCGTTGAGATGTTTTAGGGACGACAAAAAAGCTCGGATTATCCTGTAATTGAGGATAATCCGAGCTTTTTTTTGTGTGGCAGTTTTCTCCAGACATTAGAAAGCTCGATATTAAACAAAAGGCACGAGTCCATGGCGTGCACTCTATTTTAAATGCCAGTTTATTATCTAATGCAGTACTGGATTTAATAGGATTAATTTAGAGGTTTGGATTGGTCTCCCGAATATAAAAATGACGTACTTTTGAGTCATATTTTGAGATTCCATGGGGTTTTTGAAGCTCATCCTGAATCTATTTCTTCTTTGGACAGTTCCTTTCACTTGTCCAGACAAACTCGTTACAGAGAACGAAACGATCCGTGTTGCTAACAGAGAACATAGCGGGCAGCTTCAGGATCGCGCATTTGTTCTCATTCCTGAAGAAATAATTACCTCGACGGAGGATCTGCCCACCATCAGGTACAGTCCTTCCCACGGTTTCGTGAATCCGGCAGCTGAACGACTGGTTTACAGGACTCTTCATTCAATAAGTGCTTCTTCATCCCCTTATCAACACCTTCAATACGAAAGGCTTTTGATGTACCCCTTCCATAGTTTTTTGTGATGCGCCGGCCCTTGCACTCAGGGGTATTTGCACATTCTTTTATTTCAGCATCATAAACTCATTTAAAAAAATATCACTATGGACTATTCAATGGGCCTCGTTTCGGCCATACTCATCACTATCGTATTCTTGCCGTTTTTCTATATCGCCTATCTGGGGAAACGACAATCAAAACAGAGAAACAAACTCTTTTACAAGAAAGCGCGAAAGCTTGGACTTCACTTGGATGAACAGGAACAATGGGGAAATACCTTTGTGGGCCTCGATCAAAAGAGTTCAAAGCTGATCTACATGCGGAGCTTAACAGGAAAACTGATCAGGAAAGAGATCTCCCTGGATTCAATCAATTCCTGTAACGTGCTGATCCAGCAGGCGAAACAAAAAACGAAGGGGAAAGTCGATTTCCGTTTGTTAAAGGTCGACCTGGAGCTGATCTACGCAGCTCAGCCCGAGAAGCGTACCCTTTTGAACTTTTTCGATCAGGAGGTAGTTTACGCTCAGGATCACGAGATCGAGAGGGCAGAGAGATGGAAAAATCGCATTGGGAAATATATGCACAAACACAGTACGATGAGATCAGCCTCTTGATCCTTATCTCCCGGGCTAACTCGGATCCGGGCTACATTGTAATGTGGGTTAAAATGATCTTCTGAACCATGGGTTTGGAACCTGCCTGCAGGCCTATAGCTTAGGAATTTGGTCCCGATAGTCCCGATAGTCCCGATTACTATCGGGATTGGAATTTGGTGCTTTCGATTTCCTGGATTACGCTCGTTCCTCGCGTGATCCGGGCCGAGCGACTAAAAGGGCTCCAGTGGAGCGCTTTTAGCGAGGAGCCAGCCGGTGCGCTGGCCTGGATTACGCCCCGAAAGTGAGCTGTGCTCTACTTTCCGGGGGTGATCCAGAGCAGGGTGTAGACAGTAAAGTGAACCCCTTAGCTGCGCTCACTTCGTTTTTTATTTTCCTGACTTTCATCAGAATAAATTCCACTCGGTTCAGGAAAATAAAAAACCATCGCCTAAAGACGATGGTTCTACTTTACTGTCGGGATGACTGGATTCGAACCAGCGACCACGCGCACCCCATGCGCGTACGCTACCAGACTGCGCCACATCCCGATTAATTTTAATTCAATATGTCAATAAGAGCGAGCGACCATCCCGCCCTGCGGGATACGCTACCAGCCTGTCCTGCCCTGCAGTGAACAAGCCCAATATCATTCTCAATTCAATAGTTCTGACTGAACCAGCGACCATCCCGCCCTGCGGGATACGCTACCAGCCTGTCCTGCCCTGCAGTGAACAAGCCCAATTTCAATCTCAATTCAATAGTTCTGACCGAACCAGCGACCATCCCGCCCTGCGGGATACGCTACCAGCCTGTCCTGCCCTGCAGTGAACAAGCCCAATATCATTCTCAATTCAATAGTTCTGACTGAACCAGCGACCATCCCGCCCTGCGGGATACGCTACCAGCCTGTCCCTGATTTACAGGGAATAAGCCACATCCAGATTAATTCTCCTCAAGAAACCGTTTAATTCCCCTGGATTTTATGATCTTTTCCAATCGAATAGCCTCCAGTCTCGAGGTGCAATTGAAAACTCTAATCAGTTTCCAAGGTAAACCCTTTGAGGTAAATCTGCTGCGCCCTGTATTATGTCGAGACATCCGTTCATCTAGATCCTTGGTGTATCCTACATAATACTTTTCGAGTCTTTCACTATAAAGAACGTACACTAAATAACTCATCCCTCATCGACCATCCCGCCCTGCGGGATACGCTACCAGACTGCGCCACATCCCGAGGATGTTCTTTCGAACAAAAATTCCAAATCCCAAGTTCCAAATTCCAAACTCTTTTGAGGAGGCAGCACATCTTGCTGAATCAACAATGAAAGATTGGATACGACTTAGAAATCCGAGCGCAAAAATAGAAAACATTCCTGGAAAAGGATAACAATTTCTTCACGAATTCAACATTTGGATTTTTTTAAAGTTTTTTTATTTTAACAGTAAATTAAGAAATCAGACGGGGTTTTAAGATTTTTTTAAAACATGATAAAAATCATATGAATGCTCTCATTCCACCCCTAATTTCACCGAATAATTTATACATCTAATTGGGAATTACATGAAAACTTCACACCTCCTTCGCAGCCTGATGATCATAGCATCAGGATTTTTAATGATCCAATGTACCAGTGACCTCGAAATACCCGATCCGATCGCCGGACCTCCCGGTGCAGACGGAAGGGATGGAATAGACGGGGTTGACGGGGTTGATGGCACCGCTTCCTGCGTGAGCTGCCACTCCAATGCCACCAGAGAACCTATCTTTGCCTCTTTCTCCATTTCACAACACGCAGCTGAGGATGGAGCGTTCGCAAGGGGAGGTTCAGCCAACTGTGCCCAGTGTCATGGGGATAAAGGCTATGTCGATTATATTGAAACCGGAATGGTGGACACTGCCGGATATTCCAATGTAGAACCCATGAATTGCGCCACCTGCCACGACCGCCACAGCACTTTCGATTTTGAAAATGACGGCTTTGATTATGCATTGAGAAATATTGATGCGGTTACCCTGGTGATCGACAACGCCACCGTTCTTGATTTTGGAGGGTCCAGTAACAACTGTATCACCTGCCACCAGCCCAGGAACAGCTATCCCGTTCCAGGAGGAACAGATAGTGTGACCATTACTAATAAACGTTACGGACCTCACCACAGTCCACAGGCTACCATGCTCGAAGGGATCATGGCTGCCAATATTCCCGGATCTGAAACCTATCCCGCCGTGGGAACTGCAGCGCACAGAACAGGCTCTTCCTGTGTAGCATGCCATATGGGAGAATCTTCCGATACCAGCACTGGGATCCACTCCTGGAATCCTACTGCAGCAGCATGTGTCGCATGCCACCCAAGCGGAGCTCCGGATGAGATAGCCGGTTTTACAGAAGATATGGCCACCTTGGAAGCATTGCTAGCAGCAAGGAATATATTCGATGCAGACGGTTATTACGTACTCGGTACATATTCAGCTGAAGTAGGTCAGGCGGCCTGGAACTACAGAACCCTTTTGGAAGATCAAAGTAAAGGTATTCACAACCCGAACTACACCAGGGCATTGCTCAAAAACTCTATTGAGGCATTGCAGGATTAGCAATCAAATAAAGCCCGGGCCTTATTCCCTGCCCGGGCTTTTTAAAACCAATTTCGGGATCTCTTATTATAATTCGGGTCTGCCTAATAGGTGACCTTAATGATAGGGAATGGAACCCGGAAATCTATAAAACTAAAATGAAGAAAATGAAAAAGCGCATCTCCTTCTTTCTGATCAGTAGCCTGATCGTATTCAACTTCTCGTGCTACTACGACCAGGAGATCGATCTGAGTCAGCCACTGCCCGACATCCCGGTAGATCAGCCCATATCATTCAGTTCCGACATAGCACCCATTTTTTCAAAAACCGGAAAGGATTGTACCGCCTGCCATAACGGAAATGTCGCCAACCCCGACCTAAGGGCCGGTAATGCCTATACCAATATCATCGCCCTGATCGTAGCCGGAGACGCCGAGGGCAGCGAATTTTACCAAAGACTACCCGGGAACGGACATCCCCTGGACGTCGGTTTTGTCATGGACAATGCAGACATCGCCCTGATCAAAGCATGGATAGACCGTGGAGCCGAAAACAATTAACCCGATAAGACCCTTCAACATGAAAAAATTGAGCTTCATATTTGTTTCTTTCCTGATAGCCCCCATCTCACTGTTATCACAGGACACCATCGTGGAAAAGGTGGTCGAAAGACCGGAAAGGCCGGCATTTGAGAGTTCGTATATCATCGATAACCCTACCGATGTCACCTTTATCAAGAACACCCTGGAAGTGCATATGGCACACCGGTTCGGAACCGTGAACGGAGGGGATAACGACCTTATCGGGATCTGGGCTCCGGCCAATATCAGGATCGCGTTGAGCTATGCTCCTCACGAAAGGCTGACCCTGGGGTACGGGACCACCAAATTTGACCGCCTGCAGGATTTTAACTGGAAAGTGGCCCTGCTACGGCAGACCCGTTCAAACAAGATACCCGTGAACGTTACCTACTACGGGAATTTTGTGATCGACGCCAGAAGTGCAGATAGATTCCTGGTAGAACAACACAGGTATTCCTATTTTAACCAGCTGATCATCTCCAGGAGATTCAACTCAAAACTCTCCCTCCAGGGTTCCGCCAGTGTTTCCCACTACAACCTGGTTCCCCAGCGTATGCGAAATGATGTGGTCGCTATGTCTCTGGGTGGCAGATATAAGGTAAGTTCACAAACCTCTATCCTGGTGGATTATACCCAGCCCTTTGTCCATCACCTGGACGGGGTAAAACTGGATATGGATCCGGAACCCGGATTCAGCGTAGGTGTTGAGTTCAGGACCTCATCTCACGCATTCCAATTGTTCTTGTCGAGCTACCAGGGGATCGTCCCTCAAAAGAACATCATGTTTAACCAGAACAATTTCTTTGACGGGGATTTCCTGATCGGTTTCAACATAACCCGTCTCTATAATTTCTAATGTTCATATAACGATGGCACAACCACCAAAAAAAGACAACCCCATCTCAAGAAGGGGGCTCCTCCCCCTATTGGGCACCACTCTCCTCCTTCCCTTCCTGGGCTTCTCTAAAGAAGAAAAGAAAACCAGTATGAAGAAGAACGAAGGGGAAGAACAATACGAGACCCTTTTAAAACCCGATGGGACCATTGTTAAGGTGAAGGTCAACACGCTGAAGAAATCCAAGGTCGTTAAGAAAAATATCCCCAACTCCACCTTCCTGAAGTGGCTGGATAAAAAGAGTTAAGCAGGCTATCAATTATGGACGAAAACAACAAAAAAACGAGGCGAAAATTCCTGGACCGAGGCTTAAAACTCGGCGTTGCCGGTGTGTTGGGCGGAATAGGCCTGTCAAAACTGTCGGCTAAATTCGCGCCTGATGACAAAGCCCCGACCGGGGAGACCATGGAACTCATGACCACGGACGGCACTATCGTGGAGATAGACACCTCTGAGGTAATGGAAGTGGAGCACCACCACCACTACTCCATGGACTACAACGTTAGGGAAGGGATCCCGAACAGGAAATTCGTAATGGTAGTAGACCTTGCCAAATGTAAAAACGCCTTAAAATGCCAGCAATCCTGTAACAAGAACCACTACATAACAGGAGACAATGCCTGGCTGAAGGTCTATAAAATGCAGGAATCTGCGGATACCGCACCCTACTGGCTACCTACTATGTGTCAGCATTGCGACAAACCTGCCTGTGTCACAGTTTGCCCGGTGGATGCCACCTTTAAGAGGGAGGATGGCCTGGTCCTTATAGACAATGAACGCTGCATTGGCTGCCGTTTCTGTATGGCCGCATGCCCTTATTCTACGCGTGTTTTCAACTGGGGGGATCCCGGTCAGGAAGTCACCCTGAATATGGACATGACCGGTGTAGAACCTACCCCCGAGTATGCGGGCAGGCCCAGTTTAAAAGGGACTGTAGACAAATGTGATTTTTGTCCGCACATGGTGAAGGAAGGAGAACTTCCCCACTGCGTCACCGCCTGCCCCAATGGCGTTTTCTACTTTGGAGATAAATACGAGGATACGGTCACTAACGGGGAAGAGACCTTAAGGCTCAGCAAACTGCTCGAAGACAAAGCGGGATACCGACTGCTGGAAAGCCTGGGAACAGAACCCAGCGTGTATTATCTGCCTCCGGTAGACCGACTGGTGGACTTTGAAGAAGGTATGTCCGAGTTCAAGGAATTCGAATCTGTTGAAAAACCCTCTGAAGAATGAAAAAATTCGATGACATCGTATCGGATCTGGCTCCCAGGGAATTCGGGAAGACCGGACTGGCCTGGATAGGTTTTCTGGTCGTTCTTGTCATTCTGGGTATAGTGGCCTACGCAGATCAGGTCATACAGGGCCAGAAAGTGACCAATATGAGGGACTACGCCCTTTGGGGGATCTATATTTCCAATTTTGTGTTCTTTGTGGCTACGAGTTTCGTAGGATCTGCGACAGTCGCAATCCTCAGGCTTACCAACAACTCCTGGCGTACACCCCTGGTGAGGATCGCCGAGATCATTACCCTGGCCTGTATCGTGATGGCCGGGATCACTATTACGATCGACATGGCAAGGCCAGACCGGGTCATGAACCTGTTTATTCACGCCCGACTCCAGTCGCCTATCACCTGGGACATCATCATCATCCCCACCTTTATTGTGATCAGCCTGTTGATGCTTTATTTCCCTCTCTTGCCGGATTTTGCCCTCATGAAAAAACACTTCGAGACCTCCAAACCCCGGCTGAGCAGATGGTACGGTAGGCTTTCCCTGAAATGGACCGGCAGCTCTGCCCAAAAGGCCCTTCACTCGAGATCCATCATGGTGCTGTCCGTATTGATCCTGATAGCAGGAGTCATGTTACAGACCATTGATGCCTGGTTGTTCTCCACCACCTACCGCACAGGATGGGACAGCTCTGCCTTCGCCCCTTATTTTATCTCCGGGGCTTTCGTAGCCGGCATAGGTGCATTGGTAACCGTTATTTACATCGTCAGGCGGACCCGCAAATTGGAGGAATATATTACAGAAGGCCACTTCGACAAAATGGGGAAACTGCTGACCCTGGCCTGTATCATCTACCTCTATTTCAATATCAACGAATACGTGATCCCATTCTTTACTGCCAAGAAAGGGGAAGATGCACATTTGGAATCCCTTCTCACAGGTCACTACGCCGGACTATTCTGGTTTGTGACCCTGGCAGGGCTGGTGCTGCCCATCTTTTTACTGCTCTTTAAAAAGGGCCGTAAACCGTTGCCAATGTTCTTTATTGGCATAGTGGTGGTGATCGGTTCCTGGTGGAAACGCTATATCATCATTACTCCTACCCTGCTGGAGCCCTTTATGCCGATTCAGGGAGTACCGGAATCCTGGCGCACCTATTTTCCCAGCGCTCACGAATGGATCATCACCATAGCCACCCTGGCCATGGCCCTTTTGATCATCACCCTGCTGGTCCGTTTCCTTCCTGCCGTGCCTGTACAACGCACAGCAGATGAAATGGAAACGAAGGCGGAAGCCTCACTTAAAAAGATCGCGTCATGAAAATACATACTTCCATAAAATTCCTTTTTGGTATTACCCTCGCGATCTTTATGTCCTTGACTCTGATATCAGGGTTACACGCTCAAAGTGAAAAAAACAGCGTTCGGATCAAAGCCGACTATACCAAGGTGATGGACGGACAGAGTTACCTGGATATCAAGGTGATCTCCCGTATAGACCGGCAGATGGTCGACGTTCCTGATCTGGACATGGAGGTGTACTACGAATACGATTACGAAGAATTTCCCCTGGGCAGCGCAAAGACCGATATGAGCGGAAAAAGCAGGTTTATGCTGCCTCCCTTATCCGAAATGAAGGCCGATTCAACAGGCATGTATACCCTGGGTGTATCCTTCGGAGGAAATGACGAATTCAAAAGGGGTTCCAGAACCGTAAACTTCAGGGATGCCCGCATCGAGACCCGACTGGAGCAAAGGGATAGTACGAATTATGTTGAGGCTACCCTGACCGATACCGGCACCGGGCTTCCGGTACCGGATGTCTCCCTGAGGGTACAGGTACAGAGGCTGATCCGACCCCTTAGAATTGGTGAAGAATTTAATTATACGGACGAGAATGGCACTGTATTTGTACCTGTTGAAGCAGGTATCCCTGGGTTAGATGGACTTCTGAATATCGAAGTGGTACTGCCCGAAAGCGAGGATTACGGTACCGTAAAAGCAATAGTCGAAGCTCCCTATGGAAAGCCGATCGTCCTGGATACCAGTTTTAACGAGAGAACCTTATGGTCACCGAGAAGCAAAACACCCATATTTATAGTGATTTTCACTATATTACTCATTGTGGTAACCTGGGGTCCCATACTGTATTTAATCCGAAACCTGTATAAAATTTCTAAATCTTAATAAACAAACATGAAAACAATTAAATTTTTGATGATCATCGGGGTGGTATCCTTCACCTTCTATTCCTTTACTACCCTTGTACAAGATAAATGGGTGGTACCGGAGAAATACGTGAACATGAAAAATCCTACCAATCCGAAGGAAGACCTGGATATCGGTAAATCCCTATACGACAAGCACTGCAAATCCTGCCATGGCAAGGAAGGTTACGGAGACGGACCAAAAGCTGCCGAAATGAAGGGAGACCTGGGCGATTTTTCCTCAGAGGAGTTTCACAAACAGACCGATGGGGAACTGTTCTACAAGACCACTTTCGGCAAGGATGATATGCCTGAGTATACCAAGAAGATCCCCAGTGACGAAGATCGCTGGCTCGTGGTGAACTACATGCGTACCCTGAAGGAATAGGTTCCCATCATTTGCTTGATGAATAAAGAAATGCCTGCTTTTTAAGTTTGGTACAGCAAAGCCCTTGAATTGAAAGTTCAATTTTGTTAATGACATGAATACCAACCTGAGGTCAATCAGTATCTCTCATATATCAGCCTCTGTCAAGGATCGCGAAAGGTTCTATTTTCCCGAGGAGGAAAAAAAGACCTTTATCGATACTAGTCGGAAGCGCTTTCCGGATATCAGTGGTTTGATGCTATTGGTGACCTGTAACAGGACGGAAGTATACTTTGAGTCGGCCTCTACAGATTCCTCCCAATTCCTGGATTTCTTCCTGGAGTACATGTCGGTTGACGGGAATACCGGAAAGTCGGCCTTATTTTCACGTACGGATGACACCCTAAAAACGGCGGAACATTTACTGAACGTATCTTCTGGACTGCTCTCTAAAGTGCTGGGGGATGCGGAGATCATTGCTCAGATCAAAAGAGCCTATCAATTCTCCCTGGCCCTGGAATTACAGGGGTCCTTGCTGGAAAGGGCCATGCAGATAGTGTTCAGGAACCACAAGAGGGTAAGGAATGAGACACACTTCAGGGATGGTACCACTTCCCTGGCCTATAAGTCGCTGAAAACCATGGTTCAGGTCTACGGGGAGGAGGAGATGCATGACAAAAAAATTCTCTTCATAGGAGCCGGAGAAATCGTCAGGCAGTTGTTTAAGTATAACCGTAAATTCAAATTTAAAAGGATATCCGTCAGTAACCGGACCAGAAAAAATGCGGTTGCGCTTTCCAAGAGATTCGGATGTGAGATCTACGATTGGGAAAGGGTGCAAGCCAATGAATTCTCGGATTTTGATATCATCGTCGGGGCTGCGGGTAACAGCAGGCACCTCGTCAAAACGATAGAGGACAACCAGAGGCCCAGGCTTTTGATAGACCTGGGACTTCCCTCGAACATGGACCACGAACTTTCTCACCAGGCAGGAATCACCCTTTTTAACCTGGACGCCATTTCGGCCCAACTCGAAAACACAAAAGTGCAACGGGCCCAGGCCATGGAGTCGGTAAAGCACATTATAGGAGAAGAACTCGATTCTTTCAGGAATTGGGTAGAGGAAAATTCCTTGCGCTCCGTACTCGGAAAACACAAGATACTGATCCGAAGAAACACGGAAGGCTACCTGCACGAGAAATTGAATACGAATGATCCTGAAAAGGTGGAGATCGTAATGAATCGGGTGATCAGACAGCTATATCACCAGAAATGTCGTTCTACCGAAGAAGATCACATCCTTGACCTGATCGCAGAAAATGCGGTCTTCAATTCGGACTGAAGACATAACACAGCCAATCTAAGAACGAGAATACATGAGGAACACAATGCATTTTACGGGAATCTTTGCCCTTCTGATGATTATTACATCCTGCCTGGATGGCCCTAAATCAAAGGAACCCTATACAATCACACGGACTATTGACAAGGCTATTTTAGACCCGGATGTAAGCCGTGAAATGCGCAAAGTGTTGGTCACAGAAGTGATCCCGGGCGAAAAGTACATCTACGCCCAGGTCAGGGAGGAGGATCATACATTTTGGATCTCCACCCAGAAAATGGAATTAAAACCAGGAGACGTCTATTACTTCAACGAGTCCATAATGAAGACCGACTTCGAGAGTAAGGAGCTGAAAAGGGTCTTTGATACCATGTACCTGGTTACCTCCCTGGTAACCGAAGCACACGGAAAGGATATGCACGGATTCAGCAAGGATCCCCTCGACCAGGAGCAGGTAAAGGTCATTAAAAAGAGTATTGCAGAGGAGCAGGACAGTACAGCTGTTTTCGCTGGACGAATAAAAATTGAAGACCTGGTGGATGACCCGCAAAAATACGAGGGGAAAAAAGTGGAGCTAAAGGGTGCTGTAACCAAGGTGAATGAAGGGATCATGGGCAGGAACTGGATACATCTGCAGGACGGCAGCAAGGACAGCTATGACCTGGTGATCACCACTTTGGAACCTGTTAAGAAAGGTAAAACCATAACTGTAAGGGCTTTGGTTCGACTCGATGTAGACCTGGGAAGCGGGTATTCCTATCCCATTCTTCTGGAAAACGGTACCATTCTGGATACATCTTTCCATTAGATTATAGCATCCCCATCCCAGGTGCTTTATCTATACAGGGTGAAATGCCCTACATACTGCTGTTTCTCCTTGTCGTTGGCGTTGACCACATACCAGTAATCCCCAGTGGGTACTTCTCTGCCGTCATAGGTTCCATCCCAGCCTGACACCTGGTCTAAGACAGCCACGACTCGGCCGTAGCGGTCATAGATCTTCACCTCTATATTCGGGAAGAATTCCCGGTTCCTCGGGAACCACAGATCATTGTTGTTGTCCCCATCCGGGGTAAAGAAGTTCGGAATATCGAGCATACCGGTAAAGTCGAATGGGATAGACATGATCGCCTCACACCCCTGGGCATCGACCACCCGTACCGTTACCGTAGCATCCTCATTCACCTCGTACGTATTCACACTGCCCTGGGAAACTCCCTGGAAGAAGTATTCATATCCTCCGAAACCTCCGGTAGCTGTGGCCGTGAGCTCGTTGGGAGCCGATTTAACCAGGGTAAGCGTCAATGGGTCATACGGGTCTATAGTGAAATCCACGAAAGTGCTACATCCATTGGAATGGTAAATATACACCGTGTGATCCCCTGCCGGGAGATCTCCCCAGGTGCGGTCCACATCCGCCTGAGCGGTAATGGCATCCGTTGGATCTGCGGGGTCCAGCACAAAAAGGAGGTCCGCATATTGCGAGGTATCCGCCACGGACACCACGGTCATGTTATTTGGGAAAATACCGTCACATCCGTAATTCACCACGACTTCAGGCTGGAGATCAACCCCTATCCCTATTGGCACGACCACATTGGTCTCACATCCACGGGAATCCCTGATAAAGACCACATAGGTCTCCCCTCCCCTCAGGTTGGTGAAGGTCATGGTAGGGTTAGGCGCAAAGTCGGCCGGGTCGGAGGAGTTCATAGCGAACTCGTAGGGAGGCGTACCTCCGTTCACGAAGACAGTAACCGCTCCGTCCTCATCCCCAAGACAGGTCTCGGGAATGGAATTCCCAATTCCCGCTACCAGTTCAGTGGGCTCCGTAATGGTGATGGTCTGGGTGATAGTACACCCAAGGTCGTCTTGTATGATCACCTCGTAGCTTCTGGGAGCAAGGTCCGTAAAGGTCTTGCGATTCGGGAACATAGGGTCGTCCCCTTCGAAGAACTCGCTGAGCTGATCTGCGATGGAGTATCGGATCACACCGGTTCCCCCGCTGGCCTCTATGATCAGCTGACCGTCTACATCTCCGAAACAACTCACGGGGACTGCTTCTATGTAATCCAGCACCAGAGGTGGCGGATCCACAATGGTTATAGGAGTTGAAATAGCTGTACATCCACCACTCTGAGCGAATACCCAGTAGGTTCCGGGTCCAAGGTTCCGGAATATTCCGGACGACTGGGCCGCTCTCACTGTGTTGCCTGCCGTCGGAACAGGAGGAACATCCGAATTCAGGAGGGTGTACACATAATTCCCGATGCCACCAAACGCTTCTGACCTGATGATCCCTGTTGCCTCTCCGGCACAGTTAATGGTGGCGTTGGTAAGATCCAGGGAGATCACCAGAGGGGCTGCCGGATCCAGGGAGATCTGGTTTGAGATCTCGAAAGGACATCCGTTTGAATTTTGTACGTCGTACTGGAAAGGTCCGGGATCCAGGGTGATGTCTTCAGTGATCTGAACCACCGTAGCCAAAGGATCTATCGTACTCAAAGGCAGAAATGGGTCTGAGGTCCCCGACCTTCTGTAGAAATAGCTGACCCCAGGTTCAGGGTTTGTTATGGTCAGTTCCATGATCCCGAAATCACCGCAGCCCGGTGGCTGCAATTCAACCAGTTCGGCTACGACCACCGGTGGATCGGTAATGGTGATCGGAATCGTGGTATAACTACAGGACCATCCGTCGAACACGGTGATGGAATAGTCGCCGGAAGACAGGTTCGCAAAAGAAGGTGTCGTTTGCAGTCCGCTGCTGGTTCCGTCCGTGATCCTGTTCAGTTGGTAGAGGTAATTCCCCGGCCCTTGTCCACCACTGACATTGAACGCTTCTATGACCGCATCGTTGTCGTTGTTACATCTCAGGGGAGAAGTGATCTGTATATCGGCATAGATAGGGGTGGGCAAGGCTAATGTTATGGTATTGGTGGCCGTACAACCCTCTATATCGCGCACATTAATGGTATAGGTACCGTCAGACAGGTCGGTAATGATCCTGTTGGTACTCGGAAAATCCTGCAGGATGGTCGATCCGTCAGGGGCAATGACCTGGTATTCATAGGTGCCCCATCCTCCGTCGCCGGTCAGGAAGATCTCGCCCAATCCGGGAATCGCACAGGTAACCTCTGCTGTTTGCTGAGCCACCACTGTCAGGGCTCGGTCTGGCTGTCTTACGGTAGCCACATTGCTCACCGTGTCGCAGAAAGGATTGTCCAGAGCTTCCACATGCACCACCAGGTTACCAGCGGGCAGGCCGGTAATCACCACGGGGTTCTGTCCGGCAATAGTGGTATCAAAGGTCCCGGTGACCCCCGTAGTAGTCTCTACTCCGAAATTATCCCTTGAAAATACCTCGTAGTTGTAGACCCCACTGTATCCGTTGATCTGGATACTGATCTCCCCATCAGAGCCGTTAAAGCAGGTTACGGGTTCCGTCTCTGCAATGACGGCGTCTATGGTGTTGTATTCAGGTACATTAACTACAGCGGTAAGGTAGGAACATCCGGCATTGCCTATATCCGTAACGGTAAAGATATAATCGCCCGGAGTGTCGATACTCCAGATAACCCGGTCTGTACCACCGGAGTTCTGGACCGCGGCAGAGCCCAGGGGTAGGATCTCCACATCGTAGTTGCCGGGTCCCTGGTCTATGATGATCTCGATAGAGCCTGGATTAACCCCTACTCCACTGGCATCGCAGGTAAGCGGGTTCACGTTGTACGTAAAGGTCAGATCTGTGGGCGCGTTGATGGTGATCGTCTGCGTGATTTCACAGCCATTCTGGTCCCTGGCTGTCAGGGTGATCGTCTGGTTGGTACCGTTGTCAATGACCTCGAACGTATTGCTGGTCTGGAAATTTGTCCCGTCAAAGGCCGGGGTTCCGTCATTCATACTATAGGTATAGGGGGCAGTACCGGTATCTACCCCTGTGCCATCTCCGTTCGTATCCGTGTAGATGGTAATGGTAGCCGTATTGAAACGGTTACTGCTGGGATCACAGGTAAAATCCGTATTTACCGTATTGATCTGCAGGGGTGAGGGTTCTGTGATAATCACATCCCCCGAACGGTCCGTACATCCGCGGTCCGAGATCACTTCCACCTGGTAGGTACCCGGGGCGAGATTATCGAAAAGTGAAGTCCCCTGAGGTCCGGCGAGAACGGTAGAAGTACTGCCATCATACAAGACATACGTGAATGGCCCGTCGGTATCCGTTCCCGGCTGGAGCTCAACTCCGATATAACCATCGTTGGCGCCGTTACAGGTAACATCACCCATAGGCGTTGCCGAGATCACGGGGTTGGTCACTACCGTAACGTCCACAGTGGCTGTATCCGTACAGAGGGGAACGGTATTGGAATCAAGGTCTGTAACGATGATGGAATACGTCCCCGGAGCAATATTGATAAAGACGGGATCATTCACCTGAACCACAGGGGGATTGAACCCATCATCCAGTTCATATCGGAAATTGCCACTACCCCCGCTGGTATTGACCGTGATCACGCCGTCTCCCGCATTACAAGTGGGTTCGGAAGTGGCATTTGCAGAGATGGCAAAGAAATCGAATACCCTCGCGACCACAGTATTGGTACATCCATTTCCATCCCTCACCGTGATCGTATAATCTCCTGGGTTTGGGACCACAAAATTGGGGCTGGTCTGGAATCCGCCACCTATATCGTATTGGAAAGTCTCTTCCGGCAGGCCGGATCCCGTACTGAGAGGGGAGGTCACATTCACCGTATAGTTGGCTACGGCCGTACACTGGTTGACAACGTCAACGGTAGGAACAGGGACTCCAGGTTCAGCCGTGACAGTCACCGTGGTAAAACTGGTACACCCAAAACTGTCCTGCACATAAAAATCATAGTTGGCCGGATAGGGTCCGGGAATCTCATAGGTGGTCTGGGGTGTGAAAACACCAGGGGCCGGATCACCGGCAGGCACATAGGCAAAACCGTAAGGGGGCGTGCCTCCATTGCCCCTAACCGTTACCAGGGCGCCTACGTTACAGGTAGCTGGCAGGTTGCTGTCTATTACGATCGCAGGCACATTGGGAACAATATCCACCAGGGTACTGGCGTCACAACTGGTATTGTTATCCTCCACGAGGATCTGATAATTCCCTGCGGGAAGGCCTGTGAAACTGCCGTTATAAGGGATGGGTTCGTTGTTAAGCACCACAGGTCCGCTCACTATGGCTCCGGTATTGGTATCCTGTAGCTGTATCGTGATATCTGCAGGGGAACCTATTCCGGCAACCTGGAAGTCAATAGATCCATTCGCATTCGGTGCACAGGCCGCTGAAGTAGCCGTGGCCACCACGGATATGGGTGAAGGGCCGAGAATAGGGTCAATTTGTTCGATATACCGGCATCCCAGAGCGTCGATCACCTCTACAAAATAGGTGATCCCATAGGAAATCTGGCCTGTAAAATCGTGCGTGTCTATATCCACGTTAGGCGGACCCAGGGGACCTCCCAAAAGTCCGATCTGGTATGGAGGCGTGCCTCCCACAATATCCACAATGTAGGTAAAGGCCGTGGTACAATCCGGGGGAGTGGTCGTGGCTACGGGAACCAGGTCAATCTGGTTCTGTATGATGGTGACCGTATCCCTGTCCTCACACCCGGAGGCATCCTGTGTGATCACGGTATAGGTACCCGGCACCAGATTGGGGAAATTTGCGCTTGTACTGGCTGTGGGGCCCACGGTGGCTACCGTCACCCCGTTGATATCCTGTACGATGTACGTATAGTTAGGGTTTCCATTGGCCACGGCGGTCACGTCTATGGAGCCATAGGTGGTTCCTGCGGCGCATAGGGCGTCATTGGCCACCACACTGGCATCTATGGCCACACTGGCATTTATGGTTGCAGAAAGCAAAGGCGTTGTACAACCCCTGCTGTCACGGATCATAAAGGTATTGTATACCCCTGGGGCGAACCCAGAAAATACATTCTGGGAACTGAAGGTGGCACCACTATCATCGCTGAATTGATATGGCGGAACCCCGAAATTGGTATCCGGCACCAGGGTGATGATCCCGTTGTTATCCCCGCAGCTCGTATCCGTGGGTACAGCCGTACCCGCAATGGTCTCCGGGGGTGAAATCGTCACCACATTGGTTTCCGTTGTACACCCTCGACTGTCGCTCACCAGGAACTGGAAAGTGGTGTCTGTAGTGATAGAGCCATCGTTGGGAATACTGTATACAAAGGAATTCCCTGCGATGGGATTCGAGTTGGAAGTATAGGCAGCCCCATCGATGCTCACCTCGTAAATGTCGTAGTTACCTCCTGAAGGGTATCCGTTGCTGATGGTCACCTGAATCTCGGCCGGGGGTCCCCCGCAGTTGAGTTCGGTGATGGTCACGGCCGTGGCTGTGATTTCAGGCTGAATGGTGACCGTAACGTCATCCCGGCAATCGTTGGCATCCCTTACCTGAACGGTATAGGTATTCGGGGTAAGGCCGCTGAAAGAGCTCGCCCCCACCCAGGGCCCGCCGTTGATCCTGTATTGATATGGAGGAAGACCCCCTGCGGCATTTACAACGATCGTAGCTGCATCCACATTGTCATAGCAGAAATCTGTCGAGGCATCGATGGTCAGTACGGGTGCCGCCAGGGAAGTAAGCGTAAAACTGTCTGTTACGGTACACCCGTTGGCATCTGTAACGCTGACCTGATACAGTCCGTCCAGGGACAGGTTCGAGAAGGTATTACCGTTCTTCGGGCCTCTGACGGACAGGTCGGGTTGGATAAGGGTATACCGGTTTCCTCCCCAACCGCCTACTGTATTGATGGTAACACTTCCTATATTCCCGTTCTGGCAACTCATCGGAGTTACATTCAGGCTGCTGATGGCAAAGGCGGTAGCAGGTTCCTGTATGACCAGGGTGGCAGAATCGGTACAATTGGTGTCTTCGTCGGTCACATTGATCACATAACTTCCGGCACTAAGTCCGGCAAGGGAAATGATCCCGTTGCTTTCGCCCGTATTGAGGGGGCCAGCATCAATGCTGTAACTGTAGGTAGTGGCAAAGCCATCGACCAGGAACCTGCCTTCCCCGTCGCTGTCACCCACGCAAGTGACCACCCTGGTGGCCTGGGCCTGAACGGAGATTGAGCTGATATCCGTGATGGCGAATACCTCATTGTAGGAACACCCCTCGTTATCGGTTACCCTGAAGGTATAGGTGCCTAGTCCCAAACCTGTAAAGACGGGATTGTTCCCGTTGTTTACTGCGCTGGCTGCAGGAGCAATGATCTCATAGGTAAAAGGCGCCGTTCCGTTCGTAACGGCCACGGTCACCGATGCAGTGCTCGTAATACAGTCTATGCTCGATATGGTAAAATCCATATCGGTAGGTTTGTTAAGTGGGTTAAAAACGATGGGGGCCAGGCTCTGTACACACCCGTTCGCATCCCTTATCTGGGGTGTATAGGTACCCACCCCGAGGTTTGTAAATACCGTAGTAGCGCTAAATCCGGCACCAATACTGTAATCGTAGGGCGGTGTACCTCCCGAGACCCCTGAGATAGTGATCTGCCCCCCGGTCTCGTTCGAACAGGTGGGAACACTGTTTGCTGTGACGGTAGCGGTTATATTGGAAGGGGTCCCCACGGTCTCAACGGTAGCCGGGGTAGTACATATAAAACTCCCCTGCTGATAACGGATAATTACGTCATAGCTGCCGGGAGCCAGACCATTGAAGACATTGCTCCCCTGGTAGCTCACTCCATTGTTGTTGCTGAATTCCAGGTTATATCCGTAGCCGTTCGTCACATTCACCGTGATGCGGCCGTCATTGGCTCCCCCGCAATTGGCATCCTGAGTGGTCACGGTATAGACCGGTGGTGGCAGGTCTTCCACGTCCACACTGGCAGACCTGCGGCAACCGTTGGCATCTTCCACCAGGATGGGATAGGTGCCCGCAGAGGAAACCGTAAATACGGCGGTACTGGCATAAGGGGCACTGAAACTCCCACCCCCATCCAGGCTGTAGCGATAGGGGGCAGTTCCCCCCGAGGTATTAATCGTCACATCCACGGTCGCTGCCCCACACCCAAAACTGTCATTGGCGGTGGCAGAAACTGCGATCGGGCTGATCCCATTCCCTATGACGATGGGATCCGAATTGACATCCAGGGTGATAAGTTCATTACACTTGTTGGTCTCTACCCTTACACTGTAGGTCCCCGGGCTAACATTCGCGAAGGTATAATTGCTCGCTCCGCTGGGTCCAAAAGTATCTACGGTCACGGAATTCTTGATCAGTCGGTAGGTATAAAATCCGGGTACACCGGTCACCTGAACGTCTATGCTCCCCAACTGGCCGCTACAAAGGATATCATTGGCGGTCACATCCACATTGATGTCGAGGTCCTGTACGGTTACTGAATTGGATGGGAACACACAGGAACTGGAGGAAACGTTCTTCAACCTAACATAGACCATGTAGCTTCCCGGGGCGGAAATATCAAAATAAGGTGTGTCCTGATAGGGGCCGGCAGGAGTGTTGAGGCTGTATTCATACCCCGCAGGTACGTTGGTGATCTCTACCCTTCCCGGGTTACCACAAATGATATCTTCCTTGATCAGCTGGGGGTTCAGGGGGTTCAAAGTGGATTTGAAATAGTAATACTGACCTCCATCCACTCTGACCCTGAATTCCCCGCTCGTTGACAGGTTGTAGGTAGCTCCCGTACCCACCGTGTCATAACAAGTATTATTCGTATTGGCACAATCCTCGATGACCGATGCTGCACATCGGTTGGGATCTAGTTTTTGCCATTGATAGCTGGAACCGGAAATGCTCAGGCTGATGGTGCGTACGTCACTGGTACCGCAAAGGAAGAATTTGGCCAGCGTACTCCCGTCATTAGGGCAGGTCACTTCTTCATTCGCCCCCTGTATGATGGTGACGAACATAGGTGCCGATGAAGAAAAAGCGTCTATTTCCAGGGCATCTCCGGGAATTGAAGACGAGTCCTCCTGACTCTCGGGCTCCTCGGCTATGTCCTCAAACAGGGAGGTCGCGCCTGCGGAAGAGACGAAACGTATTATGCTTGGATTTGCTATGGCGGAAGTACCTATTACAAAAAGTGCCAACCACAGCAAGGCATACGCAAAATGCCTGATTTTTTTAGGGAGCATAGGTTAAACCATATTATGGCAAGAATATGTTGATTTGGGATCAGTATATTCAGAGCGTAGTTATCGATCTATAATTTTCTCTTTATCTTTGGTCCACGACCATTATTATTATTAATTTCTCTAACGTTAGAAAATGCAAAAAAGTATCCTCATCACCAGTTTTTTCGTTGTATTGACGGTGATTTCGTGTGCTCAGAAATCTGATAACGGGATAAAAACTCCCGAGGAAACGAACTTTTCAGCCGAGTTGATTGTGGATGGTCTACAGATCCCCTGGGGTATGGTTTTTCTGCCAGACGGGAGTATGCTGATCACCGAAAAATCGGGTGAGATCATACACTTCAAGGATGGTGAGAAAACCCAGATCAGCAATGTACCTGTCGTTTATAATCGTGGGCAGGGAGGCCTGCTCGACATAGAATTGCATCCCCGATATGCCGAAAATGGGTGGATCTACCTCTCCTATGCCTCAGAGGAAGGCGATGACAAAGGAGGAAATACCGCCATCGCCAGGGCCAAACTGAGCGGGAATGCCCTATCTGACATCCAGGCGCTTTACAAAGCAACCCCCAATACGACCAGCGGACAGCATTTCGGTTCCAGGCTCGAATTTGACGATAGTGGATACCTGTATTTCACCATAGGAGAGAGGGGGGATCGCGATGTGAATCCACAGGATATAACCCGAGACGGAGGCAAGGTATACCGTATCCATGATGACGGAAGTATCCCGGCCGATAACCCTTTTATAAACGAAGCAGGAGCCAAATCGGCCATCTATACCTACGGCAACAGGAATCCCCAGGGGATGGTCAAAAACCCGGTAACCGGCGAGATCTGGATCCACGAACACGGCCCCAGAGGAGGGGATGAGATCAATATCGTGAAAAAAGGCGTAAACTACGGCTGGCCTGTCATTACCTACGGGATCAATTACAGCGGGACCCCGATCACCGATAAAACACATATGGAAGGCATGGAACAGCCGATCCACTACTGGATCCCATCGATCGCCCCCAGTGGAATGACCTTCGTAACCTCCTCCCTGTATCCCGACTGGAATGGGGACCTGCTGGTAGGCTCATTGTCTTTCCAATACCTGGAACGCCTGCAAATGGAGGGAGAGACCGTGGTATCCCGTGAAAAACTGATGGAAAATATCGGGCGGGTCCGGAACGTAAGACAGGGGCCGGATGGTTTTATCTACGTGGCTGTGGAAGGGAAAGGGATCTTTAAACTGGTTCCGAAGGACTAGAGCTTACTTCCCGTATGCGTCCATGGCCTTTTTGACAGACCCGTACTCCCTGAGGACCTCGGTGGCCTTCTCATAGTCGAGCCCCAGGCTGTCCATTAGGTATCTGGTACCCCGGTCTACCAGCTTGTTGTTACTCAGCTGCATATTCACCATTTTGTTCCCCCTGACCCTGCCAATTCGGATCATAAGGGCTGTGGAGATCATGTTCAAGGCCAGTTTCTGGGAGGTACCCCCCTTCATTCGGGTGCTACCCGTAACAAATTCGGGTCCAACGGGAATTTCGATGGGGATCTCGGCTTCCAGGGCAAGAGGAGATCCGGGGTTGTTCGTGATCCCTGCAGTCAATAGCCCATTCCTGCGGGCAGTTTTCACCCCTCCGATCACATAGGGTGTGGTACCTGAGGAGGCAATTCCCACCACCGTGTCCAGGGAGTTGATCCCATAAGCCTCCAGGTCCTTCCAGGCCTGTTCTCTGTCATCTTCGGCGAATTCCACGGCCTTCCTGATGGCTGAGTCCCCTCCGGCTATCAGGCCGATTACACGTTCATGGGGCAGTCCGAAGGTAGGTGGGATCTCGGAAGCGTCCAGGATACCAAGCCGACCACTGGTCCCTGCTCCAATATAAAAGAGCCTGCCTCCTTTCAGGAATCGTTCCGCGAGTTGTTCGACAAGCCATTCAATTTGCGGAATGGCAAGGGCCACGGCCTCTGCCACCTTCTGGTCTTCCCTGTTGATATTGGTAAGGAGTTCAGCGGTTGACATTTCCTCCAGGCGATCGTAATCGGAATCCCCTTCCGTGATTTTTTTAAATGCAGACATAGTTATAACAGGCGAAGATCCTGGTTTCTGAAAAGGTTTAACAGATTGCTCTCGGGGGATAATTCCGTGATCATCGTATTGATCTCATTGATATCACAAGTCTTGAAACGATGCTGAGAATTGAGTTTTTCCGAGATACACAAAAGTACAGCTTTTTTGGAAGCCCGAATCACGGCCTTTTTTAGCTGTACCACATCCCAGTCGAATTCCGTCAGTCCGTGCAGGGCATCGACGTACCCCGTACCGAGGAAGGCATAATCAAAACGCACTTCAGCGAGACGCTGAATGGTATAGGCCCCATTAGAGATCATGGATTCCGGGGAGATCCTGCCTCCTATAAAAATGAGGTCCACATGCGGCATACCCGCCAACTGGATGGCTACGGGCAGGCTAAAGGTAAAACAGGTCAGTTTTAATTTGGGCGGGATCATCCTGGCCATCTCCAGACAGGTGGTCCCCCCGTCGATAAAAACGACGGCGCCTTCCTTGAGCAGGCCGACCGCCTTTTCGGCTATGGCCATCTTCTCATTGAGGGCATATACATTCGAACTTCGGGCCGCCGTATGAGTGTAGCCCAAAGAGACGGCCCCGCCGTGGACCTTCCTCAGTTTACTGCCCCCATCGAGTTCCTTCACATCCCGCCTCACCGTATCTATGGAGACCTCCAGTTTTTCGGCCAGGTCCGTGAGCAAGACCCGGTTGTGGAGGTCTACCTCGTTTAAGATGAGTTGTTGCCGTTCTTCCTTTAGCATAGTTCTATTTGATTTTTTGGCCGTTACCGCCTTCTATTTATTGCTGTTTCATGTAATATTTCGACTAAAATAAATAATATATTGCACATTACTGCATATTTTCTTGCAAAATACTGCAAGATATAATTTTATTTCCTACCTTTGACCCGGACAACTTAATATGACATACTATGATCACCTCCCCCCTGGCCTCAGAAACCAGTTCCTTTCCCACAGATGAAGAGTCTAGAAAATTTGAAAGGATCAGAACCAAAATCCACGAGAATTCGGACGAAGCCTCCTTCTACGTTGCCAATGAGATTGCCGACCTCATCCGCCAAAGGCAAAAAAGCGGCAAGAAGGTAGTCCTCGGTCTTGCTACCGGGTCGACCCCCACCAAGGTCTATGAATACCTGGTTAAATTCCATAAGGAGGAAGGGCTGAGTTTCAAGAACGTGATCACCTTCAACCTGGACGAATACTTTCCCATGCAGCCGGATTCCATCCATAGCTACGTGAGGTTCATGGAAGAGCACCTCTTCGACCATATAGACATACGAAAGGAAAACATCCATATACCGGACGGCTCCCTGGAGAAAGAGGATGTGCGCGATTACTGCCAGGCCTATGAACAAAAGATCCTCAAAGCAGGTGGGATCGATATCCAGGTCCTCGGTATAGGCCGAACCGGCCACATCGGTTTTAACGAACCCGGTTCTTCCCTGGTCAGCAAGACCAGGCTGGTAAGGCTCGACAGGGTCACCAAACTCGATGCCGCCAGTGACTTCTTTGGCCTTGAAAACGTTCCGGCCCGCGCCATCACCATGGGTGTTGGAACCATCCTCTCCGCCAAGCGCATCATCCTGATGGCCTGGGGCGAAGGAAAGTCGGAAGTGATCAAAAAAGCCGTGGAAGGTCCTATCAAAGAATCCGTTCCCGCCACCTTCCTTCAACACCACCAGAACTGCGACTTTATCGTGGATGAGGCTGCCGCCTCTGCCCTAACCCGCGTCTCCACCCCCTGGCTGGTCAGCGAATGCCAGTGGAATGACACCCTGATCAAGAAGGCCGCCATCTGGCTCTCAGGGAAATTAGACAAGGCTATCCTGAAACTTACCAACGAGGATTACAACGAATACGGGATGGGTAACCTGATCGCCGAGATCGGCTCCGCCGAACACATCAACCTGATCGTCTTTAACCAGCTGCAGCGAACCATTACAGGCTGGCCCGGGGGCAAACCCAATGCAGACGACAGCAAAAGGCCTGAAAGGAAGGATCCTTACCCCAAAACCTCCCTCATCTTCAGTCCGCATCCCGATGACGATGTCATCTCCATGGGAGGTACCTTGCTCCGCCTCGTAGACCAGGGGCACGAGGTGCATGTAGCCTACCAGACCTCAGGAAATATTGCGGTATTCGATGACGAAGTGATCCGGTTCCTCGACTTTGCCAGGGATCTCCAAAAAGATGACAAAGTCCTGCAGAAACAAGTGCTGGAAGTTCGGGATTTCCTGGACAAGAAAACACCCGGGCAGGTAGACAGCCCCCTGATCCAGCAGCTCAAAGGACTGATCAGAAAAGGAGAGGCACTTGCCGCCTGCCGCTATTGCGGGGTCGCGGAAGAGAACGCCCATTTCCAGAACCTCCCCTTCTACGAGACCGGTACCGTAAAGAAAAAACCCTATTCGGAAGCCGACATCCAGCAAACCTATGACTTGCTACAGAAGATAAAACCCCATCAGATCTTTGCTGCGGGCGACCTGTCTGACCCTCATGGCACACACAGGGTTTGCCTCAACATCATCTACAGGGCCCTGGACCGGCTTGTGAAGGAGAAAGCTTCCTGGATCAAAGACTGCTACGTATGGCTATACAGGGGAGCCTGGCAGGAATGGGACATTGCAGACATGGAAATGACGATCCCCATAGGTCCGGCCGATATGCAGCGAAAAAAGAATGCCATTTTCAAGCACCAGTCCCAGAAGGACAGTGCGATGTTCCCCGGCAACGACCAGAGGGAATTCTGGCAACGTGCCGAACAGCGGAACAAGGAAACCGCAAAGAAATACAATGCCCTGGGCATGGCTGAATACGAGGCCATGGAGGGATTTGTGCGCTACCATTTCATGTGATACAGGCAAGGCAGGATGCCGTTCCCTACCCGGTACATTTATCGGGTGGGGAGCGGCATACCTTGTTTATTTGCTTATTTTTAGCGTGTATAAAACGGAATGATACAGAAGAATAAACGGGCCTGGGCCTGGATCCCTTCCCTGTACTTTACGCAGGGTCTGCCTTATGTAATGATCGTCACGGTCTCCGTGATCATGTACAAGAAACTCGGTATCAGCAATGCGGATATAGGCCTGTATACCAGCTGGCTTTACCTGCCTTGGGTCCTGAAACCGCTTTGGAGCCCTTTCCTGGAGCTTTTCGGCACCAAACGCAACTGGTTTTTAGGAATGCAACTGCTGATCGCCCTTTCCTTCCTGGCCATAGGCTTCCTGCTCCCTACCAATATTTTCTTCGTGACCACCCTGGCGTGTTTCTGGATGGCTTCCTTCGCCTCTGCCACCAATGATATTGCTTCTGACGGATATTACATGATCGGGCTCACCGAAGAGAAACAGTCCTTCTTTGTCGGTGTCAGGAGTACCTTTTACCGGTTATCCATGGTCACGGGCCAGGGATTGCTGGTCATTTTAGCCGGATTTCTTGAAAACTATTACGGGCAAAGTGACAAGGCCTGGTCTCTAACGATGATCATCACGGCCTGCCTGATGTTACTCCTTACCATCACCAACGCCTTCCTCTGTCCCCGATATGAATCTTCTGAAGCCATTGTACTGCAAAAACCCGGAAGTTTTTGGGAGGTCTTTTCCTCTTTCTTCAACAAATCCGGCATAGGCACAGCATTGGCATTCATCCTCTTTTTCCGGCTGGGGGAGTCCCAACTGGTGAAAATGGCGGCTCCTTTTCTGCTGGATGCTCCGGAGGCAGGCGGACTCGGATACAGTACTGCCGAAGTAGGAACCATTTACGGCACCATAGGTGTTGTCATGCTCACAGCCGGAGGAATTCTTGGAGGAATCCTGATCTCAAGGCACGGACTTAAACGGTGGTTCCTCCCCATGATCCTGACCCTGAACATCCCCAATGCCTTCTACGCCCTCCTGGCTATTACCCATACCGAGAGTCTTCCGGCAGTGATCACCACGGTGGTCCTGGAACAATTCGGCTATGGTTTTGCGATCGCGGGATTTATGGTCTATCTGATTTACCTGGCGGAAGGGATCTCGAAAACCTCCCATTATGCCATTGCGACTGGCTTTATGGCCCTGGGCATGATGCTTCCCGGGCTTGCCAGCGGTTATATACAGGAATGGCTGGGATATGACGGATTTTTTGTTTGGGTGGTACTTGCCGCCCTGCCCTCCCTGTGGCTCCTGAAATACATCCAATATCCTCCTGACTATGGAAAGAAAAGAGAGACCTGAGATGAAGGTGGTTCCCTATGACCAGGCCACCCTTCTCCTTTCTCCTAAGGAAAAAGTGGGGCAGTTCTTTATGCCGGCTGCGTTTATCAATGACTCTGAGGAGGAGATCAGGACCCTGGAAGGCCTTATCAGAGAAGGCGCTGTTGGGGGGATCTGCTTCTTCCACAGCAGGGCCAGTGCGGCGACCAATTTTGAGGGGAAGAAAAAGGTGATCTACAATAAAAAGAGCTATGACCTCCTTAGAAACCTGATCGACCGATACCAAAAAGCTGCGAAATATCCTCTTCTGATCAGTATTGATGCCGAGTGGGGCCTGGCCATGCGCGTAGAGGAAACACCCCAATATCCTTACGCCATGACCCTGGGGGCAGGAGAGGATCCCCTCCTGGTCTACGAGATCGGGAAACAAATCGGACAGGACTGCAAGGCAGCGGGCATTCAGTGGAACTTCGCCCCGGTGGCCGACATCAACAGCAACCCGGACAACCCGGTCATAGGATACCGCTCTTTCGGAGAGAATAAGGAAAAGGTAAGCATGAATGCCACGGCGTTTTCCAGGGGCCTGCAGGACGCAGGGACCCTCAGCTGTGCCAAGCACTTCCCTGGTCACGGGGACACGGCAACAGATTCCCATCTTCATCTACCGGTACTCTCTAAATCGGGTTCCGACCTGTTGGCAGAAGAACTCATCCCTTTTCAGGCCCTTATCCGGAACGGGGTGGATGCGGTGATGGTAGGACATATCGCCGTACCCGCCCTGACAAATGGAACCCCTGTCTCCGCTTCGGTTTCCGGGGAGATCATAGACGGCCTCCTTAGAAAAACTCTGGGATACCAGGGGGTGGTAGTCTCCGATGCCCTGAATATGCACAGTGTTTCCAAGGCATTCCCGGAAAAGGGCAGCCTTGAATGGACCGCCTTTGAGGCGGGCACGGATGTGCTTTGCTTTGCAGAACATGTAGGGGATGGAATAGACAAGATCCTCGAAAATGCTACCGAAAAGCGGATAGAGGAGAGTTTCAAAAGGGTATGGCGACTTAAAGAGAAGGCTTTTCAGAGTTCAGGGCCCGTCCCCTCCCTAAGTGTGCCCGACACCTATAACAAAATGTCAGCTAGGAACAGCCTTACCTTCCATAAAGGGCAGCAGGAAATCCTTTCGGAATTCAGGGATAAAGGGTTTTTCGCTATTTCTATGGGAAAGGAAAAAGGGGTGAAATTTATCAGAAAGCTGGGTCTTAAAAGGAATAGTTACCTGGAAGTTAAAGGCTACCCGGAATTTTCGCACGTTCAGGAAAAGATAGGCGAAGGATCGCGAGTCCTGTTATCGATCTTTCTCCCCAGGGCGAAACCTGAAGGTCGGTTCGGGCTTCACGAAAAGACCTTGGATTTGATCATTCGACTTATTGAAAATTACAAGGTCATCGTATATTTGTTTGGCAACCCTTATTTCCTCAGGTATCTTCCGCAGGACAAAATGGAAGCCATCATCCTTTGTTACCAGGACCTGAAGGGTTTTGAGGAAATAGCCGCAGAACACTTTCTGGGTCAATTTGAGGCAACCGGCGTTTTACCGGTTTCCATCTAACACAAGCCTATGAAGATCTACAAAGTTATCGGCCTTATGTCTGGCACCTCCCTGGATGCGCTGGACCTGTGCTATTGTCATATCTGGAAGAACCTAACCCGCTGGGAGTTCGAAATCAAGACCACCCGGAGCATTGCTTATGACAAAAAGAGATATGAAAAACTCAAATCGGCCATCAGCCTGCCTGCAGATCAATTGTTTCAACTTCACAACGATTATGGCACCTGGCTGGGGGAGCAATCCAGGCTTTTTAAGGACGAGGAAGGTCTGGAAGTCGATTTTATATCCAGCCATGGACATACCGTGCACCATCAGCCCGAAAAGGGCCTGACATTCCAGATAGGTTCCGGGCAGCACCTGGCCAATGCCAGTGGAATACGTACCATCTGCGATTTCCGAACCAACGATGTGGCCCTGGGAGGACAGGGGGCACCCCTGGTGCCTGTAGGGGACCATTTCCTCTTCGCTTCTTATGATTTCTGCCTGAATCTGGGCGGGATCAGCAATATCTCCTTTCACAGCAATGGCAAGCGGATCGCCTATGATATAGGAGTGGCTAATATGTTGCTCAACCATATCACTGCAAAGGAGGACATCCCCTATGACAAGGGAGGGCAACTGGCCCGGAAGGGAAAGCTCAACCCATCACTTCTAAAGGCTCTGGACGGTCTCGAATACTACAAAAAACCCTATCCTAAGTCGACCGGGTACGAATGGTTCATTTCCGAAGTAGCACCTCTTATCGATGCGGAAAAGGCCTCGATGGAATCCTTGCTACATACCGCCGTTCATCATATCTGCGGACAGATCGGCAGGGAGGTACGAAAACTCAGTTCAAAGGACTCCAAAACCCTGCTGGTGACAGGGGGAGGCGCGTTCAACACCTACCTCACCGAAGTGTTGCAGCAGAAAACAGTGGAGCACATCATCCTCGAGATCCCTTCCCGGGAACTGATCGAATTCAAAGAGGCCCTGGTATTCGCTTTTATGGGTGTACTGAGGATAGAACAGGAGATCAACGTACTCAGTTCGGTCACCGGTGCCAAAAGGGACTCCTCCTCCGGAGTGGTCTTTCTCCCGAGTTAGTCCGCGATTTCAAAGGATACCTAAAGAGGGATATTTCCGTGTTTCTTCGGCGGCATGGACACGTCTTTATTCTCGAGCATGCTGAAGGTCTTGATGAGTTTCCTCCTCGTTTCCCTGGGCAGGATCACTTCGTCAATAAATCCCCTCCTGGCCGCCTTAAAAGGGTTAGCAAATTTCTCTGCGTATTCGGCTTCCTTCTCTGCCAGTTCTTTTGCGGTATCCTCCGCTTCCCTGATCTCTTTCCGAAAGATGATCTCACTGGCTCCTTTCGCTCCCATTACCGCGATCTCTGCCGTGGGCCAGGCGTAGTTGAAATCGGCGCCAATATGCTTGGAATTCATTACGTCGTAAGCACCCCCATACGCTTTACGAGTGATCACGGTGACCTTGGGCACCGTGGCCTCGCTCAGGGCATACAGCAGCTTGGCCCCGTGCACGATGATCCCATTCCATTCCTGGTCCGTTCCGGGCAGGAAGCCGGGCACATCCACCAGGACCAGAAGCGGGATATTGAAACTGTCGCAGAAACGGGTAAAACGGGCCGCTTTCCGGGATGAGTTCACGTCCAGCACCCCGGCCAGGAACATGGGCTGGTTTGCCACGATTCCAATACTTTTCCCTGCCATACGGGCAAAGCCTACAATGATATTCTCGGCAAAATCCTTGTGGATCTCATAAAAGCTGCCCTCGTCTATGATCCCCCGGATCACCTCGTGCATATCATACGGTTTGTTGGGACTGTCCGGTACGATGGTTTCCAAAACGTCCCTGTACTCTTCCCCCAATTCGAAAGGGAGGTCCATTGGCTTTTCCTTATGGCTTTGTGGGAGGTAACTCAGCAGGTTCTTCAGGTCTTCCAGGCATTCCACGTCATTGGAGGAAGTTTTATGGGCTACCCCTGATTTGATGGCGTGGGCACTGGCTCCTCCCAGTTCTTCCGAGGTAACCTCCTCATTGGTCACGGTCTTGACCACGTTGGGTCCGGTGACGAACATATAGCTGGTTCCCTCTACCATCAGTGTAAAATCTGTGATCGCCGGTGAGTAGACGGCCCCACCGGCACATGGCCCCATGATGGCGGATAGCTGGGGAATGACCCCGGAAGCCTTTACATTGCGGTAAAAGATATCGGCGTAGCCCCCCAGGGACCTAACGCCTTCCTGAATCCTGGCTCCCCCTGAGTCGTTGAGCCCGATGACAGGTGCGCCTACGTTCATCGCCAGGTCCATGATCTTGCAGATCTTCTCGGCATGTGTTTCCGACAAGGCCCCGCCAAAAACGGTAAAGTCCTGGGCGTATACATAGACCAGCCTTCCATGGATGGTTCCATAGCCCGTGACCACCCCATCCCCGAAATAGATCTCCTTATCCATCCCGAAATCGGTCGTCCTGTGGGTGACCAGTATGCCCATCTCCTCAAAGGATCCTTCATCCAGGAGGTATTCGACGCGTTCACGGGCTGTCAGTTTTTTGTTCTGGTGTTGGCGGTCTATCCGCTTCTGACCCCCACCCAGTTTGGCCTGGGTTATACGTTCATTCAATTTCTCAATATTCGAGCTCATCTTCTATGAAGTTGGTATCCTTAACGATTTCTGATCTTCAAGGTATTTTTTTAACGCGATATGTGCTGCAATCCGAGCTTCTTCCTGTTCCTTTTTCAAAAGCACTTCAGGGGAATAGTGGTTCTTAACAAAATGGGTGTCGAACTGTCCGCTGCGGAAGGCTTCGTGCTCACATACAAATCGACCGAAGGGCAATGTGGTCTGTATTCCTTCCACTTCGTACTGGTCTATGGCCTCGATCATACGCTGAATGGCTTCCTGCCGGCTCTTGCCGTACGTGCATAACTTGGCTAGCATAGGGTCATAGAAAATGGGGATCTCCATCCCCTCCTCAAAGCCGTTGTCTACCCGTATCCCCTCCCCTGACGGCAGGCGATATCTCTCCAGTGTCCCGACGCTTGGCAGAAAATTGTTAAGAGGATCTTCTGCATACACGCGGAGTTCCAGAGCATGTCCCCTGATGGTCAGGTCTTCCTGTTTCATAGGCAGTTCTTCTCCCCTGGCAACCCGGATCTGAAGTTCTACCAGGTCTACCCCGGTAACCAACTCCGTTACTGGATGTTCAACCTGCAGCCTCGTATTCATCTCGAGGAAATAGAAATTGTGGCCTGCGTCCATCAGGAATTCCACGGTCCCCGCACCCAGATAGTAACAGGAACGAGCCACCTTGGTGGCGGCAATGCCCATTTCCCGCCTTAATTCCGGGGTAAGGATAGCGGAGGGTGCCTCCTCCACTACTTTCTGGTGGCGGCGTTGTATACTGCATTCGCGTTCAAAGAAATACAGGATGTTCCCATGGGAGTCTGCCATGATCTGTATTTCTATATGCCTGGGAGAACTCACATACTTTTCGATAAATACAGAACCGTCCCCGAATGCCGAGGTGGCCTCCGAAATAGCGCGTTCCATCTGTGATTCCAGGTCTTTTTCCTTTTCCACGATCCGCATGCCTTTTCCCCCTCCACCTGCCGAAGCCTTGATAAGGATCGGGAACCCGATCTCCCTGGCAATAGCCCTGGCTTTATTCACATCGGAAATAGCCTCATCGACCCCGGGGACCATGGGGATATCATATTTTTTGACCGCTTCCTTGGCTGCCAGTTTGCTGCCCATCATTTCGATGGCCCTGGGACCCGGGCCTATAAAGGTGATCCCACTCTCGGTCACCGCCTTTGCAAAAGCGGCATTCTCACTCAGGAACCCATATCCGGGATGTATAGCATCGGCCCCGAGACGAGTGGCTTCCTCTATAATCCTCTTCCCGTTGAGGTAGGATTCTTTAGAAGGGGCTTCCCCTATGCAGACGGCTTCATCCGCAAATTTTACGTGAGGGGCATGGCGGTCTGCCGTGGAATACACGGCAATGGTCTTGATGCCCATTTTCCTGGCGGTCCTCATGACCCTAATGGCGATCTCACCCCGATTTGCGACCAGTATTTTTTTCATAAAGTTTCGGACTTTAGGCGTATGTAATGAGCAATTGTTTCTTGTCTACCGATTCACCCACCTTGACGGAAATGCTCTCGATGACACCCTCCCTCGGGGAAGTGATCACATTCTCCATCTTCATGGCCTCCAGGATCAGCAAAGGAGCGTCCTCGGCGACCTGATCCCCTTCCCTGACCCTGATCTCAAGTATGAGTCCGGGCATAGGCGCCGAGATGGCAGTGATATTCTTGACAGAGCCGAGTGAAAATCCCATCCGGGATATCTGCTGGTCCAGTTCATTTTGAAGACGCACCTCGTAAATGTCATTCCTGACCTTAATGCGATAGGTCTTCCCATTAAAATCGCTCGAGAGGACCTCTGAGGGAAAGGGTTCATTTTCCTTTAATACGTGGTACCTCGATGTGGAGGTTTTCAGGATGTCGAGGGACTCCAGATCCTTTTCAGACAATTCAAAATCGTAGGTCCCATTGACAGTAACCTTATACGGTTTAGGCATATCGCGGAAGTTGTTTTTATTGCGTACCACAGGCAAGATATGTAAAATTAAAAAGGGGGTGAAATTTATTTACCCATGTCCTTTTGGGCCCGGGGAAGGATAGTTCTGCCTCGAGGACAAGCAGATTTAAAGAGATGTTGCGCCTGAATTCTATAAAAAGCACATCGGGTTCCGGAGGGTAAAGATACCGGGGCAAATTCATCGGCCAGGCAGGCGACAAGTAAAGGTTAAAACCCTTATTTTTGAACAAAAAGTAAACTGCATGCTTATCATTGGGATTGCCGGAGGCACGGGATGCGGAAAGACCACGGTAGTCAACCAGATCATCAATGAGATACCGGAGAAAGAGGTTGGAGTGATCTCTCAGGATTCCTATTACAACGATCTTTCCCATCTGTCCTATGAAGAAAGGGCAAAGATCAACTTTGACCATCCCCGGGCCATCGATTTTGATCTGTTGAGAGAGCACCTCGGCTTACTCCGAAATGGGCAACCCATTGACCAGCCCGTCTACTCTTTTTCAAAACACAACCGGACGGGCGACGTCATCAGGACCCATCCCCGGAAGGTGATGATCGTGGAAGGCATTCTGATACTCACCCATCCTGAAATCCGCAAGATGTTCGACATCAAGATCTTCGTCCACGCCGACTCAGACGAAAGGCTCATAAGAAGGCTCAAACGGGATATACACGAGAGGGGAAGAGACCTGCAGGAGGTCCTGACCAGGTACCAGACCACCCTAAAACCCATGCACGACCAGTTCATAGAGCCTACCAAGGAATACGCAGATATCATCATTCCCAACAACAAATACAATACGGTGGCCGTAGACATTGTGAGGACCATAATTAATGACAAATTGAACTGAGCGGTATGGGATTAAAGGACCTGAGAAAGAAGAAATGGTTTTCCATCGCCACTAATTTGTATGTAGTGGTCCTGACCGCCTTTGTGGTATGGATGGTCTTTTTCGATACGAACTCCCTCTTGATCCATAGGGAATTGCAAAAACAGATAAACGACCTTGAAAAACAAAAGGAATTCCTGAAAAGCGAGATCGAAAAGGACCGCAAAACGCTCGAATTGCTGTCGGATCCCGAGGAACTCGAAAAATTCGCCAGGGAAAAGTACTACCTTAAGAAAAAGGAAGAAGAGATCTACCTCATTGAATACGAGGACAGCCTGAAAAACAAAAAAGATGAAGAGTAAGACCCCTTTCTACGATTTCCCGCCCGTGACCGCAAAGGAGTGGAAGCAGCAAATACAGGTAGGGCTCAAGGGAAAGGACTACAATGACCTCCTGGTATGGGACAGCCCGGACCAACTCAAGGTAAAACCCTTCTACCATGCAGAGGACCTGCAAGGCCTCGCCGAGCGGCACATTAAATCTCCCGATGGCTGGATAATCGGACAGATCATTGACGCCAAGGACGCCAAAACAGCCAGGGAAAAGGCGTTAGAAGCCCTCGAAAAAGGAGCTGAAAGCCTCTATTTTAAGGTCGAAGAGGAGTTCGATCTAAAAGATCTTTTAACAGATAAGGAGCTCAGCACGGTTCCCTTGCATTTTGAGATACCCTTCATATCCCACTCATTCACCGAACAATACAATTCCGTTATTCGTACCGGAAAAGGGCCCTTATTCCTGCATTGGGATGTCATCGGGCAACTGGCCCGAACCGGCAACTGGCACCATTCCATGAAACAGGACCTGGAGATGGGCGTGGGTCTTATCCGTGGCCAGTTTGGTATACACCCTTTTTCTGTGGATGGAACCCTCTACCAGAATGCCGGTGCCACCCGGGTGCAACAATTGGCATATACCCTGGCCCATGCCTGTGAATACATGCACCTCCTTGCATCCGAAGGAAAAGAGAAATCATTCCGGCAACCCGTTTTCAGGATGGCCGTGGATTCCAATTATTTTTTCGAGATCGCTAAACTCAGGGCCATGAGGTTATTATGGGCTTCCCTTGCCCGGGAGTTTGGGGCTCCGGAAGATTGCCACATTATCGCCCGCCCTACCCGGAGGAACAAGACCCTTTACGAATACAACGCCAATATGTTGAGGACCACCATGGAATGCATGGCGGCGGTGAACGGAGGGGCAGACACGGTCCTCAACCTGCCCTACGACGCACTCTATCACAAGGAAAACCCATTTGGTGACCGCATCGCGAGGAACCAGCTACTGATCCTCAAGGAAGAGGCCTACCTGGGCTCCGTGAGCAATCCGGCAGACGGGGCGTATTACATAGAGACCCTGACCTCCCAGCTGGCCAAAAAGGCTTTGGCGGTATTTAAATCCATAGAAGCCTCAGGGGGCTTCCTCTCCGCCCTTAAAAAACACGTCATACAAAAGAAGATCCGTGAGCAGGCGGCTAAGGAGCAGGAATCTTTTGACCAAAACGAACTGGTACTGGTCGGGACGAATGCCTACTCCAACCCTGAGGACCGTATGAAAGGAGAGTTGGAGGTTACTCCTTTTGCACAGAAGCGGGCGGAAAAGACCCTTTTGGAGCCTATCCTGGAAAAGAGGCTGGCAGAGAACATGGAGAAAAAAAGACTGGAGCATGAATAGGAAGAACCTGCAAAATATGAAACTTGAAGGCCATTCTGACACTTTCACAGGAGCAGAAAGGACCGCCCTTTTTGCTGAGGGGATCGACCTGCCCCGGCGATTTAAGAAGGAAGATATCTCTGACCTGGAACACCTCGACTTTGCTGCCGGGATCCCGCCATTCCTCAGGGGACCCTACCCCACCATGTACGTGCAACGGCCCTGGACCATTCGGCAGTATGCAGGATTTTCCACGGCTGAAGAAAGCAACGCCTTCTACAGGAGGAACCTGGCCGCAGGTCAGAAAGGGCTTTCAGTGGCCTTCGACCTCCCCACCCACCGGGGGTATGACAGCGACCATGATCGGGTTCAGGGAGACGTGGGCAAGGCGGGAGTGGCGATCGACAGCGTAGAGGACATGAAGATCCTCTTTGACGGGATCCCCTTAGACCAGATGTCCGTGTCCATGACTATGAACGGGGCGGTCCTTCCCATCATGGCCTTTTACATCGTGGCAGCCGAAGAGCAGGGCGTACCCCCGGAAAAACTCGCAGGCACCATTCAGAATGACATCCTAAAAGAATTCATGGTCCGGAATACCTATATCTATCCCCCCGGGCCATCCATGAAGATCGTAGCAGACATCTTCGAATTTACAAGTCGGTTTATGCCCCGGTTCAACAGCATCAGTATCTCCGGCTACCATATGCACGAGGCGGGCGCCACGGCGGATATCGAACTGGCGTATACCCTGGCAGACGGCCTTGAATATATCAGGACAGGCCTGAAAGCCGGCCTGGATATAGACGCCTTTGCACCCCGCCTGTCTTTTTTCTGGGCCATTGGGATGAACCATTTTATGGAGATCGCCAAGCTTAGGGCAGGACGTATGCTCTGGGCAAAACTGGTAAGTCAGTTCAACCCTCAAAACGACAAATCCCTGGCCTTGCGGACCCATTGTCAGACCAGTGGATGGAGCCTGACCGAGCAGGACCCTTTTAACAATGTAGCCAGGACGACCATTGAAGCTGCGGCTGCGGCCTTCGGTGGCACCCAGAGCCTGCACACCAACGCCCTGGATGAGGCCATCGCCTTGCCCACGGATTTCTCGGCGAGGATCGCGAGGAATACACAGATCTACCTGCAGGAGGAGACCGGGATCACAAGGACGGTAGACCCATGGGCCGGTTCCTATTATGTGGAATACCTCACCGATGCCCTGGCCAGGAAAGCCTGGAAGTTGATCGAAGAGGTCGAGGAACTGGGGGGGATGACCAAGGCGATTGAGGCCGGGATCCCCAAGCTGAGGATAGAGGAAGCGGCGGCCAAAAAACAGGCCCGTATAGACAGCGGGCAGGATATCATCGTGGGGATGAACAAATATAGGCTGGAAGAAGAAGAAATGTTGCAGATCCTGGAAGTAGACAACGCCAAGGTGAGAAAACAGCAGATCGAGAGGCTTGAAAAAATCAAAAAGGAAAGGGATGCCAGGGCAGTTGGCGAGGCCCTGGACCGGCTCACTGAGGCAGCCCGTAAAAAGTCGGAAGAATCAAACGGAAAAAATGAGCTTAATTTGTTAGCTTTAGCCGTGGATGCGGCCCGCAAAAGGGCTACCCTGGGGGAGATCAGCAGTGCTCTGGAGGCCGTATTCAACCGTTACAACGCTAAAATCCAGACCTTTTCAGGAGTGTATTCCAAAGAAATCAAGGACGACGAGAACTTTAAGAAAGCCCGGCAACTAGCGGACGCCTTCGCCCTTCAGGACGGGCGCAGACCCCGTATCATGATCGCAAAGATGGGACAGGACGGACACGATCGGGGTGCCAAAGTGGTCGCCACGGGCTATGCCGACCTGGGATTTGATGTGGACATCGGCCCGCTTTTTCAGACCCCGGAAGAAGCCGCCAAACAAGCCGTGGAAAACGACGTTCATATCCTGGGGGTCTCCTCCCTGGCCGGAGGACATAAGACCCTGGTCCCCCAGGTCATAGAGGCTCTCAGAAAATACGGCAGGAGCGATATCATGGTGATCGTGGGAGGAGTGATTCCAAAACAGGACTACGATTATTTGTTCGACTCCGGGGCCGTGGCCGTTTTTGGCCCGGGTACCAGGATCAGCGATGCCGCCATTCAGATCCTGGAGATCCTACTCGACTAAGGGGATAACACCTGCCTTATTACCGGATGCATCTGGGGTCTCATATCGGACCGAACCTCCCAGAGTTATCCACTTTCTGTTAACAAAATACATTTTCTGGCTGGTCAAATAATTGTATTTTTAACCCCTAACTTACTATGACGATGGGCAAAATTATTGCTATTGCAAACCAAAAGGGCGGGGTGGGTAAAACCACTACCACAGTTAACCTGGCTGCCTCCCTCGGTGTTTTGGAAAAAAAGGTACTCCTGATCGATGCGGATCCCCAGGCGAATGCGACCTCCGGCCTCGGAATTGACGTAGAATCCGTGGATCTCGGAACTTATCAGGTACTGGAGCATAGCTGTTCCGCAAAAGAAACCATTATAAAGACCTCCTCTCCCAACGTGGACCTGATCCCCTCCCACATAGACCTGGTGGCCATAGAGATCGAACTGGTGGATAAGGATGACAGGGAGTATATGATGAAGAAGGCCATTGTAGACCTGAAGGAGGACTACGATTATATCCTGATCGATTGCGCCCCTTCCCTGGGGTTACTCACCCTTAACGCACTGACAGCGGCTGATTCGGTGATCATCCCCATACAGTGCGAGTATTTTGCCCTTGAGGGCCTCGGGAAACTGTTGAATACGATCAAGAGCGTTCAGCGCATCCACAATCCGGACCTCGACATAGAAGGCATGGTACTCACCATGTACGACGCCCGGCTCCGCTTGTCTAACCAGGTAGTGGAGGAAGTGAAGAAACATTTCTCGGACATGGTCTTCGATACGATCATCCAGAGGAATGTAAGGCTTGGAGAAGCGCCTAGCTATGGGGAAAGCATTATAAAATACGATGCCAGCAGTAAAGGAGCAGTTAATTACCTGAATATGGCCAACGAGCTTCTCAAGAAGAACAAAGAGAAAGTGTAATGGCAAAAGCTACCAAAAAACAGGCCCTGGGCCGCGGATTATCGGCCTTGCTTAAAGACCCTGAGAACGACATTCGATCCGTCTCCGACAAGAATGCGGATAAGGTGGTCGGAAATATCGTGGAACTCGATCTCGACTCCATAGATGTAAACCCGTTCCAGCCCAGGTCTAACTTCAATGATGAAGCCCTTCAGGAGCTCGCCTCCTCTATCAGGGAACTCGGGGTCATACAGCCGATTACGGTCAGGAAACTGGACTTCAACAAATACCAGCTGGTATCGGGGGAGCGCCGTTACAGGGCCTCCAGGTTGGTCGGTCTGGAGACTATCCCGGCCTACATCCGAATCGCCAATGACCAGGAATCCCTTGAAATGGCCCTGGTGGAAAATATTCAAAGGGAAGACCTCGACCCCATAGAGATCGCCCTGTCCTATCAGCGCCTGATCGAAGAGATCGAACTGACACAGGAAAAATTGAGTGACCGGGTGGGCAAGAAAAGGTCGACCATCACCAATTATCTGCGCCTGCTGAGACTAGACCCGATTATTCAGACGGGGATGAGGGATGGTTTTATCACCATGGGCCACGGCCGGGCACTTGTCAACATCGAAAAGCGATCAGACCAGCTTGAGATTTACGAACAGATCATTGAGAACAGTCTTTCTGTGAGGCAAACAGAGGACCTCGTGAGGAAATATCACGAATCCGGGAAGGTCCAGAACAAAACGGTCAGTAAAAGGTCCGATAAGTCCCTTTTTATTATCAACAACGAGATCGCCCTGTCCCACTACCTGGAAACCGATGTCTCCCTGAATACGCAGGACAATGAAAAGGGGAAGATGACCATCTCATTCAGGTCCAAAGAGGAGTTGAACCGAATCATTAAACTGATCACTGGTGAATAAGGGGCCTTTTTTTTTTCTCCTGCTGTTTTTCTGTTTGGCCCAGTCCCATGCTCAGAAGAAGGAATCGGATACGGATTCTCTGAGGAACAACCTCAAGGGTAAAGGGATCGTTGTCGACGGCCGTATCGAGAAGAAAAAAGTAAACCCCCTGGCTCCCAGCAAAGCAGCCTTTTATTCCGCCATACTCCCCGGACTGGGACAGATATACAACCGCAGGTACTGGAAGGTCCCTATCGTTTACGGAGCCATTGGTACCGGTGTATATGCCTATGTCTACAACGACGATCTCTACGATCGTTTCCGATCCGCCTTCAAACGCCGAAGGGCCGGTTTTACGGATGATGAATTCTACGATATCAACGGGAGCGGGATCGTAGCCGGAAGTCCGGACCTCTCGGACGAGGCCCTGCAGGACGCTCAGGAAAGATACCAGAGAGACCGCGACCTGGCTTTGTTGATCACCATCGGTCTTTATGCCTTCAATATTATCGATGCCAATGTGGATGCCCACCTGAAACAGTTCAATGTCAATGACGACCTCAGCCTGGATGTCAGGCCTTATTTGGAAAACCATCCCATCACATCTGCCCCGAATTACGGGGTCGCCATGGTCATTAAATTCTAGCGGGTGAAGATCGCATTGTTCGGATACGGGAAAATGGGCAGGATGATCGACGAGATCAGCCTTGAACGAGGGCACCAGATCGTAGCACGGATAGACGAAAAACCCGGGGAGATCCCTTATGGTGAAATGGAGGTCGCTATCGATTTCAGCGTACCTGAGTCGGCCGTAACCAATATCAAAGGCTGCCTTTCCAAAGGTGTTCCGGTGATTTCAGGTACCACGGGCTGGCTGGAGCGATTTGGGGAGGTGAGCGACCACTGTGAAAAAGTGAAAGGCGCATTCCTCTATGCCTCCAATTTCAGCCTGGGCGTCAATATCTTTTTTGAACTCAACAGGATCCTGGCCAGTATGGTCGACAAAACAGGTGAATACGAGGTCGGCATAGACGAAACCCACCACATCCACAAACTGGATACCCCCAGCGGCACGGCCATCACCCTGGCCGAAGGGATCATTGAGAATTCGGGCTATAAAAAATGGGCTCTGGACAAAGAGGGGCCGGAAACCATTCCGATCTATTCCCACAGGGAGGGGGAGGTTCCAGGCACCCACGTGATTACCTATACAGGGGGGGTTGATGAGATACGTATCAGCCACGAGGCCTTCAGCAGGAAGGGATTTGCATTGGGGGCGGTGGTGGCCGCTGAATGGATCCTCGGAAAACAGGGGGTCTTTAGTATGAAAGACGTGTTAAACCTCGGTCGTAAGTGAACACAAAATGATACCTTGCCCCCGTAACGCCAAAAAAAGCTTCAAATGGACGTAACACAATGGATCCTCTTTATACTTCTGGTACAGGTCATCCACTTTCTGGGTACCTGGAAACTCTATAAAATAGCGGGCAGAAAACCCTGGGAAGCAGCCATTCCCATCTATAATGCCGTGGTATTGATGAAGATCATCAACCGTCCGGCCTGGTGGGTGATCCTCCTATTCATCCCCATCATCAACCTGCTCATGTTCCCGGTCATCTGGGTGGAGACCGTCAGGAGTTTTGGACGCAACAGCCTGGCAGATACCTGGCTGACCATCCTGACCCTGGGATTCTATATTTATTACGTCAACTACGCCCTGGAAGTGAGCCACATCAAGGATAGAAGCCTGCATCCCAAGAGCAGTTCCGGGGAATGGGTCAGTTCGATCGTCTTTGCAGTGGTGGCAGCCACCCTGGTACATACCTATTTTATTCAGCCTTATGTGATCCCGACAGGTTCCCTGGAACGCACCCTACGTATAGGTGACCTGTTGTTCGTCAGCAAATTCCACTACGGGGCAAGGGCACCCATGACCACCATCGCAGCCCCTATGGTTCATGATACGCTACCAGTATTTGGGACGCGTTCCTACCTTAAAAAACCGCAACTCCCCTATTTCAGGCTGCCCGGCTTTACCAAGGTAGATCGCAATGACATTGTGGTCTTCAGCTGGCCGGCCGATACGGTCAGGGCCTTTTTCAAGAAGGAAGCAGGGGTGGTCAAACCCATTGACAAGAAATCCAACTATGTAAAACGGTGCGTTGGGCTTCCCGGGGATTCTCTCGAAATCAGGGACGGCTATGTGTATATAGACGGAAAGCAACTCCAACTGTCTGACCGGGCGAAGCCCCAGTATGATTATATGCTGTACGCCCAGGATGGGGTTTCCTCCAGGTTGTTGCTGGAGCTTGGCGTTTCTGAATTCAACAGGACCTATGTGGCACAAACCCTTAGTCCGCAACAGATAATGGCCCTCCAGTCTTCAGGATTTGCGGTCTTCGGCCAGAATAACCCCCCTGTGATCCTCACGGACAGCAGAGGGATCCCCGCTGAGGTAATAAGAAGCCTGGGGTTGTCCCTTCGGGAGATCACGGACAGGGAGCGACGGGCCACCCTTACCGATGAGATGGTGGCCCAGCTCCGCGCCAACCCTCAGATCGATTCCGTCGTTAAGATCATCGAACCTAAAGGGGATAGAGACATTAGTGTTTTTCCTCAGAATCCTGAATATCCATGGAACAATGACAATTTCGGACCCATCTTCATTCCCGCGAAGGGGAGTACGGTATCACTCAATGTCGATGTACTTCCCCTCTATAAAAAGATCATCCGGGATTACGAGGGCAACACCGTAGGTGTTTCCGGAAACCAGGTACTCGTGAACGGGGAGGCGGTACAGCAATACACCTTCCAACAGGATTACTACTGGATGATGGGAGACAACAGGGACCATTCGGAGGACAGCCGGACCTGGGGCTATGTCCCCGAAAACCATATCGTGGGGACCCCCATTTTCATCTGGTTGAGCTTTGACAATTTCAACGAAGGGATAGCACACTGGAAACCCCGGTGGGACCGGATCTTTACCACGGTAAATGGAGAGGGGGAACCCGTGTCCTATTTCCGCTATTTCCTCATGGCCCTGGCGGCCTGGTTTCTCTTTGATTTTGTCCGCAAGCGGAGGAAAAAAAGCAGCACGAAATAGATCCGAGCCTTGTAGTCATGCTCCATGTCCTTCATCCCGCGTATTTTCCTAATATAGGCACGATGGCCCTCATCACCCGAGAGGAGTGTCAGTGGGAAGTCTGTGACTTTTACCAGAAACAGACTTTCAGGAACAGGACCTGTATCTGTACGGATCAGGGAAAACACCTGATAAGCATCCCGATCAAACACGTAGGCGGGAAACAGGGAAAACAGTATTACAGGGATGTAAAGGTCGACAATTCCTATGCCTGGCAAAGGCTGCACTGGCGCACCCTGGAAACCGCCTACAGGTCTTCCCCATTCTTTGAATACTACGAGGAGGATCTGGCCCCATTGTTCCGTGAATCACATACGTTTCTGCTCGACTTCAACCTGGAATGCATCCATGTGATTTGTACCCTCCTCGGACTCCCTTTCCCGGTAGGGAGAACGGAACAATACGAACCTGTTCTGAAGGGTGTCAGAGACATGAGGCATCTGGTGAACGCAAAAAAACCATTGGCCTTTGAACCTCCTCAATATACCCAGGTATTTACGGAAAAACACGGATTTGTTCCCAACCTCAGTATACTGGATCTCCTGTTTAACGAAGGGACCCACGCAGCGGATTACCTGAGGTCCCTGCCATTAAATTTGGAACATGCTTAGACTCTTCCTACATTACGGGATACACTTTTTATTGCCCTTTGCAGTAGCTTTCCTGTTTTACAGGGCTCGTCCCTGGCGTGCGGTATTGATACTCCTTTCTGCCATTTTGATCGATTTAGACCATCTTTGGGCTGATCCCATCTTTGACCCTAACCGCTGCAGCATCAATTTCCATCCGCTTCATACCTATTGGGCCATGGGCGTATATACGCTCTTTCTATTTTTCAAACCCTTGCGGATCTGGGGGATCGGATTGTTGCTTCACATGCTGGCAGATTGGACGGACTGCCTTTTTATCGGGGGGGAAGGCGGAATGATGCCCTGACCGGATAATGGTCTGAATACTGAACGTCGAAATTGAGGTGGACACTAGTGTTAGGAAGTAGGAAGAACTATGGACTGGAGATCTAAGGAAACGATTTCTGCATTACATACTGTCTTATAGAGACAAAAGAGCAGTAGGGTGAAGGATACTGCAAGTAAGACCACTCTGCCTAAAAAGTAAAAAAAGCCGATCTTTTCATCCAACTCATTCTTCCTTCCCCGCCTTGAAGAGGAAGTCCTTTTCGGCCTTGGACAGGCTTTCGTACCCCGACTTGCTGATCTTGTCGAGGATGTTGTCTATTTTTCGCTGCCGACTCTCCTTGTCATAATCGATCTTGGAGCTGGAGACCTTACTTTTTTTACGGTATACGGTCTTCATGGGGGCCTTCTTCTCCCGGGGTTTGAACATGGCTCCCAGGCCATCCAGTAGTTTCGAAAAACCTTCACCTATATCCTTTCCCTTAGCGAGTTGACGGGCGTAAACATAGCCCAGGAGTGCCCCGCCGAGGTGGGCCAGATGTCCACCAGAGTTGCTGGCCGGGATACTGATGAGATCGACAAGGACAAAAAATGCCCCTATGTACCATAATTTAATATTGAAAAAAAGGACCCGCACCTCCTGGTTGGGGATATAGGCGCATATAAAGATCAGTACGGCGGTTACCCCGGCTGAGGCACCTATGATGGCTGAATTGGATCCCAGGAAAACGGGGAAGACATTATAGCTGAGCACGAATAGGAGTCCGCCCAGGATTACTCCCAGGAAGTATACATTAACAAGGGTACGGGCAGAGAACAGGTTCAAAAAGATCCTGGCAGAGAAATAGAGCAACAGCATATTCCAGAACAGGTGGAAGAAATCTGCATGGAAAAAAGAGTAGGAGACAATAGACCAGGGCTGGAACAGGAACGCCATGAGGTCTACAGGCAATTCGAACCATTGGGAAATGGCGTTTTTTCCCAGCCCCAGGAGAAATGGCAACAGGGCGTTAAGAATAAATACCGCCACGTTGATCACGATCAGTTTCTCCGCGATATTTAAGCGGGCGTATTGATATCTCAGTCCTCCTGTACTCATGGGTTTAATTCCATCTGTTTTTATTGAACTGGGTCTTTTTCCAGTACCACATCATAATAAATCCGAACAAGGCACCTCCCACATGGGCAAAGTGAGCGATCCCCTGGCCAAAGATAGAGTATCCCGTAACGCCGGAAAAGAGGTCGAGACCTATAAGTACGGGTATAAAGTATTTGGCCTTGATTGGAATGGGAAGAAAAATGAGAAAAAGTTCGCTGTTCGGGAATGACATGCCGAAGGCGACCAGAATCCCGTAGATGGCTCCTGAGGCCCCTACAGCTGGAGTACTATACGCCATTAGGAAGTTGTCTATGGTACTCCTGGGGGCCAGGTTGTACCAGCCCGGGTTAAACTTCCCCTGGGAAATCAGGTCCATTACCTCAGGTCGCGTCAGACCAGCATTAAGCAACACATCCATTCCTTCATTGAAATAATAGTAATTCACTGCCGTATGGATAATTGCGGCTCCGATGCCCGCCGAAAAATAGAAGAAGAGGAACTTGTTCTTCCCCCACATATGCTCCAGGGGGGAACCAAAGGCCCAGAGTGCATACATATTGAAAAGGATATGCATAAAACCCCCGTGCATAAACATATGGGAGAGGATTTGCCAGTAACCGAAATTCTCATTCTCCGGGAACCAAAGAGAGAACCATTGATACATTTGTTCCCCGTAGAGAGCCGTGGCTACGAAAAAGAGGATATTTACGATCAGCAGGTGTTTAATGGCACCGGTAAGTCTTCCCATCTATTTGAATTTATTGTCGATTTCGTTTTCTGTTAAGGTGATAAAGATCGGTTTATTAAACGGACTCAGCAGGGTTTCCTTACAGGCAAAAAGGTCATTCACCAGGGCCAGTTGAGAGGTTTTGTCCATCCTGTCCCCGGTTTTGACGCATACCGACCTACTCAGGGCTTTCGCGAGCATATCGGACTGGGAGAGATTTCCTTCCTTCCCCTGCCCGTATTCAGAGATAACCTGGTCTAGCACGGATACCACTTCTTTTTCAGGGACCATGGGGGGAAGTCCCTTTACTATGACCCGCTCATCATCGCTTTCTTCAAACACAAAGCCCAGGGCGTTCAGCTGGTCACTGAGTTCGTCCAGAACATGCCGTTCGTTAGGTGAGAAATCCAGGGAAACGGGGAACAGGAGTTGCTGGCTGAGGCTTTCCTTAACCGTCAAACTCCTGAGGAATTTCTCGTACAGGACCCTCTGGTGGGCCCTCTGTTGGTCTATGATCAGCATACCGGACCTGATGGTGGTGACGATGTATTTTCGGCGGAGCTGAAAAGTGGTTCCTTCCCCAGCCTCATCCCCGTCGGAGGAAGGGAACATGGATCCCGTCACTGCCTCCGATTCGAAGTGAACACTGCTGAAGGACTCCTGTCTTTCGGTCCCTGACTTGAGGTCTACGAACAGGTTCTCCCACCCTTCTGCTGATTTTTTGTGGTATCCCCCATGGGAGGGAAACCTGGCGGAACTTTCTTCAAACGGATTGAAACCCGGGTTTACGGAGATCCCGGGGACATGGGCCTCTTTATTCCTGTAGGCATAGGGGGTCTCCAGGTTCTGGTCCTTTTCAAAATCGAGCATTGGCGCCAGGTGGAACTGGCCCAGACCGTGCTTTACGGCAGCCCTCAGGATGGCGTACAGGGTGTGTTCATCGTCGAACTTGACCTCCGTCTTAGTCGGATGGATATTGATGTCTATGGAATGGGGGTCTACCTGCAGGTAAAGGAAATATCCCGGATGAACGTCGGGTTTTAGAAGGCCCTCATAGGCGGAGACCACGGCATGGTGCAGGTAAGGGCTTTTGATAAACCGATCGTTGACAAAAAAGTACTGTTCTCCCCTGCTTTTTTTAGCGTATTCCGGTTTGCAGATGAATCCTTCTATCCTTACGACCTGGGTCTCCTCCTCCACAGAAATGAGCTTCTCGTCCATCCTGTGACCGAAGATATTCGTGATGCGCTTCCTGAGCGCGGCCGGATTGAGGTGGAACAATTCACTCCCGTTGTGGTAAAATCGAAAACCGATCGCGGGATGCGCCAGCGCCACCCTGTGGAATTCGTCCGTGATATGCCTGAATTCCACGGAGTTGGATTTTAGAAAATTCCTCCGCGCGGGAATATTGAAAAACAAATTCTTAACCGAGATGGAGGTCCCTTTGGGGCAAACCTCCGCCTGCTGTGAAACCACCTTGCTCCCTTCTATCCGTATATGTGTACCCACCTCGTCCTCAGCCGGCCTGGTCTGCATGTCTACATGGGCGATTGCCGCTATGGAGGCCAGGGCCTCTCCCCTGAAACCCTTGGTGTGCAGTTCAAACAGGTCCTCTGCACTTTGGATCTTTGAGGTCGCATGCCGCTCAAAACTCATGCGCGCATCCGTCTCGCTCATTCCGCTCCCGTTATCCACCACCTGTATCAGGGCCTTGCCCCCATCCTTCACGATGAGTTCTATTTCGGTGGCCCCGGCATCTACGGCATTCTCCAGCAGTTCCTTGACCACAGAGGCAGGTCGCTGTACAACCTCCCCGGCCGCGATCTGGTTGGCTACATGGTCCGGCAATAGATGGATGAGGTCTGCCATTATTCGGGGATAAAGATGGAAATATCAAAATCGATGAGGTACAGGACGATAAAGATCAGGATGGCGAGAATAAGGAGGAACCGGAGTTTGTAATTCCTGTCTGCATTCCTTCGGAGGTCTGACATGGCGGCACTCCAACGCGACTTTATTCCCCCGGGGGAATCCGTGGTGGTGCGGTACCGGTCGAGTTTGCGCTCAATCTTATAAGGACTACCCTCCCCTTTGTCATCGAAATATTTAGGTGAGTAGTTGAATTTCTTGTTCTTCCGCAGTCTCGTAAATCGTCCCATATCGCTCCTCCCCCAAAAGTACTTAAATATAAAAAAAGTGCGGCAGGATGCGTCCCAAAAATTGTTAACAGAGGTGGTAAGTCCGGGAAAGATCTAAGTGCCCAGGCATGCCATCTTGATGGCGGCGATGGCGGCCTCCGTTCCTTTGTTGCCGTGTTTCCCTCCGCTTCGGTCCTTAGCCTGTTGCAGGGTGTCATCGGTCAGAACACAAAAGATGACGGGAGTATCCGTGAGGACATTGAGGTCCTTGATTCCCTGGGCGGTTGCACTGCATACAAAATCGAAATGCTTGGTCTCTCCCCGGATCACACTGCCGATTGCGATCACCGCATCCGGGCCAACCTCCTCGATCATCTTCTTACAGCCAAAGGTCAGTTCAAAACTTCCCGGAACGTTCCAGCGGGTGATCCGCGTTTCTTTTACTCCACACTCCAAAAGGGTAGCAAGCGCTCCCTGATACAGGCCTTCCGTAATAGCATCGTTCCACTCGGAAACGACGATCCCTATCTCCATGTCGGTCGCATCGGGTAATTGGTCCTTGTCGTAATGGGAAAGGTTCTTGTTAGCCGTGGCCATGCCTACTGGGTTTGGGCCATCCCGATAAAGGCATCTATCGTACGGGCCTCTTCGGCATCCGGGTAATCGTCCTTGATGCGCTGAAAGTATTTCAGCGCCTTATCCTTTTGCTCCAATTCCAGGGCTGCGATGCCGGCTTTGTAAAGAAATCTCGGAGTCGTAAGAGTATTGTCATCTTCGGCAAGCGCCTTTTCATAATAACCAAGGGCATCCCCAGTCTGGCCCAACTGGAGGAAGGCATCTCCTATACCTCCCAGGGCGAGGGCTGCTGTGATCTCCTCATCCGGTTTTACCTGCTCTAAATATTCAATGGCCTTGTCGTACTGCTGCAGTTCCTTATAGGCCATACCGGCCGCGTAGGTCGCGATGTTGGCGGAAGGGGTACCTGAATATTCCTCTATGATGTCGAGATAGCCGTATTTTCCTTCGGCCCCATTGAGAGCCAGCAGGAAAAGGGAATCCTTTTCTGCCGTGTTTTGAAGGGCCTCATTGAAATAGCGGTTCGGATAGAGCATCTCATTGGCGGCACTCGCATTCCTCGGTTGCTGGACGAACTGGCTATACCCCAGATATCCAAGAACGGCCACAGCGATGACGCCGATCACCCCGAGGATGTAGTTCTGGTTCCTGGCCACCCATTGCTCCGATTTGGAAGCGCTTTCGTCCAGGGCGCTGAATACCTCTGCAGTGGTGCTTCCCTGTTCTGCCAGGGCTTTTTCTTCTTCCTTGTTCCTCGGCTTGTAACCCCGCTTCTTGTATGTTGCCATAGTTCCTCTAATTGATCGCGCAAAAATAAAGTTTTTATCGAAAACCGTAGGGTATTTATTTGTTATTTTTGATCCGGATTGGGTTGGAAAACCCACTTTGAATACCTCTTTTCATGCATCTCCAAAAAATTTCCCTCCTCAACTACAAGAACTTCAGCGATATCGAATGTGATTTCGATTCGAAGATCAATTGCTTTGTGGGCAACAATGGCAGGGGAAAGACGAACATGCTCGATGCCATCTACCACCTTTCCTTTGGCAAGAGCTACTTCAACCCTATCGCAACCCAGAACATCCGGCACGGGGAGGATTTCTTTGTCATAGAGGGCAATTTCCTGCTCAATGGAAGGGAAGAGAAGATCGTGTGTTCCCTCAAACGCAATGTCAAGAAAGTCATAAGACGCAACGGGAAGGCTTACGACAAGCTTTCTGAACACATCGGGCTGCTGCCCCTGGTAATCATCTCCCCGGCAGACCGGGACCTGATCATTGAAGGCAGTGAAACCCGGAGGAAGTTCATGGATGGGGTCATCTCCCAGTCGGATCCCGAATACCTTCATGCCCTGATGACCTATCAGAAGGCCGTTTCTCAAAGGAATGCCCTCCTAAAATACTTTGCCACAAACCGCACCTTTAACGCAGACACCCTGGAGATTTACAATCAGCAACTCGAGCTTCACGGGCAGCATATCTACCGGAAACGAGCGGATTTCCTCAAAAATTTCGTACCGGTCTTCAGGGAGCAGTACGCATTGATATCCGGGGGCAATGAGATCGTTAACCTCGTCTACAACTCCGGACTGCACGAGGCTTCCCTAACCGAACTCCTCTCGGCCAACCTGGAACGCGACCGGGCACTGCAGTACACCAGCGTAGGAGTGCACAAGGATGACCTCGACTTTGAGATAGAGACCTATCCCATCAAGAAATTCGGCAGTCAGGGACAACAGAAATCCTTCCTGATCGCCCTGAAATTCGCACAATTCCACCTCCTGAAAAAAAGGACACGCACCACTCCTATCCTCCTCCTCGACGATATTTTCGACAAGCTCGATGAGCACAGGGTTGCCCACATCATTTCTCTGGTGGAAGACGAAAATTTCGGGCAGATCTTCATCAGCGATACGCATGCAGATCGCACAGAAAAGATCATCAAAGAAATTCACCAGTCTTATAAAATGTTTCCTTTGTAGTATGAGACCTATCTGTACCTTCCTGATTTTATTTTTTATCCTTTCCTGCAGGCAGGAAGTGAAACCCGAAGACCTTGGATTCCTCGATGGATACTGGGAGATCCGGGAAGTGGTCTTTCCCTCCGGTGACAGCAAGAAATACGACCTGAACACGACCGTCGATTACATTGAGACCTCCGGAATGGCCGGTTACAGGAAAAAAGTGCAACCCCTTCCAGATGGGAGTTTCATCACCTCGGATGACGCAGAGGAGTTTACCCTTTCAAGGAGGGATGGCATCTATTTTATGGAATACAGGAACCAGATGAGCGCGTGGGAGGAAAAGATAGAAACCCTGACACCCACTAACTTTACGGTCATCAATGCCGACCAGATTCGTTATATTTATAGTCGGTATGAACCCATAAACCTGGATGAGGATGGTTCGTAAGAAGAACAATATAACGCTGGGAGAGGCCCTTCAGGAATTCATCTCCTCCAACAAGCTGCAAAAAGGCCTCGACAAGGTCAAGGTCAGAGAGGCGTGGGCCTCCCTGATGGGTAATGGGGTGAATCATTACACTACGGCCGTAGAACTCAGGGAAGATACCCTGTACGTGTCACTTTCCTCCTCGGTGCTAAGAGAGGAACTCAGCCTGGGGAAATCGAAGATCGTAGAATTGTTGAATGAAGAGCTGGGACGGGAAGTCGTCAGCAAGATCGTACTCCGCTGATACCACATTCCTAAAACGAAAAAAGGCTTCCCTTATCCGGAAGCCTTCTCTTTTGGTATTATTCACAAAGATCAATAGATCTCCCTGCCTGAGAAATGGAAAGCCCCTTCGATGGCGGCATTCTCATCGCTGTCAGACCCATGAATGGCATTTTCACCAATATCCTTTGCATAGAGTTTCCTGATCGTTCCTTCAGCGGCTTCAGCCGGGTTGGTAGCGCCTATCAAGGCCCTGAAATCCTCCACGGCATTGTCCTTTTCGAGGATGGCAGAAACTATTGGACCCCTGGTCATAAAATCGACCAGTTCATCGAAAAAGGGCCTTTCTCTGTGGATTGCGTAAAATTCACGCGCATCCCTCTTGCTCAGTTGGGTATATTTCATGGCGATGATCTTGAATCCGGCAGAAGTGATTTTCTCCAGGATGGGCCCGATATGGCCGTTCTCCACGGCGTCGGGTTTGATCATGGTAAAGGTTCTGTTTCCTGTCATTCTAAAAAAATTTTCGGCAAAAGTACGCTATCTATTTGCAACCTACAACATTAATACTGCTGTGTAAGTTCACCCAATACTTTTCCTTCATCCCCCACGATCTGAAAATGAACCCGTTTGCCCTCAAGATCGAACCGCAATAATCCGAAACTCCTTTCGGAAACTACTTCCCCCACCCGGTAAGGGTTGGGCTCCCCTGAATAGGCTGTATACACATGTGTTAGCCCGCTACTCGTAAAATCCACAAGAGGATAGTCCAGGTCTTCCCGTTCGATCCTGGAGAACTCAGAAATATGACGGTCTCCGGACAAAATGATGACCCCCCTGGCGCCCGAATTCGCAATGACTTTCCCCAGTCGGTCTACCTCATGGGGAAAATTTCCCCAGGTCTCAAAACCGTGCTGGGCGGAAAGCACCTGTATACTGCTTACGATTACGTTAAAATCTGCGTCCGAGTTATTCAGTTCTTCTTTAAGCCATTCCCACTGCGCCTCCCCCAATATCGTACCTTCCCCATAGGTCCCGGGCTGGTACCTCCTGCCTTTTTCTACGGATGGCGTCAAAGCTGTCCTGAAATACCGGGTATCCAGGACAAGTACTTTCACCTTGCCTTCCGGCTGGGGGTAATCATGGGATGCATACACCCCTTCCCTCGCCCGCCTAGTATCGTCATCCCCTACCCCCAGGAAATCGAGGAAAACCTGCTGACTGCCTTTTTTGGATTCAAATTCCACACCCCCGTCGTTGAGGCCGTAATCGTGGTCATCCCATGTCCCGATGACCGGTATCTCTTTAAGGATGGAACTATATCCGGGAACCTCTTTCTGAGCGGTGTACATGGCTGCGATCCGGGCCGTGTCAGGGGTATCTGCATAGACGATATCACCTCCCCAGATCCAGACATCGGGTCTGGCTGCCAACACGTCGTCCCAGAGTCTGTTTCGCAAAGTATGCTTATTGCAGGATCCAAAGGCGATGGTGAAATCGCCCGGTACTTGTGGTCCACTCTCCACTGTTGGCACGGATTTGCAACTGACTAGAAGGAAAGTGATTGTCAGGAGGAACAGGAATCTCTTCATACGTTGATTTTAAGGTAAAGGTAAGGCAACAGGGACCTCTTTAAAAGGGTCTGAATCGATTTATAGAGGAACTCCGCCAGGCGGGAAGGGCAGGTGCAGGTCGATACGATCTTTCTCAGGAGGACGTCGAGTTTATGCAAATAGTCTTATCTTTGCACCCATGAATTCAGCCGATGTCAGGGCCCTGAAGGACCTGCTTAGCACCCCGAAAAAAATAGCGGTCGTTCCCCACAAGAACCCAGACGGAGACGCCATTGGAGCGGCCCTGGCCTTATATCACTTTTTGAACCTGAAAGGACATAACACCAGGGTGATCAGTCCGAATGACTACCCTGAGTTCCTGAAATGGATGCCCGGGACGGATTCCGTGCTCAACTTCGAGAAACAGGAGTCCATGGCCTCTGATTTGCTGAAGCGTTCTGACCTGATCTTTACGGTGGATTTCAACGATTTAACAAGGGTTGGTGATATGTATGAGACCCTGAAGGGCCTTCAGAGCCCCTTTGTCATGATCGACCATCATCAGAGTCCGGCCGACTACGCCACCGTGATGTATTCAGATCCTGCCATGAGTTCAACCTGCGAAATGGTCTTCCACACCCTGGATGCTCTGGGAGAAAAAGGGAGTATAAGTTCTCAGATCGCGGATTGTCTTTACGCCGGCATACTCACGGATACGGGTTCCTTCAAGTACGCTTCCACCTCCAGTGAAACGCATCGCGTGGCTGCCTTCCTGATGGAGAAAGGAGCCAGGAGTTCAGAGATCCACCGGCTTATCTTTGACACCAATACCCCGTCAAGACTCCACCTGTTGGGATGTGCGCTCAACAATATGGTGATCCTGGAGGAATACAATACGGCCTACATCACCCTGAGTCAGGACGAGCTTGACCAGTACCAATTCAGGAAAGGCGACACGGAGGGGTTTGTGAATTACGGCCTCACCCTGGCCGGTATCCGCATGGCGGTGATCTTTATAGAGAACCGGGATGAAGGCATTATCAAGATCTCTTTTCGGTCTGTAGGCGATTTTTCCGTGAACGAATTCGCCCGATCCTACTTTAACGGTGGTGGCCACACCAACGCAGCAGGGGGAAGAAGCGAGCAGACCCTGGAAGAGACAGTAGCCTATTTCCGAAGCCTCGTCAAAAAACACAAAAACCAACTGACCACATGAGGAAGATCCTGTCCTTATTGATCCTTTTGACTATACTGTCCTGCGAGGGTCCGGAACCCAGAAAGCCCGTCAAGGTGAAATCGGGCTCTTTTATGAAGGAGTCCGTGGAACGGAATAAGAAATTGCTGGCCCTGGAAGAGGAACAGATCCGTATGCTCATCCAGCAAGACAGCCTCCGGGAGTATTTCCCTACGGCAGCGGGCAGCTGGTACGCCTATGAAATGAAGAACGAGGTCGCGGAATACACCCCGAAGACGGATGACCTGGTCCGCTTTACCTATGCGCTGCTTACCCTGGACAATGATACGATCTATTCCCGGGAGGAGATCGGACTGCAGACCTACAAGGTAGACAAGCAGGAACTCTTTCCCGGCCTGCGCAACAGCATAAAACTCCTGAAGGAAGGGGAAACAGCCATCTTCTTATTTCCTTCCTCCCTCGGCTACGGCTATCTGGGGGATAAAAATAAGATCGGTGTAAATGCACCCCTGAAGGCCGTGATTACTATCATCGGGATCGAACGGGATACAGAAAACAAAATACCCTAAATGAACAGAAACATGAAAAACACACTTATCCTAGTTACCGCATTAATGATCACCCTCATGGGCTGCAAGTCGAGCCAGTACACCCATCTGGGGGATGGTCTCTTTGCGGATATCAAAACCTCCAAAGGAGATATCATCGTTAAACTGGAGCACGAGAAAACCCCTGTCACCGTCGCCAACTTCATTTCCCTGGCCGAGGGAACGAACCCATTTGTCAGCGAACAGTACAAGGAGAAAAGGTACTATGACGGGGTGCTTTTCCACAGGGTCATGGAAGATTTTATGATACAGGGAGGAGATCCTACGGGAACACGTATGGGGAATCCCGGATACCGGTTCAAGGACGAGATCGTAGATTCTCTCAGGCATGACAGGGCCGGGGTCCTGTCCATGGCCAACGGCGGGCCTAAAACCAACGGGAGTCAGTTCTTTATCACCCTGAAACCCACCCCTTGGCTCGACGGGAAGCACACCGTATTCGGGGAAGTCGTGGAAGGCATGGATGTGGTGGATTCCATAGGGATCGTTGAAACTGATGAACGGGATAAACCCCTGGTGGATGTGGTAATGAATAAAATAGAGATCATTCGGAACGGCAAGGAGGCCAGGAATTTCGATGCCGTCAAGATCATGAGTGATTATTTCGCGGAAGAGGAAGCTGAGATTGCAGCCTTTGAAAAGATGAAAGAGGATCTGGCGAATGAGATCGCCTCCCAAAAGAACGAGATTCAGGCCTTACCTTCGGGGCTTAAGCTGATGGTCATCGAAGAAGGGACCGGAGAAAAGCCCAAGATAGGACAACAGGTCCTGGTCAATTATGCCGGGTATCTGGAAAACGGGGACCTCTTCGACAGCAATTATGAGGAGATCGCCAGGAAGTACCAGGTTTTCGATCCCAAAAGGAAAATGGGTGGCGGTTACGAGCCCTTCCCCATGACTTACAGCATGGAAGCCAACCTGATCTCCGGGTTTAAGGAAGGCCTGCTTACCATGAAGGTGGGAGACAAGATCAGGGTCTTCATTCCGCCACATCTGGGCTACGGTCAACAGGGTCTTGGGCCGGTTCCTCCCAATGCCGATCTGGTCTTCGATCTGGAGATCACCGGGATTTACGGTGAATAAAAATATTCCTCGCTTTGGCGGGGATTTTTTTTGATCAGGCCTCAGGAATTTCTTCCAGGATTTTCTTGAGAAACTTCCAGAATTTCTGAACTGAGGAGATCTGTACCTTTTCATCAGGGGAATGGGCCCCTTTGATGGTAGGTCCGAAACTGATCATATCCATGCCCGGGTAATGGCCGCCCAGGATCCCGCATTCCAGGCCCGCATGACAGGAGACCACACGGGGTTCCTCATGAAATAACACTTTGTATTTTTCAATGAGGACCTTCAGGATCTCCGAATCCGGATCCGGAGTCCATCCCGGGTAGTCGCCGCTGAGATTCACCTCGTATCCCGCGAGGGAAAAGACAGAAGTAAGGCCGTGGGCTAGGTCCATTTTTGCCGAGTCTACCGAAGAACGGGTGAGGCAGTTAATCGAAATGACCCCATCCCTTACCTCCACGCGGGCAAGGTTATTTGACGTTTCTACCAGTCCGTCAATGGCCCTGCTCATGGCAAATACGCCGTTGTGCACCCCGTAAACGGCCCTGAGCAGCATATCAAAGTCCTTTTTCTCCATTACCTGACCTGCGTACATATAAGATTCAACGAGGATCTGCAGGTTGGGCTCTGTGGGTTCGAGTTCCTTCCGGATGTCTACACTCAGGTCATTCATGACCTTCAGTACCTGCTCATTGCCTTGGGTCAGTCCGAAATAAGCAGTGCTCTCCCGGGGTATGGCATTCCTCAGGCCACCCCCATCGATCTCGCCGAGGTGAAGTTCCCCGGCCAGGGACGCGGTGTACAACAACCTGTTCAGGATCTTATTGGCATTACCCAGACCCCGGTGGATATCCATCCCGCTATGGCCTCCCTGGAGACCCTTAACCAGCAGTCGGTAAGTCTTTGCCCCCTGGGGAAGGTCTTTTTGAGGGTAGGTCCCTGAGGCGGTCACATCGATGCCACCTGCGCAACCGATGTCGATCTCATCGTCTTCCTCCGTGTCTAGATTCAATAAAATCTCCCCTTTGAGCACCCCGCTTTCCAGTCCCTTTGCCCCTGTCATCCCCGTCTCTTCATCGATGGTAAACAGGGCTTCCAGAGAAGGATGCGGGATATCCTTACTCGCCAGAACGGCCATGATAGCGGCCACCCCCATACCGTTATCGGCCCCCAGGGTCGTGCCTCTGGCCCTTACCCAGTCCCCGTCTACATACATTTCTATTCCCTGCTCTTCAAAATTGAAATCGGTGGTGTTGTTCTTCTGGTGGACCATATCGAGATGGGATTGGAGCACGACCGTTTTACGGGATTCCATGCCTTGCGTCGCCGGTTTTCTGATGATCACATTGCCTACTCTGTCCCTAAAAGTTTCGAGGCCGAGGGACTTGCCGAAATCGAGCATAAAGGCGATGACGCGTTCTTCCTTCTTTGAGGGTCTGGGCACCGCATTGAGTTCCCCAAAATACTTCCATACCGAAGCGGGTTCTAAGAGTCTTATATCCATGGTGAAATTTTAGTCTGAGGTCCAAAAATACGCAGTGCTCTTGAAACGGGCTTGTAAATTTGGGTAAATTTACCCCCATGAATTACCGGCTGAAAAATGCTATTGCCCTTTCCCTTCCCCTTCAGATCCTTCTGATACGCTGGATCAGGGAGTATCCGGAAATCATAGAGAAATACTACAGTCGGGGGGTCTATCCGCTGATCTCCTCTGCCATCAGATGGGCCTACGGCTGGATACCCTTCTCCCTGGGAGATATATTGTACACCCTGCTGCTCTTTATTTCCCTCAGGTATCTCTACAAACACCGGCTGCGGATCCGCACAAAACCGCTCTCCTTCCTCAGAGATCTCACAGCTGTACTGTCTATTGCCTACTTTTCTTTCCACCTGTTGTGGGGCTTGAACTATTACAGGCAACCTTTGTATCAAACCCTGGGATTGCGGGATACATGTACTACTGAAGAACTCTCAGAATTTACTTCCATACTGGTCGAGAAGACCAATCAGCTCCAGCAAGAACTGACGGGGTCAGACAGTATTCAGGTGCGATTTCCTTTTCGGCATCAGGAGGTCTTCAAAATGGTCGGAGCCGAGTACCGTCCCCTGCCAGCAGGCCATTCGGATTTCAGGTACCCCAACCCCAGCCTCAAGGGATCGATCTACAGCCTGGCCCTTACCTATATGGGGTACGGCGGTTACCTAAATCCCTTTACCCTCGAGGCGCAGGTAAACCAAAAGATCCCCATGTTCAGGTTCCCTGTGGTCAGCTGCCACGAGATCGCCCACCAATTAGGTTATGCTGCTGAGAACGAGGCCAACTTTATAGGGTACCTGGCCGCGTTGAACCACAGTGACCCCCGTATACACTATGCCGCACTCTCCTATGCCCTGGGGTATTGTCTGTCCGAACTCAGGATGCTCGATGAATCCCTTTTCAAGGAAGCCTATTCAAAAGTGCACCCCGGAATCAAAAAGGATTTTGAGGAACTACGTGATTTCTGGACGGCTTATGAGAATCCGCTGGAGCCCATTTTTAAAATGTCTTTCAACGCCTTCCTAAAGGCCAACAACCAGGCCGAGGGAATCCGGAGCTACAACCTGGTGGTCTCCCTGCTGGTCGCATACCACGAAACAACACCTCTCTAAATTCAGGCGAGTAAATACGCAACGCCTCTTTAATGTTAAAAAAAAATTAAGAAGAGGGCATTTCCTAACAGTTCCTTTAAATTTAGCCGCTAACTAAAAATCAAGGCACTTATGAAAATGAAGTACTTTGTACTGGCCCTTGCCTGGGTGAGTACATTTTCCCTGTTCTCACAGGATTACTTCCCAAAGAATGACGGAGTAAAGGCTGAGAACAACAACTACACAGCACTTACCCATGCTCGCATTTATGTGAGTCCCACCCAGGTCATCGAGGACGGGACCCTGCTTATCCGCAATGGAAAGGTAGTTTCCGTGGGAAAAACCGTGAGCATACCTCCGAATACGGTTCAGATAGACCTTGAAGGCAAGTACGTCTATCCTTCCTTTATAGATGCCTACTCCTCTTTTGGCGTGGAGCAGCCTAAAAGGCCATCGCGGGGTGGCAGATCCGCCCAGTACGATCCCTCCCGTGAAGGGTTTTACTGGAATGATCACATCATGCCTGAAGCAGACGCCATTAATGCCTTTAAATACGATGATAAAAGTGCCAAATCGCTGCGCGAAGCCGGTTTTGGGGTAGTCAATTCCCACATACAGGACGGTATCGCAAGGGGTACCGGGGTCCTGATCGCCCTGAGGGCAGAGGGAAATGACGCCGAGAGGATCATAGACGACAATTCGGCCCAGTACTTCTCATTTGAAAAGAGTATACTGAAAGAGCAATCCTATCCGACCTCCCTCATGGGCGCCATGGCCCTGCTCAGGCAGATGTACAACGATGCTGCCTGGTACCAGAAGGGCATGGTCAACACCAAAGACCGGTCACTGGAAGCCCTGATCGAGAATAGAGGCATGGTTCAGATCTTTTCGGCCGGCAATGCCGGGAACGTCCTGAGGGCAGATAAGATCGGGGATACCTTTGGAATTCAGTACGCTATACTAGGAGGAGGGAACGAGTTTGAGATGATAGACGACATCAAAGCGACCAATGCCAGGTTGATCATCCCGCTGAACTTTCCCGATGCCTATGACGTGTCAGATCCTTTCCAGGCAGATTATGTAGCCCTCAAGGACATGAGATTCTGGAACCAGGCCCCCTCCAACCCCAAGGTTTTGGCGGATATGGGGATCGCTTTCAGCTTTACCCTACACGAACTTAAAAGTCCGTCAGAACTCAAGGATAAGCTCTCAAAAGCCATCACTTACGGCCTTTCCGAAACCAAGGCCCTGGAAGCCCTCACTACCGTACCGGCTTCCCTCCTTGGCAAATCAGACCTCATCGGTTCCCTCCAACCCGGACGTTACGCAAATTTCCTCATCACTTCCGGGAATGTGTTCGACAAGGAAACCACCCTGTATGAGAATTGGGTACAGGGGCAAAAGCACATGGTAAACCCAATGGACCAGAAAGACATAAGGGGCACCTATGACCTGAGGGTGGGCGCAACCGCCTATGAGCTCAGTATCTCCGGGGAGCCTTCCAAACCCAAGGCCGAGATAAAGAGGGATACCATAAAAATAGACACCAAATTCACCTATGACGGCGACTGGGTGACCCTCGCCCTGACCACCCCCGAGAAGGACATCTACAGGATGACATCGCGGATCACTGCCGATCAGGATAATCTCAATGGAAGGGTTTTGCTACCCGATGGGGGAGACACCACTTTCACGGCCATAAAAAAAGAAGGTCCTGAAGCGAAATCCACCGACAAGAAAGAAAATACTCCGGAAGCCCCGGTAGTGATGCCCGTTAAATTCCCCAACGTGGGATACGGCTATGCCCAGAAGAAAACGTCGGAGGATATGCTCTTCCGTAACGCAACGGTCTGGACCGGTGAAGCGGATGGGATCCTCGAGAACACCGATGTACTCGTGAGGAACGGGAAGATCGCCAGGATCGGGAAGAACCTCAGTGCAGGCAGTGCGAAAGTGATCGATGCCAGTGGAAAGCACCTGACGGCGGGTATCATAGACGAGCACAGCCATATCGCCGGTCTAGCCATCAACGAAGCCGGTCAGAACTCTTCTGCGGAAGTCAAGATGACCGACGTGGTAGACCCTACGGACATGGACCTGTACCGCAACCTGGCGGGGGGCGTGACCACCGTACAACTCTTGCACGGTTCTGCCAACCCCATTGGGGGGAGGTCGGCCATCCTCAGGCTTAAATGGGGGGAATCCGCAGATAAACTCATCTTCGAAAATTCCCCGAAGTTTATCAAGTTCGCCCTGGGTGAAAATGTAAAACAGAGCAACTGGAGCAGTGATTCCCGATTCCCCCAGACCCGTATGGGAGTGGAACAGGTCTTTGTGAATTACTTCCAGAGGGCCAAGGAATACGACGCTTTAAAGAAAAGTGGTAAACCTTATCGCTATGACGAGGAGATGGAGGTACTGGCCGAGATCCTCAACGGGGAGCGCTTTATCAGCTGCCATTCCTATGTGCAAAGCGAGATCAATATGTTGATAAAAGTGGCCGAACAATTCGGCTTCAGGGTCAACACCTTTACCCACATCCTGGAAGGCTACAAAGTAGCTGATAAGATGGCTGCACACGGGGTTGGGGGATCCACTTTCAGCGACTGGTGGGCCTACAAATTCGAAGTGAATGACGCCATCCCCTACAATGCGGCCATCATGGCGAGTCAGGGGGTGACCGTGGCGATCAACAGTGACGATGCGGAGATGTCGAGGCGACTCAACCAGGAAGCCGGCAAGACCATAAAATATGGCGGGATGTCTGAAGAGGAAGCCTGGAAGACGGTGACCCTAAACCCCGCAAAGCTCCTGCATATAGATGACAGGGTAGGCAGTATCAAGGAGGGGAAGGAAGCCGACCTGGTCCTGTGGAACGCCCACCCCATGTCTGTATATGCGAAGGCAGAAAAGACCATCATTCAAGGAGTTACCTATTTCGACCTCGAGCAGGATAAGGCCCTGAGGGAGGAGATCAAAAAGGAACGCAGTCAGCTGGTGAAGATGATGATAGACGAGAAGAACGGAGGCGGCAAGATGCAGCGCCCTGAGCAGCGAAAGAAAGAAAGATTCAATTGTGACACTTTATAATATGAGCACTATGAAAAATATAAGATATATCGCAATAGCTCTGATGATAGGTTTCTATCCTAACATTCAGGGACAACAGACCCCTGCGCCGGCACAGACCGAAATCATTTCCGTGACCGGTGCCACGGCCCATATTGGGGATGGCTCGGTCATTGAGAACTGCACCCTGATCTTTGAAAATGGAAAAATTACAGCCCTCGGATCAGGCGTAAACCCCATGGGAAGGGTGATCGATGCCCAGGGGAAACACATCTATCCGGGATTCATTGCTCCCGGCAAGTCGCTTGGACTCATTGAGATCAATGCAGTCAGGGCCAGTGACGACCAGGATGAGATCGGCAGCCTGATCCCCCACGTACGAAGTCTTATTGCGTATAACGCAGAGTCGAAGGTGGTGGAGAGCATGAGACCCAACGGAGTTCTCCTTGGCCAGGTCACCCCCCAGGGGGGACGGATCTCAGGGACCTCCTCCATCGTGCAATTCGACGCTTGGAACTGGGAGGACGCGGCCGTAAAAGTCGATGACGGGATCCACCTTAACTGGCCAAACACCTTCAGGCGTGGACGCTGGTGGCTGGGTGAATCCCGCGGGTACCAGCCCAACAAGGAGTACCAGGACCAGGTGGAGGAAGTGACTTCCTTCCTGAAGAATGCCAGGGTTTATGGCAATGGACAGGGAACTACAGTGAACCCTGCCTTCGAAGCTTCACAGGGCCTTTTTGACGGATCTAAACGGCTGTACGTGTACGCTCAGAATGAAAAACAGATCGTGGATGCCATCACTGCCCTTAAGGAGGCCGGGGTGAAAAAAGTGATCCTGGTAGGAGGATATCACGCCTACAGGGTAACCGACTTTCTCAAAAAGAACGATATTCCCGTCCTGGTGAATTTTACGCACAGCCTCCCCGAATTCGATGATGACGATTATGATTTTACCTATAAGCTTCCCAAAATGCTCGTGGACGCCGGTTTGCTGGTAGCTCTGCAAAATGCGGAGGCTTCGAATTTCCAGACCAGGAACCTGCCTTTCTACGCCGGACAGGTGGTGGGTCAGGGACTCGATAAGGAAGTGGCTCTTCAGTTGATCAGTGGAAATACCGCAAAGATCCTGGGGATCGATAACAGCTACGGTACCCTGGCACGGGGAAAAAGCGCGACCTTCTTTATTTCGGATGGGGATGCTTTGGACATGAGGGGAAATCAGCTCACGCACGCCTTTATAGATGGGCGGGAGATCTCCCTGGAAACGCATCAGACGGAACTCTGGAAGCGGTATATGGGAAAATACAACGCAGATTGATAAAGTAAAAGGGGGCTGGACGGCCCCCTTCTTTTTTTACTCCCCTGCTTTGGCAGGTTCTCTTTTCTCTCCTCCCTCAGGCATGGCGAACACGGATGGATCTGCCGGGGTTTCACTCAGTACGATTTCCTGAAATTTCACAGTATTCCTCTCTGAAACGGGCAATCCATCCTCTGCGGAATACCAGGTCATAGAGCCGGGCAATCTCAGGCCCGAAACGGAGATCCAGTCGTCATAGCGGATCCAGTGCACATCCTCAGAAGGAACACCGGTCCTGTAGGTGACCGTATACCCCAACCAGGCCATTTCATAAGATTGCGGGTCGTAGTGAAGAAAATATTCGTCTTTGGGGGAGGTCCCTACCCCGTCATAGTACCGGATCCCGATACCGGGATATTCTTTTCCGTTAAAAGCCAAAGGTTCAATCTCGAAGTACTGTATGCCGGGATCGGCCAGCACAAAGGGCATGGCGTAGAAATAGAACATAAGGTTGTGATAGAACACTGGGTCTCCTTTATATTGTTGCCCTGGGTCCCAGATCCAGACATCCTTCCCGTCATAACCCATTTTGTAGGTGTCTGTTTCGACGAGATCTTCTCTTGAATAGAGGTTGATATGATGTCTCTCCACACCCGAATCCTTTGGAATCTCGTAACTCAGGTATCGCTGTTGCTTCCAGGTATCCAGCCCACCATGTACCTGAAAAACCTTTTCCAGGGCCTGAGGATAGCGTGTATCGCTGACCGGGCTATCCTCAGCTGTTTGATCATCGTTCCGGTTTTCTTTTTTGGGAATCTCACCGCAACTCAGCAGGACGAAAGCCCATATCCATAATAAGGGTCTGTGCATGATAACTACTATTTATTAATTCGTCGGGGATAAGAACATAAATTTACAGTTTCCCCTATTTTTGTCTCCATGCAAAGTGTCAAAAAGATCAGCAGCCTACAGAACCCCCTGATACGCAAGGTTATACAGCTCAAGCATAAGAACAGGGAACGGGATAAGACCGGGTTATTCGTCCTGGAAGGCCAGCGCGAATTGTCCATGGCAATCCTGGGGGGCTACCGCATCGATACCGTGCTGGTCTATCCCGAGCTCTTTCCGGTCCTGGAAGCAATTCAGATGTTGGTAGGCCAATCAGCAAATATTGAGATCATCGAGATCTCCAAAGAAGTGTACCAAAAACTGGCCTACAGGGAAAAAACAGAAGGCGTTCTGGCCATAGCCAAAACAAAGGACCACAGCCTGGATAGCCTGGTCTTACCAAAAGACCCGTTGATACTGGTGGCCGAGGCAGTGGAGAAGCCAGGGAACCTGGGAGCCCTGCTAAGAACTGCCGATGCGGCCCGATTGGATGCTGTTATCATAGCCGACCCAAAAGGGGATCTCTACAATCCCAATACGATCCGTTCGAGCGTGGGGTGCCTCTTTACCGTTCCTATGGCCGCCGCCAGTACTTCAGAGGTCCTCGCATTCCTGGAACAGCATCGGATCCGTGTATTTGCTGCCACACTGACCGGCGCCATCCCATATACGGAAGCAAATTATACGGGAGGATGTGCCATCGCCGTAGGAACCGAATCCACCGGTTTGTCTGAGGAATGGGCAAACCGTGCGCATGCCCGGGTGGTCATCCCGATGGAAGGGCAGATCGATTCCATGAACGTTTCCGTCTCGGCTGCAATCCTTATCTTTGAGGCTAAAAGGCAGCTTTCTTCCCCTGCCCTGTAACTTCCTTTCAGTCCCGAATATGAACAGTTCCTCCCTGTTTTACCTGATCATTGCCATCCTGATCCTCGAATTCCTCGTGGAGTCTGCGATGGACTATCTCAATACGAGGAGCTTCGCAAAGCCCATTCCTCCGGAATTGTCCGATGTATACGACCCGGAGGAGTACGCAAGGTCCCAGGCCTACAAAAAGGCCAATTACTCCTTTGGTCTCTTCACATCAAGCTTTTCCATTATCCTGCTCCTCTCTTTCCTGTTGCTGGGTGGCTTCCAGTGGGTAGACCAGGTAGTGAGGGGGATCACGGAAGAACCTATCGGCATGGCCTTGCTCTTCTTTGGGATCATCGCATTGGGCAGTGACCTGCTGATGACCCCTTTCTCTTATTACAAAACCTTTGTTATCGAAGAGCGGTTCGGATTCAACAAGAGCAACCTGAAGCTCTTCCTCACAGATAAAATAAAGGGATGGATCTTGCTGGGAGTACTTGGAGGCGGGATGCTGGCGCTGGTCATCCTGTTCTATGAGTGGACCGGCCGTTCCTTCTGGCTCTATGCCTGGGGTTTGATAGCGGTCTTCACCCTCTTTATGAACCTTTTCTACAGCAAACTCATCGTACCCCTGTTCAACAAACAGAAACCCCTGCAGGAAGGCTCACTGAGGCAAAGGATACAGAACTATGCTGAAAAGGTCGGTTTTGAACTGGAAAAAATCTTCGTGATCGACGGGTCCAGGAGGTCTACCAAGGCCAATGCGTATTTTTCAGGATTTGGCAGGGAGAAAAGGGTTACTCTCTACGACACCCTGATCGAGGACCTGGAAGAGGAAGAGATCGTGGCCGTACTGGCCCATGAGGTCGGACATTACAAAAGACGTCATATTATTTACAACCTCGTGGTCTCCACAGCCCTGACCGGGCTGACCCTCTTTATCCTCTCCCTCTTCATTAATCATCCGGAGGTGTCCGGGGCCATTGGCGTTGAACAGCCCAGTTTTCACGCAGCCCTGGTGGGTTTTGCCCTCCTTTACAGTCCAATCTCCCAGCTTACGGGCCTGGCGATGAATTACCTCTCCAGGCAATTCGAATATCAGGCAGACGAATACGCCAGGAAGACCTATGGGGGAGAACCTCTGATCAGCTCCTTAAAAAAGCTATCCAGAAATAGTCTGAGCAACCTCACCCCCCACCCTGCCTATGTGTTCATGCACTATTCCCACCCTCCCCTGATCTCCCGTGTCCGCCGGCTACAGGCATGATTTTTGTTGGTTACTCCAAAAGATTGTGTAATTTTAAGATATGAGGAGCGAAGCGGTAATAGACAAGGAAAATCGGGAAATTGCCAAGCAGTACAAGGAATTGTTGCGCATCAGTTACCAGACCCTTTCCCCCCAGGACAAAAAATTGATCCGATCTGCATTCGATGTGGCCGTGGATGCCCACAAGAACCAGCGCAGGAAGTCGGGAGAGGCTTATATTTTCCACCCTATTGCGGTCGCCAAGATCGTTGCATCGGAGATCGGTCTAGATGCCGTATCCATAGCTTCCGCCCTACTCCACGACGTGGTGGAGGATACGGAATACACCCTGGACGACATCGAACGCCTCTTTGGAGAGACCGTAGCCAGGATCGTGGACGGTCTCACCAAGATCGCGCATCTGAATAAGGACACCAACATCTCACAGCAGGCGGAAAATTTCCGCAAGATGCTCCTCACCCTCCACGACGACGTACGGGTGATCATTATCAAGATCGCGGACCGCTATCACAACATGCTCACCATGGATTCCATGCCGGAGGACAAGCAGGTAAAACTCGCCTCGGAAACCCTGTATATCTACGCCCCCCTGGCGCACCGGATCGGGTTGTACAACATCAAGACCGAGTTGGAGGACCTCAGCTTGAAATACACGGAACCCGAGGTTTACACGGACATTCAGAACAGGATTGAGGAAACCAAGGAGGAGCAGCAAAAGTACATAGACGACTTCTCCAAAACCATCAGGGAGTCCCTGGACAAGGAGAAACTCAAATACACCATCAAGGGACGGATGAAGTCCATCTTTTCGATCCGCAGGAAGATGACTACCCAAAACGTGTCCTACGATGAGATCTATGACAAGTTTGCGATCCGCATCATCTACAAATCTGACCGGAAGAACGAAAAATTCCTGGCCTGGAAGATCTATTCCATCGTGACGGATCACTTTACTCCCAACCCCACCCGTTTGAGGGACTGGATCTCCTCTCCCAAGTCGACCGGCTACGAAGCCCTGCATATCACGGTGATGGGACCACGGGGAAAATGGGTGGAGGTTCAGATCCGCAGTGAACGCATGCACGAGATCGCGGAAAAAGGGTATGCGGCCCACTTTAAATACAAACACGGGGACCAGAAAGAACAGGGTATAGAGGAGTGGCTGAACAGGCTGCAGGAGGCGTTGGAGACCTCTAATGGCAGTGCGGTCGACTTTGTAGAGGAATTCAAGCTCAACCTGTATTCCAAAGAGATCTTCGTCTTTACTCCCAAGGGAGAACTCATCTCCCTGCCGAAAGGGGCTACTCCGGTCGACTTTGCCTTTACCATCCATACCGAAGTGGGCATGCGCACCAGAGGAGCCCGGGTGAATGGAAAGCTCGTCCCCTTGAGTTCGCCCCTGAAGAGCGGGGACCAGGTGGAGATCATAACTTCTGAAAGCGCCAAACCCAACCAGAACTGGCTCGATTACGCCACCACGGCACGAGCCCGTTCGAAGATCAAGGCATCCCTGAGGGATGAGAAAAAGGTGATGGCCACAGAAGGAAAGGAGATCCTCAGGAGGAAATTAAAATCCCTGAAGGTAACCCTGAATGAGGATTCCATCAACAAGATGGTGGTCTACTTTAAATTGCAGACCAGCCTCGACCTCTTCTACAGGGTGGGCATAGGCTCGATCGACAACCAGATGATCAAGGACTTTGCCTCCTCCTACAACAATGCCTTTATCAGCTTCTTCAAGAACCGGATGCGGAAAAAACCGGTCCCTGAGGAAATCGACAAGGACGAGATCACGTCCAAATACGATATGCTCGTCTTTGGGAAGGAAGAGGAAAGGCTGGAGTACAAGCTCTCCCAATGCTGTAATCCGATCCCGGGAGATGAAGTGTTCGGATTCATCAGTGTGAACGACGGGATCAAAGTGCACAAGAAGAACTGCCCGAATGCCATTTCCCTTCAGTCGAATTACGCCTACAGGATCATCAGTGCGAAATGGATCGATTCTACCCAGGAGGAGTTTACGGCCGAGATCAAACTAACAGGTCTGGACAACCTCGGGCTTATCAACGAGATCACGGAGATCATCTCGGACCACATGCACGTGAACATGAAGAACCTCAACTTCGACACAGACGGAGGGACCTTTTCCGGTCGGATCACGGTGGTAGTTAAGAACAAAGGGATCTTGAAAAAACTGATCGATAATCTGAAGGCCGTTAAGGGGATAGACAAGGTGAGTCGCACCTGAAACGGGGGTGGTTTTGGACCGGTTGAACTGCTGAGTTTTAATATTTTTAGCCGTACCTTTGCACCGGGATCGCATCCTAACCGAACACTATGGGAAACAAGGATCAGGAAATCGTAAAGAACGTATTCACGGCCTTTCTGGAGGAGAATAACCACAGGAAGACGCCTGAGAGATACGCTATACTCCAGGAGATCTACGATACGGATAACCATTTTGATATCGAATCCCTCTATATCAAAATGAAGAACAAGAATTACCGGGTGAGCAGGGCAACCCTCTACAACACCATAGAGTTGTTGCTGGAGTGCAAACTGGTGCGCAAACACCAGTTCGGGAAGAACCAGGCCCAGTACGAGAAGTCCTATTTTGACAGGCAGCACGACCACGTCATCCTCACTGATACCGGGGAGGTGGTGGAATTCTGCGACCCGCGCATCCAATCGATCAAAAAAACCATAGAAGAGGTATTTGACATCAAGATTAACAATCATTCGCTTTATTTTTACGGCACCAGAAACCAGCCCGAAGAGGCGAAACAATAAGACAACACTACATGGCGGTAGATTTGCTACTCGGTCTTCAGTGGGGAGACGAAGGAAAAGGGAAAATCGTTGACGTTCTCACCAAAAACTACGACATCATTGCGCGTTTTCAGGGCGGGCCCAATGCGGGTCACACCCTCGAATTCGATGGTCACAAACACGTACTCCACACCATCCCCTCGGGCATCTTCCACGAAGAGGCCGTCAATGTGGTCGGGAACGGGGTGGTTATAGACCCGGTGATATTCAGGAAAGAACTGAGAGCGCTGGATAAGTTCGACATCGATATCAAAGCCCGCCTGCTCATCTCCCGCAAAGCCCACCTCATACTGCCTACGCACAGGCTGCTGGATGCGGCCTCGGAGACCGCCAAGGGCAAGGCCAAGATAGGCTCCACCCTGAAAGGCATTGGCCCAACCTATATGGACAAGACCGGAAGGAACGGGTTGAGGGTGGGAGACCTCGAACTCAGCAACTGGAAGGACAGGTACCGGGCCCTGGCAGACAAACACGAGGCCATGATCCATTTCTACGATGTGGATATACAGTACAACCTGCAGGAACTGGAAGCCGAATTTTTTTCGGCCGTGGAAGCCCTTAAAAAACTCACCTTTATAGATAGCGAAGAATACCTGTTCCAGGCTCAGAAGACAGGAAAATCCATCCTGGCCGAAGGCGCTCAGGGCTCCCTCCTGGATATAGATTTCGGGACCTATCCCTATGTGACCTCATCCAATACAACGGCGGCAGGCGCCTGTACAGGTCTGGGGATCGCCCCGAACAGGATCGATAAGGTCTTTGGCATCTTTAAAGCCTATACCACGAGAGTGGGAAGTGGCCCGTTTCCCACGGAGCTCTTTGACGAGGACGGCAAGACCATGGGCAGGGTAGGCAACGAATTCGGAGCCACCACCGGGAGGCCAAGGCGCTGTGGCTGGTTAGACCTCGTGGCACTCAAGTACGCGGTCCAGATCAATGGGGTGACCCACCTGATGATGATGAAGTCCGATGTGCTGAGCGGATTTGAAACGATCAAGGTATGTACAGCCTATCACTACCAGGGTAAGAAGATCTCCCACCTGCCTTTCAATATCGAGGCCTCTGAAGTAACTCCGGTATATGCGGAATTCAAGGGCTGGAAACAGGACCTTACCCGTATGAACTCCGAAGAGCAGCTTCCCAAGAACCTGATCGCCTACATCGAATTCCTTGAGGAGGCCCTGGAAGTTCCCATTCAGATCGTTTCTGTGGGCCCGGACAGGACTCAGACCATCCACAGGGAACTGGCGGTATCCTGAATTTTGCAAAAAGGAGAGTATTAAAACTGTACTAAAGAGAATTCTTCTGCTCTAAAAAATCCTATTTTTGGTCAAAAGAACCCGTTTGAAAGGCATCTTCTGCATACTCTTCCTGTGTTTCTCCCTCCCCTGGCTCCATTCCCAGGATAAGGAGGCTCAGCCCCGACAGATCAATATCGTGTACGGGGCCAACTTCACCAAGGACGAGGCCAGGTATCCCGGGGCATCCATCTTTAGCAAGGACGACCGACAAGTGCAGTTTGAGCACCAGGGCGCCGATCTCTGGTGTGATATCGCCATCTTTTACCAGAAGGAAAACAAATTAAGGGCTATTGGGAACATCCGTCTGGTACAGGGCGATTCCATTCTGATGACCAGCGGGAAGATCGATTACGACGGTAACGAGAAACTGGCTAAGGCCTGGGAAAAAGTGTTGCTGAAGAATGCCGATATGACCCTCAGAACAGACACCCTCTTCTTTGACCGGGAGAACCAGGAAGCCTATTACAGGAGTAATGGTACCATTGTGGATTCCACCAATACACTGACGAGCAAAATAGGCAGGTACTTCATGGAGCCCAAGAAATATCAGTTCCTTCAGAATGTGAAGATCCGAAACCCGGAATACACGGTGGAGTCGAGTCAGCTGGATTACTACACCCTCTCCAAAAACGCCTATATGTACGGCCCGTCCACCATTACGGGAAAGACCTATACCCTCTACTGCGAGCGGGGTTTTTACGATACGAAGGTGGAAACAGGTTACGGCATTAAGAACACCCGGATCAATTACAACAACCGCATCATAGAGGGGGATAGCGTGTATTTCAACAAGGCGAAGGAATTCGCCTCAGCAACGAACAACATCAAGGTCACCGATACGATCAACGACGGGGTGATCCGTGCCCATTACGCAGAGGTCTACAAGGCCAGGGACTCGGTCTTTGCCACCAAAAGGGCGGTTTCGGTGAGCCTGGTAGAACAGGATTCCCTGTACATACACGGGGATACCCTGATGATCACAGGCAAACCAGACCAGCGCATTCTCAGGGCTTTCAGGAACACCAAATTCTACAAGACCGACCTGAGCGGGAAATGCGACTCCCTCCACTTTGAACAGCGCACCGGGATCACGCAGCTGATACGAAAACCGGTACTCTGGAACCTGGAGAACCAGATGACCGGAGACAGCATCCACCTGATCTCGGATATGGAGACCGAAAAACTCGACTCTCTCAAAGTGCTAAACAACGCCTTTGTGATCTCCCAGGACACCATTGGCAAGGTCGGCTTCAACCAGGCCAAGGGCAAGGACCTCTTCGGGAAGTTCATAGAAAATGAACTCAAGATAGCCGACCTGGTCAAGAATACGGAGGTCATTTATTACATGTACAACGATGACCAGGAGCTCATCGGGATCAATAAGACCATCTGCAGTTCCATCAGGCTCACCTTCGAGAACAGCGACATTGAGGATATTACCTTTTTTACCAATCCTGACGGGGATATCTTTCCTGAAACCGAACTGCCCGAAAGCAGCAGGCAGCTAAAAGGATTTGTCTGGAGGGGGGATGAACGTATCCGGAGCATGGAGGAGATCTTTGACGAAGACGACAATACGCTGGTGCTGCCGAAGATCAGGGGGGTAGACAACCCCATAGATACGGATGCGGACCCCGCAATCTCAGAACTGGAAAAAAAGGCCAGGGACTATGTCAACTCAGCAGACCCGAACGCCGTACCCGTACCGGAAGAAAAACCCCTCAGCCCACCAGAAAAAGCGCCCGAACGCATCACTGAGGTCAGGGCTGAACCGGGGATTGCCCCCGGGTACTACCTCATCGCCAATGTGTTCGAAGAGGAGGAAAACTTTGCCCGTTTCTCGAGGATGCTCTCTGACAGGGGTATTGAACCCAGGTCGTTCCTGAGGGAAGGCAACCAGTTCACCTATGTCTACCTCGAGCGTTTTGACACCCAATCCGAGGCCATCAGGGCCAGAGATTCCAAATACTACGGAAGGTATACAGACGAGATGTGGATCCTGCGTGTAGTGGGGAACTAATCGAATATGAAGAAGGATTTCTTTCAATACCAGGCCCAAACTACCCCCCATCCGCTTGCGCTGGAAATTTCCTATGCGAAGGGAAGCTACATTTACGATACGCAGGGTCATGCACATCTGGATTTTGTGGCCGGTGTATCTGCCTGCAGCCTGGGACACTGCCATCCGGCCGTGGTCAGGGCTGTGGAAGAACAGGCCAGGTCTTATATGCATGTTATGGTCTACGGGGAATACGTGCAGGCTCCGGCAGTTGAATACACTAAAGAACTGTCTCAACAGCTACCGGCTCGCCTGGAGACCACCTACCTCGTGAATTCGGGAACGGAAGCTATTGAAGGGGCCCTGAAGCTGGCCAGGCGATATACGGGCAGGTCCGAGATCATCGCGGCTAAGAACGCCTACCACGGCAATACCATGGGGAGTCTCAGCCTGATGGACTACGAGGAGCGTAAAGCGCCCTTCAGGCCGCTCTTGCCCGCTGTGAGGCATATCGAGTTCAACCGGAGAGAAGACCTCGACAGGATCACTTCAAAAACGGCTGCGGTCATCCTCGAGACCATACAGGGAGGGGCCGGTTTCATACAACCCGAGGGGGATTATCTCAGGCTTGTGAGGGAACGGTGTGACCAGACAGGGGCCCTCCTTATCCTGGATGAGATACAGCCCGGGTTCGGCCGGACCGGAAAGCTCTTCGCCTTTGAACACCACGGGATCGTACCCGATATCCTGGTCATGGGTAAAGGGATGGCCTCAGGCCTGCCCATAGGCGCCTTTACCGCTTCCGGGGAAATGATGGCGACCCTGAAGGACAAACCCATGCTCGGTCACATCACCACCTTCGGGGGAAATCCCGTCATTGCCGCCGCCGCCCTGGCGACGCTTAGGGAGCTGACCTCCACCACCCTCATCCCGGATACCCTTAAAAAAGAAGCGCTTTTCCGGAGTCGACTCAAACACCCCTTGATCAGTGAGATCCGGGGAAAAGGCCTTATGTTGTGTTTGATGATGAAAAGTAGTGTAATCGCAAATGATTTAGTACTTTCGTGCGCCCGAAAAGGACTCGTCCTTTTTTGGTTGCTTTTCGAAAAAAATGCAGTGAGGATCACCCCTCCCCTGACCATTTCCGAGGCGGAAATCGAAGAGGGATGCGCGATCATCCTGGAGGTTCTGGAAGGCATGAAGCAATAAGTTGTTAACTAATTTGTTAATAATATAGGCCCCTGGGGGACATAAAAGTGGTTATAAAAACTATTTTTAAGTCCATAGATTAACCAAGCACGTTCCTATGGCGTTAGATCCTAACGAGAAACCGAACCAGCCCGTTACCAAATTTGAATCCATGTTAAAGACAGATGATGTCTATTTCTTCGATGCCGAAGACTTCGAAGACATCATCCACCACTATCTGAACAGCGGCAAGATCTCCCTTGCAAAAAAGGCTATCAAGATCGGCCTGCAGCAGCATCCGGAGTCCATGGAACTCAAATTGCTGGAAGTCGAGGTCATGGTCTTCGAGAACAACCTGGAACAGGCTGAAAAGATACTGGACAGGCTCCAGCTGCTGGACGGAACCAATGAGGAGATCTACATTCAACGCGCCAACATCCATTCGAAAAAAGACAACCACGAAGCCGCCGTCGCCCTGTTGAAAAAGGCGCTCTCTCTTACAGAAGACAGCTTTGACATCTACGCCCTTCTGGGCATGGAATACCTTTTCATGGACGACTATGAGCAGGCCAAGGTCCATTTTATGAAATGCGTCTCTTTTGACGAGCAGGACTATTCTTCTCTGTACAACGTTATCTATTGCTTTGAATTCCTGGAGGATTTCGAAGGGGCCATCGCCTACCTGAACGAATACCTGGAACGCAACCCTTACTGCCAGGTAGCCTGGCACCAGCTGGGAAAACAGTACTTTACCCTCAAAATGTACGAACCCGCCCTGGCAGCCTTTGATTTTGCCATTATTTCCGATGATACTTTTATCGGTGCCTATTTTGAAAAAGGGAAGGTGCTCGAGAAGCTCGGCAGGTACAATGAGGCCATTGAGAATTACGAGACCACCATCACCATTGACGATCCTACTTCCCATGCCTATCTCAGGATCGGAAAGTGCCATGAAAGACTCAACAATGACGACCTGGCCAAATTTTATTTCTACCAGACCGTACATGAAGATCCCCTGCTGGACAAGGGTTGGCTCGCGATCACCAATTTCTATTTCAAGAAACACAAATACGACAGGGCCCTTTACTACATCAACAAAGCCATCAATATTGACGGGGAGAACGCCAAATACTGGAAAAAATGTGCGCGGATACACGCAGCCCTGGAACATTACGACGAGGCTGATTTCGCCTTCAAACAAGCCGTAGACCTGGGCAATTACGAGCTCGACACCTGGCTCAACTGGGCGGAGGTGGTCACTCAGAACCAGGAGATAGAAGCTGCCATTGAAATCCTGTTGCAGGGATTGGAATTCTATCCGGAGGAGGCTGTGATCCTCTATAAGATGGCCGGACTCTACCTGATGGCCAATGACCCCGTTAAAGCCCAGTACAGGTTCCGAAAAGCGCTAAAAAAGGATATAGAGATGGTGGAGATCTTCAAAGAAGAATTTCCTTCCTTTTACGATTCCGTCTGGGCCAGGAATATTATAGAAAGCGTGCAGAAGGCTTCTAAATAAAAGCCCTACTTTTGCTCTTTTCTGAATCATGGGGAACCGCAATCTCATTCAATATCTAGTGGTGACACTCAAGGGTATGGCCATGGGCGCCGCCGATGTGGTACCCGGGGTCTCCGGGGGCACCATTGCCTTTATCTCGGGAATCTATGAAGAGCTGATCTATTCCATCAACCAGATCGGGACGGCCGTGGTAAAGACCCTTCCCAGGGAAGGAATTTCGGCCGCATGGAAGCAGGTCAACGGCAAGTTCCTGCTCTCCCTCTTTCTCGGTATAGCCCTCAGTGTCATCACCCTGGCCAGGTTCATCAGCTGGCTTCTGGAGAACGAACCTGTCCTCCTCTGGTCTTTTTTCTTTGGTTTGGTGGTCGCAAGTGTGATCTTCGTCGCCCGCGCGATCTCATCCTGGAAACTGGCCACCCTGCTGATGCTGGTCCTGGGAGCTGCCATTGCCTATTACATCACCCAACTCCCCCCGGTAGAGAACACATCTAGCCTGCCCTATCTCTTCCTGTCCGGTGCCCTGGCGATCTGCGCCATGATCCTCCCGGGTATCTCCGGAGCTTTTATCCTCGTTTTGCTTGGATCTTACAAAACAGTCCTGGATGCCGTCCACGAACGGGACCTTCTTATCATTGGCACGGTATTCCTCGGGGCCCTATTTGGGTTGCTGTCCTTCGCCAGACTCCTGAAATGGATGTTTCAGCACTACAAAGACCTCACTCTGGCCCTGCTGACCGGCTTTATCATAGGATCACTGAGCAAGATCTGGCCCTGGAAAGTGGTGCTCGAAAGCAGGATCTTTGATGAAAAGCGAATCCCGGTCCTGGAAGAGAACGTCTCTCCCCTCTCCTATCCCGGAGAACCACAACTTCTCTGGGCAATTCTACTGGCTATCGCAGGTTTTTCGCTTATTTTTATGCTCGAAAAGCTCGCAGCAAAAAAATAAAGACCTACTGGCATGCATCAACCCAGATCCTTTGTGGACAAGGTATTCCTTTTTATCAAGGGCCTCGCCATGGGTACAGCCAACAAGGTACCCGGAGTCTCAGGGGGAATCGTGGCCTTTGTGGCCGGCTTTTACGAAGAATTCATCTACTCCCTCCAGAAGGTCAACCTAAAGGCTTTCAAGCTCCTGATCAACGGGAGGTTCAAAAGCTTCTACCGCTATGTGAACGGCCCCTTCCTCTCCTTGCTCATCTTCGGGATGCTGGTAAGCTATTTCAGCGTATCCAAACTCCTGGATTATTTCCTGGAAACCAAGGAGCTCTACGTGTGGGCGACTTTCTTCGGGATGATCATAGGTTCCATCTATTTCATCGCCAAGGATTTTGAACACTGGAACCGAAAGACCGTAACCTGGGGGGCGATCGGCCTGATCGCCGGGATCTCCATCAGTTTTTTGAGTCCGGCCCGGGAAAATGACAACCTCCTTTTTATCTTCCTTTGCGGGATCATCAGCGTTTCCGGAATGACCCTCCCGGGACTTTCCGGTTCCTTTATCCTCATACTTCTCGGAAATTATGTCCTGCTTTTGGTGGATTCCGTCAACGCCCTCTATGACACCATCGCAGAGGTCATCAAAGGCGATTTCAGCTTCACCTCAAACCGCGAACGCATTGGAACCCTGAAAATACTGGCGGTCTTTACCCTGGGATCTGCCACCGGACTCGTGACCCTGTCCCACCTGCTTGGCTATGTACTCAAACACTTCAGGCACGTCACCACGGCTGTTATTATCGGGTTCATAACCGGAAGCCTCGGGGTGGTCTGGCCCTGGAAAAGGACTATCTTTGCCGAGGACGCCCTAGGTAAGCTGTTATATGACAGTAACGGGGACCCCGTGATCAGGAATTACCAGCGATTCCTCCCGGAGCCTTCGGATACGGAAACATGGTGGGCCATAGGGTACATTGTGCTGGGTGTACTGATCCTGATCGGTTTGGAATGGTATGGAAAAAACAGAGAAAAAAAATAGATTCGGCCTCCTGGGAAGGAATATTTCGTATTCCTTTTCCAAAGGATATTTTACCCGGTTCTTTAAAGAACAGGGGCTTAACCACTTGTCATACGAGAATTTTGACCTGAAGGACATCTCAGATCTCGAAACCCTTTTGAAGGAGGAACAGGACCTGGGCGGACTCAATGTCACCATCCCCTACAAACAACAGATCATCCCCTACCTGCACAGGCTCCATCCTGAAGCCAGGGAGATCGGGGCGGTGAATACCGTGAAATTTACCAAGACAGGCCTGGAGGGCTACAATACGGATGCCTACGGATTCCGGAGGTCTCTCGAACCCTTTCTCAGTGCCCAAAATCACTCCCATGCACTGATCCTGGGCACAGGAGGGGCTTCCCTGGCAATCGCCTTCAGCCTGAAACAACTCGGAATAGACTACATAAAGGTCTCACGCCAGCCTGGGGAGGGGCAATGGGCCTACGATGCACTCTCTGAAGATCGGATTAAGAAACATACCCTGATCATCAATTGCACCCCTTTGGGAACTTTTCCCAGGGTGGAGGAAAAACCGGCTCTCCCCTATCAATATCTCGGGGCTCAGCACCTTCTCTACGACCTGGTGTACAACCCGGAAAAGACCGCTTTTATGAAGGCAGGGGAAAAACAGGGGGCAACTGCCACCAACGGTCTCGCAATGCTCGAATTCCAGGCACAAAAAGCGTGGGAGATCTGGCGGCAGGGACCGACCGGCTGAACCGGCGAGTCCTGGAACACCCTTCTGCCCGGTGTAAAAGATCATTGATTACCTTTGTCGTCTGTAGGGTTGTTAGTATCTTACAGAGGGAATAAATCCCAAATGCGCACTAAATCCAGACAATCATGTTGGAAGAAAAAGACGAGAAACTACATTCGGATGTAGGGGAAAAGGAAACACCGGAGACTATTGAGGAAAATTTGACCTCAGAGAAAACATCCGGAGAGTCGGAAAAAAAGAAACCCGCCAAAAAGGCCGTAACCAAAACGTCCGCAACCAAGACTAAAAAGCAGGCAACCTCAAAAACCGAAGTTGAGGTCACGAAGGAGAAGTCAACCACAGCCAAATCAAAAAAGAAAACATCTTCAGAGGCTGAGGATGAGTCCCCTATGGAAAAAGCGGGTGAGCCAGTCGCCGCGGCCGGGAAAGAGAAGACCGAGAAGGAAGATGGATCGGGGAAAGAGGAGGATGTACTGGATGAGATCGACGATACCAATGCCGAAGACGCCGAAGATGATGACAACCACCGCAGGCATCACATCCCCATGCAAGACTACCACGCCATGTCCATGGAGAACCTGGTCGGGGAACTACAGCGCCTGATCCGCACGGAAAAAGTACAGGCCATCAAAAACCACGTGGATGCGATCAAATCCGAATTCGACATGAAATTCCAGGATTTTATCGAGGAGAAGAAGGAGGAATTCGTGAGTCACGGGGGGAACGAAGCAGACTTCAAATACAATTCCGTCGCAAAGCGACAGTTCAACGAGGTCTATTCGGACTACAGGGAAAAACGGAACGCCTACTACCGCAACCTGGAACAGACCCTTAAGACGAACCTGGAGAAGAGGCTTCAGATCATTGAGGAACTCAAGTCGCTCGTAAACGTAGAGGAGGATATCAATACCACCTATAAGAATTTTAAGGACCTGCAGGAACAATGGAGGAATGCAGGGGCCGTGCCCAGGAGCAATTACAACGATGTTTGGCGTACGTACCACCACCACGTAGAGATCTTTTACGACTTCCTGCACCTGAATCGGGAATTGCGCGACCTGGATTTTAAATATAACCTGGAGGAGAAGGAGAAACTCGTTCAAAGGGCAGAGGCCCTGGCGGATGAACCAGACCTCAACAAGGCTTTTCGTGAATTACAGACCCTCCACAAGATCTGGAAGGAGGATATCGGGCCTGTAGACAAGGAGCACAGGGATGCGATCTGGGAACGATTCAGCAATGCGACCAAAGCGATGCACCAGAGGCGACAGGAGCACTTTAAGGAGCTCGAAAAGGAATTTGAGGTAAACCTCCTCAAAAAGAACGAGATCATTGCCTCCATTGCCTCTCTTGGGGAACACGTGGCTTCAGACCATAAAAGCCTTCAGAAACAGATCCGGGAAATGGAAGCCCTGAGGACCGCCTTCTTTTCTGCAGGGAAGGTGCCCCAGAAGGACAACGAAGCAACCTGGAGCCGATTCAAGGAAGCCGTGCGGGCCTTTAACCGCAAAAAGAACGAATACTACAAGAACCTGAAGAAGGAACAACAGGTCAATCTGGATAAAAAACGCGAACTCGTCAAAGTGGCGGAATCCCTGAAGGATTCGGACGATTGGGAGACCGTGACCTCCCAGATGAAAAAGATACAGCAGGACTGGAAGAAGATCGGCCACGTCCCCAGAAAATACTCCGATAAATTGTGGAAGGAATTCAAGACTGCCTGTAATCATTACTTTGACCGCATGCACGCCAGCAAGAACAAGGCTAGTGGGGAGGAAGCCGAAAACCTCGAGAAAAAGAAGGCATGCCTGGATAAATTACAGGCCTTTTCTCCAGGGAAGTCAAGGGAGGAAGACCTGACTTCGATAAAAGCGTTGATTGCCGAATGGAGGGTCATCGGCCGGGTACCCTTTAACAAGAAAAGTATCAACGGCAAGTTTAACACGGTGGTGGATGGGGTCCTGAAAAAACTGGGAATAGACCCGAAGGAGGCAGAGCTCATGAAATACGGCAATAAACTGAAGGAACTGGCCTCTACCTATGACGATTATGCCCTGCGGAAGGAACGGACCTTTATCAAACGCAAGATAGACGAAGGCAAGAGCGAGATCAACCAGCTCGAGAACAACCTGCAGTTCTTTTCCAACGCCTCTGAAGACAACCCCCTTGTTAGGGAAGTGGTGGAGAAGATCAACCGGCAGAAAGAATCCCTCAAGACCTGGAAGGCCAAGCTGAAAAAGATAAACATCCTGCAACATTCCCTTTCCAAAGAGGAAGAGGAAGAAGCGTCGTTAGAAGGTGAAGCTGAAGAAGGAAAAGAAGAAGCATAGGCATTCGAAGTAATGGCTGAAAACTTACCCGATTAAAATTAAGCCAGTTTAGAAGAACTTTTAGCAGTCTTGAAAGACAACTCCTTTTTGATACGGCTGTTCTTAAAACGATACAGACGGGCTACGCTGTTCTCTTTAGCAGTTTCAGTAACGATCTCTTTTTTGGCCGTTTCTACCTTTACCTCAGCAGTTTCATTTTGAGCCTGGGCAGCGAAGCTGATCAGGAAGAAGAAGAAGAAAGTTACGAGCGTTTTCATGTCTTGCGTTTTATATAAATAAAACGCGATGACCGGGGGTTCACCGGGTTGCCGTTCGCTGAAAAACCCTTATTTTTCGGTATCTGGCGAGAACATAGCTAAAGTGCAAAAAATCATCGGTGAACGTCACAGACCCCTAAAACAGCTCACCGAAAATAAGGGTCGTTTGTCGGCATGTATTTTATACCCTAATGGTCAAATTGAAATATTTGTTTTCTCCTCGTATCAAAATCCGGGTACTTTTTGAGCTAATTGTTAGTGAACTCATGTTTTTAAATACGCTGCATATGACCCGATGATCGATTTATCTACTTTGAAGTCAACATCAGAGCTGAATCCCTATAGCAGGAAACATTCTAAATTATTAATATTCAATGATTTGTCCTTTTCTATCTGAGAATAATAGCTTATTTTGAAGTCGCTTGGCAAGACCCCTGCAACCAATCCTTCACGTTATGCAGAAGTCGTTACAAAAGAAGCTTGCCGCTATCATGTTCACGGACATCGTTGGATATACGACTATGATGGGACAGGACGAAGGCAAAACGCTCCAATTGTTGCGTAAGAGCAGAGCTATCCATATTGAGCAGATCGAAAAATACAACGGCCGTGTCATTAAGGAAATGGGTGACGGTATTCTTGCTCAATTTAACAGCCCTCTTGAGGCTACTTTTTGCGCGCGGGATATACAACTCGAAGCGAGGTTCATGCTTTGCAAGATCAGGATCGGGATAGATTTCGGGGAAATAACAATAGACAACCACGATGTTTTTGGAAATGGTGTAAATATCGCCTCCAGGCTCCAGTCCATTGCCGACCCGGGGGGAGTCTTTATCTCCTCAAAGGTCCATGATGCCATAGAAAAGGATTGCGATATCCTCTTTGAAAATTTAGGAGAGATCTCACTTAAAAATGTCTCATCGCCAGTAAATACCTATTCCATTGCAGACCCGGAATTCCCGAGGACCTCCAGACAGAGAAAAAAGGAACTCACAGGCTCCGATATCATTGAATCTATCGCCGTGCTGCCTTTTCACAGTCTTTCAGCGGAACCTGAACAGCAATTCTTTGTAGACGGGATACACGATGCCCTAATCACCGAGCTCGCTCAGATCAACTCCCTGAGGGTCATATCAAGAACGTCCACCCTGCGGTATCGCAACACTACTGCGGCCATGCTGGACATAGCCAGGGAACTTGGAGTAGATGCACTGTTGGAGGCCACGGTTCTCAGGGACCAAGACCAAATCAGGATACAGGTTCAGCTAATCAAAACCATTAGGACAGAGGAGCATCTCTGGGCAAAATCCTATGATCGGGAACTCAGGAATGTCTTCGCCATGTATAATGAACTGGTCAAGGATATCATCAGGGAGATCGATGCCAAACTGACCCGTTATGAAAGCGACCAAATAGACCAATTTTACGAGGTAATACCGGAGGCTTATGAGACCTATCTGATGGGCGTTCACCATTGGGAACAGCTGAGTAAAGAAAGCCTGGACAGCGCGTTGGAGTATTTCTCGGAATCTATACAACTGGATCCAAACTTTGCCCCGGCCTATACCGCCCTGGCCGGAGTCTGGCTCGGGAGGACCCAAATGGGGTACGTAAACCAAAGTAATGCTTTGCCGCATGTCTACAAGAATATGTATAAATCCATATCTCTGGAGGGCGAAAATGCTGAATCCTATTTCTGGAAGGGATCCCTCCACGTGTGGATCGACTGGGAATGGGATAAAGGCTATAAAGCATTTAAGAGGACTATTGAAATCAATCCCAACAACACAAAGGGCAGGGCTTATTTCGCACATTTGCTGGCCATAACCAACCGGCTGGAAGAGGCGGTTTCAGAGGCTGAGATCAGCATCCAGCTCGACCCCTTCAATGAACTCATACGGTCTCTTTATGGGATGATATTGAACTACGCACGGAAATACCGGAATGCCGAGGCCATCTTGTTGGATATCCTTAAAGACAAGAAGAACCATCCCGTTGCCTACTCTACCCTAAGGTCCGTTTATTTCAACCTGGGGGAATATGAAAAGTCCTATGAAATGTTTAAAAGATCCTATCTGGAAAAAGGGGAGACCCGGTCTGCCGAAGCACTGGAAAAAGGATATAAAGAGGGGGGCTACCGAAAGGCACTTTCCAGTGTAGCAGAGTTTAAGATCGACAATCCCGACGGGAATTATCACACCCCCTGGCAGATCGCTACGCTGTATACCCGGGCAGGGATCAGGGACAAGGCTATGACCTTTTTAAAAAAGGCATATGAAATCCGGGATCCTAACATGCCCTATTTGGGGGTCGACCCGATTTTTGATGCCTTAAAAGATGAACCCGAATTCAGGACCCTTCTCGATAAAATGAATCTAACTCAATTTATAAAAACCTGATGTCATGGAAACTATAGAACATGTTATTACATTGGAAAAGGAAGCCTTAAACCAATGGTCCAAAGCCAACCCCCTGGGTTATGGCATACATGCACACAAGGATCAGATCTATTTTGACAACCTGGGGGCACAAGACCAGATCGAGGGTAAAGAAAAGATAGGGGAATATGTCAAAGAAACCTTTGCCCAGTTGCAGCCCCATAACTACGAGCTGGTGGGCCTGAAGGCCAGGCAATATGGGGATGTAGTCATTCTTTCATATAGATACCATCCTACAATGCCGGACGGATCTCCTTCTGCCCAATGGGCGGCGACAGTGGTCTACGCTCTGATCGATTCCAAATGGCAGCTTGTACATGCGAGTTGGGTGATGCTCAAACCACCGGGCATGGGATAGTGGAGTTTAATCCTAGGCCAGTTTAGAAGAACTTTTAGCGGTCTTGAAAGACAACTCCTTTTTGATACGGCTGTTCTTAAAACGATAAAGACGTGCTACGCTGTTCTCTTTAGCAGTTTCAGTAACGATCTCTTTTTTGGCCGTTTCAACCTTTACCTCAGCAGTTTCATTTTGAGCCTGGGCAGCGAAGCCGATCAGGAAGAAGAAGAAGAAAGTTACGAGCGTTTTCATGTCTTGCGTTTTATATAAATAAAACGCAGTGCCGGTGGGTTCAACGGGTTGCCGTTCGCTGAAAAACCCTTATTTTTCGGTATCTTGCGAGAACATAGCTAAAGTGCAAAAAATCATCGGTGAACGTCACGAACCCCCAAAACAGGTAACCGGAAAAAGGGGTCGTTTATCGGGATGAAATCAAGGGAAAAATATCTATTTCCTTATCCCAAAAGAATTCCACCCTCATCACATGGATAGATCTGACTGAGAAGTCGAAGAAATTGCTACATTTATTGAGAACCTGACAAACCGTACCATCATGAAAAACCTTTTTTCTCTAATCTTCCTCTGTTTCTTACTGTTGCCATGCCGGGGGCAGGAGAGCTCTAAAGACTATTCCGAGGCCTTTGCACTGATCGAGGTCTGGCTCGACGCCCAGAAAGACTATGAAAAACTCCCCGGGATATCTGCAGCGGTGGTCGAAGACCAAAAAGTGCTCTGGTCCGGGGCCTTTGGCCAGGCCAATATGGAAAAGAAGGTCCCCATGACCCCCGAAACACTCTGCAGTATCTGTTCCATTTCAAAACTCTTTACGGCAGTGGCCGTCATGACCCTGTACGAAGAAGGGAAGCTCCGGCTCGACGACACTGTGGAAGACCTTTTGCCGGCATACGACGTGAACCAGCAATTCCCGGACAGCGGGCCCATCACCGTGCGCAGCCTGCTCACACATTCCTCCGGCCTGCCCAGGGAGGCCAATGCCCCTTACTGGACGGGGCCTGATTTTCCTTTTCCCACCAGGGAGGAGGTTTACAGCGGACTGAAGGATCAGCAGACCCTGTATCCGGCTTCCACCTACTATCAATACAGTAACCTGGCCCTTACCCTGCTCGGGGAGATCGTAGAGCAGGTTTCCGGACAGTCCTATAGCTCTTATGTGCAGGAACATATCCTTACGCCCTTACAACTGGATCATACACGAACCAACCTCCCGAAAGATCTGTACGGGAACAAGCTGGCAATCGGGTACAGCGCCCTGAACCGCAAGGGCGATCGCCCTCCGGTCAACTTTTTTCAGGCCAATGGCATACAGGCAGCCGCCGGTTACTCCTCCAATGTACTCGACCTCGGGAAGTTCGCTTCCTGGCAGTTCCGCCTGCGGGACACCACTGCTGCTGAGATCCTCAAACCCGCTACCCTGAAGCTCATGCAGCAGGTACATTTTATGGATCCCAACTGGAAGAACAGCTGGGGACTCGGATTTGTAGTGTACAAAGGGGCCAACGGGACTACCTGGGTGGGACATGGGGGGTCCTGCCCCGGGTACAGGTCTACCCTTCAGCTCGACCTGAAGAACAAGCGGGCCTATGCCGTTAATATCAATGCCGGGGGCACCAACCCCAATAAATACAGCAGCGGGATCTACGCCATCCTCAACAAGGTGAAGTCGGGCAAATCAGCCAACAGCGATATCCCCTTCGAAGATTACAGCGGACACTACGATGCCCGTCCGTGGGGAAGCGAGGAATACATTGGGAGTTGGGAGGGACAACTGTTGATGGTTAATCTCCCTTCCGGTGATCCGGCGGATGATATCAGTCTTTTTAAACACGTGGATGGAGACACCTTCCGAAGGGTACGTGATGACGGAGAGCTGGGCGAGACCGTGGTGTTTGAGCGCAATGCGGAAGGCAAAGTGTACCGGTATAAACAGCACGGGAACTACACTTACAAGAAAAAGCCATAATTCCCCCTCCGCAGACTGAGGTTGAAGAAAAGTTTACTAAACAGATATGACCTGAAAAGATCCACACTTAAATTCTGAACCATATGAGAACTTTATCAGCCTTGAAAATAATTTCTGCATTCTGCATTTCGCTGCTCTGTTTCGGACTTCAGGCCCAGAATAAATCTGTGAGTAAAGAGCCTTTCATCCGCATTTACAACCTGGAAGGCAAAAAGGTCCTCAAAGGCCGCGTGGTTGGAGTTACAAATAGTACGATCACTGTGATCAGAGGGGATGAGACACGTGAAATGAACGTTTCAGAAGTGGGGTTTATTAGAACCAAGCATTCTGTAGGCCATAATGTGCTTATCGGAGCCTCCGCAGCTTCAGCCATCGCCGCAGTGACCTTTGCCGCAGAAGCAGACCCGGATGCCTGGATCTTCGGATACACGGCCGGAGAGGGTATTCTGGCAGGATTCATACTGGGTACCCCGGTGGGAGCAGGTATCGGTGCCCTTACGGCCCTTTTTAAAAAGTCCAGACAGTACGAGATCAATGGAGAGCCGACCAAATGGATGGAGATCATGCCACTTTTCCAAGTACCGTCAGCCTAGGAATAGATACGAGCGATCGAAAATCGCGAATCTCTCTCTTTCTGAACTTATAATTCCGTAAATCGTGTATTTTTAGGTCGACCTATGGAATATGTGATCATTGCCGTGACGGCCTTTCTGGTGGCCATCCTGACCTTCTTTTCGGGATTTGGCCTGGGGACCATCCTCACCCCGGTATTTATGGTCTTCTTTCCCGTGGAATTGGCCATAGCCCTTACCGGCGTGGTGCATTTCTTCAACAATATCTATAAGTTGTTCCTGGTGGGCCGGAATGCAAACAAAGATGTACTGCTTCGCTTTGGGATTCCGGCGGTCATCGCTGCCTTTTTTGGTGCCTGGTTGCTTCTGAATATCAACGATGTACAACCCTTATTCGTCTATGACGCCTTTGGGAAACACATGGAGGTATATCCCATTAAATTCCTGATCTCTATCCTCCTCATCCTTTTCGCGACCATGGACCTGCTGCCCTGGTTCAATAAACTGGAATTCGGCAAGGACAAACTTCCCTTGGGAGGGGCGTTGAGCGGCTTCTTTGGCGGACTCTCAGGCAACCAGGGGGCTCTGCGAAGCGCCTTCCTGATCAAAGCAGGTCTCACTAAAGAAGTATTTATTGGGACGGCGGTGGTGATTTCAACCCTGGTCGATTTTACCCGTCTGAGTGTATATGCCACCCAATTTGCCACCGCCGGCCTTGGGGATTACGTGCCTTTGGTCCTTTGTGCCACCCTGGCCGGTATTGCGGGATCCTTCGTGGGTAACCGGCTATTAAAAAAAGTGACCCTGCGTTTCCTGCAGGTCACCGTGGCCATCATGCTGATCCTGCTTTCCCTGGCATTGGGGGCTGGATTGATATAACAAAAGGAAGAAGGATTGAAAAAAAACAAGGAATGTAACATTTCCTGATTTCTGCATCTAAAACAAAAATCAAACAAGAAATCATGAAAAAGTTCGCCTTATTATTACTCAATTTAATTGTAATCACCCAAATCTGGGCTCAGGAAAATACAGAGGCCTTTCAGGTAAAAGTCACAGGAGAAGGAGCTCCTGTCATTCTCATTCCGGGATTTACAGTCCCCGGAGAAATTTGGGATCCCCTGGTTAGTGAACTCGAAAAACAGTATGAATGCCACGTGGTCACACTTGCAGGTTTCGGCGGGGTGAAACCCTTAGAATTTCCCTGGCTGCCGAAGATCAACAACGCCCTGGAAAAGTATTTACAGACTAAGGATCTAAAAAATGTAACCGTGATCGGTCACAGTCTGGGTGGAACTATTGCCACATGGCTGGCCAGCAGGGAAGGCGCAAGACTTTCCCGAATTATCCTGGTCGATGCCTTACCGGCCGCCGGTGCCTTGATGTTCCCGGATTACAGTCCGGAAAAATTATCCTACGACAGTCTGTATAACACTCAGCAGCTCAACATGAGTGAGGCCGACTTTGAGCAAATGGCAGGTTTTATGACACCAGGCATGAGTCTTAACCCGGAAGGACGGGGACGGATAAAATCCTGGATCCTTGAAGCAGATCGGAAAACCTATGTCTATGGTTACACAGATTATCTCAAGTTGGATATGCGGGAAGACCTTAAAAAAATTGATATCCCCGTGATAATCCTTGCTGCAGACCATCCTTTCGGAAGAGAGGCAGTGGAGCAAACATACCGGAATCAATACGCCAATTTACCTGCGTATGAACTGATCATTGCTGAGAATGCAGCCCATTTTCTCATGCTAGATCAGCCCGAATGGTTTAGCGAACAAATTCATAGAGCTTTATCTTCACATTAAATGAATCTGGAAAAGGACTTTAATGAGATCTATAACACACACGGACCCAAGGTGTACAGGTTATGCCTGGGTTATGCTTCTGGAGATGAAGACCTTGCCAGAGATTGGATGCAGGAATCATTTATTCGGGTCTGGAACCACAGAAAGTCCTTTAAGGGCGAGTCGGCTATCGGCACCTGGATCTACCGAATTGCCGTGAACACATGCCTGGTAGATATTCGAAAAAGAAAGAAACACCCCCCCGTAAGAGAAGATCGTCTTTCAGGTGAAATAGATGCAGACCCTTGGGGTACTCAGGACGATCAAATTGCCAAATTGTATGAATGTATCGAGCAATTGAACGAACAAAACAAGGTCCTGATCCTGATGGAACTCGAAGATATCCCTCAAGCGACCATTGCCCAGACAGTTGGACTTGCATACGGGTCCTTAAGAACAAGACTGAGCAGAATCCGAACAGCACTATTAAAATGTATAACCCATGAAAAATGAAGAATTAAACCAGATCTGGAACCGTCAAGGCAAAGGATCGTCCACGATCACCTCTAGTGATATTGTCGCCAAAGCTAAGAAACAGAGGCATGGGCAGTTTTTGGTCATTGGGATTATTTCCACCACCGTTGTGATCCTACTCATTTATTCGTTCTTTTTTGCAACTCGATGGAATGATTTCAGCCTGGGGCTGACCCTGATGATCTCCAGTCTCATATTTAGAATCATCCTGGAAGGTATCACACTTTATCGCAAGGAAAATCTACTGATCCGCCTCGACCATAAGTCGTTCAAAGCCTACCTTCGAAAACACTATCGGATACGTCTGGGCGTAAACTACGTAATCACTCCCCTTTGTTTTGCGGTGTATATTGCCGGATTTATCAAATTACTACCGTTCTTTAAAACGGCTTTTTCACCAGGATTCTACAACTATATTCTCATCTCGGGAATCCTTTCTCTCTTTTTCCTGGCCTGGATCATAGCCCGGAGTGTCATTCTTGAAATTAGATTTCTTAAACACATCCAATCCAATTAGGCGAACCCAATTGTTGGACGGGATTAATTAAGCCAGTTTAGAAGTACTTTTTTCGGTCTTGAAAGACAACTCCTTTTTGATACGGCTGTTCTTAAAACGATACAGACGGGCTACGCTGTTCTCTTTAGCCGTTTCGGTAACGATCTCTTTTTTGGCAGTTTCAACCTTTACCTCAGCAGTATCATTTTGAGCCTGGGCAGCGAAGCCGATCAGGAAGAAGAAGAAGAAAGTTACGAGCGTTTTCATGTCTTGCGTTTTATATAAATAAAACGCGATGACCGGGGGTTCAACGGGTTGCCGTTCGCTGAAAAACCCTTATTTTTCGGTATCTGGCGAGAACATAGCTAAAGTGCAGAAAATCATCGGTGAACGTCACAGACCCCCAAAACAACTCACCGAAAAAAGGAGTCGTTTATCGGCATGATTCTTATGTGATTTTACGCTTTTCTATAATTTCACACTTCATTTGCATTCCTCATGAAATGGGACCACTAACTCCCTGAAAAAATACTTACATTGGTAGGCCTAAGCCTAAATCGATTTTATACTCCATTATGTTCAGAAAGATTTTTATTCCCTTGTGCCTGCTCGTTGGGTTTTATGCTACCGCCCAGGAAGAGCAGGAAGCTGCCAAACCCATACCACCTGCTCAATCCTTTGTCACCCGCCACCAGATTCAGAATGGGGGGCAAACCGTGACATTTACCGCTACCGCGGCCGAACACTACCTCAAGAACGAGGAAGGTGAGGCGGTCGCTTCCATCTGGGCCGTGGCCTATACCCGCAATGGAGTGACGAATCCGGCCACCAGACCGGTGACCTTTGTCTTTAACGGCGGACCCGGTTCAGCTTCCGTATTGCTGCATATGGGCCTGCTGGGACCTCAATTAGTAAAAGTCCCCTCTGACGCAGACGCAGATGACGGGGCCGCCCCCTACCGTCTGCAGACCAACCAGGAAGGGATTTTGGACCTTACAGACCTGGTCTTTATCGATCCGGTGGGCACAGGGTACAGTTGGGTTGTAGGCAAAGGCAAAACAGAGGATTATTGGGGGTTGATGGAAGACGCACGGTCCATTGCTGCCTTTATGCGCCAATGGGTGACCGAGAACAACCGGTGGATATCCCCCAAGTATATCGCAGGGGAAAGCTTTGGCACCACCCGGGCCGCAGCAGTGGCCAATACCCTGGAAGGAGACGGGCAAGATATGGCCCTGAATGGCCTTATTCTGATCTCACAGGCTCTGGACTACGCCGGTTCCACCTCCGTACACGGAAATATCACTTCTTACCTCACCTACCTGCCCAGCATGGCTGCCACAGCCTGGTACCACAAAAAAGCAGGGAAGGGCAAAACTCTGGAGGCCTTTGTACAGGAATGCCGGGATTTCACCTATAGTACCTATGCCCCTGCCCTCCTGAAAGGCAACCTTCTCCCTCCTGCAGAAAAGCAGGCCCTGGCAGAAAAGCTGGCTTACTTTACAGGGTTGGATACGCCCTATATCCTCAAAAGCGACCTCAGGGTGCTCATCCCCCGCTTCCAGAAGCAACTCCTGCAGGACCAGGGCCTGGCAATCGGCCGGCTCGATGGTCGTTTTAAAGGGGACGAATCGGACGATGTCGCAGAAAACCCCCACCTGGGTGATCCTGCCTCCTACCAGATCTCCTCAGCTTATACCGCAGGTCTGAACCACTATTTAGCCAATTCCCTCCAGGTTCGTATGGACAGGCCTTACCTGACCGACAATGGCGAACTGGCCAACCAATGGAGGTGGAGGACAGCCCCCGAGGGCACCTATTGGGAGCCCATGCCCGTGAATACAGCCCGCATGCTAGGGGATACCATGAGGCGAAATACCGATCTCAAGGTCTTGGTGGCCAGCGGATACTACGACCTTATCTGTCCCTTCTTCGATGCCGAATACACCTTTAACCGGAATGGGATCGTCACGGAGCGGGTGCATTTCTCCTACTTCGAGGCCGGGCACATGATGTACACCCACGAGACGGATTACCAGAAACTATCCCGCGATATCCGGGAGTTTATCTCAAATCCGTAAATAACTTACAAATAAATTCCATCCCCTTCTATGATCCCTCTTTTCAGACAACTCCGTCAACGTCTGTTTCAGGAAAAAAAAATATCAGACTACCTGGGTTATGCCTTAGGAGAAATTGTGTTGGTTGTAATTGGTATCCTCATCGCCCTTTCGATCAATAATTGGAACGAGGGACGAAAGGACAGAAAGACCGAGGGCGCCTATTACTGCAAATTGCTGGCTGATTTTGAACTGGACCGAACGAACATCCAGACCCTGTATGCAGAATCTGAATACAAGATCGCAACCAGTAAGCAATTGCTCATCGACCTGGAAGGGATGCAGAAAGACAAGGCCTTCCTTATTGACAACTACATCCAGTCCTTACGCACTAACGTTTTTGTGCCTTCCAAAGCCACCATCTCAGAGATCATCTCTTCAGGAAACTTGAACCTGCTTACCCTGGATGTCTTCAAGGACCGTCTTTTACGTTACTACGCCGAGCTCGACAAATATCTTTACCAGCTTGAGATAAACCGCACTCAAACCTTGGACAAGGCGTTCTCGTATGAGAATGAACTTATCTTGGGATACCAGTACGGAGACTACGTACAGCGTTCCCTGGGCCCTGAAATCCTGTCTTTTCTTCCAGATTCGGATTGGCACCTGAATAAAGAAGATCCCTATTTCAAACAATTCCAGAACGATCTGGTATTTTTCGTGATCATGAGTGAACGGGAAAAACAGCATTTCGACAACATCCTTAAAGAAATGGATCCGCTGTTTACCCAGTTACACGAACTCTGCAGCGGAGATTCAAGCAAACCATATTGAAATACTCTTATGCGTAAAACTTATTTCTTTCTTTCCTTTGGCGTCTTTTTACTATGTCTTTACCTGCTATTCTCAGCCTCCCCCGCCCTGGAATATCCCCTGGGGAAGAACGATACCATTCCCCTGGGCAGTTTTATCACCTGGGCCGGACTGATCGCCCTGCCCATGTCTTTCTACTGGGGCAGTGTCAAATTCAGAACACCGGAAGGTACTTTGTATAATGTGCTTTCCACCTGCCTAAAGGTCACCATCTTTCTGGCCTTGTTGTGGCTTCCCATAAGCTATGGCCTGGCCGGGAATATGAACTTCAACTTTGGACAGGAGCCTTCTTTCCAGGGCGGTCAAACCGCTATGAAGCTATTCTGGGGAATTACCTATAGTCTAGTCCTGTCCTCTCTGATCCTGTTCATTCTGCATATCGTCTTATGCTTTTTCCGAAGAACACGTTGACCTCCGGAATAAGCGCTTCCAAAACAATGTATCTATTTCAATAATTGTTTGATGAAATTTTGTATTACATTTTCATAAGCGTAGTTTCCCTTTGATTACATTTGATTTTAAATTTTAATGCACTGCAAATCATCTATTGAGAACCCTCCTTAAACGAAGCCTGATAACACTGTTCGTGTTTCTGGCAATCCATTCCCTGCAAGCTCAGGGAATTAAAGAAAGATCCCTCGATATCCTGGTTGGATTAGGCCTCAGTGCACCCTATGACGATGTGGATGTGGTAGGCACCGGATTTTATATTCAGGGAGAATACGTACTTACTTTCAACAAATGGGTCAGCCTGCGCCCTTATGCTGGCCTTATCCTCGTAAAGACCAGCGATGCGGATTTCAGAGAGAATTTCGGCCGTTCAGATACGCAGGCATTCCTGATCGGCGGGAAAGGTAGGGTCACCATCCCCATCCCCTGGGTGGCCCCTTATCTGGAGCTTGGCCTGGGAGCTTCCCTGGGGTCATTCAGGACGTTAACACCTTTTACAGACGCAGAGAACAGTGGACTCATACACCACATACCATTCTCCATTGGTCTTGCCCTCGGGCGTCAAAACAAGGTGGATATTGCCTTTACTTATTATTTCCACCCAACTGAAAGACAGTTCGCAGGAGCTGCAGCCTTTGGTCTCTCAATCCCACTGGATTGATTCCTAAATTCCAACAACCATAAATTCTTATCTTCAATTCTAAGTCACAGATAACATGAAAAAAATTAGTCTCCTATTTGCTTTTTTCATCCAAACTACCTTACTGTTCTCACAGGCATCTCCCGAAAAAAGCATAGTGTACTTTACAAGAGCCAATTCCCTGGGCGCCTTGATCAACTTCACTTACTTCGACGGGGATAAAGCCATAGGAAAATTCAATGGCATGGGGTATTTCATCTATGAATGCGAACCCGGGGAACACCTCTTCTGGGCACGATCTGAGAACAAATCCTTTGTACAGGCTGAACTGGAACCCGGCAAAACATACCTCATCGATGTGCAGCCTCGAATGGGAGGACTAAAAGCCAGCGTGAAACTGGTGCCTGTAGATATCAGCGAGCACAAAATGAAACCCATTCAGCGACTGGTCACCAAGAGGGAACCCATCGAATTCTCCGAGGAGGAACTGGCCAAGATCCAGCAAGACATGGCGGAAGTGATCGGCCGTGGCATGGAGAACTACGATAAAATGCTGGAAAAGGAAAAGGATATCGAACAGCTCACCCCGGAGATGACCATCACGGAGGCCGATCTGGTCTTTGAAAAGAAAGACAAAAACTGAAACCCAGGGAACTGAAAATAGCATTCCCTGCGTAAATGCTTGAAAGCCATACGCTCCTTTTTTTAGGTGATCTGGTGGAAATTTCCGCCAAGGACCTCAATTCTGACAGTCAAAATGGTCAGTTCCATGGGGCGGAAACGTCCGTTCTTATTTACTATCTTAGATAATATAAATCGGCTGCAAAAAACCAGAAAGGACTAATCATGATTAAGTTCTTCAGGAAAATAAGACAACAATTACTGACTGAAAACAAAATCAGTAAGTACCTGATCTATGCCACAGGAGAGATCGTCCTGGTGGTCATCGGTATCCTCATTGCCCTACAAATAAATGACTGGAATACGGAGCGGGAAAACGAGGTCCTGAAGAGGACCTATTACGTACAGATCCTGCAGGATCTGGAAAAGGACAGGAACCGGCTAATCAGGGCAAATCAGGGTATCGACACCTTTTTTGTCAGGTTGCAGGCCTATAAGGAGCTCTTTAAGAAACCAGACCTGCCACTCTGGGAAGCAGCGACGGCCCTGGGAGGAGTTTTTTCGGAAGAAGCCGGTCTGGGCTGGAACTTCGAGACCAACACCAATACAGTAAACACCCTCCGGAATACGGGTGATATCAAGCTGATCCCATTGGATATCCGTAACCGTATCCTGGATTTCAGGTATAAAGTCTCGGGGCTGATGGACTACGTAAAATCCGAAAGCATCATCATTGCCAACGCCAGCATGGCCACCCAGAAAATATACGGCGGGGCGGATATGCCCACGAGAATCGGGAACCAACCCAAGATCCTGGCTCATTTTGGGAAAGAGGAGGTCGCCCTGCGCAGTTTGCTCGAACTGGAAGCAATCCTGTACGAACACGCCTTGCTCGTGAAAAATTCCCGGGAGCGCACAGACGACTTGATCCGGGAAATCGACGAGATCACAGAAATTATCCGGGAGGATCTGGAGCAATAACTTCAGGTTTTTGGTTCTTTACCGGGTATTTATAAACCCCTGCCTTCAGACCTTAACCCGGCAGCATCGGGAACAAAAGTCCGGGATCCGGACAATTCCGTTTATAATAGTCCACCTCAGACGCCTTGCAAACCCCGGGATAATCCCCTTTCTGACCCTGAAGGTCACAGATCAACTGGAGATGCAGGTGGGGGGCATAGTTCACATTGATATCGGGAGTACCCAGTGCCCCAATAACCTCCCCCTTCCTTACCCGCTTGCCGATGCGGAGCCCTTCCAGGGATTCCAACGAAAGATGGCCATAGAGCGAATAAAAGGTCGACTCCCCTATACGGTGGGCCAGGATGATGGTCGGGCCGTAATCCCCCGGAATCGCATTGTTTCTGAAACTGTGGACCTCCCCGTCCAAGGGTGCCAGGACGCGGGTACCGGCCTTCGTCCAGAAATCGACACCCAGGTGTACATCTCTGGATTCCTCGGTGGGATTAAAACCGGAATGCCCCCTGTAAAGATTGCGGCATTCCAGATAGCCGCCAAAGGCCACCCTGGCTGAATTCCTGCTGAGGACCGAATCGATATATCCCTGACACTCCTCTGGATCCCCCAGATCGAGCCCATCCAGTTCCCTGTTTGTAGTACTGAGATCCAGGAGAGTATAATCTTTCCAGGATATTGCCTCATCCAGCACAGGTCCGGTTGGTATGTTGCCCAGGAAATGGTGTAGCATATTCAGAATGGTAAATTCTAGGCGAAAGATAGGCTTAAACCACGTATAATTAACACCCTCTTAACCCTGTTTAATGTAAGGTTTAATACCTTTCCCGTACAAAATTCATAAATATTGCTATGAAATTATTCAGGACCACCTTTTTTACCTTTATCGCCCTTGTTTTCCTGAGTTGTCAGACCAAGGCCAAGGATACTTCCCAGAATCCGGGAGAGCCCATTTTACAGGATCAAAAAATCTCTGAAGCCGAACTCCAGCAGTACGAGACCGCTTATTTTGCCAGCGGGTGTTTCTGGTGTGTAGAAGCTATCTTTGAAAGTGTCAAAGGAGTGAAAGAAGCTGTTTCCGGATACGCCGGAGGCACGGAGGAAAACCCTACCTACGAGCAGGTGAGCTACGGGCGTACGACCCATGCCGAAGCCGTAGAGGTCTATTACGATCCCGAAAAGGTGAGTTTTTTTGAACTGGTACAGGTCTTCTACGGATCCCATGATCCCACTACCCTCAACCGGCAGGGGCCGGATCGCGGGGCCCAGTATCGCTCCATCGCCTTTTACAAGAACGAAGAGGAACGCAAGATCATAGAGGCATACCAGAAGGCCCTGGATGAAAAAGGTGTCTACGGAAGGCCCATCGTAACCGAGATCAAGCCTTTTACCACCTTCTGGAAGGCCGAGGAATACCACCAGGACTACGAACGCAGGCACCCTAATGATTCCTATATCAGGAACGTCTCAATCCCCCGCCTGAATCGCTTTAAGGAAAACTTTCCGAAATTCCTGAAACCGGAAAGCCACTAAAACCCGGGTCAGCAAGACATAACCGATCCTGGCAGATCGGTTTTTTTATTTCCGGTGCTGGGTTGTGAATTACATACATCGAGATTTTCCGGAAAACGCAGGAGAATTCTGATTAAATCGTATCTTTAATCGACTGTACAGACCCCAAATCTGTGTCTCATTGCCCTTATCCCTCGCGGCTGGCAATTGGCGCGGAGAACTTTAAACCCTAAGAGATGAAATACGCTATGATGCTCCTTGCCGTGGCTTGTTGCCTCAGTTGCGGCACATCCCATGAAAAAGAGGACCACCAGGTCCTGGTGGTCAAAAAGACCACAACCGCCCCGACGCTTGACGGCCTGGTCACTGAAAACTGCTGGAACATGGCCACCTGGCATCCGCTCGACCAGAATTGGCTGGGGGAGGCTTATTCCTATGAGGATTTCAATGGTCGATACAAACTCACCTGGGACGAGGACTACCTCTATCTGCTTGTGGAGATCACGGACGATATCCTTTACGATGCCAGGAAGGACCCCCTTAAACTTTGGTGGGATGATGACTGCGTGGAAGTATTTATCGATGAGGACAATTCGGGTGGATTACACCAGTTCAGCCACAATGCTTTCGCCTACCATATTGCTCTGGATGGGAATGTGGTGGACCTCGCCCCGGATCGTGAACCACGCCTTTACAATGACCACATTCGGTCGGCCCGTCGCGTGGATGGCACTCTGAGCACCTGGGAACTGGCCATCCGCCTATTCAGGGATGATTATCAGGACGGGGGGATCAATGTCCCTGTGCCCTTGAAGAAGGACAAGAAGGTCGGCTTCGCCCTGGCCTACTGTGATAACGACGGCAGTGCGGAACGGGAGAATTTTATAGGATCGGTATTTGTGCCCGGAGAGGACAAAAACCAGGGATGGATCAACGCGGATATCTTTGGGACCCTGGTGCTGGAAGAGTAATCGTTATTGCAAGACCACGGAGCTGTAGGCCGTATTGAGTTTAAAGACGCGGTCGGCGTTTCCTTTCCCGGAATTACCCGAAAAGACCATCTGGCTTCCTTCTTTAGTGCTTTTAAGCGACCATGAGGCCGGGTAGTTGAATTCGGATTGGGTATTTCTGACGGAGACGGAAAAAGGTGTATTGGGCAACCGGCATTCCAGTTCCCCATTCCTCACCTCTATGTCCACCTTACTGAAATTAGGATCTACTGACCCTATGTAGATAGCCCCCAGATCATTCCTGCTGATCAGGTTCCTGATCACCTTGTTGATCTTCACCTGCGAGGAAGTGGCCTTCAGGTTCATTTCAGTTACAGCGTCTAGTTCCACAACGTCCGTAAAACTGGTATTGAGATTCCCGTACTTCCATTGCCCCACAATCACCGGGGTATAAGAAGCATTGATCTGGGTTTTATCCCCTTCTATAGTGGAAGCATGCAACCTTGCGTAAGACAAGGTTGCATGGATATTCCTGGTGTTGGCCGCCAGCTTCACTTCCCCGTGGCGGACGTTCATTTTCAGGGTAGCCGACTTGGGCATTTTGATCCTGATGGTCTTTTTTACCTTATACGATTTGGATTCCCCATCCTCGGAACGGAAAAACACATTGGGTTCATCGGAATTCCGCAGTTCAAATCGGAGCTTTTCCCTGACCTCACGGGCCTCCTGCAAGGCCTGTTGCCGATCAAGCATGGCTTGTTCCCTGGCCAGATGAGCCTGTTCCCGCAATTGATCCCTTTGTTCCCGCATTTCTGCACGCTGTTCTTCCATAGCCTCTCGCCTTTCCTCCATCAGGTCCTTACGGGCTTCTGCCCTGGCCGCGAATTCCCGGCCCCAGGCTTCCATTTTGTCCTGGTATTCCTTGTCAAAGCTCTTGTTGAATTCCTTTTTCCACTTCTTCATATATTTCTCCCCGTCCTTCTGGAAAGCTTTATAATCGAATTCAAAATCTGGAATGGGGGGCATGGGAGGCATCTCAGGCATGGGCGGCATCTCAGGGATGTCTATGGAATGGATGATGGCCTCCACATCCGGGATACGAATATTGTGGATTTCCATCCTGTCTGTAGAAGGCCACAAACCGGCCATCTTAGCCCAACCGCTATTCCCGGAAGTTTTTATCTCGATGGTCTTGCTGTTCCCCAGGATACTGATACCCGAGTTTTCAAAATAGGCCTTGGCCTCTTCTTCGGAAGCTCCTTCCAATTCTATGGTGCCCTCCACCACGACCTCGTTTTTATCCCAGGTCTCGAACTGAATATCTGCGTAGCTGGTATTAATGTCGATGACCGCATCGGGTCCTACCTTGAATTCCTCTTTGTAGGTCCTGCTCTGTTTCTGGGCAAAGACCCCCGTGCAGGCCAGGGCCACGGCCAGGGTCATTAGTTTAAACGGTGTTGTTCGTAACTGTTTCATTGTTTGATGATTTTAGATGATTCAATTTATCCTTGAGTTTCAAAAGGAGTTGCAACCTCATTTGCAGGTTCCTGATGAGGGCTTCTATGGTCTGCTCATTAGGTCCGATCTCGTTCAGTTCCCTGTTCAGGCTCTGGTATTCCGCATTGAGTTCTGCCAGCCTGTCCATAAAATCGTCCACCACTTCCTTGTTGTCTTCGGAAAGGTCGAGGCGCGAGAGTTCGAGGTTGATGGAGTTCACGTAGTAGGTCTCCACCTTCCTAAGGTCGGGCGAAAGGTCTCCGAGGGAAATACCTTTGGGTTCCTGAGCCACGGGTTGTTGGTCTATCACTGTGGTCTTCACAGGAACCTCGGTCTGCATTTGCTGAAAGAAAACGAAGCCCAGCCCCATAAGGATCACCACCGAAGCGGCCATTCCCATGAGGTAGTAGAATGAGCTGCGCCGTTGCGGGAATGCCTCATCCAGTTTCTGTTCAAAGCGAATCTCGTGTCCTTCTCTCATCTTGTGCTTTTTGTTGCGTTCCGCTTCAAAAAGTGTCCTAAGATCCTGTTTCATGTTTGTTTTCGTTTAAATACGTGCGCAAATAGTCTTTTCCCCTCATGAGCCGAGTACGGCTGGCCACCGCGGTAAGGCCCAGGATATCGGCGATCTCCTGATGGTCATATCCCTCCAGAAGGTAGAGTTGTAATACCTCCCTGTATTTTTCGGGTAACCTTTCTATCGCCCCCAACACCCCTTCAACGGAAACCTCTTGTTCCACCGTCCAGTCGGGTTCCTCCGCGATCTGGAGATTGTGCTCCTCTATGGAAATGATCCTTTCCCTTCTTGCCTTCAGGAAATCGAGGCATTTGTTGACCACGATCCGCTTCAGCCAGGCCCCGAAGGTCACCTCTCCCCTGAACTGCCCTATCTTCCTGAAAGCCTTTATAAATGCTTCCTGCACCAGGTCTTCGGCATCGTCCCTCTCCCTGACAAAACGCATGGCCACACAGAACATCCCTTCACAATACTGCCTGTACAGGTCTAACTGTGCTTGACGGTCGTTCGCCTTACAGCGTTCCACCAGATCCCGGGCTATCTCCAAATTTGTGTCCAACGTTGGTCGAGTTGTTATCTAAAAGACGATATTAAAAAAGAGGTGTTGCAAAATATTCTATTTTTAAAGAAATCTTTTAGGCCTCCATTGAAAGTACAGACCCTTAAGAACGATTTCCTCCAACTCACTACGCTCGACTACGGGGCTATTAACCAGGAATTGCTGGTAACGGACCGCCATGGGGATCCCGTGAATTGCGTGGTCGGTTTTAAGGATCCGGAGGCTTACCTGGCAGATCACAGGTCTTTAGGTGCCTGTGTAGGTCGGTTCGCCGGCCGGATCTCCGGATCACACTTGTCCATAGAGGATACAACCTATCCCATTCACTCTGAGAACGGAGTACACCTTCACGGAGGTAAAACAGGCCTGGGTCGAAGGACCTTTCGCCTGAAGGAAATCAATCAGGGGTCCAACCCTTATGTCACCTATGAATATATCAGCCCCCACCTGGAGGAGGGCTATCCGGGGGAGGTAAAAGTGCTGGTCACCTATCAACTCCTGGGCAAGACCCTGAGGATCCTCCACGAGGCCACCACAGACCGCCCTACGATAGTTAACCTTACCAACCATTCCTACTTCCGGCTCGACGGAGAATCGACGCCCGACCACCTCCAACTGCAGGTATTCTCTGAGGAGAGGCTGGAGACCCGGGAAGATCTGGTCCCCACCGGAAAACTTCTACCGGTACAGGGTACGGAATACGATTTTCAGCGTCCGCGTTCTTTGGGTACTACCCGGTTAGACACCCCCTATGCCGTTGATCCCGGGAAAGACCCCAAGGCCATTGCCTGGTCTCCGGTTTCCGGAATAAGGCTGACGGTAGAATCAAACCAACCTGCATTGGTGGTCTTCACCCCCCCGGACCTGCCGGCTATCTGTTTTGAAACCCAGAAGTATCCGGACGCCCCCAATCATGCCTCCTTTCCTTCCTGCCTCCTGCGGCCAGGAGAAACCTACAGGAATGAATCTTTTTTTAGGTTCGATTTACTACCTTAGATCTCGTAAATTTAAATCGACTCATACCATGAAAATACTCAAATGGATCATCGGAATCCTGGTGGTCCTCGCCCTGCTTTTTTACTTCGTTGGCATGCCGTACATGAAAAAGCAAACCAAGAAAATCAGCCCGGAGACTACCGTAGTTTATCAAAAGGATGGCTATGACCTCCTGGTGAACTACAGCAGCCCATCCAAAAAAGGGCGGGTCATTTTCGGAGAACTCGTACCCTATGACAAGGTATGGAGGACGGGGGCCAATGAACCTACCCGTTTTGAGACCAAAACAGATCTGATGATCAAGGGCAAACCCCTGCCGGCAGGTTCATACTCCCTTTGGACCATTCCAGGTGAAAAGCAATGGACGATCATCTTCAACAGCGAGATCCCGGACTGGGGGGCCACCCTGAGCAGCGGGGGCACAGAAGCTACCAGGAACCCTGAGACGGATGTACTGCAGATACAGGCATCCGTGATCGAGATGTCTGCCAGCCATGAAAATTTTACCATAAGTTTTCCAGATGATTACGGACTTTTCCTTTCCCTGATGTGGGACAGAACCAAGGTACAGTTTCCGATCTTCCAAAAGTCTTGAGTGTCCCGGATAACATAGGAAACAAAAGTGCTTCTGACCTCAAATCCAGAAGGCTCAATGCCCCGACGGTGGAGGAACTGGTTAAGGGCATCCGCCTTGGAAACCAGTCTCTGCTGGCCAGGGCCATCACCCTGGTAGAAAGCACCCATCCCGAACATCTGGAAAAAGCGTACGGGATCATCGAACAGTGCCTTGCAGTAAACCGTGAAACCTTAAGGATCGGGATCACAGGGGTGCCGGGAGTTGGTAAAAGTACCTTTATCGAAAGGTTCGGAACCATGATCACGGCCATGGGCAAGAAGGTGGCCGTTCTGGCCGTGGACCCCAGCAGCACGGTCAGCAAAGGCAGTATTCTGGGCGACAAAACCCGTATGCAGCAGCTGGTCAATGACCCCAAAGCCTTTATTAGACCATCCCCTTCAGGCACCTCCCTGGGCGGTGTCGCCCGTAAGACGAGGGAGAGCATCATCCTGTGTGAAGCGGCGGGGTTCGACGTGATCCTGGTGGAGACCGTGGGCGTAGGCCAGAGTGAAACAGCAGTGCACAGCATGGTCGATTTTTTCCTCCTCCTCAAACTCACCGGGGCCGGCGATGAATTACAGGGGATCAAAAGGGGCATTGTGGAAATGGCAGATGCCATCGTCATCAACAAGGCCGAGGGAGAAAACCTCAAACGTGCAGAAAGGGCCAGGAGCGAATTCGAAAAGGCTCTGCACCTCTATCCGCCCAAGGAGAACAACTGGGTACCCAAAGTACTTACCTGCTCTTCTCTGGAGGGCACCGGGATCCCTGAAATCTGGGAAATGATCGAAGAGTACGCCAATGAAAATAAAGCTTCCGGATATTTTACACACAAGAGGAAGGACCAGAACAAATATTGGTTCCACCAAACGGCAGAAACTCTTTTAAAGCGGCATTTCTATGAGCACAAGGCCGTAAAAAAAGCCATGGAAACGCTGGAAGAGGCTGTGGAAGAAGGAAAGATCTCCCCCTTTAGGGCTGCTGAGGAGTTGCTGGACACATATTCAAAAGGTGTTAAATAAATACCCTAAATTTGCTGTCAAGAAGCCTCTCATGAGACCCAAAACAGAAGCACTCCTATCCATCGTGGTCCCTCTTTACAATGAAGAGGCCAATGTAGCCCTGCTCACAGAAAAGATACGCGAAAGCCTGAAGGGATACCAATACCAGATCGTTTATGTGGATGATTATTCCACGGACCGGACGTGCAAGGTCATCCGGGACCTGCAGGACTCCAGGGTCCACCTTCTCGCCCTGAAAAAGAATTACGGTCAAAGCCTTGCCCTCGCGGCCGGATTGGATTACGCCCAGGGGGAGTATATTATCACCATGGACGGCGACCTGCAGAACGATCCCAGTGACATCCCTCAGATGCTGGATCATGCCCTTAGCGGGGAATACGATGTGGTTACAGGCATCCGGCAGAAAAGGAAGGATTCCATAGTGAAAAAGATCCCTTCCAAGATCGCGAATTTCCTGGTGCGCAGGGTGACCAAACTCGATATAAAGGACAACGGATGTGCCCTGAAAGTCTTCACAAAGGACATCGCCAAGGACCTCAACCTCTACGGGGAGATGCATCGCTTTATCACTCTTCTCGCCTTTCTGGAAGGCGCTAGGATCAAACAAGTGCCGGTAAAGCACCATGCCAGGCATGGTGGGGTTTCCAAATACGGACTGGAGCGCGTCTTTAAGGTGGTCGCAGATATGATGCTGCTGCTGTTCATTCGAAAATATTTCCAGCGCCCTATCCACTTGTTCGGGATCCTGGGTGTCTTTCTCATTTTGCTCGGATTGCTGATCAATATGTACCTGCTTATCGTGAAACTGGGCTTTGGGGAGGATATCGGAAGCAGGCCTTTGCTGATCTTCGGAATGATGTTTATCCTCGCCGGGATACAGTTATTTACCATCGGAATCGTCATGGAACTCCTGATTCGCACCTATTACGAATCCCAAAGCAAACGTCCCTACCGTATCAAAAACGTCAGCATTGGAGGCAAACCTGCGTAAGAAAGGAATTACCCTCCTTAAAATGGCGGTTAGCGCCGCCCTGATCTATTTTATTTTCACAAAGATCCCATTCAGGGAAGTCTTCAGCGCGGTAAAAACTGCCCGGCCCGGGTACCTGCTGGGGGCCCTTCTCCTTTTTGTCCTTTCAAAGCTCATCGCGGCCTTTCGCCTTAACCTTTATTTTCACAGGATAGGCATCCCGTTGCAGTCTAAGACCAACCTCCGGCTCTATCTCCTGGGGATGTTCTACAATCTATTCCTCCCAGGTGGGATCGGAGGTGACGCCTACAAGGGCTATTACCTCAAACAACACTTTGAGATCCCTACAAAAAGGGTCGTGGCCGTTTTGTTGCTGGATAGGCTAAGCGGACTCCTCCTGCTCTTCGTCTTCGCCTGTATCCTGGGATCTACCCTGGAAGCCCCCCAATTATCCCCGTTCAGATGGGTGATGCTCGCCTGTGTGCCCCTGGGTTTTTTGGTGTTTTACCTGCTATATCGCAGATTTTTCTCCTATGTGCTGCCCATTTTCTGGCAGACCCATATCCTATCGGGATTGGTGCAACTCGCGCAGCTCGCCTGCGTTCTGCTCATCCTTTGGTCTCTTCATATCTCTCTCGACACCTATGAATACCTGTTTATTTTCCTGCTCTCCTCCATAGTTTCTGTCATTCCACTGACCATTGGCGGAATCGGCAGCAGGGAACTGGTATTCCTGTACGGGGCTCTGTGGTTCGGGCTGGAAGAGGATCGATCCGTGGCGATCAGTATGATCTTTTTCCTGATCACAGCCCTGATCTCCCTCTCGGGGTTCTGGTACCATTTCCGGAAACCGGTTCCCGGGATAAGTCAATAATCAGGGGATATGCAGCAGGTACATCCTGTTGAGGATCAAAGGGCGGGTGGCAGGATTCAGGAATTTTGCCTGAAGGCGGGTGATGCGGAACTGATCGACCTCGTATTCCCGGTCCCAGGTGAAACCTTTTTGCAGCAAAAGGGTCATTTCCTCGCCGGACGCATAGACCCAGGTATCTTTAAGATCTCCCAGCTGATCCAAAGGAGTTATACGAACGGGATGCCGATTGTAAAAATCCAGTGCCCATGTATGCCTTTCCGAGATCTTGACAATCCTGTCTGCAGGGATTTCTTCCCGGCTTACGATCCGGGCCATCGCAGACCCCCCCTGGTACCTGAGCAACTCCGGATAGAAATGGAGGTTCAGCACGGAGTTCAGCAAGACTGAGGCCAGGACCGAGATGGTGACGATTCGGACATAGGGCGCTTCTTTCTTTACAATAAAATAGGTGATCACGGCATATCCCAGGCCAAGGGGCAGGTAGGATAACCAGCTTTTCCATTCAAAGACGTAAAAGCAGATGAGGGCAGTAGCTATAAAGACCAGGCTGAGAATAAAATATTGCCCGGCCAGAACGCGATTCAATACAAGGGCCTTCTGTCTCCTTTTCAGGGTGAATAAATAGGCGGCTGAAAGCACGGAAAAAAGGGGGATAAGGATATTGAGATAGTGCGGCAGTTTGAATTGCGCAAAACTGATGATGATAAAAATGATCCCAATGCCTCCCGTGGTGAGTAATTCGAGTTTGGGGTTCTTGCGGAAATGGGTCTTAAACAGCCTGCGAAGTGCGTCCCAGTAAGCAAAGATACCAATGAGGGTCCAGGGCAGGAAAACCCAGAGGAAGGTGTGGAAAAAGAAAAAGTAATCGCTGCTGTTCCGACCCACTCCTTCCCCGCTCAGGCGCTCAAAACTCTGTTCCCAGAAAATAAATAGGATCCCGCTCCTTCCGGATCTTCCTCTGATCACCTTTTCGGGATGTAGGTCGAATTGCTGGTAATAGGCATAGAGCATGGGACTGATGGTCAGCAGGAAGACGAAGAGGGCAGCGGCTACTTTCCAATTCAGCAAGACCTGCCATTTTCTTGTATAGGCCAGGTGGCAAAGGATGGGAATACCTATGACCAAAAGGGCGATCTGACCCTTGGTGGAGAAGGCGATACCGGCCCCAAAAGCCCCGAGCATCAGGGAGAACAAGTCAGAATCCCTTATATATTTTGCGAATTGCCAGATAGAGAACACCGTAAAACCGGTCAGGACCGCATCCGTTCTCACATCGATGTTGGAAAGTACAATGGTCTGGGCAGTCAGGAAGATCAGGCAAGCCAGCCTCCCCACCTGTTTGTTGTACAGCAATTTACCGAGTCCGAAAGTACTCCATGCACCCAGCAAGGTGGCGAGGAGGGCAGGGATACGGTATGCCCAGTCGTGTATCCCGAACAGTTTAAAGGCCAGGGCCGCCAGCCAGTAATGCATATGCGGTTTGTCCAGATATTCTTCCGGTCCCTTAAAAAGGCTTAGGAAGTCATTTTCCTGTACCATTCTCATCGCCATGACCGCAAATTGAGCCGAGTCGTTCTCGAAAAGGGTCACGAACAAACCGGCCAAATAGACGAGCAGTGTCAGGATCAGCAAACTCCAGTAACGGGCAGGTGTGATCATAGTCGGGTCCTGTCTAAAGCAAAGATATACAAGCGGAAGAAAAGCCACCCCATAAAGGTACCCACCAGAGCCCCGCTGACCACATCCAGGGGAAAATGAACACCGATATAGATCCTGCTATAGGAGACCAGTCCGGCCCAGAAGACGAGCAACCAGGGCATCCACCTGAATCCTGTCCTGAGGAGATGAGAGAAAAAGACCGCAACGGCAAAGGTATTCGCCGCGTGAGCAGAGAAGTACCCATATTTACCCCCACAGGAGGCTTTTACCAGTCGGAAGAGCCCATCGAGATCCGGATCGTAACAGGGTCTGAGTCGGCCGACCCCCACTTTAAAAAAATTGGAAAGCTGATCGCATACCGCGATCAAAAGGGCCACGGTAGCCAGCAACAACAAGGTCCTCTTCCACCCCAGCAACCTTGCGGACAGGATCAGCAGAAGGAGATACAGGGGAAGGGAACTCCACTTGCCGGTTGTAAACAACCAGAATCCGTCCCAGGCCTGGGAGCCCAGGTTGTTCAGGAAAAGAAAGGCTTCCCGATCAATATGGAGGAGTTCTTCGAGCATCCTAATCTTCGTACCTACTTATCTCGCGGTCGTAAAAAGCATTGGCTGCTTCGAAGAGATCCCGGGCCTCTGCCTCCAATTCCTTTTCATCCTCCCTCGAAAATTCCTCCAGCCAGGTTACTTCGTCGTTTTCCAGGTTGATGATAAATCGGGGGTATTCCGTGTGGATAATAAAAATTGCCGAAGGATAATCGGTATTGTCTCCAAACAAGAACTTGGGTATTTCCATAGGTTGTTTTTTGTTGAGCTATGCTGAATCTGCCTTTTCCAGGGCCAATTTTTTTGTGAGATTGTTGAATCGAAGATACAACATAATCGCCGATGCCGTTAAGCCCGAAAGGAGTCCGATCCATATACCTGTACTCCCGAGTTGGGTGTGCAGGCCAAGGACATAGCTGATGGGAAAGGCGATCAGCCAGTATGATATGAAAGTGATCCCTGTGGGGATCTTCACGTCCTGTAAGCCCCTGAGGGCACCGAGGATGACCACCTGCAACCCGTCCGATATCTGGAAGAAAGCGGCCACCAGCAACAGACGGGCCGCCAGGGAGATCACCTCCAGGTTGTCTGCCTGGTTAGCCAGGTCGTCCACATCCAGGTAAATGGTGGGGAACCAGTGCCTGCATAGAAGGAACAAGGTGGCAAAACCTATCTCCAGGAGGAGGGTGAGGAAGAAGATAGACTGGGCGATGCGCCTGAGTTCACCCCAGTTCTTCAATCCCTTCTGATTACCGACGCGGATCATGGCAGCAACCCCTAGGCCCATCCCAAACATGAAGGTCATGCTCGACAGGTTGAGGGCGATCTGGTTCGCCGCCTGGGGGTTCTTTCCAAGGACCCCACTCAGCCAGATAGCGGCTGTGAAAATGGCTACCTCAAAGAACATTTGCAGGGCAGAGGGAAAACCCAGGTTGATGATCTTTCGCATCACCTTTTTTTCCAACTCCCTGAAATTAAAGCCGGTGACGTAATAATGGAATTTCTTCTTCTTATTCAGCAGGATCCACAGGAAGGCCAGCATCACGAATCTGGAGATAAGGGTCCCGAGGGCGGCCCCAACGATCCCCAGTTTGGGAAAACCGAATGTACCGAAGATCAACAGGTAATTCAGTAGGATATTGACCACATTGGCCAGGATGGTGGCGTACATGGGATATTTGGTCTGGGAAAGACCTTCCGAGAACTGCTTAAAGGCCTGGAACATCACCAGAGGGACCAGGGAAAAGGCAACCAGGTCGAGATAAGGGATGGCGAGCACCACCACTTCCGGGGGCTGGTCCATCATGTACATCAGAGGCTTGACCAGCAGGATGAGGCCAAAAAGCGATATCCCCAATAATGTGCAAAGTACCAGGCCGTGTTTCAGGGCCCTTTTTGAATCCGACTTTACCCCTGCCCCATTTGCCTCGGCTACGAGGGGGGTGATTGCCGTAGAGAACCCGATCCCCAGGGACATGGCGATAAAGACAAAACTGTTACCCAGGGACACAGCCGCGAGTTCTGCCGTACCCAGCTGACCTACCATGATGTTATCCGCGAAGGCTACAAAGGTATGCCCTAGCAACCCCAGGATCACCGGTATGGAGAGCCTTATATTATATCTGAATTCCCGGGTGTATCGGTTGAACAAGAGTATTCGTTTTGATTACAGGGTTTTGGCGTTGTTCCAGTGGACATCCATTTCGGCCAGGGTCATTTCCTTCAGGGATTTTCCCGCCTCCCTTGCTTTTTCCTCCAGGTAGGCGAATCGTTTGATAAATTTCTTATTGGTACGTTCCAGGGCATTCTCCGGGTTCACTTTCAGAAAGCGGGCATAGTTGACCATGGAAAAAAGCACATCCCCAAACTCTTCCTCTATGCGGGTCTCTTCCCCCTTGCCGATCTCATCCTGCAATTCTGCCAGCTCTTCCTGAAGTTTTTCAAACACCTGATGGGGCTCCTCCCAGTCGAATCCAACCCCGGCCACCTTATCCTGAATGCGGTTGGCTTTTACCAGAGCCGGCAAACTGGCGGGCACACCTTCCAGTACGCTTTTCTTCCCTTCCGAGAGCTTGATGTTCTCCCAGTTCTTCTTCACCTCCTCTTCATCGGCTACCTCCACATCCCCGTAGATATGGGGGTGGCGGTGAATCAATTTCTCACTGATGGCACTGCAAACGTCCGCAATGTCAAAATCCCCCGTCTCTGAACCTATCTTGGCGTAAAAGAAAATGTGAAGCAAGAGGTCTCCTAATTCCTTCTTCACCTCCTGCAGGTCCCCTTCCAGGATGGCATCCCCCAATTCATAGGTCTCTTCAATAGTGAGATGGCGCAGGCTCTGCATCGTCTGCTTCCGGTCCCAGGGGCACTGGGCCCTGAGCTCGTCCATAATGGTCAGAAGTCGGTCCAGCGCCTGTAGTTGTACTTTTCGGGAATTCATGGGCGGTATTTTGCGCAAAAGTACAAAGATGAAAGTTTTGGGAGTGCTCAATTTTTGGAGTATTTTTAGAGGAGTACCCGGATCGTACCCGGGCAGGTCCTTCTTAAATCTTCGCACTATGAATCTCACTTCCAAGTTCATCCTGTTCACATTCCTAATAGTGTCGTTCAGTTGTTCCAAACCGGAATCATACGGCATTCTCATCCGCAACGGCCTAGTATTCGACGGGTCGGGGTCTGAAGGCAGAGAGGCTGATATAGGCATCAACGCAGACACGATCGCAGCAATTGGCGACCTGGCTGACGCCGTTGGAAAGGAAGAGATCGATGCGAGCGGCCTCGCCGTGGCCCCTGGGTTTATCAATATGCTGAGCTGGGCCAATGTATCCCTGATCGAGGACGGACGTTCCCAGAGCGATATCAGGCAGGGGGTTACCCTGGAGGTTCTTGGAGAGGGTCACTCCATGGGGCCGCTTAACGATCAAATGGCAGCCGACATGAAAGAGGGGCAGGGAAGCATACAGTATGACGTAAGCTGGAGGACCCTGGGCGAATACATGAATTTTATGGAGAAAAAGGGCATCTCCCCCAACATTGCATCCTTTGTGGGCAACGGGACGGTCCGTGAATACGTCATGGGCTATGAGAACCGGGTGCCAACGGCGGAAGAACTTACCCGTATGGAAACCCTGGTGCAGCAGGCCATGGAAGAAGGAGCAGTAGGACTTTCCACCTCCCTTATCTATGTGCCCAGTGGTCATGCCCGTACCGATGAGATCATTGCCCTCGCTAAAATCGTCTCCAATTACAATGGGATGTACATCTCCCATATCAGGGACGAGGAAGGCAAATTACTGGAAGCGGTGGATGAACTGATACGAATATCTGAGGAAGCCAAACTCCCGGCGGAGATCTACCATTTCAAAGCCTCGGGTACGGCTAGCTGGCACCTGCTGGACAGCGCCATTCAGAAGGTGGAGGACGCCAGGAAAAGGGGTCTGGCCATTACCACTGATATGTACATGTACAATGCCAGTTCAACCGGTCTCAATGTTCTCCTTCCGGCTTGGGCCAAAGAAGGGGGTCACGACCGGACCGTGGAAATGATGCTGCAACCGGCACTCAGGAAAAAAATGATCGAAGAGGTCGATTTCCACGTGCCTCCCGAAAACATCCTGCTGGTGGGCTTCAGGAACAAGGACCTGAGACATCTCATCGGAAAGACCCTGGCCGAAGTAGCCGACGAAAGGGGGAAACCGGCCAATGAGACGGTGGCCGACCTCATCTTTGAAGATGACAGCCGCATACAGGTGGTCTATTTTTCCATGTCGGAGGACAATATCAAAAAGAAACTGGCCCTCCCCTATATGGCGATTTGTTCGGATGCGGGATCCTACACCAACGAGGGGGTCTTTCTGGAACAAAGCACCCACCCCAGAGCTTATGGCTCTTTTGCCCGACTGCTCGGCCATTACGTGCGGGAAGAAAAGGTCATCCCCCTGGAGGAGGCGATCCACCGCCTTACCCTGTTGCCGGCAACGAATTTAAAGCTCGACAGGAGGGGTGCCTTAAGGGAAGGCTACTATGCCGATGTGGTCCTCTTTGATCCGGAAAAGATCGCGGATCACGCCACATTTAAGGAACCACACCAGTATGCCACAGGGGTGATTCATGTCCTTGTGAACGGTGTCCCTGTATTGAGGGACGGGGATCACACGGGTGCCTTCCCGGGCCGGTTCATCAAAGGACCCGGATATGGGGAAAAATGAGGCAAACACCCTGGCCTTATTCAAAGAACGCATTAATCACAGCCCATGTGTTACGACATTAAAGCAAGCCTGGAAGCACAGCTAAAACGCGCCCGACAATACGGGGACGAGATCGCTATCCGTGAGATCGAGGAGAAACTGGCACCCCTTACCGATCTGCCGATTTATCACGCCTCGGGCTTCCAGCACCCCCGATTGTTGATCTATACGGAGGATGATCCTGTCATGCCCAGGGTGGCTACCTGGGGCCTGGTGCCCCATTGGGTGAGGGATCATGCCCAACAAAAAAAGATATGGAACAACACCTTGAATGCCAGAGGGGAAACGATCTTCGAAAAACCGGCCTTCAGGACGGCCGCCCGCTACCATCGGTGCCTGATCTTCGTAGATGGATTTTATGAACACCATCATTTCAGAGGCAAAACCTATCCGTATTTCATTTCCATGAAAGACGGTCGACCTCTGATATTTGCGGGGCTCTGGAACCCCTGGCTCGATCCGGAGACCGGAGACTACGTGAACACGTTCAGCATCGTAACCACAGAGGGTAATTCCATGATGGCCAGGATACACAACAACCCTAAATTGGAGGGGCCGCGCATGCCCCTGATCCTCGATGAGGAATGGGCCCAGAAATGGCTGGCTGAGATTGAAGAGGAACTGGATGTAAAAGCCATTCAGGAACTTATACACCCCTATCCCGAAGAGGCATTACAGGCCCGTACGGTCCACAAAATCAGGGGAAAGGAATACCCCGGTAACGTACCGGAGATCAGCGAAGAGGTGGTATATCCCGAGTTGCAGGAATAGGTCAGTCAGGCTTAATTCACCAGGTCGAACATCCTCGTGTACTTAATGATAAAACTATTGTTGAGCGGATCCCCCTGCCTCAGATTGTAATTATAGACCACGAAGAGTCCGGTATTTGCACGTTGAAGCCAGCTGAACCTGAGGTTCACAGCCCACAATTCGTCCACCGTATTATTCTGTATAAGGCCCTGAAGATAAATACTCGGCGTAAAGGCATAAGACAATTGCGTCCTGAGAATGTTGGCCGTAAAACTCCCCCCCGGCAGATCGAAGCGGTTGTTTTGATAAGAAAGGGCAATGTTGAAATTATCGCCCTGCCTGTATGTGAGTGTGCCGCTGTTCAAATATCTGGATCCACCGAAGGATCCGCCCATGACAGAGCGCACATTGATGGAAAGCGGTTTGCTCCGGTTGGTAAAAAAGATTAATTGCGCCTCTGTATGGTCATAGGTGCCTGCCGGAACAATGACCCCGTCTGAGATCTCAAAATCATTCACCACCCCCTCGGTGGTCAGGTTCATCCCGGTGTGGAATTCGAGGCCGCTTTTAAACTCCCAGTGATTGTCGAGGTGCAGGAAACCCGTCTCCTGAAATCCCTCGAAATTCCAGTAGCCCCGGTAGGAGATGTGGGGCCTGAGTTCCAGGATGCGGGAATTTTCCCTTTTGGGCCGGTATCGATAGAGGATCAATGCCTCGGGTTTTCTGAAAGCCGATCTGAGCAGGAATCCCACTTCAGGGTTAAAGCCCTGGCCTACTTCCGTATAGGCCAGCCGCATCTCCAGGTTGTTCCATAGATAATCGGCCTGCAACTTGTAGGCATGTGCCTGCGTAGTATCATTGGGGTCGTAAGTACGGGCATAGAATCCCGAGAGCCTTGCTTTATTCCCCAAACCCAGTTTTCCGTCAATGGCGGCGGTTCGATTGAAATCGTCACTATTGTCGAGCCCGGCCCTGTTGACAAAGACTGCGCCCAGGGCGGAACGGCCCTTGAATTCATGGTTTACCCTTGCAACACTAAAATTATTCTTTTCGATACCTGCATCTGCCACGTCGTCCGTGAACATAGACAAGAGTCCGATATTGGTCCGGTTAAGTTTCCCGGATAGCCTTGCTCCACCGATGATGGGAACAATATTCCCTTCCGTCCCTATTCCTATTCTGCGGCTGAAGAAAAGATCGACCTCACCAGGACTACCCACGGTGAACAATCCTGCATTCTCCAGGAAAAATGCCCGCTTTTCCGGAAAGAACAGATTAAAACGATCGAGATTCACTTGCTGATCGTCCACTTCCACCTGGGCAAAGTCGGTATTGTAAGTGAAATCGAGCGTAAGGCTTGGAGTAATGCTATACTTGATATCCCCACCCGCATCCGGGGTGAACTCTAGCTTTGGATCGGCCTGCTCATAATCCTTTTCCAGCCTCCCGAGTACATAGGGGATTAACTTCAGGTTCCCGGGACTTCGTAGGTCGAGATCTGTCAGGGTCCCCGCCAGGGATAGCCTGTTGAAGGTGAACCCCAGGGGAATGGGGGCCCAGTACACAATTTCATTGGTCTTTCTTATGTTACGCCGGAAATTGATACCCCAGTCCTTCCCGGACTGGAAGCGAATGGTCCTGAGGGGTATGGCAAACTCAGCACTCCAGCCGTAATCACCCACTTGAGTCCTGACCACCCAACTCGCATCCCAGTTCAGGTTGAACCCCCCTATGGTCCCTCCTTGTTGTCTGTTGGCATTGAAATTCCCCTGTCCTTCATTATCTACCTGAGCGTCGTATTCGACTCCCTGGGAATTAGTTCCGAAAATAAAGCCGTTCTGTCCATCCTTGTACGTATCGAGAATAAAGAGAAAAGCATCGGTATTGTCGAGGTCGGCGTCCCTCCTAGCATCGGAGATCACCAGTTCGGAGGGCCTGGAATCATAACAGACCACAGAAAGGTAAAAGGTGTCATCAGAATAAGCGATACGGATATCCGTCCTTTCGCTCGCCGGAAATCCAAAGCGGGGTTGCGTCTGGATCAAATTTCCATAAAAAGGCATACTCTGCCAGACAGGGTCATTGAGAACCTCTCCGTCTATATCAGGGAGATCGGAAAGCTTTACGGCCTTCATTTCCGGTCTTTCTCCCTCGAAGGTCATGTTTGTAACCTGTCCTGCCGCGTAAAGGCAAAAAAATATAATCAGAAAGCAACAAGATCGTCTGATACTTTTCATAGGATCGGATAATTGCCGGCGGGATAAATGTAGTATATAATTTCAGATTAGAATCAGGAGTGTCTGCTGAGGCAGCAGAATATTTGTTATTTTAGGAGCTCGACTTTGAACTTAGTACCCTGCAGATTATGAAATTCACAAAATTTGTCCTCTTCATTTTGATGGCCGGAATGGTCATGAATGCCCAGGAAATAATCCCCCTGCCTTATGAGAAACCGGAAGGGGTGAGTTGGGAAGGAGGCGAAAAGGCCTTCTTCTCTGATATCTGGAACACAGAAGTGGTATGTAATGTATCCCGTCCTACCATGGAAGTCTTCAGGCCCGATCCGGATAAGGCGAACGGTACTTCCGTGATCATCGCACCCGGAGGTGGGTTGTATGCCTTGAGTATCGAAAGCGAGGGCAATATGGTAGCCCGGTGGCTTGTGGAAAAAGGGGTGACAGCCTTTGTGCTGAAATACCGCCTGGTACCTACGGGTGAGGACGGGGTCCGTGATCTAAACGAGACCAGTAGCAACCACCTGGATGAATTCAAGAGACTGATCTCCACTGTGATCCCCTATTCGGTAGCAGACGGTCTGGCCGCAATCAAATACGTTCGGGAACACGCAGCCGGGATGGGCCTGAAAGAAGACCGGATAGGCTTTATGGGCTTCTCCGCAGGGGGAGCGGTGACCATGGGGGTCGCTTACAACGCTTCCGAGGAATCCCAACCCAACTTTCTGGTACCTGTATACGCCTGGACCGATGCCATGCCCGTACAGGAAATTACCGGAAGCGAACCACCCATGCTTGTGATCTGCGCTACGGATGATCCCCTGGGATTGGCCAAGGGCAGTGTGGCACTTTACAATTCATGGAACGATGCCCGACAGAGCGTTGCCCTTCACATGTATTCCCAAGGAGGGCATGGATTTGGGATGAAATCCCAGGGCCTGCCGTCCGACACCTGGATAGAGCGTTTTTACGATTGGGGTGTAGCCGAAGATCTCATTACCCCGACAGGAAAGTAAACCAAAGTCCCGGACGTGAAAGACCTCAGGAAATTTGCTTTTATATTTATACATTGTGCATGCCTGGTCGCCGTATGGGGGCAGGAAAAGGAAGATTACTCTGACGAGGTAGCCAGGATTAGCGAAAAATACAGGGATATACAAGAAGGCAGTCAGAGGGTGGTGGTATTTACAGGAAGTTCTAGTATTCGTCTATGGAAAGGGCTGGAAGATTCCTTCCCCTCCTACCACATCGTCAACACCGGGTTCGGGGGATCTGAAAGTGCAGACCTTCTGAGGTACGTGGAACCCCTGGTCCTCGCTTTCCGGCCCGAAAAAGTCTTTATCTATGAAGGGGACAATGATCTCAGTCGCCGGAAAAGTCCCGGCAAGGTACTTAAAACTACCCGTGAGATCCTGCAAAGGATCTGGGGGCAATTCCCGGATACCGAAGTGGTCCTCATCGCCGCGAAACCGAGTCCGGATCGTTGGAACCTCAGGAGGAAATTTCGCAGGTTCAACCGCAAACTGGAACGGTATGCAGGCAAATCGGACCGCGTGCAATTCGCCAACGTATGGGATGTGATGCTCAGGGGCGACCAGGTAGACCAAAGCCTGTTCATAGAAGACGGTTTGCATATGAATGAAAAAGGATACGCACTTTGGTATGAAGTGCTCAGCAATTATTTAAAAGGACATTTATGAAATCAATGAAAGCGTTTTTACAGCACGGTTTGATGACCGCCATGGTCATTGGGATCACTTCATGTAATGACACGCGGGAGGAGATCGCTATGCCTTCTCTGGACCTCAGTGAGGAACACCTCATCCCCAAACCAACAAAAATGGTAACATCCAACGGCAGTTTTCGCCTCGACCAGTTTACCAGGATCGTCACCCAGGGGGAAGATGAACGCCTGGCGGAAGTGGCTTCTTTCCTGGCCGGTAAGATCGATCAAAAGGCCGGTATCAGGCCTGGGGTCAACACCCAAACAGAGGATGAATACGACCCGATAATATTGCTGCGCCAGCTTAAGGATGCTTCCTGGGCCAACCAGGAGGCCTACAGGCTAACTATTTCCAGGGATTCTCTAATCCTGGAAGTGCCAACGGCAGAGGCGGCTTTCAGGGGAGTACAAACGATCCGTCAGCTCATCCCTGATGTTTCCAACGATACCCTGGCCTCCCATCCTATCTGGCCGGTAGCGGCCGGGACCATCGAAGACTATCCCAACTTCGGGTTCAGGGGTTCCATGCTGGACGTTGCCCGCCATTTTTTCAGCGTGGAGGACGTCAAGAAGTACATAGACCTGCTGGCCTATTACAAGATCAATGTACTCCACCTTCACCTGACGGACGACCAGGGGTGGCGCATAGAGATCAAATCCTGGCCCAAACTGACTGAAGTTGGTGGCAGCACCGAAGTCGGGGGCGAATCAGGTGGGTTCTTTACCCAGGACGACTACAAGGATATCGTGGCCTATGCCACTTCCCATTTCATGACCATCATCCCTGAGGTGGATATGCCTGGTCACACCAATGCCGCCTCTGTTTCCTATCCTTTCCTGGATGGTACGGGTAAACCCCTGAAACTGTACGAGGGAACCAGGGTGGGTTTCAGCACCTTTGATACTCGAAAGGATACGGTGTACGCATTCATCGATGATGTAGTTCGGGAGATTTCCGCCCTCACCCCCGGCCCCTATTTCCACATTGGGGGCGATGAAAGCCACTCCACCAAAAAGGACGACTACATCTATTTTGTGAACAGGGTGGAAAAGATCGTGCGCAAGCATGGTAAGACCATGGTAGGTTGGGACGAGATCGCCGAGGCTGATGTGGAAAGTTCCTCAATCGCCCAGTTCTGGGCCGATGCGGAAAATGCAACCAAGGCGGTCAACAAGGGGATGAAGGTCATTCTTTCTCCCGCCAAAAAAGCATATCTGGATATGCAGTACGATACCCTTTCAAAACACGGCCTTCACTGGGCCGCCTATATCCCGGTGGATACAGCCTATATCTGGAATCCGGAGACCTATGTTCCCAATATTCCCAAGGACCGTATCCTGGGCGTGGAGGCCCCTCTCTGGTCGGAAACCATCAGCAATATCCAGGAACTGGAATACCTGGCATTCCCCCGGGCCATCGGTTACGCTGAACTGAGCTGGAGCCAGGAAGAAAACAGGGACTGGGAAGATTTCAGGGTCAGGCTGGCCCACCAGACCCCCTATCTGGATATGATGGATGTGTCTTATTACCCTTCTCCCAGGATAGACTGGGTGAAACCTCCAGAGAAATCGAGGCAGATCCTTAAGGACTGACATTTAATCAACAGGAACCAACTCAAATAGAAATGATGAAGAATTTACTTTTTCTTGCTCCTCTATTGGTCTTCCAATGGGTTGTTGGGCAGAGCGATCAGGATACTCTTCCCAAGGCAGAGGTGTTCACCACCATGCAAAGTGTGAATATCGATGGGCGGACCATATACCTCACTGCCCAGGCAGGAACTTTTGAGGTAAGGGATGAACAAAACAAACCCCTGGCCCTTATGGGGCATACCTATTATTCGAAAGGAGACAAAAGGGAAGCGGCCACCCGAAGGAGACCTATTGTGTTCGCCTATAACGGTGGGCCGGGGTCCTCTTCTTACTGGCTCCACATGGGTATCCTGGGGCCCAGAAGGATCGTGGTGAACGATCCGGAATACACCCCGGCTGCGCCTTACCAGATCGTCAACAACAATTTTTCCATCCTGGATGTGGCAGACCTGGTCATGATCGATCCGGTAGGGACCGGCCTGAGTGTCCCCCTGGGCAAAGCCGAATTCAAGGATTTCTGGGGGGTCGACCAGGACATCAAGAGCCTCTCCCTCTTCATACGGCAGTTTCTGATCGCCAACGATCGTATGAACAGCCCTAAATACCTCCTGGGCGAAAGTTATGGGACCTTCAGGAACGCCGGCCTGATGAACCGGCTTCTCAAGGACGGGATCGCCCTTAACGGGGTCATTATGGTTTCGGCAGTATTCGATCTGAGGACCCTCCTCTTCCCCCCGGAAGACGACCTGCCCTATATCGTGCATTTCCCGACTTATGCGGCCACGGCCTGGTATCACGACATGATTCCCGACAAACCCGAAGACCTCTACGCCTTCCTGGATGATGTCAGGAAATTTACGGAAGAAGAATACACCCCTGCCCTCTTTAAAGGAGACCGGCTTTCAGCTGAGGAAAAGGAAGCGATGGCCGCTAAACTTGGTGCATATACGGGTACGGATCCGGGATACTGGATGAAGGCCAACCTCAGGGTCACCAACGGAGAATTCTTCGCTGAGTTTCTCAGGGACAAGGGAGAGATTGTGGGCCGACTCGATTCGCGTTTTACAGGAATCAACCAGGACCTACTCGCCCAGGAGGGAAGCCATGACCCCCAGAGTTCGGCTATTTCCCCTGCTTATACCGCCGGTTTCCTGGATTATCTGTATCGTGAATTGAATGTGGATAAGAACCTGCATTACGCCACTTCGGCCTACGAGCGAGAAGGGTTTAAGTGGGACTGGAAACACGTGGGCAATGAAAGGTGGGGCACACAGGCCGCGATCAATACGGGAGTCGACCTGGCAGAGGCCATGTCAAGGGACCCTTATGTCAAAGTGCTTATCCTCAATGGGATATATGATATTGCCACGGTCTTCTACGGGGTGGAACACAGCATCAACCATTTGGGGCTGACCCCCGAGATCAGGGACCATATCATCATGAAATACTACGAGGCCGGGCATATGATGTACACTCATCCCCCATCCATGGCCCAGTTCAAAAAGGACGTCGCGGAATTTATAAGGGAAACCTCGCGCTGATCGGGAAAGGGCAGATTATTTTTCGGAGCTTTCTTCCTCCTCTTCGAATTCGGTGATCCCGTGCTGGTGAAGGAGGTTGTACCACTGTATCACTTTACGGATATCGCTGGGATAGACGCGGTCCTCGTCGTAGTTGGGGACCACTTCGAAGAAATATTCCTCCAGTTTGAGTTTGTCTTCCTTATGGCCGACGGAGGTCTTACCTCCGTTCTCTTTTTCCTTGATCTTGTTAAAGACCGTCCTGAGGGGCAGTTCTTCCTCCAGGGTAAAAATGGCGATCTCCGAGAGAACGCTCACATTGCTGGTCATCCCAACCGTGACCTTCTTCCCGTCGAGCAGGGATTCAGCCACGAAACCCGATCGCGTCTGAGTAAGCAATTTAAAAAGTCCCGGTTTTCCTCCAATGGATAAGATCTTGTCCAAACTCATTAATTCCTGATTTTAGGCGGCAAATATGTGAAATAATAAGGTAACCTGTGTCTTTACCTCCCTTTTTTTAACAGAGGGAAACGCATTTTATAATCTACCTCTATCTTACCCTTGGAGATATTCGCGAGTTTCCCCTTGAGCAGGCGTTTCTTCAGGCTTGATACCTTGTCTGTAAACAAGACCCCTTGTATGTGGTCGTATTCGTGCTGAATGACACGTGCCAATAGTCCGTCAAAGGTCTCCTTGTATTCATTAAAGGCTTCGTCCATGTACCGCAGGGTGATCGTGTCCTTTCGGGTGATATCCTCCCTGATATCCGGAATACTCAGGCATCCTTCGTTAAATGCCCAGGATGTTCCGGTCTCCTCTAACATATGGGCATTGATAAATACCTTTTTAAACCCGTCGAGTTGTTTGCGTTCGCCCTCTGTTAACTCTTCGTCATCTGCAAAGGGGGACGTGTCTACCAGAAACAAACGGATGGCCAGACCTATTTGCGGGGCAGCGAGTCCAACCCCATTGGCGTTGTACATGGTCTCCCACATATTGGAGATAAGGGTATCCAGGCCCTCGTAGTCCTTCCCGATAGCCTCACTTTCTTTACGCAAAACCGGATCTCCGTATGCGACAATAGGTAAAATCATATTCTATTAAGCTCTCTTCTAGATTCTCAATTCTTTATTCGGTCGAGGTAGCCCTGTAAGATCAGGGTGGCACTTACCTCATCAACCAGTGCCTTTTGCCTTCTTTTGCTCTTTTTGACTCCCGAGGCGATCATGCTTTTAACGGCCTCACGGGAGGTGAACCGCTCATCCTGCCGGTGCACCGGGATCTGCGGGAACGCCTTCTCCCATTTCCCGATAAAACGCCTGATCAGGGGTTCTGATTCCGACGGTGTATTGTCCATTTGCCTGGGTTCTCCGATGACAACCGCAGCAACTTCTTCCTGGGCGATATAGGTATGCAGGAAGGAGAACAACTCTTTTGTTTCTACGGTGGTCAGTCCGGAAGCTATGAGCTGTAATGGGTCCGTTACAGCTACCCCGGTCCTGACTTTCCCGTAATCCAAGGCGACGATCCTGCCCAAATCCATTGATTTTTGCAAAAGTACAGGATAAATTGGTATTCCTGTCAAAATGCCCTTTATAATCCGCCCTATCCCACTATCTTTGCCAAAATTTTCGCGCTATGGAGGAGCTGAAAAATATCATAGAAAAGGCTTGGGAGGATAGAAACCTCCTGACGGACGCCCGAACCCAAAAAGCCATCCGGGAGGTCGTCGACCTTGTCGACCAGGGTAAACTCCGATGTGCCCAGCCCTCCGGAGATGGATGGCAGATCAACGAATGGGTCAAAAAAGCAGTGGTGCTCTATTTCCCCATACAGAAAATGGAAACCTACGAGGTAGGCATTTTTGAGTACCACGATAAGATCCCCCTTAAAAAAGGATATAAGGAAAAGGAGGTAAGGGTAGTGCCCCATGCGGTGGCCAGGCATGGCGCGTATATCGCCCCAGGCACCATTCTCATGCCGAGTTATGTCAATATCGGAGCCTACGTAGATAGCGGGACGATGGTGGATACATGGGCCACTGTGGGTAGTTGTGCTCAGATCGGAAAGAACGTCCATTTGAGTGGCGGCGTCGGCATAGGCGGGGTCCTCGAACCCCTGCAGGCATCCCCCGTGATCATTGAGGACAATGCCTTTGTGGGGAGTCGCTGTATCGTCGTGGAAGGAGTCAGGGTAGAAAAGGAAGCGGTCCTGGGCGCGAACGTGGTTTTGACGGCCTCCACTAAGATCATCGATGTCACCGGGCCCCAACCCTTAGAAATGAAAGGTAGGGTTCCTGCCCGTTCAGTTGTTATACCAGGGAGCTACACAAAAAAATTTCCAGCCGGAGACTATCAGGTTCCCTGTGCGCTGATCATCGGAAAGCGAAAACCGAGTACAGATCTGAAGACGTCGCTGAATGAGGCTTTGAGGGAATACAACGTAGCTGTATAATTTGTAAGAATTTAGCCTCAGAGTACAATTTATTGGAATTTTTAGTGTTATAACTTTGGCCAAAATCTACGGACGAAATTCAAATATCAGGATGAAAAAGGACCATCAAAAGATCTCAGCACTGATCATCACCTATAATGAAATGGGGTATATTCAGGACTGTATTGATTCAGTCTCCTTTGCCGATGAGATCGTGGTCGTTGATTCATACAGTACGGACGGGACCTATGAATTCCTGAAAGAACATCCCAAGGTAAAGGCCATCCAACACCCCTTCTCTAATTTCACGCAACAAAAGACCTTTGCCCTTACACAGGCATCCCATCCCTGGATCCTTTTCGTGGATGCAGATGAGATCATCCCGCAAGCGTTGAGGCTTGAAATACGGGAAACAGTGCAGTCGGATTCTCCCCATGCTGCTTACTGGTTCTACCGGAAATTCATGTTTAAAAAGACCCCTTTGCGCTACAGCGGATGGCAAACGGACAAGAATTACCGCCTCTTCCAGAAAGACAAGGCAAAATTTACGGATAAGAAGATCGTTCACGAGACCCTTGAGGTGGATGGGAGTTCCGGAATCCTCAATGAAAAGTTGATCCATTATTGCTACAAGGATTACGATGATTATAAGGCCAAGATGCTGAATTACGGCCGACTCAAGGCCAAGGAGGATTTCTACAGGGAAAAAAGCTTTAATTACTTTTACTATTTCCTGAAACCCGCCTGGAAATTCTTTAACCACTATATTCTCAGATTGGGGATCCTGGATGGAAAAAAAGGGGTGACCATCTGTTACCTCAATGCCCTTGGGGTCCTGGAGCGATTCAGGGAATTAAAGCGCCTCGAGCGAAAGAACGCCCTTGCCTATTACTTGCTGATGCCGTAGTGCGTCCAGACCCGTTTTTCATTCCGGGTTTCTTTTCGTATCGCCTTATTCTTTTCAATCGACTCCGGTGTTTTATACCCGCGTTTGTGATCCAGGTGCACACATACGGCACTGTATCGCAACTGTTTGGACTTGATCCCGAAATTGAACAGGCGTTCCCCCAGTTCCCGGTCCTGCCCCCCGTACTGCATGCGTTCGTCAAAGCCATTGACATTGAGGATGTCCTTTTTCCAACCTGAGGAATTATGCCCATTCCAGCTGGCGTTGGTGGGTGTGATGGCGTTAAAGAACTTGGAAATGAATCCCCTGGCAGTGAGTTTGTTGTTCTTGAACGTCTTGGGAATTCCCATATTCTTCAACCAGTGGATATTAAAGCAATTCTGCTTTTGAATATCCTCCCGGGTAATGGCCTTGGAAATGTTCATAGGCAACATGTAATACCCCCCGGAAATAAAATATCCGGGCTCCTTATTGATATAATGCACCTCCACAAAGTCTTCTCTCGGGATACAATCACCATCTGTCATAACGATATAAGATGCGTTACAGGCTACTATGGCCTTGTTGAGGATGCGGGATTTCTGGAAACCGTCATCCTCCTGCCAGACATGGATGATCGGGTAAGACACCTCCGCACTCATCTCGTCCAGCAATTTCCTTGTTGCCGGGCCCGAGCCGTCATCCGCGATCACGACCTCAAAATCCTTGAAGGTCTGATACTCAAAACCCCACAGGACTTTCTCCAGCCATGCTTCGGAATTATAGGTGCTGACGACAATAGAGATCTTAGGTTCTGTCTGCTGCATCGCACAAAAATAGGAGACTTTATCCAAATTCCCTTCCTCCGGGCCGAATTATCCGAGGTAAATACAGGACAAGGTATACTGCCTAATACTCTTGGAAGAATACCTGCCTATGGGAACTTAATTTGGCGCTTCACGACAGTATGCTGTAATTTGCACTACAGAGCCAACCTGATGCCTGTTTCTCATGAAGCTTAAAGAAATACCTGCATCCCTGTATCACACCTTCCGATTGCGACTCCTTCCAGCGCATAGACAGGGTGACAAACCCGTGATCCCTGTTGTGGTGTCGCTAACGACCATCGAACCCCGGCTGGGGGTTGTGGATCTAGTCATTCGGAGTCTCCTGTCTCAGGAGGTCAGCCCCAAAAAGATCCTTCTCTGGATCCATGAGTCCCTCCTTCCCTTCCTCCCGCCCCGTCTTACAAAGCTGCAGAACGAGGTGTTCGAGATCAGGACCACCCACCTGCACTGCTCCCATAAAAAACTGATCCATACCCTGAAAGCCTTTCCCTCAGACCCGATCATTACCTGTGACGATGACCTGATGTACCGGCCCGAATGGCTCCAACGACTGTACGAGGAATCCGAACGTTATCCGGGTACGATAATTGCCAACCAGACACGGACGATTAGATCGGATGCCCAGGGCGACTTCCTGCCCTACGAACAATGGCCCACAGACCTTCCCGGACAGGCAGGTTCTGCCTGGGTCCTGCCCATCGGTGCCGAAGGTGTTCTCTATCCTCCCGGAAGCCTCGATTCCCGTTTCGACCGGGAAGACCTCTTCCTAAAGCTGGCCCCTAAGGCAGACGACCTTTGGTTCAAAGCCATGTCCCTTCTGAAGGGGACCGAGTGCATGCCTGCTACCAACAGCGGTAAAAAGGGCATCCCCATCATGGGATCTCAAAAGTTTTCCCTCAAACACGTGAATATCCGGAAAGACCTCAACAGCTTACAGTGGCGTGATCTGGTGAAACATTTCAACCTGCAAAAAACACTGGAGAAATAATGGCTCAGGAAGACCTCAATGCTGAAATAGGGACCTGTTTGGAGGTGCTCAGAAAAGGCGGACTCATCCTCTATCCTTCGGATACCCTCTGGGGGATCGGCTGTGATGCCACTGATGAAATGGCCGTGAAGAAACTCCGCGCCCTTAAAGGACTACCCGAAGGAACGCCTATGGTCTGCCTGGTGGGAAATGACGCTATGCTGGAACGTTATGTGCAGCAAGTACCTGACCTGGCCTGGGAGATCATGGACCTGGCTACCAAACCCACCACCCTGGTTTATGATAGACCCAGGGGTCTTGCCCCCGGACTGATCGCAGGCTATCAAACCATCGCTATCAGGGTCGCCACGGACAAGTTCTGCCGTTACCTTATCGGCTCCTTTAAAAAACCAGTTGTGTCTACTTGTGCCAACTTATTCGGTAAGCCCGTGCCTAAAAGCTTTGAGGAAATTCCGGAAGCAATTTTAAAAGGAGTGGACTATGTGGTAAATTTGCAACGCGATTCACGGAAGGCCACCCCCTCCTCAATCATCAAACTGGGCAATGACGGAACCGTAAAAGTGATACGGGAATAAGCATGAGGAAGATGAATTACAAAAAGGAACTTGAAGATCCAGTCTTTCAAACCATTGCCGGAGCAGCCGCGCAATTGTCGGTGGATTGCTACGTCATCGGGGGATTTGTCCGCGACCTGCTCCTGGGCCGGGGCATACCTAAGGATATCGATATCGTTGCCGTGGGCAGCGGGATTTCCCTGGCGAAAAAGGTGGCCGCCCTCTCCCCCGGCCAACCGGATGTCACCGTTTTCAAGAACTTCGGTACAGCCATGCTCAAAATAGGCGAACAGGAAGTCGAATTCGTCGGAGCCAGGAAGGAAAGTTATAACCGTGACAGCAGGAACCCCATTGTGGAGGACGGCACCCTGGAGGACGATCAGAAAAGGCGCGACTTTACAATCAACGCCCTGGCCTTATCCCTGAACGAAAAGGATTTCGGGGACCTGCTGGACCCTTTCGGCGGACTGGAAGACCTCGACAAAAAGATCCTGAGGACTCCCCTGGAGCCTGGTGTTACCTATTCCGATGATCCCCTAAGAATGCTCCGCGCCATTCGGTTCGCGTCCCAGCTCGGTTTTACCATCGAAAGTAAATCCCTGGAAGCCATCAGAGAGAACAACGACAGGATCCGCATCGTTTCCGGAGAGCGTATCGTAGAGGAACTCCACAAGATCCTCCTGACTGACAAACCTTCGACAGGGTTCGGGCTTTTGCATTTCACCGGACTGTTGGAGCGCATTCTCCCGGAATTAGTTGCTCTTCAGGGCATAGAAGAGGTTGAGGGACAAAGGCATAAGGACAATTTCTGGCACACGCTCGAAGTAGTCGACAATATCGCCGGACATACGGACGACCTCTGGCTGCGCTGGGCTGCCCTGTTACACGATATAGGTAAGGCGCCGACTAAGAGGTATGACAAACACCTGGGTTGGACCTTCCATGCGCACGAATTCGTCGGAGCCAAAATGGTATACAAACTGTTCAAAAGACTCCGTATGCCCCTGAATGAAAAGATGAAATTCGTCCAGAAGATGGTCCTCATGAGTTCCAGGCCGATTGTGCTGGCGGAAGACTTCGTAACCGACTCTGCGGTGCGCCGACTCATTTTCGATGCCGGTGACCATGTGGAAGACCTGATGACCCTCTGTGAGGCTGATATTACCACCAAAAACCCTAAGAAAAAGAAACGATACCTGAACAATTTCAAAAAGGTGCGTGAAAAGATCGAAGAGGTGGAAGCCAGGGATCACGTAAGGAATTTCCAGCCACCCGTAAGTGGGGAGGAGATCATGGAAACCTTTGGTCTGCCTCCCTCCAGAGAGATCGGCCAGATCAAGGATGCGATCAAGGAAGCTATCCTGGACGGGGAGATCCCCAATGAATACGAGGCTGCCAGAGCATTTATGATGAAGAAGGCCAAAGAGCTAGGTATCGAGCCATAAGCTTCGGTGATACGGCATCTTTACAATCTATCCGCTCTCCTGCAATAATGCGCCTAAAAGACTTTAAAGAGTAGTATTTTTGTATCTCATTATTTGAAGGATTGACTATGCGCAAGTACTATCGTTCCCTGGCCAAAACCTCCCTCATCCTGGTCTACCTGGTGATCATAGCCGGCGCCGTGGTCCGGATGACGGGCAGTGGGATGGGGTGCCCGGACTGGCCAAAATGTTTTGGGTATTACATCCCCCCTACACAGGAAGCGGAGTTGCTCTGGCAACCCGGCAGGTCCTTTGAAAAGGGACAGGTGATCATCAGGGAGGAGGCCCTCTGGGTCGCAAAACGCGATTTTACGGCCGGTAAGGATTACGAAGAGGATAACTGGCAGGCTTATGAGAAGCACGATTATGCCATCTTCAACGCCACCCACACCTGGATAGAATATATCAACCGACTCCTGGGGGCCCTGGCAGGACTTGCCACCCTTTTCCTGGCCTTTTCCTCCCTGGGGTACTGGAAGATGGACAAACGCATTACCCTGTTAAGCTGGGGGGTGGTCATTGGCATGGTCTTCCAGGCCTGGCTGGGAGCAACGGTCGTGTACTCTGTTCTTTTACCCGCAAGGATCACCATGCATATGGTCATGGCATTGATCATCGTGGCCTTTCTCATCTACCTGCTGGAGCGATCGAAGGAGAAGAGGGATCCCAGGCCCTATGACAAAACTATACACCGACTGCTCTGGATAGCCCTCGGACTTACCATGGTTCAGATTGTGTTGGGTACTCAGGTCAGGCAATTCATCGACAGCCAGATCGACCTACTGGGGGAGAACGCAAAAAACCTTTGGCTCTCGGATCCGCGGGTTTCCTTTTATTTCCATCGTTCCCTCTCCATAGCCGTAGTCCTGCTCAACGGGTGGATCGCCTATCAGATCTTTGCAAAAAAACTGGGCTATGGCAAGATCATAGGTGTTCTCGCGATCATTGGGATCGAGATCCTTACAGGGATCGCCATGTATTATTTCGATTTCCCCTTCGGATCCCAGCCCCTCCATCTGGTGCTGGCCGCCCTCCTGTTCGGACTTCAATTTTATTTGGTACTGGAGACCCGGAAGCCAACTACAACCAGGGAAACTTCGTACCTTTGAACTTTGGAAATACAATGAAGTATGATTTATAAGATCAGGATCATTCTGGATGCCAAGGAGGATATCTTCAGAGATATCGAGATAGAGGCGGAATGCACCATGGAGGACTTCCACAATGCCATTACACAGGCGTTCGGTTTTATGGGGGACGAGATGGCCTCGTTCTACACCTGCGATGAGAACTGGAATCAGCTGGAGGAGATCGCCCTTTTCGATATGGGGGAGGGAGACGAATCAGTTCCGCTTATGAACGAGACCTTCCTGGAAGATGTCCTTACCCGGGAGTTCCCCAAGATGATCTACATCTACGATTTTCTCAGTATGTGGACCTTCTTCGTGGAGCTCGCAGACATCGTTGAGGAAACGGAAGGCCACCAGTATCCGAATGTCCTTTTCAGTTTCGGGGAACTTCCCGATACGCCACCGGAAAAGACCTTTGAAGCCGACCCGAATTTCGACTTCGACGAAACGTTCGACCGGTATGACGACCTTGACTTCGAGGAGAATTGGAACTGATCCCATCGACCTTTAAAAACCCGAATATTTACCTGATTACACCTAATTACCCTACGCATTTATGATCAACCTGTTCAATGCCCAGATAGACGAGGTATCTCTCCACCGAATTGGAAATAAACACCGAAACGAAGGCCTGTTCCTATCGGAAAAAGCCCAGGAACTCAACGACGAGTCGAGAGGGCTTCTGAAGGAGTTCTTCCTGAAACCCTTCCGGGAGAAGGAGGAGAATTACTACACCCTTGGCCATGAGGCCGACATGGAATTCAACGAGATCTACAAGGCTGCCAAAGCCGTTTTTACGAAACCTGTATCCCTTCAGGAAGCGTCGAGGTCGATCGCCAGGCATCTGTACGATCAGTCGGCCCACCCCCACATCAAGAACGGGGAACTCTTTGTGGTAAAACTGAGCAATATACAGCTGGATGGGGAAAAGGTAGAAGCCCTGGGGATCTTTAAAAGCGAGATCAAGCAGGAGTTCCTTCAGTTCGAAGAAAGGCCGGGCCGACTGGAAATGAAGCTCGAAGAGGGAGTGAACCTCAACAAATTAGACAAGGGATGCCTGATCTTCAATGTGATGTCTGAAGAAGGGTATAAGGTACTTTCCGTGGACAGCAACCGGTACGACGCCAAATACTGGCTGGAAAACTTCCTCGGTGTGAAGGTCCTGCCGGATGAGAACTTCTACACTAGAAACTACCTCAAATTCTGCCAGAATTTTGCCAAGGACGTGGTCCTTCCGGCAGAGGATAAGCAACAGGAAGTGCTCTTTATGAACAGGGCGGTGAACCACTTCGCCAAGAACGACGCATTTGAAGAGACCCGATTCCTGAACGAGGTCATGGACAATCCGGAACTGATCCCCGAATTTAAGCACTACAAGGTGGAAAGGGGTCCCAAGTACAGCATAGAGGATGTGTCTTCCTTCCCTATTGCAAACAAGGCCGTCTCGGATACTCGCAAAAAGATCCGGAATGTGATCAACCTCGACACCCATGTGCAGATACGCCTGGATTTCATAAATCCCGAATCTGCAGAACGCTTCGTGGAAAAGGGCTGGGACGAGGAAAAACAGATGTACTACTACCTGGTCTATTTCAACAAGGAGACCAAAAGCTGAGAGCCGGTCGATTTTAAGGTTTGAAGGACACGGATTACTTTACCTGTATCTTCTTTTCTATGATCTGCCGCATACTCACATTCTCGTAATTCCTTCTGACAAAATCCAGGGTAAGATTCAGGATCTGGCCCATATTCCGACACTTTTTGAATTCGATGTCCTTGGTAAAGGCGAAGATCTCCATCTTCAACCGTTCCACGTTCTCGGGGCTGGAGATCTTGTCTGCCTTGGCGGCATTGATCAGCCTCTTGATCCGCTTGTTGGCGCTGATGATCCTTTTGGCGATGATGGAACGCTCTTCTACCTTGTACTGTTCCACCGAGTCGCTGAGCAATTTCGATTGGACCAGGGCTACCATCTTCTGGTTCTCCTTGAAGAATTGGGGGCGGTAGACCTTGAGTTTGCCTTCGTAGCATTGCTGGTCAAAATCGATGGCACGGATGCGGAAGACCACATGGTCAAAATCGTGGATCGGAATGATCACATAATTATAGGAACGCATGTCCCCGAGGAGCTGTATCATGCACCTTTCATTGAATTTGACGAACTCCTTGGCCAGCTGGGATTTCTGGGTATCCGTGCAGTTGGGCAACATCTTATTGATAAATATGTCTCCGGGGATCCCGGAAATATGCTCTTCGATCAAGGTGTCCTTGTACACCAGATAGTTGAGGTTGTATGGCGATAGCATGTGCTCCAGTTCCAGGCCATAGATACGGGAAGCATCGGCTCTTTTGACGTAAAAATAGATGAAGTTGTCATTGAGGATGTTCCTGATCCTGATGCGGAAGGGTTTGGAATTCCCAAAGGTACAATAGTCCACCGCATCGACATTCAGGTACTGAAAGATCCGGTCGGTACCGTCGGAATGTAGGATGGAATACACCTTTTTCAGATTCAGGTCGATCTCATTGCGTTCTGCATCTGTGTAATACACCCTTACCCATAAGGTGTCATTCCCATCGTCGTCATAGACCACAATGGAACCGGCGAAGCGAAGCAGGTCCTCATAGAGTATGGGGATCTCGGTCTTGCGGTTGTACTGATCCAGGAACGTTTCCAGTTTCCTGCTGACGGGAAACGAAGGTTTTTTCCTGGACATTAGTTTTTCCTGGCCCATCTTATCGTATCAATTTCTACCCATTTTGTAACAAAACGCGTATTTTCTCGTCAAGTTACTATAAACTGCCTAAATAGCGTACTTTTTGGAAACGATTCTCACGGTCTCCAACCTGACCAAAAAATTCGGATACCTTACCGCCGTCAAAGACCTGTCCTTTACCATCGAAAAGGGGAATGTCTACGGGATCCTGGGTCCCAACGGCAGTGGTAAATCCACTACCCTGGGGATCGTTCTGAACGTGGTAAACCGCAGCAGTGGTTCCTTTACCTGGTTCGACGGGCGGGCCACCACCCACGAAGCCCTTAAAAAGGTAGGAGCCATCATCGAAAGGCCCAATTTCTACCCCTATATGTCGGCCATTCAGAACCTGAAACTGGTGTGCAAGATCAAGGAAGTGACAGAAGACCGGATAGAAGATACCCTTAAACTGGTAGGCCTCTGGGAAAGGAAGGACAGCAAATTCCGTACCTATTCCCTGGGGATGAAGCAGCGGCTGGCCATTGCCTCCGCCCTGCTGAACGATCCGGAGATCCTGATCCTGGACGAGCCGACGAACGGTCTCGATCCCCAGGGAATCCACCAGATCCGTCAGATCATAAAAAAGATCGCCTCTCAGGGAACCACGATCCTATTGGCTTCCCACCTCCTGGATGAGGTGGAAAAGGTCTGTACCCATGTGGTGATCCTGAGGAAGGGGGAAAAACTCTACTCAGGCCGGGTAGACAATATGATGGCCAGTCAAGGCTACCTCGAATTAAAATGCAAGGATCCCTCCGCCCTGGTGAACCTGTTGGAGAAGGATGACCGATTTGACAAGATTGAAGAGGAACTGGGGATGGTCACCGTGGTCCTGAGAGAAAAGATGGACCCCGGGGAACTCAATGAATTTCTCTTTAAAAAGGGGATTGTACTCACTCACCTGGTCATGCGGAGGGAGAGCCTGGAAGAACAATTCCTCAACCTGACCAAGAACCAGAGCAATTAAACCCGGTAATACCCCATGAAGCGACTCCTTCAAATAGAATTCATCAAACTCTGGAACAACAGGTCGAGCAGGATCCTGATCATCTCCTATTTCGTCCTGCTGACCTCCATTGCGCTTGTGGCGGCCATCAAATTCGACATAGGCCCCATACAGTTCCACCTGGCAGACCAGGGCATTTTCAATTTTCCCTATATCTGGCATTTCAACACCTTTGTAACCGCCTTTTTTAAATTGTTCCTGGCCATCGTGATCGTCTCCATGATGTCTAATGAATACAGCAACAAGACCATCAAGCAGAACCTGATCGACGGCCTGTCCAAAAAGGAATTCATCCTTTCCAAGTTCCTGACCGTGATCTCCTTTGCCCTCATTTCCACCCTTTTTGTCTTTGTGGTCTCCATGATCCTCGGACTTATCTATTCGGATTACGATGAATTATCTATCATCTTCTCCGACCTGGAATTCCTCCTGGCCTATTTCGTGAAACTGGTAGGGTTTTTCTCCTTTTGTCTTTTCCTGGGGATCCTGGTCAAACGGTCTGCCTTTGCCCTGGGGTTTCTGATCCTCTGGCAGGTATTCGAGGGGTTTGTCAGAGGTATGATCCGCTGGAAACTATTCGATTCCCAGACTACCGACACCGTCATGGGGTTCTTCCCCCTGAACTCCATGTACAACCTGGTTAAGGAACCATTTACCAGGCTCAATGCGGTTCAGTCGGTCGCCAATCAGATCGGTGAGCGGGTATCCCTGAACTACCACGTACACTGGTATGAGGTCGTCATCGTCCTGATCTGGACCTCTGTATTCATCTCTTTGTCGTATCTCTTGCTAAAAAAGAGGGATTTGTAGTATCTTGTAGTGTTTGCAGGAACACTATGAAAAAGAAATCAGGCACAGTCCGGACAGACTTCTGGTATTTCTTCCTTACAATGATGGCGTCGGGGTGCCCACTGCACCTCACATACGGGGCCGTACACAGAAATAATGGTTATTCGGATGGGTATCAGGGATAACATATCGACCATAAAGACCCGGCATTTCTCCCTGGCCCTGATATGGGTCCTGTTCATGTCAGTGAGCCTTTCCGGACAGCAATGCCCGACCACCGTACTCACCAGTCCTCTCAACGGGGCCACCAACGTTCCCGTGGATGCCGATATTTCCTGGAACCAGGTACCCAATGTGCCCGGGTATATCATCTCCCTGGGGACCACGGAAGGAGGTACGGATATCCTTGACGAGCGGTTCGTAGGAAGCACCACTACGTATAATCCCCCCCTGGGGCTTCCCGAAAACACGACCATCTATGTGACCATTACCCTGTTCGACTTTCAGAATGGCAATATCGAGGTCCCCTGTGAGAGTGAGTCCTTTACTACGGCTGCCATCACACAGGCACCTGCATGCACTTCCCTGTTGATCCCGACCAACGGGCAGGCCAACGTTAATCCGGCAACGAACATCCGGTGGAGTTATGTGGCCGGAGCCATCGGTTACCGGCTTACCCTGGGAACCAGCCCTGGAGGGGGTGAAATTCTCCCTTCTACGGATCTCGGAAATACCCTCTCTTATACCCCTCCAGTGGAATTCCTTCCCAATACCACTATCTATGTGCGAATAACTCCCTATAACCTGATTGGGGCGGGCACCTCCTGCACCGATTTCAGCTTCAGTACCAGTGAAGTGGCAGCACTCCCTGGATGTACTTCCCTGATCTCTCCTGTGAATGGAGCGACCAATGTACCAGTAACGCCCATCCTGGAATGGACTCCGGTTCCCGGCGCAACAGGATATCGCATAACAGTGGGGATTTCCCCTTTCACCGCCGAGATCCTGGATAACGTAGCCTTCCCCCCGATCACACAAACCGGGATCCTGGAACTGGAGGCCAACCGTACCTTCTTTATTACCATCGTCCCCTTCAATGCTGCGGGCGAGGCCATAGGATGTGTACAGGAAACTTTTACAACCCTTCAGGGCTGCGGCCCATTTTTCGATCCGTCTACAGGGAATCTTATCACCCTGAATCCCGTAATCGATTTTCCGGAAGTGATCTCGACCTGTAACAGTGAATTCCCCCTGGCCTACACCGCTCCCGACATGGCCGACGGCTACCGGTGGTACCGCATCAATTCCAACGGGAACGAGACCCTCATATCGGATGTGGCCACTGTCTCCTTTCAGGCTCCGGGTTCCTACAGGTATGAGGCCTATACCCTGATCCCCCAGAGCGGCAACCTGGAATGCCCTACCTCGCAGATCTTTGAGGTAGTGAGTTCAGAAGCTCCCGTCATTACGAGTATCAATGTCACCGAGCAGGCCAACGGGATCAGGATCGCGGTGAACGCCTCGGGAAGCGGGGAGTACGAATACGCAATAGACAACCTGAACGGGCCTTACCAGTCGAGCAATGTTTTTGTCAACATCCCGTACGGGACACACACCCTTTACGTCAGGGATAGGAATGGTTGTGGTGTGGCGTCTGAACAGATCGTACAGGACCTCACCCTGGAAGGGTTCCCGAAATTCTTTTCCCCGAACGGGGACGGGATTAATGACTACTGGCAGTACATCCCTCCGGAATTTGTCGGGGACATCACCCTTGTCCGTATCGAGATATACAATCGTTACGGTCAGTTCCTGGTCCAGATCGACCCCGATTCGCGTGGCTGGGACGGGACGATCAACGGTTCCCTCCTCCCCGCTGCAGATTACTGGTACCGGGCTATTTCCAGCACGAACAAACAACTCACCGGGCATTTCGCGCTGACCCGGTGACCGTCCAAAATCTTTGAAGGCGTGGGGATGAAAACCGGCCGACTTTCGTAATTTTAACCCATGAAATTCAAGGTAGTATCCGACTTTAAACCTACGGGAGACCAGCCTGCTGCGATCGCCCAATTAGTTGCCGGCATAGAGGAGGGTGAGCGATATCAGACCCTGTTGGGCGTGACCGGATCCGGCAAGACCTTTACGGTGGCCAATGTGATCGAAAGGGTGCAGCGTCCGACCCTGGTCCTCGCCCATAACAAGACCCTGGCTGCCCAGCTGTATTCGGAATTCAAAATGTTCTTTCCGAACAACGCCGTGGAATACTTCGTCTCATACTACGATTATTACCAGCCCGAAGCCTATATTCCCACAAGCGGACTCTATATAGAAAAAGACCTGTCTATCAATGAGGATATCGAAAAACTCAGGTTGAGTACCACCTCCTCCCTCCTTTCAGGCCGGCGGGATGTACTGGTGGTAGCTTCCGTTTCCTGCCTGTACGGTATTGGGAATCCGGTGGAATTCCAAAAGAACGTCATCACCATCCGAAAGGACCAGGTGATCTCCAGGACCAAGCTGCTGCACCAATTGGTGCAAAGCCTGTACTCCCGGACCACAGCCGATTTCAAGAACGGGAACTTCAGGGTCAAGGGAGATGTGGTGGACGTCTTCCCCAGCTATGCCGACCACGCCTTCAGGATCCACTTTTTCGGAGACGAGATCGAGGAGATCGAGGCATTCGACCCCTACAACAACACTCTGATCGAAGTCTATGAAACCCTGAACATCTATCCGGCCAATATGTTCGTCACCTCCCCCGACATCCTGCAGAATGCGATCCACCAGATCCAGGACGACCTGGTGAAACAGGTGGAATATTTTAAGGAGATCGGGAAACCCCTGGAAGCCAAACGGCTTGAGGAACGCACGAATTTTGACCTGGAGATGATCCGGGAACTGGGCTATTGCTCAGGGATTGAGAATTACTCGAGGTATCTGGATGGACGGGAGCCCGGGACAAGGCCTTTCTGCCTGCTCGATTACTTTCCCGAGGACTACCTCATGATCGTGGATGAAAGCCATGTGACCATCCCCCAAGTCCACGCCATGTACGGGGGGGACCGATCCAGGAAGGAGAATCTCGTAGATTATGGGTTCCGCCTCCCGGCTGCCATGGATAACCGGCCTCTGAAATTCGAGGAATTCGAGGCCCTGCAGGGACAGACCATCTTTGTGAGCGCCACCCCAGCCGATTATGAACTGGAACACAGCCAGGGTGTATTCGTAGAACAGGTGATCCGGCCCACCGGACTCCTGGATCCGGAGATAGAGGTCAGGCCCACCAAGAACCAGATCGATGACCTGGTGGAAGAGATTCAGGTACGGGTAGAAAAAGACGAGCGGACCCTGGTAACCACCCTAACCAAACGCATGGCTGAGGAACTGGCCAAATACCTCACCCGTATCAACATCCGCTGCCGGTATATCCACAGTGATGTGGATACCCTGGAAAGGGTAGAGATCATGCAGGACCTCAGGAAAGGGCTGTTTGATGTGCTTATTGGAGTAAACCTTTTAAGGGAAGGCCTGGACCTGCCCGAGGTCTCCCTGGTGGCCATTGTGGATGCGGATAAAGAAGGCTTTCTTCGCAGTAACCGTTCCCTGACCCAGACCGTGGGTCGTGCGGCCCGCCATCTCAATGGCAAGGCCATCATGTACGCTGACAAGATCACGGAGAGCATGAGAAAGACCATCGATGAGACCCGCTACCGCAGGGAAAAACAAACCCAGTACAATGTGGAGAACAACATCACCCCCACCTCCCTGAACAAAAGCCTCGACAATGCCCTGTCCAAGAATTCGGTTTCGACCTACCATTACATCAAGGAGGAGCGGAAAGCAGCCGAACCGGATCTGGAATACCTGACTGCCGAGCAGCGCGATAAGATGATCCGCTCAAAGCGAAAAGCTATGGAAAAGGCCGCCAAGGAACTCGATTTTATGCTCGCAGCCAAGTTGAGGGACGAGATCAAGGTTCTGCAGAGCCAAACCTAAAACTATTCGAATGAAACGCATTCCCTCTCTCTTTTTACTGTGCCTTTTTATGGTCCAGCTGGTTCCGGCCCAGACGCTCAGTGAAGGTGAGATCAGGGCAGCAGCTCATTCAGTGTATCCCAGTGGTTTGACAGAATTGATGGAATTCATGAAGATCCCGAACCTGGGCAGCGATTCCATTATGGTTGCCCAAAACCTCAAATGGTGCGAGGAGACATTCACTTCCCTTGGGTTCAGGACCACTGTGTTACCGACTAGCATGGCCCCTTTACTCTTTGCAGAGAAAAAGGTCTCACCCAGGAAAAAGACGATCCTGTTTTACCTCCAGATCGACGGACAGCCGGTGGATGTAGCCGAATGGGATCAGGAAGATCCCTTTAACCCGGTGATCAAAAGAAAAGAGGAAGACGGGACCTGGAGCCCGGTTTCCTGGGATGGCAAAAGCTTGCCGGATCCGGATTGGCGGGTCTTTGGCCGGTCTGCTTCAGATTCCAAAGGCCCGGCCCTGGCTTTTATATCGGCCCTGGAATATCTAAAGGAACACGGTATAAAACCTGAATTCAACATAAAAGTGGTGATGGACTTCCAGGAAGAACTGGGCTCCCCCTCCCTTCCTGTGGCGGTTAGTGAGAACAGGGACCTGTTCGGGGCAGACATGGTCCTGATCATGGACGGAACACGCCATATCTCGAACTGGCCCACCCTCTGTTTTGGGGCCAGGGGAATAGCCACGGCAAAGATCCGAGTGTTCGGGCCATATGCCCCCCTGCACAGCGGGCAGTATGGGAATTACGCGCCTAATCCGGTATTTGAGGCAGGCCGACTCATCTCGAGTTTCAAGGACGAACGCGGTCGGGTGCTGGTCAAAGGTTTTTATGACGGTGTTACCCTGACAGACGAAGAGAAAAAAGCGTTGGGATCCCTCCCGGAAAATGAGGATAGCCTAAGGCACAGGCTAGGGATACACCAAAGGGATGCGGTTGGCGAGAACTACCAGGAATCCCTCCAATACCCCTCCCTGAATATTCGCGGCCTGCAGTCGGGTTGGGTCGGCAAAGAAGTGCGAACCCTTATCCCGGACATCGTGGATATAGAGTTGGACATGCGACTCGTCCCGGAGACCCCGGGAGAACGGCTCGTCGGGCTCCTGGAAGAACACATGAAGACGCAAGGATTTCACCTGGTTGATACCCTGCCAACCCCGGAAGAGCGGGCGAAGTACCCTAAACTCGCCAGCCTGGAGTACAGGCTTGGATCCCTGCCCTTCAGGACGGACATCCATTCGGCAACAGGTCGGTACCTGAACAGGGCCCTGTCTCGCGTATTTGGAGATAAGGTGGTAAAAATGCGCACGACAGGAGGCTCACAACCTATCGCCCCGTTCATCCGGACACTGAATGTGCCGGCGGTCTCGGTACGTATCCCCAATCCCGACAACAACATTCACGCCCCGAATGAGAACCTCCGTCTCGGGAATTTCCTCGAAGGTATAGAGTCCTGCCTGGCCATCCTCAACGAACCCCTAAAATAAAAGGTGCCCCATTAACTGGGGCACCTCTCAACTAACCAAACAAACCAACCATTATGAAAACCCGTATGAGGGGTCAAGCATATTTCCTTTAATCCTTTATTTGCCTATTTCGATCATTCGTTTTGGCTTCGGCAAGGCCTCTTCCTTCTTGGGAAGTTCCAGGTGCAGGATTCCTTCTTTGTAAGATGCCTTGATCTTGTCACTATTTACGGTATCTGGCAGGGTGAAGGACCTGCGGAAAGAGGAATAGGAAAACTCCCTTCGTGTGTAATTGTCCTCTTTCTTTTCGTCTTCAGTCTTGCTCTCCATAGAAATGGTAAGCACATCCTTGTCTACTTCCACGTTGAAATCATTCTTGTTCTTTCCGGGAATAGCGAGTTCAAGATGGAATCCCATATCGTCCTCCTTGATATTCACGGCAGGCAAGGTGGATACGTAATTCTCACTTCCTCCAAACCAATCAGGCTTAAAGAATTCGTTCATTAACGTAGGGAACATTCCGGTGTTTCGTGTTATGATACTCATGACTTATGGTTTTTTAAGTTATACTTCTTTTTTTACCCTATAACAAAGGATGTACCAAGTGAAAATATCTGTCTTTTTGTCGCTCTTTTTAAGATTCTATATGTCTTTATGTCAGATTATTAGGAGGCAGTTCAAATATCAGGAGAGAAGTGGAAGGAACGGGTTGTAGCTTCCTAAATCGAGTGAAACTTAGAAAAGGAATCCCTATCTTTCCTGAAAACTCCTGGGAATGACCAACAATGATATCCTGAAAAAATTAAGGGTGGCTCTTCAGTTAAGGGATGATGAGATCGTGGACATCCTGGCCCTTGTGGATTTCAGAATCTCCAAAAGCGAGATCGGCGCTTTCTGCAGAAAGGAGGGACACCCCAAATACAAGGAATGCGGCGATCAGGTCCTCAGGAACTTCCTGAATGGTCTGGTACTGCACCTGCGCGGACCCAAAGAAGGTCCCAAGACCGAGGCTACCGTTCAGGATACACCGCCTCAAAAACGGGTTTCAAAGACGAGAAAAGCCAAATATACCGGTTTGGGATCGGTCCCGTACAAAAATAAAAAGGGCCCTAAGCGAACTTAGGACCCTGTAATATTAACCCCAGGTATTATCCTTTGATCCTTACGGGTACGGTATACATACTACCTTCTTTCCCGACTGCCACATCTACGTGCTGATAATTGAGTCGGCTTTTTACAAACTGCTCCAGGACTTCATCCTCTGTATCAACAGAAATGACAACGATCTCATTCTTGTGGTTAAGGGTGAACAGGACCTCAGCGGTGAGTTCTTCCTTATCCACAACGAAGAAATTGTCCTTCAACAGTTCCCCGATCTGAACGGTGAGTTCTTTCTTGGGGTCGATGGTCCTGGAATCGTTTGCAAAAAGATTCCCTCCTGCGAGAAGCAGAGCTGCGGCGAATACTAAAGATAATTTTCTCATGACTAGTTTGTTTTTTGATTAATAATTAGATTGATGATTTGTTATTAAAGACGATTGTAATTTGAGGATGTTACAATTTTCTCCAGGTTTAACAAATATTTAAACAATCAAAGGAGAAGAAAACTGTTTTTATACGATCTGATCTAGCAGGATCCCATGAGAATACAGAGCGCATTTGAATGCTTCAGCAGTTCAGGTCTGGCCAAAAAAAAGGAGATGCATTTGAGCATCTCCTTTCCACTATTTAATCAAACCGATTGTCAGGCCAGGACCTCCTTCACCTTGTCAGCTGCCTCCTGGAACTGTACGGCCGAATGCACGGCCAGGCCGGAATTGTCTATGATCTCCTTGGCCAGCTCTGCATTGGTCCCCTGCAACCTCACGATAATCGGAACCTTTATTGCGTCTCCCATATTCTTGTAAGCATCGACCACACCCTGGGCGACCCGGTCGCATCTCACGATACCCCCAAAGATATTGATAAGGATTGCTTTTACATTGGGGTCTTTAAGGATGATCCTGAAGGCCTCCTCTACCCTTTTAGCGTCTGCTGTACCTCCCACGTCAAGAAAGTTGGCCGGTTCTCCCCCTGCCATTTTGATGAGGTCCATGGTAGCCATGGCAAGTCCGGCCCCATTGACCATACATCCCACGTTACCGTCGAGGTCCACGTAATTCAATCCCACGGCCCGTGCTTCGACCTCAATGGGATTCTCTTCCCTGAGATCGCGCATCTCGGCGTACTGCTTTCTCCTGAACAGGGCATTGTCGTCTATAGACACCTTGGCATCGACAGCCAATATTTTGTCGTCCGAGGTTTTCAACACCGGGTTGATCTCGAACAGGCTGGCATCACTTTGCTCATAGGCCTTGTAGAGGGAGGAAATGAATTTGGTCATCTCCTTGAATGCGGTACCCGACAGCCCCAGGTTGAAGGCTATCTTCCTGGCCTGGAAAGCGAGCAGGCCGGTTGACGGGTCAATTTCTTCTGTAAAGATCAGGTGGGGTGTTTTATCGGCCACCTCCTCTATATCCATTCCACCTTCCGTAGAATACATGATCATGTTCCGCCCCTTAGCCCTGTTGAGCAGCACGGAGACATAGAATTCACTGGTCTCACTCGGACCTGGATAGTACACGTCCTCAGCCACCAGTACCTGGTGCACCTTCTTGCCCTTGGCGGAAGTTTGAGGGGTCACAAGGTTCATCCCAATGATCTTCCCGGCGATCTCCTCTACCTCCTTGAGATTTTTTGCGAGCTTTACACCACCTCCTTTACCCCGTCCACCTGCGTGGACCTGAGCCTTGATAACATACCATGAGGTCCCCGTTTCCTGGTTCAGTTGTTTGGCAACTTCCACGGCTTCCTTTGCGTTGTGGGCCACAATGCCCCTTTGAATACGAACGCCAAAGCTGGCTAAGATTTCCTTTCCCTGATATTCGTGAAGATTCATATGGTTATTTTACGTTAGTTGACTGCAAAAATAGGAAAGATCACGCAGTTACCCTATTTATACAACAAGCTTCTTATACTTTAAAATCTTTGAAATCCAGCGGGTCAAAATTCCTGAAATGCCCGTTCATCTCTATGAGGGTTTTGGTACGGTCTACCTGCTTGAGGACCCTTATGGTCTGATCGAGGTGCTTTTTGATATAGGCAAGCCTATCGCTCTCCCTGGTGATCTGCAACAGTTCGTGTTCCTGCTCGAAGGATAGACCCATTTTATGTCCGAGCATAAAGGGGTTGAACTTTTCCGGAGCTATGGGTTCAAAGGGCACCCCCATGAGATCGTACAATTCCCGTATACCCTCAAGGACCTCCTTCTTGGTCTGCAGGTCCCCGTCATTGATGCTCTCGAGGAATTTAACCACGCCCCCGGCATAGAGCTTTCCGTCCATTTCGTGGTCGAAGGTCATCACCTGGAAGACCTGCCTTGCCACGCATACCACGTCCATGGATCCGTTTTCGTATGTGGTCACCACTTCCACCAGCTGTACTTCCGTGCCATAGGTGATCCTGTCGTGGATATAGACCGGGATACCAAAGGTGATAGCCTCCTTGCGGCAATCGTGAATGAGCTCTTTGTAGCGCTCCTCGAAGATATGCAGGGGCACGGTTTCGCCCGGAAAAAAAACGGTTTGTAGCGGAAAGAAAGGTAGTTTCACGTTTGAATTTTAGTAAAAATACGAAGTCGGCTCTTCAAGGACAAATGTAAATACAGGGGAATATTGTTGTATTTATAACTAATTGTTGTATTTTTCTAATTATACATTTTTATTTTGGGTGGACTCCTTATCTGCCTTAGTTTTGTTCCAAAGTATTCATCATGAAACACGCAGATCTCCTTAACATTGCCGACGAGTTTGGAGCCCCGGTATACGTCTATGACACCGAGAAGATCACTTCTCAGTTTAAAAGACTTACCAAAGCCTTCAGCAGTGTGCCCAACCTGAAACTGAACTACGCCGCCAAGGCCTTGTCCAACCTAAGCATCCTGAGGTTGATGAACAGTCTGGGGAGTGGACTCGACACAGTCTCCATACAGGAGGTAAGACTGGGTCTTCTCGCGGGATTTTCCCCTGAGGATATCATTTACACGCCCAATGGGGTTTCCCTGGAAGAGATCGAAGAGGCCACCCGACTCGGAGTTAAGATCAACATAGACAACCTGTCTATCCTCGAGCAATTCGGGACCAGACATCCGCACGTTCCGGTCTGTATCCGGATCAACCCTCATGTCATGGCAGGGGGAAATACAAAGATCTCCGTGGGTCATATCGATTCCAAATTCGGCATCAGCATCCACCAGATACCTCACCTGCTCCGTATCGTGGAACTGACCAAGATGAATATCAACGGCATCCACATGCACACCGGGAGCGATATCCTGGATATAGAGGTCTTTCTTTACGCCTCAGAGATCCTTTTCGAAACCGCGAAACACTTTGAGGACCTCGAATTCATCGATTTTGGCAGTGGCTTCAAAGTACCCTATAAGTCAGGTGACATACAGACCAATATTGAGGAACTCGGCCAAAAACTGGGCAGCCGTTTCAATGCATTCTGTAAGGAGTACGGGCGAGACCTCACCCTCGCTTTTGAGCCGGGGAAATTCCTGGTGAGTGAGGCGGGCTACTTCCTGGCCAGGGTCAATGTGGTCAAACAGACCACCTCCACCGTCTTTGCCAGTGTGGATTCCGGTTTTAACCACCTGATCCGACCCATGCTTTACGGTGCTTCCCATGAGATCATCAACATTTCCAACCCCGAAGGAAGGGAACGGTATTACTCCGTGGTGGGATACATTTGCGAGACCGACACCTTTGGCAGCAATCGCAGGATCAGCGAGATCAGGGAAGGGGACATCCTTTGTTTCCGAAATGCGGGCGCCTATTGCTTCACCATGTCGAGTAACTACAACTCCCGTTACAGGCCGGCTGAGGTCATGTGGCACAAGGGCAAGGCACACCTGATCACGAAGCGGGAAACCTTTGAGGATATCATCAGGAACCAGGTAGACCAGGCCGAACTCTTCCAGCCGGTGAAAAGGAAGGCAGTCGCGAAATAGTCGCTCCACTTAGCTATTTGCTGGTATTGCCAAAATAAAGCAGGTCAAAATTCGTTATTTTAGTGACAGAATTACGACTACGGTCGAAACAAATGGCTATGAAACAACTATACTTTACCGTTCTTTTGATGTTCTCATTCCTCCTGGGAGGCGGCATTTCTGACGCCCAGGCCCAGCAGGTACAATGGCTGACGTGGCAGGAAGCCACCGAACTGGCCAGGAAAGACGGCAATACCAAAAAGATCTTTATCGACGTCTATACGGATTGGTGTGGATGGTGCAAACGCATGGACCAGGACACCTTTCAGAACCCGCAGGTAGCTGCCTACATGAATGAGAATTTCTATATGGTGAAAATGGATGGGGAAGGAAAGGAACCCATCGAATTCAAAGGAAAGACCTATACCTATGTACCTTCGGGAAGACGGGGATATCACCAATTTGCCGCTGCCCTCCTGCAGGGTCGGCTGAGCTATCCTACAGTTGTGTTCCTGGATGAGCAATTCAACATGCTCTCACCGGTCCCCGGATACCAGAAACCCGGTCCATTCCTGAATATCGCCCGGTATTTCGGGGAGGATATCTACAAGGAACTGGATTGGAAAACCTACAGCGGCCAAAGCAAATAGCCCCTTTTTATCGACTGTAATTCGGAGATTCCTTGGTGATGGTCACATGGTGAGGATGACTCTCAGTGATCCCGCTACTGGTGATCTTGACAAACCGGCCCTTTTCCTGAAGTGAAGGGATATCCTTGGCACCGCAATACCCCATCCCGGCCCTGAGTCCACCTACGAACTGATGGATGCTCTCAAACAGGTCGCCCTTATAAGGCACCCTTCCCACAATTCCTTCAGGGACCAGTTTCTTGATATCGTCTTCCACATCCTGGAAGTAGCGGTCCTTGCTCCCCTGCTTCATGGCCTCCACGGAACCCATACCCCTGTAGGATTTGAACTTACGGCCCTCGTAGATGATGGTTTCTCCCGGAGACTCCTTGGTACCTGCCAGGAGGGATCCCAGCATGACCGTATCTGCACCCGCAGCAAGGGCTTTGGGGATGTCACCCGTATACCTTATCCCGCCGTCTGCGATCACGGGTACCCCGCTGCCTTTGATAGCCGCTGCCACTTCCAGTACGGCTGAAAACTGAGGGAAGCCTACGCCGGCTATAACCCTGGTCGTACAAATAGACCCGGGTCCTATACCCACCTTTACCGCATCGGCCCCGGCATCGACCAGATACCTGGCCGCTTCCGCGGTGGCAATATTCCCCACGATCACCTCGAGGGAAGGAAATTTCTTTTTAACTTCTTTCAATACCGTGACCACCCCTTTCGAATGTCCGTGGGCCGTATCGATGACCACAGCATCCACTCCCGACTTTACCAGGGCAGAGGTACGCTCCAGGGCGTCTGCGGTGACTCCTATTGCAGCGGCTACCCTCAACCTGCCATAGGTGTCTTTATTGGCAATAGGCTTCTGGGTGAGCTTTGTGATGTCCCTGAAAGTGATCAGCCCGACCAGCTTGTAGTCCTTGTTGACCACCGGCAATTTTTCTATTTTATTGGCCTGCAGAATATCCTCGGCTTCGGCCATAGAGGTTCCCTCCGCTACGGTCACAAGATTCTTGGAGGTCATCACTTCTGAGATAGGACGGTCATTGTTCTTTTCGAATCGAAGGTCTCTGTTGGTCACGATCCCAAGGAGCTTCTGGTCCTTGTCTACAATGGGGATCCCGCCTATACTGTGCTCCCTCATGTTGGCCTTTGCGTCCCTTACCAGGGCATCTATCGGGAGGGTTACAGGATCGAGGATCATCCCGCTTTCCGCCCGTTTCACCTTCCTCACCTTCATGGCCTGGTCTTCGATGCTCATGTTCTTGTGGAGTACGCCAATACCGCCTTCCCTGGCCATGGCGATGGCCATCTTGGATTCCGTTACCGTATCCATGGCTGCGGATACGATCGGGATGTTTATAGTGATGTTCCGTGTGAATCGGGTCTGGATATTCACATCGCGGGGCAGGACTTCAGAAAATGCTGGGACCAGGAGTACGTCGTCATAGGTGAGACCTTCTCCGAGAATCTTATTGAGGTGGGCTTCCATGCAATTAAGGATTAATTGCGTGCAAATATACCACTTTTTAGAGCAACCTGCACAGTGTTTTTGGAAATGTGACCGTACAGGTGATCTGCCAGTGGACCATTATCCTGGTGTCCCTTATTTCAATAGCCGAACAGATTGCCTTTCAGCCCCTTTAATTACCATTGAAACTGTATGCCGGTGTAAAATGTACGGGGCTCCGCCGGGATGATACCCGGGCCGGGATACCCTGTTGCCCTTCGGGTAAAGTAGCGGTTGTCCAGGAGGTTATTCATACCCGCCTCCAGTTTCCATCTTCGGTAACTATACGACAGGGAGAGATCCATGATATCATAGGCAGGGATGGTCCCTTCTATGCCTCTCTGATTGTCATTGATATCCCTAGGCGCATTCGTTGCATCGGTGAATTGCTCAGACAAATAGGAATACTGTAAACTCCCCAGGAAATTCCCGTATCCGAACTGGAGTCCGGTCTTCATGTTGACCCTTGGGATGAATTCCACCCGGTTCCCCTCCACCCCGGATTCTTCGGATTTGAGATATTCCGAATCGGTCAGGGCCATGTTGAGGAAGACACTGGAACGCAGCTTGTCCTCGCCCGGGAAAAAGGTCCTTTTGAGGTTCCAGTCCAGGAAGCTTTCCACCCCGAACATCAGGGCCGTTCCGATATTGCCCCGGAATCGGACCACCCTCCCGGTCTCCACCACCTCTCCATTGGCGTTGGTACGGGTCTCATTCTTCAGGATCTCTCCCAGGCGGTCGTCATAGAGAAGGCCGAAAACACTGAGGTCAAAGGAAAGAAGCTTTTTGTAATCCCCTCTGAAACCCAGATCGGCCGTAAATCCGTCTTCATCCCTGATATCTTCCGCAATTTGGAAAGACGGGTTCACCACCCGTATATCGCTGAAGGTCACCGAGCGGTAATTCTGGGAGATGTTGGCGTATAGCTCATTGCTTTCTCCCATTTTGTAGGTGGCACCTACCCCGAGCAGGAGGAAGTTGCGTTCAAACGTGCGGTTGTCGGGGACCTCTTCATTCAGAAGGGGGTTCCCTGCCAGATCGAGCACTATATTCCTGTATGAACCCTCGCTCTCCGTTTTGATATATTCCCAGCGGAACCCGGGAGTGACAGAGAATCGCGGGCTGAGATCGAAGATATTCTCTCCGAAAAAAGCCAGGTTGGTATTGGGGAGTTCAAAAGCCGACTGCCGCTCGTAATTGGGGTAATCCTGGGTGTAGAAGCTGAAATCGGCATCCGCGGCTGCGCTCCCGGGCCCTTGCTGTTGACGGTTGTCGGTCTGATAATATTTGGTGCCCAGGAGTAAGACCGCGTTCTTTCCTCCTGTCTGATACCTTGTCAGATACCTGAATTCTGCCCCCCAGTTGCGGAAATCATCCACGAGGAGTTCGCGGGGTTCGTTGGGGTCATCGGGCTGGGATACGCGGTTGGTTCGGAATCCCAGGGCCGAACGGTTCGCCTCCAGGGTGAATAGCTGTAGGCTCAGATCAGAACGCTCATTTAAGCGGTGTTCCAGTCGCAAGGCGAATAACTTCCAGTCTACGGCGAACCAGTTCCTTTCCCGGTTACTGAAAAAGGGGTCCTCTTCGAATTGAACATCGGTAAGGCCCCCGGCCTGCTTGGCAAGGTAGTCCAGGACCGTTGCTTCAAAGGTGATTTTGGTATCCTCACTGAGCCTGAGGTTGAATGAACCGAAGTAGTTTCGGCTGTTGAATGCCGAATTGGGGCGGAAACCATCCCCTTCCTTATAATTGAAATAGGTGTAGTAGCTGAAATTGTCGACTGTGCCACTCAGGCTGTTGAAACTTGTGAAGAGGTTATAGGACCCTACGGTCTGCCTGCTCGTCCATTCGATGGCATTTTCGCTCTCCGGTCTCTTGAACTTGAAATTGACCAGACCGCCAAATTGAGGGCCATACTGGAGGGAAGCCGCACCCCTCACGATCTGGATCTCACTCAGGGCTTCTGCAGGAGGGGTATAATAGCTCTCAGGGTATCCAAGGGCATCGGCACTGATATCATAGCCGTTCTGACGGGTATTGAAGTTGGCCGTGCGGTTGGGGTTCAGTCCCCTCCCACCAATATTCAGCTGCAGGCCGGCATCACCATTCTCGTAAATATTGAGACCCACCACCTGACTGTACACCTGCCTGGGATTATTGGCCGCCACATTGGCTACCAGCTGGTCCATCAGGACCACCTCGCTCTTCTTTCCCGCGTAAATAGCCGTCCCCTCCACTTTCTTCAGGCTCTTTAGGGCGAAGATCCTCTGCCTTTCCTGTATGAGGACAACCTCCGAGAGGGATTCCCCAAGGGGTTCCAGACCCACATTCACCTCGGTAGGTCCATCGACATTCACCTCGGCCTCGTACACCTTGTATTCGTAGGCAAATACGACCATGCTGTAGATCCCGTCCTCCAGGGGGCCGAAATCGTAATTCCCTTCTTCCCCGGCTTCCGTCAGGGTCTCCACATTCTTGAGGTACACCTCTGCACCGGGTACCGGGCTGCCATCCGGTCCGCTGATCACACCTTTCAGGCTCCCCTGGGAGAAGGCCATTAAACCCAGCAGCATTATGCCTATCGAACTAAAGTCCTTTAATCGTATCATGAAATGGTAATATCCAGGTTTTATGTTCAAATGTATCCTTGTATTGTGTTAGGTCTGTATCGGGATCTATAAAGGGCCGACTCAGCCTGCCGTTCAGGGCCACCCTGCTATCTACGTATACAGCGACATCCCCCCATCCCATTTGTCGGTAATGGGATTCCAGGAAGTGGGCGAATTCCAGAATAAAATCGGGTTGAAAGGACATCTGTTTTTCCTGAAATGGGGTGAGGAATTCGGAATTGTCAACATAGACCCACTTCCCATTATCCCTGTCCACTACCTTGAACTGGGCATAACCTGATTTCTCCATCAGCATCACTCTCCAGGAGAATCGATAGCCCTCCTCGGTCCAGAAGAGTTCCCCGGGATAAAGCAGATATCTCCAGGGAAAGAGCAATTGAATGCCGAAGAAAACCAGCAGAAAGGCATTTCTCAGGCGGTATACCGACCCTTTCCCGAATGGGAGAAATCGGCCATTGTCGAATCGGGATTTGACGATCCCTGAGATCCTGGAAAGAAACTCGAGAATTTTGTGGTGTACGGACGGTGGGAAAAAGATCATGGCCGAAACGATCATGATATACGGAAACATCCCGATGGGGAAGAGAACACGGGTAAGCACGTGGAAGATGACAAGGACGACAAAAGCCGGAACACGGGTCCTCTTGAACAACAAAAGGAAAGGTACGGAGAGATCGAATAGGGCCCCGGCCCAGGAAAAGGCGTATTGCACCCACTCTTTCCCAAGTAAACTGCCGATCAGGGGCAGGTCGAATTTAGAGGGCAGCCAAATTTTCAGGGGCATGGCCTCCAGCATCCAATCGGAATTCAATTTGGCTAACCCGGCATAGAAATAGACGATCCCCAGGAGGAGGCGGATGGAAATAATGGTCCACCCGGGTACCTTCTGATAGGCCTTCTCCGGATGTTTCCGGGCATCCAGGGAATAATAGGCCTGAAGGGGAAGGAAGATCATCAGGAGGGAAAGCACGCTGATAAAGTAGTAGTGGTTCAGATACGTGGTCTTGTCCATGAGTTCGATGTAGGTAAAGCTCAGGAAGAAGAGCAGGCAGGACCAGCGGTATTTGTACCCCAGGGCAATCCCGAGGGCCGCGAGCGCACATACCACAAAGATCAAATAGGTGAAAGGGCCCAAAGGCTTTACCCATTCGAAGCCGTAATAGGAGAAATGAAATACAGGTTCCAGGTAAAGGGATTCTATCCACCCATTATACCAGAAACGAAGGATGGAAAAGACCATCATCAATCCGAAAAAAATGCGAAAGACTGCCAGTGGGGCAGCCTCACGCGGTAACTCGAGCTTCGTTCGGAGAGATGTGTTCATCGGTTAGTCCCCATCAGCATCCACATAATCTATGCTTATACTCATGGCAGAAACCATATCCACCTTCAAAAGGGGAACAATCCTTTGCACCTCATCATAAGCCAAAAGCATGGTTGTAGGGGGGTCATTGTTCTCAATCTCGGTGCGAAAATCGTCCAGGGCAGACACCTGCTGTGTGGCCAAAGTGATCTGATCATTGATGATCACATCAAGCGCAGCCCCATTTTTCAGGGTATTCAGGTCCCTGAGGTAAGAAGCAAGACTCTTCCCCGTGGCGGAACTCCCGAAATGTTTCCCGTTAAAGAAATCCCTAAAGGCCCCCATGGCGGCCAGGAAGAGCTCTTTTCCTGCAGATGTCCTGTAATAGGCCTCCAGGGTCTGAGGGGCTTTAGTACCTGTAAATACGCCGAGAGGAATACCCATTTTTCCGGCGCGAAGATGCCTTTCAAAATAGTAGATGAAGTCGTTTACCATCCGATCTGTGGAAGCCGTGGCAGAAGCACCGTCATTGGCTACAAAGGCATCCCGGAATCCATTTTCCCATCCCTGGATCACCTGTGTCGTCAGGGATTGCATATCGGCGATGACAGCATCTATGTAATCGAAGAGGGCCTGCTGTTCGGTCCCCTGGTATCGGGATACGATCTGGGCGTCAGCAGAGGCCAAGCCGTTAATGAGGTAATCCAGTGCAGAAAATCCCTTTACATCCCTATTCGCAGGAAGGGAGAGATCATAGGAGCCTGAAGACAGGTATTGTTCCAGCGTGATCACATCCGTGGGATAGGTATTCATCTCCAACCGGTAGCCGGCAGTCTCGGCTGGACCGATCTCGAACATAGCGACGGACTGCCACCCCAGGTAGGCGTCGAACCACGCATCCCTAAGGGTCTGAAGGTTTACCTCAGAAGGGTCTGATTTAAAGGTGGTGTAAGCGGAATTCATGGTGCCCAGCCTAGCGTTGAAATTCGCATAGGACGGAAGAATGATGTTGTCTGCCCAATTCACCAGCATTTCGCCACGGTCAAAACTCACCGGGTTCGGCGGTTCAGGACCACCGCCTCCGGAGTCAGGGGAACACGCCCAAAGGGTAAGGAGTACGCCAAAGCTCAATAAAATTCGTTTCATCTGTACAGGTGTCATAAAATTTTCGATTCGCAAAGATAGAAAAGGAAGGCTTTTTGGTAATAACAGCCGCTTATTTCTATCCTTTTTTGTAATTATTCATTTATCTGAATTAGCTGCCAGCAGCGCTGACGGTAAAGTCGAACCTTTCCGCAATGGAATCTGCGAGGTCCTGAAGCGTTTGAGGCTGAACATCCCACAATCCATTTGATCCGTCATCCACCAGGTCAGTCAGCAGCGACTGTACTTCAGCCCTGCTGAAATAAGGTTCCTGACTTCCCGGTTTACGGGTAAATTGCAGGCTGTAAATAAATCCATAAGCCTCGGAAAGGTCGTGAAATACAGTTCCATATGCGGGTTGGGGTTGCTCCAGCACCAATTTGGCCTGGATCAGATAATACACTGCCCGGATCCCAATGATATCAGATATCTTACCTCGAATCAACGCAGCCTGTTCATCCCGAACCTCGTAATTTCCGGCTACAATAGCTGCCCTTCCGAGTTTAAATGCCTGGTAGATCTGATCGGCTATCCCGCTGAAATCGGGATCGGATTCTACGCGACCCACATACTTATTCAAAAAGCTATCAGCCCCCAGATCATTATTGGGGTTAGCGGGGTCTGCGTTGAGACCGAACACATAGCCATAGGCCTCATCCCATTTGTGTTCCATGGTGGTATAATTCTTGCCGTCTTCCGTCACACCCGAATCGTTATTGGAGACATTATCTCCTTCATCCAATACCAGAGGGCTCAGGTAATTATTGAGGGCCTGGTCTGTCATGACCGCGCCCATCAGACCTTTAATGACGAGCTGATCATATTCTAGTCCGCTGCCGGAAACATACCTGGTGGAAGACCCGTCTGCGATCTGCCCGGCAATGCCCGGAGCCGCAGCGGTGTTCCAATTTCGAAATACTTCGGTGGCCTGCGCCTCAAGCCAGGAATCAAAGTCGGCCCTGATATCTGCCTGAGCGGCTGAATTGGAGGAGAAGAATTCGGCAGAGGCAGCCGTCTTGGTTTTGAGATTTTTATCGGAGGCATTCAGATCCGCATCGTTAAAATTGGCTACTCCGGCCTGGTGGGCGTATTTCGCCTGAAGGGATGCGACGGTTTGAGAGGGGTCTTTCAGGGCCTGTTCGAGCTCCCCTCCCATGAGTAACCTGGTAGTCTGACCGCTAAAATCGACTGTAGTGCTCCCGTTGCGAGCAAAGGTGTATGTTGCAGGAGGATCTACCTGTAATTCTATGGGATTTTCACCGCTGTCATTACTGCAGGAAATGAAAAAAAATCCGCTAAATACAAGGGCTGAAAAAAAGGCTTTTTGCATTTTATTTATATTTAGATTGATTTTAAATAGTATCGAAATACAAATATAAAGCAAGGTTTCGCAACCTCAAATTTTATTTAGAATTAATTTAAATAATTTTTTAGGGGTATTTGGAAAAGAGGTCCGAGGCTTTATTCACGGCCGCTTCAAACACGGTCCAGCTCACTCCCGTACGTGCCTTTCGGGCAGTAAAATAGGACAGCATTTTTTCGGTTGGCATGTTGCCGGTGAGTTCATCCTTGGCCATGGGGCAGCCACCAAAGCCCTTGATGGCTCCGTCGAAACGCCTGCATCCTGATTTAAAAGCGGCGTCGACCTTTTCGTGCCAGCTGTTCGGGGTCGTATGCAAATGCGCCCCGAATTCGACAGACGGATACTTGGGTATCAACTCGGAGAACAAATAGGAGATATCTTCGGGGGTCGAGGTTCCCACCGTATCTGAAAGGGAAAGGGTTCGAACACCCATGGCGGTGAGTTTTTCCGTCCACTCCCCCACAATTTCCACATTCCAGGGGTCCCCGTAAGGATTCCCGAAACCCATGGAGATATAGACCACCACTTCTTTTCCCGAATTCGAGGCAATATCAAGGATCTCCTTTAAAACCTCGGTTGACTGCGCTATGGTCTTGTGGGTATTACGCATCTGGAAATTTTCTGATATGGAAAAGGGATATCCGAGATAATCAATGGGGGCAAATGCGGCCGCGTCCTGTGCTCCCCTCACGTTGGCCACGATCGCGAGCAATTTCGACAGGTTTTTAGAGAGATCCAACCCCTCGAGTACCTCAGCCGTATCCGCCATTTGAGGGACAGCTCGGGGGGAGACAAAACTTCCGAAGTCGATGGTGTGAAACCCACATCCCAGCAAGGCCTGAAGGTATCTGATCTTTTCCTTCGTGGGAATAAAGGTCTTGATCCCTTGCATGGCATCCCTGGGACATTCTATGATATCTACCTTATCTGCGTTTGCGTCCATGTGCGTTTACTTCTTCAAAAGTAGTATTATTTATACGATAAAAGGAGGTAGAGCCCGATCCCGGTGAACACCAGGACCTGCAACCATTTCAGGAAAACCGGGGCGCCACGGTGACTTTGCAGATACCCGGATATGGATCCGGCCAGGAGGGCTATTAGGCCGAAGATCGCAAAGGATATGACCATGAAAAGAATACCGAGTACGTAGAACTGCAGGGTCGTATTCATAAAATCGCTGAAAAGGAATCCCGGAAAGAAGGCCAGGAAAAAAATGGTCACCTTGGGGTTCAGAACATTCATAATAAATCCCTGTTTGTAAAGTTGCATCAGTGATTTCCTGGGGGTTTGTGTCATCTCCAAATCCAAGCCAGCAGGGGCGCGCAGGACCCGGTATGCCAGGTAGAAAAGGTAGAGCGCCCCGAAGATCTTGATCGAGTAGAACAACAGGGGGTTGAGACTGATAATGGCAGAGACCCCGAAGGCCAGTAGCGTAGTGTGGACCAGGCAACCAGAGATAAGCCCGGCCGTAGTGGCCAGGCCGTATTTTTTTCCATGAACAATGCTTTGGGTGAGTACGTAGATATTATCTGGGCCAGGGAAAATAGCCAGGGTAGCCGTAGCCAGGGAAAAAGCCCACAGGATCTCGTAATTCACTTTACACAGCTATTTGAATCATCAGACAAACAAACGTACTTTTTTATATCTTACAAAAATTTATATCGTGAAAATTCCCAGCCTGAGTATAGCCTTTATCCTGATTTTTCTCACAGTAAACACAGACATTTTCGCCATGAATCCCGATAGCTCAAGAAGAGTTCCCATTCCTGAAAAAGACTCCGTCCTAAGGCATGTGGTACTGTTCAAATTCAAAGTGGGCACCCCGGATCAGGAGATAGAAAAGGTAGTGGCTTCTTTCGTCTCCCTCAAATCCAGGATCCCGCAGATCGTTTCTCTGGAATGGGGCATCAACAATAGCCCGGAATCCCTCGACAAAGGGTTTACCCACTGCTTCTTTCTTACTTTCAGGAGTGAAGAGGATCGGGACGCCTACCTGCCCCATCCGGATCACAAGGCTTTTGGTGAGATCCTGGGTCCGATCCTGGAAGACGTACTGGTAGTCGATTACTGGGCGAACTAAGTCCGATCTTCCAAGAGGGCCTTATTGATCCCTTTGACCAGGCCCGGGCCCTCGTAGACAAAACCGGTCCACAACTGCACAAGGCTGGCTCCGGCTTTCAACTTCTCCAGAGCATCTTCCGGAGTGTGTATGCCCCCTACTCCTACTATGGGAAAGGCTCCCCCACTCTTTTCGCTCAGGAACCGGATCACTTCAGTGCTCCTTGCCCTGAGGGGTTTCCCGCTTAGTCCGCCGGCCTCCCCTATCAGTTCGGGGGTAGACCTCAGACCTTCCCTGCCGATGGTGGTATTGGTGGCTATGACCCCATCAATGGAGGTGGTCTTCACAATATCTATGATGTCAAGAAGCTGATCGTCTGTCAGATCAGGGGCGATCTTCAACAGGATCGGCTTCCTCTTTGTACCCGTCTCCAGGGACCGTGCTGCATTTTCCTTTTGGAGTGCATTCAACAAAGCGGTAAGAGGGGCTTTTTCCTGCAACTCCCTGAGTCCGGGGGTATTGGGGGAACTGACATTCACCACGAAGTAGTCGACATAAGAGAAAAGAGCGCGAAAACAGATCAGGTAATCCTGGGTTGCCTCCTCGTTGGGGGTAAGCTTGTTCTTTCCGATATTCCCTCCGATCAGGACATGGTGGTCTCGTTTCAGCCGATCCACGGCAGCCGACACCCCTTCGTTGTTGAAACCCATCCTGTTAATGATAGCCTGGTCTGCCTTAAGCCTGAAAAGCCTTTTTTTGGGATTACCATCCTGGGGTTTGGGCGTGAGGGTACCTATTTCGATAAACCCGAATCCGAAGCAGGAGAGTTCATTGTACAATTGGGCATTCTTATCGAATCCAGCCGCAAGTCCCACGGGATTCTTGAACCTCAGCCCGAAGACCTCCCTTTCCAGCAAAGGGTCGTCCAAGGTATAGATTCTGCGTAAAAGGCCTGAAAAGCCCAGTTTACACAACCACTTGATGGAAAAAAAAGAGAAATGGTGGACAGTTTCCGGGTCGAAGAGAAAAAGAAGAGGTCTAATCAGCAGCCTGTACATATCGCCGTTTGAAAGGCAAAAATACAAACTTCAGCTTTCTAACCCGCCTGAAATCCTTCTTTAATAAATGGCGGATTTATTCAGGGTCTTTCTTTGGAAACGGTCGGGGCACTACCTGGTAAGGGACCCTTTGGGCACTGGCACAAAGTTCCAGGTAACGGTCATATTGCCTGGGATTAAAAAGTTGAAGCAGGCGGATATCGTATTCCCTGGCATTTTCGAGTACGCGATCTTTCAGGGCCTTGTATTTGGTGGCCAGAGCCTCGAGCTCTTCCGTGGTACTCTGGGGATGGGAGTCAAAGAGAATGCGGATCTCTTCCTGGTAGGCCTTGTTCTGTAAGGAGAGTTCGGCCCGCAAATCCTCCATTTTTTGCACCTGTTCCTCGTTCAGTTGAAATACCTGTATGATCGTCTCCGTATCCTTCCCTCCAATACCGAGCATGCACTCCGTGTTTTGGGCCCTGACCCAAACAGACAGGCAGACCAGGAAGAGGGTGAGGATCAGTTTCTTCATTGAGTTGACCGGTGTAAATGGAATTATAAAATGGTTAACTGGTATATCCCTTATTTAGTATCTCATCCTGGGAAAAATACAAAGTAATTGGAAGACTTAGGTCCTTTTTTACCTGTACCTGTGCCGTAAAGATCAGGAGAATGGGATGAACCTCTAAATTCTTCCATGGAGAGTAAGGGATGAACCCCTACATTTGCTGAAAAAGAACTATCATGAAATCTCTCCTAGATCGCTTCCTGAGCTATGTTCGCGTAGATACCCAGAGCGACCCGAAGTCGGACTCGACCCCGAGCACCGATAAACAATGGGTACTTGCCAAACAATTATTTGAGGAATTAAAGGACATAGGGCTGGTGGAGGTCACCATGGATGAGAAGGGCTACATTATGGCTACCCTTCCAGCCAACCTCGAGAAGGAAGTTCCCGTGATCGGCTTTGTATCCCATTACGACACCTCCCCCGATTTCACTGCCACCGGGGTAAACCCCAGGATCATCAAGGATTACGACGGAAAGGACATTGTTTTAAACAGTGAGAAGAACATCGTCCTTTCCCCCGATTATTTTGAAGACCTTCTCCTGTACAAGGGGCAGGACCTCATCGTCACAGATGGCACCACACTCCTCGGAGCGGATGACAAGGCAGGGGTAGCCGAGATCGTTACGGCCATGGAGTATCTGATCGCCCATCCCGAGATCCGGCATGGGAAGGTCCGTATCGGTTTTACCCCGGATGAGGAGATCGGAAGGGGAGCACACCATTTCGATGTCGAGCAATTTGGGGCCGAATGGGCCTATACCATGGACGGGAGCCAGATCGGGGAACTGGAATACGAGAATTTCAATGCGGCCAGGGCTAAGATCACGGCCAGAGGGAAAAGTGTCCATCCCGGCTATGCCAAAGACAAAATGGTCAATGCTATCGGGATCATTACAGAATTCGCCTCCCGTTTACCCGGTGAGGAAGTGCCGGAAAAAACCTCCGGAAGGGAAGGCTTTTTTCACATACACCACCTGGAAGGCAGCATTGAATCAGCCTCCTTGGAAATGATCATCCGCGATCACGACAGGGCTCGTTTTGAGGACAGGAAGCGGTTCCTGGAACTTATAGTGGCTGAGCTAAACCAAAAATATCCGAATGCTCTCGACATAGAAATGAAGGACCAGTACTACAACATGAGGGAAAAGGTGGAGCCGGTCTACCATATCGTCGAGATCGCCAAGGAAGCCATGGAACAGCTGGGCATCGCACCCATCATAAAACCGATCCGAGGGGGTACGGATGGTTCTCAATTGAGCTTTAAAGGCTTGCCCTGCCCTAATATTTTTGCCGGAGGGCACAACTTTCACGGTAAATACGAATACGTGCCCATTCAGAGTATGGAAAAGGCCGTTGAAGTTATCATTAGAATTTGCGAACTTACTGCTGGAAAATCATAAGGTACGGATATGAGTCAACCAAAAGTCGACGCCTACTACCAAAGGGAAACCCCTTTCAGGGCCGGCTTGTCCGTACTACGCGAACTGGCCCTGAAGACCGGATTGGAGGAAACCTATAAATGGAATAGCCCGGTGTATACCCTGGATGGAAAGAATGTTTTCGGGATCAACGCCTTTAAAACCCATTTCGGGATCTGGTTCTTTAATGGGTGTTACCTGAAAGATCCCAAAAATGTCCTGGAGAACGCCCAGGAAGGAAAGACCAAGGCCATGAGGCACTGGAAATTTAGCTCTGCTGAGGAAATCGAGGCTAAAAGTGTACTTGCTTATATGATAGAGGCCGTGGACAACCAGAAGGAAGGGAAGGTATGGACGCCCGAACCGAAAAAAAGCACTGTGATCCCTGGGCTTCTTAGAAAAGCCCTGAAAGCGGAACCGGCCCTTGAAAATGCCTTTACGAATATGTCGGCATATAAGCAGAGGGAGTTCTGTGAATATATTGACACGGCCAAACAGGAGGAGACCAAACTGAAACGGCTGGAGAAGATCATCCCCATGATACGAGCCGGTGTCAGCATGAATGACCAATACCGTAAGTCATAGTCCAAAGTACAGAAAACAAAAAACCGGTACTCATCGTACCGGTTTTTATTTTGTAAAGTGAGGGACGCTATTTGGCTGGGGCGTTCAGTTTGTTGCTCATTTCCATAGAAATGGCAGAACGGTCGAACTTTAGCCTTCCGGCCATGGTCTCTATGATACAGGAAAAATCCTTGTCATTCAGTTCCACGATCTTGCCGTGCAAACCGCTTTTGGTGACGATCTTATCTCCCTTCTTCAACGCTGCCGCAAATTTCTTTTCATCTTTCTGTCTCTTCATCTGAGGACGTATCATAAAAAAATACGCCACGACGAAGATCAGGATCATGGGCAGGAAATTCCCTATTTCATTCATACCTGAGTACTTATTTTGAGGTTTATTTTACGGGTCCGAGAGTATTGGCTGCGTTCTTAGCGTTTACGAATGCCTTTATGCGAAGGAGCTCGGATCCCTTTTCGGTATTGGCCGAAACGGTGATGGTCTTGGTAACCTGGTTCTGACCGGAACCGTTGAATTTAACCAACAATTGGCCTGTTTCCCCTGGGGCGATAGGCGTGTTCTTTGGATATTCAGGAACGGTACATCCACAACTGCTGGTGGCGTTGGTGATGATCAAAGGGGCATTCCCCGTATTGGTGAATGTAAAGATAGTTTCCTGAGGGGTTCCCTGTTCGATAGTCCCGAAGTCGTGCTCCGACTTGTCAAAACTCATTACCGGCAGGTTCTTAGCAGCAGCATCTCTTTCTGCGGCCACCTCTATATTAGCGGTCTCAATTTTGCTGGAAGCCTTTTCCTTACAGGATACAAAACCCATCATACTGATAACGCCCAGGGCGACAAATACTCTTTTCATAGAACTAGATTTAAATATTTTGTTGCAAAATTAAGGAATAAAATCTTACAGAAGGCCTCTGCCGCTTTTTTTAAGTTTTCCATCCGCCTTGTATTCCTTTACCAGTTTATCCAGGATTCCATTGATGAAAATACTGCTTTTCGGGGTGGAATATTCTTTTGCGATCTCCAGGTACTCATTGATCGACACACGCTCCGGGATGGACGGGAAGTTGAGGAGTTCACATATGGCCATCTTCAAGAGGATGGCGTCGATATCGGCAATGCGGTCCTTGTCCCAGTTCGGGGTCTTGCCCTGTATCTCTTCCTCGAGCGCCTTGTTCTGCAACAAGGTTTTTGAGAGCAGTTTCCTGGCGAATTCCATGTCGTCCTCGTCCTTGAGCAGTCTGGGTAGGAAATATCTGGGAGCAGATTCCTTTTTCGCCCCACTCAACTGTTTGAGAATAAAGGTATTTACCAGCGGAATGTCATCCACCCAGGTAAGCTTGTCGTCCTCAAAGAACTCATAGAGCTTCTCATTGGGAGCGATCACCTCCCGAAAGAGATCGATCACCAGGTTCTTGTCTTCCCCAAAAGACCCGTCTTCCTTATTCATGTAGGTGAGATACAAGGGGTGGTCTATGATCTCCTTAAAGACAATCTTGACATAATCCTCATTGAGGTACCATCCTTTGATCTTACGCTTCTTTAATTCCTCGTCCAGGGCAGGATTTTCGACCAACTGGAGCAGGAGCCCGTTCCTGACAAATTTTTCCTTATGGGGGTAATGATCGGTAGCTGATGCGAGGTATTTTTTAGTGTCCATTTGGGTGCGATGCAGGGCCATGGCATGGATCTCCCTCAGCAAACACAACATCAGCAGGTATAGGGTGTAGGTGTTCTCAATGCTTACCCGGAGGAATTTTTCCTGTTTTTCAAGGGATTCATCCTTCGTTTGGGTGATCGCGTAAATGCACTGCATTACCTTCACCCGCAACTGCCTTCTTGTAAGCATTTCTAAAGAACTTTAAAGAGGATTAACCGGTGGCAAAAATAAGCATTCTCAGGAAATGATATCGTTCCAATGAAATTATCTTATGCCTTTTATAACATTTGATTTTTTTCTAATCCCCTATCTTTGCCTTGCTCAGAGCAAATGCGAGGGCTTCCCCCCATATGAAAGAATTAAAACACCTCAATAAATATTTTAGGAAATACTGGTTCAAACTCTTTCTGGGGATCATCATCACCATCATCGCCAGGGTCTTCCAGCTCGTGATGCCCTCCTACGTAAAGAACTCCATAGAGGTGGTTGAGAAGTATTTGGCCGGAACGGTGCCCAAACCCGAGGCGACCTCTCTCTTGCTGGAATATATCCTTATCATCATAGGAGCTGCTCTCCTTTCCGGCTTTTTCACCTTTCTCATGCGGCAGACGATCATCAATGTGAGCCGCTATATAGAATACGATTTGAAGAACGAGGTCTTCGACCATTACCAGTTGCTAAACCTGAACTTCTACAAGAAGAACCGGACGGGCGACCTGATGAACAGGATCAGCGAGGATGTGAGTCAGGTAAGGCTTTACGCAGGTCCGGCCATCATGTACGGCATGCAGACCCTGACCCTCTTTGTCTGTCTCATTCCCCTTATGTTCATAAAGGCGCCGACGATTGCTTTTTACGCTTTATTGCCCCTTCCTATCCTATCTGTACTGATCTATAAGATCTCAAAGATCATTCACAAACGTAGCACGAAGGTGCAGGAGTTCCTCTCCACCCTCTCCACCTTCGCTCAGGAAACCTTTTCAGGCATCTCCGTGATTAAGGCCTATACCCTGGAACCCAAGATCAATGCAGAAGGATCCGCCCTGGCCCTGGATGGCCGGAACAAGAGTATGGACCTGGCCAAGGTAGACGCGTGGTTCTTCCCCCTGATGATCTTGCTTATCGGGATCAGCAACATCTTTGTGATTTATGTGGGGGGAAAACAGTACATCGATGGACAGATCGATTCCATTGGGACCATTGCAGAATTCATTCTCTATGTGAACATGCTCACCTGGCCTGTGGCCATAGTGGGTTGGCTTACCTCCCTGGTTCAAAGGGCCGAGGCCTCCCAGAAGAGGATCAACGAATTTTTAAAGATAGAACCCGAGCTCAGAAATGAGGTGGAGGAAGAGACCCCGATCCAGGGCGAAATCGAATTCGACAAGGTGAGTTTTACCTATGAAGATACGAATATCACGGCCCTGAAAGACCTTTCCTTTAAGGTAAAGGATGGGCAGACCGTCGCCATCCTCGGGCAGACGGGGTCTGGCAAATCGACCATCCTGGACCTTGTTGCACGCCTGTACGACGTAAGCTCAGGGGAGATCAGGATCGATGGTACCCCGATCAGGAAACTGAATCTGGAAAGCCTGAGAAGCTCCATCGGGGCCGTTCCCCAGGATGCCTTCCTCTTCTCGGATACCATTTCGAACAACATCCGGTTCGGGAAGGAAACGGCTACAGAAAAGGAGATCGAGGAAGTAGCGAAAATGGCCGTGGTGCACGAGAACATTATGGGCTTCTCCAAAAAATACGAGACCATCCTGGGAGAAAGGGGGATCACCCTCAGTGGCGGACAGAAACAGCGAATCTCCATTGCCAGGGCCCTGTTAAAAGACCCTGAAATCTACTTGTTTGACGACTGCCTGTCGGCCGTAGACACTGAAACCGAAGAAGCCATCCTGAACAACCTGAAACAGGCTTCCCGCAACAGGACCACACTCATCGTAAGCCACCGGGTCTCCTCCGCAAAGAATGCCGATATGATCATCGTACTCGATGAAGGCCGGATTCTACAACAGGGTACACACGAGGAACTCGTCGAACAGGAAGGGTATTACAAGGAGCTTTACACCCATCAGCTCAGCGAGAAAGAAAACTAGAAATTTGTTGCTGAATTAGGTTTTTTTTTACATTTTTGGTAACCTTATTCAAAAAAACTAATCAATTGCGGTACAGATGGGTGAAAAAGATTTAATGGATCAGGAGGAAATTTTCTCAAAAGTTCTGAGGGCCGGCCGACGAACTTATTTTTTTGATGTAAGAAGTACTAAAGCCGGGGACTATTATCTGACCATTACCGAAAGTAAGAAATTTACTCACGACGACGGATCCTTCCACTACAAGAAACACAAGATCTATTTATACAAAGAGGATTTTCAGGCCTTCCGGGAAAATATGGAGGAAATGATGGATTACATCATTGACGAGAAAGGTCAGGAGGTCATCTCAGAACGGCACCAGAAAGACTTTAAAAAAGAAGATACGGAGAACGGGGAAGTGGATCAGACCCTCGACAACTTTACTGACGTAGATTTCGACGATATCTGAATTCAAACCACAGAATTTAACAACTTAAAGACTCCTTTATCCGGGGTCTTTTTTATGCCCGTTCCCCCTGATTATCCCCTTTTCATCCTTGTGCCTGCCCGAAGTAATGTTTACCTTTAGCGATCTGAAAAAATAATACCGAATGAAAAAATCACTACTCCTCCTCTGTGTATTTACCACCCTGGCCTTTCATGCCCAGGACAACCTCTCCCTGGATTATTACCTCCCACAGGAATTCACTTATGATCCTGCTATTCCAAAGCCGGCAGAGGTTATTGGGCACGAAGTGGGCGAATGGCACGTGACCCATGACAAGCTCATGTTCTACATGCAGGCCCTTGCTGAGGCCAGCGACAGGATCACCATTGAGAACAGGGGCACCACCTTCGAAGGCAGGCCCATATTACTGCTGACGGTCACCTCCCCAGAAAACCACGGCAGGATCGAAGAGATCCGCCAACAGCACCTGGCGTTGAGCGAAGGCCAGGGAGCCAATATGTCCGTAGAAGACATGCCCATTGTCGTGTACCAGGGATTTTCCGTTCACGGTAACGAGCCCAGCGGGGCCAATGCCGGACTGGCTTATGCCTACTATTTGGCGGCTGCACAGGGAGAAAAGATCGATGAGATGCTGAAGAATACGGTCATCCTGATGGATCCCTCTTTTAATCCGGATGGGCTGCAGAGATTTGCCTACTGGGCGAATACCAACCGCGGTATGAATCTGAATCCCGACGGAAACGAGCGGGAATACCACGAAGTATGGCCCGGAGGAAGGACCAACCACTACTGGTTCGATATCAATCGGGACTGGTTGCCTGTGCAACTTCCTGAAAGTCGGGCCAGGATCAGGTCCTTTCACCGATGGCTACCGAACATCCTGACGGACCACCATGAGATGGGCACCAATTCCACCTTTTTCTTCCAGCCGGGTGAACCCACACGTGTGCATCCACTAACCCCAAAACTCAATCAGGAACTCACCGCAGAGATCGGTGCCTATCACGCCAAAGCCCTGGACAAGATCGGGTCCCTGTACTTCTCGGAAGAGAATTACGACGATTATTATTACGGGAAAGGATCCACTTTCCCCGATGTGGTGGGCAGTATCGGTATCCTTTTCGAACAGGCCAGTTCCAGAGGCCATATCCAGGAGAGCGAAAACGGCCTTCTGACGTTCCCTTTCACGATCCGGAATCAGTTTACCACGGCCCTTTCTACCGTAGAGGCGGCCCAGAATATGAGGACCAAGCTGCTCGGATACCAGCGCGATTTCTACCGGGACCTCAGATCCGAAGCTTCCAGGAGCAAGACCAAGGCCTTTATTTTCGGGGATGAGAAGGATGCAGCAAAAGCCTGGCATCTGGCAGAGATCCTGGAGAGGCAGAACATAAAGTTCCATGATCTGGGTCAGGATGTAACTCTGGGGGGTAAACGATACACCAAGGGCAGCAGTTACATAGTACCCCTCGAACAGAAGCACCACAGACTGATCAAAGCCATGTTCGAAAAGAGGACCACTTTCACGGATAGCCTCTTCTACGACATTTCAGCCTGGACCTTTCCCCTGGCCTTCAACGTGGATTATGCAGAACTGCCCTCCCTCACCAATGCAGGTCCGGAGATCGCGGAACTCAAGGTCCTTCCGGGATCGGTTAGTGGAGAAAGCAACTATGCCTATCTCTTCGAATGGCATGAATACTATACTCCAAAAGCCCTGAATCAAATCCTGGAAAAAGGGCTGAGGGCCAAGGTGGCGCAGTACCCCTTTAGCATGAACGGCACGAAGTACGACTACGGAACGGTCATGATCCCGGTACAGGATCAGGTCCTCAATAAAAAGGATCTCTTTGAATTCCTGCAGAAGATCGCCTCAGAGAGCCATTTAAGGATCACGGCGGTCAGTACGGGTCTCACCCAGGGGATCGACCTTGGAAGTGGAGATTTTGAACCCGTAAAAAAGCAAAAGGTGGCCCTGATCGTTGGGGAAGGGATGAGATCCTATGATGCGGGAGAGATCTGGCATCTTTTTGACACGAGGTACAACATCAAACTGACTAAAATAGATACCGAATACCTCAACAGGGCCGACCTGAGTTCGTACACGGATATCATCATCCCGGGAACCTGGGGAAGCGGCGGACTCAACAAATCCAGTGCTGATAAGCTGAAGGAATGGGTAAAGGACGGGGGCACCCTCATTGGATACCGCACCACGGCCAACTGGTTCAACCAAAATGAATTCCTGGATCTGAAATTCAAAAAGGACAGTCTGGTCGCCAAAAACATTTCTTTCGGGGAGCGGGAGGATTTCAGGGGCGCCCAGGTAACCGGCGGAGCCATTTTTGAGGCGAAGATAGACCGTTCACATCCTATCAACTTCGGTTACAAGAACAATAGCCTGGCCCTTTTCAGGAACAGCAACATCTATCTGGAGCCGGAAAAGGACAGTTATGACAACCCCATTCAGTATACTGCCTCTCCCCTGCTGAGCGGGTATATTTCGGAGGAGAATGCAGCCCTGATCTCAAACGGTACTCCATTCAAGGTAAGCCGGATGGGAAGAGGAAGGGTCATCCTTTTTACGGATAACACCAATTTCCGCGCATTCTGGTATGGCACCAACAAACTCCTGATGAATGCGGTATTCTTTGGCGATATGATGTAGACCAATATCCGACAGGGGTCTCAGGCAGACCTCCCTGCTTTGATATAGAGCAGGCTCAGTAGAAAGTGGATGGCCACCAGCAGGGTCGCCCACAGGGCGTCGATCTGCGTGTAGCAGATCCACCAGAGTAAGATGTAAAACAAGGGCTGGGCCACAAAAACATACCCAAACCTGAAGGTACTCACAAATTCAACCTCGAGGATCCTGGGTTTTATAATGAGTCTCCAGAAGAGGATTAACGGAGCATTGAGCAGGAAGAATACGCCTTTCAAGAGGCCCTGAAGGATGCCTCCCCGTCTCTGACCGGACTTTTTCGGGCCATGGGGGTAAAGTCTTAGGGCATTATTGGTCTGTGTGGGGTCGGTGAGATCCACGCCCAGGCCATGGAGGTATTCCAGCTTTTCAGCATAGCTATCCTCCTCCTCTATGTGAGTAGTGCTGTTTTCCAGCGTTTCCGAGACCTTTTGTTTAATCCTTGATACCGACCCAGGAATGTCCTCCTTATCGTAGAACGCACGTGCAGGTATGGGATCCTCAAAATAGAAGGCGACCCTGTCGGGGAAACCGGCAGCATTTTCGTAATTGATCCCCACCGGAATCAGGAGTACATCCAGGTCCGGATGTTTTTCAAGGGCCGCAAACAGGATCCGTGTGAATCCCTTGCTGAGCGGTCTCACCTTTCTCATGATATTGTGATTGGCCTCGGGGAAAAGCAGGATATGCCCTCTGCCCCGGAGGATACGGGTACAATTTTCAAATATCTCCTCATTCCGGCCCAGGGTGTCCCGCCCATCCCGCATTCGGTATACCGGCAACATCCTCAGAAAACCGAAGACCTGATTCACCATCGGGTTTATAAAGACATCGGCTCTGGTAAGGAAATAAGTTCTAAAAGGGGTAAAGGCAGCGATCACCAATGGATCCATCAGTGCATTCTGATGGTTTGCCAGGAACATGACCGCCCGGTCCCTGGGCACCTTTCGGGTACCGTGCAGCCTCATTTCCCTGAAATAGCAGAAGAGGCTGAAACAGGCGATCCCACGCGTGAGGTCATACATGAACCGTCTCATCCGCCCACCTCCTTCCTCAGGGGCCTGAATGCCCAAAATGACCCGAGCAGCATGCCGGAGATCAGGTGCCATACCCCCCAAAAGGCAGTCAGGACAGCCATACCGCCAAGTCCCTCAAAAAAAGTAAAGATGAGTACCAGGCCCAGTCCTGAGTTCTGTATCCCGGTTTCAATGGTGATGCATCTGATATCCTCTGAGGGCAATCCGGCTAACCGGGCTGCAGTATATCCTGTGAGAAATGCCATGGCGTTTTGCAGCACAACCAGCCAGAATACCAACAATAGGTACTCCCGGATCTGTACCCTGTTATTGTAGAGAACGAAGAGGATGAGGCAACCAAAAAACAAGAGGGAAATGTGTTTCAAAACCTTCGCGAGACGCCGGGCAAGTTCTGGAAAACGCTCATGGAGCCAGACCCCGGCCAGAAGAGGTAAGCCAAGGATCAGTGCAACGATCTCCACCATTTCCAACGGGTTGAGTGAAATATCACGCAACAGGTTTTGGGCAGGGGGATAGAGCGATCCCCAGAAACCTAGGTTTAAAGGAGTAAATAGAATGGCGAGAAGGGTCGCATTCGCAGTTAGGGCCACCGACAGAGCCCTGTTTCCGCCGCCTAGGGAGGTAATGAAATTAGATATATTTCCTCCCGGACAGGCAGCCACGAGGATCATCCCCAGGGCCAGGCTGGGTTGAGGCCGAAATGCGATGACCAGTAAGAAGGTGACCAGAGGTAATGCCAGGAACTGACAGAAGACCCCGACCAGCAAAGATCGCGGATCCCTCAGGAGGGCCTTAAAATCTCTCACCCTGATATGGAGGGCAACCCCAAACATGACCAGGGCCAGGATCACATTTAGGATCCAAAGGGTCTCCGTGGAGAAATTGATGTGCGCCTCGTCTAAGGAAGAAAGTACCACCGGTTTGATTTTCTAAAGGCCCAAGGGTCTATTTCCCAAAGATAACCAAGTTCTGGTATTGCATTCCGACAGTTTTTATTGGACATGGATAGGGTGGGTCTTGCTGAATTCCCCTAAAACCTTCCCGAATTTACTGATGGCTTCCTATTTTTGTGTAAAACATCTAAAATGGCACGAACCCCAAGTAACATGATTCCCCTGGGCACAAGGGCACCGAAGTTCATATTACCTGATACCGTGTCCGGAACCACCAGGTCACTGGATGAGATCAAGGGAGAAAAGGGAACGGTAATCATGTTTATCTGCAATCATTGCCCCTTTGTGAAACACGTCAACCCCGAGCTGGCCCTTTTAGGAAAGAAGTATCAGCCAAAAGGGATAGGTTTTGCCGCTATCTCCAGCAATGACGTGGCCAACTATCCCGATGATGCGCCCCATTTGATGAAAGAAAATGCCCGTAAGGAAGGGTATACTTTTCCCTACCTGTACGATGAGAGCCAGGAAGTAGCCCGTGCCTACGATGCGGCATGCACCCCGGATTTTTACCTTTTTGATGCAGAAATGCGACTGGTCTATCGCGGGCAACTAGACGATTCAAGACCGGGGAACGGCATTCCTCTGACCGGAAAGGATCTGCGACAGGCCATAGACCACCTGCTTTCTGAAGAGCCTCAGGCCGAGGTTCAGAAACCGAGTATCGGATGCAACATCAAATGGAAGAAAAACTAGGAGGCCCCGGGCGGTCTCAGATCTTCCTTGAACCTGTCTCAGGGGAGACCGCTGAATTGTACTGCAGACTGGGCGAGCAAGCCTACAGGGATCACTATTTGCACTTATGGCCCCGAAAGGACCCTTCACCATATATACATACGAGCTTTACCCCCCGGGTTGTCCAATCGGAAATGACTGAGCAGGATAATCTGCATTTTATCTTGAGATTTGGAGTTGATGCGATAGGCATTGCCAAACTCATCCTGAACAGGAATCCGAAAGGCCTTGAATTTCCGGCGCCCGTTTACCTTGAAAAGATCTATCTGTTGAAGGATCATACGGGGATGGGAATTGGCGAACAGGTCATCTTGGCCTTGCACACCCTGTCGAGAAAAAGGGGAATGGGATATATTTACCTCGCTACCATGCAAAAGGGGCGGGCCCTTTCATTCTATCTCAAAATGGGATATGAGATCCTGAGAAAAGAAACCTTGCCCTTTGAAAATGCCATTCCTGAGGAAAAAGGAATGTTTCTACTGGGCAGGAATCTCGAGTAAATCTGTCCCTTTCTACCAATTCATGCGATCCACCAGCCCCTGGATATGAGCCAGGTGATGATTACCATGCCAGGCATATCTCCCCGTATTCTCTTCCAGACCAACGGTAGCGTTCCCGTCGGGATGGACGAATTCCTTTTGCCAATCGTCCCGGGAGAAGCCGTTAAGCATATAGACCAGTTTGGCATGTACTGCCTCCAGATGGTTCAGGGAGAGCTCGATAGGCCCTGTGCTGGCATCTGCCAGTTGGGCCCATTCCTTCTCCAGGTAGGGTTTGATCACAGGTTTTTCTTCGGTGAGGGCCCATTTAAAACGGATATAACTGTGGTGATGACTGTCCGCGAGGTGGTGCACTACCTGCCTTACCGTCCATCCGCCGGGGCGGTAAGGGGTGTCGAGTTGTGAGTCGCTAAAGGCAGAGACAAGGTCCCGGAGATTGACGGGCAGGGCTTCAATGTGGGCGATCCAGTCCCTCAGGATCAGTGGAGTGATCCGCGCAGGTTTGATAAAATGACCAATAGGATACCTGAGGTTTTCTAATTCTGATGTTTCCATATCACAAAAATAAGAAAGTAGATGACTGTTTAGATCAGGAGAATTCTGCGGGTTCCCAAATACGGATATCGTACATAATGAAAATTTAACTCCCTTTAAACGCTATACAAATATATTCCTATTATTTTTGTAGGCATTATAGGAATATAAAAATTTATACATATGGCAACATTGAGACTGGGCGATACAGCCCCCGATTTTACAGCGGAAAGCAACCTGGGAACCATCAACCTGTACGAATATCTGGGCGACAGCTGGGGAATTCTCTTTTCGCATCCGGCCGACTTTACCCCTGTTTGCACAACGGAACTGGGGACTGCGGCCAAATTCAAAAAGGAATTCGACGCGCGGAACGTCAAGATGCTGGCCCTGAGTGTGGACGGGAAAGACTCACACAACGAGTGGATAAAGGATATCAACCAGACCCAATCCACCGAGGTGAACTTCCCCATCATTGCCGATGAGGACAGAAAGGTGTCTGATGCGTACGATATGATACATCCGAAGGCGAATGACACCCTGACCGTCCGTTCGGTCTTTATTATAGCGCCCGACAAGACCATTAAACTGATCCTCACATATCCTGCATCCACAGGAAGGAACTTCCATGAACTCCTGCGCGTGATCGACTCCCTCCAACTGACGGCTTACCACAAAGTCGCCACCCCCGCCAATTGGAAGCGAGGGGAAAAGGTGGTGGTGAGTCCGTCCATCCCAACCCCTGAGGCCATCACCCTGTTTCCGAGAGGGGTGGAGGAGATCCGGCCCTACCTGCGTCTTACCCCGGATCCTACGGCATAGGGTTCACAAAAAAGGTAAGACCCTCTGGCCCTTGAATTTAAATAATGGGAAATAAAAGGGAATTCCATAAATTAAGCGTACCTTTGCGACTTAACATTTTATTTTTTTATTATGAGTAAAGGAACAGTAAAATTCTTCAACGACTCCAAAGGTTATGGTTTCATCACTGAAGATGGTTCATCAGAAGATCACTTTGTACACATTTCTGGCTTAATTGACGAAGTACGTGAGGGTGATGTTGTAGAATTTGAACTACAACAAGGAAAAAAAGGATTGAACGCCGTTAATGTGAAAATAATTGACTAGGTAATACTCCAATTTTCTAAATAACCCCGGCCATAAAGCCGGGGTTTTTATTTCCCCCTCATTGTTCATAAGTTGTTATTAACTTTAGGCGTTACCTGCACAACAATCTTCGCTTTTCTGCGTCCTACAAGTACACCCCTTAACCATTAATACCAAACGCCCATGTATTCCTTCTTTTGGATCCTCCTTGTCTTGATCGCAATCAACATCGCCCTGCTGTTGTTAAGCGCTTATCGAAAAAGCGAAACATAATTCCTTTACACGGAGGTAGGGTAAGTCACAGGCATAGCTGTTATCTGATAAAAGCTATGACCGTATTTTTTGGCATCATGGGATTTCTGATCCTCCTGAATCTGGCCTTGCTCTTGTTTTCGATTCAGATGGCCAACAGGAATTAGAAGTTTTCCCATTTATCGTTATCAGGAAACCTCCATCAACTCCACATCGAAGATCAGTGTGGCATCCGGAGGAATAACCCCTCCTGCTCCGGCACTTCCGTAGGCCAGGTGCGAGGGGATCACAAACCTCGCTTTGTCTCCAACACTCAACAAACCTATGCCTTCATCCCATCCCGAAATAACCTGACCCGTTCCCAGCTGGAACGTTATAGGTTCCTTTCTCCTGTAGGAGGAATCAAAAACCTGTCCGTTTATCAGCGACCCTTCATAGTGGACGGATACGCGCTGACCTCTACTGGGTTTTTTTCCTTTTCCCTTCTGGATGAATTTGTAGCGAAGACCGCTTTCAGTTTTATCGAATCCGGCTGAGAGCTTTTGGATCTCCGCCTCGGCTTTTTCCCTTTGTTTGGCGATCCTATCCTCTCTGGACTTTTCAAAAGATCTGAAAGCTTTCAGGGCATCCCATTTCTGACTGTCGTCCCCAACCCTCAGGATTTCCACGGAGTCCATTTTATCCCCTTGCTCTATGGTATCCACGACCTCCTGCCCCTGTGCGACGTGTCCGAATACCGTATGCTTGTTGTCCAGCCATGGGGTAGCCGTATGGGTGATGAAGAACTGGCTGCCATTGGTCCCCGGGCCTGCATTTGCCATGGAGAGAACACCCGGCGCATCGTGTTTGAGATCCGGATGAAATTCATCATCGAATTTGTATCCCGGATCGCCGGTACCCGTTCCAAGCGGGCAACCCCCCTGGATCATGAAATCGGGAATCACCCGGTGGAAGGTTAGTCCGTCATAGTAAGGAGTTCCCTTCGGCTTTGCCTTATTTTCTAATGTGCCCTCTGCCAGAGAGACAAAATTGCCCACCGTACCGGGCGTTTTTTCATGAGTCAGTTTAACCAGGATCTCACCTTTTGAGGTGTTGAATTTTGCGTAGATTCCGTTTTCCATGGGGAATTATTTTTTAGAGCCGCAAAGATATGGATTCTGGCCTTAAATCCTATTCGGGCATTTCACCCTTCAGCCCGGGGTGGTATTTCAGTTTGGAACCTTGCCCAAGTCGTATTTGTCGGCCAGGTAGATCAGACTGGTCATGGCTGCCGCACCCAGCTCGAGTTCCCTCCTGTTTACGTGCTCAAAGGTGTCATTCTGTGCGTGGTGGTGTGCAAAATACCGCTGTGAATCGGGTCGCAGGCCCACGAGGACCATTCCCTCCTTTTTCAGGGGCCGTATGTCAGCTCCTCCCCCGCCTCTGATAAATTCGTCAGAGAGATAGGGTTCAAACAAGGTCTTCCATCCCAAAATCTTTTCAAAATCAGCATCAGAACTGTCAAAGCCGAAACCCCTGGGGGTAAATCCTCCCGCATCGCTTTCCAGGGCGAATACGTGTTTTTCCCCTTTCTGGTCGGCTTCAGATGCGTATTTCCTGCCCCCTCGGAGGCCGTTTTCCTCATTCATGAAAAGCACCACGCGGATAGTGCGCCTCGGCTTGTACCCACTCTTTTTGAGCAACCTCAGCACCTCCATGCTCTGCACGCAGCCGGCACCGTCGTCATGGGCCCCGTCTCCCAGATCCCAGGAATCGAGATGCCCTCCTACGACCATGATCTCCTCGGGCCGGGTACTCCCTTTGATCTCCCCTATCACGTTATAGGATTGCACATCCTCCAGTTGTCTGCAATTCAGTTTAAAATAGAACTGCACATCCGGGTTGAGCTTGAGGGTGGTACTCAGGAATTCCGCCCCATTGGTACTGATGGCAGCCGCAGGGATCCTGTCCTTTTCCGGCAGGTCGCCGTAGTTGGTCGAACCCGTATGGGGATAGTCATCAAGACGGAGGTTCATAGACCTTACAATCACACCCACAGCCCCGTATTTGGCAGCCTGGGCTGCGCCTGAAGACCTCTGGTCTACAGCACCTCCGTAGGCCTGGAAGGTATTGATCAGTGAAGGGTCCATTGGGCGGTTGAAAAAGACGATCTTACCTTTTATTTTCTCCCTTCCTAGGGTCTCCAGGTCATCCAGTGACTTTACTTCAACGATCCCGGCCTTCACCCCTCCGGGCGGGGTGGGAACTGACCCCCCCAGGGCGCAAATTGGCAGGTTGCTCGTGTACCCGGGTTTGCTTTCCAGGTAGGCAAATTCCGGCGTACCCCTCACCCATTTAGGAACCATTACAGGTTGAAGCCACACCCTGTCAAGTCCAAGGGAATCGAGTTGTGCCTTTGTATAGTTCACCGCCTGCTCTGCCTGCACGGAACCTGAGAGTCGGCCCCCAATTTGATTCGAGAGATAATTAAGCCAGTCATAGGCCTTTCCCTGGGTAAGGGAAAGGTCGTAAAACTCCCTGATTTGTGTTTCATCTTCAGTTTGGGCCTTCAGGCTCAATACCTGTAAGGTGATCAGTAATGCTGTAAAAATCCTTCTCATTCGCTTTCAAGTTGTCTTTTGTATTCCTCTATATTGGCCTTTGTTTCTTCATCCAGTTCGGGTTCCACGACATCTGTGTACCTGCTGAGTTCCTCAAGCAGGATCTCCGCGACGATCACACGGGCGGCCTCCTTGGTATCGGCTGGGATCACATACCAGGGGGCATGAGCCTTTGAGGTCTTGTTGATGGCCTCCTCGTAACACTTCTGGTATGTATCCCATAAGTTCCTCTCCTTGAGGTCCCCGGCGGAGAATTTCCAGTTCTTTTCCTGTAATTCGAGTCGCCTCAGCAAACGCTGCCGTTGTTCCTCCTTGGAAAGGTGCAGGAAAAACTTGAAGATGATGGTACCGTTCTCGGCCAGGTGTTGCTCAAAATCATTGATCTGCCTGAATCTTTTCTCCCAGAAAGCCTCGTCTATATCGTCTACGCTGTGGATCCCAGGGATATGTTCCCCCAGGATATACGAAGGGTGTACCCGGGTCACCAGCACATTTTCGTAGTGGGTGCGGTTAAACACCCCGAATTTCCCCTTGGGTGGCAGGGCGATGTAATGCCTCCAGAGGTAGTCATGACTCCTTTCGAGTTCCGTCGGAACCTTGAAACTGTGAACCTGCACCCCGCGTACATTGAAATCCTTGAACACTTCCCGGATCAGGCTGTCCTTCCCTGCCGTATCCATACCCTGCAAACAGATAAGAACACTGTATTTATCGTGAGCGTACATCACGTCCTGGAATTTTCCAAGTTTCACCCTGATCTTCTCGAGGTATTTCTTGAGTTTCTTGTCGGATTCCCCAAAGTCTTCTTTTGTGGGCAATGCGCTGAGCCGTACCTCCTCTTCTACCCTGTAGGATTTGCTTTTGATCTTCTTCATAGGATGAATATAGGATATTTATTTGTGTCCTTTAAAGCGCCTGTCAATTTAATATTCTTGATATACACCCTTCAAATTGGCACGTAAAACGTGGGTTTGTCCCCATATGACGATAAAATAAGGCGATACCTCCCCGTATTTCTATTTTTAGCTCACCCAAATCTGAAATAAGGACAACCATGTCATTAAAGGTACTGACGATCTATCTATGGCTTGCCTTTCTGCCCGTATCTGCGGGCATTGTTTCCTTGAATGCATGTGAATTTGCAGGGTCTAACATCACGTACATACGGACCAATACCCAAAAGGCCATAGATTCAGATAAGATGAACATGGTGCATTATTTTACTTATAAGGCCCTGAGTGCCATAGATAAAAGCAAGGATCAATTTCGCGCCTGCGGTTGTGAATATGCTCAACAGGGCATTGAGGAAAGCGAGCAGTATCTCAAAAAAGCCATAAAGGCCAGTTCTATCCTGGGGGCCCGCATGCTGCTGGAAAAATCGCTTGAACACACCCTTGGTAGCCTTGAGGCATTGGAGGACCATCCACAGATCCACACCAGCGAATACGGCAATAATCTCACTATGAATACGGGGGAAGATCAGCCCGGGGTTGCAAAATTCAGGCCGATCTCCGGCAAGGCCCTGGAAGCGAAGGTAGACTCCTCCCTGGAGAATTTTCGGATATCCCTTGACAAGGTGATCTCCACCCTCCCCTGCAGTGAAGCTGAGGATTACGTCCTGGAGGTTTATCAACGTTGTGAGCTGGAGTTACTCAAGACAAACCTTACAGAGGGTAAACGCTTATACAACCTCAAGACCAAGAATATAGCCGGGAGAGCCCTGGAGACCCTGAATGAGCGCTGCGCCTCAAAGGAGGACTAGGTGTAGTTCTTATTTACTGGCGAAAAGTTTTACGTCCTCTTCCGTGATCTCATCATTCCCAAGAATGGTGAGTCTCTCCACCACATTGCGCAGTTCCCTAATATTCCCTGTCCAGTCGTATGCTTTCAGCAGGGATATTGCCTTTTGGGAGAATCGTTTGGGTGCAGTGCCCTGCTCCCCGGCAATCTTCTCTGAGAAATGATCGATCAGAAGGGGGATATCATCTCTTCGATCATTCAGGGAAGGTACATTCACAAGGATAACTGCCAGGCGGTGGTAAAGATCTTCCCGGAACCTGCCTTGCTCGATCTCTTTTTTAAGGTCCTTGTTGGTAGCGGCCACCACCCTTACATCCACACTAATATCCTTATCCGAACCCACTCTGGAGATCTTATTCTCCTGCAGGGCTCGCAGGACCTTGGCCTGGGCAGAGAGGCTCATGTCCCCTATCTCATCGAGGAAGATGGTGCCTCTGTTGGCTGCCTCGAATTTTCCTGCCCTGTCCTTGATGGCTGAAGTAAAGGCTCCTTTCACATGACCGAAAAGTTCGCTTTCTATGAGTTCGGAAGGAATGGCCGCGCAGTTCACTTCTATAAAAGGGGCGTTGCTCCTCTCGCTTTTCTGGTGGATCCAGTGTGCCACGAGTTCCTTCCCTGTTCCATTCGATCCCGTGATCAGGACCCTGGCATCCGTTGGGGCCACCTTGTTTATGATCTCCTTGATATTAGTGATCTCCCGGCTATCGCCTATCATCTCATAGTTCTTGCTCACCTTTTTCTTAAGGATCTTATTCTCCACCACCAGTTCCTTTCTGTCGAGGGCATTCCTGACGGTCGTGAGGAGGCGGTTCAGGTCCGGGGGTTTGGAGATATAGTCGAAGGCCCCGAGGCGCATCGTATTGACCGCCGTATCCAGGTCGCCATGCCCGGAGATCATGATAAAAGGGATCTCGGGTTTGAGTTTGCGTGATGCCTGCAGGACTTCCACCCCATCCATTTTGGGCATTTTGATATCACAAAGGGCCAGGTCGTAATCATTCTTTTTGATCATCTCCAGGCCTTTCTGCCCGTCTTCGGCCTCTTCCAGCTCGTACTGCTCGTTCTCTTCAGATAGGATCTTGACCAATACGCGTCGGATGGCGGCTTCGTCTTCTATCACTAATATTTTTGGCATGTCTTCTATTTTTTCACTTTTCTGTTACAACCTTAATACAGGGCATGATCCTTCCTGTTCAAAAACGGTGCCAGGCCCATATTCGTATCCGTATTGACAATACCTGTCTTGTGAACCCGTCCCTTTAAACAAGAAGCACAGGCTTATTGCTTTTTGAGGGCGATGGGGCTGTGCTGGTAAAAATGCACATCCCGCTGTGGGAATGGTATAGTAACCCCATTTTCCCTGAACCTTGCGTCTATTTTGTATCGCATCTCTGACCGCATCCTCGGAACCCTGAAAGCATCGGAGACAAAGAAATTCAGGGAAAAGATCAGAGCCGAATCCCCAAAGTCGTCAAACTGTACAAAGGGCTCTGGATTCTTCAGTACCCCTTTCTGCTCCTCGGCAATTTCGGTGAGGATGTTGGTAACCAGGTTTACGTCGCTTCCATACGCCACGCCAATATTAAGGGCTTCCCGTGTGATATTGTGATTCTGTGTATAGTTGTAGATGGTATTGGTCAAAAATATGTGGTTGGGAATGATCAACACCTTATCGTCCCTTGTGATCGCCCTGGTACTTCTCAATCGTATCTCGAAAACCTTACCTACCTTGCCTTCCACCTCAATAATATCGCCTACGTGAATAGATTGGTCCAGGATCATCAGGACCCCGGAAATGATGTCCTGAAAAAGATTTTGTAAGGCAAAACCAAGGCCTACGAACAAGGCGGCGGAAGCCGTGAGCAATACGGTGAGGTTCACTCCGGAAGAGTGAAGGATGATGATGATCACCAGGATGTACGAAAGGTACTTTAAGAAGGAAAAAATGCTGACGAATTTATTCTTGTCTGCTTCGGGTAATTTCTTGATGACGATGTTGTGGATGATCCGCAACAAGTAGGTGACCGCGACCACACCGATGACAATGGTGAGAAAGGTACCGACGGTAATGTGAATATTCTCGCTGTCGTAGATCTGATATGTCAACACCTCGTTGAATTCTGCCCAAAGATCCTTTAACTTTTCCATCCTAGTATTTTAACCATTTGAACAATTCCTTGTAACTCGCCTTTTTCCCGTACATAAGTATTCCCACCCGGTAGATCTTAGCCGCCAGCCAGACGATCCCTATAAAGGTAACCAACAAAAGGAAAATAGAGAGGACCAGTTGCCAGATCGGCACACCCCCCTCTCCCAGACCCCCCGGCAACCGCATGAGCATCACGATGGGGGAAGTGAGCGGAAAGAGGGAAAATCCAACAGCTATAGGTCCATGGGGATTTCCAAAGACGGAAAAGAAACCCACATAAATCGCCAGCATCAAGGGGAGGATGATCGGGAAGATGAATTGCTGAGTATCCGTCTCATTGTCAACGGCAGCGCCTATGGCCGCGTAGATCGAACTGTAGATCAGGTACCCCAGCACGAAATAGACCATAAAGAAAAAGATCAGCATGACCCAGGGGATCCGCATGAGTTCATTGGCATACAGCTGCATTTCGCTTCCTGCAGGATTCATCGCACTCAGTTCGCTCACCCCGGGACCGGGCATCACAGCAGCGCTTTCCAGGGCCTGGGACTCCAGTCCCATAAATGACATGATCGCAAACAGGAGGAGGGAGGCCGAAAATATCCAGATCGCGAATTGTGTCAGCCCGGCCAGGGAGGTCCCAATGATCTTTCCCATCATAAGCTGGAAGGGCTTGACCGAAGAGATGATGACCTCGATGATCCTGCTGGTCTTCTCCTCTATAACGCTGCGCATGACAAAACCTCCGTAGATGATGATGAACATCATGATCAGGTATCCGAATCCACCTCCGATAAATGCCTTGAGTTCATTGAGTCCCTTCAGGTTTCTCTCCCCTTCAAAGGTTTCGGTCCTGAGTTGAAAATCCGTATCAATGGAGGCGAATTCAGCCGGTGTCACACCCAGTTCGAGAAGTCTCTGTTGCCTCAGTCGGTCCCTGAAAATCCCGTCCAGCCTGTCTACCACCCCGGAAATCGGTGCTTCTTTGGTATAGAGGAAAGCACTATTGGCCACCTCCTCGGCTGTACCCCCCTCCGGCAGGTACAACAGACCGTAAAAATTCTGGTTGATCACAGAATCCTTGGCCTGCTCCAGGCTTACATCCTCAAAGATCACGAAGGACATGGATTCTGTTGACCCGAAATCAGTGGAGTAGAATACACTCTCGTTCAGGACTCCCACTACCCTGGTCTCACTGTCGTTGATCTTGGTGAGGTAAGCGATCAGTACCACCATCCCTACCATCAAAATAGGGCTGAGGAAGGTCATGATCACAAAGGACCTGTTTCGGACCTTTGCCAGGTATTCCCTCTTTATAATCAGGCCTAATTTACTCATGGGTCGATTTGCTTTGTACCGTTTTTATAAAAATGTCATTGGCCGATGGGATGGTTTCCACAAAACTGTTCACGGTGCCTTTGCTGGAAAGGTGCTTCAGGAAGGAACCCGTATCGGGGGAAGGTAGCTTAACCTTGAATTCCACCTGGGATTCCAGGGGGTCATAGGAAGAAGCAGAGATCTGGAAACGTTCCGAAAGTTCCTTGAGGATCTCGTCCCCTTTCTGAGCGATCATACCTACGGTAAAGACATTGTTCTTGTATTCCTTCTTGATGTCCGAGAGTTTGCCGTCCAGGATCTTTTCGGCGTTGTGAAGAAGGGCGATGTACTCACAGATCTCCTCCACAGACTCCATCCTGTGAGTTGAAAAAATGATGGAAGTACCTCTTTCTTTTAAATGCAGGATCTCTTCCTTTATTATATTGGCATTGATGGGGTCGAAGCCGCTGAAGGGTTCATCGAAAATAAGCAGTTTGGGCTCGTGGAGTACCGTGACGATGAACTGTATCTTCTGGGCCATACCCTTGGACAATTCCTGGATCTTCTTGTTCCACCAGTCACCGATCTGGAGTCTCTCGAACCAGTAGAGCAGCCTTTTTTTGGCTTCGGCCTTGGGCAACCCCTTTAATTGAGCCAGGTACAGGGCCTGTTCCCCTACTTTCATGCTTTTGTACAGCCCCCTTTCCTCAGGGAGATACCCAATCATGGATACATGGTGGGGCAATAACGGCTCTCCCCCGAAGAGGATTTTCCCGCTGTCCGGGTAGGTGATCTGGTTGATGATCCGGATCAGGGTAGTTTTACCCGCTCCATTGGGCCCCAGCAGACCGTAAATGCTGTTGGAGGGTATTTCTAGTGAGACGTTGTTGAGCGCAAAATTAGTTCCGTAGCGTTTGGTGACCCTATCGGCAACCAGGATGGGATTCATGCATGCAATTTTGTCAAAGATAGAGAATTGAACGAAAAAGAGGAGGTATTACATACGAATATGGTAACAGGATACAAGGCGATTTTCCCTCCGCCAAATCCTTGTGCGATCCTTTAATTGATACTTCCCTTTTCATCCTTGCTTGGACGCCATATTTTCCCACTATGGAGGCCATGAACACCCCCCAGAAAAGCAAAACCCATCCCCGAGAGATCGAGGATGGGAAAAAAATTGCTATGAAAAAGAAAATTAATACTGGTCTCCCAGTATCGGTTCAAATATACGTTTTTTATTTAAACCGCCTATGAAATGGTTTAAGAAAACATGTCTTTTACCTTCTCAAAAAACGATTTGTCGGATTTCTCTGGCTTGGGTTCAAAGTTTTCGTGCTTGTTCATCTTTTCGAAGAACTCCCTTTGTTCCTTGTTCAGTTCCTTGGGGGTCCAGACATTGACATGCACCAGGAGGTCTCCACTGCCATAACCGTTCAGGTTGCTAATGCCCTTGCCCCTTAGGCGCAGGATCTTGCCCGATTGAATTCCCGGTTCCAGCTTGATCCGAACCTTTCCTCCCACCGTGTCGATCTCCTTGGACGTGCCCAGAACTGCATCCGATATACTGATATACAGGTCGTAATGCAGGTTATCCCCTTCGCGTTTCAGGGTTTCGTGTTCTTTGGTCTCGATGGCTACTAAAAGGTCTCCCGGGACACTGTTGCCGGGTGCCTCATTCCCCTTACCGCTGACCTTAAGCTGCATGCCATCTTCAACCCCGGCAGGGATCTTGATGGATACCGTTTCCTCCACCATCTGCAATCCCTGGGCGTCTGCATGGGAGGGTCTGTGATCGATCACCTGCCCGCTACCCCCGCAATTACTACATGTTGTAGCGGTCTGCATGCGCCCCAGAATGGTGTTGGTGATTTTGGTAACCTGTCCGCTGCCGTTGCAGTTGGAACAATTTTTATAGGTGACGCCCTGCGCCTGGACCTTTCGCTTGACCTTCACTTTTTTCTCTACCCCATGGGCTACCTCATCCAGGGAGAGCCTGACACGGATTCTGAGATTGCTCCCTTTCACCCGCCTCTGACCTCCTCCAAAGCCTCCGAAGCCCCCAAAACCGCCACCAAAGGCGCTCCCGAAAATATCCCCGAACTGGCTGAAGATATCCTCCATGTTCATGCCGCCTCCACCAAAGCCGCCCCCTTCGAAGGCTGCATGACCATATTGATCATACCTCGCCCGTTTATCCGGGTTGCTAAGGACCTCATAGGCCTCTGCGGATTTCTTGAACATCTCTTCCGCCTTTGGATCCCCGGGATTCTTATCCGGATGGAATTCCAGCGCTTTTTTCCTGTATGCCTTTTTGATCTCGGCGGCGCTGGCCGACTTATCTATCCCAAGAATTTCGTAATAGTCCTGCTTCATGTCTACCGATTAATTTCCTACTACCACCTTGGGATGCCTGATGATCTTATCGCCCAGGCGATATCCTTTCTCCACCACATCGATGATCTTGCCCTTCAGTTTTTTATTCGGGGCAGGGATCTGGGTGATCGCGTCGTGAATCTCGGCATCGAAGGCATCGCCTTCTTTTGCCTCTATTTCTTCAAGCCCCTTTGCCTTTAAAGTGTCCTTGAATTTATGGTGGATCAGTTCCACTCCTTTGAACAACTCTTTTTCAGAAGATCTGCCGAGTTCCTTCAAAGCACGCTCAAAATCGTCCAGCACGGGTAACAGAGATACCATTACCTCTTGTCCGGCAGTCTTGAAGAGATCCATCCGCTCCTTGGAGGTCCTCCTCTTAAAATTCTCGAATTCAGCGAATAGTCTCAGGAATTTGTCCTTTTCCTTTTCGAGTTCTGCCTGGAGTTCCTCTTCCCGGGAGTGCTGATCTGCTCCTTCAGTTTCATCTTCCCCGGACTGATCCCGGAGCTTCTCCTCCTGAGGATCTTCCTGTTCGAGGGCATCCTCCATCTCTTCCATTTCTTCTATTCTGTCTTTTTCACTCATTGTCAGCCAAGTTTATGCCTGTTCGATTCAGAATGGCAAAAGTACTGCCATTTATCGAAAAATGTCAAAATGTCACATAAAAAAACACCCTCCCAGGGGTGTTCCATTTTACTCCAAATCAAAATATGCGGTTCAGACGAATTCCTTTTGATAGATATCGCTGGGTGTTTCTTCTGAATGCAAAATATCTTTAAGGGCGCTGCAAATATTCTTATAATAGAACTCAAATCCCTCCTCCTCAATTTTTCTGCTACTCACTCGCTGGCTGGCATAGAGCAGATAGGACATCTCACCGAGGATCAACTTCATGAGGCCCTGTGGAATATTGGGCAGGAACAGAGGTTTGTTGAGAACGGAGGCTATCTCCTTTATCAACCTGGCATTGGTCACCGGGTTTGGGGCCACACCGTTGAATACCCCTTCGAGCCCGTGTTCTATGGCGAAGAGAAACTGGCGGGCAAGGTCGTCAATGTGGATCCATGACTGCCACTGCTCCCCCTTGCCGAAGGCGGCACCGAGGTAATACCTTACAGGCCTGACCATCGCAGGGAGCGCCCCCCCATCCATAGACAGGACCAGTCCCACGCGGATGGTGGCAACGGGAAAGGAGAAACGATTGAATTCTGAAATTTCATCTTCCCATCGCGTAACCACCTCTCCCAGGAAGCTGTTATCCACCTGTGTATCTTCTTCCGTGTAATAGCAATCCAGGGAATCGGGATATATTCCTATGGCAGAGGCCGAAACAAAAGAACGGATCTGGTGCCGATCAGATTTCTCAATGGCCGTCCTCAGGGTTTTCAGGCTGTCGATACGGCTGTTGAGGATCTCCGCCTTGTTCGCCTCTGTCCAGCGTTTTGCTATGTTGGATCCTGCCAGGTTGATCACGGCCGAAACGCCATCCAGGCATTTTCCGTCTATCTCTCCCTTGGCGGGATCCCAGTAAAACCCTTTGATCCCATTTTCAGAGGTAAGCTTGTCTTTACGGGTAGTGAGGTAATTGACTTCTATTTGATTCTCGCGGCACTTTTGAACGATAACATTGCCAATCAACCCGGTAGCCCCAGTGATCAAAATGCGCATTGTAATTTTTTTGTAAAGATATCTGATTTACAGACTACATGATCCGGGTTTATATAAGGTTTAACAGTCTTGTTTAAGAAAATCAATCCTTCTGCTTCCCGTCATTTTTACTGGGATTTCCGCCCCCTGAGCATCTCTCTCTTACCCGGAGGCCCGGGCAGCCTTTCCACTGAGAAGCCCACTTCCTGAAGGGCCCGCCTCACACTGCCTTTGGCCGAATAAGTGACGAGTACACCCTTAGATCTAAGGGCGTTAAACATTTTGCTGAAGATAGAAAAGGTCCAAAGCTCCGGTTGTACCCGGGGTCCGAAGGCATCAAAATAGATCAGGTCGAAAGCCCCCTGATCCGAAATCTGATCGAAATCCTTTTTCTGTTTTACAAGGGTAAACCCGGGAGTCAGCGGGACCTCTACACCCCATGGGCATTGGTGCATTTTCAGGTAAGCGGTGCGAAGATGGGGCACGTCCAGTTCATCTACATAATTGAGTTGATCCACCTCATCCAGGGAAACAGGGTACGCCTCCACCCCCGTGTAAGCTATACTCTGGTTCCTTTTTTTGGCTTCGTGCATAGTGATCAGGGCGTTTAGTCCGGTTCCAAAGCCCACCTCGAGAATACTGACCTCTTTCTGAGCACATACCGCCAGGCCGTGGTCGATAAAGACGTGAAAAGCCTCATTTACGGCCCCATGGGTAGAGTGGTAATGTTCGTTCCAATCCTCAATAGCGAGGGTCCTGGAACCATCTGCGGTGGTGATGATCGTCCTTTTCACCTCATTCGTTCAGCAACACGCCATCTGCTACAAAACTGTAGGTCACCTTGGGGGAGGTGATCTTCTGTATCTCCTCTTCCGAGGCACCACCGTCCTTCGCGAAATGCCTTTGATCTTCCACGCTGAGTTCCTCTATAAAGCCGGTGCCGTGAAGGGTTACCTCCTTTCCTGTGATATCCTTGGGAACGAAGAAACCGTAATCCTTAAAAGTGACCCGTATTTCCTCTCCCTCATCCAAAGAGACCTTGATCCAGCATCCCTTCATCTGGCAGACATCTGTGACCTTCCCGGTGAAGGAGACCGTAAGGCTGTCAGGGGTTTGGAGCTCACTGAGGGCCATGACCACTTTATCTCCGGATAGAGCCCCTTCAGCGTCAAATACGGATCCGAAGTATTGGGATTCCGAAGCGGTGGATTCTGAAGCGGCTGTTTGGTTCTGAGGATTATTTTCCTTACAACCCGCAAGAAGGACGAAAAGCACAAGAAAAATGTTAAATGATTTCATTTTGTTCAGGATTTGAGTTGACAGTACAAAATTGGGGATTTTTCAGCCAAAAAAGAAGGAACAAGAGTTCATAATTGATTAATTTTGACGTGAAATTTTTAGCGGATGGAAACCAACGTCACGAATATAATCATCGAAAAAGTAAAGAAATCCAGGATTTCTGAGGTTGATTTTTCCAACCTCCCTTTCGGAAAGGTACACTCAGACCACATGCTGGTTTGCGACTACCGTGACGGAGCCTGGCAAACACCCAGGATCACACCCTACCAGGGCATCACCCTGGATCCATCTGCCAAGATCTTCCACTACGGCCAGTCCGTCTTCGAGGGAATGAAGGCCTATAAGGACGAGAACGGAAAAGTCTGGCTTTTCAGGCCAGATGAAAATCAGAAAAGGCTCAACATCTCGTCCAAAAGAATTTCCATACCCGAACTCCCCAGGGAGATCTTTATGGATGGCCTCAAAACCCTGGTTCAGATAGAAAAGGACTGGGTCCCCACCACCCCAGGCAGCTCTCTGTATATAAGACCTTTTGTGTTTGCCTCTGGGACAGGCCTGCACGCTTCCCCTGCAGACCAATACAAGTTCTTCATCGTATGCGCCCCTTCCGGGCCCTATTTTGCTGGAAAGGTCAGGGTACTGATCGAAGAAAAATATTCAAGGGCCGCCAACGGCGGTGTTGGCTATGCTAAGGCCGGAGGAAACTATGCCGGGCAATTCTACCCCACTCAGCTCGCCATTCAAAAAGGCTACCAGCAGGTGATCTGGACGGATGACAATACCCACGAATACATAGAGGAGGCCGGAGCGATGAATATTTTTGTCCGGATCAATGACACCCTCCTGACGAGTCCCGTAAGTGACCGGATACTCGACGGTGTTACCCGCAAAAGCGTCATCGATATTGCCCGCGCGGAGGGAATAACCGTGGAGATAAGAAAAGTCAGGGTGGAAGAACTGGTTTCAGCATCCAAGAACGGGAGCTTGAAGGAGATGTTCGGAGCCGGGACGGCCGCTGTGATCTCCCCTATTTCCGGTTTTGGCTACAGGGGTTCGGATTACGACCTGCCCGAGATGAAAGACTCCTATGCGTCCCTTCTCAAAAAGAAGATCACCGACATTCAGTACAACAAGGCAGATGATCCCTTTGGCTGGCGATTTGAGGTGATCTAATTATTTTTCTAAATCACCCTTTTTCCGGAAACCATTACTGCTATCGGTCGAGGATTCCCTTGATATCGGGTTTGAAATAGGAAGGTCCTTTGAGTACTTTCCCGTCTTCCCGGTATATGGGCCTGCCGTCCTCGCCCAGCTTACTCATATTACTTCTCTGTATCTCGTCAAAGACCTCTTCAATAATCTGGTGCATCCCGTGTTCCAGGATGGTCCCGCACAGGATGTAAAGCATGTCGCCCAGGGCATCTGCCACCTCCACCAGGTCATTGTTCTTGGCGGCCTCAAAATATTCCTTGTTCTCTTCATCCATCAGGTTGAACCTCAGCAGGTTCTTCGCCTCCCCCAGATCCGCTTTGGGACTTTCAGATATCCCGAGTCCGAAGGAACGATGAAAAAGGGCTACTGCATCGATCTTGCTTTTCATGCTATGTGTATTTGGCGTAATTTTGCACTAAAATAAACATTATGTTCAGCACCGGGCAACTCATTTTTGCTGCCGTATTCGTACTCGTTTTCTCGTGGATCCTTGTTATTTCGTATAAAAAGGACAACAATCTTCACCTGAAAAACTACCGGGGAGTTAAATGGATAGGGGTCGTTTTTGTCCTTTTCGTAATAATCCTGTTTGGACTTAAGTATCTCCTGAAAAATTAACACTTTTTTTGCCTAGGCCACAAAAATTGAGTGTCTGACAACATATTTGGGATTTCATGCGTATACTATAAGAAATGGCTTACTTTTGCGTTATACTTTCAAAGAAATCCGATAAATGACAACCTTTTTTACCATTTTCTTTATTTTGGTGGCAGTGAATGCAGGCCTTCTCACCTTCAGTATGGTGATGAACAAGCGCAGGCAATCCGAGGTTTCCGGAGAAAGGACAGATACACCCCGCGAGAAGATCTATCCTCTTGATTTGTCATCTTCAGAATACCGGAAAGCCATCTAGATTCCTATCTTTAGGGAATGAAAAACTTTCTGCTGGTCTTCCTTGGAGGAGGGATCGGAAGCGCCCTTCGCTATCTTATCAGTAAAGCCTTGAATCCTTATATAAGTTCCTTTTACCTGGGTACTTTTGGGGTAAATATGCTTGGATGCCTGCTTATTGGCCTCATCCTTGGACTCTCGGCCAGGTACAGCAGCCTCAGCAATACCACGGTACTATTCCTCACCGCAGGTTTCTGCGGTGGCTTCACCACCTTTTCCTCCTTTGCTCTCGAAAACTACGGCCTGCTCCGTGAAGGACAGACCCTTTCGTTCCTGCTTTATATCCTGGGGAGTGTGATCCTGGGCATCCTTGCCGTGGCAGCCGGACTATGGCTGGTGAAAGCCCTGTCTTAAATATCTGATTATCAATTATTTTCCTCTGCTATCCATGCCTTTTCTTACGGGATGTGTTAAAACATGCCTACAAAAAAACCATATTCCTAAATTTTACTTTTTAGAATACTATACCCTAATATTTTAGGGGTCTATTTTATATTTATGATAAAAATGATCAATAAACCCCCAAATTTTTAGGGGGTTATTTCATTAATCATAATTTTGGCCCATCAACAATAAACTAATACAATGAAAAAAGTAGAAGCAATCATTCGCAAATCAAAATTTGATGATGTGAAAAAAGCACTTCACGACATTGAGGTGAATTTCTTCAGCTACTGGGATGTGACCGGGGTTGGTAACGAAAAACAGGGACATGTCTACAGGGGTATCTCCTATAGCACTTCCGACATACAAAGGAGGTACCTGGTGATCGTTGTCTCCGATAATTTTCTTGAAAAAACCGTGAACACCGTCCTGGATGCCGCCTACACCGGTAATGTGGGGGACGGGAAAATCTTCGTTTCGGAGGTCCTGGACGCCTTCAGGATCAGAACTCGTGAGAACGGTTATGAAGGAATAAACTAAAACGGATAACTAACTAACAATTTTCGAAATATGGAAGCAGGATTATTTACAGCTAACAATATATGGATGATGATCTGTACCGCCCTGGTATTTTTCATGCATACAGGATTTGCCTTTTTAGAAATTGGGCTTACAAGACAGAAGAACACGATCAACATTCTCTTTAAGAACATCTTTATCATTACCGTCGGGTTGCTGATGTATTACATAGGCGGTTTTAACCTGATGTATCCCGGCTTTGCCGAGGGCTCTGCAGGTATACTCGACTTCGGCGGATTCGGGATCGCAGCACCTGAGAACGGAATGACCCCCGAATACGCAGACGGTGGCTATACCTGGTGGACAGATTTTCTCTTCCAGGGTATGTTCGCCGCCACGGCGGCTACCATCGTCTCCGGAGCCGTTGCAGAACGCATCAAGATAGGGCCTTTTATGATCTTTACCATCCTTTACGTAGGCCTGGTATACCCTATCGTCGGTTCCTGGCAATGGGGAGGCGGTTTCCTCTCAACCCTGGGTGGGGATGATGCCGGATTCTATGATTTTGCAGGATCTACCCTGGTCCATTCCGTCGGCGGATGGGGCGCTCTTATCGGGATCTATCTCCTTGGAGCGAGGATAGGGAAATTCGGTGAGGACGGCAAGCCCAAGGCCATTCCCGGCCACAACATCCCGCTGGCCACTGCAGGGGTCCTCGTCCTCTGGTTAGGTTGGTTTGGGTTTAACGGTGGATCAGTCCTTTCAGGTGATCCCGAGCTTACTTCCCTGGTACTGGTGACCACCAGCCTGGCAGCCGCTGCCGGAGGGGTAGGTGCCTTGATCCTCTCTACCATCCTGTACAAGAACCTCGACCTTACCATGTTCCTGAACGGGATCCTGGGCGGACTCGTGGGTATCACTGCAGGTGCAGACCTTATGTCTCCCAACGAAGCCGTCGTTATCGGCCTTATCGCGGGATTGATCATCGTACTCGGTGTAGCCTTTATTGACAGGATCCGCCTGGACGACCCTGTAGGTGCGGTGACCGTTCACCTGATCTGTGGGATCTGGGGAACCCTGGCCGTCGGGATCTTTGGCTCTAAAGCCGGAGGGGACCAGTTCCTCTTCCAGTTGGCGGGGGTAGGTGCCGCAGCCACCTTCTGTTCCCTGACCGCCTTTATCATCTTCTACAGCCTCAAGAAGACCGTGGGTATCCGGGTCTCCAAGGAGGAGGAAGTCGACGGACTCGACCTGCACGAGCACGGTATGGATGCCTATGCAGATTTCAGGATGAATCAACATTAAAACAAAAGCGAACGGAGCGTTTGGCAGAACGCTCCGTTCATAACCTTTTCAACATTTCAACTTAAAACAGTATTAACATCCTAATTAAAGGATAACAACACAGAAATATGAAAACGATTATTTATACAAATTTCGGAAAAAATTTACTCTATTCAGCCATTCTTCTCATCGGAGTCCTGGGATTTGCACAGGAAGAAGAAGAAAGTACCAGCCCTTTTTCCCTATCAGGGAGTATAGACACCTATTTCAGGACTACCTTCAATGATGCCGGACTTGCGACTACGGCCACTCCTACCTCCTTTGCCAACCAAACGGGTTTTGCCCTGGGGATGGCCAACCTGATCGGAGCCTATGAAAAGGGCTCTACAGGGGTCGTCGTGGATCTGGTATTTGGCCCCAGGGGTACTGAGGCTACCTTTGAGAACGACGTGCTGAACGGCATCATCAACCAGGCCTATGCCTATTGGAATGTATCGGAATCAACCACCCTGACCATTGGTCGTTTCAACACCTGGGTCGGATATGAGGTTATAAGTCCGGTCGCGAACTTCAACTACAGTGTTTCTTACCTCTTCTCGAACGGGCCTTTCTCACACATCGGTGTAAAAGCGGATTTTGCCCTTTCAGAAGATATCAGCCTGATGGTAGCGGTGACTAACCCATGGGATACCAACGACATTAGCGGGAGTGGAGAATACGCCCTGGGAACCCAACTCGGCGTTTACGGGCAGTACCTCAACCTGTATTATGACAGCGGTTCCAACGGCGGTTTAGGATTTGAGATCGACTATACAGGGGGAGTCGACCTGACAGAGGATTTCTTCCTTGGCATCAATGCTGCCTACAACCAAAATTCTGAAACAGATTCCGGATTCTACGGGGCGGCCCTGTATCCACAGTTCAAGACCTCAGATGACTTTGCTCTTGGGTTAAGGGGTGAATACTTCGCCTTTACACAGGATGGTTTTGACGATGTTCCCGTTATCGGACTGACACTGACCGGTAGTTTCACCAAGGAAAACCTGATCATAAAGCCTGAGATCCGCCTGGATACCTTTGGCAACGACAATGAACCTTTTTCAGATAGCGATGGGGCACCCACAAACAATCTGTCCTCATTCCTGATCGCAGCGATATACTCTTTCTAACGGGAGTCTTTTATTAGTTTTGTTTAGTTCGTTGATAAACCCTGGCAAATTTTTGTCAGGGTTTTATTTTAGACCTATTTAAAGGCTTTCACACCGGCCCGGATCTCCGTAGAAATGTGGTTCTGACTGGGCACCAGCGGACAGGAATACTTTTTGTTGTAGGCACAATAGGGATTATAGGCCTTGTTGAAATCGATCAGGATCCGGTCATCCTCCGGGATGTTCAGGTCGATATATCTGCCTCCTTCATAGGTGGACCGCCCGTTGGTCTCATCTGTAAATGGCAGAAAGAGGTAATCTTCATAACCGTCCTTATTTTTTAGCTCTTCGTTCTGGTACACCTCTAACTGGTATTTCTTCCCCTTTAATTCAAAAGTCACCAGTCCGTAAACCACCTCCTCAGACATCCTTTCCGTACTCGTGGGCATCAGGAAAGGTATTGCCTCGGGGGTACGGGAAAGTTCGGCCACTACCGTGAAAGAGGTATCCGGTTCGAAAAAATCGAGTCCATCAAAATCTTTTCGGTAACGATCCGGTAAAGGAGAGGTCTCCGGGTTGGAAAATTCCTTGTTCAGGTCGTTCTGAAAGGCGATGATAGATGCCATTGTGCTGTCTGCAGGTAACTCCTTCTGGGCCACCTCGTCATGGTATTTCTTTCCGTCTCCACAACTGCTGGCTACAGTGAACAGGAACAGAAGGCAGATCAAAATTCTCATACGTACTCTCTTTGATCCCAAAAGTACGGAATAGGCCTTTTTTTAGCTAGATTTAGTCCCAAATAAAGGAGGGATCCTACGCCGGCCATCGGCAAGGTCGCACGTATCCCAAACCAGATGAAGTTGCTCTATCTTTCCTATTTAAATTCCTTCAGGGGACTTTCCAGAGAGGTCTGGTGGTTAGCCCTGGTCACCCTGATCAACCGGGCAGGGACCATGGTCATTCCTTTTCTCTCCCTGTATCTGACCCGGGACAGGGGATTTGCCCTGGAGGACGTAGGGACCATTATGAGCTGTTTTGGCCTGGGCTCCCTGGCAGGGACCTGGCTGGGCGGCAAACTCACCGATCGGATCGGGTATTACAAGGTCATGGTCTGGAGCCTTTTCCTCACCGGACTCCTCTTTATCTGGTTACAGGTGCTCGAGTCCTTTTATGCCCTTTGCGGTGGGATCTTCGTCCTGATGGTCGTCGCGGATTCCTTCAGGCCGGCCACTTATGTGGCCATGAGCGCATACAGCAAACACGAGAACAAGACCCGGTCCGTGACCCTGATCCGCCTGGCCATCAACCTGGGTTTTTCAGCCGGGCCAGCCATAGGAGGGGTTATCATAGCATCCATGGGTTACCTGGGTCTGTTTTGGGTAGACGGCATCACCTGTTTACTGGCTGCCCTCCTGCTATTGCTCGTTCTCAATCCGAAGAAAGCGAAGGAACTCGACGTGTACAGGAACGAAGCCCCTCGTTCTGCTTACAAGGATTATCCCTACCTCCTCTTCATAGGGGCCATGATCTTGCTGGGTCTTATCTTTGTACAGTACTTTTCGACGGTCCCTCTCTTCTACAGCGAGGCGAGATCCCTGAGCGAGGTAAGCATAGGCTTACTCCTCGCCATGAACGGATTTATCATCTTTGCCTTTGAAATGCCCCTGATCAAGTTTCTGGAAACCTCGACCCTTTCGAGGGTCTCCCTTATGATGCTGGGCCTGGCACTAACGACCTGCAGCTACTTTTTCCTGACTTTCGGCAACTGGACCGGCCTCCTGGTCATCGGCATGATCCTGATGACCCTGGGAGAGATGGTTACCTTTCCGTTCTCCAGTGCTTTTGCGATGGAACGTTCCCGTACAGGCAGGCAGGGGGAGTACATGGCCCTTTACAACATTGCCTTTTCCATCTCCCATATCTTTGCCCATAACGGCGGCATGGTCTCCATCGCTAACTTTGGGTACCGAACTACCTGGTATATCGCCATGGTCGTGGGGGTCATGGGAATACTGCTCCTGTATCTGCTCCGTTCCGGTTTGCTCAAAGGCAGGATCAGATAAGGTTTTATCGATTTTCTGAGGAAAAAACGTGTTTGAGACTTAAAAGTGCAATCATGGGCGAGGATTACTGATCCTCTATCAGGTCGTATCTCGCATCCTTGAAGTACTTTTCAATGATCTCGTTGAATTCAGGAGTGATCCTCAGAAGGGCAGTATTCTTAAGCGAATAAAGAGCCGCCTTATCCGTAAAGCCGTTCTTGAGAAGCTCCTCCAGGTAGAAGAGGGCGGTACCGAAGTCTTCGTATTTAGCACTGTCCGATATGATATTGAGGTAATTCTCATATTCCAGAGGTGCCGTTATGGTCTTTACCATCCAAAGGTAACTCAGGGCCTCTTCGTTGACGGGATTCTGGGCTTTTTCCAGTTCAATATTGTCCTCCACCAGTGCATTTAGGTATCCCAGCAATCGCTCACCCATCTCCTTTTCGAAAGGATCACTGCTCTTGCGGTATTTATCAATCTCTCCCATCTGGTAATTCCACCATCCCAGATTGTTGTAATTCAATGTCAGGACGTCGTCGTTGAGATTGTATTCATACTCTTCTCGGATGAAATACTCCTTTTGCAAATACCGATTCTGTTTGCGCAACTGCAGTTGGTATTCCTTTTCGCGACCGATGAATTTTCTCCTTCTCTTCAATTCTTCAAGATCCAGTAGATTCTTGAATTTGGCTATCATCTCATCAGCCAGGAAGGAGGCACCCAGGTAATCTCCTTCCTCAACCAAGGTGTTGAGCTCGGCGAAATTCCGATTGTAAATACTTCCTATATAGGCCGAGTCCCGGGCGATATTGCCCTCACTCATACTTCTGAGATTGAGGATCTCAAAGGCGCGCTGCATATAAGTGGGAGGCGGCCACTGCGACCCTCCTTCAAAGACCAGGAGATAATCGACCATTTTCGATTTTCCCAGGGCTTTTAAAGTTGTATTGGTCCTGCCGGAATCTTCCAGGAGATCATTGAAGTGATGGTCGGATCTTCCTACAATCCCGATAAGCTGAAACGGATTCTTAGGGTCTATTAATTCCTTATACGGGATACCGGAACCAAATGAAATAACTCCTTCCACCGGTTTTATCAGGGATGCGATCACCGTGGCGAACTGAGCTCCATCTCCGAGTCCGGCCGTATAGGTTCTCTTCTTATGGATAGGGAACAGACCGTATACCCGGTTGAACATCCTGCTCATGACCAGCGTATTCTGAACAATGGAAAGGGAGTCGTGTATATCGTTGGAGGCTGCCACGATAAATCCTTCCCTCTCTGCCACCTCCTGGAACATATGTACGACTTGTTTTCCACGTCCTTCCATATCCACGGCAAACAAAACAGGCCACATACCTGAAGGCTGGTAAGTTGTGGGAAGGTACACGGCAAAAGTTTCTGGAATGGAATCGTTAATGCGGATGGAATCCTGAACCAGCCCTTTCCGAATGACCACTTCCTGGGATCGCAGGGAGGTCAGGCCGGTAATGATCACAAATAAAAAGAGAAAATAGGTAAATTTCATAGCATTGTATTCCTCAAAAATCCGGCCAAAACTAATTCGCGAACCCGGAAAAAAGTCGGATTAAAAACTCCCTGGACGCAGGCATTCAAAAAAACTCTTCACCTGCCGATCTAAATTAAGGAATAATTCTTATCCCCTCCTCTTTTTTATCGGGGCATCTGCCACGACATCGGATAAAATGATATGGGTACGGGTCTCCCCATAGAGGATCAGTTTGTCAATAAACTTTTCCAGGTGGAACTGGTCTCTCAGGATAACCTCCATGATGATGTTTTCATTTCCGGTGATCCTGTAGCAGTTAACCACCTCGTCCAGGGTGACCACCAAATCCAGGAAGGGCTTTAATTTCCCCATAAAGGCCTTCAGGGTGATAATGGCTTTGAGCTGATACCCTGCCATGGCATGGGATACCCTGGCAAAATAACCAGTGATGATCCCGAGGTCTTCCATCTTTTTGACACGCTCTGCCACAGCGGGAGGGGTAAGGCCTACCTTCCGGCCAATACTGGAAAAGGATTCACGGGAATTCTCCTGCAGACATTGCAGTATTCCCCAGTTCAGGTGATCTATCTGTGATTTCAAATTTTTTAACGTTGTAAAATTACCTTTATAAAGCAAATTATGAATTTATCTTTAAATTAAAAAGCGACTTCGTCTGATTAGCATGTAATTTTAAGTAATTAATGCAATGAGAGAGAACGATGTCCCAAAATCATCTAGGATCCCTTCCTATCTATAAAAAAGCCTTGGACCTTTGCACCCTAAGCAGGGAGCTGGCTTCCTTTGTTTCTTACAATAGAAATCTCCTCACCCTGTATCAGTCCGATAGCCACCGGGACCATATTGCAGATTCCCTGATCACAGACGCCGTTTTGATCCCCCAACAGATCGCAAGGGCCGAAACCTCATCCTCCATGAGGGACCGCATGAAGAGTGCTACCTTTATAGGGATCATGTTGCGAAATATCAATTCATACTGCAATGGCCTGGAAAGGGATGGGATGAGTGAGAAGGAATATCTGAACCTTTTGAGGCGGGAGATCCGTATCTTCCGAAGGTCCTTTAAAAAGTGGCGAAAATCACTTATACATGGCAATCAGCCAAGGGAGACCTGGCACTTCAGGGAGTACCTGGGATAAGAATCCAACAAAAAAAATCAGCTCTTTTCTTCTCGTTGCCTTCCTATGTCCTGATCACATGTTGCGCCTGTATTGCCCCCCTACCTGGAACAATGCCTGTGTGATCTGGCCCAAGGAACAGTATTTTGCCACCTCCATGAGTTTCTCGAAGATGTTCTCGTTGCGGACCGCCACCTCCTGAAGTTCTTTCAAGCCTTTCTCAGCCTTGTTCGGATCACGCCGTTTCAAATTGTCGAGCGTGTACAACTGCCGTTCCTTCTCCTCTTCCGTGGCCCTGATCACTTCCTTGGGAAGGATGGTAGGGGAGCCCTTGGAACTCAGGAAGGTGTTTACACCGATGATGGGATAGTCCCCATTGTGCTTTAAGGTCTCATAGTGAAGGCTTTCCTCCTGAATCTGAGAGCGCTGATACATGGTCTCCATGGCACCCAGGACCCCTCCCCTTTCCGTGATCCTGTCGAATTCGATCAGAACGGCTTCCTCTACCAGGTCCGTCAGTTCCTCAATGATAAAGGATCCCTGCAGGGGATTCTCATTCTTGGCCAGTCCCAGTTCCTTGTTGATGATCAGCTGAATCGCCATAGCCCTGCGCACGGATTCTTCCGTGGGGGTCGTAATAGCCTCGTCATAGGCATTGGTATGGAGGGAATTGCAATTGTCGTAAATGGCGTACAGGGCCTGCAAGGTGGTACGTATATCGTTAAAGTCGATTTCCTGGGCGTGCAGGCTCCTACCGGAGGTCTGTATGTGGTACTTCAGCATCTGTGCCCTGGGATCGGCCCCGTACTTCTCCTTCATGGCCTTTGCCCATATCCTCCTGGCCACCCTCCCGATAACGGCGTATTCCGGGTCTATCCCATTGGAGAAGAAAAAGGAGAGGTTGGGTCCGAATTTGTTGATGTCCATACCCCTACTCAGGTAATATTCTACGTAGGTGAACCCATTGGAAAGGGTAAAGGCCAACTGTGTTATGGGATTGGCCCCTGCTTCCGCGATATGGTATCCGGAAATGGAGACCGAATAGAAATTCCGCACCTTCTTTCCTATAAAATACTCCTGTACGTCGCCCATGAGTCGAAGAGCGAACTCTGTCGAAAAAATACAGGTATTCTGAGCCTGGTCCTCTTTCAGGATATCTGCCTGCACGGTTCCCCTTACCTCCTGCAGTGTTTTTGCTTTGATCGAGTCATATACCTCCCTTGGCAGTACCTGGTCTCCGGTTACCCCCAGGAGCATTAGACCCAGTCCGTTATTGCCTTCCGGCAATTCTCCCGCATAGAGGGGCCTTGCCTTTTCCTTCCCCTTGTAAAGGGAAGCGATCTTCTTCTCCGTCTCTTCTTCAAGACCTTTTTCCCTTATGTATTTTTCGCAGTTCTGATCAATGGCCGCATTGAGGAAAAAAGCCAATAGCATGGGTGCTGGCCCATTTATGGTCATACTGACCGAGGTCATGGGATTCGTAAGGTCGAAGCCGGAATAGAGTTTCTTGGCATCATCCAGACAGCAAATGGAGACACCGGCATTCCCGATCTTCCCATAAATGTCTGGCCGCTTGCCAGGATCGTTCCCGTAAAGGGTTACGGAGTCGAATGCCGTCGAAAGGCGTTTTGCCTTCATGTCGAGGCTCACGTAATGAAACCTGCGGTTGGTACGCTCGGGTCCGCCCTCCCCGGCAAACATGCGGGTGGGGTCCTCCTCAGTGCGCTTAAATGGGTAAAGTCCGGCTGTGTAGGGAAAGCTTCCCGGGACATTTTCCTGGAGGGTCCATCGAAGGAGATCGCCCCAGGCCTCATATCTGGGCAGGGCCACTTTGGGGATCTGAAGGTGTGAAAGCGATTCCGTGTGTGTGCTTATTTCCAATTCCCTGTTGCGGACCTTAAATCGGTAAACAGGTTCCCTGTAACGCTTTACCAGGGATTTCCACTGGTACAGGGTCTGCCAGTGGTGAGGGTCCAGGTTTAGCTTTACGGTGTTGAATTCCCCGATCAGCAGGTTGAGAAGGTCCTTTTTTGCTTCGGGGACCTCCCTGGCCAAAGCGGTCTCATTCAGTCCAGCTTCTGTCAGAAATGGCCATTCAGAGCCGTTCTCTGCCACTGCTTCTGCCCCCAAAAGGGACAGAACAGACCTGTACAGGCCAAACAAGGTCTGGGCCGTATTACTTTGGGTGAAGGCCCGTTGGTCATAGGCCCTGTTGCTCTCCGCGATCTCTGAAAGATAACGGGTTCTGGCGGGGGGGATAATAAATCGTTTCTCAGGTTCTTCTCCCGCCGTCTCAAATGAAGATTCCAAATCGCTTCCCGCTTTATCACGCAGACCTCGCATCACGGCCTTGTATAGGCTGTTCATCCCGGGATCGTTGAATTGGGAAGCCATGGTGCCGTAGACGGGTAGGGTTTCGGGATCAGCATCCCAGAGGTTGTGATTCCTGACATATTGTTTCCGCACATCCCTCAGGGCGTCGAGGGCCCCTCGTTTGTCGAATTTGTTGATGGCTACCAGGTCGGCATAATCGAGCATGTCTATCTTCTCCAATTGGGTGGCCGCACCAAATTCTGGCGTCATCACGTAAAGGGAAAGGTCACTGTGCTCAATGATCTCGGTATCGGACTGACCAATGCCGGAAGTTTCTAGAATGATCAGGTCGAACTGGGCGTGCTGCAAGATACCGATGGCTTCCCCTACGTATTTAGAAAGGGCGAGGTTTGATTGGCGGGTGGCCAGGGACCTCATATATACCCTTTCACTGTTGATGGCATTCATCCGGATCCTGTCTCCCAGAAGTGCGCCTCCCGTCTTCCTCTTGGAAGGATCCACAGACACAATACCGATATGCTTATCGGAAAAGTCGAAGAGAAATCTCCTCACCAGCTCATCCACAAGGCTCGATTTACCGGCTCCGCCCGTACCGGTGATTCCCAGCACCGGTACGGTGTTCGCAGGCTTCCCGAGCTTTTCGATCCAGTTTTCGTATTCGTCATGCCTGTTCTCCGCAAGGCTGATCATCCTGGCGATAGTCGTGGCATCCTTGTCGCGAAGAGACGCTTTCAGATCCTTCCCGTCAGGCAAAACAAGGGAAGGGGTTTTAAAATCAGATTTTTCCACAAGGTCATTGATCATCCCCTGTAACCCCATCTTTCGGCCGTCGTCCGGAGAATAGATGCGCGTGATCCCGTAATTCATCAGAGCGTCTATCTCTTCGGGTAGGATCACTCCCCCTCCGCCACCGAAGATCCTGATATGTCCGGCCCCTCTTTCCTGGAGCAGGTCATACATATATCGAAAGTATTCATTATGCCCTCCCTGATAGGAGGTCATCGCGATGGCATTGGCATCTTCCTGAATAGCGCAATCCACCACCTCGGCCACCGATCGGTCATGCCCGAGGTGAATCACTTCCACGCCCGTAGCCTGGATGATGCGCCTCATAATATTGATCGCGGCATCATGGCCATCGAATAGGGACGCCGCCGTGACGATCCTGATCTTATTTTTCGGGGTGTAGGTCTTGATTTGCTCCATCTCTAATAAATAGTCCTTTTCAAGGGTGCAATTTACGATAAACGCAAAAATTAATACCTTCCATTTAGAATTTTATAATAGTCTGAGGTCCTTTTGGTCAACCTCGAGTTTGTAGTACTTTTAACCTTCAAAGCCGATAAGTATTGAAAGCCATTTTTCTCATTCATTGCCCGGACCAGGGCGGGATCATTAGTTCAGTTACGAATTTTATCCATAAGGCAGGAGGGAATATCACCTATCTGGATCAACACGTAGATGAAGAAGCAGGCGTCTTTTTTATGCGCCTGGAGGTCGAATTTTCAAAAGGGACCCAGCCGATGGGAATGGTCGAAGAGCGATTCGATAAAGAGATCGCCTCTACTTACGACATGCAATGGAGTATGCACCTGAGTACCACCAGGCCGAAGATGGCCCTTTTCGTCAGCAAGTACAACCATTGTCTGTACGATCTGCTGATCCGGTATTCAACGGGAGAACTCAAAGCCGATATCCCCATGATTATCAGCAACCACGATACCCTGAGGCCTATCGCCGACCAGTTCGAAATTCCGTATTATTTCATTCCCGTATCCCGGGAGACCAAGGAGGAAGCCGAAAACAAACAGCTCCAGCTTCTCAGGGAGAAGGAGGTCGACTTTGTGGTACTGGCCCGATACATGCAGATCGTCACCCCCAGGCTGATCAAAGAGTACCCCAATAAGATCATCAATATCCACCACTCCTTCCTGCCTGCTTTCGCCGGGGCCAAACCCTATCACGCCGCATTCAGCCGGGGAGTTAAGATCATTGGGGCGACGAGCCATTACGTGACCGAAGAACTCGACGCCGGCCCCATTATCGAACAGGACATTACCCGGGTTTCCCATGTACACAAGGTTAACGACTTTATCGATAAGGGAAGGGACCTCGAGAAGCTCGTACTCTCCCGTGCCGTTCAGCTCCACGTAAACCGGAAGACCATGGTATACAACAACAAAACGGTGATCTTCACCTGATTCGCTAACGGTCAGGGAGATGGAACCTCTCATCTCCTTTAGTTCTTTCCTATCTTTATTTTTCATAAATTACCCCTCCAATCCAAAAGATATAATACAGAGGTAATTCTCGACAGAAAGAGAAACTTCCCAACGCCGGAGACCAGAGAAGAATATGACAAAAATTGCCGTTCTAGGACCCATCCCGAGGGACACCATTATAACCCACCACAAGGAGACCATCAAAAAATATGGCTGTGTCTCCCACCCCGTTATCGCTTTATCCAAATTATTTGGGAAGGAAGGAACGGTCTATCCCGTATCCCATGTTCACGAGGTGGATTACCAGAACATCATCGACCTCTTTGCGCCTTATCCCAATATTGATACCAGCCATATTTCCAGCAAGCACGACAGGGGCACGGTCATCGAACTCAAGTTCATCGACCAGAACAACAGACTGGAACGCCAGACAGCCTGTATGAAACCCATAGTGCCCAAGGACATAAAACCCCTTGAGGAAATGGACGCTTACGTATTTATCCCGATCACCGATTTCGAGATCTCCATGAGGACGCTGAGGTACATCAAGAAGAACCGCAAAGGTCTTATTGTCTTCGATGCCCACGGACCTACCACTTCCATGGGAATGACCGGAGACCGATACCGCAAATTCTGGGTAGACATGGACGATTGGCTGCGCTATATCGACATCCTCAAAATGAACCTGGAAGAATCTCAGGCCTGCTGGCTCAAAAGGGAGTATTCTGCTGATGAGATGACCAGTTACAATGAAGAGCGCACGGAACACCTGGATGAGATGGCAGCCCATGTCCTGAAAAAAGGCGTAAAGTATTTCTATGTTACCCTAGACGCCAAAGGCTGTGTCTTTTACACCAAAAAAGGAGAGAAAATAGAAAAACAATTCGTTAAGTCCATCTACATGGAACACGTGGTAGACACCACCGGGTGTGGAGATTCCTTTGCCGGGGGTCTGGCCTATGGATTTGCCGTGTATGGAGATCCCGTAAAGGCCGCTGAATACGCGAATGCCTTAGGGGCCTTGAGGACCCAGGGTAAGACCTTCGAGGTCTTTAAATCCAAGTCGGAAACCGATGCGCTGATCGCCGAATACTACGGCCAATAGTTTCTTTCACCTCCTGCTATTCAGGCGATTTTCGCAAATTTTGATCTTCCCTTCCGCCTCGCCTTAAATCCGGGTGGGTATCCTATAATAATTCTCTAAAAGTCGCGTTATAAAAATAAGGTCGTAGTAAGGTAACCTTCTGGTAATCTTAGCTTAACCACGAAAAAAAAGAAAAAAGATAGTTTTACCCGTATTATTTGAGTTAGTATTTTTGAGTTAGTTAGTTTAAAAAACCGGTGTAGTGGCCGGTTTTTTTTGTTAAGAAAATAGCGTTCACTGCTTCTTCTTATACAACCCATCAAAGAGTAAACTCTCGGCAACACCATTGCGCAATACTTCCCACACCTGGCGCACATTCCCGTTTTCAAGAAGGGTCCAGGTTATTCGCTGAACACTCTCGCTCTGGTCCTCGTTCAAAGTGCCTTCAGATTGAAGGATCATCTGGTTATCCACGCGTTTTCCCTTCAATTTCAAAACGGTGCCGGAACTGTCGAGCCAGATCTGTTCCCACAGACCCGTACCGGGATTGTAAAAGTTGTAACTGGTTCCTGTGAAATTGCCATTGGAACCCTTCCACTCCTCCCTTAGTACGCACCCACCCTGGATCTTCTCGATACGGTTTTCTCCTGCAACGGCCCCATTGGGCAGATATACTTCCCAGGAACCAAGCCAAAAATCAAAGGCGCCGTGATCCTCCGTACAACAAGCGCAATTCGCATTTTGGGCCAATGACAAATGGGCGGTGAGCATACAAACTAAAAAGAAGGCTGTTTTTGTCATTTTTATTTCTTATTCCTTCCAAGATACAAAAAGACTCCCACTACCATGATGAATTTCGCACATCGTACTGAAAGTGAAGAATTCATCAAGACCATGTTGATTTTTGGGTAAATATCACCGATTTTATGGGTCGATCATCAAAATTGTGAGCCTTTTACCTATTGGCAGCCGTATCTTTAAGCAAAAGACTTGACCTATGAAAAATCAGCATTGCAAAGTGGGCTCGTCCACCCCGATCACAAGTGGATCTCAGGCGTCTACCAGAATGATCAGCTATTACCAGAGATTTATGAATATGGCTTCGGATAGTCGTTATGCCGGCACTCAGCTGGGGGATTTTTTTGAGAGAAAGGCACATGCCTTTAAAAAGCGTCTAGATCAGCTCGCCTGAGACGACCTCCTCTTCCGTAATTCCTCTTCCATGGCCTTTTGCAGAGTCTCTGCCTCCATGGCAGCCGCCCGGGCAAAATCGGCCCCTTGAGAAGCATAAAGTATCTTTCTGGAGGAGTTGACCAGCAAGCCTACCCGGTCGGTCATTCCAAACCTGCAGACCTCCTCAAGGCTACCTCCCTGGGCGCCTACCCCGGGCACCAACAGGAAGTGATCCGGGACGATCTTCCGCACTTCCTTCAGATACTCGGCTTTCGTAGCCCCAATCACAAACATCAGACGATCCGAATGTTCGTAGGTGAGTGCTGTTTCCAGCACCCTTTTGTACAATTCCTGCCCATCTGACATTCGGGTTTGAAAATCGAATGCCCCGGGATTGGAAGTAAGGGCGAGGAGGATGGTGAACCTGTCCTCAAATCTGAGAAAGGGTTCCACAGAGTCCCTACCCATATAAGGCGCCACCGTGACCGCGTCAAAACTGAGATCCTTAAAAAAGGCCTGGGCGTATCGGGTTGCCGTATTTCCTATATCCCCTCTTTTTGCATCGGCGATCGTAAAGATCTCAGGATAGGAGGTATTCAGGTATTCAATGGTTTTCGAAAGGGCCGCCCAACCTTTCATCCCATAGGCCTCGTAAAAAGCCGTATTGGGTTTGTAGGCCACGCAGGCATGATGGGTGGCGTCTATGATGGCCTTGTTGAAAGCGAAAATGGGATCGGGTTCCTCCAGCAAATGGGGAGGGATCTTGTCCAGGTCCGTATCCAGGCCAATGCACAGGAAGGATTTCTTCCTCTCTATCTGTTCGAGGAGTTGTGACGTGTTCATATGCGATCAGAAGATTTCGGAGGCTTCCTTCAATTTTTCTGTATTCTCAACCAGCATGAGTTCATCGATGATCTTCTGTATGTCGCCATTCATGATATTCTGAAGATCGTAAAGGGTAAGACCGATCCTGTGGTCGGTAACCCTTCCCTGAGGGTAGTTATAGGTCCTGATCTTGGCTGAACGGTCACCGCTGCTCACCTGTGAATTCCTCTTGGCAGCATCTTCTTCCTGCCTTTTTTGGAGTTCCATGTCGTACAGGCGGGATCTGAGAACCCTGAAAGCCTTGTCCTTGTTCTTGTGCTGGGATTTTTCATCCTGGCACTGGGCCACTATGCCCGTGGGAATATGGGTAAGCCGAACTGCAGAATAGGTGGTATTGACGGATTGACCTCCCGGCCCTGAGGAACAGAAATAATCGATCCTTACGTCCTTGGGGTCTACGTGGACATCAAAATCCTCGGCCTCCGGCAAGACCATGACGGTGGCCGCACTCGTGTGCACCCTCCCCTGGGTCTCGGTCTGGGGGACCCGCTGTACGCGGTGTACTCCTGCCTCGAATTTCAGGGTGCCGTACACATCTTCCCCGGTCACCTCAAAATGGATCTCCTTGTAGCCCCCGCTGGTCCCTTCATTAAGATCGATGATATTCGTTTTCCACCCTTTGGATTCGCAGTATTTGGCGTACATCCTGTAGAGGTCGCCTGCAAAGATACTGGCCTCGTCCCCTCCGGTTCCGGCGCGGATCTCCATAACCACGTCCTTGGCGTCCTCAGGGTCTTTGGGTATGAGCAGCAACTTGATCTCCTCCTCCAGTTCGGGCAGTGCCTCCTTGGCCTCATCGAGTTGCATCTTGGCCATTTCTATCATTTCCTCTTCGGCGCCGGCAGAGAGGATCTCCTCGGCCTCTTTAATGTTGTTCTTGAGCTCCAGGTAGGCCTTGCGCTTATCCACAAGCTCCTTGAGGTCCTTGTACTCCTTGTTCAGCTGTACATACCTTTTCTGGTCCTGAATAATATCGGGTTGTATGATAAGGTCAGAAACCTCATCAAACCGCTGTTTTATGATGTTTAATTTATCGATCATGGTCTAACTTCCCTTAGGATGCGAATTTACAACATTCTAGGGCAATCCGGGAAGATAAATTACTGTGTACAGGCGCGTAGCTTATGTAATTCGATGCAAGGGAGAACAGGAAATCTACGAGGCTATTCGAAGACCCTCAGGATATCTCCGTTCACTTCGGTATTGAAGATCTTCAGGGGGTTGTTCGTGATCTGATTCAGGGGGGTGCCCGTTTGTGAGAACCGGGATCCGTGGGTGGAGCATTCGAAAATTCCCCCATTATCGGTGACAAAACGGACCTGGTCCGTCTGCTGGTGGCTGCAGATCTGACTGGCGGCGACAAAATTTCCCTCCAGGTTCCTGACCACGACCACGTCATTCTTTAAAATAAAATCCCCGTTGTTCTGGAGTTGTAACCCTTCGGCTGAGGTGAGGTCTATGGTGAAATCGACTCCGGTAGGAACCGGTAGTCCACCGGCTTCATCCTTGGAGCATCCCTGAACACAGGGGAAGGTCAGGGCGAATGCGGCTCCGGCGCCGAGCGTCTTCAAAAAGGCTTTTCTTTCCATATGGATGCAGTTTTCTTTATAAGAGAACGAAGCTTTGGAAAGAATCGTATACCTAATATGAATACGTCCCGTTCGGACCCTCGATGGTCAGCTTCTTTTGAGGATGCGCTTCCACCCTCCCAATGACCAGGGCGGGTATCCCGAAACTTTCGGAAATGGAGATCAGGTCTGAGGCGATCTGTTCTTCCACGTAAAGCTCCATGCGATGGCCGCAATTGAATACCTGGTACATCTCTTTCCAGTCGGTGCCCGATTGTTCCTGTATCAACCGGAACAAAGGGGGAACGGGAAACAGGTTATCCTTGATCACGTGGTTCCTGTCCAGGAAATGAAGGATCTTGGTCTGGGCCCCTCCGCTGCAGTGCACCATACCGTGGAGTTCATTCGGACCGTATTTTTCCAGAATCTTTTTGATCACCGGGGCATAGGTGCGCGTAGGTGACAAGACCAGTTTCCCGGCGTCCAGGGGAACATCAGCAACCGTGTCTGTCAGTTTTAATTTTCCGGAGTATACGAGATCCTCGGGCACGGAAGGGTCAAAACTCTCGGGATAGCGCTTTGCTAACTCTTTGCCGAACACATCATGACGGGCCGAGGTGAGGCCGTTGCTTCCCATCCCGCCATTGTATTCCGATTCGTAGGTCGATTTTCCAAAAGAGGCCAGGCCCACTATGACATCGCCCGGCCTGATGCGGGCATTGTCGATGACCTTGTCCCTTCGGATCCGAGCCGTGACCGTCGAATCTACGATGATGGTCCTCACGAGGTCGCCCACATCGGCAGTCTCCCCTCCGGTCGATTGGATCTTCACCCCATGAGCCCCCATAGCCTCAATGAACTCCTCGGTCCCGGTAATGATAGCTTCGATCACCTCTCCGGGAATGAGGTTTTTATTTCTTCCAATAGTGGATGACAGGAGGATATTTTCAGTGACGCCCACACAAAGCAGGTCGTCCAGGTTCATGACCAGGGCATCCTGAGCGATGCCTTTCCAAACAGACAGGTCTCCGGTCTCCTTCCAGTACATATAGGCCAGGGAAGATTTGGTCCCTGCCCCATCGGCGTGCATGACCAGGCAATACTCATCGTCCCCTGTGAGCGTATCCGGGACGATCTTGCAGAACGCCTTCGGGAATAGGCCTTTGTCAATATTTCTGATCGCCTTGTGTACGTCTTCCTTGGAGGCCGAAACGCCTCTTTGCTGGTATCGTTTGCTTACCGCCACGGTGAGTAATTCATGATTCTCCGCAAAAATAGGAGAATGAAATCATATGCAGGCCATCCCCGGCATTTAATTCGCTATCGGATAAAGAGGAGTTCCCGGTACTTGGCCAGAGGCCAGTCCTTGTCTTCCACCAGCTGTTCCAACTTGTCACAGTGGTATCGGATATCCTCAAAATAAGGCCTTACCTCATGGCAATACGCCTGGGCTTTTTTGCGAATGTCCACCTCCGAATTGGCTTTTTTCCGGGCTTCCGTCATGGCCTCCGACTTTTTATGGGTAGCCGCCAGGTGTCCGGATATCTCTTCCAGTATGGCCAGCGCTGCCTCTGCATGCTGCTTGAATCCTGAACCATAGATCTCCTTGACCCCCCTGATGTTATCGATCAGCTTGTTCTGATAACCGATGGCCGCAGGGATGATGTGTGTGTTGACCAGCTCGTTAAAGACCCGGCCTTCGATCTGGGTCTGGAGGATGTAGGTCTCAAGATCTACCTCATGCCTTGCCCTGACTTCCACCTCACTCATTACCTGCATCTCCTGGAAGAGATTGAGGGAGCTTTTGGATACGACCACTTCCAGGGCTTCCGGTGTAGTCTTATTATTGCTCAATTTTCGCTTTGCCGCCTCCTTTTGCCAGCTTTCGCTATATCCGTCCCCGTCAAATCGGATCCTTTTCGAGGCTTTGATGTACTCTCTCAGCACGTTGAAGATGGCCTCGTCTTTTTTGAGTTTCTTTTTATCGATGAGTTTATCGACCTCCTTTTTGAACTCGATCAGTTGCCGAGCCACAATAGTATTCAGGACCGTCATGGGTTTGGCACAGTTCATCTTGGCCCCTACCCCCCTCATCTCAAATTTGTTCCCGGTAAAAGCAAAGGGAGAGGTCCGGTTTCTGTCCGTATTGTCGAGCAGGATTTCAGGGATCTTGCCTACCACGTTTAATTTGAGTTCGGTTTTCTCCTCGGGAGAGAGTTTTCCCTGGGAGACGCCTTCCAGTTCATCCAGGACGGCGCTGAGCTGTTCTCCTATAAAGATGGAGAATATGGCAGGGGGTGCTTCGTTAGCCCCCAGGCGATGGTCGTTGGTAGCCGAGGCAATGGAGGCTCGCAGCAATTCCTCATAAGTGTCAACCGCCTTGATCGTATTGACAAAAAAAGTGAGGAACTGCAGGTTCTTCATAGGGGTGGATCCCGGGCTGAGCAGGTTTACGCCCGTGTCAGTGGCCAGAGACCAGTTATTGTGCTTGCCAGAACCGTTGATACCGGCAAAGGGTTTTTCGTGGAAAAGCACTTTCAGGTCGTGCCGGTCAGCTATCTTTTCCATGATATCCATCAACAACAGGTTGTGGTCTACCGCCAGATTGGCTTCCTCGAATACAGGGGCAAGCTCGAACTGGTTCGGGGCCACCTCGTTGTGCCTGGTCTTTACAGGAATACCCAGTTTCGTGCATTCCACCTCCAGGTCCTTCATAAAGTTGATGGCCCTCAGGGGTATAACGCCAAAATAATGGTCATCCAGCTGCTGTCCTTTGGCGGCAGCCTGGCCCACCAGCGTTCGACCCGTCAGCACCAGGTCGGGTCTGGAAGCTGCCAGGGCCTTGTCTACCAGAAAGTATTCCTGTTCCCATCCCAGGGTGGCCATGACCTTGTTGACCGATTTATCGAAATAGCGGGCCACTCCGGTGGCCGCCTGATCCACGGCATGGAGCGCACGCAGCAAGGGAGCTTTGTTGTCGAGGGCCTCCCCTGTGTAAGAGACAAAGATCGTGGGTATACAGAGGGTGGCACCGTAAATAAAGGCGGGGGAAGAAGGATCCCAGGCGGTATACCCCCGGGCTTCGAAAGTATTTCGAATACCCCCGCTGGGGAAGCTCGAGGCGTCTGGTTCCTGTTGAACCAACTGCCCGCCCCCGAATTTCTCCAGGGCCCGTCCATCTGGTAACAGGTCGAAAAAGGCATCGTGTTTTTCGGCCGTGGCGCCGGTAAGGGGCTGAAACCAATGCGTGTAGTGGGTTGCACCCATGGAAAGGGCCCAGGCCTTCATGGATTCCGCGATCTGGTCTGCCATTTTGCGGTCGATCTTTGAACCTGTGAAAATGGCATTTTTTACGCTTTCAAAGGCGTCACGCGTAAGGTACTGGATCATTTTTTCCTCGTTGAACACATGAGACCCGAAAAACTCAGATCTTCTTGTATTTTCAACAACTGAAACGGGTTTTCGGCGGCCGCTCTCCAATACGGCATTCGTTCTTTGTGTAGACATGATTTCAATGGCTTAAGATGCATCAGCAAAATTAAACATTTCGCACTTATCCTTCCATAAAATAAAATTTTTACAATTAACCCCCTAAAAAATGGGGGTGTTGATAATTTTGTCTGATTTATTGATAATTACCCCCCAAAAGTTTCCATATATCTCCTCAAAAACTATATTTTTGACGATCTTAAAAATTTGAAAATTTAACTCGCAAGATTATGAGCAAAGCAAAATTAGAATACATCTGGCTGGATGGTTACACCCCTACCCAGAACATGCGCAGCAAGACAAAGATCGAGGAGAATTTCAGTGGAAAACTGGAGGACTGTCCCATTTGGTCGTTTGACGGAAGTTCGACCAAGCAGGCCGAAGGAGGATCCTCTGATTGTCTGCTGAAGCCAGTGGCCATTTTCCCGGATCCCACAAGGGTGAACGGATATCTGGTGATGACCGAAGTTTTGAACCCTGACGGTACCCCACACGAATCCAACCACAGGGCGAAGATCGATGACGATGACAACGACTTCTGGTTCGGTTTTGAGCAGGAATACTTTATCATGGATAAAAGTACACAGTTGCCACTCGGATTTCCCGTTGGAGGGTATCCCGGGCCACAGGGAATGTACTACTGTTCCGTAGGCGGAAAAAATACCCATGGCCGTGACTTTGTCGAAGAGCATGCCGACATCTGTCTAGAAGCCGGTATCAATTTTGAAGGGATCAACCAGGAAGTAGCCTCAGGACAATGGGAATTCCAGATCTTTGCCAAGGGGGCAAAGAACGCGGGTGACCAGGTCTGGGTTGCGAGATATCTCCTCGACAGGCTTACAGAGTCTTATGGATATTATATAGAATACCACCCAAAACCCATCAAAGGGGACTGGAACGGATCCGGAATGCACGCCAACTTCTCTAACAGCCTGCTGCGTAACGCAGGAAGCAAGGAAGTCTATGAGGCCGTTTGCGAGGCATTCAGGCCTGTTGCGAAAGAGCACATCGCCGTGTATGGAGAATTCAACGACCAGCGCCTGACCGGACTGCACGAAACTGCATCCATCAACGATTTCAGTTACGGTATTTCAGACAGGGGTGCCTCTATCAGGATCCCCATCGCCACCGTGGAGCGTGGATGGAAAGGATGGCTGGAAGACAGGCGTCCTGCTTCCAACGGCGATCCTTACAAGATAGCGGGAAGGATCGTAAAGACTGTGAAGTCTGCCAAGATCAAAGCGACCGTATAACTATTTTAAAGCTAGTTTTAAGACCGCCACTGGGATTTCCCGTGGCGGTTTTTTTATTTGGACCAGAAATACCGGCTAAGCTAAAGTGAGAACCACGAAAGCGGCATAGCACAGCAGGAGTATGACACCGTCATGCCACCCCAGCCTGAGGCCTTTGGGAAAGAAGACGAGGGGAAGTACAAGAAAGGCAAAACCCAGCATCCAGAAAATATCGTTCGTAAGCAAGCCCTGGTCTATGACGTGAATGGGGCTGACCATAGAGGTAATCCCGAGTACCGCCAGCAAATTAAAGATGTTGGAGCCGATGAGATTCCCGAGGCTGATAGCCTTTTCCTTTTTGAGGATGGCAATGACGGACGCTGCCAGTTCGGGGATGCTTGTCCCTACGGAAACCACGGTGATCCCAATAACCCTTTCACTGACCTCGTAAAACGAAGCCAGACCCACGGCGCCGTAGATCAGGAATTCAGAACCTGCCCACAGCCCGACTCCCCCCAAGCCCAGGAACAAAACCGATTTATACAAGGGCAGGGGTAGAATGGCCTTGTTGTGCTCCTCCACTACCGCAGGTTGTTGAAACCTGAGTAAGAAGACCAGGAAGAGGAAGAGACAGGCGATCATTGACCCGCCTTCGAGCGCACCGATCTCCCCGTCAAAATAGATCAGGAAAAAGACCATCAATGAAGCGGCCATCATCACCGGCCAGTCTACGATATAAAAACTCTTTCTGACTTCAATGGGCCCGAGGATCAGGATGATCCCTAATATCAACCCTAAATTGGCGATATTGGAGCCTATCACGTTTCCCAGCGCGAGATCCGGAAAACCCTCCAGGGCTGCCGTGACGCTGACGATCAATTCCGGTGCCGAGGTGGCGAAGGAAACTATGGTCATCCCTATGATGATCCTGGGTATCCTGAGCCTCAGAGAAAGGGCTACAGCTGCTTTAAGAAGCCAGTTCCCTCCAAGAATAAGCAATATCAGGCCCAGAACGATAAAAAGGAAATGCTGCAATATTGAAATTTTGGCAAATATAAGGGATTCCTGATGTACAGCACTCAGCTTTTCTCTCCGGGAATGGATCCGTCGAAATGTTAAATAACTACAAATTTAGTTGTATAACTATTTTTTTAGTAGTAGGTTTGATCAGGTCTCTTGAAGTCCTTTGATGTGTAATAATTCAAACTATGAAAAAAGGCATAACCTTAGGTCTTATAGGATTATTCCTGTTGACCAATTGCAAGGACAATAAACAAGTCGATGAGTCGGCATTTGCCACTCAAGAGGAAAGATCAGATTTTGTTTCCAAAATTGATCCACTGGTACAGGAATACATCGACCTCGGGATATTTTCGGGAGTGGTGCTCATTGCAGATCATGGAAATGCGATATTCCATAAGGCATATGGCCTGGCCGACAGAGAATCGGGCAAACCCAATGAACTCGGCACCCTTTTCGATATCGGTAGCATGAACAAGACTTTTACACAGGTCGTCGTGAAGCAATTGGCCGAAGAAGGCAAATTAAAACTTTCTGATCGCCTAATGGATCATGTGCCCGGATTCGAAGACCCCAGGGTCAAGGAAGTAACCATTGAACATCTGCTGGAGCACCGGGCCGGATTCGGAGATTATCACGGTCCCGACTACTTTGATCTCCCCCTGGAGGATAGAACATTAAATGCCATTGTAGAAAGGGCGAAGAGCTATGAACTCCTTTTTGCGCCAGGTGAATCGGATGCCTATTCTAATTTGGGCTATGTGATCCTGGGTAAGGTCATTGAAGTAGTCAGCGGTAAATCGTACTTCGACAATGTACGTGAGCGCATCGTTGAGAAATTGGGATTGCAGAATACCTATCTCAAAAATTTCACCGGACTTGAAGAACGGATCGCAAAGGGATATTACTTCACTCCTTTGGGAGTTTTGGAAGAGAATATCCCGATTCAGGATAGTCCCAATCCCGATGGGGGATTTATCTCCACCACGGAAGATGTCAGAACATTTTATCACTCTTATTATTACGATACCACCCTTCTTTCCGCAGCCACAAAGGCCGACGATCCGCAATTTCAATTTATAAGGGAAATGCCCGCAGGGGCCGCTGCAAGTGCCGCCGGAGGATTCGAGGGATTCAACTCGGTACTCCTTCAGGTCATCGACATGGATCTCAGCATCATTGTATTTGCCAACATGGACGAACCGGTGGCAGAACGCGTAGGCCTCGATATCCTTTCTCTGTATCGAGGCAAGGATATTCAAAAACCTATGCTACCTGCTATTCAAAATGTCAGGATTCATTTTGAGGAAAAAGGCACGGAGTACATACGGCAACACTTCGACTCCCTCACGGTGAACTTTCACCCTACAGATCCAAGGGATTTAATACTCAACAACCTGGGGTACGCATATCTTTATGGAGCCGAAGATCCGGAGTCGGCCATAAAACTCTTTAAACTCAACACCGAACTATTCCCTGAGGTGGCTAATTGCTGGGATAGCTATGGAGAAGCCCTGAGGGTAAAGGGCCTTAGAAAAGAGGCCATCGCTGCCTATGAAAAAGCCTTGCAGATAAGGCCTGACCTCCAATCGGCCCGCGAAGCCCTTCTCGAATTAAATAAATCAACACCGTAATGATGAAAAAACTTACCAACAGAGAAGAAGAGGTGATGAAGATCCTCTGGAAACTCGAAAAGGCCTTCGTCAAGGAGATCCTGGCCGAGATCGTAGACGATCCACCTCATTACAACACCTTGTCTACCATTGTGAGGAACCTCGAAGACAAGGAATATGTAAGCCATGAAGCCTTCGGAAATACACACCGTTATTATCCTCTCGTATCAAAGGAGGCCTACAGGAAGCGGTTTGTAAACGAGTCCATTGCCGACTTCTACGACCATTCCTACAAAAGCCTGGTCTCCTTCTTTGCCAAGGAAGAGAAAATTTCCGTGGAAGAGTTGAAAGAAATCATTGACCTGATCGAAAGAAATAAATAAGATGGAAGCCATCATCCTATACCTCGCCAAAGCCTCCGGGATATTGATCCTTTTCCTGGGCGTCTATTTGATATTTTTAAAAAGAGAGACCTTCTTTGAAGCAAACCGTCATTTCCTGCTGGGAGGAATTCTATTGTCATTTCTGCTTCCTTTTGTAGAGATCAAGCGCTATGTGATTGCAGAAGCAGTGATGTATATCCCGGTGGAAACGATGACGCCCGCAAATACGTTGCCTGCTCTTTCCCAGGGTTTAGACTGGATCTCAGTGCTGGCAGTGGTCTATCTGGCAGGTGTTATTTTCCTCGGACTGAGATTTGCGTTACAGCTGCATTCACTCTACCGTTTGCTGAAAAGCCATAGACCGAGAAAAATCGACGGCGTCTGCTATGTGGAGACCGATCAGGACCTGGCCCCATTCTCCTTTTTCAATTATGTCATATACAACCCGGATCAGTTCAGTCCCGGAGAACTGGATGCGATCAGGCAGCACGAAAAAGCCCATTGTTCCCAGGCACATTCTCTGGATATACTCCTCGCTCATATGCTGACCATTGTCCTTTGGATCAACCCCTTTAGCTGGCTCTACAAAAAGCATATGCAACAAAATCTCGAATTTCTGGCCGATTCAAGTGCCATTCGCCAGACCCGATCCATAAGAAATTACCAATATGCGCTTTTAAAGGTGTCTTCGAACGCCATTTACGCACCCATTACAAATCATTTTTACAGTTCATTAATCAAAAAACGAATCGTCATGTTACACAAAAGAAAATCAAATCGCCTTAATGTCCTTAAGTATGCGCTCGTACTGCCCTTGCTGGCCGCCTTCCTTTTCACCTTCAACACTAAAGTGGTGGCACAGGAGAAAGAGAAGGATGTGAAAGTAGAATTGAAGATCAGTCGAATAGAGGTGGTGATCGACAAGGACTACACCGAGGAACAAATGAAAGCAGATACTAAATTCATGAAAGAAAGGGGTATCGATCTCAAATTTAAGGACATCAAACGCAACCGCGCCGGTGAGATCACTGCCATCAGTGCCAGCTACCGGGACCAAAAAGGAATAAGCGGCAATTACAGCCAGAACAGTGATACACCTATCCAACCCTTCAGTTTCCGAGTGGAAGGAGAAGGGGATGATTACCAGATGGGATTCTTCAGCGGCATGCCCAGCCGCAAATCACATGCGAAGAATAAGAACTTCACCAAGAGGATCGTTGTTGAGACCCTCGATGATGAAGATCAGGATGGGGAAGAAAAAATGCATAAAAGAATGCGCATCCTCAGCGAAGATCACGAAGGGGGATTTAATTGGACCGGAAGTGATGCGGGAGAGAAAATGGAAGTTCTCGTCGAGATGAAGGACGGGAAAAAGGTCATCAAAGTGAACGGAGAGGAAGTGAGCGAAGCCGAATTGAAAGAATTGAAAGAGGGCGAAGATGGCGAACGTATAATGATCAGGAAGATCCAAAAAGGAGAAGGGGGCAACGTCTTTATCCTGAAGGATTCGGATGATGATGAAGATATGGAGATCATCGAAAGAGGCGGGAACTCCTTTTTCTTCATGGACAGCGAAAAAGGTCAGGATCCCCTTTTTATTGTAGATGGCAAAGAGATGAGTAAGACCGAATTCGAAAAGATGTCTCCCAGTGAGATAGAAAAGGTAGAGGTCCTTAAGGGGGATGCTGCAGTAAAGGAGTATGGAGATCGCGCTAAAGATGGTGTAATCAAGATAACGACCAAGAAACAATAAAAAGGACGAGACCTGTCAGGACCTTACACCGACCTTCCAGGAGGTCGGTTTTTTTTGTTAAAAAGATGAAATTGGCCAAAAACGTCCTTTTTGGGTAAAATCGAGCCTACAAAATTTATTTTTTGAAAAAAACACTCCTACAATTATTACTGTTTATTAGTATAAAGATTAATAATTATTACTTTTTATAACTTTTATGTAGACACTGTATTTTTATTTAAAGTATTATTTATTTTTTTGCTTACATAAGTGTATTCACTTTTAATCTTTTTCGACCTTTTCCTTGCTGGCATTTGGGGCCTTCCATATCTTCATGGAAAATAAATTAAGAACGGGGAAAACTACCTCTTAAACACCATAATATGATTGCACTTGTTAAACTGGTATTACAACTTTTTGTCCTGTTAATTGGACTGTTTCTATAGCCAACCAGCTAGACGGGAGTACGGAAGGGCAGGCACATAAAGGCGAAATATCCCATTGTGTTTTGTTACATTTGGAGCATGAAAAAACTCCTTTACACAGGCCTAGCGGCCCTTAATCGCTTGTGTCTGCCTTCGTATTCCAAAAGGCAGTTGGATCTGTCTAAGGCAAGTAAACTTCAACTGGCCATCATAGGGTGGCGGTATTATGTGACCACCCGGGCGCTGGATCAATAGCGCATCAGCGAATTAACGACATAACCATCCAGCTTTGAAGCTCCGCGGAGCGTAGTTAATTCCAGCAGGAAATTGCACTGCACAACCACCCCACCCAGAGCTTCTATCAATTGACAGGTAGCCTTGGCGGTACCACCCGTGGCCAGCACATCATCGTGGATCACCACGCGGTCACCAGTATTAATGGCATCAGCGTGGATCTCGAGGGTATCAGTGCCGTATTCCAGGTCATAGGTGTGACTGATCTTGTGATGGGGTAATTTCCCGACCTTTCTGACCGGCACGAATCCCGCATTTAGAGCCAGTGCCAGAACCGGGCCGTAGAAAAAACCACGGCTTTCCATGCCGACGACCACATCCACTTTCTCGTCCCCGATAAATCGAAGCAATTCCTCTGAGGCGGCTTTAAATGCCGCAGGGTCCTTGAGCAATGGGGTGATGTCCTTAAAACCCACCCCCTGTTTAGGAAAATTTTCGATATCCCGTACGTACTTCTTAAAATCCATGGAATTGCCCTTAGGTTATTTTGCCCTAAAAGTAAAAAGAAATATATTTGCAGGCCCTTTCACGAGGGAACACATTTACGGCCACGTGGCGCAATCCGCCATAGGCGGACGCGCTGAATACTAGCCCGCCTGAGGCGGGGCGCATCTGAGGCTTATGAAATATTATGTGTACGTTCTTAAGAGTTTAAATTTTGATAGACACTATGTAGGTTTTTCCCGAAATCCCGTCAGAAGGTTGAGACAACACAACGGCGGAAAAAACAAATCTACAAAACCCTATTTGCCATGGGAGTTGCTTTTCTGTGAAGCATATCCTACAAAAGAGGAAGCTCTCGAAAGGGAAAAGTTTTTAAAAACTGGCAAGGGAAGGGAACATATTAAATCGGCCACGTGGCGCAACTGAATAGCGCATCTGATTACGGCTCAGAAGGTTCCAGGTTTGAATCCTGGCGTGGTCACATCAAGCAGAAAACCCCGCGCGAAAGCGTGGGGTTATTTTTTTGGAACCGGCGTCGAAAGCTCGCTTTCGTAAGGCGGAGACAAAAAAAGAACCGCAAAGCCGGAGGGCTTTGTTGGGTCTTCTATTTGCAGGAGGGTCTTAGGCAAGGATCAGGAACTAATCCTGGCGCGGTCACTTAAAGCGCAAACCCCGCAACGAATGTTGCGGGGTTTTCTTTTTCATGGATCCGTCAGGAGCTTGCTCTTGTAAGGAGCAATGGAAAAGGAAACCGCACGGCCTGCGGCCGTGCTGGGTTTGCATCTTCAGGCGGGAGCACAAAGGAAAACCGAGCGCAGCGAGGTACTCCTGGCGTGATCACTTATACTTCGCCACCCTGTCATCCGCAATGATACCCTGCCAGTTCAATCCAAAAGCAAAATCGTATTGATTTCCGTCATGATCGGTATAGGGTTCCATGTCCCTGGGCACATCCTCGAACTGGCGTTCTACAGTAGCCATATCGGCGGGCATTTGAAAAGGAAGCAAGCCCGAAGGTTCTGCCACTCCACTGATCAGGTCCATGAGTGCTTGATCCTGCACGCCCATATGGACAAGGATCCCGTCAGCACTTTTTTCAAACTCCGAGAATACCAATGGGTTGCTAACGTTGATTACCACGATGACGGGTTTGTCCCCCATTTCCTCTTTAGTTTTATTTACCATCACCATATCCGAAATATTGTAAGAGGTAAATTCCTTATCCTTATAGCTCCTGTCTGCGAAATCCTCGAGGGGGCTACCCCCGGCCAGGCTTTCTGTTCTTGCCTCTAAGGCAGTGTATGGTCCGTATTGCAGACTGATAGGTACATACCCGTTCCCACCGTTCGCCAGGTCGCTACGATCATATCCAACCCCGCCCTTGGGGCTTTCTATCCCTACCAGCGCAAAATCGGCCTTCTCCGGGGTATCCACCACCTCGAAGTAATTTCCGACGAGTTCCAGGTTAAAGGGATCCACAGTTCTTTCCGGTTGCTGTACCCCAAACCAGTTAGTACTTGGAGCGATATACCTCCGGGGTATATAAACTCTTTGCTTTTTCTTTATCGGCAGGACCTTTTTATGGTTCTTTAAAAGAACAACAGAACGAAGCTGTGCCTGATAACCTTCTTTCATGAATTCAGGATTGCCTACCAGTTTTTCGGTTGCGTCTACTTCGAGATAGGGATTTTCAAATAACCCCACTCTGAAGATATTTTTCAAAAGGCGGACAGCGGATTCTTCGAATCGCTTCCGCATAAATTCTTCACCATACTCGGAGACTCCCATGGCATAGGCTTCCAGTACCGGGCCTTTGTCATTGTTTCCCCCAAACTGATCCACACCGGCCAAAATTACCTTGTAATGGCGTTCTGCCACGGTAAGTTCTTCTACACCCCAGGGCTTCCCTTCAAACAAGTCGACACTGCTGGCATCCCTAGTAATGCCCCAGTCCGTGCAAATAACACCATCGTATCCGTATTCGCCCCTGAGAACATCGGTGATAAGGTATTTACTGAACCCATTACCCACATTCTCCTTGTATTTAGTATCCTGTCCATAGGATATGGTGTAATAAGGCATTACGGCTGAAGCCATCCCTGTCTCGCCTTCCAACTTAAATACCCCTTCCACGAAAGGTTTCATTTGATCCTTGAGATTACCCCCAGGGTAAACGGCATATGCCCCGTACCCAAAATGGCCATCCCTTCCACCTTCCTCAGGTCCGCCTCCCGGCCAGTGCTTTACCATGGCATTGACGCTTTGGAAGCCCCAGCCTCCGTTATCGGAGGATTGGAATCCATCTACATAGGCCCTGGCCAGATCCGTGGCCAGGTCTGGATCCTCGCCCATGGTACCGTCGAATCGGCTCCACCGGGGTTCTGTCCCCAAATCAATCTGGGGACTAAGGGCAGTAGCTATACCCAAAGCCCTGTATTCTTTGGAGGCGATCTCCCCAAATTTCTTCATCAGTCCGGGATCAAAAGAAGCGGCAATACCCAATGTACCCGGCCACTTGGATATATCACCCCCGGCACCTGCGTTGAATTCAGCGTAGGAATCCGCTCCATGCCTTGGGTCAGAACTCGTATTTACGGGTATACCCAGTCCCATTTTTTCCACATAGGCCTGTGCCTTATTGTTCCACTCCGCAGCAATCCCTGGGGAGCGCACGCTGGTGATCAGGACATGTCTGAGGTGGTCTTCGGTAAGGAATTTCAGCTGGGCATCATTGAGGTCACTGGGGGAAGCCCCGCTCTCCTCAAAGGGTTTACCTTCATAAGTTCCTCCAAAATACCCCCCTGAAACGGCCGGAATCGCCTGATGTGCACTATACAGCATCAGTCCAGCAATTTCTTCTACACTCATCCTGCCCGCGAGGTCCCCGGCTCTCTGGTCTGCTGAGAGCCTCCAATCCTCATATGCATCGAGAGAACCATTTTTATTGAGGTCCTTAAATGCAAGCCCATTTTGTGTTAGGATTGTTACTCCCGACAGGGGAGAGTAGCCCAGATCGACCCCATTTTCATTTTTGACCAGCGTGAAGCTCCCTTTGTCCTCCAGGCTATATTTTGGGCCGCACCCCGTGAAAATGAGGATTATTATACTCCATATTGACAATGTTATTCTCATCAGAATTAATTTGATACGTATCTATTTTATAAATCAACTCCAAAATTCAATCTTTAAAGCCTATATTCTTCAAACCTGCGTGGCTGATCTTTATAGCCTCCAATGGCTTCAAACCGTCAAAGGTCATGTCCTGCTCCACCATGTAGTATTTCATCCCGGAGAGGTCTTTTTTATCCAGGATCCTCTTAAAATCAATCGTGCCTTTTCCCACAGGAGCAAACCGACCCTGGTCGTCCATATCCTTGACATGCCAGATCTTAAAGCGTCCCGGATATTTTTCAAAGTAAGCCACCGGGTCTGCCCCTGCCCGCGTCACCCAGTAGAGGTCCATCTGAAAATTGACGATCTCCGGATCCGTATTCTCCAGCATGTAGTCTATAGGAACCACTCCGTTTTCATCCTTCATGAATTCAAAATCGTGGTTGTGATATAACAACTTCAAACCGGCCTTCTTCGCCCTTTGCCCAAGATCGTTCACGATCTCCGTAAGGCGCTCTACTCCGCCGGTCATTCCCATGGTACGGGATTCGGGATCAAAAGTGAACATCCCCATAGGGGGCACAGGAACCACGAAGTATTCGAATCCTGCTGCCTTGACATCGGCCATCATGGCATCGGCGTTATCCAGGGTCACAGAACCCTGGTGCGTGCTGACCGTATGCAGGCCAAGGCCTTCCACATAGGATTTGAACTCAACAGGTGACATCCCGTAAAATTTCCCGTCTGCGTACCCCGCAGCCTCAATGTTCACGTATCCGGCGTCTGCCACGGCTTTCAGCGTTTCACGGGCATCGTCATTCATTGCGTCCCTTACGGTATAAAGGGCCAATCCACCAAGGCGATTCTGGGAACATCCCGAGAACAGGAAAAGCATGAGGAGAACGAGACTGAAGGGTTTGGGTATTGGGTTTTTCATGATAAGGAAATATTTGTTTAGCGTTGTCGTTTTGATAATGGCCGTAAAACTAGAAAAGACCATACTCCTATGTTTAAAGTTAAACATTCTGTATGATAACCCTGATGATTTAGATCGAGAATCCAAAATATCATTAGATAAGGTCTGAAAGTTTCAAGTTTGATATCTTCGTCATAAAGTGACAACTCATGAAATTAAATTCAATCATACTCCTGACAGTGCTATCAGTCCTGGGATGGTCCTGTTCCAAAGATTCTGACAATTCGGAGCCCGAGCTTTCCCAGGACCAGCTAGAAGCCATATCAGGGCTGTACAACCTTTCGGAATATATCGTCAACCCCCCTCAGGACCTCAATCGGGACGACGTCTATTCCGCTGATCTGATGGAGGAACTCGACTGTCTTAGTTCCACGATCATACTGAGGGAGGATTTCACATACAGCAAGTACTACGAGCAGCTCGACATCACTTTTATCACGAATGATCAGTACGCTATCTCCTGTGGAGTCTATATTACTGAAAACGGCACCTGGGACCTGATCAACGAACAGCTCCAGCTCAGTGAGGAGCCGGATTGGGAGTATTCCCTAGACGGCTCTGTCCTTACACTTGCCGTCGGAAAGGACCTTCCTGATTTCCGCACCCAGGTCTACCTGAAACAATAGCTCCTCATCCGGGAACATATTTCCGTCTGAAGGCAAAATCGCCAACGGTTTGTAACCCATATTACATTGCGGACCTCAGCTTAACGTATCTTTGTATAAACTTTTGCACATGGAATACATACTCCAACCTTGGCCCTGGTATGTCTCTGGGCCATTGATCGCCCTGGTCATGCTGGCACTGATCTACTTTGGCAAGACCTTTGGGATGTCGGGTAATTTACGCACCCTTTGTACCCTGGGCGGGGCAGACCGATTTGCCTCTTTTTTCAAATTCGACTGGAAAGCCGAGCTCTGGAACCTAACTGTGGTTCTGGGAGCTGTTATAGGCGGATTTATTGCAGTCCACTACCTCTCAGATGGATCCGTCATTGACCTGAATCCCACAACGGTGGAGGACCTTAATTCCCTGGGGTTTGAAAATGCCGGGGCTTCCCTCCTCCCGCCCGAATTGTATGACTGGAGTTCTGTCCTGACACCTAAAGGGCTCTTGATCCTGATAGGCGGAGGATTTCTGGTAGGTTTCGGTACACGCTACGCCGGGGGATGTACTTCCGGACATGCCATTACCGGCTTAAGCAACCTGCAGTGGCCCTCCCTCGTTGCCGTAATTGGTTTTTTTATAGGAGGACTCTTTATGGTGCATATCCTTTACCCCTTAATTTTTGGCGCATGAAATCACTGAAATTCTTACTGGTCGGGATCTTTTTCGGCATTGTCCTGGTTAAATCCGAAGCCGTTTCATGGTACAGGATCTATGAGATGTTCCAGTTCCAGTCTTTCCATATGTACGGGATCATTGGTTCCGCCATTGCCGTGGGTATCCTGGGAGTCTGGCTTATCAAGAGGTCTCATCTCAAAAGCGTAGATGGGCAGGCTATAGATATCCCCCCCAAGGACAAGAGCATACCCAGGTACCTTCTTGGAGGTACGATCTTCGGATTGGGCTGGGCCCTGGCCGGTGCGTGTCCAGGCCCCATGTACATCCTTGTTGGGACCGGGGTATTGAGTATGTTACTGGTCATTGTCGGGGCCATGCTGGGTACCTTTTTCTATGGCCTGATCAAAGACAACCTCCCCCATTAAGCAGGGGCATCCTTAACAGTTAGGAAAATTTTAGGCCTCTACCCATTATTACATTGGCACCTGGTCTGAGCGCAGTGCAACATCGATCCGCGTGACCTCACCTGTGCGATGAAAGATCTTGTTACTGGTCTCCACATCCAGACTAAGCCCTTGTATATTTTCGCGGGCGCCATCTGCCTTGTAGATCTGTATCCCTTCCGAGGATCCAAAGGTATATACCACTGGAGTCTGGCAATAGGTGAATGCCAGACTGCCCGGCGACAGATCTATGAATTTTTCCCTTCCTTCCAGGTCTACATAGCTGAACTTGGCTTCCCGGGTAAGGATCTCCTGCTTTTCCAGGAGTCCGGTCCCGAATGAGACCCTTCCGCTCCGGACACTTACTCCCAACTCTGAAAGCCTGCTAAGTATGTCTTCTTTCACCTGTCCGGTCATACCCGGTTGCTGGGCACCTTTGGTGGCAGGGGTATGGGAATAAGGATCGGTTGGAAATGCCCCATATAATGAAGGGGATTTGTGCACTCCAATCCCTTCATTGATCTCGTGGTAATGCCTCATCAGTCCTTTGACGACCTTATCCGGGGCTCCTGCTGCCATAGCTCTTCTGCTGCATTCCAGTACCGCCAGCAAAAGTTTGGAGACCATATGCCAGTATATAGAGCCCAGACCTTCGTATCCGAAGAAGGTGCCAGAGCGGCCCGTAAAGGACTTGTGATCAAAGACCTCCTCAAAGATATCGAGGACATTTTGCCTTTCTTTCTTCACAAGATCTGAATGCCCCCCTTGTGCGAGTTCATCCAGCGCCCGTTTCAGATCATTGGCATTGTTGAAATTCCCATTGAAATGGTAATTTCCATCGACGTCTTTTTGTACTATCTGTGTATTCCCAATATCCATGAGCTTTGTGAGCAAGGAAGAGTTCTTAACCCGGGAGGCCGGGATGACATTCTTTTTCATGAACCCGGGAAGTTCCTTGTTCGGATACAGAATGTAGCTGTACTGATCCTTGCGGTAAAGGTCGCTTTTCTTCATACTGTCGAGAAGGGTAAGCACTTCATCGGCCTTCAGATATCCCGCACTTAGCACCGCTACCTGACCTTCGAGCATCACACTGAGGTAATCAATGGAGGTTCCCTTTTCCTTCGTAATACTGATCAGATTGTAGGCATGGTAAAGGTTGTCCTTCCTTTTATTTGCCTCTATGGAATGTTCGAGGTATGGTAAAACGGTCCCTGTGAAATCCAACAGCTCCTTTTTAGAAAGCCTGGTTCTCTTTCCGCTATACCCTGAATTATAGATCTGCTCCCGGTAATCACTGCCCGCCATACCCAGGCCATCCATGACCTGGAGGCGTTCCTTGTCCGTAAAGCTCCTTTTTAAGGCCGACTCGTGTTGTTTCAACGTGCTTACCACGGCAGACAGGAACCGGGCCAGCTCGGTGGAGATCTCCACCTCATCCTTCTCCACCTCCCCGATGATCTCCCTGAATTTAACCAGGAATCTTCGAAGGTAATACAAGGTTACCATGGACACTCCGTTACCGACGAGGGCGTTATTGGCGTCGTTCCATTCAGGCCGCTGAGTGTTAAGCCAAATCCCGGCCTCAGGGATAAAGTTGGAGCATTTGGCCAGAAGGGTGACCAGCAGTTTTTCGACCAGATTTACGTGGACAATATTCCCTTCCTGGCCGGTAAGAAGAGCCCCGTCTGCACCCATCTCATCTTTTCTGGCATTGATCGCGAGGTCGAGCTGGTGATCGAAGACAATGGTATCCTTAGGGTCGGCAATGATGTCGTAATAACTCTTGATCTTATACGGTACATTAGCGTACACAAAGAGGGGAGCATCCCAGTACTTTGCCAGACGTGAGGGGTAATAATCTTCTATGAATTCCAGAAATTTTAATAGGTAGATAATCTGGTGGTCTCCCCAGTATCCTATGTAGGACCAGGGGTCGTCCGGCTCGATCACCTCCCAGTCGAACCCACTTTTGGTGACCCGGTATGGATTATAACCTTCAAAGGTGGAAGCGTTGAGGAACTTGTGGATCATCCCATCTATAAAATCCGGGTAAGAATGGGCAAGCGCTTCCCAGTTCTGGAAAATATCCCTCCAGTTCCCCTGATAGTCTAGAATCTTGGAGCCGTCAACCTCGCTTCTTGTATTGATGGAGAACCGGTTCCAGGGCCTGCTGGGATCTCCGTGCCTCCTGCTGAATTTCAGGGGCAGGTATTCGATGCACAACCTCTGGAAATCGAGATGATCAGACCTTTGGGCGAGATGTCTCAGGGTCTGAAGATCGAAAACCTCCGGGAGCCCAGAAAGTTGATTCGCAAAAGTTTTATACACAGTCCTGTTCGCATTTTGGAGGTAATTGGTAAAATCCCTGCGTTCTATCTGGTAGTCCTTGTCAAAGATCCCTCCCCTCATGATGTTGTAGAGCACATTGGCGTAATGCCTGGAAGTCTGCAATTTGTCTTCTGTGCACTGGAAACCATCAGCCGCGCCGGCCAGTAATTTAAGCCTTTGGGTGCCTGCCGCGATCTCCCCGGACAGCTCCTGGGTTAAGGCATCAGGATTTCCCAGTTTCTTTTTGATCCCTGCAATATCAGAGGCATTCTGGTTGACGTTCGCTACCAATAACCATTCCTGGGACTGGTTTTCCTTCACCTTGATACTGCCATGGATAAAATACGCGCCCCGCTCCGCTTTGACGTCGATTTCCTGTCTTACCTCTTTTCCCTGTCTGAAGGCTTCCACCTGGCGGGAGGAGATGAGGTATGAAGGGTTGGGGATTCCCAATGACCAGACTACGTTGGCCTTGAGTGCCTCACTTGGTTCAGCCCGGTCTACGATGATGGCACTCAGGGCATAGATCCCGATGCCGACTTCCGGTATCAGTTCATTTCTTTTGTAAGCGTCTACAAGGTTGCTGTACGTATGCTGTGTATTGGTGGGAACTCCATAAGGAAGGATGTTCTGGACTCCATCGAGGAGCTCGACTTCCACCTCCGACCCGGAAATATTCTGTAAACTGGCCTTTCTCACAAAGCCGTAAAGGTTACTCGAATTCCACTGGTACCTGAAGATCATTCCCAGATCCTCGTTGATCTCCTCAAACATCACCTTATTCCCATAGGTATTCTTGTAAAGATTCCTTTGGATTCTATACATCCCGGAATATCTATTTGAGAAAGGCTCCCATAGCGTATCCCCTTCCGCGGTACGTATTCTCAAAAGGGTTTTGCAACCAGTAAAGTCTGTGGACTCCGTGATCTTGTCGTCCGTGTAGTAGGGAAAGAGGGCAAATTCGCTATTTTTTCTCCCGGCGGTGAGTCCGCCATTGCTCGAGATGAACATCCAGTGGTTCGAATCACTGACGATGCTCATAAAGAACGGGCGCATCCCGTCACTGTTGCTGATCTTGTAGTAGGTCTCACCGTCGATGACGACCAAACTTCCTTCTACCTCCCTTTCCTTAAAGTTCAACGTGCTTTTTCCTACGTGAATGTCTTGCTTCATGTTGCTTTTTACTCGCTTTATTGATTTACTTTTTGAAACTTCCGTTTTTTGCTAATACCGGGAAGCCACTTCGTTTTCCTTTTCGAACTATAAATACTCTTATCCGTTATTATTCGCGGATGAGTAATTCTTCCACCTCTTCCAGGGTTCTTCCTTTGGTCTCAATGACAAATTTATATACAAACAGGATGGCGATGAAGGACAACAATGCATAAAGTGCAAAGGTCACGGTGGGTCCCAGATTAGACAATTCCCATGGAAATACCTGGGTCACGCTGAAACTCACCAAAGAGTTAAAAAAGCCCACTACGGAGATCGCAATACCCTTGATCTTGCTCGGGAATATCTCCGAGATCAGGGTCCACATCACGGGGCCAAGGGAGATCGCGAATGATGCCACGTACAAAAGGATCGCTATGAGTACAAGGGTGGCATTGATCTGGATGAAATTGGTGATCTCATTTCTCTTGAAATGGAGGAACTGTTCTTCATTTAGTTCTCCCTGTACAGCCTTGAACAACACAGCCTGACCGTCATAGGTGTTTCCCTCCAAAGCGGTAAGAGCCATGCGCACTTCCTGATCTCCCACCTTCTCGAGGGTGGTCTTATTGAAATCGTAGGTCGCATTGTTGAAGGCGAAGGTGGCCATCAGCAAGGCAATAGTCATACAGGTGGTACCTATCAGCAAGAGGGGTTTCCTCCCCAGCCGGTCGATCAGCCAGATCGCCACCAGGGTAAAGACCAGGTTGGTAAGGCCTACGACGATGGCCTGCAAGAATGAAGAATCCGTACTTCCCCCTGCCTGTTCAAAGATGGTTGGGGCATAGTAAAAAATGGCATTGATCCCGGTGATCTGCTGAAAGAAAGCGATCCCCATGGCTATGATCATGATGGTGGCATATTTGCTGCTGAAAAGGTCGGAGAGTCTTCCCTTTTCTTCCCTTTTATCGATCCCCCTCTGGATCTCCTGTATGGTGATCTCGGCGTATTCCTCTCCCCCTATCCTTTGTAGGATCTTACGGGCAAGGTCGATCTTGTTGAGTTTCTGGATCAGCCACCTCGGACTTTTCGGAACGGTCCAGAGCGCGATAAAATAAATTGCGGCAGGAATGGCCTCCACCCCGAGCATCCACCTCCAGCTTTCATCCCCCAGATCGACTAGGAAATAATTGGAAAAATAAGCTACCGAGATCCCGATGACGATATTCAACTGGTTAAAGGAGACGAGACTCCCCCTCAACTTTGGAGGGGCGATCTCAGCAATATAAATGGGGGCAATGAGGATGGCGCCTCCAATACCCACGCCGCCAATAATTCTGGCTATGATGAATTCCGTATACCCTGTCGCAAGGGCAGACCAGGTAGCTGAAATGGTGAAGAGGGCAGCCACCACGATGAGGGTATTTTTTCTCCCGAATTTGTCTGCGACCGGGCCTGCCATGAGATTTCCCGCCATGGCCCCGAATACCACACAGCCTACCGAGAAGCCCAGCATCCACTCCGTCATCTCAAAGTATACGGTGATGCCTTTTACCGCTCCCGAGATCACGGCACTGTCGAACCCAAGGAGAAATCCCCCCAGTGCCACGATCAGGCTGATAAGGATGGTGTAGGACTTGTTCATCTTAACTGCGGTGGCTGCCTGGTTCATGGTGTGGATGTTTGGTTAGGTCTTAAAAAAATCTCCTTTGCGCTACAGACAAAGTCTATAAATATAATAAAAATGGCCGGCAGAGAATACCGGCCAGACAGGTAGTGTTGGTTATTGTTCTGACAAATTACTCATCTTCAGAATTTGAGTCGCTCATCCTTATCCCAAAGGCCCCAGAAGGCACCTACATCTCCTTCCGCTCCTACCTTCCAGGATTCGTCGAAAGAGGAGAAATAAAAGATTTCAATATCTTCTTCTGCCGCCCATTTCTGGGTATTCATAAAGTATTTAAGGGCATTTTCATAAGATGGATAGGCTCCCTCGAGGTTGGTGCCCTGAAAAGGCCAGCCTGTTTCAGAGATAATGACCTTTTTCCCCTGGGCTGCATTAATAGCCCTTCTGTACATGTCTTTCATATACAGGAGGGAATAATCCAGGTCGCATCCTTCCCAAAAGGGGTAGCAATTCGCCAGGACCACATCACATGCCTCAGTGATCCGCGGTTTTTCGGCGAATTCATAATAGGCATCCACGTAACCCACCGGAATTTCTGAAGGTACGGCACTTTTTACCTGATCCAATTTCCCGAGTAATTCGTCCTCGGTGAGATCGCCCCTCAGCATAACCTCATTCCCTACCGCAGCAATATCGACATAACCCTCCTTGGCCAGTTCTATCAGGTTTTCAACCTCCTGGGCATTGATCTTGGGATTGTCTCCCAACCAGGCACCTACCATGGTTTTGATCCCAAATTCCCTGGCGATCCTGGGGATGGCCTCATTGCCTTCGGTACAGGAAAAAGACCGTATCCACTGGGTGTAGGGTTGTATGATCTCCATCCTACGGCGGATCTGCTCTTCTGAGATCTGGTCTCCGGGTTTTTGTCCTTCGAGGTAAGGGCTGAAGCACAGCCCGTGCATTCCCTCATCCAGGACGCTCCTGCATAATTTCTTTAACTCTTTCGTGGTTTTCCCGGCATAATCCAGAGCTGCCAGGGCCAGGTATTTCTCTTTTCTTGATGATATATTCCTTGTAGACATGATTAACTGTATTTCAAATGTTCGTTTTTATCCCAAATTCCCCAACTGGCACCCACATCCCCTTCGTGATGCATTTTCCAGTCCTCATCGAAGGACGAAAAGTAAAATAATTCTGAATTATATTTCTCCCTCCAGGCGTGAATATTGATAAAATACTTCATGGCATTCAAGGGAGAAGGTATAGCTTCCCGCACATTCTGACCATTGTCTGGCCAACCAGTTTCGGTAATGATAACAGGTTTTCCTTTGGCCGCTTGTTTCGCAACAGCGTGCATTTTTTTCAGGTAGGTGGATGCCTCTTCCACGGAACACCCCTCCCAGAATGGATAACAGTTCGCCAGGATCACATCGCAGGCATCTGCCAGTCTGGGACTCTCATAGAACCTGAAATAGGTATCTACATACCCTACCGGAATATCGGGCAGGGCCTTTTTTACCTTTTGGATGTACCCCAATACTTCCTCCTCAGACAATTCCTTCCTGAGCAACACCTCATTACCAACGGCTGCAATATCCACATAACCCGCTTTGGCAAGTTCGATCAGGCTTTGTATTTCCTTTTCATTCTTTTCCCTGTCATTGCTGATCCAGGCTCCCACAATGGTCTTTAGGCCGTTTTCCCTGGCCACCCTGGCGATGAATTCATTCCCTTCCGTACATGAAAAGGATCGCACCCACTGGGAGTAGGGTTTCACTACCTCCATACGGGTACGGATCTGGGATTCCGAGAGGATGTCCCCAATGTCCTGCCCTTCCAGGTACGGACTGAAACACATTCCGTGGATCCCTTTTTCAAGGGTCCTCAGGAATAACTTCCTCACCTCCGTATCCTCCATGGAGGTAAAATCTACATCCGTGCTGCGGTCAATTTCTATTTTCTCCATATTAATTGAGGAGAGCTTATCACCTTCATAGGAAGAGGAACTCTTGGGCTCTTTCCTCTTTTCAATCTCAGCCCTGATCTCATTAGCCCGCGCCTCGGTCACATCGTACTTCCTCATGACGAGCATGGCGACGATCGTACCTGCCATAGGGAAGAAGCAAAAGAATGCCAGCAACCCGTCTACAGCAGGTTGTTGCTCGGTGGTAGGGAGGTCCGGATTAAAGCCAACAAGCGCAATAATAATTCCGCTGAGTGCCCCGGCAATGGCAAAGCCAACTTTGACCATCCACCAGTAAATAGCTCCGAAAATTCCTTCTCGGCGTTTCCCGGAATTCAGCTCATCAATATCTATGACATCTGCGGTCATAGACATCATAATGGTAAACAAACTACCTATCCCGAACGAAAAGAAGGGGAGACCGATAATATACATCCAGGGTTTTCCGGGTACGAAAAGAAAGTACAACATGATATATCCAACAACTGAAATACCCTGTGCGACCATAAACGCCTTTTTCTTGCCCATAACCCTTGCCATCCGGGCTACGATTGGAATGACGATAAAGGTGGTACCCAATGCCCCCAGGCATCCAAATAAGGACACCCAGATCCCCGAAGCCTCGGCATCCCCGTTAAATAATTTATAAACAACGACAAAAAATGTAAGGGCAGCAACCGTGTTAAACGCGTTAAAGATCAGGAATGTAGCCATACATATTCTCCTGAACTGTTCTATTCTGAAGGCCTCCTTAAAGCTTTGGAGGATCTTCTTCAGGCTATTGGCAATGTTGGCGGTATTCAAGGGTTCATAATCTTCTTGAAGCGTCGATTTGCTCCTGATAAAAATGGCAGGAACCATTGCACATATGGCACAGGGAATGGCAACCCAGATAGCCAATTCTCTCACGGCAACATCAGCTGACGGAAACCAGGCCGGATCGTACATGATCACCCAGAACCAGGGGGCGATCACCCAGGCCCATTGTCCGATCCACTGGGCAACGGCCATAATATCCGTGCGTTCATGAAAATCGTCACTCATTTCATAACCCATGGCCACATAGGGAACGCTGAAAAAAGTGAGCCCTAAATAAAAAACGATAGACCACAGAAAGAAATACCAGAAATTATATTGTAAGGTATCAGATGCATAGAGCTGCCACATAAAAATGAAAGCCACCCCCATGATAAGGCCACCTATCAGAACATATTGTTTTCTCCTTCCCCATTTGGATTTGGTATTATCCGAGATAAAGCCCATGATGGGGTCTGTGATAGAATCAAAAATTCTGGGAAAGAAATAGATAAGTGACCACATCCAACCGGGAAATCCCAGGTCTTCTACAAGAACTACCATAAAAATCCCCAGGATGGCTGGAAACATCTGATTGGCAAACATTCCTATACCGAAAGCCAGCTTTTGACCGAATGGGACCTTTTTTTTACTTACTGTCAACATATAAGCCAATTATAACAATTATTGAATGTTCCCTCGAATTCATATACATCAGATAAACGCATTAAAAAACACCCCTACAGTTCTTGCTGGTGTAGATCACCAAGCGTTCCACTTCTCTGGCTCCGGGAGGCATTTCCTCCAGCTGTAAACCGGGATAATTATCTACTTCCTTCCATTTGGCAATGGTAGCACTGAAGAAGGAGGAGGCGGTTGAGTCGGCCTCATAGATAATCAAGTCATAAGCTTCGCCCTTATCGCCGCCGAAACGGGTAACCACTTGCCATTCGCCATCTCTTTTGTAAGAAGTATTGGTATGGTCGGATTGGGGATAGTACCTGTCATCCGTGGGCCGGATTACCACCCAGATATCTTTGTTGTGGGATTCTGGATACACCCCCATGGTCAAAATCCTGCAATCCACAGAGTCTTTATCTATGGGATACACCGTTTTAACGGCGTTCACCGGCCCGCTGATCTTCAGCTTGGCACCTATGGAGACTTGTTCCATCTGCGTATTGTAATTCACCAGATCCGATGAATAGCTTCCAAATATCATCATCAGTACACCGATGATCCCGAAAATGACCGAGAATTTATTACTGAGAAGCTTCTTGCCAGACTTCCTTTTAATACTGCCAAGGAGTGCCACTGCTACGAGGAAGGCTCCAAGTACTAGGATAATTATTTTTGATGACATCTTTCTTGTATTGACGATTAATTTCTACTTACTTATGCTGCACATTTATAATTCGCCCCTTCTTTCCTCTAGCTGCGCTTTAATCTCCATTGCCCTTTCTTCTGAAAGGCTGTATTTCCACATGACCCAAACGGCCAATCCTGCCGTCACTACGGGGATGACTATATCTGCAATTCTCAGTTTTGTCAAAGTATCAGCAGTCTGAGTGGCTGCATTACCATCAAATCCGATCATCTTTAACACTAGGCCTCCAAGAACCAAGGCAAGGCCTTGTCCAAGTTTTACCACCCACCAGTACAATGCTCCAAACGTTCCCTCTTTCCTGGGCATTCCATTTCTCAGCTCGTCTAGGTCACAAACATCGGCAGTCATACTCATCATCAACGTGAACAGGCTCCCCAGGCCAAATGACATCAGCGGGATTGGGATAAATGAAAGCCACACATTATCCGGGGTAAACGCCCACCATTTCATGATGTACCCGACAATCGAGAGCAGGGTTGCGATGATAAAGGCGTTCTTTTTACCCCATTTTTCAGCCATTTTCGATACAATGGGAATCACCAGGAAAGCCGAAACAAATGCCCCTACAGAACTAAACCATGCGGGCCATGTCGCGGTGGCTTCATAACTTCCATTGAAGATGTAAAAAACGAAAATAAAGAAGCTGAAAGACGCCACGATTTGAAACCCGTTGAAAACCAAAAAGGTGGCACCGCATAATTTCATGAAAGGTTTGTTCTTGATCGCTTCTCCAATACTTCTGAAAAGGTCCTTTAAGTTGCTGAAGATGGAGGAAAAGGTCAATTTCTTTCTGTTCTTCATAGGCGCGGCATCCATTCCCCTGCAAAAGAAAGCCGGCAAAAGGCCAAGTAATAAACAGACTAGCCCAACATAAATGGCCATCGTCCGTACCCCTTCGGCCTGATTATCAAAAATCTCAGGGTCAGCAATGATTACCCAAAACCAGGGCACGATGATCCAGGCTATTAAACCAACCGTTTGGGAAAATGCCATTAAACGTGTCCGCTCGTTGTAATCCGTCGTCATTTCATATCCTAAGCCAACCAGGGGGGTGGCAAACATGGTATTCCCGATTAGAAAAACCATTGACATAATCAGGAAGTACCAAAAATTGTAATCGGACGAATTGTTTTCATCAAGTTGCCAGAGCAATACAAAGGTTATAGCACTGAGGATGCCCCCTATCAAAATATAGGGCCTCCTTCTACCCATTTTCGAACTAGTGTTATCTGAAATGAATCCCATAATGGGATCTGTAACCGCATCGAAAAAACGAGGTAAACCACCCAGCAATCCTGCTAAAAATGGGTCCATCCCAAAAGCTGTCAATAGAAAAAACATAAAGAACCCAAGGGCTCCCGGATAAAGGTTTAGCACTAAGTGACCTGCTCCATAGGCCGCTTTCTGACCTATAGGGACTATGTCTTTTGCTGCGGTATTATGATGAGACATGTTTTATGATTACAGGGTTCAATTGATTTAGTTATTAGTCGATGCAGATCCTATGATGATTGTTTGCAGGGCCTGGCCCGATATGATGACCCCATGGGAACGGTCCTCAAGGGTCAGTTTAAATTCCTTTTTCTCAGTTCCCGGGTTCAGGATGACTGCCACTATGGAACCGTCAGGATTCTTCGCAGCAGTGATCTGAAGCGTTTTGTCGGGATTTTCGAAGCCTATGCGTATTGCCCCCGGCCTGATATACCTGCTAAAGTGTTTCATCGTATAGTAAAGGGGGGTGAAATACACCTCGTCCTTTTCAACGTCCACGATCACCGGAGCCACGCACCAGTTCTTGAACCAGTTGGGCCCTCCCTGGGTGTCGAGCACCATATTCCAGTCGATCCATCCATCCACCCAGTTGTTCAGACACCCTATGATATCCCTGGCATAACGATACACCGGGGCGTATTTGGGATGAAGGTATTTATCCTTTTCCGGTGCCCAGTCCCATCCCCAGTCGGTTGCCTTTTTAGACCAGTACCATTCGTCGTCCTTCCATTTGGGAACCTCGGCGTCTACGCAAGCTTCGGTCTGTATGAGGTATTTTTCCGGAGCTTTGTTGTGGGCGTACTGCAGAGCTTCAGGGAAAACCTCATAGGTGCTGGCATACCAGTGGATGGCGGTCCCGTCGAAGTATTTGGCATTCTCCTTATTCCTGTACATCTCGTCTACCCATTCTTCCAGGTGCTCCCGATTCTGGTCATAGCCCAGGATCTTTACCTCATGGCCGTCCTCTTCCAGGCGGGGACCCAGATAGTCCCTCACAAAATCGGTCATCTCCTCCGGGGTAAAATGCATGCTCTCCCAGTTATAGTCGTTTCCGAGGGGCTCGTTCTCTACCGTAAAACCCCAGATATCTATGCCTTCAGCCTTGTAGGCCTCGAGGTATTTAGAAAAGAACAAGGCCCAGGTGTCCCTGTACTCCGGGAGCAATTTGCCCCCTCTCCAATCCTTGTTGTCCTTCATCCAGGGTGGGGCCGTCCAGGGCGAGGCCACTATTTTGAATCCTTCGGATGAGACTTCCATAGCCTCTTTGATGAAAGGTATAATATCTTCCCTGTCTTCCTCTATGCTGAAATACAGAAGGTCATTATCCCCTTCCACAGGGGCATAAGAATAATTGGTAAGAGAGAAGTCACAGGAATTCATATGCGTCCTGGTCAGGGAATACTTTGCCCCCTCATCCCCGAAATAGGCCTCTATCACCTTTTTGCGGTTGGCTTCTCCCAGCGCATTGAGGAGGGAAGCAGAGGCTTCCGTAAAAGATCCCCCGAACCCAGTTATTTTCTGGTACTCCTCCTCGGGCAAGAGACCAATGATCAAGGGGTCGTCCCCGACGGTAAATTCCGTTACCGGCTGCATTTTACTGCCTCCCGCAGAGGTCTCATATACTTCAAGATCTAATTTCTGCTCAACGGAGCAGCCACTTACAAGCAAACTGATAATCAAAACAGACGTAATTTCATTCCACATTCTCATTGTATCGGTATTTCATTTCCCGTGCTGCCAGACTGATGTATCCATCTGCCGGCAACGAATCAATCTCCTGCCATAGGAGGCACGAGTACATCCCGCATCACGGATTCCTCATTTCCTTCTGAGGTTTTCACGATGGGGTTACCATTTCTGCTGAGTCCATCAAAGACCCCTTTGTCTACCAGGTCCCACAAGGCGTATTTGGCTTTGCCATCTACCGTGAACAAGCCAAAATGGTTTTCGGACCCCTTGGCATTGTGGGCATCCTTCCAGGGTTCGTCAAATGCTTCGAAGTAAAAACAGGAAATACCTTCCTCATTCGTCCATTCCCTCATCAGATGGTAATATTTGGCTTCCTTGTATTCATCGGTAGCTTTTGACCCTTCAGGGCCGTAGTGGCCGTCTGAAATGGTGGCCCATCCCGTCTCCCCTATATGTACGGGCTTATCCACCCCCAGGCTTTTCATGTGATCAGTGACGGCCCTGTATTGATTTTGAGCGAATTCCAGGGCCCTTGCCATGGCCGAATCAATTTTAGCCATATCCGACAGGCCTGCTTCCTCCTCCGGTACCCTCCAGAATTCCGGATTGTAATGGGAATTGTGGTAGGGGTAGGTATGCATGGAGATATAGTCGACCGCCCTGATCAGTTTAGCAAGGTCTTCCGTGTGGTAACTCTCATCCCCCCCGCCCCATGAGGCGAAGTCATCCGAACTGGTGATCCATAGGTCTTGAGGCAGTTTGCCCGATTTCTTTAGGCCCTGCAGGTGGTTTACCCATTTCAGGATGACCGATGGCTGGACGTAATAGCTGGTTGCCCATCTCACCATGGCTTCATTTCCAACAGCAACTACTTTCACGATATCGGAATAGGTATTGGCAAGTTCCACGGCAGTAGCGATCTCCTTCGCATTGCGCGGACTTTCCACGTTGTGATCGGGTTCCTTCCCCGTCCATGCATTCTTGCAATCGATCCAGGCGCCCAGCATCACATACATTTCAAAGGAGGGGTCTGCTTCTTTCAATTCCCGGATCGCCTTCAGCAGGTTGGAAGCCTGTGCTAAATGGACGTTATAGGTACGGACGATCCTGACCCCCATGGCGTGAAGGATCTTCATATCGTCCTTCAATTCATCGAGGGTCGGTTGATTGTCTCTTGTCTTTGTCCGGTATCCGCCATAGGACATGGCGAGATAATCGGGGTTTCCTAAAATTTCCTTAGCCGTCACTTCGTTTTTTGTTTGGGGTTGTTCAGTTTCCGTATTGGTACTTTTATCCTTGCAGGAAAGGCCCAAGATAAGCGAAAAAACCGGGAGCAAAATTTTCCAAAAGGATCTCATAGTCTTGAATATTATTTTAATTAGGGTTCTGATAACACATCGGTTTACTTACCTTTAGATTTATTTTTATAACTCAATCCGTAGCCGAAAGGGAACAGGGGTTCAACAGAGTCGTCCCAAAAATTGGGGCCGTATTTCCCGTTGTAATCCTCTACCGAAGCCGGCCAGGAATGGGGCAATTTGCCTTTAAAATCAAAGTCTCCAAAAAGGACTTCTGCTATTCCTCCCCCCTCAGATCCCGGCAGCCAGGCCGCGATAAAAGCATCGGACTGCTCTATTTGTCTTGTGGTCACCAAAGGCCTGCCCGATATGAACACAGTCACCACTTTCACACCTTTATCTACATAAGAGTTGATGTATTGTTGGTGTTCTTCGGTAAGCGTAATTTCATAGGCGCCTATCACCCCGCCTATATCGCCGAACAATTCGGCATAGGGGGTCTCGCCAATAACAACAATGGCGACATCCGCATCAGCATGGTCTCCTGAGGCATCCCGGTCATAGATCACTTTCCCTTTAGCCAACTTCTCGATTCCCTGCAGAATGGACGTGGACCCGGCATAGCTTTCTGTGGAACCCTGCCAGTTGATAGACCATCCTCCGGATTGGAGTCCGGTATTATCTGCGTGCTCTCCGACCACCACAATTTTTTTCAGCTTCTTGCTGAGCGGAAGTATATCCTCCTTGTTTTTCAGTAAAACAAGCGATTCCCTGACCGCCTGTCTGGCGACATCCCTGTGTTCCTTTATCCCAATTTTGGGGATAAGGCCTGCATCCGGGAAGGGATTATCAAAAACCCCCAGCCTGAATTTTTGACGTAAGATCCGGCGAACGGCATCGTCTATACGCTCCATAGGAACTTCCCCATTTTCTACCCCGGCCTTCAGGCCATCGATATACATCTGGAAGTCACCTTCCACTGCCATGACCACATCGATACCGGCATTGATAATCTCATTCTCCCCAAAACGAGAGTACGCCTTCCAATCGGACACCATGACTCCCTTAAAGCCCAGCTCCCCTTTCAGAACGTCTGTGATCCAGTATTTGTGCGCATGCATAAAATGGCCTGACATGCTGTTAAAAGAAGCCATCACAGATCCCACGCCTTCTTCAACTGCGGCCCGGTAAGGCGGCAAAAGGCGTTCCCTGACCTCCTCAGGGGTGAGGGTACAGTCTCCGCCTTCCACTCCGCTATCCGTGGATCCGTCCCCGATAAAATGCTTGGCTGTGGCCATGACGGAGTCCGCATTCAAATCGGCACCCTGGTGCCCTTTCACAGAGGCCCTGGCCATTTTTTCAGTAAGCTCCGTACTTTCTGAGAAGGCTTCATAAACCCTTCCCCATTTCTCATTGTACGGAATGGCAATACAGGGTGAAAAGACCCAGTTGAACCCCGTGGCTCGTGTTTCTATAGCGGTGATCTCTGCTGCCTTCTTTACAAGTTCCGCACTTCTGGTGGCTCCCAACCCAATATTATGAGGGAAGATGGTAGCTCCTTCATAGGTATTTTGCCCGTGTACGGCATCCACACCAAAAAGCAGGGGTATGCCCAAACGGGTAGACAAGGCTATCTTTTGCAATCGGGTGAACTTTTCCTGCCATTCCCTGGCATTTGCACCGGGAAGAGGTCCCTGAGTATGGATGATCGAACCGATGAATTTAGTGGCAATATCCTCTTCTGATGTGTCGTCAAAATGACGTACCTGGGTCATTTGCCCAATCTTTTCATCCAGTGTCATCCGGGATATCAAAGACTCTATCTGAATTTCAAGATGTGTATCGTCTTTGTCTTTAATTTCCATCCTTTAATATTTACTTAAAATGATGAAATAGGTATTTAAAATTGAAATCCAGGTCTCTCAAATAGCCAAATTAATTTGAAGGATTAAATTTTATAACACCATAAAAAGGTTAGCAAAAAATTGCTTTCGTGCTAACCTTTAAAGGCATTTATCGTCTGATCTGCTACGATATGAACAACTCTTTTAATTAAGGCGCAATTTTCACCGACACGTTATCAAAATAGACCACGCCGTTACAAGTGGTCGCTCCTCCACATACAACCTCGATCAGCAAGGATATTCCACCGGTTACATCAGATGCAGTAGTGAAACTGAATGTATTGGTGTTCCATGCTCCGGGAGTCACATTTATGGTCCCAAGATTGTGCAATACCGCCGGCGCACCGGGGGTAGAACTTTCAGAAAATGCAAGGACATTTACGATGGCACCATCTACCAGTGATTGAACCTTGGAATCCAGTACCACGTCTATGACCTGATTTGGAAGCACTGTTCCTACACCAAATCTCTCTTGCTTAATTCCAGGGTTATTGAATTGTCCACTGGTAATTTGCGCGGAAAATGCACCGCCATTGCTTTCTGCACTGGTGATTGCAGTTGCGCCTCCGTTGTCAAAAAATAACCATCCTGTGGTATCTCCGGTTTCAAAATCACCATTGGTGGTCAATTCACCAGGAGTTCCACCTCCACCTGAGGATTTATAGAAATAGATGTTATCCAGATAGATGTCATATGGGGTGCCGTTCGCACTACCATCTCCGTTGAACTGTCCGTCAAACTTCAACTGAACCACCTGATCCCAGGTCATACCGGTAAAGGAAGCGATAGGCAGGTCCACGCTGTTCCAGGATCCGGGTGTCAGAGGTACTTGCACCAGGACTTCCCCGGCCCCTGTGCCGCTGTTAATCGGACTCACCTTTACCTGCCGGTCCGTGCCGGTAGGCACCCAGATATCCACATGGAGGAATTCCATGGTTGAGGCATCCTGGGCGTTGGCCGCAAAGTCGGTCCCCTGATAGTTAAAGTTAGGATACGCCAAGGCCAGATCACCGTCTCCCGGATCGTAAGCCGGGTTCACCAAAGTGTGACCAGACTGACCCCAGTTGGGATCGTAGTTGATACCGCTGATATTGGTATAGGACTCCCCATAAATGGAGATCACATCAGCCGCATCCCTGGCTGGGGGTGTCGGCGCTGAAGTGGTTGGGGCTGTGCCCCCTCCTGTGGTAGGTTCCTTATAGAAATAGATGTTATCCAGATAGATGTCATATGGGGTGCCGTTCGCACTGCCATCTCCGTTGAACTGTCCGTCAAACTTCAACTGAACCACCTGATCCCAGGTCATACCGGTAAAGGAAGCTATAGGCAGGTCCACGCTGTTCCAGGATCCGGGTGTCAGAGGCACTTGCACCAGGACTTCCCCGGCCCCTGTGCCGCTGTTAATCGGACTCACCTTTACCTGCCGGTCCGTGCCGGTAGGCACCCAGATATCCACATGGAGGAACTCCATGGCTGAGGCATCCTGGGCGTTGGCCGCAAAGTCGGTTCCCTGATAGTTAAAGTTGGGATACGCAAGGGCGAGATTGCCATCACCCGGATCGTACGCCGGATTCACCAAAGTGTGACCAGACTGACCCCAGTTGGGATCGTAGTTGATACCACTGATATTGGTATAGGACTCCCCATAAATGGAGATCACATCAGCCGCATCCCTTGTCGGGGGCACCGGTGCTGAGGTGGTTGGGGCTGTGCCTCCACCACCGCCTCCTGGTGGTTTGTAGAAATAGATGTTGTCTATATACACCTCTCCTGAAGTCACCAGGTCGATCACCACTTGCTGGATATTGCTATATCCGCCCAGACCGTTGGCCTGAAGTTCTGTGATCGGAAGGTCAAAAGACAGCCAGGTACCCTGTTCAATAGCAGGTGTGGAAGAATCATTGATATTGATCAATGCCTCTGTAGCCCCGCTGCCGGGGATGTCTACCACCTTCATCAGGAAGGCAGAACTGGTGTCCACCTCATTGGGGAACCAGATATCGAAACGGAAGTTGGTCATGCCCGCTGCCGCTGCATCGATCTGGTTGGCGCCTCCGAGCTCGATCACCTGGAAGTTACCGCCACCGCCGGCTGCAAAAGTATATCTCAAAGCGGCATTCCCGCCGAGGTCTGCCTGTTCGAAGGCAGCAGAACCGTAGTTGTTGAAGCCGGAATTGGGTACATCCGTATAGGTGTCACTGAATATTGAAATGACATCAGCAGGATCCTGGGTAGGAGCTGTCGGACCTGCAGTTGGTGCAATGGGGCCTCCGCCTCCGCCACTGGCAGGTTTGTAGAAATAGATGTTGTCTATATACACCTCTCCTGAAGTCACCAGGTCGATCACCAATTGCTGGATATTGCTATATCCGCCCAGACCGTTGGCCTGAAGTTCTGTGATCGGAATGTCAAAAGACAGCCAGGTACCCTGTTCAATAGCAGGTGTAGAGGAATCATTGATATTGATCAAAGCCTCCGTAGCACCGCTGCCGGGGATGTCTACTACCTTCATCAGGAAGGCAGAACTGGGGTCCACCTCATTGGGGAACCAGATATCAAAACGGAAGTTGGTCATGCCCGCTGCCGCTGCATCGATCTGGTTGGCGCCTCCAAGCTCGATCACCTGGAAGTTACCGCCACCGCCGGCTGCAAAGGTATATCTCAAAGCGGCATTCCCGCCGAGGTCTGCCTGTTCGAAGGCAGCAGAACCGTAGTTGTTAAAACCTTCATTAGGTACGTCCGTATAGGTGTCACTGAATATTGAAATGACATCAGCGGCATCCTGGGTAGGAGCAGCAGGACCAGCAGTGGGGGCGATAGGACCGCCGCCAGTGGAGGTCTCCACCTGCTTAATATCGTCTATGTAGAAAGTCCCCGCTGTGGTTCCGGGACCGTCCACAAAGAGGGTAAGCCTGGAATACTGGGCTGAGGAGGTAAAATCGAATGTAGTGGTCTCCCATCCTGTTCCACCGTGGCTAACAACGGTTTCGATCGCTGCAGCTGAACCTTCTTCGAGTTTCATCAGTATATCCACGGGTGCATCTGCCCAGAAATTCATGGTGATGGATTTATCCGTGGTCAGGTCTATGTCTGTGCCGAGGTCAAAGAAAATACCTTCAAAGGCAGCACCGCTGTTCGTGATGGCACCTACCTTGCCAGCCTTGTCATTGCTGCCGGATACGTCCGGGTTTTCCACAACGGAAAAGGAGGTTCCGCTAAAGGTCTCGGGGGTGTAATCCACATCCGGGTCATCAAAGGTAATGGGCAGGGTTACCTGCTCTAAAACCAAGGGAAGGTTGATGGTGATCGCATCCTCAGAGGAGTCTGAAGCTCCTGCCACGTTCGTGGCTTTTAAGGTGACCGTATAGGTCCCTGAAGCCGCATAGGACTTAACAGGATTGATCTCGGTGGAGCTATCGCCATCCCCGAAGGTCCAGAGATAGGAATCGGCCTCTTCTGATATATTGATAAAAGTGACCGTACCGGTATCGGCGTCTATAGTATAGGTAAATGCGGATATCACATCCGGAAACAGATTGGTGACATCTTCACATCCCAAATAGGCTATAGCCATAAAGAATACGGCAATGGCTTTAGCTTTTTTCATTACTAGTTTCATAGTTTTTCTTTTAGTTAGTTTAGTCCGTTATATTCATATACTCTCACATAGTCGACCAGCATGGTCTGGGGAAATACTGTCTCCGAGTTGGGAGAACCTACGAAGTTGCCCCCCACGGCCAGGTTGATAAGGATGTAAAAATCATTGTCGAACACCCATTCGGCACCTTCAGGAAGGTCTTCCGGGGTGATCTGATTGTAGAGGACATCGTCCACGTAATGATTCACATAATCGGGTCCCCATTCTATACCATAGACATGGAAACCGGTATCCATACGGTCATTCTGAAACACGTATTCCTTGGAAATGGCCTCACCAGCCGAGTATCCAGGTCCGTGAACACTGCCGATCAGGGTGGTGGGTTGCTGCCCCCTCATTTCCATGATATCGATCTCCCCTATGCTGGGCCAGATCTCGGAAGGGCTGTCGGGTACGCCAAGCATCCAAAAGGCGGGCCACATACCCTGTCCATAGGGTACTCTGATCCGAGCTTCAAAGCGACCATAGGTCTGTTCAAACTTACCTCTGGTGATCAATCTCGCCGAGGTATAGGCCGATCCCTGAAAGTCCTCCCGCCGGGCCGTGATGATCAGAACACCGTTGTTAACGGTGACATTCTCCGGCCGGTCTGTGTAATATTGCAGTTCCTGGTTACCCCAGCCATCTGTGCCGGTCCCGATGTCGTAACCCCAGAGGGCGCTGTTAGGGGCCCCGTCCAAATCGAATTCATCCTGCATGGTCAGCTGGGTGAAATTCACCACGGTCTGCGTATCATCTACAGCACAGCCGGTGTTGAACAGGAACAGGGCTGAGAAAAGGAGACCGTTACCAACCACTGCAAAGGTGCCTTTTCCCCAAGAAAATATTTCTTTGAGTCCTGATTTCTTTTTCATATTAACGTGTTTAAAGCGATTCATACTTTTTATTAATTACACCCGATTATTCGGAGTAGAAATACATATTATCCACCAGGAGCGTCGAAATGGTCCCGTCGGAGATGAAGAAGATCTGTGCGAGGTTATTCCTGCTGGTCAGACCTGTGAAATCTGAAAGAGGAATATCCAGACTGATCCACTGCCCGCTCACCAGGCTGCTGCTGTCGAATGTAATTCTCGAACTGGAGTCGTCTCCCCCACCAAATTCACCATTCGCCCCGAAATCCCCGAGTTCTATGGCGATAAAATCCGCGGGATCAATTGACTCATCGATGCGGATATCGACATGGAAATGGGTCATTGCAGAAGCATTGACGGTTGGATTCTTGAATTCGGTAGCCACAAAGTTGAGTTCGGTATATTCAATAATATTATCTCCGTTGATATTGATGGCACCGCCCAGAGTCGTCTGGAAGGGTGCAAAGAACCCATTGTAAAAGTCTACAGGAACATTCGTATAGGCATCGCTGAAAATGGAGATGACGTTAGCCGGATCCCGTGTTGGCACGGGGGCAAAATCAAATGATCCGCCTACCTCAACGGTCAGGGAGCCTGCGGCCCTTACACCATTGAGGGTAGCCGTTATTTCAGCGGTTCCGGTTCCCACCATGGTCACCACGCCCAATTCATTGACAATGGCCACCCCCGTGTCCGAGGATTTGAATGTAAAATAAGAGGGTGCTGCAGCAACCGTCTGGTTCTCCCCTGTGGCCAGGTTAAATGTCTGGGTCAAACCGGTTAAGGTGATCTGGAAATCCAGAAAGGTTCTTTCGGTTACCTCCTGCCCATTGAGAATGGCAGGTCTGGGTTGGGCAACAGTCCCTAACTTTTCAAACTTCAGTTCATCGATCCAAAAGGAGTATCCATTTCCGATGGCATCCGGTCCCTCCGAGTACAGGAACATACCGGTTTCATTAATCAACTTAGAGGGGTCAGGGATGGGAATGATATATTTTGTCCACGCCGTACTTATCCTCAAATTGTCTATGGCAACACGGAACTTGGCCGGGGTATCCCGAAAAGGACTTAATCCAAAATCGGCTCCGAAGCCTATCCTACTAATTGTCTCGGCCCTGGACGCTTTGGCCCAGAAGGTTAGAGCGTCAAATTCAGACAGGTCTCGACCCCCATAGTCGGGGAAGATAGCCCCTGCAAAGCCAAGGCTGGTGGACGGATCCCCGAAATTAGGAATGTCAAAACGCATGGAGGCCTCTCCGGAATACTTTACTTCTGTATCCACGGAAAAGGCATCAAATTTTGACCCTCCGAAGGGACGGTATTCCAATCCTCCACTAAATCCATCGATAAATATTTCGGCTCTCTTCGGGAAGGTTGCGAATTCCACCTCATCAGAAACCTCTCTTTCGCATCCCGCAGACCATGATAAAACTAGGCCTAGCAATACAAGGTTTTTTATAAAGTTTTTGTTGTTGTTTTTCATTGCTGTGTTTTTTATTTCCCGATATTAATATGAACATATGTTCTGATCTCCCATTCATTTCCAAAGCCGAAACCTACCGGACTAATGATGGGCTCGGTGGCAAACTCTTCAGCTGCATTGGGCGCATACCTGTTAGAGAACTCATTGAGTGACCTCCAGGTACCGCGTATACCCACCTGGGTATTTGGAAGGATAAACCAATCCGGTTTACCGAGGGTGGTAGAGATGTCGAGCATCAATTGCACGGGGAAGGTCAGGTTAAAATCCCGGTGGTAGTCAAAAGGACCCCAGTCATTGATCTTAAACATATGTTGTACTTTGATGTTCTTGTAAAGCAGTCGGATATCTCCTCCCACGCGTTCCACTAATCGGTCGCTGTCCCCGTTTGCCTGGGCATTCCCAAAGTAGAGGTTTGCGATCATCCCCAGCTCGGGGTTGATCTTGGATACGATGCGTGCATGGGTCTCCCACAGGTCCTGGGCCGGAACTGAATTTGGGAAAGCAAAAAGGGTCCTGTTTCCGAGGAAACCGATATGGGCGTCCATCGATGTAGGAAGGTGCTTAAAGACAAAACCTGCACTTATGGCCAATTTGGCATCCTCAGACCTGTCGTTATCCCATTCGTACATCCATGTCCCGGGTGTTGGATCCCAGGTAAACAGGATCTCCCCTGCTACGGTTTCCCTGTTCCAGCGAACAGAAAATGGATCGTCCAGAATGTTCCTGAGCCTTCCGGGTCCCTGAACATCATTGGGCATCGGACCTACAATAGGCTTTTGCCACAAGAAATTAGGGGCTATTTGAACATTGCCTACCTGATAAGTAAATCCTGAAAGGAAATTGGTCTGATTTCCACTTCCTGTGTCCTTGAGTTTCCATCCGGTAAAGGTCCTGGTCAGATCTGCACCACCATTGGCAACCAAGCCCTGGATCGCTCCCTGAGCGTACCAGTTGAATTTTCCACCGGTATAGGTGATCTTGGCCTTACCTCCCCAGTTATCCTTTTCATTCACTAGGTCGGTGAAGATGATGTACTTGGATGCGGCATCCGGATTGTTCGGATCGTAATTAGGGTTGTCTTCTGCGATCTGGAACTCCCTTCCATTAAGGGGTTGACCGCCCCAGATCCCGCCAACTTCTAACTTGACATCCCCGAATTCCCTGCCGATGTAGAGCGTGGCCCTGCGGGTCCTCGGCATAGGTACGGCCAGGGAGGAAACGATATTTCCAAACGTATCTATATCCTCGTGGAAGATTCCGGCAACGTCAAATTTTCCAAATTGCCTCTCGTATTTCACAAGTACTGCAGGGTTGGCTCCCCACCAGAGTTGAGGGCCGAAAGCTGCCTTAAGCCCTGTGATCGCCCTTTTTCCGTCAAATTCAAATCCACTGATCTCCCCATTGTATATATCCAGGTTTGGGCCGTAATTGGCTTCCGGGTACAGCCCAAAAAAGTCGCCTTCATACCCCCAGTGGTAATGCCCGGTCCGGTAGAAGCCCCTCAGGTCGAAATTCTTCGCATTCCAATCGAAAGAGGCATTGTAGACGGCCACTCTGTTGACGTCCGCAAGGACCACATCGCCTTCATCCGTGTTGACCTCAACCGGCCTGGCCCTGTTTTCGTAAAATATCTCATCGATGGGATTGGTGGCCACCTTTCCGATAACGTTGAAATTCACGTTCGCCCTCATATTGGGAGCGGGTTCCCCTTCAAAGCCCACGAAATAGGATTGCATATGGTCGAAACCAGTCTGGTCAGGAAAAGTGTTGGGATTATCCGGATCCGGGTTGCTTGGGGTCGTAATGAGGTTTCCTCCGGTATTGAAGGTCGTAAATCGGGCTTCAAGCCTGCTGACCCTGAGCATGCCGCTTTGTTCCCCTACCAGGGCTGCCTTGTCTCCCCTGGCTTTAAGGACCGCGTCCATGAGGTCTACATTGCGGAAGTAATTCTGCACAAAATCAAGGGTGACTCCCTCTCCATAGGGGTCGAGCTGATGCACCTCCTTAAGGGCGTAATAGGCCGCTCTGGGGTACAGGTCATATAAGCCTCTCGGATTGGTCTGACCCTTCGCACAGATCCCAAACCACTCTTCATTCATGTTGTTCTCCCCTTCCTTATGGTCGCTGTCATAACCGCCATTAGACCAGGAGGCATTGTTATCGTGAACGTCGGCATTCTTTCTGTCATCGAATCCAAATTTCCACCAGCCATCACTGAACTGAAAGGTAAAACCTCCGATGGAATTCTCAGCCTTTCCGAGTCCGGCCGCATTCTCATAGATATCTTTCCAGTTCCCCACCATATAATAGGCCTGGGATTTCTGGTCTTCCTGGTTCTCTATGGCATTGAACGCATCGGCCCCGAATTCCGTGAACATGATGGGCTTATTGAGCTTTTCCTTGACCACCTGGAAGGCATCACCAAAAGAAACTCCGCGGTACATGTTGGTACCATAGATATCCACATCCTTGCACTCTTCAGCTACGATATCGATGAACAGGACATCCCCGTTACAGATGGCGACGGGGTGAGAAGTATCCATGGATTTCATCAACTTGGACGCTTCATTCATCAATTTGTACATGGGCCTGCCACGACTCTCTCCTATAAATGCGATCCTTCCTTCATCATCTGGAAAATCCTCAGTCTCGGCTCCCTGCCAGAACAATCCGTAGTTGTTTTCATTCCCCAACAGATACATCAACAATCCAGGGGTGTTCTTATAATCGCGAACAAGGGCTTCCACTTCAGACATCAGGAATTCCTGGGTCTTGGGGTCAGCGTAGTCCGTAATAGGGGTCCATACCCCGTCCAGAGTAAGGCCATACCTTCCAAAGGAATGGTTCAGCATGGTGTATATCCCGTATTTCTCATAGATATACCGGATCCACCTGGCCGGCACGCCGGTATACTGCCTGATGACATTGACGTTCATGTTCTTGAGCAGGGACATTTCGGTGTCGAGTCCTGCCCTGATAATGTCGTCGGGTTGTTCCCAGAATCCGGCATTCACCGTATTGGTTCCGATGGGAATATAGTCCCAGTTCATCCCATTGATCATGAAATCTTCCCCGTTCACGACCAATCTCATCCCACTTTCGTCCTGAACCACAGATACCTGATCTGTCTGGGCAAAAATCCCCAGGGAAAATAGGAACAGTAATGCTCGCAGTACTTTGTTCTTCATAATTCTATTTTGTTTAAGTTGAGCTTTCGTTTAAGATTCCCTTAGGGGGAGTCATTCGTATTTTCAATTCTCAAGGTGGAGGGAAGCGGAAACGTTTTCGAAACCCGCAACTTATTCTCCCTTTTTGCCCATAACCTCAAAGACGGTTATCGACAACCGTTAAACTTATCTTAATAAATTATTAAAACCATAAAATATACCCCTACATAAAGTATACATCTGAATTTAAGGGCCCCTATGTTACGCATTTGATAATTAAGTGCCAAAAATAAAGGCGTCAAAAGGCCTGAATAAACGGTAAAAAAGTTGAGCAAGGCTGCTTTGTATAGGTAATGTTGAGGTAATGAGAAGGAAATGTATAGCTCTTTACAGTGTCAAAATATAATCCGTGAGGTTGATATCGTGATCCAGATGCATTTTTTTGCGCAATCTATACCGTTTTATCTCCACACTTCTGGGGGAGATATTCAAAAGGGGAGCGATCTCCTTGGAGGATAGATTCAGTCGTAAATACGCGCATAGCTTGATGTCGTTTGGAGAAAGATTGGGGTGAATTTTCTTGAGTTTTCTCAGAAATTTGTGGTCTGCATTGTTAAACGCTTCCAGGAACATCTCCCAGTCGTCGTTCTGATCGATACTTTGATCGATGATCTTGACAATTTGTTTCACCGAAGCAGTGCCTTGTCTTTCGGAAGAGAGCAGTTGTTCCTTTACCCTGGATAACAGCTCGTTTTTACGTATGATACTCAGGGTCGAAGCCGCTAATTCATTGCTCTTATTCCTGAATTCCTCCTCCAGTTGATTGATTTTTATATTCACGATCTCCTTTTCGTTCCTGGCCCGCTCCAGCTCCAGTTCCCTTTTGTTACTCTCTATGAGCTCCTGTTGGCGTTTCCTGTAGTACCTCCTGTATGCGCGATGTATTGCGATAGCCCCGAGAATACCGAGAAGGAAGTAACACACCAGTGCCAGACCGGTGAGGTACCAGGGCCTGGCGACCGTAAAGGAGTACCCCGCAATATTGCTTGAGAGATCATTCCCCGTTTTGCCCCTGACCTCGAACTTGTAAGTACCGTAAGGCAGGTTTGAAAAAGAGACCGAAGCCTCTTCGGACCATTCACTCCACTCCTCGTACAAGCCTAAAAGCCGGTATTGATACACAGGATGCACCAGGGCAGAATAGACGGGAGCGTAGAAGGAAATATCCATATTATTCTCCTTATTCCCATAGGTGCCTTCCGCCCCTGGGTCTGCCAAGTTCTTCTCCCAGGCATCCACCCTTCGCCTCGATACGGAAATCCTTTCTATTTCCACTTCAAATCGGAGAGGAGGTATTTTTTCGACTTCCACGGCGATGAATCCGTTGTTGGACCCGAAGATATACCTGCCCTCCGCATCAGGACCATAGACACTTTCATAGCCACTGATGTTCTTTCTCTCATTCGCGGTGAGGGGAATGGAGCGCGTAACGGGCTTCGAATCGAGGTTTCCAGGAGAAATCCGGTTGATACTCCTTTCGGTAAAGATCCAGAGATATCCTTTCTCTCCCTCTGAAACCATTTTACCGGAGATGTAGCCGCCCTCTTCAATCACCTCGCTGAGGATAGGGTCATTCTCGAAGGCCCGGGTTTTAGCATCGAACCTAAAGACCCCTTCCCGATAGGCGAAAAGCAGATCATCTCCATATCTGACCAATCCCGAATTGGCGCCCTTGTGTACCGTGTCGACCTCTACTTCCAAAGCTTCCGTAAGATCCTCGTTGATCTTCATGCGGAACAGCCCTTTATATTCGTGATTCACAAAGATCTCATCCCCATACACCTCAAAAAACCGGGAAGAATTGTCGAAATGACGGATCTTGTTCCTAAGGCGCCAGTTCCCGTCTTTGCGTTCCAGAATATGCAAGCCTGTGTAATTTCCCTGTAAGAGAAGATCCGGCCTTGAGGGGATGGGCTTGACCCCCCAGGTCCCCGGCAGATTTGACAAGTTTGTCGCAGTCCCCCTCTCAATAAGAAAAGTCCCTAAATGGTGACTGCAGAAGAGGGTGTCCCCTATCAGATCGAGTGACCACACCTGGCCTTCGGTACCCGGGATGAGCCGGAAGTCGAGTTCAGACCCTGACAGCCTGTAATACAGTCCCTGATTCGTACCCATATACAGGTAACCGTCCTTCTCCGCGGAAGCGTACACGCTGCCTATTACCCCACTGTAATCCTGGTATACGCGGAAGGGCGATCTGAGATTGAGGAAACTGACCCCATTGTCGAGGCCCATCCAAAGAGTGCCATCCACGTCCTCATATAGAGACAGGACCGTATTGTTCTGCAAACCTTTGGACGGGTCCACCTGATTTTGAATCCTGCCGTCCCTGTTGAGCAAGAGCAAGCCATTGGAAATCGTTCCTAACGCAAAACCGCCATTCCTCAACGCTATGGCGGTATACACACTTTGTCCCGACAGTGCAGCATTCACCTCCGGGACCCAGGGAGTCAGATCCTGTCCGTCCAGCACGAAAAAACCGTTCTGGCGTGTAAGCAGCAGGACTTCATCATTTCTGTTGAAAATTTGGACTACCTCATCCTCCTTCAAAAGCGGTGCGTCATATTTCAGGATGGGCTTTCCGTTTTCTATGCCGTAAAGGCCTTCCCCCTTCCTTTGATAGAACAGGGACTGGCCGATTGAATAGATCCCCGGGAGAGAAAGACCGGTTTCCACCCAGTTCACCTTACCGTCATCCGGGTCGTAGATATAGATCCTATCGAGAGAATGGAAGATCAGGTACCTATCTTGTTTGAGGATGTTCCAGAATTCCTCGTCAGGCTGCAGTTTGTCCCTGATCTCATTTGAAAGAGAGGTGTATTCCAGCTGATTGAGAGAATTCCTCGTCCAGTAACCAAACTCCCTGAAGCCACCTGTGTAGACCTTGTCATCAATTACCCTGACGGATCGGACGATGCTTTCATTGGGCAGGGGGTGCAGGCCCCAATGTGCCCCGTTGTATTCCAACAAACCCTGGCTGTTCGCTATATAGATCGTCTTGTTGAGGTCCTGTGCAATATCCCAGTTCTGGTTCTCGGCCTTGTAATCAGAAGGGGAGAAGTTCTGCAGGGGTGGAATACCCTGAGTCCGGCCGTACAAACCGGTAAAGATCAATATGAGCAGGATGAAGAGCCTCAAGAGGAAAGGTATTTACGCGGTAGTCTTTCCCTTATCGCTATACAAAGGAGATAACCGGATGAGAAGGATTCAGACCAGTTCTGCACTCAGACCCGCTTGTAACAGCTTGCTGCACCTGGGTTTCAGATCGTTGTACTCCCCCGTCTTTACGGTACACTTTCCGTTGTAATGAACTATCAGGGAGCACTGTTCCGCCTGTTCCGGCGTGTGATCACACACACTGATCAGGGTGTCAATGACGTGGTCAAAAGTATTTACGTCGTCATTGAAAAGCACGATCTCGTGTTGCTTGACCGTTACCTCTTCAAGCAGCACTTCTTCTGAAAACTTTTCTTTTTGACTCATAGCCGAGAATTTTTACTAATATAACAATTTTTCGGACTTGCAAATTCCAGGAAAAAGATAATAGATAACAATCTCAATATTAAAGGGATATGACTTATTTAGTCCTTGTCATCCCCGAGATATTTGTATCGGACGGCCACCCAAGCATTCCGTTCCCGCCTGGTTTCAAAACGAAGGCCCTCTTCCTGGCATCGACGGGTGATCAGATCGGAATCGGCATCGTAAAAACCGCTTAACAGGAGATATCCTCCTGTCTTTAAATGTCGGGAGTACACAGGCAGGTCTTCAAGTAGGACATTTCTGTTGATGTTAGCCAAAATAAAGTCGTATTCCTTTTGGGGGATGGCCTTTGCATCTCCCTGATAGACCCTGATACCCTCCTGCCCGTTGCGGGCTGCATTTTCCATGGCATTGAGTTGACTCCAGGGGTCTATGTCGATGGCATCGATCTCCTCAGCTCCTTTCATGCCCGCCAGAATAGCCAGAACGGCGGTCCCGCAACCCATGTCGAGCACAGTTGTCTCCTCCAAATCCATTTCGAGCAAAAATTCGAGCATCATGTGGGTGGTCTCGTGATGGCCGGTACCAAAGCTCATCTTCGGTTCTATGACAATGTCGTATTTCACCTCTTTCCTGCTGTGAAAAGGGGCCCTCACCCGGCACTCATCATCTATTTCAATGGGTTCGAAGTGGGTCTCCCATCGTTCATTCCAATTTTCGGGAGGGATCTCCTCGAAATGGTAATGGACCGTGAATTCGGGATTTCGCAAGAGTTCGACCGTTTGAATTAAATCCTCATGCCACTCGGATTTTCGGACATAGCCTTTCAAACCCTGATCGGTCTCCTCGAAGCTCTCAAAAGGGAGGTCGGCCAATTCGGCCAGGAGGATCTCCCTGCCCGGTTCTACCGGGTCTACTTCAAAGCTGTATTCGAGATATATATGGCTCATGCCTGTTGAGCCGCAGCCACGATGGCTGCAAAATCAGCGGCTACCAGAGAAGCCCCTCCAATGAGTCCGCCGTCTACATCCGCCTTGGAAAAAATCTCCCCAGCATTCCCCGGTTTAACACTGCCCCCGTAAAGGATGGGAACCTCCTCTGCTAACTGTTTATTGTAGCCATCAGAAAGGGTTTTACGAATGAAAGCGTGCATCTCCTGAGCCTGTTCAGGGGATGCGGTCTCGCCGGTACCAATTGCCCAAACCGGTTCATAGGCCAGGACGATATGCTCCCAGGAAGGGCCGTCTAGATGAAAGAGGGCGTTCTTCAACTGCCTTTCCACCACCTTGAAATGTTCCCCTTTCTTGCGCTCATCCAGTTCTTCCCCGAAACAGAAGATGATCCGCATCCCCGCTTTCAGGGCAGCGTCCACCTTTTTGGCGAGGAGGGCATCATCCTCCCCGAAGTAAGCTCGCCTTTCGGAATGTCCCAGGATGACGGTTCTCACCCCGACCGACTTGAGCATGTCTGCCGATATTTCGCCCGTATAGGCACCATTTTCAGCGAAGTGCATGTTCTGGGCGGCCACTTCAATAAAAGAGCCTTTGAGCTGTGTTGCGGCCTCCGCGAGATTCACAAAGGTGGGCGCGATGATCACCTCTGCGTCCGACTGTGGGATCTCGGTCCTCAGTTGGGCGATGAGATGCGCTGTCTCTTCACTGTTCTTGTTCATTTTCCAGTTACCGGCTACAATTTTTTTCCTCATGGTTCGATGTTTTCAGTTTTTGAAGGTGAGATCCTCCAGATCGTTAAAATGTACTTTTTGCAGGATGGTACCCCTTTCCAGGACCAGGACTCCCGGATTAGACCTCACGATGGTCTTCAGGGTCGTCTCATCGGTAAAGTAAAAAGGGAAATCGAGCTGGAATTCCCTGATAAATCGGTTGCTTAGGGCTGCGTTGGATGCAGAGACCCCGATGACCTTGTATCCTGCTGAGAGTGCTTTATCGGTAACCTCTTTTACTTCCGTGAATGCCCTGGTATTGCTCTTGGCCAGGTCATAGGCAACCACCATGACCAATTTGGGCTCCGCCATGAATTCCGACGCCTGGTCTGTTCCATCCTCTTCAATGGTAAAGTCGTGAATGGGAGGTTCATATCCTTTCTGAATCTCTTCGGTCTCCACTCCGATGAATTCACCATCAACCGTGGGGTACTCCCCATTCGTTATGAGGGTAGTTTCCTCCCCGTCAACCTTGAAGGTCCAGGCGTATTCAAAGATGGCCTTGGGGGCATCGGGCGGCACGACCATGCCTTCAGGAATGTTGGCGCCGATCTTGTACGGTCTGAAATCCACGGCAGGCAGGTGATTGATCACCTGGTTCACGAAGAGTATGCAGGCCAGGATGCACGCCAGGGTGATGGCCACGGAGGTCTTCGCCCTGAAGAGGGGTTGCACGTATTTCTCGCCGAAAATCAACAGGAGGATCAACACCAGGAGAATCACGTCCTTGGAAAAGGATTCCCAGGGGGTGAGTTTAACAGCATCCCCGAAGCATCCGCAATCCGTGACCTTGTTATAGTAGGCAGAATAGAAGGTGAGGAAGGTAAAAAATACGATCATGCCCAGCAGACTCCACAGCGTGATCTTCTTCTGATATCCCAGCAGCAGGAGTACGCCCAGTACTACTTCCAGGATCACCAGGAAAATGGCGAGGGCCAGAGCGTATGGCGCAAAGAAGGGAAGGTCGAGTACGGCTGGACTAAAATACTCCTCCAGCTTGAAGGAAAACCCGACGGGATCATTGAGTTTGATCAGGCCTGAGATGATAAAGAGAACCCCGACGATCAATCTGCATATGTGGACTGCGATCTTCATGTACGTAATTTTATCTGGTGGATTGTTCTTCGAGGTGGATCATGGCAAAGATGGCGTAGTTGATGATGTCCTGATAGTTCGCCCCAATGCCCTCGCTGACCAGGGTAACCCCCTGGTTATCCTCTATCTGTTTTACCCTGAGCAATTTCTGCAGGATAAGGTCGGTGAGGGAACTCACCCTCATATCCCTCCAGGCCTCTCCGTAGTCATGGTTCTTGTCTTCCATCAGGGCTTTGGTTTCAGAAGCGAACCGGTCATAGAGAGCAGAGGCTTCCGCCGGGCTGAGGTCGGGTTGTTCCACTACCCCTTTTTCCAACTGGATCAGGGCCATGATGGAGTAGTTGATGATCCCGATGAATTCGGACCTCTCATCTTCGTCCACCTTTCGAACGTCTTTCTCCTGTAAACTCCTGATGCGCTGTGCCTTTATAAAGATCTGGTCTGTTAGGGAAGGAAGCCGCAGGATACGCCAGGCACTGCCGTAGTCCTTCATTTTTTTGTCGAACAACTCCTTGCACTGCCCGATGACCGTATCGTATTGTTCAGAAGTTTGCTGCATATCCTTCTATTTTGCGTACATTTCGATCCCAAAAGCATCGGCCTCAAAGGTCGGAGTTTAATCTAAATCGGCAAAATGATTTCTCGCAGATCCCTTGCTGCTTTCCTATGATGACACTGAACTGCAAAGGACACCTGATCGATCTGAGCATTCCGAAAGTAATGGGGGTTCTGAACCTGACCCCGGATTCCTTCTATGACGGTGGCAGATACAAGGATGAACGGAGTATCCTGGTCCAGACCGAAAGAATGCTGAAGGAAGGCGCCCGTTTTATAGATGCTGGGGCATACAGTTCAAGGCCCGGGGCAGACCATATCCCGGTAGAGGAGGAATTGAGGCGCATTGTCCCTGTGGTTGACCTTCTGACAAAGCATTTTCCCGATATCCTCATCAGCATCGACACCTTCAGAAGTAAGGTAGCCAAAGAATGTCTCGGGGCAGGAGCTGCGCTGATTAACGATATTTCGGCTGGCCATTTAGACCCTGCAATGATGGAAACCGTAGCGAAGGCCCGGGTACCCTATATTATGATGCATATGCAGGGGACCCCTCAGAATATGAAGGAGATGAACAGCTACAATGACCTCATGGAGGACATCCGGTATTATTTCTCCGAAAGACTGGCTGCTGCCCGCGCTTTGGGGATGTATGACCTGGTGATAGACCCGGGATTTGGTTTTGCGAAGAACATCGAACAGAATTATATTTTGTTGAGGCATCTGTCCCTTTTCAGAACCTTTGGTGTACCGGTCCTGGCAGGGCTCAGCAGAAAGTCTATGATTTACAAGGTGCTCGGGATCTCCCCGGCCGAAGCCCTGAATGGCACCACTGCATTGCACATGGTGGCCCTTGAAGCCGGAGCGAATATACTCCGGGCGCACGATGTGAAGGAGGCTGTGGAATGTATTACCCTTTACCAACGGCTGAGGGATGCAGATCAATAGGAAGGTACAGACAATTTTTCTAATTTTACAAAAACGACCGGATTGGACTTTCTGAATTTTCTGGATTTTAAAATTACAGACTTCCTGGACATCCTTCTGGTCGCCATACTCCTCTACTATATCTACAAACTTGTCCGCGGTACTGCTGCCGTGAATATTTTCCTGGGCATCGTGTTTATATGGGCCTTCTGGAAGTTCACTCAGTTGCTGGGGATGAAGATGATCAGCAGCGTAGTGGGAGGCTTTATGCAGGTGGGGCTCATCGCCCTCATCGTGGTCTTCCAGCAGGAGATCCGCAAATTCCTGTTGATGGTGGGTTCTACGAACCTGGCCAACAAACGCACTTTTGGGAAGCGTTTCAGTTTCCTGAAACAGGAGGGGATCGATCCGGACCTGAAGGTGAACGTGGTCCTGGAGGCCTGTGAAAAAATGGCAAAAAGCAGGACCGGGGCCATCCTGGTCATAGAGCGCAATAATTCCCTGGATTTTATCAAGTCGTCCGGCGACCGAATGAATGCCGAGGTAAACCTGCCCATCCTGGAAAGCATCTTTTTTAAGAACAGTCCCCTGCACGACGGCGCAGCCATCATCCGGGGCAACCGAATCATCGCCACCCGGGTGATCCTGCCCTTGTCCCAGGAACGCAATATCCCTCTGAGGTTTGGCCTGAGGCATCGCGCTGCTATTGGCATCACCGAAAAGACAGATGCCCTCGCATTGGTGATCAGTGAAGAAACAGGGAGTATTTCTTATATCAAGAACGGTGAATTTATCATGTATAAGGACCTCAAAGAACTGGAAACATTGATCAAAAAAGATTTGCAGTAAGATGAATTGCAAGAATTGCCAAACCCCACAACGCACCGACTACAAGTACTGCCCTGCTTGCGGCGCAAAGGTGGTCGTACATCGCCTTACGTTCAGAAATCTTACCTACGATATCACGGAACGGTATTTTAACCTGGACAATACCTTCATCCAGACCCTCGTGCAGTTGCTTTTGCATCCCGAACAGGTCATCGATGCCTATGTTCAGGGGGTGAGGCGGAAATACCTGAATCCCATCAGCCACCTGGGGATCGCTCTTACCCTCTCTGGGATCTCTATTTTTATCATGCAAAAAACGTTGGACCCAGAGGTCTTCATGGCTTATGGAGGGCAACTGCCTAAGGAAACTGCCGTAAAACTTTATGACGCCATCTACGACTTCTCCACCCTGTTTTTTATCCTGTATATCCCGGTTTTTGCTCTTGCCGGATACCTGACCTTTAATCGAAAAAATTATTTGCTATCCGAGTACCTGATCGCCTATATCTATATTATGGCGCAGTGGAGTATACTTTCATTTCCCTTTACAGTAACAACTCTGATCATTTCAGCTGAATCATATTTGACCCTGAGTTGGATCATGCTATTTGCAATGGTAGCCTATTGCATCTTTTCTATGCAAAGGATTCATAGGTACAAAGCAGGCGGGTTGGTTTTGCGCACTTCTTTATTCTTTGCCCTTGCGGTCATTGGTTATTTTATGATCGTCATTCTCTTCTATATAGTGATGTTCCTCACAGGAACCCTGGAAATTCAGGATTTTGCGCCTAAGCAGTAGATTAATCAAGCTACGTTCTCCTCTTCAGCCAGGAACTGGGCCTCGTATAGTTTGGAGTAGTACCCTTCTGACTTCAGCAATTCCTTATGGGTGCCGATCTCGACGATCTTCCCTGCGTCCATGACTATGATCTTGTCTGCCTTTTTTACCGTGGCCAGACGGTGGGCTATGATGATGGAGGTGCGCCCCTGGGTGATCCTGTCTGTGGCTTTCTGAATGAGCTGTTCCGTATAGGAGTCTACAGAGGAGGTGGCCTCATCCAGGACCAGGATACTGGGGTTGGTGACATAAGCCCTCAGGAAGGCGATAAGCTGTCGCTGCCCGCTGGAGAGCATGGTACCCCTTTCCTTGACATTGTAATCGTAGCCTCCAGGGAGGGTGGTTATAAACTCATGTACGCCTATCCGCTGGGCTGCTTCCTCTATGGCTTCCGTGGTGATAGCGCGGTCTTTCAGGGTGATGTTGTTGGCGATGGTATCCGCAAAAAGGAAGACATCCTGTAGTACAATGGCAATATTCTTCCTGAGGGAGGCCAGGGTGTAATCCCGGATGTCGACCCCATCTACGCAGATGCTGCCGCTGCTGATCTCATAGAAGCGGTTGAGCAGGTTGATGATGGTGGATTTCCCGGCCCCGGTGGCCCCGACGATGGCTACGGTCTCCCCGGCTTTCACCTCAAAAGAGATGCCGTGGAGTACTTCTTCATCCTCGAGATACCCAAAGCGGACATCCCTGAAACTGATGTCTCCCGACACCGGTTTCTTCTCGAAGATCCCGTCGTCCTGTATACGGCTGTCCGTATCGAGGATCTTGAAAACCCGGTTAGCGGCCACCATCCCCATTTGCAGGGTGTTGAACTTGTCTGCAATTTGACGAAGCGGACGGAATAGCATTTCGATGTAAAGGATAAAGGCGAAGATGGTCCCTGCCAGGTCTACCTGAATATTGGCAATATTCCGAAGTCCGCCGTACCAGACCACAAGGCCGATGGCAATGGAGGTCACGATCTCAGCAACAGGAAAGAAAAAGGAGTTGTACCAAACTGTTTTCAGCCATGCATCCTGGTGTTTTTTGTTGATCTCCCTGAATTTGGCGCTTTCTATCTTCTCCCGGCTGAACAGCTGTACGATCTTCATCCCTGTGATGCGTTCCTGCACAAAGGAATTCAGGTTGGAGACCTGGGCTCTCACCTCTATAAAGGCCACCTTCATGGCCTTCTGGAAGAGCCGGGTAGCGTACAGGATAACAGGCAGGATGGCAAAGACCATAAGGGCAAGCCTCCAGTTCATATAGATCATCATGCTGGCGGCAGCCAACATTTTTAAGAGATCCGAGACTATGGTAAAAAACCCCTGGCTGAAGATCTCCCCTATGCGCTGCATGTCGGCCACAGCACGGGTGACAAGCACCCCTATGGAGGAGTTGTCAAAATACTTCATCTTGAATCCGAGCATCCTTTTAAAGAGGAGGACGCGGATGTCGCGTATGACGGATTCCCCAAGCCAGTTGGCGTAATAGTTAAAGAGAAGCTGGAAAACTACCTGTCCGAAAAGTACCCCCAGCATGGCCATAGAGAGCCAGAACAGCAGGTCCATATCCTTTACGCTGATCGCTTTATCAATAATATTCCGAAGGATGTAGGGCGTAAGGACCGCAAAAACAGTGAGCAGAATGCCGGCAAGCGCCACCCCGAAAAAGGTGAGACGGTAAGGCCTGGTCTGGGCGATCAGGCGTTTGAAGAGACGGTAATCAAAAGCTTTGCCTGTTTCTTTATCCATGCGGTTGAAATAGGGATTCCGGGTATAAAATCTTCGTCAAATATAGCCCTTTTGCAGGCACCGAAACCCCGGCTTCACCCCTGTCCCTGCTTTTTATAATACTATTAACATTCTCCACATCCGACTTCCCGAGGCCTACGTCGAGCAAGGTACCGACGATGGCCCTGACCATGTTCCTCAGGAACCTGTCGGCCGTGATCCGGAAGACCAGCCGGGCTCCCTCTCTGCTCCAGTGAGCCTCTTTCAGGTGGCAGACATAGGTCTTTACATCCGTATTCGACTTGGAGAAACATTCGAAATCGGTGTGTTTGAGGAGCTCAGCACAGGCGTGGTTCATAGCCTCCAAATCGAGGGGGAGATGGATCAGATGGGCCCAGTCGTGCATGAAAGGGTCCTTTTTTTGTACCACAACATATTCATAGGTGCGCTCCAGGGCGTCGAAGCGGGCGTGTGCATTGGGAACTACCTTGTAGATCGCCTCCACAGAGATATCCTCGGGGAGGAAGGCATTCAGCCTTCGCACTGCCTCGTCCTTCTCCAGAGGCTGTTCCATATCAAAATGAGCAAACAACTGTCTGGCGTGGACGCCGGCATCCGTCCTGCCGGCACCCACCAGCCGAATATCTGCCCGCCAAAGGGTGGACATAGCCTCCTCCATGGTCTGCTGCACACTCCTGGCATCGGGCTGTCGCTGCCAGCCGTGGTAGGCCTTGCCGTCATAGGCAAATTCGATGAAATATCTCAAGTTGAAAGTCTAATTTTGTACCTTACAAATATACCCCTAAAATGACCAAAATCTTATTGCTTTCAGATACCCACGGCTATTTGGACGAGGTGATCTGTAAATATGCCCGCCAGGCGGATGAGATATGGCATGCAGGGGACATCGGAACCCTGGAGGTGGCAGACGGTTTATCCGCTATCAAACCCCTCCGGGCGGTCCACGGCAACATAGACAACGCGGTACTTCAGAGGGAATTTCCCCTGGATCAGCGATTCACCTGCGAGGGGGTGGAAGTCTGGATCACCCACATTGGAGGGTATCCCGACCGATACAGCCCACGGGTGCGGCAGCAGCTGGCAAAGGATCGGCCCAATCTCTTTATCAGCGGCCACTCCCATATCCTTAAAGTGATGTGGGACAAGAAGCTGGAGCTCCTGCATATGAACCCGGGAGCCTGTGGAAAACAAGGCTTCCACCAGGTTCGCACCATGCTTCGCTTCTCCATAGACGGGAAAGAGATCAAGAACCTCGAGGTGATAGAATTGGGCAAGAGATAAGTGAAAGACCTATAATAAATCCCAAATGGCAACTCCTTTTAATATAGAATTTCTGGACCATGTGGCCTTGCGGGTCAGGGACCTGGCCGTATCCATGAGGTGGTACGAAGAAGTGTTGGGCCTGACTCCCTATAAACTCCCGGAATGGGGGGATTACCCAGTCTTTATGCTGGCAGGAAAAACAGGAATAGCCCTGTTCCCTGCCCAGGGGGAGAGATCTCCCGGAGAAGAAACCTCCAGGAAGCCGGGTATCGACCATTTTGCCTTCCAGGTCACCCGGGAGGAATACGAAAAAGCCAAAAGGTGGTTCAAAGAGTTAGGCCTTCCTTATGAAGAACAGGACCATCACTATTTCCTGTCTGTGTACCTCAAGGACCCTGACGGGCATACCGCAGAACTTACAACCCTGGTGGTGAAAGAAGAAGAATTTTACCTCCCATAAGCAAAAAACCCCGGTTTGGACACCGGGGTTTCACGCACTAATACTACTAAGATGTTAGGTTTAACGTAAGCGGTCAACAGATTTTACAAGATCTTCATCCCTTTTGATGGCCCTGTTGGCAAGGACCAGTAAAACGATAGAAAATACAGGAATCAGCATCCCAATACCCTTCTCCGAGACCTGGGTCTCTCCGGATAGATTTAGCGACCGGTAAACGAAAAATCCCAGTAAAAAAAGATTCACAATCATATTGAAACGGTTCAGCACGAACTGATTCTTTCTGTCCTTGTACTTGAAAATGGCGAGGGCAGCCAGAACCGCCGACACATAAAAGGCTAGCGAAACCGCGATTTCATTCTTTGCAAACACCACGTTGGCCTCTGAATCCGTCCAGAGTTCGACCCAGAAAGGGAGTACAGCCCCCAGGAGGATCACTCCTGTAAGATAAAGGGTCTGCACGCGTTGGATCATAGGCACAAGGTGATTAAGAGCTGCAAAAATAAAGGTCTTTTTAAAAAATTACCATCAATTATTGAAAATATTTTGTAATTTTGACCCGTTATCGAGGATAACACTTACCCACTGGGAACCCATTCCCAAGTAAATCCAAGTATCAAATACTTCAAACTCTTTAGATCTACGTTCAACTTATTCAAAACTCAATGTTTGAGATTTCCGATTTAAAGGCAATGAAGCTACCTGAGCTTCAGAAAATTGCCGAAACCCTTAAAGTACCCAAATACAAAACCCTCAAGAAACTGGATCTGGTCTACCAGATCCTAGATCTTCAAGCCGCCAATCCGAAAATAGTGAAGGAGACCGCGGAGGTCGTGGAAAATGTCGCCCCTCAGGAGCGCAAAAGGGATCGCAATCCCAGGCCCAGAAAGTCCAGGAATGAAGGAGGCGGGGAGTCGCAGGAGACCAAATCTTCCCCCCAGGCTAAGGAGAACAGCGCCCCGGACAAATCAGATGACGGTGGTAAGAAAGACCACCACAAAAAAGAGCATCCCAAAAAAGAGCACAAAAAGAAGGACCATTCTTCCAATGCTCCAAAAGCCCAAAATCAAAATAAATCCCACCACCAGAACAACGGGCAGGACAAGAAATCGATGAATTACGATAAAGACCTCAAAAACAAATACAAACAACCCGAATACGAGTTCGACAGCATCATAGAAAGCGAAGGGGTCCTGGATATCATGTCTGACGGATATGGTTTTCTGAGATCTTCAGACTACAATTACCTGTCCTCCCCAGACGACATTTACGTTTCCCAGTCACAGATCCGTCTTTTCGGTCTGAAGACGGGTGACACCGTACTGGGGAATGTACGCCCCCCAAAGGAAGGCGAAAAGTATTTCCCCCTGATCAAGGTGATCAAGATCAACGGACAGGACCCTCAGGTGGTCAGGGACCGTGTGGCCTTCGAGCACCTCACTCCTCTTTTCCCCCGGGAAAAGTTCAAACTGGCGGAAAGGCAGAGCAATATCTCTACCCGGATCATCGATCTCTTCTCCCCTATTGGTAAAGGACAGAGGGGAATGATCGTATCTCAGCCAAAGACGGGTAAAACTATGTTATTAAAGGATATAGCCAATGCTATTGCGGCAAACCACCCCGAGGTTTACCAGATCATCCTTTTGATCGACGAGCGCCCCGAAGAGGTGACCGATATGCAACGGAATGTAAGGGGTGAAGTAGTTGCTTCCACCTTTGACAAGGAAGCGACGGAACACGTAAGGGTAGCGAACATCGTCCTGGAAAAGGCAAAAAGGCTGGTTGAATGCGGCCACGATGTGGTCATCCTCCTCGATTCTATCACCAGGCTGGCGCGGGCCTACAACACGGTACAACCCGCATCGGGCAAGGTGCTCAGTGGGGGTGTGGATGCCAATGCCCTGCATAAACCCAAACGTTTCTTCGGAGCTGCCAGGAACATAGAGAACGGTGGATCCCTGACGATCATCGCCACAGCGCTTACCGAGACAGGTTCTAAAATGGACGAGGTGATCTTTGAGGAATTCAAAGGAACCGGTAATATGGAACTCCAGTTAGACAGAAGGATCAGTAACAGGAGGATCTTCCCGGCCATCGACCTTATTTCATCTTCTACCCGCAGGGACGACCTGCTGCTGGAAGACAATGTGATACAGCGCATGTGGATCATGAGGAAGTACCTGGCAGATATGAACCCCATCGAGGCCATGGAATTCATGGAGCAGCGTATCAAGCAGACCAAGAACAACGAGGAATTCCTGATGACGATGAGCCAGTAAGGAAACCCTTTTCAGATAAGATCCCGGAGCATTCGTGTTCCGGGATTTTTTTTGGAATGCATCACTCCCTGTAAAAAAAGCAAAAAAAAACCCGGCTCAGAGGCCGGGTTATATCTTAATGCACTTTTCCTAGAGGGTATTCACCATTTTGGTGAGCTTGCTCTTGAGGTTGGCTGCTTTGTTATCGTGGATGATGTTGCGTTTGGCCAGCTTGTCGATCATGCTGATCACAGAAGGCAAAAGGGCGTTAGCCTTTTTCTTGTCAGTCTCACTGCGCAATTTCTTGATTGCGTTTCGCGTGGTCTTGTGCTGATACCTGTTGCGAAGGCGTACTTCTTCGTTCCTTCTGATTCTCTTTAATGCCGACTTGTGATTTGCCATCTTTCTTAAATTAATGTTTTAGGCCGCCTGTTCCGGCAGACACTTTGTAGCCCGTAGGGGAATCGAACCCCTGTTACCAGGATGAAAACCTGGCGTCCTAACCCCTAGACGAACGGGCCTTAAATCAATAAAACAACCGCATCTCTATACGGTCTTCTCAGTAGCCCGTAGGGGAATCGAACCCCTGTTACCAGGATGAAAACCTGGCGTCCTAACCCCTAGACGAACGGGCCATGGGTCTGCGCAATTGCGGATGCAAAAATACAATTATTTTTTACTACCGCAACACCCTCTGATTATTTTTTGAAGGCTCTCTAATACGCCTTGGCGAACAGGACCCTGCGAGCCGATGGCTTGCCGGTGACCATGCACTTCCCGTCCTCCTCTTCCGCAGGGAAGGGGATGCAACGAATAGTCGCCTTGGTCTCCTCCTTGATCCTTTCCTCGGTCTCCGGGGTTCCGTCCCAATGGGCGAGGAAGAAACCTCCCTTGGATTCCAAGAGGGATTTGAATTCTTCGTAGGAATCTACCCGTGTGATATGGTCTTCCCTGTAGGCCAACGCCCTGTTGAAAATGTTCTCCTGGATCTTCTGCAGCAATTCCTCTATGTGGTCTATCACCTCCGAAGCTTTCACGGTCTCCTTCTCAAGAGTATCCCTGCGGGCTACCTCAAAGGTGTCATTCTGCAGGTCGCGCTGCCCTATGGCGAGCCTGACCGGCACGCCCTTCAGTTCGTATTCATTGAATTTGAAACCGGGCTTGTGGGTATCCCTGTCATCGTATTTTACTGAAATCCCCTTCGCTCTCAGGTCTTTTACCAGGGGTTTTACTTTGGCAGAGATGGCCTCGAGCTGATCCAGCCCTTTGTAAATGGGTACGATCACCACCTGTATAGGGGCCAATTTGGGAGGAAGTACAAGACCGTTGTCATCACTGTGGGTCATGACCAGGGCTCCCATTAGGCGGGTAGATACCCCCCAGGAAGTGGCCCATACATAATCCTGCTGCCCTTCTTTATTCGCGAATTTAACGTCAAAGGCCTTGGCAAAATTCTGACCGAGGAAGTGCGAGGTCCCGGCCTGTAGCGCTTTGCCATCTTGCATCAATGCTTCTATACAATAGGTCTCCACGGCCCCTGCGAACCGTTCTCCTTCCGACTTGGTCCCTTTGATCACGGGGACCGCCATGTGTTCTTCTGCGAATTCCGTGTATATATCGAGTATCTTTTCCGCTTCCTCTATGGCTTCCTGTTCCGTGGCATGGGCCGTATGTCCTTCCTGCCAGAGGAATTCTGCGGTCCTTAGAAAGAGACGGGTACGCATCTCCCACCTCACCACATTTGCCCATTGGTTGATCAGCAGGGGCAGGTCTCGATACGACTGAATCCAGCGCCTGTACGTATCCCAGATGATGGTTTCGGAAGTAGGCCTGACGATGAGCTCCTCTTCCAATTTAGCCTCGGGATCCACAATAATACCGCTCCCATCTTCGGCATTTTTAAGCCTGTAATGGGTAACCACGGCACATTCCTTTGCAAAACCCTCCACATGACTCGCTTCCTTACTCAGGTAGGATTTGGGGATAAAAATGGGAAAATAAGCGTTCTCATGACCCGTATCCTTGAACATCCTGTCCAAAGCGGCCTGCATCTTCTCCCAGATGGCATAACCGTAGGGTTTGATCACCATACAGCCCCTTACCCCTGAATTTTCGGCGAGATCCGCCTTTACCACGAGCTCATTATACCATTTGGAATAATCCTCCTTACGCGTCGTTAAATTTTTTCCCATCTGGTGTACTTTGGCATAAATCTTGCACTTTATGTCACGAATAGTTGGGCAAAACTAACTATTTTTAATATGTTCAACAATATAATTTTGTACTCATGATAGTTTCCTTACCCCACCCCAAAAACCTTAAAACAATCGTCCTGGGCCTTCTGGGCATCGGGCTGGTTTCCTGTGGTTCTTATCAACAGGCTTCCTATTACGAGAATGACGGAATTTACGGTTCAGGCGTAGAACAACGCACGGTATACAATGCACCGAGAACGGTTGAACGCCCTTCCCAGAGATCCGTTCAGAAAGAAGATGACGGCATCTATGGCGAATACTTCGGCAGGAAAGCCGAGGAAATAGACCAGTATATGGATAGCGAGATCTTTACAGACGTGGATTCCTACTACAGTGGTGTGGAAGGAGACAGCCTTGCCATGATGAGGGACTCAGACTATTTTGATGATGAGAATACCTATGCAGGCAATCCAGGTTGGGGAGACAACCCTACCAATGTGGTCATCAATATCAATGACAACTGGGGCTGGAACCCCATTTGGGCAGATCCCTTCTGGGGATACAGCAGCTGGTACTGGGGCGGCCTATACAGTCCTTGGAGATGGAATAATCCATGGGGCTGGGGCTGGAACAACTGGGGCTGGGGCTGGGGTGGTGCCTGGGGCTGGGGCGGTGCCTGGGCCTGGAATGGAGGCTGGGGCTGGAACGGCGGCTGGGGATGGAACGGCGGCTGGGGCTGGAACAACTGGGGCTGGGGAGGTTATTACGGAAATCCCTATAACAACCGCTTTGGTTTCAACAGATCCCGACGGGGCTTTTACGACCGGAACGCCTTGGCATCCAATTCCTTCAGAGGCAGGTCCAATCTTAGCACAGCTCGCACTAACACAAGGCTGAGAGATAACAGCGGAAGATCCAATCTAAATAGTTCAAGGACGGGGTTGAGGAGTTCCTCCACCTACAGAGGTGGCACCACTGCCAGGCGATCGGTAAGTGCTGACGCCATTAGCAGGAACCGAAGCTACCGCAGCAGCAGGAGTACGCGCGTCTCTCCCAATTATAACCGAAGTTCTGCGACTAATCGTTACAACGGGTATTCATCCTCCCGAAGCAATACGTATAGAAGGAGCAGCGGAAATACCGTGAGTCCATCCTCTTCAAGGAGTTATCGCTCATCGGGAACCCCCAGGTCTTCCGGATATTCAAGGCCATCAACCGGGATCAGGAGTTCTGGAAGCAGTAGCCGCAGCTCTGGAACTTACAGGAGTTCTGGAAGCAGTAGTCGAAGCTCTTCAGGAAGTTACAGAAGCTCCGGAAGCAGTAGCCGTAGTTCGGGAAGCATGAGAAGCTCAGGCGGTGGAAGATCGTCCAGTGGCGGCGGCAGGTCTTCCGGCGGAAGGTCCTCAGGCCGGGGCGGCAGGATTTAATAACCCCTTTTACATTCACTAATTAAAAACTGGTAAAATGAAAAGAATTCTAACGTTCATGATGGGTATGTCATGCCTGGCCTTAACCGCCCAGAACATCGATGATGTACTCCGATACAGCACGGAAAACCTTCAGGGGACTGCGCGATTCCAGGGCATGGGAGGTGCCTTCGGGGCTCTGGGGGGAGATATGTCTGCGCTGAATATCAACCCGGCAGGCTCGGCCGTTTTCGCCAACAGTCTCTTTACGATCACAGGGGCCAATTATCATCAGAACAACGAGTCTTCCTATTTCGGCTCGCCGGCCACGGAAGTTCGAAATTCCGTGGATATCAGTCAGCTTGGAGGCGTATTTGTCTTTAAAAGCAGAAATCCGAACAGTCCATGGCAAAAGATCTCCCTGGCCATCAATTACGACATGGCCAGGAATTTTGACAATGATGTCTTCATCGACGGGAACGGCGATCAGGGGATTGATAATTACTTCCTGAACTTCGCTCAGGGCGTCCCGTTCGGCCCCCTGCTGATACAGGACGGGGAGTTTATTGAAGAAGCCTATCTCGACATTGGGGCAAACCTCGGTTTCCGGGAGCAACAAGCCTTCCTGGGCTATTACGGAGGGGTGATAGATCCCGTGGATGAGACTGACAACAACAATACCGCCTACGTCTCCAATGCGGTCTACAATACCGTGAATCAGGAATATTTCCGAAGGACCAATGGGTACAACAGCAAACTGACGGTGAATTTTGCCGGGCAGTACCAGAAAAACCTCTTCCTGGGAGCTTCCCTGAATTTCCACGATGTGCTTTTTGACCAGTATACCGAGTTCACGGAAACGGGCTACGATCCCAGCTCCCCAATCTCCTTCGTGAGTTTTGACAACTACCTGCGCACGGAAGGCTCAGGGTTTTCCTTCAGCCTGGGGGCCATCGCGGTGATGAACGAAAATGTGCGTATAGGTGGAAGCTACCAATCCCCTACCTGGTACAGGATGCTGGACGATACTTCACAGCGGATCAATTCTGACCTCGCAGATTCCGAGATCGGATTTATCGATTTTAACGTGGTGAACCTCTTCGAACAATACCGGATCAAAACTCCGGCAAAGCTCACGGGAAGTCTGGCCATCGTCTTTGGCCCACAGGGACTGCTAAGTTTTGATTACGGGTATCAGGACATGGCAGAAGCCGAATTACGTCCTGTTTCAGATCCCAGTTTCAACAATGAAAACACCTTTATCGCCTCCCAGTTGGGCACTGTAAACACCTACAGGATCGGAGGGGAATACAGGATAGACAACGTTAGCCTGCGCGGCGGATATCGATTTGAAAGCAGCCCTTATGAGAACGGTATCACCGTTGGGGACCTGCAGGCTTATTCCTTTGGACTCGGGTTTAACTTTGGGGGCAGCAGGCTCGACCTGGCCTTTAGCCGTTCCGAGCAGACGAGCCAGAACTCTCTGTTCGTGACAGGGTTCCCAACTCCCGCAAGTGTAAATAATGTCAATACGAATATCCTGGTGGGATACACTCTGAACCTGTAAGGAGAGCTACCATATAAAGAAGAAGCCGGCACTCGCCGGCTTTTTTTATCGCACGAGGGAGAAATGGGTCCGCACCGAATTGGCGACGATGATCCCCTGTTCATCCCTGGAGTAATCCAGCCTGAACCAGTAATCCGATGAGGGCATGGGCCTCCCGTTAAAGGTACCGTCCCACCCGATGGTGGTCTCGTCTAGCTGTTTGAGCAATTTTCCGTATCGGTCAAAGATAAAGACCACAGGATCGGTAAGAGTCTCTATCCCCAGGATGTTCCAGGCATCGTGGATGCCGTCCCCGTTAGGCGTAAAGAATTTCGGGTATCCCACCACCAGGAAGGGAATGGGGTCCGTAAAACCGCAGCCGTTCTTATCGTTGATGATCACGGTGTTCTCTCCCGGGGGGACGTCGTAAAATATGGCGGAGTCCTGGAATTCACCTCCGTTGATGGCGTATTCGTAGTTCCCGTCTCCGTCTACCACGATCTCAATATTGTTGCTGTCAGAAAGGTCGTCCAGAATGATCACCTCCTGCAATACCGGGATACCGTAAAAAGTGATCAGGATGTCATCCGTGATGGTAGTCGCCAGGTTGGTGACGATCTCCACGAAATACCTCCCTGAATTGGGGCTGGTCACGGTGAGCTGGGTCTCTGTGGGCCCGGAGGCAAGTACCTGGTCTATCACCCCGTCATCCTCGTAATCCACGCTCCAGGTCACGTTGGCAATATCGGGTCCCGCCGGTGAATTCAGGGCAGAGAGCGTGATGTCCGGGTCGCCTTCACAAGCCACGATGTCCAGACCCAGGAATTCATCCCTCAGGGTACAGTCGAGGGCCGTGTTCTGGTCCTGATCCACCGAATACCCGGTAAAAGTCAGGGAAAATGGTTCGGGGTCCCCGTCGAAGTTGGTGTTGAAATTATTGATCAGCAGGTAGTAGATCTCCCCCTCTTCCACGATGAGCCACTCGTCATAGGTATTCTGGCTGCCCGTCAGGTTGGGTGCCCCCACCTGCCCGTTCTCCGGGTTCACTCCTATTCCTGTGAAATTCGTGTCATTCACTTCGTAGTTGCATCGTATGGGCTGGGCGGTACCATTGCTGATACTCGCACAATCCACATCGGGTCCATAGAGGGCAAAATCCCACTCCGCGGTCACCGTGCCGCTGGTACCCGGCAATGCCTCTATATCAAAACCGATCTGACCCCTTGTCCCGGCCCTGAATACGTACCAGGAGGTATTGTTTTCAATATTGGCCGAACTCACACTACCCTTCTCGAGGCAACCGCTCTGTCGGATCACATCCGGATCGAAATCATCGATATCCCCGCCCCCGTCGGCAAAAGATGTGATCGGGGCATCCGCGCAAACCGGGATGGCACTTCGACAATCCGGGGAATTCTGGGCGAACAGACCTGCAGACCAAAAGCTGACAAAGGCTATACCGCAAATGAACTTTCGCATAGGTTTCGGGGCTAAGTAACCAGGTTTAAACAGTATGTATAACTAGAGGGAGAAGGATTTAGTATAATTTCAACCCACTTTTTTGACCGTTAATCGATGAACGGATTCTTTGTGAAAGCTTTAGTGATCAGCGTCTGAGGGAGAAGTGGTTATTGATGTACCTGGCCTCCACACGCTGCTCATTCTCATCCAGGAAAGAGACCTTGAACCAATAATCGGATGAAGGCACGGGAATCCCGTTGTAAGTACCATCCCATCCCAAATAGTCTTCTTCCATTACGAAAAGTAACTTTCCATACCGGTCAAAGATCTGTACGACGGGCTCCCTCAGGGTCTCTATCCCGACAATCTGCCAGTAATCATTGGCCCCGTCCCCATTCGGCGTGAAAAAGGTGGAAAAACCAACTACGATAATATTCTCAGTAACGGTACCACACCCATTGAGGTCGTTGATCGTGACCGTGTGCATCCCGGGGCTGACCTCCCGTAAAACAGGTGAGGCCTGGTAGGGACCTTCATCGAGCCGGTACTCGAAATTCCCTGGCACCTCATTGACGATCTCCACCGTATTGGCGGTCTGCAGGTCATCGATAAGCACCTGGGAGATCACAGGGGGTTCGGAGACCGATACTGTTACCGTCCTGTTGGCAGCACAGGCCAGTGTGCCCGCAGTATTGGTCACCGTAAGGGTATATTCCCCCGGTTGGGTCACGCTGATCATAGGCGTGGTCTCACCACTGTCCCAGAGATAGGAGTACTGAGCATTGGGGAAGGGTTCTCCGATGAGTTCACCGGTCGTATCCTGACAGATAAAGACCTGGTCTTCGAATGTCAGGTCAGGCGTGGCAACCCCTTCCAGCGTAAACTGCTCGGAAGCGTCATAGCACCTGGGGTTTTCCAGGCTCGACACCCGCACGTAAATGGTTTCTGTACCTGCCGTTAGGGTATAGTTCCTCGGCAAGGAGTTGAGGCCGGCATCGGCGTCTGCCTGGCTGGAGTGATAGCTGACCACATGGGTGGCCGGATCCTGAGGCCCAAGGGCTTCTGGATCCTTTTGTTTCAGGTCGAATGTTCCATTCTCCATGCAAAGAGTCTCATCCGTCAGGGGATCGCTAAAGGGTGCAATGGAAAAGGCTACCTGCACCTCGCTGATAATATTTGGAGGTGCGGGCATGCTTACCTGTACCCGGTACATGGCCGAGGTATTTACCGTAAGCGTTGGCGCGGTCTCCCCGGCAATAACCTGATAGCCAGCACCTGTATCGGCATACCAGGTATATCCGAGGGCATTGGTGGTGGTAGCATCCAGGATGATGGTTTCGTTGTCACAAGCCGCAATGGGTGCCCCTAGCAGGTTGTCTATGATGGAGCAATCCAGGGCATCGTTGGGATTGGTCTCGAAGATCTGACCGGAGAATTGAATGGAGAAACCGGAATTGTTGTTGCTGAAATTGTTGATCAGCAGGTAGTAATCCTCTCCCGGTTCTACCTGCAGCCAGTCCTCGTACTGCACGTTATCTGTGTTGCCGGTCGGATCCTCACCCACTCCCATATAGGCATCTTCGTCGCTATTATCAAAGAAATTACAGCGGATGGGATCGCCCAGGGAATTGCAGTCAGAAGCTTTGTAAAGGGCAAAATCCCAGTCTTCAGAAGTGTCAAAACCGATATTGAAACCCAGCTGCCCTGTCGCTCCCGTCCTGAAGCGGTACCAGGCCGAATTAGATTCGATATAGCCCGTCATGGTGGGTTCCAGACAGCCGCTGTTGGGGGCATTGTCAAAATCGTCCAAACCATACCCCTGCGTACCTCCGTTTACCGGGGTGTTGCTGCAAATGGGAATGGCATTGAGACAGTCCTCTGCCACCTGAGCGTTCAGTACATTCAGGGCAAAAATGAAGAAGAGAATAAGAAAACCTAATGGAATTCTCATAGACAGGCCCGACTTTACATGTAAAACCTAAAAATAACTGACGGGTCGCCTTAACACTAATTTATGTTGTGTACAGGCCTTTAAGCCGCGTAAAGTGCCATTTTATGTATATCTTTGCCCTTTGTTAAAGACCAGATTTCATGAAGATCAAAAGTTCGCTGGAAGACCATTTTGAGGGCGTCGGAGAGGACCATTTTTCCGCTGCCGAGGAAACCCCCATGAGGGCAGATGCCTTCGTCCTTTCAGACCAGGAGAAAATAGAGCGCATAGAGGAGAGCGTTCGGGATGTCATGCTGACCCTGGGGTTGGACCTGGATGACGACAGCCTGAAGGGTACCCCACGAAGGGTGGCCAAAATGTATGTTGAAGAGATCTTCAGCGGTCTTCACCCTAACCGGAAACCCAAATCATCCACCTTCAAGAACAAATACAAATACGGTGAAATGTTGGTGGAAAAGAACATCACGGTCTACTCCACCTGTGAACACCACATGCTTCCCATTGTTGGGAAAGCCCATATCGCTTACATCTCTGCAGGAACCGTCGTAGGCCTGTCCAAGATGAACCGCATCGTAGACTATTTTGCAAAAAGACCACAGGTGCAGGAACGCCTGAATATACAGATCGTCCGGGAACTCCAGAAGGTCCTGGGCACAGAGGATGTCGCCTGTGTGATCGATGCCAAGCACCTCTGTGTAAATTCCAGAGGAATACGGGACGTGGACAGCAGTACAGTGACGGCAGAATACGGGGGCCGATTCAAGGAAGAGGCTGTCCGAAGGGAATTTTTGGAATACATAAACCTGGATACGACCTTTTAACCCTCGAGGAACCTTATGGCGCTTTATCGAGATCAGCAACTCAAACTCTATAACTCCCTTACCGGCAAAAAAGAGGTTTTCACACCCCTGAACGAAGGCCATGTAGGCATGTACGTCTGTGGCCCTACGGTATACAGCAACGTGCACCTGGGCAACTGCCGGACCTTCATGTCCTTCGACATGATCTTCCGCTATCTGAAACACCTGGAATACAAGGTGAGGTATGTGCGCAATATCACAGATGCAGGACATCTCGAGGACGACGAAATCGGAGAGGGGGAAGACAAGATCGCCAAGAAGGCCCGGCTGGAGCAGATCGAACCCATGGAGGTGGTGCAGCGGTATACGGTAGATTTTCACAACATCCTTCAAAAGTTCAACCTGTTACCCCCGAGTATAGAGCCAACCGCCACAGGGCATATCATAGAGCAGATCGAGATCATCAAGGAGATCCTGGAAAAGGGCTATGCCTATGAGATCAACGGGTCGGTCTACTTCGACGTGGTCAAATTCAACCAGTCCCATGAATACGGGAAACTCAGCGGGCGCAGACTGGAGGACATGATCAGCAATACACGGGAACTCACCGCCCAGGACGAGAAGCGGAATCCACAGGATTTTGCACTATGGAAGAAAGCAGAACCCCAGCATATCATGAGGTGGCCATCCCCCTGGGGGGACGGATTTCCGGGCTGGCATCTGGAATGTACGGCCATGAGCACCAAATACCTGGGGGAGACCTTTGATATCCACGGGGGTGGAATGGACCTCAAATTCCCTCATCACGAATGTGAGATCGCCCAGTCCGAAGCATCTACGGGAAAGACCCCGGTTAAATACTGGCTCCATGCCAACATGCTTACCATGAATGGGAAGAAAATGGCCAAGTCTACCGGCAACAACATCCTTCCCAATGAGATCTTTTCAGGGGAGAATGACCTGTTGAGCAAGGCCTATTCCCCCGCAGTGGTACGCTTTTTCATGATGCAGGCCCATTATACGAGTATCCTCGATCTCAGCGATGAGGCCCTAATGGCTTCTGAAAAGGGATATCAGCGTCTTATGGACGCACTCGGGATCATAGACAGCCTGGAAAGCGGGAAGACTTCCGCCATGGATATTTCATCCTGGAGACAGCGTTGCTATGATGCTATGAACGACGATTTCAACTCACCTGTGCTAATTGCGGTCCTCTTTGAGGGCGTCAGGTATATCAACCAGGTCAGGGAAGGCAAAGCTAGCCTTACGGCGGAAGACCTCAGCATCCTGAAGAAGACTATGAAGGATTTCGTATTTGACGTGCTCGGACTGGAATCCCAAACCCTGGACAGTGCGATATCCGAAAAACTCAGCGGAGCGGTCTCCCTCCTGATTCAGATGCGGAACGAAGCCAGGGCAAGCAAGGATTTTGCAACCTCGGACAAGATCAGGGATGAACTCTCTGCTCTGGGAATACAGCTTATGGATGGGAAGGAAGGCACTACCTTCAGCATCTCATGAAAAAGGTCCTCATTGCCCCTTTTGTATTTCTGGTCAGGGGTTACCAGCTCCTGATCTCTCCTTATCTCCCGGCTTCCTGCAGATATACGCCTACCTGTTCCCAATACACCCTGGAAGCCCTGCGGAAACACGGCCTGTTCAAAGGTGGCTGGCTCTCCTTAAAACGCATCTTCAGCTGTCATCCCTGGGGAGGCAGCGGCTATGACCCTGTACCCTGACGGCCATGCAGGATTGAGGAACAGGAATTTGCAGAGAAGCCATCCAAATCCTTTTCCTCTCTGGGTATTTGATTATCTTAGACCCCTAAAATAGACCCCATGTATTTTTTAGGTTTTATCTGGAATCCGGCCGATACCCTTTTTAAGATCGGTTTCCTGCAGATCAAATATTACAACCTGTTGTGGATCATCGCCTTCGCTTTGGGGTGGTTCATCATGAAACGCATCTTCCTCAAGGAAAAGAAAACGGTGCAGGAACTGGATTCCCTGTTTATCTATACGGTGATCGCCACCATGCTGGGAGCCCGACTCGGGCATGTGATCTTTTACGACTGGCCGTATTATTCGGAACACCTCCTGGAGATCCTCCTTCCCATACGGGAAAGGGCAGGCAGCAGTCTGTTCGGTCTCATCAACGGATATGAGTTCACGGGTTTTACCGGCCTGGCGAGCCACGGGGCGGCCATAGGCATCATCATAGGTATGTACCTCTATACGCGTAAGCACAAAGGCTTTAAGATGCTGTGGATCCTGGATCGCGTGGTCATCCCTGTAGCCATAGGGGCCTTTTGCGTCCGACTCGGAAACTTTTTCAATTCGGAGATCAACGGAAAGATCGTGGATAAATCCTTCCTCTTTGCGACCAAATTCGTCAGAGACAGCGACGATATGCCGGCCTCGGCGGCCATGAGGATCACACAGGAAAATACACCCAATGCAGCATACGAGGCACTGGTGAACAACCTCCAGTTCGCGGATGCCCTGGAAGCCATTCCTTACAGGCATCCTGCGCAGTTGTACGAGGGGATCACTTATATCTTCGTCTTCCTTATCCTGTATTTCCTCTACTGGAAAACGGACAAGAAAGACCGGCCCGGATACCTCTTCGGTCTGTTCCTGGTGTTGTTGTGGACCATCCGATTCTTCGTGGAATACGTAAAAAAGAGCCAGGGTGGATTTGAGGAATCCCTGGGTCTGCTGTCTACGGGCCAATGGCTCAGTCTGCCTTTTATCCTGGTCGGATTTTACTTTATGTTCAAATCTACCAAGGCATAGATGTTGACAGGTCCAAAGAAATATCCCAGGTTTTTACTCCTTGCATTTTGCGGGTTGTTTATCCTGAGCGGATGCCGGGAAGAGCCTAAGAAGATCGTTACCTCTGCCCCCGTGACCTTTACCAAGGAAGGGGACCTGTCTCTTTTGAAAGGGGGATCGGATTCCCTGATCGTCCAACTCGACATAGAGATCGCAGAAGGGGAATACGAGACGCAAACCGGACTCATGTACAGGGATGGGATGGAGACCTACCAGGGGATGCTGTTCGTGTTCCCGGAAGAGGCGTACCACAGTTTCTACATGAAAAATACCCGCTTCCCGCTGGACATCATCTATATCGACCGCGACTCGACCATCACCAGTATCGTAAAGAATGCGCAGCCCCTGCAGGAAAAAAGCCTGCCCTCAACCCAGCCGGTCATTTATGTCCTGGAAGTCAATGCCGGTTTGAGTGAGACCTGGGGACTGCAGGTTGGGGATCAAATCAGATTTACAAGAGAATAGGGGACCTTCAAAAAAAAGAACTGCCCCGTTTAGGGCAGCTCGTTTCAGAGAACAATCATTTCCATAGCAAGGGCGCACGGGTTGGGGACCCCGAACCCCCCTTAAGCCGATCAGTTCCTCTCGAATACCAGGATGTCTGTACTGCCGTCCCCTCCACTGATGTCTATCAGTTCAATTCTGTTGGAAGATCGGGAAGCGATATCCCAGTCGTCTGTCAGTTCTTCGAAAGCAGGTGGGGCGGAAAAGAAGATATTGAAATCGATATCGTCCATGCTGTCGTAATCGTCATCATCCGAACTGTCGTCAGTGGTCACGGACCAGGTACCGGTCACCGTGGTGCTACCGTTGTCGGCCACCAGGCTGCCATCGGCGTTGAAGGTGAAAATGTACCCGTTGTAATCACTGGTCTCATCCGTACCGGAGTCGATATAACTCTGGATCACCCACGTGCCGGAGACGGCCAGGTCTGTGACCAGCTGGGCGGAGACGGCCGGGTCGAGCATGGGATCATCCGTATTGTCAGAAGAGCACTGGGTGAGAAAAAATGAAAAAACAGGGAGGACGAATAATAATAGGATCTTTTTCATGACTTTGATTTTTTACGTAGTTAAATGATGTGGTTGTAAAGAAAGGGAGCATCCCGGAACCAAGGGGCTAAAAATGGACCAGGAAACTCCCCGCAAATTATTAGGTTAAGGGGTACAATTGCTTCTGAATTCCAGCTCGTCATCGTTGGGCATCCTCAGGTCTACCTGCCTTTCCGACTCCTGTTCGAGTTCGTGCAACATCCAGTCCGCGTTGAAATCACTTAGGTCAGGAATGTTGATGCTCACAGTGATATTGTTACCCGATCCGCTGCTTGACCAGGTTCCCGTAAAGGTTTCGGTGCTGGTTTCTGCAGTCACGTTGCCTTCGGCATCAAAGGTAAAGGTGTATCCTGCGTACTGGTCCGTGAGGTCCGTATCGTTCCTTTCCAGGTCCTTTACATACCAGCCATCGCATCCGGTGATAAACTCCACCAGGCCTTCCGTAGTGCAATTATCGCAGTCGTCATCATTGTAGTCGTAATCATCATCCTCATCGCAATCGTCTTTTGCATCGTCTATGACGTCTTCCAGCTGGTCGAGATTGGAAACGGAGATCTCTGTTCCGTCCGAGAGAACAAGGGTGATGGGGAATTCCACATTTACGATCTTATCTTCATCGAGGTCCTCTATGAAGAAGTACAGATCCCGGTCGCTGTTGATCGTAATTGTATCGATCAGTTCGTTGTTGGTGTCGAAAACGGAGACGGTGATGGGATACTCGATGTCGATACACTCGATGTCATCATCGTATTCATTTTCTCCTGAACAATCATCGGCGTAAGCCTCAAACTCATCCAGGGAGTTGATCGTGACCTCACTGAAGTCGTTCAGGATGATGGTGATGGGAAACTCGATCTCGATAGTATCGTCATCATCGTCAAATTCATCCAGGATATCTTCTACGGTATCCAGATCTTCCTCCGAATTTACTGTGATTTCCATGCCATTGACCACAACGGTAAATGGAAAATCCAGGGAAAAACAATTAGCCTGATCGACGATGTTGTCATCAGAACCGTCATTCATAGCCGTTCTTTGCATAAGGCTGGCAACGACTGAATTCGCTTTAAGCGCCTGGTCTTGTGGTCCTTCTATCAGAACCGACTCTTCCTTCCTACAGGAGGTGAATACCATGGAAGCTACCAGGATCAGGGATAAAAATTTTACAAATGAATTCATAGCATAATAAGATTTAAATTAAACTGTTTACCCTTAAAACAACTCAAGCTTCATTTCTCCTGAAAAAAAATTGAGAAATTTTAATTTTTATCTTTAACGCAGTCTTATTGAAATTGTTTTGACCAACGAATCCACTGAAAACGTATGCCTGGAAGAGACCTATAAAAGGTTGCATGAGATGTATGCCCGGGAACTGCACAACTACCTGTATTATAAGTACGGAGAGACCTGCCATCCGGGAGACAAGACCCAGGAGGCCTTTATCGCACTTTGGGAGAACTGTAAGAATGTTGTATACTCAAAGGCCAGGGCATTTTTATATAAGGTAGCCAACAACAATGTCCTGAACGATATCAAACACCACAAGGTTGTACTCCGGTATCGGTCTGAAAAACCGGCAGATATCACCCGCGAGGACCCTGAATTCCTGATGCAGAAAGAACAGTACTTCAAGAAGTACCAACAGACCCTGGGCAAGCTGACCGAAGAGCAACGGGTGGCTTTTCTGCTCAACAAGGTGGAAGGGAAGAAACACGAGGAAATAGCTGAAATTCTGGGGGTCACGCGAAAGGTGGTGGAGTACCGTATTTATTCGGCTTTTGCCGTGCTGAAGGAGGAACTTGAAAATTTTCGGATAAAATAATCAGGAATTTGGGAGACTAAATTGTTATATAGGTAAGAACAAAGAATCATGGACGAGAAAGCCCTCTTGGAAAAGTGGTTGAACGACAGCCTGACAGATGCTGAAAAGGAAGCTTTTCAGAAGACGGAGACGTATCCGTTTTACGAGCAGTTGATCAGAGATGCTTCCTGCTTCAAGGCAGCGCATTTTTCGAATCCAACCGATTTCGAGTCCCTCGAAAAAAGGATCCGGGATCGTGATGTTCCGGTCAGGAAACTGCATCCCACGACATGGCTCCTTAGGATCGCCAGTGTATTTGTGATAGGTTTCGCCCTGTTTTATTTCTTTGCATTTCCTTCCGAAGTCAGGGTAGAGACCCTGGCCGCACAAAAGACCACGCTCGAATTGCCGGACGACTCCCGCGTAGTGCTCAACGCCCTGAGTGAGATCACCTATAATAAAAAGAACTGGAAAGACCATCGATCCCTTGAACTGAAAGGAGAAGCCTTCTTTGACGTAGCCAAAGGATCCCGTTTTGACGTCGTTACCCCTCTGGGAACGGTCTTTGTCCTGGGTACCGAATTCAATGTAAAACAACGCGCTTCAACCTTTGAGGTGATCTGTTACGAAGGACATGTAAAGGTAGTCTCGGGAAACCACACGGAGGAACTCCGGGCTGGTGAGAGGCTCAGCTTCCTGAACGGCACTGTTACCAGGGGCCAGACCTCATTGAAAGGTCCCCAGTGGCCTGATGATATCAGTGAATTCCAGGATATTCCCCTTTACGAGGTCATCGCCGAACTCGAAAGGCAATTCGACATAGAGGTGATCCTGGAAGATGTGCCCGGTGATACTAGGTTTACGGGAGGATTCGTACACGGCGACCTGGAAGACGCTCTGAGGTCTGTGGCCGAACCACTGGGTCTTACATACAGCCTTTCTGATAACAACAAGGTGATCCTGACATCCAGTGAAAAGTAAGCATTACCTCCTCCTTGTCTCCTTTCTTTGCTTTGGGATATACTCCTTTTCACAACCGACTCAAGACAGAGCGCCCTTAAAAGAGGTCCTTGAAGAGGTGACCCGCGCAAAGGGATACCGCTTCAACTACGCTTCTGATACCGTGGAAGGCATTGAGGTCACCCCGCCCGACCTGGAATGGGGCATAGAGGAGATTCTTGCCTACCTGTCTGAGAAAAGCGGACTGGTCTTCTCGGAGTTACCCAACAACTTTTTTTCTGTAAAACGGAGCATCAGCCCGTTTTGTGGTTTCCTCAAAGACCGGAACACCGGCGATCCCCTCCCCTTTGCTACCATTCAGAGCAATATGGAATCTACCATTTCCGACGAAAACGGCTATTTTGAACTGGATTTTGAAGGAGAAAGCAGTCCTATGACCATCCGGTTCATAGGATACCGCGACTGGGAAGAGGTGGTTGGCAGGTCCTCCTCCTCAGCCTGTCGGGACTTTTATATGATCCCGCAACAACTTCAGCTCGCCGAGATCGTGTTGTACGATTACCTGATACGGGGTATAGACCAGCTGGATGACGGGTCTTATGAAATCGACTTCGACCGGTTTACCATCCTGCCCGGACTCATTGAGACCGATGTATTACAGGCGGTTCAGGCTTTTCCCGGGATCCAGAGTGTGAACGAGACGGTCTCCGACATCAATATCCGGGGTGGGACCAACGATCAGAACCTCATATTGTGGGATGGAATCAAGATGTACCAGTCGGGTCATTTCTTTGGCCTCATTTCCATGTTTAACCCTATGATCACCCAGCATGTGTCCCTGCGCAAGAACGGATCACCAGTCAAGCTTACAGACGGGGTCTCAGGGACGATCTCCATGGAGACCGATGAGCAGGTCAACCGGGATTTTTCGGGTTCCCTGGGCGTGAATTTTATCGATGTCAGCGGATTTGTGGATACCCCCCTGGGTGCCTCCTCCTCCATACAGGTCGCAGCCAGGAAGGCCATCAATGATTTTGTCGAAAGTCCGACGTATACGGAATACTTCTCCAGGATCTCACAGGATACGGAAGTGGAGAACAATGTAGGGAATGTGATCAATTCGGACCAGGCTTTCGATTTTTACGACACCTCCCTGAGATGGCTCTGGAAGGTCTCCGAGAGGGATAAGGTACGGTTGAATTTCATTTTGGCCGAAAACGAGCTGGTCTTTAACGAGAATGCCGATATCGGCAATACCCCCGTATCCCGGGAAAGCAGCCTTACCCAGGGGACCGTCGCGGGCGGACTCCAGTACGAACGCCAATGGAATGACAGGATCAGCACAGAACTGCAGATCTACAATACGGACTATACCCTGAGGGCCATTAATGCCAATATCGCTGATGACCAGCGTTTTTTGCAGGAGAACAAGGTATCGGAAACCTCTGCCAGGCTCCAGGCGACAATGAGGTTAAATGAGCAATGGCAATGGAATTCCGGCTACCATTTCACAGAGACCAAGGTCACCAATCTGGATGACGTGGACGATCCTGTATTCAGAAGGCTGGAAGGGAATGTACTGAGGGTAAAAAGCGGATATACCTCCCTGGGGTATTTCTCCCCGGATCGGGGTACCCGGGCGAATGTGGGCCTTAGGGTCAATTACCTGGACAAGTTCAACAGGACCATCCTGGAACCCCGAATGAGTTTCAATCAGAGGATCTCGGAAGGATTCAACCTGGAGATCCTGGGAGAATTCAAGCATCAGAACACCTCCCAGGTGATCAATTTTCAGAACGACTTTTTGGGAATCGAAAAGAGGAGATGGCAACTGGCAGATGAAGGGGAGATCCCGGTGATCACCAGCAAACAGGGATCTGCAGGCCTTAGTTTCAACAGATCCGGATGGCTTTTGAATGCAGTGGGCTACTACAAGGAAGTGGACGGGATCACGGCCCAAAGTCAGGGATTCCAGAACCAGTATGAATTTACAAAAGCCATAGGGAGGTACGAGGCCATGGGAATGGACTTCCTTTTGAGAAAACAATTCGCGGATGTCAGTGCCTGGTTCAGCTATTCCCTTCTCGATTCGGATTATACCTTTGAAACGCTGCCGGAACGCGTTTTCCCGAACAATTACGATATCACCCATGCCCTGACCCTTGGGGTCAGTTATGAATCTGATCACCTGAGGCTGGCCGCCGGGTGGAACTGGCGAACCGGAAAACCCGCTACCCAGCCAGATGAGGTCCAACCCGTGCAAAACGGTGAGGTGAATTTCCTTTCCAGTAACTCCGACAGGCTTAACGATTATATGCGGGTAGATATATCCGCCCTTTATGCTTTTGTACCAGCACCCGGTACCAATGCCCAGGTAGGCTTCTCCATTTGGAATCTGTTTGACAGGGAAAATACGGTGAGTCGTTTCTATCGTGTGGCCGGTACAGGGGAGGCCAGGGCCTTTTCACAAAATTCCCTGGGCCTGACCCCAAATGCCGTCCTGAGGTTTAACTTCTGAAAAGAAAGGTTCACGGAACCCGAAGCTGTACGTATCCCAAGACTGAACTTTATGCCGAAGGCTTATATTTGCAGTCGCACCCCTTGCAGGGGTTCACACTACAACTGACTCCAATTGATCTCACACTGGGCCATATTTACGGACAACGAATCCCCCACAGCCCCTTTGCTGGAAAGGCTACTTAACGGGCCAATGCCCTCGGGTTTTGAGGAGCTGGAACACAAAAAAGGAGCTCTTTTTTCGACCTCGGAAATACTAAGGTGGATGGAAGAAGAACTGAGGCATGACCGAAAAGTGCTCGCGAGGGAAACGGAACAGAGCCTTCAGTCCATGTCGAGCGGAGAGCGGAAAAAGGCGCTGTTCAGGTATCTCATGGAGCAGCAGCCGGAATATCTTATCCTCGACAACGCCTTTGACAACCTCGACAGGGGTTCCCGGGATGACCTTGTGGGAAAGATCACAGTACTTGCAGACTCCACTTCCCTGATCCAGATCCTGAGCCGGAGATCGGACCTCCTGCCATTTATTGACAAAAGGGCCCGCTGGGAAGGTGGAGAGCTCATGTGGCTGAAACATCCTGAAAAAGAAGGCCCCGGAAATGATCCCTTCCCCACTGCCCTGCCCCCTGCCCCTGAAACCAGGGTAAATACAGACCCTTTCCTTATAGAACTTAGAGATGTATCCGTATCCTTTGGGGACAGGAAAGTCCTCGACAGGATCACCTGGAAGATCGCACCGGGAGATTTCTGGGAACTGAGAGGACCTAATGGGAGCGGGAAGACCACACTTTTATCGCTTATCACAGGCGACAGTCCCAAGGCATACGGACAGGAGATCTACCTCTTCGGGAATCGCAAAGGCAGTGGAGAAAGCGTGTGGGATATCAAACAGCACATAGGCTATATCACTCCTTCCCTCACGGACCGGTTTCGGGGATACCACACCCTGGAACAGATGCTGATCTCCGGTCTGGTCGACTCCATTGGACTATATACAATTCCTACGGAAAAACAAAAGGACCTGGCCGGTTCCTGGCTCGAACTCCTGGGCCTGACAGAAAGTAAAAACACCTACTTTCACGACCTGAGTAAAGGGCAACAACGACTGGTCATGTGTGCCAGAGCTATGATCAAACACCCCTTACTCCTCATCCTGGATGAACCTACGGCCGATTTGGACGACCACGCCGCTGAACTGGTGGTTCACCTTGTCAACAAAATGGCGACAGAGAGCCATACCGCGGTTCTATTCGTATCTCACAGGGAAGAACCCGAACTTAAGCCCCGGGGCATTCTGCAACTGAACCCTACCGAGGCCGGCTCCGAAGGAATAATTTTGAGGTGAGGTCTCTTTTTTATATTTTCAAGGAAAATCGCTGAGAAATGCCGTATACCATAGAACACAGGGTACTGCCCGAATACCTGGAGGTGCATGTCAAAGGTACCATAGTGGAAGGCAATGAATTAAGGGAGGCCAAGGAACGCTGGTCTACCATTGCTTCCCTCTGCAGGTCGACAGACAGACACCTGGTGCTGGCATTTTTAGACCTCGAAGGACAGCATTCCACCTCTTCCAAATTCAACCTGGTGGATGCGGCCGCCAATATGGGGTGGGTCCCGGATTACAAGCTATCTGTTGTGGTCAAAAACCAGGAGCAGTTCAACCACCTATCATTCACGGAGACCGTTATGAACAACCTGGGGTATGAGATGAAACTCTTCCTCAATAAACGGGAAGCCCGGAAGTGGTTACTCGCATAAAAAAACCGCTCGATTGAGCGGTTTCTTTTTATTTGTTCCTCTTGGAGATTTTTTCCCTCAGGGTATCGAACATCACAGGTGTGGCAATGAACAGGGACGAATAGGTACCCACCACAATTCCCACGATCATCGCGAACATGAATCCGCGAAGGGTCTCCCCCCCGAAGATAAAGATCGCAAGGAGCACCACCAAGGTGGTCAGGGAGGTGTTCAGGGTACGGCTCAACGTGCTGTTAAGGGCCTCGTTGATGTTGATCCCCGCGTTGAATCCCTTCTCACTGACGATCTCCCGGATCCGGTCAAAGACCACCACTGTATCGTTCAGGGAGTATCCGATCACCGTCAAAATAGCCGCTATAAAGGCCTGGTCGATCTCCATGCTGAAGGGCATGTAAATGCTGAAGAAAGAAAAGACCCCCAGTACGATCAATACGTCGTGGAACACAGCGGCCACCGCACCCAGGGAGAACTGCCATTTGCGGAATCGCAGAAGGATATAAAGGAAGACAACGGCCAGGGAACCCAGAACGGCCCATACCGCATTCTTCTTGATATCATCCGCAATGGTCGGTCCTACTTTTCTGTATTTCATCACCCCAATGTCTTCGTTGCTACCCCCGGGAACGAAGTCCTCGTAGGTAGCCCCATCTGGAAGGTATTTCTGAAGCGCAGTGTACAGGATGCCCAGGATCTCATCGTCTACTTCGGTTCCCTGTGCATCTACTTTGTATTTGGTAGTGACCATGATCTGGTTGGCATCCCCAAAAGTCTTTGCACTGGCGCTTCCAAGGGCAGCCGTGAGGTCATTTGTGATCTCAGAAGGGTTTACCGGATCTACAAAGCGGATCTGATAATTACGCCCCCCTACGAAGTCGACACCCTGGTCGAGCCCCCTGGTGAACAGGGAAGCCACCCCGGCGATGACGATGATCCCCGAAATAATATAGGCAATCTTCCTCTTGCTGAGGAAATCAATGTTTACGTTGGTAAACAGGTTTTTGGTGATAACGGTGGAAAAGGCAAGTGTGCGACCTTTTCCTGATATATACCAGTCGACCAGCAGGCGAGTAATAAAGATCGCTGTGAACAGGGAGGTAAGGATACCTATGATCAGCGTGGTCGCAAACCCTTTAATAGGTCCTGATCCGAACACGAGGAGAATCAGGGCTGTAAGGCCGGTAGTGATATTGGCATCCAGGATAGAGGATAAGGCGTTATTGAATCCGTCATTAATAGCCTGTCCCTTGCCTTTCCCCTTGTGGATTTCTTCCTTGATCCGTTCAAAGATAAGTACGTTCGCATCCACGGACATACCGATCGTAAGGACGATACCGGCTATCCCGGGCAGGGTAAGTACGGCACCCAGACTGGCCAGGACGCCAAAGATCAGCACTATGTTGAACACCAGGGCGATATCGGAGAAGATCCCCGCCTTGCCGTAGTAGAAGAACATCCAGATCAATACAAAGATCATGGCGATCACGAAAGAGGTAAAACCGCTGTCGATCGCCTCCTGACCCAGAGATGGACCTACGACAAAGGAGTCGATAATCTCTGCTGAAGCAGGTAATTTACCGGCCCTCAAAACGTTGGCGATATCTTTGGTCTCATTTACGGTAAAAGTTCCCGTAATCTCTGAACTCCCTCCGGAGATCCCCCCGACCTGAGAGACACCGGGTGCGGTGTAGACCTTGTTATCCAGAACGATGGCGATCCCTGTATTGTTGAGGTTTGCCTCGTTGGTAAGTTTTTCCCATTCCTTTGCTCCCCTGACATTCATGTCCATCCCCACGGCGGGGCGGTTGAACTGGTCGAACTGGTCGCGGGCATCACTGACCACATCCCCGCTGATACGCGGTGCGCCTTCCCGGTTCGATTTCAGGGCGTAAAGGGCGGCTACTTCAGAATTTTGAGAAGGGCGTTCCCAAAGGAATTTGGTGAACTGCACATCCGCCGGCAATAATCTTCTGATCTCAGGCATGCGCAGCCAGGAACCGATCTGTGCGGTATCTTTTAAGGCGGCGATCGCTATGGCATAGCCCGGACCGTTCAGTTGCATTTTTTCAAACAGGGGGTTGCGCTCGGCATTCAGATCGAGAGAATCCTGAGCCACGTCTGATAGCAGGGTATCGATCTCAGATGCCTCTTTGATCTGCTCTTCCCCTGTATCCTCGACGAGGGTTTTCAGTTTTTCGTTGGCCTGTATAAAGAAGTTGATCAGGCTCTGATTCCCGGGCTCATATGTTTCCCAGAATTCGAGCTGAGCGGTACTGGAAAGCAGGTCCTGAGCCCTGGCGATATCCCTGGCTCCCGGCAGTTCCACCAGGATTCGCCCTGAAGTACCCTCCCTCTGGATGTTGGGTTGGGTTACTCCAAAACCGTCGATCCGTTCCCTGAGCACCTCAAAGGCAGATACGATAGATTCGTCTATCTTCCTCCGGATGATGGGTTTTACCTGGTCATCGGTCATCTGGAAGTTGATCTCATCGCTGAGCCCTTTATTTCCGAAGATGTCTGGCGATGCCAGTTTGGTATCTCCCTTGATATTGTCAAAGGCCTCAAAAAAGAGGTTTAGATAGGTGTCATCACTGTTCTTGGAAGCCTGGTCGGCATCGGCCAGGGCCTTGTTGAAGACCGGGTTCCTGGTATTGTCTGCGAGACCTTTGAGGATGTCCTTTACGGATATCTGGAGGGTCACGTTGATTCCCCCCTTCAGGTCGAGTCCCTTGTTGAGTTCCTTCTTTTTCGCTTCGTTGTAGGAGGTGTATCCCAGCACCGTGTTGTCCCCTATGGAGTCGAGGTACCTGGCTTCAAGGGCTTCGCGTTGGGCCACGTAGTTGTCTTCCGTAGAAGGGATCCTGGCGGTGGCATAGGTTTCTGCCTCATCCTCCAGCCTGCTGGTAATGAAGGTGTAAGAGAGTTGGTAAATACTTACCAGCCCGAACAAAAAAGCAAAAAGCTTTATCAGTCCTTTATTCTGCATCTGATTTTTTAATTAATTGATGGATTCCGTAAATAGCGTGCAAATATATCATTTCCAAGAGGAACTGACAATTTATTTGAATGATTTATAGGTCATTTCCCGGCCCGGGAATCCTGTGGATTTCGCGGATTTCAAAGCAGAAAAAAAGCGTTCCCCGGGAACGCTTTATCTCTTGGTTTCAGGAGGTTCTTTACACCTGCAGCAGGCTGTTGGTCTTTCTTACCCCTTCGGCGCTCTCCTGCATTTTGTCCTTCTCAGCCTGGTCGAGGTCGACCTTTACGATCTTCTCGATCCCATTCCTGCCCAGGATAACGGGTACTCCGATGCAGATATCCTTCAGATCGTATTCCCCGTTAAGGAGGACCGAACATGGGAAAAGTTTTTTCTGATCGCATGCTATGGCCTGCACCAATGCAGACACTGCTGCTCCGGGTGCATACCAGGCACTGGTGCCTAGGAGCTTGGTCAGGGTGGCTCCTCCTACCTTGGTGTCCTCCACTACTTGTGACAGGCGGTCAGCAGAAAGGAATTCAGAGACCTTTACGCTGTTCCTGGTAGCATGCCTCGCCAGAGGCACCATCCCTGTATCGCTGTGCCCGCCAATGACCATACCGTCCACATCGGAGATCGGAGCACCAAGTGCTTCCGCCAGCCTGTATTTGAACCGCGCACTGTCCAGGGCACCCCCCATCCCAATGATGCGTTCCTTGGGCAGGTCCGTGATCTTGTGGACCAGGTAGGTCATGGTATCCATAGGGTTGCTCACCACGATAAGGATCACATTGGGTGAGTGTTTGATCAGGTTGGCCGCAACGTCTTTAACGATCCCGGCATTGATCCCGATCAGTTCCTCCCTGGTCATCCCGGGTTTCCGTGGTATGCCCGAGGTAATCACTGCGATGTCACTGTTGGCGGTCCTGGAATAGTCGCCCGTGGTCCCTGATATCTTGGTATCAAACCCATTGAGGGACGCGGTTTGCATAAGGTCCATGGCCTTTCCTTCAGCATATCCTTCCTTGATATCCAGGAGGACCACTTCTGATGCAAAATCCTTGATAGCGATGTACTCTGCGCAACTGGCCCCGACGGCACCGGCACCTACAATTGTAACTTTCATATTTTGAATTTTTTTCTGGTGTTAATCTGTGTGATGGGAAGGGAGCTAAGCAGGGAGGTAACCCCATTGAAATCGAGCCTTCACATCGACCTTAAGCTGCCGCAAAAATAGCAATTTTTAACGGACTAGCGGGCCTCTTCCCGAGGATTATTTTCCCGGGGAAAGTTGCCGGAACTCAGCTGAACCACTACCCCTTTTCCAATAGGAAGTGTGACGTTCGTCGAATTTTTTGATCCCGTGCATGCCGTTCGTCGAAAAATAGCAATAGAGCAGGAATTCAAGGCGTTAGAGACCTGTAACAGATCCCAAATCTAAAACCTACATTTTGAAAAAGCTCTTTTCCCTATTGGCTATCGTCACCATTATTTCGGTGAGCAATTGTACTGAGATCCCGGAAAATAATGACCCTATCATCGGAATTTGGACCAAGGTAGATATTATTACAGACCAGGAAGCCGGAAGATATACCAGCAAGCAGGAATGGATATTTAACGATGTATACCTGGGACGATACCATTCTTATGAAGGCAGTCAGTTAGAAGTAAAGACAGATTTCAGCTGGACGGAAGACAACGGTGTGTACACCATCTCCTATCCCGGTACCGATATGCCCGAACAAAGAGTGAGCATGAAGACATCAGAAGAAGGCACCGTCCTTGAAGATATTCAAGGCAATATACTGGCGCTGAGAGAATAAAAGATCCCCTGACTTTTTTCTATATAGTAAAACAGCCTTCCGATGGGAAGGCTGTTTTCATTTTGTAAATGGATCGGTTTACCTGAACCCGAAGCTCAACCCAAAGGAAAAGTTGTTGAATTCTGCCAGGGTATAATCTGCATGTAAGCGGAAGAAGCCCAGTTTTAACTTCGTACCCACGTTGGCGGTTACCCCGCTCGCGTCTTTCTCAAGGGTAAAGGGATCTGTGAAGGTCTGTTGAAAAGGCCCTGATTGCACATCATAGGTTCCGAGAATGGCCGTTTCGGACTTTCCGCTCAGGTAACCCAGGCTTCCGTAGAAATTGATGATGGGTAGTTTGGTGGAGACCACTGCCTGGAAGACCCAGGTATTGATCTTGGCGTCTATCCGCTGATCAGACCCCCCAATGATACTGGTGTTAGTAAAATCATAGGTCCCGTTGATATGGGTATACCCTATCACCCCGGAGATAGCGATGGGCAGGATCTTGTCTGCCGGGAGGTGCTTGGTGAATTCGTGCTGAATCCCCACCCCAAAGAGGCTAATGGCCACATCATCCGTATTGATCTTGGGTAGGAAGCGCGCCTTGAGCTCCGTCCCTTTGATCAGACCTACACTCCCCTGAATATAGCCGGAAGGGATAAAGTTGATGTCTTCCCCTGCAAGTCCGGAAGGCAACTCAAATTCTTCCCTGACGGTTATCCCCGGGGCCACCTCATCTTCCACGAATACGCGTATACCCTGAATATCTCCCAGTGCCGTGGATACGGTTTTTGATGTACTTCCGTCCACGAACTGGAGGTTTTGATAATCCGCCGTGTTCAGCACAAAGGTCTTTTTGTCTTCCTTGTTCTTAAAACCGGTGAGGTTCCCGATCACGGAGATCTCGAAACCTCCCAGGGGTTTGGCATCCCCGGTATTGAACCAGGAACCCGCAATACTGTAAATGGCACCTTCGGATACCGGAGCCAGGTAGTCGTTCATAAAGGTCTCGGCATCTTCCACCCCGGCCGCAAAAAGGTCGTTGACATTGGATTGTGCCTGCACGGCCAGCACGCAGAATCCCATGATAGCAAACAATAGATTTTTCATATCGATCTAATTTTGCCTAAAACTAAAAAACTCGCCCTGGGGAGGCGAGTTTTTGTTGTGTAATGCCGGTTTTTATGCATCAATGTTGGCGTAGACCGCATTTTTCTCGATAAACTCCCTTCTCGGAGGCACCTCATCACCCATCAGCATGGAGAAGATCCTGTCGGATTCCGTCGCATTGTCGATGGTGACCTGCCTGAGTGTCCTGAACTGTGGATTCATCGTGGTCTCCCAGAGTTGTTCCGCGTTCATTTCCCCCAGACCCTTATAGCGCTGAATACTGACTCCTCCTTTGTAACTTTCGGAGATGGCGTCCCGCTCCTTGTCGTTCCAGGCGTAGCTCTTCTTACTGCCCTTTTTGACCAAATACAGTGGAGGCGTAGCGATATAGACGTGGCCCGCTTCTATCAGTTCCCGCATATAGCGGAAGAAGAAGGTGAGGATGAGGGTCTCGATATGGCTCCCGTCCACATCGGCATCACACATGATGATGACCTTGTGGTATCTGAGCTTATCGAGGTTCAGTGCCTTGCTGTCTTCCTCCGTTCCTATGGTCACGCCCAGGGCGGTGTATATGTTCTTGATCTCCTCGTTCTCAAAGACCTTGTGCTGCATGGCCTTTTCCACGTTCAGGATCTTTCCCCTCAGGGGCAGGATGGCCTGAAAATTTCGGTCCCTGCCCTGCTTGGCAGTACCCCCGGCTGAATCTCCCTCCACGAGGAATACTTCGCATTTGGAAGGGTCCTGTTCCGAACAGTCGGACAACTTACCAGGCAGTCCCCCGCCAGACATCACATTCTTGCGCTGTACGAGTTCACGGGCCTTGGTGGCGGCGTGCCTTGCCTGGGCTGCGAGAATGACCTTCTGTACGATGATCTTCGCATCGTCCGGGTGTTCTTCCAGGTAATCGGTTAGCATCTCAGAAACGGCCTGACTTACCGCTGCGGATACCTCCCTGTTCCCCAACTTGGTCTTGGTCTGTCCCTCGAACTGAGGCTCAGCCACTTTCACGGAAACAATGGCTGTGAGCCCTTCCCGGAAATCATCCCCCTGTATCTCGAACTTGAGCTTGTCGAGCATCCCGGAGGAGTCGGCGTACTTCTTCAGGGTGGTGGTCAAGCCACGCCGGAAACCGGAGAGGTGGGTTCCACCTTCGTGGGTGTTGATATTGTTGACATAGGAATGCAGGTTTTCCGTATACCCTGTATTATAGACCATGGCCACCTCCACAGGGATGTCGTTCTTTTCCCCTTCCATGGCGATGATGTTCTGAATCAGGGCTTCCCGGTTCCCGTCCAGGAACCTGATGAATTCCTTCAACCCTTCCTCAGAATGGAAAACGTCCGAAATGAATTCGCCGTCCTTGTCCTTTTGCCGGCGGTCCGTGATGGTAATGGTGATGCCTTTATTGAGGTACGCCAGTTCCCGCATGCGGTTAGACAGGGTCTCGTAGCTGAATTCTATGGTCTGGGTAAAGATCTGGTCATCCGGGTGAAAGGTAACCTCAGTACCCCTTTCCTGGGTAGTACCCGTGCTCTTCACGGGATACAGAGCTTTTCCTCTTTCGTATTCCTGCTCCCAGATCTTGCCATCCCTGAAAACCGTAGCCTTAAGGGAGTTGGAAAGGGCGTTCACAACGGAGACCCCAACTCCGTGGAGACCCCCGGAGACCTTGTAGGAATCCTTGTCGAATTTTCCCCCGGCACCGATCTTGGTCATGACCACTTCAAGGGCCGAAACCCCTTCTTTTTTGTGGAGGTCTACAGGGATCCCCCTTCCGTTGTCCCGGACGGAGACGGAATTATCTTCATTGATGATGACGCTGATGGTGTCGCAATGCCCTCCCATCGCCTCGTCAATGGAATTATCCACGACCTCATACACCAAATGGTGAAGACCCCTTACGCCTACGTCTCCAATATACATGGAGGGACGCATTCTCACATGCTCTATCCCTTCCAGGGCCTGAATACTGTCCGCTGAATAACTGTTCTTCTTCTCTTCGCTCATACAATCGATTAAGGTTTCACTTTCTGCCAGGGTGTTTGCCGACCCTGTTTTTCAAACGCAAAAAAACAATCCTGGAAGGTTCAAAATCCGGTGGATTTATCCGCTTAAAAACCTCTGGGATTGCCTGCTTTTTTACAATCTCACAAATATAAGGAAAACCCCGTGAAATATAGGGGTAGCGGCCAAATGAAGCAGTGAAGTTATCAACAATTTAACAACAATTCACAACTCTAGTCCAGGAATACGATTTAATTGAATTTTACATGATAAATATTAGGTTTTCTTCCCATTTTGAGGCCTAATTTTACCGCATTGTTTTAATTTTTGAATTATGAGCGATTCCCGGGCTGTTTCACTGAAGTTGATGTCGCATATTCAGAAGGTGGTTGATGTACAGAGCAGGGTCATCTATTTCCTGCTCTGCATTATATTTTCATTTATTCTGACCTATTTTATGTACGAACCCGGCCTTGACCAGGCACAGGTCTATGTTCTCTTCCTCCTTTTTCTAGCCATCGGGCTATGGGTCACAGAGGCCATCCCACCGTTTGCGGTAGGCCTGATGGTCTTCGGGTTTTTGATCTTTGCGATGAACAGCCACTATTCCCAGGTCGATCCGGAAAACGTCAGGGAGCACTATGTAGGTTATATAAATTCCTGGTCCAGCAGCGTTATCTGGCTGATGCTTGGAGGCTTTTTTATAGCGGAAGCCATGAGCAAAACCCAACTGGACAAGGTTGTCTTTGAGCTCAGTATTTCGAGGCTGGGGACCTCCCCGAGGAGGGTGCTTCTCGGGCTGATGCTCACTACCGCCCTGTTTTCCATGATCATGTCCAATACGGCCACGACGGCTATGATGATCGCCTCTGTTTTGCCCTTCCTCAACACCGTTGACAGCAACGCTCCCATATCCAAGGCCATCCTCATAGGTATCGCAGGGGCTGCAACCATCGGGGGCATGGGTACCCTGATTGGCTCCCCTCCTAATGCCATTGCTGCTGAAGCGCTCAACAATCACGGGATCTCAATGGGGTTCCTGGAGTGGATGATGATCGGATTTCCGCTCTCCCTTATCCTGACCGGTTTATTCTGGCTGATGTTGTCCCGCAAATACCTCTCAAAAAAGGACAAGCTGGTGATTGAGATCGAAAAAAAATCCATCCCCGTCGATGATGAGTCTTATAAATTTGAGAAGATAAAGAAACGCATTGTTCTGGGTGTCCTGGCTCTTACTCTCCTGCTATGGCTTACGGAGAAGTTGCACGGGATTCCCGCTTCCGTGGTCTCCCTTCTCCCTATTATCCTGTTGACCATGAGCGGTATTGTCAATGCTGACGATGTTCGGAAGCTGCCCTGGGATACTCTGATGCTGGTGGCAGGCGGACTCTCCCTGGGGTTAGCCATTAAAGAAACAGGGCTGGCCGCATACTACGTGGAGAAGATCGCAGATTTCGACCTGAATTTTATTGTCCTGGTGCTCCTTTTTGCCTTTGTAACCGTTATCCTCTCCAATGTGATGAGCAATACGGCAACAGCCACTGTACTGATCCCGCTGGGGATTATACTCACCTATCAAAATCCCATCGTCCTGCCCCTGGTGATCGGTCTGAGTGCCTCAACTGCCCTGTTCCTTCCTATTTCAACACCGCCTAATGCCATTGCGTACAGTACGGGGAAGCTGGAACAAAAGGATTTCAGATTTGGTGGCCTTGTGCTGGGGATCCTGGGACCGCTTATCATTACAGGAATTATCCTGCTGATCTTTGTCCTGTTTTAAGGGGGAAGAAATGTTCAGGGCTAGCGACAAAAAAGCACCCATCCGGGTGCTTTCTTCCTGCATTCTTCAATCCGATCCGGTTAGGGGATGGTGTTATTTTACATAGGCGTCTGCGTGCACTTTAGCCACTGCCCTGCCTGACGGGTCATTCATATTCTTAAAAGCCTCATCCCACTCCAATGCGATCTGAGTACTGCAGGCCACAGAGGCTTCCTGGGGCACACATAGGGCAGCCGCATCTGAAGGGAAATGGGATTCAAAGATCGAGCGGTAATAGAATTCCTCCTTGGTCGTAGGCGTCTGGATGGGAAATCGGAATTTGGCATTGGCCAGTTGTTCGTCACTTACTTCCGCGGCCACCATTTCCTTCAGCGTATCTATCCAGCTGTATCCCACCCCGTCGGAGAACTGTTCTTTCTGCCTCCAGGCGACACTTTCCGGAAGATAGGATTCAAAGGCCTTCCGGACCACCCATTTCTCCATGCGCTCCCCGTTGATCATCTTGTCCTGAGGGTTGATCCGCATCGCCACATCCATAAACTCCTTGTCCAGGAAAGGCACCCTGCCTTCAATACCCCAGGCGGCGAGCGATTTATTGGCCCTCAAACAGTCGTACATATGGAGTTTTTTCAATTTCCTGACGGTCTCTTCGTGGAATTCACGCGCGTTCGGGGCCTTGTGGAAGTACAAATAGCCCCCGAAGAGTTCATCGGCCCCCTCCCCTGAAAGCACCATCTTGATCCCCATCGACTTGATCACCCTGGCCATGAGGTACATAGGGGTAGACGCCCTGATGGTCGTGATATCGTAGGTCTCCAGGTTGTAGATCACATCCTTGATGGCATCCAGCCCTTCCCGTATAGTGAACTTGATCTCGTGATGAACCGTCCCTATATGTTTCGCAACCTTTCGGGCCGCGGCCAGGTCCGGTGAACCCTCCAGACCTACTGAGAAGGAATGCAACTGGGGCCACCAGGCTTCTGTGGTGTCATCGGATTCTATCCTTTTCTGGGCAAATTTCTTGGCGATGGCCGAGGTAACGGACGAATCGAGTCCGCCCGAAAGCAACACCCCGTAAGGCACATCAGACATCAGCTGCCTGTGCACAGCTGCCTCCAGGGCCTGACGAATGGATTCTATACTGGTCTCGTTCTCCTTCACGGCCTCATATTCCATCCAGTCGCGCTCATACCACCTCTTTAGTTCTCCGTCCGAGCTGTGGAGGTAATGTCCGGGAGGGAAAAGCTCAATCTTTGTGCAGGTCCCTTCAAGGGCTTTCAGTTCGGAGGCCACATAAAAGGTCCCATTTTTGTCCCAACCCATATAGAGGGGAATGATCCCCATATGGTCTCTCGCCACAAAATACTCGTCCCTGGTCGTATCGTAAATCGCGAACCCAAAAATCCCGTTCATCTCATCCAGGAAGGCAGGGCCTTTTTTCTGGTAGAGTGCGAGGATGACCTCGCAATCCGATTCGGTCCTGAACTGGTATTTTCCCTCAAACTGCTTGCGCAGTTCCCTGTGGTTATAGATCTCCCCGTTGGCGGCCAGGATGAGGGCACCGTCCTCACTGACCAGGGGTTGTTTCCCGGACGCAGGATCCACAATAGCGAGCCGCTCATGGGCCAGGATGGCCTTCTCATCAGCGTAGATCCCACTCCAGTCGGGACCGCGATGCCTGACCTTTTTCGACATTTCCAACAACTGCGGCCTTAAAACCTCCGTACTTTCCTTTAACTCAAAAGCGCAAACAATTCCACACATACAACTCCACTGTTTTAATTAGAGAAGGCAAAGATGAAGATATACTTTTAAATAGAAAACACTATTGTACTTTCTGTTTCAATATGTTACTTAATTAAGAGTATTAAGTGAATATTGAAATGTTAATTTTCATTATTGATTACTCACAGAACGAAATGTAAGAAGTTCAAATTTTAACGACTCTTTATAAAAATCCAACAAGCATAGCGATTAGCTTTGAAGGAACTAAAAATCGAACTTATGAAAAATGTACTTACACTTACCTTATTGATGTGCGCCATGGTCTTTTCCGCTGAAATGGCTGCACAGGAATTCAGCGGCATGGACAAAAGTCCGATGGACATGGCCTCCTATCCCTCCGATTACAAGATCTCCGACAAGGCGGTCAGGGTGATCTACAGCAGGCCACAGCTCAAGGGACGCGACGTGGCCGACCTTGCCCCGGCCGGAAAGGTCTGGAGGACAGGCGCCAACGAAGCCGCTGAGATCACTTTTTACAAAGGAGCCACCATAGGCGGGAAGAATATTGAAGCAGGTACGTATTCTCTCTTCACCATCCCGGGGGAGAACGAATGGACCATTGTGCTGAACAAGAACTTGAATCAGTGGGGATCCTATTTTTACCAGGATTCAGGAGACGTAGCCCGCGTTCAGGCCAAAGTTTCCAAGGGAGATGAATCCCTGGATGCTTTTTCCATGACTTTCCAGGAAGTGGATGGCGGTGTTCACCTCGTTATGGGCTGGGGTACCGAAAGGGTGGCTGTCCCTATCACGTTTGTGATGTAATTGTTTTACCTGGAAATAAAAAAGCCGGAGCTCTCGCTTCGGCTTTTTATTTTCCTACTTTTTCCTTTCCCCTCCAATATAGACCTGCTCGGCCTTCAGTTCAGAGACTTGGTTAAGGGGAACGGTCATGATATCCCCGCTCAGCACCACAAAATCAGCAAACTTTCCGGGTTCCAGACTGCCTTTTTCATCTTCCTCAAAATTGGAATAGGCAGCCCATATGGTCATCCCTTTCAGGGTTTCTTCCCTGCTAAGCGCATCTTTGATCTGAAAACCTCCCTCGGGATAGCCCTCGAGGTCCTGCCTGCCTACAGATGCATAAAATGTAAGGAAGGGGCTCACCTGCTCTACCGGAAAATCAGTGCCCAGGGCTACCATCCCGGCCTTATCCAGAAGGGTTTTAAATGCATAGGCGCCTTTCACGCGTTCCTCGCCCAGCCTGTCCTCGGCCCAGTACATATCGCTGGTGGCGTGGGTAGGCTGAACGGATGGGATGATCCCTTCTTTGAAGTAGTCGAAGTCGGCCTCCGTGATCACCTGGGCGTGTTCGATCTTCCACCTCCTGTCCTGCTTTCCTTCCAGGGCTTTTTTATACGCGCGCAGCACGGCTATGTTGGCCGAGTCCCCAATGGCATGTGTATTCATCTGGTAGTCCGTGGTGGCCAGACGCATGGCAAGGGCTTCGATATCCTCTACAGGGGTGACCATGGCCCCGAAATGCCCGGGCTGGTCAGAATAGGGCTCCCTCAGGGCCGCTCCCCTTGAACCCAGGGCACCATCCCCGTAGACCTTTACAGAACGCACATTGAGCCTGTCATTTTTAATGATCCCCACGTTGAGGAAATGATCCAGGTTCCCGGGCGTATTACTAACCATGGCATAGACCCTGATGGAAAGGTCTCCCGTTTGCTGGAGGCTGTCTATGAGTTCGATCGTATTCCGCATCAGGCCGGCATCGTTCACCGTGGTCAGGCCGTAGTCCAGGCAGATCCCTTCGGCATCCTGCAGAGCCTTGATGTCCATCTCCCTGGTCGGGGGAGGGACGATGGCGTCGATCATGTACATGGGGTTGTCTACCAGGACCCCTGTGATCTTCCCGTCCTTTTTGATGATCTCCCCACCGGAAACTTTGGTCTCCGCGGTGATCCCTGCCAGGTCAAGGGCTTTCTGATTCACGAGATAGGCATGCCCGTCTACCCTTTCCAGGGCCACCGGCGTTTCGGGAAATAGCCTATCCAGTTCTTCTTTGGTCGGGAACTCCTTCACTTCCCAGTCGTTCTGGTCCCATCCCCTTCCCTGTATGAAATTGGAAGGATTCTTTTCCTGAAAGTCCCGGACGCGCTCAAGCACCTCCTGATAACTGCTTGTCCCAACGAGGTTTACCTTCAGCTGGTTCAGGCCCAGGCCGTAGAAGTGGCAATGGGCATCTATGAATCCGGGGATCACAGTCTTCCCGCCAAGATCCATCACTTCCTTGCCTTCATACGCCTTTGTAATATCTTCCGAACGGCCTACAGCCAGTATCTTCCCATCCCTGATCGCCATGGCCTCAGCCTTGTCAAAGGATTCATTTACGGTATACAGGTTGGCGTTGATCACCAGCAGATCTGCCGGTTCTTTAGGGGACTGACAGGATGCGATGATCAGTGCGAGGGATAGAAGGAATGTCTTTTTCATATTTGGATTTTTCACGGATGCAGGATCTTACGATCTCAGGCTTCCAAAAATAGTGAATTCACCAGATACAAAGGTAAGGTGGTGGAGGGATAACTTATTTTCGGGAACCCCGCCCTTTTTTTTCCTTGATCTTTACATAGATCAGTTTTTTGCGGCCTTTGGCATCCTCACGCCTCTCGACGTCGAATTCCCCCAGGGCGCTGATCAGGGGCGTCAGCTTCTGGTACCCGTAGTTCCTGGAGTCGAAATTGGGTTGTTTCTTCTGCAGCAGGCTCCCCACATCGCCCAGGAATGCCCAGCCGTCATCATCTGCGACATCATCGACGGTATCCGTGATCAGCTGAATGTCTTTGCGGGTGATCTTGTCGACCCCGCTCTTCTTGCCCGACCTGCTGTCTTCCGGATCCGAGGAGATCTCTTCCGACTGCTTTTTCAGAATCTCAATATAAATAAACCTGTCGCAAGCCACGATAAAAGGATCCGGTGTTTTCTTCTCGCCGATCCCGAAGACCATCATCCCGGCTTCCCTGAGACGGGTGGCCAGGCGGGTGAAATCGCTGTCGCTGCTCACCAGGCAGAACCCCTGCACCTTGCCGGAGTACAAAATATCCATGGCGTCGATGATCATGGCAGAATCCGTGGCGTTCTTCCCTGCCGTATACCCGTATTGCTGTACAGGGGTGATCGCATTCTCCAGCAAAACCTTCTTCCATTTCCCCAGGCGGGGGTTCGTCCAGTCGCCATAGATCCTCTTGATAGTGGGATTGCCGTACTTCGCGATCTCTTCCATCATTTCCTTGACATAGGCGGAAGGGATATTATCCCCGTCTATCAACACTGCTAAATTCAGGTCCATGGATTCCTTAATTTTCGTAAAGGTCGTCATTCTGCGATAATTACCCTTGTTTCGTCTCAAGAATATCCTTTAGACTCCCCGGAAAAAGGCAAGAAATAGGCTGTGCATAGGAAATAGACAGAAAATCGAGTATGTTTGAGAATCATCCACCTTAACTCCCATGAAAAAAACACATATCCTGATCGGGTTCCTTCTCCTTGCTTCCTCAACGATTTTAATACAATGCAGCCCATCCAAGAAGGAGGATGCCTCACATCAGAGTTTATTTGAATTGAGGGTCTACCACCTCACCGATGCGGAACAGGAAGGGCAATTGGATTCCTATCTCGAACACGCCCTGATCCCCGCTATGAAAAGAAATGGCCTAAAGGATATAGGGGTTTTTAAAAATATCCCCTCGGAACAGGACAGCACCCAAAAGGTCTATTTGCTATACGCATTCAAGGGCCTCAAAGGATTCGGCGAATTAGGGGAAGCTCTTTCAAAAGACTCTGTCCTGCAGAAAGATGGACAGTCATTCATTAATGCTCCTTATGATGCACCGCCCTATGAGAGGCTGGAGGTCATAATCATGAAACCGTTTAAGGAAATGCCCTACCTGCGTCCTTCCTCCGTTACCGGAGAAAGAGACAAAAGGGTATATGAACTCCGGAGCTATGAGTCCCCAACAGAAGCTCTCTTCCAGAATAAAGTGGAAATGTTCAATGAAGGGGGTGAGGTCACACTTTTTGAAGATGTCGGGTTCCATGCTGTATTCTACGGGGAAGTTATAGCAGGATCCAGGATGCCTAACCTCATGTACATGACCACGTTCAAAGATATGGCATCCAGAGACTCATTATGGAAAGTCTTTTTTGACACTTCAAAATGGAATGAATTGTGGAACAATCCTTATTATGCCAATAATGTGAATAAGGCAGATATTTTGCTGCTTTACCCGACATCCTACTCAGACTACTAAACATGGTTTTTACATCCTGGTGAGGATGAATTCCACCCTCCTGTTCTGTTGCCTGCCCTCGGGAGTTGCGTTATCCGCAACGGGAAGGCTGCCTCCATGGCCCTTCCAGGAGATGCGGGCCTCAGGCAGTCCCAGGCCCGTAAAATAGTCGACCACAGCCTTACACCGGTTCCCTGACAGTTTCATATTGTATTCCGGCAGCCCAATCCCATCCGTATGCCCGTGAATGACAATATGCAGAGTCGGGTCTGCCATCAGGAAATCAAAGGTCTCCTTCAGGTATTCCCTGGCAGAATCCAGGAGGTGGTATTCGTCGAAATCGAACAATACGTGCTGGAAGAGGTGGGGAGTGTTCAGGCTTGGGGTACTTTCGCCAGCCGTCCGCCCGGCAATAACTCCGGTTTTCCCATTATCGGGAGGCATCAACGAAACCATGTCCACATAGTAATAGGCCCCCTGTTTTGCATCCTTCTTGATGAGAAATTTACGCGTGCGCGCGTTGTTCTTAAAATTCCCAAGGGTCATGTACCTTTCCCCTCCACTGGCCGTGTAAGAGGTGGTGACCAGCATCCATTCTTTCTTGTCGTTGGCAAAGTGTGAGTACCCTATCTCCACGTAGCTGAAGGGGTTATTGGGGTCCGAATAGAGATGGTGTTTGGAAAGGTCTTTCTGGATCTCAAACTGCAGGGGTTCATTGGAAAAGACGACCCCAAAGGCGTTGATGGCAAAATCCGACCGCTCGGCCAGGCTCACAAAGAAACTCAGCTCATAGGTGACTCCCTCCACCAGGGGCGATGACAACGTAGCCTGCATGTATTCCCGGTAGTCATTCGGAGCGTAGAGGTAGAATCCGGCATACCCCTGTCCAAAATCTGCAAGCTGGGTTCCGTTGAAGTTCTCAGGGGTACCCATAGCATCGCTGCATCCGTGAAAATAATCCGTAGAACCAAGGGTAGGTGTAGTCCAGCTCACGAGGTCCGTGTTAAAGTTGCCCAGTTTTTCAGGGCATGCCCTGTGTTCCTCGAAACTGGGGTTGAGCACCAGGTTCTGCCCAAAAGCCACTCCGGTCCCGATCAGGAGGAAACAAATAAGTGAAAACAGCCCTTTCATCCCTGGGTTTTCTTCCCATAAAAGTAAGGATTGTATCCTTTCCGGACCTCGAATACCCCCGTGCGTCGCCTAAAAGTCGACCAAAGGGCCTCTGTCAGCCTTAATTGGTGTCTGAAAGCGCGAAGAAGGCTTACGCCATGTACTCCTTAAAAATCAAATTTATAGGTAAGACCTGCCAGGACCTGGAAGCTTTGGACCCTGAAATTCGCCCACCGCTGGTAATCGTTGTTCGCCAGGTTACTTGCCCGTGCATACACCGATAGCTGATCGCTAAAGCGGTACCCCAGGTGGACATTCGCGTCAAAATAACTGTCGAGCGTCAGGATGGTCGAAGTAAAATCCGAAGGTGGTGTATTAGGCGCCGCCACCGAAAAGAGGTCCTCCCGTTCGCCCACGTAGAAAAGGGAGGCTCCGGCGTACCAACGTTCATCGATCTGCACATCCATAAAAAGGGACCCTTCCACATTGGGGAGGTTCCAGGCAGGGTTGTCGGTCTCTGTATCGTAATCCCGCACGGAGGCGTTGACACCCAGGGAAAAATTCCGGCTGATATCCAGGTTGAGTTCCCCGAAAACACTCAGGGTCTTTACATCGTCGTAAAATAATTCGAAGGAATTCCCATAGGTATACCCTTTATCATCATCCCTGAAATCGTTCTGTGGGTTGAGTTTAAAGAGGGGCTTTCGGTTTTCTGCGCTGTAAGAACCCCTGACATCATAACTCAGATTTGGTAAGAGCTGTCCTTTGAAGCCGATGCGCGCATCGTATTGCCGGTCTGTGGGTTGTACAGTCAGGGTTGGGGATACAAAGGGATTCTCCTCGGAGAAATCCGCATAGGAGTTCTGCCTCAATTCCCCTTTTACACTTCCATAGATGATGACAAGATCTTCCAGCAGTTCATAGGTTGCCGATACCTGTGGGTAGATATAGAAGTTGCTGTCACTGTTCTCCACATCCATTCCGTAAACGAGCTGGGCTCCCAGCCTGAGGCTGAGCTGGTCCTGTTCGATGAGGATACTGGGGCTGATCCCCGCCTGGAACAGAGAATAATTGATCCCCGCGGTATTCGCCGTATTGTTGACATCGGCATTGGCAAACTCTCCCCCCACATAGTCCACCAGAATCCCGAGGGAGAAGGAATCCTGACTCAAAGGGAATTCAAGGTTGGTGGTGAGATAGGCCCTGTTCTCTGCCGAGGAGACCTCATCCCAGAATCGCTTTACCTTGAATTCACCACTTCCCAGGACAGATTCGCTCTGTTCGAAGCGGGCACCCAGTTCCGCGCTGTAGTATTGCTGTTGTTCGTCTATCCCTGCAATGGTCGCCTCGTCAAAGACCCCCTCGGGTATCCCATACCAGTTGTAAAGGCGATGGCTGCCACCTCCAAAAAGTCCCCAGCTGCCATCACGGCCCTTATTGGAATAACTGAGGTTCAGGGCCGTATTGTAGAAATCCGTATCCAAAGGAGTGAAATCCAGATCTCCCCGAGAGGAGAAATGGTTGAGACCTACATCCACTCTTTGATTTCCCCTATCAAAGTCACGACTGGTGTAGAAATCCAGGAGGGCATTGTTAAAATTACCCAGCCCAAAGGAAAGGGAAGAGTTGTACAGTTTTTCCGGGGCCGATTTCTGGACTGTGGCCGCTTTTCCCTTGGCCGGTACGAAGGTGGAAGCCACCGGGACGGAGAATATGCTGTACTGTATCTTCTTTTTTGTGAGAATGATGGAATCGCTCATCACGGGTACTGACCTGATCTTAAAGGCATCTGAAATGGTAGGGGTATACGATTTGACTACCGTCACCGTTTCAGTTCCCAGGTCCCTTTCCTGGGCGGAAACCCCTAAAATTGCGCTGAAAACTATACTGAAGGCGAATAAAATCTTTCTGGCCATAATACACTTGCGTTAATTTAATTCTCGTTGGGGTTTACGGAAGCGTTCTTTTCGGCCTCCCTGGCCTTGATCTTCCCCAGTTCTTCTTTGGCTCTTGACTGGATTTCGGGATACTGGGAGAAATTGCCAATCACACTTTCCAGGATGTAGGTCGCCTGGAAGGCATCCCCCAACGCATAAAAATTCTGGGCCATCAAGATGAGTCCCTTTCCTCCCCATTCCTTGTAGATTGAATATTCCCTGGCGAGTTTTTGAACGGCCGTATTGCTCTCCTCAAGTGCCCCGCGTTTCTGTTTGAAATAGGCATCGTGATACAGGGCTTCGGCAGCAATGATCCCGGTAGCGATCTTTAACACCCGGCCATAAGCCTCTTCGGCCCTGGATTCGTCTCCCGTCCTCATGGCCGACCTGGCGATCATTACCTGTGCATCACTCCGGATCCTGTCGTCTATCCCAACGGTAGCCAGGACCTTGTCTGCATAGGCCAGTGTCTTCTGGTATTCCTGCTGTCCGTAGTACAACCTCATCAGGTTTTGCTGGGCATAGGTTCGGTTTTGGGGGATGTCGGCCGAACTTTCGAGGCGGAGAAGGTATTCCATGGCCTTGGCGTTATCTCCCTTAGCCAGAAGCAATTCACAGGTCCTCGTCAGCGCCTGTTCCTTGTATTCGTTGCCCCCGCGGTCTGCGACATAGCGGTAATGCGGCAGGGCCTCGTCCATTTTCCCCTCACCAAAATAAAGCTGGGCAAGCTTGAAGTGCGCATCTGCGATGTGCCTGCCGGATGGAAAATCCCTGATATAGTTCTCAAACCCACGGATAGCAGCCTCCTTGCGGTTCTCCAGGTTTTGCTGTTCTGCAGATTCATAAGTGGCATTGTCCAGATCTGCATCAGACACTTCCACAAAATCCAGGTTCCTGACCCAGGCTGCGTATTCGTTCACGCGCCCCATGTCCATATACACCAGTTTTGCCGTGTTCACGGCCTGTACCGCTTCCTCCGACCTTGGGTACTTGCTCACCACCGCCCTGAATTGAGACAGGGCCTCTTCATTCCTGTTGGCGTTGTAATGGACCAGGCCCTGCCTCAGGAGTGCCTCGGGAACCAGTTTGCTGCCGTTGTAAGTGTCAACCAGCTCAGCGTAAGCCCTCAGGCCTTCCTGTTCCTTGTTTTCCCTTACGTAGGTGTTCCCCAGTTCAAAAAGGACGTCGTCATTCAGGGTGGATGAGGGATAACGGGATTTGAAGTCTTTCAGTTCGGTGATCTTGGTCTCGTTCCTGCCCATAAATCCATAGCTGATAGCCCTTTGAAAAGCCGCGTAATCCTTCTCCGACCCATTGGCGGAGATATAGCGGGAATAGGCCTTTACCGCTGGGTCGTATTCCCTGGTCACAAAGTAGCAATCTCCCAGGCGTACCACCGCATCCTGTCCCTTAAGGTCTCCTGAATTCTTGTTCTCGAAGTTCCGGAAATACGGAATGGCAGAATTATAGTCCCTGAGTTTAAAATAGGTATAGGCCAGGTTGTAATCCAGCTCCCTGAACTCCACGGTACCGGAAGCTACCGGGCTCTGCTGGAAACGTATGAAATCCAACAGGGCCTGGTCAAAGCGGTTGAGCAGGTACTCGGCTTCCCCTTTCCAGTATCTCGATCTGGCTGTAAACACGGCATCCGCATCGCTCTTTACAGCCCGATCCAGCACCTCAACGGTCTCTGCGTAATCCCCTTCCGTAAAAAGTTCCATGCCCCTGAAAAAGGCGACTTTCTGGTAGGTCGACTTATTGGCGAAATTCCTGTTTTCTTCCAGTAATTCCAGCGCTCCCTTGAAATTCCTCGAGGTCAGGTAGGAATCCACTAGGAGATCCTGGACCTCCGTCCTGTGCTCGTCTTTGGGATACTTTTCCAGGTAGGCCATCAGTACATCGGTAACCGGTTCATAGGCATTCCCGATCTCGTAGCTCAGCCTTGCGTAGTTGAGCAGGGCGTCCTTTTGAATCTCAGTTGAAAAATCCATCTGGGAGGCATTCCTGAAGGCGTTCAGGGCCTCCTGTTTCTTGTCTAGCTCGAGGTAACACTCAGCCAGGTGGTAATAGGCATTTTGGGCTACCGGATCCTTCCCCCCTATGATCTTATTGAACTGTAGGATGGCATTGGCGTAGTCTTTCTGCTGATAATAGCAATATCCGAGCTGGTAGAAATCCGTATTGTTCCACTTACCCTGTTTTCCTCGGTAGGCTTCCAGGTGGGGAATGGCCTCTGCGTATTGTTTGAGGTTGAAATAACTCTCGCCTATGATCTTGTGCAACTCGGAAACTTCCTGTCTGTCTGAAACGGGGAGTTGTTTTTTGGCAAGAGCAATGGCTTCTTCGAAATTCCCGAGTTTGAAATTCAGGTCGGCCTGAAAATACGAGAGTTTTTCGTCCAGGAGATTCTGGTCGGTGATCTGGTCGAATCGCTGGCTCGCCCCTTCGTAATCATCCTGCTGATAGGCGATAAACCCGAGGTAATATTTCGCCTGGGCCCCGTATTTGGCCGAATTGGAGACCTTGTTGAAATAGGCCTTGGCTTCTTCGGGCTTCTTGGCCGCATAGAGGGAATACCCCATATTAAAATGATAACGATCCCGGTCCTTGTAAGGGACTGTACCAGGCTCCACCTTCTGATACCATTTCAGCGCATAGGGATATTTCCCATTCTCAAAATAATAGTCCGCAACATCCAGGAAGGCTGCATCCCTCTTGGTAGAGGTGGGGTAGTTCTCCACAAATTCCTCCATAAGCCGGTCTGCACCCACCTGATTCAGGCGCACGGCCGCATTGGCCGCATAATAGGCACTGTTGGCTGCGGTGCTTTCGTTTTGGGTCTGGGAACCTATCTTTTCGAACAGGGTCTGGGCCGACTGATATTGGCGATTATTGTACAATTCCAGAGCCTCCCGGAACATCCGGTCTTCATCCGTGTAGATCCCTGATTCCTGGGCGTGGCTGATGAGCAGCAGTCCGAGGGCCACCAGGGTTATGGCAGTCTTTATCATTCGCATAGTGTTCTAGAGCTCTTGAGAATTACCGTATTTGACTTAGTAACGGCAAATATCAACCGGCAGTATAATAGAATCAAAGAAAAAGTTTTTTAGGACGTCCTCCCTTTTAATCCTGCAGAACTTATTACTTTTATATCAACAAAAAGTAAGATGGAAGAACCCGTTTTAAGCCTTAAGGAAGTAGCTGTTTACCAGAAGGAGAACCTGGTCCTCAAGGACGTCAATCTCGAAGTGACGAAAGGTGAATTCGTGTATCTCATCGGCAAGACCGGGAGCGGGAAGAGCAGTTTTATGAAAACCTTATATGCAGACCTTCCCCTGAAACACGGACACGGAAGGGTTGTAGGGTTTAACCTGAAAACACTGGAGGAGAAGGACATCCCGTACCTCAGAAGAAAACTCGGGGTGGTATTCCAGGATTTCAAATTGCTCCCGGACAGGAATATCCAGAAGAACCTTCTTTTTGTCCTGAAGGCAACCGGTTGGAAAGACCCTGCCCTCATGAATGCCAGGATAGAGGAGGTACTGGAGAAGGTCGGGATGAAGACCAAGGGGTTCAAATTCCCCCACGAACTCTCGGGAGGGGAACAGCAAAGGGTAGCCATCGCACGCGCCCTGCTCAACGATCCGGAACTCATCCTGGCAGATGAACCTACCGGCAACCTCGATCCCCAGACCAGCGTGGAAGTGATGAAGGTCCTCCAGGAAATCAACAAGACCGGGCGCACTATTTTGATGGCCACCCACGACTATGCCCTCATCCTGAAGTATCCCTCCAAGACCCTCAAATGCGACGGGGCCAAGGTATTTGAGGTCGTACAAAAAGCGGTCTGATTACCATCCTTTCCGCGGTGATTTCTTGTCAAGATCAAGGAAAAAACCGTATCTTTCCCTACAGACCAACCAAAACCAACATGAGAACGATTTCTTTCGCTTGCTCCCTCCTGCTCCTTTCCTTACTTTCTTGTAAAACAGACACTCCTCCAAAGGCCGAAGTGGCTGCCACGGAGGTCCGGCAATGGAATCCGGAAGATGTACGGAGCATGTCCGGAGCCCTGGCCGAACGCGGCCTTATATACGATTCGGAAGAGGACACAGAAGGCTATGTCCTCTACGAACCCCCAACCGGCACCTTTACTTTTTTGGTAGACAAACAGGGAGAAGTGGTTCACACGTGGGAATCAGAGCTCAATTCCATGAACTCTTACCTCCAGCCTAACGGCCACCTTATCCGGATGGAAAGGGAGGAGAACTTTACAACCTTTGCGGCCGGCGGCCAATCCGGCAGGATACGGGAATACGACTGGGATGGCAACCTGGTATGGGATTTCGAATATTTCAGTGAAACCTACCTCACCCACCACGATATGGAGATCATGCCCAACGGGCATATCCTTGCGATTTCCTATGACGCCCTGAGCAAAGAAGAGGCCATAGAAGCTGGTATGGATCCCGAACACGTGCCCAATGCGGGTATCTGGCTCGACAAGATCATAGAAATTGAACCCACACGGCCCAAAGGAGGCAAGATCGTCTGGGAATGGAGGATGCGCGACCATCTCGTACAGGAGTTGTATCCGGATAAGAAGAATTACGGAAAGGTAGCAGAGCATCCCCGAAAACTCAACATCAATACTCACAGCGCAGAGGCCGGCTCACCTATGAGCGCTGAACGCATAGAAGAGATGAAGAAAATGGGCTTCCTGACCTCCAATGCAACCGTAGATAACCAGGGATCGGACGTGACCCATACCAATGCCGTGTCCTACAACCCGGAACTGGATCAGATCGTCATCAGTGTCCCGGGTTATGGGGAGATCCTCGTGATCGACCACAGTACCACCACAAAGGAAGCCAAAGGAAGCTCAGGAGGGCGATGGGGACACGGAGGCGAACTGCTTTACCGATGGGGGAATCCGGCCAATTACGGAAAAGGCTCGAAGGAAGACCAAAAACTCTTCGGCCAGCACGACAGCAAATGGATTCCTAAAGGATATCCCGGAGAAGGCAACCTGATGGTCTACAACAACGATATCCCGCATCCCGATAATAAATTGCCCAATATGTGGGCCTCCCTGGCAGGGAATATGACCCCGGCAATGGATGTGGCCATAGGGGATGTAGGGAATTATTCTGCTGTATTTCAATGGGCGATTCCTTCTGATGATAATGGGAATTACGAGCTCGGTGAGGGTGGGACATTTGGCCCTAATGAGCCCGACTGGACGTATAAAGCCCCGGATCTTTATTCTATGTATTCAGCCTTCATCTCGGGAGCTCATAGATTGAAGAACGGGCATACATTTATCACCCAGGGTATGCAGGGCAGGCTTATAGAAGTGGATGAGAACGGTAAGAAGGTATGGGAGTACTGGACACCCTACAAATTCGATTACACCCTGCCTGACGGATCTCCTGCACAACCCACAGGACCCTTTATTTTTGGGCTTTTCAGAGCCACTTTATACCCAAAAGAACATCCGGCATTTGCGGGCAAAACCCTCAATCCGGTGATCCCCCAGCCAGAACCCTTTGTTCTGGAAGTACCTGCCAACCAGGAAGAACCCGTACAATAATACATACAACCAAAAACAATTCGACATGTCAATTAAAATCATCGGAGCCGGTTTCCCAAGGACAGGAACCACAACGCTTAAGCAATCCCTCGAAATGCTGGGGTTCAACCATGTATATCACATGAAGGAACTCCTGGTAAATCCCCATAACCTCCATTACTGGAAAACCCTTTCTGAGACCGGAGATACCGACTGGGACGGTCTCTACAAAGGATACGATGCCACCGTGGATTTTCCCGGATATCCCTGGTACAAGGAACACATGAAACGTTACCCGGATGCCAAGGTGATCCTCACCGTTAGGGATTTTGAGGCCTGGTACAAGAGCGTGGACAGTACAGTTTTCAGGGCTGGACCCCAAACACCAGGGGAAAAGTTAAAAATGATGGGCAAGCTCCTCTTCAGCAGCCGGGCACGGAATGTGGTAAAGTGCATCAAGTTCTTTAAAAAAACATTTTTTGCGGGGGAGATGAGTGGACAGTTCGAAGACAAGGCGCATGCTAAAAAGGTATGGGAAAATCACCTGGCGGAGGTGAAGAACTATGTCCCGAAAGAAAAATTACTGGTGTACGACGTCCGTGACGGATGGGCACCCCTCTGTAAATTCCTGGGGGTTGATGAGCCCTCAGAGGAATTGCCACATCTCAATAAAAAGGAAAATTTCAAACAGATGCTTCCCAAGCTGATGAAAGGGGAGATGGCCTGATCCTGGTCCTTTAAAATACCATTCCCTAACCCATGGGCCGTTTTTGCAGATCCGGCCCTTAAAGACCCTTTGTATGAAATCCGAGACCTGGCAGGTAAAGGCGACCTTGTTGCTGGTGAGCAGCCTCACGATCATGTCCATGATCACCGTCTCGGCCTCTTTGCCCGATATGACCCGATCCTTTTCGGATGTCCCTAACAGTGAGGGGCTTGTGAAATTATCCCTGTCCTTTCCCGGCCTTTTTATCGCCCTGAGTGCCATGTTGGCGGGGATCGTTATTGACAGGACAGGCCGACTCAAATTACTGGGCATTGCGCTGGTCCTCTTTGCGATCGGGGGCACCTCTGGGTACTGGCTGGACGATCTGTATGGTATCCTGGCCGGAAGGGCACTTCTCGGTATATCAGTGGGTATTTCTATGACGATCGTAACGACCTTGGTAGCCGATTATTACCAGGGTAAGTCGAGGCAACAGTTCGCAGGGTTGCAGATCGCTGTGATGTCGCTCGCCGGCATCCTCTTTATCACCCTGGGAGGGGTGCTGGCCGATGTCGGTTGGAGGGTCCCTTTCCTGCTCTATTTCTTCTCCCTCTTGATACTGCCGGCAGTTTCCCTGTACCTGAAGGAACCTAAAAGGGAAGTAAAGACCTCAGAGACCGTTAAGGGGATACAATCCCCCCGTATTATCTGGCTCATCTTTGTCAATGTGATGCTCATGTGGATCATTTTCTTTATTATCCCGGTCCAGATCCCATTTTACCTCAAGGAAATCGGCGTGGAAAAGAATGCCATGATAGGGATCGCTATAGCGGCAAGCACCTTGTTCTCTGCCGTATCCTCCTTTTCATACAGCCGGATCAGGGACAAGCTCGGATTCCGGCAGATATTTGCCCTGGGATATTTCCTTATGGCCCTGGCCTTTGCCGCCATGGCAATGGGAAATTCATACGCCGTGGTACTCCTTGGAACACTGCTGGCAGGATTGGGCATGGGGCTGATGATCCCGAACGCCAATCTGTGGGTCATGCACCTGGCACCCCAGGAGATCCGTGGAAAAGAGATCGGCAGGCTCACCACATTCTGGTTCCTCGGGCAGTTCCTCTCCCCTCTTGTGCTCCTTCCCGTTCTGAATTACCTCTCCCTGTCTCGCCTGTTTTACATCCTCGCCTTGGTCCTTTTGGGTCTTACTCTTATCTTTCTGATGTGGTACTGGATCCATAAAAGATCTTTGGCGACCACCGATGCACAGAATTAAAGAGGTCGATTCTTGATACGGAAGAAAAAACAGGAAACCCCAGACAAGAAAATACACCCCCTGCTCGGGGTCCTGCTCTTTTTGATCTCCCTGGTCCTGCTGGTCTTCACAGGCCCTATCGGCTTTCTATATGGACTTTTCCACCAGCTGTTCAGAAAGGGAATCACGGGAGTGGGGGAATATTTACTGAAGATCGCCATTTCCATAGACCAACTTGGCAATGTGCTCATGCAACACCTCCTCAACCTCCTCTGGGTGCGGAAAGGCGGCTACCCTTTCGGCAACCGGGATGAGACGATCTCCAGTGCCCTGGGAAGGAATAAAAAACTGGGCATGCTCACCGGCTTTGGGAAATTCATCGACGGATTCCTGGATGCGATCGACCCAAACCATTCGCTCAACTCCATCGACTATTACGTGGAACCTTCACAGAACGTCATAGACAAACTGGGGTGGGTTCTGGTGAGGGACAAAAAAGTACTGTGCGTAAGAAGTATGGACAAGACGCTGTTCTATATTCCCGGTGGGAAAAGGGAAATAGGGGAATCCGACATCCTGGCGCTGAGCAGGGAGATCCGGGAAGAATTAAAGGTTTCCCTGAAAACAGAAAGCTTCCTCTTCCTCGGTTCTTTTGAAGCACAGGCCGATGAAAAACCTCCCGGTGTATTTGTCCGAATCCGCTGTTACGAAGCCGGGTTCTCAGGCGAACTGCAGCCCGCCTCAGAGATCGCAGAGATGAAATGGCTGGCTTTTCCGGAGAGGGAACAGCTATCTGCCGTGGGGAAACTCATTTTTGATCATCTGAGAGAGGAAGAGAGGATCTAGGTTCATTATCATTTCATCTCTTTGTTTTTATTACTTTTATGGCCGACTAACCAGGCGAGATTCGCCTACTGACACAGTTCGTATGACAGTTTTGGGAATAGACATCGGAGGATCGGGAATGAAAGGTGCCCTGGTAGATTCGGTAACCGGGGAGATGCTGACAGAACGGTTCCGGATCCCCACTCCTGAATCCCGCAAACCCAAACCCATGGCCAAAGTGGTAAGGCAGATCGTTGAGCACTTTGACTATCAAGGGCCGATCGGTTGTGGCTTCCCCACCACCTTGAGGCACGGTGTCTGCAAGTCCAGAGGCAACCTCCACAAGAAATGGGTCAACGTGAATGTAAAGGAACTTTTCACCGAGGCCACAGGCTTGCCCGTCACGGTGATCAATGACGCGGATGCTGCCGGCTATGCCACCATGAATTACGGGGTGGGGAGAGGTAAAAAAGGTTTTGTAGTGATGATCACCATAGGTACGGGCCTGGGCAGTGGTGCTTTCTGGGATGGAGAACTCATCCCGAATTTCGAGCTGGGTCAGATCCCATATAAAGAATTCGACAAGATCGAGACCTGGGCCGCAGCCTCTGCGAAGGAGAATGAGAACCTCACCTATGAGGAATGGGGTAAGCGGTTCAATACCTTCCTGCAATACGTAGAGATCCTGGTCTCCCCGGATCTGATCATCCTGGGAGGAGGCACCTCCAAGGATTTTGATGAATACAAGGATTTTATCACCATTGAGACCCCGGTCATCCCTGCCGGGCTGCAGAACCACGCCGGGATCATCGGAGCCGCAGCCGCAGCCATACACCACCCGATCACCCTGGATTGAAAGAACACAAAAAAAGCGCCGAGTTGGCGCTTTTTTATTACTTGTTCCGCTTGCGGTCCACCTCTTTCAGGTGGATCTTCCTCAGGCGGATGTGCTTTGGGGTCACTTCCACATATTCATCTTTCTGGATGTATTCCAGAGCTTCCTCCAGGGAAAATTTGATGGCAGGTACGATCTTGGCTTTATCATCTGCCCCTGAAGAACGAACGTTGGATAATTTTTTGGTCTTTGTGACATTGACCGTCATATCATCCCCCCTTGAGTTCTCTCCAATGACCTGTCCTTCGTAGATATCCTCACCCGGATCTACAAAGAATCTTCCCCTTTCCTGTAATTTATCAATGGAATAAGGGATAGCTTTCCCATTCTCCATGGAAACAAGAGAACCATTCTGCCTCTGGGGAATATCGCCTTTCATGGGCTGATATTCCAGAAAGCGATGTGTCATGATAGCTTCCCCGGCAGTTGCGGTCAACAATTGGTTTCGAAGACCAATGATCCCTCTTGAGGGAATCAGGAATTCACAAACCATCCGTTCGCCTTTAGATTCCATACTTACCATTTCGCCTTTTCGCATGGCAACCATTTCCACAGCCCTTCCGGATACTTCCTCAGGCAAGTCGATGGTCAGTTGTTCAATAGGCTCGCATTTAACCCCGTCAAATTCGCGAATGATGACCTGGGGCTGCCCGATCTGAAGTTCATAGCCTTCCCTTCTCATGGTTTCGATCAGAACAGACAAGTGGAGTACCCCACGGCCATAAACCATGAATTTATCCGCACTGTCTGTTTCTTCCACCCTGAGGGCCAGGTTTTTTTCCAGTTCTCTCTCCAGGCGTTCTTTGATATGCCTTGAGGTCACGAATTTTCCATCCTTCCCAAAGAAAGGACTATCGTTGATGGTGAACAACATACTCATGGTAGGCTCATCAATGGCGATGGTCTTCAGGCCTTCCGGATTTTCGCTATCGGCAACGGTATCCCCTATATCAAATCCTTCCAAGCCTACGATCGCGCAGATATCTCCTGTGGTTACTTCTGAAACCTTGATTTTACCCAGGCCTTCAAAAGTGTACAATTCCTTTATTTTGGACTTTACCTTGGTACCATCCCTTTTTATGAGAACGATCTGCTGTCCTTCCTTCAGACTGCCCCTTTGTAGCCGTCCAATGGCTATTCGACCGGTGAAGGAAGAATAATCCAGGGAGGTGATCAGCATCTGTGTATTCCCTTGTTCAGGTTTAAATTCAGGGATGTGTTCAATAACCATTTCCAGTAAAGGCTCAATGGTTTCAGTAGGTTTCTTCCAGTCCTCACCCATCCAATTGTGCTTGGCAGAGCCGTAGACCACAGGGAAATCGAGCTGCCATTCTTCGGCCCCCAGTTCGAACATGAGGTCGAATACCTTCTCGTGCACCTCCTCAGGGGTACAGTTCTCCTTGTCTACCTTGTTGATCACCACACAGGGTTTCAGCCCAAGGCTCAATGCCTTCTGCAGCACAAAACGGGTCTGTGGCATCGGCCCTTCAAAGGCATCCACCAACAAGAGGACCCCGTCGGCCATATTGAGTACCCGTTCCACTTCCCCACCAAAATCGGCGTGGCCGGGAGTATCTATGATATTGATCTTGGTACCCTTGTAGGTTACCGATACGTTCTTGGAAACGATGGTGATCCCCCTTTCCCGCTCCAGGTCGTTGTTGTCGAGGATGAGGTCTCCGGTCTTTTCGTTCTCGCGGAAGAGTTGGCAAAAATGCAGGATCTTGTCTACCAGGGTGGTCTTACCGTGGTCTACGTGGGCAATGATGGCAATATTTTTAGTCACAGTTGTCTTCTTGTTTTGAGCGCGCAAAGATACTGCTATTTTCGGCATTGGGTACTAAAGTTGTGCTTTTTTTAGCAGACTGGTTCTGAGGGGGTTCCGTATTGAATTCCTTTCCGGATAAGTGGCCCCAAATTCCTACCTTTGCCGAAAATATTTTCCATGGATTTTACCCGGGTCCCACAGCTCAAACATCAAAACAGCGGTCAATTCTTCCTGCTATCAGGTCCCTGTGCCATTGAAGGGGAAGATATGGCTCTGCGGATCGCTGAGCATATTGTAAAAGTCACCGACAAGCTTAAAATACCCTATGTCTTCAAAGGAAGTTTTAAAAAGGCCAACAGAAGCAGGGTGGATTCCTTTATGGGGATAGGAGATGAAAAAGCCCTGAAAATCCTGAGAAAGGTCTCTGAGACGTTTGAAGTCCCTACCATAACGGACATACACGAGGTATCCGATGCTACCATGGCGGCAGAATACGTGGATGTACTTCAGATTCCAGCCTTTTTGGTCCGCCAGACCGACCTGGTCGTTGCCGCGGCCCATACGGGGAAGGTCGTTAACCTGAAAAAGGGCCAGTTCATGAGTCCGGAAAGTATGAAGCACGCAGTAGCAAAGGTCACGGATTCAGGAAATGAACAAGTGATCATCACGGACCGGGGAACGATGTTCGGCTATCAGGATATGATCGTCGACTTCAGGGGTGTTCCTACCATGAAGCAATATGCACCCGTGGTCCTGGATGTGACCCATTCCCTCCAGCAACCCAACCAGTCTTCCGGGGTTACCGGGGGAAGGCCCGCCCTGATCGGCACGATGGCAAGAGCAGGGATTGCCGCAGGAGTGGACGGTCTTTTTATGGAAACACACTTCGATCCGGCCAATGCCAAGAGTGACGGGGCCAATATGCTTCCGCTTGACAAACTGGAGAAACTGCTTACCGATCTGACTAAATTAAGAAGTACGATCAACAGCCTGGACTAAGCATCCGTTGCTCAGCGGTAAAATTTTTTATGCCTGACCTGATAGGCCTCTTTAAGGACGTCGGTCAACACCTTATCATCGATCTCTTCCAGGGAACGGTACCGCAGGGATTTCATCACTTTTCGTCCTTCGGTCACCATGAGTTCTGTATGGACCGTCAGGTAGGCGGCCTTAAAAAATCCTATATCGACGTAATCTTTAGAGCGGTTGAGATAACAGAACGGCTTTCCCTCCAGGTAGAAAAATGGGATACGCCATTTGTATTTCAAATCGACCGCGGGAATGGTTTGCTGCACTACAGACTGGAGGTGAAGTAAAATCGCCCTGTACGGTTCCGGTTGTTCCAGGATATACGAAGAGGCAGGATCCACGATGGGTCAGGTACAACAGAAGGTGTTGATCTCTTTTTCAAAATCGCCCTCGATCCTGCGGGAGAAACGCGCAGGTGTTTCAGGAGAGATCGTAATGTTCTTAGTGATCAGGTCCACATCGAAGTGGAAACAGGAAAAGTCACCATTGCATTCATTTTCCAGCCTGGCCATGAGGAATTTGGTTATTTTCGGGCGGAGCTGGTATTCCAGTTCTATGCAATATCGCCGGATGCTTTCATCCAACTCATTGGAAAGGATCCAATTGAATTTCACGTGGGATGTTCCTTTAAGAACTTGAAATATATTAATTTCCATCAAAAAGCATTCAATTAATCTCAAAAATCATGAAGTATCCTTCCTTTCTTATTTTAATAGCTCTCTTATGGTCCGGAGACGCAAATTCACAAGATCACCAGCACGCCTATGGCAAAGCCCTCACTTTCCCGGATATTCCCGGTTTTAAGACCCTGAAATGTGATCTCCACCAGCATACCGTCTTTTCCGACGGGGAGGTATGGCCGTCTATCAGGGTTATGGAAGCACTGAGGGAAGGGCTGGATGCCATCTCCCTTACGGAACACCTCGAATATCAACCTCACAGGGAAGACATCCCGCATCCGGACCGCAACCGGTCCTATCAACTGGCCCTGGAGGAAGCCCGGGACCATGACCTGCTGATCATTCACGGTTCGGAGATCACGAGGAATGCCCCCATAGGACATAGCAATGCCATTTTTATATCGGATGCGAACGCACTACTGGATGAAAATGCAGAAGTACCCTTCAGGGAAGCAAAAAAGCAAGGTGCCTTCGTATTCTGGAATCATCCCGCCTGGTATGCACAAAATCCGGATGGCAACCCCATCCTGAGTGATTTTCAGCGAACCCGGATCAAAAATGGAGAATTGCACGGGATTGAGGTGATCAATACGTTTGATTATGCGGAGGAATCCCTGGCCCTGGCCCTGGAGCACAATCTCACCATCATGGGGACGAGCGATATTCACGGGTTGATCGACTGGGATTATCTGGAAAAGGGAAACCACCGGCCGGTTACCCTGGTCTTCGCAAAGGAAAGGAGCGCTCGAAGCCTGAGAGAAGCCCTCTTTGAAGGGCGTACTGTGGCGGTTTACAATTCTCTGTTTGTGGGAAGGCCAGAATTCCTGGTACCCCTACTCAAGGCCTGTATAAAGATCCACAGGGTAGCTTACATCCCAAATACGGATATCCTGGAGGTAGAACTCGAAAATAGTTCTAGCAGCGATCTCCTTTTTGAAAACCAGATGGGGTACACCTTTTACAGTAAGCCACCTGTTTTTGAGATTCCAGCCGGGAAGAAGATCCTTTTGCAGATCAAGACCTTGGAGAGGAAGGGGAAGTTGGATCTGCGGTTAAAGGCCCTTGGGGCGTACACGGCCCCGAAGACACAACCGGTGGTGACCTGGGAACTCCTTCCTGAATAGAGGGGATTACTTCCCGTCTACGTAGTCCTGGAGGTAGGCATATCTGGGAGTAAGCCTTCCGTTTTCTGTCATCCTTGCCCTTTCGAGAATACCTTCGGCATCCCCGTTGAAAAAGGAAGGGATCACGTGGTCCACAAAGGTCTCCCCGAACCCTACACTGGCGTCCCTGGGCAACTCGGCAGGCAGGTTGTCTACAGCCATGACAGCGATCGCCCGGGGATTGAGGTAATCCGTTTCGACCTCATTTTCAGGGTCATATCCATAGATGGGATCGGCAATGGTAGAAGCTCTCAGGGTGGATGCCACGGGTCCGTCTATGTCGCAGCTGATATCGGCCACCACGCGGATCTTGAAACCGGGATCCTTCGCATCTTCCCTGGTGAAGAGGTAAGGTGCTCCCTGTCCGTAAAAATGGCCAGCGATGTAGAGATCAGAGACCCTGGCAAACCGCATGAAGGTGGATTCATAGGCTTCCGGATGGTCAAAGAAATCCTGCATGGGTAAATCCTGCCCGTCCCTTCGCCTATTGTAATCGAGCACATCGATCTGGCAAAAGACGGGGACTTCAAAATTCTTTCCGAGATAGTCAGCAACAGAAATCTCTTTAAGTCCCATTCCCTCTAATATCTCTTTCGCCCCGTTGCCTACCCTTCCCTTCCCTGTGAGCAGGATTTTTACCGGGGGTACATCTACTTTCTTCAACTCCCGGATCAGGGATTCCCTGTCTTTCAGGGTCTCTGCCTTCGGGATCTCAAAGGTGCCGGTTTTGAGTCCAAGTGCCCTCATACCGTTATAGGATCCCACGATCCCTGCATAGCGGCCAAATGCCACAAGGCGGATGCCTTTGTTATTGGTGATCACCTCGTGGTCATAAAGCTCTATGTTCTTTTCCAGGATGGCTCTCAGTAATTTTCGGTTATAGGGTTGTTTTTTGATGGTATGGGAGAAGAAGAAATATTTCTTGTTCGGGATCAGGGCCTCGATGGGTACCTCTTTAACCCCTATGAGTACATCACAGTCCGAAACAGAATCGGATACAGGAATACCGGCCTGTCGATATTCCTGATCCGCAAAGACTCGAATTGGGGAGGATTCCACCGTTATTTCAGCCTCCGGAAAGGACTTCAGGACTTTTTGACAGGCTCCCGGTGACAGGACCACCCTTTTATCAGGGGGGTTTTTGCGTTCCCTGATGATTCCGAAATGTATCATAGGATTTGGTATGGAATTTGCTCAAAATTACACGGAATTAAGGCGGTGCGCAAACTTTTTGGTATCTTCGCAATCCTTTTTATCGGACAACGTTCTTTAACATATTGGGGCCGACTGGTTTTGACAGCGAGACCAATGGCATTGTAAGCATGTCGAGCGCTGGGATACAGCTCGTAAATCTCATATTTCACACTTTTAAATGGCGAATCTAATTACGCTCTTGCCGCTTAATCTGAATTATAGTAGGATATAGCCTCGTCCCTGCAAGGCAGGGAAGCGAGATGTCCCGGGATAGCCCTTGTTGATGGCGATCCGCACCGGGGCACCATAAAAATCAACATAGGATCCCCGTAGCTTCGGCGGGGGTTCAAAATCAAAGAAGCTAAGTACAGGGTAGGCGGTTCCTGGTCAGCCCTGTATCGAAAACCGAACAGGTCCTAAACATGTAGAAAGCAGTGGTATTGCTTGTTTGGACGGGAGTTCGATTCTCCCCGGCTCCACGATCACTCACAAACCCCGCCAAAAGGCGGGGTTTTTCGTTTTCTGAGGCCGTACAGAGCTTGCTCTGTTAAGGATTTAGGAAACGGAAAACCGCTTTGCCCCTGGCAAAGCGAGGTTTGTGTTTGCAGGACGGGATCTCAGGAGAACAGTGCGCGAAGCGCGGTAATCTCCCGATCAAAATCTAGAGCAAAAGTTCCATAAGCCCATTGCGCCAGCAATGGGTATTTTTATTTGCAATATCGGAGACCCGGAGAACAGCGCGCGAAGCGCGTTAATCTCCCTCGTTTGAGAAATGGGCTGAAAATTTGCTTCCAGGAGAACAAATTAACTGCTTTTCCTCTGGCAAAGCCGGGTTTGTGCCTGCCTGCCGGCAGACAGGTTTGCAGGACGGGATCTCAGGAGAACAGCGCGCGAAGCGCGGTAATCTCCCTCGTTTGAGAAAAAGGCTGAAAATCTGCTTCCGGGAGAACAAATAAACTGCTTTGCCACCGGCAAAGGCAGGTTTGCAGTACTTGATCTCAGGAGAACAGCGCACGAAGCGCGGTAATCTCCCTGCAACGTAACGAAGCATACCTTTTTCAAAGGATTTTGAAATCTCTATTTACTAACTTCCTCAGGCCATATAACGGCATAAAAGTATATATCAAAGACTTTTCATGTACTTCTTCTTTATTTAAGCTAGCTTAGAGGTCCTAAATTTCTGTTTTGAAGTTGACTAATTCCAAATTCCTTCTAATACTGGCGGTGGTGATCATCGGCTTCGGCATCGGTATCTACCTCCAGGACCTCAAACACAAGGAAAGCACGGAAGCAGCCTGGAAGGCTAACAGGTACAATTTGGAAAGGTTTAACCAAATCCGCGAATATACCGGCAAAATGAATGCAGCCAACTGGCGGCGCATGAGGGACAGCATCTCTCAGGAACTCGACAGTTTTATGATTCTGAGATTTAGGAAGGAGATGGACAGCCTGAACAAAATCGAGAAAGCCGGGGATTAAAAATTCGGCCCATATATTCAGTATTTTTATCTTTCCCCTCCAAAACATTTTCTTGATCCCTAAATTTCTTACATCTCTCAAAACTCTCTTTGGTCTATATGGCAGTCTTCCTTTGGGATATTTGCTTTTGGTCACCTTGATAAATAATCCACTTTATTCCCAGACCATTACCACTGGTACGCGGAGGAATAATGAACCGAATCACCAACTCAGTTTACAGCACGACAACGACTTCTTTGCGCTCAGCGACAGGTACTATTCCTCCGGCCTTTTTCTCTCATATACCAGGCGACTCAGCACCTGGGAAAAAGGAGATGAGAACCAGCAAATCACCCTGAAACTCGGACAGGAGGTCTATACCCCTGCTGATATCAAGGCCAGAGAAATTTCAGAACAGGACAGACCCTACGTAGGTTTCCTGGGGTTGAGGACAGGCTGGTCCAGGGTGAAGGAAAACCAGGCCGTGGATGTCAGCCTCCTCCTGGGTATTGCCGGCAATAATTCAGGTGCCGGGGGATTCCAGCGGTGGTACCACAAGATCTTCGTAGTATCGGACCCTCCTGTATGGACCGGGGAGATGAACAATACAGCCCATGCCAACCTCTACGTGGACTATTACAGGGAATGGACCCTCGCCCCCCTGCCTTTCTCGGTAAGGACCGGGATTCAGCCAGAGCTTGCCTTTGGAACACGTGATCAGTACGGGCAACTCACCTGGATCTCTTATTTCGGGAGGCGGGACCCCCTGAGATCGAGCATGGCACACCACCGCATAGGAGCGACATCCAGGGAGATCTATTTCAGTCTTAGGGCCGATTACCGCTATGTGGCCCACAATGCCATGCTGGAAGGAAATGCGGCCGGGGACGATTCCATTTTCCTGATCGATGCCCTGAAACACCTTTTTACTGCAGGTCTGGATGTTCACCACCGGTTCGGACAGAACGAATATCGCTTCGGCTACCGCATCCTGACCCCTGAGGCGAAAGGAACCAGGGCGCACAAATACGTTTCCCTGACCTATGCCAGGAATTTCTGAGGCTCTTTTTACCCGGTGAGATCATTTGCGAAACCATTGCGGAAATTACTATTTTTAGGGCCTAATCTATGTGTATGAAATCTTTCAGGATCCTTATCGGTCTTATGATATTACTGCTTCACCTGCAGTGTTCCAATGACGACGGCAACACTACGCCCGAACGCAGCACTCCGCCCATTGCTGAATTCAACGCCCTGGCCACCACCATACGCGCAGGGACCCGGGTACAATTTGTCAACGGATCTCTCAATGCAACCTCTTACCTCTGGTCCTTCCCCGGGGGCACACCGGACAGCAGTACGGAGGTAGAACCTTTTATTCAGTACCTCAACCCCGGAACCTACGATGTATCCCTCACGGCTATCAACAGTGAAGGAAACAACACCCAGACCCGGGAGAATTTCATTACGGTAGTAGACCCGAACTGAGCTCAGGCGGTAGTTGAGGAATCCAGTTGTTGAATTCGCCACGATATTTTATCAGGGATCCTCTGGGCGTAACATTTCCTATGCACTAAGGTGCTTAGCTTTTTTTTAAGGAAATAATAGGAAAAGTTTATGAATAGGGGGTGATGACTCCAATCAAATGTTTCCTATCTTTTCAGAGGTTTAAGATTACAGCAATATGGATTTACTGAAAAGAGCAGAGACATTTGAGAACATGAAAATGAGCCATATGTCTACCAGTGATAGGGTACAGGCGTCCAGGGATGCCAAAGAATTGATCCTCGCATTGAACGAGATTTACAAGAAGACGAAAGATCCTGAGCTCATGGATCTCATGAAAAGGCTTACAGAGAAAAAACAGAAGATAGAAAAGAGATTGAAAGGTTCTCCCGTGATTTAAAGTAGTAGTACTTTAATTTCAGGGACCTTTTTTGTCACGAAATCTGATAAAACAGCAATAATCCACCGTAAAATGTGGATTATTTTTTGTCTGTTGCTTAAAAAAAATGGTATTTAATAGTAAATTTGGAAAAATTCAAAATACTTCAAAATGGGCAAATTCGAAATTAAAAAAGACAAATCAGGTCAATTCAGATTTAACCTCAAAGCGGGTAACGGTCAGGTAATCCTTACCAGTGAAGCTTACAAGACCAAGGCAGCCTGTGAGAATGGCATTGAGTCCGTTCGAAAAAATTCCAAAAACGACGGGATGTTCGAGCGCAAAGTTGCCAAAAACGGCAAACCCTATTTTAGCCTGAAGGCCTCCAATGGCCAGGAGATCGGCGCCAGCCAGATGTATGCATCCGCCTCCTCCATGGCGAACGGTATCGCCTCTGTAAAGAAGAATGCGTCTTCGGCAAAAGTGGTAGACAATTCTTAAATCATTCGCGGGAATCTCCCGTGCTTTGAAAATGAAATGAGAGAAAGGGCAACGGATGTTGCCCTTTTTTCGTGTTTGCGTTACCTTTAGGAGGAAGAAATTCCCAGGGTGTATTGCATTGTAGACATAGAGACCACAGGAACCGGGATCCGGGGGAACAAGATCACGGAGATATCCATCTTCAAACATTCTGGTGGAAGGGTCCTGGAGGAATTCACCACCCTGGTCAACCCGGAATGTGAGATCCCGCCTTTTATTACCGGACTCACGGGAATTGACAATGATACGGTACGCGATGCTCCTCCTTTCAGGGATCTTGCCGAGGAGATCCTGAAGATCACGGAGGGCTGCATATTTGTTGCCCACAGCGTGAATTTTGACTACCACGTCATCAAGAACGAATTCAACGAACTCGGGATTCCCTTTTCCAGGAAGAAGTTATGTACAGTTCGACTGGCCAGAACGGTATTTCCCGGGTTCCGGTCCTACAGCCTTGGAAAATTATGCACTTCTCTGAACATACCCCTTGAGGACCGGCACAGGGCAAGGGGTGATGCACAGGCCACCGTTATTCTCTTCGAACAAATCATGGCCTCTTCCGGTATAGAAACTACCCTCAAGAGATTCCTGAATGCCAGGTCCCAGGAGGCCACCCTCCCGCCTTCCCTGTCCAGAGGGCAGTACGAAACGCTCCCCCAGGCACCGGGTGTTTACTACTTCAAGAATGCCAAGGGAGAAGTGATCTACACAGGCAAGGCCAAGAATATCAGGAAAAGGGTTCTGGGCCATTTCTATGACCGAAGTGAGAAAGAGGTTCGCATGTGCCGTGCCACCGAACAAATAGAATACGACCTGTCTGGCAATGAACTCGTAGCCCTGCTCATGGAGAACCAGGCCATCAAAAGGCTGTATCCCCTTTACAACAGGGCACAGAAGAGAAAAGTGCAGGGGATATCGATCTTTTCTTATGAGGACAGGGAGGGTATTCTCCACCTGGCTTCCTCAAAAACAGGAAGTGTGCCAAACCCTCTGGTGGTACTTTATTCTTTGGCGGAGTGCAGGGAACTCCTGGAAAATCTCTGCCGTCGTTTTGGGCTTTGTCCCAAATACTGCCACCTGCAGGAAGGGGTCTCTACTTGCAACCACTTCAGACTGGGTCCGTGTGACGGGATCTGCAGGGGCAACGAGGGCGTTGCGGATTATAATACAAAGGTACAGCAGGCCATCGCATCACTCACCTCGGAAAGGGAGAACTTCATCATAAAGGAAAGAGGCAGAAACCCTGGGGAAGATGCGCTGGTAGTGGTGAGGGATGGTCTGTATTACGGCTATGGTTTTATTCCCAAGGAAACCGAGGTCTCCTCCATGGAAGATCTCCTGGCCTTTGTTACCCCACAAAAGGAAACCCTGGAAGACAGGAGACTGATCAGTTCCTATGTGCTCAGGAATCGTGAGAAGCTGTTGGAAATAAACTAGAGATTTCTGAGGAAGCCCGCTTAGTGCTTCTTGTTGAGTTCTTTGTACATCCTGATGACGAAGAGCATCCAGACCACGAAGATCAGACCGACGAAGATGGAGTATGCAAGAATAAAATCCATCACTTCCTGAATTTAAAATAGTTCATAAAACCAAGAATGGTCGGCGCCCAGAACGCTATGAAAATCGCGTCGAGCTTATTGCCCGTCAGGTACATATATTCGGAAACGACAATGATCGAGAGGACGACAAGGAGTAAAATGACGTTAATGACCCCTACACTCCGAATGAAATTTTTAAGCATTTTCTATGATTGTCATGTCTAAATTAAGAAAATCCCCCTAACGAAACGGGGGACTGTACTAAATTTACAAATGTCGATATAGGAATTTTCAATACCTCATCCGGCCGGGGCCCGCTATGAGTGCATTCAGAGAAGGGGACCGGTTCTTTAAACCTTTATGCCCACCCTTAGGAACCTCTTCGGTTTACACTGCAGGTATTAATGCCGAAAATGCCGTAAAGTGGACAAAAACCGATCAAACTTGTAAACAGGAAGATCGCGGTAATGGTTAACAGGACATACGAGTACACGCCTTGCACCACATCGTAATAAACCAGGGCTGCCGCGGTTAAAGCGACTACCACGCGGATGATCTTGTCCAAGGTTCCCATGTTAGTTTTCATATCTTCTTATTTTCAGGTTAGGTGATAAGTGACCAGGGCAATGAGGTATACAAGCCCCAAACAGAGAATACATACCCCGATCCACTTTATCCATTTATACCTACTCACAGAACAATACTAGCCAAACCAGCCCTAACAATCAATGATATCTGTCATAAGGTGGAAGGACATACGTAATCCGTGACCTCCATCCCGGCAGCCTTGATCGCATCAAATCCTCCTCCTACATCCACCAGGTTGTGGATTCCCCTGCTCTTGAGGATGGACGCCGCTATCACTGAACGGTACCCGCCTGCACAATGCATGTAGAAGGGTTTATCGTCCGGAAATTCACTCAGGTGCTCATTGAGGGTGTCCAGGGGGGTGTTTTCCGCATTGACCAGATGCTCCGATTTGTATTCCGATTCCTTTCTGACGTCAAACACAGTGGTGTTTTTATCGGAGAGTTCTTTGCTAAGCTCTTGAGCTGGTCTGGAATCGATCGTGTCGATCTCCTTGCCTGCTTTCTTCCAGGAGTCGAATCCCCCTTTCAAATAGCCGAGGGTATGGTCAAAGCCCACCCTTGAAAGCCTGGTCACCGCCTCTTCCTCCTGCCCTTCGGGCGTCACCAGTAAAATACTCTGGGTGACATCGGCAATCAGGGCGCCGACCCAGGGTGCAAAATCCCCATTGAGTCCGATAAAGATCGATCTGGGGATATGTCCTTTTACGAAATCCTGCTGAGTGCGCACATCCAGGACGATGGCCTCTGTTTCATTGGCAAGTACTTCGAATTCTTCAGGGTTAAGGGCCCTTGTTCCTCTCTTTAATACCTCGCCAATATCTTCGTATCCTTCCTTGTTCATCTTAACGTTCAGCGGAAAGTATTTAGGGGGAGGCAACAGGCCTTCCGTTACTTCTTTGACGAATTCCTCTTTGGTCATATCTGCCCGAAGGGCGTAATTCATCTTTTTCTGGTTTCCAAGAGTATCTACGGTCTCCTTCATCATATTTTTTCCGCAGGCGGATCCCGCCCCGTGTGCTGGATAAACCGTGACATCATCCGCCAGTGGCATGATCTTCTCCCTCAGGCTGTCGTAGAGCAGCCCTGCGAGCTCCTCCTGGGTGAGGTGTGCGGCCTTTTGTGCCAGGTCGGGCCTGCCCACATCGCCCAGGAAAAGGGTATCCCCTGAGAATATGGCGATGTCCTTGCCTTTGGCATCCCTGAGGAGGTAAGTGGTACTCTCCATGGTATGACCGGGTGTATGCAGGACCTTGATAGTGAGGTCGCCTATCTTGAATTCTTCCCCGTCCTCAGCGATATGCGCTTCAAAGGAGGGATCCGCATTAGGCCCGTAAATTATGGGAGCCCCGGTCTGTTTGGACAAGGTAACATGCCCACTGACGAAGTCGGCGTGAAAATGCGTTTCAAAGACGTATTTGATCCTGGCCTTATCCTTTGCCGCCCTTTTGATGTAGGGCGACACTTCCCTGAGGGGGTCGATAATAGCCGCTTCTCCCATGCTTTCTATATAATACGCCCCCTGTGCGAGGCAACCTGTATAAATCTGTTCTATGGTCATCTTTTCTCTACTTTTATCACTGCAAAAATAAGGGATAATGAGCTAGCTTCGGTAACCCTGGTTACCAACGGGATTCCGCTGATATGCTACCCTGTCCTTCAACTCCTGCTTTTTGGCGGGATCATCAAAGAACTCGACCGCCTCCCGCGTCTCCACAAAAAGGCACTCTTTGGGAAGCAGTTCCATGATCCCACTCGAGAACAGGATATCCCTTGTCGGGCCTATGGCTCCTGCAATAAAGAAGTGGATCCCCTTTTCATACAGGCTTTCAATGAGTTTTTTCAAGGTCTGGGTCGCTGAGGAATCGATGTAGTTGATCGACTCCGCATTCAGGATCACCGCATTCAGGGCAGGGCCTTTCTGGTGGATGAGTTCCATAAGGTGTGATTTGAAGAAATTGGCATTCCCGAAATAAAGCTGGGCATCAAACCGCACGATCAAGAGATCGGGTCTCAGGAGGGCATCCGATCCAAAACGATCCACATTCCTGTAGTAAGGAGTTCCCCTGATATTGGCCAGGACCGCCACATGTGGGTTAGAAGTGCGGTAGACCATAAGCAGCAGGGAGATCAGGACACCGGTCAGAATGCCCTCCATGATCCCGACAAAAAGGGTCAGGAGAAAGGTGGTGATCAGAACCAGGAATTCGTCCTTCCTGTACTTCCAGAGAATTTGGGCATAACTGATGTCTACCAGCCCGTACACAGAGACCATGATGATGCTGGCAAGTACGGCATTGGGTAGGTAGTAAAACAAGGGGGTGAGAAAGAGCAGGGTAAGGAGGACCATTAAGGCCGTAAAAAGGGTTGCGAGATTGGTCCTGGGTTTGGACTCGTAGTAAATGGCAGACCTGGAAAAACTGGAGGTGATCGGGTAGGACTGGAAAAGGGAACCGGCCATATTAGACAGGCCCAGTGCCACCAGTTCCTTATTCGCCTTGAGCCGGTCTCCGTTCATCTTGTCCTCCACACCTTTGCCAATGGTGATCGTTTCCAGGTAGCCGACCAGGGCCAGGGTAAGGGCGATGGGCCACAGGTCCATCAACACGCCCCCGCTTAGCTCGGGAAGGGCGACCGAAGGCAGGCCCCTGGGGATCTCTCCCACGATCCCGACATCTCTGGTCACCAGCTGGAGAAAATACACAGAGAGGATGCCCAGGATGACCACGATCAAAATGTAAGGTAGCTTCCTGTTCCATTTCCTGAGCAGCACCATAAGGAGAATCCCTACAATACCAATCCCAAGGTCAAAGGGGTTGATCTCGCCTATCTTTTGAAAAGCGTTCCAGAGGACCAGGTGCAATTGGCTGCTGCCTTCCATGTCTATGCCAAGCAGGTATTTCAGCTGACTAAACATGATGATCAGGGCGGCCCCGGAAGTAAAACCACTGATCACCGGTCTTGAAAGAAAATTGACCAGGAATCCCATCCTAAAGATTCCCAGGAAAAATTGAATGCCGCCTACCAGAAAGGCAAGGACGATGGCCATAGCGATGTAATTCTCCGGACCCACCGAAGCTATCGCCCCAAGCCCGGCGGCCACCAGAAGGGAGTCCATGGCCACCGGCCCCACCCCGAGGGCCCTTGAGGTCCCGAACAGGGTATAGACAACCAGGGGAACCATGGACGCATACAGGCCATAGACCGCAGGCAATCCTGCGATCAGGGCATAGGCCAGACCCTGAGGGATCAGTACGATGGCCACCGTGATCCCTGCAAGGAGATCACTGGGAAGGAAGGACCATTTGTACTTTCCTATCCAGTCCAAAAATGGAAAAATCTTATTCATTCTGTTGGCATTACGGACGGGCTAAATCCGGAATCACAAGCTATTTACCTTGATCTGGCTTCGCTGGAGATCGATCTTTCCCTCCCTTTCCATCTTCTTAAGCAATCGGGAAACCACGACCCTGGAGGTATGCAGGTCTGCCGCGATCTCCTGATGCGTGGTATGGATCACATCGTCGTGGTTTACCATGGCCTTGTCCCTCAGGTATTTCAACAGGCGTTCATCCATATTCATGAAGGCGAGTGTATCGACGGTTTCCAGCAATTCCTGCATCCTGTTGTGATAACTGTCGAGGATAAAAGCCCTCCAGCTCCGGTATTTTCCCATCCAATCCTCCATTTTATCCACCGGTATCATCAGCAGTTCCACATCAGACTCCGCTACGGCCCGTATATTGCTCCTGCCCTGTTTGACGCAACAGGAGAGGGTCATGGCACAGGTATCCCCTTTTTCTATGAAATACAACAGCAGGTCATCCCCCCTTTCATCTTCACTCATGATCTTTATGGCACCGCTGAAGATCAGGGGCATAAAGGTGATCTCGTCCCCTATATCCATGAGGTAATTCCCCTGCTCCACCTTCTGGAACTTCCCCGCTGCGTGGATCTCCTTTATCAGCTCATCCTCAAAAAGATAGCCATACAGGTCTTTGAGGTATTCCAGTGTTAATTCGTTCTTGTTTTGCTCCTTCATGATTTGATATTTGGTATTAGTAACACCTCAAAGGTCGCTTCCGGGCCGTCCAGATGACGGAATCCCTCATGGAGGAAGGTCTGTTCGACTGCGTAGGGATAAAAGGTGATAGGCTCCACACAGATCATACTGGCCACCGGTGACCACAACATGAACTGTCCGAATCCACGGGTCCGAAGCCCAATACGTTTCTCGTCTTCAAGTATCAGCAGCTCCGTCCCGGAAACCTCCAGAGCCCTGTCCCCGGCCTCCATGACTTCCCGAAGTCCGTAGGATCTTCCTTCTGCTATCACCCGCGCATTCTCTGTGCGCAATTGAAAAGCCGGGTGGTAACCCAGCATATAGGGCATATCCTTGTCTCCACTAATGCCAAATGTGATCTTTAATCCTTCTTCCCCAAGCTGGAAATGTTTCTTAAACACAAAACTGAATGGCCAGATCAATTTGGGGGCCTTGGACCGGGCCGGATATTTTGAATTGGAGATCAGGGTTCCCGCTGTGTATTGCTTTATATAGGTAGCTGATCTTTCCTTCTGCTCCTGTTGGGTGTATCGGAGTTCCCGCAGATGGCCGTGCTGGTCCAGCACCGCATTGCCCTTAGGGACCTGTACCCTGTACCCCGCAGCAGCTGTCGGGCCTATTACAGGGAACATTTCTGCATCTGAATTCCCCCATCCCGGTTGTCCCTTCTGATGCATGTATTCAAAGCCCTCATCCTTGTAACTGATGAGTTCTCCACCTTCTATGACCGCCACCTGATCTTTGTATTCCAGGGTCACCATGGGCTATTGATTGATAAGTCGGTAGATCAGGATGGCCGATCTTTTGGTGAGTGCTTCGATGGTATTCAGGTTCACGGTCTCCTCCGGAGTATGGGCCCCGGAACCCATGGTTCCAAGCCCGTCCAGGCAGTCGACATAATTCGCTACAAAAGAAGTGTCTGCTGCTCCTCTCCTGCCCGGATCATAAGCCAGGACTTCTCCTTGCCCCAGGGCTTTGCTCACCTGGTTCAGCTCTTCGAGCAACCGCATATTCCCCTCTGTGGGTGGCATGGCCGGATAGCTATCTGTAAAGGATATCTCAGCTGACGTCTGGGGCAGGTTTTCGGAAACAATGGACCTCATCTTCTCCCTTGTCCTCTCCTTTTGTTCCTCGGAAATAAATCTCAATCCCCCCCGGACGTATGCGGTCTGGGCTACCACATTGGTCTTCCCAAAAACCTCTCCTGAACTTTTCATGGTATCGAATTCGGTAAAGGTACCTCCCATCAGGATCCCGGGGTTGAAAGTCAGAAATTCCTCCCCTTTAACTTCTTCGTAAAAGGCATTGAGGATACGCGACATTTCAAAAATGGCCCCTGCACCCGTCCTTTCACTGAATACTCCGGAGGAATGAGCCCTCTTTCCGGTCACCTGCACTTCCCAGCCGGAGGCCCCGCGACGGGCCACGGTTGCATAGTTGAACCCGGTAGAGGTTTCATATCCCAGGGCGATATCGCTTCGCTTGGCTGCCTCGATCAGGTCCTTTCTGCTAATTTCAAGCGGTTTTCCCGTGCTCTCCTCGTCTCCCGTAAAGGCGACAATGATCTGAGCATCCTTTAATAATCCCTGCTCCTGTAAGGCTTTGAGTGCATAGAGGATGATCACATCACCTCCCTTCATATCATTTCCGCCTGGGGCGTGGGCCGTGCTGTCATTGATTCTTTCAAAACGCTGGAACGGGCTGTTCTCCTCAAAAACCGTGTCGAGATGACCGATAAGCAGCAATTTCTTCCCTTTGCTGCCCTCTTTTTCCGCAAATAGGTGTCCTGCCCTGTTCATCTCCGGGGGCATCTCGATCCAGCGCGTTCCAAAACCGATCTCTTCAAAGGCATTCTGAAAGACCTTTCCCACCTCCCTGACACCGGCAGCGTTCAGGGTACCGCTGTTGATATTTACCACTTCCTCCAGGAAGCCAATGGCCTCATCATTGTTCTTTTCAACCGTGGCCAGGATCTTTTTTTCAGTGCGGGATAGCTTTTGGGAAAAACCGGGGAGGGTGAGAGCGGATGCCATCACCAGGATGAGAATGTTTCTGATTTTCATGGTAACTCTTTGGGGATAAAAGATAGGAAATCTATTCTAGAAAGCCTTGTTTTTTCATCCATTCGTCATTGTAGATCTTGCCCACATAGCGGCTTCCGTGATCGTGGAAAAGAACGACCACCACATCGTCCTTCCCGAAGTGCTCTCTGAGCTGGAGTACACCTTTGATAGCAGCACCCGCGGAGTTCCCGAGGAACATCCCCTCTTCCCTCGCGAGTCGCCTCGTATACATCGCGGCATCCTTATCCGTCACCTTGGTAAACCCGTCAATGATGTCGAAGTTCACATTTTTGGGCAGGATGTCCTCCCCTATCCCTTCGGTGATATAGGGATAGATCTCATTCTCGTCAAAGATCCCCGTCTCGTGATATTTCTTAAAAACGCTGCCATAGGTATCCACACCCCAGACCTTGATGTTCGGGTTTTTTGACTTCAGGTAAGTCCCTACTCCGGAGATGGTCCCCCCTGTACCTACTCCCACCACAAAATGGGTCACCTTTCCGTCTGTCTGTTCCCATATTTCAGGCCCTGTGGTCAGAAAATGGGCCTTGGTATTCGACGGGTTGTCATACTGGTTTACATACCAGGAATTTGGGATCTCCTCAGACAGGCGACGGGCGGTTGAATAGTAACTCCTGGGGTCGTCCGGGGCTACGTTGGTAGGACAGACGTAAACCTCGCTCCCCACTCCTTTGAGGATGTCGATCTTTTCCTTGGATTGTTTGTCAGAGATCACGCAGATCATCTTGTAGCCCCTTACGGCAGCGACCAGGGCCAGGCCCATCCCCGTGTTTCCGGATGTTCCTTCGATTATGGTCCCCCCGGGCTTTAATTTCCCTTCGGCTTCGGCATCGTCTACCATTTGTACCGCCATGCGGTCCTTTACCGAATTCCCCGGGTTAAAGGTTTCGTACTTCGCCAGCACAAGACAGGGCAGTTCCCTTGTCAGTACATTCAACTTTACAAGGGGTGTCTTCCCGATGGTCCCCAGAATATTCTCAGCGTAATCCATAGGCTACAAAGATAGGAGTTCCTCTTTTCTGCTTCTCGCAAGTGATCGATTTTGATTGCATTTTAACAGGGTGTATCCCGTCAGTCGAATTTGATGGCCTTCACAGGACTGATCCTGGTAATGATGTGGGAAGGGATGAGCATCATGAGCATGCAGAGCAGGAGCACCCCTGCGTTCAGGAGGAGTACGGTGGGCAGGTCTATGTAGACCGGGATGTAATCGATGTAGTATTCCTGGGGGTTTGGAAAGCGGAAATAGCGATAGGTATCCTGGAACCAGATCAGTCCCAACCCCAGGAGGTTCCCCCAGAACAGGCCTAGAAGGATCAGGTAGGCCGCATTATAGAGGAAGACCTTCCGGATACTCCAGTTTGCCGCCCCCAGTGCCTTGAGGATCCCGATCATGGGCGTGCGTTCGAGGATGAGTACAAGCAGGGCCGTGATCATATTGATCCCCCCAACGATGATCATGATACCGATGATAATACCTATGTTGAAGTCGAACAGCCCGATCCACTCAAAGATCTTGTAATACTTGTTCTCTATGGTCTGGGTGTCCAGAGTACTCAGGGTCTGCCCGTAGATCTGGGCGCTCTTTTCGCCTATTTCATCAAAATCGCTCAGAAAGACCTCGAAATTCCCAACCTCATTATCACCCCATTGATTCATCCGCTGGATATGCCGTATATCCACCAGGATGTAAGTGCCGTCGAACTCCTCGAAACCGCTGTCATAGATCCCTTTAACCGTAAACCTGCGCTGGTTCGGGATCTTTGAGGGGTCTTCTTCTTTGAGGAAGAACGTGTAGAATTCGTCTCCCACATCGAGCTGCAACCTGCTCGCCATGAGCCGTGACATGAGTACTTCCGTATTGAGACCGCCTGTATAGTTTGGGATATTTCCCCTCACCAGGAATTCCTCGAAAGCCGTCCAGTCGTAGTCCGGGCCCACTCCCTTGGCGATAATCCCTTCAAAGGTATCTTCCGTCCTTATAATACCCGCCTTCGTGGCCACTGCCTGGACGTGGCGCACGCCTTCCACAATGTCAAAATCCGGATAAAAATCCTGCTGGAGGGAAACCGGGATGACAGACACCTCGGAATTGTTGTTGTCGTAATTATAGATCTGTATGTGGCCATTGAAGGCCGCAATTTTTTCCCGGATCTTGTATTTAAGCCCTACCCCCGTTGCGATGGCGATCAGCATCATCAGAACCCCCAGCGCAATAGCCGCAATGGCTATTTTTATTATTGGGGCGGATATGCTAATTTTATGCTGCTTACCCTTGATAAGGCGCTTTGCGATAAACAGTTCTAAATTCAACCGATGTTTTTTTATCTCCCCCAAAAATACAGTTTTCAACTGTTAGTTCCCGATGTTTCTCTATCGATGAAAAAGTCGTACCCAGCGTGGGCACCTTTGAGAACGGGGATATTCTTCTTCTTTCTCCTGAGCATGTCTCTCCTCTTCGGATGCAAGGGGCAGGGATCCGGAGCCTCCATGCCCGCGGAGATCCCGGGAGCTGCAAGGGTGGATTCGACGGCACAGAACCTGAAGGTAGGTGCCAACCGTACGGAGGTTTATTTTCCTCTCCTGAGGGATAAAAAAGTTGGCCTCGTAGCCAACCAGACCAGCGTTATTTTCAGGAAAGACGAGGGATCCGGGGAAAAGACTTCCTATACCCACCTGGCCGATTCCCTCCTCTCTGCCGGGATTAATCTGGTCAGGGTCTTTGCGCCGGAACACGGATTCAGGGGCACAGCAGATGCCGGGGAAGAGGTGAAGGACGGGGTTGACAAGCGCAGCGGCCTGCCGGTCATTTCACTTTACGGCGAGAACCGAAAGCCGTCCAGATCGCATTTGGAAGGTCTGGATCTGGTGGTCTTTGACATACAGGATGTGGGAGTGCGGTTCTACACCTATATCGCAACGCTCCAGCTGGTCATGGAGGCCTGTGCCGAAGCGGGCATCCCTGTCATCGTACTCGACCGCCCCAACCCCAACGGACAATACGTGGACGGGCCTACCATGGAACCTCATCTGAAGAGCTTTCTCGGGATGACCCCCATCCCCCTGGTGTACGGGATGACCATAGGGGAATACGCCACCATGGTCAATGGCGAAGGCTGGCTCGAGGGTGGGAAAAAAGCAGACCTGACCGTCATCCCTCTGGAAGATTACACCCACGAAGCGGAGTACAGCCTTCCGATCAGGCCTTCCCCTAATCTGCCCAATGACAAGGCCGTCAATCTCTATCCCAGCCTGGGGCTTTTTGAAGGTACGGACATCAATGCCGGGAGGGGTACAGAATATCAGTTCCAGCGGTACGGAGCGCCTTATCTCAACCGGGAATATTTTACCTTTAGCTATACCCCTGTACCCAATCCGGGCGCAAAAAATCCAAAGCACAAGGAGGCGACCTGTTACGGAGAGGACCTGAGTTCGGCTCCCGTTCTTCGAAAGGTATCCCTGGAATGGCTGATCAGGGCATACAAACATTGTGATCGGAAAGACCTGTTTTTCAACACCTCAGGTTTCAGTAAACACGCAGGGACAGATAAACTTCAAAAACAAATAGAGGAAGGACTGGGGGAAGAAGAGATCAGGGAGACCTGGGAGGCAGACCTGGAGGCCTTTTCCGGGATCAGAAAAAAATACCTTCTTTATCCTTGAGGAAACCCCTCACCGCCGGTGGGCTTGCGATATTTGTGAAAAGGTTGTTTTAAAAGTCCCGCGATGGAACCATTTTGTTTTCTGTCTGGAAACGTATCCACCCCATAGATAATAGCCTCCCTGTCTAGCTCCATATACGTACCGAAGAGCCTGTCCCAGATAGAGAAAATATTGCCATAGTTCGAATCCGTGTAGGGGAGCACATAATGGTGGTGGACCTTGTGCATATCCGGTGAGACCAGGACATAACTGATCGCCCTGTCGACCTTCCTGGGCAGGCGTATGTTCGCATGACCGAATTGGGTGGCCACCAGGGAGAGGGATTGATACAGCATAACGATGCCGATAGGCGTGCCTGCAAGCAGCACACCGAACAAGGTAAAGGTGAAGCGGATGAGACTTTCAAGGGGATGGTGCCGGTTCGCGGTGGTCGTGTCTACCTCGTGGTCCGTATGATGAACCAGATGGATCATCCACAAGGGCTTCACCTGGTGTTCTACGTAATGGGCGAGATAGGCCCCGAAGAAATCGAGGAGAAGCACCCCGAGAATGACATAAGCCCATAAGGGCATCTCGGGCAGCCAGTTGATGATCCCAAAATCATTGGCAGCCACCCAGTCACTGGTTTTCAATAACAGAAATGCGAGAGCGAAATTGATTGCGATGGTCGTAAGGGTGAAAAAAAAGTTGGGGATGGCGTGCCTCCATTTCTTATACCGAAAACGGAACAAGGGCACGGCCCCTTCCAGGAGCCAGAAGAAGGTGATCCCCAGCACCAGCAGCAGGCTGCGGTGACTGGAGGGAATGGTCTCAAAATACTGGATCAGATTTTCCACAATCACAAAAATAAGATATTTGATTTCTTCTATCCAAGAGCCTAAGTCCGGATCCTTCTTTTCATTTCCTCCACAATATTAAACGCTGCGGGACACACATACGTATTCTTTACCGTAAGTTTTCCCAGCTGTTCAAACCTTCGGCGGTCTGTATGCGGATATTCTCTGCAGGCCTTGGGCCGCACTTCATAGATACTGCAATAATTATCTGCCCCCAGGAAGGGACAAGGCACCTCCTGCAAGACGGTATCCCCATCCTCATCGGTACGGAGGTAGGTCTCCTCGAACCTGGACGCCTTCATCTTAAGATGCCTTGAGATCCGATCTGTATCGGCCCTGGTAAAAAGCGGGCCTGTGGTTTTGCAGCAGTTGGCACAGGTAAGGCAATCGGTGCGCTCGAATTCGGCCCGGTGCAACTCCTGAATGGTCAGGTCCAGGTCTTTGGGGGGCTTCTTTTTGAGACGGGTAAAAAATCGACGGTTCTCGCTCTCCTTCTCCCGTGCTTTCTGAGGGAGGGACTCCAGCAACTCCTTCATCGGATCAACCGGCAAATTTTCATCCTCCATGTTTATAAGTTTTCAGTACTGCTGCAAATATCCCACTTTTGTGATAAAGAAGATGGGTATGACCAACGATGTCTTTGGCAGGGCGATACGGGACTATTATTTTTCGGGGAAAAAGGAAGGTGAGATACAGACCTTTTCTTCCCTGGGGGAGGAGGATGCCTTCCCTGTATCCTACCTTTTCCGGGATTTCAGCTCTATGCCTGCCCTCGAACAGCATGCCCTGAAGCTTTGCAGGGGGAGCGTCCTGGATGTCGGATGCGGTGCCGGAAGCCACAGCCTGCACCTGGCAGGAAAAGGAATGGAGGTCACCTCCCTGGACCTTTCCAAAGGGGCAGCCGAGGTCTGCAGGGCGAGGGGACTTACGGATGTGGTCAGGTCCGATTTCTGGAGGTATAGCGGCAAAAAGTTCGACACCCTGTTGCTGTTGATGAACGGCATCGGAATCGCAGGCCGTCTCGACCATCTTCCCGAGTTCTTCGAAAAGGCAAAGGAACTGTTGAAGCCCTCGGGCCAGATCGTGTTCGACTCCAGCGACATCATCTATATGTTCGACCAGGATGAGCACGGCCATTATGAGTTTCCCGACCCCCACACCTATTACGGAGAGGTCATTTTTCAGGTGGGGTACAAGGCCTTGAGAAGTGAACCTTTTCCCTGGCTGTACGTCGATTGGGATACCATGGCAAAAATGGCCGCAACCCATGGATTTGGATGCCAACTTGTAAGGAAAGGGGATCATTACGACTATTTGGGTAAATTGACCCTTTTAGGATACTAGCTAAGCGTATTCTTCGTTTTACGTAGGGTAAAAACGTCCTTACTTGTTATATCAGTACAACAAAAAGACTTTGAGCATGTTTTCAATGAAGCGATTCTTTTTCCTGATGGCGGGAATATTGATCTTAGCCGGGTGTTCCAAGGATTCTGACAATACGGGAAATCCTCCGGATAACATAGACCGGTCTGCCAACCTCCTGGCAACGGGCGATTCAGCGAATGATATCCTGACCAACGACACCTATGACCGATTGCTGATAGAGATAGGGTATGTCACGGGTTTCAGGCCCAGTGCGGAGGCGATGAATAATTTCCAGGCTTTTCTGCAGCAGCTCACCTTTAAACAGAGCATCGAAATACAATACCTCGAACTTCCGAGTCCAAATAAAAATGAGCTCAGCCTGCAGGAGGTAGCCGACCTGGAATTTGACAACAGGACGGCCTACAACGAGGAGAGTACTCTGGCTATCTACATTTACTTTGCGGATGCGCCCTCGGATACAGACGATCCCCAGGAAGGGACCGTGACCCTGGGAGCGGTGTATAGGAATACCTCCATGGTCATCTATGAGGAAACCGTAAGGGATCTCGCCCTGAAAAGCAGCCAGATCACCATAGAGGATGTGGAGACGGCCACTCTGAACCACGAATTCGGGCACCTGCTTGGACTTGTAGATCTGGGCTCACCCCCTGTGAATGCTCATGAGGATCCCAATGCAGAACACCACTGCAATGTCAATGGATGCCTGATGCGGGCCGAGATCGAGTTCGGCAGCGGGTTGCTGGGCATGATGAACAACCGCCTCCTGACCGGGAAAGCGGCCGTACCCGGACTCGACTCCGAATGCATGGCAGACCTCCAGGCCAACGGAGGCCGTTAGGTTAGATTCGCTGGCGTATTCTTCCAGGTGAAATTTGATTTCCGGAAATCAGGGAATATTCAGGTATTTATGGGTCTGAAGGGACACCTTCCATTTGGGGTTCGCCATTACGTATTCCACGATATAGGGAGTGACCTTTTCTCGCACACTCCATTCGGGCTGCAGGTAGAGGAGACAGTCTGGCCCGACCTTCGAAGCGTGTTCCTCGGCGAACCTGAGATCATCCCTGTTGTAGACAATCACCTTTAATTCGTGGGCTTTGTTGTGAATATCCCCCACTGGGGCCTTGTTCTTCTTTGGGGAAAGGCAGATCCAGTCCCAGGTCCCGGTCAGCGGATAGGCCCCGGAAGTTTCAATGTGGGTCTTAAGGTTCCTGGCCTTGAGAAGAACTGTGAGTGGCGTCATGTCCCACGTAAGGGGTTCACCACCCGTTACCACGATGGTATCAGAGTATTTTGCTGCGTTCTCAACGATGGCCTCGACGGAAGTGGGGGGATGGAGGGCGGCGTTCCAGCTTTCTTTTACATCGCACCAGTGGCATCCCACATCGCATCCGCCTATTCGGATGAAATAGGCCGCGGTCCCCTTGTGGTATCCCTCTCCCTGAATGGTGTAGAATTCTTCCATGAGGGGAAGCATTAACCCCTGATCTACGAGTTCCATGATCTCTTTGACTTCCATGCGGCAAAGATACAGCTTAGTTTTGGAGAAATCGAATACCCAAAAAGTGAGGGCAACTAATTCCTGACAGCGATCACATCGATCTCTACCCTGGCATCCCGCGCCAGACCGGAGGCCGCAAAGGTGGTCCTCGCCGGCTTTTTGACGAAGAATCCGGAATAGACCTCGTTGAATGCCGAAAAATCCTCCATGGTACTGAGGATTACGGTGCATTTCACCACATGGTCCAGGCTGAGGCCGTGTTGCTTCAAAACCTCGATGATATTGTTTATTGCCTGAGTAGTTTCTGCCCGGATCCCTCCTTCCACCAGGGTGCGCGTGCCGTGATCCATCCCGATCTGACCCGCCAGGAAAAACAGGTTGCCCGCTTCCACCGCATCACTGTAAGGGGCCGATTGCTTTTTCGGCTCGTGCGAAGGGTGAAAGATGATCCCCGGCTTGTCCTGGGCCAGGGTAGGTGAAATTATCAGTAGGGTAAGAAAAGAGAAAAGCAACCAGAGGTCTTTCATGATTTTGCCGTTTTATTGTTGCTTAAAATTACCCTATTTTTATCGAAAATTAAGAAAGATGGGTAAGAAGGAAGATTTCTTTGCACATATAGAGGCAGGCTATACGACCAAAGGGGATTATATATCCATGGGGGCGGCCATGTTAGACGGGGAGGCGATCACTAATGCCCTGGTGAAGATCCCGTTGAAGACCCTCAACCGCCACGGCCTTATCGCCGGTGCCACGGGAACAGGGAAGACCAAGACCCTGCAGGTCCTGGCCGAAAACCTCTCAGACAAAGGGATACCCGTTTTGCTGATGGACTTGAAAGGGGATCTGAGCGGACTTGCCCAGCCGAGTCCCGGGCACCCTAAAATAGACGAAAGGCATGAGAAGATCGGCTTTCCCTTTACCGCGAAGAAATTTCCGATAGAGATCCTTTCGCTTTCGGAACAGGAAGGGGTGAAGTTAAGGGCCACGGTTTCGGAATTCGGCCCCGTACTGCTCTCTCGCATCCTCGACCTCTCAGACACCCAGGAAGGCATCGTGGCGGTGATCTTCAAATACTGTGACGACCATAAACTGCCCCTGCTCGACCTGAAGGATTTTAAGAAAGTGCTTCAATATGCCACGGGAGAGGGAAAAAAAGAATTTGAAGAGAGCTACGGACGTATCGCTACCAGTTCCACAGGCTCCATCCTGAGGAAGGTCATAGAACTCGAACAACAGGGGGCCGACCTCTTCTTCGGGGAAAAGTCCTTTGACGTGAACGACCTGACGCGTATTGACGAAAACGGACGGGGGTTCATCAGTATCATCAGGCTGACCGATATCCAGGACCGGCCCAAACTGTTCTCCACCTTTATGCTCAGCCTGCTGGCGGAGGTGTATGCGACCTTTCCTGAGCAGGGCGACAGCGACCGTCCGGAACTGATCCTATTTATCGATGAGGCCCACCTCATTTTCAAGGAAGCTTCAAAGGCCCTCCTCGACCAGATCGAAAGCATCGTAAAGCTGATCAGGTCAAAAGGGATCGGCCTCTACTTCGTGACCCAGGACCCTACGGATGTGCCGGATGCGGTCCTCGCCCAACTGGGACTGAAGGTACAGCACGCCCTAAGGGCCTTTACGGCCAAAGACCGGAAGGCGATCAAATTAACCGCAGAGAACTACCCGATCTCGGATTTCTACGATACGAAGGAGGTCCTAACTTCCCTGGGAATTGGGGAAGCGCTGATCAGTGCCCTTGACGAGAAAGGCAGGCCCACTCCCCTGGCCGCAACCCTCCTGAGGGCGCCTATGAGCAGGATGGACGTCCTGACCGAAAAAGAGTTGAAGGAGGTGATCGACCAATCCCGACTCATCCCCAAATACAATGAGACCATAGACCGGGAGAGTGCCTACGAGATCCTGAACGAAAAGATCGAAAAGGCAGAGGCTATGGCCAAAAAAGAAGAAGAAAAGGTTTCCACCAGGACTTCCTCTTCCCGATCGCGAAGGAGCAGTACCCGCCAAAACCCGGTGGTAAAAGTCCTCACCAGCGCTACTTTTATTCGAGGTGTCCTTGGTATCCTCAGCAAAGCCATGAAATAGGGCCTTAAACAGACCCAAATACCTGTACAATTTCCAAATTATTCTTTATGAAGAAGATCATTCTAAGCCTATTATCCATATTCCTGCTAACTGCCTGCCAGAAGGAAACTGACCCCAGGTTCAGCATCACGGGAGAAGGGGTCGGGCCCATCACAAAAACAACCACACTAGCAGAACTGAAAACCCTGTTTGCATCCGATTCCATCGTAGAACCGGCGGCCAATGTTCAGGGTCAGTCGACCTCGGAGGCCATCAAAATCTATGAGAAAGGTGGAAAACAGTTATTAAGCGTAAGTCCAACTACAGACAGTATCCCCGTCATCGCGAATATCAGGATACACGACCCCCGGTACGTGACCCCGGAGGGTGTGAATGTTCTGAGCACTTTTAAGGATCTGCGGGAAAAACTGAACATTAAAAAGGTGATCACCTCCCTCAACAATGTGGTGATCCTGATCCGGGACAGTGACCTCTACTTTACGATCAGCAAAGAGGAACTCCCCGCAGAACTGCGCTTTGTAAGTTCGGATATCGATATGATCCAGATCCCGGACAAGGCCAGGATCAAGTACATGATGGTGGGATGGAACTAACAGGGAACGTAGATGCCTCAGATATAAAAACCCTTTTAATCCTTTCGGTTTGAAAAGAGCCTTTCAAAGGATGCTTCCCCTTGCCATAGGGAAATACTTCAACCTGCTGGCCACCTTCTCTCCCAGGAAAGCGGCCCACAAGGCCTATATCGTATTCTGCACCCCCAGGAAGGGTAAGGTGTTGCCTATCCAGGAAATATTCCTCAGGGATGCTGCCTATGAGCGTATCACTGTGGAGGATATGGAGATCCAGACCTATCGGTGGGCGGGGAAAGGCAAGAAGGTGCTGCTGCTCCACGGGTGGGAAAGCAATACCTACCGATGGAGGAACCTCATCGGTTTCCTGAAGGATGCAAGCTATGAGATCCTGGCCTTCGATGCCCCTGCTCAGGGCCATTCTACCGGGAAGTTACTGAACGTGATCCGCTATACCGCCTGTACGCGGACTGTGGTGGAGCGATACCAACCCGATTATATCATCGGACATTCCATGGGCGGACTCACGGCAGTCTATCATCAGTTTCGGTATCCCAAGAATTCTCTTAAGAAGATCGTGACCATCGGCTCGCCTTCAGACCTGGAGGACCTCATCATGCAATACCAGAAGATCCTGAGGTTCAATAATAAAGTATTTCATGCGCTCGACAGCTACCTGAAAGCCAGGTTCGGCTTTGGGATACGGGAATTCTCCACAGCCGAATACGCCAAAGAGCTCGATATCAAAGGGTTGCTCATACACGATGAACTGGATACGATAGCCCCATTCCGGGCCTCTGAGAAAGTGCACAGGAACTGGAAAGGCAGCCAGTTGATAAAGACCCGGGGGTATGGCCATTCCATGCACCAGGACTTTGTGAGCGAAGAGATCCTGGATTTCCTGAACTCCTAGAAAAGGATTAATTTTAATTTATTATATCATTTTCAATCAAACACAGATACCCCATTAACAAATCTCAATCACTATGTCGTCCATCACCCCCTTTCACGTCGCTATTCCCGTTCACAATCTGGCTGAGTGCCGCACCTTTTACCGGGAGGTGCTCAACTGCGAAGAAGGCCGAAGCAGCGATCACTGGGTCGATTTCAACCTCTTCGGGCATCAGCTGGTAATCCACTACAAGCCCAAATCGGAAGAAGAACTGCACACCAACCCGGTAGACGGGAAGAATGTACCTGTACCTCATTATGGCGTGGTCCTGCCCTGGGACACCTTCCAGAATTTCTCCAGGGAACTCAAGGCCAAAGGGGTGACCTTCATTATTGAACCATATATCCGTTTTCAGGGAGAAGTGGGTGAGCAGGCAACCATGTTCTTCCTGGATCCAGCGGGAAATGCCCTCGAATTCAAGGCATTTAAGGATATGGGGCAATTGTTTGCAAAGTAAACTATCAGATGTAAGTTTCTGGTTATGAGCGTATCATCTTCGCTTCAAGATGATTTGTGTCCATCTTTTTTGTAACTTCAGAGGGTACGATCAACCTAAGATATACCCATCATGAAATCCAAAAGAATCATTGCCGTTGTGGGTGCCACCGGTGCCCAGGGGGGTGGAGTCATTGACGCCATTCTCAATGATCCCTCAGGTGAATTTACTGTCAGGGCCATCACCCGTGATGCAAATTCCGAAAAAGCCAAGGCGCTCTCGAGGAGAGGAGCTGAAATAGCAGTAGCAGATGTCTCGGACAAGGAAAGCCTGGTGAGGGCATTCGAGGGGGCTTACGGGGCCTTTTGTGTGACCTTTTTCTGGGATCACTTCTCCCCCGAAAAAGAGATTCAACACGCCCAAAACATGGCAGAGGCGGCTAAAGAAGCGAATATTTCCCATGTGATCTGGTCTACGCTGGAGGATACGCGAAAGTGGATTCCCCTGGATGATGACCGAATGCCCACGCTTATGGGTAAGTACAAAGTACCCCACTTCGACGGGAAGGGGGCCTCGAACACATATTTTGAAAAAAGCGGCGTACCCTATACGCTCTTGCTGACCTCCTTCTTCTGGGATAACTTTATCTTTTTCGGGGCTGAGCCTCAAAAAGGACCGGACGGAACATTAGCCATTACTTTTCCATTGGGAGATGCCAAATTACCGGGAATAGCCGTAGGGGATATCGGGAAATGTGTCCTGGGAATATTCAAGGCAGGGAAAGAGTATCTGGGCAAGACTGTGGGTATTGCAGGCGAACACCTTACGGGGAGTCAAATGGCAGATGCCTTCACCCGTGTTTTAGGCAAACCGGTAAAATACAATGCCGTGACCCCGGAAATGTATCGGTCCTTCGGATTTCCAGGAGCTGATGACCTGGCCAATATGTATCAGATGATGGATGAGTTTGAATCCGACTTTTGCAAGGCGAGGAACCTATCTGAGACGCGGAAGCTGAATCCCGAATTACAGACCTTTGAAAACTGGCTTAAAAAGAACAAGGGCAAGATTCCAGTTCAAACAGAATCCACTTAACTAAGGCCGGCCGAAGCTATTCATCCTGCGATTTTTTCCCGGATTTAACCCGATGCCAGATCCAGAGAAAAAGTGCGTAGACCAGCCCAAAGACCAACCCGTCCCTCACTTCGCGAAAGATGATCCCGGAGGAGTATTCCTTTTCCAGGATCAATGAGATCAGGACATATAGCACCACGGCTATGGCCACCTGTGCAATAAATTTTTTGCGTTCCATAGATCGTTCCGATTACTGCGACCAGGAGGTAGGTACACGATCCCAGCGGTGGGTGCGCAGTGCATTGTACAGGGACTTGTCGAGCCCCTTCCCATCGCTGGTCCATATGTTGGACCGAACGTGTTCCTGCTTCCTCATCCCTGGGATCACAGTGTCTACCTGGTCGTTCATCAGGATAAAGCGCAGGGCCATCTCTGCCATCGACATTCCCTCGGGCACCAGAGGCCTGAGCCTGTCGGCCCGTTCTGCACTGGGAATAAGGTTTTCAGGCACAAAGTAGGTACCCCTCCAGTCGCCTTTAGGAAAGACCGTATCCCGGGTAATATTCCCGGTAAGCGTACCCTCGTCAAAGGGTACCCTTGCGATCACCCCTATGTCCATTTGATCACAGAGGGGAAACAATGCGTCTTCCGGGGCCTGGTCAAAGATGTTGTAGATCACCTGTACCGTATCGATCTGGCCCGACTTAAGGGCCTTGATCCCGTTCTCGGGTTCCCACCTGTTCATACTGATCCCCATAGAAGCTACCTTCCCGGAGGTTTTCAGGTCTTCCACCGCACGCTGCCATTCCTCCCTGTGCGCCCATGTATCATCCCAGGTATGGAACTGCATCAGGTCTATGCGCTCCACATCCAGATTCTTTAGGGTTCGGTGGGTATAGTCCATTATGTGCTCAGTGGGATAGGAATCCTCAAAGGCATAGTCGGCCAGTGCGGGCCACTTAAAATTTTTTGGGGGTATCTTGCTCGCGGTGTAGAGTTTTTTCCCTGGGTGCCTTTTCAGGAGTTCTCCCAAAAGTCTTTCACTGTGGCCTTCACCGTAGCCCCAGGCCGTATCGAAGAAATTGACCCCCAGTTCCACCGCCAGGTCGAGGGACCGGGCTGATAAGCGGTCATCCGATTCCTTCCAGGAGCCCATGCCCCACATACCGTATCCTATCTCGCTTACTTCCCATCCTGTACGTCCAAATATCCTGTATTTCATAATGTTCTATTTAATGATTTTAACGGTATCGCCAACTGGTCAGGTCGGCCCCAGAAGGAGCCGACTTCCAGATCCGTTCCATGATCTTGGGCACGTACATGCTGTTATACCTCAACCTGCTGATATGGTTGGGCAATTCCGGGTCTCCGTTCCAGCAGTGCTCTGCCCGGTCGCCGTATTTCACTTCCCCTTCGTAATAGGGATCTGTGGTGTTTTCCAGGAAATCCTCCATAAGATAGACCGCGTTGTTGAGGTAGTAATTGTCCATATCCCCGCAGTAGATATGGATCTTCCCCCTTAGCTTTTCGCCCAGCTTGTCCCAGTCGCGTTCCAGGATATACCTCAGGTCGTAGTTCTCCTTCCAGTATTCAGCCACCTCGTGGTCTATTTCCCCGGTCATCTTGTCCCAGATCCGCTTGGGGTATCCGTCTTCTCCCTGGGGGGAATAGGTCGCCTCCCAGATGTCCCATTGCTGGCCGGAGCGCGACTTGTCGCCCAGGACGAGTTCCAAATGGTTATTCCCCCTTACGGTACCTTGTATCTGCCCCAGGTAATCCCTGTGGGCTGGCACTTCAAGGTCCACAAAATCGCTCTTGTAGAAATAGGCGTTCTCATCTTCGTAAATGTTGGTCAGGCAGTAAGCCCTGAAGTCGATAGGATCCGGACAGGCCGCAAAGCAGCCATTGTATTCATCGGGGTATTTGACCTGCACTGCAAGGGCTTCCCACCCTCCGGTAGACCCACCGTAGAGAAAACGGGACCATCCCTCCCCTATTCCCCTGAACTGTGATTCTATAAATGGGATGAGTTCGTAGGTGATGGCATCCCCGTATGGGCCCTGGCTCGCCGAGTTCACGGCATAGGAGTCGTCGTAATAAGGCGTGGGATGTTGTATCTCGATGATGAGGAACCTGGGGAATTCAGGGTCATTCCAGCGCTTGTAAAAATCATAGGCTTCCTGCTGCTGGAGGATGTTGTAGCCTTCCACGTCGAACCTGGCGGAATAATCGGGTTCCAGGCCGGGATCGGGAGGGGTGGTCCTGAATCCCCCAAAATCAGAGGGAAAATGCCCGTGGAAGATCATGAGGGGGTACCTGGCCTCAGGGTGTTCCTTAAATCCCTTGGGCAGCAGCACATGGGCCCCCAGATACATGTCGCGTCCCCAGAACTCGGAGAGCTTTTCCGAACGAATCCTGATATGCTTGATCCATTCAGTATCCTCGGGTTCTTCTATGGGCGGGATCTTCTGATCCATACTGATATCCAGGGTTCCGATTCCGTTCTCGTCAACCGTGATCTTCCTGGGGGTACTGTACAAATTGCCTGGAGACCGGTTCCATTGCTGTCCTTCTCCGTTGTCCATGGGGAGTTTGACGGTCTGGCCCGTAGATAGGTTAAAGGTCTCATACACATGTAAAAGGGCCTGTACCCAGTATTCTCCGGGAGGTATATCCGACAGGCTGGCGATGGGATAGCCAAAGGATAAGGGATCGAAACTCAGGGATTCACCGGGTTTCATCCCCTCAACATTCATCCCGTAGATCAGTTGCGTTCCAGGGCCGTCGTTGATCTGGAACCTCGGTTCCGTCTTGTCATCCCTTGCAAACATGAGCAATAGGCGGCCGTCCATGGCCTGGGTTGATAATGAATCTTCAAAGGAGATGCCGATCTCTGAGATAGAGTGTTCTGGATCCGTCTTTTTGCAGGAGAAACACACAAATACCAGAGAAAAGAGAAGAGGAGCGAATTTTTTCATTTTATCGATAAATTTTCGATAAAAGGTACCGTTTTTTGGGAAGGTCACCAATACCAAAGGGCTTTTTTCCCCGTTTTATATAATCGGTAACTCGGTAATCCACACCTACTAAATTATTGAGCTATGAAACGACCCTATGTCCTTTATTTCCTGCTTGTGATCATCTCGATCATCTTTACCTGGAGCTGCACCAATGACGAAGGTGACAGCGACCTGGATATCCTGACCCCGAATGATACCACCCAGGCCGTACACAGGACCACAGAGATCCCCCAATAAAAAAAGCCCCCACTTGGGAGGGCTTCCTTTCGATCATTATTAGTCTTTATTACCAGATCTTGACCCGTTTTTCAGGGGCGAGGTACAGGCTGTCTCCTTCTTTTATATCGAAGGCTGAATAAAATTCAGGTACGTTGCGCACCACTCCGTTCACCCTGAAATCCGCAGGCGAATGCGGGTCTGTGCTGATCTGAACGCGAAGGGCCTCATCCCGGGCCTTGTTCCTCCAGGATTGTGCATAGCCGATAAACACTCGCTGCTCTCCCGTAAATCCGTCCATTACAGGTGCTTCCGCTCCGTCAAGGGACATCTTGTAGGCCTTCAGGGCGATGCTCAGTCCTCCGAGGTCTCCGATATTCTCACCCAGGGTGAATTCCCCGTTGATGTTGAGGCCTGGCAGTACTTCAAACTGATTGTACTGTTCCACCAGAGCGCCGGTCCTCTTCTTGAATTCCTCCTTATCCGCATCGGTCCACCAGTTTCGCATGGCTCCATCCCCGTCAAAGGTGCTTCCAGAATCGTCGAATCCATGGCCGATCTCATGGCCGATCACGGCCCCGATAGACCCGTAGTTTACGGCGTCTTCTGCATTGAGGTCAAAGAAAGGCGGTTGAAGAATGGCGGCAGGGAAGACGATCTCGTTCAGGGTGGGATTGTAATAGGCATTGACCGTCTGGGGTGTCATTCCCCACTCTTCCCGGTCTATGGGCTGCCCCAGTTTGGCCAGTTCCCGGTTGTACTCGTAGAGTTTGGATCTCCGCATATTGCCAAAGAGGTCATCTGCCTTGATCTCAAAATCGTATTCCTTCCACTTGTTGGGATAGCCGATCTTGGGGGTAAACTTGCTCAGTTTGTCCAGAGCTTCTTTCTTGGTGTCGTCACTCATCCAGTCGAGTTCCTTGATACTGACCTCATAAGCCTTAAGCAAGTTGGAAACCAGGACCTCCATGCGTTCTTTGGCCTCAGGCGGAAAGTGTTTTTTAACATAGACCTTTCCGACCACTTCACCCAGGGTGCCGTTCACGGCCGAAACGCCTCTCCTCCAGAGGGGGCGCTGTTCTTTGGTCCCGCGGAGTTCCGCACTGTAGAATTCCCAGTTCTGCCTGTCCATGGCTTCGTTAAGCCGGGAAGCATTAGCGTCAATCACGCCCCATTTCAAATAGGTCTTCCAGGTATCCATATCGGTAGATGTGATGATCCCATCCAGTGCCCTGGTATAGTCGAGCATAAGCACGCCCAGCTTTTCCTGCCCGGATAAGCCTGCTTCGCCCAGGAAGGCGGTCCAGTTGAACTTTGGCATGATGTTACCCAGGGTGTCTACGGGGAACATATTGTAGAGGGAGACCAGGTCTCTGGTCTTTTCCTTCTCCAGGTGCTTTTCCGCCAGGGTAGACTCCAGCGCCATGACCGTGCGGGCGGCCTTCTCACCTTCAGGCAGTCCGGCCAGGTCGAACATCTTCTCCACGTGCTCGAGGTATTTTGCACGGATCTCCTCAGATCTCTCATCCTCCTTCAGGTAATATTCCCTGTCTGGCAGGCCCAGGCCCGATTGCCAGGTGTATACGGTATAAATGGTCGGATCCTTGAAATCCTGGTAGACAAAAAGGCCCAGGGGTACATTGATCCCCACCTTATTGGCATAGGCAAAATAGGTTGCCAGGTCGTCGTAGTTAGACAGGGCATCGATCTTGTCGAATTCAGGTTTTAAAGGGGCCACGCCAATCTCGTTGCGTTTCTCGAAGTCGACATAGGAAGTATACAGATCCCCGACCTTCTGCTCATCGGATCCCTGGGCAAACTCACCCTGGGAAGACTCCTCGATGATCTTCTTCACATTGTCTTCGGATTCTTCGTATACGATGTAGCCAACTCCATAACTCGCCTTGTCATCGGGGATAGGGGTGTTCTTCACCCAGGCTCCGTTCACGTAGGCCGTAAAATTGTCTCCCGGGTTTACCAGCGTATCCATGTATTCCACAAGGATCCCCGAGGTGAGTTCCTTATCGGCCTTCTTCTCGGATGAACAGGAGAGCACCGACAAAACGGTGAGGGCCAACAAGCCGTAAATAGTCTTTCTCATAAAATTGATATGTTAATTAGTTCGTGAGGATTTGACTTTCAAAACCCCGTTTTGTTACACTTTGCCTTAATAAATCCCAAGGTGCTTACAGGTGGTTCTACAATGCTTTGGCCATGTGGCGTTCGCGGGCCAGGAGAGTATTTTTTAGCAACATGGCAATGGTCATTGGACCTACACCGCCCGGAACCGGGGTAATAAAAGAGGCTTTTTTCCGGACGTTCTCGTAATCCACATCCCCTGTGATGTAGTATCCCTTTTCTGCGCTTTTATCCTCCACACGGGTAATACCCACATCGATGATCACCGCCCCGGGTTTCACCATGTCTGCTTTGAGGAAATGTGGGACTCCGAGGGCGGAGATCACGATATCGGCCTGTAAGGTGAGTTCCTTGATGTTCTTTGTCCTGCTGTGGCAAAGGGTGACGGTGGCATTGGCCGCCTTTCCCTTCTGGCTCATCAGGATGCTGATAGGCCTGCCTACGATATGGCTCCGGCCTATGACCACCGCGTGTTTTCCTTCCGTTTCCACATCATACCTTCTCAGAAGTTCCATGATGCCGTAGGGGGTAGCGGAAATGAAGGTCTCCATATCCAGGGCCATTTTACCGAAGTTGGTTGGATGGAACCCATCCACGTCCTTGTCCGGGTGTACCGCCATGAGGACCTTTTGTTCGTCTATGTGCTTCGGCAGGGGGAGTTGTACGATGTACCCGTCGATCTCAGGGTCGTCGTTCAGGTCTTTGACCAGTTGCAGCAATTCCGCTTCCGTGGTCTCTTCGGGAAGGTGTTTCAGAGTGGATTCGAATCCGATGCGTTTGCAGGATCTCACCTTGCTGCCCACATAGGTCAGGCTGGCACCATCATTCCCCACGAGCACCGCCGCGAGGTGAGGCACTTTTTCGCCCCTTTCCTTCATCTGCGCCACCTCCGTGGCGATCTCATCCTTGATCTGGTTTGAGATCTTTTTACCGTCCAGTATGACCATGTGTTTTATTTTATCGTTTGTGATCTTTGAAAGCACTCAGGCGTCCTATCAGGACGAAATTTTAAAGGCTATGCCCTATCCGCGAAGGCCTCCCATCATCTGCATCATTTTCTTGCCGCCTCCGCCCTGCATCATCTTCATCATCTTGCCCATCTGGTTGAATTGCTTCAGCAACTGGTTCACGTCCTGCACACTTCTACCACTGCCCTTTGCGATGCGTTTCTTCCTGCTGGCATCCAGAATGGAGGGGTTAGACCGTTCGTCCGGGGTCATGGAATGTATGATGGCCTCTACGTGTTTAAAAGCGTCATCGTCTATATCCAGTCCTTTAAGGGCCTTTCCGGCACCCGGGATCATACCCATCAGGTCTTTCATGCTGCCCATTTTCTTGATCTGCTGGATCTGTTTCAGGAAGTCGTCAAAACCAAAGGTGTTCTTGGCGATCTTTTTCTGGATCTTCCTCGCTTCTTCCTCGTCAAACTGCTCCTGTGCGCGTTCCACGAGGGAGATGACGTCTCCCATACCCAGGATCCTGTCTGCCATCCTGTCTGGGTGGAATACATCCAGGGCATCCATCTTCTCTCCTGTCCCGATGAATTTTATGGGTTTGTTGACCACCGAGCGTATAGAGATGGCGGCCCCACCCCTGGTATCCCCGTCTAGTTTGGTAAGGATGACCCCGTCAAAGTTCAGAACATCGTTGAAGGCTTTGGCCGTATTCACAGCATCCTGCCCGGTCATCGCATCTACGACGAAAAGGGTCTCCTGCGGCTGTACGGCATCTCTGATCTGTGAGATCTCCGTCATCATGCGCTCATCTACCGCAAGTCGGCCTGCCGTATCAATGATGACCACATTCTGCCCCTGGGCCTTGGCATGTGCGATACCCGCCTTGGCCAGGGAAACCGGGTCTGAATTCTCCTTGTCGGAGTAAACGGGCACACCGATCTGATCCCCTACCACATGCAACTGATCTATAGCTGCCGGCCTGTATACGTCACAGGCCACCAGGAGGGGGTATTTGTTCTTTTTTGTCTTCAGATAATGGGCCAGCTTCCCGGAGAAGGTGGTCTTACCGGACCCTTGCAGACCGGACATCAGGATGACAGAAGGGTTACCTGAGAGGTCTATACCGGCGGCATCCCCGCCCATGAGCTCAGTGAGTTCATCCTTGACGATCTTCACCATCAACTGTCCTGGCTGGAGGGTGGTCAGTACATTCTGGCCCAGGGCCTTATCCCTGACCTTGTTGGTAAATTCCTTGGCGATCTTGAAATTGACGTCTGCATCGAGCAAAGCCCTCCTCACTTCCTTGGTGGTCTCCGCCACATTGATCTCTGTGATCTGCCCATGGCCCTTGAGGACGTGCAGGGCCTTATCCAGTTTCTCGCTTAAGTTGTCGAACATATCTGCTTTGCCTTTAGAGGAATGCAAATTTAACAATTGGATCGGGATCAGGGAAGCCCGGTGTCTTAAAATGCAAAGAAAAAGGGCCGCTTCTCTGCGAAGCGGCCCTGTTCTCAATTAAATGGGGCTAAAAAGGGGTACTTAAGGCTTTTCGAAGACCAGCACCTCATAACTTGCGTTAGACTCGCTGTAGCTTTTCAGCTCGATTCGGTTTGAGGTCATGGATACAAAGTCCCAGTCGTCAGTAAGAGCTGCAAGGGAACCTTCGATGCCAGCATTCAGGTATACCTTGAGTTTGCCGTCGCTGTTCCTCAGCACCCTCCAGATACCTGGTTGGGTGGTCCCTGTATCTCCCAGGGTAATGCTCATGACATGCTCGGGGCCGAAGACAAAGGAGTAGGGCATGAAATTCTGGGTCTCATCCACTTCACCTTTACTGTAACGGGCCACCATCCATTCACCGCCCATCATCACATTGCGGATCTCCAGTACATCTCCGTCCACATTGGCAGGATCGTCTTCGCAAACTCTTTGGACAACCAGTTCATAGGCAGTTCCTTCTATATTGAACTTCAGCCTGTCATTCCGGAGGTCGCTCAGCAGCCACTCGAAGTTGAGGGTGGGTTCGTTGCCAAACTCAAGGGCCAGTACCAGCCTGCCCTGGGCATTGGTGGTGATCACCCAGGATCCTTCAGACACGTTGATCCCGTTGCTTAAAGTTACCACACCTTCGGCCATAAACTTGAATTCGTATCCGATCATCCTTTCCACTTCATCGCCGTTGATGAGTACCTTTTTGATCACCCAGGCACACTCCCTCAGGATCTCACGAAGGGTATTGGGATCGTCATTGAAGACATCACAGACCGATTTCAGGATAATCTTGTTCCCACCTTCGGCGTACAATTTGATCTTGCCGGGTTCTATCTCGTATACAAACCACTCCAGGTTGAAGTCGACAAGGATATCGAACTGCAGGTTCAGCAGCACGCCTCGATCGGTGATCCTGGTGTTCCAGGTTCCGTTCAGCACATTACCAAGACGGTCTTTCACGGTTACGGCACCATCTTCGGTAAAGTTCATCAGGTACTCGAAGTACTGATCAGTCTGGCTGATAGCGTCACGCTGTACTTCACGGACCAACCAGGGACATTCGGTGATGAGATTGTTAAACCTTTCCAGGGTGAAATCGTCGTCATTGTAGTCATTATCATCATCCTCATCGCATGCTTCCTTGGCGTTTTCGATAGCCACGGCCAGTTCGGCATTGCTGTTCACAGTGATCTGTGTACCGTCATAGAGTTCGAGGGTCACAGGAAAGTCGATGCTGATAAGATCGTTTTCATCCAGGCCTTTGAAGAAAAGCCTCAGTTCTTCGTCGCTGTTCACGGTAACACTTCCTGTTTGCTGTTCGTTGATATCGAAGGTATACAGGGTGATGGGGTAAACGAAATCGATACACTCAATATCGTCATCGGCTCCACCTTCCACACATTCTTCGGCCAGGGCCCGTAACTCTTCTAAATTGTTGATCACAATCTGTGAGTAATCGCTGTAGGTGATCGTGACGGGGAAGAGGATCTCCAGCACGTTCACATCATCGTCAATAGCATCGAAGATCTCCTCAATTACCTGCAGGTCTTCACGGGAATCGATAGTGATCTGTATGCCGTTCACTTCAACCGTATAGGGGAAATTAAGGGCAAAACAGCTGGCACCATCCACAATATTGTCAAAGGACCCGTCATTGGCTGCGGTCCTTTCGATCAGTTTCGCAGTGGTTGAACTGGCCATAAGAGTCTGTTGCTCATCCGGCTGCGGAAGTTCTTCAAATTCTTCCTGACAGGACGTCACCATCAGTGTCGCCATAAACAGTAGGGAAAACACTGAATACTTAAATACATTTTTCATAACGATTTGGATTTTTTGTTGTTTGTACACAGATGAAACAGTTCTCAGTTTAAAAACCCTACCCCTTTTTTTAATTTTTTTAAAATATCTTTGAGGAACGCCAATCAAATAAGCCGATTACTTTATGGACAATGTTTGTGAAGAACAGGTCTTCAATTCCATCTTCAGGGCCCATTCAAAAACGATCTTTAATTACATATATTATAAATATGGGAATGAAGAGAAGGCCTATGACGCTGTGCAGGAGGCTTTTGTGAAGCTGTGGGAGAATTGCGCCAAGGTAATCCCGGAGAAAGCCAAGGCCTTTGTCTACAAAGTGGCCAACAACCTTTATCTGAATGTGCTGAAAGCGGAAAAGGTCAGATTGAAATACGCCGAAAAGGCGCCTAAGAATCCCAATGCGGAATCCCCGGAGTTCCTGATGGAGGAAAAACAGTTCAAGGAGAAACTGGACCGTGCCCTGGACAGTCTTCCGGAAAACCAGAGAACGGTCTTCCTGCTCAACAGGATCGATGGAAAAAAGTATACGGAGATCGCCGAGATGGAAGGGGTGAGTGTAAAGGCGATCGAAAAAAGGATGCACCTGGCCCTGAAGACCCTGAGGGAACAGATCGATGGGATATGATGAATAATACGCGTCAACCAAAGGGATTAAGGGAAGGGGAAAAAAAAATATCGACCAACGGTAGGGTTTTTTTACCCTTGGATGTTATATAGGAGTAAAGGATAGAAATCATGCAGGAAAATTACCTGGCCAAGTGGCTCAACAACGAACTCAGCGATGAGGAACTGGCTGCCTTCAAGCAAACGGAGGAGTACGCTTCCTACGAGAAGATCGCCAGGACTTCAGAGGCCCTGAGCCCTCCATCCTTTGATATGGACAGAGCCCTTGCTGATCTCCGGGAAAGGAAAGGATCAGAGGTCAGGGTGGTCCGTATGCGTCCAAGGCGCTACCTCATGCAGATCGCAGCAGCAATTACGGTACTTATCGCAGCCAGTGTATTTTATATCTCTACCCTGGATGAGACTTTCAGTGCGGCCTATGCACAGCGCACGGAGGTCGTTCTCCCCGATGCCTCGGAAGTGATCCTGAATGCCGGATCCGAGTTGTCTTTCAGCGAACGGAATTGGGAAAAAGAACGCAAACTCACCCTGGAAGGGGAGGCGTTTTTCAAAGTGGCCAAGGGAGAAAAGTTTACGGTGAGGACCGATGTAGGATCTGTAAGTGTCCTGGGAACTCAGTTCAATGTAAAAAGCAGGAATGGTTATTTCGAGGTGACCTGTTACGAGGGCCTCGTAAGCGTAGACCACAAAGGAAGGCAAATGAAGCTGCCTGCAGGGTCCTCTTTTCTGGTCATCAACGGAGAAGTAAAAGACGTGCAGGCACCTATGACGACAGAACCTACCTGGGTCAATGACGAGAGTAGTTTCAGAAGTATTCCCCTGTCATTCGTACTGAAAGAGTTTGAGAGACAGTTCAATGTGAGGGTAGAGACCCAAAACGTTGATCTCAGTGAACTTTTTACGGGTAGTTTCAGCAACACGAATATGAATTTGGCGTTACAGAGTATAAGTACTCCTTCTCAAATAAGCTTTACCTTAGAGGGGAACAAAGTGCTCTTTTATGGAGATAAGACGCCTTAAGAGATTCTTTTTTTGCTTCTCCTTCCTTTTGTTTTTCCTCGCTACCGGCCTGGGACAGGAAGGGAATAGGCTCTCCCTGATCTCCTACCTCCAACAACTCGAACAGGAATTCAATGTGAAATTCTCCTATGTGGACGAGGATTTGACGGACATCGAGATCGACCCCCCGGATGGATCGGACCTCTCGCTTATCCTGGAAACCCTGGAAGAGTTAACCCGACTCAGAATTGAGAAACTTTCTGACCGGTATTACAGCATCGTCCTGAGCACTACCGTAGACATCTGCGGTTTTGTATTTGATAATTATGGGAAAAACACCATTCCGGGTGCCTCGGTGGAAGTATTGGGCAGCAGTACGGCACTGGTCACGGATATGGATGGAAGATTCACCCTTACCAATGTGCCCAGGGATGCAAACCTGCGCATCCGGTTCCTTGGGTTTAAACCCCGATATATAGCGGCCTCCGAATTGAGCGGAAACGATTGCCCTTCCCTTTTAATGGCCCTCAGCTACCAGGAATTACAGGAAGTGGTGGTATATCAGTTCCTGACCACGGGTCTGACCCGGGAAACAGACGGCAGCATCCTGTTGAGCACAGAGGATTTCGGGATCCTGCCGGGCCTCTCGGAGCCAGACATCCTGCAGACCGTACAGGCCCTGCCCGGGATCAAAAGTATAGATGAGACCGTTTCCGATATCAACATTCGCGGTGGTACCAACGACCAGAACCTCATCCTGTGGGATGGGATCAAGATGTACCAGTCCGGGCATTTCTTCGGCCTTATATCGGCCTTTAACCCCTACCTCACGGAGAAGGTCACCGTGATCAAGAACGGGACCAGCGCCCAGTACGGAGACGGGGTAAGCGGGATCATCAGTATGGAGACCCGGGACGAGGTGCAGGACCGCATCTCCGGAGGAGGGGGTTTTAACCTGATCAGCGGGGATTTGTACGGCCATGTTCCCCTCTCTGACAGAATCGCCCTGCAGTTTTCCGGCCGCAGGTCCGTCACGGATTTTCTGAATACACCCACCTATAATCAGTTCTTTGACAGGGCATTCCAGGATACGGAGGTCAAAGGGGGCGGTGGAGCGGATGAGGCAATTGACAGGGATGAGAACTTTTATTTTTATGACTTTACCGGAAAACTGCTATACGATATAAACGAGGATCACAAACTGAGGGTCAGTGCGATCTACATCAACAACACTCTGGATTACCTTGAGAGCAACCAGAACACGGGGAGATCTGATCAGAGTCTGCTAGACCAGACCAATTTTTCTTTAGGTGGCAGGCTGGCCAGCCGCTGGTCCGACCGATTTTCAACCCAGATAAGTGCCTACCTCACCCGCTATAACCTGGATGCCCGGAACATAACCGCAAACGGGGAGCAATCCCTCTTCCAGAACAACCAGGTACTGGAATCCTCCTTTAAGGTGAACACGAGATACACGCTTACGGATCAATTCCATTTCAGGAATGGTTACCAGTTCACGGAGGTCGGCATCACGAATTTTACCAATGTGACCCAGCCGCCTTTCAATAGCAATATCAAAGGGGTGATCCGGATGCACGCCCTTTTCAGTGAGCTGGAATACGGTTCTGAGGACGGAAAATTGGACGTGATCGGGGGTGCGAGACTCAACTATATCGAGAACCTGGGGACCTTTGAAGAGATCATCCTGGAACCCCGGTTAAATATGAGTTATATGCTCTGGCCCGATTTCCGGTTCGAAATCCAGGGGGAATTCAAGAACCAGGTCACCAATCAGGTTGTCGACCTCGAACAGAATTTCCTGGGGATAGAGAAAAGGAGATGGATCCTCTCCGATGAGGATATCCTGCCAGTGACCCGAAGCAAGCAGGGATCCGTGGGCTTTAACTACGACAAGAACCGGTGGTTCATAGGCCTGGAAGGATTTTTCAAGGAAGTAAAGGGGATCAGCACCTCCACCCAGGGGTTTCAGAACGAGGATCAATTCGATGGGGAGATCGGCAGCTATACCATACGGGGGGCGGAATTTCTGGTCAATTACAAGAACAACAGGTTCAGCAGCTGGGCGAGCTATGCCTACAACAAGAATACCTATTATTTTGAGGACATCACCCCTTCAGAATTCCCCAATAATTTGGACATTACCCATACCGCTACCCTGGCCACGACCTATAACTACCGGGACCTTAAACTGGGTTTCGGCCTGAATTACAGGACGGGAAAGCCTTTCACCAAACCCCGGGAAGGAAACAGTCCCATTGATATCACGGTCTTCCCTAACAGGATCATTTACGAAAGCCCCAACAGCAGCCGGTTGCCCGATTACCTCAGGGCAGACGCCTCCCTGATCTACTCCTTTGACCTCGACAGTAAGATTAGGGCTACCGCGGGAATTTCTGTACTCAATATTTTCGGAAAGCGAAATGTGCTGAACACCTATTATCGACTCAATGACCAGAACGAGATCGAAACCGTGGAGAGTATCTCCCTGGGCCTGACCCCTAACGCGAGTTTCAGGGTCAGTTTTTAAGAACGGTTGAGTCGGTTCATCACGATCACGTGCGGAAAGGTAATGGCCGCCAGGAAGTAGATCATGATGGAAAGGAAAAGGCCCTGCCTGTCCTGGAAGAGGTAATACATCCCTGCGAGGCCCACCATAGAGACGATCCAGTACAACAAAGAGGTCTTGAAATAAGCCAGTAAAGAACTTTTGGAAATTTTACCGTAAAGGAACCTGGTCTGGTCCATCAGGGAGGGGATGCTGTGCCAGATCACGAAATAGATACTGAAGGCCCATATCAGCGAAGCGGTCTTGAACACGATAAAGAAGACGGCCAGGTAGAAGAGTTCCTTAACCATGTTCACCTTGATCTCTCCCCTGGCCAGCCACCAAAAATAGATGGCCATAAATACTGCGAAAGAAGCTGTCAGAGTATACAGATAGAATTCTGTCGGTATTTCAAGGCCGGTGATCTGGTAGATGATGGGAGAGACCTCTTCGGCCTGGCAATAAAAAAGCAGAAAAAAGATGACCATGCCGTAACTGCCAAAGAAGGGATATGACAAAGTCGATTTCCCGGTCTGGGAGGCCCAGTGCTGTTCCCCGAAATGATAGCTGCTGGCAAGGATGAAGAATCCCAGGGCCAGAGTGGGAAAAAAGGAAAAGAACAATACCGTGAACAAGATCACAGAAATATAGCTGCCCAGGGCCCGCAGGAAAAAACCCTTTCTCGAATTCCCAGAGGTCTGTTGTATGAGTTTGAGATCGTTTGACCCGTGAAGGATCCCGAAGGTGAAAATGAGGAAATAGGAAAGAACAGCCTCAGCCTTTACATCAAAATAGACAGAGATCCAGAGCGAGAAAAACGTCGCGACGATCATAAAACTGCTGAAAGTGTTAATATTTTGTTGTTTTTTTTCCAAATCCCTAAAATTCTACCCTCAAATTTATGAAATAATGTTCAACTTTTACTACATTTGGTTAAACAAAATTAACTAATTCTATTTCTATGGAAAATTTTTTAGCATCAATTTCACTGGTTTCCAAGTTGGCGACCAATGACTATGTAGGGTTTACCTTCTTCGTTGGCTGTATGGCCATGATGGCGGCCTCTGCATTTTTCTTTTTGTCGATGAACAGCTTCGACAAGAAGTGGAGAACTTCAATCCTGGTTTCGGGATTAATTACTTTCATTGCTGCAGTGCACTACTGGTACATGAGGGATTACTGGGCAGGTTTCGCCGAGTCGCCTACCTTCTTCCGCTATGTGGACTGGGTTCTTACCGTACCCCTGATGTGCGTTGAATTCTTCCTGATCCTCAGAGTGGCAGGTGCCAAGAAATCCCTGATGTGGAAGCTTATTGCTGCCTCTGTGGTCATGCTGGTTACCGGATACTGGGGAGAAGCTGTAGACAGGGACAACGCCTGGCTTTGGGGTCTGATCTCTGGTCTTGCTTACTTCTGGATCGTGTACGCTATCTGGTTTGGTGAGGCCAAGAAACTGGCGGTAGATGCTGGTGGAGCCGTACTTAGTGCCCACAAGACTCTCTGCTGGTTTGTACTCGTAGGATGGGCTATCTATCCTATCGGTTACATGGCCGGAACTCCAGGGTGGTACGAAGGTATCTTTACCGGCTTGAACATGGACGTTATCTACAACATCGGTGACGCAGTGAACAAAATCGGCTTCGGACTTGTGATCTACGGCCTGGCTGTAGCTCAGAGCTCTGAAAAATAATTTTCCTGAGAACAAATATTTATAAAGACCGCCTCCGGGCGGTCTTTTTCTTTACATACGGTCCGGCACCTGTATGCCCAAAAGTGCAAAAGCAGATCGGATCACCTCGGCCACCACGGCAGAGAGGTGCACCCTGAAATCCCTCACCTTTAGATCCTCTTCCCCCAGGATGGATACCTGCTGATAGAAGGAGTTGAATTCCTTGACCAGGTCATAGGTATAATTGGCAATAAGAGCCGGACTGAATTGCTCGGCCGCTTCCTGCACCACTTCAGGGTATACCAGCAATTGTTTTACCAATTCCCTCTCTTTTGGGTGAATAGGATTCCTGTATTTTGTTGAATTTTTACCAAACTTTTCCTTATCAAAATTCGCTTTCCTCAAAATAGACTGTATCCTGGCGTAGGTATATTGAATAAAAGGGCCTGTATTCCCCTGGAAGTCCACTGACTCCTCCGGGTTGAACAGAATTCGCTTTTTGGGGTCGACCTTCAGTATGAAATACTTCAGGGCCCCAAGGCCTATAATGCGGTATAGTTCCTTTTTCTCCTCCTCTGAGTACCCGTCGAGTTTGCCCAGTTCCCTGGAGATCTCCTCGGCCGTTTGGGCCATGTCCTCTATGAGGTCGTCCGCGTCCACCACCGTGCCTTCCCTGCTCTTCATTTTACCTTCCGGCAGGTCTACCATGCCGTAGCTCAGGTGGTACAGGTGATCTGCCCATGTAAATCCCAGTTTTTTCAGGATGAGGAACAACACCTTGAAATGATAGTCCTGTTCATTCCCTACCGTGTAGACCATCCCGCTGATATCGGGAAAATCCTTCACGCGCTGTATGGCGGTCCCAATGTCCTGGGTCATATACACAGCTGTTCCATCCGCCCTGAGTACGATCTTCTCGTCCAGCCCGTCTTCCGTGAGGTCTATCCAGACGCTTCCGTCATCCTTGCGGTAAAAAACACCCTTCCTGAGCCCTTCTTCCACCACTTCCTTTCCCAGGAGATAGGTATCGCTCTCGTAATAAAGCCGGTCAAAATCAACTCCCAGTCGGGCATAGGTCTCCTCAAAACCCTTATACACCCACGAATTCATGGTCTTCCACAGGGAGACCACCTCCTTATCCCCGGCTTCCCATTGCCTGAGCATCTCCTGGGCTTCCAGAAGGATAGGCGCCTGCTGTTCGGCTTCTTCCCTGCTCCTGCCTTGCTTCACCAACTCGTCGACCTGTTTTTTATAGGCCTTGTCAAAGGCGACATAGTAATTGCCTACCAGCTTATCCCCTTTTAGACCGGAGGATTCAGGCGTTATCCCTTCACCGAACTTCTGCCAGGCGAGCATACTCTTGCAGATATGGATGCCGCGATCGTTGATGATCTGTGTTTTGTAGACCTTTTTGCCGGAAGCCTTGAGGATCTCGGCCACAGAGTACCCGAGGAGGTTATTCCGGATGTGACCCAGATGCAGGGGCTTGTTCGTGTTGGGAGAGGAATATTCTACCATCACAGCCCCTTTGTCCTGTGAAGGGGCCTTTCCGTACTCCTCCTCGGCCAGGATTCTGGAGAATGCCTCCAGATAATATTCGTCTGAAAGGGTAAGGTTCAGAAAGCCTTTGATCACATTAAACCGGGACACTTCGGGCACGGCTCCGATCAAATGGTTCCCGATGGCCTCTCCGATCTTTTCAGGATTACCTTTCACAAACCGCAACATAGGAAAGATCACCACGGTGATATCTCCTTCAAAATCCTTGCGTGTAGGTTGTAATTCGACCGAAGGAAGCTCTACCCCGAAAAGGGCGATTACTGCTTCTTTGGTCTTCCTTATCAGTTCGTGTTCCATATTCCCGGGCTGACCCTTATTAAAGTTGCAAAACTACGTATTTTTTGAGCTTTTATAATCTCCTTAATAAGGATTCCCCAAGGATTTCGGTAACTTTAACCCGCTACAGAAAAAGAAAATACATGTTAGTAAACGTTTCCTACAACAACAAAGAACTCATCCGGAAGATCGATGAGGAAGTGGGCAAACCCTTTCCCCTGAAAGACCGCTGGGCCATGGGAGGCATAGGTTCCCCGAAACTGTTCATCACCGAGGCCAGTGTGGAGATACGAAACCTACTCATCCTTGACAATAACCTCGACAGCTGCAATATCGAGATCAGACCCAAGGGCGTGATCGTCAGGTTCCGATCCCTCCTGGAGACCTTCGCCCTGGTGATTCCATTTTACAAACTCACCCTTTATAAAGGCGATCTGGCGGTATACTCCATCTATCGCGACCACCATTTTATCAAGGTACGATCAGATACCAAAGCGGTCCAGAAATTCTTTAAAAAACTGATGGACTACAAGGCCGATACCGCACCGACTCACATAGACGACCTCTGATTTATGAAGATACTTCTGACTGGTGCCAACGGATACATCGGGATGCGCTTGCTTCCCAGGCTCCTCGAAATGGGCCATGAAGTGGTGTGCGCCGTTCGGGACAAAAAACGGCTTTCTGTGGATGAGGATACCCTGGAGAAGATAGAGGTCGTGGAGGTCGATTTCCTGAATGAGGTAAAAGAAGGGCTCCTTCCGGCAGACATCGATGCCGCTTACTACCTGATACACTCTATGAGTTCGTCTACGGACGACTTCGATGAAAAGGAGGCAATATCCGCAGAGACATTCAACAGCTATCTAAAGGGTACCCACGTGAAACAGGTGGTCTACCTCAGCGGGATCGTCAACGAGGAAAAACTGTCCAAACACCTGAGGTCGAGGAAAAATGTGGAGGACATCCTCTACCAGGGAGGGTATCACCTGACCGTACTGAGGGCAGGGATCATCGTTGGGTCGGGAAGTTCTTCCTTTGAGATCATACGCGACCTGTGTGAAAAACTTCCGGTCATGATCACACCAAAATGGGTGCTGACCCGGACGCAGCCCATTGGGATCCGGGATGTGATCAATTTCCTGACCGGTGTCCTGGGGAGGGAAGACACCTATGATACGTCTTTCGATATAGGGGGCAAAGACATACTCACCTACAAAGAGATGCTCCAGCAATACGCCAAAGCGAGGGGATTCAAGAACTATATCCTAACCGTTCCTGTGATGACCCCCAAACTTTCTTCCTACTGGTTGTACTTTGTCACTTCCACTTCCTACAAACTGGCCGTGAACCTGGTAGACAGCATGAAAATGGAGGTGGTGGCCAGGGACAACCGCCTGCAGGAACTCCTGGGTCTGGAAACTCATACCTACATGGAAGCCATTGACATGGCGTTTAAAAAGATCGAACAGAACCTGGTGGTCAGCAGCTGGAAGGACAGCATGATCAGCGGCAGGTTCCAGAAAAATCTGGAAAAATACATTCAGGTTCCGAAATACGGTGTGTTAAAGGACGAGAAGAAGCTAAAGGTGGATGATCCGGACGCTGTTCTTCGGAATATTTGGCGCATCGGGGGAGAACAGGGATGGTATTACGGGAACTGGCTGTGGAAGATACGCGGCTTTCTCGACAAACTGACCGGGGGAGTTGGACTCCGAAGGGGCCGGACTCATCCGGACAAGATCTATCCGGGAGATTCCCTGGATTTCTGGCGGGTATTGCTGGCAGACAAAAAAGCAAAACGCCTGCTTCTCTTCGCTGAAATGCGACTTCCCGGTGAAGCCTGGCTGGAGTTCAGGATAGACAAGGACTCCGTACTGCATCAGACCGCCACCTTCAGACCCAAAGGGCTCCGGGGGAGGCTTTACTGGTATGCCATCCTACCATTTCACTACTTTATCTTCGGGGGAATGATCCGAAACATCGCCAAGACAAGATCCTGATTACGGGGTTTTAGGACAACACCCGGGTCCTCGGGAGGAATACCTCTGCCATCATACAACGCGCACTCCCTCCACCACAGGTCTCGATGGTGTCGAGCGGACTATGAATGATCTCGCAATGGCGCTGGATGGCCTCCAGCTGTTCCTGATTCAGGCTGTTGTATGCCGCTGTACTCATCACCAGGTAGCGTTTATCCGCTTTCCCTATGACCTGCAGCATGTTTCCCGCAAAGTTTTGTTCCTGCACCTCCGTAATAGCGATGATCTCCTTCCCGTCTCCCCGGAGGTGGTCTACCACGTTCTTGCGTTCCTTTTTGTCGTCGATGGAATCCAGACAGATCACCGCAAAGGTCTCACCCACACACATCATCACATTGGTGTGGTAGATGGGCAGGCGCTGGCCGTCTACCGACTGGTAGGCAGTAAAGATCACGGGGGTACATTCCATGTCTTCGCAGAATTCAATGAAAAGGCCTTCATCTGCCCTTGGAGAAAGGGCGCAATAAGCCTTCTGGTGATCCCTGTCCATGATGATACTTCCCGTACCCTCCAGGAAAAGCCCGTCTTCCTCGGCAGAAGTATAATCAACCACGTTTCGGATCTCGAAACCCTTTTCCTCGAGGATATCGAGTACGTCCTCCCTCCGTTCCCTTCTCCGGTTTTCGGCGAACATGGGATATAAGCCTACCGTTCCGTTGGCGTGGAAGGAGATCCAGTTGTTGGGAAAGATGGAATCCGGGGTATCCCTTTCAAAGATATCGTCCACTACGATCACCTCCACCCCTTTAGCTCTCAGGGCAGTGACAAAATCGTCGAATTCCTTTTGAGCCCTGAGGTTGATGGTTTGGTTCTTGATATCCAAATCCTCCTGGAAATAGTTATTTACGGCGGTTTCCTCATTCATCCGGAAACGCACGGGCCTGACCATGAGAATAGTGTTGGTGATCTGCATGAAGTGGTCTGATTTCAGGTCAAAGTTACTCCTTAAACGGATACATTATTCTGAATTGGAGAAGAAAATTATACTGCCGGGATGGATCCAACCTATTCCCTGACCAGCGGCAGGGTACTGCACCTGAGCAGGCCTTCCTGTTTGCCTATTTCATAATAAGGCACCTCTTCAACGGTAAAACCCCGGTCGCGCAGCCAGGTGTTGAGCCTGGTAAACGACCTCTCGGAAACGATCACATCCGGTGAAATGGAGAAGACATTGCTGAACATTTGATACATCTCCTCGTTGCTGATCTCGAATACGTTCTCGCGGCCGAAGTAATCCAGAAGCCACTGGTACTCTTCTTCAACCAGGAAACCATTTTTGTGGAGGATGGCCTTATCTCTGCCAATGGGTTGGAAGCAGCAATCCAGATGCAAGGCGTTTTGCCGGGCATCCGTATTCGATTTTCTCAGGTCGAAGGATTTGATCACCTTATGCGGAAACTGTTCCTGCAGATAGGCCACGGCTGCCGTATTGGTCCTGGCCGTGATATAACTGGCATAGTCTTCCCCCCGGTAGGTGCCCACAAAGATATATTCCTTCCAGGGCATTACATCTCCACCTTCCACGTGTACCGATGGAGGAGGAACAAGGATTTTATCCGGGTCTATCACATCCAGGACATGGAGGATGGCCTCGAACTCCTTTTCCCGCTCTGGCAATATATTGGCCTTAATGAGTTTATCTTCGATGACAAAAGCGATATCCCTCGAAAAGATCTGGTTGCAATCTTCTATAACCTCCGGCCTGAATACTCGCACCCCATGCTTCTTCAAGACAGCATCAAAAGCAGCCATTTCCCTGACCATGTCTTCTTCTATTGGATAGGTACCGGCCAGGATATGTTCCAGGGATTTGGGATCATAGGCTTCCTCAGGTCTGGGAATCGGGCCAGAACTTTCAGCTCTGCCCAATACCACGGCCTTCAGAGGAGATGTTTCATCTCTTACATTGAGTTGTAGCATGCAGAGGGGGGTCTAACGCTTGTTAAGAGGCACAAAAGGTCTTTGGTTTTCGCCTATGTAGACCTGTCTTGGCCGGCCGATAGGTTCGCCTCTCAATCGCATTTCACGCCATTGGGCGATCCATCCGGGCAGCCTTCCCATGGCGAACATGACGGTAAACATCTCGGTCGGTATACCCAGGGCCCGGTAGATGATTCCCGAATAGAAATCGACATTAGGATACAGCTTGCGGTCTACGAAGTAAGGATCTTCCAGGGCCACTTTTTCGAGTCCTTTGGCGATGGATAATATGGGATCCTCAATCCCCAGGTCCCCCAGCACCTCATCGGCAGCGCGCTTGATGATCTTGGCACGGGGATCGAAGTTTTTGTACACCCTGTGGCCAAAGCCCATCAACCTGAAAGGGTCATTCTTATCCTTGGCCTTGTTCATGTATTTCTGGGTGTCTCCTCCATCGGCCGCGATCGCCTCGAGCATCTCCAAAACAGCCTGGTTCGCGCCTCCGTGCAGTGGGCCCCACAGAGCCGAAATCCCTGCGGAAAGAGAAACGAACAGCCCTGCGTGTGAAGAGCCGGTGATTCGAACCGTAGAGGTAGAGCAATTCTGCTCGTGATCTGCATGGAGGATCAACAACTTGTCGAGGGCCTCAATGACGACCTTGTTCTTTACGTATTCCTTGCTGGGCCTCTTGAACATCATCTTATGGAGGTTTTCCACATAGCCCAGGGAGTCATCCCCATAATCCAGGGGCAATCCTTTTTGCTTGCGCATGGTCCAGGCCACCAGTACCGGGAATTTGGCCATGATCCGGATGATGGCATGGTACATATCCTTTTCTGAAGTGACGTTGACCGAAGAAGGGTTAAAGGCGATCAGGGCACTGGTCAAAGAGGAAAGCACGCCCATGGGGTGGGCAGATTTAGGAAAGGCATCCAGGATCTTCTTCATCTCTTCATCCACGTGAGATTCCTGCTTGATGTCTTCGTGGAACTGCTTCAATTGCTGTTTATTGGGAAGTTCCCCGAAGATGAGGAGGTAGGCTACTTCCAGAAAATCGGCCTTATCGGCCAACTCCTCAATGTTGTACCCCCTGTAGCGCAATATGCCCTTTTCTCCATCCAGATAAGTAATGGCACTTTCACAGGAACCCGTATTCTTGTATCCCGGATCCAGGGTGATCATACCCGTGGTCGATCTCAGGGTTTTAATATCGATCGCCAGTTCTTTTTCGGTACCTTCCACCACGGGAAATTCGTATTTCTTCCCTTCGTATTCGAGTGTTGCTTTATCTTTCATGGAGATGTTTTTGGTAATGTTTAGACAGAGTGATAAAGATAGGAAAAAGGGGCCTTCTTAACAATTATTGAACAGGGCATTCTACCGAGATTTAATGGAATTTTAGCAATCCTGATACTTCCTCCCGAACCTCCTGATCACGACCATGAATAAGATGGTGTCTCTTCCCATGGCCGGTTGATTGGGAAATACGCCTATAACTCCCGAAAAAGGCAGAAACGCATGAAAGAATGATGGATAAAAAAAAGCCTTTCGGCTGTCCGAAAGGCTTTCATTGGATTGAATATGCTTTAATGACCCACCTTAAAGGCATCCTTCCCCGGATAATAGGCCACTTCCCCCAATTCTTCCTCAATGCGAAGCAACTGGTTGTATTTGGCCATTCGGTCCGACCTGGATGCGGAACCTGTCTTGATCTGACCCGTATTCAGGGCCACGGCCAGGTCTGCAATTGTGTTGTCTTCCGTTTCCCCGGACCGGTGAGACATAACGCTCGTATACCCAGCATTCTTGGCCATGTTCACCGCGGCAATGGTCTCTGTAAGGGTACCGATCTGGTTGACCTTGATCAGGATAGAGTTCGCGATCCCTTCGGCGATACCACGTGACAGCCTGGTCACATTGGTCACAAAGAGGTCGTCACCTACCAGCTGTACCTTATCCCCTATAAGTTCGGACAGGATCTTCCAGCCCTTCCAGTCATTTTCGTCCATCCCGTCCTCTATGGATATGATGGGGTACTTGTCACAAAGGGAAGCCAGGTATTTAGCCTGTTCTTCAGAGGTCCTGACGGCTCCCTTGTCCCCTTCGAATTTGGTGTAGTCGTATTTGCCGTTCACATAGAATTCGGCCGCGGCACAATCCAGGGCCACCATGACCTCATCCCCGAACTTGTACCCGGCGTTCTTTACCGCCTTGGCGATGGTATCCAGGGCGTCCTCCGTGCCGTCTAATGTGGGGGCGAAACCGCCCTCGTCACCCACAGCAGTGCTTAGGCCCCGGTCGTGCAGTACTTTTTTCAGGTGATGAAAGATCTCTGTTCCCATCTGAATGGCATGGGAAAAACTCTTCGCCTTTACCGGCATGACCATGAATTCCTGGAAGGCGATGGGGGCGTCGGAATGCGATCCCCCGTTGATGATATTCATCATGGGCACGGGCAAAGTATTGGCACTCACCCCTCCCACATAGCGATAAAGAGACATCCCCATCTCATCTGCTGCCGCCTTGGCCACTGCCAGAGAGACACCCAGGATGGCGTTGGCGCCCAGCTTGGACTTATTAGGGGTCCCGTCCAACTCTATCATGGTCTTGTCAATGAGGTTCTGATCGAAGACCATCATCCCCCTGATCTTCTCGGCGATCACCGTGTTGACATTCTCAACGGCTTTAGAAACTCCCTTGCCCATATAGGCTTTGCCTCCGTCCCTAAGTTCCACGGCTTCGTGCTCTCCTGTGGAAGCTCCGGAAGGGACTGCTGCCCTTCCCATGACACCGTTTTGCGTTAATACGTCTACTTCAACGGTCGGGTTGCCCCTGGAATCAAAGATCTGGCGGGCGTGTACATCAAGGATGATACTCATAATACGTTACTTTTTCTGGTTGATTTCTTTCTTTTCAAAGATACAAAAGGACCCCGTGAATCAGAGGGGGTTCCCGAAATAATGGCATGGAAATCTGTTCGTCAGACCGAGACATTCACATCGGCATGGGCCCTGATCATCTCAAAGAACTGATCGAACAGGTAGGTTGCGTCATGCGGACCCGGACTGGCCTCGGGATGGTACTGGACCGAAAAGACATTCTTGTTCTTCATTCGTATCCCGGCCACGGTGTGGTCATTCAGGTGCATGTGAGTGATTTCGAGGTCCGGATGGGATTCGGTCTCCTCCCGGTTGATGGCAAACCCGTGGTTCTGAGAGGTGATCTCCCCTTTACCTGTCTTCAGGTTTATCACAGGATGGTTGATCCCCCTGTGCCCGTTGAACATTTTATAGGTAGAGACCCCATTGGCCAGGGCAATGATCTGGTGCCCCAGGCATATCCCGAACAGGGGTTTATCCTGGGCAATGATCTGTCTGGCAGTCTCAATCACACCTTTCAGAGGCTCAGGGTCACCCGGCCCATTGGATATGAAGTAGCCATGGGGGTTCCACGCCTCCAGCTCCGAAAATGGGGTGTCATACGGAAAGACCTTGATATAGGCGTCCCTGGCAGCCAGGTTCCTGAGAATATTCTTCTTGATACCGATGTCCAGGGCTGCGATCCGAAAGGTCGCATTCTCCTGCCCGTAGTAATAGGGTTCTTTGGCAGACACCTTGGAAGCGAGTTCCAACCCCTCCATACTCGGCACTTTTTTCAATTCGGCTTTGAGGGTATCAATCTCGTCAACCCGTGTGGAGATCACGGCATTCATCGCCCCGTGGTCCCGGATATAACTCACCAGGGCCCTGGTGTCCACATCCGAAATGGCGAGGAGGTTGTTTTTGTTGAGAAAGTCGAGCAGGCTACCGTCCGCATCAGGCCTTGAATAATCATAACTGAAATTTTTACAGATGAGTCCGGCGATCTTTACCGTATCGGATTCCACCTCATCCTCATTGGCTCCGTAATTCCCGATATGGGCGTTGGTCATCACCATCAATTGCCCGAAATAGGAAGGATCCGTAAAGATCTCCTGATATCCGGTCATCCCTGTGTTAAAACAAACCTCACCAAAAGCCGTTCCTTCGGCATTCCCTACGGATTTTCCGTAAAAGATTGTGCCGTCAGCGAGCAAGATCAGTGCCTTCTTCTTGGATTGATACTTCATTGAACTGTTTTTTTGGTTTCACAAATAAAAAGAAAAAAAGGATAGGCTTTTAGGCCTATCCTTTTCAATTTTCCAGACGTTGTAAACATCTTATGCCTTCGCATCATCAGATTTTGATTCTGCTGAGTCCTCATTCGTTTCATTCTTCGGTGCTTCAGCCTTTGGCTCCTCTGCCTTGGGCTGGGCCTCGGCTTTTGCTTTGGGCTCAGCTTTCTCCTCCTTTTTGGCCTCAGCGGCTTTTGGGGCTTCCACTTCCTCAACCATTTGTGTAGCTTCCGCAGCCGGCTGAGCTTTTTTGGAACTCCTGCCCCTTCGGGTGGATTTCTTCTTTTTAGCCTTCCCGGCATTGTAGACCTCGTTGAAATCGACCAGTTCGATCATCGCCATATCTGCGTTATCTCCCTGTCTGTTCCCCAATTTGATGATCCTTGTGTATCCTCCGGGACGGTCACCCACCTTTTCAGCTACGGTGCTGAACAATTCGGATACCGCATACTTGTCGCGGAGGTTCTTAAATACGATACGCCTGTTGTGCGTACCCTTTTCCAGTGACTTATTGTTCTCCGCCTTTGATTTCGTGATCAATGGCTCTATGAACAGTTTCAAGGCCTTGGCCTTGGCCACCGTGGTGTTGATCCTTTTGTGCTCGATCAGGGAACAGGCCATATTGGCCAGCATGGCCGACCTGTGTGCTGTCTTCCTGCTCAAGTGATTGACTTTCTTACCGTGTCTCATGGTTTCGTACTATATGATCTTCAACCCCTGCCCAGACGAGCATCCCGGGGAGAAGCGGGTATTAATCTTTATCTAATTTGTATTTTGACAGGTCCATCCCGAAGTTCAGTCCCTTGTTGATGACGAGTTCTTCCAGCTCGGTCAGCGACTTCTTTCCGAAATTCCTGAATTTCATCAAGTCGTTCTTGTTAAAAGATACCAGGTCTCCCAGAGTATCGACCTCTGCAGCCTTCAGGCAATTCAGCGCCCTTACAGACAGGTCCATATCCACCAGCTTGGTCTTTAACAACTGCCTCATGTGCAGGGACTCCTCATCATAGGTCTCTGTCTGTGCGATCTCATCTGCCTCAAGGGTGATGCGCTCATCGGAGAACAGCATAAAGTGGTGAATCAACACCTTCGCAGCCTCTGTGAGGGCCTCTTTTGGGTGGATGGAACCGTCAGTGACGATCTCGAAAACCAGTTTTTCATAGTCGGTCTTCTGTTCTACCCTGAAGTTCTCTATGCTGTATTTGACGTTTTTCACCGGGGTGAAGATGGAGTCTACCGCGATGCTGCCAATGGGAGCGTTCGACTTTTTATTCTCTTCAGCAGGCACATATCCCCTTCCCTTTTCAATGATCAACTCCATGTTGATACTGACTTTCGGGTCCATATTACAGATCACCAGTTCCGGGTTAAGCACCTGGAAGCCGGAGATGAATTTCTGAAAATCTCCCGCGGTAAGCTGATCCTTGCCACTGACGGATACGGATACGGTCTCTTCGTTCACATCGTCGATCTGTCTCTTAAACCGAACCTGCTTTAAGTTGAGGATGATCTCAGTTACGTCTTCCACTACCCCTTCGATCACCGAAAATTCATGTTCAACCTTGTCAATCCTCACCGATGTAATGGCGAATCCTTCCAAAGAGGAAAGCAATACTCTTCTGAGTGCGTTCCCGACAGTTAATCCATAACCAGGTTCCAAAGGGCGGAATTCGAACTTCCCTTCGAAATCTGAGGAATCGATCATTATAACTTTATCGGGTTTCTGAAAATTAAATAATGCCATAGTCAGGTATATGTGGTTTATTTAGAGTATAACTCAACGATTAATTGTTCTTTGATGTTCTCGGGGATCTGCATCCTCTCGGGAACGGATACAAAGGTTCCTTCCTTCTTTTCAGAGTTCCAGGTGATCCACTCGTACACACTGCTGTTGGCTGACAGCGAGTCCTGAATCGTCTGCAGGGATTTGGATTTTTCCCTCACTCCTACCACATCCCCTGGATTCAGGGAATAAGAGGGTATATTGACCACATCTCCGTTTACGGTGATATGCCTGTGGGAAACCAGCTGGCGTGCTCCGCTCCTGGAGGTAGAAATTCCCATCCTGTAGACCACGTTGTCTAGTCGGGATTCGCACAACTGAAGCAGTACCTCCCCGGTAACGCCCTTGCTGCGGTTAGCCCTTGCAAAAAGGTTGCGGAATTGCCTTTCGAGAATACCGTAGGTATACTTGGCCTTTTGCTTTTCCATCAACTGGATCGCATACTCCGATTTTTTACCGCGACGCCTGTTGTTACCGTGCTGTCCCGGTGGGTAATTCTTCTTTTCGAACGATTTGTCATCGCCGAAGATCGCTTCACCGAATTTACGGGCGATCTTTGATTTTGGTCCTGTGTATCTTGCCATCTTCTTTGAAATTAAAAGTGTGATTATGAATTAAGGCTTATCCTTCGATAATCGTAACTACACTTTTGTGAGAAATTTATTTAGGAAATAAGTATTAAACTCTTCGTCTTTTTGGTGGCCTGCAGCCGTTGTGGGGCATTGGGGTAACGTCGATGATCTCGGTGACCTCTATCCCGGCATTGTGCAGGGAGCGAATCGCTGATTCCCTACCATTTCCTGGCCCCTTCACGAACACCTTAACCTTCCTCAGACCCGCTTCATGAGCTGTCTTAGCACATTCCTCCGCTGCAACCTGAGCCGCATAGGGGGTATTCTTTTTGGAACCCCTGAATCCCATTTTACCGGCGGAGGCCCAGGAGATCACATCCCCTTTCTTGTTGGTCAGGGAGATGATGATATTGTTGAATGAAGCGGTGATGTGTGCCTCACCTGTCGATTCGACAATGACCTTGCGTTTCTTGGTCGATTTTGCAGCTGTTTTTGTACCTGTCTTTGCCATCTTATGCGCTATTACTTAGTAGCTTTTTTCTTGTTAGCCACTGTTTTTCTTTTTCCTTTACGGGTCCTGGAATTGTTTTTGGTCCGTTGCCCGCGCAAAGGGAGTCCTGATCTGTGTCGGATCCCGCGGTAGCAACCGATATCCATGAGCCTTTTGATGTTGAGCTGGTTCTCGGAACGCAACTCCCCTTCGATCTTGTAAGAAGAAACCGCGTCACGGATCCGGCCGATCTCGTCGTCTGACCAGTCGGACACCTTGGTATCCGCATTCACCTGAGCCTTGTCCAGGATCTCCTGAGCCCTGCTCTTTCCAATTCCGAAGATATAGGTGAGGGCTATTACACCTCTTTTTTGTTTTGGGATATCTACCCCTGCGATTCTTGCCATAATTACCCTTGTCTTTGTTTGAATCTGGGATTCTTCTTATTGATTACGTACAATCTGCCTTTTCTGCGAACAATCTTGCAGTCGGCGCTTCTTTTCTTTATCGATGCTCTTACTTTCATGTCTCGAGTTTCTTAATATCTATATGTAATTCTAGCCTTGGTAAGGTCATATGGACTCATTTCCAGTTTAACCTTGTCCCCGGGCAAAAGCTTGATATAGTGCATTCGCATTTTCCCCGAGATATGAGCGGTTACCACATGTCCGTTCTCCAGTTCAACCCTGAACATGGCATTGGACAATGCTTCAATGATACTTCCGTCCTGCTCTATTGCTGCTTGTTTGGCCATATCCTATGCTACTTTTCTGTTCTTTCCGGTTTTCATGAGTCCGTCGTAATGACGGTTCAACAGGTATGCATTCACCTGTTGTACGGTATCTATTGCCACACCCACCATGATAAGCAGGGAGGTCCCTCCGTAAAACAGAGCCCAACCGGACTGAATGTCAATCAGCTTCACCACAATGGCAGGCAATACTGCAATGATGGCGAGGAAGACCGAGCCTGGGAGGGTGATCAGGGACATGATCTTGTCCAGGAAATTTCCTGTTTCCTTTCCGGGCCTGATACCGGGAATAAATCCACCGCTCCTTTTCAGATCATCTGCCATCTTGTTCGTCGGTACGGTGATGGCCGTATAGAAATAAGTGAAAATGATGATCAACAGGGCGAAAAGGATGTTATAGGCCAGCCCGAAAATATCCTGGAACTGTACTTCCATCCATTGCCCTACCGCCGTATCGTTAAAGGTACGTCCGAGCAGACCGGGGGCAAACATGATCGCCTGGGCGAAAATGATCGGCATTACCCCTGAAGCGTTCAGTTTCAAAGGTATGTATTGCCTGCTCCCCATGATATTCTTTTCATAACCCCCTGAAGCAGATCTCCTGGCGTACTGTACTGGGATCTTGCGCGTAGCCATCACCAGCAGGACGCTGGCCAGGATGACCACGAACCACAGGATCACTTCAACGAGTATAAGCATAGGGCCTCCGTTCCCGTCCAGCCTTGTAACCGCTTCCTGTACAAAAGCCTGGGGCATGGTGGCGATGATCCCGATCATGATCAGGAGGGAGATCCCGTTTCCGATACCCTTGTCGGTGATCTTTTCACCCAGCCACATGGCAAATACACAGCCTGTTACCAGGATGATCACGGAAGGAATGATGAAACCCATGCCTTTCCCCAGTAAGAATGCACTGTCCGGAACCCCAAGGGCACCCAGACTGTAAAGGTATGCCGGCGCCTGGACGATACAGATCCCTATGGTGAGCCAACGGGTGATCTGGTTCTTGGTCTTACGGCCGCTTTCCCCTTCTTTATCGAGCTTCTGAAGATATGGCACGGCGATCCCCATCAACTGCACCACAATGGATGCAGAAATATAGGGCATGATCCCCAGGGCAAAGACCGAAGCATTCGCGAAGGCACCGCCGGTAAAGGCGTTCAAAATACCGAGAATCCCTGTTTCTGTCTGACTGGTTAAGGCCGCCAATTGTGAGGTATCAATACCGGGAAGGACCACCTGTGCACCAAAACGGTAGACAAGTAAAAGGCTGAGGGTCATCAGAATCCTTTTCCTCAGCTCTTCTATCTTCCAGATATTTGATATGATCTCAAAAAATTTCTTCATAAGGCCCGTTCTCTTATAGTGTTATTGCTTCTCCTCCGGCAGCCTCTATCGCCTTTTGGGCACTTCCGGTGAATTTGTGGACAGTGATCTTCAGGCCTGCTTTCAGTTCACCTCCACCCAATATTTTGACAAGGTCGTTCTTTCCGGCCAGTCCGTTTGCGATCAGATCCTCCAGCGTAACGGTCTTCTTTACGGCCCCGCTATCTACGAGTTCCTGTAGCGAACTGAGGTTGATACCCCGGTAGGACACGCGGTTGATATTGTTGAAACCGAACTTGGGGACGCGGCGTTGAAGCGGCATCTGTCCACCCTCAAAACCTATTTTCTTGGAATACCCGGAACGCGACTTGGCTCCCTTGTGTCCCCTGGTGGCAGTTCCTCCTTTTCCGGATCCCTGACCCCTACCTATGATCTTTCCATCCTTGTGAACGGAACCTTCGGCTGGTTTTAAATTGCTTAAATTCATTTCGTCACGCTTTTCTTAAGCTTCTTCCGTAGAAACCAAATGTTTAACTTTATTGATCATACCCAGGATGTTCGGGGTGTCTTCGTGTACCACCTGTTGTCCTAATTTCCTGAGTCCGAGGGCCTCCAGGGTCCTCTTCTGATTCTGAGGCCGCTTAATGCTGCTCTTTACCTGAGTTACTTTTATCTTTCCCATCGTTCCTTATCCTTTAAAAACTTTTTCAAGGGCAATACCGCGCTGTGCAGCAACCGTCCTGGCATCCCTTAACTGGAGCAGGGCGTCGAAAGTTGCCTTGACCACGTTGTGAGGGTTGCTTGAACCCTGAGACTTGGACAAAACGTCCTGTACTCCTACGGATTCCAGTACCGCGCGTACCGCGCCCCCGGCTATAACTCCTGTACCGTGGGAAGCAGGCTGAATGTATACCCTTGCTCCTCCGTATTTGCCTTTCTGCTCATGAGGCAGCGTACCTTTGCTCAAAGGGATGCGAACCAGGTTCTTCTTGGCATCCTCTATAGCTTTGGCAATGGCTGTGGCGACTTCCTTAGATTTGCCAAGGCCGTGTCCTACCACTCCTTTCTCGTCTCCGACGACCACGATGGCGGAGAAGCCGAAAGCTCTCCCCCCCTTGGTTACCTTGGTGACACGTTGAACGCCTACCAGCCTGTCTTTGAGTTCAAGACCTCCGGGTTTTACTGTTTCTACATTCTTGTATTTGCCGTACATAGTAATCGCTTAAAATTTTAATCCGCCTTCTCTGGCACCTTCTGCCAATGATTTAACACGTCCGTGGTAAAGATTTCCCCCACGGTCAAAAGCTACCGACTCAATACCGGCCTTTAAGGCTTTCTCAGCCAGGGTCTTGCCCACGAGTGCGGCGATTTCTGTTTTGGTGCCCTTGGTCTTGCTCAGTTCCTTGTCTCTGGAAGAAGCAGCTACCAGGGTCTTACCCTCAGTATCGTCTATGATCTGGGCGTAGATCTCCTTGTTGCTCCTGTACACAGACAGTCTGGGCCTTTCAGTGGTGCCGAAAGAAATCTTTCTGATTCTCCTTCGGATGCGGTCCCGTCTTTCAGTCTTTGATAATGCCATGATCTCTTACTTATGCTGATTTACCTGCTTTTCTTCTCAATTGCTCACCGACAAATTTGATCCCTTTTCCTTTGTAGGGCTCTGGCTTGCGGAAGGAACGGATCTTAGCCGCGACCTGTCCGATCAACTGCTTGTCATGCGAGGTCAGTTTGATGGTTGGGTTCTTCCCCTTTTCCGAAGTGGTCTCCACTTTGACCTCGGGAGCCAGATCGATGATGATGTTATGTGAGAATCCCAGGGCGAGGTCCAGTTTCTGGCCCTGATTGCTGGCTCTGTAACCAACCCCTACCAGTTCCAATTCTTTGGTCCAACCTTTAGACACTCCCTTTACCATATTGAATACCAAGGACCTGTAAAGTCCGTGCTTGGTCCTGTCATCCTTAGAATCTGAGGGTCTGGTGATCCACACCTGTCCGTCCTCTACCTTTATTTTCACGGAGGAGAATTCCTGAGAGAGTTCACCCAGTTTTCCTTTGACGGTAATGATATTGTCCCGGACCTCTACAGTAGTTCCCTCTGGGATCGCTATCGGATTGTTACCTATTCTAGACATTTCTTATACTTTTTTCTTTTTAATAAACGTAGCAAAGCACTTCGCCACCGACGTTCTCCTGCTTGGCCTGCTTGCTGGTCATCACCCCGTGAGAGGTGGAGACGATCGCGATACCCAGGCCGTTCAACACCCTTGGCAGATCTTCGTGACCTGCGTATTTGCGCAATCCCGGCTTGCTGATTCGCTGGATCTTCTTGATCACAGGCTCTTTGGTCTGTTTATCGTACTTAAGGGCGATCTTGATGGTTCCCTGTACTTTGTCTTCCTCGAATTTATAGCTCAGGATATAGCCCTGATCGAACAAAATCTTGGTGATTTCCTTCTTGAGGTTGGAAGCCGGTATTTCTACTACCCTGTGACCCGCCCTGCTGGCGTTTCTTATTCTTGTCAAGTAATCGGAGATAGGATCTGTAAACATGTTCTTTCCTTTTTAAGTAGTATTACCAACTTGCTTTTTTAACTCCCGGGATCAACCCTTTGTTGGCCATTTCCCTGAACATTACCCTGGATAACCCAAAGGTCCTCATGTATCCCCTTGGTCTTCCGGTGAGCTTGCAGCGATTGTGCATGCGAACAGGAGAGGCGTTCCTGGGCAGTTTTTGCAATGCCTCGTAATCGCCGGCCTCTTTGAGGGCCTTTCTCTTCTCTGCGTATTTCGCTACCATTTTAGCCCTTTTGCGTTCGCGGGCTTTCATTGATTCTTTAGCCATACTAATTCTTTTTAAACGGCAGACCCAATTCTGCCAGAAGGGATTGTGCTTCTTTATCGGTTTCTGCGCTGGTCACAAAAGTGATATCCATTCCATTGATCCTGTTGATCTTGTCAATATTGATCTCCGGAAAGATAATCTGCTCCGTGATCCCCAGGTTGTAATTCCCACGTCCGTCAAAGCCCGTGGCCCTGATCCCCTGGAAATCCCTTACCCTGGGCAATGCGGTGGTCACCAGCCTGTCGAGGAATTCGTACATCTTCTCTCCCCTGAGGGTCACCTTGGCCCCAATGGGCATTCCTTTTCTCAGCTTGAAGGAAGCCACGTCCTTCTTAGAGATCGTGGAGACAGCCCTCTGGCCGGTAATTGCGGTGAGTTCATCCACGGCATGGTCGATGAGTTTCTTATCCGCTACTGCGGCACCCACACCCCTGCTGACAACGATCTTCTTCAACTTGGGGACCTGCATGATATTGCTGTACCCAAATTCCTCCTTCAGCGCTGCGATCACCCGCTCTTGATATTCTTGCTTTAATCTTGGAACGTAAGCCATAACTATATTACCTCGTTAGATTTCTTTGAAACCCGCACTTTCTTACCATCCCTTACCTCATAACCTACCCTGGTGGTTTCCCCTGATTTCTTGTCGATCAGAGACAGGTTGGAAATATGGATGGGTGCTTCTTTTTTTACAATCCCCCCTTGAGGGTTCTTGGCGCTTGGCTTTTCGTGTTTGGAAACGGTATTGACACCCTCCACGATAGCCTTGTTCTTCTCTCGGTCTACAGATACGACTTTGCCCTCAGATCCCTTATGGTCTCCGGCTACAACCCGAACTGTATCCCCTGTTTTTATTTTCAATTTCATCTTCTTGTATAATTATAGCACCTCGGGAGCTAATGAAACAATCTTCATGAACTGTTTGTCCCTGAGCTCTCTGGCCACAGGACCAAAGACCCTTGTACCCCTCATCTCCCCGGTAGGGTTCAGAAGTACACAAGCATTGTCGTCGAACCTGATGTAGGATCCGTCAGGACGCCTTACTTCTTTTTTGGTGCGCACAACCACAGCTGTGGAGACTGCACCTTTCTTGATGGTTCCGTTTGGAGTAGCCTCCTTTACAGAAACCACGATCTTGTCTCCTACGGAGGCGTATCTTCTCTTGGTACCACCCAGGACACGGATGGTCAACACCTCTTTTGCTCCGGTGTTGTCTGCCACTTTAAGTCTAGATTCTTGCTGTAACATAATTATTTAGCTCTTTCAAGGATTTCTACCAATCTCCAGCATTTGGTCTTACTCAAAGGTCTTGTTTCCATGATCTTTACAGTATCCCCAATATTGCAGTCATTGGTTTCATCGTGTGCAACATATTTCTTTGTCCGCAATACGAACTTACCGTACATAGGGTGCTTTACCCGCTTTACTTCGGAAACCACAATGGATTTCTCCATTTTGTTGCTGGTTACAACGCCTACTCGTTCTTTTCTTAAATTTCTTTTTTCCATAAAGCAGAACCCGTTATTGGTTTTCCCTTTTTGTTAATTCTGTGGCCAGTCTGGCTACTGTCCTCTTTACTTTCCTCAGCTGGAGTGGATTCTCCAGGGGGGTCACAGCGTGGGCCATCTTCAGATCGGCATGCTTCTTCTGAAGGTCCGCCAACTTCTCCTTCAAGTCCTCTACCGACAATTCTTTTATCTCTGATTGTTTCATGGTATTATCCCTTTGAAATTAGGCGGCTTCGTAATCCCTAGCCACGACGAATTTTGTTTTTACCGGTAATTTTTGAGCTGCCAGCCTGAGTGCTTCCTGGGCAACGTCCATAGGAACTCCGGCTACCTCGAACATGATCCTGCCGGGCTTTACTATGGCCACAAAGTACTCCGGCGCACCTTTACCCTTACCCATACGTACCTCGAGAGGCTTTTTGGTGATCGGTTTGTCCGGGAATATTTTGATCCATAACTGACCCTGTCTTTTCATATAACGGGTTGCGGCTATACGGGCAGCTTCGATCTGACGCGAGGTGATAAAGGCAGAATCCATCGATTTGATCCCAAACATCCCATTGGAAAGTTGGTGACCTCTTCCGGAATTCCCCTTCATACGGCCTTTCTGCGCTTTGCGAAACTTTGTCCTTTTCGGCTGTAACATGTCTTCCTACTTTACTAATTATTTTCTTCTGCGTTTCTTTCCGGTGTCCGGCTTTTCCTTTCCGGTTCCTTTAGACATTCCCACTAGAGGAGAAAGATCTCTTTTCCCGTAAACCTCACCTTTCATGATCCACACCTTGATACCCAGACGTCCATAGGTTGTATGGGCCTCGTCCGTAGCGTAATCGATATCGGCCCTGAAGGTAGACAACGGGATCCTTCCTTCCTTATAAGACTCGGAACGCGCCATTTCAGCTCCGTTCAAACGTCCGGAGATCATCACTTTTATACCTTCGGCATTCATCCTCATCGCAGCGGCAATCGCCATTTTGATGGCTCGCCTGTAAGAGATCCTGTTCTCGATCTGACGGGCTACACTCGCGGCTACCAGATTGGCATCGACCTCGGGCCTCTTGATCTCAAAAATGTTGATCTGAACCTCCTTGTCGGTGATCTTTTTCAATTCCTCCTTCAGCTTGTCAACTTCCTGACCTCCTTTTCCGATAATGATACCGGGCCTGGCCGTTGTGATGGTCACCGTGATCAGTTTAAGGGTCCTTTCGATGATTACCCTAGAAACACTGGCTTTGGCCAAACGGGCGTGAACATACTTCCGGATCTTGTCATCCTCTGCGAGTTTGTCCCCGTAATCATTGCCTCCGTACCAGTTGGATTCCCATCCTCTGATGATTCCCAGGCGGTTTCCTATTGGATTTGTCTTCTGTCCCATACTAAGCTTCTGTATTATTGTTAGCACCTACCACCAGGGTGACATGGTTTGAACGTTTTCTTATCCTGTGAGCCCTTCCCTGAGGTGCAGGCCTGAGGCGCTTGAGCATTCTTCCTGAATCTACGCGGATCTCCTTCACGATGAGATCAGCCTCTTCGATGTTCGCGTCCTCGTTCTTTGCCTGCCAGTTGGCAATAGCGGAAAGCAAAAGTTTTTCCAGCCTGCGGGAGGCTTCCTTCGGATTGAACCTGAGGATGGCAAGTGCCTTTTCTACCTCTGCTCCTCTTACCAGGTCGGCGACCAGGCGCATTTTACGGGGCGAGGTAGGACAGTTGTTGAGCTTCGCAAATGCCAGCTCTTTCTTCTCTGCCTTGATTCTTTCGGCCATTTGTTTTTTTCGAACTCCCATAGCTTACTTACTTTTTACCTTTATTTTTAGCTCCGGCATGACCTCGGAAGGATCTCGTCGGTGAGAATTCCCCTAATTTGTGTCCTACCATGTTCTCAGTCACATAAACGGGAACGAATTGCTTTCCGTTGTGAACAGCGATGGTCTGACCCACGAAATCAGGTGTGATCATGGATGCCCTAGACCAGGTCTTGATCACGGTCTTCTTGCCTGAGTCTACATTCTGCCTGACTTTCTTCTCCAGACTGAGGTGAACGTAGGGTCCTTTTTTTAGTGAACGTGCCATTTCTTTCTACTTTTTATTTCTTTCTACGTTCTATGATATATCTGTTGGTATCCTTGGTCTTGGAACGCGTCCTGAAGCCTTTGGCCGGAATACCTTTCTTGGATCTTGGGTGACCTCCAGAAGCCCTTCCTTCACCACCACCCATCGGGTGATCCACAGGGTTCATGGCCACTGGCCTTGTTCTTGGCCTTCTGCCCAACCAGCGGCTGCGGCCGGCCTTACCGGATACGATCAGCTGGTGGTCAGAGTTGGAAACGGCACCAATGGTAGCCGTACAGTTGCCCAGTACCATCCTCGTTTCACCAGAGGGTAACTTGATCGTTACGTATTTGCCCTCTTTCGCCATCAATTGTGCAAAAGTACCTGCGCTTCTGGCAAGAACTGCACCTTGTCCGGGTCGCAATTCAATACAGGAGAGGATCGTACCAAGGGGGATCTCATTGATCGGCATGGCATTGCCGATCTCAGGGGCTGACCCTGTTCCGGATACCACTGTCTGCCCGATTTGCAATCCGTTCGGGGCAATAATGTAGCCCTTTTCACCATCCTTGTACTCAATCAGAGCGATAAAGGCGGTTCTGTTAGGGTCGTACTGAATCGATTTTACCTCGGCCTCCACACCGTGCTTCATCCTCTTGAAATCGACCAGACGATACCTTCTTTTGTGACCACCGCCCCTGTGGCGCATGGTCATCTTTCCATGACTGTTTCTACCTCCCGACTTTTTTAACGGAGCAAGCAAGCTTTTCTCCGGCTTGTCAGCAGTAAGCGCGTCAAATCCGTTTACTACTTTAAATCGCTGTCCGGGAGTGATCGGTTTTAATTTTCTAACTGACATTTGGTGTCTTTATAGATTACTGTAAAAATCAATGACATCACCCTCAGCAACATCGACAATGGCCTTTTTATAGGCGTTTGTCTTCCCTTGCTGAATCCCTGTCTTTGTGTACTTGGTCTTTCTTGTCGGGCCGTAATTCATGGTCCTCACTTTCTTTACAGAGACTCCGTAAGTACCTTCCACTGCATCCTTGATCTGCAATTTGTTGGCCCTGGGATCCACGATGAAGCCATAGCGGTTGTGCAACTCGCTGTCTGCTGTCATCTTTTCCGTAATGATAGGTTTTATTAACACACTCATGATTTCCTATTTGTTTAAATTGGCCTCGATCCCTTCCAACGACCCTTCCAAAAGTACAATATTGTTTGCGTTCAATATTTTGTAAGTACTTAATTCTGAGTTAGTTATGACCTCGGAGCCCTCCAAATTGCGCGACGACAAATATACGTTATTATTTGTATCGCCCAAGACAAAGAGGGACTTTTTGTTCTCCAGTCCAAGCCCCTTGATCACCTTCTGGAAATCTTTGGTTTTTGGGGTCTCGAAAGCGAAGTCTTCCACGACCAGGATGGCATTCTCCTGATGCTTGATACTCAGGGCCGATTTTCTGGCCAAGCGCTTCAGGTTCTTGTTGAGTTTCAGGGTGTAATCCTTAGGCCTTGGACCAAAGATCCTTCCACCCCCTCTGAAGACCGGGGATTTGATACTACCGGCTCTGGCGGTACCAGTGCCCTTCTGCTTTTTGATCTTACGGGTACTCCCTGCGATCTCAGCTCTTTCCTTCGCCTTGTGGGTACCTTGCCTCTGGTGGGCCCTGTACTGCTTCACATCCAGGTATACGGCATGCGTATTGGGCTCTATCTTGAATACAGCGTCAGAAAGTTCTACCTTTCTGCCTGTATCTTTACCGTTGATGTCTAAAACTGCTACCTTCATTATTTCTCGATCGTTAAGTAAGCATTTTTATGACCGGGAACGCACCCTTTCAGGACGATCAGGTTCTTTTCCGGTACGACTTTCAGGACGCGCAGGTTTTGAACGGTAACCCGCTCTCCTCCCATTCTGCCGGCCATCTTCATTCCTTTGAAGACCCTGGCAGGATAAGAGGCCGCACCTATGGATCCAGGTGCCCTCAAACGGTTGTGCTGTCCGTGGGTAGCCTGACCGACACCGCCGAAGCCGTGCCTCTTCACTACCCCCTGAAATCCTTTTCCTTTGGAAGTTGCGGTAACATCCACAAACTCTCCTTCCACAAACAGGTCTACCCCTAGGGTGTCTCCCAATTTGTGCTCTCCTTCAAAATGACGGAATTCGACGACCTTTTTCTTGGGAGAAGCACCTGCTTTTTTGAAGTGTCCTGCTTCGGACTTCTTCGCACGTTTTTCTGCCTTGTCATCGAAACCGAGCTGAAGGGCTTTATACCCGTCTACCTCTTCGGTTCTGACTTGGGTAACTACGCATGGACCGGCTTCGATCACGGTACAGGGAATGTTCTTCCCGTTCTCGTCAAAGATGCTGGTCATGCCTACTTTTCTTCCTATTAACCCAGACATACTATTTATTATTAATTGTTTTAATGATTCAAATTCTTCTGACAAAAAAACAGGGCCAAAAATAATCCGACCCCGAATATATTTTTGTTTCCGTTTTTCCTTCGCAAACTGCTCCGGACATGTCCGGGAAAGGCACAGCCTCCCCCTCTTATTTTATCACACCTTGATCTCTACTTCCACACCACTGGGAAGCTCCAACTTCATCAGAGCGTCAATGGTCTTGGAAGACGAGCTGTAAATATCCAATAGCCTTTTATAAGAGCTCAATTGAAATTGTTCTCTCGATTTCTTATTCACGTGAGGTGAACGCAATACGGTAAAGATCTTCTTGTGGGTAGGTAACGGAATGGGTCCGGTTACCACAGCCCCGGTGGTCTTTACGGTCTTTACAATTTTCTCGGCAGACTTGTCTACCAGGTTGTAATCGTATGATTTTAACTTTATTCTGATCTTTTGACTCATCTCCTTGAAATTAAGCGGTTACCCCTTTGGTTGCTTTTATGACCTCTTCTGCAATGTTCGAAGGTGTTTCGGCATAGTGAGAGAACTCCATGGTGCTGGTAGCCCTACCGGAGGACAACGTCCTCAGAGAGGTCACATAACCGAACATTTCCGAAAGCGGCACTTCCGCTTTGATCACCTTGGATCCGGAACGGTCAGACATGTTGTTCACCTGCCCCCTCCTTCGGTTGAGGTCACCTACTATATCCCCCATGTTTTCTTCCGGGGTGAGCACCTCCAGCTTCATAATAGGCTCCATAAGTACGGCACGTGCTGCTTTGGCAGCTGTTTTGTACCCCATTTTCGCAGCCAGTTCGAAGGAAAGTGAATCCGAATCCACAGGGTGGAAAGATCCATCCTTGAGGACGATTTTCATACTGTCCATTTCGAAGCCTGCCAGAGGCCCGTTCTTCATGGCTTCCCTGAAACCTTTCTCAACTGAGGGTATATATTCTTTAGGGATGTTTCCTCCCTTGATCTCATTCACGAATTCGAGGCCGGCTTTCTCCTGAGTAGAAGGCTCCATTGTAAAGACGATGTCGGCAAACTTACCACGTCCACCCGTCTGCTTCTTGTAGACTTCCCTGTGGTTGGCCGCCTGCGTGATCGCTTCCTTGTATTCTACCTGAGGCTGACCCTGGTTCACTTCCACCTTGAACTCCCTGCGGAGTCGGTCTACGATGATATCGAGGTGCAATTCCCCCATTCCTGAGATGATTGTTTGTCCTGAAGCCTCATCGGTCTTCACCTGGAAGGTGGGATCCTCTTCTGCCAGTTTGGAGAGAGCCATCCCCAACTTATCCACATCGGCCTTGGTCTTGGGCTCTACAGCGATCCCGATCACAGGATCAGGGAAGTTCATACTCTCGAGAACGATAGGGTGTTTTTCATCAGAAAGGGTATCCCCTGTCTTGATGTCCTTGAAACCAACTGCAGCTCCGATATCTCCTGCAGAGATAGATTCCACAGCATTTTGTTTATTGGAGTGCATCTGGTAGATCCTCGAGATCCTCTCTTTATTTCCGGAACGATTGTTCAATACATAGGAACCGGCATCGAGTTTACCCGAATAGGCACGGAAGAATGCGAGTCGGCCCACAAATGGGTCTGTCGCGATCTTAAAAGCGAGGGCGGCAAAAGGCTCCTTTACATCGGGTTTCCTTGCGACTTCTGCCCCGGTATCGGGGTTGATCCCCACGATAGCGTCCTTGTCCATTGGAGAAGGAAGGTAACGGCATACGGCATCCAGGAGGAACTGAACCCCTTTGTTCTTAAAGGAGGAGCCACAGATCATCGGGATGATGCTCATGTCCATTACGGCTGCCCTGAGAGCGGCGTGTACTTCGTCTTCTGTGATGGAATCCTCGTCTTCGAAGAATTTCTCCATCAGGTTTTCATCGTATTCCGCTACCGCTTCGATAAGGGCAGCACGGTACTCTTTAACCTCTGCCTCCATTTCGGCAGGAATGTCGATCACATCAAAGGTGGATCCGAAGTTATCTTCATGCCACACGATCGCACGGTTCTTCACCAGGTCCACGATCCCTTTGAAGTCGGCCTCATCACCTATCGGCAATACGATTGGCACAGCGTTCGACTTCAGCATATCCTTTACCTGCTGACAGACTGCAAGGAAGTTAGCCCCCTGTCTGTCCATTTTGTTGACAAAGCCCATCCTGGGAACCTTGTAATTATCGGCAAGGCGCCAGTTGGTCTCGGACTGAGGTTCCACACCGTCTACGGCGCTGAAAAGAAAAACGAGTCCATCCAGGACACGGAGGGAACGATTCACCTCTACGGTAAAGTCCACGTGGCCAGGAGTATCTATAATGTTGAAATGGTAAGGCTTGGTATCTTCGATGATCTGTCCGTTTTTCATCGGAAAATTCCAGGTACAGGTAGTAGCTGCAGAAGTGATGGTAATACCTCTCTCCTGCTCCTGCTCCATCCAGTCCATCGTAGCCGCACCGTCATGCACCTCTCCGATCTTGTGGCTAACCCCCGTATAGAACAGAATACGTTCTGTAGTGGTGGTTTTACCCGCATCGATGTGTGCTGCAATACCTATATTCCTTGTATATTTTAAATCTCTTCCCATGTTTTGTTTTAGAATCTGAAGTGAGAGAATGCTTTGTTGGCTTCTGCCATCTTATGAGTATCAACCCGCTTCTTAACTGCAGCGCCTTCTTCTTTGGCAGCTGCGAGGATCTCCCCGGCCAGTTTTTGGGCCATGGATTTCTCATTTCTCTTTCTCGAGAAATTGATGAGCCATTTCATCGCAGTGGAGATCTTGCGATCCGGCCTGATCTGCATAGGGATCTGGAAGGTAGCTCCTCCCACCCTGCGGCTCCTTACCTCAACGTGAGGCATTACGTTGGAGAGGGCATCTTTCCACAACTCCAAGCCTGTTTTCTCCTCGTCCGTCTTCTTTTGTTCCACGATATCGATGGCATCGTAGAAAACTTTAAAGGCCACGGATTTCTTTCCGTCCCACATCATCATGTTGACAAAACGGGTGACCAGCTGGTCGTTAAACCTCGGGTCCGGTAAGAGTGGTCTTTTCTTTGCCTGTCTTTTTCTCATTGCTTCTGCTTAAAAGTGATGCTTACTTTTTGGGTCTTTTGGCGCCGTACTTAGATCGTCTCTGAGTCCTGCCGGCAACACCTGCAGTATCCAAAGCCCCTCTCACGATGTGATATCTAACTCCTGGCAAATCCTTCACCCTTCCGCCTCTAACCAATACTATCGAGTGCTCTTGGAGGTTGTGTCCTTCTCCTGGGATGTAAGCGTTCACTTCCTTCCCGTTGGTCAGCCTTACCCTGGCCACTTTCCTCATGGCCGAGTTTGGTTTCTTTGGAGTAGTGGTGTAAACACGCGTGCAGACACCCCTTCTCTGAGGACACGAATCCAAAGCAGCCGATTTACTCTTCTTGGTAATTGTGGCCCTTCCTTTTCGTACTAATTGTGAAATTGTTGGCATATAAATAAATATGTAAAAAAATCTACCCTCTTTTAAGGGTCGGCAAATGTAGTAATTATTACAGATAATTCAAATGGTTGTCTGGTAATTTTATAAGAATTTTCGAATCCGTTCCGGACAGACGGTAAACTTACCACCATTCGCATTTTCGTATACCTTAATATATAAGGATAAAAAACTTGCTCCGAGGAACCCGTCGTATGCTCAGTTCTCTATAATAGGTAATACTGCTAATGGTCGTCCCGAATCACAGGGTTTGGGAGGAAGTATTGTGAAAGAAGTATCCCGAGGTGAACAGGGTTCACCTTACATGGGGCATAAAACCCTTTATAACGGACCTCAGAAAAAAAAGACTTCTTTTTGGGATCTACTACCACAGCACAGGAATAATTGAGAAATCCCTGAAATCCATGAAACCCATTAGAGGGTATGCCGTTTAGCTCTTAAAATTTTATTAAAATAAGTTTGGATTATTAACATAGAATTAGGATTTTCGCACTTACCTAATTCAAATAATTTTAAAATGAGAACAAATCTAAATGGAATCTTGACGCTGTTGTTGGCGTTTGTTGTGCATTTGACCTTTGCGCAGGAGAAGACGATCACCGGTACCGTGACGGACCAGGACGGGCTTCCGCTTCCAGGAGTAAACATCGTCGTTGAAGGGACCACTACAGGAACTCAGACCGATTTTGACGGTAATTACTCCATCCGTGGTAGTGCTGGGCAAACGCTTCTTTTCACCTACATCGGCCAGAGAAATGTACGGGTCACCATCGGTGCCAGTAACTCAATCAATGTGCAGATGCAGGAAGACGCTCAGGCGTTGGAAGAAGTGGTCGTAACGGCACAAGGTATTAAAAAGGAAAAGCAGGCCCTGGGTTATGCGGTCTCCGAGGTAAGCGACGAGTTGCTCGAGCAGCGAGCTGAAGGAGATGTCGGTCGTATCCTGACCGGTAAGGCTTCCGGGGTAAATATTCAGAACCAAAGTGGACTTTCCGGTTCGGGTACCAGTATCATCATCAGGGGTCTCAGTACGTTCAGTGGCAGTAACCAGCCACTGTTTATCGTAGACGGGGTGCCTTTTGACAGCAGTACTAACGAACAGGGGGACTTCGCCGATGGTAACACCGGATCCAGTAGGTTCCTGGACCTTGATCCTAACAACATCGAAAGCGTAAACGTATTGAAAGGTCTGGCTGCTGCCACTCTCTACGGTACAGCCGGTCGTAACGGGGTGATCCTGATCACCACCAAGAACGGTGCGGTAAGCACAGGGCAGGCTAAGAAGAATGAGATCACCGTATCTAGTTCCATCTTTGTCAACGAGATCGCCTCTCTTCCTGATTACCAGGATCAATACGGAAACGGATTCGACCAGGCCTTCGGATGGTTCTTCAGTAACTGGGGACCAAGCTTCGACAGGGATGGTGTAGCCGGATGGGGTACACAGGCGGCCATCGATGCCAACGGAACCCTCGCTCACCCATATTCTACATCCACAGCAGCTATCAGGGCGGCCTTCCCGGAATTTGCAGGGGCCCGCTATCCATGGAAGCCTTATGACAGTGTAGAGAAATTCTTTAAGCAGGGAATCGTTCAAACCAACTCCGTAAACGTGAACGGTAGTTCCAAGGATGGAGATGTTTCCTATAACATGAACTTCGGTCTCCTCGACGACCAGGGCTTTACCCCCGGGAACAACCTGAGGAGGTACACCATCGGTATGGGAGGTAGGGCTATCCTTACCAACAAATTTACCGTTTCAGGAACCCTGAACTTTTCCAATACCGATTACCGTACACCTCCCGTTGCGGCGAGTGATGCGAGTGGAGCGGTTGGAACAGGATCCTCCATCTTCGGTGATGTGTTCTATACTCCCCGAAGTGTGGATATCCAGGGGCTGCCTTTTGAAAGCCCTGTGGATGGTTCCAGCGTATACTATCGTCAGAACAACAGTATCCAGCACCCATTGTGGACCGTAAAGAACTCTAAGAACAGTCAGGTGACCAACCGGGTGTTCGGGAACATGACCGCCATTTATGATATCAATGACAACCTGAACCTGACCTATCGTTTTGGTCTGGACGTCTATAGTGAGAACAACGTAAACTCCCAGAACAAAGGAGGTGTTGGTGGAAGTGTTGCCGTACAGAGCGGTATCCTTCAGACTTGGAACAACACCAACACGATTCTGGATCACAACCTGATCCTTTCCGGACAGTACGAGATCTCCGAAAAAGTTGGTTTCAGCTTCAACGCCGGTGCCACCACAAGGAGAGAGGTATTTGATCAGAATGGGGTTGCGAGTTCAGGACAGCAGGTATTCGGAGTGCTCAGACACTTCAACTTTGCACTTCAGGATGAGATTCAGTTCTTCAGAGAAAGAAATATCGCCGGTCTTTACGGACAGTTGGACTTCGATTACGACCGTATGGTTTACCTGACCCTCGCCGGACGTAATGACTGGGTATCCAACCTGGCTCAGGATAACCGATCTATCTTTTATCCATCTGCCAGTTTGTCTTTGATCCCGACCAAATTCATCCCTGGATTACAGAGTGAAAACGGTGTCAACTATTTGAAGCTCAGGGCCGGTTACGGTACCTCCGCTAACTTCCCAACAGGGTATCCCGTGGCTTCCAACCTCGTTCTCGACACCCAGTCCTTCCAGGACGATGCAGGAAACGACGTGGTGACCAACGTAAGTGCAAACTTGCTGGGTAACCCCAATCTGAAGCCTGAGTTGCTCGAGGAGTGGGAATTCGGTATCGAGGCCCGCTTGTTCGGAAGTCGCCTTACCTTAGACGCTTCCTACTACACCAGGAACACTCAGGACCTGATCATCAGCCGTCCTTTGGATCCTTCTACTGGGTATACCAACACACAAACCAACGTTGGGGAGATCAAATCTGACGGTCTTGAGATCGACGCCACCCTGGCCATCTTCCAATCATCAGAGGAAGGCGGACTCAAATGGACCCTCAACGGGAACTGGTTTACCAATGAGTCAGAGGTCATCGACCTCGGTCTGGATACGGACATCGTAGTGTACTCCGGTTTCTCTAACCTGGGTAACGCAGCCCAAGCCGGCAGCCCGCTTGGAATCATCGTGGGAAGCCGAATTCAAAGGGATGACGCCGGAAATTACGTTGTGAACTCTGCGGGTGACTACGTGATAGAACAGGGTCTGTTCGAGATCGGAGATCCCAACCCGGAATGGGTACTGAACGTTGGAAACAACTTCAGCTACAAGAATTTCAACTTTAGCTTCCTTCTGGGATACACCCATGGAGGGGATATCTTCTCGACTACCACATCCGTACTTCTCGGAAGGGGTCTGAGTACAGATACCATCGATCGTCTGGGCACCTTTATCCTGCCAGGCGTACAGTCTGATGGTTCACCTAACACGGTACAGATCAACAACTCTACCTTCTACTTCAACAACATCCTTTACGGACCAGATGAGTTGAGGGTATATGATGCCTCTGTAGTGCGTTTACAGGAAGTTTCTCTGGGGTACAGTGTACCATCTAAATTCCTTGACAAGACGCCTTTCGGATCTCTCACCTTCAGCCTGTCAGGTTTCAACCTGTGGTATGAGGCGATCAATATTCCTAAAGGAACTAACTTTGATCCCAACGTAGCCGGTGTAGGTATCGGAAACGGACGTGGCTTTGACTGGTTGAATGGTCCTAGCTCAAGGAGGTATGGTCTCAGTGTAAAAGCTTCATTTTAATAAAAATAAAAATTGATCATGAAAAACATAGTAAAATATCTAAGTATGGGTTTGATCGGTGGAGTTCTTTTCACTGGGTGTGAAACCGCCAATCTGGACCTTACGGAGAACCCTAACGCACTTACTCCTTCACAGGCGGACGTCGACTTCTACCTGAACGAGGTTCAGGTAAGGTTTGCCCGACTTGCCGAATCTTTGGGAGAAACAGGTGCCGAGGTTACCCGAATCGAATGGATGGGTAGCAGAAACTACCAGAACGCCTATTCCCCTTCCGGTTTTGACGGAAACTGGGAAGATGCGTATCAGGAGGTTATCAAGAACGCCAGGGACATGCGTGCACTGGCTGAAGGTAATGGCCTGAATCACCACGTGGCGATCGCACAATTCATTGAGGCGTACACCATAACTCTCTTGGTGGATTACTTCGGTGATGTTCCTTATACTGAGGCTATGGCCGGCGGGGATAATTTTAACCCTGCTCCTGACAGCGGTGCCGATATCTACAGTGCTGCACTGGCCCTTTTGGATAACGCCATTTCAAATTTCAATGCCTCTGCCCTGGCAGAACCGGATATTGATTTCTATTATGACGGAGACTGGGATGCATGGATAAAAGCCGCGAATACCCTGAAACTGAGATTGCATCTCAACCTGGGAAACACCGCTGCTTTCAACAGCATCATTTCGGGTGGAAATTTTATTTCTGCTTCAGCAGATGACCTTCAGTTCCAGTGGGGAACCAATCAGGTACAGCCTGATACCAGGCACCCTAACTATGCACAGAACTATACCAACCAGGGTGGTGGAGATTACTCCACAATCTGGTTGATGAACCTGATGGACACTACAGATGATCCAAGGATCCAGTATTACTATTATCGTCAAACTGACGGTACTCCTAATGCCCTGGATGTGGATGGTAATTTCGTAGAGCCCAACGAAGAAACCCTGGATTGCTCCCTGCAGTCTACTCCTCCTCCACAATATGTGGCTGGTGGATTCCCATTCTGTTCTTTGGATAATGGGTACTGGGGAAGGAACCACGGAAACGACGCAGGTATTCCACCAGATGGTCTGTTAAGGACTGTAGGTGGTGTATACCCACAGGCAGGTATGTTTGATGACAGCCGTTTCGATGCAATCGCTCTTGGCTCTGGTGGTGGTGGAAACGGGATCACTCCCCTTCTGCTCGCTTCCTGGGTAGATTTCTGGAGAGCAGAACTGGCCATGAACAGTAGTCCTGCATCAGGAAAAGCCTTCATCATTGCTGGTGCCACCAAATCCATCGCAAAGGTTCAGACGTTCGGATCCAAAGATCCTGATGCCGACCTCTCTACAGCGCCTACACAGGCCGATGTAGATGCCTTCCTGGCCGACCTGGATACGCGTTTCGATGCGGCCTCTAATGAAGGAAAATGGAACATAATGGCCGAGCAGTTCTTTACTGCTCTGAAAGGAAATGGACACGATGCCTATAACTTCTACAGGAGAAAAGGGTATCCAACCAACCTGGAACCTAACCTGGAACCTAACCCGGGATCGTTTATCAGAAGCTTCTTCTACCCTGCCAACGCGGCGAACAACAATTCGTCTCTAAATCAGAAATCAGGAGTGACTGACCAGGTATTCTGGGATAACAATCCGGCATCACCTTCATTCCCTGTTGCTAATTAATTTAAAAAAATTACGATGAAAAAAATAAGTGTATTTCTATTAGCATTGTCAACGACCTTCTTTATCTCCTGTGAATCGGATGATAAAGTGATTGACGACGTTCTCAACGACTATACCGTCGGGGCGGTCCTGAGGACCAGGGCCCAGGCAGGCAGTCCTTATAACGCGTTTGTTCCCGGATCGGTCTGGACCGTTACCGTAGAAGAACAGGACGGGGAATTCGGAGGATTGTTAGAATCCGTGGATTTGTATATCTCCTTCACGGATAACCAGGACGATCCAACTGACACCAGTGTTCCTGAGCAACTGCTGGCTACTTTTGCCGCCAGTGATTTCACGACCAGTTCAAGAGGTCTCCCTGAACTTACATTCTCTACGACCCTTCAGGAATCTGCCACTGCGGTAGGTATCGGTACAGGATATTCAGGAGGAGATGTATTCTCGTACAGGTTCGTTGTGAACCTGACAGACGGAAGGTCTTTTTCCAACACGGACGCTAACAACGGGGTATTGGGTGGATCTTATTTCTCCTCCCCTTATAAGTATGACGTGGTTATAGCCTGTATTCCGATCGGACCTGTACCAGGTGACTACACCCTGGATATGCAGGATTCTTATGGAGATGGATGGAACGGAGCCTCAGTTAGGGTAACCGTCGATGGTGTGGCCACTGATTATCTGGTGAGTGCCGCTCAGGGATCCTCCAATTCCGAGACCATTACCATTCCAGCTACGGCTACTACCGTTACCTGGGAATACGTTTCCGGAGATTGGGATTCCGAAGTGACCTACCAGTTGTACGCTCCTAACGGAAAACTGGCTTATCAGGATGGACCCAGTCCTTTCATAGGAGACTTTACTGGATTCCTAAGTATATGTCCGTAAGGGTATATCCATAAATTAAAAGCAGAAAAGGTCATCTTACGGGATGGCCTTTTTTGATTTAGAATTGTTACGGTTGAGTAGCGTCTTTTTACTAAATTTGAAAGCGTTAACCGTAAAATATGAAGAAACCTCTTTACCTCTTTGGACTGCTGGCGATACTGATTTTCACCGCCTGTACCAATGACGAGATCCCTCCTGTCGTGGAGGAGGAGCCGATTACTGAAGACCCCATAACTGAGGATCCCACAGACCCTGAGGAAGAACCGCCTGTATTAATGGGTGAAGTACAGTTTCTGAATGCCAATCTCGTATATGATGGACTTGTCCTCATCAATGACGCAGGCAATAACCGGGCGTTTCTTATGGACAAAGAAGCCCGACTTGTTCATGAATGGCCCCTCAGTAACAACCTGGGCAATGACGCCCATCTTGAATCTGACGGAGTTCTCCTGGCGACCCTCGAGGCGGATGATCCCAAAATAACCTTTGGCGGCCAGGGAGGTAAGATTCAATTCATAGCGCCGGATGGCACTATTACTTGGAATTTTAATTATTCTTCAGAGGAAGCCGAAACCCATCATGACGTAGAACTCCTTCCCAATGGAAATGTTCTGGCCATGGTCTGGGAACGCGTTACACAGGATATGGCTGCTAATGCAGGTTCCAGTTCCCTGGTGGATGTTTTCCCCGAGGCCATTATTGAAGTGGATCCGCGTACGGATCAGATCGTTTGGGAATGGCATGCCTGGGATCATATCATACAGGATTTTGATGAGACCAAGGATCATTTTGGTGTAGTGGCCGATAATCCCCAGCTGATCGATGTCAACTACGTCACTATAGACAATGGCGACATTATGCACGCCAACGGTATCGCTTACGACCCTGTGAAGGACGTGATCTATCTAAGCGTCAATTTTTACTCTGAGGTGTGGGTGATCGATCACAGCACAAGTACGGAGGAGGCCAGAGGAAATTCCGGTGGGAACTACGGGAAGGGAGGCGACCTTATCTACCGGTTCGGAAACCCCGAGGCCTACAGGAATGCCAGCGGAGAGCGATTGTTTAAGAACAACCACTTTCCCAATCTTCTCAAGGGTGAGCAAGAAGGTAAAATGCTCATTTTTTCCAATGGGGCGGAGTTAGAGCAATCCACGGTCTATGAATTACAACTACCTTCTGAATTCAATTTGCAACCGAACACGGACAATGAGCCAGAGGTTATCTGGACTTTTTCCCATCCAGATCTGTATTCCCCAAAAGTATCAGGGGCTGTTCTTTTACCCAACGGTAATAGAATGATCGCAGAAGGGGATTATGGTGTATGGGAAGTTACCGAAACAGGCCAGGTTGTCTGGAAATTCAATGCCCAGGGATTCTTCTGGCGGGCCTACCACTACGACAAAGATGCCCCTGAAATTTCAGCCCTGAACCTGTCCAATTAATTTTTAAACAAGAAACAAGATCTGATGAAATATATATTGACCACCTTATTCATAATTCTATTTATTACCACTTCATCGGCCCAGACCACCGGTCGTATAGACGGAGGGGCCGGGGCCGCTTTCGGAATCGGCGGCAGGGGTACAACCGATCCCTTCCTGGCAAAACACATGACTAGCCTGCGAAAAAACGATAACGGCTTTGACGGTAACATTCTTGGGTCGCCCTACCTGACTGACGACTTTATTAAGAGTAAGATCTATTTCGGCGAGGATTATATTGGTGATTACTACATCAGATACAATGCCCTCAACAGCGAAATTGAGATCAAAGAGACCTCTTTACCCGAAGAAGAGCCCAAACGCCTCCTGGCTAATGAGAATGTGCGGGTGAAATACGGGAGTCGCGAACTGAGGTTTACCACTTATATCAATAAGAAAGGGGAGACCAAGAACGGTTTCCTTTCGATCATTGAACAGGGGAAAAATTTCACCCTGTATCAGCGACTTGCCGTGAAGTACAGCGAAGGCAAGACCGCAGTGAACTCCATGGTAAACGACATTCCCAGCCGATACGCCCATTTTGTGGAATACTACTATCAAAAGGAGGGTGTGGAGCGCATAGACCAGCTGGCAACTAAAAAATCGGCTGTACTCCGGATCCTCGAAAAAGACGAACGGGAGAACGTCGGGGATTTCCTCAAGGACGAAAGGATAGACCTGGACGAAGAAAAGGGCCTGATCAGGACCTTTGAATACATCAACACCCTGGACACCGAATCATGAAAAGTTACAGCCTCATCGCATGTGTCATTCTGGGCTTTCAGCTTTCCGCCCAACAAGTAGGACAACCGGCTCCAAGCCTGGCCGGAGAGACCATCCCTTACTCCAATTTCCACCAGCGATGGGCCCCGATGATGCAGAAACTCTTCCAGCAGGTCAGGGATGATGACGAAATTGTCACCCATTTCGTAGGAGCAGAGGTCGGTAGCCCTTACGAACTGGAGGAATTTGAAAAAGGAAGTGTTTTCTACGAGGATGATAACCTGGGAGAATACTATTACCGGTACAACATCTTTTCCAGTGAGGTCGAATTAAAGAGGACCTTGATGGCGGAAGAGAAACAGCAGGCCCTTATCAGGGACCCCAAGGTGGTCCTGATCCCCAAAACCGGAAACCTGGGCTATCATTACCTGCCGTTCACCACGTCTAAGGGTGATCGCCTTGAAGGGTATCTGCTTCTGCTATACAGGGGTGAGAACTTCAAGATCTATAAGCACCTCGAATCGAAGTTCACGGAGGCCAAACCTGCGGCAAATTCCATGGTAAACCCCATCCCAAGCAGGTTCAGTACATTTACTTCCTACTTCCTTCAAGCGGATGGAGGAGACATTGCAGAGGTCTCCCTGAAAAAGAACCGCTTTCTCAAAGAATTGAACGATCCCATGGCCGATAAAGTAAAACAGTTTATGAAAGAGGAAGGGATCGATCTCTCTGATGAATCACAGCTGATCCGGACCGTTGCCCAAATGGACCTGCTGGCAAAGCAATAATCAAATAGCGCATATTTCCATATCCTGGAAACTTTGAGGATCCCATCTTATAATCATACCTTTGGCCCATGTCAGACACCACCCAGATTTACGGTATTAGGGCCGTTATTGAAGCGATAAAGGCCGGGGAACCCCTTGATAAGGTATTTATCCAAAAAGGGCTTAAAGGGCCCCTTTCGAGAGAACTGGAAGACCTGTTGAGAAGATCCGGGATTCCGACCTCCTATGTCCCTCTGCAAAAGATCAACAAACTCACCCAGAACAATCATCAGGGCGTTGTGGGGACCATTTCTCCCGTCTCCTTTCTGAGCCTGGAAGAGCTCACGGACCAGGTCATGGCGCAGAAGAAGGACCCCCTTTTCCTTTTGCTTGACGGGATCTCGGATGTAAGGAATTTTGGTGCCATCATCAGAACGGCAGAATGCTCGGGGGTAGACGGTATCATCATTCCAAAAAAAGGGTCGGCCCCTATCACGGGCGATACGGTGAAAACCTCAGCTGGTGCTGTCTTCCGCATCCCGATTGCCAAGACCGATCACATCAAGGACGCCGTCTTCTACCTGAAAGCTTCCGGGATTTCCATCGTGGCCGCCACTGAAAAAACGAACCACCTCCTCTATGACGTGGATCTCAAGGGCCCCACAGGGATTATCATGGGCGCAGAAGATACCGGAATCTCCCCCTCCATCCTGAAAGAAGCAGACCAACTGGCCAAGCTTCCCTTGCTGGGGGAGATCAGTTCCCTGAATGTCTCCGTGGCCTGTGGGGTTTTCCTGTATGAAGCGGTCAGACAAAGGGTCCTTTAATCCCCATCTGAGGGAGGATTCGGATCTCCTTTTCGGTAATGATATGTGATCCTGATCTCTTCCTCCGGTTCTTCAGGTAGCTTTTCGATAAAATTCCCTTCTTCATCAAAGTGTTTCAGGAATTCGTCTTCCTCCTCGTCGTAATCCTCTCTTTCCCATGCGTACTTGGGGATTTCAGGCACCTTTACCTTTACCAAAAGGGCTGCGAACAGGCCCACGAGGAAACCTCCCAGATGCCCTTCCCACGAAATTCCGTCCTCCACGGGAAAAATATACCAGAGCATACTGCCGTAAATGAAGGATACGACCAGTGAAACCGCCACAAGACGGTAATGCCTGGTGAAGATCCCTTTGAAGAAAATAAAACTGGCCAGGAGATAGATGAGGCCGCTCGCCCCTATATGATAGGCCGGCCTCCCGATAAGCCAGGTGATCAGCCCGGTTGTGATCAACCCCCAGAAAAGTAACTTGAACGCCATGGAACGGTAGAAATACATAAGCGTTGAGAGGAGGATGGCCAGAGGGATGGTATTGTTGTACAAATGTTCAATGGAGGCGTGCAGGAATGGTCCGAAGATGACCCCTCTGAGGCCGGAAATGGTACGGGGGTAAATGCCCAGATCGTTCCAGTTGATCCTGAATTCCAATTCGAGCCAGAACACGGTCCAGATAAGGAGTACAGCCGCCATGGGAACGGCCAGCACGCTGTTGGTAAACTTGAAATGGGATTCCTCTCGGAAGGTTTTTCTACTGCTCATCTCTATGCAAATTTAGGGCCATTTTCCGAATTCCCCTCACCGGTCCTTCCGGAGAAAAAATGTACTTTTAACGCTATGAATGAACCTCTCGCAGAGCGGGTCAGGCCGAAGACCCTGGAAGATTATATCAGTCAGCACCACCTGGTCGGGAAGGAGGGTTCCTTAACCCATCAGATCCGCAGGGGTACCATACCTTCCCTTATCTTATGGGGCCCCCCGGGTACCGGAAAAACCACTCTGGCACAGATCATCGCACAGGAAAGCAAAAGGCCTTTCTATACCCTGAGCGCCATAAGCAGCGGGGTAAAAGACGTTCGGGAGGTGATCGAAAAGGCCAAGGCAGGGGGCAATCTGTTCACGACTCGCAATCCCATCCTGTTTATAGACGAGATCCACAGGTTCAGCAAGGCCCAGCAGGATTCTCTTCTGGGCGCCGTGGAAAAAGGCTGGATCACCCTGATCGGTGCAACCACAGAAAACCCCAGCTTTGAGGTCATCCCGGCCCTGCTTTCTCGTTGCCAGGTCTACATCCTCAATCCGTTTGGGAAGGAAGACCTGGAGATGCTGTTAAAAAGGGCCCTGGAAGAAGACCACATCCTCAGGGAAAAGACCATAGACCTGAAGGAAACGGAAGCACTGCTCCGCCTTTCAGGGGGGGATGCCCGAAAATTGCTGAACATCTTTGAACTACTGGTAACCTCAGAGCCAGCAGATACCATCGTGATCACCGATGAACTGGTTCTGTCGAAAGTGCAGAAGAACACCGTACTCTACGACAAGACTGGCGAGCAGCACTACGATATCATTTCCGCCTTTATCAAGTCTATCAGGGGAAGCGACCCCCAGGGGGCTGTCTACTGGCTTGCCAGGATGATCGAGGGAGGGGAAGACGTAAAATTTATTGCCAGGCGCCTGCTCATCCTCGCGTCAGAGGATATAGGCCTGGCAAACCCAACAGCCCTGGTGATCGCCAACAGCACTTTTCAGGCCGTGACGACCATCGGATATCCCGAAGCCAGGATCCTGCTCAGCGAATGTGCCATTTACCTCGCGACGAGCCCCAAGAGCAATTCGAGTTATATGGCCATTGGCGACGCCCAGGCGGCGGTAAAGGAACACGGTGACCTTCCGGTGCCTTTAGATTTGAGAAATGCCCCGACCAAACTCATGAAAGACCTGGGATACGGAAAGGACTACAAATACGCCCACGATTACCAGAACAATTTTATCGATGCGGAGTTCCTCCCCGATTCCCTCAAGGGTACTGTTTTTTATTCTCCAGGCGACAATTCGCGGGAGAACAGTATCAAAGATTTTCTGACCCGCAGGTGGAAGGGTAAATACGAATACTAGAATTTGATCTGTAATTCTTCCTGCATACGGTCTGAACCCTGGTAGAACTCATAGATCCACTTACCGTCTTTGAGATACAGTATCCCGTACTGCCCTTTCCTTTCGGCCAGGAAAACATCGGGCATGGAGGTCTCCCATAAATAAAAGCGGATACTCGGCACCGTATCTACGAGCTGGTATCCCGTCTCTGTCTTTTGGGCATAAAGAGATATCGGGGTGACCGCTTCTTCCTCCCCATTCAGGGCTACGGCATCTGCCAGCGTGATCGCTTCCATATTTTCCCCGGGCATAGGCATTACCGGGCTCGCTTCCTTGTCCCGTGACTCCCGGACTTCCTCCGTCTTCGCTTGTGGTTTTTGTTCGGGGACCCTTGCAGGGTCCTGAGCGGAAGGCAATTTCTTTACATCCCCACCAAAATTGAGGACGACCGGCGTAGTAGCATCGGCTGCCCGAAAGGTATACTGATATCCTTTCAGGGATGTAAAAGCCTCTTGCAGGGCCTCCCGGTATGCTTCTTCATATTGCTTGACCTTGCTGATCCCTGTCTTCGTCCTGTATTGTTCCTCTCCATCACAATCCCTGAAAACGACGGCCACCTTGGTCGTAAAGGTGGTGGACTGATCATCCAGGGCCGCGTAAATGGCTTTACAACGATTTGTATTCAGATCCGCGGGAGGAGCATTGTCATAAAAAGCATTCATTCCCTTATTCGTGAGATAGAACTTGACCAGCGTACTGGTCTGATACTGGTTTTCGCTTCTAAAACCATCAAATTTTGTGGGAACGATGACGTATTGGTAGGTATTCAGCACGGATTGGGCCGATACGGACAGCCCCAGCAGGAGCGTGAATACAAAGCCTAAATTTTTCATGTTAAAAGCCTATCTGTTGGCTCCCCAAGATAGGATATTTAATCCTATCTGGAAAGACGCATAACGACTGTCTGCCAGATTCCTGTATCCAAGGAGGTTATTGGCGAGCACGTAGAAGTTGACAGGCCCGGCCTGGAGGTTCATCCCCAGACCCAGGTTCGACATGGAGAATTTATCTACGGTATACGTGCCCTTCAAACTGAGGAAGTTCCCAAACCTCCTTAGGTAAAAGGCCGTAAGGGCCGCTTGTGGCCCACGGGGCCTGTTCACGGCATGGAGCTGCAGACCAGTGGCATTCCTGAATGGGGTACGAACATCGGCATCCGTGACGCCAATGTCGCAGTCGCAGTCCATATCCTCATTGACGGGTTCCCCGAAATTATATCGGATAGAACCGTACAATTGGGTGGGCCTGAATGTCAAGTAACTGGTATTGTTATCCTCAAAAGGCAGTTGGGCTTCAATCTCGTCGACCAGGTCCTGCCAAAAATCCGAGTTGGCATCATCAAAGGCATCGGGAAGAATGGCCTCAACGCCTTCCGTAGTAGCGCGCCCCTGAAGGGAATATCCTTTTACATCCCCGGAATGGTACACAAAACCCAGATCCAGCAGGCTGCCAGTGATTACGGTTTGAGGATCGAGATGATAGGTAAAACCGAGGTCTACACCCAGGCCCAGGTCTCCTCCCAGTAAAGCCCTTTTGGTGAGCACCCCCCCTACAGTACCACTGGCCTCATCATCCAGGATCGCCCTTATCCCTTCGATCCCGGAGGTCCTCAATTGCATATCTGCAACAAGGGTATTGGACAGGAGGTTATTTTGCCCTTCTTCGGTCAGGAAATATCCGGAGTTCGTAGAGGAGTGGAAATCATAGATCCCGGAGTACACTTTGACCCTGGCACCGACCGTAAGGTTACGGTCTATCACCTTATTGATCCCGAAATGAAAAACCGTCAAACCCTCGCCCCTGGTTTTCAGGTGACCCAGGTCGAAACGTCTTCCCAACTGATCGGCATTGCCTTCGAAGGCGAGGTAAGCGAGGTCCTCCGGCCAATACAGGATAGTATTCGTCTCAAAATAAACCCCAAAAGAATAGAAAAGCTCCGGGTTGCTCCGGCTTCTGAAACCCCCGTTAAAAATGTCGATCTGGACAGTTGCCCCAAATTCATCCCTTTTGGTCATCCCGTTCAGAGCCCTTGTGCGAACTTTCTGGTTAAAATCGACCCCGTCATTCGCAAAGAGATCATTCACCGTTATCCCACTGCTTCCGGCCTGTGCGTAAATCCCGGATGCCAGAGGGATTCCGGCATACCAGGTAAAGGAAGTCTCCATCCCGGGATTCAGGAGCAGAGCCTGTGGAATCTCCGTGCAATCATATAACAATTCTCTGTTCTGGGCATAGAGGAAGCCGCTTCCGAGGAAGATGACGGTCAATAAGGGCTTCCATAGTTTCATTTTAACCGGAGTCTGAATTTACCGCTGGACCTGAAGATGACCATGGGATCCGGAAGGATGGAAATACTTGTGGTATCTCCTAAATTACTGGCATTCACCCTTACCCCGGAGGTATTTCTGATGATATCCAGGTTGCGGCCTGTGGGCGTTCCGTAGGCAGTTTCCCTTCTCAGCACGGCTGTTGGGGCAGGATCGAGAGAGAAAAACTCCGAATCGAGTATATTACCCCCATCATCCAGATATTCAAAGAGGATCTCCAGCGGTTTGCTGGTGGTGTTCTCGAGTTCATAGGTGATGACCCCGTCCAGGACATTGTCGGCAAAGAACTGTTCGTTAAAGGCATCGAAGTTAAAGGTCTGAATATACCATACAGCGCCCGAGGCATCGTTGATGACACTTTCGGGGCTTTCCACGTAAAGGATACTGGCCTCCACCGTGGGGATGATCTCCAGATCGTCAAATTGGTCGAAATTCTGTTGCTCTACGCAAGAGGCAACAGCCAGACAGATAAAAAACAACCCGTAATGAAATTTCTTCATCCCTAGCTTCACTTGATGATCCTCAGTGACAAGAAGGTAACTCCTTCCCCAATACCCTATATAACTTTATAAATACAATTTTATTTCACGCAGATCGTGAATGATCACCCCGTGTTCATGAGGGGGCTCCTTGTGTACATTGAGATGGATAGTGTGTATCCCTGCCGTCCTGGCCCCCAGGATATCCGCTTCCAGATTGTCTCCCACCATGATCGCATGCTGGGGCAGGGCCCGGGTTCTTTCAAGGGCCAGCCGGAAGATCGCGGGATGGGGTTTTTTTACCCCGGCCATCTCTGAATTGATCACCTGGTCAAAAAAGGAATCGATCCCGGAATTTCTCATCTTTTTTGCCTGTACCTCTTCAAAACCATTGGTGATGATGTGAAGCCGGTATTTGGGTTTTAAATACTCGAGGATTTCCCTGGTATTGGGAACCAGGTGGTCATGAGACGAAAGATGCTCAATGTAGGCATTCGCCAGGCTGTGGATCATGTCATCCTCCACCCTGTACCGGACCGCATCAAAGACCGTTCTCAGTCTTTGGTAACGCAGGTCCTCCTTTCCTATCTTCCCTTCCCTGAACAGTTTCCAGTAAGCGAGGTTGGCAGGGACATATTCTGCCAAAAAAAGGTTGAGGTCAAGGTCTATCCCGTAATCGATGAAAATTTTTTGAAAGGTAAGGGCCGAATTCCTCTCAAAATCCCAGAGGGTATGATCCAGATCAAAAAATACGTCGGTCACAACATTCCTAAACATAATACCTGCCGATCATTTTAGCATACAATTGTAACCAGTTTACCTTCCCTTCAGAACCCAGCAATTCATTGGTAAACACGGTGATAAAATGACCACCAACATCCCTGACCTCCTTGTAGAGCCGGTCGAGTTCCACGAAGATCTCCTCTTCGGACGCGAATTTCAGCAGAGCGTAATCATGGACGGCAAAAGGATGTATCTTGATAGGTTGTTGTACCTCCTGGGGAATGTCGTAAAAATAAAAGGAGGTGCAGGTCCCTGCCTTGAAACCCATCTCATGTGTGTATCCCATTGAGTAATCATCGGTAAATTCAGCCGAAACCAGATTCCTGTATGTTTCCGGAACATCTACGCGGTTATAGCGAAGTCTCACGTAATTCACCGGCCTGTTGATCACGTTGGCAAGGTTCTCTTTTTCTTCCTTCAGCAGATCCGTATTGGCAAATGAACTGTATGAGGCGGCAAGGGCCACCGTATCGTAATCTGCCACTGATTTAATGAGGTGCCTGAACGCATTGTTCTCCGTGGATATGTTCTTGTCGTATCTCGAATACTGTGCGAACTGGAAAAAGAAAATAGCTGGCAGATCGTACTTTGCATGGATCCCGACAAGCTCTTTGAAATTGTCATACGGATCAGGCTTCGCCTTTAACATGACCGCCATGCGCTGGGAAATCCTGCGGAACCTGAGAGAGAAAAGATCCAGCAACATCCCTATCCCACCCCGCAACAGTCCCCTGTGCGCATAACTATGGGAAATGGGAACGTCGATCACCGAGGTATGCCGCACCAGTTTGGGCCTTACCTCAAGGGCCGGAAATCGCTCCTTGAGCAGTTCCAGCATTTTCCTCGCCCAGAGATCTACCACCGGTCTCTTTAGAAAATCGTGTTCATAAGCCAGGCTTTCCTTCAGGGGGAAACGCCCCACGAGGTCTTTTACATGAGGGAAATATTCCTCATAACGCGAAAGGAGATAGAAACTGGCTGCAAAGATGTCAAAGGGTAAATTACTGCGTTCCCCGGCTGGAAAGAAACAGGGAAGATCATCCCACTTCCCTACGGCCAGGTTCATATTCCTGATGCCCTGTTCGAATAAGAGGGTATGGCTCCTGATAAAGAATTCGTTCTGTAAGGGTTGTTTGGTGTAGGTGATCTTGGGTCCCGAATGCTTGATGAAGTCCTCCACACGGGTAGTGAATCCCACCTCGATCTGCAGCATACGGCTGAAGATCTGCTTCATGATGTAGCTGAATCTGGGAGTAATCTTATGTGTGTAGATCAACAGCATTTCAGATGAGGTGTTGGTCAGCAAAACTAAAAAAGGACTTTTCCGTGACGATCAGGTGATCCAGAACCTTGATATCCAGCATTTCCGCAGCTTTCTTCAACTTTTTTGTGATCGCCTTGTCGGCTTCGCTTGGCTTTAATGCCCCTGAAGGATGATTGTGCGCGAGGATGATCCCAACCGCTCCCAATTCGAGCGCTTCCTTTAGCACGAGCCGAACATCCACCAGGGTCCCCGTGATACCTCCCTTGCTCAACTGCGACTTGTGTATGACTTTGTTGGCATTGTTGAGATACAATATCCAGAATTCTTCGTGCTGAAGTTCGGATAGAACTGGTTCCAGTACCGCGAAGGCATCTGCGCTTCCCTTAATACACCTGAGTTCTGTGACCGTTTCTTCCCGTCTCCTTCGGCCGATCTCCATGGCAGCCGCGATGGTAACTGCTTTTGCTTCCCCTATTCCCTTGAACTTCATCAGTTTTGCTACAGACATCTTCCCGAGGAGCGTCAGGCTGTCATCGGAATTTTTTAGTATTTTTCGGGCCAGGCTCAGGGCTGTATCCTCCCTGCTGCCGGAACCTATCAGAATGGCCAGAAGTTCGGCATCGGAAAGACCGGTCCTACCTTTTACCATTAATTTTCTTCTGGGTTTATCGTCATCAGCCCAGGTTTTTATGGAGAAAGACACTGGGTTTTTTTCCATGGTTAAATATAAACAACTAATATTGTTAAAGTACGTTTTGCACTGCAATTAAAAAGCGGCCATGAAATCTTTATTTGAAGAAGAAGCCTTTCAGGAGATCCAGAGGAGGGTCGGGGAGTTGAATTCCGATAGGAAGGGCCTATGGGGTAAAATGACTGTCGGACAAATGGTCTGGCATTGCCAGGTACCCCTCAAACTGGCCATAAAGAACAAACCCACGAAGAAAAAAGGCAATCTACTGATCCGGTTGTTCTTCAAGAAATCACTTTACAATGATTCCCCCTGGCGCAAAAATCTGCCGACTTCTCCTTTCGCCAGAGCGACCGAAAAGAAGGACTTTACCGTGGAAAGGTATAAGTTGCTGGACCTGATCGCTCAATTCCACGACCTGAAAGACCGGGAATCCTGGAACCCGCATCCACTCTTTGGAAAACTCACCCATGATCAATGGGGGCAAATGAACTACAAGCACCTGGATCACCACTTAAAGCAGTTCGGCGTATGATATCCCAATTGGGATCGTTCTACCTTTAACCCAGATGCTTTAAAAAAGCAGGAAGGTCGAGTCCGCCGTAATTCCCCGAACTCATAAACAGATAAACGCTATTCTCTTTGTCCAGTCCGTATAAAAAATGCTTGAACTGATCGGGATCGGTAAAAATCTTAAGCTTATCATTTCGGAAAGCATCTCGGATCTGAGATTCGGACAAAGGGGATAGCTTCTTGATGGCCACGGACTCGGGAGAATAAAAGACCCCGGCCACGTCTGCTGCATCGAGGGCTCCTCTGTAATGAGACAGGAAGGTCTCGTTGAGGCTGCTATAGGTATGCAACTCCATACAGGCAACCAGGGTTTTATCCGGGAACTGTTCCCTCGAGGCATGGGTGGTAGCCGCCACCTTGCTTGGCGAATGGGCAAAATCCTTATAGACCACTGAGGTTTCCGTCTCCCCTATTTTTTCAAGCCTCTTGGAAGCCCCTGTAAAAGAAGATATAGCCTGATAGAAATCATCCTCATCGATCCCCATTTGCTGACAGATCCACTTGGCCCCGGCCAGGTTGCTGAGGTTGTGACGGCCAAAAACATGGACCGGCAAAGGGCCTTCTTCGGTCTCGAGGAAGGTCTGACCTGCCTCAATGTGGTAGGCAGGGGTTTGATAGGGAAATTTCCGGATCTGATTCTGGGTGTTTTCAATGATTTGAACCACAGCCTCATCCTCTTCGTTATACGTGATACTGCCACCCTGAACGATCCCATCGACAAAGATTTGAAACTGCGACAGGTAGTTCTCAAAAGTGGGAAAGACATTCATGTGATCCCAGGCGATGCCACTCAGGAGGGCGATGTTAGGCTGATACAGGTGGAACTTGGGTCGCCTGTCTATAGGAGAAGAGAGGTATTCATCTCCTTCCAGAACGATAAAATCGTTCTCCTCGGTAAGGTGCACCATACGGTCAAAGCCCTCCAACTGGGCCCCTACCATAAAATCCACTTCCCTGTTGTGATATTTCAGCACATGCAGGATCATAGAAGTGATGGTGGTCTTTCCATGGCTACCCCCTATGACCACACGGGTCTTGTTCTTCGACTGTTCATATAGAAATTCGGGATAGGAATAGATGGTTAAGCCTAGCTTCCTGGCCCTGAGTAATTCCGGATTGTCTTCCCTGGCATGCATCCCAAGGATGACGGCGTCTAAATCACTTACAATCTTATCAGGGTACCATCCAAAGGATGGCGGCAAAAGGCCTTGTGCCTTTAGCCGACTTTTAGAGGGTTCGTAGATGATGTCATCGCTCCCTGTGATCTCGTACCCTTTATCGTGCAAGGCCAGAGCCAGGTTGTGCATCGCACTCCCGCCAATGGCAATAAAATGAATCCGCATTGCTCTGTGAGGTTTTGGACAAAGATAGCCTTTGAAAAGTGCTTGCCAAACCTTTGATGCTTCCTTATTCTCACTATCTTAGTTTCTCTTTCGGGGCATCAATTTGGAGCAGAAGATCAACATACACGAAACGGCCTTCGTCACCGCTTCCTTCAGGGCAGCCGACAGCGACCTGAGCAGAGACAACTTTGCTCATTTGTGGGCGAATGAGGTCACTGACAGGCATGCCTCGAAATACATGCAATCAGTATCACTTTATGAAGGGGTGGCCCATTGCCTGAGGAACCGCTATTTCCTGGATACCTTACAACGCCTTATTGATATCGGGCAGATAGATACCCTGATCAACTTTGGCTGCGGGTTCAGCATGTACCCATTTCACCTGCCGCCTACCCTCCTGTATATAGAAATCGATACCCCGGATGTAGTGGCCTATAAAAAAGAGCGGACAGAATCCTGGCAAGGAGAAGGCATCCTCCCGGTACGGGATCTCAGGTATGTTGAGGCTGATTTTAACAGCCCTTCCCTCGAAGACTTGTACCTCGCCGTGCATCCCCTGGTTCAAGACCGGAAATGCTTTATTCTTCTCGAAGGCGTACTTTTCTTCTTGGGTCAACAGGATACCGTCAGGCTTTTCGAACTCTTTACCCGACTACAGGGAAAAGATACGTACATGGGAAGCGTATCTTTTACTCCCGAACTTGAAAAAATGGAGGTTTTCCAGAAACTGATAGAGTTTGTCGAAGGGAACCTCGAGAAGAACCAGCAGTTCAATTACCAGACCATCCCCCATAATTTTTATCGTACTTTGCAACAGTACGAGCTCGAGGATCACCAGGACACGCTAAGCCTTGCGGGCCGGTATATATCCGGACATGATATTCGGACAGAAGAAGTACTCGTAGAAAACATGTACCTCCTGAGGAAGAAATAAAATACACCATGATAAAATTACAACTGGAAGACCTCCAGCCCAAAGAGATCATGCCGGGTTTCAAAGGCAGGCTTATCCATGGAGAAAACATGACCCTGGCCTTCTGGGAAGTGGATAAAGGGGCGGAAGTACCTCAACACTCCCACGTCCACGAACAGCTCCTGCATGTACTGGAAGGTCGTTTTGAGTTCACCTTAGGCGATGTAACCCAAATTTTCGAAGCCGGGGAGCTCGTTGTGATCCCTTCCCATACACCGCATTATGGGAAGGCGCTTACGGCATGCCGACTCATGGATGTGTTCAGTCCGGTTCGGGAAGAATACAAATAGAGTTATCATGAATATAAATCTCGAAGGAAAAAGCGCTTTGGTAGGTGGCAGCAGCAGGGGTATAGGCCTGGCCATTGCCCGACAGCTGGCTGAGAGCGGAGCCAGTGTAACCCTGATGGCCCGAAGCGAGGAAAAACTCAGGAGCATCGTAGCTTCTCTCAAAGTGGCATCACCTGCTCAAAAGCATCAGTACCTGGTGGTCGATTTCAATGACTTCAACCGTTATTCTGAGATCATCAGGGAGTATTTCTCCCACAACAAAGTAGACATCCTGGTCAATAACACCCAGGGACCCAAAGCGGGAACCCCCATGGAAAAGAAGGTAGAGGATTATCAGGAGGCTTTTGATGTATTGTTTAAGTCGGTCGTCCTCACCACCCATTTGGCTTTAGAACACATGAGGTCCCAACGATGGGGTAGGATCATCAACGTGGCTTCCGTATCGGTGAAAGAGCCCCTGTCTTATCTCGTCCTTTCAAACAGTATACGGGCCGCGGTGGTAGCCTGGGCAAAAAGCCTGGCGACGGAAGTGGGGCCGGATCAGGTTACGGTGAACAATATCCTGACAGGCTACTTCGATACAGAACGCCTTGAGGAACTCAACCGGAAGAAGGCAGAACAGCAAAATATCAAACCGGAGGAGGTACGAGATCATATGACCGACAGCGTACCCCTCAGAAGACTTGGCAAACCAGAGGAATACGGGTATCTGGCTGCCTTTCTCGCCTCAGACAGGGCTGCGTATATCACAGGGAGCAATTTCCCAATAGACGGGGGGTTATTGAGATCCTTATAACGCTTGGTTCTTCCTCTTTTTGAGGTCGGATGAACATCCCGATAGATCCTTACTTTCGAGGAGGGTACTTTGACATCACCTTTACGGCAATCTCCCGCATGCGTTTTTCCCTTTCCAGGGGAGTCGCATTTTCCTTCAGATTACCCGAACAGACGGCCTGCCAGAAAAGGGCGTCGCGCTGGCTGTCAATGAAATCGAACAAGATCTCCCGTTCCATTTCTGGTCGACCAATAGGCAGGCCGATGGATACCCCTCCGCCCATGTTGCGGCCGCCACCTCCGAGACCAACCCCCAGGGAATTGTTTCGAGGCTGGCGGAATTCACGGGATTCTATATTGATGAGGAAATCGGGCTCTTCGGAGGCGCGGAAGCCTTTAGTGAGAAGCACGGAATCCAGGGAAGACAGTAAACGCTTCGTATCCAGTTCACTCAGCCCGGTTTGCATCTCCGGATAGTAGTTATAGGTCTGGTAGCTCGAAAAGTCCGTGGCCGCATCGTAATCATAGTCTACTCTGAGGCTCGAACAACTGATCAGTAACAGGCAGGGCACCCATAGCCAATTTCTCATAGCGCAGCAATTTGGGGTGATCGCCACCAGGGAAGATACCCTTAAGAAGCGATCCACTTATCCCCTAATTTACGGAAAATTCGGCTTTACAAAGGAGTTTGAGGGGGTTATTCGTTCAAGAGCGACCAGAGTTTATCCTTGAGTTGCTGAAGACCGTATTGGGATACAGAGGAAATAAAGATATACGGGATGTCTTTAAAACCCTCCTTCACTTCCCCGCGCATCTCCTCCAGCAACTCCTCATCGAGCATGTCTGACTTGGATATGGCCACCATCCTTTGCTTGTCTAGCAACTCCGGGTTGTACTTCCGCAATTCGTTGAGCAAGATCTCGTATTCCCCGCACACGTCACTGCTGTCTGCCGGGATCACGAACAAAAGGAGGGCATTGCGTTCGATATGCCTCAGGAAATAATGTCCCAGTCCCTTGCCTTCGGCGGCACCTTCTATGATCCCCGGGATATCGGCCATCACAAAGCTTTTGAAATCCCTGTACTGAACGATCCCGAGGTTCGGTTTGAGGGTGGTGAAAGGGTAGTCTGCGATCTTGGGCTTGGCTGATGTCAGAACGGAGAGTAAGGTCGATTTTCCGGCATTGGGAAAGCCGACGAGGCCTACGTCGGCCAGGACTTTCAGTTCCAGGGTAAGCTCTTTTTCCGAACCGGGAATTCCGGGTTGGGCGTATCTGGGGGTTTGATTGGTCGCACTCTTGAAATGCCAGTTCCCTCTTCCTCCGAGTCCGCCTTCCAACACGACCTTTTCCTGACCGTTCTCAGTGATCTCTACCACTACTTCCCCGGTCTCGGTTTCCCTGACCACCGTACCCAGGGGCACTTCCAGGTAGACGTCTTCCCCGTCTGCCCCTGTACTCCGGCTCTTGCTGCCGTGTTCTCCGTGACCGGCTTTGAAATGGCGCTGGAATTTGTAATGCAGTAAGGTCCAGAGGCTGTCGTTCCCCCTGATAATGACATGGCCACCTCTTCCCCCGTCCCCTCCGTCAGGGCCTCCCTTGGGAACGTATTTCTCCCTTCGGAGGTGGGCAGAACCCTTCCCCCCGTTCCCTGAGGAAACATGAACTTTCACGTAATCCACAAAGTTGCCTTCAGTCATAGGATATGTTTAATGGTTTAGAGCGCAAGGAGAACCGTACTTCGGTACGGATTGGAAAAAATCCCTTTCAACAAAGGGTTTCGATCACGGAAGAGAGTCGGCCTGTAATCTCCTCAATGTTCCCTATCCCGTTCACACTATGAAATTTTCCCTGTGCCTGGTAGTATTCCCGGAGTGGTGCAGTTTTCTGATTGTATTCCTCGAAGCGGTTGCGGATCTTGGTCTCGTCCTGATCATCCGGCCGCCCACTTACTTTTCCTCTTTCCAGGAGGCGCTCGATAAGGACCTCGTCATCGGCCTCCAGGGCGATGGTCGCATCGATCTTCATATCCCTGGAATCCAGGAAATTATCCAGAGCCTCTGCCTGGGCGGTCGTTCTGGGGAAACCGTCAAAGATAAACCCACTGGCGTCTGGGTTCTTTTCCACCTCTTCCTTTAACATGTCGATCGTGACTTCATCCGGGACCAGATCGCCCTTGTCCATATAGGACTTTGCCAGCTGTCCCAGTTTTGTGTCATTCTTGATGTTATAACGGAAGACATCCCCGGTGGAGATGTGCTTGAGGTTGTACTTCTCTTTCAGGAACCCTGCCTGGGTACCTTTTCCGGCACCGGGTTTTCCAAATAATACAAGGTTAATCATATGAGCTTTGTTGATTTGATAGACATCTCGCAGGTTCCGACCCTGTTCCATGTAGTCGAGGCCATATCCCACTATGAAGCGATCCGGGATCTCCATCCCGAAATAATCTATGGCGTATTCCCCATTGTAGACGTCTGATTTGAAGAAGAGGCTGGCGATCCTGAAGTCCTTCACGTTCACGTTGGAGAACATGTGGACCAGTTCCTGAAGCGTCCTCCCTGTATCGATGATATCCTCCAGGATGATCACGTTCCTGCCTTCTATATTCTCCGGTACATCCAGCAAGGTTTCCACAATGCCTGTGGAGGTCAGCCCCCTGTAGGAACTCAGTTTTACAAAAGATACTTCGCAGGGATGGGGGTAATGCCTAAGGAAGTCAGAGACGAACATAAATGAGCCGTTGAGCACCCCGACAAAAATCGGTATTTCGTCCTTGTAATCCGATGCGATCTCACCTGCGATCCGTTTTACGGCATCGAGGATCTCCTTTTCGCTCAGGTACAGTTCAAAATTTTTATCGTGGATCTTAATCACAACCTTCGGATACTTCTTAAGGGGGCAAAGATAACACATTGCAGCCTCTTTTTCAGGCCACTTATCCGGGTTTATAAGATTATGATGTATTTTTGTCAAAACCACATCGACCTACATGTCAGACAGCAAAAAGACCTCGTATTTCTCCTCAGGATTCACTCTCGGTATTTTAGGTGGCGGCCAATTGGGAAAGATGTTGCTCTACGAAACACGGAAATGGGATATTGCCACCAAGGTGATGGACCCATCTAAAGATGCCCCATGCCGATTGGCCTGTAATGAATTCGTTCAGGGCAACCTTATGGACTTTGATACGGTCTACCACTTTGGAAAGAACGTCGATGTGCTTACCATTGAGATAGAGAATGTAAATATAGATGCCCTGGAAGCCCTTGAGAAGGAGGGAGTAGAAGTATACCCTACCCCAAGGGAATTAAGGCTTATCCAGAACAAGATCACCCAGAAATTGTTCTACGTGGATCACGGGATCCCTACTGCGCCATTTTCCAGGTTTGCCTATACCAGCGAGATCGATGACAGCCTGGATCACGGGGGCATACAATTGCCTTTTGTCTGGAAGAGCGCACAGTTCGGATATGACGGACAGGGCGTCAAGATCGTCCGCAACCGGTCGGATCTCAGGGACCTCCCGAATGTGGAGTGCCTCACCGAGACCCTGATCCCCTTCAAAACGGAACTGGCAGTGATCGTCGCAAGGAGCAGGAACGGGAGTGTGGTCCATTACCCCGTCGTGGAAATGGAATTCCACCCGGAGGCCAACCAGGTGGAGTATGTGCTCTGCCCTGCCCGGATCAGCGATAAGGTTGCAAAAAAAGCCATTGAGACAGCACTGAGGGTATCGGAAGCTCTGGAGCACGTCGGCCTGTTGGCCGTGGAGATGTTCCAGACCCGTGAAGATGAGGTATTGGTAAATGAAGTAGCTCCCAGACCACACAACAGCGGGCATTATAGTATTGAGGCCAGTTTTACCAACCAATTTGAACAACATCTCAGATGTATCCTGGGCCTTCCCCTGGGAAATACAGACAGCAAGGTGGCCGGGGTCATGGTGAACCTGGTGGGAGCCGAAGGCCATGAAGGGGAAGTGTATTACGAAAACATAGAGAAGATTCTGAGCCTAAGAGGGGTAACCCCCCATATTTATGGCAAGTCAGTGACAAGGCCTTTCAGGAAAATGGGGCATGTGACCATAGTGAATGAGGATATGGAAGAAGCCCGGAAAATAGCCGGAGAAGTCAAAAGAACGATCAACGTAATCAGTAAAATGAAGGTATGAGCAAGGTAGCCATAGTCATGGGCAGTACAAGTGATCTTCCTGTAATGCAGGAAGCGGTCGATATCCTGAAGGGATTTGATATTGAGGTCATGGTGGATATCGTATCCGCTCACAGGACTCCGGAAAAACTTTTTGAATTCGGGAAAAACGCCCATTCCCAGGGATTCACGGTGATCATAGCCGGAGCCGGAGGAGCCGCCCATTTACCGGGTATGCTCGCTTCCCTCTCCCCCTTGCCAGTGATCGGGGTTCCCATCAAAAGCCGCAACTCCATAGACGGGTGGGATTCAGTCCTGTCCATCCTTCAAATGCCGGCCGGCGTGCCGGTCGCCACAGTAGCTCTTGACGGGGCGAAGAACGCTGGGATCCTGGCCGCCCAGATCATAGGAAGCCAAGATTCCTGTGTACTGGACAAGATCGTGCTCTACAAGGAAGGCCTCAAGGATAAGGTGATCAAGGGAGCCGAGGAGGTGCGCAAGAATTAGGAAAAGAGGAGGCGGGTCCCCGGATCTCCCTCGAACGAATTAAAATCTACTTGTTTACATGAAAAACGTATTGCTGGAGCCATTTGACCTGGCTCCCTTCAGTGCCATAGAAAACCAGCACTTTAAACCTGCCTTCGAAAAAGCCCTGGAAAAGGCCCGTAAGGAGATCGATCTGATCATACAGTCAGAGGAATCCCCCACCTTTGAAAACACGGTAGAAGCACTGGAATTCTCAGGGGCACATCTCGACAGGCTCTCCAGTCTTTTCTTCAACCTGAATTCTGCCGAGACCAACGAGGAGATCCAGGCACTTGCCCAGGAAATATCCCCCATGCTGACTGAATTCAGCAATGATATCGCCCTGAATGAGGCCCTGTTTAAAAAAGTGGAAAAGGTCTATGAGGAAAGGGATACTATAGACCTGACCACCGAACAGTGGATGCTGCTCGAAAAGAAATACAAATATTTCAGCCGTAACGGGGCACACCTCCCTGAGGAGAAAAAAGCGCGCCTAAGGGATATTGACAAGGAACTAGCCCGACTCAAACTGACCTTCGGAGAGCACGTCCTGGCAGAGACCAATCGGTACGAGCTGCACCTTACCCGGAAAGAACAGATTGAAGGTTTACCGGAGGACGCACAAGAGACGGCTGCGCAACTTGCAGCCTCTAAGGGTAAAGAAGGCTGGATCATCACCCTGGATTTCCCGAGTTATATCCCGTTCATGACCTATGCCAGGAACAGGGATCTGAGGAAGGAGCTTTCTATCGCCTTCGGCAGTAAAGGATTTCATGGGGACGAACTGGACAATCAGGACCTCATCCTTCAGATCGCTCAGCTGCGGCACGAAAGGGCCCGCCTGCTCGGATATGATTCTCATGCGCATTTCGTCCTAGAAGAACGAATGGCGGAATCCCCGGATAAGGTCATGGATTTTTTGGTGGAGTTGAAGGAGAAGGCAAAACCCGCGGCCCTTAAAGAATATGAAAGATTAGAGGCTTTTGCTAAGGAAGAGGACGGTATTGAACACCTGCAGAAGTGGGATGGGAGTTATTACAGTGAAAAACTGAAACAAAAACTGTTCGATCTGGATGATGAGAAGCTCAAACCCTATTTTAAACTTGAAAATGTGATCTCGGGAGTGTTCAGGATCGCCGGGGAGCTTTACGGACTGAGTTTTGAGGAAGTGACGGACATAGACACCTACCACGAAGAAGTGAAGACCTACAGGGTAACGGATGAAAAGGGCAATCTCACGGCTATATTTTACGCCGACTTCCATCCCAGACCAGGGAAACGCGGAGGGGCCTGGATGACCTCCTACAAACCCCAATACAAACAAGGCGACAGGAATGAAAGACCCCATATCTCCATCGTCTGTAACTTTACGAAACCGACTAAAACAAAGCCTTCCCTCCTTACCTTCAATGAGGTCACCACTCTCTTTCACGAATTTGGACATGCCCTCCACGGGATGCTGGCAGACACCACATATCCCAGTCTGTCGGGAACCTCAGTTTACTGGGATTTCGTGGAACTCCCGAGTCAGATCATGGAGAACTGGTGTTTTGAAAAGGAAGCCCTGGAGTACTTTGCCCACCATTATGAAACCGGGGAACTCCTTCCCATGGAAATGATCCGCAAGATCAAGGAATCCTCCAACTTTATGGAGGGCATGGCTACGCTGAGACAACTGAGCTTCGGGTTCCTGGATATGGCCTGGCATGCCCATGACCCTTCCGGTATAGATCAGGTAAAGGAATTTGAAGTAAGGGCCTTTGGGGATACTCAACTTTTTGAGGATATCCCGGAGACCTGCATGAGCACAGCCTTTTCCCACATCTTCCAGGGAGGGTATTCAGCCGGGTATTACAGTTACAAATGGGCCGAGGTGTTAGATGCGGATGCCTTCGCCTATTTTAAGGAAAACGGCATCTTCAACAAGGAGGTCGCCCGGAAATTCAAGGCCTGTATCCTCAGCAAAGGCGGGACCGCGAAACCCATGGATCTGTACACGGAATTCAGAGGTAGCGAACCCAAACTGGATGCCCTGCTGGAGAGGGCTGGCCTGTTAAAGAAAACCGCCTAGTCCTGAACAGGTACCAAAGCTCCATAGCCCCCTGAAAGGTCTATCACATGATATCCCAATGAGTCGAGCATGGCGGCAGCCTTAGCACTCCGCCCCCCTTTCTGACAATAGACATAGATGGTATTTTCCTTGTCGAGTTGGGATGCCTGAGCCGCGAAGTCCGTATCGTACCAGTTGATATTGACCGCGTTCTCCAGATGGCCCGCTTCGTATTCCTCAGGGGTTCGTACGTCCACAACGGTGTACTTGTTCATCCCCTCAGGATCGAAGTCAGTAATTGGCAGTTGGTTGGATTCCTTGCATCCTGCCATGGACAGGAAAAGGAAAAGAAGGACCAGTGAGTTTTTCATGGTGGTTGCATTTAATCAAATATACCGTATTTCTTTAAAATCCGTTACTTTTACCAGGTACGATACCGCTATGAAATCCGGAAAATTGTCCCCTGAATTATGGGTAGACAGATACGCTGACTACCTCTACAACTTTGCCATCTCCCGGGTTGGCCAGGAGGAAATTGCCAAGGATTTGATACAGGATACCTTTATTGCCGGCTTAAAATCTGCTGAAAATTTCAAAGGTCAGGCTTCGGAACGGACCTGGCTTGTCGCTATCCTGAAACGCAAGATCATTGACCACTACCGAAAGATCAATTCCAAAAAGGGGAAAGCAGAGGTAAAGCGCCTTTACAATCCTGCTTCGGATGCTGATGGGGACTGGCTGGAAGAACAGGTGGCAGATCCCTACAGCATCAGGGAAAATGACTTTCTTGAGAACGAGGAACTGGGTATGGCCTTGCAGGAATGTATAGATAGCCTTCCGGAGAATCAGCGCAGGGTCTTTGTGATGAAGACGATCCGCGGACTTTCCACAGAAGATATTTGTAAAGAACTTCAGATAAATCCGTCTAACCTATGGGTAATCATTCACAGGGCCAGAACCGCCTTGATGGGTTGCCTTAACAAAAACTGGTTCACGTCATGATCTCATGTGATGAAGCCGCCTTGATTTGCAACAAATCGCAATACCAGGAGGCCAGTTTACCGGAAAAACTAAAACTCAGGCTGCACATGCTCTTCTGCAGTACCTGCAGTTCTTTTTCCAAACGCAACAAACAATTGTCCAAATTGTTTAACAGGGCCGGTCTGCACTTCCTCAGCGACTCGGCAAAAGAACAACTGAGGAAGCGCATTCAAAACGAACTTTAGACCCAGGCAGACAAGCCCCACAGAACGGTCACCCAGAATATCGGAAAAGCCTCTACCCAGAAAGAAGCAAAATAACGGGGCTGTCTTTTAGGCAGGAAAACCAACAGGGCCGTAAGGCTTATGACCATGATGGCTTTCGAGAGGATTTCCACCTCAGACAGCTCATCCTTCACAAAGGTCAGCAGGAAGAAGATCAGGCAGGCCAACATCCCTAACTTTTTAGTTTTGCGATCTCCCAAACGCTGGGGGATCGTGAGCATATCGGATGGGTCCGTACTCAGATCCCGGATCTCAAAAGGGACCATGAGCACGAGGATCACCAGGAACCTCTGGGTAAATTCGACCCAAACATCCCAGGAATTAAGGGAAGACGCCTCCAGTACAGGTAGCACTACGGTGACCCCAGACCAGACCCCCCCGATGATAAATATTTTAAGGATGCCGACATTTCTGAGGTTCTTTCCCCGCGGTAAGACCGGCATGGCATACACCGCCGTGAGCAGGGAAAGGCAAAGAATAGCAACCAGGGTTTGCCACCTCAGATCCACTACAAAATAAGCCGAAATGACCAGGGAGCCCAAGCTCAAGATCAGATGTGACCTGTTCATCGACAGGATCCCGAAAAACTGTCGCCTGTTTTCTGTGAGATGTTTTATGAGATTGTAGGTGGGAATAGTGCTAAAAAAAACAAAAAAGAAGAGGGACCTCTCTGCCGGAATGTTTAAGAACAGGCAGGTCAGGAACAAAAACGCCAGGACAGCCAAAGCCACGTGTATACTGGCCCTTACGTATATCTCAAAGATCCTGTGCCAAACCTTCATTAAACAAAAATAACCAAACCCCACCTTTCCACTCCGGGTGGTTGAAAACTTTGATCCCGGAGGGAAATTTACTGGCTGTTTTAAGGGAATTATTACCTAATTTTGTGCTCCTTTCAGAAAATAAAAGATTGCTCCGTCAATGAATACAGATTCTTTTGCCTCAAGACACATCGGGATACGGGAAGAAGACCTGCCAGCGATGTTAAAGACCATAGGGGTCGACAGTTTGGATGAACTCATCTATCAGACCATCCCGCAGGACATCCGCCTCAGGGAAGACCTCCACCTCGATGAACCCATGAGTGAGCAGGAGTTCCTTTCCCACATTCATGAACTGTCCCGGTTGAATGAAGTCTTCAAATCCTACATCGGCCTTGGCTATCACGAGAGTATCACTCCTTCCGTGATCAAGAGGAATATCCTGGAAAACCCGGGTTGGTATACGGCCTATACCCCTTATCAGGCGGAGATCGCCCAGGGCAGGCTCGAAGCCCTCCTGAACTTCCAGACCATGGTGTGCGACCTTACCGGGATGGAACTTGCCAACGCCTCCCTGCTGGATGAGAGCACGGCGGCCGCAGAAGCCATGACCATGCTCTTCGATGTCAGGACAAGGGATCAAAAAAAGAACGGAGCGGTAAAATTTTTCGTCTCTGAGGAGGTTTTGCCACAAACCCTGTCCCTCCTGCAAACCAGGGCTACTCCTCTGGGGATAGAACTGGTTGTGGGTGATCACAGGGAGATCACTCTGAGCAGAGATTTTTTCGGGGTCCTGCTGCAGTATCCAGGTAAATTCGGACAGGTGTTCGATTACTCCGGATTTGTGGCCAGGGCCAAGGAATCCGAGATCAAAGTGGCGGTAGCCGCAGACATCTTAAGCCTGGTCCTGCTTACTCCCCCCGGGGAATTTGGGGCAGACGTCGTAGTGGGTACCACCCAGCGTTTCGGCATCCCATTGGGATACGGCGGACCTCACGCCGCTTATTTTGCCACCCGTGATGAATTCAAACGAAATATCCCCGGAAGGATCATAGGGGTGACCAGGGATACAGACGGTGCCAGGGCCCTGCGCATGGCCCTACAGACCAGGGAACAGCACATCAAGAGGGACAAGGCTACTTCCAATATCTGTACTGCCCAGGTTCTGCTGGCCGTTATGGCAGGTGCTTATGCCGTCTACCACGGACCTAAAGGTTTGAAGTACATTGCGGAAAAAGTGCATGAGAACACCCGTACCCTGGCAAACGGGCTCGAAAAGATGGGGTTGTACCAGGTGAATACTGCGTATTTCGATACCCTGCTGGTCAAAGCAGAGGCTGAAAAGGTCAGGAAATTTGCCGTAAAGAAAAGGGTTAATTTCCACTATGTGGATGAAGGAACAATTTCCATATCCCTGAACGAGGCAACCACCGGGAAACGGGTACAGGAGATCCTCTCGATCTTTTCAGAGGCTCTGGGTAAAGAGATCTCCGAGACGGATAAAGTCGGCAAGGGCTATGCCATACCCAAAGAACTGAGAAGGACCTCGGATTTCCTAACCCACGAGGTTTTCAACTCCTATCATTCCGAAACCCAATTGATGCGTTACCTCAAAAGGCTTGAACGCAAGGACCTGGCCCTGAACCATTCCATGATATCGCTGGGATCCTGTACTATGAAGCTCAACGCAGCCACTGAGATGTTGCCGCTAAGCATGCCCGAATGGGGAAACATCCACCCCTTTGTACCTGTCGAGCAGGCCAGGGGTTACCACAAGGTACTCGAAGACCTTTCCAGAGACCTCAGCGCGATCACCGGGTTTGCTGCCACCTCTCTCCAACCCAACTCCGGTGCCCAGGGAGAGTATGCAGGCCTTATGACCATTCGCGCCTACCACGAATCCAGGGGTGAAACACACCGAAATGTCTGTATCATCCCGGCATCCGCCCACGGGACCAACCCCGCTTCTGCTGTGATGGCAGGAATGCAGGTTGTCGTGACCAAGACAGACGAGAAAGGAAACATCGACCTCACGGACCTGGAAGAAAAGGTCCTTAAGCATTCAGAGAACCTGGCGGCCCTGATGGTGACCTACCCATCTACACACGGGGTTTTCGAATCCTCCATCAGGAAAATCACCCAAATGATTCACGACCACGGCGGACAGGTCTATATGGACGGGGCCAACATGAATGCCCAGGTGGGCCTTACAAATCCCGCTATTATCGGCGCAGATGTCTGCCACCTGAACCTTCACAAGACCTTTGCTATCCCTCACGGAGGCGGTGGCCCCGGAGTAGGACCGATCTGTGTGGCTGAGCAACTCGTGCCCTTCCTGCCCGGTAACCCGGTCATCCCCACGGGAGGGGAAAAGGCCATAACGGCCATCAGCGCAGCCCCCTGGGGCAGTGCCCTGGCCTGCCTTATCTCTTATGGATATATCAAAATGTTAGGGGCTTGCGGAATTAAAAAAGCGACCGAGATCGCCATTCTCAATGCCAATTACATCAAAGAACGCCTGCAGGGTAAATACGAGGTGTTGTATACCGGAGAAATGGGGAGGGCTGCACACGAGATGATCATAGATTGTCGTCCTTTCAAACAGAAGGATATAGAAGTGACCGATATTGCCAAACGTCTTATGGACTATGGTTTTCACGCACCTACCGTGTCTTTCCCGGTAGCCGGAACAATGATGATAGAGCCCACGGAGAGCGAAGGCCTGTCGGAACTCGACAGGTTCTGTGATGCCATGCTCTCTATCAGGGCAGAAATTGAGGCGGTCCAGGAAGGAGTTCAGAACGTATTGAAGAATGCTCCCCACACCCTGGAAATGGTAACCTCAGACGACTGGAATTTTCCCTACACCAGGCAGCAGGCTGCCTATCCTTTGACCTATGTGAGGGAAAGCAAGTTCTGGCCGAGCATAAGGAGGGTGGATGAAGCCTATGGAGATCGTAATCTCATCTGTACCTGTGCCCCCATAGAGGCCTATGCAGACACGGAATAATGGTCTCACTCTGAGATTAATGCTGTCATCGAGACTGCAAACCAGGAATGATTGGAGGTATCTATTGTTCTTGAACATCGTATTTCAGATCTGAGGTATTTTTATTTAGGGAAGTAATTGGCTACATTTCCGTACTAATTCAACACTAGACAGATGAGTATCGCCATTACCGGTACAGGCAGCTATATTCCGGAGGTCCTGGTCCCCAACAAAGCGTTCGAAGACAAGCACTTTCTCAACAGCGACGGTTCTTCCTTCTCCCAATCCAATACGGTGATCATTGAAAAATTCAAGGCCATCACAGGCATTCGGGAAAGGCGGTATGCCAAGAACGATTTTAACGCGTCCGATCTGGCCTACCTGGCATCAAAAAATGCTTTGGAAGATGCCGGGATCAGCGGTGAGGATCTGGATTATATCATCTTTGCACACAATTTCGGGGATGTGCCCTACGGCTCCTCCCATGGCAATACCCTCCCCAGCCTGGCCACAAGGGTAAAGAACGATCTGCAGATCAAAAACCCAAAATGTGTGGCCTATGACCTGCTTTTTGGTTGCCCCGGATGGGTTGAAGGGATGATACAGGCCTATGCCTTTATCAAAAGTGGAATGGCAAAGCGATGCCTGGTCATTGGAGCAGAGACCCTTTCAAGGGTGGTAGATCCCCATGACCGTGACTCCATGATCTATTCCGATGGGGCCGGGGCATGCATCGTTGAGGAAAAAGAGGGGCAGGGGGAAATCCTTGCCCATAATTCGGCTACCTATGCCAATGAAGAGGCCTATTACCTGTTCCACGGGTCCTCATACCACCAGGAGATGCCGGACGATCTCAAATACATCAAAATGTACGGCAGAAAGATCTATGAATTCGCCATTTCGTACGTGCCTGGTGCCATGAAGGAGTGCCTTGAGAAAAGTGGGGTGGGTATAGACGAGGTCAAAAAGATCTTTATCCATCAGGCCAACGAGAAAATGGACGAAGCCATCGTAAAACGCTTTTACCAGTTATACGAACGCGAAATGCCGGAAGGGATCATGCCTATGAATATACACGAACTCGGAAACAGTTCCGTTGCCACTATACCTACCCTTTACGATATGGTGAGAAAAGGAAAAATGGAGAATCATCAGGTAAGCAAGGGCGATGTTGTTATCTTTGCCAGCGTCGGCGCGGGAATGAACATCAACGCCGTAGTTTACAGATATTAGCGAATGTACGAGAGGCAATATCCAAAGAAGAGATACCAGAAAACACTTTCCTTTTTACAGAAGCACATCCCTCCGAATGAGACCATTCTCGACCTGGGGGTGGAGAATCCCTTTACCCATATCATGCGAGAGCACGGGTATTCCGTCGACAACACAGGGGGAGAGGACCTGGATCTGGATCTATCGTCCATCCAGGCTTCGGATGCCTCTGTGGTTACTGCCTTTGAAATATTCGAACACCTGCTGGCCCCTTTCAACGTACTAAAAGAGATCAAGGCCGGTAAACTCGTCGCCAGTGTTCCCTTAAGACTGTGGTTTTCCACCGCCTACCAGAGCAGGACGGATGAATGGGACAGACATTTTCACGAATTTGAGGCCTGGCAATTCGACTGGCTCCTGCGAAAGACCGGATGGGATATTATCGACTCCCAGCAATGGGCTCACCCCGTGAATAAGATTGGTATAAGGCCCCTTTTAAGGCAATTTACCCCAAGGTATTACATTGTGTACGCCGAGCGTTCGGCCTTGTAAATCGAACTTCCTGAGGATGTCACAGCAATCGAATACCGCTTATTATATCGTGATCCCCGCCCACAATGAGGAGCTCTATCTCGCAGATGCCCTGGAGAGCGTGGTGAATCAAAGTCTCCCCCCAAAAAAAGTGGTTGTGGTAAACGATCATTCCACAGACGGTACATCCGGAATTCTGGAGGTCTTTACAAAGAAGTACTCGTTTATCCAGAGCATAGATAAGGAATCCTCGGACGAACACCTGCCCGGCAGCAAGGTGGTGGCCGCCTTCAATACAGGTCTGGGCCTCCTGGATGAGGAATACGATTTCTTGGTCAAGCTCGATGCGGATACCATACTTCCTGCCGATTATTTTGAAAGGATCGCATCACTGTTCAGTGCTTCAGAAAAAATAGGAATCGCCGGGGGATTCGCCTATGAAAGAAATAAAAAAGGGCAATGGGAATTGAATCACCCTATGGACAAGGATCATGTAAGGGGAGCTTTCAAAGCGTATTCAAAAAGTTGTTTCAAGGCCATAGGGGGTCTTAGGGAAGCCATGGGTTGGGACACTGTGGATGAACTCCTGGCTCGCTTCCACGGTTTTGAGGTCAGGACCGATAATACCTTACACGTAAAACACCAAAGGCCCATTGGCGATGCGTATAATGCCAAGGCGAGAAGATCTCAGGGCAGGGCCATGTATCTAATGCGCTACGGTCTGTTGATCTCTAGCATAGCCTCTTTAAAAATGGCCTGGAAAAACCGCAAGGTCAGGATCCTGGTCGATAACCTGAGCGGATATTGGGAGGCCAAAAAGAGAAAACAAGCCTACATCGTTACCCCGGAAGAGGGTAAATTTATCAGGAATCTGCGCTGGCAGAGGATTTTCGGTAAACTAATCTAAGATTTGTTCAATGGGTTTGCCCGTAGTGCCATTCGGGAAGGCAATACCCAAAATAGCCGAAATGGTCGGGGCAATATCCGGTATCTCCGTCCGTTCCACAGTACTCCCTTTAGGTATGCCCTTTCCGTAGAACAAGAGGGGAACATGGGTGTCATAGACATAGGGCGATCCGTGGGTAGATCCCGTTTTCGGGTAATAGACCACACCAGGGTCCAGGACGAGAAGCACGTCTCCTGACCTCTTCTGGTTGTATCCATTTTGTATGATATAAGGAATCCCCCAACTGTATTCGTTGGTTTCCATCTGATGGCCGGTAAAGACCCTGCTGATCCCTTCGTACCCGAGCAATTCCCGGGCGATCTTGTTCTGAACCTCCTCCAGATCCAGATCCAGACTTCGGATCACGTCGTGATCCAGGAAGAACTGTGCATTGCTGTAATTTCTGACCAAGTTAGCAGCTCCAAAAGTAAAGGACATGAATTCCCTGAATTTAGTGGACATGGTCTGTGAATCCATATAACCGGCAGGCAGTTTCTGATCCTTCAGGTATGCGGGTACATCTACCGCACCGTGGTCTGAGGAGAGAAATACCAGGTATTCTCCTTTGCCCACTTTCTGATCGAGTTGTTTCAGCAACCTTTCGAGGTCGGCGTCCAGACGAAGGTAGGTGTCCTGAATTTCCTTTGAATTCACCCCGAACTGATGCCCCACATAATCCGTACTGGAATAGCTGATCGCCAGAAAATCCGGGATGGCATCTTTCCCTAGGTCTTCTCCCTCCAGGGCGGCTAGCGCAAAGTCGGTAGTCAGGCTATTGCCATAGGCCGTACCCCTTAGGAGTTCGAATTGTCCGTTGCTGTCCCAGAGTTTTGGCAGGTCATGAGGGAACACGGGTGCAGCTTCTCCGGAAAATGCGCCTTCATAGGGATTATCATCCGGTCCGCTTTCATTATAGGTGTTGATATTTTTCAGGGTATTCCAGGGCTTTTTATATTTCATTGCGGCATCCGAGGCGTTGAAATCCCTCACCCATTTCGGGAGTTCGGTCATGTAATAGGAACTGCTGATCCAGTGGCCTTCGGCTCCTCCATTGTACCAGTAGGCCGCGTTGGCAAGGTGACCTCCCGGCAGCACTGCTCCCCTGTCCTTCAGGGCCAGTGCGATCACCTTTCCCCTTTTTTGGGTAAAGAGCCTCAGTTCATCGGTGATGGTGGAAACCGTCATCCAGTGGGGCGACATCTTCCCTGCCTCACTAGTTGTGCCTACGGAAGTATAGTTGTCATCGGATGCGCAATAAACGATCTGCCCCGATTCTTTGTCGTACCAGTTGTTCCCTATGATCCCATGGACAGAAGGAGTTGTTCCGGTATAGATCGAAGTATGGCCGGGACCGGTGGTTGTCGGCGCGTAATTGAAGTGGTTGTTCTTACAGTTAAATCCCTCGTTCACCATTCTTTTGAATCCGCCCTCCCCATAGTGGTCCCAAAACCGGGTGAGGTAGTCATAACGCATCTGGTCTACCACAATCCCGACTACGAGTTTGGGAGTAGTCTTTATGGGATCTGTCTGAGGAGTCTGAGCGTTAGAAAATTGGGATGATAGCCCCGAGAGGAGACCGAAAATCAGCAGGCGTAAAAAGTAATTTTTCATATAAAAAGACATGTTCTCAAAAATAACTAATTATACCCTATTAATCTTAAATCCGGGTTATAACAAGGTTAATATTGTTATTTTTACAGCAAGAAGCGTACCACTGCTTATGAATTATGTATCCTCTATTGGAAGCTATTCCATAATGATCCGTGAGGTTTTCAAGAAGCCTACCAAATGGCCCATAATGAAGTCCCTGATCTTAAAGGAAATAGACGAACTCATCTATGGCTCCATGGGTATCATCATCTTCATCTCTTTCTTTATCGGAGGGGTTGTGGCCATTCAGACCGCATTGAACATCAGCAATCCGCTGATCCCGAGGAACCTCATCGGCTTCGCGACCAGGCAATCCGTCATCCTGGAATTTGCGCCTACTTTTACTTCTATCATCATGGCGGGGAAAGTTGGCTCTTATATTACCTCGAGCATAGGGACCATGAGGGTCACCGAACAAATAGATGCCCTTGAGGTCATGGGGGTGAATTCCCTGAACTATCTGGTCTTTCCCAAGATCATCGCCATGTTCTTCTATCCTTTCGTTGTGGCCATTGCCATGTATATCGGGATATTGGGAGGATGGATAGCCGGGGTCTTCGGCGGCTTCAGTTCCAGTGCCGACTTCGTGGAAGGCCTGCAACTCGATTTCACTCCCTTCCATGTCACCTATTCCTTTATCAAATCTGTGGTTTTTGCTTTTGTCATTGCCACAGTGCCCTCCTATCACGGCTATTACATGAAAGGCGGTGCTTTGGAGGTAGGAAAAGCGAGCACGACGGCCTTTGTATGGACCAGTGTGGTGATCATTATCCTGAACTATATTCTCACCCAATTACTGTTAGGCTGATGATAGAGGTAAACAACTTACACAAGTCGTTTGGAGACCACCATGTCCTGAAAGGGATATCAGCCACTTTCGAAAAAGGGAAGACCAACCTGATCATAGGGCAGAGTGGATCGGGGAAGACCGTTTTCCTCAAATGTCTTCTCGGTCTTTTTGAGCCGGAACAGGGTACCATCAGCTATGACGGCCGGGTGTATTCAGAACTCGAACCAAGAGAACGGAGAGACCTGAGGCAGGAGATGGGCATGGTCTTTCAGGGCAGTGCCCTCTTTGATTCCATGACCGTAGAGGGGAATGTGATGTTCCCCCTCGATATGTTCACTAAACAGTCGAAGTCCGAGATGTTGGATCGGGTGAATTTTGTTTTGAAAAGGGTGAACCTGGTCAATTCAAATCAAAAATTCCCTTCAGAACTCTCCGGCGGTATGAAGAAACGGGTCGCCATCGCCAGGGCCATCGTGATGAACCCCAAGTACCTGTTCTGTGACGAGCCCAACTCTGGCCTCGACCCGAAAACCGCCATCCTCATAGACAACCTGATCCAGGAAATCACCAGGGAGTACGACATTACTACGGTGATCAACAGCCACGATATGAACTCCGTAATGGAGATAGGGGAAAAGATCATCTTTTTGAAAGACGGATTCAAGGAATGGGAAGGCTCCAACATGGAGATTTTCAAAACAGACAATGAGGCTGTGACGAATTTTGTCTATTCTTCGGAACTCTTTAAAAAGGTCAGGCAGATGTACCTGGAAGAGCGGAACTAGTTCTGTAAGGCTCTCACCTCTACTTTTGGATCTTTTAATCTGACCTTTAGCCAGTCGTTCAACCTTTTGGATTCCGCACTGATCTGTTCGGCCCGGGATCCATCCTTCCATTTGGCCTCGAATACGGGGATCGTGTCCTGTGTTTTAAAATCGGTGCTGATCACATACGAAAAGGACAGCTTGTCCAGGTTGTCGTAATTGGTCTTTGCTTCTTTGCTGATATCGCTGAATGGGATCTGTTTTTTAGCAAAGCTGCTAAGTTCAGAGAGTTCCTCTTCCAGGAGCCTGATCCTTTCATCCTTGGATAACAGTTCCGCTTTCTTCGCTTCGTACAATTCGTTGACGTAATTGAATTTCTGTTCGGAATCATCCTGCCCGCCCTGAAGGATTTTAAGCTCGGTATTCTCCAGTTTGGAATAATTCCCCATCTGGTTCCTCCAGGTGGTGATCACGTTTTCGGGAATGGATTCATCCCCCATGGTAACCAGTTCTATGGTCGATACCCCATCCGGGGCGTAATTGATCTCCGTGAGGTTCTCCATAAACCTGCCCCTGTCTTTGAACTGATAGATCCCTATCGTATTGTGGATAAGATCGTTTGCCTGGTTCATGAATCTCGATTCCTGAAACACATTGTAAAAGGTAAACCCAGCTGGGATCATGACCAGCAAGGCCACAAGGGAAGCAACCCTTCCGATGAAACGTCTCCGGGCAGAATTTGCATACCTCACCATGGGAAAACGCAACAGCTTCAGGACAAGAAAGGTCGCCAGGCCGATAAATATAGTGTTGATGATAAAGAGGTACATGGCCCCGCCGGCAAAGGAGAGGTTCCCGATGGCCAATCCGAATCCCACGGTACAAAGAGGCGGCATAAGGGCGGTGGCGATGGCCACACCGAAGATCACGCTCGCCACGGTCCCCTTTTTGGCACGGGCGATCACAAGGGCGAGTCCGCCAAAAAATGCGATGAGCACATCCCGGATATCCGGTTTGGTACGCGCCAGTAATTCAGAGGATTCATCCCGGAGGGGAAAGAATTCGAAGAAGAGATAGGCGGTCAAAACACTCAGGACCACCATGACCGTAAAGTTTCGCAAAGCCCTTCTCAGCGTATCAATATCATTGACCGCCAGCGATAATCCGATTCCGAGAATGGGACCCATAAGCGGACTGATAAGCATGGCTCCAATGACCACTGCAGTGGAGTTCGCGTTCAGGCCTATGGATGCGATAAAGATAGAACAGACCAGGATCCAGGCCGTATGCCCTTTGAATGGTATGTCTGCAATGATCGCCTCTTTGGTACTGTCCTTATCCGTATTCTTGCGAATATCCAGTAATTCGGTGAGGAATTTTCTCGTGGACCCCAGGAGTCCCTTAAATTCCTGTTTGACATCCTCTACTCCCTCCAGTTCGTCCTTCTGTCCGGGATTCTTGCCTGTTTCCATAGTATTAATTAACCTTAAACATATCCTTCACCAAATGTAGCTTTTGTTTTCGAAACGATCACTTTTATATGCTGTTCCTTCTCCTTGGGAACGATCATGAGCACATTCTCCTGATCTACGATGATGTAGTCTTCCAGTCCGTCAATCACGGCCAGTTTCCCCTGAGGTAGGCGAACCATATTTCCCCTGGCGTCCATCTCCAGCAGGTGCCCGTTCACCAGGGCATTCCCCTTCGGATCCTTGTCGAGTTTATCGTACAATGAGCCCCAGGTCCCCAGGTCATTCCAGTCGAATCCGGCCGGCAGGACGTAGATCGCATCGGAACGCTCCAAAATGGCGTAATCTATGGAGATATTCTCCGCCCGAGGGTAATTCTCCTGTATGAACCCGGCTTCGTCTTCGGTATTGTACATGGGTATCCCTCCCTCAAAGAGTTGATATTGTTCGTGTTGATACTTCTCAAAAGCCGCAATGATGGTTCTTACACCCCACATAAAAATACCCGCATTCCAAAGAAAGTTACCCTGGGCCAGGAAGGACCTGGCAGTTTCATAATCCGGTTTTTCCCTGAATTTGGATACCTTTTTGAGATCTTCCCCGCTCCCTTTGTCATATTCAATATAGCCAAACCCCGTGTTGGGAAAAGTAGGTTTGATCCCGAGAGTACATAGGACCTCTGCTTCTTCACAGGCCTGAAAACACCGCTGTACATCACTGGCGAATGCCGCCTCATCTTCGATCCAGTGATCGCTGGGCGCTACGACCATGACCGCATCCGGATTCATTTTCCGGATCTTCATGGCGGCGTACAGGATACAAGGGGCCGTATTGCGCATGGCAGGCTCAAGTACCACCTGCCGAGGTCCTATCATGGGCAGCTGCTCCAGCACCAGGTCGTTGTATCTTTCATTGGTAAGGATCAGGATATTCTCAGTAGGGATAAACCTGTTCAGCCTTTTAAAGGTCCTCTGAATCAGGGTATCCCCTGTACCTAGCATATCGTGGAACTGCTTGGGGTTACGGGCCGTACTAACCGGCCAGAACCTGGAGCCTACTCCCCCCGCCATTAAAACGGCATAGTAATTCTTGTTTTTCATACTTCGTTAATTTAAAACTTCAACTTCAGCGTTGGGCTGAAAGAGATACAGCCTACCCGACCCGATCTCAACACATTGATACCGCTTTACCCTGCGATGCCCCTTTTTAAAGGTACGTCCATTTTTTAATCGAAAAACGGTTCCCAGTGGAAGTTCCATGAGAATGGATTGATCCGATGGAGGATCAAACTTTGACAAAGCTATGGCAAGTTCCGAATCCGTGCTGCTGCTGGCCTTTGGGTTCCGGAAATGTTTCGCCAGGAGGGGTAAAAGCATCGATGGAAAGATCTCGGGTCTTAAAAAAGGAAGCATCAGGCTCTGAAAAGTGTGCTTCCATTCGCTTCCATGGGGCTTAATGCGCCTTCCATAGGTTTCAAAGGCGATAAGATGGGCAATCTCATGTACGAGGGTTATCAGGAAACGGTAGGGGTTCGGGGTGGCATTTACGGTAATCTGATGCGACCCATCCGGAAGTAAGCGGTAATCTCCGTGTCTTGTCATCCTTTCATTCACCACCTTGAGGTGTACCCGGTGGGTACGGATCAGATCGAAGCAAGGGGCGACGGCCGACTCAGGCAGGTATCTTTCCAATACACTATTCATCGGAAACAAAAATAAAGTTTCTAACAACAGTACATGCCATGATGGCTTAAATTGAGGTTTGCCTATGGGGTAGAACTGGAAACCTGCAGGGTTTTTCCGTTGTAAAAAGTCTGTCCTGTGAGGGCGAAATCCATGATATAACGAGCCATCTGCAAGGCCGAGACCGGTGCCTGATAGCCTGGAAATGCCTCTTCCAGCATTTCGGTTTGAACAGCTCCCAAAGCGAGGGCATTAAAGGAAGGACCGGCCTCCTTGTACTCTTCAGCGAGCAGTTCTGTCAGGGTGATCACCGCACCTTTACTGGAACTGTAGGCAGAGAGCCCGGGAAATTTGGCACTGCCCTGTACTCCTCCCATGGAGGTGATGGTGAGCACATGACCGCCTGACCTCATATAGGGAAGAACGGTCCTGGTAAGTGCAGCCACACCAAAAACATTTACCCGGTATACCGCTTCAAAGTCTTCTGTGGTCGTTTCGGCAAATGGCTTGTTGATGAGCATACCGGCATTGTGGATCAGGATATCCACCTGTTGCCACTTTTCCTTGATAAATCTGACTACGGCATCCATGGAGGAACCCTCTGAGATATCAAAAGAAAACCCGTGTATTCTCTCGTGCTTTAGCTCTTGGATAGGCCCGTCGTTTCGGGACAAGGCCAGGACCTGGTGACCCTCATTCGCGAGGAGTTTGGCGAGTTCATGCCCGATCCCCCTGCTGCAGCCTGTGATGATTACGTTTGCCATTAGTCGAGTTTAATTTCTTTTTCTTGTGCATTGACGATCCCTGCCACCACCGGGATCATCTTGTTGACCACTCTGGCCATGTGTTCGAAATCCATGATCTCTGCCTCATCCCCTACCTGGTGGTAATGGTCAAAGTTCGTAAAATCAAAGGTTGAAAATGTATGGGAAGGGATGTTGAATTCCTCAAAAAAGGGATAATTGTCTGAACGCATAAAAAGGTTGTACCCCTCAGCCGTGGGAAGGAATCCCACTATATTCTCCCCTGCATGGGCATTGCTTACCTCTGCGATATTCGATTTATTATACCCCGTTACATAGACCAGGTATTCCTTATTCTGCATGGGAACACCGGTCATTTCAAAATTGAGGACGGCATAGAGGTCGACCCCCTCTGCCTTCATTTTCCTGGCGAGGTGATCAGACCCTTTGAGGCCTTTCTCTTCCGCACTGAAAAGGGCAAAGACGAGGGTCCTTTTATTGGCGTTTGCCAGGGCAAAGTATCTGGCCAGTTCCAGGACCGTGGAAGTACCACTGGCATTGTCGTTGGCACCATTGGCGATGGAATCCCCTTCTTTGGCCCCGATCGCTCCTATGTGGTCGTAATGAGCTCCGACAAGTACCACTTCATCTTTAAGTACCGGGTCCTTTCCCTTTAGCATCCCAACTACGTTATAGGCCGCAGGTTCAAAATTATCCAGAGTATCCTGGTAAGAGCTGTAATAGGGATCTATCCCCTGCTTCTCCATAAGATCCACAATGTAGTAGGCAGCTGCCTCTATCCCCTCGGTCCCGGCCTCTCTCCCATGGAGTTCATCGGAGGCCAGAAAATTCATATGTGCTCCTATCGTTTGTGAGGATGAAAAATTCCCAACGTCGATTAAAGTGCTTTTAGTGGTTTTGCAGCTCCATAGGATCAGGGTGGCAGCCAGAAATACACAAATTCTTCTCATATCACTAGATGGTGTTAATCCGAATGAAAAAAGCATTCAGTTAGGTTTTGAATGCTTTTCCACGGGTTCCATTTATTCTTTTGTTCTCAATCAGGCCAGCATGGTCACCGGATTCTCTATATACTCCCTGAGGGTTTGCAGGAATTGAGCTCCGGTAGCACCGTCCACGGTCCTGTGATCACAGGCGAGGGTCAGCTTCATCGTGCTGCCGATGGCGATCTGCCCATCCCTGACAACCGGCTTCTCAACGATAGCACCCACGGATAATATGGCGCTGTTGGGCTGGTTGATAATGGAGGTGAATTCCAGGATGCCAAACATACCCAGGTTGGAAACTGTAAAGGTACTTCCCTCCATTTCAGCCGGAGTGAGTTTCTTGTTTCTCGCCCTTCCGGCCAGGTCTTTGACCGCAGCACCGATCTGTGTCAGGCTCATCTGATCCGCAAATTTCAGCACGGGGACCACAAGGCCATCCTCTACGGCCACGGCAACACCCACATGGATATGCTTGTTGTATCGGGTCGTATCCCCGTTCCAGCTCGTATTGACCTGAGGGTGTTTCAACAATGCCATCGCACAGGCCTTTACGACAAGGTCATTAAAGGAAACCTTGGTATCCGGCAGATTGTTTATCTGTTCCCTGGACCTGGCGGCATTGGTCATATCTACCTCTATGGTAAGGTAATAATGAGGCGCGGTAAATTTGGATTCGCTCAGTCTCTTGGCGATCACCTTCCTCATCTGGGAATTCTTGATCTCTTCCGTTCCTTCCTCCCCTGAAGGCAGCATTACTGGCTTGGGGGGAGCGGCAGCCGCTGCGGCAGCGGGTTGTGCCTCAGCAGGGGCAGGTTTCGCCTGGGAAGGCGTGTAATTCTCAATATCTCTTTTGACGATGCGACCCTGGTCACCCGATCCTTTGACGGTATTCAGGTCGATCCCCTTGTCCTCGGCCATTTTTCTGGCCAGGGGTGAGATAAAGATCCTTTGTCCGTCGTTTGCAACCAGAGGTGCAGGAGCACTGCTCGTTTCCTGCTCTTCATTTTCCTGTGTAGCTTCCGCCTCAGACTCAATGCTTTCCTTGGAAGGACCAGAATCTTTCTGGTTCAGGACAGCTTCCACGTCGGTGCCAGCAGGACCTATAACCGCAAGCACTTCATCTACCGGGGCCGATTCTCCTTCCTGTATCCCTATATACAACAGGGTTCCTGAATAAAAGGATTCGAATTCCATCGTCGCCTTATCGGTCTCGATCTCGGCGAGGATGTCACCTTCCTCTACGTCGTCACCCACTTTCTTTAACCAGGTGGCAACCGTACCTTCTTCCATGGTATCGCTTAATCTGGGCATCTTTACGATCTCCACTCCTTTGGGGATGTCCGCAGAGAGGCTTTTCCCGGAAGTCTGCTTTGGTTTTTCTTCCTGAGCTTCCTTTTTTTCGTCTGATGAGGAGGCCGTTCCGGCACTCGCAGAACCCCCGTTGATCAAAGCAGAGATATCCTCTCCTTCATTCCCGATGATCGCGAGAAGGGAATCCACAGGGGCACCTTCTCCTTCAGGGATACCGATGTGGAGTAGGGTTCCTTCATGGAAGGATTCGAATTCCATGGTTGCCTTGTCCGTTTCTATTTCGGCGAGAATATCTCCTTCGTTCACCTTGTCTCCGACCTTCTTGAGCCATTTGGCCACGGTACCTTCTTCCATGGTATCGCTCAGCCTTGGCATATTTATGATCTCTGCCATTTCCTTAAATTTTGTGTTCGACAAACGGATAGTTCTCCTGCTCGTAAACCACATCGTAGAGCTGCTGTACAGGTGGGTAATCCGACTCCTCCGCAAATTTTTCACATTCTTTCACCAGCTTCTTCACCCGGTCATCAATCGCCTTGATCTCATCGTCCGTGGCGTACTTTTTTTCCTTGATGACATTGAGTACCTGGGTGATGGGGTCTATCTTCTTGTACTCCTCCACCTCTTCCTTAGTCCGGTAATGCTGCGCGTCAGACATGGAATGCCCCCTGTACCGGTAGGTCTTCATCTCGAGAAAAGTGGGACCTCCTCCGCTTCTCGCGCGTTCAATAGCCTTACTCATCTCTTCAGCCACAGTCACGGGATCCATCCCATCTACAGGGCCACAGGGCATTTCATAGCCCAGTCCCAGTTTCCAGATCTCTGTGGAATGGGAGGTTCGGGCCACTGAAGTACCCATGGCGTACCCGTTATTCTCACATATGAAAACAACCGGAAGCTGCCAGAGCATAGCAAGGTTAAAGGATTCGTGCAGGCTTCCCTGGCGAACCGCTCCATCGCCCATATAACAAAGGGTTACAGAATCCCTTTTAAAATATTTATCCGCAAAGGCCAAACCGGCACCCAGAGGAATCTGCCCCCCGACAATTCCGTGTCCGCCATAAAATCTGTGTTCCTTGGAAAATATATGCATGGACCCTCCCATTCCCTTGGAAGTCCCTGTGACCTTTCCGTAGAGTTCAGCCATTACTCTTCTCGGATCCACCCCCATACCAATAGGTTGCACGTGGTTCCTGTAAGCGGTGATCATGCGGTCCTTGGTGAGGTCCATGGCGTGCAGGGCGCCGGCCAGGACTGCTTCCTGTCCGTTGTACAAATGAAGGAATCCGCGCACTTTTTGCTGAATGTAGACCGCGGCCAGTTTATCTTCAAATTTTCTCCAAAACAGCATGTCCTCATACCATTTGAGGTAGACTTCCTTGGTAATTTTTTTCATTGAGAATGAAGTTTAATCGATTGCAATAACCCTCTTTTAAGGTGATCCCAAGTCGGGTATTTCAAAGAAATCAAAAATACACATAATTATAATAGAGAAAAAGATTTAGGTAAAAAGCTTCCCCCCTTGCTTCACGGGAGGTCCTTCCCTGTCGTATCTGTATTTCTCAGGGGTCGATCAGAGGAATTCCTTTCCGAATGCCAGGGGTAAAAGTCCTTGTACGGACGGGCACTTGTACACTTTTCCGGCACCCCCAAGCAGCAGGAGTTCAATAGGGCGGTCCTGTTTGTTCTCGTACTCAAAAATGGACTGACGGCAATTCCCGCAGGGTGCTGCCGGTTTCGTCAATGGCTTTTCCGAAGATCCCGCAGCAATGGCTATTTTGAGGATAGGGACCCCGGGATACCTGGCTCCTGCGTGGAAAACGGCCACCCTTTCTGCACACAGGCCGGATGGATAAGAAGCGTTCTCCTGATTATTCCCTATGACCACTTCCCCGTTGACCAGCAAAACAGCAGCCCCTACTTTGAATTCCGAATAAGGCGCATAGGCGTCTTCCTGAGCTTTTAATGCAGCCTGCAATAAGGAAGCGTCTTCTGGCGGGAGTTCTGCCTCCGATTCATAAACGGTGAGTTCCAGGGAATGAAGTTCTTTTTTCATACGCTAAAGATACAATTCCGGGAATCCAACGCATAAAAAAACCTGCTCAGGAGCAGGTTTTCTATAGACATTGAAACTCCATTAGTTATTGATAAACTCTTCCCCCAGATTAAAGGTCAGGGAAAAGCGCAGGGTATTCTCCAGAGGATTCCGCACCTGAGATGAAGAAAAGAGGTAAGACAGGTCTATTTGTGCCGCTTTAAAGATGAATCCGGCTCCCAGGGTAAAGAATTTCCTCGAGCCTTTGTCCTCACTTTCGTTAAAATATCCCGCCCGAACCATAAAGGCCTGCTGGAAGGCATATTCGGCACCCAGTGCCCAGGTGACCTCCTTCAATTCTTCACTAAAACCGTCCGGGGCATCCCCAAAGGATTCAAAGACACCCTTCAGGAATCCGATTTGCTGATACTGGTTGTTATCTTCAGAATCCACATCCCCGTCGTTGTCGAAATCACGTGGAGTGGGAACGAGGAGCTTGTTGAATTCCATGGTCAACCCGAGAGCGTTATCCTCGTCGAAAATAAAATCAAATCCACCCCCGAATCTGAGGTTTGTGGGAAGAAAGTTTTCCTGTCCTCCTTCGTCATATTGAATTTTACCCCCGAGATTCGAGAGGTTAAACCCTCCTCTCCACCGGCCATTAAAGCTGTTATAGGCAATTTCATCAGACCGGTAAAACCCAGCAACATCCACCGCGAAGGAACTGGCTGCCTGTGAGTCAACGTTGCTGATCTCAGGGAGTCTGAGATTGGATCGGATGAACCTCCCGGCCACTGCCATTGAGAATTTCTCGCTCAACTTCAAAGCGTAAGAGCCGTCTAGCGCAAGTTCGTTGGGCTTTGCCAGGGTTCCAGGGTCATTGGCAAATTGCCTGAGCTCAATTTCACCCAGGGTAAAATACCGGAGACTGAAAGCAAAGGCACTTCGGTCGTTTATCTTATTGTAGAAACTACCGTTAAGCAGGGAAATATCTGTGATAATGCTTTCCAGATAGGGGGTATAGCTTACGCCAATTCCCATTTTGCGTTCTGCAAAAGCGAACTTGGCGGGGTTCCATTGCTGGGAAAAGGCGTCTACGGAGGTGGCGACTCCCATATCGCCCATACCGGCTGCACGGGCATCTGCCGCAATTGTCAGAAACGGTACTGCCGTCGTGATCACTCTGTCTTCTTGTGCTATTCCCTTACAAATCCAAAGCAATACAAAAAAGCCTACTAATTTTCTCATATTTCTCTCTTAATCAACATTTAGACCCGGACAATTCCGGAGTTACGGGTCCCGTTCCTATAAAGTGTTTAGAACATAAGGGGTCCTCTAACTCCTTTTATTTTGTCGGGTTCCTGTGTTTTGTACATGAGGTAAACGGACAATTTGAAAATATCTTGTGCCGATGCGTGCATTATTTTAACATCTCAAACCAAAAATAAGATGCGTTTTATCGATAGGTATTTAAAATTAGTGGGCTCGGCGTTCATGGATGCTTTTTTAACACCCCCTGGCGGAAAGAAAAGGATAAGTCCATAATATAATGAAATTTGTTCCGTTATGAATTTGTAAACCTGGCCTGTATCTGTTTGAGTAAAGGCCTTGAAGAAATTTTCCGGCTGTAAAATATTATGGTTAAAACACCGTTTTAGTAGCCGGAAATGTTATGAAATCGAGTAAAACAGTCATTCCATATGGATTGGGGTGACAAAACCTAAAGAATTTCTGAAAGGATCAGATCGGTAGGAGGATGTATAATCGGAACAACGTTCATACCGCCGGATTCAGAAGAATTATTAAATCAAAGATCAACAGATGAAAAAACAATTTATCAAAGTTGTACTCTCTTGCACCGTGCTGGTGGCAGGTTTTACAGTCACCAGCTGTAAAAAATCCTCTAGTTCCAAAAATGTATCCAGAGCCACTGGCTGGAAGATCAATGCTAAAGAAGGTGGCTTTCAATACAACTCGGATTTCAAGGAGCAGGAAACCTCCCCCGGTCTGGTATTTGTAGAAGGGGGAACCTTTATGAAAGGGAAGGTACAGGACGATGTGATGCACGACTGGAATAACACGCCAACCCAGCAACACGTTCAATCCTTTTATATGGATGAGACCGAGGTTACCAACGTCATGTATCTGGAATACCTCGATTATCTGAAAAGTGTTTATCCGCCAGAGAACCCGAAATACGCTAATATTTACAAAGGCGCACTTCCGGATACCCTGGTATGGAGGAACAGGCTGGGCTTTAATGAGACCATGACCAACAACTACCTTCGCCATCCCGCCTATGCCGAATATCCGGTGGTGGGTGTTAACTGGATACAGGCTACCCAGTTTGCCGAATGGAGGACGGACCGTGTGAACGAAGCGGTTCTGGAAAGGGAAGGATACCTGGCGAAGGATGCCAAGTACCAGGCTGTGACCGGAGAGGTTGCCGGTACTTTTAACACCGAAGCATATCTCAACAGGCCCGAATCTGTGTACAACGGACAGATCGATTCCCTTCAGGGCAACAAGAAAAAAGATTCTGTAGCGGTTTTTGCCAAACGCAGCAGCGGGATCATCTCGCCCGAATACCGACTCCCTACTGAGACCGAATGGGAATATGCGGCAGCGGCCCTTCAGGGAAGCAGGGAATACAACAACTATCGCGGAAGAAAAAAGTATCCCTGGGAAGGTGAATACACCAGAAATGGTCAGCGAGTAGGTCGTGGAGATCAACTGGCAAACTTTAAGCAGGGAAAAGGAGATTACGGCGGGATCGCAGGCTGGTCTGATGACGGAGCCGACATCACTGCCGAGGTGAAGTCCTATAAACCCAACGACCTGGGCTTGTACGATATGGCAGGTAATGTGGCCGAGTGGGTGGCAGACGTTTACAGGCCTATTGTGGACGATGAGATCAGCGACTTCAATTACTACAGAGGTAATATCTACACCAAAACCGCTATCGGAGAGGATGGAAAAGTAGAGATCCTGAGGGATAGTATTGTCTATGACACTCTACCGAACGGTAAGGTGGTCGCAGTGAATCTTCCCGGCGAGATCCTGATGGTACCGGTAGACGAAAATGAGACTTATTTAAGGACCAACTTCTCTGACAGCGACAACCGGGCTTTCAGGGACGGAGATCCAGGTTCTTCCAGATTTTTTGAGCAGTTCAGCGATGAAGAGGAAGAAGCCAATCAGCGCAAGATGTACGATTCTCCCAAGCACAAGGTGGAAAGGGATTCCCTTGGAAATATCGTCAGAGGCTATGATACGAGCAATAACAGGACTACCCTGATCAATGATGAAGTAAGGGTATACAAAGGGGGATCTTGGAGAGACAGGGCCTACTGGTTGGATCCGGCCCAACGAAGATTCCTCCCCCAATACATGGCAACGGACTATATCGGTTTCCGCTGCGCCATGTCGAGGGTAGGCTCAAAGGCCAAAACCAAAAACAAGACCGTAAGAGGTAAAAAAGTCAAATAAAAAAGTATCTGAAATGGATGCGGGCCCCGACATAAAAGTCGGGGCTTTTTTTATCTTTAGGGCATGACAACAGAGGCCCTATACCAGATCTTCCTGAAACATCCCTCCGTCTCAACGGATAGTCGTAACATTCCCAAAGACGGGATCTTTTTTGCCCTCAAAGGCCCTAATTTCAACGGCAATGCCTTTGCACTCGAGGCCCTGGAAAAAGGAGCCTCCTTTGCCGTCATTGATGAGAAAGAATACAGGGTGGACGAGCGCTTTATCCTCGTCGGGGATGTGCTCACCTCCCTTCAGCAACTCGGCACCCACCACCGACTCCATTCAGGGGCGATCATCATCTCCCTGACGGGGAGCAACGGGAAAACCACGACCAAGGAATTGATCCACGCCGTGCTTTCTCAAAAGTACAGGACCATCGCTACCTCCGGGAACCTCAACAACCATATTGGGGTTCCGCTCACCCTTCTGCGGATTAGGGAAAACACGGAGATCGCCGTTGTCGAAATGGGGGCCAACCACCAGAAGGAAATAGAGTTCCTCAGCAGCCTGGCCTTACCAGACCACGGTTATATCACCAATTTCGGAAAGGCCCATCTCGAAGGTTTCGGAGGAGTAGAAGGGGTAATCAAGGGGAAGAGTGAATTGTACACCAACCTGATCTCGAGAAACGCCCATATATTCTGGAACGCAGATGATCCTATACAGGACGGGAAACTCAAAGGGTATCCCAATAAGACCGGATTTAGTGAGGGTGCTGGAGCAGATCAGAAAATCGAATTCCAGGATGCCACCCCCCTGGTTAGGTTAAAGGTCGAAAATACGGAGATCCAAACGAACCTTCCAGGGAAATACAACTTTCCCAATGCAGCCATCGCTGTGTTGATGGGTATGTACTTCCGGGTTTCTGTGTCCCAGATAAAGAAGGGAATAGAAGCCTACCTTCCTGAGAATAACCGGTCGCAGATCCTGGAGAAAAACGGACTGAAGATCTACCTGGATGCCTACAATGCAAATCCTACCAGCATGAAGGCGGCCCTGGAGGCTTTTGGCCAAACTCCAGGGAAGGTCAAGAGCGTTGTCCTGGGGGATATGTTCGAACTGGGTGAGAGTGCTGCAGAGGAACACCAGGCCATTGCAGATATCGCTCGGGAAATGGAGCTGGAGGAACGATATTTCGTAGGGGAAAACTTCTTTAAGACTCAGGTGAAAGGGCAAAAGTTCCGAACCTTCCAGGATCTCTCTGCCCATCTTGAGCAACACCCGTTGAAAAAGGGTTCGGTTCTGATCAAGGGGTCAAGGGGGATGGCCCTGGAAAGGACGCTTGAATTCCTTTAGTGGGATCTTCCACTTCGCTTTGGATGGAACACCCAGCCTAAAGCCATGGATTACTCGCTCCGCCTGCCGGCAGGCAAGCTCGTGATCCAAACTCAGTCCGCAGCTGCAATTAGAAAATCCTGCGCCTTTGGCGCAGTTATTTTTACATTTCCAGCAAAGCTCGAGCAAGCTCGGCTTAACCTTTTTTGGTATGTATCTACTCAGAAACGGATTACTCGCTCCGCTTGCCTGCCGGCAGGCAAGCTCGTGATCCAAACTCAGTCCGCGGCTGCAATTAGAAAATCCCCATCCCGCTCTGCGGGATGAGATGTTTTTTATCCCCTCCAAAATCTCAACTCTCGGATTACCGCACATTCGCCTGCCTCACGGCAGGCAGGTGCGATGATCCAAAATCGCTCCCCGGCTGCAATTAGAAAATCCTGCGCCAAAGGCGCAGTTATTTTTACATTTCCAGCTAAGCTCGAGCAAGCTCGGCTTAGCTATGAAATGCAAAAATCCACACCTAATAGTGTGGATTTTCTGAGTGATGTGGAGTGTATTGGATTCGAACCAACGACCCCTGCCCTGTCAAGGCAGTGCTCTAAACCAGCTGAGCTAACACTCCATGACCTGTCAGAACCTGCGTTCTAACGGGGGTGCAATATCGGAATTTTTTGGGGAATAGGTAAAGCCTGACCAACATTTTATGTCCTCTTTCTCCCCGGGCAAATTTGAGGGGTTTTCATACTATGGCAATGCAAAAGCGACGTACTCATCTCCCGAAATGCTACCGATCTTCCCGCCCCCACAAGCGATGACCACGTACTGTTTGCCATTGACGGAATACACGCTGGGGGTAGCGTAGCCAGGTGCAGGAAGTTCTGCAGACCAGACCTCCTCACCTGTTTCCTTGTTGAAGGCTCTGATCTTTGAGTCCTTTGTGGCTGCAATAAAAATGAGTCCGCCTTTGGTCACGGCCGGACCTCCGTAATTTTCGGTACCTGTTTTAGGATGTCCCTGAGCGGTCAGTTCGGGATATTCGCCTAATGGTACTTTCCATAACAACTTACCAGAATTGAGGTCGACCGCATTGAGCGTACCCCATGGAGGAGTGATCCCGGGGTAGCCGTTATCATCCAGGAAACGGGTATATCCTGCCATCTGATAAGGCACTTCATCCAAAATACTTTCCCCCCCAGTGCCCCTTGTTGTGATGGGTTCCTTGGCCACTGCGACCTTTATGACAGGGCCTTTCTCCTCCTCCCTTAAGAAGGCCATCAGGGCGTCCATCTCGTGATCAGGGATCTGTCTGAAAGCGGGCATCATATTGATGCCATTTTTCAGGATATTCTTTATCTCATCCGCTTTGTACTTGCTTCCCACCTGCAGGAGGGACGGAAAGGAGGGTCCGTTGCCTTTCCGGTCAAGGCCGTGACAGGCAAAGCAATATTTGTTGTAGACTGCCCTCCCCGGGGTATCAGCCTGAAGGTTTTGACCTTTTCCAGGGACATCCACCATGATCATAGCCCAGGGCAATTCACTGCTGTTGACATACAGGATCTGACTTTCCGGATCCACGGCGGCTCCACCCCATTCCCCTCCCCCGTCGAATCCGGGAAAGATCCAGCTACCCTCCCTGCTAGGTGGGTGGAACATCTCTCTGTACTTGATCTGATGATACCTTCTGAGCATTTCCACATGTGTTTCCGGAGTCAGATTCGTAACATCTTCCTGATTGAATTTTTGCCTGGCAAAAGGTTCGGGTAATACAGGGATCGGTTGGGTGAGCCAGGGTTTCTCACCCGGCAGGGCATTCTGGGAAACAGGCTTTTCTTCAATCGGAAATACGGGATCCCCAGTTACCCTGTCAAAAAGAAACACATACCCGTGTTTGGTGATCTGTGCCACGGCATCAAGGACTTTGCCGTCCTTCCTGAGGGTGGCGAGGTTGGGATTGGCAGCGAGGTCCCGGTCCCACAGATCGTGGTGTACGGTCTGGTAATGCCAAAGATATTTACCGGACCCGGCATCGAGGGCAACCAGGGAATTGGCAAAGAGGTTTTCCCCTTCCCGTACTCCCCCATAAAAATCACCGGCTATCGATCCCGTGGGTATGTATACGATCCCTCGAGATTCATCCAGGGACATGCCTGCCCAACTATTTGCCCCACCCAGCTTTTTGTAAGCTTCCTTATCGGGCCATGTATCGTATCCCGTTTCACCCGGATGGGGAATGGTATGGAAGATCCACTCCCGCTCCCCGGTGATTACGTTATAAGCACGAATATGACCGGGGGCCCCGTCTGCAGATTCGGCCACCCGGGACCCGAGGATGATAAGATCCTGGTAAATGATCCCAGGAGAAGTATTGGCGATAAATGGTTTGAACGTACCCGGTTCACGGTCCAGATCCTGAGCCAGGTCTATATATCCTCCTCTTCCGAATTCGCGGATCACTTTTCCCGATTCAGAGGCTATGGCGTAAACCCTGGATCCTACATTGTAAAAGACCCTGCTGTCGTATTTATCATTCCCACTCCAATACACTACACCCCTGTTAACCTTGTAGAAGCGGTAAGGATCCTCTGCATGTGACCTGTCCTCCTCTGCAGGATCAAACACCCACTTGGGTTCACCGTTGGCCGCATTGAGAGCCAGTAATTTCAACTTAGGAGAAGACCCGTATAGGATGCCATCGACCACAATAGGATTGCACTGGTTCTGAGACCGGTTCAGTGTATCCTTGTCTCCCGAACTATAGCGCCAGGCAACCTGTAGATTTCTGACATTGGAAAGATCGATCTCCTCCAGGGAAGAATACCGGCTGCCATCTTTAGTGCCGGCGTAATTTTCCCAAGAGGAATAATCAGGAGCTTCTTTTTTGTCGGATTCTATTTCACAACCGTTCATGACCATTCCCAGAGCAATAGCGGAAAATAAAAAAATATAAGGCCTAACCGTAAAGGAGCGTGATGTCTGGGTAAATAAAATCAACTTTAGATGTATTTTGAACTAACCTTGAAGATAGGAAAATAGTCGGATTAAAATGCACGGACCAAAGTCCCATCGAAAATCCGCAAGGCAATACATAGTGTCACACTTCGCATCCTTTCTGACTTCTGTTTGACTTCTCAATAATTCCGCATTACCGTATACAATGCGGTGTTCCATTGGGAAACCGCGGCTGCAAATAGAAAATCCACATCCCGCTATGCGCGGGATGCGATGTTTTTATTCCCTCCAGTCGCTCAAACAAGTTTGGCGTTTATCTCTGACTGGATTATCCCGCAAAGCGGGATGTTCCATCGGGAGACCGCGGCTGCAAATAGAAAATCCACATCCCGCTATGCGCGGGATGCGATGTTTTTATTCCCTCCAGTCGCTCAAACAAGTTTGGCGACTTTCGGGTATAAAAAAATCCACACAGGTCTGCGTGGATTTTCTGAGTGATGTGGGCCCTACTGGATTCGAACCAGTGACCCCCTGCTTGTAAGGCAGGTGCTCTGAACCAACTGAGCTAAGAGCCCCAAAGGGAGTGCAAATATAGAATAGTTTTTTGTTACCTAAAACAAAAAAAGTAAAAAATCATACAACCTCAGCTACCGTAAAATTACTGCCCCCGATAAAGATAAGATCGTCTTTGCCAGCCCTTTTCCTGGCGGTTTCGAGAGCGGTTGGGACAGAAGCAAAGACTTGTCCGCTCAGCCCAAAATGACTTGCTCTTTCTGCCAGGATTTCGGCATCCAATCCCCTTGGAATATCCGGCCTGCAAAACAGGTAATGCGCATTTTTTGGGAAAAACGGCAGGATCTGATCCAGGTTCTTTTCCTTTACAAAACCGAGAACGAACAACAACTGCTCATAATCCTCTTTTCCCAACTGTTCAAGGACCAGGGCCAGGCCCTCACTGTTGTGAGCTGTGTCTGCTATGGTCCTTGGGTTCTCGGATAAGATCTGCCAGCGTCCCAGGAGTCCTGTGTTCTCCGAAACTTTTATCAACCCTTGTCTTTTATGCGACTCCGATATGTTAAAATCCCGGAGCGCCCCTATCGTTGCCAGCACGCCTTTGATATTCCTGGTCTGGTAGTGCCCCTTCAGAGAGGTTGGATAAACATCCGTGATCACATCTTCTGCAAAGGTCAGCGGGGCCAGTTGTTGTTGTGCAACAGCAGCAAAAACCTCCAGGGTCTCCTCTTGTCTTTCACTAATAACCACCGGTGTATAGGGTTTGATAATTCCCGCTTTTTCATAGGCGATCTTTTCAATGGTATCCCCCAGCAGGTCCGTGTGATCCATCCCTATGTTAGTGATGAGAGAAACCTCGGGTTTGATAATGTTGGTCGAGTCGAGCCGCCCCCCCAGCCCCACTTCGATCACGGCGATGTCTACCTCTTCCTTCGCAAAAAAATCGAAGGCCAAAGCCACCGTCATCTCAAAAAAGGACATGCTATTCTTTTGGATATAGGGCTTGTTGGTAGAGATAAATTCAACCACCTCTCCTTCAGGGATCATCTGGCCGTTGACCCTGATGCGTTCTCTGAAATCCTTAAGATGGGGTGAGGTATACAATCCTGTCTTATACCCGGCCTCCTGCAATATGGAGGCGAGCATATGGCTGGAGGAACCCTTTCCGTTGGTCCCTGCTACATGGATACTTTTAAAATTCAGGTGAGGTTCTCCCAGATGAGTGGCAAATGACTGTATCCCCTCAAGTTTACCATTATAGGCAGAAGCCCCCTTTTGCTGGTACATTGGAAGTTGTGCAAACATCCAATCCAAGGTTTCCCGGTAGGTCATGAATTATTCCCCTAATTTGAAATTGACGACCACAAATCCGATCTGCTGGCTGGGCGCCTTGGGGTCGGGATTCCATCTGTGCAACAGGGCGGTCTTTCTAGCTGGTTCGAGCAGGCAGGGGTTGTTATTTGTAGTGCCCTTCACACCAGGTTCGGCATCAATGACCCTCCCATTGCGATCTACGACGATCTTCACTACCACTCTTCCCTCCTCGTTGCAATTTTGCTGTTCTTTTCCACGACTCGCCAGGGACCTGCCGTTGAGGCCATAACCGCCGGTACCACTTCCCGATCCCGGGCTGCCATAATAACTGTTGGCATAGGGATCCCCATCGGGACGGCCCTTGTCTCCGGGCAGGGCATCATCCCCCTCATTCCCCTGAGCGGTGCCGTCTGCATTGTTAATGCCCCCCATCAGGGCATCGAGTTTTCTTTTCTTGGCTTCCTCTTCCTGCCGCGCCTTTTCAATGGCGGCCTGTCTTTCACGCTCGGCTCTTTCTGCTTCCTCCTTTATTTTTCTCGCAGCTTCCTCGGCTTTTCGTTTTGCCTCATTCGCCTTCTGTATACGGATGGCCTCCTCCCTTTCCTGGGTAAGCAGATCCTCCGCTTTGCTATCCGGAGCGACATCCTGCGGAGTTTCTTCAATTTCCTCGGGTTCGGCTGCCGCCTTTTCCGTTTCTACAGGCTGGGGAGTTTCTTCCTGTTTTGGCCTGAGCAACTCCTTTGGCTGCTCCCTGCCCGAACCGAATTCCATACTTCCAAAATTTACGGTGATCCCATTCTCAATGGGAGGGTCCATATAGGTAAGGCCGATGTAAAACAGCAATAAGAGAAGGGCGCTTAGCAGGAAGACCGTAAGCGAAAAGGATTTCTTTTTGTGTCTCGTATCCAGGAACGACATCAATTGGGACGCACGGCCAGGATCACCTTGTAATTATTTCTGTTGGCAATGTCCATGACATTGACGGCCTCTTTGATGGCCACGCTTTCTTCTGCCCTCAGAATAATGGTGGGGTTCTCCTTTCCTTCCAGCGCTTTTTTTAATTCAATTTCAATATAGGCTCCGTTGATCTGCTGATTGTTCACAAAGTACTCGAGGTCCCTGTTAATGGAAACAGAAACGTTCTGGGTATTGGTCGATTTCCCCTTGGCCTTCGGCAAAAGAAGGTCCAGGGCATTGGGTGAGTTTGCCGTCAGCATAAAGAAGATCAGGAGCAGGAACACGATGTCCGTCATGGAGGACATACTGAATTCCGGGCTGATCTTATTTCCTCTTCTCAGTTTCATAGGTCCGGATTAAACGGGTTCATTGAGCAGGTCCAGGAATTCCACCGCATTGGCCTCCATTTTGTGGATGACCTTGTCTGTGCGGTTTACCAGGTGGTTATATCCCACGTAGGCTATAATCCCCACTACAAGTCCGGCTACCGTTGTGGTCATGGCCGTATAAATTCCGGATGCGAGGGCTCCCATCTCGGCCTGCCCTCCGCTGCTCGCCATTTGGTGAAAGGCGAGGATCATCCCTATGACCGTCCCGAGGAATCCGATCATGGGAGCGGCTCCTGCCACTGTGGCCAGGATGTTTACGTTCTTCTCGAGTTTATAGACCTCCAGTGTCCCGGCGTTCTCTATGGCGGCGTTGATGTCATCCAGGGGTTTTCCTATTCTGGACACTCCTTTTTCCGTCAGCCTGGCCACCGGTGAATCGGTCTGGGCGCAAAGGATTTTTGCAGCCTCCAGCTTCCCGTTCATCACGTGGTCCCGGATCTGATTCATAAAGTTCTTGTCGATGGTGGAAGCGGCCTTGATCGCGAGCAACCGTTCGAAGTAGATGTACAGGGCTACGGCCAGCATAGCAAAAAGTACGGAGATGATCACAATACTTCCGGTACCCCCACTGAGGATCAAATCGATGACGGAAAGTGTCTTTTCTTCGGATATTACCTCCCCAACCTGGGCTTCATTAGCCAGATCTTGAAATAGAATCATATAAGTTCCCTTAATTAATTTGCCCCTATAACGGAGTTATGCGTATTTAATTATGCGTTCAACACTAAATTTCTGATGAGGATAAAACTGATGGATCCTGCCAGGAATCCGAGCAAGGCCAGCCAGGAAATTTTGCGAAGGTACCAAAAGAAGTCGATCTTCTCCATTCCCATGGCCACAACGCCCGCTGCAGAACCGATGATAAGCATACTTCCGCCGGTTCCCGCTGAATAAGCTATGAAGTGCCAGACCGGATCGTCAATAGGAACGGAGAACATTCCCATACTTGCAGCCACCAGCGGCACATTGTCGATAACCGCCGAGCCCACTCCCAGGATGAGTACCACCAAATCGGATACCTTTTCAGCAACCGATTCGGTTCCGAGCATCGGCATATATTTATCCAGGGCCTCCGCAAACTCAAAGAGCATACCCAGGGATTCGAGTGCAGCTACTGCCAAAAGTATCCCCAGGAAGAACAAAATACTGGGCAGTTCGATCTTGGAAAGGGAAGCGTGTACCGGACTGTGGTGATCGTGTTTTTCTTCGTCAAAATCCACCGTGGAAATACTGAACTTGGCGTTGCTGTAGATCTCGGCGAAGGTAGCCACAATGGCCAGGGACAACATCATTCCCACATAAGGTGGCAAATGTGTGATTGTCTTGAAAAAGGGAACGAATACGATGGAACCAAGCCCAAGGTACAACATAGTTGCCCCATAAGGAGATTTGGGAATTTCTTCCTCCAGATCCATATCGAGTTCTCCCTTAAATATTTTATATCTCAGGGCAAAGAGTACGGGCACGACCATGCAGATTACCGAAGGAATGAATACGTGTTCAATGAGCTGCCAGGCCGACACCTTATTGGCGATCCACAGCATGGTGGTGGTCACGTCCCCTATGGGCGACCATGCCCCTCCCGCGTTAGCGGCGATCACGATCATACCGGCAAACCACAGGCGCACTTCCCTGTCCTTGATCACCTTCTGGAGGATGGTGACCAGCACGATGGTAGCCGTAAGGTTATCTATGATAGCGGATAGTACAAAGGCAAGGATAGAAAAGAGCCACAATAATTTGGATTTCTTCTTCGTCCTGATGTATCCCTTGATCGTGGCAAATCCATCGAAATAGTCTATGATCTCAACGATCGTCATTGCGCCGAGCAGGAATACCAGGATCTCTGCGGTTTTTCCCAGGTGGTGCAGGAGCATCTCATCCAGGTGGGAGGGTTCCAACTCCTTGAGTTCCGTGTTCACCTCGAAAACAGGCATATGGGTAAGGGCGATCACCGCCCATAAAATAGCCATCATCGCCAGGGCCGGGATCAGTTTATCGATTTTCAGGTTATGCTCCAGGGTGATAGCCAGGTAACCGGCCAAAAAGACAATGATGATGATGGTTTCCATATCGGTTAGATTTTACAAAAGTTGTTTTAGCGCTATTTCAAATGCTGTTTTACTGATGTTGGTCTTAGTGTGATTTTGTTTAAAGATATTCAAAATTGCTTTTCTTATCACATCGGAAGTGTCGTTAAATATCAATTCATCTTCCATGGCCACCCTTCCTTCCATGAAGAAAGCAAAGACACGTGCCATCCCGCAATTGGAAATAAAATCGGGGATCAGGCTTACTTTTTCATCCGTGTATTCCATGATAGGCCCGAAAAAAATCTCTTTGTCGGCAAAGGGCACGTTGGCGCCACAGGAGATCACCTCCAGACCGCTCTCTATCATCTGGGTGATCTGATCCTTGGTGATGAGGCGGGAGGCGGCACATGGGGCAAAGATCTCCGTCTGCAGGCTCCAGATCCGCTCATTCATCTCGGCGAAAGGGATCATCCTGTCCGCATCGGCTATGAGTGTATTCCCCTTTTTGTGCAGGAAGAACATTTTGATCTCATCGAAGGTGAACCCTTCTTCCTTGATGACCCCCCCGACCCGGTCGATAATACCAACTACCCTGGCACCCATTTGAGCCAGATAGAATGCAGCGGCGGCCCCCACATTCCCGAAGCCCTGAACTATAGCCTTTTTGCCGATCACAGAGCCTCCGTAGATATCGTAATAATGCCTGACAGCCTCAGCGACACCAAAACCGGTGATCATATCGGCCACTGTGTATTTCTTGGTAGTGTCCGGGGAATATGCTGGGCTTTCCAGGACCTTGATAACACCCAGCCTGAGCTGACCTATTCGGTTGATCTTGTCTGCCTCCGTAGGTTTGAAGTGGCCGTTAAATACCCCTTCCTGTGGATGCCAGACTCCTGCGTCTTCGGTAATGGGTATCACCTCGTGAATTTCATCGACATTCAGATCGCCCCCAGTGCCGTAGTAACTTTTAAGCAGCGGTGAAACAGCCCTGTACCATCTTTCTAACACCCCCCTTTTCCTGGGGTCGTTTGGGTTAAAATTGATACCGGATTTAGCACCCCCAATAGGGGGCCCTGACACGGTAAATTTGACCTCCATAGTCTTGGCCAGGGAAAGGACCTCATTCATATCAAGTCCTTCTCTCATCCTTGTGCCTCCGCCTGCGGCTCCACCGCGGAGGGAATTGATCACGGCCCACCCTTCGGCCTCGGTTTCGGGATCCTTCCAGTTAAAGACGATCTCAGGGGCTTTCTCTTCGTATTGCTTTAAAAGTTCTTTCATTAAAATCGGGATTAGGTAATGAGCAGGCAACTTGATCAAATCGTGTCCTTTGGAAAAGGACGATATCTATTCGGAGCTAGTGCTGTCTCATAATTCCTGTGCGCGTAAGTGGTGTAAAATCCCTAGGAACAAATATAAAAATATTGCCCGGGTATAAAAGGATTTCATTTCTTCCATCTTCTAAAGCGAAAAATATGATTGTGAAATTCTCAAATCGACTATATAATCATTGAATAATATCCAATCAAGCTGTATCTTTGGAGGCCTTTTTTAACAATACGATAAGCAAGATGGATTTTACACTTACAGAAGAGCAATTGATGATCCAGCAGGCCGCACGGGATTTTGCACAACAGGAATTGTTGCCTGGGGTCATTGAAAGGGATGAAGAACAAAAATTCCCCGCCGCTCAGGTAAAGATGATGGGAGAACTGGGCTTTATGGGTATGATGGTCGACCCGAAATACGGAGGAAGCGGACTCGACACCCTCTCTTATGTCCTGGTCATGGAAGAACTCTCCAAAGTGGATGCTTCGGCCTCCGTTATCGTTTCCGTAAACAATTCACTGGTATGCTGGGGCTTAGAGACCTTTGGAACAGAGGAACAAAAGGAGAAATACCTCACCCGCCTGGCCACGGGAGAGATTATTGGAGCCTTTTGTCTTTCCGAACCAGAAGCAGGGAGCGATGCCACTTCACAGAAGACCTCCGCTATAGACAAGGGAGACCACTACCTCCTCAATGGCACCAAGAACTGGATCACGAACGGAAGTACAGCCGATGTCTACCTGGTGATGGCACAGACCGATGCCAGTAAAAAGCACAAAGGGATTAACGCCCTGATCGTGGAGAAAGGGATGGAAGGCTTTGAGATAGGCCCCAAGGAAAACAAACTTGGGATACGTGGAAGCGATACGCATTCCCTGAATTTCAACGACGTGAAAGTCCCCAAGGAGAACCGGATAGGGGAAGACGGTTTCGGCTTTAAATTCGCCATGAAGACCCTTGCCGGAGGGCGAATAGGAATCGCCGCACAGGCCCTTGGGATTGCCGCAGGCGCCTATGAACTCGCCAAGAAGTACTCGAAAGAACGAAAAGCCTTCGGGACAGAGATCATGAACCACCAGGCGATCGCCTTCAAACTGGCGGATATGCATACACAGATCGAGGCAGCGAGGATGCTGGTATACAAGGCGGCCGTAGATAAGGACCAGAAAAGGAATTACGACCTTTCTGGGGCCATGGCCAAATTATACGCCTCCCAGGTCGCCATGGATACGGCCGTGGAAGCGGTCCAGATCCACGGAGGGAACGGTTTTGTCAAGGATTACCATGTGGAAAGGCTGATGCGGGATGCCAAGATCACCCAGATCTACGAAGGCACCTCCGAGATCCAGAAGATCGTGATCTCAAGGAGTATCCTGACGGATTAGCAGGCCATTACAGAGGTACACTTCCCAATCTTATAAAGACCCGTTTTCCGGGTCTTTTTTTGTCTTTACCCATTATTAAAATGTCACTGAAATCGGGATTAAAATTCCATATTGATTATTTTTTAAGAAGAAATTAAAAACGTTGCATTTTTTATATCATATAAAGCCATTTCCAGGAAGATTCACAGTGTTTTTGATACTTTTGATCAAATACACTAAAATGATGTTGAAGAAGCAAGGATTGTATTTACCTGAGTTTGAGCATGACAATTGCGGAGCCGGATTCATATGTAGCCTCAAAGGGAAAAAGTCGAATGACATCATTCACAAAGCCCTGGAGATCCTCGACAAACTGGAACACAGGGGCGCGGTCAGTGCAGATGGTAAAACCGGGGATGGGGCAGGCATCCTGATCGATATCCCCCACCAGTTCTTTAAGGAGGTATGTTCCTTTGACCTTCCGGAGCCAGGCAATTACGCGGCCGGCAATATCTTCCTTCCTAAAAAGGAGAACCAGAGGGCTTTTTGCATGTCCGTTTTTGAAGAGGAGATAGCAAAACAGGGGTTGCGGTTACTCGGATGGAGGGATGTACCCGTAAACAAGGGTATCCCTGGTCGGATGGCTTCGGAGACAGAACCCTATGTGAAACAAATTTTTGTAGGTAAAGAATCCGAGGCACAGGACACGGCAACCTTTGACCGAAAACTGTTCATTGCCCGTAAAATTTCGGAGCACAAGATCATTGAATCCAAGCTTTCGGAAAGCAAATTCTTCTACGTCCCCAGCCTATCCACCAGGATCATCATTTTCAAGGGCCTTTTGATGCCTCAGGACATCAAGTTGTATTACAAAGACCTGATGGACCCACGGGTTGTAACGAGATTGGCACTCGTACACCAGAGGTTTTCCACCAATACTTTTCCTACCTGGGACCTTGCCCAGCCGTTCAGGTACATGTGCCACAACGGGGAGATCAACACCCTGAGGGGAAACGTGACCCGTATGCGTTCCAGGGAAGCCCTTATGGAGAGTCCGCTTTTCGGGCCCGAGATCCGGAAGATACTCCCTATCATCCTGCCCGGAAAATCGGATTCGGCTACCATGGATATGGTGGTGGAGTTATTGCTGATGACAGGGCGGTCCTTGCCGGAAGTGATGATGATGCTGGTCCCCGAGGCATGGGAAAAGAACACGGAAATGTCTGATGCGAAAAAGGCGTTTTACGAGTACAATTCCTGTATGATGGAACCCTGGGACGGCCCGGCTTCCATCCCCTTTACGGATGGCAACTACATAGGCGCGCTGCTAGACCGGAACGGCCTCAGGCCTTCACGTTATTCGGTCACCAAAGATGGGTATGTCATCATGTCCTCCGAGACAGGGGTACTGGATATCGCACCTGAAAATATTGAGCGGCACGGCCGACTCGAACCCGGAAGGATGTTCCTCGTGAATATGGAAGAGGGACGCATAGTGAATGACAGCGAGATCAAAGAGGATATTGCAAAGAGGCATCCATACAGAAAATGGCTGAATGACAACCTGGTCCACCTGAGGGACATCCCCTATAACGACTGTCCCCTTTTCCTGGGGGAAGAAACGGTAGAAAAAAGGAAGGCCCTTTTTGGGTACACCCTGGAGGATATCAACACCATTATTCTGCCCATGGGGAAGAACGCCAAAGAACCTATTGGTTCCATGGGGTCTGACACGCCCATTGCTGTGTTGTCCGAAAGACCACAACTCATCTACAATTATTTTAAGCAACTGTTTGCACAGGTCACCAACCCTCCTCTCGACGGGATTAGGGAGGAACTCATTACAGACATCAGCCTCACTCTGGGTACTGACCAAAATATCTTCAAGATCACCGAATTACACTGCCGTAAACTTAAGATTCAGAATCCCGTGATCTCCAAGGAAGACCTGGACAAGATCAAGAATTACGATGCAAGCCCGAATTACAAGGTGGTGTCCATTCCCATCCTCTACGAGGTGGATCGCGGGCACAATGGCCTGGAAGAGGCTTTGGATTCTGTCCTGGCCCAGGCCTCCAAATCCATCGATGAAGGGGCTAATATTATCATCCTGTCAGACAGGCTTGTCAGTAGGCATAAAGCGCCCATTCCTGCCCTGCTGGCGTGCTCCTATGTTAACAGTGGTCTGCAGCGGCTCGGGAAAAGGTCTAAGCTGAGTATCATCATAGAATCTGCTGAACCCCGGGAGGTGCACCATTTTGCTCTTCTCTTTGGTTTCGGAGCAAGTGCCATCAACCCCTATCTCGTAAACGAGATTATAGGAGAGCAGATCGAAGAGAACGATATTACCGAATACACCTTTGATGAGGCTATCAAAAATTACAATAAGGCCATTGGAAAAGGGATCGTAAAGGTGATGAACAAGATCGGCATCTCTACCCTGAATTCCTATAGGGGCTCACAGTTGTTCGAATGTATTGGACTGAACACCAAGGTCGTTGAAAAATATTTTCCCAATACCCCGACAAGGATACAGGGGATCGGGCTGTACCAGATCGAGAAAGAGATCGCAAAAAGGCACAAAAAGGCCTTTGCCCCTACCCATGTAGCGGCCAATCTCGACCTGGAGATCGGGGGGGAATACCGGTGGAGGCGAGACGGGGAGAAGCACATGTTCAACCCCCTGTCGATCGCCAAGCTCCAGAAATCGGTCCGCAACAATGAACCGGAGACTTATAAGGAATTTGCAGAGATCGTCAATGAGCAATCCAAAGACCTGATGACAATCAGGGGGCTGTTCGAATTCACCAATTTTGATCCCATCCCATTGGAGGAGGTAGAACCCTGGACGAATATTGTCAAACGCTTCAAAACCGGAGCGATGTCTTACGGTTCCATAAGTAAGGAAGCGCATGAAAACCTGGCGATCGCTATGAACCGCATTGGCGGGAAAAGCAATTCGGGTGAAGGTGGTGAAGACGCGGAACGTTTTTACAAAAATCAGACAGGCGACTGGAAAAACAGTGCCATCAAACAGGTGGCATCAGGTCGGTTCGGGGTGACCTCCAACTACCTCACCAATGCCCAGGAGATACAGATCAAAATGGCCCAGGGCGCCAAACCCGGAGAAGGGGGGCAATTGCCGGGACCTAAAGTGAATCCGTCCATTGCCAAAACACGAAATTCCACGCCTTATGTAGGGCTCATCTCTCCCCCACCCCATCACGATATCTATTCCATAGAAGACCTTTCCCAGTTGATCTACGACTTAAAGGCGGCCAACCGTAAAGCCAGGATCAACGTCAAACTGGTGTCCGAAGTGGGAGTGGGCACCGTAGCGGCCGGGGTTGCCAAGGCCAAGGCAGATGTGATCCTTATTTCGGGCTTCGACGGAGGAACAGGAGCCTCTCCCCTGACTTCCCTTAAACACGCAGGTCTGCCATGGGAACTGGGGATAGCCGAGGCACAGCAAACACTGGTCATGAACGACCTTAGAAACCGTGTCGTACTGGAATGTGACGGGCAGCTCAAAACCGGCAGGGACGTAGCAGTAGCCTGTCTTCTGGGAGCCGAGGAATTTGGCTTCGCAACCGCACCCCTGGTCGCCTCAGGATGTATTATGATGCGGGTTTGCCACCTGAATACATGCCCTGTAGGCATTGCCACCCAAAATCCGGAATTGCGAAAAAAGTTCGAAGGCAAACCGGAACACGTAGTAAATTATATGTATTTCGTTGCTCAGGAATTGAGAGAGATCATGGCCAAATTAGGCTTCAGGACACTCAACGAGATGGTAGGGCAAGTTCATAAGCTCAACAGAAACAAGGCTATCGATCACTATAAAGCGAATGGCCTGGATCTCACTCCCATCCTCCATACCATCGATGTTCCCAAAGGAACCAAGCTGTACAATACAACGAAACAGGAGCATTTGGTGAAGGAATCTATCGAATTCGACATCATATCACAAGCTCATCCAGCCCTGTTCAGGAAGGAAAAGACCAGCCTGGATTTCCCTATCCACAATACGAACCGGGCTATTGGAGCCATTCTGAGCAATGAGATCTCCAAGATCTACGGAGCAGAAGGACTGCCGGACAATACACTGAAACTCAATTTTACGGGATCAGCGGGTCAGAGTTTTGGGGCTTTTGCGACCAGAGGACTTACCATGGTCGTCAATGGTAACACGAATGATTACCTGGGTAAAGGTCTATCAGGGGCAAAACTGGTCATCAAGATCCCTGAAAAATCGACCTTGAAACCGGAAGAAAACATCATTACGGGCAATGTCACGCTTTATGGGGCGACCTCAGGCGAGGCCTATATCAACGGCAAGGCTGGCGAACGATTCTGCGTTCGCAATTCGGGAGCTACGGCGGTTGTGGAAGGTATCGGAGATCATGGGTGTGAGTACATGACCGGAGGAATTGCTGTCATCCTCGGGGAAGTTGGAAGGAACTTCGGAGCTGGGATGAGTGGAGGAATTGCCTATGTGCTGGATGAAAACAAGACCTTTGACAAGCGCTGCAACAAAGAAGCCCTGAATCTGCTGGCCGTAGAAGAAGACAAGGATGTAAAGGAGTTAAAGATGCTGATCGAGAATCACTACAATGCCACTTTTAGTCCGCTTGCCCAAAGGATCCTAGAGAATTGGGATCATTACCTGCCTAAGTTCATAAAGGTGTTCCCGGAGGAATACAGGCAGGCCTTATTGCGGTTGGAGGAAGAGAAATTACAAATCACCTAGGAAGGAAATATGGGAAAGATCACGGGATTTTTAGAATACAAAAGGAAGACGGAACCGTACAAACCGGTAGAAAAACGCATATCAAATTTTAAGGAATTCACGGTACCCCTGAAGGAAAACGAACTTAAGGAACAGGGAGCGCGCTGTATGGATTGCGGTATTCCTTTTTGTCACAGCGGGTGCCCTTTGGGAAATCTCATTCCGGATTTCAACGATGCGGTATATCGAGGTAAATGGGAAAAGGCAGCGACTATTTTACACGCCACCAACAACTTTCCGGAATTCACAGGCAGGCTTTGTCCTGCCCCTTGCGAGGAAGCCTGTGTTCTCGGGATCAATGAGGACCCGGTATCCATTGAAAACATAGAGAAAAATATAGCGGAAACTGCTTTTAAGAAAGGATGGGTAGTTGCTGCGCCACCTGAAAACAGGACAGGCAAGAAGGTAGCCGTCATAGGTTCAGGCCCGGCGGGGTTAGCCGCTGCCCAGCAGCTGAACAGGGCAGGACATTGGGTCACCGTCTATGAAAGGGATGAGAAACCAGGAGGGCTAATGCGATACGGAATCCCGGATTTCAAGATGGAAAAACAAATTATAGACAGGCGGTTGAAAGTACTGGAAGAGGAAGGGATCGTCTTTAAATGTGGGATTCACGTGGGGGTTGATTTACCGGCAACAAAGCTAAAGAAGGACTACGATGCTCTGGTCTTATGCGGAGGGGCAACGGTAAGAAGGAGTTTACCCATTGAAGGCGCTGATTTGAAGGGAGTCGTTCAGGCCATGGACTTCCTTGCTCAAAACAACAGGAGGGTAGATGGAAAGAAGAAATTTGAGAAGGAGATTAAAGCAACGGACAAACACGTGATCGTGATCGGTGGGGGTGATACCGGCTCGGATTGTATAGGCACCTCCTTTAGGCAGGGTGCCAAGTCGGTGACTAATTTCGAGATTCTCAGTAAGCCCACAGAAGAGAGGCCTCAGGATCAGCCATGGCCCTTCTGGCCTATGAGGTTAAGGACCAGTTCCTCTCACAAAGAGGGAGCCGAACGAGTTTTTAGTATTTCCACAAAGAAGTTTATCGGAGATGGTGAAGGAAATCTCAAAGCCCTGATTACTTCAGAAGTGGAGTGGATAAACAAACCAGGGGAACGCCCTATATTGAAAGAAATAGAGGGAACAGAAAAAGAGTGGCCCTGTGACCTGGCACTCCTGGCCCTGGGCTTTACGGGTTCCGAAATGACCCTGGCCGAGCAATTGGGTATAGAAGCCGATGGACGTACCAATATCAAAGCCTCGGTTAAGGACTACAAGACCAATGTGCCGGGGGTCTTCGCTGCCGGTGACCAGAGAAGGGGGCAATCCCTCATCGTATGGGCCATATCTGAAGGAAGGCAAGCCGCCTATCACGTTGATACTTATCTGATGGGCAAGTCTTCCCTTCCTTTAAAGGGAGAAGGGGATCTACCCAGAGTATGAAATTCTATTGCCTTTGTATAAAGCCGCAGATTGCGGCTTTTTTTATTTAATAAATCAATAGCTCTGTAAACATCTAGCATTCAACCCGGATTCATACAATAAAATATTTTTATTAATTTTCTAATGCTTGATCTTTATCAAATTTAATATTGAAAATCAACCTAAAACCAACAATTATGAACTTCTTTAAATTTTATTGTCGGATCTGCTTAGTATTTGTTTTCACAATCTCCTGGGTAGGTTGTAAACCGGACTCTAAAAAAGCGGTAAGTGATGTTATGGATCAGGTTGCCAAGGATTCCACCATAGAGGTCGTAACTCGGGTTATGGATTTTATTACCGTAGACACTATATCCTCAGGATGGAATACCTTCAGGTACATCAACAAGTCTACAGAACCCCATTTTATTTTATTTGACAAGTACCCTGAGGGAAAGAATATAGAAGATATGAAAAAAGAAGTCCTGCCTCCTTTTGACGAAGGAATGTCACTCATTATGAAAGGGGATATGGATGCTGCCATGCAGGCTTTTGGTAAATTGCCTCCCTGGTTTTCCGAGATCGTGTTTTCCGGGGGAACCGGACTGGTATCTCCAGGTACTGTTGGCACAACCATTGTGAACCTCCCTCCGGGATATTATATTATGGAATGCTACGTTAAGATGGCCGATGGAAGGTTCCATTCCTCTATGGGGATGACCAAAGAACTGGTTGTACAGGATTTAGCAGGTGAAAGCCAACCACCGATTCCTGCAGTGCAGGTGTCCATATCCAGCACTGATGGAATATCCGTTAAGGGTGAGATAAAGGCCGGAAAGCAATTGTTCTCCGTGGATTATATGGATCAAATAGTACACGAAAATTTTGTGGGACACGATGTCAATCTCGTTCGGCTGGAGGAAGGTGCAGATCTGGTAAGATTAGAAGCATGGATGAACTGGGCAACACCGGATGGTTTGATGACCCCTGTTCCGGAGGGTGTCACTTTTTTAGGGGGAACGAATGACGCTCCCGGAGGGAGCACTTTGTATTTTGAAGCCGAAATCAAGCCCGGAAAGTACGCCTTCATTTCTGAAGTTCCCAATAGCGAAGATAAAGGGATGTTTAAAGTATTTGAGGTGTCTGAATAAAATTCGAGGAATTTATTCGATAGCGAAAACGGACAGTATTGTATGTAGGGTTCTCTCTCAATGTATCTTCCCCGCTTTTCTATTTCCGTATTGCGGATTATTTTGTCTTCAAGGGGGAAGAAGGACGTTAGTCCCCTGGGGGAACGAATAGGTTGGGACCTCCTGTTAAGGCTTACTTCGAGTTAGGGTTGCTACTGCGTCAGCCAAAACCTTTCCTGCTTTCTTCTTTCGGTATTACGGATTATTTTGTTCTCAAGGGGGAAGAAGGACGTTAGTCCCCTGGGGGTAAGGTAGGATAAGAACCCTGAGTTTTGAGGCTATGGTCGTTAAGGTCAGGCCATAAAAAAAGTCCCCCACATTGCTGTGAGGGACTCTTAAAAAAGGCGGCGACCTATCCCTGACTGTCCGTGAACACGAGCCGTGGCGATGTGTGAGCGGCTACCAGGAAGGGATCCTGAAGCGAGCCTGGGCTCTGCTTCAGGCCTTGGTGCCTGATTCATTGTATAGCAAAAAAAAAGCACCCATATTGCTATGAGTGCTTTTAAAAAAGGCGGCGACCTATCCCTGACTGTCCGTGAACACGAGCCGTGGCGATGTGTGAGCGGCTACCAGGAAGGGATCCTGAAGCGAGCCTGGGCTCTGCTTCAGGCCT
>NZ_JAABOP010000026.1 GCF_010671595.1 Muriicola jejuensis | reverse complement strand
AATCCCTAAAATAGCAAATAATCCCAGACCTCAGAGGGCGATGAACCATAGCCGTTGTTGTGCCTAGTTGTTTTTTAAATCCACCTTATGTTTTTCAGAAAGACATGGTTCCGCAAATTCTAGGATACCTTCTTTTTCATACCTCATCAAAATTTCTTTAATCCGCGAATAGTCGACCTCCTTTAATACTTCCATAGAAAAGTATGAGTCGTTAATTCCTTCTGACCAACAGTTTAATTCCTTAAATCGGTTACGGATTAGTTCTTTGTCAAGACCTTCTTGAATTATGACAACCAATACAATAGAATTACCAGAAAACTTGGTTGTTTTTCGATACGTTAGCATTTGTTCGGATTCATCGTATTCAGCATAGAACTCGTCACCAGTTGCAATTGGTGGACCATAGAAAGGGATGTTATCTAACTTGTAAATTCCATTTTCCTCATCCACAATTTCCGCCCACATTGTTTCTACTGTCAAGTCATCCAAGACATTGCTGTGGTATTTGAATAAAATTTTCTTGTGTGTATTCTCAGTACTTGACATTAAACAATTAGGCACAACGG
>NZ_JAABOP010000025.1 GCF_010671595.1 Muriicola jejuensis | reverse complement strand
AGGCGCCAAACCATAGCCGGAACCGTTGTAATGCATTTTGAATGACTAACTGGAAAAAATTGGAAGAATCATTCAATTTCCTAAATGAGTATAAATTTAAAGGACCAATAATCTATCCCAACGGTGTTGAAGTCAACTTCGATTATATTTCACCTTATTCAATAGTTAACATCACTTACGAACCAGGTCATGAATATGTAACGAGATTCATAAAGTTAAAAAGTAAAATAAAGACCGGTGATCTAGAAAAAATCAGATGGAGAAAGCTTGAGAAGTCCGCATATAAAATTTATAACCTCGATTTATTTTTAGATCCAAAAAATAAACTCAAAAAAAGTATTCAAGGACATACCAAAGGAGACAAGAATCTAGAATACTATTCAACGCTACTAAAATCAAATCCTAAAATGTTGAATCATAATTACGATGATTTCAAAACGTATAGTTTGATAATCAAAATTTTTAGATAATAAACGCATTACAACAACGGCTATGGTTCATCGCCCACCAGGGTCTGGGATTATTTGCTATTTTAGGGATTAACAAATCAATACGGAAGGCTGGCGCCTCCAGGCGCCAAACCATAGCCGGAACCGTT
>NZ_JAABOP010000024.1 GCF_010671595.1 Muriicola jejuensis | reverse complement strand
ACCGTTGTGTGCTATTTTTTGAAAATGAAAAAAAACCTCTTTTTTTACCTGATTGTTCTCTCTGCCATATCCCAAAGCCTGTTTTCTCAGACCTCAGAACAGGATTTGCCTTCAGAATTTGGAATCTATACTATTCCACTGTGGTCTAAAGCTGTTTTGGAATTGAAATCTGTTGACAGCACCCAATTTGAGTATCGCATATTAAGTCTGGAGCGCTACGACGAGTATTACTCATTTAATGATCCACAGGACTTATTTGATAAGCAACCACAGGAAAATACAATAGAAATATATTTTGTTGGCGCATACTTTAATGAGGGAAAGGAAGACTCCGATTATAAAACAACATTGGTGCTTAGAAATAACTTAAAAACACCCGTAAATTACTCTGCTGACATCAAGTATTATTTTAAAGAGGAATTTGAAAATACAAGCATTGTGGGTGCATTTCCAAATGCAAAAACGATTGAAATGTGGCATCGAAAAATTGATCTAATTGCTCTTTATGATTTTCGGATACTAGACACTAAATAAATACAGCACACAACAACGCCTATGGTTCATCGCCCCCTTAGGTCTGGGATTATTTGCTATTTTAGAGATTAACAAAAACAATACGGAGGGCTCGGGCGTCCAGGCGCCAAACCATAGCCGGAACCGTT
>NZ_JAABOP010000023.1 GCF_010671595.1 Muriicola jejuensis | reverse complement strand
AAGTGCATACTGCTTCAGAGGCCAGGGCATATCCCCATTCGGTTTTCACTGGATCGTTTGGGATTCCGCTCCGTACTACTTATTACATCAGAACGGTTCCGGCTATGGTTTGGCGCCTGAGGGCGCCATCTTTCCGGATTTGTTATTTATTTGACCTAAAATAGAAAAAAATCCCGACCCCGGCCGGCGCTAAACTATAGCCGTTGTTACCTAACGTAGCTAGCACCACCCAGACCTCTTGAGAATTCCCAGATCTCCCCAGAGATTCCCCAGAAAAACCTCCGAGTGAAGACCATAGCAAAAGAAGGAACATTGGTCATTGACCGACCTTGGCTGTGCAAAAAGACTTTGAGTTTTTGACTTGAAGATAAATGCTATGGTAGGTAACGGTTCCGGCTATGGTTTGGCGCCTGGAGGCGCCAGCCTTTCCGTATTGTTTTTGTTAATCCCTAAAATAGCAAATAATCCCAGACCCAGAGGGCGATGAACCATAGCCGTTGTTGTGCAATGTTTTCTAGTATTTAGAAAAATCATCTTCCACGCCATAATACCCACCCCCAATTTGCTGACATTTATCCAAATAGTTCAATAACACGTCCTCTTGGATTATCCCTGTTCCTCCAAAAAAGCTGATATTATTATCATCACGATGGACCAATACGATCACCGGTACGCCTTCATCCAACATGTAAGGAGAATCTAATTCGTAACCTGTGTCTGGATTTTCTTGATGTAGATTGTATATGAAGTAAATGTTTGAACTGAAGCGATTGGGAAATGATGTTTTTCTAAAAGATCCTGTTAGGATGCCCTGTACTTCTATAAAGTCTTCTTCGTTATACTCCTCAAATCCTTTCTTTTTTTGAGTATCACACGATATAAACGACACAAAAAATAAAATGAGAACTAGAGCAGTATTCTTCATTAATAATATTGCACAACGGTTCCGGCTATGGTTTGGCGCCTGGAGGCGCCAGCCTTCCGTATTGATTTGTTAATCCCTAAAATAGCAAATAATCCCAGACCCTGGTGGGCGATGAACCATAGCCGTTGTTGTA
>NZ_JAABOP010000022.1 GCF_010671595.1 Muriicola jejuensis | reverse complement strand
GAACAACGGCTATAACCAAGCGTTTATTCCTGAGATTATTCTCTATTTGCTATCTTAGGGATTATAATAATCTTATGGAGAGATCAGGAAACTAACGCCTGGTCATAGCCGTCACCGTTGTAGACAATTAATATGAGAAACTCATTAATCACTTTATTTTTCATTGCAATTATATCAGTTAGTGGCTTCGCACAGGATTACCAATACATAGTGGCGTTCGGCGATAGTTTTACTGATAATGGTTATATAGATGGCCATGGTTTCAATAGGGATACAAATGGCCTTGTATGGATTGAATATCTCGCCGAAATGATAAATTGTCCAAATGTTGAAAATAGAGCCTGGGGTGGAGCAAGAACAGACAATGGTCATTATATGGGATTTGATTGGTCTGGCTTTAATTGGCAGGTTGATAAATACGACCTATCAACAAATCCAGAGGAAACACTATATACGATCTGGATAGGTGTAAACGACTATTGGGACAACAAAGAGGATCCTTCAAATTCAGTCGAAAATATAAGAGTAGGTCTCAATAAACTAATAGAAAAAGGAGGTAAACACTTTGTGGTTTTTAATAATTTTGACCTCACCCTATCGCTGGGATATGGACCAAATACTGATTATCATGGCTTAATACCAGTAGTCAAAGAACTAACAAAAGAATTTAACGCAGAGCTTTTCTCCATGCTCTATGATAAGACGGATGGATTGGTAAAACTAAATCCGGAGATCAAAGTCTATTTTATAGATATCTACTCATTTATGAACGATCTGGTCGCAAGTAATCAATACCATAATAAACCGTGGAAAGGCACCTATCAGTTTCCTGATCCAAATAAGTATTTATGGTATGATGAGTGGCACCCAATGACAAGCTGCCATAAATTGATTGGAGAACTGGTTCTTAAAGAAATGAAGAACTAGGCAAGTAAAATAACTGTCTACAACAACGCGTATAGCCCATGCCTCTTCTTTTACCCCAAAATTAATTACCTTTCAATTAAATTAATTTTCGTGTATCCTGGCCTTGAAAACAATCGGCACAGGCCATACACGAGACCGTTGTGTGCTATTTTTTGAAAATGAAAAAAAACCTCTTTTTTTACCTGATTGTTCTCTCTGCCATATCCCAAAGCCTGTTTTCTCAGACCTCAGAACAGGATTTGCCTTCAGAATTTGGAATCT
>NZ_JAABOP010000021.1 GCF_010671595.1 Muriicola jejuensis | reverse complement strand
TATCCTAGAATTTGCGGAACCATGTCTTTCTGAAAAACATAAGGTGGATTTAAAAAACAACTAGGCACAACAACGGCTATGGTTCATCGCCCTCTGAGGTCTGGGATTATTTGCTATTTTAGGGATTAATAAAACAATACGGAAGGCTGGCGCCTCCAGGCGCCAAACCATAGCCGGAACCGTTACCTACCATAGCGTTTATCTTCAAGTCAAACTCAAAGTCCTTTTGTAAAGTCAAGGTCGGTCAATGACCAATGTTCCTTCTTTTGCTATGGTCTTTACTCGGAGGTTTTTCTGGGAAGGGCCTGCGGAGATCTGGGAACTCTCAAGGGGTCTGGGTGGTGCTAGCTACGTTAGGTAACAACGGCTATAGTTTAGCGCCAGCCGGGGTCGGGTTTTTTTCCTATTTTAGGTCTGATAAAAAACTAATCCGGAAAGATGGCGCCTCCAGGCGCCAAACCATAGCCGGAACCGTTGGCATACATTAGATGAAGAAGTATCTTTTATTTTTATACGTTGGTATTTTATCTTTCCATTCTTGTCAGTCACAAAAGAATAATCTACGAACTATTGAAGGCAACTGGCACCCCTTGTCTCAACAAGAGGGAGCAGACCAGTATATAGAAATTTTCATTAAAAAAGATACTATTTACTTTTATTCAACACCTCTTGGTTTATATTGGGTGAATTTCAAAATGAATGAAAATAAATACTTTATAGATGATCGTACAGAAATGGGATGGGTTGAAAAAGGGTTTATGTTTGTTGAAAATGACACACTCAATTTCAAAGCGATTGATGGAAGTCCACTTCAATTTATTAGAATTAACGAATCTACAACGTTGGAAAATTTTGTTACCCAAACGACCACGGAAGATGTCTATAGAAATGTCTTCTTACGCAGGGCTCAGAATTGGTAAATGAGAATATTGGAAAAAAAATTATAAAAACGTATGCCAACAACGGCTATAATCCAGCTAACATCTGTTCCTCATTAAAATTTCCTACATTTAATTTTATAATAAAGTGGTTTAAGGGTCACGGAGTTTCAAAGAAGCCGAGATCATAGCCAAAACCGTTGTAACACATTACCAACCTTTCTCAAATCTACACCATACATGGGAGAAATAATTGCGGAAATCCTTTTCACTTGGATTCTTGGTGGAATTTGGACGGCTATAAACGCAATTTATGACTGGATTAA
>NZ_JAABOP010000001.1 GCF_010671595.1 Muriicola jejuensis | reverse complement strand
CACCATTTTAAAGCTTCCAAATGGAGTAGAATAGGCTTCTATGGAATTGGAATATTTTATGGGGTAGCAACTATTGTAGTTTCAATTTTTCCATGTGATAGCGGATGTAACAGAGAATTAATAAACCCAAGTACTTCTCAACTAATTCATAATTTAACAGGGTTGTTAACTTATATTATCGTTCCGTCATCCATAGTACTAACTGGATTTGGTGCAAGAAGTATTGGATATAATTCCTTCTCGGTGCAATCATTTGCCCTTGGTTCAATTGGTTTTTTCTTTGTAGTTGTTTTAATTACTTATACCTATTCTGATTACGTTGGACTACTACAAAGGACAGTGGAATCAACATTTATCTTATGGATCGTGCTTTGCGCTTTAAAAGTAAAGAACCCAAAAGCCAGCAGGTAACAACGGCTATAGCCCATCGCCGGCCAAGGATAGGTAATTTTTCCTACTTTAGAGTTTATTAATTAAAAGCGGTTAGGTCTGTCCATCGAGGCGCCTGGTCATAGCCGAGACCGTTGTGCAACATAAAAACTTATGATAAGATTTAGCATTTTAATCACATTATTCTCTTTTCTAATTTCCTGTCAAAATGAGAAATTAGAAAGCAAACTTGCAAGCAAGAATTATCTGCAAATTAAAAATAATAGAATGGCGGCTGAGTGGGAACCAGTTAAAGGAGTAACGTTCGTATGGCCACCTGTAATTTCTAAAGACCTGATTATCGAATTTGCAAAGGACACGCACATTTATCTTTATGTAGATGGACAAGAAGGGAAAATTGAAGCCAAAGAATGGTTTGAAAAATGGAATATAGACCTTGGGAATATAACTTTTATTAATCTAAAAACGAATTGGGAAGTCACTCCTAGAGATTGGGGGCCAAGTGCTGTTTTTACAAATAAAGGAGAAGTTAAAATTACTGACGGTCAGTATAAATATGGATGCCCATCAACAGATATGGTTTGCAATGATTCACTTGAATTTCACATTAGTAGTAGCACTGGAAAAATTTATAAAAGTATTCATGTAGATACAGCAATAGTAACTATTGGAAATGAAATTGGACTTGAAGTGCTTGATGTTCCATTTGCAAATACTGGAGGCAATGTAATTACTGATGGTCTAGGCACCGCATTTTCCACGTGTGCTTTACTGACAGAAAATAGATATAACGGTGTAAGTGATGATGAGTTTTTTAGATTAAATGATTCTATCCTTGGACTCTCAAATTATCATATCATTTCAAATTTTGATAAAATGGGCATCCAACATATTGATTGCCTTATGAAGCTTATTGATGAAGAAACTATTTTAGTTGCTGAACCACCGGTAGACCATGAATTATATAATGTATATGACAATATTGTTAAGAACGAACTATCGAATTTAAAGACTGTCTATAATCGTCCTTATACAATTCATAGGATTAAAACCGGTGTTTATTACGAGGATGGAGAAGCCGCTTATCTTTCAGCATATACTAATTCGATTATTCTTAATAAGAAAGTATATGTTCCGTTGTTTGGTATTAAAGAAGATTCTATAGCGTTAAAAACTTGGGAGTCGGTAATGCCTGGATATACTATCAAAGGATTCGATTATGTATTGGAAGAGCAGCCAATTAAATCTAAATACCATTTTGAAGGTTTTGGTGAATTAGGTGTAAAAACTGGCTGGCTATATGAGGATGCCATCCATTGCCGAACAAAAGCGATATGGGATGAAAACAAAATACTAATATCTGTTAAAAAAGTCTTCCCCGAAATTAACATAAACCAAAAAGCTATTCTTTATGCTACTATTATTGACTATGGAAAAGAAAGCTTGTCTATTAAAGAAGTATTTCTTAGCTGGAGGATAAAAGGTCAAACTAATTGGAACAGAATAATAATGGACATGAATAACAACCCCAATCATTGGAAGGCTAAGTTTATAGAGGGAAGTGAAGGAATGGAAATAGAGTACTATATAGAAGTAAAAGCGAATACTGGAGAAACTCAAACAAGACCTATAACTGCACCAAAAGGATATTATGAATTTAAATACGTTGCACAACAAAGTATATAAGTAATAGCTTCCTGAGGTCAGCTATTACTCATATACATAGCCATTCATTGCAAAAATCCTTCAAATATTTATTTTAAAAAACGAAGTCTTACTCTATGAAACGTATTTTCCTATTGGCATTAATATTAGTCATTAGTTCATTCCCCTCACATCTTTTTGCGCAAGAGAGCAATTTCATAAATGAATACTTAGAACGACTGGAAAATTCTCGCAAATATTTAATTCTTGTTGCAGAAACTATGCCTGAAAATAAATATGAATTTAAAGCAACACCTGAGTCATTGAGTTTTGCTGAAAATCTAATGCACATAGGTTGGGCAATGGATTGGCATAGTCAGACATTAATGGGTGGCCGTGAAGCCAGAGATTGGAATACCGATACGGAGCTAAAAACTGATAACAAATCCAAAGAAGAAATGATTAAAACAATTGATCGAACTTTTAAAATCACAATAGAGTTTATTAAAAACTATAACATAGATAATCTTGAGGACAGATTGGATTATTTCGGATCGGATAGAACAAAAAGACAAGTATTGCTCCTTTTAGCTGACCATATTACACATCACAGAGGCCAAATGCTGGTTTCTTTGAGATTGAATGGGCTCCAACCCCCAAGGTATGTTTTGTATCAATAGTACCCTCAGAGAATGTAAAACAACGAAATGGCAACAACTGTTATGGTTCATCGCCCTCCAGGGTTTGGCATTATTTGGTATTTTAGGGATTACTAAAAACTAAACGGAAGGCTGGCGCCACCAGGCTCCCTGCCTGCCGGCAGGCAGGCAAACCATAGCCGGAACCGTTGTGCTTTATTAAGAGAAACCAACCATAACCAATGATAAAATTCTTTAGAAAAATTAGACAAAACTTGCTTTTAGAAGGAAAGACCGGAAAGTACTTCAAGTATGCAATTGGAGAAATTTTTCTAGTTGTCGTAGGTATTTTAATTGCCATAAATCTGAACAATTTTAATGAACAGAGACAAAAAGAGAAGAATGGAATCCAACTCTTGACAAAACTTCGTCATGAAATACAACAAGATATAATTTATATGGATTCTCTTAAACGCGAATATGGCATGTGGTATTCACAATCCCAATTTATACTTGATTCAGTATTAAATGCAAAGACTGTTAAGTTAGAGAGGCTAGACCAGTATAACATAGGAAGAGGCACAATGAATTTTCTACATTTAAACAGGAGCAGTTATAGCGATATACTCAACTCAGGTAATGATATAATTATAAAAAACTCAGAACTCAAGAATAAAATCATTACTTTCTTTCAGGAGACTGAGGTCGAATTAAAAAAACTGAATATTGACAATGAAAAATTTCAAGATTGGACATATAACAATATAGATATTCGATTATGGCATAGATTATGGGCAAATCGTAATCTTGAGCATGAGGATTGGTCATGGTTGAAAAATCCTAAATCTGATAAATTTCGAATCCATGAAACTTATGCACTTTTCTTTCAAAATGCACTAAAAGCAAATTTAAAGGCAATACAAGAACTCCAGAATTATTGTAAGATTATCAACGACTCTATATCAATTGAATTGAACAAATAACGATAGCACAACAATGTATATGAAATCATAGCTCGTACCTCGCTACGCTTCATATACGGAACAGTTGTTATGCCTAATGCTAAAAGACGAAAATGACCGTCACCTACGACAAATATTATCAGACAGAAAACCTATTCGGAGAACCATATTCAGAATTGATTGAGTTTTTTGATGAATTTCCCAATAAAGGAAAATTGCTTGACTTAGGTTGCGGACAAGGAAGAGACGCAATTGCATTAGCTCGACTGGGCTATTCCGTGACAGGAATTGACAACTCAAAAGTTGGTATCGACCAAATGAACCAAATAGGTCAAGTTGAAAATTTGAATTTGGTTGGACAAGTTGATGACATTTATGCTTTTGACCGTTTTGACGAGTTTGATATAATCATTTTGGACAGTATGTTTCATTTCGCCAAGAAAGACAAGGAAAAAGAAATTGGACTGATCAAAAAAATCATTTCGGATTTAAGAAATGGAAGTCTGGTAGTTGTTTGTATTCAGGATACAGGCGACAAAGTTCAAATTCTCAACAAGGCACTTGACTTTAAAAAAAAACGAAAACGACTAATGGACAAGGACTTCAAGTACATTTTTGAAGACAAGCACAGCGGACATAAATCTGAAACTGATTATAGAATGATAATCGTTGAAAAATGAAAGCAGGTAGGCAAAACATCACCTATATGCAAGCAGGGGTTTCATGCAGCGTAGGACAGGTAAGTGGTAAATTTAAAGTTCAGTTCTTTGTAGGAAGTTCAGTGGCTAAAATCCCTGCCTGCGTATAGGTGAGAACCGTTGGCAATAATTAAAAAACATGAAACAATTAAAAACAACCACAATTGCTCTAGTTGGAGCATTGACTATTATTGCATGTAAGAACGAACAGGGAAAAATCAATAAAGAACAAATTGAAAATAATAAGGTCTTAAGTATTGAGAATCCTATTCAAAATGAACAAAAAATTATATTTCAAAAAACATTGACCTTACAAAATATAACCTTTGATGTAAGTAATACTGGAGAAGGGTCTATTAGTCAATTAACTATTGAACCTAAAGGATTGGAAATAGATAATGAAAAAATTACTCTTGAATTGGAAGGGCAAGTTACCAATGCAGAAATTGAAGATTTAAATTCAGATGGATTTCCTGAAATATTGATTTATACAATATCTGCAGGAAGCGGCAGCTATGGCGATGTTATTGGTTATTCAGTAAATAATGGAAAGTCGATAAGTCAAATTTACTTCCCCGAAATATCTGAAAATAAGGAGGCAGGCAGCGGCTATATGGGACACGATGAATTTACAATTATAGAAACCACTTTAGTAAGAAGGTTTCCTGTTTACAAGGATGGAGATACTTATAATAACCCAACCGGAGGTACTCGCCAAATAGAATACAAACTAAAAGATGGTGAAGCATCTAGATTATTTGTAATAGATGAAATTGGTGAATATTAATAATAGTTATTGAATAAATACTATTGCCAACAAAGTGTATAATTAATTGCTAGGTCACTGCCGACTTACGAAAATTCCAGCGGAATTTTCTATCTGTGATTTGTTTGCTAAATTCATTGCTTAACCACGCAACTAGTCATACACAAATACGTTGGCAACAATAATGGGAAAAACAGTTTTACTACTCTTATTATTTTTCTCTTACCAGATCACAAATTCCCAAATTGATGCAGGAATTTTTGAATTGAATTCATTAAACAAATTGTTAACGGAAGAAGTCAAGAAAATTATCAACAATAATGTCAGTAAAAATGAAACTGTATTTCTAGGAGAAGCCGTTCATTATAGCGGCTCTGACTTTCTAGCTAAAGCCGAGTTTGTCAAGTATTTGGTAATTGAGCATGGATATAAAGACATTGCATTTGAAAGCGACTTTTTCGCTTTATTATTTGACCATGATAAACAGAATTTATATCGAATGTGGAGCAAATCAAGCCAATGTAAAGAGCTTTTCGATTTCCTTAAAAAAAAAGAGGTGACAATTTGGGGATTTGACAACAGAATATACAGTGATTATTCCTACATAAATTTCACCAAAAAATTAGACCAAGAACTTAGGAAAGGTAATAGTCGGTTAAATGAAGACTATGAAAGACTTGCCAAAACCCTTATCCGGAATCAATACAACAGCAGGAGACTTATCACCAAACAAGAGATAAAATTTTTAGTTGATTACACTGATCAACTTCTCAATGACCATTTGATTTATTCCAATGTTTTGTGGGTCCAAATTTTAAAAAGTTTTAAGAGTGCAATAACACTATATACCCTAAATGATATCTATTCCGACAAGAAAAGAATAGCCCTCCGTGATAAACAAATGGCTAAAAATCTTGATTTTTTAATTCAACACAATGCACATAATAAATTCATTGTTTGGCTTGCTAATGGTCATATGTCAAAATCAAATGACAAAATAATGCGTGAACAGACCATGGGTTATCATTTTAGGCAATTAAATCCTAATTCATCTTATCATATTGCTGTAGGCTCAATCCATTTAGCACCCAGAACCAAAGAAAAAATTACAAAAGCCGAAGAAAGTGACAAATCAATTCTATTTGCTCTCCCGTCTGTAAATAAAAACTATTTTATAGATTCGAAAAAAATAATAAAGAACAACCCTGAACTTAATAATAAAGTATTTAACGATTTATCTATTTTCAATTTAGAGAGTAGCAAAACACAAATATTAAGTCATTTTGATGCTCTAGTATTTATCGGATGTGGAGAAGAAGTGAAATATGATTAACAACTTACTGTTGCCAACAACGGCTATAACCTGCTTACCGGCAGGTTTACATGCCTTAGGTATGCAGTGCCGGAACCGTTGGCATTCATCACTTAGGTCGAAAAAACCTTAATTGACCAACCTAATTTTCTATTCATGAAAGAACCTCAATACATTTTCCTCACTCTTATAGTTTTCTTTCTATCGTTCTCCTGCTCATCACCGAAAGAAAAGATGACATACGGAAAGGCCACCCAAGAGTTGATAGCGCTATTGGAAAGTGATCCGAATCTAAAATCCTTGCTTGAATCTTCGATTCAGAAAGCCAAGGAAATAAATCCTGACAGGAATACAAACCCTGCTCAGAGCCTTGAAGAATACTATGAATTGGTAAGCTGGGTAGAAACAGGAATGCCTTGGGCAGTGGTTAAAAAGGAAGTGTATCCTGAGATTTTTGATCATATTTTTCAGGGCTTTTGCACTTTCTACTTCCTCATAGATCAACCATTACCAGAGCTGGAAAATAAAGGGTTGGTGAATAACTCCCTGCAGTACTATGAACCTTTCGCCAAATGGCTTATTCGCTTTAATAAATCATGGGGTTCCTACCTCGATACTGAGGATTCATGGAATGAAGAAAATTATCAACTCGCTTTAAACGACCCAACCTTCGGACTGCAAGAGGGGTGGTACGAAGATCCTGCAAATTGGAAAACCTTTAACCAATTCTTTGCTAGATATCTCAAGTCCCGGGAAATGAGACCTATTGCGAGCCCTGATGATAATTCGGTAGTCGTTTCATTTGCAGATTCACAGCCCATGGGAGTCTGGGGCATTGACGAAAATTCGTACTTGATAGACCCCGATGGTGTTCCTGTAAAGTCAGCCACTCTTAAATCCATATCAAGACTTATTGGTGAGGAGAGTCAATACAAAGAAGCATTCGCCTATGGCACCTTTACCCATTCTTTTCTAAACGTGAATGATTATCATAGATATCACTTTCCTGTAAGCGGTACTATAAAAGAGTCAAGAATTATAGAAGGTATAAACCCAACCGGTGGACAACTCTGGTGGGATGAAGAAAACAAGAGATATGCCTTTAACCCAGCCGCCAAAACAGGTTGGCAATCCATTGAAACAAGAGGATGTGTAATTGTTGAAACTCCGGAATACGGCCTTGTTGCATTATTGCCAATAGGGATGGGCGTTGTTGGATCTGTGAACTTTGAAGAAAACATTACTCCCGGAACAGAAGTGTCTAAGGGCGATATGCTGGGCCATTTTGCCTTTGGTGGCTCAGACTTCATTATGATCTTTCAAGAGGGGGTCACCTTCACTTTAGACGCGCCAAAACAAGATGATGGATATTCATACAAACACCTATTAATGGGAGAACGCTTAGGTTATTTATCTAAATAGAAATAACGAAATGCCAACACTGTGTATAACTAATCACAGCTTAAGTGTTAAAACTAAAGCATCGAGATAAAAAACAGGTCAGGGCAAAAGCCAAAGGTTCGTGAGTAAAAGTCCGTCACTACTCATACACTAGACCGTTGTAACACATTTAAGAAAATCAATGAACCGAAGAGAAATTAATAAAGCTCTTTTAGCAACTGTAGCGAATTATGCTTTGATTGACTCTCTTTTTGCGTTCAATGCTTTTGGAAATAGCATTAAACCAATTACAGACCATTGGGCAATTAGACTTCATGAATTTTGTTCTGATTTAAAGTCAGCATCAATTACTACAACTCAATGGCAAGAACAAATTTCGAAACTATATGGCAATATTAATTTAACCGAAATTTTGAAGTTTATAGATTTTGAAAATCTGATCAAAGGCTTTCAATACCCAGAACTTGGAGTAAATACTAAACCTGTCAAGTTTCCAAAACTTGCAGGACTTCCTGAAAAAACTGTGTTTGTAAAAAAGGTTTTCGGAATGAAAAAAGACCGAGCAATTATTCCTCACGGACATAGTAATATGGCTTCTGCCCATTTAATTTTAAATGGCGAAATGCACTTGCGACACTATGAGAAAATAAGGCAAGAAGATGAAAACCTAATAATAAAGCCGACTATTGATAAAATCGCTAAAATTGGAGATAACTCATCCATTTCGGACGAAAAAGACAATGTCCATTGGTTTGTAGCAAAAACCGAAACCGCATTTTCATTTGATGTTATTATGCTCGACCTGAAAAATAAACCTTATGACATTCACAATTTGGATATTTATGAAAAGCAAGATTTGAGTGATGGAACATTGCGAGTGCCAATTTTGAAACTTGAAAATGCTTTGAATAAATATGGAAAGGAAACGCATCATTAGGATAAAAACGTGTAACAACAACGGTTATGGTTCTTCGCCCTCAGAGGTCTGGGATTATTTGCTATTTTGTAGGGATTAACAAAAATTAAACGAAAGGCCGACGCCTCCAGGCGCCCTGCCTGCCGGCAGGTTTACATGCCTTAGGTATGCAGGGCCGAGACCGTTAGCCTTCATTACTACTTCACTTAAGCTACGTGGCAGGTACTATGAACAATCATCAACCAATGATAAAATTCTTTAGAAAAATCAGACAAAACCTAATGTTGGAAAATAAAACCTCCAAATACCTGGCATACGCCCTTGGTGAAATTGTCCTGGTGATGATAGGTATTCTTTTGGCACTGCAAGTCAATAATTGGAATGAAAAAACAAAATCTATCGCTAAGGAAAGGGTTATTCTATCAAGCTTATTGAAAGATTTTGAGACCAATTCAAATAATCTTCAGGCCTCATTGAGCCTATATTCTGCTGTTATTCCCTCATTGGACAGGAAGTTAAAATATATAGGAAGAAATTCCGATGAGTTCGACCAACAAATAAAAGATGATATAATCGCCGTACCCGTTTGGTTTCCAAAATTAGTGAACGGAACACTTAATTCACTTTTGTACTCAGATCAATTAGGAATAATTCAAAATAATGACATAAAAAAATTGCTTATTGATTATCCTTTCGATTTGGACGCCAATCTGGCCCTTGTTGAACAGTTTAGACTTATGCTAGAGGAGAAGCACCAGCCGCTGGTGGATTCCTATGTTTCCCTTCTGGATTATTCTAGTATAAAAAAGGAATATCCTGAAGCATCTTCGAATGCCAAGTCCTCAGACTACATTGGTTTATTAAATGACACCAGGTTCCAGAACCTACTTATTAGAGAGAAACAGCTGATTAATCGATATATTAATTTAACAACCGAATTTTTAAATAGGACCAATTATATTATAGACCTGATTCGTGTAGATTTAGAGCTGCCTTTAAAACTAGAGCGACTTATAAATTCTGATAAATCGATTGACGAGGTGGTTGAAATAATTAAACAGCAAGATAAAGATGCTCCTGTTTATGAAATTTCTGAAGAGATAATCAATATTTTGGGTTATAAATTAATGGAAGATAAGAAATATAATGAGGCGCTAAAACTGTTTAAACTCAATACAGAATTGTATCCGGATGCATGGAATACATATGACAGCTATGGTGAATGTTTGCTAGAGTTAGGAGATAAAGAAAATGCCAAAAAAGCGTATCAAAAATCATTGGAGTTAAATCCAGACAACGAGTATGCTATAAAAGCGCTTTCAGAATTAAAATAACGAAAGGCTAACAACGTGCTTAAAACATAGCCAGTAAGGACTTTCCGGGAGGTTCGTGCAAACCTGACTATCAGCAGACAAGCGCTACGTTTTATGTACAAACCGTTAGCGGTCATTGTTAAAACTTCTTTAGTAAGATGAAAGATGAATATATACAAACACTTCATCCAATTGAAGGAAAAACTAATAAGCGAATTTCGCTCAAGAAGTATGAAATAATTAAGGATAATATACTTTCTATCTTGGCCGAATCTGAACTGACCCATACTGAGCTTATGGAAGAATTGTACTCACGCGTTAAAGACAATTTTGATGGAGGTGTACAGTGGTATGGCGAAACTGTTAAACTTGATCTGGAGGCTAGAAGAATCATTAAGCGCACAGGTAAAAAGCCTGAAAAATATAAAATTATATAACAACCTACCACTAAAAAAGGCTATAACCCATCGCCAACAAAGGCTTGGGAAATTTTCCTACTTTAGAGTTTATTAATCAATCCGGGGTTGGTCTGTCAATCGAGGCGCCGGGCCATAGCCGGAACCGTTGTGCATAATTAAGACCAGATGAAAAATCTAATTTATATACTTTGTTTTTTATCATTTATTAAAGTAAATGCTCAAGATGCTGTTCTCGATACATTAGTTGATATTGGTGGATATAAAATGCATTTTAGTATTTTAAAAGGCAATGACAATGTCATTCTTTTCGAATCTGGAGCAGGAGATGATGGTTCTGTTTGGGAAGGAATGGGTTTAACAGTTCACGAAATTACAGGAGCTACTGTAATTTCTTATGATAGATCTGGATTTGGAAAAAGTGAGTTAAATCCTAATCACAAAAAGGACGATCAATTTGGAATCCTTAATGGTGTAATTGAATTGGAACTTGCTTTAGAAAAAATCGGATATTTTGACAATCTGATTCTTGTTTCTCATTCCTATGGTGGATTTTATACTACTCTATTCTCTTCAAGAAATCCAGATAAGGTTCTTTTTAATGTTAGAGTCGATGCCAACTTAGCCAATCAATACACAGAAGAAATACTTGTTAAAGCAGAACAAGATAATTCCGTTCATCAATTAAAGGATATTCATCTAGGTCAATATTATTTAGGGATCAACTTCGCCAATACTGTACGCTTAATGTGGAACACTGAATACCCTAGTTCCATTCCAGCCATAGACTTGGTATCACCAATTCAACGCCATCATACTGACAAGGAATGGGAATTATTATTGCAAACGCATCAAGACTTTGTTGATACTCAAACTAATCGAACAGGAATAATTGCAAATGGAAGTGGCCATTACATCTTTCTTGATAATCCTGGATTAGTTATTAATGCCATTGTAAAAGCGTATTGCTTAACCTTATCTGATTCTATTGAGGTAGCCGGAATTTTGGAAAGAGCATTAAACAATTCAATGGAACAATTAATCTCATTAAAATCTGAAGAATACAATTCGCGAATCACTGATACATATTCTATCCGTCAGGGATATGCCTTGATGAAAAATGATGAATTAAGCAAAGCTGAAAAAGTACTCCAGCTGAGTACGGAGTTATACCCAAATAGTTCATCGGCTTATGAATATTATGGAAAAGTTCTGTTGCTTCTTGAAAGAAAACAAGATGCCATAGAGGCATTAGAAAAAAGTATTGAACTAGACCCGAAGAATGTCTCAGCTCAAAGAGAACTAAGACGAATTAAGAATGAATAACGATGCACAACAACATATATATATGCCATTAAAACGGCTCATATACAAACCGTTGGCATTCATTAAAAAAAATAGATGAGAAACTATCTTTGGATAACATTCTTAACGTTAGTCTTTCACGACGGATATGGACAAATGGATGCATCAGTCAGGATAGGGACAGAGAAAACCCATCTTACGGAAAAGCAACTACAATTGATTTCTGATTGTTTTGACGTACTCCCGAATCAAGCACAGTTATCAATAGCATTAATTGAGAATGGAAACGTAAATTATTGTGGGTTCAAAAAAGAAAAAGATGCGATTCTGTCCATTGAAAATTCAGGTAGCGTTTTCGAAATAGGCTCCCTTTCAAAAGTTTTCACCGCCACGTTACTTGCCAATTTCATATTGGACAAAAAAATAGGACTCGACGATAACATTAACAAGTACCTTAACTTTTCACTGAAGGACAACGTCGAAATTTCTTTCAAGCAGTTGGCTACCCATACATCAGGGCTGCCCAGGGTGCCCATTAGCCTGAGCTCTCCTGATCTAAGTTTGGAAAATCCGTATAAGGACTACGGAGAAGAAGAATTGAGACTATATCTTACCGAAAAGCTACAACTTAACAACGAACCGGGAACAAAGTCCGCTTATTCCAATCTGGGTTTCGGTCTACTCGGTTATCTATTGGAGCAGATTGATAATACCTCTTATGAAGATTTACTAAGGACCAGGATATTCTCCAAATACCAAATGTCCAACTCAACCACAATTCGTGATCAAGTGCAGGAAATACTGATAAAGGGACTCAATGATAGTGGTGATAAAGTACCGAATTGGGACATGGCCACCCATATCGGCGCCGGAGGCATATTATCCAATGTAGATAATCTTTCAAAATTTGTCCTTGCCCAGTTCGATGATAAGAACGAAGAATTGAAACTGACCAGGGCTAAGCATTTCAAAGTAGATGACAATTATTCAACGGGGTTGGCGTGGGGCATTATCACCATGGATTCAGGTGAAGTTTGGGACTGGCATAACGGAGGTACAGGCGGGTATACGTCTTCGATGATATTGAACACCAGAACTAAAAATGGTATAATAATCCTATCAAATATATCCGCTCTTGGTAAATTGACCGCTAACATTACCGGATTAGCTCCTAAATTGATGAAAACAATTGAATAAAAATGAAATGCCAACAACGGCTATAGCTCCGCCTGAGGCGGAGCCATAGCCGGAACCGTTGTAGATTATTTCAAAATAATACGTTGATTATTAGAATTGAGCAAAATTGATAATCAACACTCCTTGACAAACATTTATTCACACCAAACACCTTTGTCTATCACTTTATAAAAAATATGATTCACAAATAGTTTTAATGTGCACCCGTGTACTTCAAAACATCTTGACATTCGCATTTTCCATATTTTGATGCTCTAATTGATTTGTTAATCACATATATTACTATTTTTACATCAAATTAAATAGATGAATTATGGATTTTGATAATGCAGTACAATATCATTACGAAAAATTTCCTCCTTCAAAACTTGATTTTGGTCAAATAGTAAACCCACTGATCAAAGCTACAGATGCCTTAGCTAGATACGACCAAATGCTAAAGAACATGCACAATAGTGAAATCTTGCTAGCTCCGTTAAGAAATCAAGAGGCAGTAATTTCATCAAGAATGGAAGGCACCATTAGTACAATGGATGAAATACTCAAGTTCGAAGCTGATAGTGAAAATGATACAGAGGAAGCTAAGAATGTGAGGTCTGAGATTTTTGAAACGATTTTATATCAAAGAGCTTTAATAAATGCTCAGAAAGCGATGAACGATGGGTATCCTCTATCACAACATTTAGTAAAGACGATACACCAACAATTACTTTCATTTGGAAGAGGAGCACAGAAATCCCCTGGTCAATTTAAAATTGAACAGAATTACCTAGCTGATAAAATAAAACAGAAAGTTTTATTTGTCCCTATAAGTCCTGAAAAGCTAAATGATGGGTTGGAAAAACTATTTGAATATATAAATAATAGCGATGATCCAATATTAATTAAGACAGCTTTGATGCACTTAGAGTTTGAAGCACTACACCCTTTTCAAGATGGTAATGGAAGAATAGGAAGAATGCTCATTACCCTACTACTTTGGTCTACGAAAACAATTTCAGAACCTCATTTTTATATAAGTGGGTATATGGAAGAAAATAAAGACGAATATATTGACACAATGAGGAATGTTTCAGAAAATAATGATTGGGAAAAATGGTGTGTTTTCTTTTTAAACGCTGTTGAAAAACAAGCAATTAGAAATCTGGAAATAGCCGAAAATATTAAGAACCTATATGAAGAAATGAAGCATATCTTTTCTGATACTTTGTCTTCTAAATGGAGCGTTAATGCTCTAGACTATATTTTTACAAACCCAATATTTAGAAATAATCGATTTACATCAAAGAGCGGAATTCCTGGACCTACTGCAGCAAGATTCACTAGAATGTTACTGGAAAAAGAACTTATTAGAACTCTAGAAGAAGCATCCGGAAGAAGACCTGCTCTATATGCTTTTGAGCCATTACTAAAATTAGTGAGAGTATAAAAACAATCTACAACAACACCTAAACTGCATTAAAACGCAGTTTAGCCAAACCGTTGCAAACAATATGAAAAGAACACTCTTACTTTTATTATTAGTTCCATTTGTAGGATTTGGTCAAACGAAATATGACCAATACGATGCATTGATATCAGAAGCAAACAAACTGAAGAGAGAGGGTAATTATGACCAAGCAATTAACAAATACAAAAGTGCCTTAGATATCTTGATTCCGGATAATAGTACACCATTTTTTGATTTAGCGGATTGCGCTTTGAAGCTGGACAAAAATGATCTGGCAGATATTTGGATCAGAAAAGGAGTATCTCAGGGTGGAGCGCAAATGAAGTATTTGAGAAAATACAAGGGTTTTAGTGATATTCAAAATGCAGATTTCTACAATAAAATCATTTCGGACTATAACTCATTAAGGCAACAATACTTCTCGACCATTGAGAATATTGATATCTATTTGGAAATTGAGGAGTTGACAGCAAGAGATCAATTTGTACGGAAAATAGATGACTATATCAGTGGACGAACTGAAGAAGATATTGAAAACGCAATGAAAGGGTTACAAGAAGCGAGGAAAGATAATGACTCTGTAGCAGCAAAGAAGTATCGTGATCTGCTTTTCCCTAAGCCTAATAAAGAATATCAGAGATTACAAAATGAAATAATGCGCAAAGTGGACTCCTTGAACGTTGCCAGACTCATGGAGATTACTAAAGAATACGGATGGCAGGAAAGAGCTTGGATAATTCTATGGCATCAAAGGGGGGTTCACGATGAGGATAATTATGTGTGGAATTATTTTCGACCACTGATAAATAAAGAAATTGAAGAAGGCAAAATAAGTCGGAGTTTTTGGGGGCCTTTTGACCAGTTCAAAAAAATGATGAAAACCGGAGAAATGGGTATTATCCAAGTTGAAGAATAAGAGATAGTGAATAGTACTAAATACTGTTCGCAACAACGGCGATGGGCCTGCCTGCCGGCAGGCAGGCCCATCGCCGGCCAGGGCTTGGGAAATTTTCCTACATTAGGGTTTATTAATCAAGCCGGGGTTGGTCTGTCCTTCGAGGCGTCGGGTCATAGCCGGAACCGTTCCCTGCTATTTTCACAATTAATGACTCGCTCCCTCATTTTGTTTCTTTTAGGCTTTACTTCCCTGTGCTCCGCACAGACAAACTTAAAATCTAAAGCAGAATACACATTGGTGGATGACAACGGAATCATCATTGAAAAATTTGACTCCACAGTAACCGATGAAAACAAGTTCACCAGAAACAATCTCATTTTTAGGGAAGGCGTTTCTTTTCATTACAAGTTCGAGCACTTAGACAAGGATAATCAAAGGAACTTCTTCACATACATGGATAGTCTTTCCTATTGGCATTTTGTTCCAGAGACCGAAGTTGATAATAACACTATCCAAAAAGTTATTATCTCAGTTAAAAAAGGACTGCAAGGATTTGATAAGCACATTCCAGATTACAGTCAAACCATCATAGGTTATTCGTATCCAACCCAGAATAATTATATGGGCTCAATTAGCAGTGCATCCGGGGTTATTGAGAATGAAGCCAATGTATGGATGCACCCGCCTAGGGATCTCTACTTTGAGATATTGGAGTTAAATCCTTTTCCATTCATCAAAGCTCCCTATGAAATTGGCACAAAATGGCAGTGGTCTTTGAAGATCGGTGATCATTGGGCAGATGGCCGTTGGAAGCTATGGTCAGGTACAATTGAGAATAAATATGATTATGAGATAACTGACCTTAAAGACATTGAAACACCATTTGGAAAATTAGAATGTTTTGTGATTGATGGTTCCGCAAACAGTAGAATAGGGGATACTCATCTTAGGGCGTATTTCAATGAAACGTATGGGTTTGTGCGTTTGGAATACACGAATATAGATGGGTCCAAAACGAATTTGTTACTAGATCAATTCATAGATCTGTATAACGGCAGGTAACAACGGCTATGGTTCTTCGCCCTCAGAGGTCTGCACTTATTTCCTATCTTAGTTTAAACAAATCTGGTTCGCTGAGGCCTAGGCACTCGAGCGCCGTTTCATACCTTAAGTATACAGGGCCGGAACCGTTGGCATTAATTCTAGAAATGAAGCTTTTGATAAAATGTTTTTTCTCTCTGTTGCTATTGGGATGTCAAAACGACATTTCGAAAAAAAATAATGCTAAAAGTTCGGAATACGCTGAGCTCAGTTCTAATAAAAACGAAACTGACAACATACTCCATACTATTAAATCCATGGACAGCTTATTCTTTGATATTGCCTATAACCAATGTGATACCCTATTAGGAAGAAATTTAATTAGTAAGGACTTTGAGTTTTATCATGATAAAGGTGGACCACTGTTAAATACCAGTGATGAATTGGCTTCCGAAATCATGATTGAAGATTTAAGTTGGATAGGCAAACAGACTTTCAGAAAACTTGTAATTGAGGAAATGGAAGTGTTCCCCCTCTATGAAAATGAAAACCTATATGGAGCTATTGAAACAGGCCATCATCAATTTTTTAAAGTCGTGGATGCCAAACCAACCGAATTAACGACTAATGCAAAGTTCATTCATTTGTGGATATTAGAAAACAACAATTGGAAATTGAAAAGAGTATTTAGCTACGACCATCAAAGTGTGATAAAAAACTAATACCAACAATGTATAACCGAATTTACGGCGTCCCGATAGCTATCTGGACGACTAGGTCCGTATCCACTTGGAATTGCTAACGTCTGTGCTAAACCGAAAATTAACGCATTTTAACCCGTAACTGACGGTTATACGAGACCGTTGTGGTTAATAATTACAAACAATGAAACTGAAATTGACTTTACTTCTTATTTTGGTAATAGGTTGTGGTAGCGTACTTTTTTCTCAAGACTCAATAAGGGAACTAGAGGAAGTAATATGGACTATTGTCGAGAAAAGAAATTCAACTTGGAAGGATAATGATTTTAAAGGTCATAGTGAACTTTGTCATCCAGATTTTATGAGATGGATATCTGATAGTGATGAATTCTTAACGATAAATAATTTGCGTGAATTTTGGGATTCTTCTAAGAAAGATATTAAGATCTTGAAACTTGATGTAAAAAGAAAAGCAATTCAATTTTTTAATCAGGAAAATCTTGCTGTTGCTCATTACGAAATTTATGAAGAGATAGAATATACAGGAGAAGACTATAAAGAGGAGAATTACGAAATAAAAAAGGGTGAAAAATTTAAAGAGATATGGCGTTTTAGCGATTACTACGTAAAAGAAGGCGCAGTATGGTTATACGTAGGAGGAAATAAATTGGAAATGCTTAAAAATAATTGACCGATTCGAAATAACTAACCACAACAACGGCTATAATTCAGCGGTTTAATTATTCCTCGTCAGAAATTCCTACATTTAGATAAAACATAAAAGACTCATAGTTTCGCATGGGATAATCCCGCCGAGAAAATAGCCAAAACCGTTGTAAAACATTTGAATAAACTCATTAACTTTTGGGATAGATGGCTCGGTAAGGAAGTTAATTGGAATGAAAAATTGGTTTCCGTCTATCGAGATCTTGGTGTATCCCATGCCTGGCGGCATAAATGGCCAGCGCATTTGATCACAGAAGTAAATTCTGAGGATGGATATATTCACCTAGAAAACTCGAATGAAAAGATAATTCGTGTTAACGCTGATTCTCTTTCACTCTATAACATTCTAAATGTTATAGATAACTCGAGATTCAAAAATAAATTCGGAGATGAATTTCAATCAACTATTGAATCCTGGAATTTCACTCTTACTAAGGAATCTACTCAATACTTTCTAGTAATTAGAACTACGCTAAAACCAAAAGATCAAAATAGTCGGAAAAGAAAACGGATGTATCATAAAATGAACGCTCGTGTGTCGAAGGAATTTATTTTGAACTTAGTACGTGAGACTTCTTGAAAACGTTTTACAAAAACGGCTATGTTTCATCGCCGGCCAAGGCTTGGTAATATTTTCGTACATTACTAAAGACCTGTTAGTGCCTGGAGCGGTATGCCCGAAGCGTAGACAGTTGATGGAATTGTAACATTTCTATAAGGCATTTTATCTCAAGATGATAAGATGAAAGAAACACGAAAATTAAATACGATCCTCCTGGCCGACATCGCCGGCTACACTGCGATGATGCAAGAGGATGAAGCAAGAGCCTTGGAATTGCTTCAGATCTTTAAAAAAATACTCGGAAATCATGTAGCAAAATTTGAAGGGCATATAGTGCAGTACTACGGTGATGCCTGTATCCTGTCATTTGACAGTACTACCCTGGGTGTTCAATGTGCCATTTCTTTACAGGTTGAATTTCGGGAAAATAATCTTCCCATCCGGATAGGGATGCACCTGGGAGAAGTTGTATTTACAGAGAATAATGTATTTGGTGATGGAGTCAATATCGCTTCCCGGATCGAATCTATGGGAATTCCGAATTCTGTACTTATCTCCGGTTCCATCAGGGACCAGATCAAAAACAAAAATGAGTTCAGCCTCAAATCCCTTGGTTCTTTTGAATTCAAGAATGTCAATGAGCCATTAGAGGTTTTCGCCTTAGAGAATAAAGGCCTCTCCGTTCCCGAAAGGTCCAAAATGGTGGGAAAATTCAAAGAGCAAAGTCGTAAGCCAAAAAGATTATTGAAGTTCGCAGGAGTACTGGCCATTCTGATCACAACTTTTTTCCTCTTCAATTATTTAACAGGAAATGAAGCTACAGCTAAAGAAAACTCAATTGCCGTACTGCCTCTGATCAATTTGAACAACACGGATGAATTCGAATATTTCTCCGATGGGGTAACCCAGGAGATTATTGATGAGTTGGCAAAGATCAGTTCGATAACGGTTTCGGCTTTCACTTCTACTTACCAATATAAGAACCAGACAATGCCACAAAGAGAAATTGCAGAAGAACTGGGGGTAAAATATTTGATTGCGGGTAGTTATCGCTTATTCGAAGAAGATAAACGGATCAGGCTTTCTCTAGAGTTGATAGACCCTTTCACGAAAGAGCGGATATGGAATAATACCCTCAATGAAGAAATGAGCAACGCTCAAATGATCCAACTATCTGTAGCGCGGAAAGTAGCAGAGAATCTCAATATAGAATTGACTTCTGCAGAAAAGAGTGATCTGGAAAATCCAAGCACAAAAAATGGAGAGGCGTTTAGGTTATATCTGCAGGCAAAATCGGAGATCAATAAATTAAGTCCTGAGGGTTTGGAAAATGGAACGAGATTTTTGGAGGAAGCGATCAAATTAGATCAGAATTTTTCACAAGCCCATACACTATTAGCCTGGAGATATACGGCTGGTGCTTCTGCAGACTTTGTACCTGGGATTAAAAGGAGTACATCTGAGTCTGTGGCACTGGCCATGCCTTATATCGAAAAAGCGCTTGAAAATGATCCCGAAGGGTCAGATATTTTTCTGGTACGGGCAAATTTGAAACTCTATTCCCAGAATAAAATAGAAAACGCAAAAGAAGATGTTGAACGCGCGTTCAGGATCAGTTCCTGGCCGCGAATTCCCACCAATTATTGCATATGCACGGCTGTTTCTGCATTTATCGCCTCCCGTGAATTGGACAGAGCCAAAGAAATCGCAGAACAGGCGAAAGACATAGATCCGGGCCATGTCCTATATGATTGGGATCTGGGAAATATCGCAATGAAGGAGGGAGATTATCTGCGGGCTAAATTCTATTATGGCTTAAGTGTCGCTAAAGCCGATATTCCCTTTTTCAACACTTTCTTAGGGTGGAGTCTTTACTACAATGAGCAATATGAGGAGGCCCTTAAATATCTCACCAAAGCCTATGATAATTCACCTTTAGCTGCCAGATGGAATGTAGCTTCTTTATCAAACACTTATTTTAAGATGGGAGATAAGGAAAATGCCGATAAGTATTTGCAGGAATTACTGGACAGAAGTTCATCCGGAGAACCTCATCTAAATCTATTTATCGCTGATATCCTTTTAGAAAGAAACGAAAAGAACAGAGCTTTGGATTATCTTGAACAGGGGGTCTCTAATTCCGACTTTGGTTTTGCAGTTTTTTTAAGTTTGATACCAAAATTCAAAACACTGCAAAATGAACCAAGATTTCAGGAAATACTTACGAAGATCCAATCCCCCGGAATATAAATTCTGCCGAAAGTATTTGATCCCTTATGAATGTTCATACCTGTAAAATAAGTCAGGTAATTATACCTGCCATCTGGCACTTTACTATTTTTTACATGACGGTAGATTTACATGCCGCAGGTATGCAGGGACAAAACCGTTGTAATCCATTTTTCTATGAGGATGTTGATCTCTCTTGTAATTGTAATTTTAGTTTCTTGGTTAACTACTCAGACAGGCAACGAAAAGCTAGTTGGTAAATGGCAATGTTATCATGAAGATCTTGAAGACGACACGACGACTGGCAGGGACATTTTTACGGATCAAGAGTTTGAATTTTCGTGTAATGGGATGATTATTCAATTAAACTCTGATCTAACAGGATGGGAGGCATTAGGCGAACAAGAATTTGTGTATAAACTAATTGACTCTATTTTGAGAATGGGATCTAGGTATTATGTTGTAGAGTTGTTAACCGAAAAGCAAATGATCCTGAGAGATCATGACCCAGATAGTCTTTCATTATTTTATTATCGAAGAAAATATAATCGTATAAAGTAAACCCATTACAACAACACCTTGGGTTTTTCGCACTCAGAAGTCTGGGTTTATTTGCTATTTTAGGGATTAACAAAAACAATACCGAAGGTCGGTGCCTGCAGGCGCCCTGCCTGCCGGCAGGTTTACATGCCTTAGGTATGCAGGGCCGAGACCATTGGCATTCATTATAGTCACTAGAATAGGGACAGAATTCTTATTGAAAAGAAATATAAAGTGAAGCAACTAATTTAATGGAAAACGCTGACCAACTACTAACACTTATACAAGTTGCCATTGCCGTTGCGGGTTTTGCAGGTATTATCGGTACATTTCAGTTTAAAAAAGGGGAAATAATTAGGAGAGGAGATGCGGTGGGATTAGCTGTTGTGGTAAATACTGGACTAATGAGCGCTTTTTATTCAACTTTACCCTTATTGCTGATGAATTTCGACATAAATGAATCAACAGTATGGGCGATTAGTAGCGGTATGACGTGTATTATCTATGCTTATTTCTCTATTGACATTGCAACTCGACTCAAGAATTTCAAGACGTATAAATCTTTCAATAAAATAATAATCTATTTATTATTCGTAGTTGGGTTTCTAATTATAGCAATAAATTTTCTTAATGCTTTTAATATAGTGTTCAAAAGAGAATTCGGGCCATTTTATATTTCCTTGATCTATTCACTTGGTTTAGTTTGTTATATGTTTTCCCGTCTGTTACTTCGACCAATCTGGAGAACCCTGCGAAAACAAGAGTCCGAAAATTTAAACAAAGACGATGCATAATTGAATTTTCGTATAATTTATTGGTAGAGTATCAGAGTTGCCAGAATATCGGAATAAAAAATGAAATGCCAACAACGGCTATAGCTCCGCCTCAGGTAGAACGGCTCATCGCCGTCAAAGGCTTGGTAAATTTCCCTACATTAGAGTTTATTAATCATTCCCGGAGAGGTCTGCGCAGTGAGGCGCAGGACCATAGCCAGGACCGTTATGCTTTATACCGACCGATAATAATCGACAAACCTCATGAATACAAAAAATGATACTTTCGGCATTTTTTTGTTGCGGATAACCGCCCTACATGTCATCACCTATTTTATTGTTGGAATAATAACAATGAATGCCTTTGATTATGGAAGTGTTTTCTCCTCTGAAAATCTTGTAACATTCATGAAGCCCATAAATTCACCGTGGGTCGCTTTAGGTCCTGGTTTACAAATTTTTAGAGGTGCCATCTTTGCTGCGGTACTTTGGCCATTTAGAACAATATTCCTGAATCAGGAACGTGGATGGTTAAAACTTTGGATGCTTTTTATCGGATTGTCTATTCTGGCCACATTCGGACCTGCGATTGGTTCTATAGACGGAATGATTTATACAACAATTCCCATAAGCAAACAATTATTGTTTCTTCCGGAGTTGGTTATTCAATCCTTTCTGTTGTCATTCCTTTTATTTTATTGGTACAAAAAACCAAAAAGAGTGTTTACAATTATTTCGATCCTTTTAGCCTGCATAATCATACTTCTAAGTATTGCAGGATTTTTGTCATTAATTATGTGATTGAAGTACAAAGCGCAACAACGGCTATAGCCTGCCTGCCGGCAGGCAGGCCCATCGCCGGCCAAGGCTTGGGAAATTTTCCGACTTTAGGGTTTATTAATTAAAACTGGAATGGTCCGTCCATCGAGGCGTCGGGCCATAGCCGGAACCGTTAGTGGCAATGGTCCCACACTGCTATGCCAAAGCTTGATTTTTGATACTTGAAGGGCATCAAATAGATACCTTTATACACTTTGTTACAAATTAAGCCTGACTCTCGTCTTATCAGAAAATATTCATTTCATGATACCATACAAAAATCTCCCAATTAAAATTGGAATGGTGCTAGGCGCAACCTTAGGCATAGTGGTGATAAGCATTGGCATCATACGATATAAAACAGGTATGATTGTTCGAAACGAACAAACACTAAACTATGTATATTGGACAATATTTGCCTTGTCTGTATTTTTTGCCGTGTACCGATTTAGAAAACTTGACCCTTCCTCTTTTGCATTGCGTAGAACAGTGAAAATTGGCCTATTAGCCGGACTCTTGAGTGGGGCATTATATACAATCTATATTATAATCCTTAACAATTATATTGTTCCAGACCTTTCTTCTCAAGTAGTCGAGTATTATAACCAGGAGCTTGCCTCAAATAGCTCCGAATTATCTAAAGAAGACATTATAGATTCAATAGCCGTGACAAAATTAAACCCAGCTATCAGAGGCTTTATCTACATTTTCGTATGTATGGCTTTCGGAACCTTGTATTCTATATTGAGTACCATAGTACTGAAGCGATTCCGTATGTTCCGAATTAAATAAAATTTAAAACTACTGCCACTAACACCGGCTATAATTCATTGCAGCTTTATCACTAAATTTAAACCTATTAACCATTAACACGGTCCGATTTCTCCCGGACAATTTCCGTTGGAAATGTCCGCAACGAAATCATAGCCCAACCGTTAGGCAACATTTTCCAGCATTCTTTCGTAAACCGAAATAAATACTTACCTTTAACGTTAGTAACGTAATACGTGACTATGATCATTTCTTTTGGCTCAAAACAGACCGAACAGATTTGGAATGGTTTCCGAGTCAAAAAAATGCCCATTGAGATTCAGAACGTAGGTAGAAGGAAATTAAGGATGTTGAACAATTCACAAGATATCGCAGACCTGAGAATTCCACCTTCAAATCGACTCGAAAAACTGAGTGGAAATCTTAAGGGCTTTTACAGTATCAGAATAAACAACCAATGGCGGATAATTTTCAAATGGCACAAAGGAAACGCAAGCGAAGTGGAAATTGTTGATTATCATTAAAAATGACCGATATGGAAAAGTTAGCAAATGTACATCCTGGTGAAGTTCTACAATTCGAATTTCTGGAACCTTTGGAAATATCAGCATACCGACTTTCGAAAGATCTGAAGATTCCACAAACAAGGATATCAGAAATAATTAAAGGAAATCGCCGAATCACTGCAGATACAGCACTTCGGCTAAGTAAATATTTTGGGAATTCTGCAAAGTTCTGGCTTGGACTTCAAGATGATTATGACATCGAAAAGGAAAGGGACGAGAAAAAAGATGACTTTGAAGAAATTCCAAGGTTTGAAAATAAAAATGTCGCCTAACAAGGGCTATAGCTCCGCCTGAGGCGGACAGGCTCATCGCCGGCCAGGGCTTGGGAAAAATTCCGACTTTCGGGTTTATTAATTAAAACTGGAATGGTCCGTCCATTGAGGCGCCAAACCATACCTGACTGCGGCAGGTTTACATGCCTTAGGTATGCAGGGCCGGAACCGTTTTACAAATATTCACAGTTACACCCAGGCGACATTTCAAATTGTCGTGATAATGTCGTGTCAGAGCCGCTATCATTTCTGGTCATACTTCTTAAATTTGGGAGAAACACCGTGTATTGGAAAATTTAGGAAACTTACTCAAAGAAGCCCGTCAACATAAAGGTTTAACGCAGGAAGAACTCGCAGACCGTACGAATATCAATTTGCGTACTATTCAAAGGATCGAGAATGGCAAGAACAAGCCTCGCTTGAATACAGTCCGTTCTCTTGCGGGAGAACTGGGCATCGAACTAGACTCAATAGCAGAACACCTAGCCATGACCAAAAAGAGATCTATCGGAGATCTCGTTGCAGAAGGTTTTTTTCTGCTAATTCTAAACTTTGTCTTGATGGGTATTTTCGGATATCTAACGTTAGATTCCAACGCCAATCTTAACAGTAAATTCGCTGCAGTTCTTTTGAGTTTTCTGATTCCAATTTTCATCGTCTATCAAACCAAAAGCATGAATAATCTGGAGAGAACTTTAAAGTACGGAGTAGGCTTTCTGCTGTATTTTATTTTGGTCATGGTTCTCCACGGATTTATTGTCGGTTTTGGCAGCCTACTTTTTCCTTGCTTTGCTATCGCACTAGCTACTCTTTATTATGGGAAAAGTCTCGTGAGTATATCAGAATAAATACGTTGTACAACAACGGCTATGGTTTATCGCCCTCCGGGGTCTGGGATAATTTGCTATTTTAGGGATTAATAAAAATAATACGGAAGGCTGGCGCCCTGCCTGCCGGCAGGCAGGCAAACCATAGCCGGAACCGTTATTACCTGCAATGCGAAGAGCAACTTAATCTTGCTGAGTTTAAACTAAAATGGAATGAGAATTGGCAACAGATATTACTTGGTTCCCAAATTCTTGGATACGGCTGCGAATTAACAAGAGAATAGTCTATTTCGACCCAGCCTATTTGAGAACATATTTCTCTAAATATTCTGACAAAACTGAGTTTTCAAAATGGCCAGATCCAATTGATGGATTGCCTAATGGACTTGAAAAAGCAGATTTCATATTTATCACACATCACCATAAAGACCATTGTAAAAAAGAAACAACAAATCGACTAGCAAATCAAAGCACACGAATTTTTGCGCCAAAAAGTTGCCTAAAAGAGCTAGGTAGCAAATTCACAATTATAGAACCGAAACAGGAGATTGAAATTGAACACAATATCAAACTGAGCATTGTTCACGCATATAATACTGAACACGGAACATCAACGAGAAAGCAACATAAAAAAGGACAGGGAGTAGGATTTATTCTTACCATAGATGGATTGAAATTCTACCATTTGGGAGATACTGACTTCCTAACCGAAATGGAATCCCTTGAAGATATTGACATTGCGTTTGTTCCAATGGGTGGGAAATTTACAATGAACATTAACGAAGCGGTAGAAACCACCTTGTCAATCAATCCAAAAACTGTTATTCCTATCCATAACCTTGGACAAGATTTTAAACAGTTTGAAGAAAGACTAAGAGCAAAAACTCAAAAAATAAAATGTATAATTCCAATAATCGGAAAAGCAATTAAAATATGAAAACACAGCAGGTAACAATGGCTAAGGCTCATCGCCCTCAAAGGTCTGGGATTATTCGTTATTTTAGGAATTAACAAACAAGACGGAAGGCTGGCCCCTCCAGGCGCCCTGCCCGAGGCAGACAGGCAAACCATAGCTGGAATCGTTGGTATACATTTAAATTACTTCATTCATTTAATATTTTAATTAGATATTTAAGAGTATGAAAATTTCGAAAAGAGACATAAAATTCTTCCTATTTGGAGCATTAACTATGTTTTTGATTGTTTTGATCTATGAATGGGATGATTTTAAAAGAGGTTTTAAAGATGGATTTGAAAAAGGCAGAGCACAACAGGAGGTAACTGAATAAAAACGTAAGCCAACAACGCCTATGGTTCACAGCCTCCTTAGGTCTGGGATTATTCACTATTTTAGGGAATAACAAAACAAGACGCATAACTGGCGCCTCCGGGCGCCTTGCCTGCCGGCAGGTTTACATGCCTTAGGTATGAAGGGCCGGAACCATTGTACTGCATTTTAATATGAGATCTTACCCAATTGTTTTTATCGCAATATTCTTTGTTTCTATTTGTTCTGCGCAATCTGATGAGCTAATGAGCCTTTATCAGCAAGGCAATTCCTATTACAACGCAAATAAATTCGAAAAAGCAATACCACTATACACACGCTTTATTGAAGCTACAGATGAGCCTCGAATAATAAAAAGAGGCCTCATTAACCGAGGACTTACTTATTCAAAAATGAAAGAATATGATAAAGCGATTGCAGATTTTACCGAAGCCATCCGTATTGACAGTACAGACATGGCCTCTTTTGTAGATAGAGGCCTGGCATTCTTTCAAGCTCAACGCTACGAAGAGGCAACATTGGATTTCAAATATGTAATGGCCAAGGGCAGTGATAAAAAAATGAGTGAAAACTCTCTTTATTGGCTGGCTCTTATTAACTATCAACAAGGAAATCCGGAATCAACTATTGCATTTTGCGATCAATTTCTTAATTCGAATCCGTCAGATGCTGAAGTAATCTTTCTTCGTGCCTCTGCATATAGCCTAACAGATAACTTAGAACTGGCAATTAACGATTATTCTAGAATAATAAAAGATTACCCCAAAGCATATCAGGCTTATGCTAATCGAGGAGTGGCCAAAATAAATCTCCTGACTTCAAAGGGGAACCTAACACCTTCAAGAAAAGAAACAAAAAGTGCATGTGAAGATCTTAGAAAGGCTAAGGAGCTGGGTGATAACTCAGTCGATGATATGCTTTATATCTACTGTGAAACAGGTAATTAGTAAAACGTAGTTCAACAACGCCTATGGTTCATCGGCTCCAGGCGCCCTACCTGCGGCAGGCAGGCAAACATAACCGTTGGTAATAATATGAATGATCGAGATAAAGAGAATAAATCACACCAAGGTGAAATCATAGCAAACCTATTATGGGCTGCTTTCGGAATAATCGGAGGAATAAGTTACTTTTCAAAAGGTGAATACTGGATTTGTGGAATTATGTCCTTAATTGGCGTTTTCTATGGTTACAGACTAATTAAATCAATTACGTAAATGAAAAGAATATACTTTGATAAAATGGATAGCCGGTCAAAAAAAGTGTTGGCTATTCCAATGATCATATTCCTTGGTATTTACATTTACTCAGCTTTCAACAACCGTGGTTCTGTGCTTCAATCGGTTTCTGGAATTATCGGTTTTGGATTTTTTATTTTTCTAATGAGCAAGCAATTCTTTTTTAAGAATTATGTAGGCTGGAATAGAATGGGATTAATTATCAAATTGAATTCCTTCTGGCCAAGGAATATCAACTTTGGAGATATTAAATCTTATAAAATTGAAAATAATCGTTTGCATATTCTAAGAAAGAATGGTTCTGAATTTAATTTCAATTTAGAGAATATTGGAGTTGATGATGAGAATAAAATACGAAACATTTTAAATGCAAATATTTTTGCCAACAACGTATAACCGAAATTAAAACTGACGGTTATACGAGACCGTTATGTACCATTTATTTTTTTGGAGATTTATGAATAGAAAAAACCTTAAAGCGGCATTTATTCTTTTTGTACTTGCCATGGTCATTCTCTTCCTCTACTATGGCTTAGAATTCTCTAAAGACTATGGTTGGCAAGTCACTACTTTCATTCTGAACGATAAAGCAAAAATTACGGGAGGTCTGATTCTTCTCAGCTATCCAATTTATAGAATCCTCAAAAGAAGGGCACAACCGTGAAAAGTCATAGAACAACGGCTATAGTTTTGCGCCTGCCTGGATTTGGTTTTTTTTCTATTTTAGGTCTGATAAAAAACAAAACCGGAAAGGCTGGCGCCTCAAGGCGCCCTGTCTCTGGCAGGTTTACATGCCGAAGGTGCAGGGCCGGAACCGTTGTGCATAATTTTATATGGAGCGTCCTATAATCGAACAAGAAAGGACATTGTTTACAAAGACAATAGTGATCTCTGCTTACACTTTACTCCTGGGATCTGCTCTTCTACTTGTATTCAACTACAAGCAAATACCAGAGCAAGTCTCAATTTTTTTTAATTGGCCAACAAAGGAAAATGGGTTAGCGAACAAGGATGTTTTGTGGGTCATTCCTATTATCTTTAGTGTAATCTCATACTTTTTATTCAAGCTTGCGAATCGCCCATGGATATTAAACTATCCGGTTAAAATTACCATGGAAAACGCCAGATCTCAATATTCAAATGCATCCCTAATGTTGAGAATTCTGAGTCTATTGGTAGCTTTCACATCAGTTGGCTTAATTCTGGGGTCTGTAACGGTTCCGAATAGTCTTTTGAATGATTCGGTTAAAATGTTTTATTCTGTTCTTCCTTATATTTTTTTTGGATTACCCTTTTTCTTTGCCTTTAGATTATTTGTAAGAGGAAGGAAATAAAACTGTGCACAACAACGCCTATAACCTGCCTACCGGCAGGTTTACATGCCTTAGGTATGCAGGCCCATCGCCGGCCAGGACTTGGGAAATTTTCCTACTTTAGAGATAATTAATCAATAATGGAAAGGTCCGGACATCGAGGTATCCCTCTTGTCGACGGGCACCCGAGCCATAACCACCTGCCGGCAGGTTTACATGCCTTAGGTATGCAGGGCCGGAACCGATAGATGAAATTCACCTAACAAAAGTCACCCCTGGCATATAGACGAAGCTTAAAGGAAAAATAAAATGATCTACATCATCAGTGGGACTTCGAGATCGGGAAAAAGCATACTAGCTCAAAAATTCATGCAAAAGCAAGGAATTCCCTATCTATCGATTGACTGGCTGGTGATGGGGTTTACCAATGGCATTCCTGAATATGGCATCCATGACAAATTATGGCCCGATGAAATTGCTGAAAGACTCTGGGATTATTTGAAGGCGATGCTTGAAAGTATCATATGGTCTGAATCCGACATAGTCATTGAAGGTGAAGCTGTACTTCCCGAATTAATCATTGATTTCCTAAAAAAATATCCGAGTCTGATTAGAGTATGCTTCTTAGGCTATGCACACGTTAGTGTTCAGCAAAAAGTAAAAGAGGTATATGAATACCATCGTGATAAAAAAGACTGGCTGACGAAAGAACCAGAGCAGTATGTCGAAGACCATATTCGCAACATGGTGGAATACAGTAAACGAATTGAAAAAACGTGTGGTCAGTACGGACTAAGGTATTTTGATACGTCAAAAAAATTTACAAAAGCTTTGGATCAGGCAATGGAATACTTGCTAAAAGAAAAATGATGGAATACGTTGAACTGTGTGACATTCGATTTGGCTTTACCAAAGACTATAAACACGACCACAACCTCAGAAGAAGCTTCAATCAATTAACTGAGGTCACCTTTGGATTCACCCTGGAAGACTGGTACCGAGAGGGGTTTTGGGGGGATTATTATATCCCATATTCGCTGTTGCATCGCGACCAGGTAATCTCTAATGTTTCCATAAATAGAATTGAATTTGATTTCGAAAATGAGCGAAAAGTAGGTATTCAGATTGGGACGGTTATGACAGACGAAAAATACCGTCATAGAGGACTTAACAGGTTCATCATGGAACGAGTAATGAACGAATGGAAAGACCATGCTGATTTTATCTATCTCTTTGCAAATGATACAGTCCTTGATTTCTATCCAAAGTTTAATTTCCAGATCGTAGAGGAATATCAACACTCAAAAAAAATAGACACACAAAGCACTTCTACATCCTGGAAGAAACTGAACATGGAAGATCAGACAGATCTGGCATTCCTAACGAAAATGGTTAAAGAGTCGGTTCCGATATCACAGATATCTATGAGAAACAACGCCTCACTGATCATGTTTTACTGTAAGTCATATAAGAGAAATAGCGTTTTTTATGTAGAAGAGCTCAATGCAATAACCATCGCACACTTTGAAGGTAACACCTTATACCTGGATGATGTGTTCTCAATAAAACCTCTAGACATCAATGACGTAATCCAGGCCATGGCTGATGAAAGCATTACTCAAGTAGCATTGGGATTTACACCTTTGGACGAGTCGGGATTTGAAAAGCATTTATTAAAGGGCACAGACACACTTTTTATGCTGAAGGATACGTATGACTTATTCACAAATAAACACTGGATGTTTCCTGTATTATCCCATGCCTGAATCGATCTCGAATGCTGTAAAAACTTCCAATAAACACTATCACCCATGAGCTAACTGAGCTATTTGCAATGGCCGGTATTATCCAATACTTTTTAGATATTTGAAAGGTCTACGCGACTCAGGCCAACTTACTGATGATCCTTAGGCGTTGTATGTCATCATTAATAACAACTACCTACTGAGAATTATATTCATGAAAAACAAGTACTCATTTTATACAATTCTTGTTTTCATAACCGGTATATGTAATTTTTCATGCTCTAATAAAATGAAAGAAGAAATTAAAATTGACCCAATTGTCAACCTCAATTTAAGTGCTAGTATCATACCTGACATCACTTATCACATTGTAGATGATTTTGAAATAAAATTAGATGTCATTGCTCCACGCATTTATCTTGGAAAAGACCCATGGTACAAATATGAAGGAAAGAAAAGACCAGTTTTATTGTTTATGCATGGAGGAGGTTGGATGGCTGGAGATAAGGCTGCATCAACAATTGATTTAATGCCATACGCGGCTCGAAAATGGGCCATTGTAAATATTAATTATCGATTAGCCGATGTTGCAAAAGCACCTGCTGCCGTAGTGGATGCGAGAAAAGCGTTAGAATGGATCTATGAAAATGCAGACGAGTACTATTTTGATACCAATAATATTGTAGCCGCAGGAGAATCTGCCGGTGCTCACCTTGCTTTGATGACCGGTCTTTTAGAAAAGAATGATTCTTTATGTGGCAATAAATATGTAGTTGAAAATGATTACAAAGTAAGTGCCATAATTAATTGGAACGGATCTTCAAATCTAATGTTCCAGGAATTTAGGGGTCATCCATGGCTAGATCCTGAAGATAATTTTGAAATAGCTTCAAAGTCTCTGTCCCCGATTACTTATCTAGGCCAAAATAGTCCTCCTATTATTTCTGTCCAGGGCACTCAGGATCCTTTTGTCCCCATTGAAGGATCTGAAAAACTCCATGAATTGTGCAAAGAGTTTGGAATAAAAAATAAGCTGGTCAAAATTGAAGGTAAAGGACATGGCAATTTTAGTGCCGAAGAACGAACTTTCATCTATGATGAAATATGGGATTTTTTTGACGAGATTGGAGTGAAAACTTCAGGGGAATAATCCCGAACGCACAACAAGGACTTTAGCCCATCCCTATGAAAGGTCTGCGCTTATTTCCTATCTTAGATAAAACAAATCTGGATCGCTGGGGCCTAGGCACTCGAGAGCCGTGTCATACCTGCCTGAAGCAGGTTTACATGCCTTAGGTATGCAGGGCCGGAACCGTTATGCATACTTTGAAAATGACCAAATACTCTATAGTATTCTTATCAATTTTTGCCTCATTTCAAGTCACATCACAGAACATAATCGAATCTGTTCCAATCCACCTTGTAGAAAATTTAATTTTCCTGGAAGTGACGATTAATGATAATGAAAATCCTCTGAATTTTCTTTTTGATTCAGGGGCAGGCATAACAGTTGTCGAAACTAAAGTGGCAAAACAGCTTGCATTAAATATAAATGCAGAATCCAAAATCGCGACTTCAGGAAAGACTTTATTGTCCAAGGAATCCACATCAAACATCCTGAAAATCGGTCGAAAAATTAAGTTAAACAACATTGATTTAATCTTGATGGATTTAAATCATTTGAGCGAGTATTTAAATACAAATGTCGATGGTGTCATTGGCTATGACCTACTCAAAAAGTTCATTACAGAAACGAATATTGACAGAGGAGAAATTATTTTTTATGATCCTCTTTCGTACACATACAAAGGAAATAGTGACCCCGTAAAACTAACCACCTTGGAATCCAACTTATTTGGTATAATGGTAGATGTAATTCCGAGAAATAGAGATGAACAAATCTCTCTGAATTTCGAGATTGATACAGGTGCCGACAATTTCTTGTCATTTCATAACAAAACAGTTAAAGAACATCAATTAATCAATGGGAATAAAAAACAGCATTTTAAAAAAGGATTTGGAGCAGATTCAACAATTACGTCTAACATAAGTAGCAAGGTTAAATCTGTATCATTTGGCGGTAATAAATGGAGAAATGTTCCGGTGATGTTTGAGGTTGATCCGATAAATAAACGTGATAACAGTTTGGCAGATGGCTTAATTGGACAAAGACTTTTACTTGATTTCAACATTATTTATAACCTAGATAAAAGGGTCGTATATTTTGAAAAAAGAAAATAAGCTATGTGCAACAATGGCTATGGTTAATTGCCCTATGAGGTCCGGGTTTATTTGCTATTTTAGGGACTATCAAAAACAAGACGGAAGGCTGGCGACTCAAGGCGCCCTGCCTGCGGGCAGGTATACATGCCGAAGGTATGCAGGGCCGGTACCGTTGGCAGTTATTAAAAAAAATACGTGTGAACTTGAAATCGAAAATCCTGGCAATTACCCTTTGTTCAATCATTTGCAGTTGTCAGACTTACTTCATACCTATTGAATCTTTCAGAGGTCAGTTTTCCGAGATTGATTCAACATCATTGATCATGGTAAGGACTCGGGGGCCAGCAGGTGATATTGCAGAGTATCTTGCAAATCCAATTGATCAAATAAGTTGTATTGATAAGAGCGGGAATCCTGTAAAAGTAAAAAACAGTCCTTCAATCGAATCGAGGATAACCACTGAAGATGGAAAAAGAACCATCTTCTACTTCGATAGATTTGTAGTTCAAAATGATACCCTATATGGTCACCGCTCCAGATTCCTTGGGATGGCTAAAGCAATCCCGCTGGGAAATATCACCAAGATTGAAATTCAGGATGGGAAAAAGGACTTCAAGTATGTAAAGAAAAAATGATAACAACTGCCAACAACACCTATACTTGCACCAAAGGCGAACAGCATGATTGCTCTTCGAGGTCTGTGCTTATTTCCTATCTTAGTTAAAACAATCTGGTTCGCCGGGGCCTGCCCGCCAGAGGCCGGCGCGGCGCACTCAAGCAACAAACCTTAGCCAAGCGCGTTGCCAGTCAGAGGTGAGACTAGGTTAGTTCACAATTGACAGGTGACATCTTACTGATCATGACTTGGACACTATTATGTTAACAGACAACTGATAGACTGAAATAAACCAATTATGAAAAAAATCATTACTCTTCTCTTTATTTTACTGTTGCCGTTATGTGTAGTGTGCGGACAGCCGTTTTCCGAAGAAGTAACTAAATACATAGAAATCCAAGAACCGGTTATTGCACTAAGAAATATAACTCTGATAGACGGAACAGGTGGACCGGTTAGAACAAATCAAGACATTGTTATTACCGGAGACCACATAACCGCTATAGGCGATTCGGGGAAGATTAATATTCCGCCTACCGCAAAAGTGATTGATGGCAGTGGTAAAGCCGTAATTCCGGGTCTTGTTATGCTGCATGAACACTTATTCTATGCCAAACCTTTTGAAGGAGCTTATAAGGCAGTTCACATGACTAATACTTTCCCGAAAATGTACTTGGCAGGAGGCGTGACAACCATGAGAACTGCGGGTAGTATTGAAGCAAATACCGATTTGAATATCAAAAATCTTATTAATCAGGGAAAAATGGTGGGTCCCAATATTGACGTATCCACACCTCACATAGAACGACAAGGTTTTATCCCACAGTTACAATCGCTCTACGGAGATGAAAGCATTGAAAACTGGATAAATTATTGGGCAGATAAGGGGGTCACTTCGGTAAAGGCCTACAATAATATCACCAAGGACGATTTGGAAAGGATCATCAAAGCCGCTCATTCAAGAAACATGAAAGTGACCGGACATTTATGCTCTATTACCTATCGGGAAGCAGCCGATCTTGGTATTGATAACCTTGAACACGGGTTTGCCGCATCCTCTGATTTTATACCTGATAAAAAAGAGAATGAGTGCGACAACGGTAAAATTGCCCAATCCTTATTGAATCTGAATGACAACGACCCGGAGTTGAAGAATTTAATGGAGCACCTGATTAAAAAGAATGTTACAATCACCTACACTCCAAACGTATTTGAACCTTTCAATGAGAGGGAGATTGTACCTGGAGGCGGTGATGTGGCCATGGCCCCGTTTTTACTGGAGCAAATAAAAGGCATATACGACCAGTATGCCAATTCAAAATACGATTCCCTGGAATATAAGGGCTTTAAAAATGATATGAGGAGAATAAGGCGATTCCACACAATGGGCGGTAAAGTTGTAGTTGGAACAGACCCGACCGGAGCCGGAAGGACAATTGCTGGTTATTCTAATCAACGGTTGATTGAATTGCTGATCGAAGGTGGATTTAATATTGAAGAAGCAATAAAATTGTCGACACTCAATGGTGCCAATTATCTTGGAGTTGCTGAGGAAACGGGAAGTGTTGAAGTCGGTAAAAAAGCAGATCTAATTCTCATAAATGGCGATCTATCAAAAGATGTTTCTAATATCAGGAACATGGAAATTGTATTTAAAAATGGGGTAGGTTTCAGTTCAGGCAAAATATTTGAGTCGGTGAAAGGTAAACTCGGACTTGATTAAACGTTTTAGCCATGACTGATTAAAAGGAACAAGTTGGCAACTGTCGGGGGGCAAAGATGAAGGATGCAAATAAAGTGAGAACAAGACCCAGAGAGTCACAAACTAATTTGAAGTTAGTTTTTATAATTTGTTCGGCTACATAGACAAGAACTTACTTCGAAAATCACAGCCGTCATAAACACCGGTCGTTGTGCTTCATTATAAAAAACCGAATTGACTTTTAAAATTGATTAGAAAAGAAATTTTTTGGTTAATAGGAACTTTTGGAATTGTGCTAGTATTAACACTAGTTCTTTTGGGACCTGACGCCTTTAAAACTGACACCACTTTCGATATCAATATTTATGATACATATTTTGTTATTGCGAATATTCAGATGGTTCCTCTACTAGGTGTATTCACTTTTTTCATTGTCTATCTTTTCCGAACTATAAAACGGAATTTTAAGAACTATACGGCCAATGTAATACTCATCATTGCCACGATATTGTTCATAATCGTTCTTGGAAAGACAATTGGTATTTTGGATTTTTTCAGTAACCCATCAAGTAATGCCGAATTCAAGGAGGATAAGAATCCCGTTGGAGATGCTTTGAGCATCTTATCGAAAATTATGTTTATTCTACAAACAGGGCTTCTTGTATTATTGGCATATTGTGGTTTCAAAACAGGCCAAAATTACAGGGCAGAAAAAAATAACCCCTAAGCACAACAACGGCTATAGCCTGCCTGCCGGCAGACAGGCCCATCGCCGGCCAGAGCGTGGGAAATTATTCTACATTAGAGTTTATTAATCATTCCCAACAAAATTGGCCCTTCCAAAAAATCTTCGATTGACGAAGTTATTGAGATTAGAACCAAACCGATAATTAAACCCAAATCTGGTATCGATGTTATAAGCTGAGGGTAAGGTTACCCTCCCGCTCAAAATATCCTGTTCGGTGAAGTCTCCTGCTGCCAGATAAATCTGGTCCTTTACGTAGTTGGCTTCTGCCCTTACATAAAAAGAAAAATTCCCAGTGATACGGACTTCTGCTCTGATATTCAAACCTGTGGACCAAAAGCTAAAATCATCCAGATAATTTCTAACACGATATCCCACCTCCAGGTTTCCCCAACGTCTATTTAGCCCCAGGCTGGCTCTCAAACTATGGAGAACCCTGGTCTCTTTAAGAACATCGTTAATCGTTTCTTCGACATATCGATTATTCCTGAGTTCAATCCCATAGTTCACTCTTAGAAATCTGGAATTCTGCACGGATTCCGGAAAAAAATTGTACTCAACAGCTGGTCTGAAACTGATCTGAAACTGATAATTAAGTCGGGTATTCTGACGTCCTGCAATATCATATCCATAAGACCATTGGGGGGAGATAGACTTCACAAGCTGATGACTGAATCCAAATTCTGATACATCAAAATTATTCCTGACTTCATCGATGATCTGGTTGCCGTCTCCATCGAGAACCGGATCGCCATTCTCATCAACTCTTGGTACTTTTTGAATCGTTCTTCTAAGCCTTTCATCTATTCTCCCGGATAGGGATATTTTCCATTCATCCGTGATACGGTCAATGTTGATGTTTCCGCCAATATTGATTTCACTGCTCAATTCCTCTAATTCAATGTTGGCGTCACTCCCCACATTGAAAACCCAGTAATTCCAGGGATCGACGCTTTCCTGTATGGAATCTTCACGAATGCCAGAGTCAGTCTTCATATTGATTTCGATATCCTCTCCGGCTTTGGTTTTCGCAACGTACGGAGCTAACCCTAATTTGATAAACCGGGTTAGTTTTGCCCGCACTTCAAAGTCGGTGTCGGTCTGTTTGTTATCTACATAGAGGGTGTCTCTTCTCCCCGCATGTAGGTTTTGCTGACCAATAAAAATCAGTTGATATTGTTTTCCCCTCCCCCAGATCTGTTTCTGTTAATCAGCAGAAAGACATCGGCCTTTTGATTATCCCGGTAGAAGTCAACGGCCGTAATTTCCGTTCTGATATAATCCAGATCACAGCCTCCATCCCACTCTTCACAGCCATCGATAAACACCCCGAGTTTATTGGGAAGATTGTTATTATCAACCAATGTTTGACTGATTGCAGGAGGATGTAAGGAAAAAAACCCCAGAATCAATAAAAATAATATTGTTCTCATTTGATTAGAGTTAAATCAAGTTGATAGCACTTATTGGTACTATATTGAATGCAAGTGGTCAAAGCTAAAATTGCGTGTTACCGTGATTGCATGAAAAGAAGTGAACACTTCACATGAGAAAGCAAAGAAGATGAGTGTCAATTCTTTGCCAGCGACAAAGATAAGTAAATGCCGTTTCTTTCCTGCATCTGAACATAAAGGAGTCTTAAATAACCCCGATTATTCCTGCATAGAATACTTTTTAAGAATAACTTGAAAATGCTGAAATCACGTACGAAGTAAAGTAAAGAATGTGGCTAACAAAGAGCTATAATCCATAGCTGCTTTTTTACAAGTTTGGACTGGGACAAGAGATGGAATTCATTCGTAGAAGGTTATAAAGAAATTCCCCCGGCAATCAAGATAGCAGAATAGTTTTATTGCGAGAACTTTGTAAAAGAATTCCAATCACTAATTGTCCTATTGGTAAAAGAGAATGCAGATGGATTGATGAAAGCAGATTAAAAACGCTTGGTAACGACGGTTCCGGCCCTGCATACCTAAGGCATGTAAACCTGTCGGCAGGCAGGAAAAGCACCGTTTATTAAATAGAGAAGTATCTTTCTGACCGCGTTTACCATCTGACATATATGTTGTAATACGAGTAAGGAGTTTTACAGTCATCATAGTCTTACCCGCAGGGCTCTACAATTTTTATTCCCGGTCTAAGTATTTGTTTATGTGTGATTTAAATCGTACTTTAAGAAGATTATTCCCCTCAATTCTTTTTTATCAATCACCTGCAATTTTTCACAAATCTATTTTTATAGCTTTTTGGAAATAGTATTTCCTGCTTCAAACAGGAAATCAAAGATTAAAAGCAAACACAATAATTACCAACCTAAACCAATTAATTATGAAAAATCGATTTGTAATTTTATCCTTATTGGCGGCAACTCTGTTTGCCTGCACAAGTGATTCAATGAGCAATGACGATCTTGATTTGATGAATCAGGAGGTCAAATTAAAAGCGGCGGTAGAACGTCCTTTTAAAATAAAGAAAATTGAAGGCACTTACAGCTTTTTTCCAGGTGATGGTGAATCATGCGCAGCCTTGGCCCTAAATGCTATTGGCGAAGGAACTATAACACATCTTGGACGGAGTACCATGTTAGAGGAATGGTGTTCTGAGAATCCAGGTGACCTTGGTATTAGATCCATCACGATCACAGCAGCGAATGGTGACGAATTGAGAGGCTATCATAGTTCAATTGAATTTATTGGTGCCAATCCTACCGTTTTTGTAGAAACATTGAACTTCGACGGGGGAAGCGGACGGTTTGAAAATGCCACGGGTGTATTCATCGAAACTGTTATCGTCTTCGAAGACTCCCCATCTAGTGGGACATTTATCATGAGCGGCGAGGGAACGATCACCTATTAAATTAGCGTACTGCATCTAAAGGTCATTCCAGGCACTAGTTGCCTGGGATGATTTTTTTATGTCACGGCTTTTTTACCTATGAACATATTTCAAGCGAACTCCTTTCGGCAAAATGCGACTCATTAGATCAACATCGTAATCATCTGATTGGATCATAGAATTTGATGTAATTACTACGTCTAATGTATATTAACAACGCCCATAAAACCTCACTCTCCCAGGACAGCGCATATTTCCTATCTTAGTTAATACCAAAATCTAGTTTCCGGTGCCTATGCACACCGGCATTGGGTCATAACCGTAACAGTTGGCAGCAGTAAAATAGACATCCGATTTTAAATGAAAGCCATTTATTTACTCTTTTCTAAATTTAATAGCATTATGATTGAAATGTGCTAACTTAAGGGGGTTGTACTGCATATGAACAAATTAATCAAAGAGCTAAAGAGAAGGAATGTACTCAAGGAAACGGTGGCTTATCTGGTCATTGCCTGGCTTGTCCTACAAGTATTTTCAACTGTACTCCCCATTTGGAATGCACCCCTTTGGGTTTTACAACTCATCACTATTACCCTCGTTTTAGGATTACCCCTTTGGATGTTCTTTTCATGGCATTACCAAATTACACCCTCCGGAATTATAAGGACCAAGAATTTAGTTAATGAGACAAAGAGTTCAAAAGGTAACAGGATCTTAAATATTGTCATCATGGCTGCCCTGTTGGCAACTATCGCTTTAATTTGGATCAAACCTGGTGTTTTTACGTCAGTTTCTGCTGATAAATTATCTATTGCTGTACTTCCATTTACAAACTTAAGTGATGACCAAAAAAATGAATGGTTTAGTATGGGTGTTACAGAAGACATATTAACACATCTATCAAAAGTAAGAGGATTACGTGTAATCTCACGAACATCGGTTATGCAATTCAAGAACTCCGGCAAATCCATACCTGAAATAGCCAAAGAACTTGATGTTGAGTACATTGTGGAAGGCAGTGTTCGCAAACAGAACAACCAAGTGCTAATTACTGCTCAGCTTCTAAAAGCCAACGATGAACATCTTTGGGCGGACAACTACAATGAAGATTTATCAGATGCCTTTAGGATCCAGCAAGAGGTCTCACAAAAAATAGTAAAACAACTTAGGATATTCATTTCTCCTGAAGAAGAAAAGGCATTAAATACAGAAACAACCACCAATATTTTGGCGTCGGAACTCTTTGCTAAGGGGCGGAGCATAGCAGATAACAGAACTCGAGAAAACCTCGAAAACAGTATCGAGTTGTACAAAGAAGCGATAAAATTAGATCCATTGTTTGCAGAGGGTTATGCCGAAATTGCCAATGTCTATATGCTTCTTCATATTTATGGCGATTTGAGCAAAGAGGAGTCTGCTAAACAGGCCAATTTATATATTAATAAAGCCTTAGAGATCAATCCGAATATTTCCAGACCTTATAGTGTTAGAGCTATGCTGCTTATTAGAGACGGGGATTGGCAAAGGGCAAAGATAAATTTTGAAAAGGCGATTGACATTAACCCAAACGATGCAACAGCACATCATCATTTTGCTCTTTATTGGCGGGAAAGACCCGACCCGGATGCACAAAAACTATTAGAGCATATAACGGCAGCCTATAAGCTGGATCCGCTTTCAAGACCTTTGAATCAGACGAGGTTTATGGCGCTTTTAACATATGATCAGACTGAGGAAGCAAAAATCTATTTAGAAAAAATCAGATTTATATTAAAACCAGAGGAAATTATTGAGGCCGAAGGCTTATTGAACAGTGCCATCAAAAAAGACCTGAGAGAACTAATTTATTCCTATGAAAGAGCCTTAAAGAACGATCCTGATAATCTTTCTCTACTTCAAGCATTGAGTAGATTGTACAGGGGTATTCTGTTAGATCGAACTAAGAGCCTTCACTATTCTAAACAAGTATTTGACATTGATTCTACAAACCCAGGTTATATTGTGGATAAGCTAAATACCTTGTATTATCGGAAGCAGTTCGAGGAAGCTGATAAGATATTAAGCGATGATGCGTTGATGGATTTACTGCATCCAATACAAAAAATAGTAATGCTCCATAATTATTATGCTTTCCAGTACGATTTCGAAAGGGCCTATCAATATCTGGAGCAAATAAAACCAATTAATCCTATAGTTTATTATTCGAATAAAGCATGGTTGTTTTCAAAAAAAGGCGATTCGAAAACGACCTACGAAGTCTTTAACAGGCCCGGATTCACCCTTATGGATCATTCAAAAGCACTCTGTTTTGCCCATTTAAACGAGACCGATTCCTTGTTTCATTATTTGAATAAGATCTCAAATTATGCCAAACTTGATTTTAAGAACCACAGTCTAATGGAGATCAATGGGAGTACTGCAATTGATCCTTACAGAAATGACCCACGTTATACGGATATTATGAAAAAGAACTACTTTCCGATTGACGCCGTATCAAACTGATTATGAATATGATTAATATGTTCAAAAAGCATGTGCATCAATCTCAGTGAGAAAAGCGATTACCGTAGGTATTGCCGATAGCCCACGGAGCTAGATAAATTTTCCTACATTAGGGTTTATTAATTATTCCAAGTTTGGTCCTGCTAGTAAGGCACCAGACCAACCTGCCATGCTTGCGGCAGGTGAACCGTCACGTAAGGTCGGAACCCTTAGGCAACCTATGAAGAGAGTCTGTTTTTTAGGAATCTGTTGCATTCTTTTGACGACAAAGTCAATTTGCCAAATGACCTCAAACACCTATGAATATGAAATGGATCGGTTGCTGTCTGCAGGGGGTCCTGATTATTATACTACACTAAAGGAGGCTATTTCAGAATTTGAGGATGCATTGATTAGGAGTAGTATCATACCGGACAATTCTTTTAAAAGCTATGTACAGCTTTTACATGAAATAGAGAAGGGCTATGAATTTAAGTTGGAAACGGCGTTTGATCCTGATGGCACCCTTGAAAAAATGGGGTTCGTATTAGAATCAGTAATGCTATCGTCTGAGGGTATCATGATCGCAACGAAATACTTGAACATTGACACCTCAAAGAGTTTTAGGCTTAATCTAAAAGTCTCTGAACTTATCGATGATGGCCAACTGCTTAGTCGTTCAAGGGTCGCTGGATTATACCTGGAGGTTTATGATGCCCTTGACTTTGAATTTCCATTAATTAAATCGAAGATTTGCAAGTTCCTGGATCCCAATACGGACAGTATCATCCATATCTATGTGGATAAACCTAAAGGAGAGTAAATACGTTGTCTAACAACGGCTATAACTCCACCAAAGGCGGAAAGGCTCATCGCCGGCCAGGGCGTGCTAAATTTTCCTACATTAGTCCTTATTATTCCTGAGGTGATCTGCAAATTAAGACACCATACCATAGATGGAGCTGTAACATACATTATCCTAGTGCTATAATCATGAGAGATTTAAAGAAGTTACCCTTGCTGACATTGCTTTTCTTGATGAGTTGTAATCCAGGACAGAAGGAGAAAAACAATGATCAAAAAACAATGAATGACCTTGTTAGGGAGAAACAGGCTCCGGTTTTTACCCCATCTGAACTTCCATATCCTTTCTCAAGCACAGTACAAGTGGGAGACATACTCTATCTTTCAGGGGAGATCGGCGTTACAGATAATGGTATGGGCGTAGTGCCGGGCGGAATAGTACCCGAAACCCAACAGATGTTCAAACGGATCAAAGCTACACTAGCAGGGCACGGACTAGGCTTAGAAGACGTATTTAAATGCACGGTAATGCTTGCTGACATGTCGGAATGGCAAGATTTCAATGAAGTTTACGCAGATTATTTCGAGGCAGGCCGGTACCCTACGCGCTCGGCAATGGGTGTAGGTGGTCTTGCACTCGGTGCACGCGTGGAGATGGAATGTTGGGCCTACAATCCTTCACCCAAAAAATAAAGGATTTGACATGGGGGGGGTATTAATAATCGCATGCCCGCATCAGCTCTAATCCATCGCCGGCAAGGACCTTGGAAATTTTCCTACATTAGGGTATATTGATCATCTCTGGTATGGTCTGTCCATCAAGGCGCCCAGCCTAAAAGCAGGCATACGGGACATATCGGAACCGTTGTGCTTCATTTTGACAAACCGCTTATCAATGATAAAATTCTTTAGAAAAATCCGACAGAACTTGCTTTCGGAGGGAAAAACTGGAAAGTACCTAAAATATGCGATTGGTGAAATTACGCTTGTAGTTATTGGGATATTGATCGCCCTTCAAATTAACAATTGGAATGAAAAGGTAAAGCTAGATTCAGAAGAACGAGTTCTTCTCACTAATTTAAAGATATCCTTCGAAAGGAAATTAGAAGAACTTGAAGATAAAAATGACGGAAGGAGAAAAAACATTGAAAGCATTAAAAGACTACTTGAAATTATCGCTTCAGAAGACAAGGAAGTATCCAACTCGGAAATGTTCAGCTATAAGCTAGACCTGTTTATTTGGTATGCGGTTAATGAAGAGTTTAGCGTGATCGATATGCTCTACAGCTCAGGAAAGATCAACACCATTTCAAACGATTCCCTTAAGTTTAAACTGATTGAGTGGCCAGATAAAATGGAGGAAATGTTAGAAGAGCAAAGAGTTGTTCAGGACTTAGTGACACAAGAACTCAATCCTTTATATAGAACTTATGTTTCATCCGCAGATTTTCTATATAGTTTGTCACAAAATAATTTAGCCGAAGAAAATAAGATCCATAGTCCCTTTCCCAGTGACTTTAAAGGACTGCTAAATGATAGGCGCTTTGAAAGTTTAATCACCGAGAAATTGCTCTATTTAAGAACCAATATTGCTGACACCCAGGTATTGATAGAGGATTCAAAGATGATTTTAGAACTCATTGAGCAAGATTTAAAAGAATAACGCAAGCATGATAATGCTTGTCACGCATCGCTCTCCGAGGTCTGCTCTTATTTCCTATATTAGTAATCAAACTATTGTCAGATAAGCTTATTGGACCCTAACTCCTTGCCCGTCTGTTACAGGCAATATCAGACCATGAGACATCATATGAAAAAAACCATCCTATCTCTCTGCTTACTCCTGCTCTTAACCAACTCGTGTCAAAAGCGATCTTCTGAACTTGATGAGATTATAGTAGAATGCTACGATAAAACCTATCAGGAGGCAGGATATGACATGAAGTCCATCATCGATGACTATGAGAAGGAATTGGTCAAAAAAGGTATCCTGAAAGACACTACCGGCAAGAGCTATCTGGAGGTGCTGCAAAAAATATCCTCGGATAAAGATTTCCGTATTACGGTTCAGTCTTTCACGGAATACGACCCCTTTTTTAAAGTGGATAACGAAACCAAATTAGCCATATTTCAGTGTGAGAATAGGATGATCGAATCCTTAAAGGAAAAGGATCCCAAATGGCGAACCCTGTCTAATCCAACAGATTCTGCCGGGAATATGGGAAACCCGAAGTTGGGGTATGTATCACTGATGGAAAATATGTCGGATGAGGACCTCAACTCGTATTACTTCCGATTAAAAATGTTCCACATTTTTGATGGGGTTAATTCGCAGTTCAGAGATCGGTCCTCCATGCCTGCAAAGGCAGCAGATTAAGTTCTATTCGATTTCTGAAGGTGCTTACACCCGGACTTATTCAAAGATCTGGGCATATTCCCTATCTTAGTTAAAACAGGAAAGGTTTACCAGGTCATCACACACGGAAAGAGAGGCAGGCATGAGCGGTACCTTAAGCAAATAGATTTCGTATGAAAATAAAATACACCAAAAAAAGACTTCGGGTGAATCTTATTCTTGGCCTTATATGGTTGGTTTTGGGTGTTTTAAAATGGGGCTTTGATCACTTTGATTTCTGGCTCGACTACTACCCTCTGGTGCTGGCTTTTCTCTATTTAGCACTTTATCTTTTCGAACTACAGAATCAATATCTGAACATCGTTGAGGATCTAATTAAAAAGAATTATCCTTTCGGCAAACAGATCCACCTGCCCGACGTTACCAGGATTAAAAAATATGCAGGCGATTACATCCTGCTCACCGATAAAAGCAAAATGAAAATTGATACCCAGATCATCGATCCGGATTGCCTGAAGAAGTTGAAAAGAGTACTTGCCGACCTAAATCTATCGCCGGATAAAACTCCTTTTACCACCAGCGTACAGTACACTTCCCTTTCCAAGTCTTGAGCTTTTGTATTATCTTTTTGGAGATTAAACAAGGTTCTGGAAACCGGACATTAGAGTGGAGACACGGGTAGCGAACGTGCCGGACATACCAAAGACCATATACAAGCTGAAAATGCACATTTTAAGAAGGGATCCGGCTTTATGTCTAAGGATTTGATCACATATCTGACAGGTGGGGATCTTAGGTCGATCGCAAAAGTGGAAGAGCTATTGCCCCTGGTAAGAACACAATCGGACTTTGACGAATTGTTTAAATTTCTGTACTCAAAAGACAGACTCATCGTGATGCGCACGGCAGATGCCCTGGAGAAATTAACGACACAAAATCCTCGATTCTTATTCGGCCACAAGGAAGATATACTCCACTTCATAGACACGGCCAGGGATAAGGAATTCAAATGGCATTTGTCTTCCATGGTATCCCGCCTCAAGCTGACAAATGATGAGTTACAAAGGGTGTGGAAGGAATTGACAAAATGGGCAAAGGACAAAAGGGAAAGCAGGATCGTAAGGGTACATTCCATCCAGTCCCTTTTTGATCTGGCAAAACAAGATACTGAGCTCCAGAGAGATCTTAAAAAGACGGCAGTGGCATTAAAGAAGGAGAATATCCCGTCCATTCAGGCTCGCCTTAGGATACTGGGAATGTAGAAAACCCGAATCTCAACCCAATAGTAGCGATTTATCAATTAATTTTGTTTTTAAATATATTTTTATTGTTTATCAATATATTTTTGCTGATATTTGGCATATCAATTTAACAATCAACATCATGTCCAACACCACCAATCTCATCTTTACCGGGCTGAAAATCGTGTCCTGGATCATTTTTATCGGCCTCTGCATTGATGCAGGAGGATTGATCATCAACTTCATTTTCGGGCTCATAAACCCGGAACTCGTCGGGAGTCTTTACCAAAAATTAGATCTCAGGGCATTGCAAGAACAGAACCTGTGGGTATTCTTTGGGATGTATGCATTTGTGCTCTTCGTGGCTATACTTAAGGCCCATTTGTTCTACATCGTGGTAAGACTCATTCAGAAAGTAGATCTCACCAGGCCATTTAACAGCTACGTATCAAAACAGATCACAAGGATCTCCTATTATGTCCTATCCATTGGACTGATCAGCCATATCGCCCGGCAGACATCCAGAAACCTCGAGTGGTACGGATATGAGCTTGACAAGCTAGGTCAGTTCTGGGTAGACAGTCAGGCCTATATTCTGATGGCATCTATCCTGTATCTGATCGCCTTTATCTTTAAAAAAGGGATGGAACTTCAGATGGAAAACGACTTAACCGTATAAGAGATGCCAATCACCGTGAACCTGGACGTCATGATGGCAAAACGAAAAATGTCGCTCAACGAGCTGTCAGAAAAAGTTGGAATCACCCTTTCCAATTTATCGAACCTGAAAACGGGCAAAGCCAGAGCCATACGTTTTAGTACGCTGGAGGCCATCTGTGAGGCACTCGACTGTCAGCCCGGAGATATCCTGGAATTCAGCGACTAAACTACTTGAAATCGTCCTGGCGACCGCCTGCACAGGTCTGGATTATTTGTTATCTTAAGGTTGAAAAAAACGCGGTTGCCGGAACTCCGGCTACACAGAAAAACAACCAACCATGAAAGTTACAATCATCAGCATTCCCGTACGCGACCAGGAAAAGGCCATGAAATTTTACACAGAGAAACTAGGATTTTTAGTAAAGAAGGATGAGCCTTTAGGAGGTGGAAACAGATGGCTGACCCTGGTTTCCAAGGACTGGGAAGACGGACCCGAACTCCTGCTGGAACCCGGGCCTAATCATTTTGAACCCTGTAGGGTATACCAGGACGCCTTATTGGAAGCCGGATATCCCTATACACAATTTGACGTGGACAGTGTGGATGCGGAATACGAGAGGCTGACCAAGCTCGGGGTAGATTTCAGTGTGAAACCCACGAAAATGGGTAATGTAAAATTCGCCGTGTTGAATGACACCTGTGGTAATAACATCCAATTGGTTGAGTACTTGTAAATAGATCACCGGCAAACCAAAGCTGAAACTTATGACTATCCAAGGACTGGACATAATTCCTATCTTGCTTAAAAGTATTACCATTAGATTTAAACGAATCAACCAAAATAAAGGAATATGAAGAAAGCTGCCTTACTGGTTACCGGAATTGTGTTCGTGATAATGCTGGCCATAATGGGATGTAAGACCGAGAGATCAGACTACGATAAAATGGTCGAATTCGGCCAGGAATATACCGAGGCGTGGAACAGCAAGGTGCCTGAAAACATGGCTTCCTTTTATGCAGAGGACGGCACGCTCACTGTCAATAAAGGAACACCGGCTGTGGGAAGGAAACAACTGGCCGAAACCGCCCAGTCCTATATGGAGGCCTTTCCTGACATGCACCTGACCATGGACAGCCTGACCGTGGCAGATGGGAAATACCGGTATTACTGGACCTTCAAAGGCACTTACAGTGGGCCGGGCGGCAATGGAAACCGGGTGGACTTCAGTGGGTTCGAGGAGTGGACCATGAACGAGGAGGGACTGGTACAGACGTCGGTCGGCACCTATGATGCCGAGGAATACCAGAGACAACTTGCCGGTAAGTAAAGGTTGCCTTTTGGAGTATTTAATTCCGATCATTTTAGCTACCTTTTCAGTAAATTTTCAAACCGATTAAAACCAACCCTATGACCACAGCACAAAACATCCGGATCATCGACTCTGTCTACAAAGCTTTTTCAACCGGCGACATGCCTACCGTCCTGGGTGCCATGCACCCTAAGATCGAATGGAGGGAAGCCGAAAGCAATTCCCTGGCCGACGGCAACCCCTATATTGGGCCAGATGCCGTTCTACAAGGGGTATTTGCCCGCCTGGGTGAAAGACACGAGTTCTTTGGACTCAAGGATATTGCACTCCACGGGATGGATGACCACAAGGTCCTGGCTACCCTGAGGTACGACGCCAAGGTAAAAGCCACTGGAAAAGGCTATAATGCTCAGGTAGCACACTTATGGACCCTGGACGATCAGGGAAAGATCATCGCTTTTCAGCAATTCGTGGATACCAAAAAACTGGCGGATGCCGGAGCGTGAATTTTAGATGGCCTTCATCTGTCGGCGGCACTGTCTTTTTGTGAACCAGGATGAATTCTAATATCCTGTCTTAGATATAAAACATGTACTCCCTCAGTACTTTGGTGGACAGGGATAGCTATTTCTCATAAGATCGAATTTATCATTCTAACATGATTGAAGTAAAACTCCGATCCTGGCGCATTTCAGATCTTGAGGACCTGGTCATGTACGCTAACAACTGGAAAATTGCCAGGAATCTGACGGATCAATTCCCATATCCGTACACCAAAAAAACAGGAAGGGAGTTCATAGCATATGCCACGGGTGAAGGCCCGAATCACATCTTTGCCATTGAGGTCGACGGACAGGCCGTAGGCGGGATCGGCATCCACCCCCTGGGAGATATCTTCCGAAAGAATGCCGAACTGGGGTACTGGCTGGCGGAGGATTTCTGGGGGAAAGGGATCATTACCCGGGCAATCGGACAGGTGGTTGAATTTACCTTCAAAAACCTGGATATTGACCGCATCTTCGCAAGGCCCTTCGGCTCCAATATGCCCTCCCAAAGGGTCTTGGAGAAAAACGGCTTTGTACTGGAAGCCCGGTTCGAAGGTACTATCCTCAAAGGTGATGAACTGCAGGATGAACTGTTGTATGCTCTCCGGCGCAAGGATTGGAATCCAGATGAATAGACCTGGCAGCGAAATGGAAAATAGAGAAATTAAAGACCTGCAATAAACAACCACGATGAAGAAAGAAAACAGGAATCCCCATCGTATGGGCGAAGATCTGGATCAGCATCTCAGATTTTGTTCGAAATGGATTTTTGTTGAAATCCTTTTGGACCGGATTAACGTCGAGAGAATGGATAAGGACCTGAATATGGAGTCGTAAATGATATAATAAATGGAATTTGACAAAAATCTGCTTTCGTTCTTAAGCGGGGAATTGATCGATGAAATCATAAAGGGATCCGACCTTAAGGAGATCCCTGCAGGCACCGAGATCCTGCGGGAAGAACAATACGTCAAGGTGTTGCCTATCGTAGTGGAAGGGCTGGTAAAGGTCTATTCGCGTTTTGAGGATCGGGAGCTCCTGCTCTACTACATCGAACCTGCACAAAGCTGTGTCATGACCTTTTATGCCTCCCTGCAAAACACTCCCAGCAAGGTATTTGCCGTTACGGAAGAGGATTCCAGGATATTGCTCATCCCTGTCCGGTATTTGCCCAACTGGCTTAAAAACTACCCCGAATTCAATACCCTGTTCTACCATCAGTTCAACCTGAGGTATACGGAACTCCTGGATACGATCAGCCATCTCCTTCTCGATAAAATGGACAAAAGGCTGTACGACCACCTGAAACGAAAGATGGAGCTCACCCAGGGAGATGCCGTCAGGATGAGCCACAGTCAGATCGCCAACGAGCTGGGTACGGCCCGGGAGGTTGTGACCAGGGTACTTAAAAAGCTGGAGGTCGATGGAAAAGTGGTACAGGAGCCAGACGGCATTCGGATCATTGACGAGTGGTGACCACGGTCACTGCACAGGTCATTCACATTGTAAATCTTTGTAGGGCAATAGTGCAACAACCTTAAAAATACAATGCGATGAAAAAAAATATGGGATCAGCAGACAGGATCATAAGGATCATCATTGCTGTTATCATCGGCGTTCTCTATTACACAGGAACTATTTCAGGAACCTTAGGGCTGGTTCTCATCATTCTTGCGGGTGTTTTCCTGCTGACGAGCTTTGTCAGTTTTTGCCCTCTCTATGCCCCTTTTGGCATTAGCACCTGTGCAGTAAAAGAAAAATAGACCGACTCAAGTTCCATCTTCAGTCCAGGTCTGCTTTTGGCCGGCTTTTCTACAGTCTCCTATCCAGTTGCGGTTTATAGGGATATCCCTTTAAACCGCTGCTGTACAGGGAATAACAGGGATCTAGTTGCCCTAAAATGCATAGCTTTGTTGTATGCGTTACGCATCTACACAGTATAATTATCTCGCTCTTTTGCTGACCCTGTCAGCGGGGATTTTCTTTATCCGGGTATACCTCTCGGCCCTTGCAGAACCTCCTTCCTATAACTCGGGTCCAAACTTCCTGATCACCTCCCTCATGGTCATCACGGTGGGATTCCTGTTTTCCTTCGTTTCTCTTAGGATATTGATAGACGAGCACTTTTTGCAGATCCGAATGATGTTCGGCCTATTCAGGAAGAAATTGGTTCTTGGTGAGATCTCCTCAGTACAGATCGTAAGGAATCCCTGGTATTATGGCCATGGCATCCGAAAATGGTTCTGGCCGCGCATGTGGATCTACTCGGTCCGGGGATCGCATGCCATTGAGATCAGCCTGAAAAATGGAAAAAAGTACAGGATAGGCACAAATGAACCGGAAATGGTAAAGAGAAGTATTCTGCAATCCACGTTGTGATCTGACTGCGATAACTCTGCTGTTTATGTTCACTTGCAGGTTCATATTTCCCCCTTCGGACACCGAATTACTTTCCCCATATTCATTCCAAGGGATGGCGCTAAAAGGACCCCTGGTAATGTCTATTAGTGTGCAAAACTGACAAAACGCGGAGTTGATCAAACGCATACCCAAGGTGAGGCCATAGGGCCTGATCAGTTTATTCATCAGAGTGCTCATCAGGAAATACAAGTCAGACACTACTTTATATGTGCCTGGAAGTCAGATCATTTTTTAATGCCATTGAACCAGGATATAGCGCCTAATTCCTTATCTTTTATTTTCAGTTCGATGCCCTGATTTCAACTAGTAAGGCTTTAACCATGAATATAAAATTCCCAACCTACCTCCTGTTACTTTTTATTTTTGCATCCTGTGGTGAAAAAACACAACAAGGGTCTACTGATCAATGGAAACAGGAGATCATCGAGACCGAAAAACGCTTTGCCCAAATGGCAGCAGAAGAAGGGATCCGGGAGGCATTCCTGTCCTTTGCCGCCGAAGATGCCGTACTGATGCGCAATGATTCCCTCGTAGTGGGAATAAAGGCCATTACCGAATACCTCAATACCCAGGCACCGGCAGACAGCAACATGAGCCTGGAATGGAAACCGGATTTTACGGATGTTTCCTCTTCAGGTGATCTGGGATACACCTATGGGAAGTTCATATTTTCCATGGCCGACTCCACAGGAAATCGCGTGGAGCGAACCGGTGTATTCCATACGGTCTGGAAGAGACAGGAAGATGGGACCTGGCGGTTTGTTTGGGATTGAATCTTACTTCTAAGCTACATGAAAACAAAAACAGGAAATGGATAAAAGGAACCTCGGGAAAGGAATGGCCATAGGGATCGCCATAGGGACTGCCATAGGGGTGGCACTGGATAATATCGGGGTATGGATCGCCATTGGTCTGGCGTTTGGTGCAGGATTGGGAAGCCGTATGAACAGAAAAAAAGAGGATGATTAAATAGACCTGATCCTAAATGACCAAATAGCTAAAGAACTTAAAAATGAACTATTATGATGACCTTGTTTCTTTCGGAGCTTTTGATTGATAATCCAACGATCGCCTGTCAGGTGATCAAAAAGAATGATCTGCCATGAGGAAAATGCTGCTCATGCTCCTGGCTTTTTTTGTCCTGTCCTGCAATCAGGTTCGGAAAGAAAGCCCTGTTAATGGTGAGGTTCACGAGCAGGAATCTAAGGAAAAGGGTAAGTTTGACTGGCTGCTCGGAAAATGGGTGCGCTCTAACGAAGAGGAAGGCCTGGCTACCTATGAATTCTGGGATAACGGCCCTGGACCTGGATACCAGGGCCTTGGTTTTACCCTCAAAGCGGGGGATACTATTTGGCAGGAAACCATGAGCCTCGAAAAAGAGCTCGAGGAGTGGGTATTAGTGATCGTTTCTCCGGGTGAAAAGGAGCCCGTGAAATTCCGGATGACCTCACAGTCAGACACCACCTTTACCTGTGAAAACCCTTCGATGGATTTTCCCAAGAAGATCAGCTATCGGAAGAAAGAAGGCGGATTTATGGCTTCGGTCTCAAATTTGGAAATGGAAATTCCCTTTGAATTTAAATCTGCTGTGGAATAATGGGATCATACGACCTCAAATGAAGGGATAACATCATGTATTATAGAAAAAGTTTTCCTTTTATCCTTTTACTTGCGCTCCTGTTCATGAGTTGCGGTCCGGATCAGGAAAGAGAGGTACCTGCCATTCGCGAACTCTTTATTGAAATGCCGGACGGTGTAAAACTGGCAGCTGACCTTTACCTCCCCCCTGATTACGATCCTTCCCTTCGCTACCCGATCATTCTGGAATACCTACCCTACAGGAAAGACGAGCAACGGGCCTCCCGCTATGGGGTGTTCAACTATTTTGTACAGCGCGGATATCTCGTAGCCCGGGTAGATATCAGGGGGACTGGCAGAAGTGATGGCGAAATCGTGCCTTATGAATACAGTGAACAGGAGCTCGATGACGGTGAGGAGGTGATCCGCTATCTTTCAGGATCCGATTTCTCCAATGGGAATGTGGCAGTCTTTGGTATCTCCTGGGGTGGCTTTAATGCCCTTCAGCTGGCTATGAGAAAACCACCGGGACTGAAGACCATCGTATCTCTTATGTCTACAGACGACCTGTATGAGGACGATGTACACTATATGGATGGCATACTGCACGTAGACGCCTATGAGATCGGAAGGGATATGGATAATGCCTTTCCAGCCTCACCTGATTTTGAACTGGATTCAGCTTACTTTCACGACAGATTCCTTTCCGATCCCTGGTTCCTGAAATATAAAAAGCAGCAAGGCGACGGCCCATTCTGGAACCGGGCTTCCCTCGATGGGAACTACGACGGCTTTACCATGCCCACCTTCCTGATCGCCGGTCTGTATGATGGGTACCGGGATCTGGTAGAAAGGTTCTTCAACCAAACCCATGGCCCGAAAAGGGCCATCATCGGGCCCTTTAACCATACCTGGCCGCATACGGCGGATCCCCCTCCTGCCGTGGAGTGGAGAAAAGAGGTGGTAGACTGGCTAAATATCTGGATGCTACCACCTACCCGGGATCAGCGACAAAAAGAGTACCCGGAACTTATTTTTTATCAACGGGACTATCATATTCCAGGAACCGAGCTTGGGAACATCCCCGGAAAATGGAAGGTCGTGGATTCATGGGATCAATTTAAAAGGGACTCCCTGGAACTCAGACTCGTCTCTGAGGGATCCCGACTCAGCGAACAAATGCCCGGGGACATTCGCGGTGACACCTTGCAAAGCCTTGCCTCAGATGGAATAGAAGGGGGTGGACCCGTGATGTGGTGGGGCGACTGGCCGCCAGACCAGGCTGCTTTTGACAAGAAATGCCTGGTATACGACCTGGAGGTATCTGAGGAAATTTCGATCACCGGCTACCCAAGGCTGAAGCTATGTGTGCAATCAGAAACGGATCATGTCAATTGGGTCGTTCGACTCAATGACGTGGCCCCTGACGGAAGGAGTACCCTGGTCACCGGCGGTGCCTTCAACAGCACCCATCGGGTCTCCGCCTCATCACCGGGGCCAAGTCCGGTTGGGGAGGTCTATTGTATGGAAATCGACCTGCATTGGACCACCTGGAATTTTCAGCCGGGTCACAGGCTGAGAATAGCGATCAGCAATGCACAATGGCCGATGTTCTGGCCTACCCCTTCCTTAGGTCGTAATCTGGTCTTGACCGGGGGCACGGAAGGGAGCCGCCTGCTGCTGCCGTTGATGCCTGAAGGAGCAAAAGATGGCTATGCATGGGAAGAGATCTCTCCTGATCCGGAACTCCCGGAATTCAAGAGACTGTCGTCCGGAACCTCATCCGGGTTTGCCGAGGTGAGCCGGGTAGCATATGACTCTATTACACGTATCCGAAGTGTGATCGCGATCAACCAATGGGAGGAAGCCTTTCCCTGGGGGGTCTACGAGAATCATGAATCCATCACTCACCGCACCTCAGATCTCGATCCGGCAAATACTTCTGTAGAAGCGGGCTACGACGTGGTCATCCGGTTGCCCAACCGGACCATCGCCCTGGAAACACAACTCAAGTTCTCAAGTGATGCTGATAGTTTCTACTATGATTATCGAAGGGCTATCAGGGAAAATGGCACGGTATTAAAAACAGCAATATGGAACGAACACATTGGCCGGGATCATCAGTAAACAGGACTAAATAAAATCGATCACAAAGCCAATTGAAGACTTATTTATCATGAAAAAACAACCACATCGACTACATTGAATTCAAGGCTCAGGACCTGGAAAAGATCAAGAACTTTTACAGCCGGGTCTTTGGCTGGGCCTTTACCGATTACGGTCCTGACTATGTCTCCTTTTCCGAAAGCGGCATAGCCGGGGGATTCGAAAGACAAAAAGGACCAGTGGTCAATGGAGCGCTGGTGGTCCTTTACCATGGGGACATGGAGTCTGTCCACACCGAGGTGATCAAGGCAGGTGGAAAGATCTCAAAGGATATATTCAACTTCCCCGGAGGGAGGAGGTTCCATTTCCTGGACCCCGCCGGCAACGAACTCGCAGTCTGGTCTGATAGGTAAATTCATCGAAAAACAATACTCAAATCAGAGACGGGAAAATCACTATGCCTCATAACCACCTCCCTGCTCTGTAGCTCCTGTGGGCAGAACAAGCAAGAATCCTATTCCTCGCTCTGGGTGCAGGTATCGGAAGCCGATTGGAGAGAGATCAGAAAGCCGACAAAGAGCAATAGGATGTATGGACCGATCATTTGGGACTCCGCATAAACAGGTGACGGTACATTTTTCCCAGTACTTTCTACAATTCCAATTAGGATCTGAGAGCCCAAAGGATCGGGCCAAACAGATATCGATTGAGGGCCTTTTGACTTCCAATGGTTTTTAGTTTTATTTTAGGTCCTATAATCCTCAAAAGAAAGACGGCCATGAAAGAAAAACTGCGCCTCCTGATCGACGACAATTCGACCCGCCAGGGAAAGATTTTTGACTACAGCATTCAATTCCTGATCATTGCCTCCCTGATCGGCTTTGCGGTGGAGACCCTGCCCAACAATGATCCGGTAATGCTGGAAACTCTATATTCCTTTGAGGTATTCTGTGTTATTGTCTTTACGGCAGAGTATCTCCTTCGCATCTTTATAGCGAGGAACCCCTGGAAGTATATCTTCAGTTTTTATGGGATGATCGACCTGTTCGCCATCCTTCCTTTCTACCTCACCAAAGCTTTCGATCTCAGGGCTTTGAGGGCATTCCGCATTTTCAGGATCTTCCGCGCCCTGAAACTGATCCGGTACAACCGGGCGATGCAGCGCATACATATCGCAGCCAAACTGGTGAAAGAGGAGATCGTGCTCTTTTTGATCATCACAGGGATCTTTACCTATCTCACCTCCTGCGGGATCTATTTTTTTGAGTATGAAGCCCAGCCCGAGGTATTCTCCTCCATCTTTCACAGCCTGTGGTGGGCCATCGTTACCCTAACCACTGTGGGATACGGAGATGTGTATCCCATCACCCTGGGAGGAAAGATCTTCACCTTTTTTGTCCTGATCATAGGTGTGGGGGTGGTGACCGTACCGGCCGGACTCGTTTCCTCCGCTGTTTCCAAGGCGAGGCAGATACAGGAAGATAAGGAAGAACAAGAAAATGCGATTGAAGTTAGTTGAGACTCCTCTGCCAATATACAGCCCCAAATGGTTCTGGAAAATAGCTTCCTATGGCATGGGATTTGTAAGATGTTAAGGGATGTTATATAAATTTTCCTTTGCAAAATTTCTCATCCTGGCTGCCTTTGGCAGTATGGGAACTCTCTTGGTTTCCAGTACTATGGGCGAAGGCAGGGATATCATCCGCCATAGCCTGACCTGGCAAAACCGGGAACGTACATACTGGATACACCTACCCCCTGAGGCCAAAATGGGAGGTGCTCTTCCCGTGTTGTTTCATCTTCACGGTGGGGGTGGCACCGGGAAAGGCACGGTTAGGCTCACCTATGGGAGGTTCAATGAATTGGCAGACCGAGATGGTTTTATCGCGGTCTATCCGGATGCTATCGCAAAAAACTGGAATGACGGCAGGAAAGAACACTTAAAACCCGAAAACATCGGGGTTGATGATGTGGGTTTTATCACGGCCATCATTGAACGCCTGAAAAAAGAATACCCCATCGATACGAATAGGATCTTTACGACAGGAATGTCTAACGGTGGATTCATGAGTACTCGATTGCTCTGTGACCGGGCCGACCTGTTCCGTGGAGGCGCTATTCTTACCGCAACCCTATCCGAGGGTTACTATGGAGAATGTAACCCTTCTCAGCCGGTTGGCGTTCTTGTGATGAACGGCACCGATGATCCTATTGTTCCCTACGAGGGAGGCGAGATCAAGCTATTCGGCAAAAGCAGAGGGAGTATTCTCTCCCATGAAGATTTTGTAAAATTCTGGAAGGAAAAAAACGGCTGTCATGAAGAACTCCCTCCTGAACATCTCACTGACCGCATGCGATGGGATGGCACTTCTGTGTCTATTCGAAATTTTGAGGGATGCCGGTCAGGAGGAGACCTGAAAGTATACGATATCAAGGGTGGTGGGCATACCTGGCCAGGCGGAAGGCAGTATCTGGGAAAAAGGATCATTGGCCATACCAGTCGGGAAATAAACGCCTGCGATGAAATATGGGAATTCTTTCGCTCCCTTGATTAATTCTTCCCTCCAATAAAGTTATTGATTCCGGTTTCAGTTAACTCTCTTTTATACATTATTTTTTACTTTATGTATAATATATTTTACATTATGTAATGTTTTTTATACTTTTGATAAATCTAATCTTGTATAACATGAAAAATTATCTCTTTCCCAACCGGTTCAAAACCATCTCCGGGTGGATCTTCTACCTCTCCCTCATTATCGGTTCTTACCTGTGGTTCACCGATCAGTTTGACGACCTGCTGGTGGTGCCTGTACCCGACCTGTTTGGCACAGACGATTTTCTGCGTCCGAATGGCATCTGGATACATAACGGCATCCTGGATGAGTTGCTCACGATCATCATCATCGTGGCCGGGATCATCCACAGCTTCAGCAGGGAGAAGGTCGAAGACGAACTCATCTCCAAACTACGCCTCGACTCCCTGATCTGGTCATTGTACGTCAATTACGCCATCATGATCCTGGCGACCCTGCTGATCTTTGGCCTGTCCTATTTCCACATCCTGGTGTTTAACCTCTTTACGATCATCCTCTTCTTCAACCTGAGGCTGCGCTATTCCCTCCACAAACACTACGCTTCCTGATTATGAAAAATACTATCAAAATACACAGGGTTACTCACGATATGACTCAGGAAGATCTGGCGAACCGGCTGGATGTTTCCCGACAGACCATCAACGCCATAGAGAACAACAAGTACTTCCCCTCCCTTGAGCTGGGATTAAAACTGGCCAGGATCTTTAAGTGCAGCGTAGAGGATCTCTTCAGCCTGGAAGTTTGACTGGGGTATCAGGAGGTCTTTTTGGTTGGTGGATTCATCTTCCCGGACATGGCTGCCCAGGCAATGACGATACCGAGGGGGATATTTATTGCCATCGCACCGATCCCTTTGTCTTCCCAAAGGTGCAAGGAGCCCTGTACGATCAGGAACAACCCGTAAAAGGAAAAGAAATACTTTCTGATCTTTACCATTTTTTCCTCTGGGACATTCCCCATTTTGGTGGCCAACCATCCCAGGACGGCGACGACCAGAAAGACCAGGAGCATGATCCCTAAACCTTTGACCATAGAATTATAACAAGGAGTTGATAACTAAAAATATGTATTCCCCTGAGCTCTGGCAAGGTCTTCTTAAATTTTCTATATTTGAGTGTATAGTGAAAATGACCTGTTTTACTTTTTAAAGCCTATTGCTTTTCAAATATGAAGACCGCATGACCAACGAAGAAAATTTTACCCTCCACAACACCCGAAAAACCGATCTGGAGACCGCCTCCAAAATAGAGCTCATCAAAAACCTGATCTTCGGAGAGAACATCCAGGCCTATGAGTCGGAGTTCGAACTCCTGAAAAAGGACATCATCAGCAAGAAAAAACAACTGGAGGAACTCATAGAGGCCGTTCGCACGGACCTTAGAATGGCCATCAACGATGTGTCTACAGATGTCAATATCCGGATCACGGAACTGGAAGACAAGATCGAGGATCGCTTCGAATCCCTGGAAAAAGAACAGTTAGACGCCCAAAGCCTGGGCGACCTCCTCATTGAACTCGGCAAAAAGGTAAAGAACTCCTAGACCGGAACCCATGGCCACCAGCACCAAAAATCAGGACAAATTAGAACTGCTCAGGGACATCCTTCTCCCCGGGGAGCACAAGGCCCTGGAACAACTTTCTGAGCGCATCCTCCGAATGGAGAAACAGGAACTGCAGCAAAATGAACTGATCAGGAAGCTGGATGCCGAGCTGAGCCGCAAGATGGAGGAGGTCAAAAAGGAGAGTGAGGAATCCCTGAGAGGACAGGTACTGCAAGTGCTGAAAACTGAAATAGAAAAGGACCCGGCCACTGTGGCGGCCATCTTCGCACCCCTTACCTCAGCCTTACTTGAAAAGGAAAAGGCTGAGAGAAAAAAGGAAAAAAGAGACAGAAGGTCGGCCCCGGCAAGGAATTTAAGCCGCGGCTGGAAGAACTTTACTGGTCTCTTCAGGTCGGCCTCTTCCACAAAAAAGGCAGAGAAACAGCTCAAATCCGCAGTCATTGTTCAAACCCTGGTGATCGACCGAAAATCTGGAAATTTAAAGGCCTCTTTCCAGGAGAACGACATCGTGGACGAATCGAAGATCTCTGTCATCTGCGGGGTGATCAACGACCATATCCAAAAGCACGCTCTGGGACAGCATCAGCATTTGTCTATCCTGCCTTATGGCCCCTATCAGATCTACGTTCAGGGTTTTATAAAGCATTACGTCGCCCTGGTCATCACCGGAAGGAAGGAAATGGACTGCAAGGAAAAAATGCAGGATATCATCTTTTCATTTTATTATGAATTCATGTCCAAGAACCTCGACCTCCTGAATGAGGGAAAACACGATCAGACCCCAAAAAAAATCATCAGCCGGACCTCCCTGGAAAAAGCGATGGACAAGCACTTCGGGTCCGGAGCCACCCCAATCTGATCTGGAAAGAATTCCTGTGTCTCCTTTCACATTCCATAACCCTTTAACTTTAAAAGATGGATAAAGCCCTACAGAGCATGATCGAAAATATGCCCTCCAAAACGGGAAAACCGCTTGAAGAATGGGTTAAGCTTCTCAAGACAAAATCGTTCACAAAACATTCGGAGGCCGTCAATTACCTTAAAAAAGAACACGGGGTCACCCATGGCTTTGCAAACACCATCGTCCACCTGTCTAAAGGGGAGGACACACCTACAGATAACCTGGTCGCAGGCCAATACCAGGGAAAAGAACACCTCCTGCCGGTATTTGAGAAAGTAAAAAACTTCGTTTCTGCCCTGGGGGAGGATGTTAATGTGGTCCCCAAGAAGACCACGGTGAGCTTTGTTCGTAAAAAACAGTTCGCCCTGATCAGTCCCGCTACCAAAAGCAGACTGGACCTGGGGCTTAAACTTCCGGGGTATCCCACCACTACCCGACTTGAGAATTCCGGGCCTTTTGGCACCATGTGCACCCATAGGGTCAGGCTGGAAAAACCCGAAGATATCGATCAGGAATTAAAGGACTGGTTAAGGGATGCCTATGCTCATGCAGGATAGGTACCGAAAGCCAAGCGGATATTTCGTTTATTAATTATCCTCTGAAGAAACTGTTTACCATTGACCCAGCAATAGTCGGGTTCCGGATCTGATCATTTTGGCCCCGCCATTGGTCTCCCGGAAGGTGTTCCATGCTTTGTCCCTGGCCGTTCTTTCGGACTCAGTGAGAACGGCATTGGATCCACCCATGGCGCTTTTAAAGTCTTTGTATCCTGTAATGGCCCAATGTGAACCCCCATCGGGCCCTATGCCGGTAGTAAAGCTTCCGTACATATTCATCCACCCCTTCCGCAAGGCCGAAGTATGATACTTTTCGTATGCGCTCCTGAAGGCATCGGTATTGTCTACCTGTACGATGTAGTAGTTTTGGACGGGGTATTGGGCGCTCATATCGCCCCAACTTCTCTGAAGGGTCCCCATGGCTGCACTAAAACCTTCTTCTATATGCTGGTTCATCCGGGTGAGGAATAACATCCATTCTTCTCCCCCGTCTGAGGAATACTGCGTCCCCATGGCATCCAGGGATCCGGAGAATACGATCCCGTGTGTGAAATTATTTCCGCTATCCCTGAAATGATTTTCCCAGAGGGAAACGGTGACGCCTTCGATCTTATGGGTTGAAAAATAGTCCGAGATCAGCCCCAGGACGGCACTTTCATGTTCGGGTTTCACGGTGAAGTTGTAAGTGGTAAAATACCCCTCCTGGGCCAGGAGGGTGACCGACATAAGGAATGCCAGGGCAAAAGTTAGTTTTTTCATTGTGGTTGGTTTTAATTGAGCCCTTAAGATATGAAAAAAGTCGATCAATCTCTTTTGGCCCCCAGGTGTTTCCCCTATACAAGTCCACACCATCTTTGACAAGGGGCATCCCGGAAAGTTGATATGTTAAAAATCACCCTTTTCTAGTTCGATTTATTTTCTTTGTTCGCCTGAAATGGAAAAGACACCTATTCAACATACTATCAATGATTGGGGCAGACGAGGAATACCTTTTTTGTTTATCATTGATTTTGAACAGGAAAAGCCATTGGCATGGCCTCTGTCCCAGGTCCCACAAAACGTACTCTACAACTTCAACGGTAAAACCAACTCATCCCGTATTCGCCAACCCCTTCCCGAAGTACCATACTTTGTCAAAAACCCTGTTTCACTCGAAGAATACCGTACGAAATTCGATGCGGTCATAGGGGCTCTTAAGCAAGGTAACAGCTATCTGCTGAACCTGACCACATCCACCTATGTAGAAACCAACCTGGAACTCAGCACCATATTTTCCAATGCCAATTCTAAATACGCGGTTTGTATTGAGGATCAATTTGTCAGTTTCAGTCCGGAAACCTTTGTGAAAATTCAGGGAAACTACCTCTACACCTATCCCATGAAAGGCACCATAAATGCCGATCTTCCCGAAGCTCAACACCGAATTATGAGCGATCGAAAGGAAGAAGCGGAACACGCTACCATAGTGGATCTCATGCGCAATGATCTGAGTCGGGTCGGCAGGGAAGTCACTCTGGTCAAATACCGGTATTACGAGGTGTTGAATGTACAGGGTAAAAAGATCGGGCAGGTGAGTTCTGAAATACGGGCTAAGCTGCCACAGGACTTCGCCAGCAATCTCGGAGATATCTTGTATTCACTTCTGCCTGCCGGATCCATCTCTGGGGCTCCTAAACAAAAAACGGTGGAATTGATCCGGTCCATCGAAGCTGAACCGAGGGGATATTATACCGGGGTCGCTTTCTATTTCGACGGGAAATCCTTGGACAGTTGTGTGCTCATTCGATTTTTGGAAAAAAACGGGCAGTTTAGAAGTGGTGGAGGGATTACGGCCCAAAGTGTGCTGGAAAGTGAATATCAGGAAATGATCGACAAAGTATATGTGCCATTTTATTGAATCCATACGCGTCCAAAACGGGGAAATGCCCTTGCTCGATCTCCATCAAATGAGGTTGAATAGAACGATGGAACACCACGGAAGTGCTAGTTTTGATTTGAAGGACTCCATTGATGTCCCCTTAGGAGCGCGCAAAGGGATCTACAAATGCCGGGTGACCTATTCAACTCAGGGTTTAGTCCGCACGGAATTTATAGAATACAAAAAAAGAAGGGTGGTTTCTATCTCACCTGTGAATATTGGGGATCGTGTCTATTCTTTCAAATACGGCCAAAGAAACTGGATAGAGGAGCTCTTAAAGCAATCCGGGACCGATGAGATCATGATGTGCCAAAACGGTCGGATTACGGATGCCTCCTATGCGAATCTGGTCTTTTTTGACGGAACCAGGTGGATAACACCCGCTGAGCCTTTATTGAAAGGTGTGAGAAGACATCAACTGCTGCTCGATCAGGTGATTGTTGAAGAGGACCTGCGACTGGAAGACCTCTGTCGGTTCTCTCATGTTAAATTGATCAACGCCATGATGACCTGGGAGGAATCTCCCGTTCTTACCCTGTAAATCCCGTCATGATCTCCTCAAGGATTTTTCCAAATACCGGCAACCGTAAATACTTCCAAGGTATCGATCTCCAACCGATCAGACATGCCGTTCTCTATTGAGAATTCTGAGTACGGTACTGTGGGGAAGACCTGGGCCGTCATGGCATACTGTCCCTTGTTTATAAAGATCTCAATGGAAGAGGCGTCGATAAAAAGGTCGAATTCCAGGATATCCCCCTCTTGGTGGTTCAGCGGCATCTGCTGTATTTTGCCAAAGGATTCCTGAAAGTCCACAATACCGCTCCTGGATCGGTCCAGGCTGAAGAGCCCTTCCTGTGAGTCGAGCTTCATGACTACCTCTTCCCCTGAGTCGTTCCTCAATACAAAAGTGAGGTCTTCCAGAGCGGTCTTAAAATATAAACTGGTCTGGCTACCGCTTTCCAGACCGATCTTTTCTTCGGCTCCACCGTCGATCTTCAGGTCGAGATCGCTTTCTTTGGTGAGCAGCTCCCCTACCCTGCCGATCGGGTAGTTTACCAGGGTGTAATCCCCGTTGAATTTCGCCAGGCTCAGGGTCCTGGGCAGGGTCATGGCGCTGCGCCACACCTCGGTAGGCGTATCCCTGGCATAGTCCCAGTTGCTCATCCAACCAATAAAGATCCTCTCACCGCCTGGTGTATTGTTGTAGGTCACCCCGGCGTAATTATCCGTACCCCTGTCGAGCCACTTCGCCTCCCGCTGGTCAGAGGTAAAAGTGATCCCGTCAAAATCCCCTACAAAGTATTGGGTTCCGCTTCCCCCATTGGGAGCTCCAGGGTTGATGCTGATCAGCAGCACCCATTTCCTCTCATCGGTGCCATCTACCTTTAGTTCGAAGAGATCCGGGCATTCCCATACTCCGCCGTGGGCTCCCTGGTCTTCTCCAAACCGACTCATATAGGTCCATTCGAGAAGGTTGTCCGAATGGTAAAGCCTGAGGTGATCTCCGGCCACCAATGCCATTACCCAGTGTTCCATAGCCTCATCCCAAAAGACTTTGGGGTCCCTGAAATCCTTGAATTCGGAATTGAGCAATACGGGGTTGCCTTCATAGACCGTAAAGGTCTCCCCGTTGTCAAGACTGTAAGCCACCCCCTGGGTCTGGTAATCATTGCCTCCCGCTTTTTCTTTCTCCATATCGTGGTAAGTGAACACGGCTACCAGGGGAGGGTTGTCCTTCGTACCCAGGCCCGATGTGTTCTCCGTATCCACCACCGCACTTCCCGAAAAGATCAGACCGTTCTTATCCGGATAGAGGGCGATGGGCTTGTTCTCCCAGTGAAGCAGGTCGGTACTTGTGGCGTGCCCCCAATGCATGGGGCCCCATACGATATCCTCCGGATAGTACTGATAGAACAGGTGATAGATCCCCTGGTGATACACCAGCCCATTGGGATCGTTCATCCATTTCTCAGGCGGACTGAAATGGTACTGAGGACGAAAGGGTTCTTCGTATAACCCGATCTCTTTAGCAGTCGCTGGTTCGGGTTTCGGGGTCTGCCGGCAATGATAGCTCAGGAGTACACAGGTCACTATCAGCGTATAAATGAGGGTTCTTCTTTCCATATTCCTAAAATACACTAAAATTCGATTTCCACCTCCGGGAGGATTGTTTTCGGATCCTGCCCAAAGTCCTATCTTTGTCCTATGCGCAAGACCTGCCTGATCATCGGATTCATACTCACCCTAACCACGACTATGGCGCAGCGAACATTGGAGAAGGTCATGGAGAAATTGTCCGGGGATGAGGTACCCCTGGTTTCCGTAACCGAAGTAAAGGTGAACCCTGCTTTTATACGCCTCGATGCCCGGGAATTGGAAGAATTCGAGGTGAGTCACCTCCCTGATGCACTGTTTATCGGTTACGAGGATTTCGATGCAGAAAAATTTACCTCAACCTATCCAGACAAAAAGGCTACTTACGTGGTGTATTGTTCCGTGGGGATCCGATCGGGTAAGATCGGCAGAAAGCTCCTCAATAGGGGATATACAGATGTGAGAAACCTCTCCGGAGGGATTTTCAAATGGGTGGAGGAAGGGAATCCGGTGGTAGACAGGGATGGGAACGTCACCCAAAAAGTACATGCCTACAACCGCTTCTGGGGAATGTTGTTGAACAAAGGGGAAAAGGTCTACGGACCGGAAGATCAGAAAGAGGATGAAGGCAAAGAATAAGGATCTCCTGATCATTTTCACGCGGAACCCCGTACCCGGAAAATGCAAGACCCGACTGGCAGCCTCGGTTGGGGATGAAGCCGCCCTGGAAATCTATCTTTTCTTACTCAGGCATACTGTAGCGGTTACAACCCCGTTAAACGCAGATAAAAGGGTGTATTACTCCGATTCGATGGGAGTAAACGACCTTTGGGACGAGGAGGTCTATTCAAAGCACGTGCAGGAAGGAGCAGATCTCGGCCAGCGCATGGCGAGGGCCTTTAAAAACGGCTTTTCGGACGGATATAAGAACATCATCATCATAGGGAGTGACCTGTTCGACCTGAATACGGAAGACCTGAACAAGGCCTTTGAGGCTCTTAAAAAGTCGGATTACGTCCTCGGTCCGGCCCAGGATGGGGGGTATTACCTTTTGGGGATGAAGCACTTTAAATCTGAACTATTTGAAAACAAGGCCTGGGGCTCTTCCAGGGTACTGGAACAAACCCTGGCCGACCTCAAGGAAGAGGCCTGCATACTCCTGCCTCCCAAGAACGACGTAGACGTATTGGAGGATATTTTGGACAATCCGGCATTTCTGCCCTTTATAAAAGACAAGATATGACACAGAAACAACTCGATGAATCCACCCAATACCTGAGGTCTAAAGGATTTGACCAGCCCGAGGTCGGGATCGTACTGGGTACCGGGCTCGGCAAGCTGGTGGATGAAATAAAGAATCCCGTAGTGGCCCATTACCACCATATTCCTTTTTTTCCGCTGGCCACGGTGGAATTCCATTCGGGCAAACTGGTCTTCGGAACACTGAAGGGAAAAAAGGTAGTGGTCATGCAAGGCCGTTTCCACTTATACGAGGGTTACGAATTCACAGATGTCACCTACCCCATCCGGGTCATGCGGCAATTGGGTATAAAAAGACTGTTTATCTCCAACGCGGCAGGCGCCATCAACCTCCAATTCCGGAAGGGTGACATCATGCTGGTGGAAGACCACATCAACCTGCAGGGAGGGTCTCCGCTCGCCTTTAAGAATGTGGCGGAATTCGGTGACCGGTTCGTGGATATGAGCGAACCTTACGATCCTGATATGCGCAGGAAAGTGGAACAAATAGCCACCGAACACGGGATCTCCCTGCAAAAAGGCGTGTATGCGGCCGTAGTGGGTCCTCAGCTGGAGACCAAAGCCGAATATCGGATGCTGAAGATCCTGGGAGCGGATGCTGTGGGAATGAGTACGGTACCCGAAGTAATTATTGCCAACCATTTACGACTACCTGTCGTAGCGGTATCTGTCCTAACGGACGAATGCGATCCGGATAACCTGGAGCCCGTCAACGTTTCAGAGATCCTGGAAGTCGCCGGTAAGGCAGAACCAAAAATGATCACTTTATTCACCGAATTAATATCCATGTTATGAGTTATCTAGAGGCGACAAACGACCTGTACAAACAAGCAGCCCTCACCCCTGATGTGGGCCTTTGCTGCACCACTAACCCGGTATGGCAACTCCCCGGCCTGTCAATTCCTGTCGTCATGCAGGAAATGAACTACGGTTGCGGGAGCACGGTTTCAGCTTCTGACCTGGTCAATGAACCTAAGGTGCTGTATGTGGGAGTCGGCGGGGGAATGGAACTCCTTCAATTTGCCTATTTCTCCAGGCAGGTCGGTGGGGTGACCGGAGTGGATGTGGTAGATGAGATGTTAGAGGCCTGCAAGAAAAATTTCAGGATCGCTGAGAAAGAGAATTCATGGTTCAAAAGCGAATTTGTCAACCTCCTGAAAGGGGATGCACTTAACCTTCCCATAGAGTCGGAAAGTGTGGATGTGGCCGCTCAGAATTGCCTGTTCAATATCTTTAAGACCGAAGATCTTAAAAAGGCCGTGGCCGAAATGTATCGCGTGCTCAAACCCAGGGGGCGACTGGTGATGAGCGATCCGGTCTGCGAACAACCCATGAATGATGCCCTGCGCAACGACGACCGTCTCAGGGCCCAATGCCTCAGCGGGAGTATTCCGATCAAGGAGTACGTAAAGGTCCTTACCGATGCCGGATTTGGGACCATAGAGATCAGGGCGAGGAAATCCTACAGGGTGTTATCTCCCAATCATTATCCTACTGAAGAGTTGATCCATATCGAATCCATAGAGATCGCGGCTATCAAAGACCCCATGCCGGATGACGGACCTTGTGTATTCACCGGTAAAACGGCCATCTATTTTGGGGGCGAACCCTATTTTGACGATACGAAAGGTCATGTCCTGTTACAGAACCAGCCTCTGGCCGTATGTGATAAAACGGCAGCAGCCCTCGCAGAACTTTCCGACGAGATCCACATCAGTGAAAGCACCTGGCATTACGACGGGGGTGGGTGCTGCTAAAACGAAGCCTATGCGGTACTCCCTTCTTTTTTTCCTGTTATGCTGGATATCGGCTCCTGCTCAGACCTCAAAAAAGGGCGATGATCCTCAGGTACTCGACCACTCGGCCTGGGATAAAATGTTGCAGGAGCATGTAACCGAGGTTGGCGACGTGGACTATAAGGCCTTTCTGGAACGGAAATCGGACCTTGAAGCCTATCTGGATTACCTGGGCAACCACAAACCAGATTCTGAGGCCTCCCGGTATGAAGCCCTGGCTTTTTACATCAACCTTTACAACGCCGCCACGGTTCATTTGATCCTTGAAAACTATCCTCTGAATAGCATAAAAGACATTGAGAATCCCTGGGGGCAAAGACGGATCCGCCTCGCAGGAGATAAAATCTCCCTCAGTAAAATTGAGCATGGCATCCTGCGCAAAATGAATGAGGCCAGGATACATTTCGCGATCAACTGCGCTTCCGTGTCCTGCCCCAAACTCAGGAACCGGGCCTTTACCGCCTCAGGAATGGAATTGGAATTGCAACAGGCGGCCATGGATTTCATCAACGACCCAAGCAAGAACCGCGTCTCGGAAGATGATCTGCAGCTCTCTGCTATCTTCAAGTGGTACAGAGGGGATTTCATGCAGAAGAGGAGCCTGGTGGCCTATATACAGCCATTCACAAAGACTAAGATCAGGGAGACCGCACGAATCTCCTATCTTCCATATGACTGGGATCTGAATGAAAAAAAGTAGTTCTCCCCAAATAAGCATCATCATCCCGGTTCTCAATGAAGAGGAGAACCTGAAAATACTTATCCCTTTCCTCAGGAATCGCGCAAAGGAAGCGGATCTACTTGAGATCATCGTTGTGGACGGGGGCAGTTCCGACACCTCCGCTGAACTCGCCCTTTCCCTTGGCGCTAAAGCTATCTCTTCTAATAAAGGAAGGGCCCTGCAGATGAATGCAGGGGCCGGGGAGGCCCGAGGAAGGATACTGTATTTCCTGCACGCAGACAGTTTCCCTCCCGAAAACTTTGACGAACTGATACAGCAGGCGGTGGAAAAGGATACCGATGCCGGCTGTTTTCGTTTGAAATTTGACAGCCAAAGCCTCTTCCTGGGATTCTTTGCCTGGTTTTCCCGCTTTAATTTCCAGATCTGCCGCGGAGGGGACCAGTCCCTTTTTATCTCCCGTTCCCTCTTTGATTCCCTGGGAGGCTTTAACGAAGCGTACCGGGTATACGAAGACAATGAGTTTGTGGGGCGGATCTACCGCAAGGCGAACTTCAGGGTACTCCCGTTCGACCTGCTAACTTCAGCCAGGAAGTATCGCCTGAACGGAAGGTTCAGGCTGCAGTACCATTTCGCATGTATCCATTATTTGTATTTCAGAGGAAAAGGTCCCGAAGTGTTGTACGCCTATTACACCCGGCATATCAGACAGGTCCGGTAGAGGTCAGCGGTAGAGTTTAAAGAAGGTGCTGATCACTTCCTGCGCAGGTTTATTCTGAGGGGTAAATCGATTGTCCTGGGGGCCTCCAGACCTGTCGTGGTTTATAAACCATTTCCAGACAAATCCCCCTGCAAACCACTTCTCATCCCAAAAGGACTCGAAAATGGCCTTTTTGGCATTCACCTGCCCTTCGAGGTTCACGGGTCCCTCATCCCTGTCCATCAACCATGGTTTTTTCGCGGTGTAATCCATGCTTCTGTACCCGAATTCCGTGAAGAGTACGGGGCGGTCTAATTGCTCAGACAGGGCCGCGATCTTATCCTTCCAGGGTCTCCATCCCTCTTTGAGCTCTTCGACCGTGGGGGTCTTCGATTCTGACAGAGGAAAATAGGCATCGATCCCGATATAGTCCAGGGATGCCCAAAAAGGGGTGCGTCCGTATTCATCCCAGTTAGCGGCATAGGTCAGTTTCCCCTTGTACCTCTCCCGTATCTTCCGGATCAACCCGGTCCAGAATGCAGGACGCTGGTCTACGAACCGCTCGAGTTCGGTACCTATACAAAAGATCTCTGCTCCCGTCTCCTCGGCCAGGCTGGCATAGGTCAGTATAAAGTCTTCATAGCTCTTCTCGAGTTGCTTCCAGTTTTCTTCCGAATCCATTTGGAGTTCTCCGGTAAAGACCCCTCTCCATATCCAGATCTGGGGTTTCACCATGACGCGGATTCCGTTCCTGTGGAGGAGTTCAATGTACTGCTTGGCCCCCATCCGGGTCTCCCCGTACCATTGCCGGTCCGTATCAAAAATGATATCTGGTGAATTCACCTCCCGGATAAAGCCGAAAGGCATCACTGCAGCATGTCCGGCATGGATGTTTTTCACAGGGGCGATGTGTGCCTCTGTCGCCCTGTCCCTGGAGGCCACAAAACTTATCCCGTTGATCTTGCCTACGAATTGACTGCTACAGGAAATTTGCAGCAACACCAGCCATAGCAGACAAATATTTCTCATAGATGAAAGTCTGATTCCTCCCAAAGCTACAAATTTTTAGAGCCCACGGATATTGAGGGGCTGTTAAGTTCTTATCTTTAATCCGACTGAACGTTAAAATCCAAGCATGTCCACAGAGACGATAGCCATCATCGGGAACGGTATTTCCGGGATCACGGCTGCCAGGCACATACGGAAATTGTCAGACAGGCGCATCGTTGTGATTTCTGCAGAAAGCGAGTACTTCTTTTCCCGGACGGCCCTGATGTATGTCTATATGGGGCATATGAAGTTCGAACACACCCAGCCCTACGAGAACTGGTTCTGGAAGAAGAACAGGATCGAACTGGTCCATGACCGCGTGGAAAAGGTGAACCCTAAAAGGAAAGAACTCCTCCTGAAAAAGGGAAAACCCATTACATACGATAAGCTTATCATCGCCACCGGTTCCAAACCGAACAGGTTCGGGTGGCCCGGACAGCATCTGAAGGGAGTTCAGGGGCTTTATTCCAAACAGGAACTGGAACAACTGGAGGCAGACGCCCCGGACAAGGAGGCCTGCCACAGGGCAGTGATCGTGGGAGGAGGACTTATCGGCATCGAACTGGCCGAGATGCTCAGGAGCCGGGAAATACCAGTCACCTTCCTGGTAAGGGAAAGCAGTTTCTGGAATGGGGTATTACCTGAAGGGGAATCCCAGATGATCAACGAACACATACGGGAGCACCATATTGACCTGCGCCTTGGTACCAACCTCGCAGAGATCCTTTCCGATGCGAATGGCAGGGCACGGGCGGTGGTCACAGACAAGGGAGAGACCATACCCTGTAATCTCGTGGGGCTTACCGCAGGGGTTACCCCTAACATCGATTTTCTCAAAGGCTCGGGAATAGCTCTGAACAAAGGGGTCCTTGTCAATCGGCATCTTGAGACCAATATAGCGAACGTCTACGCCATAGGCGATTGTGCAGAACAGGAACATCCGATAGGGGAAAGAAGGTCGGTGGAGGCGGTATGGTATACCGGCAGGATGATGGGCGAAACGGTCGCTTATACTATTTGTGGTAAAAGAAGGCCGTACAACCCGGGGCATTGGTTTAACTCCGCCAAATTCCTGGATATAGAGTATCAGACCTATGGATGGGTGAAGAGCGAGCGTTCCCGGGGCGAGGATGAAATGCATTTCCACTGGCGGCATCCTGAGGAAAAGATCTGTATCACCGCAGCTTTTCGCACCTCTGACCGAAAGTTTCTCGGGATCAACACCTTTGGGATCCGGATGCGGCACCATGTACTGGATCGATGGCTGAGTGAAGAGCGGTCCGTCGACTACGTCATGGAACACCTGAAAGATGCCAATTTCGATCCTGAATTTTACAGACCGTACGAAAAGGACATCATATCTCATTACAACAAGACGATGGGTACGCAGATCATCCCAAAGAGAAAAAGCTGGATGAGAATCCTGAATCAACCTTCAAGCTAGGATCCATGAAGACTTTAAAGCAAACAGGGCTTGTACTATTCCTGATCGGTCTGGCGGTCTTTTCCGCCCTTCCCCTTCTCGGGACCTTCTCCCTGACTTCTTCCGACCTGGAAAAATGGTCACAAGCCAGAGGTACCAAGAGCGAACTCTTTGCAGAGGCCTTACAGCAGGAGGTCGCCGGCAAAACCTTTCAGGGGATGCAGGAACTTTCCCCTGTGGTGGCCGAGGCCCTGAACGAAGTCAATACCATCCATCGGAAGAACAAGGAGTACGATAAGGTGATCTACACCAAGGCAACGGATATGGCCGCCGAGATCGGAAAGCAGGCCGGTACTGGATTTATTGCGGAGAACAAGGGCCTGATGTGGTGGGCCACCTTTGGCCTGGGCATCCTGGGCGCCCTGATGTTCATCCTCCCCAATGTGGTTTTGCTGGGAAGTAAAGGGATAAAGAACAATGGGATCTACCACCGCAATGCCACCAATCGCGGCTGGATCGCCTGGGTGGTCTTTTTCTACCTCATCGCCTTTTACCTCGTCCTGTACTTCAGGCCGCAATACGCCGTGAACTGGACCTTCCTGGTAGATCCCATAAGCGAAACTCTGAGCGGTAACCCTGCCGGGCACTGGTTTGTCTACGGCTTTATGTACTGCACCGTCATGGTAGTCATGGGGGTAAGGATGTACATCAAATACAGGCACAACCGCTACCAGATGATCCGGACCACTTCCGTGCTCTTCTTTCAGATCGTGTTCGCCTTTCTGATACCCGAGATCATGGTCCGTCTGCAAATGCCCTATTACGATTTTAAAAACGCCTTCCCCCTCGATTACGACTTCTTTTTTCAGTGGAACCTTCGCTCCCTGATCAACAGCGGAGGGATTGGTATTTTTATCCTGGTCTGGGGGATAGCCCTTACCTTGATAGTCGTACCAGTGATGGTCTACTTTTTCGGCAAGCGCTGGTACTGCTCCTGGGTCTGTGGCTGCGGAGGCCTGGCGGAGACCCTGGGGGATCCCTACCGCCAGCATTCGAGCAAGACGCTGCTCTCCTGGAGGATAGAACGGTGGATCGTGCACGGGGTACTGGTCTTTGCCGTGGGCATGACCCTGATGACCCTCTACAGTTTTTTCTCAGATACGGGGACCGTTCTGGGGATCAAAACATCCGGGGTGCAAAACACCTACAGCCTGCTAATCGGATCTATCTTTGCCGGGGTCATTGGGACCGGATTCTACCCCATCTTCGGCAACAGGGTATGGTGCCGCTTTGGCTGCCCGCTGGCGGCCTACCTCGGACTGGTACAGCGTTTCAAATCGCGGTTCAGGATCACCACCAACGGTGGGCAGTGCATTTCCTGCGGGAACTGCTCCACCTATTGCGAACAGGGAATAGACGTGAGGGCCTATGCCCAGAAAGGTGAGAACATCATCCGGGCCAGTTGTGTGGGCTGCGGCGTCTGTGCGGCCGTCTGCCCGAGAGGCGTATTAAAACTTGAGAACGGACCCGTGAAGGGAAGGATCAACCCTACCGAGATCCTCCTGGGAAACGATGTGGATCTGATCCGGCTGGTCAAGGAAAAATGAAAGAAATGAGCTTATCCGCATCCCTCAAATCCCTTAACAAAACTTAATGGAAGAGATCGTTGTCATCATACCCGCCTTTAACGAGGGAAATTCCATAGGCAAGGTGGTCGGGGAAATACCGGATGTGGTCTCCGAGATCATCGTGGTGAACAACAACTCCACTGACCAGACAGCAGCTGAAGCCAAAGCCGCAGGTGCCACGGTTCTCCTGGAGGAAAATATGGGATATGGGTACGCCTGCCTCAAGGGAATTAATTATTTGCAAAATCGATCCAAAACACCCACCATCGTCGTATTTATGGACGGGGATTATTCGGACTATCCGGAGGACCTCCACAAAGTGATCAGACCGATCCTGGAAGGAGATGTGGATTTTGTGATCGGAGCCAGGACCGGCGCATTGCGGGAAAAGGGTTCCATGACGCCCCAGCAGAGGTTTGGAAATGGATTGGCCACGTTCTTGATGAGAGTGATATACGGTTCGAAGTTCACGGATCTCGGCCCTTTCAGAGCCATTCGATATAAGGCCTTACTGGCCCTGGAGATGGAGGACAAGACCTATGGCTGGACGGTGGAAATGCAATTGAAAGCACTGAAAAAGAGGATAGCATATACCGAAGTACCAGTGCGTTACAAGAAAAGAATTGGCATCTCAAAAGTGTCTGGTACTGTAAAAGGTACTATATTTGCCGGCATAAAAATCCTGGGTTGGATATTTAAATACAGCATAAAATAAAATGGGTTTAACAATCGCTTACATTATTATCGGAATTTACAGCCTTGCGCTGGTACTGATCTTCTTCTACAGCCTTGCACAGCTGAACCTGTTGCTGAATTACCTCGGATTCAAGAAAACACAGGACGAGGCCCCGAAGTTCAACCTCATGGACCCCAAGGAGATTCCTTCGGTCACCATTCAACTTCCCATCTACAACGAAGAATACGTCGTGGAGCGCCTGCTCGACAATATCGCGAAGATCGCCTATCCGAAAAGCAAGCTGGAGATACAGGTGCTGGACGACTCTACCGATGATTCCGTTCATCAGACCGCTAAGCGCGTAGCAGAATTGCAGGAGAGCGGACTCGACATCAAACACATCCGGAGGGAGAACCGCCAGGGGTTCAAGGCCGGGGCCCTGAAAGAAGGGCTGAAGATGGCAAAAGGAGATTTTATAGCCATCTTTGACGCTGATTTCCTCCCGGATTCCGACTGGTTGAAGAAGACCGTTATCTATTTCAAGGACGAAGAGATCGGAGTGGTGCAGACCCGATGGGGACACATCAACCGGGATTATTCCATCCTGACACGCATCCAGGCCTTCGCCCTCGATGCCCATTTCACCCTGGAACAGGTTGGCCGAAATGCCAAAGGGCACTTTATCAACTTTAACGGTACCGCTGGTATCTGGAGAAAAGAATGTATCCTGGACGCAGGTAACTGGGAAGGTGATACCCTTACAGAGGACCTCGACCTCAGCTACAGGGCACAGCTCAAGAACTGGAAATTCAAATACCTGGAGGATGTGGAGACCCCTGCTGAACTTCCGGTGGTGATCAGTGCGGCCCGTTCTCAGCAGTTCCGATGGAACAAGGGAGGAGCCGAGAACTTCAGAAAGACCGTGCTCAACGTCATCACCGCCAAGAACATTCCTTTTAAGACCAAGTTCCACGGGGTGATGCACCTGCTCAACAGTTCCATGTTCCTTTTTGTGTTCCTCGTTGCGATCCTCAGCATCCCTATGTTATACATCAAGAACATGTACGGGCATTTAGGATGGATCTTCGAGGCCACCAGCTTTTTCATCGTATCCACGATCATCCTGTTCATTTGTTACTGGTTCACCTATAAGAGTATACAAGGCAGCAGTTTTGATAATTTCATAGACTATATCAAGCTGTTCTTTACCTTTTTCTCAGTGGCCCTGGGCTTTTCCCTTCACAACACCGTGGCTGTTCTGGAAGGCCATATGGGCAAGCGAAGCGAATTTGTACGTACGCCGAAATTCAATATCAACAGCCTTACGGACAGCTGGAAAGGAAATAAATATCTTGCCACAAAACTATCTCCGAACATGATCCTCGAATTTGGCCTGATGGTATATTTCCTGTTTGGGATGTACAGTGCGATTCCGCTGAATGATTTTGGGTTGTTCCCATTCCATTTCATGCTTTTCCTAGGCTTTGGATTTGTGTTCTTTAAATCCTTAACGGCAAAGGCCTAAGGAAGCCAAAAACTTTAATTAGCCTCCAATTAATAGAAGATGAGGAGTCTCTGTCAGCAGATAGAGGCTCTTTGTTTTTTTATAGGTATTCCTCTTTTTTTTGTGTTATTTGCAAGGGCCAACTACCCCCTTTAAAGCATGTCTAACGCCTTACTTAGGTACTGGAATCTCCATAGGGTCTCCCTCCTGATAGCCCTGCTTTGCGGTTTGCTGTACTACGCCTTCGGGTACCATCTGCTAAGGTCAGAATTCACAAAACTATGTGTACTCTATGCAGCCTTGTTCTTCCTGTGCTACAAACTGATACAGTTTGAGAAGTGGAATTTCCGGTTGCTCCTGGTCCTGGGATTGCTCTTTCGCATAGTGTTGTTGTTTTCTATCCCCAACCTCTCCCAGGACTTCTACAGGTTCCTCTGGGACGGACACCTGGTCCTGATAGGGGAGAACCCATACCTCTATACCCCGGATGGACTTATGGAATCTTCAGGTGCCCTGATACCCATGGGAGATTCCCTCCTGAGGGGCATGGGGCCTTTGAGTGCGGCAAATTTCAGCAACTACCCCCCTCTGAGTCAGCTTCTGTATGCGGTATCGGTATGGCTGGGCGGAGGAAAAGTACTGGGGTCCCTTATTGCGATGAGATCGATCCTCCTGCTGGCAGATGTGGGAATCTTCTATTTTGGCCGGAAACTATTAAAACTCTTCAATAGATCGCCTCATCTGATCTTCTGGTATTTTCTCAATCCCCTGGTCATTATCGAACTGGGTGGGAATGTGCACTTCGAGGGAGTGATGTTGTGCTTCCTTCTCTGTGCACTCTACCTGATCCACTCCGGAAAATGGGTGCCTGCGGCCCTTGTCCTGTCCCTCTCTATTTCCGTAAAGCTAATACCCCTGATGTTCCTCCCCTTGTTCTTCAAAACCTTTGGGTTGAAAAAGGGGTTGATGTTCAACATATTGGTCATCCTGGGGGTCGCCCTTACCGCCCTTCCTTTCTACCACCCACAATTTTCAGGGAACTACCTGGCCACCCTGTCGCTCTGGTTCTCGAACTTTGAATTCAATGCCAGTATTTATAATGTGGTAAAACACCTTGGAAGTACCATGGACCTGAAGCCCTGGGAGTTGATCAAGACCTACGGGAAGATATTTCCCTTTCTCGTGATCGCCTGGGTAGGCCTCCTTTCTTTTCTGCGTGGGAACAGATCCCCCCAGGATCTTGCGCTTTCCATGTTGCTCATCCTTACCCTTTATTTCTTTATGAGCCCTACGGTACACCCCTGGTACATCATTTCCTTGGTGGTATTGTGCCTGTTCACTGATTTCAGGTTCCCCCTGATCTGGTCTGCAACCCTCATCCTGAGTTATTCAGCCTACAGGACGGATCCGGAAGTAGTGGAATCCATGGGCTTCCTGGTCGTTGAATATTTGTCGGTATATGCCTTCCTGGTCTACGAATTGTTCAAACATCGCAGCTTTATTTGGCTAATTCCCAAAAATTAGGCAGTAAATAAGGCACTTTCAATTTAATTTGTACATTTGAAAACGATGAAATTGAAAGAACACATATTTTTTATTCTCTCTGCTTCCTGCGCATTGAGAAATTTTGTGCCTTCTCGCCGTCGCCCGTAAGGGTGTACTTCTCTCATGGAAATAGGTGAGTCCATTTCCGCAACGACCTTCAAGCTTTTTACATTTTTCGACTAATTTTAACAGCAATGGATATTGTAATTGCTAACGAATCCCATATTAAATACGCGACCCTCATCAGTGAGACCATCTCGGAATCTGCCAAGATCAGGGGAACAGGTATCGCTAAAAGAACCCCCGAGTACATTATCAAGAGACTCGTGAATGGCAATGCCGTCATCGCTCTGGACGGGGACCGTTTTGCGGGCTTCTGCTATATTGAGGTATGGGGGCACCAGAAGTTTGTAGCCAATTCGGGGCTGATCGTCCATCCCGATTACCGGAATCAGGGCCTTGCGAAGAAAATCAAGAAAGCCATCTTTGACCTCTCCCGTAAAAAATTCCCGGAAGCAAAGATCTTTGGGATCACTACGGGGCTGGCCGTGATGAAGATGAATTACGAACTGGGGTATAAACCCGTCACGTTTTCAGAACTCACGGACGATCCGGAATTCTGGAAGGGTTGCCAGACCTGCAAGAATTTTGACATCCTTACGCGGACCGAGAGAAAAATGTGTCTCTGTACAGGGATGTTGTACGATCCGGCCAGTTCTAATCACGACAAAAGAAAAGTGAACAGCAAGACCTTTCAGCGTTTGAAAAGCATTAAAGAACAGCTCTTGCTCAAAAAGAAGAAAGCCTGATATGAAAACTGAGAATACGAAAAAGAAAAAATTGGTACTCGCCTATTCCGGTGGCCTGGATACCTCTTACTGTGCCATGTACCTGTCAAAGGAACTGGGGTACGAAGTCCACGCTGTCAGCGTCAATACCGGAGGTTTCTCTGAAGATGAGCTTGAGGATATCAAAAAACGTGCTTTGGAGTTAGGTGCACATTCATACAATGCTATTGACGCCGTCCAAAGCTTTTACGAAAAGGTGGTGAAATACCTGATCTTCGGCAATGTACTGAGGAACAATACATATCCGCTCAGCGTAAGTGCCGAGCGCATCGTCCAGGCCATGGAGATCTCCGCATACGCCCGAAAGATCGGAGCGCATGCCATCGCCCACGGTAGTACGGGGGCCGGCAACGACCAGGTTAGGTTTGATATGATCTTTCAGATCGCCTCGCCCGAGATCGAGATCATCACCCCTATCCGGGACCAGCAATTATCAAGGGAAGAGGAGATCACCTACCTCAGGGAAAACGGAGTAGATTATTCCTGGGAAAAGGCCAAATATTCTATCAACAAAGGCCTGTGGGGTACTTCAGTAGGAGGGGCCGAGACCCTCACCTCGGGGAAGGGACTCCCCGATGAAGCATTCCCCAGTCCATTAAAGAAGGAAAAACCTGAAGATGTCACCCTTACCTTCGACCGGGGGGAACTGAAAGCGATAAACGGACAGGCAGGTGATCCAGTAGACAACATCCGGAAACTGGAGGCCATGGCCTCTGCCTATGCCATTGGAAGGGACATACACGTGGGAGACACCATCATCGGGATCAAAGGACGCGTGGGGTTTGAGGCGGCAGCACCCCTGATTATCCTGAAGGCCCATCACCTTTTGGAGAAACACACCCTCAGCAAATGGCAGCAATTCCAGAAAGAACAACTCGGGAATTTTTACGGGATGCTCCTGCACGAAGGAAATTATCTGGACGAGGTAATGAGGAATATAGAAGCCTTCCTGAAAGATACACAGCGCCATGTGAGCGGTGAGGTGTTTGTCACCCTCCACCCCTATCGATTTACCCTCAACGGAATCCGGTCGGATTTTGACCTGATGGCTGCCAAATTCGGCAGTTATGGCGAAATGAACCGTGCCTGGACGGCCGAAGATGCCAAGGGGTTCATCAAGATCCTGTCTAATCCCGGCAAGATCGCTAACCAGATAAACACAACCCATGATTAAAGCAGGTATCATAGGAGGATCCGGATATACGGGGGGAGAGCTTATCAGGCTTTTGCTCCACCATCCGCAGGTCGAGATCAATTTTATCTACAGCACCACAAGGGCAGGAACCAGGGTCTCAACCACACATACAGACCTGCTCGGAGTGACCACGCTGGAATTTACGGATAAGGCAGACCCGGACACCGATGTGGTGTTCCTCTGCCTGGGCCACGGGAATTCCCGTAAATTCCTGCAGGAGCATCCCTTTTTTGAAAAGACCAGGATCATCGATCTCAGCAGTGATTTTCGCCTGAAAAAAGACAGTGCCTTCCAGGGAAGGAATTTTGTGTACGGGCTGCCCGAACTTTACAGGGAAGAGATCAAAAATGCAGGCAATATTGCCAATCCCGGCTGCTTTGCCACGGCTATACAATTGGCATTGCTCCCTCTGGCAGCCGCGCAGTTGCTCGGCGATGAGGTCCATGTAAATGCCACCACGGGATCTACCGGTGCGGGGGTCAGCCTCTCACCTACTACCCATTTCAGCTGGCGGGAAAATAACATGTCTCATTACAAGGCATTTACCCACCAGCACCTCAACGAGATCAATGAGAGCCTCGCTTACAAACAATCCCGCAAAGGCAAGCTGTGGTTCGTCCCAAACCGGGGGGATTTTACCCGGGGAATCTGGGCAACTGCCTACACGCATTTCAAAGGGTCCCTGGAGGAAGCTTATGCCCTCTATGGCGATTACTATGCCCAGGCCCCCTTTGCACAGGTCTCACCGGAGCCAATCTCTTTGAAACCCGTGATCAATACCAATCAATGCCATTTGCACCTGCACCTTCACGAGGGAATGCTACTGATCAGCTCTGCTATTGATAATTTGCTCAAAGGCGCCAGCGGACAGGCGGTGCAAAATATGAACCTCATGTTCGGTCTTGACGAAGAGGCAGGACTGAGGCTTAAGTCGATCGTACACTAACACAACCTAACTCGAAAATATACATATGAAAATAGCGATCATAGGAGCAGGCAACCTGGGGATTTCCATAGCCAAGGGCATTCTCCACAGCAACGGGGCCACCACCATGTTCCTGACCAAAAGGCATACTGAGTCGATCAGGGAATACGAAAAATACGGCAACGTGACCGTCACCTCGGATAATGCAAGGGCCGTCAGGGAGTCCGACATCCTCATCTTTGCCGTACAGCCGGGGCACTTTGAAGCCATCCTCCACGGGGTAAAGGACCTGTTGACCGATAAGCACGTGGTCATATCCACCATCACGGGTTTCAGCATACAGAAGATAGAGTCCGTTATAGGGAAAGAGGCCTATATTATCAGGAGCATGCCCAATACGGCCATTTCCGTGGGCCGTTCCATGACCTGTATCTGCAGCAATGCCATGGGAGCCAAACGCATTGAACTCGCCAAGGCGATCTTTAATCGCATGGGTCATTCCATGGAGATCCCGGAATCCCAGATGCAGGCCGCAACGGTAATATGTGCCAGTGGCATCGCCTTCTGGATGCGGTTGATCCGGGCGACCACCCAGGGAGCCATTCAGCTCGGATTTGATGCCAAGGAGGCACAGGAACTGGCCATGCACACCTGCAATGGGGCTGCCTCCCTGCTTATCGAATCGGGCAACCATCCTGAGGAAGAAATCGACCGGGTGACCACGCCTATGGGCTGTACCATTGAAGGTCTCAATGAGATGGAACACCAGGGGCTCAGTTCCTCCCTGATCCGGGGGATTGTCGCCTCTTTTGAGAAGATCACCCAAATAAGAAAAGGGTAGCATGGAATTGTTCGACGTTTACCCCCTTTACGATATAACACCCGTCTCCGCCAAAGGACTAATCCTGACGGACGACCAAGGAGTGGAGTACCTCGACCTGTATGGGGGGCACGCGGTGATCTCCATAGGCCACGGCCATCCCCATTATGTGAGTCGCATCAAGGAACAGCTCGACAGGATCGCCTTCTACAGCAACGCAGTCCAGAATCCCTTGCAGCAGCAGCTAATGGAGAAGCTAGGTTACCTTTCAGGATGTGATGAGTACCGACTATTCCTTTGTAATTCCGGAGCCGAGGCCAATGAAAATGCCCTGAAACTCGCCTCCTTTCACACGGGAAGAAGCAGGGTCATCGCTTTTCACAACAGCTTTCACGGACGTACTTCCGCTGCGGTGGCAACGACCGATAACCCCGGAATCAACGCCCCGATCAACCGCCAGCAACAGGTCACCTTCCTCCCTTTTGAAGACGCCACCGCCCTGGAGGCAGAAATGGCGAAGGGGGATGTGTGCGCCGTTATCCTGGAGGCCATACAGGGCGTAGGCGGACTCGATGAGCCATCGACTGCTTTTTACAGGGAAATATCCCGGCTTTGCAGGGAACACGATGTGGTCCTTATCGCCGATGAGGTACAGTCGGGTTTCGGGCGGAGCGGGAAATTCTTCGCCTTTCAGCACCACGGTATTGAACCCGACATCATTTCCATGGCCAAAGGGATGGGAAATGGGTTTCCTGTGGGTGGCATCCTGATCCATCCGAAATTCAAGGCATCCCACGGCTTGCTGGGGACCACCTTCGGGGGCAACCATCTGGCCTGTGCTGCCACCCTGGCCGTACTGGAAGTCCTGGAAAAAGAACAGCTCATGAAGAACGCTGAGGAATTAGGATCCTATTTTGCAGCATGCGCTGCCAGGATTCCTGAAGTAAAACGGGTGAAAGGCAGGGGGCTTATGCTCGGGCTGGAATTCGGCTTTGAGGTGGCCTCTTTGAGAAAAAGACTGATCACCAAACAACATATCTTTACAGGAAGCGCCAAGGACAAAAGCGTTCTGCGTATCCTCCCTGCCCTGAATGTGAGCAAGGATCACCTGGATCAATTTTTTAATGCATTAAAAAGGGAACTGGCATGAAGCACTTTCTCCATGTAGACGATATAGATTCAACCGCATCCTGGTTATCCCTTGCGGCAGAATGCAAAAAAGAACCTTTTAAATTCGAAAAGAAAGGAAAGGGCAAGGTACTGGGACTTCTGTTCTTCAACAACAGCCTCCGGACCCGACTCAGCACACAGAGAGCGGCCTACCACCTGGGAATGCACTGTATGACCATGAATATCGGCAATGAGGGCTGGGCTCTGGAATTCGAGGACGGCACCATCATGGACCAGGGCAAGGCCGAACATATCAGGGAGGCAGCCCGGGTCATTTCACAGTACTGCGATGTCCTGGGGGTACGGGCATTCGCTTCCCTGAAAGACCGCGAAAAAGATGAAGCGGAACAGGTTCTCCACGGTTTTAAAAAGTACGCCACCATCCCCATCCTGAACCTGGAAAGCGCCACCGGCCATCCCCTGCAAGCCCTGGCAGACCTCATCACCATCACAGAATATCAACAAACGACCAGGCCCAAGGTGGTGCTTTCCTGGGCACCCCATCCCAGGGCCCTGCCCCAGGCAGTGCCCAACTCCTTTGCGGGGATCATGAAGAACAACCCTCAGTTCGACTTTTCCATCACCCATCCAAAGGGCTATGAGCTCAATCCCGAAATAGTCAGGGATATTCCCGTTTTCCACGACCAGAATGAGGCCCTGAAGGACGCTGATTTTGTATATGTCAAGAACTGGAGTGCCAGCAGGCCCTATGGAGCCGTTTTATCTGATGACCCCCACTGGATGATCACCCGCGAAAAATTGGGAAAGGCCTATTTTATGCACTGTCTCCCTGTTAGGCGAAACGTGATTGTCGAAGACGCTGTACTGGACAGCAGCAATTCTCTGGTCATAGAACAGGCCAACAACCGGACCTTTGCGGCCCAGGTCGCACTGATGAAAATATTGGAATCCCTATGAAACCCGCTTTATCCGTCATCAAGATCGGTGGCAACGTCATCGAGAACAAAGGGGAGCTCACTCGTTTCCTGAGACTCTTCCACAAGGTAGAAGGCCCCAAGATCCTCGTCCACGGAGGGGGGAAAGAGGCAACCCGCCTCGGGGAAAGACTCGGGATACGTACGACCATGGTCAATGGAAGACGCATCACGGACAAAGGGAGCCTGGAGGTGGCCATCATGGTGTATGCCGGGCTCATTAACAAGTCCATCGTCAGTGAACTGCAGGCCATGGAATGCAATGCCATCGGTCTTAGCGGTGCGGATGCAGGGATCATCCGGGCTGTGAAAAGACCGGTAGTACCCATTGATTTTGGCTTCGTGGGCGACATCGTTTCTATTCATACAGATGCCCTGCGTACCTTTCTGGAAATCGGCCTGGTACCTGTTTTCTGCGCCCTTAGCTGCGATAAAGGCGGACAAATGCTGAATACCAACGCAGATACCATCGCATCCGAGCTTGCCATCGCCCTCAGCAGGGATTATCGGACCACTCTATACTATTGCTTTGAAAAAGCGGGAGTGCTCTCTGATATCGGAAATGACCTTTCCGTGATCCCCCATATCAACAAGCAATCTTACTACAGCCTGATACGGGAAAAAACCATAGGTGAGGGGATGCTCCCCAAACTGGAAAACTGCTTCCACGCCCTCGACCATTCGGTACACAAGGTCTGTGTGGGAAATATCGGCATGCTCCGACCAAATCCATCAGCCTATACAACCCTTACCCTATGAAGCAAGAGATCTCCTCACTCACAAAAGACGCCATAGAGTTGCTGAAAAAGCTGATCGCAACGCCTTCCTTCTCTTCGGAAGAGAACCATACGGCCCTGCTTCTCGAAGGATGGTTCATAGAAAGGGGTATTCCCCACAAACGGCAGGAGAACAACGTGTATGCTTTCAACAAGTTCTTTGACAAGAACAAGCCCACCCTGCTCCTGAATTCTCACCACGACACGGTCCGCCCCAATACAGCCTATACCAGGAATCCTTTCCAGCCTTCCGTGGAGGACGGAAAATTATTCGGTCTTGGAAGCAATGATGCCGGGGGGGCACTGGTATCTCTGATCGCCACTTTTACCTATTTCTACGAAAAGGAAGGACTAAGCCATAACCTCATTATGGTTGCCTCGGCTGAAGAGGAGAGTTCGGGGCCCAATGGCCTGAATTCCATGCTGGAGATACTGCCTCCTATTGATGTCGCTATAGTAGGTGAACCCACCCTGATGCAACTGGCCATCGCAGAAAAAGGGCTGGTGGTCTTCGATGCCGAGGTCAGCGGGACCCCTTCACATGCCGCGCATCCCAATACAGACAATGCCCTCTATAACTGCATAGAGGTCCTGGAATGGTTCCGGGATTTCAAATTCCCGAAAGTCTCCGAAGTCCTGGGGGAGGTTAAACTCACGGTGACCCAGATCCAAGGGGGAAGTCAGCATAACGTAGTCCCTGCCGGGGTGAACCTGGTCATTGATGTTCGGGTAAATGACCGGTATACGAACCAGGAGGTGGTGGAAATACTTCAGGAACAGGCACCTTGCAAATTAAAGCCGAGGTCACTTCACTTGAATTCATCCTCCATTCCTAAGGATCACCTTCTGGTACAAAGCGGCATCGCTTTGGGGCGGGAGACCTACGGTTCACCGACCCTTTCTGATCAGGCTGCGCTCAGTTGCCCCTCCCTTAAAATGGGACCGGGTGACAGCAGGCGATCGCACAGTGCGGATGAGTACATTTTTGTCTCTGAGATCGAGGAAGGGATATCCCTTTACATCAAATTACTCCATGGGTTTTTGTTCGCAAAGATCCCTAAACCTTAAAGACCAGCTTCTTATGAAATTATGGGAAAAAGGATTGAAAACAGATCAGAAGATCGATCGATTTACAGTGGGAAATGACCGGGAACTCGATCTGTTGCTGGCCAAATACGATGTAATTGCCTCCAAGGCACATTGCCGTATGCTACAGTCGATCGGGCTGCTTGAGAAGGAAGAGGGTGAGTCCATCCTGGCGGAACTGGATGCCATTGCCCTTACGATCGAGGCTGGGACCTTCACAATTGAAGATGATTTTGAGGACATGCACTCCAAGATCGAATACCTGCTCATTCAAAAACTGGGAGATACTGGAAAGAAGATACACACCGCCCGCTCCAGGAATGACCAGGTGCTGGTAGCCATTCAACTGTACATCAAAGAAGAAATAAAAACCCTGAAACGCCAGGTCCTGGATCTGTTTGACCTGCTTATCGGGCTGGCCGAGACCCATCATAAAGTACTATTGCCTGGATACACACACCTGCAGGTGGCCATGCCTTCCTCTTTCGGGCTGTGGTTCTCTGCCTATGCCGAGAGCCTGGTAGATGATATGATCCTGCTCAGGGCCGCTGCAGACATAGCCGATCAGAACCCCCTGGGAAGTGCTGCGGGCTATGGGAGTTCCTTTCCCATAGACAGGGCTATGACCACAAGCGAACTCGGATTTAGCACGCTCAAATACAATGTGGTGGCCGCACAAATGGGGAGAGGGAAGGTGGAAGTTAGTACGGCAAGAGCCATGGCCTCTCTTGGGGGTACCCTGTCTAAGCTCGCTATGGACGTTTGCCTGTACATGAGCCAGAACTTTAATTTTATTTCCTTTCCCGACGACCTTACTACCGGCAGCAGCATTATGCCACATAAGAAGAATCCGGACGTGTTTGAGCTGGTCCGTGCCAAATGCAATGTCATCCAGGCACTTCCCAATGAGTTGTCCATGCTCCTAACCAACCTGCCCAGCGGGTACCACAGGGATTTGCAACTGACGAAGAACAGCATGATCCCGGCCATTCAGGAGTTAAAGGCCTGTCTGGATATCATGGCCTTCAGCCTGAGTAAGATTGAAGTGAAGAAAGATATTTTGGACGATCCGAAGTACGACCTCCTGTTCACAGTAGACGCCCTCAATGAGCTTGTAAAAAAGGGCATACCCTTTCGCGATGCCTATAAACAAGTTGCTCTCCTTGTAGAAAAAGGCGAATTTCAATCTCCGAAAGCCGCTGTGCACACCCACCTGGGCAGCCTGGGGAACCTCTGCCTGAAGGAGATCCGTGAGAAGATGCAGCGATTTTCAAAGTAAATTATCCTGAGGCATCTGGATTTTCTTTTATCTTTAGGTCAGTAACCACCACCAAAAAAGGTAACCGTCCATGTTCAGTCTGGTATATCGGTCAGTAGCAAAACCGAATTTCACCCTGGACCAGATCCAGTTAATGCTTGAAAGGGCAAAAGAGAACAACCGAATCCTTGGAATCACGGGTTGTCTGCTTTACCACCACGGGGAATTTATCCAGTACCTGGAAGGAAATCAATACAAAGTGCTTACTCTTTTTGACAAGATCAAGGCAGATCCACGTCATAAAAACGTGGAATTGCTGAGTTTTGAGGTAAGGGAAAAACGCGCCTTTGCCACCTGGGATATGGCCTTTGAGAATTTCTACGGGGAAAACGCCCAGATCACCCATCTCAAACTTATGGTCAGGGAATATTTGAAAGAGAAACCGGTAAGTCAGGATGAAAATCCCGCAGGGGCCGTATTCTGGGATACTGTGGGCAGTTTGCTGGATGCCAGGCCTTCCCTTTAGACCGGTCTACTGAATCATTCCCAGGTTGATGACCTCCTGTTGGGTAAGATGCCTCCAGTGGCCTCGAGGCAGGTCTTTCTTCGTAAGGTTGGCAAAAACCACGCGGTCTAGTTTAATCACCTCATACCCCAGATGTTCAAAAATCCTCCTTACGATCCTGTTCCTGCCGCTGTGGATCTCGATTCCCACTTCCTTTTTAGGGGCGTTGTTCAAATAGCTTATCTCATCGACCTGAATAAGCCCGTCTTCCAGCATGATGCCTTCCTCTATCCTCCTGAAATCATCAGCCTTGAGGTTTCTGTTGAGCTCCACGTGATAGATCTTCCTGATCCCGTACCTCGGGTGGGTGAGTTTCTTGGCCAGGTCTCCGTCATTGGTGAAGAGCAGCAGTCCGGTGGTATTTCGGTCGAGCCTGCCAACAGGGACGAGTCTCGACTTGGAGGCATTGCTGATGAGTTCCATGACCGTTCTTCTCCCTTTTTCATCCCGGGTGGTGGTGATGAAGTTCTTGGGCTTGTTTAAAAGAACATATTCCTTTTTCTCCGGATTCAGCAGTCGGCCGTCAAACCTGACCTCATCCGTGCGTTTTACCTTAAACCCCATCTCAGTGACAGTCTTTCCATTTACCGTAATATTCCCTGCAGTAATATACGTATCTGCTTCACGGCGTGAACACACCCCTGAATTGGCGATGTATTTGTTCAATCTGATAAGGTTTGGATCCGGGGCCGGAGCGTTCTCCTTCTTTTTCTTGATAGGCGCATTACCCCTGGCAAAACTCTTCCGCCTGAAATTTCCATCTCCTCTTCCCGAGAATTTTCCTCCTCCACTGTTATCGAATCTGCTCATGGTGTAATTTTTATCAAAAATAGCAATTTGCTTCCGGTCTCAATGCCGGGATCATAGGATTCGGTTCAGGACCAGGTCCACATTGATGAGTAGGATGCTGAATACGCCGGATACAATAATGAATTTGAGTATGTTATGAAGCCATACATAGTGTTTTTTGGAAGTCGACTTCCACATCAGAACGAGAAAGACCACCAGTAATACGACCGCCATAATAAAATAGAGGTACATGTACCCCACATCGAAGATCTCTATTAAAAGAAAGGCGGGCAACAGGGCCAGTACCACAAGAAGGGATATCGTGATCTTCGAATAACGGGTACCGAAAAGAACCGGGATAGTCTTGTAATCGAGCGCCATATCACCTGCTATATTCTCCATGTCCTTGATCATCTCCCTTGAGAGGATCAGCAGAAAAAGGAACATGGCATGGACAAAGATGACGGCCTCAAAATTCCTGTAATAAACGAAAACGGCAAAAAAGGGGGTGATAGCCAGAGTGGCCGATACCAGGTTGCCAACGAATGGGATTCTCTTGAGTTTATGGGAATACAGCCAGATCCCGAAGATATAGGCGCCGAAAAACAGGACAGCGCGAAAAGACACATAGCTGGCGAATATCACAGAAAGAAAGTTGAGCACAAAATAAGTACTCAGCTTGGTTCGCTGACTTACCAGGCGGTCGAGCATGGTTTTTCTCGGTTTGTTGATCAGGTCCTTCTCAGAATCGTAAAAACTGTTGATGATGTATCCGGCGGCGATCACCAGGGCGGATGCCAGTACGATCACAAATAGGCTCAGGTCGAATACCACCTTTCGCAAGGGAAGATCGGGCGCCATGATATAGATAGCGGCGAGGTATTGAGCAAGGACGATGACCAGTACGTTGTATCCCCTTACAATGGAAAACAGGCTCAGCAGCTTTAAAAGCAGGAGCTTGTTCTTTCTGCTAAGCATAAAAAGGGGTTTAGAAGTTGTATACCACTTCCAGTCTGTGTCCCTCAAGGGTTTTTCTGGCCTTATCAATATCCTCGGTGAACCCCAGGATATATCCGCCACCCCCCGAACCGCAAAGTTTCAGGTAATAGTCGTTGGTTTCTATCCCTTTTTTCCAAAGTTCATGGAATTGCTGAGGGATCATTGGCTTGAAATGATCGAGCACTACATGTGATAATTGTTTCAGGTTCCCAAAAAGGGATTTGATGTTCCCGGCAAGGAAATCCTCGACACAGGCATCTGTATGCCTTATGAATTCCTCTTTGAGTACCGTCCGGAACCCTTCGTGCTTCATCTTCTCCATAAAGATCTGTACCATAGGTGCTGTTTCTCCCGTCATTCCGCTGTCCAGCAGGAAGACTGCACCTTTCCCGTTGATGTTTTGGGACGGGATGCTGGTCGACTCTATATTGTCCTGGGAGTTGATAAGGATAGGAAGGCTCAGGTAACTGTTCAGGGGATCGAGACCTGACGATTTTCCGTGAAAAAAGGATTCCATCTTCCCGAAAATGGCCTTGAGGTGCAAAAGCTTTTCCCTGGTGAGATTTTCTAAAACGGTGATCTTGTCCTGGGCGTATTTATCGTATATGGCGGCAACCAGGGCACCACTGCTGCCAATGCCATATCCCTGAGGGATGGAGCTGTCGAAATACATACCTCCATCGAGGTCCTGCTTTAAGGCCTCGATCTCGAACTGCACCAGTGAAGGATCTTCCTGCTGCATCTCTGCCAGATAATTCGCAAATTTTTTGAGACTGTCGTTCGACTTTTTGGCGGCCTCCGAGAGAGGGTGCTCTGTTTTGAGGGCCCCCTTAAAAAAGTTATAGGGTATAGACAGACCTTTAGAATCCTTGATGATTCCGTATTCCCCGAACAAGAGGATTTTAGAATAGAAAAGAGGTCCTTTCATAATTTGCTGTATTACCGCAAGTTAAAGGTAGTCCTAATTTGCAGATATCAAATAGCCGACTCCAGTTTTTTTGCACCAGGCCCTGAGGCGTCGCAAATATACTGTCCCTTTTCACAATACGCAACAAGCTCATTCTTAATAAATTGCAAAACTTTATCGGCACTTGTCCCTGGATAAAGCAAATGGACGTTGGCGCCCGCATCCAGCGTAAAACAGACAGGCACCTGAGTAGACCTTCTGAATTCCCATATTTTCTCGATTATTGCCAGGGTATTGGGCTTCATGAGGAGGTAATAGGGTACACTGGTCATCATCATGGCGTGAAGGCTCAGGGCCTCGCTCTCCACGATCTCGGCAAAGCGATGCAGGTCTCCATTTTCCAGGACCTCAGTCAGTGCTGAAAGATTGGAATGCGCCTGTGAGAAGCGTTGGGATGCGTACTGATGTCCATTCATAAGGGAGTGCCCGGCCGTGCTGCTTACGGTCTTTTGTCCTTTGTGAACCAAAAGGATCGTATCCCTGGTATCCCGGAATACTTCGTGAACGGGACCTGAATAGGCCGTACCGAAAAGATCGGATCCCCCCGTCAGTTTTTCGTGTTCACCCCAGCTCACCAGGGGCCCTTCAATACTCCTGCAAGCGCTGCCGGAACCCAGTCGGGCCAAAAAAGACGCCTTCCTGAGAAATGCTCCCTCAGACATAGAGGGTATCAGCTTTCGTTCCATCTCTGTGATGCAGAGTGAGAGGGCCGCCATACTGCTGGCGGAGGAGGCGATACCGCTGCTGTGCGGAAAACTGTTCTCTGTGCTGATCTTGAGGTTGTATTCCCCTAGCCATGGCGAATAGGGCAGGATTCGCCTGAGAAATGTAGCTATCTTGGGGTTGAAATCGGCCCGTGGCTTCCCTTCGAAAAGCAATTCAAAAGTCGGCATTTTGTCCCCGGAAACCTTCTTCTCAAATAGGGTTGTGGTATTGGTATGGGAGGCTGAAAGGGTAAAGCTCAATGAGGGATTGGCAGGGATCTGCCCTTCGTACTTGCCCCAGTATTTTACCAGTGCGATATTACTTGGCGCCCTCCAGGAAGAGATCCACTGGTCTTCTAGAACCTCGGTGTTTGCAGCAATGAACTCCCCTTCTCGCATGAACTCCAAAATTTCTTGCAAAGATAGGTCTTAGGGAGAATCCCCCTAACTCCAATCAAAATAAATTCCTATTTTAGGACTTTGAGCATTGATCCCGATGAAGAAAAAAGCAACCTATATCAGTATTGCCGTGATCGTTTGCCTCCTCATTGGCTTCCTTTCGGGTTTTGCCACCCAGAGTTCGGTAGAAAGCTGGTACGTAACGCTCGAAAAACCCAGTTTTAATCCCCCTAACTGGATCTTTGCCCCTGTCTGGACCTTCCTCTATATCACCATGGGCATCGCCGCAGGCCTGGTCTGGGCCAAAGGATTTTATCATATTTGGGTGAAGACCGCCCTTTACTATTTCGGCTTTCAACTGCTATTCAATGCTTTGTGGAGCATCGTGTTCTTCGGACTCCGCGAACCTTTCTGGGCTCTGGTGGTGATCTTGATCCTTATCATCCTTATCCTGGCGACCATCAAATGGTTTAAGATCGTCAGCAGACCTGCTGCCTATCTGCTGCTCCCCTATCTTCTTTGGGTATGTTTTGCCATGGTACTGAATTTTAATATCTGGATGCTCAACTAGCCTTATTCCCCTTGAACGGATATTCTGCGTACATCTTCCCGTTCAGCCTTCAGGTCAGTTTGTGGAAAACAAAATAATTCTGTTACATTTAAAGACGGAGAACGAAAAGAACCAAGTAGAACTGAAAAAAATGAAAAAATACATCTTGGCCTTAGATCAGGGTACGACCAGTTGCAGGGCATTGATCTTTGACAAGAAAGGGGTCATCGTGTCTTCTGCCCAAAAGGAATTCACCCAGCATTTTCCCCGGTCGGGCTGGGTAGAGCACGACGCCCTTGAAATTTGGGAAACCCAGGCCGAAATGATGAAGGAGGCTGTAGACTCCAAAAATATTTCCCCCTCTGACATTGCCGGGATTGGTATCACCAATCAGCGGGAGACGGTCGTGGTCTGGGACAAGCATACGGGCAATCCGGTCTACAATGCCATTGTATGGCAGGATAAAAGGACGGCCCAATATTGTGATCAACTCAAAAAAGACGGGCTTTCTAATCTGATACGAGATAAGACCGGACTTGTAATAGACGCCTATTTCTCAGGAACGAAAGTCAAGTGGATCCTCGACCATGTGGAAGGTGTCAGGGAAAAGGCCGAGGCAGGTGATTTGCTGATGGGCACCATAGATTCCTGGCTGATCTGGAAAATGACAGAAGGATCTCTGCATATTACCGATGTCACGAACGCTTCCAGGACTTTGTTCTTCAATATCAATACCCTGGAATGGGATGATGAATTGCTCGCCCTATTGAATATCCCCAGGTCCATGCTGCCCGAGGTGAAGCCCTCCAGTGAAGTATACGGCCATACCTCTGCGCGCTGGCTGGGAACGGAGGTTCCCATTGCAGGAATAGCAGGAGACCAGCAGGCGGCTCTCTTCGGCCAGATGTGCACAAAACCCGGGATGGTCAAAAATACTTATGGAACGGGCTGTTTTATGCTGATGAACATAGGGGAAAAACCCATCATCTCTAAGAACAACCTGCTCACCTCTGTGGGGTGGCAGATAGATGGGAAGACCCATTACATTCTGGAAGGGAGCATATTCATCGCGGGAGCCGTCGTCCAATGGCTCAGGGATAGCCTGAGGATCATCGAGTCTTCGGGCGAGGTGGAGAAACTCGCCTGCACGGTCGACAGTTCAGAAGGGGTCTACTTCGTCCCTGCTTTTGCCGGACTTGGAGCTCCCCATTGGAACCAGCACGCCAAAGGCAGCATTTTCGGACTTACCAGGGGAAGCACTTATGCCCACATTGCGAGGGCAGCCATAGAATCCATCGCCTACCAGACCATGGATGTCCTTAAGGCCATGGAGGCCGATGCCGGGATCGACATAAAAGAATTGCGTGTAGACGGTGGGGCAACGGTCAACAATCTCCTAATGCAATTCCAGGCCGACGTTCTGGACACGGTCGCTGTACGGCCAAAGATCGTAGAGACCACGGTCATGGGTGCGGCCTTTCTGGCCGGTCTTGCGGTGGGATACTGGTCTGGTCTCGAAGAAATCGAGGCGATTTGGGAAAGTGAACGCAGGTTCATCCCTGCGAAGGAAAGGACCGCTATAGAAGAAGGGATCAAGGGATGGTACAAAGCTATTGGTGCCCTGGAATACTGGACAAAAGAGAATTAATTATACGTATATGACACCATTTGTTGCAGAATTAATTGGTACCGCACTCCTGATCACTCTGGGATGCGGCGTAGTCGCTAATGTGATCCTCAAAGGGACCAAAGGAGAGGGAGCTGGCTGGCTGGTGATCACAACTGCCTGGGCATTTGCCGTCTTTGTAGGGGTGGTCGTTGCCGGACCTTATAGCGGAGCCCATATCAACCCGGCTGTGACCCTTGGCCTCGCTGTGGCCGGTAGCTTCGACTGGGCGGAGGTCCCTTCCTATCTGCTTGCCCAACTCTTAGGGGCCATGACAGGGGCCACTCTGGTGTGGCTCATGTACAAAGACCATTTTGACATCACGGATGACCAGGGAGTGAAGTTAGGGGTTTTCTCGACCATCCCTGCAATACGGAAATATCCCTCCAACCTGTTCAGCGAAATACTGGGGACCTTCGTTCTCGTCTTCACGGTGCTCTTCTTTACGGATGCATCCATGCTGGCCACGGAAGAAGTAATCGGATTGGGTTCTTTGGGCGCCCTTCCCGTCTCCCTTCTGGTTTGGGGAATTGGGCTAAGCCTGGGTGGCACTACTGGTTACGCCATCAATCCCGCCAGGGACCTGGGACCCCGACTTATCCATGCGATCCTTCCTATCAAAGGCAAGGGAGGTTCGGATTGGGGGTATTCCTGGGTTCCCGTTTTAGGACCGGTCATAGGCGGGGTAGCGGCCGCCGCACTTTATCTCGTACTCTAAAGGGGATTCATTTCTCTTCGGAAGTGATCGCGTGGGCAGCCATATACGCTCCTGTCCAGGCATTCTGAAAATTGTACCCTCCGGTGATCGCGTCGATATTCAGGACTTCCCCGGCAAAATAAAGGCCACGGTGTAGCTTGCTCTCATAGGTCTTGAAATTGACCTCTTTGAGGTCTACTCCCCCGGCAGTCACGAACTCTTCCTTAAAAGTGCTTTTACCCTCTACCAGGAATTCTGAGGCGGTCAGCTGACCCGCAAGCGACTGTAATTGCTTTTTTGTGAGCTCAGCCCACTTCTGTTCAGGTGTGATCCCTGTGGAGAGCACCAGTTTTCCCCAGAGTCGTCTGGGGATCTCCACCGGACAGGTCCGGTAAACCGTGCGCTTCCCTTCTACATCCTTGACCTTTTCCAGAAAAGAATACATACCGTGCTGGTGGTAATCCGGCAGCCAGTTCACCCGGATCCGGAACCGGTAATTGTAATCGTGAAGGAGGCGGGCACCCCAGGACGACAATTTCAGGACGGCAGGTCCGCTCATTCCCCAATGCGTGATCAACAGAGGGCCCTCAGCCATCAAACCTTCAGATCGCTTCGAAGTGGTCTTGATCACTTCGGATATCCTCTTACCCGGGAGCTCCCTCGATACCAGTTCTATCCTTGCCGGGGTGCTTAAGCCCTGCAACCCATCTATTCTCTCGTCTTTTATATTAAAAGTGAACAGGGAGGGAACCGGATCGATCACCCGATGCCCCAGCGTTTTGAGTATATTCCACATTCGCTGGCTGTTCCCCGTGGCTACCAGAAGATTCTTGCAGATAAAAGATCTCGATTGGGTTTGTACCTCCCAGGCCCCTTCGCCTGTCGGGTCCTCCAAAGGCGATATCTTGATCACGGGAGTGTTTTTTATTAGTTCAATTCCTGATGTTTTGACGCAATCCATAAAGCAATCGATGATCGTCTGGGAGGAATCGCTGACAGGGAACATCCTTCCGTCCTCCTCCACTTTAAGCTTTATGCCCCTTGATTCAAAGAAATCGATGGTATGCCTCGGCTGATAATGATTGAAGGGACCTCGCAATTCCTTTTGACCTCTGGGATAAGCCTTGGTAAGTTCGGCGGGATTGAATTCGGCATGGGTCACATTGCAGCGTCCGCCACCGGAGATCCTGACCTTACCCAGGACCTGCTTGCTTTGCTCGAGAATAGCGACCTTTAGTGAAGGGTTCGCCAAAGCCACGTGGATGGCTCCGTAAAAACCGGCTGCGCCTCCTCCTACGGCGATAAGGTCATACATCATTGGGCCCTTTCGGGGAAATTGGTGAAGACACCATCCACTCCATATTTCCGCATAGCTTCAATATCCTCCTTTTCATTGACCGTCCATGTATAGACCTTGAATCCCGCCTCATGAAGGGCTTCCACATTTTCGGCAGTAACATTCCTGTAATTGGGGTTGATGGCGACCGCTCCCAGTTCCTTCGCTACTGATATGGCTTCCACTGGATCCGATTCGGTAAGTACGGCAATGGCGACATTCGGATTTAGGTTCCTCATGCTCCTGAGCTCCTCCCAGTTAAAACTGGAGATAAGAAAGTCTTCCGGCTTCCATCCTCTTTCTTTGATGTAATACTCCATGATGAAATTCACCCGGTCCGAAGTATTGGCCCCCTTGAGCTCAATATTCAGGGGTACACGGTGGTCTACCAGCTTCAGGACGTCCTGCAGCATCGGTATCCTGTGGTTCCCTTCTAGAATTACTTTTCTCAGTTCAAAGTAATTCCAGTCCTCGATAAAACCTCCCGCATTGCTGAGCCTTTCCAGTCTTTCGTCGTGGAATACCACGATCTCGCCGCTTTTAACGCGGAAAACGTCGATCTCGATCATATCCACCCCCAGATCCAGAGCTTTCTGTACGGACGCCAGCGTATTCTCTGTTTCGTGTCCCATGGCTCCTCTGTGACCAATGACTTTCATATTTCGACCTGTTTCACTGCAGCCAGCTACAGTGCAAAAGACTATCAGGATAAAGATCCTCTTCATTTCTGTTCAATTTCATTTACCCAAAAATACAATTTGCCCTCGATTATCCTTCCTGAGAGTTTTATAATATTTTCTTGTAATTTATTAAGACTTACGTTACTGATTATCTTGTTTATATGCTAATTTTTTTCATTTTTCATATTTTATATTTAATATCTTTGATAGTACAACAACCCATTAACAAACAAAACTATGTTTACAAAACAAAATCTTCTGGCCACCGTAGTAGCTGCCGTGGCCATGTTCGTGCTGGGCTTCCTGATCTGGGGCGTGGCGACTGTCGATTTTTTTGAAGGGCACACTCTTACCGATGCGATGAAGGAAGAACCGGATTTCCCCATGCTGATCCTCTCCAACCTCATTGCCGCCTTTGCCCTGAGTTCAGTTTACGGGAAATGGGCGAGGGGATACCACAGCTTCGGGGGCGGTTTTCAGTTCGGTCTCTGGATTGGGGTCTTCGTCGGTCTGGGAATGGGACTCCTTTGGTATGCCACCTCGGAGTTTATGGACCTGACCGGACACCTTGTGGAGGCAGTTCTGGATATCGTGTATTACGGTATTATCGGTGCCGTGATCGCCCTTATGTACAAGGCCACACATCCAAAGGAAGGACAGGCCTGATCATTTCGTAAATAAATTCAATCCCTTAATTCAAAAATAAAGGACTGCAAAGGGGCGAGGCCAATCTCAAACAGGCCTTGCCCTTTTTCTATCCTGAGTTCCGTCCTCACCTCTTCGTAAAGTCGATCGAGCAGCGTATAGGTCTTCCCCTCCTGCAGTCCCCAGGCACCCACTAAAGAGGGTGGGACCTTCATCTCAAGTTCGTAATCGCGTTCTGCGTCAAAATTTACAAGGATCAGCCATCGCTGCCCATCCTTCCAGCGAACAAAGGAATACACCCTGTGGTCGTACCCCGGAGTGTGGTCCTTGTTGTGATAATGGATGTCTTCGTAAGCTCCCAGAAGAGCCGGGCTTTTGATGGTCAGGTTCAGGAGTCGTTTATAAAAATCCCTCAACGCTGCCTCTTCTGCGGTTAATTGCCCTCCGTCAAAGGCTTTGTCGTTCATCCAGCGCTGGTGATGTGGCACCCCTATATAATCAAAGATCGACGTTCGGGAAGGACTTCCAAATCCTGCATTTTCAGCTCCGGGCTCCCCTACTTCCTGTCCGAAATAGATCATGGTCGGCGAAGTACTCAGGGTCGCCGAGACCACCATGGCCGGTTTTCCTCTTAGGGCATCCCCGGCAAATTCCGGGCTGGGGATACGCTGCTCATCGTGGTTCTCCAGAAAGTGCAGCATATGGTGCTCGATATCCATCATACCCCGCTGTACGACCGGGATGTGGTCCGTCCATCCATGTCCCTGCATGATGTGCTTCAAGCTGTCGTAAAGTTCTACCTTGTCATACAGGTAATCCATTTTCCCTTTGAAGATATAATCCCTGTATAGGGATGGATTGTAAACTTCCGCCAGCAACAGTGCCCCGGGAGTCTTTTCCTTGATATGGGAATTGAGGTAACTCCAGAATTCGACCGGAACCATTTCTGCCATATCATACCTGAATCCATCGACGCCCATGTCCAGCCAATACAGGGCGATATCCCTGAACTTGACCCAAGAATCCGGGACGGATTTGCCTTTCCAGAAATTGAGGTGCTCACTGTGATCTTTCGACCCGGAATCCTCCGGTAAAAGATCGAAATCATAAGTACCATCGGGTCGTACCCCATAGTTGATCTTAACGGTCTCGTACCAGTCATTGAAATCGGGTTGTGAAAGCCTAGACCCGTTTCCCGTCCATTTGGCTGGATCTTCGGCGAAATAATGGTCTACCAGGGGATGGGGATCCCCCCCGAGAGGCTGATAGCCATTTTTCCACTCTGGTACCTGAAAAGGTGTGCCGGGGATATAGTAGAAATTATTGTCCCTGTCGTATTCTGATGAGGTATTGTCTGAAGCACCGAAAGGCTCTTTTCCTTCGGGGGTGGACGCCCCTTCGTAACGTCGGGCCACGTGATTAGGTACGATGTCAATGATGACTTTCATTCCCGCCTCGTGGGTACGTCCTATCAACTGTTTGAATTCCTCCAGCCTTTTTTCGGGGTTGTCGGCCAGATCGGGATTCACGTTGTAATAGTCCTTGACCGCATAAGGCGATCCGGCCCTCCCCTTGATCACATCGGGATCATCACGGGTAATCCCGTGTTCGCTGTAGTCCGTTACCAGGGCATGGTGGGGCACACCGGTATACCAGATATGGGTGATCCCCAGGTCCCGGATCTCCTGCAGGGCCGTGGGAGTGAAATCTGAAAACTTCCCAACGCCGTTCTCCTCCAGGGTTCCCCATGGCTTGTTGTTCGTATTCGTATTCCCGAATAACCTGGTGAATACCTGGTAGATCACGATCTTTCCTTCTCCTTTCATGTGCATTCCTTCTTTTTTGGCCACCTCCCTTTCTTTGTGTCCTGTACAACTCAGCAACAGGGCGTTAAAAACTAAAGCTATGGCCAGATTTTTTCTCATCTATCCTCCGTTGGCAAATAAAAAGACTCCCCTTTTTTCCAGGGTCAGGGCAGTCCCTAGCACCAAACTCTTGCCACTGAATACCTCCCTGAACTCGCGATTTTCAATGTTCATTTCACGGAATCTGTCTAACTGCAAGGTCACCGGACTCTCATTCTTGTTGAGAATGAGAATGACTATTTCTTCATCCGCGTACCTGAAAAGCACGTAAATCCCATTTTCCGGGCTGAAATGCCTGGTATTACCTGCGTGGATCACCTCCTGGTCTCTCCTGAACCTGGTGAGGGTCCTGACAAACTGCTGCATCTCCCTCTTCCTTGTATCCAGTCCCCTGCCTGTAAAAGCATTTACCTTGTCATCGGGCCAGCCTCCCGGAAAGTCCTTCCTGATCCTGCCGTGATCCCCGGGCTTGTCCGTGTTTTCCATCAGGATCTCAGTACCGTAGTATATCTGTGGAATACGGGGGGCTACCATGATAAATGCAAGCGCCATTTTGGTCAGCTCCACCTCTTCGGACAATTGTGTAAAAAGCCGGTCCATGTCGTGATTGTCCCCGAAGAGCATCATGTCTTTGGGAGAGGCGTAGTGAAAATCATTGGCCAATCCCTCGTATAACTTAATAAGACCTGTGTTCCAGTTTTCCTCCTCTGCAAGGGCATCTATCAGGGTTTGCTGCAGGGGGAAATCCATGGTGCACTTCAAGTGGGATTCATACCCATCCCGATTTCGGGCACCTGACTGCCAATACCCGACTACCAGAGGATTGTAGCTCCACTCTTCCCCTACTATGGAAAACGAGGGGTATTCCTTCATGATGCGTTCTGCCCAGCGGGCCATAAAATGCTTTTCCGGATAGGGGTAGGTATCCTGCCTGATCCCACCCAACCCAAGGGTCTCGATCCACCAAAGGCTGTTCTGGATCAGATAGTTTGCCAGGAAAGGATTGTCCTGGTTGAGGTCCGGCATGGACGGTACGAACCACCCATTGTCCATGATCTCCCTGTCGTGATCCGAAGCGTAGATATCCTGGTTTACGGTTCGCCTGTGGTTGGTCACCGTGATCTCACGACCCTCTTCAAACCCTTCCTGATAATGGATCCAGTCTGAGAATGGCAGGTCCTGCATCCACCAGTGGGCAAGGCCGCAATGGTTATTTACCTGATCCATGATGACCTTGATCCCTCTTTGCCTTGCTTTGTAAGTGAATTCCTTATACTCCTCCAGGGTGCCGAATCGGGGGTCCACCTTGTAAAAGTCGGTGATCGCATATCCGTGGTAGGATTCCCTGGGCATGTCGTTGATCAGAAGGGGACTGGGCCAAATGGCGGTAAAACCCATGTCTTCAATATAATCAAGATGGTTGATCATCCCCCTAATGTCCCCGCCGTGGCGTGCGTAATCCTGTTTTCTATCGACCCTCTTCTCCTTGAGGGTGGGATCGATATCGTTAGACGGGTCTCCGTTGGCAAAACGGTCCGGGGTGATCAGGTAGATCACGTCCTCGCTGGAAAACCCCACAAATTCTTCGGGTACCCTCTCCCTTTTTTTAAGCAGATAAGGCACACTGATTTCGGGATCCCCTTCTTTTCTGAAGACCAGATGGATCTCTCCTTCAGGGGTGTTTCCAGGAATTTCCAGATCGAGAAAGAGGTAATTGGGGCTGTCTGCCCGGTGGCTCTTCACCACCTTGATCCATTCTTCCCGTGCATGTACGGTATAATTACCGATGCCTTTTCCCTTAACCAACAGTTGCAGAGTGGAGTCCCTGAAACCCGTCCACCAGTTAGGAGGTTCTATTCGCTCAATCTGGGCATGTGCGATGCTCATCGTCATAAAGAGGATAGAAATTGATAAATATAAAATCGGGGGCATGGACAAAATGTCCTTGCGATCCAGATGCCCCCGATTGTACATTTACTTGGCCGTGGTTTTGGAAACCGGCTGCAATACTACTCGCTCCCCGTTGAGTCGGATAGACATCTCGTGGTCGCCCTCGAGTTCAAAATGGGCCCCTGACTTGTCGATATGCACCTTGAGGATCCTGTTCCTGAAATTGATCTTAAAGGAGTAGGAATCCCATTCTTCAGGGATCCTGGGGCGGAAGGACAACTTATCGTTCCTGATACGCATCCCGCCAAAGCCTTCGACAATACTCATCCAGGTTCCGGCCATGGAGGTAATATGGAGACCTTCCTCTACCTCCTTGTTGTAATCGTCGAGGTCGAGCCTGGAGGTGCGCAGATAGAACTGGTACGCCTGTTGCATCCAATCTAGTCTCGCAGCCTGAATGCTGTGGACACAGGGTGACAGGGATGATTCGTGCACCGTGAAGGGCTCGTAAAAATCAAAATGCTTTTCCAGATCCTCAATTGAGAAGTGGTCTTCGAAGAAATAGAACCCCTGCAGTACATCGGCCTGTTTGATGTAGGGGGATCTGAGGATCCTGTCCCAACTCCATTTCTGGTTGATCGGCCTCTGGGTCCTGGGGAGGTCGGCCACCGTCACCAGTTCCTTGTCGAGGAATCCGTCCTGCTGTAGATAGATTCCCAGCTCTTCTGAGAAAGGAAAGTACATGTGGTCTGCCACCTTCTTCCATTCATCCGTCTCTGCCTTTTTGAGTTTGGTATAGCCCGTGATCCTGTCGTAGTCTTCCTTGTATCCGGTTTTGACCTTTTCGAGTTGTTCCAGTGTGTACTGGATACACCAACGAGCGATATAATTGGTATACCAGTTATTGCTCACGTTGTTCTCGTACTCATTGGGGCCTGTGACCCCCAGGATGACGTATTTGTTCTTCTGCTTGGAAAAGGTGGCCCGTTGGTGCCAGAAACGCGCTATCCCGATCAATACTTCCAGCCCCATCTCCGGGATGTAGGAGTAGTCTCCGGTGTACCGGTAGTAATTGTAGATCGCAAAGGCAATAGCCCCGTTGCGATGGATCTCCTCGAAGGTGATCTCCCATTCATTGTGGCACTCCTCCCCGTTCATGGTCACCATGGGATACAGGGCAGCACCGTTGTTAAAGCCCAGTTTCTTAGCGTTCTCAATGGCTTTTTCCAGATGATTATACCGGTACTTTAAAAGGTTCCTGGCTACGTGGTGATCCTTGGTAGCCATGTAGAATGGGATGCAATAGGCCTCCGTATCCCAGTAGGTGCTTCCCCCGTATTTCTCTCCGGTAAACCCTTTAGGGCCAATATTGAGTCGGGAGTCTTTCCCGGTATAGGTCTGATTCAGCTGAAAGATATTGAACCGTATACCTTGCTGCGCTTTGATATCCCCTCCAATGGTAATATCACTCATTTCCCATATTCCGGCCCATGCCTTTTTCTGTGCTTCCAGCAGTCCGTCAAACCCCTTGGCCTGGGCTTTGTCCAACACCTTTTTGGCGGCACCTACCAGGTCGCCGTTCTTGTGGTTCCGGGAAACCGTATATCCCCCATATTTATAAAAGGTAACCGTCGTTCCCTTATCCACCTTCTGTTCGTATCCATGTCCAACCCACAGCTCCCTTTCTTCCGTACCCATAGGCTTGCTTTGTGTCATCCCCTTGTACTCCAGATGACATTCCATAAAGGTACAGGTCTCAAAATTCGTCTTCATGGTATGAGCCTCAATAAAGGCCTGGTTGCCATCGGAGGCTACTCTGGTGGTATTCCAGAATTTGTCGTCCCAGTTACTGTCCTCATTGGTGATCCCGCTGTCCAGGAAGGGAGAGAAGGTAATAGTAAGGTCATCTCCTTTCGGTGTGACCTCATAGCGGATGGCTCCGAGTTCATCGAGTTCGAGGCTCAGGAAGCGGGTCACCTTAACGTCAATGGTCTTGTTGTTCTTCAAATAGGCCGTGAAGCTGCGCTGGTACCAGCCTTCCTTCATGTTGAGTTCCCTGCGGAAATTCTCCACGCGGGTACAGGTATTGAGATCGAGGGCCTCCCCGTCCACGAGGACGTGTATTCCGATCCAGCTAGGCGCGTTGATCACTTTGGCGAAATACTCCGGGTAACCGTTCTTCCACCAGCCTACCCGGGTCTTGTCAGGGTAATAGACCCCGCCTATATAACTGCCCTGAAATGTAGGCCCCGAATATTGCTCTTCGAAATTCGCACGTTGACCCATGGCTCCATTACCCAGGCTGAAAATGCTTTCGGAGGACTTTACATTTTCTCTTTCAAATCCTTCCTCTATGATCGACCAGTTGTCTGGTACAATATAATCCTGATTCATAATCTATAATTCTGCTAGTTCTTTAATAAAGTCGAGATCGATCTCGGTAAAATCTTTAAAGACATACTTTGCCCCTGAAAGGGTTTCCGGGTCTCCGATTCCGATGCTGGTCATGCCGGCAATATTGGCGGCCTCTATCCCCGCGATAGCATCTTCGAACACAATGCAATCCCGGGGAGGCAGCTTCAGATCACCTGCCGCAATCATGAAGACTTCGGGGTCCGGTTTCGCCTTGCTTACCTGAGTTCCATCTACAATGGTGTTAAAATAAGGAATTAGTCCCACTTTTTTCAATATAGGACGGGCATTTTTACTGGCAGATCCCAAGCCCATGGGGACACCGTGTGCTTTCAGGAAATTGAGTACCTTGGGGACGTCAGGGAGCACCTCATCTTCCGTCATCTTTTCAATGTATTGCAGGTAATCCTGGTTTTTCTCTGTCAGCCAGGAATCGAATTGTTCCCTGGAGACCTTCAGGTTGCCCCATTCCAGGAGGATCTCCAGGCATCTTTTCCGGCTCACCCCTTTAAATTGCTCATTTTGCTCTTCCGTAAAGGGGATACCCAGTTCGTCAGCCAGGTGTTTCCAGGCCAGATAGTGGTATTTAGCGGTGTCGACGATGACACCGTCCAGGTCAAAAATAAATCCTTTGTGATGCATTCCTGAATAAGTGGTTTCAAAAAGGTTATCCATTTCCCGGGTAGGGAATATGGAGGGCTGATATATGCACGGCCAATATACGAAGATGTCCGAATACCTGAATAGTGCGCAAGTCGATTGCTTTTAAAGGTTTCTCGTACGTACCTATACCTTTATATATAGCAGGATTGTATAAGCCCTACTTCAAAGAGCCCAGGGTAGATTCCCGTTCCACTAAAGTCGCACTGATAATCCGGGTCTGAAAGATCTCTTCCTCTTCCTGGTCGTGATCGCGTTCGATTTTTTCGATGAGCATCCTCGCTGCGGTTTCACCCATAAGCTCCCCGTGTTGGTCCACTGAGGACAACGTAGGGGTAGATAGGCGAGAGAGGATCCCGTCCGTGAAACCGATAAAGGCAATATCATCCGGAACGCGTTTTCCGGACCTTTGTACGATCCCCATGCATTTTACCGCAAAGATCTCATTGACGCAAAGCACGGCATCAATCGATCTGTTCCGAAAGAACTCCTCACTTTTCTTTTCATTATCCTTTTGGTAGGGTAATTCCAGGATCATATCCTTGTCGATCGGCAAATGGTGTTCTTTCAGTGCGCGAAAATATCCCTCTGCCCTTTTGGCGCTTACGTTCAGATAGCCTTCTGTGGTCACCAGGGCGATCTTCCTGCGGCCTGAAGCGATCAGCTTTTTAACGGCCTGGTAAGCAGCTTCCTCATCATTGATGATGACCTTATCGCATTGCACGTCCTCTGTAACTCTGTCGAACAGAACAAGAGGAATCCCCTGTTCGGTCACCTCCTTGAGGTGGTTGAAATCGTTCTTGAGCTGGGTTTCCCCGGCCAGGGCCATGATAAAACCGTCAATGCTGCCATTGGCTAGCATTTCCATATTGATGACCTCCTTGTCAAAGGATTCATCCGAAACGCAGACGATCACGTTGTATCCCTTGTTATTGGCGTACTGCTCAATGCCCCTGAAAACCGTTGTAAAAAAATGGTGGACGATGTCAGGGATGATCACGCCTATATTCTTGGTCCTTTTGTTCTTTAGGCTGATCGCAATATTGTTAGGCCGGTAGTTGTAGAGTTTGGCAAAGGCCTGGATCTTCTCCTTGGTATCCTGTCCGATCTCCTCACTGTTCTTGAGCGCCTTGGATACCGTGGAAATGGAAACATCCAGTTCCCTGGCAATGTGCTTTAAGGTGATCTTGCGTTTCAATCGGATCTGTTCTCTATTACACGATATTTAAAGGTACATAAAGCCGTGTTAAAAAATCGGCTTTTTTAACACTTTCAGGAGGGAAGTATTCTTCTCGAAATCAATATTTTTCGGAGGCCGCAATGAAAAATTATTATATTTGTTTCGAATTCGATAATTAAAACACCCCATAATTAGGATATATTTGGAACGTGGAGGCTTAATTTGTTAAATTGCCATGTTTTAAAAAGTTATCAACACGAAACCGTTTTCGTATACGGTGGTGTCCCGTGTTTTCGAATATTAACATTTTTTTTATATATGTTTAACGCTTGAATTAAATTAACTAAACTTAAATTAACTCTTTATGAAGATTACACTACTAAAAGGTCTTATGCTGTTTGGAGCGATCTTGAGCTTCGGATTGGTTAAGGCGCAAGATGTATCAGGTACTGTTTCTGATGCCAATGGTCCTCTACCGGGGGCAAGTATTGTAGTTCAAGGCACTACGAATGGTACGCAGACAGACTTTGATGGTAATTACAGCTTAAGCAACGTAGGCAGCAATGCTGTTCTCGTCTTTAGCTACATTGGGTACAAAACACAGGAGATCGCCGTTAACGGACGCTCCACGATCAATGTGGTCCTTGAGGAAGATGCCCAGGCATTGGACGAAGTGGTGATCATCGGTTATGGTACCACTACCGTGAAGGATGCAACGGGAGCCGTGACAGCCGTTTCTTCTGAAGACTTTAACGGAGGTGTGATTTCATCTCCAGAACAATTGATCCAGGGTAAGACTGCGGGGGTAAACATCCAGCAGACCAGTGGTGAGCCTGGTGCAGGTATCCAGGTCAACATTCGTGGATCCAACTCGGTAAGGGGTGACAACAATCCGCTCTTCGTTGTGGATGGAGTGCCTCTGGCCGGTGGAAGCACCTCTCCAGGAGGTGACACGGGTAACGGTGGTAGTGCAGTTAGAAACCCACTGAACTTCCTTAACCCTTCTGATATTGAAAGCATCAGTATCTTAAAAGATGCCTCTGCAACAGCCATTTATGGATCCAGGGGTGCCAACGGGGTTGTAATCATCACAACTAAAAGCGGTAAGGGCAGTTCCGGTGGAAAAGTGGAATTCGCTTCTTCCCTGAGCATCGCCACCCCGGCTAACCGTTATGATCTTCTAAACAAGAATGAGTTCCTGGATGCTGTTACGCTTTATGGAGGTAACGCATCTGCCGTTAATTTTGGTGGCAATACCGATTGGCAGGATTTCATCACCCGTACGGTAGCTTCCCAAAACCAGAATGTTTCCTATTCCAACAACTACGGAAAAGGAAATATCAGGGGTACTTTCGGGTATCAGAAGCAATTCGGTGTGGTTGAAAAGACCAGCCTGGAAAGGATAACAGGAAGATTGAACTGGACACATCGTTTCCTCGATGACAAACTGACCCTTGGTCTTCAGGCCACGATCTCCAGGGTAAATGACGAAACTGCTCCCTTGAGTGGTGGGGCCGGTTTCCGCGGGGATATCCTGGGAGCCAGCTATTCTGCGAACCCAACCTGGCCTTCCAGCTCTACATTTAATGACGGAGGAACTCAGATCAAGCCAGCTAACTACCTGGCCAATACGCAGAACCGCACGAATACCAATAGGATCCTCGTGAACGGATCTATCGATTATAAGTTCACTCCTGAGCTGACCGGTAAAATCAATATGGGCTACGATAAGTCTGAAGGGGAAAACACCTCAGTACTTTCTGGAAACCTGTTGAGCTTCACGGACATATCCGGACAGGGTTTTGGTGTTTACAATACGTTGGCTCGAGAGAACCACCTTTTGGAAGCCACTCTGAATTTCAAAAAGGATTTTGGCAATTCAAACATCGACGCCCTGGTTGGATACTCATTCCAGGATTTTAATGTTAGCGGAAGGAATGCGCAGGGTCGCGGATTCTCAACCACAGACCTCAATGAAATGGGAGCAGACCTAAGAGCTACTGTGAATGGAGCTGCCCAAACTATTGACGGAACTTACCAACAATATTATTACGGATCCAATACTACCGGACTGATCGTAAACAGGATACAGCCTATTGTGGTTGCTGGTGAAAATATTGGTTTTGGCTTTGACAGACTGGTACAAGGTATGACCGCAGACAAATTTAACAATACAGATGAGCTGCAGTCTTTCTTTGCTCGTGTCAACTACAGCCTGAATAATAAATACCTCTTCACCGCCACTATGAGGGCGGACGGATCTTCCCGTTTTGGTCCTGAAAACCAGTACGGATATTTCCCTTCCGGTGCCTTTGCCTGGAAGCTCAATGAAGAAGGATTCCTGGGAGACAACGTATCTACCATGAAGCTCCGTTTAAGTGGTGGTCTGGTGGGTAACCAGGAAGGCCTGGGATACGGTAACTTCGTGGCCCGTCAGCGTTTTGGAGGGTTAGGCGTTCAAGGTAACTACCAGGTCAACCAAAGTGGTTTGAATATTGTGGCCACGGATGTACCAGATCTGAAGTGGGAAGAAACCCTTAACCTGAACGTTGGTTTTGATTTCGGTTTCAACTCAGACCGCCTCTCAGGTAGTATCGATGTGTACCGAAACAAAACCAGCGATGTATTGCTGAGGACTCCCCCTGCTGCTCCAGCAGTGGATCCATTCCAGTTCGGTAACGTAGATGCTTCCATCCTGAACCAGGGTATTGAGTTTGCGATAGGTTACGATTTTGTACAGACCCAGAATACCACGTTCTCTGCTTCTTTCAACATCGCTTACAACGATAACGAGGTACAGGATTTTGCCAGTGCTATCAATACAGGTGAGATCAACGGTCAAGGTCTTTCAGGAGCTTTTGCCCAGCGATTTGAAGCAGGAAGGTCACTGTTCTCTTATTACATGGCTATCTTTGAAGGCTTTGACAGCAATGGATTCCCAGTATACCGCGATGTCGACGGGAATGGAGTGGGTGACCCCATTGCAGACCAGACCTTTGTAGGTGAAGATGCACTCCCCGATATCACATCAGGTCTTTCTCTGAATTTCAGGACTGGAAACTGGGATGCTGCGGCTTACTTCTCAGGTCAATTCGGCTTCTCTGTGTACAATAACACAGCCAACGGATTCTTTACCGGAGGATCCATCAACAACGCGCGTAACGTCACACAGGATGTGGTTACGAGTGGTGAGAACGGCGGTGCTTCTGCCGATGTTTCTACGAGGTTCCTAGAGAAAGGAGATTTTGTGAGGATGCAAAACGCAACCCTTGGGTACAATGTGCCTCTATCGGGTGACGGTCTTTTCAAAACCTTGAGGCTTTCCGTAACCGGTCAGAACTTGTTCCTCATTACGGATTACTCCGGACTCGATCCTGAGATCACCGTTCCAACGGGCGACCTTGGATCAGGGGTTCCCACAAGGGGTATTGACTGGGCAGGATTCCCGAACCCAAGAACAATAACATTTGGATTAAATGCTTCCTTCTAATTAAAAAAATTGAATATCATGAAAAGAAATCAATTCAAAATTTATTTTCTAACCATCGCCTCCGTGATAGGTCTGTCTGCCTGTACGAACCTGGAGATAGAAGCTACTGATTCCATCATCAGTGAGGGCTTCCAGGGACTAGCAGACCCGTCTTCTGCAATTGACGGACTCTACAGTTCTTTAGGGGGGCAATATGGTGACCAGGCGAATTTCTTTGCCTTACAAGAAGTAACCACAGACGCTGCCCTGGTACCGACCAGGGGAACTGACTGGGGGGATAACGGTCTTTGGAGGGTTCTCCACAACCATTCCTGGAATGGGGAACACGCCTTTATCGGTACTGTGTGGAACCAGTTCAACGGTAACCAGCTGGGAGCCTCTCGAGTCCTGGATTCCAGAAGTAACCCCTCTGCCCAGAATATTGGAGACGCCAGTTTTATCAGGGCATACAGTATGTGGGTGATCCTGGACAATTACGGCCAGGTGCCTTTCAGAGACACCAGTTTGCCAAGTTCTTCCCTGCCGGAAGTCCTTACAGGACAGGCCGCTGTCGACTTTATCCTGGCTGATTTGGATCAGGCTATTGCTAACCTGCCAACAGTGGCTGCCGGAAGTGGTGCCACATTGAACCGCGCCAGCAAGGCCGCTGCCCGCTATCTCAAGGCTAAAGTGTTGCTGAACAAACACATCTATCTGGGTGGAAGCCCCGATACCGGAGACATGAACCAGGTTATCGCCCTGGTTGATCAGATCGCTGACGACGGCTTTGCCCTGCAGGCCGGGTTCTTTGATCTTTTCCGTGATCCTGCCACTACAGGTGGCAACACTGAAACCATTTGGTCTCTGTCTGCTTTAGCTACAGGGAACAGGATCTTTAACGGTCTGCACTACAACTCTACTGCTATCAGTGGAGGTGGTTGGAACGGATTCAGCACTCTGGCTGAGTACTACGATCTTTATGAAGGAGATCCCAACAGCAACCGCGCCGATGTCAATGGCAATCCGCTGGATGGACAGGAAGAAAGAAGAGGTGGTGTTCCATCCGCTGGTAAGCCTTACACCGGAGAACCAGGAACCACTGACAATGGAGGCCTTGAAGACGGTTCCAATGTTGGATTCGGATACCTGATTGGGCAGCAATACGCCCTTGACGGGACCCCGCTGACTGACAGGGCCGGTGCTCCATTAACCTTCAAAAGAGATTTTGTGGATGGTACAGGAGCTTCCAGTTTCATCAACAACGATGAGACCACCGGGATCCGTGTAATGAAATACAACCCTCGTTATGGCGGTGGATTTGCCGGACACGAAGTCGTATTCCGATATGCAGACGCACACCTGATGAAGGCAGAAGCCATGTTGCGAAGTGGAGGAGATCCAACAGCCATGGTAAACGAACTCAGAGTTCTTAGGGGAGCAACCCCACTCGGCTCTGTAGGAGCGCAAGAACTTATAGACGAAAGAGGGCGCGAATTGTACCAGGAAGTATGGAGAAGGAATGACCTTATCCGCTTCGGTCAATTCACCAGAGACTGGTTATTTAAAGAGTCCAGTGAAATTGGAAATGCAAATAGAAACCTATTCCCAATTCCGCCTGCTCAGTTATTGGCCAACCCGAATCTGGTACAGAACCCAGGTTACTAGATTATAATTCAGGATAAATTAAAACCCCGGCAAATGCCGGGGTTTTTTCTTAGGCTACTCTCGTACACACCGTAAAACCCTTTCAATTCATTTGCCCTTTCATTGGGAATATCCTACCTTAAGGTCTCACAGTTATACCCCCTATGTATTACCTGGGATACGATATAGGCAGCTCCTCAGTAAAGGCAGCTATAGTGGAGTGTCACACGGGAAGGGTCTTGGGTCTCCGCAAAGAACCGGAGGAGGAAATGACTATACTTAGCCCCTATTCCGGTTGGGCAGAGCAGAATCCGGAAGATTGGTGGATTCATATTGTACACGCTACTCAAAATTTACTTCAGGCTCACAAAATAGATCCCCAGCGTATCACAGGGATCGGGATAGCCTATCAGATGCATGGGCTGGTATTATTAGATGCTCAGGGCAAATTATTGAGAAATGCCATCATCTGGTGCGACAGCAGAGCTGTTTCCATAGGAGACAAAGCCTTACAGGATCTTGGACAGGATTTGTGTGCCCACAGCCTTCTCAATGCCCCGGGTAATCTTACCATTTCCAAGCTTAAATGGGTCAAAGACAATGAACCGGATCTCTATGCTAAGGTTAGATACGTTCTTCTGCCCGGCGACTATATTGCTTACAAACTGACCAATACCATCAATACAACTATCCCAGGATTATCAGAAGGAATTTTTTGGGATTATCAAAAAGGTGAAGTCGCTTCATGGCTGATGGAACACCTGGGATTAAAGACGGAATCCCTGCCTCCATTGGTGCCCACATTTGGCCAACAAGGAAAGGTTTCGCGAAATGCATCAGAAAATGTCGGTCTCGCGGAAGGAACACCCGTGTTGTACAGGGCGGGAGACCAGCCGAACAATGCACTCACCCTTTCTGTTCTCAACCCAGGAGAAGTGGCCATGACCTGCGGTACTTCCGGGGTCACTTATGCTATAGTTGATCATATGAATGGTGAGGAGATTTCACGAATAAATACATTCGCCCACGTCACGTATACCAGAAAAACACCGGTTCTAGGTAAATTGATCTGCCTCAACGGCGCCGGAATCCTATACCGATGGTTAAGGGACAACTTGGATATAGAGAGTTATGAAGAGATGAACCGACTCGCAGAATCAGTGCCTGTTGGATCCGACGGTCTGTTGATCCTCCCTTTTGGCAATGGGTCGGAACGCTTGCTTTTTAACAAAGATCTGGGAGCGCGTATCATTCACCTCAACCTTAACCGCCATACCAAAGCACATATGTGCAGGGCGGCCCTCGAAGGAATTGCTTTTGCTTTTGTTTACGGTATAGAGCTGCTCATGGACGAGGGTCTTAAGCCTGAGGTGTTTCGGGCCGGTTTTGACAACCTGTTTCAGTCGGCCGTTTTTTCATCAACCATCAGCACCCTGATCGGCCACCCCATAGAATTGTACAACGCTACGGGGGCTGTTGGTGCAGCCCGGGCCTGCATCATCCCCGAAAAAGGGATCACAAACTATAGCAGGCTGTTAACCGATAACGATCATCGGGAGACTGTATATCCGTTACAGGAACCCTCCCAGGTCAGGGATGCATACACAGCCTGGAAATCAACTCTCGTTAATGAACTCTAATTATAAAAAAATGGCAGTAATTGGTAAGGTAGAATACTTTAAAGGCATCGACCATATCCCTTATGAAGGAAATGGTTCAGATAATCCCCTGGCGTATAAATACTATGATGCAGATCAAAAGGTCGCCGGCAAATCCATGAAGGACCACTTTAGATTCGCGGTAGCCTATTGGCATTCCTTCTGCGGACAGGGCACAGATCCCTTCGGAGGCGCCACTCAGAACTATCCCTGGGACCAGCTTGCGGATCCGCTTGAGGCCGCCAGGGCAAAAGCCGATGCGGCCTTTGAGTTTATCACTAAAATGGGATTTGCCTATTTCTGCTTTCACGATTTTGATCTGATTCAGGAAGGAAATAGTCTGAAAGAATCCGAATCCCGTCTTCGGCAGATAGGGGAGTATATATCTGAAAAACAAAGGGAGTCTGGCGTAGGGGTACTATGGGGAACGGCTAACCTGTTCTCGCATCCCCGCTACATGAATGGAGCGAGTACAAACCCTGACTTTAGAGTTGTAGCAAGAGCCGGAGCACAGGTCAAATTAGCATTGGACATCACCATCGCCCTTAAGGGTGAGAATTATGTTTTTTGGGGAGGGCGCGAAGGATATATGTCGCTCCTTAATACAGACATGAAACGCGAAATTGATCATATGGGTCAATTTTTGGTAATGGCACGGGATTATGGCAGAAAAAATGGTTTTAAGGGGCAATTTTTTGTGGAGCCCAAACCCATGGAACCCATGAAACATCAGTACGATTTTGACGCCTCAACCGTCATTGGTTTTCTAAAGGAATACGGATTACAGGACGATTTTAAAATAAACCTTGAATTTAACCACGCCACGCTTGCCAATCACACCATGCAACATGAAATGGCTGTGGCTGCCTCTCATAATATGCTTGGAAGCCTTGATGCAAATAGAGGGGATTATCAGAACGGATGGGATACCGATCAATTCCCAAACAATCTCTACGAGGTTACCGAAGCCATGTTGGTTTTCCTCCAAGCAGGTGGACTCCAGGGAGGGGGTATTAATTTTGACGCCAAAATACGGCGCAATTCTACTGATCCTGCAGACCTGTTCTACGCCCATATTGGAGGAGCGGATATCTTTGCCCGGGCACTTCTCACCGCTGACAGGATCCTCAAAGAAAGTCCTTATGAAGCCTTGCGAAAGGATCGTTATGCCTCATTTGATACGGGCAAAGGGAAAGCCTTCGAAGCCGGTGGATTATCCTTTACGGACCTCTATGAACTGGCACTTGAATATGGTGAAGTACCTCCGAAAAGCGGTAAACAGGAACTGCTAGAAAACATCATCAACCAATACCTGTAATTAAATAGAATCCTTCCGCATTCAGTTAGAGGTCAACCGCAAGCAACCGGTCTTACTTTGCAAAATAGATATAAATACCGACCACTATCAACACAATCGCCAACCCGGCCTGTTTTACATATCGGTAAGGGGTGATCTCCACTTGCTTGGTATATTCCTGGACATAAGGCGTAGGTCTTGGTTTGAATTTACCGATCAGCAGCATGATCCCCATATTGGCTAAAAACAAAATAGCCATTACATGGAGATAATGCGGATAGGCATCAGCCTGTATGAGCCCCAGCTCGGCCGGATCGGTGATCCCCTGGGCCATTGCTTCCTCCATTGCGGCATCGACGTACCTGGGTTGAAGCCAGAACTGTGAAATGATATACAGTAAGGACCCTGAAATGATCCCAATCTTGGCCGCTATGGCAGGTACCCGCTTCGTGGTATACCCGATCACGATGATGGTAAGGATAGGAATACTGTAGATGCCGTTTATCTCCTGGAGATAATTGAAGAGGCTTCCCGCATTTGCGATCATGGGGGCTATAAACATGGCGGCCAAAGCCAGGATGATCCCAAAGATCTTCCCGTACCGTACCACCGTTTTTTCGGGCGCGTCCTGATTAATATGCTGCTTGTAAATATCGATCCCAAAAAGGGTTACAGAACTGTTCAGGACACTATTAAATGAACTCAGGATAGCCCCGAAGAGCACAGCCGCAAAAAAACCGATCAGGGGCTTGGGCAATACAGCCCTTACCAGCTCCGGATAGGCCAGGTCACTTGAGGCAAGTCCACCTTCGAAATAATGATAGGCGATCATCCCCGGTAACACGAGTATGATAGGCCCCAGGATCTTCAGGAAAGAAGCGAGCAACATCCCTTTTTGCCCTTCTGCCAGGTTCTTGGCCGCGAGCGCACGCTGTATGATCTGTTGATTCGTACCCCAGTAAAACAACTGAACCAGCATCATCCCGGTAAAAATGGTGGAAAAGGGTACTTCCTGCCCCGGTTCCCCTGTGGAGTCGAATCTCTCCGGATTGGTCGCCATAAGGGTCTCCAAACCCTGAAATACACTGCCGTCGCCTATAGCCATCAAACCAAATACAGGAATGAGAATACCTCCCAGAATTAGGCCTATGGCGTTGATACTATCAGAGACCGCCACAGCCTTGAGTCCGCCGAAAACAGCATAGATAGACCCCACGATCCCTATTCCCCAGATACAGATCACAAGGGCCGTCTTATCGGAAACATTCAGCAATTCCGGCACATTGAACATCCCACTGATGGCCACGGATCCGGAATAAAGGATAACCGGCAACAGTACCACTACATATCCCGTAAGAAACAGAGCGGAGGTGATGGTCTTCGTAGAAACATCAAACCTTTTGGCCAGGAACTGGGGCACCGTGGTAAGACCTCCTTTCAGGTAACGCGGTAACAAGAAGATGGCGGTAACAACTATGGCAATAGCCGCCAAAGTTTCCCAGGCCATAACCGAAAGTCCGTCCTTATAGGCACTCCCATTCAGGCCGACGATCTGCTCCGTGGAAAGGTTGGTCAACAAAAGAGAACCCGCTATGACCCCTGCCGTAAGGCTTCTTCCCCCGAGGAAGTATCCATCCGAGGAGGTTTCATCTGTAGTCCGTGTTGCAAAATAAGAAATGATGGCCACCAAAGAGGTGAAGCCGACGAAGGATAGTATACCTATCATAACCTGGTTAGTTTGTTCGTTTGATCCTTTAAATATATCGGATTATTTATAAAATTATCCAGCAATTAAATATTATTAATTTTTCCATAACCTTTTTAACGCTTCCCCAGGCCAAATGTAGACGGGCCTGCCTTCCATCTTCCTCAGGGAATGAGTATCTTGAGGCCCGTTTTCAGGTGAATAATGAGAAAGATCTACGGGTACATTTTTGGACTGAGTCTGCTGGCTTACGGATGCGACAAAACCCCTCCCAGGCAATTCGTTTCCCTGGAGGCATCCAGGACCGGGGTCGACTTCCGGAATACACTTTCCGAATCCCCGGAACTCAATATCCTGAATTACCTCTATTTCTATAACGGGGCAGGCGTTGCTGCCGCAGATTTCAACAACGACGGACTCGTTGACCTCTACTTTACCGCCAACCAGGCGGAAGACCAACTCTACCTCAACCTCGGAAACCTCAGGTTTAAGAATATTACAGCCGAGGCGGGGATCGCGAATACAGGAAACTGGACTACCGGGGTGACCCACCTAGACATCAATCACGACGGCAGGCTGGACATCTATGTCTGCAAGGTGGGAAATTACCGCTCTATCCGGGGAAAGAACCTCCTTTTCGTCAACCAGGGTATAAATGAAGAGGGGATACCTGTCTTTCAAGAGGACGCGGCATCCTATGACCTGGATTTCAGGGGTTTCTCCACCCAGGCCTCATTTTTTGACTTTGATCTGGACGGAGATCTCGATCTGTTTCTTCTAAACCATTCCGTCCATCCAAACCTCACTTATGGCAAAGGGTCACAACGCCAGCAACCCGACCCTGCTTCCGGGGACAAACTCTTCCGCAATGACGATGGGAAGTATACAAACATTTCGGAAGAGGCCGGGATCTTCCAGGGGAGAATCGGGTACGGCCTGGGGATCACAGTGAGCGATCTAAACAGGGACGGATATCCGGACCTGTACATAGGAAACGATTTTTTTGAGAACGACTATGTATACATCAATCAGGGGGACGGGACTTTCAAGGAACTCATCACCTCAGACGACCGGTCTTTGGGACACACCAGTCACTATTCCATGGGAAACGATATCGCCGATATCAACAATGACGGGCTCACCGACATCGTCTCTCTCGACATGCTTCCGGAAGATCTGGAGACCTACAAGACCTCAGGCCTGGAGTTTCCTTACCCGACCTACCAGTACTATCTGAAGAACGGGTACTCCCCCCAGTACATGCAAAACACCCTGCACGTAAACCTCGGGAACGAAACGTTTAGTGAGATCGGACAACTCTCCGGAATCGCTGCTACCGAATGGTCATGGAGTGTTTTGCTGGCCGACTTCGACAATGATTCCTACAAGGACCTCTATATCACCAACGGGATCAAAAGAGCTACTAATGACATGGATTTTATCAGTTTTATAGCCAATGAGTCCATTCAAAAAAGATTGGAACAAGGGATGTCTGCCGAGGATATGAGTTTTATTGAAGAGATCCCCCAGATAAAAGCTGCCAATTACTTCCTTAAAAACGAGGGCGACCTCTCCTTTGAAGACGTTACCAATTCCTGGTTCGAAAAACGCCCGTCCTACAGCAACGGAGCAGCTTATGCCGATCTTGACAATGATGGGGATCTGGATTTGGTGGTCAACAACGTGGATGAAACGGCCTTTGTCCTGGAGAACAAAGGTGTAAAAAATAATGATCATCACTTCCTTAAACTCGACCTAAAAGGCGAGGGAAAGAATCCCTTCGGAATAGGGGCCGTAGCCGATCTTTATATCATGGGTGAGATACAGACCCGGGAAAACTACCCAACCAGAGGGTTCCTTTCGGCTATCACCCCTACCCTCCACTTTGGTCTGGGGAAAAACACGAAGATCGATTCCTTGCGCATCCGATGGCCGGGCGGAAAAACACAAGTGTTAAAGAACCTGCCTGCAGACACCACCCTGACCCTGTATGCGTCGGGAGCCATCACTCCTATTCCGAGCCTGACTTCCCCAATGCCCGCTATTGCGTTGAGTGAAGCGGAACTCACCCTGGGTTATCGTCACCGGGAGCCGGCTACCCTGGAGTTTGAACGGGATCCGCTAGTACCCTTTGCAAACACCAATGAGGGTCCGGCTATTTCAGTTGTGGATATTAACAAGGACGGAAGGGAGGATCTCTTTGTCTCCGGAGCCAAAGCCCAGCCATCCCAACTCTTCCTCCAGACGGAGACGGGAAGCTTTGTCGAAACCCAAAGGGAACTATTCGAGGTTGATGCCCTGAGTGAAGATGTCTCACAGGTCTTTTTCGATGCCAATGGAGATGGTTGGGAAGACCTCCTGGTGGTGAGCGGGGGAAATGAATTTCCCGGTGGAATAAGGCTTCAACCTCGCCTGTATATCAATCATCAGGGAGAGTTGAAGAAAGATCCGGATCAATTCAAAGGGATCTGGATGCACGCCTCCAAGGCAGGCGCCCATGATATCGATGGTGACGGAGACCTGGATGTCCTGATCGCCTCAGACCAGATGCCCCTGCAATTCGGGTCCACCTCCACCCAGTTTGTTTTCCTGAATGACGGCAAAGGTAGGTTTACCCATGCCCGGGATGAGCGTTTCGCCTCCTTTACCTCCCTGGGCAGTGTAAAGGATTTTGTCTGGGCCGATGTGGACCGGGACGGGGAAGAGGACCTGATCACCGCAGGTTACTGGGAACCCCTGACCGTCCTGATTAACCAGAAGGGAACCCTCCGAAAGCTGGAAAATACTGGGCTGGAGAAAACCCATGGATGGTGGAATACGGTAAGAACTGCCGACTTCGACGGAGATGGGGATCTGGATATTGTTGCTGGAAACTGGGGGCTTAATACCCGTCTCAAAGCTTCGCTTTCAAAACCTATAACCCTATACAGGATGGATTTTGACGACAACGGGACCATAGACCCCGTGGTCACCTATTTCGAAGGAAAGGAAGAGACCCCATTCGCTTCCAAGGACGAATTAGTTAAGCAACTTCCCAATCTCAACAAGAAATTCCTTTCCTATACATCTTTTGCCAAGGCAGGTCTCAACGACCTGTTCCCGGCTAATGCCCTGTCGAAAGCTCAGAAAAAACAGCTCTATGAGTTAGGGACCCTGTATTTCTCCAATGACGGTAAGGGCAGGTTCAGCAGGAAGGAATTACCGGTCCTGGCTCAGGCGAGCAGTACCCACGATATCCTTATCTACGACCTGAATGGGGATGGATTCAAAGACCTGCTGCTCGTTGGAAATACCTATGAAATTAGCACCCAATTGGGTAGGATGGACGCATCACATGGTTTAATTTTGCTAAATGATCAAAGAGGGAACTTCCGATGGCAACCTACCCCGGAAATCGACATTTCCGGCCCCGCCAGGTGCATTGTAAAAATAAAGATCAACGGTACAGACCATTTTGTGATCGGCATCAACGATGATCATCCCATATTTTTAACGACTAACAAGGAGAAAGTACTATGAGAACAAAGAATGTAGGACGGCTGCTTATTTTGGGTATGACCCTTTGGCTCGCGGCCTGTACTTCTGAAAGCGGGAAGAAAGAGGCGGCCGAGGAAGCTGCCCCGACGCTCTTTTCCCTCCTCCCCTCTTCGAGAACGGGTATAGATTTTGTAAACGTGGTGGAAAATCAGAAGAACTTCAACATCTTTAAATACAGGAACTTCTACAACGGAGGTGGGGTCGCCATCGGCGATATCAACAACGACGGCCTGCCCGATATCTACCTCACGGGGAACATGGTCAGCAACAAACTCTACCTGAACAAAGGGGGGCTGAAATTCCAAGACATTTCGGCCTCTGCCGGGGTGGAAGGAAGCAAGCCCTGGTCTACCGGAGTGGTAATGGTCGATATAAACCAGGATGGGCTGCTCGATATCTATGTCAGCAATGCCGGGAATATGGAGGGAAACAACCACGACAACGACCTCTACATCAACAACGGGGACCTTACGTTTACAGAGAGAGCGGCAGAGTACAACCTTGCCAAAACCGGGTTCTCTACCCATGCCTCCTTCTTTGACTACGACAAGGATGGCGACCTGGATGCCTATATCCTGAATAACAGCAATATTCCCGTGAGCAGCCTTGGATACGCCGCCCAGCGGGAAGTAAGGGCCCAGGACTGGGAAGGTGTACCCGATATTTTCAGGGGTGTAGGCGATATGCTCCTCAGGAATGATGACGGAAAGTTCGTGGATGTAAGCGAGCAGGCAGGGATCTACGGGAGCCTGATCGGTTTTGGTCTCGGCATCATGATCACGGATATCAACAAGGACCTGTACCCCGATATCTATGTCTCCAATGATTTCTATGAAAGGGACTACCTCTATATCAATAACCGGGATGGTACCTTCACAGAAGACATCAAGGGCTGGACCTCCCACCTTTCCCTTTCTGCCATGGGCATCGATATGGCCGATATCAACAATGACGGGCATGCCGAGATCTTTATCACAGACATGCTCCCGGAGGCAGATGAACGTGTTAAATCGGTCATGGAATTTGACGGGTACGATGTCTTTCGTCTGAAACAGGAAAAGGATTTTTACCAGCAATACATACAGAACACCCTCCAGTTGAACAACGGGAATGGCTCCTTTTCTGAGATCGCCTACTTCAGTGGGGTAGATGCGACCGACTGGAGTTGGGCCGGGCTCATGTTCGACATGGACAATGACGGGTTCCGGGACATCTTCGTGACCAACGGCATCAACCACGATCTTACTGACCTCGATTTTGTGGATTTCTTCGCCAATGAGATCATCCAGAAAATGGCCCTGACCGGGCGTAAGGAATCCATCGATTCCATCATCAACAAAATGCCCATCAGGCCACAACCCAATTACGCATACAGGAACAACCGGGACCTCACATTCTCCAATGCCAATAAGGATTGGGGGTTTGAGTTACCCACCATGTCGAATGGTGCCGGCTATGGGGACCTAGACAATGACGGGGACCTCGACCTCGTTGTAAGCAATGTCAATATGGAGGCCTTCCTTTACGAGAACCATACGGATTCCATGACGGAGAACCATTTCATCAAACTGAAATTCCAGGGGCCCGAAAAGAACAAATTCGCCATCGGGACCACGGTGAATCTCTACCTCGGGAATACCGTAATCTTCCAGGAACTGATCCCCTCCAGAGGATTCCAGTCCTCCATGGATTACATCATGACCATCGGCCTTGGCAAAACCTCTAAGATTGATTCTCTGAGGGTGATCTGGCCTGATGACAGGACCCAGAAGCTTGCGGACATCGCCTCAGACCAGACCCTGTTGTTGAGCTATGATCAATCGGAAGGTACGTATATGCCCCCAAAGCCCGAACGTATCATTCCGTTGCTGCAGGAGGTTCCCAACAATACCCTGGCGGCACATCAGGAGAACAATTACAACGATTTTGATTACGAAGGCCTGATCTACAAATTGCTATCCGAAGAAGGCCCGGCCCTTGCGATCGGTGATGTGGACGGGGACGGAAATGAAGATATCTTTCTGGGTGGAGCCTCGGGTCAGCCCGGTACCCTCTACAAACATCTGGGCAATGGAAAAGTACGTCCCCTGTCGGAAAGTACATTCCTCGAAGACCTGGGATATGAAGATACCTCGGCCTCCTTTTTCGACGCAGATGGGGACGGCGATCTGGACCTAATGGTGGGTTCAGGAGGAAACCAGGTAGGGGAGGAACTCTCGTACCGCAACAGACTTTATGTCAACGATGGAAAAGGCAAATTTTCACGTTCTGAAGTGCCTTTGCCTTCTGCTTATAAAAACACCTCTACCATAGCCCCTTACGATTTTGACGGGGACGGGGATGTGGATGTCTTTATCGGTTCCAGGAGTGTGGTGGGTACCTATGGGGTAGATCCTGACCACCTGTTCCTCGAGAACAATGGAGATGGGACCTTCCGTGACGCCACAGAACGCCTGGCCTATGACCTCAGGGATGCCGGTATGATCACAGATGCCACCTGGGCAGACATGGACGGGGATGGCCGAAAGGACCTGGTCACGGTCTCAGAATGGGGAACTCCAAAGATCTTCAGGAATTCCGGAAGGCGCCTTTCCAAAATGTCGACCGACCTCGACCGCATGGACGGTTGGTGGAACGTGGTGGAAGTCGCGGACCTCGACAATGACGGGGACAACGACCTGATCCTTGGCAACCAGGGTGCTAACCTGCACTATAAGCCGGAAGCAGATAAACCCATGAAAATATGGGTGAATGATTTTGACGGGAACGGTACCATTGAACAGATCGTGACCATGCAGGAAAATGGCAGGGACTACCCCTTGCATCAGAAAAAAGAGCTCACTAATCAGATCGTATCCCTGAAGAAGCAAAACCTCAAGGCCTCTGAGTATGCCAGGCGGAGTATTGATGAGCTCTGGCCTCCGGGGGTCATCCAAACTTCGATCATGAAAAAATCCTCCATTTCGGAGTCGGTCATCGCTATCAATGAAGGAGGGGGGAAATTCACCACCAAGGTCCTTCCCACCAGGGTGCAGCTGTCCTGTGTTTGCGGGATCTCCTGCACGGATATCAACAATGACGGGTATCTGGATCTTATCATGGGAGGAAATAATTTCGAATTCAAACCCCAGTACTCCAGGCTGGACGCCAGTTATGGAAATGTGCTCCTCGGGAACAAGGACCTCGATTTCCACTGGGAGGACTACACCAGAAGTGGATTCTTTATACGGGATGAGGTTAAACACCTGGGACAGTTCAAGGACCGAAATGGCAGTTTATTCCTGATCGCAGCGATCAACGATTCCCAACCTAAGATCTACAAAATCAATGAATAGGATTGTCATTCTTATCGGCCTTCTACTACTCCTGCTCAACTGCAAAAAAAAGGAGGGGGATCTCTTTTCCAATCCCCCATCCGACGAGACAGGCATCACCTTCAGCAATACGCTCACGGAGACCGATGACCTCAACATCCTCGATTACCTCTACTTCTACAATGGAGGTGGGGTTGCCATAGGCGATATCAACGGCGATGACCTTCCGGATATTTACTTCTCGGGCAATCAGGTGAAGAACAAACTCTACCTCAACAAAGGGAACCTCACGTTCGAGGATATAACCGATAAGGCCGGTGTAGGGGGCAATAGTTCCTGGAATGCGGGAACGGTCATGGGAGACGTTAACGGGGATGGCCTCCTCGATATCTACGTCTGTGCGGTAGTAGGGATCAACGGATTTAATGGTTATAACGAACTCTTTATCAATAACGGGGACCTGACATTTACCGAAAGTGCTGCCCAATATGGGCTGGATTTTGACACCTTCAGTTCCAACGCGGCTTTTCTGGACTACGACCTGGACGGGGATCTGGACCTCTACCTCCTCAACCATGCCGTGCACACCCAGGAATCCTTTGGCAAGGCAGACCTGAGGTATAAACGCGATTTCCAGACCGGGGACAGGTTGCTCCGCAATGACGGCGACAGGTTTACGGATGTGAGCGAAGAGGCGGGAATTTTCGGGGGCGTCAACGGTTACGGCCTTGGGATCGCTGTGAGCGACTTCAACGGGGATGGGTACCCGGATATTTACGTGGGAAATGATTTCCACGAGGATGATTATTACTACCTCAACAACAGGGACGGTACCTTTTCCGAAGAACTCAAAACCTACTTCACCCATACAACCCGCTTCTCCATGGGTAATGATATCGCGGATATCAACCACGACGGCTGGCCAGACATCCTGTCCCTGGACATGCTTCCGGAAGACGAGACGGTCCTTAAATCCTCCGAAGGGGACGATGATGTGCAGATACAGAAACTCCGCATAAACCAGTATGGATACCATTACCAGTTTACGAGGAATATGCTTCAGATCAACAGGCCGGGATCCGGTTTTGAAGAGACGGCCCTGATGAGCGGCATTGCCGCCACGGATTGGAGCTGGAGTGCCTTATTCGCCGATTTCAATGCAGATGGGGAACAGGATGTATTTATTTCCAACGGCATCCCGAAACGGCCCAACGACCTGGATTTTATCAACTTTGTTTCCGATGAACAGATCAAAAAGAAAATAGACAATACCAAGCTGGTAGACCAGGAAGCCCTGGACATGATGCCTTCCGGAAGGACCCATAATTTTATTTTTCAGGGATTGAAGAACGCACAGTTCGAGGATCGCTCCCGGGACTGGATCGCCAGGGACACTCTGGTTTCCGGAGCCACTGCCCTGGGCGACCTGGACAATGACGGAGACCTCGACCTGGTAGTAAACAACGTCAACAGCGAAGCCTCTCTGTACGTGAACCAATCCGGGCCGGATGCCAGCTATCTCAAGATCAAACTGAAATACATGGGCAAAAATCCCTTTGGAATTGGAACCAAAATCCTGTCTTACCACCAGGGGATCCTTCAGTCACGGGAAATGTACACCGTACGGGGGTTCCAGGCCTCATCTGAACCCCTGGTCCATTTCGGTTACGGATCGACCGAAAACATCGATTCCCTGAGGATCCTCTGGCCAGATAGGACCACGCAGGTCCTGAAAAATGTAACCCCAAACCAGACGCTGGTCATACAGCAACAGGGGGGCCAAGCCTTTAGTCCCCCCTGGTTGAAACCCAATAAACGTCCCCTTTTCAAAAAAGTGGAGGGGAATTTAGGGCTGGAATTTGTCCACAGGGAAGATCCCTACCTCGATTTCAACCGGCAAAAACTCATTCCGTATCAGTGTTCCGACCGTGGGCCGGCGGTAGCTGTTGGGGATCTCGACGGGGATGGGAAAGAAGACGTCTTTTTCGGCGGATCCAAATTTGATCCTCCCAGGATTTACGTCCAGACCGACGGGGGGTTCGAGCAGAAAAAGATAGAGAGTATCGCCCGGGATTCAATCACCGAGGATATCTCCGCCGTCATAGCAGACCTTAATAAAGACGGAAGGAACGACCTGTACATCGGTACCGGGGGTGCTGATTTTTACAATCAGATGGTCCCTTTACTGGATTCCTATTTTCTAAAAGGGGATTCAACCTACATCAAACAGGCACTGCCCGACTCCTTTCAAAATGCTTCTGTGGTAGCCCCGGCCGACTTTGACGGGGATGGAGATATCGACCTGTTCGTGGGCAACCAGATGATCACGAATGATTTTGGGAAAGCGCCCGATTCCTTTATCCTTTTGAACAACCAGGGGGTATTGCAAAGAGTTGAAAACGAAGACCTTGAAAATATAGGAATGGTAACAGGCGCTATCTGGGACGATTACAATGCGGATGGCACGCCCGATCTTATCGTAGTGGGAGAATGGATATCCCCTGTATTCTTTAAGAACGAAGGGGGGAAACTCGTGCGGGATCGGGTACTGGACATGCCTGTTTCCGGGCTATGGGAAAGCCTGATCGCTTTTGACATAGACCAGGACGGGGATACTGATTACCTACTCGGGAACTGGGGTCTCAACACCAAGTTCAAGGCTTCCGGGAAAGACCCCATGAAGCTCTATTACGGAGATTTCGACAATAATGGGAATACCGAAACCATCCTGACGACGGTAAAAGAAGGGAAAGACTATCCTATAGAGGGGTTGAAGGGCCTGGCCGATCAAATGGTAAGCCTCAGGAAGAAATTCACAACATACAGGTCCTTCGCCGGAAAACCCATCAAAGAAATTCTGGAACGGGATCAACTGAAGCAGGCAGTCATTTTGGAGGTAACCGAATTGAGGTCCGGATATCTGGAGAACAGGGAAGGTAAATTCACTTTCGTTCCCTTCCCGATGGAATTGCAGGTCGCCCCTGTCATGTCTTTTCTTAAATATGATTTTGACGGGGACGGGACGGAAGAGGTCCTGGCAGGCGGCAATTATTTTGGTGTAAAACCATATCACGGGAGGCTCGGAGCATTTGCCGGGGCTATGATAAAAGGTAAAAATGATGTAATTTCGGGGGACCGATTGGGACTCGACTTTATCCAGAAGTCCGTCCGGCATCTCAATATACTAACCGTTCAGGGACAACCTTATTTACTGGCAACATTTAATAATGATGCCTCCCAAGTATACCAATTCATAAACAAAAAAGAATAGTGATGAAGAAATTACTCCTTCTCCTGATATTGATTTCAGTGGGCTGTCAGAAAAATGATACCCCTATAGAGATCTCTCCTGAGTTAATGCACAGCAATGTCGACAAGGTTACGGAGATCATGATCCACGACATCTTTTCGCCCCCTGTGGCCAGCAGGATCTTTGCATATCCAAATATCGCGGCCTACGAGATCATTGCCCAGGAAGATGAAAGATACCTTTCCCTGGCCGGGCAGGTACATGAACTGAGCCCTATCCCTGCCCCGGACGCCGGAAAACCGGTGAACAGAGCCCTGGCAGCTGCGATCGCACATATCGATCTCAGCAGGCGACTCATTTTCAGCGAAGAACAAATGAATACCTATCGCGATAGCCTGTACGCTCTCTGGTCCGAGCAGAACAAAAAGGAATTTGAAGCTTCCAGGGACTATGGCCTTGAAGTTGCGGAACACATAGCGGCCTGGATGGACAAGGACAACTACAAGCAGACCAGGACGATGCCCAAATTCACAGTAAACACAGATGAACCCTCCCGTTGGCAACCCACACCTCCCGCCTATATGGCTGGGATTGAACCGCACTGGAGCAAGATCAGGCCTTTTGTGATCGATTCTGCGGAGCAGTTCAAACCCGTTCCGCCCCCTCCGTTCTCTATGGAGGAAGGCTCTGATTTCTACAGGGAAGTGAGAGAAGTTTACGACATCAGCAAAAAGATGGAAGTCGAGGGGGATGAGTCAGAAGAGGTGGAGATCGCTAAGTTTTGGGATTGCAATCCCTACGTGTCTGTAACCCGTGGACACCTGATGTTCGCTACCAAAAAGATCACCCCTGGGGCACATTGGATCGGAATCACGAAGATCGCCTGCAGGAAATCCAACTCAGACTTCAACGAGACCGTTCACGCTTACACCAAGACCTCCATGGCCATCGCCGATGCCTTTATAAGTTGCTGGGACGAAAAGTACCGCAGCAACCTCATCAGGCCGGAGACCCTGATCAACGAACACATAGACGATAACTGGAAGCCTGTCCTCCAAACCCCACCATTTCCCGAATACACCAGTGGACACAGCGTAGTCTCCGGGGCAGCGTCTACCGTTCTGACAGACATCTTTGGTGAGAATTTTTCCTTTGATGACGATACAGAGCTAGCTTATGGCCTCCCTGTCCGGTCCTTTACTTCTTTCAGGCAGGCCGCTGACGAGGCTGCCATCAGCAGGATGTATGGAGGAATCCATTACCGGGCTGCCGTGGAAGTGGGCGTAAAGCAGGGCCGAGACCTCGGTTCCTATATCGTGAATACACTCAAAACGGAAAACGAATCACAACTGGCACAAAGCAAGTAGACCTATGAAGAAAGCGCTTATTGCTCTCTCCTTCCTGATCGCAGGGGGGATTCTCTGGTACCTTTTTATCTATCCGTATGATTACCTGGTAACCATGGAGGCTAAGGCCAACAGAGGTACCGTCAATCAGATCATCAAATTGTGGCATACCAGTCTTGATGACAGCCAGATCGAGGCCGGTGAAGACCTGGAGAAGATCCGTCAGACCCTGCACTTCGGCGACTCCACCCACATCTATGACTGGAGGATCTCCGCTGTCAGTGATTCGGTATCCAGAATTAAGGTCTATGTTAGGGACAGTGCCTATAGTTTCAGGAACAAGATCAAGGTGCCCTTTTACGACACCGACTTTGAGAAGGGGACCAGGAAGAGTCTGAGCAATTTCGCAGACCTCCTGGCCAACCACATCGACAAGATTCGGGTCCGGGTAGAAGGAGAAGCCGAATTGGATTCCGTTTTCTATGCCTATGTTCACAACAAGACCACCCAATTCGGCAAGGCGGGGGGGATGATGCGCGATTTCCCTCTGCTCGACCCTTTCCTGGTCAATAACGGGGTGGAACTAGACGGGAAACCCTTTATTGAGATATTGAACTGGGATATGGGGAAAGACAGCCTGGAATTCAACTTCTGTTATCCCATCGTAAGGAATGACAGCCTGCCCCGGCATCCTGATCTCAAGTACGGATATCGTAAACCGGTTAAGGCCATAAAGGCAATCTACAATGGGAATTATATCACTTCAGACAGGGCCTGGTACGCTTTGCTCGACTATGCGGAGAAAAACGACATCGAAGTTACCGGTCTCCCGATCGAGGTATTTTACAATAATCCGAATATAGGCGTGGATGAGATTAGTTGGAAGGCAGAGGTGTTTATGCCCCTGAAGGAATAAACAGGTATATTCCGGCCGGGCCTTCCTATTATCCATTTTGGTTTCCTGAATAATCCCCTGAATTTTTAGATATTTATGCAAAACTGACTTATGTCTTCCAACAAAAGGCTGAGCAGGGCATACAGAAATGCCAAAACCCTGCTTTTCGATGACTTTTCCAAGTTTATCTTCTTCAGTGATTGTCACCGGGGAGACAACAGTTTTGCAGACGATTTTGCCAACAACAGGAACATCTACTTCCACGCCCTCAGGCACTACTACAAGGAGGGATACCAGTACTGCGAGCTTGGAGACGGGGATGAGCTCTGGGAAAACCTGAAATTCGAGGAACTCTTCGAAGCCCACAAGAATGTGTACCTGTTGATGCGAAACTTCTACATGGGAAATCGGTTGCACATGCTCTGGGGCAACCACGATATGGTCTACAAGGATCCGGATTACGTAAGGAAGAACTTAGGCAGCTATTTCGATCCCATAGACGAGACGGACAAACCCCTCTTCCCGGATCTGACATTTCACGAGGCCCTTATCCTCAAACACCGGGATTCCGGACAAGAGATCTTTTTATTGCACGGACACCAGGCCGACTGGTGGAATTACACCTTTTGGAGATGGGGACGTTTCCTGGTTCGCGTCCTGTGGAAACCCCTTCAGGTGTGGGGTATAGCAGATCCTACGAGTCCGGCTAAGAATTACAAGGAACTGATCAAGGTAGAACGGCGCATCAAGAAATGGATCCTTCAGAATGATTCCATCCTAACCATTGCGGGACATACTCACAGGCCCAGGTTCGCATCTCCCGGTGAGATCCCCTTCTTCAATGACGGAAGTTGTGTGCACCCGCGCAGTATCACGGGTATTGAGGTCTCTGGAGGAGAGATCACCCTGATCAAATGGCAAATATCCACCCGGGAGGACGGTACCCTGCAGATCGTCAGGGTGGTACTGGAAGGGCCCAAGAAATTAAAGGATTACCATAAAAAAAGACCCACCTCCTGACCCGGCCCCACCCAGGCCTTTACACGTAGAGATGAATCTTTTAAGAGGTTCTGATCAGATTTACTGTATCACAAAATTGATAGGTATACTGTAGGGTACTGACACGGGTCTGCCCCTTTGCTCGCCCGGTTTCATTCTGGGGAGTGAAGCAACTATACGGTGTGCTTCCTTTTCCAGGGTTTTGTCCGGACCCCTCATGCGGATAGAACCGATATTCCCTTTGGAGTCAATAACGAATTGAACGAACACCCTGCCTGTGATACCGAGCTCAAGCGCGGAAGGGGGATAGGTGAACTCCTTTACAATGTGTTTCTGGATCATCTCCTGGAAGCAGGCTTTTCGCTCATCGTTATTTTTTGCGTATTCGCAGCCAGGGAAAACGGGCACATTCTCAATAATGGCAAAAGGCACGACGATCTCTTCTTCCTCTTCTCCAACTTCCACATCGTCTACGTCTATTACCTCTTCGATCACGGCATCCTGGCTGGTCTCTGTACTTTCGATCACGGTCTCCTCAACCTCTTCGGTATCTTCCACTACTTCGATCACTTCCGGGGCAGCAGGAGGTGGGGGTGGAGGGGTGGTCTTGATCATCTCAGTTACAGGAACATCTTCCTTAAGGTCATCCACGGCCTGGACCACATCCCGTACAAATTCATCCTGGGGATATGACTTAAATTCCAGGGCACGCCAGGTAAGGAACAAGACAATAGTGAGCCCAATCACAAAATACAGGCTACTATTTCTATTTAAATCGGCTTTTGGGTTTTTTTTGACTTGCATGACATTGAATTTAGTACCCTTAAATTAGACCCATTGTCAAACTTTAACTATGACATTTGTCAGTTTTACAGGCCATACTACTGAATTTCAGGGTATTCAATAAAAAAACCTGCCGGAAAGCAGGTCTTTTATGTCGAAGGTGTATTCTGATTTTTCAGGTGCTGGTAAGCAGGACCTCGTCCAGATCGATATCCTCTATAGGAACGATCTGTTCTGCCAAAGGATCCCATTCTATCCGCCTGCCCAGTTTGTATGCGAGTCCGGTCATATGGGCGGTGATAGCCTCATCAAATCCTTCCTTGATCCCACAGCTCAGATCCCCACCGTTGCGAATAACACTCAGCCATTCCCTGAGGTGCAGATAGGTCGAATTCACCCGAACTCCATCAATATAGGTCCACATCAGGCCCTTATCCGCAAAGTACTGGGAAGTAGCCGAGGATACGGCATCCGGGATATTGGCTCCCGGATTGTAATGGTAGATGGGCGTCTCAGGGTTCATTTTTCCTTCTTCGAGCAACTGCGCGTATTTGGTGGAACCCCTGTCTGGCCATATGGTGAGGTTATTGCCCAGTTCCATGGACGCGTCGTGCCCCATGAGTATGGTTGGTCGGTTATAACCATTTCCCAGCGTGGCATTGTAGGTGAAGGTCATCCCCTTTTCTTTACCCGGGGCCTGGGTACTGCCCGTGCTGAAATCCGGGAAATCCATATTCACCTGGAGCACGTCAGGGACATTCCGGCCGTCGTTGTGGGTATATATTCCCCCGGAGGCAGTAACGTATTTGGGGATGCCCATATTGAGCACGCAATTGAGTCGGTCGTAATCATGCGTCAGCAAATCGCCCGACAGGCCTGACCCATAGGCCCACCATTTCCTCCAGCGGAAGAAGTGGTTCTTGTTGAATGGAATCTGGGGCGCGCTGCCCAGGAACTGCTGCCAGTCAATGGTCTGTTCGTTCGCCTTTTCGTGTATATCGTAATTCCAGGCGCCGTTGTCATCATTCCTGTTCGTAAACGTCTGTACCACCGAAACATGGCCCAGGACTTTTTTATCTATGATATCACTGGCGGTCTTAAAACTGAGGGTCTGACGGTGCTGGTGACCGACCATGAGGTGGGCTTTTGAATTCCTAGCCGCATCCCTTAGCCGGTAGGTCTCCTCTATGGTGTGTGTCATAGGTTTTTCCACATATACGTGGACATCGTTTTCAAGGGCCTCTATAGACATAGGTGCATGCCAGTGGTCCGGGGTGGCGATGATCACGGCATCCACCTCCCCGCTTCGGATCATTTCCTGATAAGTAGAATACCGTTTCACCTTGTTGTCCGGAGTGGAAAACGAAGCAATGGCATTTTCTGCCCGTACGTCAAAAATATCGCATACTCCGGCTATCCTGAGATTCAGTTTTTCCTGTTCCAGGAATTCTTTTAACTGTGTATTCCCGTTGAGGCGCTCCTCTTCCTTCATCATTTCAAGCCACTCCCCGGTAGCGAACCCCAGGGCCCTGCAGAGCTGTTCTCCCCTGATACCAAAACCGATGATCCCTATGCGGATAGGGTCTCCCCCGATCTCGGGCAGGGCATTAGGAAGGGATGGTTCGATCTTTAGCCTCTCCAGGATCTCGGACCGGTCCTTGCTTTTAACCAGCGCATTGGCTGCGCCGGCCCACCATATCGATCCCAGGATGGGCAGGCCGCCCAGGCCTTTTAGCATATCTCTTCTTGTCCATTTCATGATTGAGGGGTTTTGATGGTTTTGTGTTCTCTTTTAAGGAGGTAATTCAGTCCGAAATACGAACTGGTAGGAATCTGGTACAATACCCACAAGGCGGCCAGCTCTATCAGATTCTTATTGACGAACCAGTAACTCCCTTCTACGTTGCGCTGTTCGAGCCACGGAAAGGGGGGATGCGCAAAATAGTACATCAGCAGAAGGACCATCCCTGCGATAGCTCCCCATTTTTCGAAAATTCCGAGGATAAGGGTAATTCCGATAAAGATCAGGGTGATCGTGTTCAGCGTATCCACCCACCCGATGGTCCCTTCCCCTGTGAGAGCGATAAAAAGCGACCTGAAGGGACCCTGGGCCGTAGCCAGGTATCCGAAGGCAGTCCAGTCGGGATTAAAAAGTTTGATGACCCCTTCATACAGAAAGTGCCACCCGATGAGAATACGCAAAAAAACCACGCTTTTAAGCAATGGTTCCCTTTGTAGTAATTCGGTCATGGATTTGAATTTTGATTATGATTTCTACAGTTGTTCGAATATGGATATCGATGCTACTTCAGAGGTTAAACATTCAAAACTAAAGGCAAAGACCCAGAGTAACTATGATTAATATCAGTTTTGGAACATAGAGAAAGGGGGACGCGCTGTTATGGCTGAATTGTCCCTGCTAAACCCTCCCGGCCAGCTCTTTTACGGCCTTTATGAACACATCCAGCTCCGCAGTGGTCGTGTACACATTTGGCGTGATCCTGCAACCTTTCACGTTATCCTGATCAATGGCTACCGTAAATATGCCGAATTCATCAAACAGGGCTTTGGAGAGGTCCGCCGGTTTCATATGGGCAATCCCCACATTGGCTATCCCACAGCTTCTGTGCATTTCCAGAGGGGTATTGATCACCACGTGCTCTGTGTCCCTGAGGGCATCACTCCAGTATCTCTGCAAATATCTCAACCTGTTTTCCTTTCGCTCCATCCCGATGAGTTCCAGGTAATCCATAGCGTCATTAATAGTGAGGTCCGTGTGGACCGGATGGGTTCCAATGTGGTTCAGGCGACGGATGTCATCCGGTTCCCTGTGGTGTTCAGCCAGCAGGGGCCAGATCTTGGAAATGTTCTTTTTAGACACGTATAGCAGGCCGGCACCCAGGGGGGTACTCAGCCATTTGTGGAGACTAGACCCGTAGTAATCACAGTGGAGTTCCTCGAGGTTCACCTGAATATGACCCACGCAATGCGCTCCGTCTACCATGACCTCCACACCATGCCTGTGGGCCATGTCACAGATCTTCCTGATCGGCAGGATCTGCCCGGTGATATTGACCATATGGCAAACCATCAGCAATCTGGTCCTCGGGGTGATCTGAGCTTCGTATAGGGATACAATCTCTTCATCATTTGCCGGATGGTTGGGCAGAGAGATCGTCTTGTTTACTACCCCGTACCGATTGGCGATCAGTTTGAAATGTTCCCTCATCGCCCCGTAATCCTGCACTGCAAAAACGGCTTCGTCTCCTTCTCTCCAGGGGTAACCCCCTATGATCATGTCGAGGGATTCAGTGGTGTTTCTGGTAATGATCAGTTCCTCGGGTGAACAGCCTACAAGTCCTGCCAGGCGGGCAGCGATCCTGTTCTTATTGGTCCATTGTACGGTCCGCATGTAATAGGACCCTTCGTAATTCACCTGCTCAATATGCCTGTGAAATTTCTGTATGGTAGGGACAGGGGCGATATTGTAATACCCGTTCTCCAGGTTGATATAGTCGGGTTTCAGAGCGTAATCCAGCCGTATCCTCTGCCAGAACTCTTCCTCGTCCTCCAGATCATAGGTGCCCTGGTATTCCTTGTTCTGGGAATGAAGGGTCAAAGGCAGAAAAGGGGTCGCCAGGGCGGCCTGACCCATTTTGCGCAAGAAAGATCGCTTATCCATGATGGCCAGTTTCTCCTACAATATAAAAAATTGATCATTTAGTTCTGTTCAAATTGGTATATTTAATGCTTAAACACCGCCCTGCAAGAAGACCTGCCGATGCCCTTGCTCATAGTCATTACCGGAATCCTTATCCTCTTCCTGCTCATCGCCTGGTGGAAACTCAACCCATTTATCACCTTCATACTCGTATCTCTCTTCGTGGGCATCGCCCAGGGGATGGATCTTATACAGGTGGTCGATTCCATTCAGAAGGGTATTGGCAACACCCTAGGCTTTTTGGTGATTATCCTTGGATTGGGAGCCATGCTGGGCAAGTTGGTTGCCGATAGCGGTGCTGCTCAGCGAATTACTTCCAAACTCATAAGTCGGTTTGGACTGAAAAATATTCAGTGGGCAGTAGTGCTCACGGGTTTTATTGTCGGTATTCCCATGTTCTATACCGTTGGGTTCGTGATCCTGGTTCCCCTGGTCTTTACGGTAGCGGCTGCAACAGGTTTGCCTCTGCTGTATGTCGGGATGCCGATGCTCGCCTCCCTTTCCGTCACCCATGGGTACCTGCCCCCTCATCCCGCCCCTACTGCCATTTCGACCATGTTCGGGGCAGACCTGGGTAAAACGCTGGTATACGGCATTATCGTAGCTATCCCGGCCATAGTACTCGGCGGACCCGTATTCTCCCGTACCCTGAAACACATCAAGGCTTCACCCCTGAAGGAATTCGTGAACCTAAGGCCACTTACCGAAGCTGAAATGCCGGGTACCGGGATCAGCATTCTCACAGCGCTTATGCCGGTTATCCTGATCTCCCTGGGCACCCTTGCAGATTTATTCCTGCCTCCGGAACTCTGGTTTAGCAAGATCCTGAACTTCCTGGGTAATCCGGTGATCGCCATGTTGTTGTCTGTGATCTTTGCCATCTTCTCCCTGGGGATTTCAAGGGGGAAAAAGATGAAAGAATTGATGGATTCAGTGGGCGAATCCATAGCGGGGATCACCATGGTCCTGCTGATCATTGCAGGTGCCGGTGCCCTGAAAGAGGTTCTGACAGAAAGTGGGGTAAGTGAATATATCGCAGACCTCCTCAAAGGCTCAGCGATCTCCCCCTTGCTGCTCGCCTGGGCTATAGCCACCGTCATCCGTGTCTGTGTGGGATCGGCCACCGTGGCTGGACTGACAGCGGCCGGTATAGTGCTCCCCATGATCCAGACCACGGGAGTCAGCCCGGAACTCATGGTCCTGGCCATAGGTTCAGGCAGCCTGATGTTGTCTCATGTAAATGACAGCGGCTTCTGGCTTTTTAAAGAATACTTCAATCTTTCTGTCCGCGATACCCTTCGCAGCTGGACCCTTATGGAAACTACCGTAGGATTGACCGGGCTGTTCGGGGTTCTTATTTTGAATCAATTTGTTTAAAGATAAAACCATGAGTAATCTCCCTTCACAACGCATCAAGGACCTGGGCCTGGTCCTGCCCCCTGCACCTCCCCCTGCGGGCCTCTATAAACCTGTACTGGTCCTTGACGGGTTTCTCTATGTTTCCGGACAGGGACCCATGAAGAGCGACGGTACCTACATCACGGGTAAAGTGGGTGAAACCATGAGCCTTGGAGAAGCCAAACTAGCCGCAGAGCAGGTGGGCCTCACCATGCTGTCAACCATCATCAGACACTTCGGTGAGATCGATCGGGTGAAAAGGCTGGTAAAGACCCTGGGAATGGTGAATTCTACACCGGATTTCGACCAGCACCCCCTGGTGATCAACGGGTTCAGCGAACTGATGGCGGATATCTTCGGAATGGAAAACGGAGTGGGGGTCCGAAGTGCCGTGGGGATGACTTTGCCGGGGCAGGTAGCTGTAGAGATCGAAGCGATGTTCCAACTGCATTAAACAATATTCTATGCAAGAAAAAGCCTGGTACAGGATTGACGAGGAGGAGAAGGTCCCGAGTCCATCCCTGCTGATCTATCCCCAACGCGTGAAAGAGAATATCGCAACCATGATCAGGATGACAGGCGGAGCTGATAAACTCCGACCTCATATCAAGACCCATAAGATGGCTGAGGTGGTTGAACTCCAACTGAAGTACGGGATTAATAAATTCAAATGCGCTACTATCGCAGAAGCCGAATTACTCGGAACCTGCAAGGCACCGGATGTACTCCTGGCCATGCAGCCTGTAGGCCCCAACATCAAAAGATTCCTCGATCTTATGGATCGCTTTCCCCAAACGAAATTCTCCACCCTGGTCGATCATGAGACCAGCGTAAAGGACATCGGATCACAGGCGAAGGAAAGGGGGTTAAAAGCAACGCTTTATCTCGACCTCAATGTAGGGATGGACCGGACAGGGATCAAGCCTTCCGAAGAGGCCCTCGCCCTCTACAAAATGATCCATGATCACGTTGCCCTCAACCCAGCCGGGTTGCACGCCTATGACGGTCATATTCGCAATCCCGACCTCGTAAAGCAAAAGGAGGAATGTGACAGAGTTTTTGAAAGCGTGACCTGTATGAAAACCGAACTCAAAAAGTCGGGGCTACCCGTAAATGAGGTGATTGCCGGAGGATCCCCCAGTTTCCCTGTCCATGCAAAACGGCAAGGGGTCATCGCCAGCCCGGGGACCACCCTGCTCTGGGACGCGCGTTATGGCGAATCTTTTTCCGAAATGGAATTCCGGGTGGCAGCTGTGCTCCTGACCCGGGTGATAAGCAAACCTGCAGAGGGAATCCTGTGTCTCGACCTCGGGCACAAATCAGTGGCCCCGGAAATGGACTTTCCCCGGGTTAGGATCCTTGGGATGGAATCTGCAGAGCAGATCGGTCAAAGCGAAGAACATCTCGTTCTGAGGACAAAGGATGCTCCCGATATCCCAATTGGAACCGTGTTTTATGCCATTCCGATGCATATCTGCCCCACGGTGGCTAAATATCCCGCAGCGCTTACGGTTGAGAAGGGCAGGATCACCGGGTCCTGGAAAGTGGCTGCAAGGGATCACTAGCTTTTGATCCTACGAAGAAGGCGTGAAAATTGTCAGCCTGGGTCAACCAATGACCTTTTCCTTCCTCAGGAAGGTATCCAGCCTGTTGGCTATCTCAAAGCACCTGCTCACCTTTTCAACCCCGTCACAATACTTGGCCTTTGTGTTTTCATACTGGCAGTTGAACCCTTTCAGATCTACCTGGTTAAAATTCTTATTGAGATTCACACACTGTTTGTAAAGATGATCCAGGGTATCTTCCTTCTTGGTCTCTATGCCGCTGCGCAATAGATATCCTCTGAGATAATTCTGAACTGCGATCTGGGCATTTTTACAAACCAGGAAAGAAACTACATCTTCCTCTGGCCGGTACAATTCTCGGTTGGCTTCCTTCATCTTTTCAACGGCTATCTCGAAATAGCGGTTTGCTAGGGTTTCCATGATGTCTGTAATTGATATTTATAGCGTGATCAAATTAAGTTTCCCCCAGGATCCCCGGGGGAATGCTTTACATATTTCTGAAGAGTTCGAGGCGCTCCCATCTGGTTTCCACTTCTTCCTGGGCTTGTTTTAACAAGCTTGCCCCCAATTCCGGATTTTCCTTGACTACCCTGGTAAATCGGGTTTCCCTGTACATAAAATCCTCAAGCGGCCTGCTGGGTTCCTTGGAATCCAGTTTGAATTTCTTGCCTTTGGGTTTTGACGGGTCGAAACGGAACAATGGCCAGTAACCTGTCTCCACGGCCCTCTCCTGGTGCAGTGCTCCTTCTTTGAGGTCGTATCCGTGTTCCCCGCAGTGGGAGTAAGCCACGATCAGGGAAGGTCCAGGGTAGGCAGCTGCCTCTTCGATGGCCCTCAGGGTTTGCATATCCTTGGCGCCCATCGCTACCTGTGCCACGTACACATTACCATAGGAAATGGCCTGCAAGGCAAGGCTCTTCTTTCCAGTACGCTTACCGGAGACAGAGAACTTGGCACTGGCCCCGAGAGGGGTGGCCTTAGAGGTCTGTCCTCCCGTATTGGAATACACCTCTGTATCCAGCACCATGATATTGATATCTTCTCCTGAAGCCAGGACGTGGTCTACTCCTCCGTATCCGATATCATAGGCCCAACCGTCACCACCGAGGATCCACACAGCCTTTTTCCTTAGGTACTCCGTCAGGTTCAACAACTTTTTGGCCTCAGGGATGTCCCTGTGGGCTTTGAGGATGCTTTTCAATTCATCCAGGTGTTTGAATTTCTCCTTTCGCTGCGCCTCATCTTCCTCCGGATTGTTAAGGATCGATTCTACAAGTTGGCTGCCCACGGTTTCCTCCAGGGATTTCAGCAGATCCACGGCGATTTCCTGTTTTTTTGAAAGCGCCAGCTTCATTCCGAAACCGAATTCGGCATTGTCCTCGAAGAGGGAATTGGCCCAGGCCGGGCCACGACCTTCCTTATTGGTTTTGTAAGGAGTGGTTGGCAGGTTGCCACCGTAGATAGAGGAACAACCCGTGGCATTGGCAATCATGATACTATCGCCGTACAGCTGGGTCAACATCTTGATATAAGGGGTTTCCCCACACCCTGAACACGCACCTGAGAATTCAAAGAGGGGTTCCAGGAACTGGGATCCTTTGACATTGGTGATCTGCAGGGCAGATCGGTCGTAATCAGGCAACTGGGTAAAATAGTTCCAGTGTTCGTTTTCGACCGTGTCTACATCCAGTTTCCTGTGCATGTTGATGGCCTTGAAATCCGGGATCTCCTTGCTTTCAGCCGGACATACGGCCACACAAAGATCACAACCCGTGCAATCTTCCGGAGAGACCTGAAGGATATAGGATTCCTTTTCACCTGTGAACGGCCTTCCCTTAGCTGGAACGTGTTTGAGGGTTTCCGGAGCAGAGGTGAGTTCCTCATTGGGTACTACCTTGGCCCGTATCGCGGCATGTGGACAGATCGCAACGCATTTGTTGCACTGGGTACACAGGTCCTCACCATCCCATACCGGGATAAAGTCGGCTATGCCCCTCTTCTCATACTGGGTCGTCCCTGTGGGAAAGGTCCCGTCAATGGGGAAGTAGCTGACGGGGAGTTCGTCTCCCCTCCCTGCCAGGATCTTACCCAGTACTTCTTTGACAAAGGGATCGGGTTCTCCGCTCATAATGGATCTCAGTCCCCTGGTATTTGTCGTCTTTTTTGGGTAATCTACCTTTTCCAGGTGTTTAAGGGAAGTATCTACCGCTTTGAAATTCATCTTCACCACCTTATCCCCTTTGTGGGAATAGGACTTCACGATGGCGTTTTTGATCTTCTCGATGGCCTCTTCCCTGGGCAGTATTCCTGAGATGGCAAAGAAACAGGTCTGCAGAACCGTATTGGTCCTTTTTCCAAGTTTGGCTTCCTGGGCCACCTTGGTCGCATCTATCACATAGAAATTCAGTTCGTTGTCTATGATCTCCTGCTGCATGGTACTGGGCAACTGATCCCAGATCTCCTCTTTGGAATACGGGGCATTGAGCAGGAAGGTACCTCCCTTTTTGATATGTGAGAGGACATCGTATTTTTCTATAAAATTAAACTGGTGGCAGGCGATGAAATCGGCTGTATTGATCAGGTAGGAAGAATAGACCGGGTTGGGACCAAAGCGCAAATGTGAAATGGTCTGCGCCCCCGCTTTCTTGGAATCGTATACAAAATATCCCTGTACGTAATTATCGGTGGTCTCACCGATGATTTTGATAGAGTTTTTATTGGCTCCAACCGTTCCATCGGACCCAAGGCCGTAGAACATACAGTTAAAGGTCGTTTTTTTCGTTTTGAAGACCGGATTGTATTCCAGGCTGGTATGGCCGAGGTCATCATTGATACCGATAGTGAAGTGGTTCTTGGGTTGTTTCTTGAGCAGTTCATCGAATATCCCTTTGACCATGGCGGGGTTGAATTCCTTGGAGGAGAGGCCATACCTGCCTCCAACGATAACCGGCATTTCTCTCTGGCTTTCCACAAAGGCGGTAACCACATCCAGATACAGGGGTTCGCCAAGGCTGCCGGGTTCTTTGGTCCTGTCGAGGACAGCGATCTTCTTAACCGACTTGGGCAACCTTTCCATAAAGTGATCCATGGAGAAGGGCCTGTATAAGCGTACGAATACGGCACCTACTTTGTCGCCCTGTTCTACAAGGGTCTCAACCGTTTCCCTCACGGCACCTTCTCCGGAACCCATGATGATGATGATACGCTCAGCCTGTGGATGGCCGATGTATTCAAAAAGTTGATACCTGCGACCGGTATGGGTGTAAAACTCATCCATTACTTCCGTGACCACATCAGGTACCCTTGCGTATTGGGGGTTTGCGGCTTCCCTGGCCTGGAAGAATACATCCGGGTTTTGGGAAGTACCCCTTACTACGGGATGGTCCGGATCCAGGGATCTGTTTTTGTGATCCGCGATCTCGTCTTCGGGCATCATCGCCTTGATCACCTCATCGGGGATCGCATCGATCTTGGAGATCTCATGGGAGGTGCGGAACCCGTCAAAAATATTCAGAAAAGGAACGCGGGTCTTTAAGGTAGCGACCTGGGAGATCAGGGCAAAATCCATGGCCTCCTGTACAGAACCCCCGAACATCATGGAGAATCCTGTTTGCCTGGTAGCCATTACATCCGAATGATCCCCGAAGATAGAGAGGGCATGTGTGGCTACGGTCCTTGCGGCCACGTGGATGACGGCAGGCAATAATTCCCCCGCGATCTTATACATGTTGGGTATCATTAATAACAAGCCCTGGGAGGCGGTAAAGGTAGTGGTCAGCGCCCCGGCCTGTAATGAGCCGTGTACGGCCCCGGCAGCTCCGCCTTCGCTTTGCATTTCAACGATACGGGGGACGTTGCCCCAGATATTTTTTTGTCCGTTGGAACTGTAGACATCCACGTGTTCTCCCATGGGTGAAGCTGGTGTGATGGGATAAATGGCACAGACCTCATTGGTCTTATGGGCTATCCTGGCAACCGCCTCATTGGCGTCACAGATCAGTTTTGGAAATTCTCTTTTCATGGTGTTCCATTTAGATTAAAACCTTGTGTAGATTTCTGACCGCAGTTCCCGACAGGTCTCAGAAACGGATATCCGAATATGGACATACCACAGCCTGCAAATCTTTTAAAAGTACCATTATGCCATAGGGTAAACTATGACATTTATCAGGTGTTATTTCCTGTACTCCAGGAGGGTAAATGGGTGGTTTTAACTACGGGTATTGATGAATTGGGAGAAAGGGGATCCGCCATGGGATCCGATGGGCATAAAATCAAAGATCACCCCCCATCCGAAACGGAGGAGGAGTGATCTCTTCGATAGAAATAATTTCCTTTAATGAATGTTTGGAACGCTTTAACTAATATTCGACTCTTGCCTTTATTCCCCGTGCAACCAGGCTTTCTTTTGGAGCAGCTGGTCTTCCGTTTCTACATGATTATCGTCGGGAACACAACAATCTACCGGACAGACGGAGGCACATTGAGGTTCATCATGGAATCCTTTACACTCCGTGCACTTGTCGGGAACAATGTAGTAGAATTCATCCGATATAGGTTCATTCTCAGCATCAGCGTCCACCTCTGCCCCACCAGGAGTCGTCACTGTGCCGGATAAAGCGGTTTCATCAGAGTACGACCATTCCTGGTCCGGTTCGTAGATCGCATTATTGGGACATTCCGAGATACAGGCATCGCAGTTAATGCATTCGTCTGTGATTATAATAGCCATAATAACAAATTTGAATACTTGAGGTTAAAAGTAGATAACCTCTTCTCCTAATTTAATGATAAAAATCATGTTTCCTTGATTATCCAGAAATTAAATTTGATCTTTATATGTCCTTGCCGTCTCTCTAACATTTTATTCTAAATCCTAAGGAATCATGGATATACAAACTGACACTCCCCAAGAGATCCTGGAAGCGGTCATCATTCGTTTTGTTGGCGATTCCGGGGATGGTATGCAGCTCACGGGTACTCAATTCTCCGATACTTCAGCCATGTTCGGGAATGATGTGGCCACATTCCCTAATTACCCTGCCGAAATCCGGGCCCCTCAGGGAAGTCTGTACGGGGTATCCGGATACCAGGTGCACATCGGGAGTGTGGAGATCAGCACCCCCGGAGATGAAGTAGACCTGCTGGTAGCCATGAATCCGGCCGGATTGAAAACAAACCTGCACGCCGTTAAACCGGGGCACACCATTATAGTAGATACCGACGCCTTTACTAAAAAGAACCTGGAAAAGGCCCAGTACGAAACCAATCCGCTGGAAGACAACAGCCTGGAGAATTACAGGGTGATAGAGGTGGCCATGACCTCCCTCACGAAAGAGGCACTCAAGGATGTACAGGGCCTGGATAACAAGGCCATTACCAGAAGTAAGAATATGTTCGCCCTGGGGATGGTTTACTGGATGTACCACCGCTCCACGGAACACACCATAGAATTTTTCCAAAAGAAGTTCAGGAACAAACCCGAGCTCATCGAGGCAAATACCAAGGTCCTCAATGCCGGTTATTTCTTCGCGGAAACCCTTGAACTCATCCCGAATGCCTATACCATCTCCCCGGCTAAAATGCCGGCAGGCACCTACAGGATCATCATGGGGAATACTGCTACTGCCTGGGGGTTCCTGGCAGCGGCAGAAAAATCCGGGATGGAACTTTTTCTGGGTTCTTATCCTATAACCCCCGCTTCGGATATCCTTCACGAACTGGTAAAGCACAAACACTTTGGGGTGAAAACCCTCCAGGCAGAAGACGAGATAGCTGGTATTACCTCTGCCATTGGGGCTTCCTTTGCAGGAGACCTCGCGATCACCACTACCTCGGGCCCCGGACTGGCCCTTAAGGGAGAGGCCCTGGGTCTGGCCATGATGATCGAACTTCCCCTGGTGGTGGTTGACGTACAAAGAGGTGGTCCCTCCACCGGATTGCCTACCAAAACGGAGCAATCAGACCTGCTGCAGGCTATGTATGGACGGAATGGGGAGAGCCCCGTGATCGTCATTGCAGCGAGTACGCCTGCCAATTGTTTCAATTTCGCCTATCAGGCAGCCAAGCTCACCCTGGAGCATATGACGCCTGTCATCCTGCTCACGGACGGGTATATAGCTAATGGTTCTGCTCCATGGAAAATTCAGACGGTGGATGATATGCCCGAGATCAAAAACATGAAACTGACAGAGGCAAAGGAGGATTATATGCCTTATGAACGCGATAAGGATTCCCTGGCACGGTACTGGGCCGTTCCGGGTACCCCGGGACTGGAACACCGAGTAGGGGGTCTTGAGAAGGACAAGATCTCCGGGAATGTCTCTTACGTTCCGGAAAATCACGAATACATGACCCGAATCAGGGCAGAAAAAGTCAAACGCGTACAGAATTATATCCCGACTCAGAAAGTGGAATTCGCCCAGTCTGGAGATCTGCTGGTCATCGGATGGGGAGGGACATACGGAAGTTTGCATACGGCTGTAAAACACCTGCACGAGGAGGGATTCAAGAATATAGGCCTGGCGCATTTCCACTACCTCAATCCTCTGCCTGCCAATACAGAAGAGGTCCTCAGCCATTTCAAGAAGATCGTTGTATGCGAATTGAACACCGGGCAGTTCGTCAAAGTGCTGAAGTCTCATTTCGGCAAGTATGAATTCCTGCAATACAACAAGATTCAGGGCTTGCCCTTTTCCAACAATGAATTGAAAGAAAAATTCAAACAAATCCTATCATAACCATGGAAACAGCCGTTCAGGAATACACGTACAAAGACTTTGCGAGCGACCAGGAAGTGCGCTGGTGTCCGGGGTGTGACGACTATGTGATCTTGCGATCTGTACAAAAGGCACTGCCTGAGATCGGGGTGAAGAAGGAAAATATCGTCTTTATTTCAGGGATCGGATGTTCCTCCCGCTTCCCGTATTACATGAATACCTACGGCATGCACGGCATCCATGGGAGGGCCACCGCTATAGCATCAGGCGTAAAACTCGCCAATCCAAAACTAAGCGTATGGGTGATCACCGGAGATGGAGACTCCATGGCCATTGGCGGGAACCATTTCATACACGTACTCCGCCGGAACCTCGATCTCAATATCATCCTGTTCAACAATGAGATCTACGGCCTCACCAAGGGCCAGTTCTCCCCAACCTCCCTGGTTGGGCAGAAGACCAAGTCCTCCCCTTACGGAAATACGCAACCGCCTTTTTCAGCGGGAGAACTCGCCCTGGGGGCACAGGCCCGATTTTTTGCCAGGATTGGCGGAAATACCCCCAAGGAGATGACGGACATCTTTATAGCCTCCGAAAAATACAAGGGTACCGCCCTGGTGGAGGTACTGCAGAATTGCCCTATTTTTAATGATGGGTGCTTTGCGAAATACACTGACAAGGCAGTGCGTGAGGACAGGCAGCTCTTTGTGGAACACGGCAAACCCATGATCTTCGGAAAAGTCCGGGATAAGGGGTTGGTCCTGAAAGGCCTACGCCTTGAAGTGGCAACTATTGGTGAGAATGGGATTGAGGAATCAGATATCCTTGTGCACGATGCCAAAGAACAGGATCCCACCCTGCACCAGATGCTGGTCAGGCTCGAATATCCGATGGTTACCGGTATCATCCGTAGTTTTGAGGATGTTACCTTCGAGGAGAGGGAAGATGCCCTTACCATTCAGGTAAAATCCAACTCTTCTTTCAGGAAGACCAATGACCTCTTTTTCTCCGGGGATACCTATGATATTAAATGACGACTGACATCTAACCTATGGGATCAGAAGCAATTATCGTATTCTTTTTGGCAGGCGTAGTGCTCGTCACCGGGGCTAATTTCCTGTCGAATCTGATCTCACCCAAATCCGACAGCGATGCCAAAAGGGCGCCTTACGAAAGTGGGATGACCACCATAGGGCCTACCTGGGTACAGTTCAAGGTCGGGTACTACCTCTTCGCCATCCTCTTTCTGGTCTTCGATGTAGAGATCGCCTTCCTGGTCCCCTGGGCAGTGGCATATAAGGGAATAGGGGCCATAGCATTTGTCGAGGTCCTGATCTTCCTCTTTATCCTGGGGCTGGGACTATTATACGCATGGAAAAAAGGAGCTTTGAAATGGAAATGAACGAATCGCAGAAAATACCGGAGGATTTTCCCGGAAAAGTGATCCCGGCCGGGAACGGGGCTAATGTCGTGGTGACCAACCTCGACAAGATCATCAACTGGGGAAGGTCCAATTCCCTGTGGTCTCTGTATTTCGGGACCAGTTGCTGTGCCATTGAGATGATGCAGACCGGAGCAGCCAGGCATGATTATTCCCGCTTTGGTTTCGAGGTGGCCCGTCCTTCACCCAGACAGGCCGATCTGATCATTATCGCCGGGACCATAGTCAATAAAATGGCCCCTGTGTTAAGGCGTCTGTACGAACAGATGGCAGAACCCCGCTACGTGATCGCAATGGGGGCCTGTGCTATTTCCGGAGGCCCCTTCTTTTACAACACCTATTCCGTGGTCAAAGGTGCAGACCACGTCATTCCCGTAGACGTCTATGTCCCCGGTTGTCCTCCGAGACCTGAGGCGCTCCTGGAAGGCATGCTGATGTTGCAGGACAAGATCCGAAAAGAAAACAGGAAAGAAAAAAAGAATCCCGTGGAGGGGTTTGACGAAGGCCTATAAAAATTGAACCTATGACCCATGAAGCCTTACAAGACCTGATCGGGAGCTGGTTCCAGGAACTGGAATTCACCTCTGAGGAATCGCAGTTCCTCAATATCAAAGTACCCCCTGAAAACCTTCACGCTCTGATGCAGCAGCTCAGGGAGCATCCCGATACCCGCTTCGATTACCTGTTTTGCCTGTCCGGGGTAGACTGGGGTGAAGAATTAGGGGTGGTCTACCACCTCGAATCAACAACCAAAAGGCATATGCTCGTGGTAAAGGTCTATACAGCCGACAGGGAGAACCCCGAATTTGATTCGGTTTCCGATATCTGGGCAACAGCCGAATTCCACGAAAGGGAGGTATTCGACTTTTTTGGTATCAGATTCACGAACCATCCAAATCTTAAACGCCTCTTTTTGACCGAGGACTGGGAAGGATTTCCTCTGAGAAAGGACTATGAAGACGATGTCAATATGATCTTACATTAAGCGCCCATGGAAACCGAAGTATTATACAGCAATTTCAAATCCGAGGAATACTTCATCAATATGGGGCCCCAGCATCCGGCTACCCACGGCGTGCTAAGACTCCTGCTGACCATCGATGGTGAGATCATCAAAAAGGTGGAACCCGACCTGGGATATATCCACCGTTCCATCGAAAAGATGTGCGAAAGGGACAGTTACCAGCAGATCGTTCACCTCACCGACCGCATGGACTACCTGTCTGCCAACATCAACAACGAAGCGGTCTGCCTGGCCGTGGAAAATGCCCTGCAGCTGGAGATCCCTGAGAGGGTAAAAGTGATCCGAACCATCATTGGAGAACTTACGCGTATCGCCTCCCATTGTTTGTGGTGGGGAGTGATGGGCATGGACGTAGGGGCTCTGACCACCTATTTCTACGGTTTCCGGGACAGGGAGATGATCAATGACATCATGGAAGAGACCTGTGGGGCCCGTTTGACCATGAATTACAACGTGCCGGGCGGACTCATGCTGGACATTCATCCCAACTTTGTAAATAGGGTAAAGGAATTTGTGGCCCACTTCAAGACCAAACTACCCGAATACGACAGGTTATTGACCGGGAATGTGATCTTTCAGAAACGAACCGTGGGTGTCGGCGTCCTGAGCAGGGAAGACGCCATTTCCTTTGGCGCATCCGGCCCTGTGGGAAGGGCTTCGGGGTATTCCTGTGACGTGCGTAAACACCATCCTTACAGCGCCTATGACAGGGTCACCTTCGAGGAGGCACTGAGGACCGAAGGCGATACCTATGCGCGCTACCTGGTGCGCATACAGGAGATGTGGGAATCCCTCTCCATCGTGGAACAATTGATTGACAATATTCCCGAAGGAGAACACAGGGTAGCCACGAATGCAGTCATAAAATTGCCGAAGGGAGAATACTACCAAAAGGTGGAGACGGCCAGGGGAGAACTCGGGGTGTACATTATCAGCACGGGCACGAAGAACCCGTACCGACTCAAATTCCGATCCCCGGGATTTTCCAACCTGTCCCTGTTAAACCATATCGCCGTGGGTGGAAAAATTGGAGACCTGGTGGCTACGATGGCCACCCTGGATCTCGTCATACCCGATATTGACCGTTAATTGAATGAAATGATGCCATTGAGAATCACGGAGAATATACACAACTGGCTCTTCAGCGTCATGCCCGAGGGCGTGGCCAGCCTGGTGGAAATGACCCTTATAGCCGTGGTATACCTCACCATTTTTGCGGTTGCAGGCCTGTTCCTGGTCTTGCTGGAACGAAGGGTTGCGGCCTGGTTCCAGCTGAGGATAGGCCCGAACAGGGTCGGGCCCCAGGGGTTGTTGCAGACCATGGCCGACGCTATCAAACTCCTGACCAAGGAGCTCACCGGAACGGAAAAAGCCGATAAGTTCCTCTATAACCTGGCTCCCTATTTCGTCATCATCTCCGCCCTGATGGCACTGGCGGTCATACCCTTTTCAGCAGAATTCCATGCTTTCGACATCAACATCGGTATTTTTTTCCTGATCGCTATTTCGTCCATAGGGGTCATCGGTATCTTGCTGGGAGGCTGGAGCAGCAACAATAAGTACGCCCTGATCGGTGCTATGAGGAGCGGGGTCCAAACCATAAGCTATGAGCTCTCTGTAGGGCTCTCCCTCCTGACCATGGTCGTGATTACGGGATCCCTTCAATTATCGGAGATCATTGAGGTTCAAAAAAGTGGCTGGCTGATCCTGCAGGGACATATCCCTGCCGCCATCGCCTTTATGGTATTCATGATCTCAGGAACGGCAGAGACCAACCGTGCACCCTTCGATATGGTAGAGGCCGAATCGGAATTAGGTGCGGGGTTCCACACGGAATATTCAGGGATGAAATTTGCTTATTTCTTCCTGGCGGAATTTATAAACATGTTTATCATTTCGGCTATCGCGGCCACGGTATTCTTCGGCGGCTGGCTCTCCCCTTTCGGAATAACGGAATCTATTCCCGAGTTGGGTGTTTTCTGGTTCCTGCTCAAGACCATGGCCCTTGTCTTTTTGATGATGTGGTTCCGCTGGACCTTCCCCAGGCTGAGGGTAGATCAGCTGCTTACCCTGGAGTGGAAGTACCTGCTTCCCATAAATTTGGTGAATTTGGTTCTGATGGCCCTCCTGGTATGGCTAAACTTAACGCTAAGACTATGACGTATGAGCTACTTTTCTGATATCTATAAAGGCATAAAGACCCTTCTGACCGGGATGAGCGTGACGGGCAAATACTTCGTCACTTCCAGAAAAGGGGCCATCACCCAGCAGTACCCGGACAACCGGGATACTCTCCAAATGTTCGAAAGGTTCAGGGGGGAGGTGATCATGCCCCACACCGATGACAATGAACACCGGTGTACGGGTTGCCAGAAATGTGAGATCGCCTGCCCCAATGGCACCATCGAGATCATATGGGACCGGGGCATCGATGAGGCAACGGGGAAAAAGAAGAAGAAAATAGACCAATTCGTATATCACCTGAGCATGTGTACCATGTGCGGGCTCTGTATAGACGTTTGCCCGCATGATGCCATCAAATGGGGGCAGAACTTCGAGAATTCGGTGTATGACAGGTCAACCCTCACACGAGTGCTCAACAAACCCGGATCCACACTCATGCAGGGTGTAGAAGATTAAGCCTATGGAAAGAATCCTCTTTTATATCCTCGCCCTGATCATGATCGGTTTTGCCCTTGCCTCCGTGATGAGCAGGAGGATGTTGCGCTCGGTGATCTACCTTCTGTTTGTGCTCTGTGCCGTGGCCGGGGTATATTTTATGATGGATTACAACTTCCTTGCGGCGATCCAGCTCACGATCTATGCCGGGGGGATCATCGTCCTGATCATCTTTTCCGTCCTGCTCGTCCACCATATTGAGATGCGTATGGAGATCGCCAGGCCCACCAGGCAACTGCTCACCGCCCTGGCCTGCTCCCTGGGGCTGGCTGCCTTCCTTTCGGTGATCTATACCTATGATTTCCAGGTATCAGGTCCCGGCCCGGGAACAGAGGTATCCGTTATTGGAGCCAAATTGCTCGATTATGGAGAAGGCGGGTTTATCCTTCCTTTTGAAGTGATCAGCGTATTGCTGCTGGCCGCCATGGTAGGAGCCATTGTGATCGCGAAAGGCACCAAATTATCAGAGAATAAAAACGAGGTGAAATGATAGAAGGCATATCCATTTACGAACTGCTGACCGTTACGTCCATCCTGTTCTTTATAGGCATTTACGGCTTTATCACCCGTAAGAACCTGATCTCCGTGCTCATTTCCGTGGAACTTATCCTCAACGCCGGGGCGGTCAATTTTGTCGTGATCAACAAATACCTGTATCCGGACGTACTGCAGGGCATGATCTTCTCCATTTTCATCATCGCCGTCGCCGCTGCCGAAACCGCATTGGCGATCTCTATCATCATTAATCTGTACAGGAAGATCAGTTCCGTGGAAGTCAGGGATGTGGAAACCATGAAATATTAAAAAGACCGACCTATGAATTACAGCCTTATCATCCTGATCCCCCTCATCCCCCTGGCGGTCTTTCTGGTCCTGGGCCTTTTGAACAGGAAGATAGGCCCCGCTGTATCCGGTTTGATTGGAGTTAGCGGTATACTTTTGAGCACCGTTCTCTCCTTTTACACCGCCTATCAGTATTTCGGGGTCGTCGGGAAGGTCTCGGGAGCCTACCCGACCCTTGTTGAGTCGGTGGTCTGGATGAATTTCACAGACACTTTGAGGATCGATATGGGTGTACTGATCGATCCCATTTCGGTCATGATGCTGATCGTGGTATCCACCGTCTCACTGATGGTCCATATCTACAGCAGGGGCTATATGAAAGGGGATGAAGGGTATACCAGATTCTTTTCCTTCCTCTCCCTTTTTACCTTTTCCATGTTCGGCCTGGTACTTGCGACCAACCTCTTTCAGATATACATTTTCTGGGAACTGGTAGGGGTTTCCTCTTACCTCCTGATCGGTTATTACTACACAAAGGAATCTGCTGTGGCAGCCGCCAAGAAGGCCTTTATCGTGACCCGTTTTGCCGACCTGGGGTTTCTGATCGGCATACTCCTGATCGGCTACTACACAGGTACCTACGATTTTGGGGCCCTGAACGATCCGGGAGGAGCCATCCTATCGAACTGGGCACCGGCCTCTTTTATGGGGCTTTCCGTACTCACCTGGGGCTTGATCCTGATCTTTATCGGGGGAGCGGGTAAATCGGCTATGTTCCCCCTCCATATCTGGCTCCCGGACGCCATGGAAGGACCCACCCCCGTCTCTGCCCTGATCCACGCGGCCACCATGGTGGTTGCAGGTGTCTTCCTGGTAGCCCGTTTGTTCCCTATGTATTTCTTTGTGGAGGACGGATTTGCCCTCCAGATCGTCGCCTTCGTCGGAGCGTTTTCGGCTTTATTCGCTGCGGTCATCGCCCTTACTCAGACGGATATCAAGAGGGTGCTGGCCTATTCCACCATGTCCCAGCTGGGGTATATGATGCTCGCCCTGGGCGTTTCCGGATATGAAGGCAGTGAGGGACTAGGGTACATGTCTTCCATGTTCCATTTGTTCACCCATGCCATGTTCAAAGCCCTGCTGTTCCTCTGTGCCGGTTCGGTCATCCATGCGGTACACAGCAACGAGTTAAAGGACATGGGACAACTGAGGAAATACATGCCTGTCACTCACATCAGCTTCCTGATCGCCGCCCTTGCGATAGCGGGGATCCCTCCTTTTGCAGGCTTCTGGAGCAAGGATGAGATCCTGGTAGCCGTCTTTGAACACAATACCTTCCTATACGGCATAGGGATCCTGGTCGCGGGCCTTACCGCCATCTATATCTTCAGGATCTATTTCGGGATCTTTTGGGGAAAGAACAAGGCATACGAACACAGTCCCCATGAGTCGCCCTCCTCCATGACCTTCCCCCTGGTCGTACTGGCGGTACTCAGCGCTACGGTAGGATTTATTCCCTTCAGTTCGTTCATAAGTCCGGACAGGACAGGATTCGAAGGTCATATAGACATCCCCATGGCCATAGTGGCTGTAGCGGTGGCTCTCCTGGGCCTTGGTGTTGCCTGGATCCTCTATAAAAAAGAAAGTGAAATGGTCTCCCGATTGACAGACCGGCTGGGCGTGCTTTATACCTGGGCACACCAGAAATTCTATGTGGATGAACTCTACCTGTTCGTCACAAAGAACATTCTTTTTAAAGGCATTGCAGCAGGAGCGGCCTGGTTCGACCGGAATATTGTGGACGGGACCATGAACCTCATCGGAAATTCGACCGTGGTGCTCTCGAGAAAGATAAAAGGAATGCAATCCGGCCGGGTACAGGATTACGCTATGGCCTTTGTGAGCGGGACCGTCCTGCTGGCCATTCTATTTATTTATTTGTGGACCTCATAAGGCTAAGCCTATGGATATTTTATCGTTGTTTATAGTTTTTCCCCTGCTAACGGTCCTCGTACTCCTCGGTGCGAAATCCCTGAAACAGGCTCGTCTGATCGCCCTGGCAGGCACCATTGTGCAGGTAGGCATGTCTGTGAACCTCCTCTTCGCCTATCTCAGGGAAAGGTCGGTCAATGATGAGATCATGCTCTTTACCCGGGACCTCGTCTGGTTTAAAGACTTCAATATCCATTACAGTATAGGGGTGGATGGGATCTCCGTGGCCTTGCTCATACTGACCTCCCTGGTCGTCCTGGCAGGTGTATTTATTTCCTGGAAGATGGAAGAACTCCCCAGGGAATTCTTTATTTCCCTCATCGTCCTTTCTACCGGGGTATACGGGTTCTTTATATCCCTGGACCTCTTCCTCATGTTCGTATTTTTTGAAATAGCGGTCATCCCCATGTTCCTGCTTATCGGTATCTGGGGTTCCGGACCCCGGGAATACGCCGCGATGAAGCTCACCCTGATGCTGATGGGAGCTTCTGCTATCTTACTGGTGGGCATTCTGGGGATCTATTTCAATTCCGGGGCAGACGGTGGACCTCTGACCTTTAATATACTCGAGATCGCCAAGGTGCAGATCCCGGTAGAGGCACAGAAGCTTTTCTTTCCTCTTACCTTCATCGGGTTTGCGGTGATAGGGGCCCTTTTCCCCTTTCATACCTGGTCCCCGGATGGTCATGCCTCCGCTCCTACCGCCGTTTCCATGCTGCATGCAGGCGTACTGATGAAGTTGGGGGGCTATGGAGTTTTCAGGGTGGCCATGTACCTTATGCCGGAAGGAACCCTGCACTGGTCCTGGTTCTTTATCGTTCTCGCCGCCTTTGGGGTAATCTACGGGGCGTTTGCCGCCATCAGGCAGACCGACCTGAAGTACATCAACGCCTATTCTTCTGTAAGTCACCTGGGACTTGTCCTTTTTGCCTTGCTGATGCTCAACAAAACCGCCTGGAACGGCGCCATTATTCAGTCGCTCTCCCACGGCTTTATGACCGCCCTTTTCTTTGCCCTGATCGGGATGATCTACGAACGGACCCACACTCGAGATGTAACCAGGCTAGGAGGCCTGCTGAAGGTGATCCCATTCATTTCGGCGACCTACGTGATAGGTGGGCTCGCTTCCCTCGGTCTTCCAGGTTTCAGCGGATTCGTGGCCGAGATGAACATCTTTGTGGGAGCTTTCCAGCACCCGGAGATTTCTTACCGGATCGCTTCCATTTTTGCCGTGTCGGCCATCGTGGTGACCGCAGTCTACATCCTGAGGGTAGTGGGAATGATGCTGATGGGGCCGCTGAAAGAGAACTCCCTCACGCCTATGGAACGGGCCACCTGGTACGAAAAGGCGGGTATCTTTTTGATGCTGCTCCCCATTATTGGGATTGGGGTGGCACCCCTATGGCTGAGTGAGATGATTTTACAAAGTATACAACCCTTTATACAGGGGGTATTATAAAAGCCCGGAACCATGGATATGGAAACCCTTTTATTGCTCAGACAGGAAGTATCCCTCCTGCTCATTGCACTGGTCCTCCTACTCTTCGAGATCTTTGCCAATGATCGAAACAGGGCAGGAGTAGTGTCACTTGCCATCGTTCTGTTTGGCCTTCATACCGCCCTTGGATTTATGGACATGAAGGAAGGCGAGCTCTTTGGGGGCATGTTCCGAACCAATGCCCTCATCCATATGTTCAAGAACATCCTGAACCTGGGTGTACTTATCGTACTGTTGCAGTCGGCCGAATGGGTGAAGAAAGAACTCATCCCCCAGAACCGGGGTACTGAATTCTTTATCCTGATGCTATCCTCCCTCCTCGGGCTTCAGTTCCTGATCTCCTCAGGAGATTTCCTGATGTTCTACCTGGGATTGGAATTATCCACTCTGCCCCTGGCAGCCCTTGCAGCCTTTGAGATATACCGTATGCGTTCGAGTGAGGCGGGGATCAAGCTTATCCTCTCCTCTGCCCTGGCTTCCGGCATCACACTTTTCGGGATCTCCCTCCTTTACGCCTCCTCCGGTTCCATATACTATGCGGAATTGCAAGGGGCGATCTCGGAGAACCCCCTCACCGTCCTTGCCATGATCCTGTTCTTTGCCGGACTGGGATTCAAGATATCCCTGGTTCCCTTCCATTTCTGGACCGCCGACGTGTACGAAGGGGCGCCAATCGGGATTGCGTCCTATCTGTCGGTCATTTCAAAGGGAGCGGCCATTTTTATCCTGATGATCCTGTTCTTTACGGTCTTAAAACCGCTTATGCACCTATGGGAAAACCTGTTCTATCTTCTGTCCGTACTGACCATGTTCCTCGGGAACCTCTTCGCCCTGCGCCAGCAGAATATGAAGCGATTCCTGGCCTTTTCCTCCATCGCCCAGGCAGGATTTATTCTCCTGGGTCTGATCACAGGAACTACTCTGGGTGTGGCCACCGTGATCTACTTTATATTGATCTATATTTTTTCCAATCTCGCTGCTTTTGGCGTCGTGCAGGCCATTTCCACAGAAACGGGCAAAGAGCAACTTCAGGATTATGAAGGGCTGTATCGCACCAATCCAAAATTGAGTCTGGTGATGATGCTCGGGTTGTTCTCCCTGGCCGGAATACCCCCCGTTGCAGGCTTTTTCGGCAAGTTCTTCCTCTTCACGGCTGCAGCCAGCAAGGGCTATTACTTTCTGGTCTTCCTGGCCGTGGTCAATGTCACGATCTCACTCTATTATTATTTGCTGGTGGTACGGGCCATGTTCCTCCGCAAAAGCGAGCATCCCATCCCCTATTTCACCAATACGGTTTATATGAGGATCGGACTTGTGATCACCGTGATCGGGATCCTAGCACTCGGACTCTACAGCCCGATCTACGATTATATTTACGCCTTGAGCAGTACCCTAAATTGAAAATAGAATGAGCTTATCAGGAAAACACATGTTTGGCAGTATAGAGGATACCCGGGTTACCTTCGTGGAGAAAGGAGTGGATGAAAACCGCAGGGATTTCCTGAAAAAACTGCTGGAACACAATGGTTTTGAAGTGCTTACCGAGGAAGAAAAGAAAAAGAGCGAGGAAGACCCCCAACTCTACACCGTCGCAGTAACGGATATGGTATTTAACCCGACCATTTGGGTCTACCAGCGAAAGCTCAGGACCTTTGATGGCAGGAAGGTAACCCCGGCATACTGGAATCAGGAAACCACGGACACCCACCCTCAGTACTGGAATGTAAAACCCCCCAGGAACGGCCAAAAACAGGTACCCGAATAAGGAAAACTTCATCCGGAGTTTATCGATTTTAACAAGGATTTATACAGGCATGGCAGGGTATTTGCTACTTTTATAATCCTAAAGTGTTGTCATGAAGGCCTTTATTTCTGCTATATGCATCTTGGGAGTTGCCGCGATGGGAATGTCACAGACCGATATTCCCAAGACCCAGCCCCTGAAGATAGGGCCAAAACCGAATTTGGACATCAAGGCCACCCCCACCCCGAATGCGACCCTGAATATGCCATCGGTGATCGACATGGGAAAGAGCCCGAATCTCAGTGATTCCATGAACCCCAATATCCAAATGCTCCCGGACAGGGAACTAAAGCAGGCCGGGTTCGACATGGTTATTGACCCCAAGGTGGGAGAACGGGAAAAAGGGAATAGCAAGGAGCATTATGGAGACATGTACCTGGGGGATGTGAAGACGTCCTCCAAATTTGTGGGCATCGTTTGCCGGGACCACGAGTATGTCGATGGAGACAGGGTAAAGATCTATGCCAATGGAGAAGTGGTTGAACCCAATATCCTGCTCACCGGCAGTTTCAAGGGGATCAATCTAAATTTGGAAAAGGGGTTTAACCGCCTCGATTTTGAAGCCTTAAACCAGGGAACCTCCGGCCCGAACACCGCACAGGTGGATGTCTATGACGATATGGGCAAGCTCATTTACTCGAATAAATGGCTGCTTTCCACGGGTTCCAAAGCTTCCCTGATCATCGTTAAAGACTAGGACTTCCTACCGTTCCCCGGGGTGGTAGGATCGCTTCGCATGCTCCAGAACATCCTCTTTATAGTAGTGCACTTCTTTAAACTTCACATCAGCATACATCTGAGCCTGGTCATCGAAATGTGGTGAGGACGGATCCCCACTCTGGCCCCCTGCCAGGATACTTTTAGCCTTCACCTTTTCCCCGAATTCCACCACGGCCACAAAACTGTTCCCACGGGTACCGTAGATCTTTTTAGTGTTGTTGTCATACCGCGCGCCGTAGGCGGCGAGGGCTCCCCACCGGCCTGAAGCAAATCCTATGGGGATGCTCGGCTTCGCATCGTCAAAGGGCTGGCGGATATCCCCGTTGAGCCTCTGGTAGCGGTTCACCTCTCCCCAGGGCATTTTCCAGGTGCCAAAGTCATCATTTAGCCTTGATAAGACAAGTGAAAATACCTTAAGCATGTCTTCATTTGATATATTATTATTAATATCATTGAATGCTTCAAATTGTGTAGGCCATACCTTGCGTTTTCCTGCTTTAAACCATTGCCATGATAAGGTTCCATAATAATGGGCCAGGGTCATAGCGACCGATTCCTTAGAGGTCCTGAAATCCCATTGCCTTAGCACGTCGATAGCTTCCCTGGTTTCCGGATCCAGGCCAGGACTCCGGTCAGCCGCCTCAACCAATCCGGGGATCAATGCCTTAAAAGCCGGTAAATACGGGTCATAGGCCAGTTCGATCAAGTTGTCCAAGGTATACCCGCTGCGGCCCGTGAGCAACTCAATGGCGTGTACCCCCCGGAAATTCTCCTGGTCTACAGACATATACCTGGGGTAATCCTCTCGTTTCGGGCTGAATTCCAGGGCAGCGGTAAAAGGGGTCGAGTTGCAGTTCTGTATCCACCCATTGGGAGGGTTGAGCAGGAGGATATTCTCATCCACCGTGTGCAACCCCTTCCAGTCCGTCCTGGGGTCCTTGCCTTCAACGGGCTCGGTGTAATCAAAAAGGGTATCCCTGACCGGGATAAAATTGCCGTGGAAGTAGGCGATATTCCCATCTGCATCGGCATAGACCGTATTGTTGGACGAATTGGTCCTGATATCCATCATCTTCCTGAATCCTTCGTACCCTGTTTGCTTTGTCCTGATATAGGACTGTTCCAGGGCCTTAACCGGGTCCCACATCATGGCCGTGGCCACTACCCGATCTCCTTCCATATGGGTGATGGGACCGTGGTGGGTCCGGTAATAAGGGAAGGTTTTTTCTTTGAGTTTATCCCCATCCTTGTATTTCAGGCTTACCTCCGAGACTTCCACGGGCCTGAGCTCTTCCCCGTATTGGTAGAACAAATCACCATCCATGTCCACCACGGTTTCCACGAATTCATCGATGACGTCCGTATAAGTAGAAGTATGCATCCATCCGGTCTTCTCGTTAAATCCCTGGTAAATAAAGAATTGCCCCCAGGTCACCGCCCCATAGGCGTTCAGCCCTTCTTCACTTACGGCATGTACTTCCCCCCTGAAATAAAAGGAGGTATGGGGGTTGATCAGCAGCATGGCATTCCCCGATTGCGTGAGACTTCCGGAGATCGCGATCCCGTTAGATCCCTGTGGCTCCAGTTCTTTTTCTCTCTTTTCAATCTCCATTTCTGCAGATTTCGGAAATTCGATGCCCTTCTCGTACATGGCCTGCAACTTGCGAGTGCTAATACGTTCGATATCTCCGCCTATAGAGCCCTCGCTGAAATACATGGGCATCCAGGGTTCAAAACGGGTGAGGAGTTTAGGGGTTACTTCGGGATGGGTATGGAGGTAGTAATTGATCCCATCCGCAAAGGCCACACACAGTTCCTTTAACCATTCCGGGCTGTTCTCGTACATGGCCTCCGCCTCTTCCTGGCTCATGAACATCCTGGCCCTGAGGTCGCTGTATAGTGCCTCTTCCCCTTCCACCTCTGCCAGCCTGCCTGTGGCCCAGATGTAATTCTGTTCCACCCGGTTGAAATCGTCCTCGCACTGGGCATACAGCAAGCCAAAAACAGCGTCTGCATCTGTTTCCCCGTAAATATGGGGCACCCCGAACTGGTCCCTGATAATGGTGGTTTGCTCCGCATGGGTCTTCCATCGCTCCAATTCGGTGAGTTCCTGTACCCTGCCGCAAGAGAAGAGCAGAGAGTAAAAAATGAATAACACAAGGGTGCCGACGTATCTTTTCATCCTGTTTTTTTGAGATTCTGTGAATTTAATCGACTTCTGCGGGAAAAACTAATTTTCTTTCCCGGCCCGTTGTCAGCCCCATCAGGGCTGTCAAATAATGAGTATCTTTCGCCTTCGTATTTCCTCGATTTCACAATTCTATGGCTGGAAAAAAAGTCAGCATCCTAAAGGCATTCAGGACCATCATCTGGCCCAGGCGTAATCTGGTCCTGATCGGACTTATCCTGATCGTGATCAGCAAAGCGGCGAGTTTCGTCGCGCCCATGTCGCTCAAATACCTCATGGACGACATCATTCCGAACAAGGATATTCCTTTCCTTAAAATGCTCATCGGAGTGGTCATCCTGGCGATCCTGGTCCAGGCCGTTACCTCTTTTCTCCTTACCAAGATCCTCAGCGTACAGGCCCAATATATGATCTCCGAACTCCGTGCCCAGGTGCAGCACAAGATCCTTTCCCTGCCCATCAGGTTCTTTGACAATACCAAATCCGGGGAACTCGTCTCCAGGATCATGACCGATGTGGAAGGGGTGAGGAACCTCATCGGCACCGGACTCGTTCAATTGGTTGGAGGGACCATCACAGCGGTGGTCGCCCTTCTCCTCTTATTGAACATCAGTGTGTCCATGACCCTCTTCGCCCTGATCCCCCTGGCGATCTTTGCGGTCGTCGCCCTGAAGGCATTCAAGATCATACGCCCCATTTTCCGGAACCGGGGGAAGATCAATGCAGAGGTGACAGGCCGCCTTACTGAAACCCTGGGTGGAATCCGGGTCATCAAAGGATTCAATGCCGAGGAACAGGAGCACGACATCTTCAAGGATGGAGTTCACAGGCTGTACCAGAATGTGAAAAAGAGCCTGACTGCAACGGCCGTAATGACCAGCTCCTCCACCTTCCTGCTGGGCGTGGCCACCACAGGTATCATGGGGATAGGCGGTTACAAGATCATGACCGGTGTCCTTACTCTGGGGGAATTCCTGGAATTTACCTTCCTGCTCGGACTCATGATCGCCCCTATCGTGCAGATGAGCAATATCGGTAGTCAGCTCAGCGAAGCCCTGGCCGGGCTCGACCGGACGGAGGAACTTATGAACCTCCCTGAAGAGGAGGACCCGGTGGAACGCACTCTCAGGCCCAACCACCTTCAGGGACATATGGTGTTCGAGAATGTTACCTTTGCTTACGAAGAGGAAAAGGAGGTGCTTCACGATATCAGCTTTGAGGTGGAACCCGGAAGTGTAGTAGCCCTGGTAGGCAGCTCAGGCTCCGGAAAGAGCACGATCGCCGGACTCGCCGCAAGCTTCCTGAAACCCCAGAGTGGGAAAATCACCGTGGATGGGTATGACCTGTCTAAGATGGTGTTGAAGAATTACCGGAAGCACCTCGGGGTGGTATTGCAGGACGATTTCCTCTTCGAGGGCACGATACAGGAAAACATCCTGTTCCCCAGGCCCCATGCGACAGAAAGCGAACTGCAGAATGCGGTGAAGTCGGCCTATGTGGATGAATTTACAGACCGGTTCGAAGACGGTTTGGACACGCTTATCGGGGAAAGGGGGATCAAACTATCGGGCGGACAGCGGCAGAGGATCGCCATTGCCAGGGCTATCCTGGCAGATCCAAGGATCCTGATCCTCGATGAGGCCACCTCCAACCTGGATACAGAAAGCGAGGGCCTTATTCAGCAGAGCCTCGCGGCCCTTACCAAAGGCAGGACCACTATTGTGATAGCCCATAGATTAAGTACCATCAGAAAGGCAGATCAGATCCTGGTGATCGAGAATGGACGTATTGCGGAAACAGGGATGCATGAGGAACTCATAGCTCTTGAAGGCCGGTATTACAACCTCTTTACCTACCAGGCCAGGATCTAGGTATCGGGAAAATGTAAAGAAATGGAAAGGTAGAAGTGTTGTTAATCAACCTACATTGATGACCTTTTCCACGTGAGGGGCGTACTTTTTAATGGTCATTTCCACCCCGCTTTTCAGGGTCATCTGATTGACACTACAGCCAACGCAATTTCCTTCCAGGCGTACGGTCACGGTTTTGCCTTCCTCAATGGATACCAGGGAGATGTCTCCCCCGTCACTCTGGAGGAAGGGTCTTATCTCATCCAGGGCTTTCTCAACGTTGTGGCGTAACTCTTCCTCAGTCATCGCTATTTCTTTTTAACGGCAGCACACCCGGCCATTGTTGTGATTTTGATCGCTTCGGTGGGGGGCAGGTCCGTGTTCCTTCTTACCAGTTCCTGTACGGTATTCCTCGTGATCTCTTCAAAGGAAGCTTCCAGAGGGGTTGCCGTTTGCAGGGCCGCAGGACGTCCTGCATCACTGGCTTCACGAATGCTCTGCACCAGGGGGAGGGCACCCAGGAAGGGCACATCCATGTCCTCCGCCAAATTTTTTGCCCCGTCCCTGCCAAAGATGTAATACTTGTTCTCGGGGAGTTCCGCCGGGGTAAAGTATGCCATATTCTCAATGATCCCGAGTACGGGTACGTTGATGGCCTCCTGCTGGAACATGGCCACCCCTTTCCTGGCATCGGCAAGGGCGATCTCCTGAGGAGTACTCACCACCACTGCACCTGTAACGGGCAGGGCCTGCATGATACTCAGGTGTATGTCTCCTGTACCCGGAGGCAGGTCGATCAGAAGGAAATCCAGTTCCCCCCAATGGGCATCAAAGATCATTTGGTTAAGGGCCTTCGCCGCCATGGGACCACGCCAGATGACCGCCTGGTTCGGCTGGGTAAAAAAACCGATAGACAGGATCTTTACCCCGTAATTCTCAATGGGCTTCATTTTCGATTTGCCGTTCACCTCAACTGCCAGCGGTTTCTGGGAGGCCACATCGTACATGATGGGGATGGACGGGCCGTAGATATCCGCATCGAGTATCCCTACAGCAAATCCCATCTTGGAAAGGGTGGCCGCCAGGTTGGCAGTCACCGTGGATTTACCCACACCCCCTTTTCCTGAAGCCACGGCGATTATATTCTTTATCCCCGGTATCGGAGCCCCCTTGATCTCATTTTGCTTTTGCCTGGAAGGGGCATCTACCGTAATGTTTACGGTGATCTTGGCCTTTTCATACACCTCCCTGTGAATGGCCTGCAGAATGGAGACCTCAGCCTTCTTTTTAGCCTGGAGGCTGGGGTTCTTTATTGTGATATCGACGACCACTTCGTCTCCGAAGGTCTGTATATTTCTCACCGCACCGCTTTCCACCATATTCTGCCCCTCTCCGGGCACAGTGATGGTTTCCAGGGCTTTCAGTATGTCTTTTTTATCGAGTTTCATCCGGTCCTTACCCTTTGCTTAATGTAAAATGATTCTAAACAACAAAGATACGGTATCGGGCCGAGATTCGGAAAGAACTGAACGGAAATGACTTATGGGTTTATTAGGTCATCTGGAGTGCTGATCAGGCCTTCCGGGCGGCGCTGGCTAAAGTGGTTCCCCCAGTTCCTTAAGGGGATCCCAAAAGTGCTTTTCAAAATCCTGGATGCGATCATCGACGATGACCAGACCTTCATTCTCGAGGAGTTGTTGCATTAGGTTGGTCCCTCCGAAATGGTGTTTCCCGGTCAACAGCCCCACCCGGTTCACCACCCGGTGGGCGGGCACGTCCTCCCTGTCGGGTACATTGTTCATTGCCCAGCCTACCATCCTGGCTCCCCGGGAAGTACCGAGGTACCTGGCAATGGCCCCATAAGAGGTTACTCTCCCATAGGGCACCTGCTTTACGAGGTCGTACACCTGCTGAAAAAAATCATTCCCCTTCTTATGCATGGTCCCTGTAAAAAAGCCTGATCAGAGTGATCACGAGCAGGATCAGCATCAGGCCGCTCAGAATATAGTTTGAGTTCTTTGAAAAGGTCTTGTTCTTCAGGTCGAGTTTGTTGAAATAAAAGGTATACAGATAGAGAACCGTAAACGTGCCCGACCCGGCCGCAAGGATAAAGGTTGCGATGTCCCAGAGTTCAAACTTTATCCAGCCCGACGCATTCCACATCACGTTGAGTCCGCTGTAGTAAGGGATCGTGAGCAGGTTCAGGGCAGCCAGGAGCATCCCTTTGAAAAAACTGTTCTTCCTGCTCATCTTTTCAATGCGGATCTTATTGGGTTTGAACCGCTTCGCCAGCACAAAGAAATAAATGGCAAAAAAGGCGAAGACCCCGAGGGCGATCTTCATCAGGAGGTCGATCACTTCAGGGTTGTTGTAGAGAAATTTGGAGATCATTACGGCCACATAAGCCTGCATCATGATCATGGTTGAAACCCCAAGGCTGAAAATAATACCGTTGTTCTTCCCTTTTTCAACGCTTGCCTTTGCTGCGTTCATGTTTAGCAGTCCAGGGGGGACCGTAGCCATAAAGGCTGCGGAATAGGTTACAAAAAATAGGATGAGGAGGTGGGTCATTGGGAAGGAAACCTGAATTTTAGATACGTGATGGGTTTACCGAGCTCAAGATACTGATTTTCATAAAAGGTCTGGATGCGAAGAACTTCGGGCGGACTCCCCTCATTCCTGTACACGTCGTGGTTGGCATACAAAACTTCCATCTCACTTGCATGGAGGATCCCAAGGGTATACCCATGCATGAATTCGCTGTCTGTCTTCAGGTGAACAGTGCCCTTTTCTTTGAGGATGGTCCTGTATTTCTCAAGGAAATGCAGGTTGGTGAGCCTGTGTTTGGTGCGCTTGTATTTGATCTGCGGGTCGGGGAAGGTGATCCAGATCTCGGACACCTCTCCCTTGGTGAATAATCGGTCGATCAGGTCGATCTGAGAACGCACAAAGGCCACATTCTGCATATTTTCCTCCAGGGCGGTCTTGGCTCCCCTCCACAACCTGGCCCCTTTGATGTCTATCCCTATGAAATTCTTATCCGGGTATAATTTTGCCAGGCCCAGGGCATATTCCCCTTTACCGCATCCCAGTTCAAGGACCAGAGGGTGCTCATTGCCAAAGAATTCTGCCCATCGGCCCCTTTGTGCAAAAGATCCGGAGAGGACTTCTTCCCTTGTCGGTTGCAGGACATTGGGAAAGGTCTCGTTCTCCCTGAAGCGTTTTAGTTTGTTCTTGCTACCCACGAAAGGCTCTAATTGATTCCCTGCAAAGCTAAGGATTTCGTAAGACGGGAGGAAAATCAGGTTCCCGGTTTCTTCCCTTTCTCGAGGGTGAAGGAGAATTCAGATCCCACATCCACCACACTTTCCACGTAGATCTTTTCCCCGTGGGCCTCAATGATGTGCTTAACGATGGCGAGGCCCAGTCCGGACCCCCCTTCCTTTCTGCTTCCGCTCTTGTCTATGCGGTAAAACCGCTCGAAGATCCTCTGTAAATGGGCTTCAGGGATCCCTTCCCCGTTATCGGTGACCCTGACGATGACCTTGTTCTTGATGAGGTTTTCGACACTGACCTCCGTCGTACCGTCAGGATGCCCGTATTTGATGGAATTCACCACGAGGTTGGTGAGCACTTGCTGAATCTTTTCCCGGTCTCCCTTCACGTAGACGGGCTCTTTATAGTCCATGTCGAAGGTAAGGGCGATCTGCTTTCTGGCCGCCTTCATCTCGAGGAGTTCGAAGACACTTTTGATCAGATCGATAATGTCGAAGGTCGATATTTCCAGGCTGAGGTCACCGGCCTCCAGTTTGGTGATGAGGTCGAGGTCTTTTACGATGTAGATCAATCGCTCCACCCCCTTGTTGGCCCTCTGAAGGTATTTCTTCCGGACCCTTTTGTCTTCCATGGCCCCATCCAGCAAGGTAAGGATATACCCCTGGACGGTAAAAAGGGGAGTCTTGAGTTCGTGTGAGACATTGCCCAGAAAATCCTTCCGGTACTCCTCCCGGATTTTTAGGGTATCGATCTCGATGCGCTTGTCTTTGGCGAACTTCTCGATCTCCTCGGTCAGGGTGGCCATATCAGTAGTAATGGGACCGGAGGCGAAGGAGGTCGATTCCAGAAGGGACACATCGTCGTAGATCTTCTTGATCCTGCGGTAGATGAACTTCTCCACCCGGAACTGTATCACCAGAAAGGACACCCCGAAAACGACCGTTATGGAAAGGGCGAGGACGGCCCAATAAGACCATAAGGAGAAGTAGCTGAAAAGGGCTAGCGAAAAAATCAGGAGAATGATGGAAATATACAGGGAGGACCTCAGTGCGAACTTATAGGATTTCCTGAGCTTGATGGCCATTACAGAACAAACTTATAACCTACGCCCTTTACGGTTTTAAAGTGATGGTCCCCAATTTTCTCCCTGAGTTTTCGGATATGGACGTCTATGGTCCGACCCCCGACGACCACCTCCTGACCCCAGACCTTATCGAGGATCACTTCTCTTTTAAATACCTTGTCGGGCTTGGAGGTCAGCAGGGATAGCAATTCGAATTCCTTGCGGGGCAGGACGATCTCTTCTCCGTTGTTCACCACTTTGTATTCTTCTCTGTTGATGACGATGTTCCCTACTTTTTTGATCTCAGGGGTGGAGTCTTCCTGGTCCTTCAACCTTCGCAACAAGGCCTTTACCTTGCTCATCAGTACCTTGGGTTTCACGGGTTTGGTGATGTAGTCGTCCGCTCCGGCATCAAATCCGGCTACCTGGGAATAATCCTCCCCCCTTGCGGTCAGAAAGGTGATGAGCGTATCTTCCAGCCCTTCCGTATTCCGGATCTTTTCACAGGCCTCTATCCCGTCCATTTCAGGCATCATCACATCGAGGATGATCAGGTGGGGCCTCTTCTTTTTGGCCTTTGCCACGCCTTCAACGCCGTTCTTTGCCGTGGAGACCTGATACCCTTCAGAAGACAGGTTGTATTTCAAGATCTCAAGGATGTCCGGTTCATCGTCAACCAGTAGTATTCTGATGTCCTGCTTCTTCATGGAATTCGAGTTTTCTGATCCTATCAAAAATAGGAATTATTAGTTCAAACCACGGGCAGAACATATGGAAAACCACAACATAACAATTTTATAACATAGCTTCCATTCCCCTGTATTTCGAATATTGAAGATCTCCTGCAAAAATCCCCTCCATTTCTCAAAAATTGGTACGATTTGTGATTTCTACGGCTAGAAACGTGCATTTCATCGAATTTCTCAATCAGAACCGTACCTGAGAGACAGGTGGAATGCCAAAATACCTATATTTGTTTAGTGTTCTATGTAACCCCCTCAGTATGAAACACTTTTACCTACTGGCTTTTTTATTGGTTTTATCTTCCGGGTTAGCTCAGGACAAACCCTCCAACCCCGGTGAGATCCAGGGATTCAACCTCTATCCCAATCCAGTAACCAACGGTAAGGTGTATATAGAAACCAAAGCCAATGCGCCTAAGAAGATCCTGATCTTCGATGTGCTGGGAACCAAGGTCGTAGAAACGACCATCATCGGAAAGGAATTGAACCTGTCAGATCTCGACCCTGGAGTCTACGTCCTGAGGGTCATGGAAAAAGACAAACAGGCAACCCGCAAGCTGATCGTTAAATAGCTAAAATCCATCTCCCTTTTTGTGAATTTTAAAGCGAGAAATCGCTCGTTTCATCTCGATGAAAGTATTTCTTTTATCGACGAAATGCATGCCTCTAAAAGTTCACCTACATTTTTCCCTCATTCACAACAATTTATATGTCCTAAAACCATCTTTAGGTATCTTTCAGTATTGATCCCAAATCAATCTTGATGAAAATATTTTACTTAACCGCCTTTTTGCTATTCTCCCTATGGGGTTACGGGCAGGAAAAAAATCCGCCGGAAACGCCCCCCTCCCAGGAGATACCAAATTTCAAGCTCTATCCGAACCCCGCTTACAGCGATGTGGTCTACATTACCTCGGAATACAATGACACCAAGGTCATTACGGTCTACGATGTATTGGGAGAGGTGGTCCTTACGGACCGCATTTCTACCAACACCCTCAATATCTCCCGACTGGTACCCGGCGTCTATGTGTTGCAGGTAACGGAAAGGCAAAAGACGATCACCCGCAAACTGGTGGTCAAATAGACTTTACCCCCCATTTCACTCAAGCCCCTCTCGCAGGGGTTAATTTTGCTATTTTTGGGGTAATAATCTAGGCGATGGACCCCAGGCGTATTTTCAGGATCAGGAACGAGGAAGAATTCAACAGTGCCGCCATTGCCGTATTCCATCACCAGTATAAAAACAATGCCGTTTACAGGCAATTCTGCGACTTTCTGGCCACTGACCCCCTAAGTATCCGAAGATCGGAACAGATCCCCTTTTTGCCCATAGAATTCTTCAAGAAAAAAAAGGTCAGCTGTGACCCAAGTCGCGCGGATATCGTTTTCAGCAGCAGCGGGACCACTTCGGAAGAGACCAGTAAACACTACGTTCAGGATGTGACCCTGTACGAGGAAAGCTTCCGGGAAGCTTTTCAAAGGTTTTACGGCAGACCCGATGAATACTGTATTCTTGCCCTACTTCCTTCCTATCTCGAACGAGAGGGCTCTTCCCTGGTCTATATGGTCAATGATCTTATCGCCTCGAGCGGACATACAGACAGTGGGTTCTACCTCCACAATCTGCCCCAACTTGCTGAAAAACTCAGAAACCTCGAAGAGAAAAGGACCCGAACGCTCTTAATAGGGGTATCCTACGCCTTGTTGGACCTGGCGGATGCCCATCCTATGAAACTCACCCATACGACCGTGATGGAAACCGGGGGAATGAAAGGCAGGAGGAAAGAAATGATACGGGAAGACCTTCACGGGAGACTGAGTAGAGGTTTTGGAATTGACCGCATACATTCGGAATACGGGATGACCGAACTCCTATCCCAGGCATACTCCCAAGGTAAAGGGATCTTTTTAACTCCCCCCTGGATGAAGGTCCTCATCCGGAGCACGGAGGACCCTTTAAGCCTTCTGGAGACGGGACGATCCGGAGGGATCAACGTGATCGACCTCGCCAATTTTTATTCCTGTTCGTTCATAGCCACCCAGGATCTGGGAAGGCTGGGAGTGAATGGTACCTTTGAAGTGCTTGGGAGATTTGACAATGCCGATATCCGGGGCTGCAATCTGATGATCACTTAGAATCGGATTTCTTCCTAGTCAACAATCGCCAGGATAAAGTAGCTCTTCTTCCCGCGTTGCAACAGTACGAAGCTGTCCCCTATCAGGTCCGAATCCGTGATCACGTATCCTTCTCCTACTTTTTCCTTGTTCACTGAGATCGAATTTTGCTTGAGTTCCCTTCTGGCCTCCCCGTTGGAGCTCAGAAAGCCGGTCCTGGCAGACAAGGCCCCAATCATGTCGAGGCCACCGGTCAGTTCTTCCCGTTTGATCTCCGCCTGGGGAACCCCCTCAAAAACCTCCAAAAAGGTATGGGTGTCCAGCGTTTTCAGATCTGAGGAAGTGGAATTTCCAAATAGGATGGAACTGGCCCTTACCGCATTCTCGTAGTCCTCCCTGGAATGTACCATGACGGTCACCTCTTCGGCCAGTCGCTTTTGAAGGATACGCAGGTGAGGGGCTTCCCCGTGCTCCCTGACGAGCCCTTCGATCTCTTCCCTTGTAAGGAAGGTGAAGATCTTGATGTATTTTTCGGCATCCTCATCAGAGGTGTTGATCCAGTACTGATAGAATTTGTAAGGGGAGGTCCTGTGGGCATCCAACCAGATATTTCCGCCTTCGGTTTTGCCGAACTTGCTGCCGTCTGCCTTGGTGATCAGCGGACAGGTCAGGGCATAACCTTTCCCTCCGCCGATTCGCCTGATCAGTTCGGTCCCTGTCGTGATGTTCCCCCACTGATCGCTCCCGCCCATCTGCAGGGTGCAGTTGTGGTGCTGGTAGAGGTAGAGAAAATCATAACCCTGCACCAGTTGGTAGGTGAATTCGGTAAAGGACATGCCTTCCTTGGCCTCAGCATCGAGCCTTTTCCTGACCGAATCCTTTGCCATCATGTAGTTTACTGTGATGTGTTTCCCAACATCCCGTATAAAATCGAGGAAGGTAAAGTCCTTCATCCAGTCGTAATTGTTAACCAGTACCGCGCTGTTGTCAGTCTTTGAATCGAAGTCGAGGAAACGAGACAGCTGCTCCCTGATGGCTTCCTGGTTCAACCTCAGGGTGGTCTCATCCAGCAGGTTGCGTTCCGAGGATTTCCCGGAGGGATCGCCGATCATCCCTGTGGCGCCCCCTATCAGGGCATAGGGTTTATGGCCTGCCAACTGGAAGTGTTTTAACATCATGACCCCGACCAGGTGCCCGATGTGAAGGGAGTCTGCTGTGGGGTCTATCCCTACATATGCCGACTGCATGCCTGTTAGCAGATGTTCCTCAGTACCCGGCATGACATCGTGTAACATGCCCCTCCATTTCAACTCTTCGACAAAGTTCGGTCTCATCGGGATCCTTTTTCTTAGAATGTTGCAAATATAACAGAAATCCCCGGGAGCCAAACCCGTGCTTTTGTAATTATATCCGGAGGATTTGAGTACTTTAGGCCCATGATTCTGGTTACTGGAGGCACGGGATTATTGGGTTCGCATCTGCTCTTTCAACTATTGCAGGACCATGATGCTGTGAGGGCCACCTACAGGACTGAGGCTTCCCTGGAAGAGGTCAGATCCCTATTTGAATACTATTCGGACGAAGGGCCATCCCTCCTGGAGAAAATTCAATGGGTAAAGGCAGACCTCACGGATATCCCGTCTTTGGAAGCGGCCTTTAAAAATATTTCACGGGTCTATCATTCGGCCGCGATGATCTCCTTCAATCCAGCGGCATGGGATGCCCTGAAAAAGACTAACGTCGAAGGTACAGCCAATATCGTAAACCTTTGCCTGGCCCATAAGGTGGAAAAATTGTGCTATGCGAGTTCCATTGCGGCCATAGGGAAAGGCGTCCAACAGGGGGAGGTGACAGAGGAAAACGAATGGGCGGAGACCGAGACCAGTGTGTACGCCCTCTCGAAACACCTGGCGGAGATGGAGGTCTGGAGGGGATCCCAGGAAGGCCTGGACGCTGTGATGGTGAACCCGGGGGTAATCCTGGGTGCAGGGAACTGGAACCAGGGCAGCCTGAGGTTTTTTAAGAATGCCGCCAGAGGGATGAAATCCTATTTCCCCGGAGGCACCGGGTTTGTCGATGTCAGGGACGTGGCAAACTGTATGATCCGCCTCATGCGATCGGATATCAGGAACGAGCGGTTTATCAAAGTCGCAGACAACCTGACGTATAAAGATTTTCTCGGCTCCCTGAGCGAGTCCTTTGGGTTACCCCGCCCAAAAAAGGCGATCCCCCTATGGGTGCTGGAAGTGGGCTGGAGGGTGGACTGGTTCAGTCATTACTTCCTAAGGACAAAGAGGCGCCTCACAAGAGATACGGTGAATTCCCTGAAAAATCCCAAACAGTATTCTTCCCAAAAAATTAAGGATGTACTCGGGTTTGAATTCATCCATCCGGAGGATAGCATCAAAGAATACAGTCAATATTTTCGAAAGAGGTATCCCTCCAAATGGTCTTAATCCTCCTCCAACCCCAAAGAATCCCGAATCTCCCTGCTGCGTGAGACCAGACTGTCAGTGCGTTTTTGGCGAGCTTCCTCAAATGCCTTCTTTTCCTTTTCCAGACGGGCTTCGACCTCCTTGTAGATCGCTTCGTAGACCAGGGGCTGGGAGGCGTAATACATATCGCTTTTGACAAACTGAAGACTGTCAACCCCGTATTGTTTGAAGAGAAACTCCGTAGGATCATCGAATTGTTCCTCCAGGATGGCCTTGTTGGTGCTTTTGGCAGCATTCAGGACGGCCATCTCATACAAAAGATCGGTCATGGTATCCCGCGGGATCATGTCTTCGGGTTTTTTCACGACCTCTTCCGCACAGGAAAAAACCAGTGCTAAAACTGCCATAAATGCGATCCATTTTTTCATGACCTGTTGAATGTTAAGCGTTTGGAATTCCGCTGACCGGAAAATGTACCGTTCTCATATGCGAGATGCCCATTGACGAAGGTATGGGTTACCCGGGTTCTGAAACCAGTTCCTTCAAAGGGAGACCAGCCGCATTTGTAAAGGATATTCCCCTTCCCCACCATCCAGGGGTCGTCCGGGTCTACCACGGTAAGATCTGCGTAATATCCTTCCCGAAGATACCCCCTGTCTCGGATCTGGAAAAGGATGGCCGGGTTGTGGCACATCTTGGTGATCAGCGTCTCTGCTTTGATCTTCCCGTCGAGCACTTTCTCCATCATAGCGGGGAGCAGATGCTGAACAAGAGGCCCTCCCGAAGGGGCCTTGAGATAGGTCTGGTCTTTTTCTTCCAGAGTATGGGGTGCGTGGTCTGTGGCGATCACGTCGATACGGTTGTCGAGCAAAGCCTCCCACAAAGCTTCCCTGTCGGCTGCCTTTTTTACCGCAGGGTTCCATTTGATGTGGGTCCCCAGGGATTCGTAATCCTCCTCGGAGAACCAAAGGTGGTGCAAACAGACCTCGGCCGTGATCTTTTTTTCTTCAAGCGGGATCTCATTGGTGAACAATTCCATCTCCCTTGCTGTAGAAAGGTGGAAGACATGGAGACGGGCGCCGGTTTTCCTCGCCAGGGCTACCGCCTTGGAGGACGACAGGTAACAGGCTTCCTCGCTTCTGATCAGGGGATGGTATTTCACGGGGATGTCATCCCCATACTTTTCCCTGTATGCCTCGAGGTTTTGCCGTATGGTAGTTTCGTCTTCGCAATGGGCCGAAATGACCATCTCGGTATTTCTGAAAATCTGTTCGAGTACCTCTTCGTCATCTACCAACATGTTGCCGGTGGAGGAACCCAGGAAGAGTTTTACCCCGGAGCATGCATGCCTGTCGAGCTTTTTCAGCTCTTCCAGGTTGTCATTGGTGCCCCCGAAGAGGAAGGAGTAATTAGCATAGGACGATCTGGCTCCCATCTGGAATTTCTCCTCCAGTTTTTCGATCGTCGTCGTTTGGGGGACGGTATTTGGTTGTTCCATGAAAGAGGTGATCCCCCCTGCCAGAGCTGCCCTGCTTTCAGTGCCAATATCGCCTTTATGGGTGAGTCCGGGTTCACGAAAGTGGACCTGGTCATCGATAACTCCCGGAAATAGAAATTTACCTTGTATGTCGATCACCCTGGCCCCGTCTGAAGATATGGAGGGTCCGATCCTGGCGATCCTTTCCCCTTCCACGAGGAGGTCTCCCTCCTCGATCCTGCCTTCATTCACCATCCGTGCGTTTTTGATGATCGTTCTGCTCATACCTTAAAAACCATTTCTTTTGAATAGACTCCTTATCTTCATACTGATCACCCCGAACACGGCTTCCCAGATAATGGACGAACTCATTTTTGACTTGCCTTTCTCCCGGTCCGTAAAGATAATGGACACCTCCTCAATGCTGAACTTTTTCAAGTAAGCCCTGTATTTCATTTCTATCTGAAAGGCATAGCCGATGAACTTGACCGAATCGAGGTCTAGCGTCTCCAGCACCTTCCGCCTGTAGCATACGAACCCTGCCGTAGGGTCGTGCACCCGCATCCCGGTAATGAGCTTAACGTAAAAGGAGGCCCCGTACGAAAGGAGGATACGGTAGAGAGGCCAGTTGACGACATTCACCCCTTTTTTGTACCTCGACCCCACGACCAGGTCGGCCCCGTTAACACAAGCTCTGTACAACCTGGTCAGGTCTGAAGGCCTGTGCGAAAAATCGGCATCCATCTCAAAAATATAGAGATATTCCCTTTGGAGGGCCCATTTAAACCCATGGATATACGCCGTTCCCAGGCCAGATTTCTCTTTTCTTTCCTCTAGGAAGAGCTTCCCTGAGTATGTCTTCTGCAATTCGCGTACCGCATCCCCCGTCCCGTCAGGCGAATTGTCATCCACTACGAGTATATGGAATTCCTTGGGGAGACTCATTACGGCATCCACAATGGCCTTGATGTTCTCGATCTCGTTGTATGAGGGGATGATTACTAAACTGTCTGTCATCAATTGCAGGAGATTATGGCAAAAATAAACCTTTCACCGGACTGTATTCGAATGATGTTGAATTTTCTTGCCCGATAGGGGCGAGAGGAAGAGGTGATTATTTGTAATTTTGACCCGTAGCAGTTACCGCATGAGAAACTATTTCCCGAAGATCTTCCTGTACATCCTCGGCCTGTTCTTTCTCCTGAACCTCCTGCAGGCGTGGAGTACGCAGCTGATCTTTGACGAGGCGTACTACTGGTACTACGCCAGGGAGATCAGCTGGGGATATTTTGACCACCCGCCCATGGTGGCCTGGCTCATAGCCCTGGGTCAGCTTTTTTTTGAAGGCGAGCTGGGCGTGCGATTCCTGAGTTGTATCCTCGGAATAGGGACGATGGCCGTTCTCTGGCTACTGGTGGATGATCCGAAGAAGAAAGACTACATCCCCCACTTCTTTGTACTGATCGCCTCCATGACCCTGGTTCACGCCTATGGTTTTCTGATGCTCCCAGACACCCCTTTGCTCTTCTTTACAGCCCTTTTCTTTCTCGTTTACAAAAGGTTCCTGGCATCCCCGGGGGTGCAGACCGCCATTTTACTCGGTCTGGTTATGGCTGCCCTCATGTATAGCAAATACCACGCCTTCCTGGTCATTTTCTTCGTCTTCCTATCCAACCCTGGTCTGATCCGGGAACGTCATGCCTGGTTAGCTGTTCTCATTTCCCTAACGGCCTACAGTCCGCACCTCATGTGGCTTTATGACAACCATTTCGTTTCAGTGCGCTACCATCTCTTTGAAAGGCCAAACCGGCCCTATGAATTTTTTGATTTCACTGCGGGCTATTTCATAAACCTGATCGCGATCTTTGGGCTCACCTTTTACTGGATCTACAGGGCGACGTTCAAAACCCCTTCAAGGGACTTGTTCACAAAGGCCTTGCTCTTTGTCAGTATAGGCATCTTGCTCTTCTTTTTTATCTCGAGTTTTCAAAGGCGGGTACAGACCCAGTGGATCATTGTCATATGTATCCCCATGGCCGTGCTAGCCTACAGGTATATGCTGAACCATGAAAGTGCCAGGAAATGGATCTTCAGGATGGGCTTGGTGAATATCTGTATCCTGATGTTCCTGAGGATCGGACTGGTCTTTGAGCCCCTATTTCCTGTGGTGTATGAAACCCATGGGAACAGGACATGGGTGAAAAAGATCACTTCCCGGGCAGGAGACATCCCTGTGGTCTTTGAGAACTCATACCGCATGGCACCCATGTTCGAATTCTATACGGGAATCCCCTCATTCTCGCTCAACAATGCCTGGTACAGGGAAAATCAGTATTCCATAGATGCATCAGAAAATAGGGTTAGGAATAAGAAGGTCCTCTACGTTTCGCGCTACCTGCCAGGGGGCGACATCTCCTTTACCATGCCAGACAGCACCCTCTTTTACGGAGTGTATATGGATCCTTTCAGATCTTACAGGAAACTCAGGACCGAGATCATCGATATGACAGGAACCGAAGCCGGAGAGAGATTCGCCTTCGAAGTGAGGAACCCCTATTCCTTCGGCGTACCCATATCCGAATTGAAGTTTGGGCTGGAGACGCTCGACCGGTACAAACAGATCCTCAAGGTCATCCCGCTGACTGTAGTGCCAGGCGAGACTCCTTTACCGCTGCTTCCCCCGGGGGCGCGTATTACCCTTTTTGCTAATTTCCCCTCAGACCTAGAGGAAGAAGCCGCCTTTGTAAAGGTGGTCATCTCGGAGAACGGCCTCAGGTGGGGCCTCAACGGTAAAAGAAAAGCGATAGAGTAATGGAACCCGTACTAAGGCAGATCGGACAAACAGACTGGATCACGGTGATCATCTTCGCCAGTGCCGTCTTTCTCGTGCTAGCTAAAGCCCTATTCTACAGCCGGTTTTTGAACTTTGTTATTCTCCCCTTCAACAGCAAATACGTCTTTCTTTATAACAAGAAGGACAAACTCGTCAATGGTTTTAACCTGCTTTTCGGTATCTTCCTCTTGCTTAATTTTTCCCTCTTTCTGTATTACGGCGTCGACTTCTACTTGCCTGAAGGGATGATATCCTCCCTGCTTTTGTATTCCGTGATCCTGATCTTTCTCGTCCTGTTCCTTTTTGGGAAATTACTTACACAACTCGGCAGTGGGACCATTTTCAATTCGCGAGCCGTCATTTCAGAAATCGTCTTTAAAAAGATCACCTACCTCAACTACAGCGGGTTAGTAATGTTCCTGATGAATCTTTTATTGACCTACGTCTTTGCGGGGTCTAAAGAGATTTATTTACTCGGGTCCATCCTTGTGGTGATCGTCCTGATCATCGGCTGGGCCACCATCATCAAAACGCATCTTAAGTTCGTAACTTCTTACTTTTTCTATTTTATTTTGTACCTTTGCGCACTTGAAATTGCCCCATTGATTATTATCCTGAATACTCTAAATGTTTGATGTCTATGAAAGTCAAAACGATTTTAGTATCACAGCCTGAACCTAAAATGGAAAACTCTCCATACCTGCGGCTCATCGAGAAAGAACACGTGCGGGTAGATTTCAGGCCTTTCATCCACGTCGAAGGCGTTGATGCTAAATCGGTCAGACAACAAAAGATAGACCTCAAGGATTTCACAGCCATCATTCTTACCAGCCGGAACTCGGTAGACCATTTTTTCAGGATCGCTGAGGAAATGAGATTCAAGGTGCCGGATACCATGAAATATTTTTGCCAGTCTGAGGCCGTTGCCTTTTACCTGCAGAAATATGTGGTCTACCGGAAAAGAAAGATCTATGTAGGCAAAAGAAATTTCGTGGATCTGCAGCCCCTTTTCAAAAAATACAAGGACGAGAAGTACCTGCTTCCCTCTTCCGATGTCTTAAAGTCCGTCATTCCGGATACGCTCAATGAAATGAAGCTAAACTGGACCAGGGGTATTTTCTACAAAACCGTGATCAGTGACCTCTCAGACCTGAGGGATGTGTACTATGACGTACTGGTCTTTTTCAGTCCATCCGGAATAGAGTCCCTTTTGAAGAATTTTCCCGATTTCGAGCAGAATAACACCAGGATCGCGGTCTTTGGAAACTCCACCATCGAGGCCGCTACGGAGGCGGGTCTGAGGATAGACATACAGGCACCTACGCCTGAAACCCCTTCTATGACCATGGCGCTTCAGAAATACATTACAAGCGTTAACAAGAAATAAGGAATCCCGCTTACCCGTTAATTTTTCATCCCTTTTCTTTGGATTCCCTAGAACGCATAGCGCTGAGGGCCTCCTCTTCGGATCTCCTCGCTCGCGTAACTTTCAAACTTTTTAAAGTTCTCCCTGAAGGCATTAGACAACTTGAATGCGGTCTTGTAATAGGCCTCGTCATTGTTCCATGTAGCCCTGGGACTTAGCACACTGGTGGGAACTCCCGGGCAGGAGCGCGGCTGGGCGACCCCAAATACTGAATGGATGTGGTAAGTATCATAGGAATACAGACCTAATTCCCCGCTCAGGGCAGCATGGATCATGGCCCGGGTATACTTGAGCTTCATCCGGGTCCCCACTCCATAAGGACCTCCTGTCCAGCCTGTATTCACCAACCAGACATTGACACCGGATTCCTGCATCTTCCGGCTGAGCATTTCTGCGTATTTGGTGGGATGCAGGGGCATAAACGGGGCTCCAAAACAGGCCGAGAATGAAGGGATGGGTTCCACTACCCCCGCCTCTGTCCCGGCCACTTTTGCAGTATATCCGGAAATAAAGTGGTAGGCCGCCTGACTCGGAGTGAGTTTGCTGATGGGGGGAAGTACCCCGAAAGCATCTGCGGTCAGGAAAAATATATTCCTGGGGTTTTTCCCAATAGAGGGTTCCTGTATATTTTCAATATGATAGAGCGGATAGCTGACCCTGGTATTCTGAGTGATGGAGGTATCCCCAAAATCCACCTGCCCCTGTTCATCCATAATGACGTTCTCCAGGATTGCCCCTTTTTTGATCGCACGGTAGATCTCCGGCTCGCTCTCTTCAGACAGGTTGATCACCTTCGCATAACATCCCCCTTCGAAATTGAAAATGGTATTCTCTTTTGTCCAACCGTGTTCATCATCCCCGATAAGCCTTCGATTGGGATCCGTAGACAAAGTGGTCTTTCCGGTACCGGATAGCCCAAAGAAAATAGCGGTATCCCCATCCTCCCCCACATTGGCTGAGCAATGCATAGGCAGAGTATTGTTATATACAGGTAGCAGGAAATTCAGGGCTGAAAAGATCCCTTTTTTGATCTCCCCCGTATATCCCGTTCCGCCTATCAAAGCGATCTTACGACTGAAGTTGAGGATGGCAAAATTGTGTTGCCTGGTACCGGCCACGGCCGCATCCGCTATAAACCCTGGTGCATTGACCACCAGCCAGTCTGCCGAAAACGACTCCAGTTCTGCTTCAGACGGGCGGATAAACATGTTATAGGCGAAAAGATTGGACCATGGGTACTCATTAATCACCCGTATGCCTAAACGGTAGTCCCTGTCTGCACAGGCAAAACAGTCGCGCACATAGACCTCCTTGTCTGAGAGGTAGGCGACAACCTGGTCGTAGAGTGCATCGAACTGTTCGGGATCGAACGGTTTGTTGACAGGACCCCACCATACCTTGTCCTCCGTAATGGCATCCTTTACAATAAAACGGTCCTGGGGAGACCTTCCGGTAAACTCGCCTGTATTCACGGCCAGGGCTCCGGAGGAAGCTTCCCGGCCCATTCCTTTATCGAGCGTCTCCTTGTGAAGCAGTTCGGGATCCCACTGATAATGAACACGTTTGCTGTCGATGCCGTAGGGTTTTAACGAAATCGTTTTCGTAAAAGGTTTGGAGGATGCCATGAGAAGTTCATTTTGTGGCACAAAACTAGAAAAAATTTATGCTTTGCCACAGGTTTTCGGGCATTGTTTAGTCGAAATACTTAAAAACGCGATATCCCAGTATCACCCACCCGAGGATGAGAAAAAAGCCGCCTAATGGAGTCAGAAGTGCAATCCCCTTAAAAGGGATCGAAGTCAGAGAATCTGTTGCCAGCAGGTAAATGGAAAAGGAGAACAGGACCACTCCTGTGGTCAGCAGGATGTATACCCATCTCTTGGCGTTTTCCGGTATAACAGCAGAAGATCCCAGCCATAACAGCAGGAGGGAATGGTACATCTGATAACGCACCCCGGTCTCATAGCTTTCAAGGGATGAGGCACTGAGGAGATCTTCCAGGCCGTGTGCCCCAAAAGCCCCAAGGATCACGGACATCAAACCGAAAATCACTCCTGTCAAAACAATTTTCCTGTTCATAACTTAACCCCTTTAAATTCTTAAACCGATTACTAATTGATACCTTAGTACCGTTGTTTTTCAAAGGTAATCAATACACATGAGCCGGAACATATTGATATTCGGAGCGGGGAAATCGACCTCCTATCTCCTGGATTATTTTATCGAAAAATCGGGGCCTGAAGCACTTCAACTCACCATTGCCGACCTCCATATAGACCGGATCCCCCCATCTATTGGAAATCACAGCTCCGTCACCCTCCACAAACTCGACATCACCGATGCAGAGTCCAGAAAAAGAGCCATTTCAGGAGCTGATATCGTCGTATCCATGCTTCCCGCGAGCCTGCACCATTTGGTGGCCAGGGATTGCCTGGAATTAAAAAAGAACCTGGTCACAGCTTCCTATGTCAGCAAGGAAATGGAAGCCATGAAGGAGGAAGTGAAAAAAAGCGGTCTTATTTTCATGAATGAGATCGGACTGGATCCGGGGATAGACCATATGAGCGCCATGCAGATCATCAATGAGATCAGGGCAAAGGGAGGTAAAATGCTCCTTTTTGAGTCTTTTACGGGAGGGCTTGTAGCCCCGGAGAGCGACACGAACCAGTGGAACTACAAATTTACCTGGAACCCGAGGAACGTGGTCGTGGCCGGACAGGGAGGAGCGGCTAAATTCATTCAGGAAGGCACCTATAAGTACATCCCTTATCACAAACTCTTCAGACGGACCGAATTCATGGAGATTCCCGGCTATGGTACATTTGAGGCATACGCCAACAGAGACTCCCTGAATTACAGGGAAGCCTATGGTCTGCAGGATGCCCTAACCCTTTACCGGGGCACCATGAGGCGTGTAGGTTTTTCGAAAGCTTGGAATATGTTCGTGCAGTTAGGAATGACGGATGACAGTTACACGGTGGAGAATTCGGAGAACATGTCCTACCGGGAATTCACCAACCTCTTCCTCCCTTATTCACCCACGGATTCTGTTGAACTCAAACTGAGACATTACCTGAAGATAGACCAGGATGATATCATGTGGACCAAGCTGGTGGAACTCGATATTTTTAACCCGAAAAAGATCATTGGACTTAAGAATGCCAGCCCGGCTCAAATGCTGCAGAGGATCCTTGAAGACCAGTGGACCCTGGCGGAAGAGGATAAGGATATGATCGTAATGTACCACAAGTTCGGCTACCAGGTAGAGGGAAAGAAAAAACAGATAGACGCCAATATGGTCGTATTGGGTGAGAACAGGACACATACGGCCATGGCCAAAACGGTCGGTTTGCCTGTGGCTATGGCGACCCTCCTGATACTCAATAAAAAGGTTACCACTCCAGGGGTGCAGATCCCGATACGGGAAGAGGTATACGAACCTATCCTGAAAGAACTGCAATCATACGGAGTTGAATTCAGAGAATATGAGGTCCCCTACCTGGGCTATAACCCCGATTCGGTCGCAGGTTAGTTTTTGTAACAGGAAATGGTATATTTAACTCCTATTTCAAACTAAAACATGCCCTCTTCAAACGATAAAGTGAAAATAGACGGGATCGACAAAAAGATCCTTCGATATTTGATGTCCGATGCGAGGAAACCCATCCTCGAGATCGCCAGGAATATCGGTATTTCCGGAGCGGCCATACACCAGCGGCTGAGGAAACTGGAAAAATCCGGGCTCATCGCCGGGTCCAAATTCGTCATCAACCCCAAGATCCTGGGGTATACGACCATGGCTTATATAGGGATCTTCCTGGATAAGGCCATGAGCAACCCCACCGCGGTAAAGGCACTTGAGAAGATCCCGGAAGTGCTGGAATGTCATTATACCACTGGAAACTGGTCCATTCTGATCAAGGTGTTGTGCAAGGACAATGAGCACCTGATGCACGTGCTGAACAAGCATATTCAGCAGATCGAAGGGGTATCCAGGACGGAGACCTTTATTTCCCTGAACCAGCAGATCGACCGTCAGATCACCATATAAAAAGACCCGGATCTTATGGCAACCCGGGTCTTTACATGATGTATTGTTTTCTAATCCCTGCTTCCAAAAACCTGGAATCCCCAATAGACCAGGGTGGCAAGTGCGCCAATGGCCGCTACGAGATAGGTCCTGGCTGCCCATTTCAGGGCGTCCTCAGATCCCTTGTACTCCTCGGGGGTCACCATATTCCTGCTTTTAAGCCAGGCAAGGGCCCGATTACTGGCATCGTACTCCACCGGCAGGGTAATAAAGCTGAACAGGGTAGCCATCCCCATCATGACGAGACCGGCGACGGCCACGTATAAACCGAGTCCGGCTCCTGAAGCTGCTCCCAGTATGATACCACCCAGGACCACCCAGGTAGATAACCCTGAGGTTACACTGACCACGGGCACCAGTTTGGAACGCATGGTCAGCCATTCATAAGCCTGGGCGTGCTGCACGGCATGCCCGCACTCGTGCGCGGCTACAGCAGCTGACGCCGCATTTCTCTGACTGTAGACCGCTTCACTTAGATTCACCGTCTTGTTCACGGGATTGTAATGGTCTGTCAGCATCCCAGGAGTAGAGATCACTTTTACGTCCCTGATCCCGTGGTCTGCCAGCATTTTTTCGGCGATCTCCGCCCCACTCATCCCATTTCGCAGGTGCACCTTGGAATAGTGCTTGAATTTACTTTTCAGTTTGCTGCTCACCAGCCAGCTCACCAAAGCGATGGCTCCCAATAGTATATAATAGATCATCATAGGTTTCAAAATTTAATTTAAAAGTACAAATAACTCAACAAAAACCCCGCCAATTCAGGCGGGGTTCTTTTTACTGACAAAATGTACCTGACTAGGCAACCACCGTCTCCCATTTAAAGGTCTCGGCGATCTCTTTGTAGGCGATCTCTCCCTCTATGATATTCAGTCCCTTGTGCAATGCGAGGTCTTCTTCACAGGCTTTGTACCAGCCTTTGTTGGCCAGTTCCAGCACGTAAGGGAGGGTTACGTTGGTCAACGCTACTGTAGAGGTGTACGGGACAGCCCCTGGCATATTGGCCACGGAATAATGTATGACATCATCAATGATATAGATGGGATCTTCGTGAGTAGTGGGCCTTGTGGTCTCCACACAACCCCCCTGGTCCACGGCCACGTCCACGATCACGGTTCCTGGTCGCATGATCTTGAGCATGTCACGGGTGATCAGATTTGGCGCTTTCGCTCCTTTTAACAACACCCCCCCAATAATGAGGTCATGCGTCTGAATGTGTTTTCTGATATTGAATTCATTGGAATATTCTGTCACCACATGGCTGGGCATCACATCGTTGATATACCGGAGCCTCTTCATGTTGATATCGAGGATGGTCACATGAGCCCCCAGTCCGGCTGCCATTTTTGCAGCCTGAGTGCCCACTACCCCTGCTCCGAGGACAAGCACCCTTCCCGGAGCGACGCCGGGCACGCCTCCGAGGAGTACACCTCTGCCTTTTTTGGGCTTTTCAAGGTATTTGGCCCCCTGTTGTATGGCCATCCTCCCGGCCACTTCAGACATAGGGGTCAGGAGGGGAAGCGTACCGTCTGTGTCTTCCACCGTTTCATAGGCTATACAGATGGCACCACTCTTGAGCATGGCCCTCGTAAGCGTTACACTGGAAGCGAAGTGAAAATAGGTAAAGATCACCTGTCCCTGCCTTACCAGGCCGTATTCTTCCTCTATGGGTTCCTTGACCTTTACGATCATATCGCTCCGTTCGTAAACCTCGGCGATGGATTGGAGGATGGTGGCTCCGGCCTCCAAATAATCCTCATCAAAAAATCCACTTCCTTCGCCGGCAGTGGATTGTACATACACCTTGTGGTGGTTCTTTACCAGTTCGAAAACCCCCGCGGGCGTCATCCCTACACGGCTTTCGTTATTCTTGATCTCTTTGGGTACCCCGATAATCATAGTTTGTTTTGTTATGTTCGTTCCCCAAATTTTACATTATAAATCAGGTTAAGGAAATAAAATCGATGAAATGCAGGGGTGTGACTTCAAAAAAGTATGTTTTTTGAATTTGACCCCCTAAATAAATAGGGGGTACATTGTGTATAATTTGTGTTTCTGTATTCTATTATTTAATTAAAAGGGGGGGGGTAATCAGAATACTATATTAACGATCTTCCCGGGGACCACGATCACCTTCCTAGGCGGTTTACCCCCTAGCTGGGCTGCTGTCTTATCATCTTCCAGCACCCTTTTTTCTATTTCTTCCCTGCTCAGATCGAGGGGCATGGTAAGGGTAAACCTCATTTTTCCATTGAAGGAAATCGGGTATTCCTTCTGATCCTCCACCAGGAATTTCTCATCGAATTCTGGGAACTCTGCGTGGCTTACGGACGTATCATACCCGGCTTTTGACCACAATTCCTCAGCGATATGGGGAGCATAGGGGGAGATCAGCACTATGAGGGGTTCCAGGATCTGTCGCGCGTTACATTTCTGGGACGATAATTCATTCACACAGATCATAAAGGTAGATACGGAGGTGTTGAAAGAAAAGGCCTCAATATCCTCCGTCACTTTTTTGATGGTCTTGTGAAGGGTTTTAAGCGCATCCTGTCCGGGCTTTTCCTCCGAAAGTAAGAACGCCCCCTTTTCTCCGGAGTGATACAGTCTCCAGAGTTTTTTCAGGAAGGCATACACCCCCGTGATCCCGGCGGTATTCCATGGCTTGGACTGTTCCAGTGGCCCCAGGAACATCTCATAGAGGCGAAGGGCATCGGCACCGTATTCCTCGCAGATCGCATCCGGGTTCACTACATTGTACTTGGATTTTGACATCTTTTCCACTTCCCTTCCTACCTGGAATACCCCTTTGTCCAGGACAAACTCTGCCTCACTGAATTCCGGGCGCCATTTCTTAAAGCCCTCTACATCCAATTCATCTGAGGCATTGACCAGGGAGACATCGGCATGGATGGGATCCACTTTTTTCCCTTCGGCCAGGCTTTTCGACAAAAAGCGATTAGTGCCTTCTTCCCGGTATACAAAGGCACTGGTGCCCAGGATCATCCCCTGGTTGATCAGCTTTCTGGCGTATTCATCCTTTACCACCCATCCCTTGTCATACATGAACTTCTGCCAGAATCTGGAGTACAGCAAATGCCCGGTGGCATGCTCTATCCCACCGATATAAAGGTCCACATCCTGCCAGTATGAGATCGCCTCCTTTGAAAAGATCGCATCGGAATTATGAGGGTCCATGTAGCGATTAAAATACTGGGAGCTACCCGCCCAACCAGGCATCGTATTGAGCTCCAGAGGGAACATCTCCTTATGGTCGATCAGGTCATTGGAAACCACCTGGTGGGTCCTGGTATTCCAGGCCCATTCCGTGGCATTACCCAGGGGCGGTTCCCCGGTTTCCGTGGGAAGGTACTTTTCCACTTCGGGTAAGGTAAGCGGCAGGTATTCTTCAGGGACCATCTTCGGGATGCCGTTTACGTAATAAACAGGAAAGGGTTCACCCCAGTACCTCTGTCTGCTGAAAACCGCATCGCGCAGCCTGTAATTCACTTTTCCCTTCCCAATCCCTTTCTCTTCCAGGGCCTTTATGATGGCTGCAGAGGCTTCCTTATAGGAAAGCCCGTTGAGAAAGTCGGAGTTGGCAATGACCGTATTCTCCTTATCTGCAAAAGCACCTTCCGAAATATCCACCCCTTCAAAAATATTGGGGATGGGGATGTTGAAGTGCCTGGCGAAGTCATAGTCTCGCTGGTCCCCACAAGGTACGGACATGACCGCCCCTGTTCCATATCCGGCCAGGACATAGTCCCCAATCCAGACAGGGACCTCCTCACCGGTGAACGGATGTCTTACATAAGAACCGGTGAAGACGCCTGTGATGGTCTTTACATCCGCCATGCGGTCCCTCTCCGATCGCTTGGCAGATTCTTCCACATAACGGTCTACTTCCAGTTGTTGCGCCTTGGTTGTGATCTTTCCGACCAGGGGATGTTCCGGCGCCAGGGTCATAAAACTCACGCCAAAAAGTGTATCCGGCCTTGTGGTAAAAACTTCAATGGGATACACCGATCTGACCTCCTCCGTGGGTACGGTAAAGAAGGTGAGGGATGCACCCACAGATCGCCCAATCCAGTTGGTCTGTGCGTCCTTCAGGGGCTGTGGCCAGTCAATGGTCTGCAATCCGTCGAGCAGACGCTGGGCATAGGCCGTGATCCTCATGCTCCACTGGGTCATTTTTTTGCGCACCACTGGGTGTCCCCCTCTTTCCGAGACCCCATTGACGATCTCATCATTCGCCAATACGGTTCCCAAAGCCGGGCACCAGTTCACCTCCGTATCGGCCAGGTAGGTAAGGCGATACTTCAGCAGGAAGCGTTCCTGCTCCGCCTCGTCCATGGCATTCCATTCGCTGGCTGTAATCTCGGGCGTATCCTCGTCACAAGCCGTGTTGATGTCTTTATTTCCTTCCTTTTTCAGCCGATCGGTCAGAAGGGTGATATCTTCTGCCTTGTCTGAATCCCGGTCATACCAGGAATTGAACAACTGTATAAAGATCCATTGGGTCCATTTGTAGTAGGAGGGATCTGAGGTGCGTACTTCCCGGCTCCAGTCGAATGAGAACCCCAACTGATCCAGTTGCTCCCGGTACCTGTTGATGTTGGTCTCAGTGGTTATGGCAGGATGCTGCCCCGTCTGTATGGCATATTGCTCTGCGGGCAGTCCGAAGGAGTCATACCCCATGGGATGGAGCACATTAAAACCTTTGAGCCTTTTGTAACGGGCATAGATATCACTGGCAATGTACCCCAGGGGATGCCCTACATGCAATCCGGCGCCGGAAGGATAGGGAAACATGTCCAGAACATAGAATTTCTCCTTTTCTGAATGATTCTCTGCCTTAAATGTCTGGTTCTTGGCCCAGTATTCCTGCCACTTGTCCTCAATCCTCCTGAAATCGTAATTCATCCTTTGATCGCTTTCACACTGTTGCGGCAAAAATAGGGGTAATCCCCGAAAGGGAAAAGTACATCCGCTTAACAATAATATGAATCCCTGCACCGTTCCCATTCTGTAAACGAAACCAGGAATCTGAAGTTGTTAAAGAAGTACTTTCTCCATGCCGTGTTTATCGCCCTCTGCAGCATTCCTATCGCAGGCAATGCTCAGCTGGGATTTTGCCAGGGCAATTCGGGTTCCCCTATCTTCTCAGAGGATTTTGGTACAGGTATCACCAACGGTCCTGCCCTGCCACCCGGGACTACCACCTATACCTATGTAGACGGGGCACCCGATGATGGAAGTTACACTATCGCCAGCAGCACGGCAGGTTATTTCGACTGGTTCAATATACAGGACCATACCCCGGATGACGTCAGTGGCAAGGCCTTTATCGTCAATGCCAGTTTTACGCCGGGAGAATTCTACAGGAGGTCGATAACAGGGCTTTGTGAGAATACTTCCTATGAATTTTCGTCCTGGCTATTAAATTTACATCCGCGAATGGGGGCGGGATGCCCCAACAGCGGAATTCCCATCAATGTAAAATTTGAGATCTGGGACAGTACGGACACCAATTTACTGGCTTCGGGAGACACGGGCGACATCATGGACAAAACAGAGGCCGAATGGGAACAGTACGCCCTGCTTTTTACTTCCCTTCCGGGTCAGACCTCGGTTATCCTGAAGATGATCAACAACAGCGGGGGAGGTTGTGGAAATGACCTGGCCATAGACGATATTGTATTCAGGTCCTGTGGGGACCTCGTTACGCTCACCGACACACAGACCAGGAACTCCATCATCCAATGTGAGGAAGATGGCCCTGTTCCCAGTCTTACCCTTACAGCTTCCCCTGATTTCAGCATCTTTACCAGCCATTTTTACCAATGGCAGGAAAGTACGGATGCGTCTACCTGGACCGATATTCCGGGGGAGACTTCGGACACCTATACCACACCCGTAATTACCACAGATCGCTATTACAGGGTGGTCGTTTCCGAGGATCTGGTCAATATCTCCAACAACCTGTGCAATGTGAATTCAGAGGTCTTTGAGATCGTTTTTGTCCCTACTCCAAACCCCCCTTCCAGTATAGGGGACATCCGCATATGCGAGAATATTGAGACCGGACTGCTTACCGTCAGGGTGCCGCCGGGGATCAGGGTCGACTGGTACGATGCCCCTTCCGGGGGGAATTTACTGGCCTCCAATACGATCACCTATGCGACCGAAGTACCCGGGACCTATTACGCTGAAGCCGTGCCTAATCAGGCATACTGTCCCTCCCTGAGCAGGACCGCGGTGACGCTGGAGTTTTATCCCCTGCCTGAGGTGGAAGATGAGGATATCCGTTTTTGCGAAAATGAGGAGGTCATCCTCGATGCAGGGGTTTCCGCAGTAAGCTATTTATGGAGCACCGGCGAGACCACTTCTTCGATCTCAGTCACTTCTGAGGGGGTATATACGGTTGAAGTAAGGGATTCGAGAGGGTGTTCCAATGTAAAGACCATTCGTTTGACTCAGGTGGATGCCCCCGTGATCGATACCGTCATCTCTGAAGATGACCGTATCGTGATCAGGACCGTGAATACAGGGGATTTTCAGTATTCCCTCGATGGGCTCAATTTTCAGGAAGAGCCCTTTTTTGAGGATATGCCGGGTGGGTTGTACACGGTCTATGTGCGCAGCGACGAAGAGTGCCCAGCTGTGCAAACGGAATTTTTTCATCTGGCCGTTCCCAAATTTTTTACCCCTAATGGGGACGGGGTCAACGACTTCTTCGAAATACAGGGCATAGATGCCCTGTCTGACTACGAGATCAGCCTGTTCGACCGATATGGCAAACTGATTGTGAATGCGAAAGGGGAACCTTTGAGGTGGGATGGCAGTTATAACAACAGGCTCATGCCCTCGGGAGATTACTGGTATACCGTACGTATAGAGGACCATACCAAACAGGGGCACTTTGCCCTGATCAGGTAATTGTCACCCTCGAGAATGATAATTATGCCCCTGCGCGGAGCAGGTTATCTTTACTTTAGTATTTTTACACCATTATTCTATGGTATGAGTACATCTTTCGAGAGATATCAGAAGAGAAAACTAATTTCTTCCTATTTCTCTGTAGTCCTGAGTATAAGCCTTGTCCTTTTCCTCCTGGGTGTCCTGGGGCTTCTCGTCCTGAACACTAAAAAACTCGCAGATCATTTCAAGGAGCAGATCACCCTCTCTGTCTTTCTGAAGGACAACGCCAAAGAAGTTGAGATAGACCAGCTCCAGAAAAGCCTGGCCCTTGCCCCCTATACCAAGAAGGCGACCTATGTCTCTAAGGAAGAGGCGGCAGAACAGCATAGTGAGGAGATAGGCGAAAATTTTATCGACTTCCTCGGTTATAATCCGTTAAAGAATTCCATCGACGTGCAACTCAACGCGGAGTTTGTAACTCCTGAGGAGATCGCCCTGATCGCCGAGGAGATCTCTGCGAAAGGCTATGTGGAAGAGGTCAGTTATGACAAACCCCTGATCGCCCTGCTGACCGAAAATGTGAAGCGCATCTCCTTTTGGATCCTCGTAACCTGTGGGGTGTTTACCTTTATCGCTGTTTTGCTTATCAATAGCTCCATCCGACTTTCCATCTATTCAAAACGGTTTATCATTAAGACCATGCAAATGGTAGGTGCAACCAAGACCTTTATCAGAAGGCCTTTTATTTGGACCAATGTGAAACTGGGCATGCTGGGAGCTGTCCTTGCCCTGATCCTTCTCGGGGGACTTCTGTATTACATGGATGTGAATTTTCCTGAACTCGGCCTGCTCAAAGACACCTTGTTCCTGGGAGGCTTGTTCCTGGGAGTGTTCGTCCTCGGGGTGATCATTTCCCTCTTGAGCACCTTTTTTGCCACGCAGCGGTTCCTGAATCTGAGGACAGACGATTTATATTATTAACTTTGCGACCATGGGTAAGAAACAAAAAACGTCTGGCGACGCAGCTCGCAAGGAATTCATCTTCCAAAAGAAGAATTACCTCTTTATGTTCCTGGGCCTGGGATGTATGGCCCTGGGATTTATCCTCATGAGCGGGGGAGGCAGTGACGACCCCCAGGTATTCAGTACGGACATATACAGTTTCAGGAGGATCAAACTTGCACCCGCCCTGGTACTGATAGGTCTGGCTCTGGAAGTGTACGCTATCCTTCTGAATCCCCATAAGAAAGATTAATTGGAACTTATAGACGCCATCATCCTGGGTATTGTACAGGGATTGACTGAATTTCTACCGGTCTCTTCCAGCGGGCATCTGGAACTCGGCAAAGCCATTCTGGGAGACAACCCCCTGCCACAGGACAGCCTGCTCTTTACCGTGGTCCTCCATTTTGCCACCGCCCTGAGTACATTGGTCGTTTTCCGAAAGGACGTACTGGAAATCCTGAGGGGATTGTTCAGTTTTAAATGGAATGAGGAGAGCCGTTTTTCCTTAAAAATCGTCATCTCCATGGTCCCGGCCGCATTGATAGGTCTATTTTTTGAGAAAGAACTGGAGAGCCTTTTCGGGGAGAATGTGGTCCTGGTGGGTTTTATGCTAATCATTACCGCCCTCCTGCTTTACCTGGCCGACAGGGCCCGGGAAACCGAAAAGAATGTGACTTTTTTTAATGCCTTTATCATAGGGGTGTCTCAGGCTATCGCTATCCTGCCGGGCATTTCGAGGAGTGGGGCCACCATTTCAACCTCTGTCCTCCTGGGGATCGATAAGAACAAGTCCACAAGATTTTCTTTTCTGATGGTCGTACCCCTTATCCTGGGAAAAATGGTCATGGACCTCATGGACGGAGAAATAGATTTTAACAGCGAACAAATGATCCCGATCAGTGCGGGATTTATCGCGGCTTTCATAGCAGGACTCGCCGCCTGTACCTGGATGATACAGTTGGTGAGGAGGAGCAAATTGCAGTATTTTGCCATTTACTGTTTCCTCGTAGGCCTTACTGCTATTGCCCTTGGATTCTGGAACTGATACCCATGGCCGTGAAACCGAATGCGTTTTCAAAAGAAGAATTTCTCGACGGACAGGTACTGCTTTTCGACAAACCCCTGGGCTGGTCCTCCTTTCAGGTAGTGAACTCTGCCAAATGGACGCTTAGGAAGAAATTTGACCTGAAGAAGATCAAAGTAGGGCACGCAGGTACCCTGGACCCGTTGGCTACAGGTCTCCTGGTGGTGTGCACGGGAAAGTTCACAAAAAAAATACCCGAAATCCAGAACGAGCGAAAGGAATATACGGGAACGATTACCCTGGGGGCTACCACCCCGTCCTTCGACCTGGAAACCGAGGTAGACCAGACCTTTCCCACCGATCACCTCACGAAGGAGCAGATCCTGGGAGCCACACTGGGGTTTGTGGGCAGGATATCCCAAAAACCCCCTGTCTTCTCTGCTATCAAAAAGGATGGCAAACGGCTCTACGAATACGCCCGAAAAGGCAAGGAGGTAGAGGTGGAGGCCAGGGAAATAGAGATCTTTGAATTTGAAATAACCGGTATAGAAATGCCGGAAGTCCACTTCCGGGTGGTCTGCAGCAAAGGGACCTACATAAGGTCTCTGGCCCATGATTTTGGGCAAAAACTCAACACAGGCGGCCACCTTTCTGCCCTCAGAAGAACCAAAATAGGGTCTTTTTCCGTACATAATGCTATAACGCCAGAGGCATTCAAGGCTCTTTTTTTTCCACAATAGTCAGTACTTTGTCGTAATTTGAAGCGTTATGAGATATGGTCATGACTAATATTCTCAAATATTTCGATTGGATTAAGGACATGAACAGAAACCAGCTTTCGTTCATTATTACCTTTTTCTCCCTTTCCATCATGGTTCTGCTCCTGTTCAATCTCCACCTCAACGCCGAGGAACAGGATGAATACGTCATTGAGATGAGCCTGGCAGATGAGGAGCTGCAGGAATTACTAGAACAGGAAGAAAAATTGGCGGAAGAGATGGATAATCTGAATCTGGAGAAGACCAACCAGGCCATGAACGAGACCGCCAAGCCCAGTTTCGGAGCGCCGGAGCCCCTGAAGACCCTGCAGGAGTTGCTTGAAGAAAAACAACTCAACGCAAATGAGAATTCAGAGGAGGACTTTCTGCAGGACGATGAAGCCTACAGGGCCTCCCTGAAAGAACTGGCAAAGATCAGAGAAGAGCGCAGACAACAGCTGGGGGAAAAGGAGGCAGAGAAGAAGGAGTATTCAGAAAACCTCATCAACAAGAGAACGCGTATCACCTACTCCCTGCTGGACCGTTCCTCTCTCGACCTTCCACCGCCAATCTATACCTGTCTTGAAGGAGGAAGGGTGGTGATCAACATCAAAGTAGACCAATACGGGTATGTGACCGAAGTCGACTTTAATGCGACGAGTTCCACTACTGATAATGGCTGCCTCGTTGAAAACGCCCTGAAATACGCGGCCCAGGCCCGATTTACGGAAGGCTCGAAACAAATACAGCTAGGAACGATCACCTACCTGTTTCAGGGCAAGTAATCCCATCAGGTCCTCCAGGATATTTCTCCCTTTATCGGCATTGAACCACTGTTGCAGGTCCTCTTTGAAGGCCGCTGTGAGGGAACCGTGCTCTGATTTATAGGCAGAGGCGATCTCTGCCGCTTTAGAGGGTAAGGGACCCCAGACAGCGAGTACAGCAAATGTCTCGGCGTCTATTGCGATCAGTTTGGGAATGGACTGTTTTCCATCGGTAAGAAAAAGATCCATGACCTCCGGGAAGTCAATTCTGAGGATGATCCTCAACTGTATCTTTTCGTTGAGCTCAGACATGCGGTTCATGACCGGCAAACTGGGTGCTGCATCCCCACACCAGCTTTCAGTGATCACCAGCCAAAAGACACTTTGTTCGTAATCGCGGATTTCCTCCACCTGGTCATCCGTGATCCTGAGTGTTTTGTCCCAGCGACGCATTCTCCTGTCATTCAGGGCGGTGTAATTCTTATAGGCCTCTGTTTGCTCGGGTCCCGTGGTTCCGTGTTTTTCAGCCAATTCAGATACCAGGTCCCTGAACTCCGAGTAGGTCATGGCAGCCCTGAGCGCCTTTTCCAGGTTTTGACGGATATAAGAGGATGTTTTGTTGATCTCCATAACTTTTGCGGGTACTTTGGATTTCGTATCCCACCTTTACTCTGTAGGCTAATGCCCTAAAACCTTACACGGGCCGGGCGGAAGCATTTAGATCAGATCCCCTCCGGGTTGATGGCCAAACTCTGGAAAAGCTTGGCTTTGGCCTTAAAGTATTTGTTCTGCAGTTCATTCTGTTTCAACCTGGCATCTATAAGCCTGCTTTCCCTGCTGTTTATCAAAAAGAGGGAGCTCTCACCAAAACTGAACTTGCGCTCCTCCCCTTCCAGCAGTGTGTTGTAATTGTCCACAATGTCGAAGACCAGGCGGTTCTGCTCCTCGAAAGAATCGAGTTCATTATAGATCGCAATTACTTTGTTGGCAATCGTGACAGAAGCATTGGCGTACTCATACTCCGCATCCCTCAATTTGAACTTGGCCAGTTTGAGCTCACCTCTTTCTTTCCTCAGGAACAGGGGTAGACTTATATTCAGGCCTCCCTTGTAGTTCTGGTCCTCGAAGGAATTCAGGAGTTCAGGTGTCTCGGTAAGGAAATTATATTCCAAATCGATCCGAGGAAGGAGCTGGTTCGTCTTCAGTCTTTTATCGATGGTCAGCTGGTCTATCTTAAGCCCCAGGGAAACGATCTTGGGATGGTTTTCCAGGGTAAAACTATCCAGCGGGAGTCCCAAGATCTCCAGGGCCAGGTCTATTTCCCCCTGGAGGGAAGTATCCGGTATCACCCCTTCCCTGAGTTCAACCGGGACGTCATTCGCCATCCACAGGAAATTAGACAGTTCCAGGGCTTTATTCCGGAGGTTAACCTCGGCCTGGGTAAGGCTCAAGGCCCTGTTTTGATAGGCGATCTTCGCCTCAACAGTGTCTATAGAGGCGATGTCACCAGCGATCGCCCTTGCCTTGATCCCTTCAAAGCGGATCAGGGCATTCTCGAGAAACTGACTGAATATTTCCCTTTCATTATAGGCCTGCAGCCAGTCAAAATAGGCTACAGAGGCGTTAAAAAGGATGTCGTTGATCAGCAGATCCCTGTCTGCAAGGGTCTGTTCCCTGAAAAATTTCGCCTTGCGAAGGGTAGCCATGCGCTCGTTGGCCAAAAATCCCCTCCCCAGGGAAAAGGAAACCCCTGCACTGTACAAACCATCGTCAGGCAAAGTCTCGTCCGGATTCAGGAATTCCCCTTCCGTCTGCTCGAAATTCCCCTTGAGTTCGATCCCGTACCAGGTAGGTATCTTAAAGGTGGCATTGAGTCGGTCATAGTACTCCGTCCCCTTGAATTGCTTCCTGTTGTAGTCCACCTCCACCTTGGGGTCAAATCCACCCCTGGCCTTCATAAGGTTGGCCTCCCCAATTGCAATGACCAGGTCTGCCTGCCGGGCGATCGGATGGTACTTTTTTACATACCCCAGATACTCCCTGAAATTCAGGACCAGGGAATCTGCCACCTGTCCTGTGAGGGAGAAGGTGCAAAGAAGTAAGAATAAAGAAAGAGACCGCTTCATCCTTATTTTTTATTGCTTTGTGCCATTCCATCCTCTGGCTGGTAATAGTTGGGCGGGAAGCCATTAAGCTGCCTCCAGAGTTCGAACCATATGGGTACGTCCTCCAGCAGGGCAAGTGTGTTCGCCCCTGAACCTACCCGTATATCCTTTGGCCATGCGTGGTCATCCGGATCTGGCGCAAGGAGTATCCTGTACTTTCCGTTACTGCTGATAAAAGTCTCAATAGCTACCACTTTCCCACCATAGGTACCATAGGATACATTGGGCCAACCGCTGAAAATGATCGCCGGCCAGCCGTCGAACTGTATCCTGACCTTTTCCCCAATATGGATCAAAGGCAGGTCTATAGGCGCTACATAGGTTTCCACGGCCAGGGCGTATTCTGAAGGCATGATGCCTACCAACTTGTCTCCCTCCTTAAAGGTTTCCCCAATGCCTCCCTGAATGGCCTTATTGATATAACCGCTCTGGGGCGCACGGATGTAGTACATCTGACTTCGGATCTCATAATTGGTGTACTCGTTCTCCAGTTTGGTGACCTGTGCTTCGGAGTCGAACTGGTTCGACTGGGCTGTGAACATGTCACTCTGCGCCTTGGATATCTTGTCTGTGTACTCTGCCTGTATCCGGTTGATCTCCACGGTTGCGTTGATGATCTCGTTCTTGGAGGCCAGCAGGGTATTTTCCTGGGAGATCAGTTTGGCCTGGGTCTCCTGCAGTTTAAGCCTTTTCTCTTCCACATCCGTGATCGCTTTCAACCCTTCTCTCTCGAGCTGAACAACCCGGTCATACTGCCTTTGGGCAATGGTGATATTCGTTTTAGCGGCCTCCAGGTCTATGCTGTCGCTCTGTACTTTGAGGCGGGCCTGAAGCAACTTGTTCCTCGCCTGTTCGAGCTTGAGGGTTCGCTCCTGTTGCAAGGCCCCGATCTGGGAATTGAGTGCCTTTACCTTCTCCTGGTAAGAGGTAACCGAAAGGGATTTAGCCCGGATCTGATCTCCTGTCCTCGAGATCAGGTCAGGGTCGAAATACTCATTCTTGACCTCCGAAATAAAGAGGATGGTATCCCCCTTGTTCACAAAATCCCCTTCCTGCACAAACCATTTCTCTATCCGTCCCGGAATGGGGGATTGTATGGTCTGTGGGCGGTGTTCCGGATTGAGGGTGGTGAGATATCCGACCCCGGATATGGTCTGTGTCCACGGCAGGAAAAGTACGATAAACCCGATGAGGGAAAAGACCATCAGAAAGCGGTTGAAATGCTTGTGGTCCCTCTCGTGGAATACCCGCTGGGATGACCTGAAGGGCATCAGATCCACTTTCCTATTGAGTTTATTGGGAGATATATTCAACATGGCCTTATTAACTTTCGTTAGTGATTTTTCCTGCTTTCATAGTAATGATTCGGGTACACTTCTTCGTCCATCTCGGATTCTGGCTTACGACGACCAGGGCCCATGGATTCGATCTGTCCGTTAGGAAATCGATGATCTTTTCGGCCTCGGCCGGATTGAAATGATCCAGGGGATCCTTCAGGATCAGGAGCCTGGGTTTTCGGACGATACTCCTGGCCAGGACGATCTTTTTGGAAACCACATAGGGTATCTGCTGCCCTTCCGGGTACAGCATCGTCCGTAGGCCACGGGGCTGGTCTTTGACGAATTCGGTAAGTCCGGTCTTATCGAGCGCCCAGTAGACTTCCTCATCCGTAATGGAATCATCTCCGAAGGTAATGTTCTCCAGGATGCTTCCCTCGAAGGGCGACTCTTCAGCCAGGGATTGGCCGATATGGGACCTGTAGTAATTCAGGGAGATCTGTTTAAGGGAAACGTTATTGATGTAGATCATACCCCTGTCGGGCTCAATGATACCAGCGATCAACCTGAGCAAGGTAGATTTGCCCGAACTGCTTTCCCCCTTGATCTGAATGGTACAACCCGGAGTTATATTCAGGGAAACTCCCCTGATGATCTGAATGTTGGTGCCGGGAATGTTGTATTCCACGTCTTTGAGCTCAACGTTGAAAGGGTCGTTCTCCTTAAAGGGTCTTTCTCCCTCTATGGGCTCCAGTTGCTTGTCTACTACCTGACCCAGTTTTTCCAGGGAGGTCAGCAGGTCGTAAAAGGTCTCGAGCCCGAGGATCAGTTTTTCCACACTGTTGATGACCAGGAGGATGATGATCTCGGCCGCTACGAACTGCCCGATATTCATTTCCTGGTTAAGTACCAGGATCCCCCCTATAAGGAGGAGGCCTATGGTGACCAATACCTTAAATCCGATCATCTGGATGAACTGGATCACCAGGATTCGGAAATGGCTCTCCCTGGCTTCCAGGTATTTTTCCACCAGCATATCATTCTTATCCATGGCCAGGCTCGTTTTACCAGATAATTTGAAGCTGAGGATAGACCTGGCAACTTCCTGCAACCAGTGAGCCACCTTGTACTTGTTCTCAGACTCCTGAAGGCTGGTCTCAAGGCCCTTTTGAGCCGTGAATTTAAAGACGAGATAGATCAGGAAGAGCAGCAGAAAGCCGTAGATGATAAAGAACGGATGGTAAAATGAGAGCAGCATCAGACCGAAAATGATCTGAAGCAAGGCCGCCGGGAAATCGACCAGGATCTTGGCCAGCCCTTTTTGCACCGTAAGGGTGTCAAAAAATCTGTTCGCTAACTCGGGTGGATAAAAATTCCTGAGTTCACTGAGCTTTATTTTCGGAAACCTGTAGGCGAACTCAAAGGATGCCCGGGTGAAGATCTTTTGCTGTACGTTTTCAATGATCCTGATCTGCATCAGCTGCAGGATCCCTACAAAAGCTACCCCCAGGGTTACCAGGATCACGAGAACGATCCAGGAAGTGCTGATCTGAGCTCCCTGTATCAGGTTGATGATGGCCTGAATCCCCAGAGGAAGGGAAAGGTTCACCAAGCCGGCAAAGATCGCGTAGTAAAAGATCTGGAAAATGTCCTTTTTATCCAGTTTCAAAAGGCCCAGCAGGCGCTGCCAGGCAGTGAGTACGGTCTTAGCCATTTCTTATGTGTCAATTGAATTAAAAACGAGATCTGTGAAGTAGTCTGTGGGAGGCACCCCATCACTGCAATCTGTAAGAGAAGGAAAGTGCTGCACGAGAAAATACTGGTGCAGCGTACCTTCAAGCACGGTGCTGGCCAGGCTGGACGGGAAGGGATATTCCGGACACAACTCCCGAATCATCTCACTTATTCTCAAGACCAGGCGTTTGTACACCTCGAAATAGCCTTCCTTATTTTCGGTATCCACTTCTTTAGTCAGGTAAGATTTTGAGTACTCGTTAACGATGATGTCATTGAGCAATACTTCATTGATATGGGAGAAGGAAGCGTCGAGGACCACCGGTTTGCTCACGACCTCTATGGCTTTCCTCAATTTATCGGCGGGATCTGCGATGCTGTTAGTGGCAAAGACAAACTGATACTCCAGCCAGCCCCAATACCAGGAGGTCAGGTAGAGCAACAACTTGTGCTTGTTCTCGAAATAACGATAGATGGAACTTTCATTAGAACCGATCCTGTCGCCCAATTTCTTGAAAGTAAAAGAATCGAACCCCAGTTCGTGTATCATCAGGATGCTGTGTTCAACGATCCGTTTACCCAGGGCAGACGACTCCGGATCTTTTACAAAAGTCTTGTTATTCACTTCGATCTTGATGGTCTGCAACAGATGTTTCATCTCTATTTTTTTTAAGACGAAGCAAAAATAATAGTATTACTTTCATGTGCTAATAGTTTAACTATTTTTTAACAATAGTATTGCTTGGTTATGTAGGTAAGTATTTTTATTTTTGAGGTGAACGACAAAACTGATAAACCATGTTACGAACTCTGATCTTGGTAGCCTGCTTCCTCGGTGGTAGCGCGTTGCTTCAGGCGCAGCAAACACAACAGGTGCCCGTCGAAAAAGGGACCGTTCTGACCATTGCTGAACCGCTGTCTCACGAATACCGTTACATTCTATTTCCCCGAAAGAACTTCATTATAAAAAGGGGTGGGATTGCTGACATGAAGACCGTTTACGGTCAAGAAGTGGAAGTGGTAGACTATGCCTACACCGCAGATGGCGATACCAGGGTAACCCTGAAACGTACTGATGGAAAAAAATTCTTCAGGAATTTTAATACTGTAGACGCCTACCTGGAAGATGCCCTTACTTCCGGTGAGCTGAAAAAATAAGTGTTTGTTCTCTGATACCGGCCCTGTCCTTCCTTTCAAAAGGAAACGGCAGGCCGGTTTTTTTGTATCCTATTCCAATCGCTAATACCCCTCATACCACTGGAACTTTTCCCTTATGATGGCGTCCTTTTCAGCTCTGACATATTCCAGGTAAGCCTCGGCAATAGGAGAGAATTTCTTTGACTTCAGCCAGATCAGATTCCAGGTAGTGCTGATGGGCAATCCTTTGACTGGCAGGATCTGAAGTGAACCCATGTTCAGTTCGTTCTTAAGGCCGATGATGGGCATAATGGAATACCCCAAACCGGCGATTACCGCCTGTTTCACAGCTTCATTGGAAGTAAGCTGCATCCTCTTTCCCGTCCGTATCCCATTGGCCTGTAGAAAATCGACCATCGCCCTGCGCGTGGCCGAACCATTCTCCCTGAAAATAAAAGGCAGCTTTTCGAAATCCGATTTTTTAACGTTTCTCCCTTTCTCTACGGGGGCCTTGCTTCCCACTAAAAAGAGTTTGTTTTTCATCAAAGTGACCATATCCATATCAAATTGCTCAGGCAAAACGGATACCAGCGCAAAATCCACCGCATTCTCTTCAAGACTCCCGATGACCCCCGCCTTATTTGTAACATCCATCTGAAGGTCAACCCCCTGGTGTTCCCTCATAAACCCCGAGAGGAAATAAGGCATTACATACTTGGCCGTTGAGACGATGGAGATCCTAAGAGTACCCACCAACTGCCCCTTATATGCCCGGGACCGGTAGCGGATGGTCTGGATCTCGTTGAGGATTCGCTCACTTACCTGTGCGATCTCATTCCCAAATTCAGTAATGTACAACTGCCGCCCTATCACTTCTGTAAGGGGAATATCGAACTGTTCCTGTAGCTTTTTCAGCTGTATGGACACCGCCGGTTGCGTTAGGTGCAGGATCTCGGAAGCCTTGGTAATGCTCTTGGTCTCGGCTATCGTCTTGAAGATCCTGAGTTGTTGTAAAGTATAATTCATAAATAGTATTTATGTTTCACATTTTAAATATAAATAAAAATATATGATGCAAAGACCCGACATTTGCCAAAAATAAAATTCCACGAGAAGATATATTCACCAAACATCCCGTTATGCTATCTACTAAAACTCTGATCACTCTCACCCTCAGTTCCGCTTTTTTTCTTGGCTTTATGGCCCTGTCCATGCACTATGAACTCATGTTCAGGGAACTGATCGCCCTCGGTTTTATTTTAGGGTGCATCGTCTTTATGAAACTCGTAACGGTTAGAAAGTAATATTCATTCACCTTAAATCACATACATGCAAACTCAACAAACGGAAATCAAAAAGGAACAGACCACCATCAAGTTGGTGGAGGGGACTTATACCCCTGCCGAAGCTGCGGATATCCTCTTTTCACTTATCGGAGATAAGATCAAATTTCACAACCTTCAGATCCTGAGTTTACAAGAGAGATTCGGTATTGATTCTGTACATTCCGAACACAGGATAAAAGAACTCAAAGAGGCTAAAACCCAGGTAAAGGACCTTATCCTTCAGGCCAGGGATGCAGGCTACACCCTGCAGATAGAGGGTGATATCAAGATCAAGTTCCTGCACCAGGAACGTTCATAAAGGTTCGCTCCTTTTACATCGATCTTCCTCCCCCTGAGGCCTTGATCCAGAAGTAAAACAAGCTAAGCGATACGCCCGAGTATTCCCAAGAGGAATGGTTCCTTCATTTGATAACAGACCTGAAGATCTCCATGGTCCTTCAGGTCTTTACTTTTTTTCCTTTCCACAGATAATCATCGGGCTTTGCAACCCAGGATCGGCATTGTGTATTCCAGCTGATTGCCAATATCCAAAAGGTGTGTTCACCCATTTTTGAATCAGGAGAATTTAATATTTTCCTACTATCTTTAAAGAAAGTATGACAGCCTATGAGCCTGGAAAGATGCGGCTGGTGCGAAGGCAGCGAGAGGTATGTGAGGTACCACAACGAGGAATGGGGCGTGCCGGTTAAAGATGATGCCATCCTCTTCGAATTCCTGACTCTGGAGACCTTCCAGGCAGGACTGAGCTGGTTGACCGTCCTGAACAAGAGGGAAAATTTCCGCAGGGCCTTTGACGACTTCGATTTTTATAAAATTTCGAAATACGACTCCGAGAAAATAACCCTGCTGCTGAATGATCCCGGGATCATCAGGAACAAATTGAAGATCCATGCCACCGTGAACAATGCGAATGCCTTTATAAGGGTCCGGAATGAATTTGGGACCTTCAGCGACTATATCTGGGGATTTGTAAATCACACACCGATCAAAAATTCCTTTAAAACGCTCTCTGATCTTCCGGCGAGGACCGATCTGTCTGACCGTCTTAGTGCCGACCTGAAAAAGAAGGGGTTTAAATTTGTTGGGAGTACCGTGGTATACGCCCATATGCAGGCTACGGGCATGGTCAATGATCACTTAACATCCTGTTTTCGTTATGACAAAGTTTAGTGTCCTATTTACAGGACTGACCCTGTTTTGTACCCTCTGTTTACAGGGGCAGGCCAAGTATGAGCGCGAATTCAGGATCAAAAAATCCGAATTCCCTCAAAATGCCCTGTTACTTATCCGTGAGGAGATCGAAGGTGTTCGGAGGCTCAGGTTCTACAAGGAGATCGACAGCAGCACAACGAGTTTTGAGGCTAAATTCAGGAAAGACAGGCTCCATTACAGCGTCGAATTCAGCGCGGTCGGAGAACTCGAAGATATCGAACTTCTGGTGAAGGAAGTTGATGTCCCCGAAGATGTCTATGCCGGGATCTCTGCTTACCTGGAAAACGATTGTGGCAAATTCAAGGTCAGAAGATTACAGCAGCAATATCCGGTGACCGGAAACCAAAACCTGGAAAAAGTGATGAAGGATGCTTTTCAGAACCTCCTGCTGCCTTATATCAATTATGAATTGGTAGTATCCTGCAGGACCGATTCGGGGCGTGAAGAGTACGAATACCTCTTTGATGCCGAGGGCATCTTCATCTCCCGAAGGAAGTCATTACCCCCCAATTATGACCATATCCTGTATTAGATCCCTGCTGGTCATCGTTGTTTTTTTTGGGTTCCACGAACTTGTGGCACAGGAATCTTTCACAGCCTACCTCCAACCCCAGATGGCCCTTAACTATAAGGTCCTGCCACACTACAACCACAACCTCGCCATCAGCAGCAGGAATTATATCTTGAGAAATCGGGAAATGGAATTTCAGGGAAGGAACCTGGATATTTCCCATTTCTCCACTTTCTCGTCTGGTGCGAATACGAGTTTTGGCTTAGGGCTCATGTATCGATTCAGAAAACTCTTTGAACCTGCCCGGGAGAATGAATTCAGATTAACCCAGCAATTAAACATCACCTCAAGACCCCTGATAGTGCGGTATGGCCACCGCCTGCGTTCAGAACAACGCATTTTCCCGGACCTGACCATACATCGTTTCAGGTACCGGTTTACGCTTGACTTCCCCCTCCAGGGTGAGAAGGTGGATGTACGTGAAGCCTACCTTTTCCTCAATACCGAAGCCCTTTTGAGTGCTGCCAAGGGAGTATCTCCCCAGTTCGACCAGTGATTCGCAGCTATGGTCGGATGGCGCCTCGATGCGGATCTACAATTCCAGACCGGGCTTGAATACAGGTTGGAAAATTACACCGGGGACACCCGGCCGGTCCTTTTCTTAAACTCCTCGGTAATCTTTTCCCTTTAAGATGTTCAGGTAATCCGACCTGGGGATCAGTTCTGCCCCCAGGCTTTCCAGGTGAGTGGTGTGCAATTGACAGTCGATAAGGCTGTACTTTTTTTCTTTCAGATCTTCAGCCAGTTGGATCAGGGCGCATTTGGAGGCATCACGAGACCTGCTGAACATACTTTCCCCGCAGAACACATGACCGAGGTCCAGACCATAAAGCCCTCCCACCAATTCTCCATCTTCCCAGACCTCATAGGAGTGGGCAATCCCCTTGCGGTGCAATTCGATATAGGCTTCGATCATCTTTCCGGTGATCCAGGTGCCGTTCTGACCCGGCCTGGGGGCCTTTGCACATGCTTCGACCACCTCCCTGAAGGCGTGGTCACGGGTGACCTTATAAATTCCCCTGTTCAGGGTATTTCGCATACTCCTGCTCACTTTCACCCTGGAAGGGAATAAGACCATCCTCGGGTCCGGACTCCACCACAGGATGAGGGAGTCTTCACTGAACCAGGGAAAGATGCCGTTGCGGTAGGCCAGAATAAGACGTTCCGGGGAAAGATCCCCCCCTACGGCCAGAAGCCCTTCGGGATTGGCCATCTCCACCGGTGGAAAGATCAACCGGTCATCCAGAAAAGTGATGGGCCTGTTCTCGTTCTTCACGGGTAGGTGGGTTTATTTTCCTGGGGATAACCCTCAGACCTTAGAAAGGAAGATCGTCGTGATCCTCTTCATTCAGTTCGTTGGCGGGTTCAAAAGCATCCATCGGAGGTATGGGTGGCATACCAGCAGATTCGTTTTCAGCGGTAAGTTTTTCTATCCGCCATCCCTGGATGGAATTGAAATATTTGGTCTCCCCCTGCGGATTTACCCATTCCCTGCCTCTCAGGTTGATGCTGACCTTTACGCTCTCCCCTTCATTGAATGCGTTCAGCAGGTCCGTTTTGTCCTGTACGAATTCGATCATAATGTGTTGTGGGTATTGCTCCTCCGTGGTCACGACCACCTCCCTTTTGCGGAAACCATTAGACCCATAGGTCTTGGTTTCATCGATCATTTTAATCTTGCCTTGTATTTCCATATTTACTGATTTAACATGAGTACCTTCCAGGCGGAAGACACATCGTTCTCCATTAAAAATTCCTTTGCTTTTTGATGTATTTTTTCAAGGTTGCCCTGCAGGGTAATGAGGTTCGGGTGTTCTTTCAGAAATGCCTTTACGGCCTCTTCAGAAGGCAGACTCTCCACGTTACCGAGCATCCCCAGGTCATTGCCTGTCAGCACCGGACTTTTTCGAACCTGTTCGGGGAGACGGTCAACCCCCATCCCTTTTGTACTCAGCGGTTTGGGGACCTCAAACATTCCGGATCTCGCCCGGGTATACCAGTTTCCCCCCATCCTGGCCACCTGGTCTATTTTGTGCTGATCTATGCCTCCGTCCGGATCCAGTATTGCCTTCTTAATGTGAATTCGGACCACTTCTGAAAACACAAGATTTCCTGCGCCCCCTTCTTCTCCCAGGGGTTCTACCTTGGTAACCCGGCATTCGAACTGAACAGGGGATTCCCCTACCCGATAGGGTCTTACCTCGTCTGAAGGCACCATGGTAAGCCCGGCCTTGATGAACTCGTTCTCCCCTTGGGCGTATTCCGTACTGGCCAGGGACATCTGCTGTACCATATCGTAATCCACCACGTTGATGACCACTTCCCGCGTTTCAAGTACATTCTCTAAAGTGTGTTTGGTGGTGTTGTCCCTTACCCTCCGGGCCGGGGAAAAGATAAGGACCGGGGGATTGGCACTGAATACATTGAAGAAACTGAAGGGCGACAAGTTAGGCCTTCCTCCCTTGTCCACCGTACTGGCAAATGCGATGGGCCTGGGACCCACAGCTCCGAGCAAATAGCCGTGAAGTTGGGCTACGGGAACTTCAGCAGGGAGTATGGTTACGGTCTCTGACATAGGGAACAAAGGTACGTAAATTGTGCCCAATATGGGAACCCTCCATCTGCTTCAAATGCAACAAAAGAGATCAAATTAAGTTATCTTTAAATCAGGTTAAAAGAGGATGACCATTAATCCGAAAAACAAATTCAACAATCTCATCTTGCTGATAGCATCCTTTGTTATCGTAAGTCTTATCCTTTGGAATACCAATAGTTTCTTTAAGAAATTCAAGGAGGAAGAGCGACACAAGATGGAGATCTGGGCGACCGCTCAGTCTGAGCTTCTTCAATCCTCAGAAGACAGGGACCTCGGAAACCTTCATGTCAAGATCTTCCAGAACAATACCTCCACGCCCATGATCCTGGTCAACAGGGACGGGTCGATAAAGACGAACAACATGCCTGAAGAAGTGGAAGCAGATTCCCTGGAGATCCGGAAAAAGATAGCCAGGTTCCGGGATGAGAACACCCCGATCGCCATCACCTATGACGGGGAGACCCTGGCAACGCTCTACTACGGGAATTCAGAAGTGCTGAACAAACTTAAATACTACCCTATAGCTTTATTGCTGATCATCCTTCTCTTTGGTACGGTCATCTTCTTTTTCTTCAAGACAAACAAGGCCTCGGAGCAAAATAAACTCTGGGCGGGGATGGCCAAGGAGACCGCACACCAGATCAGCACCCCCCTTACCTCCCTGCTGGGATGGAATGAATTGCTGAAGAAAGAGGACCTGAACAATTCTATCACAGAAGAGATCGAAAAGGATATTGACCGATTGCAAACCATCACTGAACGCTTCAGCAATATCGGATCCCTGCCCAAGCTGGAGCGGTTAGACATTGTAGAAGAGACGAGGAAGGCCTATGAATACCTTCAATTGCGCAGCTCACGCCTGATACAGTTCTCCTTCCACCCCAGGGTAGAATCCCTCCCGATCATGCTCAATGCTGCCCTTTACAACTGGACCATCGAGAACCTGGTAAAGAACGGGATCGATGCCATGAAGGGAAAAGGCTCCATCTCCATAGAGATCATTCCCGAGGGGAAATACGTGAATATCCTGGTATCCGATACGGGACAGGGGATCCCGAAAAGCGACTTCCACACCATTTTCGAGCCTGGTGTTACGTCCAAGAAGAGAGGATGGGGACTGGGCTTATCCCTGGTAAAGCGAATCGTTGAGGAATATCACAAGGGCAGGATAAAAGTCCTGACCTCGAGTAAGCAAGGCACTATCATGCAAATCTCATTACTGATAAACCCATAGTTATGGCCAAGGAACAACTGAAGATGATCAAAGAGGCCGATCTGAAGAACAACTGCCCGGAATGCTTCAACCAGGAACTGAAGTTGACCTTCTATCAGAAGCATCTAATCAGCAGGCTCTTTAACAAGACCACATCGGAGGTCAGCCACGAGATCAAATGTCTTACCTGCGGCTCCGTCATCTATCCGGTGTCCTGGACGGAAGACATAGAGCGAAGTTTCGAATACTTTCAAAAGCTTACCGTCCCTGAACCCAGCAGCGTGAAACTGACCAAATTATCGGTCTGGCTTCTGGCTGCACTGGTGATTCTCGCAGGTGTTTTGGCGTACCTCTATTTCGCAGGCATCCTCAAAGACTGGCTCTGATTCTTGCGGCCACCTCTTCAAATTCCCCGGGCGTAAGGGAGACCTTATGCTGGAAGGTTGCGTTCGCCATAGTTTGGAGAGGAATAAGGTGTACATGAACATGGGGTACTTCCAGGCCGATGACCGTCATCCCTACCCGCTTACACGGAACGGCCGCTTCTAAGGCCAGGCCTACTTTCCTGGCGAATGCCATGAGGCCTGTATAGGTTTCTTCATCGAGGTCCAGCAATTTGTCGACCTCCTTTTTGGGGACACATAAGGTATGCCCGATGGCGTTGGGATTGATGTCGAGGAAGGCAAAAAATCGGTCGTTCTCTGCGATCTTATAACAGGGGATTTCCCCCTGTATGATCCTGGTAAAGATGCTAGGCATGTTCTGGAAATTAAAAATCCTGTCATTTGCATGACAGGATTAAAGATAATGAATATTCTACCTCACTTCCTGCTGATTTCCAGTATTTCCAGTTTTAAGGTGCCATTGGGAACCTTGATCTCAGCCGTTTCCCCCACCTTCTTCCCGAGGAGTCCTTTTCCTATCGGAGAGGTCACGGAGATCTTCCCGGCCTTTAGATCTGCCTCGCTTTCGGCTACCAGGGTGTAGGTCATCTCCATCCCGTTCTGTTTATTTCGAAGTTTGACGGTAGACAGCACCAACACCTTGGAAGTATCCAACTGGGATTCATCTATAAGTCGGGCGTTGGCCAGGGTTTCTTCCAACTTGGCGATTTTGAGTTCAAGGTGGCCCTGTGCTTCCTTTGCCGCATCGTATTCGGCATTCTCGGAGAGGTCGCCCTTATCCCTTGCATCGGCTATAGCCTGTGAGGCTCGTGGACGCTCCACGTCCCTCAGGTGATTGAGTTCTTCTTTTAATTTCTTTAATCCTTCTGCGGTGTAATAAGATACGTTGCTCATATCGTCCTCGTTAATTAAATAGAAAATCCCCTGCATCTAACGCTCCCACCGGGAACGTATTTTCGAGAGGATTAAAATCAAAGATACAGAAATTTTGATGACTTTTGCAGGGAGACCCTCAGGCCGTAACCTATGAGAATATTGAGAATTATTACCGTTTTTGTGCTCCTGCTCGCCTGCAGCAATGACCAGGGACAGCGAAATCCCTACCTGCAGGAGATCGGTTTCCGATTTGAGATCAACCTCAACCTCCCCCTGTACAGCCCCCTGACCAACCCCGGGAACGCGGTCTACATCGGAGCACAGGGAGTAGGAATCCGCGGGGTTTTTGTCATGAACACCGGTTTCGCATTCCGGGCCTTTGAGGCGAGTTGCCCCAACCATTCCCCCAGTCCCTGTTCCACGACCCAGCTCGACGGGCAAACCGCCGTCTGTCCTTGTGAAAATTTTGAGTACAGCCTCTTCACCGGGCAGCAACTTTCGGTACCACAAGACGGCAACCGCTATTTCAACATGCTCGAATACAGGGCCAGCCAGAGTGGGAATGTCATCATCATCAGCAATTGATCGGACTCCGACCCCCATTCCCGGGAGTTATACCACTAAAATTCGAGTTGTATCCCTGCCAGGAAATTGATCCCGGCCTGGGGATAATACCCTGCGCCTTCAACCGTGGTGGTGGTACCGGGGTTGCTGAAGGTGTCATCGAAGGTGAAGAAATATCCGTTGGAGACATATTTAGCATCGAAGATGTTGTTTACCAGGGCCGAAAAGACGATCCGTTTTAGCAAGGATGACGGCCTGATCTCGTAAGACACGTTCAGATCCGTTTGTGTATAGGCTTCCAGGACCGAAGATTCGGCGTCTATATTTCCCATATACTGTTTTCCTACATACTTGGTCAGGAGAGCCAGGATGAAATCCTGGTTTGGCTGATAAGCGATCCGATTCCCGGCAATGATCCCGGGAGAATACGAGATATTGGTGTTACCCAGTTGTTCCAGTACCCCGTCCCTCTGGAAAACGTAATCTATATTCTTGTTTGTGGACAGGGCCAGGTTGGGCTGCCACATAAAGGACTTCCCCAGTTTCAGGGCTGCATCCACTTCCAGTCCAAGGCGATAACTGTCCCCTACGTTGGCCCTCAGGGGCGCCCCGACGTCGTTCAGTTCCCCTGTGAGGACGAGCTGGTCCCTGTACCTCATATAAAATAGGTTGGTGTTCACCTGAATGTCAGGGGAAATATAACGCCAGCCCAGCTCCAGGTCGTTCAGGCGTTCCGGTTTGGGATTGCCGTTCTCGTAATCGTTCCGGTTGGGCTCCCTGTTGGCGACCGCCCAGGAAAAATAGAAGTTGTTATTCCTGTTGAGGTCGAAAATCACCCCGGCCTTGGGGTTAAAGAAATGGAAGGTGTCATCCACCAGGCCGGTTTCTTCCCCATTGGCCTGGTAATTGACGGAACGCAGCTGCAGGTCGCCGTAAAAGCTCCACTGGTCATTCCATTGATAGTTGGCTTTGGCGTAAAGGTTCAGGTCTGTCTTTCTGGAAGTGTCATCGTAGTAACGATCCCTTATATCTGCACCCGGGGCCAGTCTGGCCCAGATCACTTCCCCGAAATGATCGCCTTCATACCAGTTATACCCTCCCCCCAGGATGAACTTCACTTTTTCAAAATCCCTGTTGAGGGAAAAGACGGTCCCGTAAAAATCATTGTCGAGCCATCGCCTTCTCACGAGGTCGGTTTCCGTGATCAACTCGCCATTGACGGTAACGGGTTCAAACCCGTAGGTCTCAAAATCGTCGTCTTCCCTGTACTGCTCGAAATAGCCCCGCCCCCTTGTGTAATGCAAAGCGAGGTTAGAGTTCCAGCCCCGCCCCAGTCTCTGATTCCAGTGCAATTGAAAATGATCCTGCTTGTAGTTATCCACCTCGTTCTCATAGAATCGGGTCTGGCCATTCTCATCCGTGTACTGCCCGGCAGGATTGAACCTGCGGTCAGTGGCGAGGGTTTCGGCATCTATGCCAAAATAAGCCTGGTAGGTGATCTCATGGCCTCCAAAGAGCAATGCCTTTACCAGGGTGTTTTTGTCCCTGAAGGCCGCCTGGAGGAAATAGGAGTCGAGAGCAGACGAAGCCCTGTCGATATATCCGTCGGAGATGATCCTGGAGAGGCGTCCTGAGAATTCGAATTCGTCCCCGAGTAATCCCGTAGAGAATTTCACATGGTTCCGCATCGTATTGAAACTGCCATAGGAGGAAGAAAGTTGCGCATACCCTTCTTCGGATATGGCATCCGTGAGGAGGTTCAGGCTTGCCCCAAAAGCCCCGGCCCCATTGGTGGATGTTCCCACTCCTCTCTGAAGCTGAAGGTCTTCGGTGGAGGAGGCGAAATCGGGTAAATTTACCCAGAACGTGCCATGGGATTCTGAATCGTTGTAGGGAATCCCGTTGATCGTAACGTTGACCCGGGTGGCGTCGCTACCCCTCACCCGTATTCCCGTATATCCCACTCCGGCACCTGCGTCGGAGGTAGTGACCACGGAAGGGAGGAAATTGAGCAGGATAGGTATATCCTGCCCCAGGTTCCTCGGGGCCAGCTGCTCTTTGGTTATATTGGAGAAGGTCACTGGGGATTCCTTGGTTACCCTTACCGAGGAGACGAGTACCTCGTCCAGCACGATCTCTTTGGCCTCTGTGGAATCCTTCTCCTGTACCTGGGCACTGAGAATGCCCGTAAGACAGACAAAAAATGCAAACAATACTCCTTTTTTCATTCCAAATCGTGTTTAGAATAAAAGGGGTGGTTATTCTGTTGAACCGTTTATTTCTTAGATACCCATTGGGAAAGAATCGAACATGGGTCTGAATCTTTCTCAAATCGGACCTTCCATTATTTGGTTAAGGTCTGTTCCCTTGGCGGCATTACCCGCCCAGGTTCATCGGGTCTACTCTCAGCCTTTCATTTCCGTCCGGGAAGAAGGAAAATCAGGCACCCCTTTGAGATGGGTCAAAGATACACACAAGTAGCGTAATATTGGTATGTTCCTTTGATCTATTTACTGCTCTTATACCTGATGGGCAGGTTTTAGCAGGTCATTAACGGTTTTGACGGGGTTAAACGTACTGATGGGCACTTCCACGAAGATAGTATTCCAGTAGGCCATCCCCCCGTTCCACAAGCCCGGAAGCTCGAGGGCTTTCAGGGGCTTCCCTTCCTGGGTCTTACCGGTGATAAAGCCCTGCTTCTCGTCCTGAAACCTGAGCAGGTCAAATTTCTCACCCTTGTGGTCCTTGACCCCGCATACGATGTCTACCGGGTTGAAATGGGTGGCTTCACTGAAGATGACTGCCTGATGCTCCCGCTCGAGGTCGACCTGAGCAGATTCCACGATCTGCAGACTGACATTTCCATTCCTGTCCCTCACCCAGAACGGCCCTCCTCCCGGTTCTCCCTGGTTCTTGACCATCCCGCACACCCTGAGCGGCCGGTGTAGTTTATCCTTCAGGATCTCTATTTGCTGTCCTATGGTAAAGCCGCCATAGCTGTCTGAGAACCGGACATTGAGGTCCCTCTCCAGAAAGTCCCGGATCTCTTCCATATCACCCCCGCTGATGGAGTTTGATTCAAGGAGTTCGGCATACCGGAATACCTTATTCTGCAGGTCGAGTAGCACACCTGCGAGGAGTTTTTTAGAGGCTGCTGTATCCTCGGATTGATCCCGTGTCACCACATTGTCTATATTCTTGATGAAAATAATGTCGGCATCCTGTGCATTGAGGTTTCTCAACAGGGCCCCGTGACCTCCGGGCCTGAAAAGAACGCTCCCGTCTTCATTCCGAAAGGGCTCGTTCTCCGGGGTTACCGCAATGGTATCTGTAGCCTGACTTTGATACGAATACCCAACATCAAAGCTTGTACCAGTCTCTTTCTCGACCAAGCTTCCGATCTTTTCCCATTCCTGGTCGAACAGGGATTGATGTGGTTCCGAGATCGTAAAATGGAGTCGTGCCCTGTTCTTCACACGGGCGTATTCCACTCCTTCAAAAAGGTGTTCCTCAAAAGGGGTGACGAGATGCTCTCCGTATTTGTGAAAGGGGAGGAGGCCTTTGGGGTAAAAACCGTAGTTCAGCCCATCCTCGCTGAGGAGTTCTTGCACGAAATGGTATTTGTCCTCATCAGAGGATAGTTCCTTTATCCCCATCTTGCGGAGAACCAGATCGTAGAATGGGAAGTCGGACACCTGTTCGAAAAACCGCACTAAATGGCTGTCCTTGTTTTTCTTGAGGTAGGAATCCAGGGACTGCTCCCCAGGGTTATACCCTTCCAGAAAGGCGAAGAGTGATCTGAACATACGGGATGCAGCTCCCGAAGCCGGAACAAATTTCAGGAGAGACAGGGAGTTCATTGCCTTTTCAAAGGACCGTATATATCTCTCCTTTTCCTTTGAAGGGACCCTGAGAATGCCGTCACCGACCACGGCGGGGGCATAGAGGGAAACGTTGGGTATTCCTTCCATAAAGGTCCTGATCTGATCCTCAACCGTTTTTTTGCTGATCCCCTTTTCTTCGATCTGCCTGATGTCTCTCTGGTTAAATTCAATCATTTCCGAGTAGTTTGTCTATATGTGTAATGGCCTTTCTCAGCCTGGTCTTCCGGTCTCCTTTCAAAATAATGAAATTCCGCTTATAATTCTCCAGGGTCTCTTTGAAATACCTGTACATCAGTTCCCTCTCCTCTGGCTTATCGCGGAGGTCATCCTTAACCCAGGGCGTATCTATATAGGTGAGCATGTAAAGGTCATAGGTGTTTTCAAGGGCGTATTTTTTTAACTCCGGATCAGAATACCCCAGATAATAGGCCTCAGAGTACACCATTGTCTCCAGAAGGTCCGTATCGCAGATCAGAAGCTTCTCTGCTTTTTTGGTCAACTCATTTTCCAGTCTTATCTGTCCTTCGGCTATGGGCAGGAGGTCATGCGGTTCGCAAGTCTTTCCTTCTCGGTCCCATTTATCCTGCAGATACTCCCTCGCATACTCCGGGACCCACAGGGTGTTGTAATGTGCGGCCAGATCCTCAGAAAGAGTCGTTTTTCCCGTAGACTCCGGTCCGAACAGTACTACTTTGGTGATGTCTGAAGGGAGTTGTCTAAGTCTTTCTTCCATGCCAGGTATCCTTGAATCGCAAGGACCGTAAAGATAAGATATTGAAGGGAAAGCATCCCCCAGCCCCGATAGGCGTATAAGGGAACGGTTATGATATCGGCCAGGATCCACAAGGTCCAGTTCTCCAGTTTCTTGTTGGCCATATACCACATGGCGGCAAAAAACACCCCTGAGGTAAAGATGTCTATGTAATTAGACCCCTCCATAAGGGTTCCATAAGCCCGGTACACCCCATAGGTGATCCCCATGGTGAGCAGGAACATGACCACACCTGTGACCTTTTCCCGCGTATTGGTCCTGGAGATGTGCACCACTCTTTCATTCTCCTTCTTCCTCGCCCAGTTCCACCATCCGTAAATACTCATGATGGAATAGTAGAAATTCATCATCATATCCCCGAAGAGCTCATCGGTGTAGAACAGGTAGACCGTAATGACCGTGGCAACCAGACCTGTCGGATAGACGAGAATGTTCTCCCGTTTGGCATACACCACGCTGGCTATTCCGAAGAGAAAAGCTATGGCCTCCAGGACCACCAGGTGTGCCTCCCTCCCCCGGTAAGGATCCAGGAAGAAATCAGAAATGGGGTTCATACGCGCTGCGGTCCGATTTAACGATCTTCATGAAAAGCAAGCCGTGGTCGAGGGTCTCAAAAACCTCCTTCAATTCATTTTGGATCAGATCCATGACCTTTTCGTAAGGCCCGTAGACCTGTGTACTCAAAGGGTTCTCAACGACTTTAAGGCCCGATGCTCTGAGAGCTTTGATAAAAGAGACCACGGGGGCTTCAAAATCGTCCTGGAGCGGACTCAGCGTGAGTTCAACCGATATGTTCATTGCGCTTTATTCTTGTTTAGGATTAAATAGGATTCGGGGTCAGCCGGGTTCAGCTGGAGGGCAAAGGCACAGGTAAAGCCTTCAAACTCCAGAAAACGGATTTCGAAACTGGAAGATTCCCCGTTGAGGTGGATGCAGCCTTTTGTCATTCCCTCTTCCATTCCGAAGTCTTTGATGTCGATATGCTTGAGGAAACTGAGACCCAAAGTAGAATTGATCTTATAAAGTGATTCCTTTCCACCCCATACTACGGTCAATTTCCTCATCAGGAGAACGGGGTCGATGTCGGAGCCATAGGCCGATATGGGGGTGAACTTATGAGCGATCTTCAGGATCTTCTCCCGTTGCTTCTCGATGTCGATGCCTACGGGGATTTTGTCGCTGACCGCAATGGCGGTGAACTGAAAGCTATGGGTGATAGAGATAAAACACCCGTCCCTCAGATGCGGTTTTCCCAGTTCGTCGTAATACAGGTCCTGGTCTGTATATCCTTCCAATGCCATCAGGTGCCTGATACTTAAAAAACCTCTTCGGTGCAGTTCAGACCTCATTCCTTCATATCTCTCCTGGCAATGAGGGGTTAGTGAAATCCCCTTTGCCAGTTTATCCTCCGTTTCCGTAATCTTCCAGATACGTATCCGGACTCCGGGATCCTTTGTTATTGTTTTGTAAAGAGGCATGGGATATTTTAAGTTATCACTATCTTTGAGATCCAAAAAAAGGCGGTTTTCCGCATGCTAACGAAAGTAAAAATAAAATAAGAGATGAGCACCAAAACCATACCCTATGTCCCTTACAAAGTGAAGGATCTTTCACTGGCCACATGGGGGAGAAAGGAAATTGAACTGGCAGAGGCAGAAATGCCCGGCCTGATGTCCCTGAGGGAAGAATACGGAAAAGAAAAGCCCCTGAAAGGGGCGAGGATCGCCGGTTGCCTGCATATGACCATTCAGACGGCCGTGCTGATAGAGACACTGGTAGCCCTGGGGGCAGAAGTCACCTGGAGCTCCTGTAACATCTTTTCCACTCAGGACCATGCGGCTGCAGCCATTGCCGCAGCAGGGATTCCGGTGTATGCTTGGAAGGGGATGAATGAAAAGGAATTCGACTGGTGTATAGAACAGACACTATTCTTCGGGGAAGACAGGAAGCCCCTGAATATGATCCTCGATGACGGGGGAGACCTGACCAATATGGTGCTGGACCGATACCCAGAACTGGCGCCCGGGATCAGGGGATTATCTGAAGAGACTACTACGGGCGTACACCGCCTTTATGAGCGGATGAAAAAAGGCACACTGCCCATGCCCGCCATCAACGTGAATGACAGTGTGACCAAATCAAAGTTCGACAACAAATACGGGTGCAAGGAAAGCGCGGTAGATGCGGTACGAAGGGCTACGGATACCATGCTGGCCGGGAAAAGGGTCGTGGTTGCCGGGTATGGCGATGTGGGCAAAGGTACGGCTGCCTCCTTCAGGGGAGCGGGATCCATCGTTACGGTGACTGAGATCGATCCGATCTGCGCACTTCAGGCCTGTATGGATGGATATGAGGTAAAGAAGATTGAATCTGTAATTGGAACCGCAGATATAATCATCACAGCGACGGGGAACAAGGATATCATCCGTGAAGAGCATTTCAGGGCAATGAGGGACAAGGCAATTGTTTGCAACATTGGGCATTTTGACAACGAGATCGACATGGCCTGGCTGAATGCCAACTACGGAAATACCAAGGATGAGATCAAGCCTCAGGTAGACAAGTACACCATTGACGGCAAGGATATCGTGGTCCTGGCTGAAGGCCGTCTCGTGAACCTGGGCTGTGCCACCGGGCATCCCAGTTTCGTGATGAGCAACTCCTTTACGAACCAGACTCTGGCGCAGATCGAGTTGTGGAAACACGCAGAGAAATACGAAAACCAGGTATACATGCTGCCCAAACACCTGGATGAGAAAGTGGCCAAGCTCCACCTTTCCAGACTTGGAGCTGAACTGACAGAACTCGACCAAGAACAGGCGGAATATATTGGTGTCCCCCAGAAGGGACCCTTCAAACCGGATTACTACAGATATTGATCCGGAAACTATTCAACAATAAAAAAGCTCTTGGGAATCCAAGAGCTTTTTATATTTTGTTACTTAGTTAAATCAGGCATCAAAAGGCTCCACTGAGACATAGGATTTGCCTCCCGCCTTTTTCTCGAACTTAACGAGTCCGTCTACCCTGGCGTGCAAGGTATGGTCTTTGCCTGCGTAAACATTCTCACCGGGGTTGTGCTTTGTTCCGCGTTGTCTTACGATGATGTTACCGGCAGTGGCTGCCTGGCCACCAAAGATCTTGACCCCTAGTCGTTTCGATTCTGATTCTCTTCCGTTCTTGGAACTACCTACACCTTTTTTGTGTGCCATAATTCTAAATTTTATTCGGAGTATTCTCCTTATTTACTTAATGCAGCGATCAGCTCGGCCTTCTTCATGGAAGAATACCCTTCGAGTCCTTTTACTTTTGCCATTTCCTTTAATTCAGCTACCGTGTTGTTGCTAAGGTCAGCCTTTGGCGCTTCCTTTTTTACAGGTGCCTTTTCTGCCTTGGCAGCTTTTGGAGCCTCTTTTTCAGCTTTTGGAGCTTCCTTCTTGGCAGGGGCCTCTTGTTTGGCTTCCGCTTTCTTGGCCCCTTTGGCAATAATACTTTCTATCTGGATCTCAGTGAGGAACTGACGGTGCCCGTTCTTCTTCTGATACCCTTTGCGCCTTTTTTTCTTAAAGACGATCACTTTGTCACCTTTGAGGTGCTTCACGACCTTAGCCTCTACGGCTGCGCCGTCTATAGCCGGGGCGCCAACGGTTACGTCCTTGCCGTCCTCAAGAAGAAGTACATTGTGAAAAGAAACTTTCTTTCCTTCTTCTTCCTTTAAACGGTGTACGTAAACCTTCTGGTCTTTCGCAACCTTGAATTGCTGCCCTGCTATCTCTACAATTGCATACATAGCTTATAATTAAAGTTATCTCCTGATTCTACTCGAAGAGCGTTTTAGGAGGGTGCAAATATACTGCTAAATTGATAATTAGCAAGGGTTTTACAGAGAAAAAAGACCCTTATCTCCCGGTATTATTCGTGGACTTGAACAATTGCATAAAGGCAAGGGTAAGGACGAGGGTGGTGGCAAAGCCCATGATGGCGACGGTAAAGAAGACGATGGCCTCAAAACTCTCAAAACTGCTGAACCACTGTTCGGATAGATGTGCGAGAAATTCGGGGTCGATTTCAGTAGAGTAGATCGCGAAAAAGATGGTAAAGATGAGGGTGGCCACAAAGCCGGTCACAATCCCTGCCTTAAATCCCGTCCCATAGGAGAATTTCTCCTTTTCCTGTATTCTAAAATACTTGATAGCCTCATAGATGGCGAACCCTGTGATCACCCCGTTAAAGAGGCTGTAAAAGACATTGGTATGCAAGTCTACAAGGGAGAGGATTAAAAAATACGCGATCAGGCTTCCGCTGGCTGCGATCCCAAAGCGTATGGGTAAGGCGATTTTTTTCATAGTTCTACGGTTAATTGGACGACTTAAAAAGTATGAAATTATCGTTAATTTAGCTGTTAATTCTTGTTAAAGCTATAGGTTTTTTTATATTTACCACTCTTAGAACCGGAGGGTTTAAAGCATTCTTCTTACCTATCCGGGAACACTAATTTTCACATTAAAATAAAAAGCAGACACATGAGAAAAAGAAAATTTCAGGTACCCTTTTTGGCCCTGCTCCTAACGGCTTTTACCGTAGGAGCCCAGGAAGTGGAATTTGAGGAGTACGAACTGGACAACGGTCTCCACGTAATCCTCCACCAGGACAATACCGCTCCTGTAGTGACCACCTCGGTCATGTACCATGTAGGTGGTAAAGACAGGACCGAAGGTAGAACCGGTTTTGCACATTTGTTTGAGCACCTTCTGTTCGAAGGCACCAAGAACATCGAAAGAGGAAAATGGTTTGAGATCGTTTCCTCCAACGGGGGCAGGAACAATGCCAACACCTCCCAGGACCGAACCTATTACTATGAGGTCTTCCCCAGCAACAACCTGGAGCTCGGCCTGTGGATGGAATCAGAACGCATGCTGCATCCCATCATCAACCAGGTGGGGATTGACACCCAGCAGGAAGTCGTAAAGGAAGAAAAGAGGCTGCGGTATGACAATTCACCATATGGCCAGCTCTTGCCAGTACTCGGGGAAAACCTGTTTAAGGTTCACCCTTACAAGGATCCCAATATTGGCTATATGGAAGACCTGGATGCCGCCACCCTGGAGGATGTGATCGCCTACAACAAAAAATACTACGTCCCCAACAACGCCGTATTAGTTGTAGCCGGGGATATAGACATCCCTTCCACCAAAAAGATGATCTCCGATTATTTCGGACCCATTCCAAGAGGCAAAGAGATCGTGCGTTCTTATCCAAAGGAAGAACCCATCACTTCAGAGATCAGGACCAAGGCCTATGATCCTAATATTCAGATACCCGCGATCATGGTCGCTTACAGGACCCCCGGATACGCGGAAAGAGATGCCTATGTGCTCGACATGATCTCCACCTACCTCAGCGACGGGAAAAGTTCCAAGTTGTACAAAAAGATCGTCGATGACCAGAAACAAGCCCTGCAGGTAGGGGCTTTCAACATCGGTCAGGAGGATTACGGGATGTATCTCGTTTTCGCCCTGCCTGTCGGGGAGACTCCCCTGGAAGTACTGGCCGCAGAAATGGAAGAAGAAGTGGCTAAGGTAAGGACGGAACTCATCTCGGAAAAGGACTACCAGAAACTTCAGAATAAGTTTGAGAACCGGTTTGTTAACTCCAACTCCAGCGTTGAAGGAATAGCCGGCACCCTGGCTACCTCTTACATGTTGTACGGAGATACCAACCTGATCAACAAGGAGATCGATATCTTCCGTTCCATCACAAGGGAAGAGATCAGGGCCGTGGCTGAAAAGTACCTCAAGCCCAATCAACGCGTAGTCATTGAATATTTACCAAAGGACAAAACAGACAACTAGTACGATGAAAAGAATATATACAACTCTATTAATAGCATTCCTGACGGTATCCGTTACCGCTCAGATAGACCGGTCCAAGATGCCGGAACCGGGTCCCGCCCCGGAGATCAACCTGGATGAACCCCAGCGGTTCGAATTGAACAACGGCCTTACGGTGCTTGTGGTGGAAAACCACAAACTGCCCAGGGTCTCCATCCAGCTCACCATAGACAACCCGCCTATCCTCGAAGGGGAAAAGGCCGGAGTCTCCAGTCTAACTGGGTCTTTGCTGGGCAACGGATCCACTTCAATTCCAAAGGATGAATTCAATGAGGAGGTCGACTTCCTGGGGGCAAGTATCAGTTTTGGATCCCAAAGTGCCTTTGCGAATTCCCTGTCCAAATATTTCCCCAGGATCCTGGAATTGATGGCCGATGCAGCGATCAATCCCAATTTCACCCAGGAGGAATTTGACAAGGAAAAAGACAAACTCATCACCGGCCTCAAGACCCAGGAAAAAGACGTTTCGGCCATTGCCGAAAGGGTACAGAGTGCCCTGGCCTATGGAACGGGCCACCCTTATGGGGAATTCACTACGGAAGAGACCGTGAATAATGTAAGTCTGTTGGATGTAAAACAGTTCTATCAGAATTACTTTGTCCCCGCCAATGCCTATCTGGTGATCATTGGAGATGTCGATTTCGCCCAGGTCAAAGAACTGGTGACAAAAGCGTTCACTCCCTGGACCAAGGCTTCTCCTCCTTCCTTCTCCTATTCTAAGCCTTCAGACGCCCAGTACACCCAGATCAATTTCGTGGATGTCCCTAACGCCGTGCAGTCGGAAGTGGCCGTACAGAACCTGGTCGACCTCAAAATGAAGGATCCAGACTACCTGCCTGCCATTGTGGCCAACCAGATTCTCGGTGGTGGAGGGGAAGCCCGTTTGTTCCTCAATCTGAGGGAAGACAAGGGGTATACCTATGGCTCGTATTCGCGAATCGGGGACGATAAATACGCTCCATCCCAGTTCAGGGCTTTTGCCCAGGTCAGAAATGCTGTGACCGACAGTTCCGTCGTGCAGTTACTGCAAGAGATAGACCGAATCTCTAAGGAACCTGTTTCTCAAAAAGAGCTGGAAAACACCAAAGCGAAATACGTGGGGAATTTTGTGATGGCCCTGGAAAGGCCCTCCACCATCGCCAGGTACGCCCTGAATATCGAGACAGAGGACCTTCCAAAGGATTTCTACAAGACCTACCTGGAAAGGCTCAACGCGATCACTATTGAAGACGTACAGGCAGCGGCCAGGAAATATTTCTCCACGGACAACGCGAGGATCGTAGTTGCGGGGAAAGGCAGTGAGGTTGTGGAAAACCTCGAAAAGGTGACCTTTAATGGGAAAATCGTTCCGGTAAAGTACTACGATAAATACGCCAAGGAGACCGAAAAACCCAATTACGAGGCGAGCGTACCTGAAGGCACGACTGTTCAATCGGTGATAGACAGGTATTTTGAAGCCATTGGCGGGAAAGACAAGGTCGATGCAATCAATTCCCTGAAACTCGTCTACGAAGGCAGTGCCATGGGTGCTACTATCAAGATCGAGGAGAAAAGGACCGCCGATAAGTTCTCTCAGACCACTTTTATGAATAACGCCCCCATGATGGGAGTAATCGCAAAAGGGGATGAGCTTTACATGAAGCAGGGTGCAAACAAAATGCCTTTGCCTCCCGACCTACAACAAGACATGAAGAACTCCATGGGGATCTTTCCGGAACAAATGATAAGTGCTAACCCGGATGCCAAAATTGGAGGTACAGAAACAATTGACGGCAAAGAGGTTGTCAAAATTGAGGTTCCGGGAAAAGTGGTACAGACCACTTATTATTACGATTTGGAGACTGGTCTTAAGGTCAAAGAAGCGTCCGTTACCTCCATGAATGGTCAGACACAAAACCAGGAGAGCACATTGTCTGACTACCAGGAATTTGACGGGATCAAGTTTCCGACGATGAGGACCAGCAACCTCGGACCCCAAACCATCGAAGCCAAGTTACTGGAAGCCGTTATCAATTTCGGCCCCACAGAAGCTGATTTCGAATAATTACCGGGATTATAATTTTCAGAAGCACATCTCAACTTTGGGATGTGCTTCTTTTTTTATTTACCAGGTATACCCCTGCCAGGATGATCCCTGCAGCAAATACCTGCCAAAGGCTAAAGCGTTCCCCGTCCATCAACCCCCAAAAAATCCCCACTACGGGAATCAGGTAAGTAACGGAGACAGAGAAAACCGGAGATGAGATCTGGATAAGCCTGTTGAACATCACCTTGGCCACACAGGTACCGATGATACTCAGGATCATCACATACCCCAGGGAACTCATAAAATATTCCCCCTGGCGAACAGGGTTGCTTAATGCTCCGGAATACCACAGGAGCAGCAGGGCCGGGCCGATCATAAAGGCAATATTACCCACTGCGATCCCCATGGCCGAGACCTCCTGTAATTTGCTCTTGATGATGTTGGCATTACAAGCATAAAAGATGGTAGCCAGAACCACCAGTCCTGCAAACCAGTAATTCTGATCCGGATTGATGTCAGAACCCATGGCGATCAGCAGGATGGCACCCAGCAGGCCGACCAGGACCCCTACCAGCTGGTTGCGGGAAAAGGAGATGCGAAAGGCCGCAAAACCAATCAGAATGGTAAACAGGGGCACCAGAGAATTGAGAATAGCAGCAATACTGCTGTCGATTTCCGTCTCTGCAAAGGCGAACAGGAAGACTGGGAGAAAACTGCCTAAGAGTCCGGACAGGGCCACCCAGTACCATTCCTTCCCCGAGATCGTCCTCAATGACCTGAAGCCGAGGGTGAGGAGGACTACCGATGTGATCACGATACGAACGGCCCCTAGTTGTAAGGGTGTGAATCCCTCCAGCCCCTTTTTGATCAGGATATAGGAGGTCCCCCAAATGATGGAGAGGACGACCAGATACAGCCACTTTCTGTTCACATCGCTCAAAATTGCCAATTTTGCAGCAAAAATGGGTGTTTTTCATGGGATAGGCGGAACACAGTTTCGTAAATTTGTGCTAATTCTCATCCCCTATGAAAAAGACAACTTTAGTATTTCTCTCCTTTTTCCTGCTGATATCCGCCTGCAGGACTGAGAATAAAAAAGAAGATAATTCAGCTAAAATGAAGGAAGTCATCGCCGTTCACGACGAGGTGATGCCCAAAATGAGCGAGATCAGCAAGCTGGTTGCCCGACTCAAACCAATGGCCGACTCCTCTGAGGCTGGAAGTCCGTACATGGTGGCCATGAAGGACCTGCAGGCAGCGCATCAATCCATGATGGATTGGATGCAGGGTTTCGGGGCGCGCTTTGATTCCGATGAGATCCTCAATGGCAAGGAGCTCAGTGAGGAGAAAAAGGCCTGGTTGCTGGAAGAAGAACAAAAGGTAATCCGGTTGAGGGAAGACATCAACGGCAGTATAGAAAGGGCCAGGGCCCTCCTTTCAGAGAATTAAAAGGGGAGCCGGGCCAGATCCACATTCCCTCCGGATATGATGATCCCGACCTTTTTGCCTTTAAAATAGGTGCTTTCCCGCTGCAGTCCGGCCAGGGCCACCGCGCTGGAAGGTTCCACGATGATCTTCATGCGTTCCCAGATCAGCCGCATAGCCTCGACGATCTCCTCTTCCTCTACCCGAATAATCCTTTTTACGTACTTGCGGATAACCGGAAAAGTATTGCTTCCCAGCTGGGTCTTGAGTCCGTCTGCGATGGTATTCGTGCTCGTATTTCCCTCGATCTTCCCGCTTTTCAGTGAACGATAGGCGTCATCTACTGCAAAGGGTTCCGTGCCGATGACCTCCACCTTGGGGTTGAGATACGCTGCTGCGAGGGCCGTACCTGCAATGAGTCCGCCTCCCCCCACAGGGGTAAGAATATAATCCAGATCGGGATGATCCTGCAGGAATTCATACGCTGCCGTACCCTGTCCCAGGATCACATCCGGATCGTTGGAGGGGTGTAAGAAGGCAGCGCCGGTACGTTCCTGTATTTCATTGGCCGCGGCATTCCTGGCTTCCAGGGTGGGTTCACATTCGTAGATCTTTCCCCCGTATTCAACCACCCCCTTCTTCTTTACGTCCGGCGCCGTGGATGGCATAACGATATGAGCCTCCACACCAAGGGCCTTCGCTGCAAGGGAAAGGGCCTGGGCAAAATTTCCGGAAGAATGGGTAACTACCCCTTTTTGCCTCTCTTCCTCGCTCAAGGATAGCAGGGCATGGGTGGCGCCCCGCATTTTGTAGGCCCCCATCCGTTGGAAATTCTCGCATTTGAAATACACCTCTGCCCCTGTGATGGTATTGATCAGGCGGGACGTAAGGACGGGTGTCCGATGGATATAAGGTTTGATCCTTTCGTAACACTGGGGGATTTGGGTGCCGTTCAGTTCAGCCATGACCTTCTTATTTCCATTTGAGGGATTCGAGGATCCGGCGTACGTCCTTCTGGAGGTAGACCGCTGCGGGATAGACCGAATCGTAATTCGGTTTTGCGTAAAAATACAGGGACCCGGTGAGGAAATGACGGGTGCTGTCGGTTGCGTAGAACTGGGCCTGAGAGGCTGCATCCCCCTTCACTTCGTAAAACATGCCAAAGACCCTGCCCGATTCGTCAATGTATTTTTGCTCCATGATGTTATCGGCCTTGATCACGTGTTCGTAAGACAGTTTCTGGGCATCGGAAAGGAGCTCCAGCAGGTTCCCTTCCACGGGCTTATAGGTGAGGTAGATAGCGCCTTTAAGGGAGGGGTAATCCAGGGTAAGGGAAGAGGATTTTTGGTCCCTGATCTGAGCCAGGCTATTGTATGCAAAGGAGTAGTCAGGGGTTTGCAGCAAGGCGGTATCGCCTTCGGGATATTCCAGCCTGAGCTGAGCCTTAGGCTTGGGCAGTACCTCCTCCTTACAGGAAGAGAATATACCCAGTATCAAAAGTAAAAGTACCGTTGTTTTAAACCTCATGCGGCAGGGTAATTTTGATTTGTTTGAGCCTTTTCCTGTCCAGGCTTTCCACCACGAATTCGTATTTATTAAAATGTATCTTCTCTCCCTTTTTGGGGAAACTTCCGGCGATCTCAAGGACGAAGCCCGCGATGGTCTCAGATTCCCCTTTTTGCTCCTCAAATTCAGTCTCGTTCTCGATCTTGGTAACCCTGTAGAAATCCTTGAGGGTGGTCTTCCCGTCAAAGACGAAGTTATGGTCATCGAGTTTGGAGAAGACCAGATCCTCATCATCGAATTCATCACTGATGTCTCCGACGATCTCCTCTATGATATCCTCCAGGGTCACGATCCCTGAGGTCCCCCCGTACTCGTCGACCACCACAGCAAGGTGAATCTTCTTTTCCTGAAATTCGAGCAGAAGGTCGTCCAGCTTTTTGTTCTCGGGAACGAAGTAAGGCTCGCGTATGAGGGAGATCCACGCGAATTGTTTCCGGTCTATATAGGGGAGAAGGTCCTTGACGTAGAGCACGCCGATCACTTTGTCGATATGGTCCGAGAATACCGGGATTCTCGAATATCCGTTCTTTTTGATCTCTTCCAGTACCTCCGGGAATTTCATGTCTTCCCTCAAGGCAAAAATATCGATCCTGGGCCTCATCACCTGTTTGGTGTCCGTATTCCCAAACGAAACAATGCCTTCGAGGATCTTCTGCTCTTCCTTGGTGGTGTCCCCTTCGGAGGTGAGTTCCAGGGCCTGCGACAGATGGTCTACACTCAGGCTTGATTTCTGCTTGCCGAACTTATTGTACATGTAGATCGTGGCCGAGCGCATCGGGCTGCTCAAAGGGGTAAGCAGGATATCCAGCACTTTGAGAGGGTAGGCCATGAAATGTGAAAACTGGTGCTTATTCCTGTTGGCGTATATTTTGGGAAGGATCTCGCCGAACATCAGGATCAGGAAGGTCGCGACCACCACCTCCAGAAGGAAGCGAACGGAGACCACCCCCATGATCTGGTAGGTGATCGATGAGAACAAGGTGTCTCCTATATCGCTGAAAAGGAGCACGATCCCGATATTTATAGCATTGTTGGCGATAAGGATGGTAGCCAACAACTTTTTGGGTCGTTCCAGAAGTTTTGAGACGATACTCCCTGCGGTTGTATTCTTTTCCTGAATTTCCTTGAGTTCTGTGACCGACAGGCTGAAGAATGCCACTTCGGCTCCTGAGATCATTGCAGAGCACCCCAGCAGTACGATCAAGACGATGACCTTTACCAAAAGCAGGTTGTCTAAGTCTGCAAAACCAAAAAGGAATTGAATGGGTTCCGGGTCCACGCGCAGGTCAGTTTGTTATGGGATCAAAAAGGCAGGTCGTCTTCCTCTTCCGGAGCGGCCAGGGATCCGGTGGGCGCTGGTTTCTGATGACGGGATACCTTTCCGGATTCGCCGGTTCCCTTCTGTGATCTTGGAGCTTCTTCTCCCATGCTGTCCTGCTTGCTGGTCAGGAAGGTAAAGTCCTGTACATGGATCTCCGTAGTGTATTTGGTTTGCCCGTCTTCTCCTTGCCACTGCCTGGTTTTCAGTCGCCCTTCCACATAGATCTTATCTCCTTTGCTGAGGTACTTTTCACAGATCTCGGCGGCCTTGTTCCTCACCACGATGTTGTGCCATTCGGTAGTGGTCACTTTTTCTCCGGTCTGTTTATTGGTATATGTCTCATTCGTGGCAATAGGAAAACGCCCGATGCAATTGCCCCCTTCGAAATAATGAAGTTTCACTTCGTCTCCCAGATGCCCAATCAGCATCACCTTGTTCAATGTTCCGCTCATGTTTCTAATTTAAATCAAAAGTACGAATTTTTAAACGTACGAAGGAATTCGGAGACCAATACGGGCACGGGGTAATCATCAATTTTTTCCAGGGGGATCCCATGTGTGATTTCCTCCTCCAACTCTATGATCCAAAACCGTGTAATCAGGTGCTGATGAGATAATTTGTGGACCACCGGTTCTTCCTTCCAGAGGGTGACCTCTCCTCCCTGATCTTCATTATTAAGGGTGCTGTATATCTCATCGGGTTCCAGCAATCGGTCTGTCTCTAAGAGGGGGAACTCGTACATATGACGCCAAATTCCTTTCCCAGTACGCTTTTGTAGCCGGGTCTTCTTGTGGCTGTCCAAATACACCAGGTAGTTGAAGAATCGGGTCTTCACTTTCTTTTGCCTGAGTTTTACGGGTAACTCGGCGACCCTTCCATCCTGCCTTGCCTTACAACTTTCATTCAGGGGACAGGTCTCACAACCCGGGTTCTGAGGCTTGCATTGCAAGGCACCAAACTCCATGATGGCCTGGTTGTAATCGCCGATGGAAGAAGGATCCATCACCTCCCTTGCCAGTTGTTTGAAATATTTTATGCCGGCAGACGTGTTGGTAGGAATCTCTACCCCGAAGTAACGGGCGAGAACCCTGTACACATTCCCGTCTACCACAGGGGTAGGCTCTTCCGAGCAGATCGAGGCAATGGCGCTTGCTGTATAATCCCCTACCCCTTTTAGTTTGACCAGTGCTTTATAAGAGGTGGGGAAACTGCCATCGTATTCCCTCTCCACAGTCCTCGCTGCGGCATGCATATTTCGGGCCCTGGAATAATATCCCAGTCCCTGCCAAAGCTTCAGAATTTCTGTCTCCGTTGCCCTGGCCAGGTCGGAGACAGTGGGAAAGCGTTCTATGAATTTCAGGTAGTACGGCATACCCTGAGCCACGCGTGTCTGTTGCAGTATTACCTCAGAAAGCCATATTTTATATGGATCCCTGGATCCCCGCCAGGGAAGCTCCCTCTTATTATCGGAATACCAGGTAAGAACAGTTTTAGAAAATCGGGTCATGCCTTAAAAGAGAGCAAAAGTAGGTTTTTAAAGACTTAAAATTAGTTCATTAGGAAGAAAGAATGAATAATATTTATATATTTGCAAGCCTGAAAAATAACAGTTTAAGTAAACACAAACATGACTAAAGCAGATATCGTATCGAAGATCTCAGAAAAATTGGGAATAGAAAAAGGTGATGTTCAAGCGACAGTGGAAACCTTCATGGAAGAGGTGAAATCATCCCTTGAGAACGGAGACAATGTGTACTTGAGAGGTTTTGGTAGCTTCATTATCAAGACTCGTGCGGAGAAGACAGGCAGGAATATCTCAAAGAACACTACCATCAAAATACCTGCTCACAACATTCCGGCATTTAAGCCAGCTAAGGTTTTTGTTGAGGGAGTAAAAAGCAACGTAGAAGTAAAGTAATAACCGAAATAAAAGCAGAGTTTTATGCCGAGTGGTAAGAAAAGAAAAAGACATAAGGTGGCCACACACAAGCGTAAAAAACGCAGAAGAGCCAACCGCCACAAGAAGAAGTAGTTGCAAAAACTACTTTTTCATTTTAGTACGTTCATTGACATAGAAATTCTAAAAGGATTTCGACGGGTTAACACAACCTGTAACAACTAATGTTTAATCCATCCTGCGTAATGCGGGATAAAAATTGATTCAGGTGAATAGAGAATTAATCGTAAGATCCAATTCTGTCGCCGTCGATTTTGCCTTGTTAAAAGATGGAAAACTCATTGAACTCCACAAAGACGAAAATGATCACAATTTCAATGTAGGGGACATTCTCCTCGCCAAGATCAGAAAACCCGTAACGGGTCTCAACGCCGCCTTTGTAAATGTGGGGTACGAAAAAGATGCTTTTTTGCACTACCACGACCTGGGGCCACAGTTGGCCTCCATGTTGAAGTTCATCAAAAAAGCGAGTACGGGGAAGCTCAAAGATTACTCCCTGAAAAACTTTCCATTCGAAAAAGACATTGACAAGCACGGATCCATCAATCAGGTGGTGAAGTCAAATCAATCCCTGCTGGTTCAAATCGTTAAAGAACCCATATCGACCAAAGGACCGCGAATTAGCTCCGAACTATCATTAGCCGGACGCTATTTGGTGATGGTCCCATTCTCTGATCGGGTTTCGGTCTCACAGAAGATCGAAAGCAATCAGGAAAAAGAAAGGCTGAAAAGACTCGTGAAGAGCATTAAGCCCAAAGGGTTCGGGGTAATCATCAGAACCGTAGCAGAAGGCAAAAAAGTCGCAGAACTGGACAAGGATCTTCAAAACTTGCTGGACAAATGGACAGCAATGTGTAAGAAATTGTACAAAGCACTCACTCCATCCAAAGTCCTGGTGGAGGTCAACAGGGCCTCCTCAATTTTAAGGGATGTGTTCAACGATACTTTCACAGGTATACACGTGGATGACGAGACGCTTTACACCCAATTGAAGGATTATGTGCATGAGATTGCACCTGATAAAGAGTCCATCGTAAAGTTGTACAGCTCTCCGGTTCCTATTTTTGAAAAATTCGGGATCGAGAGACAAATCAAAACCTCTTTCGGGCGCACCGCGTCCATGAGCAAAGGTGCCTACCTGGTCATTGAGCACACCGAAGCCCTCCACGTTATTGACGTGAATAGCGGCAACCGGTCCAACAAGGCCAACAATCAGGAAGACACGGCTCTGGAGGTAAATATGCTTGCCGCCACCGAGATCGCCAGACAATTGCGTCTGAGGGATATGGGCGGGATCATCGTGGTCGACTTTATCGATATGGTAAAATCAGACCACAGAAGAAAGCTCTTCGATCATCTCAGGAAAGAGATGAAAGATGACCGGGCCAAGCATAAGATCTTGCCGCCCAGCAAATTTGGACTGGTGCAGATTACACGCCAGCGTGTGCGGCCGGAGATCAACATCAAAACCACTGAGGAAAACCCCAGTGGCAGCAACCAGGAGGTAGAGGCTCCAATCGTTCTGATCGAAAAGATCAATGTAGACCTGGAACACCTTTTAAAGAACACCAAGAAAGAAAAGGGGATCGTGCTCAACACCCATCCATTTATCGCGGCGTATCTGACCAAGGGCTTTCCATCGATCAGGTCGAAGTGGTTCCTGGAGCACAAGAAATGGATCAAGATCCAGCCCAGGGATGCCTACACCTACCTCGAGTACCATTTCAAAGACAAGAATGGGAAAGAACTCATATAAAGAAGCGGCTTCAGCAGAAGCCGCTTTTTTTGTTTTAGTACCTTTGAACCATGCGTTCAAGACCTTCGTATACCCTTACTGAGGCCACCAGAAAATTGGAGAGGTACTGTGCCTATCAGGACAGGTGCCACCAGGAAGTATTGGTGAAACTCAAAGAAATGGGCATGATCCCGGAAGCCATAGACCAGATCATGGGCCATCTTATCTCTGGGGGTTTTCTCAACGAGGAGCGCTTTGCGCGTAGCTTTGCACGGGGGAAGTTCAGGATCAAAAAGTGGGGACGCGTCCGCATCACCCGGGAATTGAAAAAAAGAGAGATCTCTCCGTATATCATAAAATTAGCCCTGGAAGAGGTAGAGGACCAGGAATATTCCGATGCACTACAGGCACTGGCCAGGAAACGGCTCTCCCAGTTGAAAGGCCTCGATCCCCGCCTTCAGAAAAAAAAGCTGTACGATTACCTGCTCTACCGCGGATGGGAAAGTTCCCGGGTCTATGACCAGTTGGACGAGCTTTTCCCCTGAGACACCCCTTTCAGGAAGGGAGGGTCCTGAGTACCTTTTCGGTGCGCTCTATCGCTTTGCGATTCTTCCAGTCTATCCATTTTTTACCTCTTATCTTTCGCATTCCGTTATCGAAATAACGCATAAAGACCACATTGTAGACCGCCTTGCCCAGGTTCAGGGGATTTCGGGCCACCGACCTGAGGCTCATGGAAAAACCGGGGGTTATATATCTCATATAGTGCCAGTAACCTTCAGGCATATACAGCACTTCCCCGTGTTCCAGATAGGTCCTGTAACCGGAGGCATGTCTGAGTCCGGGCCATCTTTCGTAATCGGGATATGAGAAGTCGATCGACTCATGGGTGATCAGGGAATGGGGTACCTTGTACAGGTATTTGTTTTCGCTTTGAGGGAACAGGATGCATTCCTTCCGGCCCGCAAAATGAAAGTGAAAGATGTTCGCCAGGTCTATGTCGTAATGCATAAATGTATAGGAGTCCATCCCCCCGAAGAACAGCATGGGTAAACCTTTCAGGAGCGGTATGCCAAAATCAGGAAATGAAAAGTCGTTCTGGAGTTCCGGAACCTCTTTCATCACATTCCAGAGGAAGATCCTGTACTTGGTCGGCTCTTTCTGGAGCAGATCGAGGTAGTCCTTCATCTTCATGGTGGCGTGTGGCTGATTAAATCCTTCCTTGTGGTCCACAGGCCGGTTGTCGTAGAGGGGTACGGTCTTCTCCCCCACCACCTTGCGGATATAATCGAAGTCCCATTTGGAATAGGCCGGCCAGTCCCGTATACTCTCCGTCATTACCACAGGCCTCTGCGGCTTCAAATAGTCTCTAAGGAATTCCTCTTTGGTCAGTGACCCAACCCGGGGTATCTCTTGTAGTTTCAATTCGAACCTGATTTATCAGTTTATCAAAGGTAGAAAATCGAATCTATTTGTCGATTCTGTTAAAGATGTTCGTCCCTCACTGGCATTTACCTGGATTTAGCCTTTTGCCTGGCCAACTCGTTTCTCTCGATCTGATGTCCTGGTCTCGTCCACCTGGGTTTCTCCCCCTGGGCTGCAAGCTGAGACTCCTCCTGCTCTACCGTTTTGGGCTGGGGCATTTTCTCAAAAGCTGCCTGAGGTTCCAGACCCAGCAGACGGAACATTTCCATGTCCTCATTCACATCGGGATTGGGGGTGGTAAGCAATTTATCCCCTGCAAAGATAGAGTTCGCCCCTGCGAAGAAACACATGGCCTGCCCTTCCCTGCTCATCCCGGTCCGGCCAGCCGAGAGCCTTACCTGGGTCTCGGGCATGACGATCCGGGTAGTGGCCACCATCCTTATCATATCCCAGATAGGGACGGGTTCCATATCTTCCATCGGCGTGCCTTCCACGGCTACCAGGGCATTGATAGGTACGGATTCCGGCTGAGGATCCAGGGTTGCCAGGGCGACCAGCATTCCGGCCCTGTCCTCCAATTTTTCCCCCATCCCTATGATGCCCCCGCTGCAGACGGTCACATTGCTCTTCCGCACATTGTCAATGGTATCCAGCCGGTCCTGAAAAGCCCTTGTGGAGATCACGTCCTTGTAATAGTCCTCTGATGTGTCGAGATTGTGATTGTATGCATACAATCCGGCCTCAGCAAGGCGTTTGGCCTGGTTCTCGGTCAGCATGCCAAGGGTACAGCAAACCTCCATGTCGAGTTTGTTGATGGTCCTCACCATTTCCAGCACCTGGTCGAATTCGGGTCCGTCCTTTACATTCCTCCAGGCCGCACCCATACACACCCTTGAACTCCCTGAAGCCTTGGCACGTAAGGCTTGTGCCTTAACCTGGGAGACACTCATCAGGTCATTCCCTTCTATGTCGGTATGGTAACGGGCCGCCTGTGGGCAATACCCGCAATCTTCCGGACACCCCCCGGTTTTGATAGAGAGCAGGGTGGAAACCTGTACTTTGTTGGGATCGTGGTATTTTCTGTGAACCGTCGCCGCCCTGTAGAGCAGTTCCATCATCGGCATCCGGTAAATGTCCAGGATCTCTTCTTTAGTCCAATTATGTCTAACCTCTTTCATGTATTCTTTTTATGGCTCGTTAAAAATAGAGAATCTTGTGAAATACAGGTCATATTCTTCTATATATCCCAAACCTTAATGGACCCCGGGCCTTCTCAGTAAAATACTCACCGCATTTCCGCCAAAACCGACGGCATTCACCATAATCCTGTTCAAGTTCCTGGATATCGGGTTTTCCCCTTCATAGGGAAGGGGTATGAATACCTGGTGTCTCAGCATAAGGATCGCCAGTTCCATGCTCAGCATACCCGAAGTTCCGAGGGTGTGCCCCACCTTCCATTTATTGGAAGTGAGCAGCGGAAGGTCGGATCCAAATACTTTCTCCACAGCTCGATACTCCGCCTCGTCACCTTTTATTGTCCCGGGAGCGTGCAGGACCACAGCGTCCACTTCAGAAGGGTGCAGGTCGCCCATGGCCATGCGCATCGACCTCTGGAAACAATCTGCTTCAGCAGAAATGGAAACAGAAGATTCCAGGACCTCCGTAGCATATCCTACCCCATCGATCAGGGCCAGACTGTCCGGGGATTCCCCGGATTGCAGGCAGGCTATGGCAGCGCCTTCACCCAGCACCATGGTATTCCCTTCCTTATTGAGGTCCAGGGCCCTGCACGGAAACGGGCCCCGGTCTGTGGCATAGATCTTGAGCGCCTTCATCTGGGCCAGGGTAAAAGGCGTGAGGGGAGCCTCACTCCCCCCTGTCAGGAACCGGTCGGCCATCCCACCTTGTATCCAGGCTATCCCGTTGAGTACCGCATGCAGGGCGGTTGAACAGGTGATGGAATGCGAGATCTCAGGACCAGAGGTGCGCAGGTCGTGAGCAACCCAGGAAGAGATATTGCCCAGGGTGGTAACCGGGGAGGTCCAGGGTGGTATAATGCCGTTGTCAATAAATTGCCGGTGATGCGATTCAAAGATCCCCGTTGCACCTCTTGATGAACCGATGTTTATTCCAAAAGATCTATTTCCATCCCATCCGGCAGATTCTACCGCCAGCCTGGAGACATCCAGAGCGAAGAGTACGGTGTCATCCAACTTCCTATATTGGGATTGGGATCCCTTTATCTTATCTATTCCCTTTCTTTGATCCTCAGAAATGGGCGCCACAAAGGTACTTTGGTCCTCAAAAGGCATCTCCACCAGGGCATGGCGTTGCGACAGGTAGGCCGCCCATACCTCATCACTTCCCCTTCCCAGAGCGGAGAGGGATTCTATGGCCATGACAGATACTGGTGTTCTTAAACTCATCTTTTATCGGGACAAAAATAAGGCTTCTCTTGTTCTACTCCTTTCACGGGAGCCTCAATTATGGATTAAGAAGGAGTTCGTGCTTATTCCTTTTCAAAATCCATATCGAGGCCTTTCCATACCACTTCATAGACCTTATCTAACTGGGCATCGCTGATGACATAAGGAGGGAGAAGATAGATCGTGTTCCCCAGGGGTCGCAAAAAGACTCCTTCCTCCATAAAATAGGAATAGAGTCTGTCCCGAAGAGACCCGTATCGGGCAGTTTGGACAGCGAGATCCAGGGCGTAGATCACCCCCGTCTGCCGGGTTGAGGCCACCCTGGGATGCTCTTTGATGCGCTTATCGAATTCTTGGTGTCTTCGGATGATACGGTTGATATTTTCCTGCATCTCCCCGGAAAGCAATAACTGAAGAGCCGCAAGAGCTGCCCTGCAGGCAAGCGGATTGGCGGTGTAGGTATGCCCGTGGAAAAAGCCCTTTTGCAGGGTGTCGTCATAAAAAGCGTCATATATCTTTCGGGAGCAGCTCGTAATGGCCATGGGAAGCAATCCCGCTGTCAGTGCTTTGGACAGACAGATGATATCTGGTTTGATCGTCAGCTGGTCTGAGGCGAAGAGGGTGCCCGTCTTGCCAAAACCCGTCATCACCTCATCGGCTATGGTGATCACCCCAAACATTTTCATCAACCTCAGGATACGGCAGAGGTGTTCGGGCCTGTGCATCTTCATAGCGGCGGCTCCCTGAACCAGGGGTTCGTAAATAAAACCGGCTACGTCCTTTTTTTGCAGTCTTTTCTCCAGGTGTTGCAGTACTTCTTCTATTGTGTCTTCATCAGGAACAGGGATGCGTTCCACTTGTATAAAATGTTCCTCGAATGGTCCGTTATAGGCAGATAACCCTGATACGGACATGGCCCCGAAAGTATCCCCGTGGAATCCCTCCTCAAAAGCGAGCATGACATTTCGCTTTTCGCCCAGGTTGTGAAAGTACTGTAGGGCCATCTTGATCCCGATCTCAGTGGCGGTGGACCCGTTGTCCGAAAAGAAGAGTTTTTCCTGGTTGTACGGCAGGACAGCCATCAGGGCCTCGGAGAGGGCAATAGCCGGTTCGTGTGTAAACCCACTGAAGACCACCTGGTCCAGTTTATGCATCTGATCTGTGACAGCCCCTGTGATCTTTGGGTGACAATGGCCATACATTGCCGTATACCAGGATGCTATGGCGTCTATGTATGCCCTTCCGTCCTCATCCGTGAGTACGGCCCCTTCCGCTTTGGTGATCCCCAACATATGGCCATGGGTCTTGTGCTGTGTAAGAGGATGCCAAAGGTGTTTTCTGTCTCTTGTGGTAAGTTTCTCCAAGCCTGATATTTTTGGGCAACATTGAAATACATATCTTGCAGAGCGAGGGAGGACCCGCCAAAAGATATGACGCACAAAGTTATAACATCTCTTATACCTAATTACCAGAATCTGAAGGATAGTAAGGTATTTTTGGGATTGGCCCTTCTCTCCGTTGCACTGCGATTTCCCTTTTTCTTCAGGGACTACATAGACCGGGATGAAAGCACTTTCATCCTTATGGCTCAATCCTGGGTGGAAGGTCATCTTCCTTATACCCAGCTATGGGACCTGAAACCTCCCCTGGTCTTTCTTTTTTTCTCTGCAATCATCTACTTCTTCGGAAAAAGCTTTATTGCGATAAGGTTATTTGGTGCCCTAGCCGTAGCCGTGATTTCCTTTTTCACCTATAAAGCGGGGAAGGAGGTACATTCATCCCGTACCGGTTTCTGGCCTGCAATAGGATGTGTTTACCTGTTAAGTCTCTTTGGGAGCGTGCAGGGGGTGATGTCCGAGCACCTGAGCATGCTGTTATTCGTGCCTGCCCTCTTTTTCCTCCTGAAATTCAAAAAAAAGCGAGGCTATTTCCTGGCCGGTATCTTCTTCGGTCTATCCCTAATGATGAAGTTGAATCTGGCCTATGCCCTTCTTGGTGTTTTCATCTGGGTCATGACGAGATCACAGCAAGAGCGCCGTTTACACCTGGGTATTGAACGTACGATCCTCATGGGCACGGGAGTGTTACTGGCCATTGTAGCTACTTTTTTGCCCTACCTTCTGGCGGGAATCCCTGAGGTATGGGTAGATTCTGTGATCAAAGCCCCTCTGGCCTATTCCACAGATCAGCAAAATTCAGTTTTCAAGGTCCTTCCCCTTGCAGGCGTTCTAATAGTCCTGGGGATTGCCTGCTGGAAAAAGAAATGGATCGATTTTTCCGAACCCAAGGTCCAATTGCTCGCTATAGTGATAGCGGGGGTTGTGTTCTCTTTCCTCAAGAGCGGGAAGGTGAACGGCCATTACCTTATGCAGCTTTACCCTATGATCCTCATCCTCCTGGGGATTGCTTTGTCCAATGCCCTGATATACCGCACCAAATATTATCCGATCGTGCTGCTATTGACTATCCTACTGCCCGTGGAATCCTATTTGGAGCTCACCAATATCGTAAAGAACAAAAAGGAACACGGCACTTACTACAACGGGGAGGGATTTACGGTCCCTGAATTTATCAGGGAACACCACCTCAACCAGGAAGAAATCCTTTTTTTTGAGTACCATATCGGGTATTGGTTACTGGGTTCTTCCCCTCCTTCCAAGGCCGCAACGCACCCCAGTAATATATGCAGGCCTGCCCTGTATCCCTTTTTTAAGAATCCCAGAAAGAATGCCCTTGAGGAACTCCAATTCCTGCTGGACACGTTAAGACCCAAAACCGTGGTCACCCGAAAGGACAAACCGGTTTTTGACAAGGAATACGTGGCAGAAGATGCTTATGTCAGAGGTTATTTGTCCGAGCACTACCGCCTGGAGGGAACGGTGGGCCGGGCGGAGGTTTTTTCTAGACTAGAGGGCCAGTAAGGAGTCTCTGAATTGAGAGGCATACCTTCTTACAGTCTCCCTGTCAATTTGGTCCTCCTCTGAGATCCTCCCAATACAGCGCACCCCGGTTTTCGAAAGGATGATTTGCTCTGTGGTCGGGTGTTCATTCCCACTGAACAATATTACGGGCTCGAAACCCCTGTTCCGAAGGGCCTCAATGGTCAGTAGGGAGTGGTTGATACTCCCCAGGTAATGCCTGGAAACTACCAATACCTTATAGTGCGGTTTGATAAGATCCGAAATGGTTTCCGCATCGTTCAGGGGGACGAGGAGTCCGCCTGCACCTTCGATCACCAGGTGATTCCCGGTTTCCGGTTCTACAATGCGTTCCCTCTCGATCCTGATCCCGTCTATCTCAGCAGCGGCATGCGGACTCATAGGCGTCCTGAGGGCATAGCTGTTGTTGTGGATCACCGTTTTTTGATTGCTGATCAGACTATGCACCTTATGGTTGTCAGAATAGTCGAGGTCTCCCGCCTGAACGGGTTTCCAGTAATCCGCTTCAAGCGCTTCGACGATAATGGCTGAAGCAAGGGTCTTTCCGACCTCGGTAGAGATCCCTGTTACGAATATCCGTTTCACTTCTTATTGGGGTTGGGTGATCATGCCACATTTAAGGCATCTGTACTTCTTTTTTTCAAAAAAAGGGAAGAGCTTATTGAAGATGCCTTTTCTGGCGTAATACGCCTCTGATCGCTGCGCCTTGCAGTTGGGACAGGTCACGGGATTGCCCTCGTCATCCACGGCATATCTCCTGAACTCATCGTATATAGCAATTGCCCTGTCCTTGTCCCTGGTGTAAACCTGGAGTTTCACCCCTCCTATAGCCTGACTCACAAGGGGGTCCGTATTCAGGAAGTTTTCATCTCTCAGGAACACATAGATCCCCTCAGCTTCCAGCCGGCCTTTGATAACCTGTACATCCGCCGGATATTCAAAGGCTCCCAGGGTATAGAATTTTTCAGGCATGGACGATTTCTTCAAGGGCATGCGCCAATATACTCAATACTTCTTTTATTTCCTCTACCGCATTGAAACTGTGAAGGCAGAATCTGATCCTCTCCTTCCCCGCCGGGACTGTGGGAGCGAGGATAGGGCGAACATCGAACCCGCTTTTATTCAATAGATCTGTTACCTGTTTCACCGTATTATTTCCGGGTATTATACAGGAATGAATGGCAGACGTACTGGGAATAAAGCGTTCTTTTAAACCCCGGGTCTTCAACTCTTCCAGAAAGACCGAAATATGAGACCTCAGCCGTTCATTCCTCTCTCGGAGCGTATCCTTGCTCATGTGGTCACAGACGTAGAGCACCGAGGCTATGCTCATAGGAGGAAGAGCCGTGGAATAGATGAAACTACGGGCAAAATTGATCAAATAGGACCTAAGTTCCTCACTACCGAGGACCGCAGCCCCCTGTACCCCCATGCCCTTGCCGAAGGTAACGATCCTGGCAAATGCCATTTGATCCAATAATTCTCCCATCCTGTTCCCGGTACTGTTCTCCCACCATTCTTTCAGCTTATGTGCCTCGTCCAGGACAAGTCTGCAGCCAAACTCCGAACACAGGTCAAGCAGAGATGGGAGGTCTGGCTGATCCCCATCCATGGAAAATACCGCTTCAGTGGCTATATAACATTGAACCGCTCTGTCTCCCTCTGGCCTTATGCGCCTGAGGATCTGCCTGAGGTCCTCGAGATCATTGTGCTTGTATTTATAGCTCCGGCCGAGGCCCATTCGGATACCGTCCCTCATGCTGGCATGTACGTATTCATCGAACAGGACCACGTCATCCCTCTGGGGAACTGAGGAAAAGAAGCCCAGGTTGGCGTCGTAGCCGGAGTTGAAGATAAGGGCGCTTTCTGACCCATAGAGACGCGCGAGTGAGATCTCAGTCCTTTCATGGAGTTCGGTATTCCCGGATAACAACCGGGATCCTGTAGATCCATTGCGCATCAAACCCATGGATTCCAGTATGCTTAAGGCCCCATGGAAGACCTCCTCTTCCCGGGCCATCCCCAAATAATCATTAGAGACAAAATCCGTTTTCCCCGAACCTTTCTTTAGCTCACGGAACGTATTTTGCTCTTTCCTCTCCTGCAATTTCTTCCCCAGTTTTTCAGGAAATCTATCCATGGTTTCAAAGGTAGTATTTAGATGAATATATGTTATCTTGAAATGGTATATCCAATAAACCTAATACCACACAATAAATGCCTGTAGAATACGGTCGGGCCGGAACGGATCAGGATCTTAAGGAGATCCTGCTATTGCAGGAGAAGAACCTGCCCCCCCAACTCACAGAAGAGATCAGGGAACGGGAAGGCTTTTTGACCGTTTCCCATACCCTCGACTTACTAGGCAGGATGAATGAGGTCTGTCCGCATATCATCGCCAGGAAAAAAGGGCGTGTGGTAGGATATGCCCTTTGCATGCATCCCGATTTCTCTGAGGACATCCCCATCCTCAGGGCCATGTTTAATCAGATCAGGGCCAGTCTACCATCGGGAAAGACCTTTATGGTGATGGGGCAGGTCTGTATAGATAAGGACTACAGAAAACAGGGTATTTTCAGGGGATTGTACCGAACCATGAAGGAGGCCTTGAGCGACCGGTTCGATCTGATCGTCACCGAAGTGGATGGTCGCAACAGGAGGTCCCTGGAGGCCCATCTGGCCATCGGTTTTCAGGTACTAAAAAAATACCAGTCCGATGGAAGGGACTGGTATCTTATTATCCTTTAAAGGAATTTGCGGTCAGTCTACCAGAACGATCACTTTATTGTCGTTCATCTCCATGGTGCCACTGCTGATGGACAAGGTCATTTTCCCATCGGGGCTTTTCCTGAATTTAGCTTCGTGCTCCTCGGAGATCTTTACCTCACCCCCTATTTTAACCACTCCTTCCTGCAGGAGGGACACGATAGGAGCGTGGTTGTCGAGCACCTGGAATTCCCCGTTCAAACCCGGGACGGTTACGGAGGTAACATTTCCTTCAAACAGGGTTGCTTCGGGGGATACGATCTCTAAATGCATCTTTTTACTTCTTGTTATCTACCTGTACAGCAGAAATTACAATTAGGCTTCTGCCAGCATTTTTTCACCTGCTTCAATGGCCTCTTCTATGGTACCTTTCAGGTTGAAGGCAGATTCCGGAAGGTGATCCAGCTTGCCGTCCATGATCATGTTGAAGCCTTTGATAGTGTCTTTAATATCTACCAGTACTCCTGGGATTCCCGTGAACTGCTCTGCAACGTGGAAGGGCTGTGAAAGGAATCTCTGTACCCTCCTGGCCCGGCCCACGGCCAGTTTATCCTCTTCGGATAATTCTTCCATCCCGAGGATGGCAATGATATCCTGAAGTTCTTTGTAGCGCTGGAGCAACTCCTTAACGCGCTGCGCACAGGCATAGTGTTCTTTCCCGAGTATATCAGCGGTAAGGATCCTGGAAGTGGAATCCAGTGGATCCACTGCAGGATAGATACCCAATTCCGCGATCTTACGAGACAATACTGTGGTGGCATCCAGGTGGGCAAAGGTGGTTGCAGGGGCAGGGTCTGTCAAGTCATCCGCAGGCACATAGACCGCCTGAACAGAGGTGATAGATCCCCTTTTGGTTGAGGTGATACGCTCCTGCATGGCCCCCATTTCAGTAGCCAGGGTAGGCTGGTATCCCACCGCAGAAGGCATACGTCCCAGAAGGGCAGAAACCTCAGAACCTGCCTGGGTAAAACGGAAGATGTTGTCTACGAAGAAAAGCACGTCCTTCCCTTGTCCTTCGCCTGAACCATCGCGGAAGTACTCAGCGATCGTCAGTCCGGAGAGGGCCACACGGGCACGGGCTCCGGGCGGCTCGTTCATCTGGCCGAATACGAAGGTCGCTTTGGATTCCTTCATGGCTTTCTTATCTACTTTGGAGAGGTCCCATCCCCCTTCTTCCATGGAATGGAGGAATTTATCCCCGTATTTTATAATTCCGGATTCCAGCATCTCCCTGAGGAGGTCGTTCCCTTCACGGGTCCTTTCCCCAACACCGGCAAAAACTGAAAGTCCACCGTGTCCCTTGGCGATGTTGTTGATCAGCTCCTGGATGAGTACGGTCTTTCCAACACCAGCTCCACCAAACAGACCGATCTTCCCTCCCTTGGCGTAGGGCTCGATCAGGTCAATTACCTTAATCCCGGTATAGAGTACCTCTGTGGAGGTTGAAAGGTCTTCGAATTTAGGGGCTTCCCTGTGGATAGGAAGGCCGTTTTTACCCTCCTTGGGCAGGTTACCGATCCCATCAATAGCATCACCGATCACATTGAACAGCCTGCCGTAAATATCCTCGCCTATCGGCATTTGAATGGCCTTCCCGGTGGAGACTACCTCTACTCCCCGACTTAAACCGTCGGTGGAGTCCATGGAGATAGCGCGTACACTGTTCTCACCAATGTGAGACTGAACCTCCAGTACCAGGAGAGAACCATCACTCTTTGTGATTTCCAGTGAATCATAGATTTTTGGAAGATCCGATCCGGATTCGAATTGAACGTCGATCACCGGCCCGATGATCTGAGAGACTTTACCAGTTACTTTAGCCATTCTTCAAAATTTATCTATTAAGGAAATCTGCGGCCATTTTTAATGTGGTCATGGCACCTTTTTTCCGGCTGCAAAGATATATCTTCACATTGTAAATAAGAAGGCTTTAGGTTGATTTTTTCACATAAAAAAAGCACCGGTTCACCGGTGCTTTCATTTGATGCTTATGTACTGCCTTTTAAGGGTTTACCGTCCAGCTCACGTAGAAGATGGAACCTACGGCCCCTGTGCCTATAGCTGAGAAATATTCATATCCCAAAATATTGGATCCTCCCACTTTGAACACCGATTTGATATCCGGCACAGCATAATTGATCTGGGCGTCGAGAACGGTGAACGAAGGTAGTTGCCCGTCAGCGAAGGTCGCCTGCCAGAAGTAGGTATCGCTCCAGCGGTAATTCACGTTAAAGCCGAAGTTCTTGAACAACTCCGTATTCCCGAAAGAGGCTTTCACCTTATGGTTGGGGGTGTTGAAGTTGGTCCTGAAATCCGGGAAGGCGGCCTGGTCGAAATCGAGTTCCGCGTAGGTGTAATTCACACCCAGGTCAAAGTTGCCGAACACCTTTACATCCACCCCTATATTCGCACCATAGGAATTGATGTCTGCCAGGGAATTCGTATAGGTCTGATAGGCAAAGAAATCCCCGTTCTGTAAAGCGAGCAGGGAAAGTGCGTTGTCCCCGGCCTGTCCGTAAAATGGAACCAGCACGGTAGTGTTAGAGATAAAATTATTGTATTGGTTGTAGTAACCACTCAGGTCGATGGTGACCTTCCCGAACTGCCCCCTGTACCCCAGTTCGAACGCCGTGATCTCCTCGGGCTGTACCAAAGGGGTATTCACTGCTGTAGGTGTTCCCGCATTGACGGAAGCCAGGGAGAAGGCGTTCTCATAAGCATCCCTGCCTACTACGGTGGCCGTACTGGAGCCCGTGATGGTTTGTCCGGAACTGCTGACAGGGAAAGACCTGATGTCCCTGTCGAGGTTATTAGGAGCAGAACCTACAAGAATAGCCCTACCTGCATTAAGACCGATGAATAGATCCTGGGTAGTAGGGTTTCGGAATCCCTGCTGGGCTGAGATGCGAATATTATGATTTCGATTCTCTCCAGCCGTATATGCCAGGGAAACCCTCGGAGAGAAGAACCCATCAAAGAACTCGTTCTTATCGTAACGAACAGATCCCGTGAATTTTAAACGCTCTTCCAGAAATTTCTTTTGGATCTGCAAATAGGCGCCGTATTCATTGTAGTTGATGGGCCCATCGAAGTCTGTGAATATAGTCCCGTTGGAATTCAAAACATACTCCCTGAAGGAACCTCCGATCTGGATGTCAGCAAAATCTGAGGTGAGGTGAGTGAAATTGTAATTGGCATCTACGTGCCTCAGTTGGGTGTTGTCGATGAACTTAGCCCCTGTGGTAAGGTCCCCGTCATTGATCACCTGGTTAAAGGCATTCTGGAATTGTGGGGTTCCGGGCAGAAAACGTCCGGTATCTGCAGTCTGTCTTGCAATGGCATGTGCTGTGGCATCATCCAGTGGATTCCCTGTTCCCACTCCAAGTCGGGCCCCAATATACGTCTGGGCGTATTCCGTAAACCACTGCGTATCTCCTTTCCATCTTCGGTTTACGTTGATGGCCGCAAAACGGGTGTCGTAGGAATCCCCTGAGCCCTCGGAGGTGATATATCCCCTGAGGAAGAAATTGTCATTGCGGAATTCCAGTTTGTGCTGTTGCAGGATGAAATTTTTGATGGAGTAACGGTTGGCACCCTGGTAAAGGGTATTTCCACGTCCTATCCTTCCGTTGTAGACGATCTCAAAATCATCGGCGAAAGGCCTGTAGTAGACGGAGAAGTCCGTTTTTACACTTTCGGCTGCATAATTGGCCAGGTCGATCTCATCGTATCCGGTCCGGGTAACAAAGGCTGAACCTACTGTTCCCGAAGGCAATCCAGCCAGGGCATCGAAGTTGAGGAGGGTTCCTACCTCATCCCCGTAAACGTTGAGGCCGTCATAGGCGGGATTGGTCCTGTCGGCTCCGGGTCTGTTCAGGTCGTCTGTGCGGTTTGCATGCCAGTCTTCCCCTTTGAGGAAGGAGAAATTGGCCTTTACAGCCAGTTTATCACTAAAGGCGTGTGCTGCCCGTATTCCGAAGTCGTAATAATTGTTGTCTCCTGCTGCTTCCTGTGAGGTGATCCCTGTCTTGAAGTAGGCACTGATCCCCTGAAAGTCGAACGGACTCTTACTCCTCATAAACAGGATACCGTTGAAGGCACCTGCACCGTATAGGGCAGAAGAGGCCCCCGGAAGGATCTCCACGCTTTGCACCTCCAATTCGGACATACCCACAAGGTTACCTAGAACGAAGTTGAGTCCGGGTGCCGAGTTGTCCATCCCGTCTACCAATTGCATAAAACGGGTATTGGCAAAGGTTGCAAAACCCCTGGTGTTGATGGATTGGAAGGTCAAACTGTTGGTATTGATGTCGACTCCCTTCAAATTCTGAAGTCCGCCATAGAAAGATTCCGCTGCGGCGTTCTTGATCTCTTTCAGACCAAATCGCTCCACGGAGACCGGGGATTCGAAAAGCCTTTCCGGAGTCCTAGAAGCGGAGACCACGATCTCATCCAGAAGGGTCTGCGCCTCCTTAAGAACGATAGCGACCGTCTGATTACTTGAGGTGATCTGAGTGGTTACCTCGGTATATCCTATACTTGAGACCCTGATGACAAAAGGAGGATTCTGGGAGGTGGCCAGAGTAAAGTTACCGTCAAAATCAGAAACCGTTCCTGTGGTAGTTCCAATGATTACGACGTTTGCTCCGGGGACAGGTTCACCGGCTTCGTCCTTTACCGTACCCTGTACGGTAGTTTGTGCATGCATTCCAAATCCTAGGAGCAGGAAGAATAATAAAAGCGTTGTTCTCATTCGTCTGGGTCTTTAATTTGCGAGCAATTTAACGATTTTTTTACATCGTCGAATACTAATATGAAAAAAAGCTATGGGATCAATTGACAATCCCTAAACAAAAACGAGGGAAGATTGTCAATCCCTCAAGAAATGAGGATTCTTCAGGGATTCATGTTCAGGAGAAATCCAAATAAAAACAGGCCCTTTTTGCAAAGGGCCTGTCATTTGAAATCAGGTTAAAATCTTTTATTCCACCGTGACCGATTTGGCAAGGTTTCTGGGCTGGTCCACATTGCAACCCCTCATCACAGCGATATGGTAGGAAAGCAGTTGCAGGGGGATGGTCGTAACCAGGGGGCTCAAACTTTCGAGTACCTCCGGCACTTCGATCACATGATCTGCCAGTTCCCTTACCTGGGTGTCCCCTTCGGTGACGATGGCAATGATCTTCCCTTTCCGGGTCTTGATCTCCTGGATATTGCTCACTACTTTTTCGTAATGCCCTTTCTTGGTCGCAATCACGATCACGGGCATCTGTTCGTCTATCAGGGCAATAGGTCCGTGTTTCATTTCAGCAGCCGGATATCCCTCAGCGTGGATATAACTGATCTCCTTGAGTTTTAGGGCGCCTTCAAGGGCTACCGGAAAATTGTATCCCCGACCGAGGTACAGGCAGTTCTCAGAATCCTTGTAAACATCGGCGATGATCTCTACCAGGGGGTTTGCCTCCAGGGCTTTTTCCACTTTCTTGGGAATGTTTTCCAGTTCTGACAGGATCTCGTGATACCTCGATTCATTGAGCTCGCCTTTTTCTTTGGCCAGCTTTAAGGCCATCATCATCAGAATGGTGATTTGTGTAGTAAACGCCTTCGTAGAGGCCACCCCTATCTCAGGTCCGGCGTGGGTATAAGCCCCTGCGTGTGTCTCCCGGGCGATGGACGAACCCACCACGTTACAGACACCGAAGACAAATGCACCTCTTTCTTTTGCTAATTTTATGGCGGCCAGCGTATCAGCTGTTTCGCCGGACTGGGAGATCGCGATCACGACGTCCTTGCTGGTGATCACCGGGTTTCTATACCTGAATTCAGAGGCGTATTCCACCTCTACCGGTATGCGGGCGAGATCCTCGAAGATGTACTCCGCGACCAATCCTGCATGCCAGGAGGTCCCGCAAGCCACAATGATAATGCGGTTCGCATTCATAAAACGCTCCAGGTTGTCGTCAATCCCGGACATCTTGATGATGCCCTGGTCTACCAGCAATCTTCCCCTGTAGGTGTCCTTGATGGCCCTGGGCTGCTCGTAGATCTCTTTGAGCATGAAGTGGTCATACCCTCCCTTCTCGATTTCCTCCAGGTTTAGTTGTAATTCCTGTATCATGGGATAAGCCACTGCATCGTCCTTGATCTTGCGCAATTTTATCTCCTTCCCAGGCCTGATAATCGCCATTTCCTCATCCTCTAGGTAGACCGCATTATTGGTGTATTCTATAAAGGGGGAGGCATCCGAGGCGATAAAAAATTCCCGATCTCCTATTCCTATGGCTAGCGGACTACCCAGTTTGGCAACGACGATCTCATCCGGTTTTTCCTTGTCGAACACGGCGATGGCATAGGCGCCCACTACCTGGTTCAGTGCGATTTGTACGGCTTTCCCGAGTTTTACTTTTTCCTTTTTCTTGACCTCTTCGATCAGATTCACCAGAACTTCGGTGTCGGTATCCGATTCAAAGACATATCCCCTTTTGGAAAGTTCGGTCTTGATGGCTTCGTAATTCTCGATGATCCCGTTGTGGATGATCACCAGATTCCCTGAATTCGAATAGTGAGGATGGGAATTGACATCGTTAGGGACCCCGTGGGTAGCCCAGCGGGTATGCCCCATTCCCAGGGATCCGTTAACGGCAATGTTCTTTTCGGATTTGTTCTTCAGGTCCTCCACCTTACCCTTGGTTTTGGACATATTGATCTGGTTGCCGTCGTAAAGTGCAATACCGGCACTGTCATATCCCCTGTATTCGAGCCTTTGCAGCCCTTTCATGATAATGGGATATGCTTCCCGGTGTCCTATATAACCTACTATTCCACACATAGTTAAAGGATTAAGCCAAATTTTGGTCCGTAAATTTACGGGATCGGTTGAAAATACTATTTTTTTTGCGTTATATAACGCATTTTCTCCGTCACTCGTATAGGCGTGTCCGTTTAGTTAGCCTCGGTGTAAAAAATCTCCAGCTTTAGCTTGTTCGCTTCCGGAACATTGGCGCCACTGCCGTAAAGTACGGTGCCAAGTGGACTCAGATTGGATCCCACAGGGAGATCTTTCTCCGAATTGCCCGCCAGGACGGCGTTGGAAACCCCTGAAATCCTTATGTCAGCAGAGATAGCCAGGCCCAGGGTGGCATTGGTAGAATCCCTCAGGATCAGATCATTGATATGATCAGTGATCCGCACCGTGTATTTGATCCCCTGTCCATTTTCCTCCTGCAGCCTGGCATCATAATCGAGGTAGATCCCGAATCGCGAATCTGCCGCGTTATTCTCGTTAGCAGGATTGTACACAGGAGCATTGTTATCGGTATTGTACATATAAAGCCTCGGGGGTTCCTGAATTCCGCCTGCAGCGTCCAGGGTTTCCCGGTCTACATAGAACACCAGATTGGCTTCATTGATAATCCAGTTTCTGGACTTGATCTCGTTGATCACGGTCTCCCCATTATTTTCCTCGAACAGAGCGATCTCGGCAAAGGTCCCGGGACCTCCTTTCAGATAGATCCTGGAGGCATTTTGACCTGTGTCCAGGTTATCTCCAACCTGAGCAGGATACGGTTCGGCAAGAACAGTATTGACAGCATTACCGATGATGGGCGCGTTGCCCTGCCCAGTGATCAGGTTCAGGGTGTAATCCCGTTCGGCTGTTTCCAGTTCCCCGTCCACGATCCTGTCATATTCATAGGAAATGGTGATACTTGCCGTCCGCAGGTCGAGCAGCAACATGATGTCGTCTGCAGTAGGAGTTACGGACATATGAATCCCCCTGAAGAATTCCTTGAAATTAGAATTGCTGATCAATTCCGAGGACCCTTCCTTATCGAGGATATTCTGCTGGAAAAAGTCGGCGTCCAAAGCCACCCGGATCCCGGGTTCTATCACTCGCGGGGCCTGCAGGGATTCGTCCTCCTCCGTATCCGGATCGTCCTCTGTAAAAATAAGGGTCTGTTCATCCTCAATCAGGACCTGGCCGTCAAAGAGTACCTCAGAGACAAAAGAAGGGACGAACTCCTGACTCGAATAGTATTCCTGGGCCTCGAGGAAATTAGTGTTGGGGTCGAGGTCCCTCAGAAAATACGTAGAGCGTTCCACTTTAAAGTTAAAAGGCACGTCCCGGTTTCCGTAGATACTGTCCAGGTCTCGCTTCACCGGGAATCTGTTGGGAAGCGTACTCGTATCTTCGTTGTCGTTGATCCCATCCCCATCGGTATCAGGATTCAGGGGGTCAGTACCCCCTATCCTTTCCTGATTGTCCGTGAGTCCGTCTCCATCGCTGTCGCTGTTCGGGTCGTCAGGATCCGCATCCAATTCGTCTATTACTCCATCCAGGTCCCTGTCTGCACTGCCATTTCTGAGGTAAGGGATATACAGAATGACCTCCTTGATCCTTTCATTTTCGTCAATGGTCGCATCCACGCCATCTGTGGCAGAATTGTCTTCCGTGATCTGGGAGTAATTCCCGAAGGTTGGGTTGCCAGTGCCTCCTGAGAGGGAAACCTGGGAGGTGATACTGGCTGTCGTCCGGCCATAGATAGGGTCATCAAACACCCCTATCTGATATACAGGTAACTTGTTGGTTTGTACCGCCACCACATTTCTGTTGTAGGCAAAAACGTCATAAACCTCCTTGTCCGAAACAAAAGGGCTGCCATCGATCACTCCGTTTCCCAGAGTAGTAACGTCCTCGTCGCATGAAATAAGCACAAGGAGGAGGAAGGTTCCTATACAGGCCGGAACCGCGCCTTTGAATAAAAATCGCATGGGGCTTAGTTTAATACTTCGGTGTCATAGAAATGCGCATAGGCCTCTTCAAATTCCTGGATGGGCACATACGGTAACACGGGTTTCTGCTGATCTTTGATGTATGAAAGCAGATCTTCAGGAATGCCTTCAGCAGCTAAAATTACGGCATCAGAATAACTCACTCCTATTTTTAACAAATTATTATAGGTAGGTTCTTCCAGGAGGGAGAGTGCCTCTTCCGGAATACCGTCAAAGGCCACTTTTTTCATCAGCTCCTTGTCCAGCACCCCTTCAAAACTCTTTCCATACACGGAAAGAACGATCTTACTGTCTGCGAAAAGGGGTTCGTCCGAATAGAATTTTCGAAGATATAGTGGAAGAAGGGAAGACATCCATCCGTGGACGTGGATGATGTCGGGATTCCAGTTGAGTTTCTTTACCGTTTCCACCACCCCTTTGGCAAAAAAGATCGCGCGTTCATCGTTGTCTGTGAACAACTCCCCGTTCTCATCCGTAAAAGTTGCCTTTCTCTTGAAATACTCCTCGTTATCGATGAAATAGACCTGTATCCTTTCCCTTGGGATGGAAGCCACCTTAATGATGAGGGGCATATCCATATCATTGATCACGAGATTCATTCCCGACAACCTGATAACCTCGTGCAATTGGTGTCTCCGCTCGTTGATATTGCCATATCGCGGCATAAAGATCCGGATCTGGCCGCCTTTGCTGTTCACCATCCTGGGTGCTTCGTAAGACATTAAGGAAACTTCGTTCTCTGGTAAGTAGGGCACTAATTCTGAAGATACAAACAATATCTTTTTACCATTCATACAGGTCGACTTTAATTTATCGCGGAAACGTAGGCGCAAAATTACAAAAATTATGCAGATTAGCCGTAATTATAGTAAGTTTGCACCCTTTTTAAGTTGTGCTATGAAGTTGATTTCGGGCAGGAAAGAACTGCTGAACCATCTTGGTTCCCTTAGGGGTGCACATGAAAGCCTGGGACTGGTTCCAACCATGGGTGCCCTCCATGAAGGACATCTGAGTCTGGTAAAAAAAGCCCTTGCCGAAAACGACTCCGTGGTAGTCACCATCTTTGTCAACCCTACCCAGTTCAACAATCCCGATGACCTCGAGAAATATCCCAAGACACTGGATGAGGATCTGGCCCTTTTAGGTTCTGTGGGTCAGGAGATCACAGTATTTGCTCCGGCTGTTGAGGAATTGTACAATAAGGGTATTACCTCCAAGAAATATTTCTTTGACGGACTGGACAAGGTGATGGAAGGGGCCTTCCGCCCAGGTCACTTCAGCGGTGTCGCTACCATAGTGCAAAAATTGTTCGAACTCATCAGGCCAGACAAGGCGTATTTCGGCGAGAAGGATTTCCAGCAATTGCAGATCGTCAGAAAACTCGCTCATAACCTGCCATTCGATTTGCAAATTGTGGGGTGTCCGATCGTTCGCGAACCCAACGGCCTGGCCATGAGCTCCAGGAATCGCCTGCTTTCCGAGGAGATGAGAGAGAAGGCCGGACTCATATACAAAACCCTGAAAGAAGCCGGACGTATGTTTGGCACGGAAAATGCGACTAAGGTAGGTGAATATGTCTCCGGGGTATTCTCTGGGGAAAGTGATATGGAACTTGAGTATTTCCAGATCGCTGACGAGGCAACCCTTACACCTGTCAAAAGGAAGCAGGAGAACAGCAAATACAGGGGTTTCATCGCTGTTTATGCCGAAGGGATCCGCCTCATTGACAATATCGCTATGAATTGATTATTTTTGCGCCATGAAAATTGAAGTAGTTAAGTCCAAAATACACAGGGTAAAAGTTACCGGGGCTGACCTTAATTATATAGGAAGTATTACCATAGACGAAGACCTGATGGACGCCGCGAATATCATCCGGGGTGAAAAGGTCCAGATCGTCAACAACAACAATGGTGAACGCCTTGAGACCTATGCCATTCCCGGACCCAGGAATTCAGGTGAAGTAACCCTGAACGGTGCCGCGGCCCGCAAAGTGGCTGTGGGTGATATTCTCATCCTGATCACATACGCATGGATGGAGCTGGAAGAAGCCAAAGTCTTCGAGCCTGCCATGATCTTTCCCAACGAAGAGAACAATCTGTTAAACTAACCTTTGAACACCGGTTTCAAAAGACTTCTCAAGATCGTCGTCCCTATCCTCCTGGGAGTCTTTTTGGTTTGGTATTCCTACGGCAGCACTTCCCCTGAAGACAGAAGAGAGATCTTCAGGTATATCAGGGAGGCCGACCTGTTCTGGGTTGGGATCTCAGTATGCATTGGGATCCTTAGCCACATCTCAAGGGCCGTCCGATGGAACTATCTTCTGGAGCCCCTGGGCTACAAACCCAGGATCAGCAACAACATCCTTTTTATCCTTATTGCCTATTTCGCCAATTTGGGCATCCCAAGATCTGGAGAGGTCCTTAGGGCTACTGCTTTGGCTACCTATGAAAAGGTGCCCTTTCAGAAAGGTTTCGGGACCATTGTAACGGAACGGGTGATCGATCTGCTGATGTTGTTACTCATTATTTTCATCGCCCTGATCTCCCAGACGACGGTCATCCTGTCTTACCTGAAGGCAAATGGCATTGGCCTCACAGCAACCCTTGTCCTGGTGGCAGGAGGGATTTTAATGCTCTTCGTATTCCTCGCATTCCTCAGAAGGTCGAGCTCCCGCCTGGCCATCAAATTAAAGGACCTGGTCAAAGGGCTATTAGACGGGGTGATGAGTATCTTCAGGATGAAGTACAAATGGCTCTTCCTGCTCCATACCCTCTTTATATGGGGGGCCTACATAGCGATGTTCTGGGTGATCAAGTTTACCGTGCCTGAAACCCTGGGGCTTTCCATATCAGAGTTCCTCGTGGCATTCATTGCAGGGGCTTTTGCGATGTCGACGACCAACGGTGGCATAGGCCTGTATCCCATAGCCGTGAGCAAAGCTCTCTCCATTTACGGGATAAGTACCGTTTCCGGGGATGCCTTTGGCTGGATCATGTGGATCTCCCAAACCCTTATGGTGGTAGTATTTGGTGCAATATCCTTTCTACTCTTACCGTTATTGAACAGAAACCGGTAGGTTTTTTCAATACCAAATACCACCTTGATGAAAAATACCATACTTATAGCCCTGGGCTTGTTGTTCACCCATCTGACCTTTGCCCAGGTGACCCACGAAATCTTTGAGTCCTTTAAACTCCAGGAGAGACGGAATGTTTCCTACTACTTTCCCGAGGATTATTCCCCGGTAAAAAAATATCCCCTGGTAGTCGTTCTTGACGCGGAATACCTGTTCGACCAGGTAGTGGCCCATGCCAAGTTCTACAGTAGGTTCGAAGGCATGCCCCAGGTAATCGTCGTGGGAATAGAACAAAGCAAGAACAACCTCCGTTCAGAAGATTGCGCCTTTGAGGAGGATTCCGGCCTGCCCACTGAAAAGGGTAAGAGGTTCTACGAATTCATAGGAATGGAGATCGTGCCTTACCTCGATACAAAGTACAGTACGGCCCCATTCAGGATGATCATCGGATATGACATCACTGCCAATTTCGGCAACTATTACCTTTTCAATGACCGATCCTTTTTCAATGCTTTTGTAAGCATTGCACCCAGGCTGGCCCCGGAAATGGAAGTGCGTGTCCCAGAAAGAATCCAGGCTATGGACCAGCAGATCTTCTATCACCTGATCACCGGTGGAGCCAAGCAAAATGCAAAAAACGGCATTGGGATCCTGGACCAGAATCTGAAGACCATCCAAAAACCTACCTTTCATTATACCTTCGATGCCTATCCGGAGGCCGGTGAAGTTTCCGTAGCCACCTATGGCCTTGGCAAGGCCTGGGAGAAGATGTTCGAGATCTTCAAACCCATATCCCCCAAGCAATACAAGGAAGAGATCCTCACCTCAGATGAACCCGTCTATAAATATCTGGAAGACAAATACGGCACCATTGAAGAACTCTTCGGTTTTAAAAAGGATGTAAGCCTGAATGATGTCATGGCCATCTACGCGGCCACAAGGAAAAAAGAGGATTTTGAGTCCTTAAAATCCCTCTCCGATCTGTGCAAGAAAGAATTCCCGGATACCATGATGGGTTTTTACTTCGAGGGGGAGTATTACGAGCATTTGGGAGAGGCCAAAAAGGCCCTGCGTACGTTTGAAAAGGCCTTTGGGATGCAGGAGATCGACTTCCTTACCAAAGACCACGCCCTGGAGAAGATTGACGCCATCAAAGCCGATTTTGGATTCTAATGGGCAAGGGTAAAGACAGAATTATACACCCCGCTTTTTAGCGGGGTGTTTCTTTTGTTATTAGAGGGAACCACAATATCTTTAGCCATACTATGGCCAAGACCAAAACCGCTTTTTTTTGTCAGAATTGTGGAACCCAGTTCGCCAAATGGGCCGGACAGTGCACGGCCTGCAAGGAATGGAACACCATCGTGGAGGAGGTTGTTCAGAAGGAGGAAAAACCGGACTGGAAACCGATCATGAACGGCGGGCCCAAGTCGGCAACCACAGTAAACATCTCGGAAATAAACACGGATGACGATGTGCGGTACGACCTCAAAGACCAGGAATTCAACAGGGTCCTGGGAGGTGGGTTGGTTCCGGGGTCCATGGTTCTCCTCGGCGGTGAGCCCGGGATTGGAAAAAGCACCCTCTTGCTGCAAATAGCCCTTCGTCTGCCTTATAAAACCCTGTATGTCTCGGGGGAGGAGAGCCTGAAACAGATCAAAATGAGGGCACAGCGGCTCCATCCGGACAGTGAGAATTGCTATATCCTTACAGAGACCAAAACCCAGCTGATCTTCAGGCAGATCAGGGAGGTATCCCCGGATATAGTGGTCATAGATTCCATACAGACCCTGCATTCGGAATACATCGAATCCTCCGCCGGGAGTATATCACAAATCCGGGAGTGCACCGCAGAGCTGATCCGCTTTGCGAAAGAGACCGGCACCCCCGTGATCCTCGTCGGACATATCACCAAGGACGGGACCATTGCAGGCCCCAAGATCCTGGAACACATGGTGGATACGGTTTTGCAATTCGAAGGAGACCGGAACTACATGTACCGCATCCTCAGAGCCCTGAAGAACCGGTTCGGCTCCACCGCAGAACTCGGGATCTACGAAATGCAGGGAGACGGACTCAGGGAGGTCAGCAATCCTTCGGAGATCCTGATCTCTAAATACGACGAGGCTCTGAGCGGCACAGCCATTGTCGCCACCCTGGAAGGCATGCGCCCCCTCCTTATCGAAATACAGGCCCTGGTGAGCACAGCCGTTTACGGCACCCCTCAGAGGACAGCAACGGGTTTCAACGCCAAAAGACTGAATATGCTCCTGGCCGTACTCGAAAAAAGGGCCGGCTTTAAACTCGGCGCGAAGGATGTGTTTCTCAATATCACTGGTGGTATCTCCGTGGATGATCCTGCTATTGACCTGGGGGTGGTAGCCGCCGTACTTTCAAGCAATTCGGATATCCCCTTGGAAAAAGGGGTTTGCTTCGCAGCCGAGATCGGACTGGCCGGGGAGGTCAGGCCGGTGAGAAGGATAGACCAGCGGATCCTGGAAGCGGAAAAGCTGGGTTTCACACGGATCTTCGTTTCCAAGAACAACAAAATAGGTTTGAAGAAACACAACATCCTGATCAGCAAGGTGTCTAAAATAGAAGATGTCATCCGGGAATTGTTCGGTTGACATATCCCGATAATTTTTACCTTTAAACTTCACCAAAATCGCGATTATGAAAGCATTTGCCAGCATCTTCGTTTTTCTATGCTTCCTGTGGTCCTGTCAGGATGCGCCCAAAGAGGAAGGGAAGTCAGATAACACTGCCTGTGAAGAGTATCTGAGTTTTGAGAACCGGGACGATCAGTTCACAGGGGGGATCAAAATGATCCCCATCACCACAGATAAAGGCACCTTCAGGGTCTGGACCAAACGCATCGGGAACAATCCCACCATAAAGGTTCTTTTGCTCCATGGCGGACCAGGGATGACCCATGAGCTTTATGAGTGCTTTGATGGCTATTTCCCCCAGGAGGGCATCGAATATATCTATTACGATCAGTTGGGCTCATATTACAGCGATCAGCCAGACGACCTCAGCCTGTGGACCACGGAACGCTTTGTGGAGGAAGTGGAACAGGTGCGTAAAGCCCTCGGGCTGGACGCCTCCAACTTTTATCTCCTCGGGCAGTCCTGGGGCGGGATCCTGGCCATGGAGTATGCCTTCAAGTACCAGGAGCACCTCAAGGGACTGGTTATCTCTAACATGATGAGCAGCGTGCCCGAGTACAACGCCTATGCGCAAACCGTATTAGGGCCCCAGATGGACCCGGAGATCTACAAAGAGATCAAGGCCATGGAAGATGCGGAAGATTTTGCCAACCCCAGGTATGGCGAACTGCTCTTCGAACACTACTATACGGAACACGTCCTGCGCATGCCTCCGGACCAGTGGCCGGAAGCGGTCATGCGTGCCCTGAAGCACGCAAACAACCAGGTGTATGTCCATATGCAGGGGTACAGCGAATTCGGCATTACCGGTGACGCCACGCTGAAGGACTGGGATGTAAAGGACCGGATGAAAGAGATCCGTGTGCCTACCCTGGTGATCGGGGCACAGCATGATACCATGGACCCTTCCCATATGGAATGGATGTCAAAAGAAGTACAGAACGGCAGGTACCTTTACTGTCCAAACGGGAGCCATTTGTCTCAGTACGATGATCAGAAGACCTATTTTGATGGAGTGATCCGCTTCGTGAACGATGTGGATCAAAAGAATTTCTAAATCAGGGTGCCGGATCCGGAATTTCCTGATGGATCACTTCTATCCCCTTGAGCACTTCATCCGAGAGGTTTACGTGGATGCTGCCGATATTTTCCTTCAGCTGTTCCATGGAGGTTGCCCCAATGATGTTGCTCGTAAGGAAGGGCCTTGAGTTCACGTAGGACAAGGCCATCTGAGTCAGGGATAGGCCGTGCTCCCCAGCCAGCTCAGAGTATTTTTGCGTGGCCTTCTGGGCCTGTTCATTACTGTACCTTTTATAGGCCGGGAATAGAGTAATCCTTGCATTTTCGGGCTTTTTGCCCCCCAGGTATTTCCCGCTGAGCACCCCGAATCCCAGGGGGGAATAGGCAAGCAACCCAATTTTTTCCCGTATGGAAATTTCTGACAGTCCTACCTCAAAGGTGCGGTTCAGAAGACTGTAGGGGTTTTGTATAGTGATCATACGAGGCAGGCCTTCGTGCACCTTGCTCTCTTCCAGGAACCTCATTGTACCCCATGGGGTCTCGTTGGAAAGGCCCACATGGCGTATCTTCCCTTCCTTTATCAAATCCCTCAGGGTCTCCAGGACCTGGTGGATATTGTCTTGCCAGAAATCAGACAGGTCGTGCCTGTACCCCCTTTGGCCGAAGTAATTGGTTGTACGCTCAGGCCAGTGAAGCTGGTAGAGGTCGATATAGTCTGTGCGCAACCGCTCAAGGCTGCCATGGACGGCCTCTATTAAAGATTCCTTTCTGAAACCGGTGGTCCTGATGAACTTGGTGAATTCGGCCTTACCGGCTATCTTGGATGCCAGTACTACCTTGTCCCTGTTCCCGGTTTTCACAAACCAGTTGCCGATGATCTTCTCCGTCAGGGCATATCGATCGGGGTGGGCCGGGATGGGGTATAACTCTGCCGTATCGAAGAAATTAACCCCCTGGTCGAGGGCGTAGTCCATTTGCTGATGGCCTTCTTCCTCTGTATTCTGTTTCCCCCAGGTCATGGTCCCCAGGCAGATCTTGCTCACTTCGATATCGGTATGCGGCAACGTGGTATAGATCATGGTATTCCGGTTTGAATTCGGCCGCAAAGGTAGGGATCAGAAGGGTAAAGTAAAACTATGGGGTTTCCAGCTCCACAAGGATGGGACAATGGTCGCTGTGTTTTGCCGCCGAAAGGATCACAGACCTTCGCAGGCGTTCCTCCAGGGATTGGCTGACCATCCCGTAATCCAGTCGCCATCCCTTGTTCTTATTGCGCGCATTGGCCCTGTAGGTCCACCAGGTATACTGGTGGGGCTCCTGATTAAAATACCGGAAACTGTCGATAAACCCGCTGTCGATAAAGTTGCCTATCCATTCCCGTTCTACGGGCAGAAAGCCCGAGACATTCTTGTTCCGTACAGGGTCGTGTATGTCAATGGCCCTATGGCAGATGTTGTAATCCCCCAGGATCACAAGGTTAGGGTTCTCCTTTTTGAGATCATCTACATAATCCTGGAAATCCGCCATGTACTGAAGTTTGTGATCCAGCCTTTCAATGTTGGTCCCGGAAGGGATATAGAGGCTCATCACAGAGACCCCGTCAAAATCAGCCCTCAGATTCCTGCCTTCTTTGTCCATATATTCGATCCCTGTGCCGAATTCCACGTGGTCCGGTTGCTTTTTGGAAAGGATGGCCACTCCGCTATACCCTTTCTTCTCTGCACTAAACCAGTAGTGGTAGGGATACCCCGCCTTTTCAAACAGGCCCACATCGAGCTGTTCTTCCATCGCCTTGATCTCCTGCAGGCAGACCACATCGGGATCTACGCCCTCAAGCCACTCCAAAAACCCTTTATTGAGGGCGGCACGGATGCCATTGACATTGTAGGATACGATCTTCATACATTCAAATTTCGTCCGAAAATAAAGAATCCAGGGCATTTGAGAAAACCGAGGTTCTAGCCCAATGCAGGGTTGCTGTCTCCAAAATTGGATAAAAAACAGCCTTGGATTTTCCTCATTTCGACCTATCTTTCCAAAAAGATTATGCGAATGAAATACCTCTGGATGGCCGCTCTGTTATTCACAATGGCCACAAACCTTTCTTCGGCCCAGGACACTCTTCCTGTGGAGGAACCCAATCCCGGAATACAACAGAATGAGCTAAAGCTGAATGTGTTTAACCTGATCGCCTTTAAATTTGCAGATCTCACCTATGAGCGACTGATCAACGAGGAGACCTCATTCGGTTTCGGACTCTTGTTAAGGATCGGTGAATACGATGAGGATATCGGATACGATCGGAGTTTTTCATTCACCCCGTTCTACCGCAAGTATTTTTCCAGGAGCTATGCCAGTGGATTTTTTGTGGAAGGCTTTGCCATGTTGAATTCAGGCAATGAAGATGTATTCACCTATTTCGACGAGCAAACCGGGAACCTGATCCGTTCTGATGAACAGTATACCGACTTTGCCCTGGGAGTCAGCATAGGCGCTAAATTCATTTCCAAAAGAGGATTTTTGGCGGAGGTGTACGGTGGGATAGGGCGCAATTTTCTCGATTCGGATTTTGCCCCTGAGGTCGTCCCCCGGGGGGGTATTTCCCTGGGATTCCGCTTTTAATGCGTATTTTTGCGCCTCAGTTTTTTCACATGAGGTCGATCTTTCTATTAATCCCCTGTTTTTTCTACACCCTTATCCTGTTCGGTCAGAAGAGCATCCCCTCTGATAGTGTTACCGTTTTACCTGAGGTCCTCCTCCTGGAGGAGAAAAAGGTAAAACAAACCGAAGGGATCATCCCATCGCAGATCATCGGGGAGAAGATCTTTGACAATTTCAGCCCGGTAGATGCCGTATCGGCCATCAACCAGATCCCGGGGGTATACATCCTTTCGGGGGCGCTGAATACCAACCGGATCACTATACGGGGTATAGGCGCCCGCACCCTCTTTGGCACGGACAAACTCCGGCTCTATTACGATGAGATCCCGGTGACCAACGGAAGCGGGTTTTCGAGTATAGAAGCGTTCGATCTCGAGAATTTCAGCCAGGTGGAGGTGGTAAAAGGCCCAAAGGCAACTACGTTTGGGACCAACCTGGGTGGCGCTATTCTCCTGAGCACTCGGGAAGGACTCGGGCAGGGGACCAGGTTCAGCAACCATACTACCTTCGGCTCCTACAATCTGTTCAAGAACAACCTCGCTTTCTCCCAGACGGATGAACGATTGAAGGTGAACCTGAATTACGAACATCTGGAGACGGACGGGTACAGGGAGAACAACCGCTTCGAAAGAGATGGGTTATTGTTGCGCACATCCTATTCCCTGAATGACCGGAATGAAATTGGGATCCTGGTGAACTATGTCGACTACATTGCCCAGATCCCCAGCTCTCTGGGAATCACCGCCTTTGAGGAAGATCCTACTCAGGCGGCATTTACATGGGCAGCCTCAAAGGGTTTCGAGGACAACCGGTATACCCTGGTCGGACTGAATTACACCCACCGATTTTCTTCGAACTTCCGGAATACTAGCAGTATCTTTTATTCTTACCTCGACCATTACGAGGCCCGGCCTTTCGGGATCCTGGATGAATACACCAACGGGTTTGGCCTGCGCACCCATTTCAAGGGGTCGACAAACCTCTTCGAGCGGAAAACCGAGTACTCATTTGGCACGGAACTCTACAAGGACGAATACACCTGGAGGGAATTCGAGAATGATTATCAGGACAATGCAGGAGAAGGGAGCCTGCAAGGAGATCTTTTTGCAGACAACCGGGAATTCAGGGCCCAGATCAATGCATTCGGCACCCTGAACACTGAAGTCTTCAATCATCTGAACCTGCAACTGGGCCTGAACATCAACCATACCCAATACGATTTCCGCGACCGCTTTAACCCAGGTGATGCTAACCGGAGTGCCGCCCGGGATTTCAGGACCATCGCCCTGCCCAGTATCAACCTGAGTTACCGGTTCTCTGACTACCAAACCCTCTATGCGAACATCAGCAGGGGGTTTTCCAATCCCACGGTAGAGGAGACCCTGACGCCGGAGGGGGTTATCAACCCGGATATCGAACAGGAAAAAGGGGTGAATTACGAGATTGGTTCCCAGTTATTCCTTTTAGACAGCAAATTACATATTCTTCTCACTCTTTACCAGATGGACGTGAAGAATCTGCTGGTCGCAGAGCGGGTTGGGGACGATCAGTTTGTGGGAAGAAATGCCGGAAAGACCAGACACAGGGGACTGGAAGTCGCCTTGAACTACCGATGGGTACTGGGCTCGGATTGGGAACTGATGCCGTTTGTCAACTACACATTCAGCGATCATCAGTTTGTAGATTTTGTGGACGGAGACGATGATTTTTCGGGGAACCCGCTTACCGGCGTACCCCGGCACCGATTCAACAGTGGCGTTCAATTCCGGTACGGCAACCGCTTTTTCTGGAATACAACCCACCAATATGTGGGCAGCATCCCACTCACCGACGCCAATACCCTCTTCAGCGATCCCTTCCATCTCTTCGGGACGAAATGGCGGTATGAAAAGAATCTGAGTAACCGCTTCGGCCTGGGACTCAGTTTCGGCATCAACAACCTCTTCAACGTACGGTATGCACAATCCGTGCTGATTAATACGAATGCCTTCGGCGGGGCAGAACCCCGGTATTATTATCCCGGCAACGCCCGGAATGTATACGGGAGCATTCGCCTCAGATATTCCCTATAAGCTACAGGATCTTTTTGAGCCAGTGCCTCATCCCCACCTCTCGGTCGATAGCTCCGTGCAGTTCTTCAATCGGAAGTCGTCTTTGTTCCATGGTATCGCGGTGGCGCAGGGTGACCGTTCGGTCTTCCAGCGTCTGGTGGTCAACGGTGATACAGAAAGGGGTACCCGCTGCATCCTGTCTCCTGTACCTCCTGCCGACCGCGTCCTTGTCATCGTAAGACACGTTGAAATCGAGGCGCAGTTCATCCATGATCTCCTGAGCGATCTCGGGGAGTCCGTCCTTTTTCACCAGGGGTAGTACCGCGGCTTTGGTCGGCGCCAGCACGGCCGGGATCTTCAGCACGGTGCGGGTCGATCCGTTCTCCAGCTCTTCATCCACCAAAGAATGGGACAGGATGGCCAGGAACATACGATCGAGGCCAATGGAGGTCTCTATGACGTAAGGGACATAGCTCTCTTCCAACTCGGGATCAAAATACTGGAGTTTTTTACCGGAGTATTTCTCATGGCTTCCCAGGTCGAAATCGGTTCGGGAGTGGATCCCTTCGAGTTCCTTGAATCCAAAGGGGAAACGGAATTCTATATCCGCAGCGGCGTCTGCGTAATGGGCGAGTTTCTCATGGTCGTGGAAGCGGTAATTCTCTGCCCCCATACCGAGGGAAAGGTGCCATTTCATACGGGTCTGTTTCCAGGTCTCATACCATTCCTTCTGTGTGCCGGGCCTGATAAAGAACTGCATCTCCATCTGCTCGAACTCCCGCATCCTAAAGATGAACTGACGGGCCACGATCTCGTTCCTGAATGCCTTTCCGATCTGGGCGATCCCAAAAGGGATCTTCATTCGCCCGGATTTCTGGACGTTCAGAAAATTCACGAAGATACCCTGTGCAGTTTCCGGACGGAGGTACAGGTCCATGGCAGATTCGGCCGTAGCGCCCAGCTTCGTGCCGAACATCAGATTGAACTGCTTGACATCCGTCCAGTTCTTGGAACCGGATACCGGACATACGATATCGAGTTCCAGGATGAGGTTCTTCACATCCTCCAAATCTTCCTTCTCCAGGGACCGGGCTAGCCTTTTGATAATGGTATCCGCCTTTTCCTGATATTCCATCACCCTGGCATTGGTGGCTCTGAACTGGGCCTCGTCAAAGGCATCCCCAAAACGCTTGGCAGCCTTTGACACCTCTTTCTCGATCTTGGCCTCGATCTTAGCCACGTGTTCTTCTACGAGCACATCGGCCCTGTATCGTTTCTTGGAATCCTTATTGTCTATGAGGGGGTCGTTAAATGCGTCTACGTGCCCTGAGGCTTTCCAGGTTGTGGGGTGCATAAAGATGGCGGCATCGATACCCACGATGTTCTCATGGAGCTGTACCATCGCCTGCCACCAGTATTCCCTTATATTCTTTTTGAGCTCTGCCCCGTTCTGAAGGTAGTCGTACACCGCACTCAGGCCGTCGTAAATCTCACTCGACTGCACCACATACCCGTATTCCTTGGCATGTGATATTACCTTTTTAAAAATGTCCTCTTGATTTGCCATGGGGCAAAAATAGAATTTTACGGAAAGACTGCAGGGATTATTTTAACTGAAATTCGGTGGTAGCCAGCAATTTCTCGTCCTCGAACACATTGAGGGTATAAGTGCCCTCAAGGAGGGACCCCTCGGGTACCGTGATGAAATCACAAACACTCATTTCCTCCCCTCTGAAGATCAGGGTTACCCTTTTGCTGTAGATATTTCCATTTACGGAGATAACATTGGCATTATCTTCAATGATACCCATATTCGGACCCAGGAATTGAAGATAAATGACCTTCTCTTTGGGAGCGAGGATATCCGGGTCTTCCTGAATGGTTACGCATCCCCTCAGCTTCTCTATGGTGGATGCCTTGTTGGTCTTGATAGGCTTGCCGCTTCTCATCCTGAATCCGCTTCCCTCTGCATTGATAAGGTTTAGGTAGCTCTTCATCTTGAGTTCCCGGCTTAATTCCTGATTCTTCCTGCGAAGCAGCGCCTCGGTTTGCGCCAGGGAATTGCTCTTACCCCTTAGCTCCTCCAGCATTTCGCGCGTTTCTTCATACTGGTTGGCCAAGAGCCTGTTGTTGTACCTCAGCAGATTATTGTTGAGCTTGATACTGTCGTATTGTGCTTCCAATTTGCGGAGTTGGGACTTAAATTCGCTCAATTTGCCGATGGTGAAATTCAAGCGCCCTACGGAGTCGAGCAGTTGCTGGACCCTGTCCTTGGAATCCTGAAGTTCTATTTCGTTGACCTCGTTGAGTGCAGAGAGGCGGTCGACCTCCGTTTTCATAAGGGTCAGGTCACGGACCAACAGGGTCTTTTCATCTTCGAGGTAAGTGATCTGGTTCTGGCTTTGTGCATAACTGTAGTAAAAGGCGATCAGGATACCAATAATCACCGCCACCAATGCCGCAAGAATGATTTTGTAGTTGAATGTATTTTCCTGAAGATCCATTCGCTGGGAGGTACGTTGCAAGTAGGTTTTAATGCGTAAAGATTTGAATATTACTAAGCTACCAAATATACTAAATGATCTGAACACGGTTCTGTTCCCTCAAGTCTGTTTTGGATGTAATGCACGATTATATCGGGGAGAGCAAACTTTGTGTGTTCCTTGTCGAGACCAATTGCCGCTTACCGAGTTCAATTTTTCGGCAGAAAATCGTTTAGACCGGGTGTTTTACGGACGAATCCCCATCAAAAAAGCCTCCTGTTTCCTCTATTTTCAGGAAAAAGGCATTGTACGCAACCTCATACACCACCTCAAATACAGGAATCAAAGGCAGATAGGCCCCTTCCTGGGGAAGTGGTATGGGAAGATTCTCTCGGAGGATAAGGCACTTCCGGTCCCTGATTTGGTCATCCCGGTTCCCCTCCATCCCAAAAAGCTCAAAAAAAGAGGCTATAACCAGGTCTCCGGATTCAGTATGGAAGTGGCCCGGATGCTATGTACTTTGCATAGGGAAGATCTGCTGGAGAAGAGCACCCATACTCAGACCCAAACCAGGAAGTCGAGGCTGTTCAGATGGCAACACCAACGCCCCTTGTTCCGGGTTACGGACGTCACAGAACTCAGTGGAAAAAAAGTACTCCTCATGGATGATGTGATCACCACGGGAGCCACGCTGGAAGCCTGTGTCCAGGCTTTCTCCCAAGCACAGGATATGGAGGTTTACATTGCCGCCATAGCGATGGTCCCCTGATTTTCGAATTCTGCAAATTAGTTGTTTCTTTGCCCAAACATCGGGCTTCATGGTGCACTTAAAGCGATTTATTTCAGGGATCTTCCTGTTTTGCCTGGCGCTCGCCCTTCATCAGTGCGCCCGTCGCGGAAGTCCGACAGGGGGTCCAAAAGACATGGAACCCCCCGTACTGCTCAGGGCCGAGCCCGAGAACCTCAGCACCAACTTCAAAGGGAATAAAATACGTTTGTACTTCGATGAATACATCAAGCTGCAGGATGTGCAGAACAAACTGATCGTCTCCCCTCCTTTCAAGTACCCCCCTGACATCAGCCCCCAGGGCGGGGCCCGAAAATATGTGGAGATAGTGATCAAGGATACCCTTAAAGAAAATACCACATACACCCTTAATTTTGGGGAAAGCATAGTGGATAATAACGAAAACAATCCCTATCCCTATCTGACCTACGTCTTTTCCACGGGGGACTACCTGGATTCTCTCTCCCTTCTGGGTGTGGTCAAGGATGCTTTCAACAGAGAAACAGACGATTTTATCAGTGTGATGCTCTACGAGATCGATTCGACCTATACGGACACCGTGATCAGAAAATCGCCTCCCAATTACCTCGCCAATACTCAGGACAGTACCACCATATTCAAGCTGCAATACCTCAAGGCGGGGAAATACCGGCTGATCGCCGTCAAGGATGAGGCCAAGAACAATCTGTACGATCCCGTGGTGGACAAGATCGGTTTTGTGGCAGATACGATCAGCCTGCCCACGGATTCCATATTCCTTTTAAGCCTGTTCCGGGAAGTGCCCGAATACAGCCTTTCTGTACCCAAATTTGAGGCTTCCAACCGGATCCTGTTCGGCTATAAAGGACCAGGGGATCCTTTGGAGATCAACCCGGTGAGCAACATCCCTGACTCCGTATCGACCTACCTTTCAAAAGTACCCAACCGGGACTCCCTCAATTTCTGGTTCACACCCTTTGAACCGGATTCTCTCGTTTTTGAGGTGGTCAACCCAAGGCTGCAGCAAAGGGATACATTCACGGTAAAGTCCCGTAGCCTCACGAAAGATACCCTCCAGCTGACCCCGAGTTACAGAAGCAACATAGGGTTCCTGGACACCATGTATATCTCGGCCAACATTCCCCTTCGGGCAAAAGATTCTTCGAGAGTGTCCATGATCAACAGGGATTCCGTGCCTCAATCCCTTGAAATGCTCCTGGATACTACTTTAAACCGGGTGATCTTCGATTTTAAGAAGGAGCCCAATGAGACCTATTCCCTCAGGCTTCTCCCCGGTGCACTTTCGGATATTTTCGGAGATGGGAATGACACCCTGAATTATCGGCTTACCACCGGCAGCTATGCCGACTATGGCAATTTGCGCGTCCGCCTTGAAAGCGCCCTCCCATATCCTGTACTCCTGGAGCTGACCGATCCTAATGGCAAGATGATCCGGTCCACCGACGCAAGGGATGATGGGGTCTTTGAATTCAATCTGCTCAGTCCCGGGAAATACCTCGTCCGGGCGATCTTTGATACCAATGATAATGGACGCTGGGACACAGGGGATTTATTCAGGAAGATACAACCCGAAAGAGTGGTCTACTTCCCTTCCGAGATCGAGGTAAGGGCCAATTGGGAACTCGAGCAGCTCTTCCTTATTGAAGAGTAAAAGCATCCCGATCATCCAGGAACCTCAGCTGATCCCTGACCTTCTTCAGATTTGATTTATTCAGGTTAACCAAAAGTACCTCATCTTTAGTGGAAAAGGCCATCTGTTTTCCCAATCCGTCGTAACAGGCCGTATGACCTGGGTATTCATACCCGTTCTTATCGACCCCCACCCTGTTCACTCCAATGCAAAATGCCATATTCTCTATGGCCCTCGCCTTGAGCAGGGTGTCCCAGGCGTCGATCCTGGGCTTTGGCCAGTTGGCCACAAAAAGCAGCAGGTCATAATCCTGTGTATTCCTAGCCCAAACCGGAAAACGAAGGTCATAACAGATCATAGGGCAAATGCGAAAGCCACGAAAGTCGAGGATCAGTTTTTTATCGCCACGGGCGTAGGAGAGGTGTTCCCCGGCAAGGGTAAAGGTATGCCGCTTGTCATAATAGCGAAAGCTCCCGTCCGGCTCCACAAAGAAGAGTCGGTTGGTATATTGCCCTTTTTCGAAAAAGGGAATGCTCCCTGCAATGGCAGCATCTTGCCTCTGCGCCATTTCCTTCATCCAGCTGAGGGTGAGTTCACCTTCAGAAGGATCTATTTCCGTAGGGGTCATGGTAAATCCGGTGGTAAAGGTTTCGGGCAATACGATGAGGTCGACTTTCTTGCTGATTCCATCGATGAGGGAAGTAAAGTGCTCTCGGTTCTTCTCCGGGTCATGCCAGAAGAGAGAGGTCTGAACAAGTGCTATATCAAGGGATGTTTCCAACTTCGTATACCTATCAGGAAGTGAGTGTTAATAAAGATTCCAATTGAGCAAAGCCCTGCATTCTGGCATGATCCAGGGCAGAGTACCCCTTCGCATCCCTGATCTGTGTTTGGGCACCATGACCCAACAGCAATTTCGCGATCTCCAGCTGGTTAAAGGTCACGGCATAGATGAGGCCCGTGGAACCCAGAGTGTTTGTGGCGTTTACATCGGCCCCTGCCCTGATCAGCCTCTTTGCCACTCCGGTATAGCCCTTGAAGCAACAACCTATAAGCGCCGTATTGCCCGCCCCGTCCTTATCATCCACTTCTACTCCTTTTTCGAGCAGGTAATCCACGATGTCTTCCCGGTTGTAGTAGGCCGCGAGGAGCAAAGGGGTTGACCCTCTTCCGTCCCTGGAGCGTAAAAGTTTGGAGTTTTTGTCGCCCAGGGATTTGACTGTTTGGAGATCCCCCTGCCTAATCGCATTGAAAAAAGAATCCTGTTCCATTGATCCGATTTTAGCTACTATAAAGGTACAATATTGCTCAGGAGGTTGAACCTGAAACCATAGAATTCCTCTATCGGTCTATCCTGATCCGAAATTTTGCCTCCATGAGATATGGAGGAATTCGAGTATATTGCCGTATGGAACCACAAGCGCTCAATGTCTTCGGACTTCCCCTGGAATCCTGTTGCACCGACCCGGTAACGGGATACTTCAGGGATGGTTACTGCAGAACCAAACAGGAAGACCTCGGGACCCATGTGGTCTGTGCCAGGGTGACCCAGGAATTTTTGGAATTCTCAAAAAGCAGGGGTAACGACCTGATCACTCCCATTCCCCAATGGCAATTCCCCGGTCTGAAACCCGGAGACCAGTGGTGTTTGTGCGTAACCCGATGGATAGAGGCAGAAAAGGCCGGTGTGGCACCCCCTGTGATCCTGGAAGCCACACACGAAAAGGCCCTGGATTTTACAAGTATGGATACCCTGCTCAAATACGCATACAGAACTTCTGATTAAGGCTGTCTATATGAATCTCATCCCCTCGAACCCGGAGTAAAATCCTGAGGGGCCCTTTGGGGCTGGTTCACGGTCCCGGATGCACCTGTATCATTGAACACTTCCCATTCCGAGGGGTCGAAAACAGGATTAGCTTTGTTAATGTCTTCTTTACGGAATGCCCTGCCGTCCTCAAATTCATGTGCTGTTCCGGAACCATCTTCCCCTATGATTCCAAAGATATCGATGATGGTTCCGAAGGGATCCACCAAAACGAGGTTGTCGTCCCCGTTGGAATCCGCAGGACTGTTCAACCCCCCTTCGATATCCGGAGCTGTACCATAGATCTCCTGAAAAACCGCGGCGTTGGATGCAATGAGGAGAAATTGACCCGAGTTGACCGTGATATCAGACAGGTCTATGGAAGATCCTCTTTCCGTATTGTCATTCGTGTACCGGTCTATATGCCATCCATTAAGAGAAAGCGGTTGATCTCCTGCATAGAACAATTCGACATACCTGGCAGCACTATTGTTATCGGGGTCCGCGAGTTCTGAAAAGATAAGGGAATCGGATGTGAATTCTGTGATCAATTCCTCACATCTTTCTGCTGTCAGATCCAGGTCTTCCTCTGATCTGACCACCAGGAGGGCTTTGCCCCCTTCGGGATAGTAGACAGCCGTGATGGGTCCCATCCCGGCAGGTAAAGTTTTCTCGTAGAAATCAGAATATCCGCTGGTCATCAGAGATATCTCCCGATCTTCACAATCCAGTAACCTGCGCAGTGTGGGTACTTCACTCTGGGCATAGGTGGAGTCTAGTAATTCCTGAGCGAATTCCAAATTCTCCAGCCGGACCAGGGTGTTCGCCGGTTGGGACGTCAGATCGGGTATGGCGACTGTTTTCGGCCTGAGTGCCATAGGAGCTTCGCAAGCTTTCAGGACATGGTTGCCAACCGCGTGTTTAGGGATCCTGCCGACCTGCAGGTTGCCAAAAGATGTATAGGAGCTCCCAAGTTTGAAGATCCCCTTGCTCTTGCCGAGAAAAAGCCCTTTCAGTTTCAGGAATACCTTTTGACCCGGAGGAAAGAACAGATGAGAGTCCCGAAATTCGAATTCGACCTGTATACCTCCCTCAGGGTCAGCGATTCTATCCTGCAGATGCAGGGTATTGAAGAAATTACCGGTCTCATCTGAAGAGATCACATAGGCCTCCATCACCCAATCATCCAGGATCTCCTGAGTACTCCCCTGATAAGAGTCCAGCACCTCCCTCAGGGTAATGTTCGGGGATAGTTCCGATACGCATTCACTCGAGGGAACTTCCCAGTCCTCCTGCATGAGGCATGCCTGAACCAGAAGCAGCAAAGGAGCAAGTACAGGGATCCAACGGGCTTTCTTATTTATTATTTCCATGCTAAAAACTTATTGCTAAGTTCAGGAAGAAGGTCCGCCCAAACCCATACCAGTATTTAGGACCAAAAGAGGGCGACCCGCTGAGGTGGTCCCTGTACATCTGACCGTAATTCCCGTTGCGGCTTTGTTCATATCCTCCGGATTTATACACCACATCAAAGAGGTTGTTCACACTCAGGAACGCACTTATGTATTTTCCTTTGTGCAACCAGGACTTGCCACCTGTAAGATTGAGGAGGTAAACGGGAGGGATGGGATCCTGGTTCAGCATAGTTCGAAGGTCGCCCTCCTCAATACTTTCAAACTGCCGTCCGGTCAGCGGATCAATCTTAAAACTGGGGGTTCTTTTAATAAAGGCGATGTCAATGTGATTGTCTGCAAGGTAGTTGGCCGTTGCACCTATCCACCAGTAGTCCGGGTCCCTGTATTCAATCCCGATCGATAGGGCTGTCTGTGGTCCCTGCGGCAATTTGTATCCTTTGATCAAGGCGGTACCCAGATCAATGCTTCCATTCGTTTGCCGCATCTCCCCCTCGGCATCTGATGTATCAAAATTAATGGATATATCAGGATCGCTTGCATAGGTAAAGCTTCCCACGGAGGCTACCAGGCTGGTCCTGGTGGTGGGTGAGACCTGGTATTCCAATCCGATTTCCACTCCCTTGTGCAACCTGTCCAGACCGGTAACCACCTCCTGTACAAAGTCGGATCCGAATCCTGAATCCACGTAAAAAAAGTTGACCTCAGTGCCGTGCTGGAACCTGGAATAATAGGCGGAGGCCCTGCCTTTGAGCCCTGGCAATCGCAGGTGGTAGTTCACATCTGCACTAAACACGGTTTCTTCCTCAATTCCCGGGACAACCTGGTTGCTTTCCCTCGGATTCACGAACAAATGTTTTAACAGAGGCGGTCTCCTGCCATTGTATATGTGGGCCTTTATCCAATGTCTGGAGCTGATCCCATAGGAAAGGGCTGACTTTATTCCCCCATAAGTGAACTGCGTATTCTCTCCTTTTCCAAAGGATTGATTTGGAAATCGTTCATTCAAAAAAAACCCGTCTCTCCGAAAACTCTTTTCAGCATATTCTCCAGCGACATAAAAATCCCATTGTTTCCGGATGAAACGGGTTTGTATAAAACTTGTAAGGCTCCTGGCATCGATCCTGTAATGGTACCCAAAGATCTCACCTTCCTGCTTGTCAATCTTTCCGTTAAGGTCGTTGCGGGTATTGGAAAAGGTATCCATATCCAGCAGGAAAGTCGCACCCATAAGATCGTTGACCCGTGAAAAACTCTGTATTGTCGAGTACTGAAGGGCCATCCCTGCATCCACCCTAATTACCTTACCCAGGGGCAGGTTTATAACCGTATTGGTAGTAAAACTGTCTTCCTCGTTCCTGTCCTCGTAGTAAGCGTAGGCTGCCCTGCCTTCCAAGGCGGGAGCCGCATTGGCCTCGTAGAGGTCTGCCCACGGCCATTGAGACCTTAACTGAAAACCTTCCCTCGCCTCATTAGCACCGGTATAGTTTGCTCCGATCGGACTGTTGCGGTAAAAGCTGGGGAGGTAGCGGTAATAAGTAGGGTCCGGATTTGGGGCATCAAAATACCCGATTCGCGTATAACTCACCCCTCCTGTCTGATAAGCCGTATTAACCCTCAGACGGAAATCCTTCCTTGCGTATTCATAATTCAGCATGAGTAAGGGCTCCTGAAGGGTCCGCATTCGGGAAGACCTCCATGTATCTCCCTGCTTCGCCCAGTAAGGATTGTAGCGCGGCCCTGCCAGTTCTGAGACCTCATCGGTCAGAGCCGCAGAACGACCACGACTGTTATAGGCATTGATGACCGTGAAGGCAATGGAATGTTCTTCGTTCAGGGCGATGCCGGAAGAGATAAAGATGGAATAGGCATCATAGGGCGTTCCATGCACATAGCCCTCCTCCGCCCATCGGCGAGAAAGGGAAAGGGAATGCGCAAATCCCCGTTTTCCCTGACCCGTATGGTAGGTCGTCATCAGCCTGTTCCTGTAGGTCCTGTCGGATGCTGCTGCAGAGATACGGATTCCCGGCCTTGCCTTCAGAGGGGAGGTATCTATAAGGGTCGTACCCAAAAGACCTCCAAAGGCATGATCAGAAGCTTCCAGGCCGAAGCTAAATTCCTGGTCCCTGGTGGCATCATTGAGTCCGCCCCAATTGTTCCACTGTGGCCTGTCATCCCAGTTCCGATTCATGGGAACCCCGTTGATCAGGACCTTTCCTTCCCTCGAATCATATCCCCTGACACGGAAGAATGCCTGTCCGAAATCAAAAGCTGCACGGTTGAGAAAGACGTCCCTGGTTGCCTGTAAAAATCCGGAATTGGAACTAGAGCCGGCTTCATCGATAAGGTCAAATTCCGTAAGGGTTATAAGGTTGTCGGTCTTTTCTATTTCGAGGTCGCGTTTCATAAAAACCGGTCCCAGCGCGACAGGTTCCTTTCCGATCATTAGGGGAAAGGTCATGGTTTGGTATTGCGGGGCGGAAATCAGCAGGGTTTGAGGGCCTTTTGCAGTTGTCGTCAGGCGAAAGTTCCCCAAACGGTCAGTCATCACCTGGCCATCATCTCCTTCCAGACTGACTAAGACCCCCTGCAGTCCTTTTCGATCCCGGTATTCCAGAACCTGACCTGTTATCACAATCTCCTGGGCATTCCCCAGCACTGCCATCATGCACATCATTAGCAATAGATAATTTCGATTTAAAACATGTACTATACCGCAGCTTCCACCGATCCCCTTCATATCTCCAGCTTTTGAAATTCCCCTATGAACGAAGCCAAAATAAGAGCGCATGCTGCAATCCCCTTGCACCTTGGAAGGATACCTTGCAGACTCAGTATATAACACAAAGAATGAATCAGAAGCTGCTGTTCCTGAGCCTCGGCCTGGTCCTGTATACCGGCGCGATGTGTCGTGGACAGGAAAGGACCTATCTGTTGCGGACCATAGCCTTTTACAACCTCGAAAACCTGTTCGACACCATTAACGATCCCGAGGTGCTGGATGATGACTATACCCCCAATGGTGCCTATCAGTGGGACAGAAAAAGGTACGAGTTGAAGATAGAGCGATTGGCTGAGGCTATCCTCAGCATAGGGGCAGAGGCCGGAAATCACCCCCCGGACATCCTGGGAGTATGTGAGGCCGAAAATTACCGTGTTTTATCGGATCTGGCGAATCACGAGATACTCACCCCTTTTGAGTACGGGATCATCCACAGGGACGGACCGGACGAAAGGGGGATCGATGTCGCTCTGTTGTACAGGAAGGGATCTTTTTCACCCGTGAGCATGAAGTGGCATACCTTGCTTATACGAAATGAGGAACGCTACTGGGAGTATACCCGGGAACAGCTGGTAGTGCACGGTTATATGGATGGCCTGCCCATTTACCTGCTTGTGAATCACTGGCCTTCACGCAGGGGCGGGGAACAGCGGAGTCGACCTTTCAGGATCGCCGCTGCAGAACTGAACCTGAGGATCATCGACTCCATCCGGAAGATCACTCCTGAACCTATGATCATTGCGATGGGGGATTTTAATGACAATCCCACGGATTACTCCTTCAGGAAGGTAATGAAGGTCAAAAAGGATGTGGTCAATACGGGCCTTAACGAATTGTTCAGTCCGATGGTTGCTTTGTTCAGGGAAGGTGTGGGCAGTCTCGCCTACAGGGATTCCTGGAGCCTTTTTGATCAGGTCTATATGAGTGGGAACCTGGCCACTGGGGAGAAGCCGCTGAGATTCTGGAAAGCGGGCATTCACGCCCCTCCTAATCTGGTTCAGAAAAGGGGTTTATACAAAGGATATCCTTTCAGAACCTTTGTCTCCGGCAGGTATACGGGAGGATACAGCGATCACTTCCCCGTGTACGCCTATTTTTTAAAAGAAGTAAACGCCTTATTCAGGAACGATTAACCGGATATTCCTCCACTTCACCCTGATCCCGCCTCCGTCGTGGATCTGCAGGGCGATGGAGCCTTCTCCTCTTCCGATAGCCTCATCGGAGATTCGGACCATTTCCACCCCGTTCAGCCAGGAGGTAAGCTGGTCTCCCATCATGCGTATCTTCAGGGTATTCCATTGACCTTGCCTCAGGACACCTTCGAGTTCTGCATCGGGTTTGATCAGCCAGCCGCGGCCATAGGATTCATAGACCCCTCCGGTGTGTTTCCCTTTGGGCGCCACTTCCACCTGCCAGCCGCTGACCTTCGTCCCATCTATGGTAGAGCGTACAAAGACCCCGCTGTTTCCATCGGCTTCCTGAAGGAATTCCAGGCTGAGCTCGAAATCCTTGTAGTGGTCATTGGTGGCCAGGTACCCATACTGGGCATCGGGTCCGCTTTCGGAGACCAGGAGGCCGTCTTCCACGTACCATTTCTCGGTGCCGTAGACGGTCCAGCCATCGAGGTTTTTCCCATTGAAAAGTTCTTTTTCCTGGGCTGATACCCCTGCCGTAAGGATCAGGGCTATAAGTATCTGTATAGTTTTCATATCGGATCTGTTTAGTTAAACCATTGGTTCCAGGGGATACGGCTGAGGATAAGGACCAGGCCGAGGCCGTAGAAGATGGCGATGCTTTTGAATTTTTTCTTCCCTTCCATAAACTTTTTGTGGCGAGACCAGCCCACGGTGATCAGCACAATAGCCAGGATATTGATTAGGGGGTGCTCCAGAGCCAGGAGTCGGGCCGCAGAATTCATATTGCCCATTGGCACGTTCATGAGGGCATTGAGCCCGCTGGCTGAAAAATAGTAGACCACCAATCCCAGCACCAGCTGGATATGACTCAGGATCAGGGTAAAGAGGCTGAGGCGATAATCCTTCTCCAGGGTGAACATGCGGTTGGCCATCAGGCCCGTGATGGCGTTGGCCACCGCGATAAAGAGGATCAGCAGGACCACATAGGCCAAATAAGAATGTACGTTTTGTAATAGTTCCATGAATGTGTATTTGAACTTTAAAAGTACGGATTTTTGCCATTAAAAAACCCCGCTTGAAGCGGGGTTTATAAACGATATAGTAATTGTTTAATTGAAAAGGTAACGTACCCCTACCTGTAATCTCCAGGTATCTCCTATACTGGTAGATGGCCTGAAAGTTGAGGTTGGGAAATCAGTTGTACCAGGGATAGTGTTCAAACGGTAAATTGGCTCGTCAGATGCATTCCTTCCCCTGTAGCTGAGAGGGGAACGCTGGAATGCAAACTGGGGAACGCCCCACTCTGAATTAAGCATATTTCCGATGTTCAGGAAGTCAAGAGACAATTGGATCTTATTCTTATCATCGTCGGTAAGCTTGATATCCTGTGTGATCCTGAGATCGTATCGATTCAACCATGGGTTCTTCGCGCCATTCCTCTGCGCAACGGTACCTCTGTTGGCACTCAGGTATTCATCCCTGTCAATGTAATTGTTGAACAGGTCAACCTGCTGCTGGGCGGTGATGGTATTACCTCCCACGGTGAACTCCTCAAAATTCAGTTCAGATGCGTCATTGGGGATATAGATCAACCGGTTGGAGTTGTCCCCGAAATCACCTGAATAGGTATAGCTGAAGCGACCGTTCTCACCACCCTCCCAGAAGAGAGAGATCGTGCTGTTTTCCGTTTTGTAAGCTACGTTGGCGATAAAACGGTTAGGCTGGTCGTAGGATGCAAAACTGAGCTCCGGATCGTTCCTGTTCTCCTGAACCACTGCAGTCCACAAGGATCCTGCCTGAGATCCTCCTGAGGCATCCAGGTCCCTTGCCCTTGAAAGGGTATAGGCGATCATGGTATAGAACCCGTTGTCCCATTGCTTTTGTAACTGACCGGTCAGGGAGATATAATCCGCTTTCCTGTCTGCGTTGGTGAGATAAAACACGTTCCTGAAATCTGAATCGTTGGAGTATCCGCCATCCCAATATGGACGTTGGTCAGGACCCGCCAGAGTTCCGTCGGGATCCCTGAGCACAGGGTTAAATACAATAGGAGTAGAGATATCCCTGGAATAGATGAAATCCATTGTTCCTGTGATTCCCCATGGCAATTCATGATCTACCCCAAAGTTGGTCCTCCAGACCTGAGGCAATTTGAAGTCCCTGTCCGTTAGGTTCAACTCATTGGACAAGGTCTGTGATGGATTCGCTGGGTTTCCGAAGGTAACGTCTGGATTGAAAACCCAACCAGGACCAAATGCGGCAGCAACATCGGCACCTTCATATCCAAGTCCTCCACGTACCACTCCGGAACCATTGACCTGGTTGCTCAACCATACAAAGGGAATACGGCCGGAGAATACTCCCGTACCTCCTCTGACCTGGGTCTTTCCTTCTCCGTTGACATCCCAGTTTACGCCGACCCTTGGAGAGATCAGAGGTCTCACTTTTGGGAACTGGCTTACATCTGGTGTAAAGGTGTTGCCATCGCCATCTGTAAAGGTCTTATTTAGAGCGTCAAGCAGTTCGTTACTCGGAATATCGGTGGCATAAAAGGGGAAATCGATTCGAAGTCCACCTGTCACCTTCAGGTCATTATTCACCTGGAATTCATCCTGCACGTATACCCCGAATTGGCCAAACTTGGTCTCGTCTACAGGAGGAGTGGTAGAGCCGTCAAGAGCGTATCCCTTAGCGAAAGCATCGGGGTAGGCACCAGGGGTCTGGTTGATCACAGTTTCTACAAAACTGTCGTAGCTGGTAAACCTGTAAAAGCCATTGAACACAGGGTTAAATGCGTTTTTAAAGGTCATGAACTCAAAGTTGGCCCCAATGGTATAAGTGTGCCTTCCTTTGAAGATAGAGAAGTTGTCTGTAATATTGAATACATTGTTCTCCAAGAGGTTACCAACTGTAAAAAGCTCGTTACCCAGCGCCGTGTAATACAGCAGGTTTCCACCTGCATCGGGCTCCAGCACCTCTATGAATGGGAACTGCTGGCCTCCGGGGATCCCTCTTTTGGGATCCGTAATGGAAGTATAGCCTACGGTGAGCTTGTTAGACATGTTGTCCTTTACCCGGGCAATCCATTCACCTACCCAGGACTCTACATTACGGTCATTGGTATAGTTGGCATTGGCAAAGGTCATGGCCTCTATGGCATCCCTTCTCGTATTCCTATATCGGGTTGCAAGATACCTGTTGGAATTGCCATTGATGGTAACATCATTGGCAGCCTCATAGGCATTGTAACGCAATGAGAATTTGTTATTCTGATTCAGGTTGTAATCCAGTCTGGCGTTGAATCTGGTTTGCGTAGACGCAAAAGGATAATTCTCGTAAGGGCCGGTCTCATAGCCATAGAGGGAACGCATGCTCTCTCGGATGAAGTCCAGTTCGGAAGCCGGCACCCTCGATACGGTAAGACCGTCGGGGGCAAGGCCGGGACGTGATGCAATCCGTGTAAAACCGGGTACGGCTTCTTCCTCCTCCTCATAGCTCACGAAAAAGAATAGTTTGTCCTTGATGATCGGACCTCCAAGGGAGATCCCCTTGATATCGTTCTGAGAGTTCCCACGGTTCAATTCAATGTCCCTTAGTTTATTCCCCACCATTTGGTCATTTCTGAAGAAATAATAGGCAGATCCTTTAAAGTCATTGGTCCCGGATTTGGTGATGGCATTTACAGCAGCCCCTGTAAAGCCGGCGAGCCTTACATCGTATGGGGCCAGGTTTACCTGTACCTCCTCGATGGCATCAAGGGAAATAGGGTTAGAACCCGCAAATTGGCCACTTCCCAAACCAAAGTTGTTGTTGTAAATGTTACCGTCAATGGTATAGTTGTTAAACCTGCTCGAAGTTCCTGCAAACGAGGTTCCGCTTGATTGGGGAGTGAGTCTGGTAAAGTCGTTGATACTCCTGTTGATGGTGGGCAACGCATCTATGGTCTCCCTTCTGAGGTTCACCGCAGGACCGGTCCTGTCTGGGTCAATGATCCCACCACTGATGGATGTGACCACCACCTCTGCCAACTGGACCCCCTCGATCATGACGACCTTCAGATTGTAGCTTTGTCCAAGACCCAGGTTGATCCCGTCAAAAAGCTGGTCTTGATACCCTACATAGGTAACATTGACTGTGTAAGGACCCCCTACCCTGATACTAGGCAGGTAGAAACGCCCCTCTTCGTTGACAATTGCCCCATAGGTGGTCCCTGATGGGGTGTGAACAGCTACCACGTTCGCCCCGAACAAGGGTTCCCCCTGCTCATCGGTAACCGATCCCTGCATATTCGCAGTCGTAATACCCTGCGAAAATGCCATCGCAGACACAAAAAGGGCCGCGAAAAAAAAGTAGACTTTTTTCATAAGTTCTCTAGTTGATTAGTAATTAAACTGTCCGCAAAAATGACGTAAATCGGTCAAAATTACATTAAGACAGCGTTAAGTTTAAGAAAACAAAATTAACATATAATTGGCAAAATATCCCTTTAAAAGACCAAAGAAATAGGCCTTTTTCCAGAAATGTGAACCTGCCTGATTATTTCTTAAAATATTGCAGTAATTGCGATGTAGAAGGGTCGTGTTTGGAGATTTCGGAAGAGGTGATGTCCTTCAGGGTCTGAGAGGCCAGTTGCTTGCCCAGTTCCACCCCCCACTGGTCATAACTGAAGATGTTCCAGACCACACCCTGAACGAAGATCTTGTGTTCGTACAGAGCGATCAGGGCTCCCAGGCTGCGTGGGGTAAGCTTGTCGATCAACAGGGTGTTGGTAGGCTTGTTCCCCTCAAAAAGTTTAAAGGGAAGCAGTTTTTCGACTTCCTCCGGGGAATGTCCTTTCGACTGGAGTTCCTGTCGTACCTCAGCAGCCGTTTTGCCATTCATCAGGGCTTCTGTCTGGGCGAAGAAATTGGCCATCAGCTTTTGATGGTGATCCTTGTTCCCATAGAGGGAATTTATATAGCCAATGAAGTCGGCCGGGATCAATTTGGTCCCCTGGTGGATCAACTGAAAGAAAGCGTGCTGGGCGTTAGTGCCGGGTTCTCCCCAGATGATGGTGCCGGTCTGGTAGTTGACCCTCGACCCGTCCCTGGCCGTGCTCTTGCCATTGCTCTCCATGATCCCCTGCTGGAAATAAGCAGAGAACCTGCTCAGATACTGGGTGTAAGGGATGATAGCCTCGGTCTCCGCCCCGTAGAAATTGTTGTACCAAATACTGAGCAAGGCCATTATTACCGGGATATTCTCCCTGAATGGTGCGCTTCTGAAATGGGTGTCCATTTCCCTGGCACCTTCGAGGAGTTCTTCGAAATGGTCGGGGCCTACTGCCAGTGCAATGGAGAGGCCCACCGCACTCCACAGGGAGAAACGCCCCCCTACCCAGTCCCACATGGGGAAAACATTCTCTTCTGAAATTCCGAATTCCCTGATCTTTTCGGTATTGGTGGAAACAGCCGCAAAATGCAGGGCGATATCCGCGGGAGAAGCATTTTTGAGGAACCATTCCTTGATCGTAAGGGCGTTGGTAAGGGTTTCCTGTGTCGTAAAGGTCTTCGATACGACGATAAACAAGGTGGTCTCAGGATCGAGATGCTTCAGGACCTCCTGTACATGGTCCCCGTCTATATTGCTGACAAAATGCGTCCTGAGATGGTTGTTGTAGAATTTTAGGGCCTCGGTCACCATTACCGGGCCCAGGTCGGACCCGCCAATCCCAATATTTACGACATCTGTAAAGGCTTTCCCGGTATATCCCTTCATTTTCCCCGAGATGACACTTTCTGAAAACCTCCGAATATGGTCTCTTACCTCGTACACTCCCGGGATCACGTTTTCTCCGTCTACGAGCACCTTATCTGCTTTCCTGGCTCTGAGAGCGGTGTGCAATACCGCTCTGCCCTCGGTCTCGTTGATGATGTCCCCGGAAAAATATCGGTCTATAGAAGCCTGTAATTCAAGTTCTTCTGCAAGGCCCAGAAGGAGATCAAGGGTGGTGTCGTCTATCCTGTTTTTGGAGAAGTCCAGGAAAAAATCGGACCATCGAATGGAAAATCGCTTTGCCCTTTCTGGGTCCTGGTCGAAGAGGTCTTTAAGGTGGGAGTTTTTTGTCTTCCCGTAATGATCCGCAAGTCTTTTCCAGGCTTCTGTAGTGGTCGGATCGATCTTCGCTAAAGGCATCTTACGGATTGAGCGTTAGGAGTTGGTCAGACGGATCCCCTGAGTACTCGATACAGTCTAGTTGAGTCTTAACGGGCTCCATATATTCGTAGTACGCCGGTCTCAGGATTTCGGCCAGGGGTTCTGCCACCGGCAATTCCTCCCTGAGGGGGTCTACCTGCCGACCATTCTTCCAGAAACGGTAACAAACATGGGGGCCACCTGTATTTCCCGTCATTCCTATCCAGCCAATGACGTCGCCCTGGCGGACGTATTGTCCCTGTCGGACGTTCTGCGCCTTCATGTGCAGGTATTGCGTACTGTACGTGCCGTTGTGGCGTATTTTGACGTATTTTCCGTTGCCGCCTCTTCGGGTCGATTCGGTCACTACTCCATCTGCCGTGGCCAGGATAGGTGTTCCGATAGGCGCTGCGTAATCTGTACCCTTGTGGGGCCTGACCTTGTATCCGTAATAACGGATCCTTCGCTTGAGATTGTAGCGGGATGACAGCCTGCCGAACTTCAAAGGCGCCCTGAGAAAGGTGCGTCTTAGGTTATTGGCCTCGTGGTCATAGTACTCTTTGATATCCAGGGAATCATTGTGATATGCAAAGGCGTAAAAAGGTTCTCCCTTGTGCTCAAAATAGGCGGCCTTAATGGATCCCGCTCCTGCATAAATGCTGTCATTGATGTATTTCTCGTCATAGATGATGCGGAACTTGTCGCCTGCATCCAGCTTGAAGAAATCGATGGTCCAGGCATAGATCCCGGAAAGTTCGTTCACCATGAGGTAATCGATGTTCTCTTGTACGATCACATCTGAGAGCGAACCTCCCCTCGGTATGATCCCCGAAGCCTCCCTTTCCACCAGTTTCACTTTCTTTCTGCCCTTGTATGCCAGGACCGTATCCCTGAAATCCACTACGGTGTAGTTGACAGGGTCGTTTTCGTAAATGAACAATTGGGCGACCTCAGATGTGTCCTTTGATTTCAGGATGGTATAAGGGTTTCCTACGCGTATCCTCCTAACGTCAAAGGTATCTTTGAACTTTTGGGTGAGCTCGTAGATCTTGGGATAATCCACCTTGTTGCGCGTCATCAGCTCACCGAAGATATCCCCTTTGCGGATGGTATCCTCCACCACGATAAAGTTAGACAGGTCAAAACCGTACTTTACTGCCGGCTTTGTGGAAACAGATTTGGAGTGTTCTTCAGGAAGATCGGCTTCAGAAGTTGCCGGTTTATCCTCTCCACAGGAGGAAAGGAGTATGCATGCTAAAAAGAGGCCCCAGTATTTTCGCATTGTAAATTATGTCGTTCTTTCGGGATTAAACAGGTGGTCTACCCATTGCTTTCCCCAGTTTTCCAATTCTTTTTCGGTGTGCAATTTCGGAAAAAACACCACCTTTTGAAAGCTTGGAGGTAAATATTCCTTCCAATTGGTCCCTCCCGTAGCCTCGATGGTCTTGTCTCCTTTGCTGAGATAGCGATAGGCCGATCCCATGTGCATCAAAGGCCAATTCACATTGGCGTTCAGGTCCATCTTTCTTAACGCATCTTTGAGGGCTTTAGTATTCCTGCTCTTCTCAGGCATTTTCAGGTATTTGTGGTAGATGGTACTGCCTTCAACCTCCCTGGCGATCCTGATGAATCTCGGGGTATAGCGGTATTCAAATTGCTTAAGGGTAAGTGTCTTCTCCCCGGTATTCACATCGGTGGCCCCTTTCTTCCAATAGATGTTCTCGTACAGCTCCTCTATACTGTTCTCCGCGGAGTAATCAGCCCTGTCCGATTCGTGCACCAGGTTCTCAAGGGGAGTGGCATAGATCTCTATCATCCTGTACTGGGCAGACTGGAACCCACTGGATGGCAGCAGCGCCATCCTGTAGCGCATGAATTGTTCCCTCTCCATGCCGGTGATCATAATGCTGAAAGAGGAGATGAGCGCCTTGTAATAGTTATTGATACGATTGAGCTTTTCCACGAAAAGGTTCACTTCCTGCGACTGGTCGTCCACGATCTGTTTTTCTTCGTGTATGATCAGTTTAAAATACAACTCCGTGATCTGGTGATACATGATAAATATCTCCTCGTCCGGAAAATAGGTGCGGGGTACCTGGAGGCTCAAAAGGGTATCTAGATGGATGTAATCCCAGTAGGTGAGGTAACGCTGGTAAAGCAGGCCGTCGAGGTAAGAGCTGAGGTCCTGGCCGGAATCCTTGTATTTTTCAGCCAGCTTTTCGATCTGTGCGGCTATCTGCTCCTTGTTCTTCATTTGTATTTCAGTCCATTATGATCTTGAACTGGTGTTTCAGCCCATTGTACCCATCCAGGTCTGCCTTTAGAGATCCAACGGCCAGATCGGCCTTGATCCGTATCGGAATGAGGTTCTTGTCATTCGACACCCACAGGGTGAGGCTTTCCTGCTCTTTGAAGACCCTGCCTGCCTGGACATAGGGCCTGAACATCAGGCATTCCACCTTCCCAAACTTAGTCCTCAGGACCTCCTTCCCCAGGTATTTCAGCCTGAATTTGAATATGCCGTCATCGTCATACAGCATGTTGAGCTGTATGGACTTCCCGATCTCCAGGTCCTCGGGCCGGTAGTTATTTCTGAGGTAATAAAATCCAGACACGAGGTCCTGTAAGTTATTCTCAAGACCAAAATTAAACTTTTTATTGTTCTTCTTATCTTCGAGGAGGGCCTCTTTTCTTTTGTAGTCGAAGTTGATCTCAATATCCTTGGTGTACCCTCCCTCATCGACCTTTCGGATAAAGCGGTAGGGTCTACCGTCCTCCATGTCAAAATAACTCTCATAGGTATCATCCACCTTGAAAAAGATACTGGCAAAACCCGTGGTCTTTCCCTTCCCTTCCACGTGGTAGACGGGCCTACCCCTGACGCTGTCCGTCTTCACGTGCAGGGTGGCATAGCTCGCATTCAGGAATCCGTAGTGTATCCTGAACTTAAGCCACTCGCCCGGGTTGAACGCCTCATGTATGTTCTGACCATACACCAGCCCCTGGAGGAATAGAAAGCAGATGAATAGGTTTTTCTTCATTGTAAAATTTGGTCAAAATTAGCAAAAGGAGGCTATGCGCCATCTCGATAACGTCAATAAAACAATATTTATTCCAAAATGGGTCAAACAAAAAAAAGCCCCGACGGGCGTCGGAGCTTTTTCCTAAATAACCAACCAAACTTTAAATTATGAAAAACCAATACTTAAAGTTATAAGGGAACCACCCCTTATGACAACAAATGTATAATAACTAACTGAAAATACATTTCGTTTTAACTTTATTTAACGAGTCCCTTAACAACTCTTTATAAATTCTAAGGTCAGACCTTAAAAAGAGTATGGGAAATCTACAAAGTTCCCCTGGATTCCTGCTCTCGTTCTATCGCTTCAAAAAGCGCTTTGAAATTTCCCTTTCCAAAGGACTTTGCTCCTTTTCTCTGTATGATCTCGATGAACATGGTAGGCCTGTCGAGAATGGGCTTGGTGAAAATCTGCAACAAATACCCTTCATCATCCCGGTCTATGAGGATTCCGAGGTCCCTCAGGGGTTCGAGTTTTTCATCGATCTCTCCCACGCGGTCCAGTACATCCTCGTAATAGGTGACCGGAACCGTGAGGAATTCCACTCCCCTGTCCCTGAGTGAGCTGACCGTCTCTATGATGTTGTCGGTAGCCAGGGCCATGTGTTGTACTCCGGCCCCGTTGTAGAATTCTATGTATTCCTCTATCTGTGATTTCTTCCTGCCCTCCGCGGGTTCGTTGATCGGGAATTTGATCCGTCCGTTACCATTGCTCATCACCTTGCTCATAAGAGCCGTGTATTCTGTGCTGATGTCCTTGTCATCAAAGGAGACCAGCTGTGCGAAGCCCATGACGTGGGCGTAGAACTTACACCACTTATTCATTTCGTTCCACCCTACGTTCCCCACCATATGATCGATGTATTTCAAACCGACATCCGAGGGCTGGTAATGCGGGTTCCAGGGTCTGTAACCCGGCATAAACGCACCTTTGTATGCACTTCTTTCCACAAAGACATGTACGGTCTCTCCATAGGTGTGTATCCCGGAAAGAACCACCTCACCGTGTTCGTCCTTTAAGGTCCTGGGCTCAAAATAAGACTCCGCTCCTCGCTTCACGGTTTCTTCATAACTCTTGGCAGCGTCGTCTACCCACAGGGCTATCGCCTTCACCCCATCCCCGTGCAGATCGATGTGCCGGTTGATATCCCCACCCGACTTCAGAGGGGAAGTGAGTACCAGCCTGATCTTGTCTTGTTGCAAGACATAGGAGACCCTGTCTTTGAGTCCTGTTTCCAGTCCGGCATAAGCCAGGGGCTGGAACCCCCAGGCCGACATATAATAATGGGCTGCCTGCTTGGCATTACCCACGTAGAGTTCCACATGATCGGTTCCCAGCAGGGGGAGGAAATCCTCTGCAGAGGGATTTTCTTTGGGCAGGTGTAAGGAAGTGTTGTCTAAAGTATCCATGATTTTGTTTTGAAATTAGAAGTTTGTGAATTTATAAGGATCCATGTTGTATGAGTCCCTTTACCACATTGCCCTCAAGTGGGCCGTTATCTCTTCCACCTTGTGTAACATCAAAGTACTTTATCCCTGCAAAGATCGTAAAAAAAGAGCGAAAGTAGTGCACCTTATCCCATTAGAGGGCCCGCCAAGGAATTCCCGTTTCAGAACCAATACCCCAGGGAAATAAAGAATTGCCCGTTACTGATCTCCGGAGACCAGGAATAGAGGAACTGGACCGGGCCAAAGAAGGATTCCCATCCATAGCCTATGCCATAGCCGGTGTAATCCGGTGCCGTAAACCATTCTCCCGTCCGGAAGATATCATCTTCCACGTTGGCGATGTTGGCCGCAAACAACAAGTGGTTTTTGGGCCTGATCTCATAATCCAGCCTGATATAGGATTTTACATAACTGTTCCCGGGAAGACTCAGGAAGTCGTACCCAAGGAAAGGCTGGAAGTTGTTGAGTGGATAATTGCCAAAACCGCCGAGCACGAAATCAAAAGAAGTAACCCTTGAGGTACCTAATTTGAATCCTCCCTCGGTCTCAATATTTACACTCAATTTTGGGGAAAGAGGAAAGGCTGCCCCCATGGTCGCTTTGGCTATGGAGAATTCCTTGAAGTTGTCATTGAAGTCGGATGACCAGAAATACAAGTGAAAATCCCCGTTGAAATAAAGCCCCCTGGAAGGAAAATACTTGTCGTCATAGGTGTCCAGGATCAACTTCCCATAGGCCGAAAGATAGTTGCTCTTTTCAAAAAAGGTCACATTTCCTGGACTGGCCGGAGCAGGAATGGAGTCGTTGCCCGTTTCATTCAGGGTAGTGGTGCTATATCGCAGCAATTTGTGTTCCGCGCCTATCAGGAAAGCGAACTCCTCCTTCAGAACCGTTTGAAGGTAGATCTGATTGGTAAGGTCTGTAACCTTTAGGTTGATATTACCCACGTTGCTGTTGATCGGGACTTCGTAGTTCGATTCGAGCACCCTGTAATCCACTTGCTTATCGAACTCGTAGAACCTGGAATTCATCCCGAAACTCCAGTAGGAGCCCTTGTCTACGTAATACTGGAAATTATAGCGAAGGTTATCTCCCAGGATCAGGTCCATGGATGCCACATCGTCCTGGAGGAACAGGTTTTTCTTTGTGAGATTGATCAGGGCCGCGCTATTGTACAGGTTGTCGTAATGGGCCGAGATACGGAGGAAGGTTTTGTCCATGCTCTCTGTCAGGGTCATGACCAGGTCCTGTTCAAGGCCATTCGCAACCAGCTCGTATCGTATGGTCCTGAAGTTGCCGGTGGCGACCAGGTTGTTGATCCCTTGTTGTAATTTGGTAAAGCTGACCTTTTCATTGAGGTTGATTCGCAACTTACCCTTGATGTATCCCCTGGAAAAATTCGTGTCACCTTTCAGCACAAGTCGGTTGATAACCAGAGAATCCGGAAGTAGGATCGCCGGCCTCTTTGGGGCGGGCATTCCTTGTTTGGATGCCAGTTCACGCAATTCGGGCAAATGCTCCCGGGCCACCTTTTCACCCGTGTCGATGATACTGTCTTTCTTTTCAAAATCTATGACGGAATAATTTTCCATATCAGGCTTGATATAGATATCGGTCAGGGCCGATTTTCGCGACATGTCCTTGATGGTCCTGAAATTGTTGATCTGAAGCAGGATCTCGGTGGCGGAAGACAGGTTAGACCGGTCGCGAAGGCCGTGCTGCACATCCACGCCGATCACGATTTCCGCTCCCAGTGCCCTCAGTTCCTCAACCGGGTAGTTATTGAGCACCCCTCCATCGATCAGCACCTCTTCTTCCACCTCTGCCGGCTGGAAGAGGGAGGGAAAGGTACCGCTTGCCAGGATAGCTTCTGGCAGATACCCTTGGTTGAGCAAGACCTGTTTCCCGGTTTCCACATTCGTCGCAATGCAAAAGAAGGGGATCTGAAGGTCATTAAAGTCTCGTATGTCCTTCACATGGTAGAGCATTCGTACCAGGGCGTTATAGATATTCTGGCCGCTGGACAGCCCCTGGGGAAAGGAGAGTTTGAAGTTGTTAAAAGGAAGTGTCAGGGCGTATCGTTCCGAATCCTCCTTTTCGTAGAAGGTCTTTGCATCCCTGGGCATATTGTCCTGGATAAGATCCGCAAGGTCTGTATTGCGGAAGAGGGAATCGAGTTGACTGGCAGAAAACCCCGAAGCATACAGGGCTCCTACAATGGCCCCCATACTGGTGCCTCCAATGTAATCGAGATGAACTCCCGTTTCCTCTATCACCTTCAGGGCGCCGATATGGGCCAGGCCTTTGGCTCCTCCCCCGCTAAGTACCAGCCCGACCTTCGGGGGGGCGCTTGGGGGGTCCGATTGCTGTCCTTTCAGCAGGTGCCCGCCAAGCAGGAGGAAGAGAATCAGAAGATACTTACCCATGGAATGAAGATAGGCGTTTAGTGAAAGTTTTCATATATTTTCTTTGCTTTGGCAAATCCCACCACCTCACTGAGGTCTTCCAGGGAAGCTTCTTTCACCCTTTTGACGGATTTGAATTTCTTGAGGACCTGCTCTGCTGTCTTATCCCCTATCCCCTGAATTTCCTCCAGGACCGAAAGGATCGCATTCTTACTGCGCTTGTCCCTGTGAAAGCTGATCCCGAACCGGTGTGCCTCATTCCTCAGCTGTTGAATGACCTTGAGGGATTCCGATTTCTTGTCGAGATACAGGGGTATAGGATCCCCCGGGAAATAGATCTCCTCCAGTCTTTTAGCGATCCCGATGATCGCGATCTTGCCCCTGAGCCCGAGGGCCTCAAGACTTTTCAGGGCAGAGGACAACTGACCCTTACCCCCGTCGATGACGATGAGGTGGGGCAGGGAAGAACCTTCTTCGAGCAGTCTCCGGTACCTTCGGAATACCACCTCCTCCATGGAAGCAAAATCGTCCGGACCATCTACCGTCCTGATATTGAAATGGCGGTATTCCTTTTTGGCCGGTTTTCCGTCCTTAAAGACCACGCAGGCAGCAACGGGATCACTGCCCTGAATATTGGAATTGTCAAAACATTCTATATGCCTGGGTTCATGCGAAAGCCTGAGGTCTTTTTTCATCTGGGCCATGATCCTGTTCACATGCCTGTCCGGGTCCGTGATCTTTACCTGTTTGAACCTTTCCTGTCTGAAGAACCTGGCATTGCGTTCCGAGAGGTCGATGATCTTTTTCTTATCCCCCAGCTTGGGTATGGTGATCTTCAGATCTTCAGGAAGTGCCAGGGCAAAGGGTAAGTACAACTCCTTCGACTGGGACTGGAAGCGCTGTCGGATCTCGACAATGGCCAGTTGTAATAGCTCCTTGTCAGTCTCCTGAAGTTTCTTTTTGATCTCCATGGTATGAGAGCGGATGATGGAACCGTGGGAAAGCTGGAGGAAATTGATATAGGCATAGGCCTCATCCGAAATAATGGAAAACACATCCACATTGTTGATCCTGGGATTCACGATGGTAGATTTCACCTGATAGTTCTCCAGGACCTCTATCTTGTTCTTGATCTGCTGGGCAGCCTCAAATTGCATGTCGGCCGCGAGCGACTTCATTTCCTTTCGAAAGTAGTGAAGGGAGGATTTGAAATTGCCCTTGATGATCTCTCGGATGTCGTCGATCTGCTGTTCGTATTCCTCTAAAGGCTGGAGGCCCTCACAGGGTCCCTTGCAATTGCCCATATGGTATTCCAGGCAGACCTTGTATTTGCCCGCTTCTATCTTCTCCTCAGAAAGGTCGTAGTTACAGGTCCGCAACGGATATACGCTTCGGATCAGGTCGAGCAGGGTCCTCACCGTTTTCATGCTGGTGTAAGGCCCGAAATACTCAGACCCGTCCCTGATCAGTTTTCGGGTAGGGAAGATCCTCGGGAAGCGTTCTTTCTTGATACAGATCCAGGGATAGGACTTATCGTCCTTAAGCAGCACATTATATCTGGGCTGGTATTTCTTGATGAGATTGTTCTCCAGCAGGAGGGCATCCGATTCTGTGGGGACCACAATGTGTTTGATATGGCGGATCTTTTTGACCATGACCCGTGTCTTACCGTTCTCATGAGTCTTGGTGAAGTAAGAGGTGACCCGCTTTTTGAGGTTTTTGGCCTTCCCGACATAGAGCATTTTACCATCCTTGTCATAGAACTGGTAGACCCCGGGGGATTCCGGAAGGGTGTTGAGCTGAAGTTCTACGGATAACTCTGACATGGGGATGCTTTGGGAGCGCTTTCCACAAAGATAATGTAGCAAAATCTATTGATTCCTTACGGCTTAAGTATTTATTTCCTCGTATGGGCTGAGTACAATGCACCTCACCTTTCGGTAAAAATCATTCGAAACAGACCCTCTTTTGTTGAAATTTTCCCCCTCCCTGTTAAATCTTTACTAAAAACAATGCATTTCATCGAGTAAATTGAACCACTTGTAGATTCGTTTTACATTTTTTATTTATTTTTAAAGCGTAACAAGAGACAATGGATAATTACTTGATCACCTTAGGAATGTATCTCATTTTGATGCTTTTCTTTAAGATTTATTTTACCGTTTCAGCAAAAGACTAAAGTTCCATTGCGCCCCACTGCTAAGAACTTCTTGCCCTGATGCTCAAAAAAGACCTCCGGATCCACTTCCTGGAAAAGAGAAAGAGCGCCCCTCAATCAGCTCTTCAACAAGTCGGGTTTCAACTATCGCAACACGCCAAAAACCTTCCCATCTGGGACCTTTCCGTTTACCATATCTTCCTTCAGAGCGTCAAAAAAAATGAGATAGACACCACTGCTATCATTGACCTGCTCCGAGAAGAAAACAAGGAGATCGTCGTCCCAAAAATAAGTGCAGACTTTCATCTCCAGCACTTTCATTTATTAAAAGATACGGTACTGGAAAACAATCCGTGGGGGATCCCCGAACCAGTAAATGGTATCCCTGTGCCTCCCTTAAAGATAGATGTGGTATTTGTTCCTTTGCTGGCTTTTGACCGCAAGGGACATAGAGTGGGATATGGGAAAGGGTATTACGACCGGTTTCTCTCCGAATGCAGAAAGGATTGCCTCAAGGTAGGCCTTAGCCTTTTTGAGGCGGTAGAGGAGATTTCAGATACCGGGAAGCAGGATATCCCTATGAATTACTGCCTGACCCCGGAGAGGATCTATTCCTTTTGATCGGTATCCATAGCCTCGGTTACCGCCTCATCCTTTTTCCCGAATGCCTTTTTGTTAAAGACTACCAGGATGCCCACTCCCGTGCTGATAGCGGTATCCGCAATATTGAACACCGGTTCGAAAAACCTGAAGTTCTGGCCCCCAACCATCGGAACCCAATCCGGCCATACGGTATCTATCAAAGGAAAGTACAACATGTCCACTACCTTCCCATAAAACAGTTTACCATAAGGGTCATCAGAAAAGAATGTGGCCACGGTATTGTAGCTGTCATTGAAGATCAAGCCATAAAAAAGGGAATCTATGATATTGCCAATAGCACCGGCAAAGATGAGGGAGACCGCAATGATCAGGGTCCTGGAGGCCTTTTTTCGGATGCTGTCCCAGAGCCAGTACCCTATCCCCGTGATGGCGAACAGGCGAAAAATGGTCAGGACCAGTTTCCCTGCACTGTCCGAGATCGGGAGCAGGTCACTGAGTTTGGTTCCCCAGGCAGCCCCTTCATTCTCAATGAACAGGATCTTGAACCAACTGAAGACGTCGACTGATTCTCCCAGGATAAAGTGGGTCTTGATGTAAACCTTGCTGATCTGGTCTACCAGCAGGATGAGCAGGACAAGGGCGAGGGATTTCTTAATATTCATAGTTCTCTTGTGCAGGGGCAAAAATAGGGATATTTCACACAATTATTCCCGCTGACCCATTTAGCATCATTCTCTTTTTGTGTTAATCTCCCCTGCTTACATAAATGTCACCACTCACGGATTCCAGGGTATACCGGTTTTCTCCCGGAGGGATCTTCTGTATTTCAACCTTCCCGTATCTGCTGCTGGCCTTCAGTATCCCGCTTTCTACGGTGAGATACATATCCCCGCTTTGGGTGGCCACACGGATCTCTCCTTCCGGGTTATCCAGGGTGCAGGAACCGTCGTTCAGGACGATCACCAATTCTCTGTATGCGCCTTTTACCAGTATTCTGCCACTTGTCCCGTAAAGTCCTATGAACCTGTCTTCCGGAACCTGAAGCAACAGGGTAACGGCCACTACCTTGTGTGCGCTCAGTTTGTCGTTGGGAGATTCGAAGTAAGGCTGGAATGACCCGGCAATTAGCAAGGTATTCCCGCTTTCTGTTATCTCTACCGCTATGTCTTTCTGATACTCCCCTTCCATTATCGCCTCCAAGCGGAGTTCAACTCCCACCGTAGTTTCCAGCCTCACCTCCGAAAATGATTCGACATCAACCTGAATGTTTGTAATGTGCGGCAGGAGCATCTCTTTTACCACCGTCTTCTGGCTCTGCGCCAGATGGGCCACAAGGAACAGAAGCGAAAGGGATAAGGGGATCTTCAAAGAATGGATATAAAAACGCCCCTGATTGGGGGCGCTGTTTTACTTTTGCATATTCTTGGCCTCTATGCTCAGTGTGGCATGAGGGACCAGTTTCAACCGTTCCTTGTTAATCAGTTTCCCGGTTACCCGGCAGATGCCATAAGTCTTGTTCTCAATGCGCAGTAAGGCATTCTTTAAGTCGCGAATGAATTTTTCCTGGCGTATGGCCAATTGGGTATTCGCCTCTTTGCTCATGGTCTCCGAGCCTTCTTCAAATGCCTTAAAAGTGGGGGAGGTATCATCCGTACCATTATTCCCGTCATTCATATAGGAGCTGCGAAGCAATTCCAGATGGCTTTTTGCCTTTTCAATCTTTTCCTCTATCAGAACCCGAAATTCTTCCAATTCCTTATCTGAATACCTAACCTTTAAGTCTTGTCCCATATTCTCAATGTTTTTGAATCAACAATTTTGTATTTACCTCGTCAAACACGATCTCCGTACCTGTCTCCAATTTCTCCTCTAGTGCAAGATCAGCTGTAAGCGTCTCCGTTTTGATGTATTGCATGTTACTTTCGATCGCTTTTTCTACAAAACCGTCTTTGAGTACTTTAATATCTATCTTGTCGGTTACCTCGAACCCGGATTCCTTTCTCAGGTTCTGGATTCGATTCACAAGCTCTCTCGCGATCCCTTCTTTTCTCAATTCTTCATCTATGGTCACGTCTAGCGCAACGGTCAGACCCCCTGCACTTGCTACCAGCCAACCAGCGATATCCTCTGAAGAGATCTCTACCTCCTCTAACTGTAAGATAATACTTTTATTTTCTATCTCAAGGGATATTTCGCCTTCCCGTTCGATTTTCTGGATGTCTTCCTGGGTGAAATTTGCGACCTGCTGCGCTATCCTTTTCATATCCTTGCCAAACCTGGGGCCCAGGACCTTGAAATTGGGTTTGATCTTTTTCACGAGGATTCCGGAAGCGTCGTCAAGCAACTCCACTTCTTTCACGTTGACCTCGGATTTGATCAGGCTGGCGACGGCTTCGATCTCTGTTCTCTCCTTTTGATCGAGTACCGGGATCATTACCTTCTGCAGGGGTTGCCTCACCTTAATCTTCTCTTTCTGCCGAATGGACAGGACCAGGGAGGAAATCGTCTGAGCTTTTTCCATCTTGCTCTCCAGCGCCGGGTTGACCATATTCCGGTCGAAGGCCGGGAAATCCGAAAGGTGTACGCTCTCTTCCGCCGGAAGACCGGTACCTTTCATCAGGTCCGAATACAATTGCTCCATAAAAAATGGGGCGATGGGTGCAGACAACTGGGCCACGGTTCTCAGGCAGGTATGCAGGGTCTGGTAGGCCGAAATCTTGTCTTCCTGGTAGTCCCCTTTCCAGAACCGCCTCCTGCACAAACGCACATACCAGTTGCTCAGGTTTTCCTGGACGTAGTCCGATATGGCCCTGGCCGCTTTAGTAGGCTCATAGTCGGCATAGGCCTCATCTACGACCCGTATCAGGGAATGGAGTTCAGAAAGGATCCACTGGTCGATCTCCGGCCGGTCTTTCAATGGAATTTCATCCTCGCCATACTTAAAACCATCGATATTCGCGTACAAAGCGAAGAAGGAGTACGTATTGTACAGGGTCCCGAAGAACTTGCGTTTCACCTCCAGGATGCCTTCCATGTCGAATTTCAGGTTATCCCAGGGATTGGCATTGGAGATCAGGTACCAGCGGGTTGCGTCCGGACCGTGTTCGCCCACCACCTCAAAGGGATCTACGGCATTCCCCAGTCTTTTAGACATTTTCTTCCCGTCCTTATCCAGGACCAGTCCGTTGGAGACCACATTGCGATAGGCCACAGAATCAAAGACCATGGTCGCGATCGCGTGAAGGGTATAGAACCAGCCTCGTGTCTGGTCTACACCTTCTGCAATAAAATCGGCCGGAAAGGTTTTTCCCTTATCTATGAGTTCCTTGTTTTCAAAGGGATAATGCCACTGGGCGTAGGGCATGGAGCCACTGTCGAACCACACATCGATCAGATCGGCCTCCCTCTTCATGGGTTTCCCGCTTGGGGATGCCAGGATAATGGCATCCACCACGTTCTTATGCAGGTCTATCTTTTCGTAGTTCGACTCGTCCATGTTCCCGGGTTCGAAGGATGCGAACACATCTTCCTTCATAAAGCCGGCGGCTATGGACTTACTTATTTCCTCTTTTAACTGGGCTACCGAACCGATGATAACCTCTTCCTTTCCGTCCTCTGTCCGCCATATAGGTAAAGGAATTCCCCAGTAGCGGGATCGGGAAAGGTTCCAGTCGTTCGCATTCGCCAGCCAGTTCCCGAATCGCCCGTCTCCTGTGGCTTTGGGCTTCCAGTTGATGGTCTGGTTAAGCTCGTACATCCTGTCCTTGATCTCCGTGACCTTGATGAACCATGAATCAAGGGGATAATACAGGATGGGTTTGTCCGTCCTCCAGCAGTTTGGATAGCTGTGAAGGTATTTTTCTACCTTAAAGGCCCTGTTCTCTTCCTTGAGGCGGATGGCGATCTCAACATCTACCGACTTTTCAGGGGCATGGCCTTCTTCGTAGTATTCGTTCTTCACGTATTTCCCTCCCAGTTCCTTCATTTCCGGACGGAATTTACCCTGCAGGTCTACCAGGGGTACCGGGTTCCTGTTTTCATCCAGCACCAGCATGGGCGGGACCTCGGGTGAGGCCTGTTTCGCCACCAGGGCATCATCTGCCCCGAAGGTAGGTGCCGTGTGCACGATCCCTGTTCCGTCCTCCGTGGTAACGAAGTCGCCCCCTATCACGCGGAAGGCATTTTCAGGATGCTGGTACGGGAGGGCATAGGGCAGGAGCTGTTCGTATCTCGATTCAATAAGGTCCTCCCCCTTCATAGTCCTCAAAACCCTGAAAGGTATCTTTTTGTCCTCTGTCTTGTACTGATCCACCTCTTCATCGGAGGTCACCTCAAAGAATCTGCCTTTGAACTGTTCGCTGACCAGGGCTTTGGCCAGGATCACATGGATGGGCTCAAAAGTGTACTGGTTGTAGGTCTTTACAAGGACGTATTCGATCTTTGGGCCCACCGTAAGGGCCGTGTTGGAGGGAAGCGTCCAGGGGGTAGTGGTCCAGGCCAGGAAATAGATGTCCCCTTCGACTTCCTGAAGAAATGCCGGCAGACTTTCCTTTTTTGCCCTGAACTGGGCCGTAACGGTAGTATCGGTGATATCCTGGTAAGTGCCCGGCTGGTTGAGTTCGTGAGAGCTCAAACCGGTACCAGCCTTAGGTGAATATGGCTGTATGGTGTATCCCTTGTACAAAAGACCTTTGTCGTAGATCTGTTTGAGGAGCCACCAGACGGTTTCCATGTACTTCGACTTGTAGGTGATGTATGGATCCTGCATGTCTACCCAGTACCCGATCTTCTCGGTCATGGAGTTCCAGACATCGGTGTAGCGCATCACTGCCTTTTTGCAGGCCGCATTGTATTCCTCTATGCTGATCCTGACACCTATATTTTCCTTGGTGATCCCGAGTTCCTTTTCAACCCCGAGCTCAATGGGTAGGCCGTGAGTATCCCATCCGGCCTTGCGCTTTACCTGGTATCCCTTCATGGTCTTATACCTCGGGAAGATGTCCTTGATGGTCCTGGAGATCACATGGTGAATTCCGGGCATCCCATTGGCGGAGGGAGGTCCTTCGTAGAAAACGTACCCGGGTTTTCCCTCCCGTGAGGAAATACTTTTTTCAAAAACGCGGTTATCCTTCCAGCGCTGGAGGATCTCCTCCCCGATACGGGGCAAATCCAGTCCTTTGTATTCCTGAAATTTCATAACCGCTATACTTTCACCTATTTAAAGGTGGCAAAATTAGTGAATTTTGACCAAAATCAAGACCATCTGTAAACAAAAAAGGCCCGTTCTCTGGCCTTAGTTTCTTGAGGAAGTGATAGCAACGGTCTGTTGCTTTTATTGCCCAAAACGAAAAGTTCAAGATTAAAAAGTATAGCCCAGGGAAAGGATGAGGTTGATCCCGGGCGCAGCGATGCCTGAAGAATACGGTCTGTATCGCTGGTCCGTGAAATTCTCCAGCGCAAGGGAGGCCGTAAGGGCATCGCTCAGATTGTATTGAGACCTTATATTCAGGGTGTACCAGGAGGGGGAGTAGGGATTGCCGTTCCTGTCCAGATCATAGATATAATCCTTGCTCCTCTCTGAAAGTGCCAGGTCTTCATAACGTATCTCCCCATTGAAGACCAGAAAGAGGTCTGTTTTCCATCTCGGCTTTGTCCAGATGAAATGAAAATCCCCAAAGGTAGGTGCTGCGTGCCGGGCAGCCGAATCCTGCCCATTGTCATCCTCCTCCGTCCCTTTTGTGATCGTAAGGTTTGAGGTGAACTGCATCTCAGGGTTCATACTTACCTGGGCACCGAATTCAAACCCGTATACATAGGCCCTGGCTGCATTCTGAATGGCCTGAACATTACTCAGCTCCCCATTGTAGACGATCTCACGTTCCCCGTTGAAGGTAAAGTCACGTCTGACCAGCGCATCCACGAGATAGGTGTAGAATGCGTTGGCCATGAGAACGGCCCTATCCCTGAAATTCTTTTTAATTCCCAGATCCACATTATAGGCGTACTCCGGCTCCAACTGGGGGTTGGGGACGACCACAGACCCGGGTTCCGAGTCGAAGACCTTCCCTATGTCGTCAATATTGGGTGCCCGGAAACCGGTAGATCCATTGAGGGTCACCTGAAGGGTCTGATCGGGGAACCAGCTCAGGCCCAGGCTGCCGGTCAGAGCACCATTGTTGAGATTGGCAGAGGTAAAGGGAAAGGGATAGAACGCAGTCTCAAAATCGGCATTGATCCAGACATGGCTGTACCTCATTCCGGACAACAGGGTGAGGTTGGGCATAGCCCTGTATTCTGCGTTTATATACCCGGCCAGGGTTTGCCAGGTAGAACCATCCGGATAACGGGAAGGTGCACGCTCCTCTTCACGGGTCTCAATATTCAACAGGCTTCCTTCCGAGCTTACATAGTTAAAGATGTATTCGGCCCCGTAGTAAAGCCTCAGGGCGCCTATACGCTTATTCTCGAAATCGAGGTTCAGAGAAAGGGCGTCTACCTGTTCCCGCGTCCTGTTCAGATCGGTGTCCTGAAAATTTCTGTCATTCCTGCTCTCCTCAAAGAACTGGTAGGCCGTGGTAAACCTCAGCCCGTCATAGAACCTGTTGTTCCCCTTGTTGAAGGCCTGAAAATTTCCCATGAACCATTTCTGGGGCCCGTAATACCATTCTGCCGAACGAAGCCCGGTCCCATCTCTGCCGGGCCTGATCAGGCGATCGTACCGGGAATAGTCTGAGGTCTCAGAGTAATACAACCCGAGGTCATATTGCCAGTCTGTATCAGGTCTGTGAGATATTTTTTGGAGGAAGTTGATCTGGTCGTACCCTGTCGGGATCTGTTTTCTGGGGTTTTCATTCTCTGCCAGCACATCCGCCCCGTTCTCGCGTAAGACAAAGTTCTGCCTGAGATATCTTTCAGGACCGTGACTCCCCATCCGAAGGTCCCCAAAGCGATTGTAGCTCACGCTGCTGATGGAGGCCCATCGATTCGAGGAAACCGACACATCTCCGTGAAAGGTGGATTCGCTGTTGGCGGAAGCAAACCTCAGGTTTCCCTTTCCTGTCACAATCACCGTGTCAAGGCGGGGAAAATGGGGTTTGAGGGTGTAGAAATTCATAACACCCCCTATGGCATCGCTCCCGTATATAACCGAGCCCGGGCCAAAAACCACCTCCGTATTCTTAATGGTAAAAGGATCTATGGAGATGACATTTTGCAGGTTGCCCCCACGGAAGATCGCGTTGTTCATCCGCACTCCATCCACAGAAAGTACCAGCCTGTTTGTGGCAAAACCCCTGATCATAGGACTGCCTCCGCCAAGCTGACTCTTCTGCACGAAGATCTGCCCGCTGTTCTGAAGGAGGTCGGCAGCGGTCTGTGGGTTGGTGAAAGCGATGTCCCTGGCACTGATCGACTCGATCTTTTGAGGGATGTCTTTTTTCTGTTGCTCCCATTTGGATATAGACATGACCACCGCATCGAGCTGTTCTGTCCTTGGAAATAATAACACACGATCGCCCCTTTTTCCGATCTGAGCCTTGCTTGTGATCCGGGGTTCGTACCCTATATGGCTGATAGTGATACGTTCAGAAGAAGTGAATACAGAGAGGTCGCAAACCCCTTCGCCATCCGAAATTACGGTCTTTGTTTTGCTCTCGTTATAGAGAAGTGCATTCACGAGAGGCTGGTTGGTCTCACCGTCCAATACCCTGATCTCCTGTGAAAAAACACAGAGGGTGAAAAAGAAAAATACGATGCCGAGTAGTCCGCGCATGCTCAGTTGAAAACTTCATTCAAAACCTCCAGGGACCTGGGTTTTCTAAAACCGTGCAAATGTAATTCAAAATAGAGGACTATTTTATCCAACACGGCCTGCCTCTCTTTTTTGGACATTCTGATTGTGTGTATAACATCAAAATTTGTGCCTAAGAGGGCTTCGAACAGCCTTAATTCTTCCCCTGTGATCATGGGGTTGAGTGAAGGTCGGGAAGTGAATTGACCGTCCTGAAGGTCGAAGTATTCGGACCGGGGAGGCGACATATCGGGATAGAAACCGAGATACTTGGTTACCTCTAGTAAAAAATAAAGGTGAAAATTTGCGATCTGACGGTTGTGATCCACCCATTGGAAAGCGGCTTCTAGGAAACGAAACAGGCCCTCGTTGCGCTCCTCTTCCTGTATGCTGTTGCTCATCATCTCAGCCAGAAAAAAAGCCAGCGCATTCTTGACGACATCCGTGTGAAGTGATTCATAGGGATAGGCCACCCTGACCTCCTGCAATCGTTCCATGCTGCCCTTGTTCCTGTGCACCGCGACGATCTCGAGTTGGGTGAGGGGTTGGAAATAAGCGATCTTTAGCTTCCCCTTTTTGGTCTGCAGGATCCCTTTGAGGAGGTAGGTCCTGAGTCCGTCAGACGCTGTAAACATTTTGACGATCAGGCTGGTATCCCCGTATTTTATGGAGGAGAGAACAATGGCCCTGGTGGTTACCCGCATAGGAAATTTATTGGCGTTCAAAGGTACAAAAAAGCCTCCTCGGGAATCCGAAGAGGCTGTTTCTGTTATAAATTTCAAACGTCAGATCACACCCTGAGCGAGCATGGCGTCGGCCACCTTTACGAAGCCGGCTATGTTTGCCCCCTTCACATAGTTGCAATAACCGTCCTCTTCCTTCCCGTACTGGATACAGGAATCGTGAATGTCTTCCATGATCCCTTTAAGGCGCTCGTCCACTTCTTCCCTGGTCCAGCTGATTCTGAGGGAGTTCTGTGACATCTCCAGTCCGGAAGTCGCCACACCTCCTGCGTTGGAAGCCTTTCCGGGAGCAAAGAGTATCTTCTTCTCGTGGAAAATGTGAATGGCCTCCGGGGTAGAAGGCATATTGGCACCTTCGGCCACGCAGATACATCCATTCTTGATGAGCTTCTTCGCATCCTCCCCTTCGAGTTCATTTTGGGTTGCGCAGGGCAATGCGATCTTGCAAGGCACCTCCCAGGGAGTCTTTCCTGCGTGATAGGTGGCCGATTTGTACTTATCAACGTACTCAGAGATACGACCCCTTTTGTTGTTCTTCAGGTCCATGACCCATTGCAGCTTCTCTTCGGTGATTCCGTCCTTATCATAAATATATCCGCCGGAATCCGAAAGGGTAAGCACTTTACCCCCTATTTGCAATACCTTTTCGGCTGCGTACTGGGCTACGTTCCCACTTCCGGAGATCACCACATCTTTGCCTTCGATCCCCTCTCCGCGCGTCTTCAGCATACTCTGGGCAAAATATACGGTTCCGTAACCAGTCGCTTCTGGCCGGATCTTGGACCCTCCCCAGGAAAGTCCCTTCCCGGTGAGTACTCCCGTGAATTCGTTCCTTATCTTCTTGTACATCCCAAAAAGGAAACCTATTTCCCGGGCACCTACGCCGATATCTCCGGCTGGGACATCCGTATTCGGGCCGATATGCCTGCAAAGTTCTGTCATAAACGCATGGCAGAACCGCATGACCTCGTCATCGGATTTACCTTTGGGGTCGAAATCGGATCCCCCTTTCCCGCCTCCCATGGGGAGGGTGGTGAGGCTGTTCTTAAAAACCTGTTCGAAGGCCAGGAATTTGAGGATACTGGCATTGACGGTGGGATGGAATCGGAGGCCGCCTTTGTAAGGGCCAATAGCCGAATTCATCTGTATGCGATACCCCCGGTTGACGTGGATTTCCCCGTCGTCATCTACCCAGGCCACCCGGAACGAGATGAGCCGCTCGGGTTCCACCATACGAAGGAGAATGTTCTTGCCGCTGTAGATTTCGTGCTTGGCAATGTAAGGGATCACGGTCTCGGCTACTTCCTGGACCGCCTGGATGAACTCGGGTTCGTGTCCGTTCCTCGCCGTCACCTCATCCATGAAAGCTTTAATTTTTGCATCCATATGTATTGTGTATTAAATGGCTGTTGTTAGATTCTTAACATAGCGGCAAAATTATAGTATTTAAATAATTTTTTAGCCTTTTTTTTATGTATTTGATAAAATGTTCACTCCAGGGCCTGTTCGAGATCCGCTATCAGGTCCCGCACGTCCTCTATCCCCACGCTGAGCCTGATCAGGGCGTCGACCACCCCGCTCTTTTCCCGTTCCTCTTTTGGGATACTGGCATGGGTCATGCTGGCCGGATGACCGGCAAGACTCTCCACTCCCCCTAAAGATTCTGCCAGGGTAAAAACCTGTAGTTTTTCCACGATCCTGACGGCATCCCTGAAGGAACTTCCTTTGGGGATAAAAGAGATCATCCCTCCGAAATGGCTCATTTGTTCTTTCGCGATACTGTGATTGGGATGGTCCTCAAAACCCGGCCAGTATACCTTCTCGATCCCGGGATGTTCCCTGAGATACCGGGCGATGGCCTCCCCGTTCTCACAATGGCGCTGCATACGCACATGAAGGGTCTTGATCCCCCTCAGCACAAGGAAACTGTCCATGGGGCCACAAACGGCCCCGCTGGCATTCTGAATAAAGTAGAGCTGCTCTGCCAGTTCTTTATCACGCACCACGAGTGCACCCACGACTACATCACTGTGGCCGCCCAGGTATTTGGTAGCAGAATGCATGACGATATCCGCCCCCAGATCCAGGGGTCTTTGCAGATAGGGAGTTGCAAAAGTATTGTCTACCGCCAGCAGCAAACCGTGCTTCTTGGCCAGTCGGGATGCCCCTCGGATATCGATCACGTTCATCATGGGATTCGTTGGTGTTTCCACCCATAACAGCTTTGTATTCTCGGTGATCCTTTCCGCTATCTTCGATAGATCGGTCATGCCTACGAAATGAAAGGTGATCCCGTATTTCTCGAAGACCTTTTTGAACAGGCGATAACTCCCGCCGTAGAGGTCGTTGGTTGAGATCACCTCATCTCCGGGAGACAATAATTTGATCACTGCATCTATTGCAGAGAGTCCGCTGGCAAAAGCCAAGCCGTATTCCCCGTTTTCAATGCTCGCCAGGGACTTTTCCAGCGCAGTCCGCGTGGGATTGGCGCTTCGGGAATACTCGTATCCCTTGTGCCCGCCGGGGGTGGACTGGGCATAGGTGGAGGTTTGATAAATGGGCGGCATAACCGCACCGTAGGCCGCATCGGGCTCCTGGCCCCCGTGGATGGCCTTGCTGTTGAAGTGTAAGGGTTTCTTGCTCATGAACTTTGTCTAAAGCTACAAAGGTATCGTTCTGGCCCGGAATTAACGAATGCTTTTTTGATCGAAATTGGCAGTCATGGCCGTGCTTCTGTTTAGAATAAAATGTAGTTTTGTGTGTCCATCAGATTGAATCCTATGAAGTTTTCCAAGCCTCTTATTATATTATTCTTCTTGTGTTTTATCGTTTCCTGTGAGGAGGAATCAACCCTTGTCATGGAACCCGTGGTCTATACCAATGCCCCCTGTGATGATTGTCCGGAGGTAAGCATTGAGTACCCCAGGGTGATCGAGGACACGAAGATCGCACGGGCCGTAAACAGGGGAATAGAGGAAGAGATCATCGGCTTGCTGACCTTTTCGGACAGTCTCGAGGTCAGCGACATCAATGAGGCGGTCAACTCCTTCTCCCTCGGATATTCAGAATTGAAATCCGTGTATCCGGATGAGACCGTTCCCTGGGAAGCCAGGATCAAGGCTGAGGTCTCCTTTGAGAACCATCGGGTCCTTTCCGTTCGACTGGACTCCTATCTCTTTACCGGGGGAGCCCACGGATACACTTCGACGAACTTCCTGAATTTCGACATAGAGAAAGGGGAAAAGATCAACACCCAGGAACTCTTCAGGGACCTGCTGGCTTTTCGCTCCTACGCTGAGTCGGCCTTCAGGGAACAGGAGAATATTCCTGCCGATGCTCCTATCAACAGCACAGGGTTTATGTTTGAACTCGATTCCTTCTACCTGCCGGCCAATATCGGACTAACCCCCAACGGGATCCTGTTGCTGTACAACCAATATGAGGTAGCCTCCTACGCCGATGGGCAGATACAGCTCACCATTCCATTCAGGGAGGCCAAGCAATTTATCACTCCGGGGATGAAGCTCTGATTCAGGCCGGGGTATTGAGCAATTTCTGCATGCTGCGAATAGTTCCGTAATGCAGCCCCAGGTGGAATAGGTTGAAAGCGATGGCATCTTCCACAGTATTCAGGGTAACATGGGCACTGGTCGTATAGGAGTTAAAATTCTTGAAGACCCCTTTCTCATAGTCCTCCTTCATCCATCCGGTTGTAAGGGGCAGTGCCTCTGCCACCTGTTCTACCTCACTGCGGTCTACCCCAGCCTCAGGAAAGGTTCCTTTGCTGTATTTGCTTATCAATTCCCCGTCCAGCCTTGGGGGCAGGTTGCTCAATTTGTAGACCAGGGCCTGTTCCGTGACCAACCCATGGGCGATATTCCAGAAAAGATTGTTGTTATGGGGTTTAGGTACCACAAAAAGCTGGTCCATAGGTGTAGACAGCAAGGTTTTTAAGTAGATCTCGTGCAGTTTTTCGGTGATCTCGAAGAGCTTTTCCATAGAGTTCATTTTGATAAAAGTAGAGAATTCGCAGATAAATAGGTTTCTTTGCAACAGGATATTCAACCCATCCCCAGGAGAAAAAAATGAAGGACACTTTTTTTTATCTGAGCACATGCGATACCTGCCAACGGATCCTGGGTGAACTCGACCTGCCTGAGGATGTCAGGTTGCAGGATATCAAAAGTGAACCCTTGAATTCTGACCAGGTCGAAGCACTCATGAAACTGGCCGGCAGTTTCGAGGCCCTGTTCAGCAAGAGGGCCAGGCTGTACAAGGAGAGAAACCTGAAGGCGAAGAACCTGGCTGAATCCGATTTTCGGGACCTCTTGTTGGAACACTACACCTTTTTAAAACGGCCGGTCCTCGTTCACAACGGCCAGATCTTTATCGGGAATGCCAAAAATACCGTGGCCCTGGCCCGGCAATCCCTTCACCCTTGAGCAACAGGACGCTCGCTCTTTTCGCCGCCCTTGGCGCTACGACGATCTACGGATTGAACCACACTATTGCCAAAGGCGTGATGCCTCTTTATGTAAAACCCTTCGGATTTATCATGATCCGTGTACTGGGAGCCACCGCTCTTTTCTGGGCGCTTTCCTTTGTGGGCCCCAGAGAAAGGATCGAAAAAAAGGACTGGGGCCGACTCGTACTCTGTTCCCTCTTCGGGATGGCCATCAATATGCTTGCCTTTTTCAAAGGTCTCGACCTTTCCACGCCTATCAACAGTTCCGTCCTGGTTACCACCACCCCCATCATCGTAGTGGTCCTTTCTGCCCTGTTGATCAAGGAAAAGATCCGGCTGGTAAAAGGCCTTGGCATCGTTATCGGGCTGGTAGGAGCCCTGGGCCTCATCTTTTACGGAGAGGAGATACGGCAGGATGCCCCGAATATCCCGTTGGGAAATTTGCTGTTCCTCGTAAATTCGCTGTTCTTTGGGCTTTACCTTATCCTGGCAAAGAAGCTGGTTGAAAAATACCACCCTTTTACGCTGATGAAATGGTTGTTCCTGATAGGGATCTTCCTGAACGCTCCTCTGGCATTGCCAGAATTCCTTGAGATTTCCTGGGGTACCCTCCCATGGGAAGCCGTTTGGAAGATCGGCTTTGTGGTCCTGGGCACCACCTTTTGTACCTACCTGTTTAACGCCTTTGCCCTCACCCAGCTCAAAGCCTCTACAGTAAGTGCCTTTGTCTACGTTCAACCCCTGGTAGGTATCGTCTTTGCGGTACTGAGCGGGAAGGACCAACTGAGTCCCGTGAAGGTGACCGCCGCTCTGCTGGTCTGTCTAGGAGTCTACCTGGTAAGCAAAAAACCTAGTCCAGATCCTTCGGTATCTTCCTGAATTTTCGGGTGTCCTCTTTGGTAAGCTGCCTGAAGTTCCCCGCCTTTGTAAACTTTTGAAAGTTTTCAAGGAGTTCCCCTTTCAACCCGGTGAGTTTCCGTGTATCGAGGTCGATCCAGCCTCCCATCATTTCACAGTGGGCCACGTTCTTCCCGTCGGCCGTATAGAAATTGTGATGGAATTCGAAGAACATCCCATCCTCACTCATCCCTGTAACTTCCACAGAGACCTTCAATGGCTTGCCTGGAAAGACTTCCTTAAAATAATACATATGTTCGTAAAAGACCACGGGGCCCAATTGGTTTTTTATCAATGTCTGGTGATCGAACCCCCTCTCCATAAGAAAGGCCATTCTGGTGTGGCTCATGAAATTGGTATAGGCACTGTTGGCCATATGCCTGTTGGCATCCAGGTCGCTCCACCGCACTTCGAATTCCTTGAAATAGGTCATATTTCCTCGTTTTTCCGGGAGCAAAAATACCATTGTTTTTGCGCAACACAGGGAGGTTTGCAAAAAAATTAATCCCTATTTTTAGGCCTTAATACAAACCGATGACTTCAAAACCCGCTTTTATCAAGACCCTCTCCCTCCCCGCTATCGCAGCGCCCATGTTCCTGATCTCCGGCCCGGCACTGGTAATAGAATGCTGCAAAAACGGTATCGTGGGGACATTCCCTGCCCTCAACCAGCGTACTAGCGAGGGTTTTGAAGAGTGGCTTATAGAGATCAAAGAGTCCCTGGCCAATTACGAAAAGGAAAGCGGGAAAAAAGCAGCCCCTTTCGGGGTTAACCTTATCGTACACCCCACCAATCCCAGGCTGCAGGCAGACCTCAAACTCTGTATCAAGCACAAGGTGCCCATCATCATCACCTCCCTGGGGGCCGTATCCCAGGTGGTCGATGCGGTACACAGTTACGGCGGACTCGTATTCCACGATATCATCAAAAAAAGGCATGCTGAAAAGGCAGCAGAAGCGGGGGTAGACGGCCTTATCCTGGTAGCAGCAGGGGCAGGGGGCCATGCCGGTACCATCAACCCCATGTCACTGGTGGCCGAGGTCAAGAAATTCTATCACAAGACCATTATCCTTTCAGGCTGTATCTCCACCGGGAGGGACATCGCCTCCGCCCTGCAGATGGGGGCAGACCTCGCCTACATGGGCACCCGCTTCATCAATACAGAAGAGAGCAAGGCCCCTCAGGCTTACCGGGAGATGATCATCAATGCCGGAGCCAGTGACGTGGTCTATACCGCTGCCATTTCCGGGGTCCACGCCAATTTTTTACACGCCAGTTTGAAGGCGGCGGGAATCTCCGAAGAGGACCTTAAAAAAGACCGGAAGATCGACTTCGGGAAGGAACTAGACACCGAGGCCAAAGCCTGGAAGACCATCTGGTCTGCCGGTCAGGGAGTGACCACCGTACAGGACGTACTGCCGGTAAGCGACCTGGTGAACAGGCTTAAGCAGGAATTCAGAGAAGCCGTACAGTCCCAGGCCGCTCTCCTGGATACCTATCCGAAATAACAAGCTTCTATGTATGTAAAACGCAATATAGGCTGGGGATTGATCATGCGATTTGCATGGAAAAATCTCATTTTCTTTACGCTATACGCAGGCATCATTTTTTATGCCTATCACTTTTTGTGGCTCGACTTCCTCGACATCCCTTTTCAGCCTCTTTCTGTGATCGGTATCGCGGTTGCTTTTTACATAGGTTTTAAGAACAGTCAGAGTTACGACCGTTTTTGGGAAGGGCGAAAGATTTGGGGAGGTATTGTCAATTACAGCAGGACCTGGGCCCTGCAGGTCATCAGTTTTGTTCAAACCCCGGATGCAGAAGCAAATAAAAAAATACAACGCGAGATGATCTATCGCCACCTGGCGTGGATCAACGCCCTCAGGGTGCAGCTGCGTCAGCCTAAATCGTGGTCTATAAAGATGAATGCGACGGTCGAGAATTTGCACAAGAGACACGGGGAAAGCCAGGCCTCCTGCGATGAGGCCAGTCCGTTCGTTTCAGCCCAGGAGTATGCAGACCTCAAAAACCGGGTAAATCCGGCCACCCATCTGATCAAGAATCAGGCGAAACAGCTGGTGGACCTCAAAAAGAAGGAGATCATTGACGGTTTCCAGGAAGACCAATTACAATCGGTTCTTGAAGAATGCTATAACCTTCAGGGAATGTGCGAAAGGATCAAGAACACCCCCTTTCCCAGGCAGTACGGGTATTTCTCCAAGATCTTCACCTGGATCTTTGTACTGCTGATCCCCTTCGGACTGTTAAATGTGTTTGGGTCCGAGGATATGGGAGGTTCCAAAGCCTGGTATGAATTCCTTATGATCCCCTTTTCCGTACTGATATCCTGGATTTTTGTCTCCATGGAGAGTATAGGGGACAACAGTGAGGACCCATTCGAAGGCAGGATCAACGACGTCCCCATGACCGCCTTGTGCAGGACCATTGAGATCGATCTACGCGACATGCTGGATGAGGAAGAACTCCCCGACCCAGTTCAACCACAGGATAATATTTTGTACTGATGCCCAATTTACCATCAGCATATCTGCCACCGCTCCTGTTCAGGAACGGCCATATCTCAACCGTTTACTACGGCCTGTTCAGGAAGATCGCCGACTTCGAACAGGAACGGGAGCGACTCGAACTCCTTGACGGGGACTTTATGGATCTCGACTGGAGCTACACGGGGAAAAACACTGAAAAAGTGGTCATCCTTCTCCACGGTCTGGAAGGCCATGGGCAACGACCCTATATCACCGGAAGCGCCCGGCATTTCAATGCTTCGGGGTTCGACTGCTGTGCGGTGAATTTCAGGGGTTGCAGCGGGGAACCGAACCGGCTGTACCGTTCCTACCATTCAGGGGCGACAGAAGACCTGGATGCCGTTGTACAACATATTCTCAATACGAGAAAATACGGGGAGATCTATATCAAAGGGTTCAGCCTGGGCGGCAATATGGTCCTGAAATACGCAGGGGAAGGAAGGGAGATCCCGGGGGCATTGAAAGGGATCGCTGCGATCTCGGCCCCGGTCGATCTTTACAGTTCCCTAAGGGCTCTGATGAGTTGGGAAAACACCCCTTACGCCATCCGGTTCAGGAAACACCTGGTAGCCAAGCTCAAAGCCAAACAGCCCATGTTCCCCGAACTCCTGTCCGACAGCGAGATAGAGAAAATAAAAACCCTTAAGGATTTCGATGATATCTATACCAGCAGGGCCCATGGCTTTGCCGATGCCCTGGACTATTATTCCCAATGCAGTTCTAATCAGTTCCTCCACAATATTCGCGTCCGCACACTCATCATCAACGCCCGAAACGACTCCTTCCTGGGGCCTGAATGCTATCCTTTCCGGGAATCAGAAGCCAACCCCTCTGTTTACCTGGAAGCGCCTGAGTACGGGGGTCATGTGGGCTTTTACGATGCTCAGAATATCGCCTACACGGAAAAAAGGGCGTTAAAATTCTTTGAGGAAATTTAAACCGATACGATTTTTATATCTTAGTGCGATTATAAATCTGGAAGCATGAAAAAAATACTACTCGCCGCAGTACTGGGTCTTTTTGCCCTGAGTTGCGGAGAAAAGAAAGAAGAGAAGAAGGAGGGTTTTGAAATGAGTCGGACCAAAACCACCACAACCACAGAGACCGCATCGGAAGGGGTGCCGGTAGACCTGAACAATAAAGGGATAGGCCCTATTACTGATCTCACCTTTCCGGATGAGATCGATAAGGAAATGGCTGCCAGGGGAGAGGCAAAATACAACGCCATCTGTACGGCCTGCCACCTCCCGAATCAGCGGATGATTGGCCCAGCCCTTTCAGGTGTTTACGAAAGACGCAGTCCGGAATGGGTGATGAACATGATCCTGAACCCCGATGTGATGCTGAGGGAAGATCCCATTGCCATGGCCCTATTGAAGGAATATAACAACGCCATTATGCTCAACCAGAACCTCACCCAGGAGGAGGCAAGAGACGTGGCCGAATACCTGAGAACTCTTTAAAATATGATCATCTGAAGGAAAGCCCTTATCTCCGAAACCAAGGAAATAAGGGTTTTTTTTGTTCCTGACCTATTGAAAGAGGTCAGACCGCAACCAACCAAAAACCAACCAAAGTCTATTGATCACCAGTTTTATCATTCTATACCTTCTCCTGACCCTGGGTGTCGGGTTCTGGGCCTCGAGGCGGATCAAGACCTCTGATGACTTTACTCTTGCCGGGAAAAGCCTGTCGACCTCCTTTGTAGGGGTCACCCTTTTCGCTACCTGGTTCGGATCCAGCCAGATCATGGGCAACCCCAGCCGTTTTGTAGCAGAAGGCTTTACCGCATTTTTTAATCTCGTACTCGCACCAGGCTTGTGTCTGCTGGTCGTGGGTATTTTCTATGCGCGAAAGCTCTATCGCATGAATATCGTGACGGTGGGTGATTTTTTTAAACTGAGGTATAACAAATCCCTGGAGGTGACCTCTTCTATCCTCATGGTGGTGTCCTACCCCCATTGGATTGCCGCCCAGTTCGTTGCCCTGGCCTACCTGTTCAATGCCATCATTGGGGTGCCCCTGGACTATGGCATCTTTCTCGGAGCCGTGATCGTCATCATTTATACCTATATCGGGGGTATGTGGGCAGTTTCCTATACGGACATGATCCAGAGCATCATGATCCTGCTGGGGCTGATCATCCTCTTGACTGAAGTGCTGCAACAGGCCGGCGGTATCGGGCTATTTTTTGAAGAACGGAGGGCCGAATTCTACGACCTACTTCCTACCGCGGGAATAGATTCCTGGTCTGAGTTCATCGCCCTTTTCCTTGCCTTCGCCGTGGGCCCAATCCCGGTACAGGAGATCTACCAGCGGGTTTTTTCTGCCAGGAATGAAAAGGCCGCCAGAAATGGGCTTTTCCTCGGTGCCTTTCTGATGGTAACCATCCCCAGTATCCCTTTGTTGATCGGTCTGGGGGGCGCCCAACTCTATCCCGAATTGATGGATGCAGGGGACGGGCAGGAGATCATCCCCGCCATGGTTCTTATGTTCACCAGTACGCCTGTGCAAATCCTTTTTTACGGGGCCATGATCTCCGCTATCCTGAGTACTTCCAGCGGGGCCATGCTGGCACCGGCCACCGTAATCGGCGAAAACCTCATCAAAACGTATGCCCGGGGAATTTCAGACCGGAGATTGCTGCTGTACACCCGACTCAGTGTGGTGGTCGTAGCGGCGTTCTCTTGTTATTTTGCCTTTAGCGATATCGACATAGTGGGCCTGGTGGCTGCTTCCCTGGCCTTGATCCTCGTATGCCTTTTTGCCCCTTTTACCTTTGGCCTTTTCTGGAAAAAAGCCTCTGTGGCAGGGGCATGGGCAGCCGTGATCACAGGGGGCTTTGTCTGGTTCTTTTGCTATCTTTACGAGACCCGGATAGACGCCACTATTTACGGCTTTGTACTGAGTTGCCTGGCCATGGTCATAGGAAGTCTGGTATCGCCGGATAAGAAGCATCCGGCCTGGCCTTCCGATCAGGTGAAACTCACTCGGAACCCCCCGGGGCCAGAATAGCCCGGACCTCAGGAATTCATTACGCGACAGATCATATGAACAACAGACCACACATCGCGAACGCCGGGAAGAAACTATGGGCCATCAAATTAATCCACACCGTGATCTGGGCTTTTTTTGTCTTTGTTATCTTTTATATTCTGTACACGGGAATTGCAGATACCGTGAATATCTACACCTGGATCGGCATTGTCCTTATCCTCGGAGAGGGCCTTACCTTATTGATCTTCAAGATGTTCTGCCCGCTTACGCTGATCGCCAGGAAATACTCGGATTCCACAAAGGACAATTTTGATATATTCCTTCCCAACTGGCTTGCCAGGCATAATAAGCTCATCTTCACTTCCATTTTTGCCATTGGGGTCCTCATCGTGATCTATCGAACAATAGAATAAACCCTAAAACCTCCCAGCATCATACGAATAGAAGTTGACCCTATCCTATGGGATCATCCTTTCAATTGGGGAAGGTAATCCAACAGTTCAGGATCCCTGATAAGGTGATCAACGGGATAATTCATAACCTTTACCTCAAAATCCATCTCGTGAAAATTCTTGTGATAGGCGGCACCGGTAAAACGGGCAGGGAGCTGATCAAACAAGGCCTGGAGGCAGGTTACAGGATCACGGCCCTGGTACGCAATCCAAAAAAAGTTAAGATCGACCATCCCAACCTCAGGGTGGTACAGGGCGATGTCCTCAGGCCCGAGAGTTTCGGAAAGGCCTTTCAAGGACAGGATGCGGTGCTCTCAGCCCTTGGCCACAAGAGATTTATTGTGCCCACCTCCATCCTTTCAGCAGGTACCCGAAACGTGATCGTTGAGATGGAAAAGCAGGGGATAAAGCGTTTAATCTGTATCACCTCCCTGGGGATAGGTGACAGCCGCTTCAGGATGGGGTTGTACTACACCCTCTTCGCAATCCCGTTTATCCTTTTCTTCTACTTCCGGGACAAGGCAAAACAGGAAGACCTGATACAGGAAAGCGAGCTCGACTGGACCATCGTACGCCCGGGTCAGCTCACCAATGGACGGAGGAAGGGGAAGTACAGAACCGGGAAAAATCTGGGGAGTTACATCCTGACCCTGTGGATCTCCCGGGCCGATGTGGCTCATTTTATGCTCAAACAGATCGAAGATCCTGCTTATCTCCATCAGACACCCGGAATCATTTATTGAGTTTAATATATCTCCGACTTTGGCTCGAAAATTGCACCACTCCATGAAATATTCCAAGTGGTTAAACCGAGACAATAACATGAAAGTTCTGACTCACATATTTCTGTTGCTAATCCCATTTGCCTCATGGGCCCAAATCGATCAGGTTCAAGGAGAATACACCCTGGAAATGGGGAGTGAGGAACAGCATTTCATCGTATATACACTCAGGCTGAACCCTGATGGGACCTTTTATTTCCATTCGCGAACACAGCGAAAAAAAAGCCTTCCCTCAGAGACGGACCTTTACGGAAGAGGATCATGGAAGGCAGAGGCCAGAAGGAAATTTAGTACGGAAATCCCGGTGATCTCATTTGTTACTGAAACTGGCGATCTCAATGAGCAATACACCCTTGATTTTACGGGGACCCAGGCGCGGTGGATCTCAAAATCGCCCCGGGATAAGAGCGACAGGGAAGTGACAACCCGACTTCGTTTTTTTGAATCACAGATCTTCTGGATGAAGGGTGTGGACCTGATCAAAAACTGAGTACCTCCAAAAAGCGCTTCCGAAACCGGAGCTCCCAACGAGTTAGAAGACCCTCTATTCCGAATGAAAACAAGGGAAGGCGGTCTTTTTCCAATACAACAAAACCCTTATAAATTCGTTTGTACCTTCATAAGTAAAGCGATATAAATCAACTGATCCCTTTCAACGTTCACCCTGATCACCAACTTATGAAAAAGACCCTGATCCTCCTTTCCTCCTTATTGTTTTTGACCAACTGCAGCAAGGATGACAACAACACAACGCCTGAGCCTGATTCGGGCATGTATTTTCCACCGGTTTCAGGTATCAATTGGGAGACCACTTCACCCTCCGAATTGGGCTGGAACGAAACTGCCCTTCAACCCCTGAAGGATTACCTGGCGGAAAAGAATACCAAATCCTTCATCATCCTCGTGAATGGAAGGATCGTAGTAGAAGAATATTTTGACGGGCAAACAGCCGCGGATACATGGGAGTGGAACAGCGCCGGGAAGACCCTGGTGGGCACTACGACAGGCCTTGCACAAGAGGACGGTTTCCTCAATATAGACGCCCAAGTGTCTGATTATCTCGGAGAGGGATGGACGAACATGACCCTGGAAAAAGAAGACCTGATCACCCCCTGGCATCTGCTCACCATGACCTCAGGGATAGATGACACCAAGCAGCTGGTGGTAAAAGATAACCTGACCTACCTGGCGGACGCAGGTACCCGTTGGGCCTATGGCAACGTCTTCCAGAAGCTCATCGATGTGGTCGCAGAAGCGGGCAACCAGGAATTTGAAGCTTATTTCAATACCCGGCTCAAAAACAGGATAGGCATGGACGGATTCTGGAATTACGGTGCTATTTTTACCATTTATCACAGCACCGCCAGGAGCATGGCGCGGTTTGGACTCCTCGCCCTGAACAACGGAAACTGGGATGGAGATCAGGTGGTCAATGAGTCTTTTTTCATCGATAGCCACAATACTTCCCAGGATATTAATACTTCCTACGGATACTTCTGGTGGCTCAATGGCAAATCAGTCTTTATGCTCCCCGGGGGTCAGGAGCAATACACGGGGCCCCTGGTCCCCAATGCTCCTTTAGACATGTTTGCCGGGATGGGAGCCCTGGACCAGAGGGTCTATGTCGTGCCTAGTCGAAATATGGTCGTCATACGAATGGGAAATGCTGCAGATCCAGCTAACCCGGCGTTTGCCATCTCCGGGTTCGACAATGAATTATGGGCCAGGATCAGTGCGGTAACTGACTGAAATACAGAGGCCTGATTCCTTCCTTTTCCAAAACCTAGGAGTCCTTTGCTTTATTGTCCGGGAAACATCTCATGGATTCTTGGAAAAAAGCTACATTGATGTCCAACCGTAAAATTAACCCAATGAAAAAAGCGACCCTAATGGCTCTTCTCCTCTCTTTTACCCTGGGCCTGTCTTCCCCCGTTCAGGCTGCAAAGAAAGATAAAACACCAGAACCCACGGAGATTCCGGCTGAGGTAAGGGTCATGCTAGACCGCCTGGAAGAGATCAAAGCCATGGACAAATCCAACCTGGAACGGGCAGAAAAAAAAGCCCTGAGAATGGAGGTGCGAGCCATCAAAACCCAGTTGCGTACTACCGGGAACGGGATCTATATTTCTGCCGGAGCACTGATCGTTATCCTGCTCCTTATCCTCATCCTGTAATAGACCCGAGACATTCTATGATCTTATTTGCTGTCTGATCTGACCAGTGCGATCCCGCCTATGGCTGCAATGACGGCAAAGCCGATAAAGATGTAAGAGGTGTTCTTTTGCTGGTTATCCTCCGCCTTGAGTTCCACCCCCAGGATGTCTACCGAGGATGAACTGTCAGAAAATTTCGTAATTCCGGTATATCCCAGATAGACTGCCAGTAGCAGAAGTAGGATTCCAATAATTCTTTTCATACGGTCAGATTTTAAAGGGTCCGCGATCTTGTTTAGACTTCTGGGTCTTCTGATCGATCGCCATAGCCTGTTAAAAGATACGGATATTTTACGGGACCCTACCTCCCATTTCTTCTATCATTTCAATAGATATTGTCCGCATCTCATGTCTCAAAAACTCCATTAGGCCTGAAATGAACAAATTCTTCAAAACACAAGCCTATTTAAGCCGGATAGTCTCAGGATAGGTCAACCTCAGGCAGTTATTGCTCTATTCCCTATGCTGTCGGCTCATTTAGTAGTACTTTTGCGGCTTGAAAGAAAACAATATGACCTTTGAAGATCTTAAATTGATCCCTCCCATCCTTAAAGCACTTAAAGATGTGGACTATATTATTCCAACTGACATCCAGGCCAGCGCCATTCCCCTTGCCCTGGGCAGAGAAGATGTCATCGGCAGTGCACAAACGGGAACCGGGAAGACCGCAGCCTTTGCCATCCCTATCTTACAGCACCTTGCTAACGAAACAGAACACGGCAAGGGTAAAAGAAGTATACAGGCTCTGGTTGTGACCCCTACACGGGAACTGGCCATTCAGATCGCTGAGAGCTTTACCGAGTACGGCAAATACACCCATCTGCGGAACACGGTTATTTTTGGGGGTGTCTCCCAGAATGCCCAAACCACTGCACTGCGCAACGGGGTGGATATCCTGGTGGCCACGCCGGGTCGATTACTGGACCTGATGAACCAGGGCTATATCACCCTGGATCACATCAAATATTTTGTACTGGATGAGGCAGACCGCATGCTCGACATGGGTTTTATCCACGACATTAAAAAGATCATTGCCAAACTGCCCAAACAGCGACAGTCCCTCTTCTTTTCGGCCACCATGCCCCAGAGTATTGTGGAATTGTCCCGTCAAATCCTGAAGAACCCCAAAAAGGTGGCCGTCAGTCCCGTGTCTTCGACGGCGGAGACCATCCAGCAGTACCTTTACACCACCAACAAAGCCAACAAGAACGACCTCCTCCTGCATATCCTTCAGGATCCGGAGATGGATCAGGTACTTCTTTTTTCACGTACCAAACACGGGGCCGACAAGATCGTCCGCAACCTTCATAAAAAGAGGATCGAAGCGGCTGCCATCCACGGGAACAAATCCCAGAACCAGCGCCAAAAGGCCCTGAATGATTTCAAGGACGGGAAAAAGAGAGTACTCGTAGCGACCGATATCGCCGCCCGGGGAATAGACATAGACAAACTCCGGCATGTGATCAACTACGACATCCCCAATGAACCTGAGACCTATGTGCACCGAATCGGGCGCTGTGGCCGTGCCGGTGAAGAGGGTATTTCAATATCCATTTGTGAACCTGAGGAGAACGCCTTTATCACCGATATCGAAAAACTGACCCGCCAGAAGATCGAGGTCATCACGGACCATCCCTTCCCCCAGACGGACCGCCCCATGAATGCAGCGGAAAAGAAGGAAATGGAAAAAGAGAAACAGCGCAGGAAGCAGGAGTTTTTTGCCAACCGTAACAATAATAACGGGCGGCACACACAGGGATTTCGTAGGAAAAAAAGATAAGAAGGAAGATACGGGCTGCTTATCCTAACCACTCCTGCAAAGAAGCAGCAATCAATCCCATGGTCTTATCTTTTGTTTTCTGAGTAGTGTGGAGGGAATCAAGAGCTCCCGTTAGTTCTTCTAAAACAGCATGGGTTAGTGCCTCAGGATAAGCGACCAATTGTAAAATATCTGTTATTTCCTTTTGGTTATACACTTGATTTTCTTCTTGGAAAAGAGCGGGATCTAAACGTGCAACTTCAGCCAGAAAGAGATTCCAATTTCCTTCGTTCAAATCTGTCCAGATGTCACGCGCATCGTCAACCATCCAGTATAATTTGCCTAAAACTTGCCCCAGACTCCGGTTCCGTTTCATCCGCTCCTGATCCTTTAACCCACCATGTCTGGCTACGAAAGCAGCCATAAGAGAAAATGGTTCGGCTGATTTTATGAATAGGGCCTTCTGGATCTTCAAAAGGTCTACAGACATGTGAATCTTTTTCTGGGACAGGTAGAGCTGGGCATCGAATAACGGCTGAAGATCTTCCAGACTGAATCCCGTTTGTATGAACTCTTCTAGGACATCAGCAGTAAGCTTGACAAGTAACTCCTGTGCCGGTGTTAAAACTGTCCGCTCTGCAGTATCTGATTTCGAAAACTTCTGAAATACAGGTAATTTGATCAGTTCTGTTGCGCCTTCCTGTTCATCGGTGATAAAATCAAAAAGGCTGATTCCCAGATTAAAACGGCCGCACCAGTCTGATGCCTTTTCTTTTTGCTCCGGGCTCAAACCAAACAGATCTGAAAAAACATTCCCAACAATATTTCCAAATCCATATACCGAATAAAGTCTTGTCCCATGAATTCCTGGGGAAATCTTATGGTTTGTCTTAATCCAATCACCAGGTAATTGCTGGTGTTCCCGTTGTGCGATATACCTGGTAATATGTCCAGCCGGATCTGGCAGACCCACTCTCTTCCATGCTTTGAAAAAGATACGTCCAAAGTGATCATGCCAATCTATAAAGGATACCTGGTTATCTTTACTCATTGTTTGGATGCGCTTATCTTTTCTCCCCAAAGTGCGAGGGAATGGCAGGCTAGGGTAGTAGTGAAAAGTCCGGCCCTGTCTGCAATGAATGAATTTCCTCCGCCCTCCGGGTTATTCCAGGAAAAGACCGTTTCAGGATCCAAAACGTCAGGTGCCGGAAGGCGTAAGATGAGATGACCTTCCCAACTGCCGTCTGGGTTTTGCGCACTCAGCAAATAATTGACGCATGCCTTCATGTTATCGCTCAACACATCCTTCTCTAGGTAAATCATGCATTCTAAGGCCAAAGCAGCGCTAAAAATGTCAGGGGTGTCCGAATCATCCAACCCGTATCCTCCATTATCCATCTGATCTCTTTGAAGGGTGGTCACCAATATTGATTGATCCACTGTACTCAGGTTCTTTTTAAGGGCCTTAATTGCCCTGAGGTAAAGGGCCGTGCTATAAAAAGGGCTGCGCCACCAGTAGGAAGCTATCATTCCGTCTTTCTTGGGCAAACCTGCTATCCAATCAAGAGTTTCAGGCATATGAATGCCATGAATATCTGCCAGTACGGCTGCTATGGAAACATCCGGGTGAGCATTGTACCAGCCAGTCATGAACTCTTCAGAAGGTGCCCCAATGAACTGCTGAATTCCCGAAGCGGGGATATAGGTAGCGATCCCTTTGCCTGTATAGTGACCCCAAAGGAAAGTTCTGGATGCTTTCAGCATATCTTTAGTGAGATTCTGCTGGCCACTGAGCGCAGCCAGGCACCAGGCTGTAGAATCTGCATCTGGGGGAACGATAGCGCTGTAAGACCACCCTCCCTGAGGATGACGGGCGTTAATTAGAAATTCATGGGTCCTTTGCCTGGTAGATGTATTTCCGGTAAGAGACGAAATATGAGCCAGTACAAAACCGGTGACCCAGATATCGGAAGTTCCGGCCAGAGTTGGGAATCCTTCCCAGAATCCGTTTGCATTTCTAGACCAAAGATAATCAAGGCTCTTATTGACGGCCTTTTTAATATCAGGTGAGTCCATCTCGTTTAGTTCTGCTAAAAATCCCTAGTTAATCATTATTTGTAAATATATATCCCCCATGAATAGATATTTGTCTATAGTAACACGTATTTGTATTAACAACTTAATTGCAGAGCCGAATGAAGACTTCGGAATAAAAAATAGTATCTTGTTGATTAAAACTCAAACCAACTAAAATTTAAATAAATGGGAGACATTATCATTAAAATTACCGGAAGTGATCCTAAAACAGGAAAATTGACCATGTCAGATGAAGGAACTACGAATGCCGTACAGGGTGATCAAATTACCTGGGTTATTGAACCTGGTTCGGGTGTAGCGGCAATCACAAAAATTTCAGAAAAACCTATGTCTTTTGATGTTTTCAAGCCCGATCCTAAACAACTTCCAAATTCTATAAACTGGCAAGGCACGGTCAATCCTGACATCGGAAGTGACCAATGGGAAGATTATTATATAGAATGGACAACAGCAGGCACTGGATGGCTTGGAAAAGACGGTGCAGGGCAGCGCAAAAAGTTTGATCCCCGCATTAAGATTCAACCGAAACAAAAATAACCATGGTTATACAAACAAAGGCCTATTACATTCTAATAGGCCTTTTTTGGGTTATTTCCATCACTTTATTTGCCCAAGACCAAAGGGTCGCAGATAGACTGACTGCAGTTTATAAGGCAGACACCGTAACTGGTGATGCGAAACTTCAATTACTCAGTGACCTGGCTTTTAACGAGATCAACAATTTTGAACTTGTCGTTGAATATGCTGAAGAATTGATAGCCCTTGCCCGCATAAATAATAATTCTGACTATTTATCACAGGGGTATTTTCAGAAGGGTAATGCCCACATACAAATGGGTGAACTTGAAAAAGCACTTGAAGCTTATATTAAATGTGCAGAAATCTCTAAAAGGGAAGGTCTCGGGTCCCTCGAAGGAAGTGCCTATGGTGCGATTGCAGATATCTATACGATCTCTGATAATCACGAGAATGCAATGCTTTACTACCATAAAGCAGTCACGGCATTGCGCAAATATACAGATAGGGTTGCCCTGGCTGCCACACTTTCCAATGCGGGCGACGCACTCCTTGGCCAGAAAGTATATGATTCGGCGTTGGTCTATTTCAAAGAAGCAGAGCAATTATTTGAATTAGAGAATTATGACATCGGCAAAGCCTATACGCTGGGAAATATGGGTATGGTTTATGCCAACCTGGGACAAAACGACCTCGGCGAAAAAAATATCAATGAAGCAGTTCGCATATTGGAAGCCTATAAAGACTATTACCCTATAAGTGTATATCTCCTTTCCATAGCCGAAATTGAATTAGAGAAAGGCGATAGTGAAGCTGCCATCAAATATGCCCAAAGAAGCCTGAATCTAGCAAGACAATACGGGTTAAAGGACCAGATTAGTGATGCAAACCTCAAACTGTCTGAACTTTATGAAACCGTTGGAAACACCAGCGCCTCTCTAAAACACTATAAAGATCATGTTGCCTACCGGGATAGTGTAAACAACATCAAGGCCGTACAATCCATGGCCGACTTGCGGACAGACTTTGAAGTGTCTCAAAAACAGGTAGAGGTTGACCTGCTCAACCAGCAGAAGAGAAATCAGCGCATTATACTGGGATTTACGTTAGTAGGACTCATAACCTTATTCTGGTATTATCGAAGTATTTCCAAAGAGAAAAAAAAATCAGAGAAGTTGCTTCTCAATATTTTGCCCTCAGAAATAGCCAAGGAATTAAAGAGCAATGGTCGCGTTGAGGCTGTAAAATGTGAAGCAGTCACTGTTTTGTTCACTGATTTTGTGGAATTTTCGAAAATAGCAGAACATACAGAACCTGTTAGACTTGTAGAAAGTATCGACAGCTATTTCAAAAAATTTGATGAGATTTCCTCAGCCTACGGGTTAGAGAAAATTAAAACGGTGGGAGATTCCTATATGTGTGCAAGCGGACTGCCCACGCCCAATTCCTCACACGCGCTGAATGCCATTAAAGCAGCCAAGGAAATGACCGCCTTTGTTGCCAAAACCCGGGGAGCAAAGGATGGGCTAAATCATTTTGAGATCAGGGTCGGACTGCATTCCGGGCCCGTTGTTGCAGGGATTGTAGGGATAAAAAAATGGCAGTACGACATCTGGGGGGATACCGTGAATATCGCTTCGCGCATGGAGGCGAATTCCCAACCCGGTCGGATCAATATCTCTGAAACCACTTACATGGAGATTAAGCAAGAGTACGAGTGCGAATACCGAGGAGAAATTGAGGTCAAAAACCGTGGAGCCTTGAAAATGTATTTTCTAAAGTAAATTCTCGGAATTCCCTAAAATGGTATTCATCCAATGAACAGTCAAATAAACATTTTAATGTAAATTATCCCGAGTCTAGATATACTTATCGGTAATATCTGAAATAACATCTCTATGAAAAAAATGGGTCTTGCCCTCGGGGGAGGTGCCGTGCTGGGGGCCGCACATATTGGCGTGCTAAAGGCACTCGAGGAGAGGGAGGCCAGGATAGAATTTATCACTGGAACAAGCATCGGTGCCTTCGTAGCGGCCCTCTATGCTTTTGGGAAGAACTGGAAGGAGATCAACGAGATCTCCTGTAAGCTGAAATGGATGGATATCACCAGTATCTCCCTTTCCAGATACAGCCTGTTATCCAATGAAAAATTCGGGGAACTCCTCGTGGATCATATCGGCGACCAGCGCATAGAAGATGCAGACATCCCCCTGGCCATCATCGCCACCGATGCCAGCAAAGGGGAGAAAGTGATTTTGAGGGAAGGTTCGGTCGCCCAGGCCGTTATGGCCAGTACCTGCATTCCGGGCCTGTTCAAACCGGTAAAGATCGGGGGGAGAATGTTGTTAGACGGGGGTATTGTCGAGAATGTTCCTATTAAAACCCTCCGGGAGATCGGGGCTGAATACGTCATCGGCGTAGACCTGAATGCCGAACACGAATACAAAGACCCCGAAAACATCCTGGATGTTCTTATGAACAGTTTCCACTTTATCATGCAACAGGCTGCTAAACTTCAGACTGAAAATGCCGACCTGCTAATCAAGCCCGACCTATCTACCTTTGACCGGGCCGATACAAGCCAGATCCAGGAGATCATCAACAAGGGGTATGAGGATGCCATGAAAATTCTGGAAGATAAGGACCTGAGTCAGAAAACAAGCTGGTTCAGGACCCAGTGGGATCGGCTCCGGTCAACACTCGGATTGTGACCGAATGGCACATCCGGTAGACACTTCCATCTTGCCCGAAATTCCTACTTTAGCCTGTGTGCATTCTAAAACAGACTCCTGATGAGAAAATACTATCCCCTTTGCTTTGCCCTTTTGCTTTCATTTTCCCTGACGGGACAAGGAAATGATAAAAGGGATAACAGCCCCTCCTATGGCGATCTTGAGGACCTGTTCAAGACCTGGCGTGCCTTTGAGGAACCCCCTATGCGCAATGGAGCACCCGATTACACCGCTGAGACCTTTGAAAACAGGTGGCCCCGGTTCCTGGAACTTAGGAGTCGGCTTACTTCCATAGACACCACAGGCTGGGAGGTCCCTCAAAAAGTAGACTGGATGCTGGTCTGGGCGGAGATGAACGGATATGATTTCAACCACCGAATCCTCAAACCCTGGGAAAGGGACCCGGCTTTTTACAAGTCGGTTTGGACCTACCAGTCGGATGTACCTGCACACGAAGGGCCCACCCATCACAAGACCACGGAGCTCTGGACCTATTCCTTCCCCCTGAACCCGGAAGAAAGAAAGCGACTGCTCTCTGACCTCAGCGTCATCCCTTCTCTGAATGCACAGGCACGGGAGAATCTGACCGGGAATGCCGCCGAACTCTGGAAGGCCGGAATACGGGTCATTGAAGATCAGGTCAGGGACCTTAGGGAAATACTAACTCGCGAAGGTGTAACCCGTGATTCCCAACTGGTAAAGGCCGTAAATGAGGCCATATCATCCACAGAAGAATTCGCTGTCTGGTTGAGAAATGAAGGCGGTAAAAAGAATGGTCCGTCAGGGATTGGTAAAGAGAACTATACCTGGTACCTCCAGAACGTGCATCTGGTACCCCTGAACTGGGAGGACGAGGTGATGTTGTTAAAAAGGGAACTGGCACGGGCCTGGTCTTCCCTGAAAATGGAGGAGCACCGGAACAGGGCTCTTCCACCCATGGTGGCAGCAAACAGTCCGGAGGCCTATGAAGAAATGGCCGACAGAGCCGCGGAAAGCCTTATGGCCTTCCTTGGCGGGCAGGACATCGTTACGGTCAGGGACTATTTTGAACCCGCCCTCCGTGAACACCTGGGCAACTTTGTCCCGGAGGAGAAGCGCAATTTTTTCGTGATCGGGGAACACTATGACCCCAGGCCCCTCTATTCCCATTTCTACCACTGGTTCGAGTTGGCACGGATGCGGGAAGAACCCCACCAGAGTGAGATCCGAAGGGGACCCCTTCTCTACAACATCTTTGATTCCCGCAACGAGGGTACGGCTACGGCTGTGGAAGAATTGTTCCTGCAAGGCGGATTATACGACGATTCCCCCCGGAGCAGGGAGATCGTCTATATCATGATCGCCCAGCGCGCTGCCCGGGGCCTGGGATCCCTCTATGCACACGCCAATATGATGACCATGGAAGAAGCGGGTGGGATCCATTCAGAATACACCCCGAGAGGCTGGATGAAGACCGAAAAGGAACTTTTGCTCTTCGAACAACACCTCTACATGCGGCAACCCGGTTACGGGAGCAGCTATATCACGGGGAAATACCTGCTTGAAAGCGCCATGGCCGACTTTGCCAAAATGAAAGAAACCCAGGGTACGCCCTTTACGGTAAAGGAGTTCATGGACCGGCTTAACAGTATGGGTAATATCCCGATCTCTCTCGGACATTGGGAAATGACCGGACAAGATTGGCATCTGAAATCCATCTTTGATGAGTGACCTCCTTCGCGTAATCCTTATTTTATGGGGAAGCTTATCAGTTGGCACAGGATTTGAAATCAATTCAAAAATGAAATCTATGAGAACACTCACAATACTTCTGGCCTTTCTGTTCATCGCCGGTTGCCGTGTAGGCAGCACTCAAATTCAGAACCCTCCAAAGACTATCATGCTGAAATCGGTTGGGGAAATCGAGACCCTGCCTAACATGGCCTCCTTCCGGGCCAACCTGAGCTGCGTGGAGTCGACTGTCCTAGCTGCTAAAGAATGCCTGGTGGTAAAATCGAATGCGCTCACCGATCAGTTGAAGGGTTTTGGGATCGCACCCAAAGACATTCTGACCACCAATGTGGAGCTAAACAAAAAGTACCGGTGGGATAACGGGGAGCAGGTGTTCATCGGGTATGAAAGTTCGACCTCCATTGTGGTCACCGTGAGATCCATGGATTCCCTGCCGATGATCTACTCCACCTTACTCGAGAATGAGAACCTGAATCTGGGTGGTCTGTCCTATTCCCACTCAGATATCAATGGGCTGGAGAATAAAGCCTACCTGGATGCCCTTTCCAAGGCCAATGCCCTTGCTGACGAACTTCTCTCCCAATTGCCGGAGACTGAGAAGGCGATCAGCAGGATCAGCAATGTGACCCCGGAAGTATCCTTCCCTGTGAATGACATGCAAAGGAATAGCGTGATGAACCTTGAAATGGATATGAAACAGGGCGGCGATATTGCCGTCAATACTGGGACACTCAAGGTCAGGGCCCTGCTCTATGTGGAATACCAAATTCGATAAAAACAACGCCCCTTTCTTACGGTAAATCGGGATTTAATTTGAAGACAAGGGTTCTGAAACTGGCCTATATTCCCTATTTTTAAGGAGATTTCTAACACTTGCCCAATATGAGATACTTCCTTCTGTGCACCGCCCTGGTCTTTTGTATAACCGGTTGTTCTGAGAAGGCCGAATCTACTGTAATTAAAGACGACACCTGGTGGAAGGAAGGAATCGTCTACCAGATCTACCCCCGCAGTTTCAAGGATACGGACGGGGACGGGGTTGGCGACTTGAAGGGGATCATCGAGGAATTAGACTATATCCAAAGCCTGGGAGTGACCATGGTCTGGCTTAACCCTATCTACAGCTCTCCCAATGCGGACAATGGGTATGATATCAGCGACTACCGAAGTATTATGGAGGAGTTCGGCACCATGGAGGATTTTGATGCTATGCTCAAAGGCATGCACGACCGCGGGATCCGTTTTATCATGGATGTGGTCGTGAATCACAGCAGTGACCAGCACGAGTGGTTCCTGCAGTCGCGCAGCTCCAGGGACAACCCTTACCGGGATTACTACCACTGGTGGCCTGCCGAGAAGGGAAAGCCCCCTTATCGCTACAGCCTCTTTGACGCGGCCGGTGACGCCTGGAAATACGATTCCATCACCGATGCGTATTACCTGCATTACTTCTCACAACAACAACCCGACCTCAAATGGGAGAATCCAAAGGTGAGGCAGGAGGTCTATGACCTGATGAAATTCTGGGCAGAAAAGGGAGTGGACGGTTTCCGGCTTGACGCCTTCCAGTTTGCAGCCAAGGATACCACCTATCCGGAATTCCCGGATGACTTGGAGCAAAATTTTATACAATACTACGCCATGCAGCCAGGATTGCACGACTACCTCAGGGAAATGAACCAGGAAGTCTTTAGCAAATACGATGTGATGTCGGTGGCTGAGGGAGCTGGTCGTAATTTTGAGGAAGCCCACGAACTGGTGGATGCTGACCGGAAGGAACTCAACATGGCCTATGCCTTTGAAGGGGTGGATATCGCCAAACCGGAAGGGTACTCCCTGGCACATTTCAAGGAGGTCTTTTCCCGCTGGGATCAGGAATTCGCCGAAAAGGGGTGGCTTTCCATCTTTTTGGCCAACCACGACCAGGCCCGACTCGTGAGCCGTTTCGGCAGTGATGACCCAAGATTCAGGGCAGCCTCCGCCAAACTACTCAACACTTTTATCCTCAGCATGAGGGGTACTCCCTACTGCTACTACGGGGACGAGTTGGGGATGACCAATATCGGATTCGACAGTATTTCCCTATACAGGGACATCGCTGCCCTGAATGGATATGAAAAGGTGAAGTTGGCCGGAGGAGACCTGGAAACCTATATGGCTAACCTGAAATTCTCCTCCAGAGATAATGGCCGTACCCCCATGCAATGGGATACCACCCTCAATGCCGGGTTCAGTTCCGGAACCCCATGGCTGCCTGTCAACGAGAATTACAAGACGGTCAATGTGGCGGTGGAGAAGGAAGACCCTTCGTCAGTACTCAACCATTTCAAGGCCATGGTTTCCCTGCGAAAGGAAAGTCCTGCCCTCGTCTACGGTGCCTATACCCTCCTTTTGCCGGAGCACGAGAAGATCTATGCATATACCAGGGAATGGGAAGGTCAGAAAATGCTCGTCATTTTGAACTTTTCGAACGATATCGTGACCCTTCCGGTGCCCGTGGAAGAAGAACTGGAAGACCTGCTGTTGAACAATCTGCCGCAGGTGTACTACAAGGACCGGGTATTCTCCCTGGAACCCTGGCAGGCCCTGGTGTTTACCTTAGGTCCTTTGCAGGAATAGGTACCTTCCTCAGATCTTATCGACCACCACCTTGTAGGTTGGGTCTTCCAGGACATTGACCTCGATGATATCATCTGCATTTTTGAGTAGCTGTTTGCAGTCCCTGCTCAGGTGTTTCAAATGCACCTTCTTGCCCACTTTGAGGTATCTTTCGGTGATCTTGTTCAAGGCTTCTATGGCCGACATGTCTACTACCCTGCTTTCCCTGAAGTCGATGATCACCTCATCGGGGTCGTTTAGCACATCGAACTTTTCATTAAAAAGGGCAACCGATCCAAAAAAGAGGGGGCCGTAGATCTCATAGTGCTTTACCCCATCTTCATCTAGATATTTTCGGGCCCGGATACGCTTGGCGTTGTCCCAGGCAAATACCAGGGCAGCAATGATCACCCCTACTAGCACAGCCAAAGCGAGGTTGTGCAGGAAAACCGTTACCAGGGTGACCAGGACCATAACAAGGACATCACTCTTTGGCATCCTCCTGAAAGTACGAAGGCTTGCCCATTCAAAGGTTCCCAGGGCAACCATGATCATCAGGCCAGTTAGGGCCGCCATAGGCACTCTTTCTATCAGATCTGCACCATAGACCACAAAGACCAGGAGCATAAGGGAGGCCACGATGCCTGAAAGTCGCGCCCTGGCACCGTTGGAGGTATTGATTAGGCTCTGCCCGATCATAGCACATCCTCCCATCCCGGAAAAAACCCCGGAGAGGATATTGGCCGTGCCCTGTGCCACAGCCTCTTTGTTTCCGCGGCCCCTGGTCTCCGTGATCTCATCCACGATATTCAGGGTAAGCAAACTTTCTATGAGTCCGACCCCGGCCACGATCGCGGCATACGGAAAAATGATCTGCAGGGTCTCCAGGGTGAAGGGAACCTCCGGAAGGTGGAAGGGCGGAAACCCTCCCTTAATGGAAGCTATATCCCCTATGGTTCGGGTTTCAATTCCAAATAAAAAGACGATGCCAAACACCAGCAGGATGGCTACGAGAGAAGCAGGCACGGCCTTGCTCAGCCTGGGCAGGCCCCAGATGACGAGCATGGTCAGCAATACCAGTCCGGAAAATAAAAGCAATGTACTTCCCCCCATCCAACTCCCGTCGGAATTCTTGAATTGATCTAGCTGGGACATGAAGATGATGATGGCCAGACCGTTCACAAACCCGAAGATCACCGGGTGGGGCACCAGTCGCATGAGCTTACCCAACCTTAAAACCCCGGCCAGTACCTGCAGGAGTCCGGCCAGTACGACCGCCGCAAAAACGTATTCCACCCCGTGTTGCTGGGCGAGGGTTACGATAACCACGGCTACGGCACCTGTGGCTCCGGAGATCATCCCCGGCCGGCCTCCCAGGACGGAAGTGACCAGCCCCATGACGAAAGCGGCGTAGAGACCCGTAAGGGGAGAAAGCCCGGCGATAAGAGCGAATGCGATGGCTTCCGGAACCAGGGCCAGGGCTACCGTTAGTCCCGATAAGATCTCGGTCCGGTAATTAACTTTCTGGGAAAAATCGAACAAATGGAGGTACTTCTTCAAATCCTTGTGAATTTAAGGGGGCAAAAGTACCATTAATTTACAAGGTGGCCGACTCCCGCAAGAGATTTCAGGATTTTAGGGCTTACCAGGAGGTGAGACCCAACAACTTTTCTCCCAGAGGAGATAATTTCGCAGTCCCGTATTTTTCCTGCTCCCAGTTCCTGGGATCGCCGGGAAAGGCGTACCCATCCGGGGCAACGCGGTTCTTCCAGGAATGTATCCTCCAGTTGAGCAGGGCCTCGTTTTCGGGTTCTGCCGGCATCATGGAGATGTACTGGGCGATCCGGACCCGATCCTTGGAGCGATTGGGCCTGATCCCGTGTGGCTGGAGGCTGTTGAAGATCAAGAGGTCACCCGTCTCCAGTTTTACCTTTACGATCTTGTCCTCGAGGCCCGTAATGTCTGGCTGGAAACGATCCCGGTCTTTAGGCTGACCCTCCTTCCAGGTCTCATAATTTCTGAAGAGCCAGGGGATGCACTGAAATCCGCCCATGTTCTCGTCTGTCTGGTCTGCAAGGGCAAGGACCCCCTGAACATTCTGGGGCTTGGTCTCCGGATCGTAATCCCAGTGTATAAAGCCCTTCTGTTCAAAGCCGGGACGTTGTGGAAAGTTGAGGTTGGCCCGGTCTATGGTCACCCACAATTTCTCCGTCCCCCAAATATCCACAAAGGCCTCATAGACCATTTGGGTCTGCCTGTTGTTCCAGAGGAGCTGGTGGTTGTATACCTCCACCATGCCGGTACCCGCCAGTTCCTTCATCTTCATTTCGGCTCTTGGTGGTGCGTACCAGGTCTCGGGGTTATTTGGGTCCTTTTCGTCGAATTCCCAGAGAAACCGGGCCGTTTCTTGTGCCTGTTCTCTGGGCACGGCTTTTTTGATCACCACATAACCGTTGTGAACCCAGAATTGCCAATCCTCCTCACTCATTACTTTCAATGGGCCGCCTGCCGAACGGTCGTTCAATTTCTTGCTACTGCTGGTAGCTGTGGAAGGGTTCCCCGGGATCTCCTTGTGCCCCGTATTTCCCGCTTTAACGTCATACCTGGAATCCATCTTTTCTCATTGAAGAATTGCTGAGTTAAGGTACGAAAAAATAGGAGTGAAAAGATAAAACCGCCCTGCCCGGGAAGGGCAGGACGGTTTCTAACCAAATAACCAACCAAAAAAATTATGCTTCTTTATCTATTTCCCGGAAACCGCCTTCCTTTGCCTTTTCACATCCATGGTGGGATGGTTGCTTTTCAGACGCTTCCTGGATTCAGGGGTTCTTTCTGATTTCAGGTACTGGATATAGCCCCTCCCTGTGAACTCATAGACCGTTCCGCTGTCTGGGTGGTACAACTCTATGGTCCTGTCATCAATAACGTACAACTCAAAATAATCATTGCCCATAAAGGAGTAGTCCAGTGTTAAAGTTTTGAGCGTTTCATCGTTTTGTACATTGTAGATCTCGTAAAACCCTTCGTAATCCCAGACAATATTCGGTAAAGGAGTCCCAATGGGATCTATGGACGACCTGAAGCGGGTGCCGGTACCACCCTGAAAGAACTGCAGGAAGTTCTCCTGGTCAAAGTCATTGAGGTAGCCGGTATCGCTCACATAGGTCTTTTCCCAAACGTCGTATTCCTGAAGGAGGAGTTCTATGTTCTCATAGAATAGTCGGTCATAGTCGAAATCAGAACGCTGATATCCGTCAAGGAAATAGGAAGTATTAGAACGCCTGTTATAGAGTTCTATGGTCCTGCCATTCACATTGTACACCTCGAAAGTCCACACCCCGTCAATATCGTGGTCGATCTCCAGGACACCTCCTCCGGCATCGAAATACCCAACCCGAATCCCGAGTCCGTTACCCGTTCTTCCGATGCCAGACAGGTTGTTATTGGCATAGAGCAACCCATTGACAAAGGAGAGGGTAAAGGCTCTCTGCATAAATGGCACTTCCCCCAGCCCCTGGGTAGACTCGATATCGACATACCACAGATCATAGGCCTGCAAGACCTGTCTGGTCTGCAGAGGAACATCATCCACAATGACATCATCCACAATGACCTCGGTATAACAGCTGCTTAAGGTAAGCATCGCGAAGGTCGCTAAACTTAAAAGGGTAAAATTTCTCATGGCACTCGGTTTTATGATTCTTGTATATTTGTAAACAAGCATCATGCCATTTGTTTTAAATATCTGATTTACTGATATTTACATACTATTTGATTTTAATTACTTTTAATCCCCAAAGAAGGGAATATGAAAAAGCAAGTGCGATTTGCCGTTCTGGGAGGAGGCAGCTGGGCGACGGCCCTGGTGAAAATGCTGACAAAAAATCTTCCGAAGGTAACCTGGTATATGAGGAATTCTGAGGCCATCGAATTCATAAAGACCAACAAACACAATCCGAACTACCTCACCTCGGTAGAATTCAGGTTGTCCCAGCTCAACCTTACGGACAATATCGACGTAGCCGTGAAAGCCGCGGACGTACTTATCTTTGCTATCCCATCGGCCTTTTTGGAAAGCGAATTGCAAAAACTCAGCATTCCGCTGAAGGACAAGATCATCTTTAGCGCCATCAAGGGGATCGTGCCGGAAAGCGGCAAGATCGTGGGAGAGCATTTCCACGATGCATACGACATCCCATTAAAAAATATCGGTGTGATCACCGGACCATGCCATGCAGAGGAAGTGGCCTTAGACCGGCTCTCTTACCTCACGGTAGCCTCTGCAGACAAGGACAAGGCTAAACTGGTAGCCTCCAAACTGGGCAGCGAGTCTATCAAAACCAAGATCTCAGATGATATCATCGGCACGGAATACGCCGCCATGCTGAAGAACATTTACGCCCTGGCAGCAGGGATCGCGCACGGTTTGGGTTATGGGGACAATTTTCAGAGCGTGCTGATGAGCAACGCGATCCGGGAGATGAAAAGGTATATCAAGAGGGTGCATAAGATGAAGCGTAACATCAACAATTCTGCCTATCTGGGCGACCTGCTGGTGACCGGCTATTCCACCTTCAGCCGGAACCGGATGTTCGGCAATATGATCGGAAAAGGCTATACCGTAAAGAGTGCTATGATGGAAATGAACATGGTGGCCGAGGGGTATTATGCGACCAAAAGCGCCTATGAGCAAAAGAATTCTTTCAAGAACAAGGTCCGCACCCCCATCATAGATACGGTCTACCGCATCCTCTACCAGAACGAAAGCGCCCGAAAGAACTTTAAGGCACTTGCGGATCGTATGGACTAAGGTGAAGCTTATTTATCCTTGTCGAGGGTGAAGCTTGAATGGGTTTTCAATTCGGCTTCCAGTTCCTCCTTCCAAACGGCTGTGGCCTTTTTGTCGGCCTTAAAGGTCCTGCCCAATTCCCCGATAACGGCATCCATGTGATCCCTTACGCTCTGGATGTCAAAATAAAGCCGCCCGGTTCGCCTGACAAAGAAGTCGAGGGGCGACTGAACCATTTCCCTGGCAACGGTGAATCCGAGTTCTGACAGGATCATTCTTTGGTGTATGTCCTTTTCTTTCCGCTTTTCATAGAGCTCTAGGATCTCCTCGGTCTGTTTTCCGTAATTGGTGACCAGGTACCAGGCGTCGTATTTCGAGAAACCATCCGGTTGGATTCGGCTATGGACCTGTTCGATGTATTTTTTTACCTCCTTGTATTTTTTAAAGTCATTGCCGCAGAGGGGGATGGTATCCGTCTTGCACTCGGGCCATTTCTTGTCTTCCTCCTCTTCCATTTTTTTGGCGATCCTGTTCACTACCCGCTCGGCCATCTTTCGGTACCCCGTAAGTTTCCCCCCGGCTATGCTTATGAGTCCGCTGTCCGAAGTGAAGATCTCATCCTTCCTGGAGAGTTCCGAGGCAGATTTCCCCTCTTCATGGATAAGGGGGCGAAGACCTGCCCAGGAAGATTCAATGTCTTTCATCTCCAGTTCGATCTCAGGGAACATATTGTTTACGGCGGCGATCAGGTAAATGGCATCGGCAAGGTCGGTTTCCACCTGGTCCTTGTCCGAGTTGTAGTTGGTGTCTGTGGTCCCCACGTAGGTGATCTTTCCCCTGGGAATGGCGAAGATCATCCGGCCATCGGGCACATCGAAATACACGGATTGCTTTACAGGCAGCTTTTTGTGAGGAAAGACCAGGTGCACCCCTTTTGTGAGGTGGAGGCGTTTCCCTTTCTTGCTGTGGTTGATACTCCGCAGGTCGTCCACCCAGGGACCGGCCGCATTGATCACGTATTTGGCCTTCACCGGGAAGGTATCTCCGCTTAGGACATCCGTAAACTTTACCCCGCAGACCATATCCTCTTTGTAGAGGAATTCGGTGACCTCTGCGTAGTTGAGCGCCTTCGCCCCGAACTCCAGGCTGGTCTTGATGTTCTCCAGGGTGAGTCGGGCATCATCCGTACGGTATTCTGCGTAATACCCGGCACCTTTTACCTTTTTCTTGGGTAGCAGGGGTTCCAGGGCCAGAGCCTCTTTCTTCTCCAGCATCTTCCTCTTGTCATCCCCGCTTACCTGTGCCAGGATATCGTATACTTTGAGTCCGACGGAAGTCAGCCATTTCCCATAGGACCCTCCATCGATAAGGGGCAGCAACATTTTCTCCGGAAGGACCAGGTGGGGTGCCAGTTTGTGAACTATGGCGCGTTCGGAACCCACTTCCTTGACCAGCCAGAAGTCGAACTGCTTCAGATAACGCAGCCCCCCGTGTATGAGTTTAGTGGATTTACTGCTGGTTCCAGAGGCAAAATCCCCTTTTTCCAGGAGGAGCACCTTCATCCCTCTCGAGGCAGCGTCGAGGGCAATTCCCCCTCCGGTAATCCCTCCGCCTATGACGATAAGGTCGAAAGTAGTTTTGGCGATCTCTGCCGTGGTCTTCTTTCTGTTGAGGTTTGAAAAGAATGGGGTGGTCGACATAAAATTAATTTCATTGGATTAATCCTCTCGAAAATAAGGGTACACGTCCGTAAGACAAAATCGGCCGGATTAAGATTACGTTATTCCTGAGGGTCCCGATTAAACCCGTATTCCCTTTCCACCCTGCAGATCCTCAGGGTGTAATGTTCGTACCATTTTTCCCTTCCAGTTCGCTGGGCTTCGAGGTGCTGGGCGTTTTCCTTCCATCGGGCAATGTCGTCCAGGCTCTTCCAGTAGCTCACGCTTATGCCGATCTCACTTCTGGCAGTTTCAAAGCCGAGGAAACCCGGTTGTACCCTGGCCAGAGCTTCCATCCTATCTGCCATTTCCGCATAGCCCAGATCACCTTCAGCCCGCACGGTGGTAAAGATGACGGCGTAATAAGGAGTAAAGCCTTTCATGACAAATAGTCTTTCTCGAGAAAATAGGATACGATGGCCTCTTTCATCAGTACGGATTGTTCTCCGGGTTTCAGGGGAGGGAGGGCCTCTTTTGTTTTGTAATGTGGCCATCCCTCCTCATCGAAATACTCAAATTCGTAGTAGCCGTAAGGTTCGAGTAGCCTGCAGATGGCGATATGCATGAGGTTGATCTTTTCGTCCTTTTTATAAGTGCGGTGGTACTGTCCGAGTTCCTGTACCCCGATCAGGTAAATGATGGCGTCCAGTTCAAGGGGGTCCCCGTCCGAGAATTGAGAGGATAGTTTATCCACCAACGCTTCCCATCGATTCTTAAGCACTTCGTCCCTGGCCATGTGATCCCGGATTTTATCAGGCTCTTCAACCTTTGTTTACGGGGTTAAAGGTACAAATCAATGTCCTATATTTGTACAAACCGCCAACCAGTGAATTTTATCGACATCGTTTTGGGCCTGTTGTTGTTGTACGGCCTCTTCAAAGGTGTAAAAAATGGCCTCGTCGTGGAGATCGCCTCCATTCTTGCCCTGGTGGCGGGCCTTTATGGGGCAATCCATTTTTCGTATATCGTCGGCAACTACCTGGCCTCCCATTTTAACTGGAATGAGAGGGTCATGAGCCTGACCTCCTTTATCATCACCTTTTTAATCATTGTCTCCCTGGTGATACTGGCTGCGAGGTTGCTCACCAAGATAGCCGAGATTGCCATGCTTGGCCTGCTCAACAAGATCGCCGGCGGGGTCTTCGGCACCCTCAAAGTCGCCATCATCCTCGGTGCCCTTCTCGTATTCTTCGAAAGCGTGAACAAGAATTTGGGGCTCATCAACGATGATGTGAAAGAGGAATCAGCCCTTTACGAACCTATACGGAATCTTGGGAACCTGGTCTTTAGCAAGGTGATCAGGAAAGATACCGAAGATGAGGAATCATCGTATTGAACGCTCCTGACCTCTATTCAATTCCCTCTTCATAATTCGGGTTTGCCAAGGAAGCCGATTTGTGCATTTCATCGAATTTTCCGGACGAATAAACCCAAACTTCGAACCTTTTTAGTATACTTACCCTCTTCTTTTACCGAAAGGAGGAAAAGCCCCCAACTTCTTCCCTACCTGCTTGCGAGGAACACTATATGAGAAGAAGTTTGCCTGTTTTTTTCTGGGCGATAGTCCTGTTGTTTGGGGTATCCTGTTCTAAGGAATCCCTGGATGAACCTGTTATCCCCGTAGCTTTGAATGCGGTGGAAGTGGAACAGGAGCTGCTATATATCGTCAACGAACACAGGGTGTCATTGGGTGCGCAACCTTTACAGTTCAGCGAACTGGCCTATGACTACGCCAACCAGCATACTGATTATATGGTGGCCAAAGGCACTATCAGCCATGATAATTTCAGTGCCCGGGCTTCCAAAATAGCTGCCGAGGCCAATGCCAAGGAGATCGCCGAAAACGTGGCCATGGATTACCCAACCGCCGCTGCCGCCTTTCAGGGATGGTTACAAAGCCCGAATCACAAGGGTACGATGGAGGCTGATTACACCTTCACTGCCATCAGTGTGAAAAGAGGTTCGGATGGAACCCTATTCTACACCCAGATCTTCTACAAGTAACCCTACATTTGAGTCCCTTTTTCGTATTTTTGAGCATAGCCGGCAGAATGCCTGCTCTTAATCTCACATTAAAAATATGTCCATCAGACCCCCATTTAACCTCAACCAGTGGATAGAGGAAAACAGGGACTCCTTAAAACCCCCCGTTGGAAATAAGAACCTCTATAAAGACGCCGGCGACTATATTGTGATGGTCGTCGCGGGCCCAAACGCAAGGAAAGACTATCATTATAACGAGACCGAGGAACTCTTCTACCAGCTGGAAGGCAACATCGAAGTGCACATACAGGAAGACGGAAAGAAAAAAACGATGAACCTCGGTCCGGGGGACATGTACCTGCATCCCGCAGGGGTGCCTCATTCGCCGTTTCGGCATAAAGGTTCAATCGGACTGGTCATTGAACGCAAACGGGCAGACCTCGGAGGTAAGGACGGCTTGCTTTGGTTCTGTGATAACTGCAACCACAAACTCTACGAGGCCTACTTCACTCTGGAGGACATTGAAAAGGATTTTCTTCATCACTTCGAGCGTTTCTACGGCTCTGAGGATTTTCGCACCTGTTCCCAATGTGGGCATGTGATGGAATCAGATCCGAGGTTTGTCGCGAACGATCAGGAATAACATCGTATTATGAGGGTAGCCATAGAAATTTTGATCGGACTTATCGCATTCATGCACCTCTACTTCCTGTGGCTCGAAATGTTTGCCTGGACCAGCAAAGGGCCGAAGGTCTTTAGAGGATTCCCCCGGGAACTCTTTGAACCCACAAAGGTCCTTGCGGCCAACCAGGGGCTATACAATGGTTTTCTTTCAGCAGGGTTGATCTGGACCTTTTTTATTGAGGATCACATGTGGAAGATTTACATCTCCATTTTTTTTCTAAGCTGTGTGCTGCTTGCCGGTATATTCGGGGCAGTTACGGCCTCCAAAAAGATCTTCTTCATCCAGGGGTTACCAGCCCTGATCGCTCTGGTCCTTCTGCACCTTTAGGAAGTACACGCAGCCCGAACTGTATCCCGGGTAGCATTCCAAGAGGGTAATTATTCGTAGCTTTGCACGACAACGAACTATTCAATTCAAAACACTCAAATTATGGCAACTGCAATGGTTGATTCCGGAATACAAAACACATTGAAAGCTCTCAGAATAAAAGAACTCAACGAAGGCTCTTCTACGGGCACGAAGTTCTTTTCCTCGGGGGAGGTTATAGATTCTCATTCCCCTGTAGACGGTACACTGATCGCCCGGGTCAGATCCACCACGAAAGAAGACTACGAAAGGATCATGGAGAGGGCCTCTGAAGCCTTTGAAGTGTGGCGTTTGAAGCCCGCACCCCAAAGAGGGGAGATCGTCCGCCAGTTCGGGCAGCGATTGAGGGAACTCAAGGAACCCCTCGGAAAACTCGTATCCTATGAAATGGGCAAATCCTATCAGGAAGGTCTTGGGGAAGTACAGGAAATGATAGATATCTGTGATTTTGCCGTGGGACTCTCCCGCCAGCTGCACGGTCTTACCATGCACTCCGAAAGGCCCGGTCACAGAATGTATGAACAATACCACCCTCTTGGAGTGGTGGGGATCATTTCCGCCTTCAACTTCCCGGTGGCCGTTTGGGCCTGGAACACAGCACTCGCTTGGGTATGCGGGGATGTGTGTGTCTGGAAGCCTTCCGAGAAGACTCCCCTGTGCGGAATTGCCTGCCAGCATATCATCGCCGATGTCCTGAAAGAAAACAGTCTGCCTGAAGGTATTTCCTGCCTGATAAACGGGGACTACAGGGTAGGGGAATTCATGACACATGATAAGCGCATCCCCCTGGTCTCAGCTACAGGGTCTATCCGTATGGGTAAGATCGTGGCCCAGGCCGTGGCCGGCAGGTTAGGCAAATCCCTTCTTGAACTGGGCGGGAACAACGCCATCATCGTCACTCCCAAGGCGGATATAAAGATGACCGTGATCGGAGCTGTTTTCGGGGCCGTAGGTACGGCGGGGCAGCGGTGCACTTCCACCAGAAGGCTGATCGTGCACGAATCCGTCTACGACAAGGTAAAAGAAGCCCTCATAGCAGCTTACGGCCAGTTGCGGATAGGCAATCCTCTCGATGAAACCAACCACGTCGGGCCGCTGATCGACCGGGATGCGGTTAAAATGTATAAGGAAGCCCTCGAGCAGGTGGTTGCCCAGGGAGGAAAGATCCTCGTGGAAGGCGGTGTGCTTGAAGGCGAGGGATACGAGAGCGGGTGTTATGTAAAACCTGCCATAGCAGAGGCCAAGAACACCTTTGAGATCGTACAGCATGAGACCTTCGCCCCCATTCTCTATCTGATCCCCTATTCAGGAGAGGTCGAAAATGCCATTGCCCTTCAGAATGGTGTGGTACAGGGACTTTCATCAGCCATTATGACCGGAGACCTCAGGGAGGCCGAAAAATTCCTTTCCGCCGCCGGAAGTGACTGTGGGATCGCCAATGTCAATATCGGGACCTCAGGAGCCGAGATAGGAGGCGCATTCGGAGGGGAGAAGGAAACCGGTGGAGGACGGGAATCTGGTTCCGATGCCTGGAAGATCTATATGAGAAGGCAGACCAACACCATCAATTACACCACAGAGCTGCCCCTGGCACAAGGGATCAAATTCGATCTGTAAGATCGCATACTCCTTTACCGAGGATAAAACCTAAGCCATACCTGCATCCCGGGTATGGCTTTTTTTAATATCTTGTAGGAAGAATTCACTAACCATTACAAGTATGTCCAGAAAAACCACGAATATCCTCGGGTTTATCATAACCCTCCTCGCAGGTATCTACTTCTTTGTCATGTATTGCGGCCAGTGTTCATGAATTTGTCATCCCCTTATACAATTGAGTTCAAAAGAGCTCCTTGTCAGAGGTTAGTCGAATCTCAAAAAACAACAACGAAATAAAACACTTCCCATGGAATTAGAATATATGAATATCTGGTGCTGGCTTATCCCTTTAAGCGTGGGCCTCATTTGTGGATTTTTTGGTTACCTCATCGGCAGGGGCGCCAACCCTACGGTAGACTATAAATCTCAGATAAAGCAGCTTACGCAGGAAAAGGAAAAGGCCCGGGTGGAGCTCGAAAAGTGCAAGCACAAACTGGCCGCGGGGTCTTCACTTAACCACGATGACTACCAGAGCTTTGATGCCGACGAAGCCCGTAAGATCATGGGCAAGGCGGTAAAACTCAATGACCTTACCTTAATTGAAGGGATCGGCCCCAAGATCAGGAGCCTCTTCCACAATTACGAGATCAAGACCTGGAGAAACCTTGCAGAAACCTCGGTAGACAAATGCCAGGAAGTGCTGGATTCCGGAGGAGACCGCTACAAGGTGCACGACCCCTCCTCCTGGCCAATGCAGGCCAAAATGGCAGCAGAGGGCAAGTGGAAGGAACTCGCCAAATGGCAAAAAGAACACAAGCACGGTAAGTTGTAAAGGAAAGAATTCTTCCCCGAAGCTGCTCTTTATAAGAGCCCGTTGGCCTGAACCCAGGCAAACTTGTAACGCTCGTCCGGGAACCTCATGCGCGAAGCGATCCTTTCCAGTCTTTCGGGAAGTTTCATCAGATATTCCCTGGCTTTCTCCGCTTCTTCAGTAAGCCCTCTCAATGACCCAATATCCCAGTAATTGTTGAGTTTGGACAGGATTTCGACATAGTCGTTTGCGGTGTAGACCCCGAGTCTCTGGGCACAGATTGAGAAATTTTCGAAAGCCTCCCCTATGGCTCCTCCGGACTCCCTCAGGAAATGAGCCGGCATGACGATCTTCTTTTTCATCATCTCAGCAAAAGCGAGGACCATCCCGTTGGGATCGTATTCCAGGATAGACTTTACGAATTCTCGATACGCCAAATGATGACGCATTTCGTCTCCGGCGATAATACTGCACATCTTACCCAATAAAAGATTTCCTTTTTTCTTGGCCATCTGGCCGACGCGCTTATGGGAAATGTTGGTAGCCAGTTCCTGAAATGTGGTATAGATAAAATTTTTATAGGGGTCCCGGTCCGTTCCAATATCAAAACCGTCGGCGATGAGATGCTGGGTGGAAATCTCGACCTGTCTCATATCTACCCTTCCTGAGAGATACAGGTATTTGTTAAGGACATCGCCGTGTCTGTTCTCCTCTGCCGTCCAGGCGCGCACCCAACGGGTCCAACCGTTTTTGTTCTCTCCGTGCTGGTTGATCCCCTCTACATCCATCAGCCAGGATTCATAGGTGGGCAGGGCCTCTTCGGTTATCGTATCGGCTACGAGGGTGACCCAGAAGTCGTATTCGAGTTCCTTGGCTTCTTCCCTGAGCTCTTCAACCGCATCAAAAAATCCCTCGGATCTGGAATCCGGCAGGAAGTCGGTAGGCTGCCAGATCTCATCTGGCGGGATCAGATAGGATTCCATAAATCCTGAGATCTCAGGCTCTAAGGTTTCCATAACTTCCAATCGAACATTCTTTATCATCACGGGATACTTTTCCTTCAAAGGACGGTAAAATAAGATGGAACACTTACTAAAGAATTGCCAAAATTCAGTTTCTCCCTTTCTCCCACGGATAAAAAGAGCAAACGGGGTCACTTTGCCAGAATTCCTTGGTATCGGCATCCAGGACGGAAAGGGGTCCCTTATAGGCAGCTGCGGTATCGATATTCCACACGTTGGCTGCCCGGTGAGGGGTAGACTTGCCGATCTTGCTCAAAGGGGTATGCCCTATGAATATCTCAGCGTAGTGGAGAAGTCTCTTTGGATAGTAAATACTGTCTTTTGGGATGGAAGGATCGAGGGAGAGGGCGAGTTCCCATAAGGTACGGTCCCAATAGAATGTCTTCGTAAAATATTCGAATTCCACCCCTTTCAGGTTGGTAAATCCGGCGTGGAGGAAGAGTCGGTTTGCCGAATCCAGGTGATAGTTGCGAAGGGCTTTGTAAAACGAAATATGAGCCTGCTTGATCTCTTTTCCCGCCTTTTCGTAGGAATCGATGGTGGCCTGTCCTCCGTTCTCGAGCCAGAGGGGATTGTGCTCCCCGGTCTCGAGCCAGCGATAACAGAGTTCGTCATGGTTTCCCCTGAGGAATACACACCTGTACTTCTGCTGCAATTCCAGGAGGTACTCCACGGTTTCGACGGCTTCGCTCCACCCGTCGACGTAATCCCCCAAAAAAATAAGCAGGTCGTCCTGCCTTATCCCTGCCCTCTCGAGCACCTGTGGAAGGGCCTTGCCCCCTGCGTGAATGTCCCCTACGACCAAAGTTCTCATGGTGCAAAATTCGCAATTTATCGCGGTTAGCCCCCATGGCAGGGCGAAAAATATTTTGGACAGAATGCGCAATCCCCGATGAGATTATGTTTTAGGAAGTTTAAAATCCGCTTATTATTTCCTATACTTGATCCTCATAAAAGTTGACAGGTTCTTCAAATGCTATCCAAAAAGATTTATTGTATCGGTGAGCTTCTCATTGATTTTGTAGCGGAAAATCAGGGAGCCGACCTAACCAAGGCCTCCCTCTTCACCAAGAAGGCCGGAGGGGCTCCTGCCAACGTCGCCTGTGCCATCTCCAAATTAGAAGGAAAAAGTGCCTTTATAGGCTGCGTGGGCGAGGATCCATTTGGAACGTACCTTATCAAAACCCTGGAAGCCTGTGATGTAGACCTCTCCCTCCTTCAAAGATCGGATACCTTTACTACACTTGCTTTTGTTTCCCTGGCCGAGAACGGGGAGCGGGATTTTGTATTCTCCAGGGGAGCCGACCGGGAACTTACCTATGATTCCTCTGTCAAGGACAACTTCCGCGACCAGATGGTTCACCTGGGAGCAGCCACCGCACTGCTTGGAGGCCCGTTGGAAAAAACCTATGGACATTACCTGTTTGATGCCATCACGGAGAATGCCTTTATCAGTTTCGATCCGAACTTTCGCGCCGATTTGTGGCACGGGGCCGAAGACCTCTTTATAAAAAAGTGTATGCCCTATATTGAAAAATCACACCTCTGCAAATTCAGTTTGGAAGAGGCCAGGATGTTATCCGGGAAATCCGATCTGGTAGAGGCGAGTAAGGCACTGCACGAAATGGGCACGGGGATCATTGCCATTACCCTGGGCTCTGAAGGAACATGGATAAGTACGAACCAAACCCATCGCACCATCCCCAGTATCCCGGTGGAACCGGTAGATACCACCGGGGCGGGGGATGCCTTTATCGGCTGCTTGTTGCAGCAGATCAGTGAGCTGTCTTCGCATTCACACCTCCTTGAAAATGATGAACTCCTTATGGAAATGGTCCTCACCGCCAATAAGGCCGGGGCTATTACCACTACGGGGTACGGCGCTATCGATTCCCTTCCGGATAAAAATCAACTGAACAATCTCCCATGAACCAAACGGCCCTCCACAAAAAGCTGGCCTCAAAGGAATTGCGGGATCTTCAGAATGTTCATCCCCTGTCGCTTTTTAAAAAACGCCTGGAAACCAACCTCCCTTTGATCCAGGGTCTCTTCCGAACACTGTATCCGGAGACGGAACACGACTTATACAGGAAAAAGTTGCCCGGATTGCTCGAGAAACTGTTCGAGAAAAGGCCTGAAGAATTAAGACTCCGTGACCTGCAGTTGCTGAAAGCAGGAGACTGGCACCAATCCCATAAGATCACGGGGATGCAACTCTACGTGGATCTCTTCAACGACAACCTCAAAGGCGTGCAGGAAAAGATCCCGTATTTTGAGGAACTGGGGGTGAACTTCCTTCACCTGATGCCCATCACCAAAAGGCCAAAGGGAGAGAATGACGGCGGATATGCCGTCAACAGCTACACGGCGGTAGATCCCAGGTACGGAAACAAGAAATCCCTCCTCGAACTCACCGCTAAATTAAGGGAGCACGGGATGTACCTCATGCTCGACTTCGTGGTGAATCACACCTCCGATGAATACCCCTGGGCTAAAAAAGCCCTCAGTGGAGATACCACCTATCAGAACTTTTACTATATGTATCCGGACAGGACTGTGCCCGACGCCTTCGAGGCCACCCTCCCTGAAGTATTTCCCTCAACTTCCCCGGGGAATTTTACCTACAGGCCGGAGATATCCAAATGGGTGATGACAGTTTTTAATTCCTATCAGTGGGACTTGAATTACACCAATCCCAGGGTATTCACAGAAATGCTGACCAACCTGGTGGATATGGTGAACAGCGGAGTAGATGTCGTTCGCTTCGATGCCCTGGCTTTTCTGTGGAAGAAAATAGGCACCATCTCCCAGAACCTGCCGGAAGCTCACAAACTCATCTCCCTTTTCAGGATGTGCCTGCAGGTAATTGCCCCGGGGGTGGTGTTCCTCGCAGAGGCCATTGTATCTCCCCATGACATCGTCAAGTATTTCGGGGAAGGGGACCTGGAAGGGAATGAATGCGAAATCGCCTACAATGCCTCTCTCATGTCCCTTCTCTGGAACTCAATCGCTACAAAGAAGACTCTGCTCCTGCAGAAATCCCTGAAAAGTGTACCCAAGAAGCCGGACACTGCCACCTGGATCAATTACCTGCGCTGCCATGACGATATTGGCCTGGGTCTGGATGACGGCTACATCGCCCAATTGGGACTCGACCCCTGGATGCACCGGAGTTTTCTGATCAATTATTACTGCCAGGGGCTTGAATGGAGCCCGGCCATGGGGTACAAGTTCATGGAAAATCCGGCTACGGGAGACAGCCGCATCACGGGAAGTTGCGCCTCCCTCCTGGGGCTTGAAAAAGCGATGCGAAACAGTGATCCCGAAGGCGTGGAGATTTCCCTGAAGAAGATACTGATGTTGCATGGCATCATCCTCTCTTTTGGGGGTATTCCCCTGATTTACGCAGGGGATGAACTCGGGTCCCTCAATGATTATTCGTACCTGGAAGATCCACACAAGCGAAATGACAGCCGATGGGTAAACCGCCCCAGACACAACTGGGAAGCCGTTTCCCAACTGAAGGATCAGGAAAGACCCTCGTCCAGGATATTTGCAGGCATTAAGAAGATGATCGCCCTCAGGAAAAAGAAGGGCGTATTCGCGGACCATAACAACCTGGAAATCCACGACCCTGCAAATCCCCACCTTTTCGTATACGAACGCACGGGCAAGGAAGGTAGAGGCGTGCTCGTGATCACAAACTTCGATGAACATCCCCAGCTTCTCGATACCCATTTGCTCCACCGCCTGGGATACCTCAGGGATGGGAACCTGAAAGATCTCCTTCGGGAAGGAGATTGGAAGCTTTCAAGCGGACTCGTAGAGGTACAACCCTACGAACTTATTTGGCTTACTAAACCTTAACTGTACCTCACCTTCCTGAGGATCCTTTGGGATTCCTTCAGGTTGTTGTACGTCTCACGGTCCCTGGTTTTCACAAGCTCCTTGAGGGTCTCCATATGGTCCTTTGCCTCTTCGAAGCCGTTCAGATAGCACAAAAGATAGGTGGCCGGTGCCAGTTTAAGGTCGGCCGTGTCTGCCTTGTTGAGCCTGAGGTTCTTTTGGAGTTTTTGTAACAGAGTGTTATTGGTGTTTAAGATGTGGTAGAGTGTCTTCCGGTCGTAGCGAGGGGGCTCAAAGATCAATTCGCTCTGTATCTGATAGGTTCCGTTGTCCTGGAAGGTGATCGCCACCTCTTCGAGGGGGTAATAGCGCTTTTCCTTGCCGAGGCCCAAATGTACGTATTCGGTGATGGCAAAGGTTTCTTCCGTGATCACGATGGTGATCTCATCCAGCGCTGAGTAGAAGAGTTTTACCTGCTCGTTGATCAATTCGATGTCTACCCTGGAATAATAGGTTTGATCCTTGACCACCTTTTTGTTTCCGGCCCAGCAGATCACAAATTGTTCCTTAAACACCTTGTAGCTGCTGCTGAGGTCCTTGTGGCGGTGGTTGATAAAATCGATCACCCCGTCCAGGGTAAGTTCAATGTTGTTCCGGGCGTGCTGTTCTATGGTGGAGACCATGTCCGAATTGAGGTCCTTGAGTTCGATGTCAAAAGCCTTGGGCATGCTGATACTCCCCTCGCGAAAAAAGACCGCACCCCCGTAGTACTTCCAGATGTTCTTCCTCAGGGCACAGACCTTGCCGTTCGATTTGATGGTCACAAGTCCTACTACCTTTCCTTCGGGGAGATGTGGAAAGGGGATATTTTCATAGGAGATCAATGGGGGGTTGTCCAGGTAGGCATTGACCAGGTTCTGGATCTTGCTGTCGTCGAAAAAATCGACTCCTACGATCTTGTTATCCTCATCCTCAACCCCTATGACAATAAAAGAATGGTTTCTGGGATTGCTGTTGGCCAGGGCACAGACGTGCTTTAAAAACTTCGCCTTCCCTTCCCTCTGCCCAATGTCTATGAACCGCTTCTTGTCGTAAAAGCTATTCTCGTCATTGTGGGCCAACAGGTTCTTTACCAGAAGGCGTTTATTGATCATGCTTCTTTCTTCACAATCGTACTGCTCGCCTGGGCGGTGGGCATCACCACAAGGTCAGCAATATTCACATGGTAGGGTCGGGTGATCACAAAGTAGATGATATCTGCGATGTCCTCGGGTTTTAGTGGCTGGTATCCCTTGTAGACCTTCTTTGCCCTCTCGAGGTCGCCCTTGAACCTCACCTCGCTGAATTCGGTTTCCACCAGGCCGGGATTTACGGCACCCACCCGTATCCCGTACTCGTTCAGGTCGAGCCTCATCCCCTGGTTGATCGCATCCACCGCATGTTTACTCGCGCAATACACGTTCCCGTTAGGATACACTTCCTTTCCAGCCGTGGAACCGATATTGATAATATGACCGCTCTTTCGGGAGATCATCCCAGGGAGGATCGCTTTTGATACATAGAGCAATCCCTTTACGTTGATATCGATCATCGCATCCCAGTCGGCCAGATCCCCTTTTTGAATAGGATCCAGTCCGTGCGCATTGCCCGCGTTGTTCACCAGGATGTCTATATCTGCAAATTCCTTGGGAAGGGACTGAACAGCATCGGCTACCACGTCCTTGTCCCGTACGTCGAAATTCAGGGTATGTACTTCTGTAATCCCTCCCAATTCCTTCCGGAGGGCGTTGAGTTGGGCCTGCCTCCTCCCGCAAATTACCAGGGAGATACCGTGGGACGCAAAAACCTCGGCGGTGGCCTTTCCAATGCCACTGGTCGCCCCTGTAATAAATGCTATTTTCCTTTTCTTGTTCATCATACCTGCCTTTAGGGAACCTCATGCCCCTGTGAGGCCTGAAGCAAAATAAACCAGTCTTCGAGGTCCAGGGATATCTCTACTGCTCGCAGGGAATCGGTTATTCTGCCGGCGTTGGAAGTCCCGATCACGGGATAGATCTTTGCCGGATGCTTCATCAGCCAGGCGAGGATCAACTGGTCTTCAGAGGCCGAATACCTTACCTTCATGGGCTGTAGTGCCTCCCTGATCCTTTTGGTCTTATGATTGTCCTCACGGAAATAAGAGCCCAGGGGAGACCAGGCCATGGCCATCCTCTTGTTCGCGATACAATCATCCAGGGTCCCGTCATACATGACCCCTTCAGCAGTCAGGGAACATTCCACCTGGTTGGACTCCACGGGTATTGCAGTTTCCAGCATGGCGATCTGGGAAGGGGTGAAATTGGAAACTCCGAAAGAGCGTATCTTTCCACTTTTCAGAAGTTGTTCAACGGCCCTTGCGATAGGTTCGGGGTCCATAAGCGGACTGGGTCTGTGGAGAAGAAGCAGGTCTACGTAGTCTGTGCAGAGTTTCTCCAGGGATCGCTCGGCAGACCAGATGATGTATTCCTCTGAATACTCATAATGTTTTACCTTATTGTCCCTGGCTTTGGTCAGATACTGTATCCCGCATTTGGTGATCAGCTGTATGTCTTCCCTTGGGATTTTGCTGAAAGCGTAGGCATTGCCGAACTCTTCCTCATTGCCGTAACCCCCGTAGATATCCGCATGATCAAAGGTCGTCACGCCAGTTTCAAGACAATGGTTCATCAGGGTGATCATCTCCTGCTTGGAGAGTTTCTTTCCCCATGCTCCCCAGGTCATAGTTCCGGCTATGATCCTGGAGAAATTTGCTAGTGTTTTCATAGGCAGGTGAAATTACTAAAAATCCCTTAAAAACATCATAAAACTTGGGGTTCCCGCAATTTTTAACCAATCGTTAACAGGCTGTAAATGAATAAATTTTGAATTTGCAAAGCCTTTCAACCAAGGGATAAATAAACAACTGATAAAAATCAATGTATGGAAGAGAATAACACGGTAGATATAAGTGCGGTAAATGAGAAGATTGCCAGGGAAAGCGCATTTATAGACCTGCTGATGATGGAGATGAACAAGGTCATCGTAGGACAAAAGCGGATGACGGAACGGTTGCTGATAGGCCTTTTGGGACAGGGTCATATCCTGTTGGAAGGGGTACCCGGACTGGCCAAGACCCTGGCGATTAACACCCTGGCCAAAGCGGTCAAAGGAAGTTTCAGCCGAATACAGTTCACTCCTGATCTGCTCCCGGCCGATGTGGTTGGTACACTGATCTACAATATCAAAGCGAATGATTTCTCTATCAAGAAGGGACCCATCTTCGCCAATTTTGTCCTTGCAGATGAGATCAACCGGGCTCCGGCCAAAGTACAATCTGCCTTGCTGGAAGCCATGCAGGAACGGCAGGTGACTATAGGGGACGAGACCTTTCCCCTGGATCCCCCTTTCCTGGTAATGGCTACTCAAAACCCCATAGAACAGGAAGGAACCTACCCCCTGCCGGAAGCTCAGATAGACCGGTTTATGCTCAAGACCGTCATCGACTATCCCAAGATGACAGAGGAGCAGCTAATCATCCGTCAAAACCTCAACGGGGCATACGAAACGGTAAAACCGGTGGTAAGTCTCAAACAGATCCTGGACGCACAGAAGGCTGTGAGGGAGGTGTATATGGATGAGAAGATCGAAAAATATATCCTGGACCTGGTCTTCGCCACCCGGTACCCGGAAAAATATGACCTGGAGAACCTCAAGCCGCTGATCAGCTTCGGGGCATCCCCCAGAGGTAGTATCAACCTTGCCATAGCGGCCAAATGTTATGCCTTCATCAAGAGAAGGGGATATGTGGTCCCGGAGGACGTCAGGGCCGTCATCCATGACGTACTGCGGCACCGAATAGGGATCACCTACGAGGCAGAAGCAGAGAGCATTACTTCTGAAGAGATCATCAATCGCATCGTAAACGAGATTGAAGTACCCTAACAGTTCAAGGCGTAAATTTCGTTCAAAGCCTGCTTTTGAACCCTCCTGCTCAAACTTGAACCTATGGATACCAAGGAATTACTGAAGAAAGTTCGGAAGATCGAGATCAAGACCCGTCGGTTGTCTGATCATATTTTCGGAGGAGAGTACCACTCCACCTTCAAGGGGCGTGGGATGACCTTCAGTGAGGTCCGCCAATACCAGTACGGGGATGACGTGAGGTCGATCGACTGGAACGTGACTGCCCGGTATAACGAACCTTTTGTCAAGGTCTTCGAGGAGGAGCGTGAACTCACCCTGATGCTCCTAATCGACGTGAGTGGGTCCGAGCATTTCGGTACTGTGAACCAGTTCAAGAAAGAGGTGATCACGGAGATCTCGGCCACCCTGGCCTTTTCTGCCCTGCAGAATAATGACAAAGTTGGCATGATCATGTTCTCGGACGAGGTGGAATTGTTCATCCCGCCTAAAAAAGGGAAAAGCCATGTGCTTCGAATCATTCGCGAATTGCTGGAATTTCACCCCAAAAGCAAAAAAACCGACCTCAGTGAGGCCCTGAAATACCTCTCGAATGTCATGAAGAAAAGGGCCATCGTATTCGTCCTTTCAGACTTTCTGATGGAGGAGTACGAACACACCCTCAAGATCGTGGGGAACAAGCACGATGTAACGGGGATCCGCGTGTACGATCCGAAGGAAGAACACATGATCAACCTCGGGATGGTACAGATGCAGGACGCCGAATCGGGGGAATTCCACCTGGTGAATACCTCATCCAAACAGGTAAGAAGGGCCTACGAGGCCCATTACAGGGAGAGGGTGGATTATTTCAGGAACGCATTTACCAAGTCGGGTGCGGGAATCCTGCAATGCAGGGTGGATGAGAGTTATGTAAAAAAATTACTGGGATATTTTAAGCAACGCGCTTGATATTATGAAAATGTGCAACCCTACAGAGAATAGATTTTCAGGCCTCGGCAGATGGGCAGGGACCCTGGTATTGCTATTGGGACTCACATTTTCCTCCCTGGCCCAGCAGGGGCCGAAGGTCTCTACTTCTGTAGATACCACTGCGATCAAGATTGGTGAACAGATCCGGTTCACGGTCACCGTGGAAGCCGATTCGACCTCCAGTGTGATTTTCCCAGAAGGACAGACCTTCTCTCCCCTGGAGACCGTGGAAGCTTTCAAGACAGACACCACGCGCCAATTAGACAGGATGACGCTGCAAAAGATCTATGCCCTGACACAGTTCGATTCCGGGAACTACCTCCTTCCCACCCAAAGGATAGAGATAGACGGTAAAGGATATTTTACGGATTCCCTGAGGATTTCGGTAACCTCCATAGAGGTGGATACGGTCTCCAAGGAATTCTACGATATCAAACCCCTCATTCCGGTGGAAAAGAACACCGCCTCTATTCCCTTTTATGTATGGGTCATTCTGGGCTCCCTGCTGTTACTCGCTGTGTTGCTGTGGTATATCTTAAGGCGCAAGCCGCTGAGTCAGGAAGAGGAAGAGGCCCTACTTCCGCCATACGACCGCGCCTTGCTCGAACTCAAACGCCTGGAAAATTCCAAATATATTATACAGGAAGAATACAAGAAATACTATTCCGAATTAACCGAGATCGTCCGGTCCTACCTGGAGGAGGATGTACATATTTCGGCCCTGGAAAGTACCACCGATCAGCTCATAGCCAAGCTGGAATTGATGAAGGATGCGGGTGAGCTCAAGATCGAAGATGAGACGATCCGGCAATTCAAGCGGATCCTGGACACGGCCGACCTGGTGAAGTTCGCGCGTTCAAAACCGGAATCCTCCCGGGCTGAGGAAGACCGCAAGGCCATAGAACAGATCGTGATCAAGACCAAGGAGGCCATCCCTGAGCCCACTGAGGAAGAATTGATGGAACAGGCTGCGTATAAAGAAGAGCAGAAGAAAAGAAAACAACGAAGGCGAAAGGTACAGATAGCCCTGGCCACAGCAGCCGTGATCGTTCTGGGATTGATCGCCACGGTATTTTACTACGGGCTGGACAATGTCCGGAACAACCTCATTTTCCGATCTTCCAAAGACATGCTTGAAGGCGAATGGGTATCCAGCTCATACGGCTATCCCCCTGTGGAACTCGCAGCCCCTGACGTCCTGATACGGCAGGAGGTGGAGATCAGTCCTGAGGAAAAGGACGTTGTCCGGGACAAGCAGGTATTTTCCTTTTATAATCCAGACAACCTGCTGGGCGTGGGAACTTCCTCTATATTGTTGGCAGAACCTAAGGAACCGGATTACCAGAAAAGCATCGATCAGATCCTGAAAGGATTTGTGGACAAGGGCGCGAGAAATATCATCACCAAACAGGAGGAATTCAGTTCCGCCTCAGGGGTGCCCGGTATAAAGGTTTTCGGCAGTGCGATCTATCAGGATGAGAGTGGAGGAGAACGGATCAGGGGTAAATACGCCATTATCCTCTTCGGGGGAAAAGGTTTCCAACAGCAGGTAGTCCTTTCCTGGGAGGAAGGAGATCCCTATGCCGAAGAGATCATGGACCGTATCATCAATTCTATTGACGTAAAAATACAGGTATAGATGTTTGAGAACATACAATTTGCAAATCCACAGTTCTTCTGGTTGCTCCTGGGGCTACCGGTGGCCGCGCTCTGGTATTTTTTCAAACGCAAGGAACAAACGGCTGCCTTAAGGATGCCCAGTTTGAAGGGTTTCCCCAAGAATGATTGGCTCCCGCGTTTGAAACCTGTATTGTTTGCATTTCGGCTGATAGCCCTGGCGTGTATCATCACGGCCATGGCCAGGCCACAGATCAGGGAGGTATCTACCCGAACCAAAACCACCAGGGGTATCGACATCGTCATGGCGATAGACGTATCCTCCAGTATGCTCGCAAGAGATCTCAGGCCTAACCGCCTTGCGGCTCTGAAAGAGGTGGCATCCAAGTTTATAGAGGAAAGACCCAACGATCGTATCGGGCTGGTGGCCTATGCGGGGGAAAGCTATACCAAGACCCCGATCACCAGTGACAAGGGGATTGTGCTCAATGCCCTCAGTGAGATCACCTATGGCCAGCTGGCAGACGGCACAGCCATCGGAATGGGGCTGGCCACTGCGGTAAACCGCTTGAAGGACAGCAAGGCGACCAGCAAGGTGATCATCCTGCTTACCGACGGAGTAAACAACTCCGGGTTTATAGAACCCGAAACGGCTTCCAATCTGGCCGTTGAATTCGGGATAAAAACCTATACCATAGGCCTGGGCACCAATGGGAATGCCCTTTCACCCATCGCCTATAATGCGGATGGAACCTTTCGCTATGGGATGAGGGAGGTGGAGATCGATGAGGCCCTGCTGCAAAAGATTGCCGAGGTTACCGGGGGCCAGTACTTCAGGGCGACCAACAACCAAAAGCTGGAGGCTATCTACGATGAGATCAACAAATTGGAAAAAACCGAAATAGAAGAATTCAGATATTATAATTACGAAGAAAAATTCAGACCCTGGATCCTCCTTGCCGGTGTGCTCCTGCTTTCTGAGTGGCTCTTCAGAACCACCGTATTTAAAAGTTTTGTGTAAACCGTGATACAGATAGATCAAGCTACTTATTTCTACCTCTTCCTCCTCTTTCCGGGAATGGTCCTGCTGTATCTCGTATTGCTGTACTGGAAAAAGAGGACCCAGCGCAAATTCGCGGATCCGGAACTGCTCAAAAAACTCGCCCCGGCCCGTTCGGGATTTAAAAGCGTTCTAAAACTTATCGTACTCCTGCTGGGACTCTCCGGACTGATCCTGGGGCTGGCCAACCCCAAGATAGGCACGAAACTGGAGACCGTAAAAAGGGAAGGGGTCGATATCGTCTTTGCCATCGATGTATCCAAAAGCATGCTGGCTGAAGACATAGCCCCTAACAGGCTTGAAAAAGCAAAACGGCTGGTCTCTGAGATCATCAATCAACTCGCCAGCGACCGGATAGGCATCATCGCCTATGCCGGACAAGCGGCTCCTCAACTGCCCATCACCACGGATTACGCCGTGGCAAAGATGTTCCTGCAATACCTGAACACAGACCTGCTGTCGTCTATGGGAACGGCCATCGATGAGGCCATTAAACTGGCCACGACCTTCTACGACGACCAGGAACAAACCAACCGGGTCTTGTTCATAGTATCGGATGGGGAAGACCACAGTGACGGTCTTGCCATAGATGCCGTAGACCTGGCGGTCGAGCAAGGGATCAAAGTATTTACGATAGGCGTTGGGAAAGAAAAAGGAGCTCCTATCCCCATCAAGAGAAATGGGATCACCCAGGAGTTGAAAAAGGATAGCCAAGGCGAGGTGGTCATTACCAGACTACATCCCGAGATCCTGGAGGAAATTGCCGATAAGGGAAATGGAGCATATATTGACGGCTCCAATACAGAAAAAGCCGTAGAAGAGATCAAGGATGCGCTCAACCAGATAGACAAGACCGAATTTGAGGCAAAGCAGTTTGCAGATTACAAGGATCAGTTCCAGTGGTTTTTGGGCGCAGCCTTATTCTTCCTATTTTTAGATGTCTTTTTACTGGAGAGAAAAACAAAATGGCTCCAAAAGTTGAACCTTTTTAATGAAGAAGATCATGAATAAGCTGTTTTTTTTACTCGCGCTGGGTATGATCTCTTCTGCTTTCGCTCAGGAAGAGAAGGCCAGGGAATCCGAAAAGGCTCTGAAGAATTCCCTGAACCTGACCTGGCAAGCGAACGAGGAACTGTCTGAGAACGAATTTGTAAAAGCCGAAGCCGATTACCGCAGGGCCATCTCAAAAAGCGGGGAAAACGCCATAGCCCCTTACAATCTGGGTACTGCGTATTACAAAAAGGAGAGTTTGGAAGAGGCTTTTGGCCGGTTCAAGCAAGCAGGGGAGATCGCAGGGGAAAAACCGGAAAAACACAAGGCATTCCACAACATGGGTAATGTCTTTATGAAAAACGAGGAGTATGAAAAGGCCGTCGAGGCCTATAAGGAAGCCCTCAGAAATAACCCGTCTGACGAGGAGACCCGATACAACCTCGCACTGGCAAAAGCACTGGCTAAAAAACAGCAAAATCAGCAGAAGGACGGGGAAGACGAGAAAAAGGACCAAAAAGAAAAGGAAGACCCGCAGGAGCAGGAAAATAAAGAAGACCAGCAAGACCAACAGGAAAAGGAAGGAGGAGACCAGGAAAAGGAAGACAATAAGGAAGGGGAAGGAGAGGAGAAAAAGGAACAGCCCAAACAAGGGGAAAAGCCCGAGGAGAAGAATCAACCCAAACCCAATCAGCTTTCCCCCCAACAGATAAAGAACCTGCTGGAGGCCATGCAGAATGAGGAGAACAAGGTGCAGGAGAAGATGAATGAAAAAAAGGTAAAGGGACCTAAAAGCAAGAACGCAAAAGACTGGTGATGAAACAGACCGTACTACACAAGGTTCTGGTGATCTTGTTCCTGTTCGGAGCCATGATCGGATTCGCACAGGAGGATGAGGCCGTGGAGTTTGAAACTAATCTGAGCAAAGAAAAACTCGGATTGAATGAACGCCTGCGTGTGGAATTCACCATGAACCGGGATGGGGATAACTTTACCCCTCCCAATTTCGAGGGATTCAGGGTCCTGATGGGGCCTTCCCAAGCTATCAGTTCTTCGTGGATCAATGGGGTTAAAAGTTATTCCAAGACCTACTCCTACACCCTGGCCCCCACTCAGAGAGGGGTGTTTACCATCAATCAGGCGACCATTGTCATTGACGGGATTACCTACAAGACCACCCCAAAAAAGGTGGAGGTGACCGCGGCGGTCGACAAGCCCAGTGACCAGCTCACGGCGGATGACATCGCCGATCAGAACCTGCACCTTGTGGCCGAGGTCTCAAAATCCAATCCCTACATGAATGAGGCGGTGAGCGTGGTTTACAAACTATACGTGAGCCCTACGATTAATGTGTCTAATTTCCGCCCTCTGGACAACCCTACTTACAACAACTTCTGGAGCCAGGATATTCCGGTTACCTCTTATAGTGTAAAGAATGGTACCTACGAGGGGAAATCCTACCGCTACGTGATATTGAAACGCGTGGTCCTCTATCCTCAGAAAAGCGGGGCCCTTGAAATTGAGCCCCTCTCACTGGAGATCACCCTGGACGTACCCACTAACCGGAGGGATTTTTTCGGGCAGCCTATCTATACCCAGACCAATAAGACCGTATCTGCCGGAAATAGGACCATAGAGGTACAACCCCTTCCCCAGGAGGGGCAACCCAGCGATTTTAGTGGGGCAGTGGGAAGCTTCCGCTTTCAGGTAACCACGAGTAAAAGCACGCTGAAGGCCACTGAATCCCTGCAGGCCGTCGTGGAAGTGGAAGGAAATGGGAACCTCAAACTCTTCCAGTTACCCGCCCTCGAAATGCCGGGTTCCCTGGAAGTTTACGAGCCGGAGTACAACGAAAACGTGAGGACCACCCTCTCGGGAATGCAGGGGAAGGTGAGCAACAACTATACGGTGGTGCCTTCATTCAAAGGCAACTATCCCATACCCCCTATCCGCTTCAGTTATTTTGATCCCGAGGATGAGACCTATAAAACACTGTCTTCGGAGGAGATCAATATTGAGGTGACCAGCGGACCCCTGGAATCCTCAGGGGGTAGCATTCCCATCGCTTCCAACAACAAAAGGCCGGTACAGGCAACAGGGAGCCAGTTCCACTTTATAAAATTATCTCCTGATCTGACCCCCAGGACAGAGACTCCGTTCTTCGGCTCTCTGAACTACTACCTCTTTTTCCTGAGCCCGCTTTTGATCATTCCACTCGCCATCATCTTCGGCAGGAGAAGAGAAGCAATTGCAAGCGATGTCGCAGGAAGGAAGATCAAAAGGGCCAATAAGCTCGCGAGGAAATACCTGTACAAAGCCAGGAAGGCCATGGGAGAGAAGGACGAATTCTACATAGCACTGGAAAAAGCGCTCCACAACTATCTCAAGGCCAAACTGAAGATAGAGACCACCGAGTTCAGTAAGGAAAAGATCGAAGCTCTCTTCACAAAAAAGAAAGTCGATGAACTTGCCACAGACGGTTTTATTTCCCTTCTCAAGAACTGCGAAATGGCGAGGTACAGTCCCTTTTCACAGGTGCAGATGCAGCAGGATTACGACAAGGCCATCGAAGTCATCTCATCCCTCGACAAACAATTGTAATATGAAAAAGCACATTCTTCTATTGTGGTTATTCGTTGCCTCGTTCTGTTATTCCCAGAATGAGGTGTTGTTCGAAGAGGCGACCAAAGCCTATAACGAAGGCGACTATGAACTGGCCATCGAGAACTATCAGCATATCCTCGAGAGCGGGTCTCACTCACCAAGCCTCTATTTCAATCTGGGCAATGCGCACTATAAACTCAAAGAAATAGCGCCCTCTATCTATTATTATGAAAAGGCCTTGTTGCTGGATCCCAACGATACGGAGATCAGGGATAACCTCAACTATGCCCGGCAGATGACGATCGATGAGATCGAACCCATCCCTCAAAGCGCGATGACAAGGATCACCTCCCGGGTGATGAATATCATGACCTATGATCAGTGGGCCTATACCTCAATCGTTCTTATGATCCTTTTTGTCCTGCTGTATATAGCCTTCTATTTCTTCAGGTTTGCGGATAAAAAAAGACTGGCGTTTATTGGAAGCATGGTCTGCCTTTTTCTCACGGTCATGAGTGTGACCCTCGCCGTTCTGCAATACCAGGAATACAGGGATACCCGGCCTGCGATCATTTTTGCCCGGGAAACAGCAGTGAAAGAAGAACCCAACAACAGGAGCACTACCCTTTTCACCCTCCACGAAGGAAGCAAGGTTTTTGTAGAGGAGACCCTGGAAGACTGGAAGAAGATCAGGTTGTCCGACGGCAAGAACGGGTGGATCCCAGCCTCGGATATGAAGGCTTTGAAAGACTTTTAGTTTACTTTTTACTTGGAATTGATAGTATTCCTTTTATTTTTGGGAAATGGAGCTAAAAAAAATCAGATCTGGTCTCGTCGTGTTCGTCAGTGTCCTTTGGCTTCTGTCGATCACAGCTCCGCCTATTCTTCAATTACTGGATGAGAACAGCCCTGGTATAGCGTTTAATTTGAACGAAGAGGAGTCTAAGGAACAGGAAAAAGTGGATCATTCTGAAGAGACCCTCTTCTCCCTGCCCTTTAGCCTCAGAAACGGATTATCTTCACTCTATTCAGAGCACTCGGCCTGGAACACTAATGAAACCTTCCGTGCCATCTATCTGGAAATAAAGCTCCCCCCTCCCGAAGAACTTTCCTGACCGCCTGAATTCTACATTATTTAATAACTCCCCGTACCGGTCTGGTACAGGAACAAACACATTCTCTTATGTTCAAAACACTTAAAAATGATTTGCCGGCTAGTATCGTAGTCTTCTTTGTTGCCCTTCCTCTCTGTTTGGGGATAGCTTTGGCCAGCGGGGCTCCCTTGTTCTCCGGACTGATCGCGGGAATTGTAGGAGGCATTGTAGTGGGTTCCCTCAGTGGCTCCACCATAGGGGTAAGCGGTCCCGCGGCAGGTCTGGCGGCTATTGTTCTCACCGCCATAGGCGCCCTGGGGGGATACCAGAATTTTCTATTGGCGGTGGTTTTGGGTGGTATGATCCAATTGCTTTTCGGGTTGCTGAGAGCGGGAATTATAGGATACTACTTTCCATCTTCCGTGATCAAAGGGATGCTCACTGGGATAGGTATCATCATCATTCTCAAACAGATCCCGCATTTCTTCGGATATGATGTGGACCCCGAAGGAGATCTGGCATTTGTACAGGTCGACGGGGAGAATACATTTTCGGAAATCTTCAATGCACTGCGATATATTAGTCCGGGGGCTACGGCAGTAGCCATCCTCGGGCTGGGAATACTCTTGTTATGGGACAGGGTTCTGGTAAAAAAAGCCAGATTCTTCCAGCTCATTCAGGGTCCTCTAGTCGCGGTGATTACCGGTATACTTTTTTTTGTGCTCACGAAGGGACATCCCTTCTGGGGGATTACCACAGATCACCTTGTAAAGGTACCCATACCCGATGATGCAGCGTCATTCCTGGCACAGTTCAGTTTTCCTAATTTCGGAGTGATCACACAGCCAGAGATCTGGATTACCGCCTTCACCATAGCTCTTGTGGCCAGCCTGGAGACTTTGTTGTGTGTGGAGGCTACGGATAAACTGGATCCCGAGAAGCACGTGACCCCCACCAACAGAGAACTCCTGGCACAGGGTACAGGAAATATCATTTCCGGTCTGATAGGCGGTTTGCCAATCACTCAGGTGATCGTCCGAAGTTCGGCCAATATACAGTCGGGGGCAAAATCCAAGATGTCTGCCATTATCCATGGATTTTTATTGCTGATCTCCGTAATCCTGATCCCAAGGTTGCTCAATATGATCCCTTTGTCAGTACTGGCAGCAATCCTCTTCATCGTAGGGTATAAACTCGCCAAGCCTGCACTGTTTAAGAAAATGTACGCCCTTGGCTGGAAGCAGTTCATCCCGTTCACGGTCACCGTCCTGGGGATTATATTTACCGACCTCCTCGTGGGGATTGGACTGGGACTTGGCGTGGGGATCGTCGTGATCCTGATCAAGAGCTATCAGAATTCCCATTTTCTTCACATACAGGACAAAAGCAATGGTTTTCACAAGATTAAAATGACCTTTGCAGAAGAAGTGACCTTTTTTAACAAAGGGGCCATCCTTAAAGAATTAGAAGGTCTCCCTAAAGATACTTATCTTGAACTGGATGTGCGAAATACCCGCTATTTGGATAACGATATTATCGAAATTCTCGAGGATTTCTCTTATAAAGCCAAAGAAAGGAATATTCACATTACCCTGATATCTGAAAAAGGTATCATCAAAGATCCAGATAGTTTTATCAAATTCTTTACACTCAGACCCAAAACGGCATAACAACCCCTAATAAGCGACAGATGAAAATAGAAGAAGTTTTTAAGAACAACGAAAAATGGATCAGTGAAAAGCTCAAGACAGATTCCCGATTCTTCGACGAAATGGGAAAGGGTCAAAACCCTGAAATGCTCTATATCGGATGTTCGGACAGCCGGGTCACGGCTGAAGAGGTCATGGGGCTGGGGCCCGGGGAGGTCTTTGTCCACAGGAACATTGCCAATATGGTCATCAGCGTGGATCTGAACGTCATGTCTGTGGTAGAATACGCCATACAACACCTGAAAGTGAACCATGTAGTGGTATGCGGGCACTACGGCTGTGGAGGGGTGAAGGCCGCCATGCAGTCGGCAGACCTGGGCGTTCTCAACCCCTGGCTGCGCAATATAAGGGATGTATACCGCATTCACAGGAAAGAGCTCGATTCCATTTCAGATGAAGAGAAAAAATACGAACGGCTGGTGGAGCTCAACGTGCAGGAACAGTGCGTGAACCTCATCAAAACAGCGGCCGTACAGAAAGCCTACCGGGACCGAAACTTAAAGGTCTACGGCTGGGTCTTTGACATACATACAGGGAAACTGGTAGACCTAAGGATCAATTTTGAGGACATCCTCAAAAACATTATGGAGATCTATCATTTGGACTAAATGTACTTTTCCCACAAATTCATGAAAGCCAGTATATTTTACTGGCTTTTATTTGCTTAAATAAGAGTATCTTAGAAGGAACAACCGATCCAAACCTCTTATGAAAGCTCTATTCACGCATTTTCGGGGCGATCTCCTTGGGGGGATCACCGCCGGGATCGTGGCCCTTCCGTTAGCCCTGGCCTTCGGAGTTAGTTCAGGCCTGGGGCCCAGTGCCGGATTGTACGGCGCTATTTTCATAAGCATCTTCGCAGCCCTTTTTGGGGGCACACCCACTCAGATATCCGGGCCTACTGCGCCCATGACGGCGGTGAGTATGATCGTGATCGCCGGTATTATTGCGGGCTATGACGGCAGTGTGGAAAAAGCTCTTCCTGCCATCCTTACAGTGTTCCTCCTGGGGGGGCTCATGCAGATCGGGCTCGGTCTGATCGGCATTGGCAGTTATATACGGTATATCCCATACCCCGTCGTGTCCGGGTTTATGACAGCCATCGGCCTCATCATCATTATCACACAATTACTCCCTGCCCTGGGATATTATCCCAAAGAAGATGAGAGCTACGTAAAACCCTTCACTCCGGAAGCAGAGGAACTGATCCTGGAAAATATCCTTAGAGAAGAAGCAGGAGAGGGGATCCTGGTCCTGGAAGATTTTAAGGAGACCATCTCCAGGGCCGGAGAGATCACGGATGAGGAGATCCTCAAGGAGGCACAGGTTCTGGCTGCGAAGGAAGCTTCCGGAGTGATTGGCGCCATCTCCGTTCTTCCCAGGGCGCTCCGCAATATAGATTTCATCGAACTCATCCTCGCACTGATCACAGTTGGGATCATCTTCGGCTTAAAAAAAATCACCGACAAGGTGCCAAGTACTCTGGCTGCCCTGATCCTGGTCTCAGGAATAGCGTATGGTATTGGTCTGGATTACCGTCCTATAGAGACCATCCCCGAAGGATTTCCCGTACCAAATCTCGGAATTGTAACCCAGTTCAGGCTTACCTCAATTACCCCTTATGTCTTCACGGCGCTTACCCTTGCCCTGCTGGGATCCATAGACTCCCTCCTCACCTCCGTAGTGGCAGACAACATGACCAAGACCAGGCACAATCCCAATAAGGAACTGGTCGGACAGGGAATTGGCAACAGCGTTGCAGCCATCTTTGGAGGAATCCCCGGAGCCGGAGCCACTATCAGAACAGTGGTCAATATCAATGCCGGAGGGAAAACCCGGTTATCCGGAGTCATCTCGGGCATTCTCTTATTGATTATCCTACTTGCCTTAGGGCCGGTGGCCTCACAAATTCCGGCAGCAGTACTGGCAGGTATACTGATCACCGTAGGGATCAAGGTGATGGATTACAAAGGTTTAAAAGCCATTCCCAGCCTTCCCAAGGATATGGTGATAGGCCCTGTTAAATTGAGTTCTGAGGTCATTATTATGCTAGTGGTCCTGGTATTGTCGACCATATGGAACCTCGTTTACGCCGTGGGAATCGGACTCGTGATCGCTTCCCTGATGTTTATGAAGAAGATTGGTGACCTCACGGCCAAACGTTCGGAGATCCGCTCGGCGGGAAGTGAAAAGGCCTGGGCCGATGAGAAAGGATTTCCGGATTCACTCAAGGAAAAAGTCTTTATCAAGCACATTAAAGGGCCTTTGTTCTTTGGTACTACCAGTGATTTCCAGATGCTGGCTGACCAGATCCCGGAATCGGCCACCACGGTCATCATACGCCTGGGCAGGATGCAGTATATGGACCAATCAGGACTCTACGCCATGGAGGACGTACTCCAGGACCTGCGTTCTAAAAATATCCGTGTCCTGTTTGTCAGGATCCTGGACCAGCCCCGGTATATGATGGAGCGAATAGATATTATCCCGGATCTCATCCCCCCTGAACACATTTTTGATACATTCGGACAGAGCGTAAAGTTTGTGCTGAAAAACCCGGTCCCATCTCTGCAGCCCTCGGGTTGAACTCCTTGATGGAATCTTTGTAAGAACGAGTGGCGGAAAACAAAAAACCCCTATTTTTGAACGCGGGAAACCAAGTCTGCCTAAAATGATCGATCAATTAAAGGAACATATCAGAGAGGTTCAGGAATTCACTGCCACCTCCGAAGAAGTTGTTGAGGAATTCCGGATAAAGTACCTCGGGAAAAAAGGGATCCTGAACCATTTTTTCAGCGAATTCAAGAAAGTTCCTAACGACCAAAAAAAGGAATTCGGCAAGACCATCAATGAATTGAAGGTCCTGGCCACCGAGAAGGTGAGTGCACTCAAGGCCAGTCTGGAAGAGAGCGTTACCCGAAAATCCGTTTATGGCGACCTCACCCGCCCGGGGGAACCGCTGGAATTAGGTTCCAGGCACCCTATCTCCATCGTGAAGAACCAGATCATCGATATCTTCAGTCGAATTGGTTTCAATGTCTCCGAAGGGCCTGAGATCGAAGACGACTGGCATAACTTCACCGCCCTGAACCTCCCGGAGCACCATCCGGCCAGGGACATGCAGGACACATTTTTTATTCAGACCAACCCGGACCTCCTCCTAAGGACCCATACCTCCTCTGTACAGGTGCGCTATATGGAGACTCACAAGCCCCCCATCAGGACGATATCCCCCGGCAGGGTCTACCGCAACGAGGCTATTTCAGCCCGGTCTCATTGTTTTTTTCACCAGGTAGAAGGCCTATACATCGATAAGGACGTCTCCTTCGCCGATCTCAAACAGACCCTGCAATTCTTTACTACCGAGCTTTTCGGGAAGTCGAAGATCAGGCTAAGGCCTTCCTATTTTCCTTTTACCGAACCCAGCGCTGAAGTGGATGTGTATTGGGGCCTCGAATCCGAAACGGATTACCGTATGACAAAGGGCACCGGATGGCTGGAGATCATGGGCTGTGGCATGGTAGATCCCAATGTACTCGACAATTGCGGTATCAGTTCCAAGGAGTATTCCGGTTTCGCTTTCGGGATGGGTATAGACCGTATTGCCCTATTGCTGCATCAGATCTCGGACATCCGCCTTCTGAGCGAAAATGACCTGCGATTCCTCGAGCAGTTCAAAAGCGCTTTTTAATCCCTATCTGAGGGGAAAACCCTTGGCAGCCCACCAGGGATGGACCTCAATGACGAGTCGGCCTGCTTTTACCATAGGATCCGAATTGGCCAGGCTATCGGCCATCTCCAAGGTGGGAGTATTGTAGATTGTAATACCCCTGATCTCCCCGTCGTCCCCGAAAGGCCCTGAAATGTCTGCGTAGCCCAGATCGTACATCCGGCTGAGGTGCTCCAGGTGTAAGGCCTGTAAACTATCTGCCTCTTCCTTGCTTTTAGATCTGGTAGGACCCTTCTTTAAAAAGGCAATAAAATACTGCTGCATCAGGACCGTGTCTGCTGTCTTTGGATCTATATAATCGAAGATTTCATATCCTTTATCCACCAGGTTCTGCTTTACCTGTGCAAGGGAAGGCCGAGATTCCTCATGGGTATCTGCGTGTGGTTCCTTTGGGCTTTTTCTCTCAGCGCAGGAACTCATTAATATAAGAACGAGGATCAGGCAGAACAGTTTCAGACATTTTTCCATGTGGTATACGGCTTTTTGCTAAGCTGGGAATTGTAGTATTTTGGTTCACCTGTTACTTCATCCCCCAGCCAGTCTGGTTTTAGAATAAACTCATTGATTTCATTCATTTCGATCTCGGCGACGACCAATCCTTCATTCTCTCCTGCAAACTCGTCGACCTCAACCAGGTGTTCTCCGCTCCTGACCAGATAGCGCACCTTGCGTATCACTCCGGGTTCGCAGATCTCCAGAAGGGCCCTGACCTCCACGGCCGGTATTTCCCTTTCCCACTCAAACCTGGTGATCCCTTCCGCATCCGTCCTTCCCTTTACCGTTATAAAACCCTTGTTACCGCTCAGGCGCACCCTTACGGTCCTGTCTGGGTGGGTGTTGAGGAACCCCTGAATAATCTCCTTCTTGTCAAAGGCCTCCATTCGGTAAGCATCGGACTTTACCAGAAACTTTCTTTCAATCTCAAGCATTAGCCAGGCTTTTTATGGTATCAGATTCTATCCTCTTAAATTCATAGTCGTTGTTGGCAAGCCAGATCATGGCCCTGGCGATCTCCTCGGCCTTTATGGACCTGTACTTTTTCAGAGGTCCGATCAGCAAAAGGTCCAGCACCTTAAAAAGCTGCTTTGCGATCCATTCCCCGGGCCTGCTTTCATCCCTTTGCCCACTTATCAACGCAGGCTGAAGTATAAAGATTCGCTTAATCCCTCTATTCAAAACCGCCTTTTCCATTTCCCCCTTGGTACGGTTGTAGAAGACCCGGCTCCTGGGATCTGCCCCCAGGGCAGATATGACCAGGAAGGTTTCTATACCGTTCTCCCTGCACAATTGTGCAGCGGCCACTGGGATGCCGTAATCGATGGCCCTGTACTTTTCCTTATCGGGGGTACGAGCTTTGGTCGTGCCTATACAGCAAAAGACCTCATCTGCTTTAAAGGACAACCTGAACTCGGAGAGCTTTAAGAGATCCCCCTTGTGCACTTCCAGTTTGGGATGGGAAATATCCAAAGGGGAACGGGAAAAAACCCTGATCCGTCCATACCTCGTGTCGGAGAGGAGATTTTCCAGCAATCTACCCCCAGTCAATCCTGTAGCTCCCAAAAGTATAGCGGTTTTAACGGCCTGGTCCATAAAACTAAGATATGACTTAAATTTGTTTATGTCTTTCGAATTTCCCATCCGCAAAATAATCCATGTGGATATGGATGCCTTCTATGCATCCGTAGAGCAGTTAGACCATCCGGAGTTGAAAGGAAAGCCCATTGCGGTTGGAGGAGGTGCAAAAAGAGGGGTTGTGGCTGCCGCCAGTTATGAGGCCAGAAAATTCGGGGTGAGGAGTGCCATGAGTGGCGTTTTGGCCGCCAAGTTATGCCCTGAACTCATTTTTGTAAAACCTCGGTTCGACCGGTATAAGGAGATCTCCTCCAGGATCCGGTCTATCTTCTTTGACTACACAGACAAGGTGGAACCCCTTTCCCTGGATGAGGCTTATCTGGATGTAACGAGTAATATGGCGGGCAATCCCTCCGCCTCCCTGATCGCCAGTGAGATCCGCAGACGTATTTTCGAGGAAGTCGGCCTGACGGCTTCAGCAGGTATCTCGGTCAATAAATTTATAGCCAAGGTAGCCAGCGATATCAATAAACCCAACGGGCAGAAGACGATAGAACCGGAAGAAGTGATCCCATTTCTCGAAGACCTGGACATCAGGAAGTTCTACGGTGTGGGCAAGGTGACCGCAGAAAAGATGTATCAGCTGGGGATCTTTACAGGAAAGGATATGAAGGATAAAAGCCTGGAATTCCTGGAAGAGCACTTTGGCAAGAGCGGGATCCACTATTATGAAGTGGTCCGGGGGATCCATCGCAGTGAGGTCAGGTCTCACCGCATTCCCAAATCCCTGGGGGCCGAACGGACATTCAGCGAGAATCTGAGCAGCGAGGTATTCATGAAAGACCGGCTGGGACTCATCGCCGAAGAACTGGCCAGGAGGGTTGCAAAAGCGGGCACCTCCGCCAGAACGGTTACCCTAAAGATCAAATACAGTGATTTTACGCTGCAAACCCGAAGCAGGACCCTTCCTTATTTCATCTCAGACAAAGACCTGATCCTGGACACCGCCCTGGATCTGCTCTACCAGCAGCCCCTGGACAATTCGGTCAGGCTTTTGGGGATCTCCTTGTCTAACCTCAGGGGAAAGGACGCTTCTCACGAGGGGGAAAAGAGTGTTTCTGTACAGCTCAGACTTGAGTTGTAATCCCCTAAAAACTACAGGAATCGATTTCTGTGACCCTAAGGGTGTTCACCATTCCCTTGGCTTTGATGGGCATGGCCGCCAGGCTGATAAGCATATCCCCGGCTTCCAGGAAACCTTTTTCACAGGCGATGCGGTTCACATCCTCTATGGTCTCATCGGTAGACACGAATTTGTCGTAATAAAAAGCCTTAACTCCCCACAGCAGGTTCAGCTGGGTGAGGATCCTCTTATTGGAAGTGAAAACCAGGATATGTGCACTGGGTCTCCAGGCAGAGATCTGGAAGGCCGTATATCCGCTATTGGTCAGGGTCGATATCGCTTTAGCCTTGATCTCATTGGCCATGGTGGCCGCGTGGAAACAGACCGCTTTGGTGATGTATCGCTTAGTCCTGATATGGGGTGGTTCCTGGGGCACTTTGATAAGCTCAGATCCCTCTACGCTTTGCAGAATACTCGACATTTTCTCTATAACCTGTACGGGGTAATTCCCCACCGAGGTCTCCCCGGAGAGCATGACCGCATCGGCACCGTCCATAACGGAATTGGCCACATCGTTCACTTCAGCCCGGGTGGGCGTAAGGCTGGTGATCATGGTTTCCATCATCTGAGTGGCTATGATCACTGGTATTCTGGCCCTTTTGGCCCTTAGCACAAGTGTCTTCTGGATCAATGGTACTTCCTGGGCAGGTACTTCAACCCCCAAATCTCCCCTGGCCACCATGAGTCCGTCGCAGTAAGATACGATCTTGTCGATGTTCTCAACGGCCTCTGGTTTTTCGATCTTGGCCACGATGGGGATCTTGTGCTCGGAGTGTTCCTCGATCAGGTTCTGCAGGTCGATGAGGTCCTGACTATAGCGTACAAAGCTCAATGCGATCCAGTCTACCTTTTGGGAAATGGCGAAGATCGCATCTTTGATGTCCTTTTTGGTCAGGGCGGGAAGCGAAATGTTCGTGTTGGGCAGGTTCACCCCTTTTTTGGATTTCAGCGGCCCTCCCTGGATCACCCTGGCCTGTACTTCATCTTTCTTGTTGGTGGCAAGCACCTCGAAGATCAGTTTTCCGTCATCGAGGAGGATCCTTTCTCCCGGATTTACATCCCTGGGGAATTCGCTATAGTTCATATAGACTTTTTGGGAATTGCCTTCAAAAGGCTTTCCCGTCTTAAAGGTGATCTCATCCCCAGGGGCCACCACCACTTCCCCGGCCATTACTCCTACCCGGAGTTTTGGTCCCTGAAGATCGGCCAGGATGGCCGTGTATATGCCCAGCTCATCGTTGAGCTCTCGGATCATTTCAATACGCGCCTTAACATCGTCATAATCCGCATGGGAGAAGTTGACGCGAAACACATCAACCCCGGCCTCAATCATTTTCCTGAGCGTTTCCTTGTCACTGCAGGCAGGTCCAAGGGTAGCTACTATCTTTGTCTTCTTCTTGTTCGGCATTCTCTAAAAAATTAAGTTGGTCTTCGACTTCAGGCTCACTGTTTCAATGACATAGGCCGTAATAACACCGGGAATGGTTTTGATCTTTGAGATCACCTCCGCATTCAATGCATCCTCTTCTGTTTTTAGCAGGAAGTTCACTCCTTTGTGTTCGGGCACCAGGGGATGGTTCGAAAAAGAAGGTTCTTCCGGAAAAAGATCATCCGAATGGCCCCTGTGCATCGTTATACATGAATTGGTCAGGAGCGACCAGTTCCGGTCATACAATTCATCCTTCCATTCAAAATACGGGTAAAAGATCCCGGAGGTAAAAGAAAGATCCTCTACGGCCCTCCTGAGGTTGAGTTTCAGGATTTTGTTAAGGGCGTAGACCAGGGAGTAGTCCTCCAGGCCGGTGTGAATCCCTGCCAGCGCAAACTCCTCAGCATAAAAATCTTCCAATATCCGCATGCTTGACCCCATAAAAAAGCCTAAGATGTAAATATATAATTTATAACGTTATTCACCTAGTCAGTTCCCGGTGAAATAGGAGCGCACATCTTTTCTCAATGGAAAGGATCAGGAATTTTCTATTTTGTGCTGCAGGGCAAAAAAGGCTCTTTTTGAGGCCTTTTCTTCTGCCTTCTTCTTGGAGGTGGCCCGGGCCTTGGCCACCTGTTTGCCGTTGATGGTCAGCCTCACCCCAAAGTGTTTCAAAGGATCGTTCCCGTTGTCTTCGTACACATCGTATTTGAATTCCTTCTTTTGTTTCTGGCACCATTCGATCAGAAGGCTTTTGTAACTGATCACTTTGCCTTCCAGCTGTTCGATGTCGACGTAGGGTTCTATCACCCGTTCCTGAATGAACTTTTCACAGTACTTATACCCTTTGTCGAGATAGATGGCCCCGATCAGGGCCTCAAAAACGTTCCCGTGGATATTGTCTCCAAAATGGGATTTTGGGATCTTTGTTTCTACAAAACGTATGAGGTTCAGGTCCTTCCCCAGTTCATTGAGGTGCTTCCTGCTTACGATCTTGGATCGCATTTTTGTCAGGTAGCCCTCATCCCCTCCAGGAACTTCGTTGTAGAGGTGTTTGGAGATAATGGTTCCCAGCATGGCATCCCCCAGGAATTCCAGGCGCTCGTAGTTCATCGGATTGCCCTTCTTATCTTTTTGGTTGGCGGAACGATGCAGGAACGCCTTTTTATAGATACTGACATCCTTTGGCTTGAAGCCCAGTACTTTTGATATCCCTAAAAAAAAATCCCCATCCTTTTTAGAATGGGAATTGAAGATATTTGAGGGAAAATTCATCCGGCGTCTAACTTATTTTTTTAAAGATCACGCAGGCGTTGTGCCCGCCGAATCCGAAGGTATTGCTCATGGCCACCTTTACATCCCTGGGTTGTGCCTTGTTCAGGGTCAGATTCAATTTTGGATCGATATTATCGTCTACGGTGGAATGGTTGATCGTAGGCGGTACCAGACTGTGCTTCATGGCCAGGATGGAGGCGATGGCCTCTATGGCCCCTGCCGCGCCCAGCAAATGGCCCGTCATGGATTTCGTCGAATTGATATTGATATCAGGTGCGTGTTCTCCGAATACCTGGGAGATCGCCTTCAGTTCGGCCACATCCCCCAGAGGTGTAGAAGTTCCATGGGTATTAATGGCATCTATTTCTTCGGGTTTCATGCCGGCATCACGAAGGCAGTTTTCCATCACGCGGACCACACCGATCCCATCGGGGTGAGGAGCTGTCATGTGGTAAGCATCGCTGGACATCCCTCCGCCGACCATCTCGGCGTAGATCTTGGCGCCCCTGGCTTTGGCGTGCTCGTATTCTTCCAGGATAAGGGCACCTGCGCCTTCCCCCAGGACGAATCCGTCTCTGGTGGCGTCAAAAGGCCTTGAGGCCGTTTCCGGGCTGTCGTTTCGGGTGGAAAGAGCATGCATGGCGTTAAAGCCCCCCATACCGGCCATGGTCACTGCAGCTTCGCTTCCTCCGGTCACAATTACGTCACAATATCCCAGTCTGATGTAATTAAGGGCATCGATCATGGCGTTTGCCGAAGAGGCGCAGGCCGAAACCGTCGTATAGTTGGGACCCATGAACCCGTGCTTGATCGAGATATTCCCCGGGGCGATGTCTGCGATCATCTTGGGGATAAAAAAAGGATTGAATCTGGGAGTTCCATCCCCCTTGGCGAAATCCATCACCTCGTTCTGGAAGGTCTCCAGACCCCCGATCCCGGCTCCCCAGATTACGCCTACCCTGAACTTGTCCAGCGCATTCAGGTCGAGACCCGAATCTGCAATAGCCTCATCTGAGGAAACCAGGGCGTACTGAGTGAATCTGTCAAGTTTTCTGGCTTCCTTCCTGTCAAAAAAATTCTGAGGATCGAAATTTTTTAGCTCACAGGCGAACTTGGTCTTAAATTTTTCGGTATCGTAGTAAGTAATAGGTGCAGAACCGCTTTTCCCTGATTTGAGTCCTTCCCAGTATTCCTCGAGGGTATTCCCAATGGGCGTTAATGCGCCTAATCCGGTGACTACTACTCGTTTTAACTCCATAGAACCATTTTTTATGAGAGATGTACCTATACCAAGCGAAAATTAAAAAAAATATCCATGCAGCGTGGAAACCACATGGATAAATTACAAGATGTTACTTATATCATTATTTATTTGGCCTCTTCAATATAGCTTATAGCCTGGCCGACGGTTGCGATATTCTCTGCCTGGTCATCCGGGATCTGGATATCAAACTCTTTTTCGAATTCCATGATCAGTTCAACAGTGTCCAATGAATCTGCCCCGAGATCGTTGGTGAAGCTAGCCTCTGCCACAACTTCGTTTTCATCAACTCCTAACTTATCAACGATGATTGCCTTTACTCTTGATGCAATGTCTGACATAATTTTTTTGGTTTAAATTTTTAATTGTTGGCAAAAATAAAAAACTTTGGTGGAAATTCACCACCAGAAGCCAAATTGTAGGGTAATTTAAGAAATTTAATCGCAAGTATATTACTTTAGTGGCATAAAAAATACGCGTGAGGACAGGTTACTGATGCCAAGCTGATCGCCCTTTTCTGAACTGTAAACCATGTTGTTAGCCTCCCGACGGGTCGATCAAACTTCCACTACTTGAATTCAAAAATGAAACATATCGTCCTGTTCGCTTCAGGTTCCGGCACCAATGTGGAGAACATCGCCAGGTACTTTGAGGATCATCCCCGAATTGCTATTTCCTGTGTCCTTACGGACAAAAAGGATGCCTATGTCCTGGAGCGTTGCAACTCCCTCGGTATCCCGGCGTTTTATTTTAATCGTGCCAGCTTCAAAGGAGGGGGGTTGGTCCTCCAACTCCTGAAAAGTATCAACCCGGATCTCATTGTACTGGCGGGCTTCCTCCGCCTGATACCAAAGGAAATGGTACAGGCATTCTCCGGCAAAATCATCAACATTCACCCTGCACTCCTCCCCAAATACGGGGGAAAAGGCATGTACGGGCATTACGTCCATGAGTCGGTAAAAGCCCATGGGGAAAAGGAATCCGGCATCACCATCCACTACGTGAATGAAAGGTATGACGAGGGAGCTGTTATCGAGCAACAGAGAACATCCCTGGATCCGGAAGATTCGGCAGAAGAGATCGGCAGGAAGGTAAGGCTGCTCGAACACAAGCATTTCCCGAGGGTTATCGAAGAGCTTTTAACCGGAAACTGATGGCGTCTAAAAACAAATTCTACGTGGTCTGGAAGGGAAAGGTCCCCGGGGTTTACGGAAGCTGGGAAGAATGTAAACGGCAGATCTCCGGAATAAAAGGTGCTCAGTACATGGGTTTTGCAGATAAGGAGCTGGCCGAAAAGGCCTACAACAGTTCATACGCCGCCTTTAAAGGGCAAAAAAAGAAGAAAGAGCCCCGGCTCACGTCCGAGGAATTGATCAGGATCGGGGAGCCCAACCTGCATTCCATAGCCGTAGACGCAGCTTCCAGTGGCAATCCCGGTAAAATGGAATATCAGGGCGTCGATACCAAGACCGGGAAAAGACTATTTAAACAAGGACCTTTTCCAGAAGGAACCAATAACATCGGGGAATTCCTGGCCATCGTTCACGGCCTCGCGTTTTTAAAAGAACGCCGCTCGGACAGGGTCCTGTATTCCGATTCGCGTACCGCTATCAGTTGGGTGCGGAAAAAACGCTGCAACACCAAACTGGAACCCAATCCCAGAAACCGGGAACTTTTCGACCTCGTAGAACGGGCAGAGAAATGGCTGCAAAAGAATTCCTACACCACCCCCATCGTAAAATGGGAAACCCTTGCCTGGGGTGAGATACCGGCTGATTTCGGTCGAAAATAAGCGAGGGGAGTATTCCTGAATTCTAAGTCTGCCGGGGCAATTACAAAAGCGTATATTTGCATCGAATTTGAAGCTAGTTTATGGGCAAGCTCTTGATATTGGGAACGGTAGCTTTTGACGCTATAGAAACCCCTTTCGGAAAAACGGATAAGATCCTGGGAGGTGCTGCCACCTTTATTGGCCTGGCTGCCGCCCAATTCAAGGCAAAAACAGCCATCGTTTCCGTAGTAGGAGGGGATTTTCCACAGGAGTACCTGAGCCTGCTCAAGAAAAAAGGGATCGACATCTCTGGCATTGAGATCAAAAAAGAGGGGAAGACCTTCTTCTGGAGCGGTAAATACAATACAGACCTCAACAGCAGGGAAACCCTGACCACCGAGCTGAACGTCCTGGCGGATTTTGAACCTGTGATCCCGGAACACTTCAGGGATGCAGACGTGCTCATGCTGGGCAACCTGCACCCTTCCGTCCAACTCAAGGCCATCGAACAGATGAAGGAAGAGCCAAAGATCACCGTACTCGATACCATGAACTTCTGGATGAACCACACCATGCCTGAGTTGAAAGAGGTGATTGGCAGGACGGATGTGATCACGATCAATGACAGCGAGGCAAGGCAGCTTTCCAACGAATATTCCCTGGTCAGGGCGGCACAGAAGATCCATCGAATGGGTCCGAAGTACGTGGTGATCAAGAAAGGGGAGAACGGGGCCCTGCTATTCCACAATGGGGAAGTTTTCTTTGCTCCTGCCCTCCCGCTTGAGGATGTTTTTGATCCAACCGGGGCGGGCGACACCTTTGCAGGCGGATTTGTGGGATACCTGGCAGAAACGGAAAATGTGTCCTTTAACAATCTCAGGAATGCGGTGATCCACGGATCCAACCTCGCTTCCTTCTGCGTGGAGAAGTTCGGTACCGAGCGGATGCAGGATCTGACTAAGGAAGAAGCTGAAAGTCGACTGGAGCAATTTAAACAGTTGACACAATTCGATATTGAGTTGAGATAATGCCCTGCCGGATCAGGGCTTTTTTTATGAATTGAACTATGAGCGACGCCATAAAACACGAATGCGGGATCTCGCTGATCCGATTGCTGAAACCCCTTGATTATTACAAGAAAAAATACGGTTCTGCTTTCTACGGGGTGAACAAGATGTACCTCATGATGGAGAAGCAGCACAACCGGGGACAGGACGGGGCTGGTTTTGCGAGTATCAAACTGGATGTACAACCCGGACAGCGATATATGAGCAGGGTAAGGTCCGTACAGGCACAGCCGATTCAGGATATCTTCGCCCAGATCACGGACCGCGTCAACCGGGCCTTTGTGGAGCATCCGGAATACGCCGATGATGCAGAGGCTCAAAAGAAGCATATCCCCTACATTGGCGAAGTACTTCTGGGCCATGTTCGATACGGTACGTTCGGGAAAAACAGTATAGAGAACGTCCACCCCTTCCTGCGCCAGAACAACTGGATGCACAGGAACCTGATCGTAGCCGGAAACTTCAATATGACCAACGTGGCCGAGTTGTTCGACAACCTCGTACAGCTGGGACAGCACCCCAAAGAAATGGCGGACACGGTAACGGTCATGGAAAAGATCGGTCATTTCCTGGACGACGCGGTCGCAAAACTTTACAAACAGATCAAAAAGGAAGGGTTCAATAAGATGGAAGCCTCCCCCCTGATCGCTGAGCGTCTCAACCTGGCAAAGATCCTTAGAAAGGCTGCGAAGAACTGGGATGGCGGATATGCCATGGCCGGCATGCTCGGACACGGGGATGCCTTTGTACTCAGGGACCCTTCTGGTATTCGTCCTGCCTATTTTTACCAGGACGAGGAGGTTGTGGTCGTGGCCTCTGAAAGGGCGGCCATACAGACCGTTTTCAACGTTCAGTACCAGGCCGTGAAAGAACTGGACCCCGCGCATGCGATCATCATCAAGAAGAACGGAAAAGTAAGCGTGAAAAAGATCATGGAACCCATGGAGAGGAAGGCGTGTTCCTTTGAACGCATCTATTTCTCGAGAGGGAGCGACCTTGAGATCTACCAGGAACGGAAGGAACTGGGGAGGCTCATTTTCCCCAAGATCCTTACCTCCATCGATCACGATATCAGGAATACCGTCTTTTCCTATATCCCCAATACGGCAGAAACCTCCTTTCTGGGGATGGTGAGAGAAGCCCAGAACTACCTGAACAAGAAAAAGGAAGAACAGATCCTGGAGATCGGATCGGGCATCAGCAGGGACGAATTACACGAGATCCTCGAGATCCGGCCGAGAATTGAAAAAGTCGCTATAAAGGATGCCAAGCTGAGGACGTTTATCACCCAGGACAGCAGCAGGGATGACCTGGTGGCACATGTCTACGATATTACCTATGGCTCGGTTACCGAAAATGACAACCTGGTGATCATAGATGACAGTATCGTCCGTGGCACTACTTTAAAGAACAGCATATTAGGTATCCTCGACCGGCTGTCGCCCAAGAAGATCATCGTGGTTTCTTCTGCTCCCCAGATCCGCTATCCCGATTGCTATGGGATAGATATGGCAAAACTGGAGGATTTCATCGCCTTCAAGGCAGCGTTGGAGTTGCACCGTGAGAACAACAGTCTGTCTCTCGTGGAGGACATCTATCACAAATGCAAAGAACAGATCCACCGGCAGGACAGCGAGATCATCAATTATGTAAAGGAATTTTACGCCCCCTTCAGTGCGGATCAGATCTCTCAGAAGATAGGGGAGCTCCTGAGTCCGGCAGGAATCAAAGCCGAGGTCGAGATCATCTACCAGACCATTGAGAACCTCCACCAGGCGTGTCCGAAGAATCTGGGCGACTGGTATTTTACAGGCGATTATCCCACTCCGGGAGGAAATAAGGTCGTAAACAGGGCATTCATCAACTTTTATGAAGGCAAGAACGAACGGGCCTATTAGGGTAAAACAGGAGGGTTTTGTTAAAAATTGTGCATTTCATCGATATTTTATGCATTTCATCGCCTTTATCGTCGAACGGGGGCAATCAAAGTTACATTTAGACTTGCCATAGCATAAGTAGGTTAAGTTCATGGTAAGATTTGGGGCAAAAAAGGTGGAGACTTCTCCACCTTTTTTATTGTTCAACCGTCCAGAATGCCCTCAATACCGCCTTTTGTAGTCCGTTTCTTCAACCTCAGCCCGTCAATCCTCCTCAAATGGTATTTCATCTGATTAAAAAGGATTTTGTCCAAAACCTTTTTGCGGCGCCCGGCCTTGAATTACATTTGGAGGACCATAGCATAAGTAGGTTAAGTTCATGGTAAGATTTGGGGAAAAAAGGCAGGATCTATCCTGCCTTTTTTATTTCTGATTATCAGAATATTACCTGAAATCTTTTCTTTTCAGTCCATTTCTTCTTTGGCTGAAAGTATCTTATTGTCCAAAATTTCCTTGTTTTTTTTTGTTATTTCTCACAATACCAGTAATTTAGTAGTGCCATAGCATAAGTAGGTTAAGTTTATGGTAAGATTTGGGACGAAAAGGGTGGAGGCTTCTCCGCCCTTTTCTATTGACAGTCATATCATTATATAAAAAAACCGCGACCCAATTAGAGTCGCGGTTCTCATTATAATTCCTGTCTCTGCTCAATTATTTGTGTGCCTTGTAGCTCTCAGCCACTTTATTCCAGTTGATCACATTGAAAAAAGCGTTGATATAATCAGGTCGTCTGTTCTGGTAGTGCAGGTAATAAGCGTGTTCCCAGACGTCTATCCCCAGGATGGGATACCCTCCACAGCCTACATTGGGCATCAATGGGTTGTCCTGGTTCGGCGTCGCACAGATCTCAACCTTTCCTCCTTTGTGTACGCAAAGCCAGGCCCATCCGGAACCGAACTGACCTCCGGCCGCATCGCTGAATTTGTTCTTGAAGTTCTCAAAAGACCCGAAAGCATCTCCGATAGCGTCTGCGAGTTCGCCAGACGGGTTTCCCCCGGCATTGGGACCCATGATCTCCCAGAACAGGCAGTGGTTGAAATATCCCCCACCATTGTTTCGCACCGCTTTGTTATTCATGTCGAGTCCTTTGAGGATCTCTTCTATGCCCTTGCCGGCCATGGGTGTTCCCTCAATGGCAGCATTTAGTTTTGAGGTATATCCGTTGTGGTGCTTTGTATGGTGGATCTCCATGGTACGCGCATCTATATACGGTTCGAGCGCATTGTATGCATAGGGTAATTTTGGTAGTTCAAATGCCATATTTGTATTGTTAATTGTTAATAATCCGTGAGTGTCAAATTTAGGGATTTTAACATTTATAATCCCCTAATTTTATGTTAAGAACTGTCGGCGTTTGCTTATTTTGCGAGGTAAAACAACGACTGCTGCACTCCTATCAGATTTACGATGCCTCTGCGGGTTCAGGCAAGACCTTTACCCTGGTCAAGGAATACCTGAAACTCATCCTCGCGGAAGACGGCCGGCAGGAATTCAGGCGAATCCTTGCCATCACTTTTACTAACAAGGCTGTCAATGAAATGAAGCAGCGGATTCTGAAAAGTCTATCCCTCTTCGCCTCAGATACTGAAAAAACCCACAATGACGCCCTGTTTTTACAGGTTTCCGAGGAACTTAGTTTACCTCCGGCAGCATTGTGCGCCAGATCCGGCAGGGTCTTGAGGGAGATCCTCCACAACTACGCATTCTTCGATATTTCCACCATAGACAAGTTTAACCACCGGATCATCAGAACCTTTGCGCGCGACCTGAAACTACCGCATAACTTTGAAGTGGTCCTGGACAAGGACCTGTTGCTCAGCGAGGGTATAGACAGGATGCTGGGAAACGCAAGGCCAGGCAACAGGCTTACGGACTTGATCGTCGACTTCGCCCTGGAAAAAATAGAAGAAGGTAAAAGCTGGGACGTCAGTTATGACCTGAATAAAGTAGGCTCCATGCTGTTCGATGAGAACCACCTCTCCTTCCTGAAAGTCCTGAAGAACAAGGACACCGATGCCTTCCTGGACCTGCAAAAGAACCTGAAGAGGGTTATCCGGAGCCTTTACGGGGATATTAATAAGATGGCGACGGAAGTTTTGAAGCACATAGCCGAAGCCGGATTGGAAAGGTCGGATTTCAGATCGGGCTGGTTCCCCGATTTTATGAAAAAAATGCAGGAAAATCCTGTAGGTACAAACTACAAGGCAGACTGGAAAGCCAATTTTGGGGACGAGGCGCTTTACAGTAAAAGCCTCTCCGAGCACAAAAAGACTGTTATAGATGGACTCATGCCCAGGTTTACAGAGCTTTGGACGCCTCTGAGAGAGGCCCATAACAGATTGCTCTTCCTGAGAAATATCTATCAGAACCTCGTCCCCCTGACCTTGCTCAACGCCTTGCAAAAAGAGATTGACACCTTGCTCGAAGAAAGGGTACAGATCCACATATCAGCCTTTAATACCCTGATCTCAGGACAGATCCGGGATCAGCCCGCCCCTTTCATATACGAGCGCCTTGGGGAGAAATACAGGCATTACTTCATAGATGAATTCCAGGACACTTCCCTTTTGCAATGGAGAAACCTGGTGCCATTGATCTCCCATGCGCTCCAAAGTGAAGATCTGCAAGGTAGAAGAGGCAGCCTGTTCCTGGTAGGGGACGCCAAACAGGCTATCTATCGCTGGAGAGGAGGGCGTTCAGAGCTCTTCCTCAATCTGATCCATGGCAGTGACGCCCTTTTTGGCATCCCTCCCGAAACCAAACCCCTTCAACGGAATTTCCGCAGCTATAAAGAGGTAGTAAATTTTAACAACCGCTTTTTTACTTCCGCGGTACCTTACCTGAACAACGAACTCTACCGGCAGTTGTTTTTTCAGGGCAACAACCAGGAGCACACCTCCCTGGATGGCGGACTCGTCAGTTTGAGGTTCCTTGAAAAGGACACGGCCGATAGAGACCTGTATCATTGTACCGAAGTGATGCAGGTCATCGGGGAGTTGTTGGAAAAGAATGTTCCCTACAGGGATATATGCGTTCTCGTAAGATCCAATATCCAGGGTGTGAAGGTCGCCAGACAATTGATGGAGAAGAGGATCCCCGTGATCTCGTCGGATGCCCTTTTGCTCGAGAGTGATCCTTCGGTCAGGTTCCTGATCAACCTACTTAAACACGCTTCCCAGACCACAGACCTCAACGTTCAGTACGACCTCCTTCTCTATCTCAGCAAGTCAGAGGGCAGGCACGCATTCATCTCCAAAAACCTTTCAGACCTTCCTCGTTTATTTAAAAATAAATACGATTTCGATACAGCCAATTTTGCCCGAAGAACCCCTTATGATGCCCTGGAGTACGCCATTGAGAAATTTGGCCTGGCAGATGTTTCGCATGCGTTTATCAGTGCCCTGCTCGACGAGATCCTGGAGTTTGAGAAACACATGGAATCCGGGATCAATTCCTTCCTCGACCACTGGGAGAAGAATAAGGGAAATTGGAGCATCCCTGCCCCTGAGAACACGGATGCGGTCCAATTGATGACGATCCACAAATCCAAAGGCCTGGAATTCCCCTTTGTGATATTCCCTTTTGCCAATGCCAATATATATGATGACAGAGGCACGCAGTTATGGGTAAACTCCAGGGACGAAGTCCTGAGGGGTTTCGACCATCTGCTCCTGAGCAAAAAGGCGGAAATGGAGGGGTATAACGATGCATCCAGGGAAGTGTATCTCGAGGAAGAGCACAAACAGGAACTCGATGCCTTCAACGTCCTTTACGTAGCCCTTACCCGGGGAATTCAGGGGGTATATGTGATCTCCGAAATGGACCTGGACAAAAATGGTGTTCACAAAACAAATCTCTACTCGGGCTTATTCATAAATTTCCTTATAGCCGAAGGCTTATGGGACAGGGAACGAAGCAGGTACGATTTTGGCAAACTCGGGGAAGTTGGGCCCGGGCATTCTTCCGATCTCGAACAGGAGTCGATCCCCTATACCTATTCAACCAAGTCCGAGGGGCGCCTGGAAATCAGTACACGTGCAGGTGAACTCTGGGGGACTGCCAGAGAACTCGCCCTCTCCCGCGGCAATCATTTTCACTTCGGCATGAGTATTATTGAGTCTGGCGGGGACATCCCTGCAGCGGTCTCGGAACTGGTGTCGAGCGGTACCATACCGTTAGAAGAGGAAGAGGCCTATCTAAAGCTGTTCACAAGCATCGTTGAGCATCCCCGGCTGGCACCTTTTTATGAATCCGGCCCCATTATTAAGAACGAACAGGCCCTAATTGCAGAAAATGGGGTAATTTTGCGACCCGACAGGATGGTTTTCGAAGGTCTCAAAGTATCGGTTCTCGATTATAAAACCGGGATTCAAAGCCCGGCCCATGCAGACCAGCTCAATTCCTATTCGGAAGTACTGAGCTCCATGGGATACCAGGTCGAAAACAAGGTCCTGATTTATGTAGGCGAACAAATCAAACCCGTATTCATATAGATATGTATAGCACTATCAAGAACTATCTCCAGGAAGAACTGGAATCGATCAAAGAAGCAGGCCTCTACAAGAAAGAGCGCGTCATTACCTCTCCTCAGGGTGCCGTCATTACCATATCGACAGGGCAGGAGGTGATCAATTTCTGCTCCAATAACTATTTGGGGCTTTCCTCTCACCCGGAAGTGATCAAGGCGGCCAAGGATGCATTGGACTCCCACGGATTCGGGATGTCCTCCGTAAGATTCATCTGCGGTACCCAGGACATCCACAAGGAACTTGAAGAAAAAATCGCCAAATTCTACGGTACCGAGGACACCATCCTGTATGCAGCCGCCTTTGATGCCAATGGAGGGGTCTTCGAACCCTTACTATCTGCCGAGGATGCCATCATCTCGGATTCCCTTAACCACGCCTCTATCATAGACGGGGTCAGGTTGTGCAAGGCAAAGCGGTACCGATATGCCAATAATGATATGAAGGACCTGGAGGCACAGCTAAAACAGGCCAGTGCAGACAATGCCCGATTTAAGATCATCGTTACTGACGGGGTATTTTCAATGGATGGCTTGCTCGCTCCCCTCGATGAGATCTGCGACCTGGCGGAGGCCTATGACGCACTGGTGATGATAGACGAGTGCCACGCAGCCGGATTCATAGGGGAGACCGGGCGCGGAACCCTGGAGGAAAAAGGCGTGATGGGCCGCATAGACATCATAACCGGTACACTTGGGAAGGCGCTTGGCGGGGCCATGGGCGGCTACACCACCGGGAAAAAAGAGATCATAGAAATGCTCAGGCAGCGTTCCCGCCCCTATCTCTTCAGTAATTCCCTGGCCCCGGCCATTGTGGGGGCCTCTATTAAGGTTTTCGATATGCTGGAAGGAAGCACAGAACTCCGGGACCGCCTTGAAAACAATACGCGTTACTTTAAAAAAGGTATGAAAGAAGCCGGTTTCGACATTATAGACGGAGACTCAGCCATTGTGCCCGTGATGCTGTACGACGCCAAATTATCTCAGCAAATGGCTGATATGTTGCTCGAAGAGGGAATTTACGTCATAGGATTCTTTTATCCGGTGGTTCCCAAGGGAAAAGCGAGGATCAGAGTACAGTTATCAGCAGCCCATTCCAGAGCACATTTGGACACCGCAATCGAGGCGTTTACCAAGGTCGGAAAAGTGCTCAAAATCCTCTAAAACCTTCCGTTTTCTGGGGCATACGCGAAAAAAAAAAGAAATTGATTTTGTTAATAATTATTAACAACTTACATTTGCAGCTAATAAACACTTAAACTTAAAATTTTGAACATGAAACAGCTTAGCAGATTATTAGTTGTTGGCCTATTTCTTATTGGGTTTAACAACCTTCAAGCGCAGGATGAGAATAATCCGTGGCAAGTTAGCTTTGGTGTAAACGCGATAGATGTTTATCCTACTAATGACCAGGACGCCGCTTACCCAACAGGTACTTTGTTCAGTGAGTACTTTAATGTTAACGATCACTGGAACATCTTGCCTTCTATATCCTATGTATCTGTTTCCAGATATGTTGGAGATGGTTTCTCTGTAGGAGCAAGGGGTAGCCTGAACAGGATTAGCAAATTGGGTGATGTTGCAGCTGACGACCTTTCTCACTACGCTGTTGACGGTACGATCAAGTACAATATCTTAAAGGAAAAAATGATCATCCCTTTCATCGAGATCGGTGGTGGTTATACATGGGTTGACGAAATCGGATTTGGTACTGCCAATGCCGGTATCGGTGCCAGCCTTTGGTTCACTGACAATATTGGCTTCACACTTCAAACTGGATACAAGCACGCATTCGAGGACTACGGGGTGAAGCACTTTCAGCACATGGCCGGTATTTCCATCAAATTTGGTGGAACCGACACTGACGGTGACGGTATTTACGACAAGGACGATGCTTGTCCTGAGGTTGCCGGACTGGCTGCCTTCAACGGATGTCCTGATTCTGACGGTGACGGCATAGAAGATGGAAAAGACAGTTGCCCTAATGAAGCTGGTTCTAAAGAACTTAACGGTTGCCCTGACTCTGATGGTGACGGTATCGCCGACAAGGATGATGCTTGTCCTAACGAAGCAGGTCTTGCTGCCCTTGCCGGATGTCCTGACGCTGATGGTGACGGAATAGCCGATAAAGATGATGCTTGTCCAAACGAAGCAGGTCCTGCAGCTAACAATGGATGCCCATGGCCAGATAGAGATGGTGATGGTGTATTAGACAAAGATGATATCTGTCCAGATGTTCCAGGTACCGTTGCTAACAATGGTTGTCCAGAAGTAACTGAGGCAGTTCAAAAGACCTTGTTAGACTATGCCAAAACTATCCTTTTCGATACTGGCAAAGCATCCATCAAAACAGAATCAGAAGCAGTTCTTCAAAACATCGTTGCTATACTTGCTGAATATAAGAATTCAAAGTTCACCATCGATGGTCACACAGATAGCGTAGGTAGCGCCAAAACTAACCAAAGACTTTCCGAAGAAAGAGCCTATTCTGTTATGAACTATTTGATTGAGAACGGGGTTGCTTCCAGCAGACTGTCTGCAACAGGATACGGTGAAGACAGACCTATTGCTGACAACAATACTAGTCAAGGTAGAAGGACAAACCGTAGAGTTGAAATCAACTTAGTTAAACCTTCTAACTAATACGACAGACTTTGCTTAAGTTTTAATAACTTAAAGACGAACTAAAAGCTCCGCAAATGCGGAGCTTTTTTTATTTTTGGATATGAGAACATTTCTGGAAGAGGCGGTCTCAGAGATCAGATCCCAGTATCCTGTAGATGAACGACTCGTACTGGTCGTTCCCAGTAAAAGGGCGGGGCTTTTCCTTCTGCAATTGTTCGCTAAGACGGCTAAAAAACCCGGTTTTGCTCCCACCATCTATACCATAGAAGAGTTTGTTTCCATGCTTTCAGGCCTCCGGTATGCTTCCAATACCCAACTCCTGTTCGAACTCTATGGTGTGTATCAAAGACTACAGGGAACAAAAGCAGAAAGTTTCTACGATTTTTCCAGATGGGGAGGTACCCTCTTGCAGGATTTTAACGAAATAGACCGCTATCTCATCCCCCAGAAACAGATCTTCTCCTATCTCAGCGCCATACAGGAAACAGACCATTGGTACTTGAGGCCTGAAAGGACTCCCATGATCGAGACCTATATAGAGTTCTGGAATTCCCTGGAGCCTTTGTACAATGCTTTCTCGGAGCATCTGCTGGGTATGAGCACGGGATACCAGGGGCTGGTATATCGCAAGGCGAGTGAGGCCGTTGAGGACTACGCCCTGAAATCGGAAGATACCCGGCACGTGTTTATCGGCTTTAACGCACTGAATACTGCCGAACAGGTAATATTTCAGACTCTCCTCTCCCATAAAAGAGCAGAGATCTTCTGGGACATAGACCCGGTATTTATCCAAGATAAGATCCATGACGCAGGGTATTTTATCCGTTCGTACCTGAAAAAATGGAAATATCTGTCCGGAAAATCTCTGAAAGGTGCAGTGGAGAGCTATAATTCTCATAAGGAGATCAGGGTTATAGGGGTCCCCAGAAGTGTATCACAAGCTAAGTATATAGGCTCCCTCCTGGAAGAGATCGCCTTTCAAAGGCCGGATTTTCAAAAGAGCACTGCCATCGTACTGGGAGACGAAAATCTCCTTAACCCTATCCTTAATGCCATTCCTCCTGTCATATCCCAACTGAACATTACCATGGGGCTTCCTTTGGCCCAAACACCGGTAGCGGGTTTGTTCCATGAGTTCATTTCCATTTTAGTAAACTGGAAGGGGCAGGGCTGGTATCACAAAGATGTCCTGTCTCTGGTGTCCCATCCTTATGCGAAGGGTTTATTCGACAAGCCTGAAAAAACGCTCGAAACCCTTAGTACCATGATCCGTGAGAGAAACTGGATTTATATCAAAACCCCTCAATTGATTACAGGTGAGACCGGCGACAAAGCAGTGCTTTCCCTTTTGTTCCCGCAAGGAGTTACCACTCCCTTGTCCCTATTAGAAAGTTCTAAATCCTTGATCTCAGCGCTGAAACATCAATACAAGACAGAAAACGATTCCATAGCCCTGGAATACCTCAGCAAAATGGAGGCTGTTTTTAATGAGATCGGCACCTATGTACACAAATACGATTTTATATCCGATCTCAAGTCGTTCCAGAGCCTTTTCAGGGAACTAATGGCCAGGGAGACAATTGATTTCTACGGCAAACCCCTGGAAGGGATACAACTCATGGGGATGCTGGAAAGCAGGAATCTCGACTTTGAGACCGTGATCATTACCTCCCTGAATGAGGGCATACTCCCCTCGGGTAAAACCCATGGGTCCTTTTTGCCTTTCGACCTCAAAAAGGAATTCCAGATGCCCACCTATAAGGAAAAGGACGCGGTGTACACCTACCATTTCTACAGGTTAATCCAAAGGGCCAAACACGTATACCTACTTTACAATACAGAACCTGATGTGCTTGAGGGAGGGGAAAGAAGCAGATTTATATCTCAATTGCTGACAGAGGACAGAAAGGAGGGAAGTATAAGGCATATCATCGCCTCACCCCTTTTAAAATTGCCCGAACCTGTAAGGGAAACCATCCATAAGGATGCGTCCGTGCTGGAGATTCTCAAGGCAAGGGCTTCGCGCGGATTCTCTCCCTCTGCCCTGGCCACCTATATCCGTGATCCCATCCTTTTCTATAAGAAATACGTGCTGGGTATAGAGGAAACCGATGTGGTGGAAGAGAACATCGCTGCCAACACCTTCGGAACCATCATCCACGCCTGCCTCGAACGGCTTTACGCTCCTTTTGTGGGCACCGTACTCGATCCGGCTAAGATCAAAGCCCTGCTCCCCCAGATCCCTGTCATCACCAGGGATGCCTTTGCAGAATTCTATCCCAATGTATCTCTCGACAGCGGGAAAAACCTCATAGCCTTTCAGGTCATCCAGCACTACCTTGAGAAGTACCTTGAAATGGAAATAGAGGAAAGTACCCGTCACGAAGTGGAGATCCTGGCTGTCGAGGAAAAAGTACAGGTACCCATCGAAATCCCGGAACTGCCTTTCCTCCTATTCCTGAAGGGAACCATTGACCGGGTAGATAAGAAGGATGGGGTGCTGAGGATCCTGGACTACAAGACCGGAAACACCAAAAAATCAGAGGTCGAGATAAGCGAATGGGAAGACATCGTTTCAGATCCGGAAAAAAACAAGGCTTTTCAAATGATGTCCTACGCCCTGATGTACCATTACCATCACCCTACACCACTTTTCGAGGCCGCGATCATTCCTTTCAGGAACCTTGAAAACGGGATCTTTCGATTAGGCTTTCCGGATCCATCCCGAGGCGGGACTTCGGGGAAACAGTATTTTGTAAACCCCGATGCCCTCCATACCTTCGGTGAGCAACTCCGGAAACTTCTACTCGCTTTGTGTGACCTGCAGGTGCCTTTTGAGGCCAGGGCCGAATAGGCCTATTTGCGGTCCGGGCGTGATGGGCGTACCTCAATTTTGCTAGGAAGGGTCCTGGGATTCATTCGCAAAAGGTCTTCCACTAGTTCTCCTATGTCCTCCGGCTGGATCTTCCAGGCATCGCTCTCATCGGGTTCGTTCCCGTTAAAATGAGAGGCCACCGACCCGGGCATGATCGTAGACACCTTGATATCATAAGCTCTGAGATCGAGCATGGCAGCCTGAGTAAATCCGACCAGCCCGAATTTTGAAGCGTTGTACCCCGCACCTGCAGCAAAGAAATTGGTCCCCGCAAGGCTGGCGATGGTAATGTAATATCCCTTTGAACGTTTCAGGGCCTCCAGGGAAGCCTTCAGAGTGTAGAAAGGACCATTGAGGTTGGTGTCTATCATTTTTTGCCAGTCCTTTATACTGAGGGTATCCACTGGGTTGAAGATGCCCACTCCTGCATTCGCGATAACCACATCGAGCTGTCCCCATTTTTTCAGGATCGAACCCACGGCCTTTTCCTCATCCTCTGGACGGGTCACATGGGAACCCAGCCCCATCACCCGGTCCTCAGGACCCAGTTCACGGGCCACGGATCTCGCATCTTCAGCATTTCGCCCGCTAATGGCCACTTTCATCCCTGCTCCCAGGAGTGTCTTGGCGATTCCTAAACCTATTCCTTTGGTGCCTCCGGTGATATATGCTACTTTACCTTTCATACTTTTTCTGTTTACGCCTAAAAATAGGAAGCAGGAGAGGAGAAGGAAAACATCCTGCGTTATTCTTTTCTTAAAATAAATAAGGGGACGAATTTTGAAACTTTCTTAAAAATTAGTTCCTTTGCGCTTCCTAAGCGGGGGATTAGCTCAGCTGGCTAGAGCGCTTGCATGGCATGCAAGAGGTCACCGGTTCGACTCCGGTATTCTCCACAGAACAAGCACAAAAATTTGTGTGATTCAGAATTCAAAAAACCACCAAGCTTGCTTGAGTGGTTTTTTTTATGAAGAAGCGCCTGGTCTGAAAGACCAGAAAACAAATTTTTGTATTTGCAGGACGGGAGATCATCCGGAGCAGCGACAGCTAACCCGGTATTCTAAACCATTAATATTAGCCGAGTTCACTCGAGCGGTTTTTTGTTTTCTGAAGCGTCAATGCCGAAGGCATTGCCGAAGCGATGAAAATTGCATTTGCAGGACGGGAGATCATCCGGAGCAGCGATAGCTAACCCGGTATTCTAAACCATTAATATTAGCCGAGTTCACTCGAGCGGTTTTTTTGTTTCTGAAGCGTCCATGCCGCAGGCATGGCTCAAGCGATTTAATTGGCATTTGCAGTACGGGAGATCATCCGGAGCAGCGATAGCTAACCCGGTATTTTCATTCTATAATAACCAAGATCACTTCAGTGGATTTTTGCTTTTGAAGCGCCTGGTCTGAAAGACCAGAAAACAAATTTTTGTATTTGCAGGACGGGAGATCATCCGGAGCAGCGCCAGCTAACCCGTTTTCTAAATCACTCGATCATCTGATTTATTCCTGAGCGTTTTGCAGTACTCTTCTTTTATATCACTTTACGTAACTCACTATTTACAAATGTTTTATTTGACTTAATGTTCTCATTTTTCCTGACCATTATCATTGTATTATTCAACTTCTCCAACATACTTTAGAGCCGAAAATTATTAACTCTTTCAGGTCATGAAAACAAATTCAGCCATCCGGAAAATTATCGAATATGGGATTATGGCCCCTTCAGGACACAACACCCAACCGTGGAAATTTAAAATCGACCAAAATGAAATCCAGATCTATCCGGATTTTACAAAATCCCTGCCTGTAGTGGATGCTGACCACCACGCTATGTACATCAGCCTGGGATGTGCCGTTGAAAACATCGTCCTAGCAGCCTTGAATGACGGGTATTTTCCTGAAGTCAGGATCGTAAAAAAACATGGAGATGCAGAATTCATCTGTATTGCATTACAAGTCAACAGCGAGAGTCACAAGGACTATTTGTACAGGTACATCAAAGAAAGACAAGTAACCAGAAATGAGTATAAGGATACTGAGGTATCTCCCGAAGATCTTGAACTTCTTATAGATTCCACACGATTTCCAGGTGTTCAGGTGCGATCATTTATAACCCCTGAAGAAATTAACCAATTAGAGCCCTTGATCATAGAGGGAAGTATCCGCCAATTCCGGAACAAACAATTTGTAGAAGAATTGGTCTCCTGGATTCGGTTTTCAAAGACGGAAATTGAGAAGAAAAAAGATGGCATCTGGCACGCAAGTATGGGATTTCCCGGAACTGGTAAGTTTCTGGGGAATCTCATCATGAAAAAGTTTGTCTCAGCTGAAAGCGAGGCCAAGCGATGGAAAAAACTGATAAGGGCTTCTGCGGGCTTTCTGCTATTTATAGCTGAAGAAAACGATGTCACGCACTGGGTAAATTTGGGCAGGGCCTTTCAGCGATTCGGTCTTACCGCCTGTAAACTTAAGATCAGTCATGCCCATGTGAATATGCCTTGTGAAGAATTCGAAGTGAGAGAAAAAATGACAAAATTACTAGGTATCGATATAGGGTATCCACTTCTGTTGATCCGATTCGGGTATTCGAACAAAATGCCTTATTCCTATCGTAGGCCAATGGAAGAAGTTCTGTCTGATGCCTCCCCTTTAGTCGAACAAAGCATCTGATGGTTTCTAATCCTTTTTAACACTAAGTACCAGGACCGGGATCTTTGCAGAGAATTCGGATTTGTGGATGGTGTTCTTCTCCCAGAGATTCATAAACACTCCTCTTTTTCGTCTGAAAACACAAAGGAGGTCGGGTTTCATTGCCTGAATGTGTTCCAGAATACCGAGGTAGGTGGTGGCGTGTTCAGCCAGTGTAAGCCTGGAACTCAGATCCAACAGGGCGGTGTTCACCTGCAAGTCCTTATCGTTATACCCTGGGGTTTTGACCAGAAGCAATTGTACGTCACTCTCAAATTTGTTCTTGATCTCCATAAGGGGATTTAGAATTCTTTTCTTTTTCAGAATACCTGATTTAAAGCCGGTCAGGATCATCTTAAAGGGACTGAATTGGGTGCCCTTGGGGACAATCAGTGTCGGAATATCCGTGCGTTTGATCATCCGGCCTGAGGTATGCCCCAGATAGAGTTCCTCCTTGATATCATTGCTCCTCGGGGCAATGACCAGCAGATCTATGCCTATCTCATGGTCTATCTCCTTCAATCCGTCTATCAGGTCTCCGTTATAGGTTGCGATCTTGATCTCAACCCCTTTGGCATCTACCTTCCCAATGACCTCCTTCAACCTTTCTTTTCCACTTTTCTTTACCATGACAGAAATATCGATCAGGCTACCGGCACCGCCTGCCACATTGAAAACCTCCATCACGTATACTTTCGATGAGAAATGTGAGGCGAGATCAACTGCGTATTGCAATGTTTCGTGGGCGTTGGGAGAGGTTCCGATGGGTACTAGGATGTTCTTCATATCGGTTAGGGATTTAAACCATAAATTTACGCAATAATTGGCTTGAATCAATGATCAGAACGGCAAAGTTAGGGGAAATTCCGAGGATCATGAGCCTTACCCGGGCCTGTGCAAAGCACATGATAGAGATGGGAATAGAACAGTGGAATGACCACTACCCGTCCGAAAAAGCTTTCCTAAAAGATCTGAGTCGGGGTGAACTCTACCTCCTGGACATTTCGGGAAAAATCGTCGGTTGTATCACCATCTCAACCCACATGGATGAGGAATACAGGCCGGTGAAATGGCTCACTCCAAACGGGAATAACGTGTACATTCACCGACTGGCCGTGCATCCCGAGCATCAGGGTCAGGGCCTGGCCCGACAGTTGATGGACCATGCTGAAGACATGGCAAAGGCTGAGAATTGCATTTCCGTTAGACTGGACACATTTAGCAAAAATGAACGAAACCAAAGATTTTATGAAGCCAGGGGGTACAAAAAACTGGAACCGGTCTATTTCCCCAAACAAAGTCCGCTTCCCTTCTATTGCTATGAACTCATCCTTTAATCCCTGACGCTTGACCACCCGAGTTAGCTACAAGACCATTAACCGCCTCGCCATTCCTGCAACCATTGCAGGGATCGCGGAGCCTATCCTGTCTATCACAGATACCGCCATCGTGGGCAATATTCCTGAAAACGGGCTGGAATCCCTGGCAGCCGTGGGGATCGTCGGAGCCTTCCTCTCCATGCTGATCTGGATACTGGGGCAGACACGCAGCGCGATCTCTGCCATTATTTCCCAGTATCTGGGTGCAGGCAAACTCGACCAGGTTACCACCCTCCCCGCCCAGGCCATCGCCCTTAATGTCATGCTCAGCATAGTGATCCTGCTGGGCACTGTATTTATTGTAGAAGAGATCTTTCTCCTTCTCAACGCCAAAGGAAAGATCCTGGAATATTGTGTTTCCTACTACTCCATACGCGTCTGGGGCTTCCCCCTCACCCTCTTTGCCTTTGCGGTTATGGGCATATTCCGGGGGCTACAGAATACCTTCTGGCCCATGATGATCGCCATTGCAGGAGCCACTTTAAACATTGGGCTCGACTTCCTCCTGGTCTTTGGAGTGGAAGGGTTCATCCCCCCGATGAACCTGGAAGGAGCAGCCTGGGCGAGTCTGATCTCCCAGGGGGTCATGGCAGCCATGTCGCTCTACCTGCTTATGACCAAGACCCATATTTCCCTCGTGCCCAGGTTACCCGTTCACCCGGAGCTGGGCAGGCTGATCGGGATGAGCCTGAACCTCTTTGTGAGGGCTGTGGCCCTGAATATCACTTTGGTACTGGCGGTGAGGGAAGCGACCGCACTTGGCGACCGTTTTATCGGTGCCCATACCATTGCCATCAACCTCTGGCTCTTCGCAGCCTTCTTTATAGATGGGTACGGAGCTGCGGGGAATATCATGGGAGGCCGTCTGCTCGGTGCAAGGGATTACACCAATCTCTGGAAACTGGCTAAAAAGATCATGCTTTACGGAATCGGCGTAAGCCTGGTCCTGATGCTGGCAGGCTTTGTCCTGTACCGTCCCCTGGGCATGTTGTTCTCGAATGAGGAAGAGGTCCTCATTACTTTTTATTCCGTCTTTTATATCGTGATCCTTTCCCTGCCCATCAACACGGTCGCCTTTGTCTTTGACGGCCTATTCAAGGGCCTGGGGGAGATGAAATACCTGCGCAACGTGCTCCTTTCAGCCACTTTCCTCGGGTTTATCCCCGTCCTTTACATAGGTCAGTTCTATAACTCAGGCCTTTACGGTATCTGGATCGCCATCACCGTCTGGATGATGATACGCGGCGGAGCCCTGGTATGGAAGTTCAGGAGAAAATTTCGCCCCCTTTTACAAAAGGCTTAATTTTGAGAAAAGCGATCTCCTATGGGAACAACCCGACCTAACGGCAGCCTTTACACGGATATACAAAACGGCGTAGCAACCATAGAATTTGGCCACCCGGCCGGGAATTCCTTTGTTTCTGAAATGCTGGACCGACTCAGGAGAACTTTGGAGGAGATCTCCGGGAAGGAAGATGTCTCAGTCGTTGTCCTTAAATCGGAAGGAGACAGGGCTTTTTGTGCCGGGGCTTCCTTTGACGAACTCCTCTCCGTATCTAGCCACGAAGAAGGTACCGTGTTCTTCAGCGGCTTCGCCCATGTGATCAATGCCATGAGGAAATGTCCCCAACCCATTATCGGGAGGGTACAGGGCAAAGCGGTTGGGGGCGGTGTGGGCCTGATAGCTGCCTGTGACTATGTCTTCGCCACAGAGGAAGCAGCCGTCAGGCTATCTGAACTTACCATCGGAATTGCCCCCCTGGTGATCGCTCCTGCCGTAGAACGCAAGGCAGGGGTAGCCGGACTGGCAGAATTATCCCTGTCCCCGAAAGAGTGGAAAAATGCCTATTGGGCGAGAGACAAAGGCCTCTTTTCCAAAGTGTTCCAGAATGTAAAAGAGATGGATAAGGAACTCGATTTCTTCTCTTCACAGCTCTCCTCATACAACCGGGACGCATTGATTGCCCTGAAGAAAGTGTTGTGGCAGGGGACGGGCGAGTGGGATCAGCTGCTGGTCAGCAGGGCAGCCATCACCGGGAAACTGGCGCTGTCAGAACAGACCCGAAAGGCTATGGAGGCCTTTAAGAAGTAATCGCTTTATCCAGAATTGAAAATATGGCCGTATTTCCTTCCATTAAGAAGTTTTTACAAACCCCCTATCCTTTTTATTTCAGAGGAAGGTCACTTCTGTATTTTGGTCTTATCATCTTTTTCCTGGCCCTATTTTTCAACTATTTCTTTATCCCATTCAATGTGAATTCGGCTGAACACAAGATGGACTATTTCTGGATCTGTGTATTACATTCGCTCATGCCCCTGGCGATTCTTCTTCTGATGTACCCATATATCCATTTTTCCCCCACCCTTGACGAGCATTGGAACATAGGAAGAGAGCTAGTTTTTCTTTGTGCTTTTCTTCTGCTCATTGGTATAGGGCAATTTCTGATCAGAGACCTTATTTTCGACAATCCTAACAACTGGTCCTGGGGATATCTGCGGGAAGAGGTAAGCAATACATTTTTGGTCGGTATTCTCCTGGTAGGCCTCATCGTGTCTGTTAATTTCAACAGGCTGAATGCGCGCTACATCAGAGATGCGCAGGAACTGGAACGCAGCAGACTCCTCGAGGCCCGAAAGAAGGACAAGAGTGTTATCCCCATTGAAACACAGGTGAAGATGGACAATTTCGATCTCGAGGTCGAAAAATTTATCTTCGCCAAGGCAGAGGGCAACTACCTCACCATCCATCTGAACAAGGAAGGCCAACCTGTTAAAATGCTCAAACGCATCTCCATCTCCGATTTTGAACAACAGGCCCAGGCTATTGACAATATTATTCGAACGCATCGCTCCTATGTCGTGAACCTCTCCTTCCTCAGGCATGTAAAAGGAAATGCCCAGGGTTTTCAACTCAGCCTGGAACACTGCGCCCAGGAGATCCCCGTGTCCAGGAACATGATCCCCGCCTTCGAGAGCCGACTCAGGGGCTCTTAGGTTTGTCGTTGGTCCCAAAACCTTGTCATCCGTACCAAAGAACCCACAAGCCTTGTTATTCGGGATATCTTAGCTCTAAAATTTGAAATCATGAGACGTTACGATCTGGACTGGCTGCGGGTTTTTGTTTTCGGATTACTCATCCTCTACCACGTGGGGATGTTCTTTGTCCCCTGGGGGTGGCACATCAAGAACAATGTGGAATACAGCTGGATCCGCTTCCCCATGCTGTTCGTCAATCAATGGCGTCTTCCCATCCTCTTCGTGATCTCGGGGATGGGCACCTATTACGCTCTCAACAAGAGGACCCCGGGACAATTCAGCCTGGAAAGGATCCGAAGGCTTTTTCTGCCCCTGGTCGTGGGCATGCTTCTCGTGGTTCCTCCCCAGGTATATGTGGAACGTATCGCAGAAGGCCAATTCAACGGGTCCTACTTCGAGTTCTGGCCTTCACAGGCCTTTATGGGGGTCTATCCCGAAGGGAACCTCAGCTGGCACCACCTCTGGTTCCTTCCCTATCTGCTGTTGTTCTCCCTGGCCCTGTTACCGGTCTTTGTATCCCTGCGGAAACATCCGGATGGCAGCTTTCTTCGTTGGGTGAAGGCCATAGTCTCCAGAAGGACTGGTCTGTTCTGGTTCCTGATTCCCCTCTATCTCACAGAGTCACTGGTAGAGCCGTTTTTTGAGATCACCCATGCGCTTATAGGCGACTGGTTTGCCATTGCCAATTATTCCATTTTATTCTTTTTCGGCTTTCTCCTGATGACCGTACAGGATACGTTTTGGAAAACAGTGACAACAAACAGGCGGTTCTACCTGTATTGTGCCATAACGGGTTTCACACTTTATCTGGGCCTGATCATGTCCTTTGAAGATTCTATAACCGTGCATTTTACAGAAGCCTTCCTCAAGGTATTCAACCTTTGGTCCTGGATCCTGGTGCTTTTCGGTTATGCAGCCACGTACTGGAACAAGTCGAGCCGCACATTGTCCTATTGCAACGAGGCCGTTTATCCTTTTTACATCCTCCATCAAACGGTCACTATCATCGCGGGATTCTTTATTATGGATCTCAACTGGGGTTTCCTGCCCAAATTCCTCTATTTGATCGCAACGACCTTTGCAGGATCCTGGATCCTCTATGAGTTTGGTATTCGCAGGTGGAAATGGATACGTCCTTTGTTTGGTCTGAAAACGAAAAAGGCGACTTCTTACCTCCAAACTGTAGGATCTGTTCCTCAGGGAAAGTAGGCTCATCCTTTTAAAGAATTCCTACCTTTGCCGAATAAGCTATAACCCCATGAGCAGGATTCGCGTAACCAAGGAATTCAGTTTTGAAACCGGACATGCCCTCTACGGGTACGACGGGAAATGCAGGAATGTACACGGCCATAGTTACAAACTGGCCGTTACCGTCATAGGTACGCCTGTCGCCACCCAAGGTGCTGTTAAGCTGGGGATGGTGATCGACTTCGGGGACCTGAAAAAGATCGTTCGGGAAGAAGTGGTGGACCCTTTTGACCACGCGACCATCTTTAATAAGAATACCCCCCATCTGGAGCTGGCCATGGAACTCGAATCTCGCGGGCATAAGGTGATCCTGGCAGACTACCAGCCCACCAGCGAGAATATGGTGATCGACATTGCTTCGAGGATCAAGGCACGACTTCCGGAGGACCTGCAGCTGCATTCCCTGAAACTCAGGGAAACCGAATCGGCCTATGCTGAGTGGTTTATGGAGGATAACCCCTGATCCACAGGCCTATTTTCCTATCTTTACACGCGGATGATACAGCTACACGTACCCAAAGGAAAGAAGGTCTATTTTGCCAGTGACAACCACCTGGGGGCCCCTAACAGGGAAAAGAGCAAAGCCAGGGAAAGGCGCTTTGTCTCCTGGCTGGAGGAAGTGGAGGAAGATGCCGCCGCGATTTTCCTTCTCGGGGACCTTTTCGATTTCTGGTTCGAATACCGGACTGTGGTACCCAAAGGTTTTGTACGCACCCTGGGGACACTCGCACGCATCAGCGACAGCGGAATCCCTGTTTACTTCTTTGCAGGCAACCACGACCTCTGGATGAATGGATATTTCGAAGAGGAACTCGGGATACAGGTATTTCACAAACCCCAGCAATTCGAGATCGAAGGCAAGCGATTCTTTATCGGCCATGGGGACGGGTTGGGCCCTCATGACAAGGGCTATAAGAGGATGAAAAAGGTATTTACCAACCCAGTGGCCCGTTGGATCTTCCGCTGGCTGCATCCCGATTGGGGGGTGCGTCTGGCCCAGTATTTCTCAGTAAAAAACAAACTGATCTCCGGGGAGGAGGACAAGGAATTCCTGGGAGAGGAAAACGAATGGCTGGTACAATACGCCAAACGCAAACTGGAGGATGACCACTTCGATTTCTTCATTTTTGGCCACCGCCATCTCCCCCTTGAAATAAAGGTCGGAGAGAATTCAACCTACTACAACCTGGGCGACTGGATCAGCCATTTCACGTATGGGGTCTATGACGGTCAGGGGGTTGAGGTACTTGCCTACAAGGTCTAGTCGGGCCTGATATCCCTGATCTTCAGCTGCAGGCTTACCTGCCCGTTCCAGTGGTTTTCCTCCAGGGAATAGACCGCGCTGAATCGGCCGCCGTCTTTTACAAGAGGTAATTTCTCGCCCAGGCCGAAACCGATGGCCTGTAGAGGATTCGACCTGCCTTGTTGCACAGCCAGCTTGAGGTGTTTTTCATCATCCCCCACCCCCTTTGCAAATCCTGAATCCCTCAACTGGTGCGTCAGGAAAACAGGTTTCATATTCCCGGGGCCAAAGGGTTCAAATTGTTTCAGGATCCTCATGAGTTTCGGGGTGATGTCTGCCAGGTTGATCTCCGCATCGATACGGATCTCCGGACGCAGCATCTCAGGAGCGATCGTACTCGAGACCACCTCCTCAAAACGCGCTTTGAATGCTGCATACTGGTGTTCTTCCAGGGTAAGACCTGCAGCGTATTTGTGGCCGCCGAACTGCTCCAGGTAGTCTTTGCAGGCTTCCAGGGCATTGTAAAGGTCGAATCCCTTCACGGAACGGGCAGAGGCAGCGAGCTTTTCCCCGCTGCGGGTGAAGACCAGCGTAGGCCGGTAGTATGTTTCCGTGAGCCTGGAAGCCACGATCCCGATCACCCCTTTGTGCCAGCTTTCTTTGAAGACCACCGAGGTGAACCGGTCCTCTTCCTTATTCTCCTGAATCTGAAGCAGGGCCTCCTCGGTGATCTCCTTGTCGAGATCGCGCCTGTCTGCATTAAATTGTTCTATTGCCTTAGCCATCTCCTCTGCGCGTGCCTGATCGGTTTCTGTGAGGAGGGCTACAGCATAACGGCCATGTTCCATCCGGCCGGCGGCATTGATCCTCGGTGCAATGATGAAGACCACATCCGTGACGTTGAGCTCTGACTTCCTTACTGTATTGAGGATGGCCCGTATCCCCGGTCTTTTTTTCTGGTTGATCACCTCCAGGCCATAGTAGGTCAACACCCTGTTCTCCCCGGTAATGGGGACGATGTCTGCCGCAATGGCCGTGGCTACCAGATCGAGATAGGATAAGATCCCTTCGACCGGCCTCCCGGCCCTCTCTTCAAGGGCCTGAATAAGCTTAAATCCGATCCCGCATCCGCAGAGTTCATCGTACGGATACGAACAATCCGACCTCTTGGGATCCAGCACGGCGACGGCCTGTGGGATCTGATCCCCGGGTCTGTGGTGGTCGCAAATGATAAAATCAATCCCCTTTTCCCTGGCATAAGCCACCTTGTCCAGGGCTTTGATCCCACAATCAAGGGCTATGATCAGTTTTATTTCGTTATCGTGTGCAAAGTCGATTCCCGCAAATGAAACCCCATATCCTTCAGCGTACCGGTCCGGGATATAGGTGGCCACATTCGGGTAACGTTCCAGGAGGTATGAAGAGACCAGGGCCACTGCCGTGGTCCCATCCACATCGTAATCCCCGTATACCAGGATGTTCTGACCCAGTTGAATAGCCTCCTCGATCCTGCGTACGGCCAGGTCCATGTCCTTCATCAGGAAGGGATCGTGCAGGTGACTGAGCTGGGGCCTGAAAAAACGCAGCGCATCCTCATAGGTTTCAATCCCCCTCTGCAAGAGCAGGGTGGCCACCAGGGGATCCACCTTGATGGCATCCATGAGATCCCTGATCGCATCCTGTTCGGGTTTGGGCTTTATGGTCCAGCGCATTTCACAAATATCTTCAGCCTTCATAAAATAAGGTCGGGTTGTGCATGTTCCTTGCGGTACTTTCTTTTTCGAACACCGAGCCTGTCCTTTTTAACATTTCAACCTTTGTGGTAAATGTTCTCAGCAGAGACCTCGGCAAACCTCCTGAACATTTCCATCACCCCGCAGTATTTGTCGATAGAAAGATCGACGGCCCTCTGCAATTTTTTTTCGTCCAGGGCCTTCCCGTAGAAGTGGTATTCCAGGTGCACCTTGTGATAGTATTTCGGGTGTTCTTCGGTAAGTTCTGCAAAGATCTCGATATGGAAACGGTCTACCTCCAGCTTCATCTTCTCTATCAGGGAGACCACATCGAGGCCGGAGCATCCTGCCAGGGAGGTAAGCATCAGGGCCTTGGGTCGGTATCCTTTTCCTTCACCCCCATCTTCCGGACCGGCATCGATCTTCAAGTCGATTCCCGAAGGATTGTTACTTTCAAAGGCCATCCCGCCTATCCATTTGGTGCTGATATGATTTGTCATGCTCTCTTTTTTTCGTTTCTTGTAATGCGGATCAATTGATCCCAAAATTACAACAATAACCCATACTTCATCCTATGCCCCTGGTCAACCCACTCCCTCCCGAACACGACGTCGAAACCCGTAAACTCGCCGAATTTTTTAACGAGACCCTGGGATTCTGCCCGAATTCCATTCTCACCATGCAACACAGGCCGGCCATCTCCAAGGCGTTCATCGAACTCAACAAGGCCGTGATGGACAATAAGGGGAGGGTCACCTCTGCCCTCAAGCGCATGATCGCCTGGGTGAGCAGTAATGCCACGGGTTGCCGGTATTGCCAGGCGCATGCCATCCGGGCTGCGGAAAGATACGGGGCAGAACAGGAGCAACTGGATAATATTTGGGAATACCAGACACACCCCGCCTTTTCAGATGCCGAAAGGGCTGCGCTGGATTTTTCCCTGGCCGCTTCCCAGGTGCCCAACCAGGTAAGCGATTCGATCAAGACCGAACTCTACGAATACTGGAATGAAGGGGAGATCGTGGAGATGCTGGGGGTGATTGCCCTGTTCGGCTACCTCAATCGCTGGAATGATTCCATGGGGACCAGCATCGAAGCCGGGGCCGTGGAGAGTGCGGAACAGTACCTGGGCAAACACGGATGGGAAAGGGGAAAACACGACGGGCATCTCTATTAGCTTTCTGGAAATATGAAGCAAGGTCTTATCGTTTTGATTCTCCTGGGTGCGGTCTCATGCAGGTCTTTTAAGTTTGATGACCGTATGATTTCCTATACCTATACTGAACCGAACGTAAAACCGATAAAAATTAGTGGGGATTACGAAGTACTGGATTTTACAGAAGATGATCCGATCTATATTATGTGTTATTATTTCAGGGACTCTGAAATATCTCCGAGATCGTTGATTGTAAGCATCGTCATCGATAATAAATTCGCTTTCGAATCCTATGGACAGGTCGTATCCAAGGAATTTGGTTTGATCCCATTAAGCGATGGAAGTCCATTTAGGCTGCTTGGATCTAGGAAAGATCACCGTTATATTTTATCCCTTGATACCATGGATATGGCCGAAAGAAAATCCCGCATATTGAGGGATACCATTTCCATAAACTTTGGAAACCGTAGCTTTACATACGCCCCCAAACCCCGTATTGACTGATCATCTGTACTCTACAACAGAGAGGATTCCAGGAAAAAGATCGTCAACATCCCCCAGAAAGTCCCCGTGGCCATGCTGAGGATAGCCAGGACCACCGCATGGGGCATCCACTTCTTTTCATAGGCGGCCGTCACCGCAGGGGCCGTCGCGATACCGCCCACGTTGGCCATGCTGGCAATAGGTACCCATGCCATATGGACGTTCAGGAGCTTGGCCACAATCGTCATAAAAAGGAAATGACCCACCAGCCAAACCGCCATAAAACCGAGGAAGGCGGTGTTGAAGCCCAGGGTAGCGAACTGTAATTTCAGTCCCAGTACCGCCATGACGATGAGGATTAGGACGGAACCCGACCTCAATGCGAAGTTGAAATTCCACCTCGGCCACAGGTTGCTGATGGCCAGTCCGATCACCGATAGCAGGATCACCTTCCCGATAAAACTGTCAAGGATGAGATTGACCAGTACCACCGTTCCCAGGAGTACAGCGAGCGTAAGCCATGGCCGGATCGTTTTCATCCTGTTCATCCTGAGGCTTTCGGGGATCGCCGTATCCGTGATCCTGAAGAAACGGTTCAGGGCGTTGCTGCCTTTTATGGACTGAAACATGAGGATGGTCCAGATGTTGACCAGGATATTGTCCATGACGAGTACGGAGAGGAAGATGGCCTCCGGGCATTCCACGAGTTCTTTCAGGACCAGCTGACTTGTACTCCCGCCGATCCAGCCGCCCACGATAGGCGGGATCCCCTTCCAGTAACCCTGGTTGACCAGGGTGTCAGTCACCAGATCAGATTCAGCAAGAACCAGGAGAGGGAGGACAGGGAAGAGGGCGATAAAAAAGGAACCGCTCACGAAGAGGAGGATGGGTTTCCAGCCGATGGACCTCAGTTGCCCCAGGGAGAGGCTGCTCATGACTGCCACAATGGCCAGGGGGATGAAGTAGTCCCTGCTGAAATCGTGGATCCCCGCCTGGGAATAATCCACAGCGGCAAGGTGACTTATGATGGCAGGAATGAGGTAGGCCAGCAGTATGGCCGGAACCCAGTCAAAGAGGGACCTGATATGCCTGTTTTCCCAACGATCCAGGAAAAAAACCGCCACTACGGTAAAAAGGGTAATAAGCCAGGGCACGATCATGCCTGAAAAAATACAACTTTTCACTACAGTGACCTGAACTATTTTTTACCGCCTACCACGATAACGAATTCGCCTTTGAGGGGATTCTGATTGTAATACATTAAAAGTTCCGACAGGGACCCTCTGACGGTCTCCTCGTACAGCTTGGTCAGCTCACGGGAGATGGAAGCGGGCCTGTCCGGACCCAGGAATTCGATCAGATTTTCCAGGGTTTTCAGGAGTTTGTGGGGAGATTCGTAAAAGATCATGGTCCGACTTTCCTCAGAGAGTTCCTTTAAGCGGGTCTGTCTTCCTTTTTTCAGAGGAAGGAATCCCTCGAAGGTAAACCGGTCTGAAGGGAGTCCGCTATTGACCAGGGCCGGGATCAGGGCTGTGGGGCCCGGCAGGGATTGGACGGAAATACCGGCCTCTATACAGGCTCTTGTTAGCAGGAAGCCGGGATCGGAAATCCCCGGTGTGCCTGCATCAGAGATCAGGGCCATGTTCTCCCCCTCTTTCATTCGGTAGACCAGCTTATCGGTGATCTTGTGTTCATTATGCATGTGATAAGCCTGCATGGGCGTACTGATCCCGAGATGCTGAAGCAATTTGCCGCTGGTGCGGGTATCCTCGGCAAGGATCAGGTCTGCTTCCCCCAGTACTTTGATAGCCCTGTGGGTGATGTCATCGAGGTTGCCGATCGGGGTTGGCACAAGAAACAAGGTTGCCATGGGATTGCCTGTTTAAAAGTAAGAAGCCGAAAGGCGTTGGCATCACTTTCGGCTCTTTGTGGTTATTGGATGAGCAGGTCTAAGAGAACCTGCGCGCTATCAATGCCATAAATCGGGAAGCGTATTCTTCTTTCCCCTTCCAATGATCGTATTCGGGCTTTACCATATTCTCAATAAAGGCCAAGGATCTGTCTGCTGATTCTATGGTGTTCAATTGAGAAAGGACCCTGTTGAATTCCTCTGTGCTGTCATTGAAGAGGTGTTTGACAAAGGCCAGCCTGTCATTGAGGCCGATGACGATCTCCCGGGTGGTCAGTTTGTCGTTCAGGGATTTTGGTTTTTCTTGTTTGGGGATGTCCCTCACCTCAGGGGTGACCTCCTTTACATCATTCTTCATCACTTCGGCCTTGGCGACGAATTCTGCGAAGAGCTGTTCTAAATGGAGATCCTTGGGCATTTCTGAGACCATGTGCTTGATGGTATCTATGCCCGGGGTCATGATATCCTCCTCGTGGGGGTTGTTTTCCGGGACCGCCCTGTTGCCGTCTATGACGGCACTGGCCATCTTCTCGAACTTGGAAGCGATCACATTCTTGGAGATATCGATCTCTATATCGCTGAGTTTTTCTTCTATGAACTTGAGAACAGCGAGTTTCTCATACAGGTTTTTGGCTTTTTCATAGAGTTCCGGAATGTCACCCGCATCCTGAGAGGTAATAATCTCTGTCGACAGTTTCACCAATTCCTCTTTCAGTTTCCGCTTCATTTCTTTTTGATTTGCATCCCTGTAAAGGTCTGTCTTTTTTAATACTTTTATATCGTCTTTGATACTAACGGGGAAAGCCCGTATTTCGTCTAAAATTACAAAATGTTTCTCGAAAACACTGTTAATCATAAAGAACAATTTGGGTGGATAGAAGTGATCAGCGGGTCCATGTTTTCGGGTAAGACGGAAGAACTCATCAGAAGGTTGAAGCGCGCAAAATTCGCGAGACAGAAGGTGGAGATCTTCAAACCCATCATCGATACCCGATACAGCGATGAAAGGGTGGTCTCCCACGATGAGAACGAGATCCGGTCTACGCCCGTACCCACTGCTGGTCATATCCGCATGCTTGCGGAGGATTGCGATGTAGTCGGGATAGATGAGGCACAGTTCTTTGACGACGAGATCGTTTCTGTCTGCAACGATCTCGCCAATAAAGGGGTGAGGGTAGTGGTAGCCGGACTCGACATGGATTTCAAGGGCAATCCCTTTGGGCCCATGCCGGCCCTGATGGCCACCGCGGAATACGTCACCAAGGTACATGCGGTGTGTACCAGAACCGGCAACCTGGCCAATTACAGCTTTAGAAAATCGGACAATGACAGCCTGGTTTTGCTTGGGGAGACCGAAGAATACGAACCTTTGAGCAGAGCAGCCTTCTTTAAAGCCATGCTCAGGGAAAAAGTGAAAGCCATGGAAGTGGACTCAGAGGAAGTCCTCCTCCCCCCATCGACAGACGAGAAAACTAAACGAAAAAAAACCTGATACGCCTGAAGTACATAGGAATACACTACCCCAAGTGCTTTTTGCCTGCTAGACTATATCCACACCTCTATGCCTGACATACACGAGACCGTTCTGGAAATAGACCTGGGGGCCCTGGAACACAATTACCGGTTTTTGAGATCCCGGATAAAACCCTCCACAAAATTCATGGCGGTCGTCAAGGCTTCCGGATATGGCAGCGATGCCCTGGCCATAGCGAACAAGCTGGTCTCTCTCGGTATAGATGCCCTGGCAGTGGCCTATGCCTCGGAGGGCATTGCCCTCAGGGAAGGAGGGATACGTTGTCCTATCCTGGTACTGCACCCACAGGTGGGGAATTTCGATGAAATTATTGCCTATGAAATGGAACCCAGCCTCTACAGCGCAAGGATCCTGAAAGGTTTCCACCAGGCGGCAAGGAAGGCGGCTCAGGAAGGGTATCCCGTTCACTTAAAATTCAATACCGGCCTCAACAGGTTGGGGTTTTGGGAAACCGATGTGCGTTTTATCAAAGAGGAGATCGATGCGTCCGGAGCTCTTAAAATAAAGGGTATCCTGTCTCACCTGGGGGCCTCTGAGGACCTGGACGAAAAGGAATTTACCCAAAGGCAGATAGCCTTGTTCAGCAAAATTGTGGAAGAGGTTGAAAGATCCCTGGGCCCCATCCCATTGAAACACCTGCTGAACACCTCCGGAATTCTCAATTACCCCGAAGCCCAATGGGACATGGTCAGGAGTGGGATCGGTGTATACGGCTACGGGAATGATCCCCGCTTCGATCCCGAGCTGAGGCCGGTGGTCTCATTAAAAACTGTCATTTCCCAGCTGCATCGCATTGAACCGGGTGAAACGGTAGGCTACAACCGGGCCTATCGGGCCGATGGTCACCGTACCACAGCAACCCTTCCCCTGGGCCACGCAGACGGGATAGGCAGGCAATACGGACAGGGAAAGGCAAGTGTGCTCGTACAGGGCAACCAAGCCCCCATCATCGGGAATGTCTGTATGGACATGCTGATGATCGATGTGACGGGTATCGACTGTAAAGAAGGCGATGAGGTCATTCTGTTTGGGGAAGGACAGAGTGCAGATCAGTTTGCCTCCTATGCCGGAACCATCTCCTATGAACTTCTTACCGGCATTGCTACCCGGGTAAAGCGCATATATAAAGATCCTAACCCCTTGTAGCAGGGGATATCCGCTACACTATATTATCAACCTTAACCCCCTTTCCCGGTGTCGCTGACCTGGAAAGGGGATCTTTTTTGTTGTATTTATAACATAATGTGATATTATTTGTAAATCGGTCCTCCTGCCTTGTACTCTATCCGGGTTTCCTTTACCTTTGGACCAACTTAAATAGAACCTAATGAAAGTAGCGGTTGTCGGTGCCACGGGCATGGTTGGCGAAGTGATGCTCAATGTCCTGGCCGAACGAAATTTCCCGATCTCGGAACTATTGGTGGTCGCCTCCGAAAGGTCGAAAGGCAAGACCCTGATGTACAAAGGAGAGCCGCATACGGTGATCACGCTGGAGGAAGCCGTCGCGGCCAAACCGGACCTGGCTATTTTCTCGGCAGGAGGGGAAACCTCCCTTCAATGGGCACCGCGTTTTGCCGAGGTGGGCACCACCGTGGTAGACAATTCCTCTGCGTGGCGCATGGACCCTGCCATCAAACTCGTGGTTCCGGAGATCAATGCCCATGTGCTCTCCGAGAAAGATAAGATTATAGCCAACCCCAACTGCTCGACCATTCAATTGGTTATGGTCCTAGCTCCTCTTCACAAGGCCTACAGGATGAAAAGGGTGGTGGTCTCCACCTACCAGTCCGTAAGCGGTACGGGGGTAAAAGCCGTCCAACAGATGGAAAATGAAATGGCTGGGATCAGGGCAGAGATGGCCTATCCCTATGCCATCCACAGAAATGCCCTGCCTCACTGCGATGTCTTCCTCGATAATGGTTATACCAAAGAGGAGATGAAACTCGCCAGGGAACCCCGAAAGATCCTTGGAGACGACAGCTTTGCAGTGACAGCCACGGCCGTCAGGATCCCTACCTCCGGGGGACACTCGGAATCCGTCAACGTGACCTTCGAAAGGGATTTTGACCTCCGCGAGGTGAGAACACTGCTCAGTGAGACCCCCGGGGTCGTCGTTCAGGACAATCCGGACACCAACACCTATCCCATGCCCCTGTATGCCCACAACAAAGACGAGGTCTTTGTAGGCAGAATACGCAGGGATGAGACCCTGCCTAACTCTTTGAATATGTGGATCGTTGCTGATAATCTCAGGAAAGGCGCGGCCACGAATGCCATTCAGATCGCAGAGTATCTGGTCAGTAAAAACCTGCTCGCCGGAAAGGTTGTTTAAATTCTGTTAAAAAGGCCAGGAGTCTTCCTCTCCCAGGAGAAATTGAGGTATTTTTAGGGGTCAAAAAATTTTTGAACCCTATGAAGAAAATCGCCTTTGTCCTCGCCGCACTGACTACCTTTGTGGCCTGTAAGAAAGAAAACAAAGCAGACCGAATCGCCGTGAATTATCCTCAAACTGAAAAAGCGGACAGCACAGATACCTATTTTGGGGTAGATGTTCCCGATCCCTTCCGATGGCTGGAAGACGACATGAGCCCGGAGACGGAAGCCTGGGTTAAGGCCCAGAACGAGGTTACTTTTGGCTACCTGGAGCAGATCCCCTTCAGGGGAGAACTGAAAGACAGGCTGGAAAAACTCTGGAATTACGAAAAGGTCAGTGCCCCCTTCAAGGAAGGCGATTACACTTATTATTATAAAAACGACGGGCTGCAGAACCAAAGCGTGGTATACAGGAAAAAAGAGGGAGGGGAAGAAGAGGTCTTCCTCGACCCCAATACCTTTTCCGAAGACGGTACCACCTCCCTGGCGGGCCTGAGCTTCAGTAAGGACGGATCCCTGGCTGCCTACCTGATCTCCGAGGGCGGGAGTGACTGGCGTAAGGCTATCGTCCTCGATGTGAACTCCATGGAGATCCTGGAAGACACCCTGACCGACATAAAATTCAGCGGGATCGCCTGGAAAGGGAAGGAAGGATTTTACTACTCCAGCTATGACAAGCCCAAAGGAAGCGAGTTGTCTGCCAAGACCGACCAGCACAAGGTGTATTACCATAAGCTGGGAACCAAACAAGCCCAGGATGAACTGATCTATGGTGGGGTCCTACCAGAAAAACACAGGTATATTTCGGCCAGCGTGACCGAAGATGAGCGCTACCTTATCCTCTATCCCAGGACCACCACCTCCGGGAATAAGATGCTGATCCGGGACCTGACCGATCCGAACGCCCTGTTTGTCACGGTTCTGGACGATACGGATTCTGACAGCTATGTGATAGACAACGAGGGTTCCACCCTATTTATACAGACCAACAGGAATGCCCCCAATGAGAAGGTGGTTACGGTGGATGCTTCCAATCCTACCCCGGATCAATGGAAGGATCTCATCCCGGATACCGAGCATGTGCTCAGCACCAATACAGGTGGGGGTTACCTCTTTGCAGAATATATGGTCGACGCCATCTCCAAAGTGATGCAGTACGACTACAGTGGGAAACTCATTAGGGAAGTGGAATTGCCCGGGATAGGAAGTGCCGGAGGTTTTGGCGGTAAAAAAGAGGAAGAAACCCTTTACTTTTCTTTCACCAACTACAATACCCCGAGTTCTATCTACAAATTCGATCCCGGGAATGGGGAATACGAGGTTTACTGGAAGCCCGAGATCGACTTCAATCCGGCCGATTACGAGTCTACACAGGTGTTCTACACCTCCAAGGACGGGACCAAGGTGCCGATGATCATCACCTACAAGAAAGGCCTGGAACTCAACGGAAAGAACCCGACCATCCTCTACGGATACGGTGGTTTCAATATCAGCCTGACGCCCTCTTTCAGTGTGGTGAACGCCATCTGGATGGAACAGGGAGGGGTCTATGCCGTTCCCAACTTAAGAGGAGGTGGCGAATACGGAAAGAAATGGCATGACGCCGGCACCAAGATGCAAAAACAGAATGTCTTTGACGACTTTATAGCCGCCGGGGAATATCTGATCGCAAACAATTACACCTCTTCAGATTTCCTGGCCATACGGGGCGGATCTAACGGAGGCCTCCTGGTAGGGGCAACGATGACGCAACGACCCGACCTGATGCGGGTGGCCCTGCCAGCTGTAGGCGTACTGGACATGCTCAGGTACCACACCTTTACGGCAGGAGCAGGATGGGCCTATGACTACGGTACTTCGGAAGACAGCCCGGAAATGTTCGAGTACCTGAAGGGATACTCCCCTGTCCACAATGTAAAGGAAGGGGTAAACTATCCGGCTACCCTGGTGACCACCGGGGACCATGATGACAGGGTCGTACCGGCTCACAGTTTTAAATTTGCAGCCACCCTACAGGAAAAACAAACCGGCGAGAATCCTACCCTGATCCGGATAGAGACCAATGCAGGACACGGAGCCGGCAAGCCGATCAGCAAGACCATAGAGGAATACGCAGATATCTTTGCCTTTACCTTCTACAATATGGGATATGATGAACTCCCCAACCAGATGGTGCTGAAGGAATTTAAGGACTGAACCTGACCAGAAGACCTAAAAATCCGTTTCTTTAGAGACGGATTTTTTGCATGTTCACCAGACACCAACTATGCTTCGAGTAGACAATCTCTCCTTCGCTTACCAAACAGCCGACGTGCTGGAAGAACTGTCCTTTGTCGTGGACAAAGGGGAGCATATTGCCGTGATGGGTGAAAGCGGCTGTGGCAAGAGCACCCTCCTGAAACTGATCTATGGGTTGCTGACCCCCTCCCGGGGACAGATCCTGTGGAATGACGAGATGGTGAGAGGCCCCTTGTACAAACTGGTGCCTGGTGAATCCTATATGAAGTACCTGTCACAGGAATTCGACCTTATGCCTTATACCACGGTAGCCGAGAATATCAGCCAGTACCTCTCCGTATTCTACCCTAAGCAACTGAAGGAAAGGACTCATGAACTGCTGGAGATGATTGAAATGACCAAGGACGCACAGACCAAGGTGAAGAACCTCAGCGGAGGCCAACAGCAAAAGGTTGCCCTCGCCAGGGTCCTGGCGCAGAAACCCGATCTGCTGCTGCTGGATGAACCTTTTAGCCATATAGACAACTTCAGGAAAAACAGCCTGAGACGCAACCTTTTTCAATACCTGAAGGACGAAAAGATCACCTGTCTTACGGCTACCCACGATCATCAGGATGTCCTGCCCTTCACGGACCGCATCCTGGTCCTGAAAGACAAGGCACTTGTGGTAGATGGAGGTACTAAGAAAGTGTATGAATCCCCCTCCAATTTCTATGTTGCGAGCCTGTTCGGTGAGGCCAATACCCTGCCCATCACCTTGTTGAAACCCTATGGTGACGCCAAGCGGGACATCATCGTTTACGCCCATGAATTCAAGGTGGCCAATTCTTCCGGACTAAAAACGAAAGTGAAGAAAGTGTATCCCATGGGAGGATATTTTCTGATGGAAGGGGATACAGAGAACGGCAGGGTCTTCTTCCATTCCGAAAAAGAACTGAAAATCGGTTCTAAGGTGTACCTGAACGTATCTATAGAAACGATCAATAAACGCCTGAGAGAACTTCCCTAGGTCAGGATCAGGGAGGCGAGGAAGACCGCGAGGGCCCCGGTGATCCCTAGAACCGAGGTGCCCAGGCCGAATAACCTGTAACCCGTCTTCACATTCATCCCGCTCATTTGGGTGACCACCCAGAAAAAGCTGTCGTTGGCATGGGAGACCATGGCCGATCCAGATCCGATGGCCACGACCACGAGGGCTTTTTGTATCTCAGAATCGTAGCCTAGGGAAGACATCATCGGGGCCAGGATAGAAGCTGTGGTAACCAGGGCTACGGTGGAAGACCCCTGTGCCGTCTTAAGTGCAGCTGCCAGGATAAATGGCAAAAAGATCCCCATGTTCAGGTCTTTTAATGCGAGACCGAGCAATTCCGCAATCCCAGACATTTGCAGGACCGTTCCAAAAATACCCCCGGCACCTGTGATCATCAGAATGGATGCCGCATCCTTAATGGCCTTTCCCACCCAACCTCCTGAGGAAAGCATATCCAGGTGCAATTTCTTGGGCAGGAAAAGGCATAGGAACACTCCTATGAGAAGGGCGATCACGGGTTCCCCCACAAAGTTGATCCCATCGATGATCCAGGAAGTTCGATCCGCTGCCCCAGTAGAAAGGACGGACTTCAGGACGATGAGTAAGATGGGGACTACAATAGGGAGGGACGACCTCCAGAAACCAGGGGCATCCGCTTCCGCCTGAGCCTCTGCTTCCGTCTGATCTGCTTCGGAGCCGGGATCGATATACGTTCGGGATGCGTATCGGGTCGCGAAGATAATTCCCGCCGTAAGGGCAACGAGGCTAACGGGAATCCCCAGGGCAATGACGAGTCCCAGGTTGGCCTGCAGGATACCGGCTGCCGCAATCGGACCAGGTGTGGGTGGCACCATGGTATGGGAGGCCATCAGTCCCAGGCCCAGGGCAATAGCCGCACCGGCCAGGGAGATTCCTGCTTTTTTGCTCAACCCTTTGTTGAGGGGGTGGAGCAACATAAAGCCACTGTCGGCGAAGACGGGAATGGATACGATATAACCGATGGCCCCCATGGCCAGGGGAATGCGTTTTTTGCCGATCAGGCCGAGTACCTTCATCGCGATGGTCCGCGCTCCCCCCGTATGTTCCAGGAATGCCCCAATGATGACCCCCAGGACGATGATAAGCCCGATCTTTCCAAGGGTTCCTCCAAACCCTTCGTTTATGGCCAGGGTAATTTTATCGAAAGGCATTCCTGCAAAGATTCCATAAGCGATGGAGATCACCAGCAGGGCAAGGAAGGGATGTACCTTCAGCCGTGTGGTCAACAGGACGATACAGATAACCGCTATGATCAAATAAAGTATTTCCACCTTCTTTCGCGGAGTGATTAGTAATGATCTCTAAAATACATATTTCCAGAGACCCGGGACGGTTTCCCCGGTTTCCATTCTCCTTTTTCTACAGGATTCGGGCCAGTTCCCTGCCTACATTACTGCCTATGGCGATCCCCATCCCGCCCAGGCGCACCCCAAAAGCCACCCGGTCTGATCTTCTTTCGAGGATGGGTTTTTTCATAGGTCCGGTACCCATGATCCCACTCCATCTGCGATCGATCTCAAAAGGCGTTCCGGGGAGGATGACCTCCTTGAGCAGGGAAACCAGTTGATCCTGTATCTTGTCTGTAAGGCCGAATTCTTCGGTCTCCTCCCCTTTAAAATCGAGGTTCCGGCCTCCTCCCAGGAGGATCCTGTCCCCAACGTTCCTGAAGTAGTAATAACCTTTGTCCAGGTGGAAGGTCCCTCTGAAAGAGAGGCCGTCAATGGGCTTGGTGATAAGCACTTGCGCACGCGCCGGTTGGACATCATCCACCCATTTCGCAGCGAATCCGTTGGTGGCTATCAATAGATTTTTCGTCTCGAAATTCGTACTCCGGGTAACAACCTCTACCCCTTCCGGACCTTCTTCGAAGCGTAAGACCTCGGTCGCATTGAGGATCAGGGTCCCCGAAGCCTGTACCTTGTTAAGGAGAGCATTCATCATCATCCCGGTATGGATCTGCCCTTCGAGCTCATTGGTGATGACAAAAGATCCGATCTCGCGAAAACCAAAGGAGTTGGGGTTCTTTTTAAATGCCGACCGACCGAATACAGGCCGTAGCAGTGAATTGATCTTCTCGAGTTCTTTCTCGCATTCCTCAAAAAGGGCAAGGTCTCGTTTCAGGAAAAGCTCATGCCCGCCATGTTGGTGATAATCCATGGCAGCGTCTCCCAGGGTGGACCTCAGCAGTTGGATCCCTTCATAACGACGCCGGACCAGTTCAACCACCTCCTCAGGGGTGTGGTTTCTGAGGTCATCCAGGATCTCCGACAGGCTCCCAAAACAAGCAAAACCGGCGTTTTTGGTGCTGGCTCCCTGGGGAAGGATGCCTTTTTCGAGGATCAGGATCTTTGCCTCTGGATATTTACTCCTCAGTTCAAGCGCGCAGGAAAGCCCGACAATCCCACTGCCAACGATCGTAAAATCGACCCCTTTAAACCAAGTATCGTATTCCCAGTGACTGAGGTGCATCCTTATAAAAAACTCCGGACAAAGCCGGAGTTCAAGTTAGTTGTTTTCTGCTTCCGGATTCATCTTGAATCCTTCCATGAATTTAGTGGTGTAATTCCCTGCGATATAATCCGGGTGGTCCATTAACTGTCTGTGGAAAGGGATGGTCGTTTTGATTCCCTCGATCACAAACTCGTCCAGGGCGCGCCTCATCTTGTTGATCGCCTCTTCCCTGGTCTGGGCCGTGGTGATCAGTTTGGCGATCATGGAATCGTAGTTGGGCGGGATGGTATACCCGCTGTACACGTGAGTGTCGAGCCGGATTCCGTGACCTCCGGGGGTATGCAGGGTTGTGATCTTACCGGGGGATGGCCTGAAACCGTTGTACGGGTCTTCTGCATTGATCCTGCATTCGATGGAGTGCAGTTTAGGATAATAGTTCTTCCCCGAGATAGGGACTCCTCCTGCCACCAGGATCTGTTCCCGGATCAGGTCATAGTCCACCACCTGTTCGGTTATGGGATGTTCTACCTGAATCCGGGTATTCATCTCCATAAAATAGAACTTGCGGTGTTTGTCTACGAGAAACTCTATGGTCCCTGCCCCTTCGTATTTGATGAATTCGGCCGCTTTGATAGCGGCTTTTCCCATTTCCTCCCGGAGCTTATCCGTCATAAAAGGAGAAGGGGTTTCCTCGGTCAGTTTCTGATGGCGCCTCTGAATAGAACAATCCCTCTCCGATAGGTGACAGGCTTTTCCAAACTGGTCACCAACCACCTGTATCTCGATATGGCGGGGTTCTTCAATGAGTTTTTCCATGTACATCCCCCCGTTGCCAAAAGCCGCGGTGGCTTCTTTTACCGCACTGTTAAAGGCTGCTTCCATGTCCTCTTCCTTCCAGACGGCCCGCATTCCTTTACCCCCGCCCCCGGCGGTAGCTTTGATCATCACGGGATAGCCTACCTTTTTGGCGGTTTTTTTCGCATCGGCCACATCCTTGAGAATTCCTTCAGAGCCCGGCACACAAGGCACCCCAGCCTTCTTCATGGTTTCCTTGGCAGTGGCCTTGTCGCCCATCTTGTCGATCTGTTCCCCGGTGGCACCGATGAACTTGATGTCGTGTTCCGCACAGATCCTGGAGAATTTAGAGTTTTCCGAGAGGAAACCGTAACCCGGGTGTATTGCATCTGCATTGGTGATCTCAGCAGCCGCAATGATATTCGGGATCTTCAGGTAAGATTCGCTGCTGGGAGCCGGTCCAATACAGACGGCTTCATCTGCAAATCGAACATGCAGGCTTTCCTCATCCGCCTTGGAATACACCGCCACGGTCTTGATCCCCATCTCCTTGCAGGTACGAATGATCCTGAGGGCAATCTCTCCTCTGTTTGCAATAAGTATTTTCTTAAACATATTTACCTACGTTTATATGACCCCTGAACAGACAATAGCTGCCAAAGTGGAATTTCCCAGGAGTCGCTTATTAAGTACTAGGACGGGTCTACCAGGAAAAGAGGTTGGTCAAACTCAACCGGTGAAGAATCCTCCACCAGGACCTTCACGATCTTTCCGGACACTTCAGATTCGATGTCGTTGAACAATTTCATGGCCTCGATCACGCAAAGCACATCCCCAACGGCAATATTGTCGCCTACTTCCACGAAAGCAGGTTTATCAGGAGACGGTTTTCTGTAGAAGGTTCCGATAATGGGCGATTTGATCGTGACGTACTTGGAATCCTCTTCTTTCTTTGCCGGAGCAGCATCGCCTGCCGGGGCAGGGGCTGCGGCGGGAGCCTGCGGTGCCGGAGAAGGGGCTACGGCAGCAGGGAGCTGCTGTATATATGTGGTTTCCCCACCGGAGCCTGCCGGACCTGTTCTGATTGTGATCTTGATATCATCCGTTTCCAGTTTCACCTCACTGGCTCCGGACTTGGCCACAAACTTGATTAAACTTTGAATTTCTTTGATGTCCATGGAATTCGTATTTGATTAGTTCTCGTTTAATTATAAGCCCATTTCAGGTAAATGGACCCCCAGGTGAATCCCCCGCCAAAGGCAGCGAATACCAGGTTGTCCCCTTTTTTCAACTCTTTTTCATAATCACTCAGCAATAAAGGAAGGGTAGCCGATGTGGTGTTCCCGTACCTCTGTATGTTCATCATGACCTTTGAGGGTTCAAGTTCCATGCGATTGGCCGTGGCATCGATGATGCGCTTATTGGCCTGGTGAGGGACCAGCCACTGCACATCGTTGTGCGTGAGGTTGTTCCTTTCCATGATCCGCGCGGCTACATCGGCCATATTGGATACGGCAAACTTAAAAACAGACTTCCCATCCTGATACACATAGTGCTGCTTGTTCCTGATGGTTTCCTCAGTCGGGGGAAGGAGGGAGCCTCCTGCCTCGATCTTGAGGAATTCCCGGCCCGTTCCATCAGACCTCAGGTATTCATCCAGCAGCCCGTAACCTTCTGTATTTGGTTCAAATAAGACCGCTCCGCCTCCATCACCAAAGATGATACAGGTGGTCCTGTCTGTATAGTCCAGAATAGAGGACATTTTATCGGCTCCGATTAAGAGCACTTTTTTGTACTTTCCAGATTCAATATACCTGGCTGCCGTCGACATGCCATATAGGAAATTCGAGCAAGCCGCCTGTATGTCATAAGCAAAGGCGTTCACGGCGCCGATCTTCGTAGCCACGTAGACAGCTGTGGACGCCACTGGCAGATCTGGGGTGGCCGTTCCCAGCAATACCAGATCTATTTCGGCTGGGTCTACCCCGGATTTCTCAAGGAGGTTCTCGGCAGCCTTGATCGCCAGATAGGAAGTTCCCTTGTCCTTGTCCTTCAGAATCCTTCTCTCCTTGATCCCGGTGCGGGTAGTGATCCATTCGTCTGTGGTATCCACCATGGTCTCAAGGATCTCATTGGTCAACCTGTAGTCTGGTACGTAAGCCCCCACAGCTGTGATCGCTGCTGTAATTTTGGTCATGCTGTCAAGCGTTTTTTATCGGAAACCTCCAAAAATGCTCCAAAAGTTGTGAAAAATAATGATTTTTTGTGACTTTCCGCCAAAAGCGTGGGTTTTTAACCAGCTCCCGTAGGGCCATAAAAAAACTCCCATTTGTCACAATGGGAGTCTTATCCGTTTTGAGGGGACTTAAGCTGTGGCTTCCTCAGCCTTATCGATCAGCACCTGACCGCGATAATACAACTTACCTTCGTGCCAGTGGGCTCTGTGGTACAAATGCATTTCCCCTGTAGTAGGGTCCTTGGCCAGGGTTGGGGCTACGGCCTTATAATGTGTCCTTCTCTTGTCTCTTCTGGTTTTGGAGGTTTTCCTCTTTGGATGTGCCATCGCGAAACTTATTTATCCGTTAGTAAATTTTTTAAAGCATCCCACCTGGGATCCGTATTGTCTTTATCAGCCTTTGATTCCTTTGGTTGTAATTCCTCGAGTTTTTTCAGTGCATCGGATTTGAGGGACCCGTCTTTTACCCCGGGATGTACCCTTTTTTGTGGTACGGCGAGGACCAGCATCTCATAGACATACTGTGCGATATTGAACTGGTGTTCCCCGTGAGGGATCACCAGGATCTCATCATCCTCATCGTTGTAGGTATCCCCGAACTTTACCACCAGGGACAGGCCCGCTGTCACTTCCTGATCAAAAGGCTCATTTGTGAGGTCGCAGGCGACGTTTACCGTTCCATTTGCCTCCATTTCCAGTTCCATCACCGTACTCATCTTGTTGAACAAGACCTTAACAACGATATCCGTTTCGTTGAACTCAAAATACTCAAAAGACTCAAAGAACGTATTATTAATTTGATACTCAAACGTGTGCGCCCCTACCTTCAGTCCTGAAAAAGGAATATTAAATTCCTTATGCGTTGTCATTGTGTACAATCGTTTAAGGCGTGCAAAGATACTTTTTTTTTGCCAATAGCAAATCAATTTCTCAATTATTTCGGGCCATTCCACGCACAAATATCCCGAAATCCAGACTGTTCCCTATGTGGCCTTGACTTTCTGCCTCTTGAGGGGGTTTCTGCTGATCTCCTCGTATTCCATCCGGTTCCTGTAGATCTCTATTCCCTTGAACACGGCTTCCTTGAAGGATCCCGCGTCTGCTTTCCCTTTCCCGGCTATTTCATAAGCGGTCCCGTGATCGGGGGAGGTCCTCACCCTGCTGAGTCCGGCTGTAAAGTTCACCCCCATCCCGAAGGATAAGGTCTTGAACGGGATCAGTCCCTGGTCGTGATAGGCGGCCAGGATAGCGTCGAATTGTTTGTATGTATCTGAGCCGAAAAAACTATCGGCCGCGTAGGGGCCAAAGATCAATCTTCCTTTGTCGGCCATTTCCCTGATGACTGGCCTGAGCACCTCGTCATCTTCCTTGCCGATCACCCCGTCATCCCCACTGTGGGGATTGATCCCCAGCATGGCGATCCTGGGCCTGCGAATGGCAAAATCCATTTTCAGGCTCTTTTCAATGATCTCGATCTTTTCCCTGATCAATTTTCTGTTGATATTGCTGACCACATCCTTTACAGCCACATGGTCTGTGAGCAGCCCGACTTTAAGGGTATCCGTGACCATGAACATCAGGCTTTCCCCTCCGAGTTCCCGGGCCAGATAATCCGTATGCCCGGGGAAGTTAAATTCGTCTGACTGTATGTTCTTCTTATTGATGGGTGCGGTGACCAACAGGTCTATCTCCTCATCCTTGAGGGCCTTTACCGCTGCTTTCAGGGAACGGATAGCGTACTTCCCTGCCTCAGGGGTAGAGACCCCATACTGGATGTTCGGGGTTTCCTTCCATACATTGACCACGTTGATCTTTCCGTCTATGGCATGAGCTGCCTGGTCTACCCCGTTAAAGGTGATATCCATTCCCAGGTCGTTCTTTTGCTGGGTGATGGTCTTGTTGGAGGCGAAAATGATGGGAGTGCACAACTCCAGCATCCTGCTGTCCTCAAAGGTCTTCAGGATCACTTCACACCCTATCCCATTGAGGTCTCCCACGGAGATCCCCACTCTAATATTCGCACTTTCCTTCTTCATATCTCTGTACTTTGCCTTACCTTTGAAGCCTTGGAAAAGCCCCTTGCAGACCGCATTTATTTGATTCAAAAATAAGATATCCGGGGCGTTCCGTAAGGGAAAAAACCTCTTTTTTAAAATTCATGTACCATGTTTACCGGAATCATTGAAACCCTCGGGGAGGTCAGAGATCGAAAAAAGGAAGGGAGCAATCTCCACCTTACGATCGCAGCCGAGATCACCCCGGAACTGAAGATCGACCAGAGTGTGGCCCACAATGGTGTCTGCCTGACGGTTGTAGGGATTGAGGGAAAGGAATACACCGTTACGGCTGTAGAAGAGACCCTCCTCAAGTCGACCCTCGGCGATCTCGCTAGAGGGGACCGTGTAAACCTGGAACGGGCGATGATCCTGGGAACCCGCCTCGACGGGCATATCGTGCAGGGACATGTAGACACTACCGCTGTGTGCACAAAGATCGAGCAGAAGGACGGGAGCTGGTATTTTACCTTTACCTATACCCCTTCCAGGGGGCATGTGACCATTGAGAAAGGATCGATTACCGTAGACGGAGTCAGCCTTACCGTGGTCGATTCAGAAGAAGACCGTTTTAGTGTGGCCATCATTCCTTATACCTATGAACACACCCGGTTCCAGCAGTACGAGGTAGGAAGCAGGGTAAACCTGGAATTCGACGTCATCGGGAAATATGTAGCCCGACTCCTGGGGAAATAACCCAAAGGGGGTTTCCGGAATCTATTTTTCGAAAAAACTGATGGAAGAACCTATCCAGGTATCATTGGTGTTGTGAGAGACATTGATCATCCCGCCTTTACCCATCCGGGTAAGGTTGATCACCGGCTTTAATCTGCCCTCTTTTTCATCCCTGACAAACAATATGCGCAATTCAACCCGGGAATTCCGATCGGTAAGGGTCTTGATAAGGGGAGAATACTTCACCTTTTTCTGGAGCATGTAGTTCTTCATATCCTTGATCGTATTGAGCAGCTCCCAGGTGGGCTCCAGATTCACCCCTTTCCCCGCAAAAGAGAACAGGGGCTTAAGCACATACTGTTTCAAATCGATGTCTCGCGGCACCTCATCCAGGTAGTAAGACTCAGGGATGCTCTCATGGGAAAGCATCGGCATGATGCATTTGGAGATCATAAAGAACCAGTCTGGATTTGTGATCCAGGTCACCTCCAGATCATCAAAAATGTTGAAGCTCGTCTTAAGGTCCTTGAACTGGTACAGGTCGTCAAAAATCACACGGTTGTAGATCCTGCGGATCTGTATCTTTCGGCCTTCCTTCTCATAGTACAACCGCTTGCCTTCCTTGATGACCTTGGTCATACAAACCACCTCTATCCCCAGGGCTTGTTGGGTAGCCCAGAAATCGATCCTCGTCTTTTGAGCTTCCGGGAATATTTCCATCAGGATCACATTTTCCGCGGCTTCATCCCCTAAAATCACTTCCCGCAGGGCCTCCAAATAAGATTTTTCGGTATGCCCCCCCAGAAAATAGTGGAAGTCATCCACCGGGATATTGGGATAATTGTTCAGATAGGCCTTGGCCAGAAAGGGTTGATAAAAGAAGAGGGAGGGAAAAGCCTGCAGTTCTATCAATTGCGGACTCAGATTTCCGTGTTCATCCTCGCAGATCCCAAAATCGATCCCCAAAAAATGCGGGTTGCCCACAGGAGTAGGAGAATGCAGTTGTTTAGGCATGAATCGCTGCCTTACCGCCTCAAAATCGAGATCGTCCAGTTGCCGGAGTATGGCATCACAGGCATCGAACACTTTCCCCTTCATCTCCCTGTCAATAAACACAGGGGTCTCCGAGATCCGGAAAGGGCAGGGCTCTCCGAAGGTCTTGAGCACTTCCTTTTGAAGCCCTTCGTAATAAGCGTCCCTGAAGCCTGAGTTAAAGCGTTCTCTTACCTTGGAAATCATACGGATACTGGGGTTTGATGGTCAATGGCGTCTGCCGCCTGTTGCAGGAAACGGGGAATGATGGTCCGGTTGGTCATCAGGATCTTATCGTCATCATCCAGGTGGATCATCATGTCCTCGTATTTCTTCTTCCCGTGGTGCTTGATGATATGAGCTCGTTTATCCGGCCTCTGGAAATAGCGCATCATCCCCTCTGAATCTGCTTCGGGGTGGAACTGCACCCCAAAGATCTCGGGGGAGAATCGTATCGCCATCACCGCCCGTTCGAGGGGTACGTGAGGCCTTTTCTTTTCTTTGCACAACACCTTGCACCCCAAACTTTTAAGGCGTTTCTTTCTGGGCTTTACCACCTGGTAGTCCCTGGAATCCACGGCATAGAAAGGGTTGTGCAGGCCCTCGAGCAGGAATTCCTCCTTGCCTTTCTTGGTCTTGTGGACCGGCATGATCCCAAAAGCTGTGGATTTCCGCCTTTTGATCTTGGCGAGTTTCCAGTGCAGACAGGCTATCTGGAAGGAATGGCAGATCAAGAAGAGGTATTTCTTGTTTTCCTCCAGCAGGTTGTGGTCATATATGGAATCCAGGAATCGGTAGAACTTCTTTTCCCATTTTTCACCAACCGGCTTCGGGGAATCAGGCCCCCCGGAAGCTATGAATATATCGAAGTCCTCCACCTCGGGTACTTCGTGTTGTACCCTTACATCGAAGATCTCAAAACTTCCCTGAATATCATCCCGTTCTAAAAACTGTTGGACCAGCATCTTAATGCAGCGCATACCCTCATTGGGCTGACCCGCATTCATGTCGAGAATGGCGATTTTATATGTTGGATGCATGTATACTTGTTGTTTGTTCCTCCCGGAAAGCGGAGATAAATAAGACTTGGTTTTTAATGATCACAGGCCTTTCCCTGTCTCTTCCACTATGTACTTGACCACTTCCTTCAGGTCGTTGGTCTCGTTGAATACTTTGAGTTGCCTATCCGCCCCGGACCCTTGTTCCAACATCTGGTAGACGTAATTCACTTCTGTTCTGCAGCCCAGTTCGTCCACCACATCTTCGACAAAGTCGAGTAGTTCATTGATCAGGGTCTTAAATGGCACTTCTTCCTCTTTCCCGAAATCGATGAGTTTGGCCTCTATCCCCCAGCGGGCGGCCCTCCATTTGTTCTCGTTGATCAGTACCCTGCGATAGGACCTGAAGCTCTGGTTCTTCTGGTGCAATTTATGCAACTTGGCTATGATACACTGCATCAGGGCCGCAATACAGGTCACCTCATCCACGGTCATCACCATATCGCATACCCGAAACTCCACCGTCGGGTAGAAGGGGTGCAGCCTGATGTCCCACCAGATCTTCTTCCCGTTGTCAATACAGTTGGTCTTGACCAGCACTTCCACAAACTTGTCATACTCCCCCACACTGGCAAAATAAGGGGGTATTCCCGTACGGGGGAACTTGTCGAAGATCTTGGACCGGAAAGATTTAAATCCTGTATCCCGCCCTTCCCAAAAGGGGGAATTGGTAGATAATGCATAGAGGTGGGGGAGAAAATACCGGGCGATGTTCATGATCTGCAAGCCCTCTTCCCTGCTCGGGATCCCCACGTGGACGTGCAGCCCGAAAATGAGGTTGGAACGGGCTACGTCCTTCATCTCCGCTATGAGTTCGTCATACCGGGGATTGGGTGTGATGGGCTGATCGCTCCAGTTGGAAAACGGGTGCGTTCCGGCGGCTCCTACTTTCAGGCCTTCTTTGGCGGCCAGCTCTATGACCTGTTGCCTAAGATAAGATACCTCGTCCCTGGCCTGGTTGATATTCTCGCAGATATTCGTCCCCATCTCGATCACGGCCTGGTGCATCTCCTCCTTGATCCGCTCCTTCAGGAAAACCTTCCCCCCTTCGAGGATCTTTGACATATGGGACCTGAGGGTATAGGTCTCGCTGTCCAGGATCTGGAATTCCTCTTCAATGCCGAGGGTGAACTTTTTCATGTCGGGTTATTTATGGCTTTATTTCTTCTTTTTTGGACTCGTTTTTGGCTTGGGGCTCTCCTTCTTCCCAGTCGTTTTCTTGGTGGTCTTGGCAGCCGTGGTCTTGGCGGGCGTAACTTTGGTCCTGGCCGGTTTTACCGGTGTCTTCTTGACGGCCGACTTCTTTACCTCTGCGGCTGATTTTAAGGATGACTTCGGAGCCTTTACCGCAGCGGGGGCCACGCAATCTTTAACAAAGGTACCCCAGGAACTGTTGTTCTTCTTCTCCTTGTGCTCCAGGGCCTTTTCAACCGCGAGCTTAGCCGCGTGTTCCACGATCCATCTGAAATTCCCTTCTCCTACGGAGTGCACATCTGCATCGGGGGCCGGGTTACAGAAATCAATGGCATAGGGGATCCCGTTTCTTACGGCAAATTCCACCGTATTGAAATCATACCCCAGGGCCTTGTTCAACTTGATGGTATAGTCATGGATGGTCTTCATCAGTTTCTGATGCTCTGCACCGGTGGTCTTGGGCTCTGTCACATATCTGAGGTGAAACTCGTTCCTGGGTTCATAGGGCATGATATGCACGTATTTCTGCCCAAGGCAGTACACCCTGTAATAATCTTCAAAGACGATCTCCTCCTGCAGCATCATGACCAGTTGCTCGGTCTCCCCGTGCTTGGCGAAGAGGTCGTCCGGATCGTTCACTTTGTATACACTTTTCCACCCTCCACCTGAGTGGGGTTTCATATAGGCTGGAAAGCCTATATAATTGAAGATATACTCCCAGTCCAGTGGAGCCTTCAGGTTTCTGAATGACCTCTCCGTGGTGTCATCTGGCCTGTGTTTGGAAGGCAAGAGAACCGTTTTAGGCACAGGGACCCCGATCTGCATAGCCAGGCAGTTGTTAAAGAATTTTTCATCAGCACTCCACCAGAAGGGGTTGTTGATCACACAGGTTCCCATCAGGGATGCATTCTTCAGGTAGGCCCTGTAAAAGGGTACTTCCTGGGAGATCCTGTCAATGATCACGTGGTACCCATAGTCTATCCCCTGCTGAACCTTGTCGATCAGGACGGGTTCAGCCACCACCTTGCCGTTCCCCAGCTCGTTCACCTTGTCGATAAAGGCCCAGGGGAAAGTGTCTTCCATTCCAAATAAAATTCCAACTTTTTTGATCATCTTATGTAATGTTTAATTCGATTAAAAATATCGGCCGATGTATTCCGGAAATACCATCTTCCACAAAGGCCAGTCATGCTCAATCCATTTTTTTTCGTCGTACCAGTAAGGGATCCCTTTAGATTGGAGGATCCCCGCCATATGCTCGTTCTTGGGCTTACAACTGTCCCAGTCGGATGTGCTCAGCACGATGTTCATATGCTGATATTTCCAGCCCTCCTCATTTCGCATGAATTCATCCGGACAGTTGAAATAGATCCTCATATCATCCGAAAGGGGTACAAAGTTACGAATATTGAAAACCCCGGACATGGAGAAGAGGTGTGAGACCAGGTCTGGGAACCTGAAAGCAGTATTCCCGGCGTGGTACCCTCCAAAACTCACCCCTGCAACCCCAATCCTGTGGGTATTGCATTCCCGCTGAATATAAGGAATTAGCTCATTTTTCAGGAATTGCATGTACAATTCGTAGTTGTGAATCTTCATCTCAGAGGACATGTTCTCCGCATAGAAGGTAAGTCCGTCTATGGTCTCCACATTATAGAGTTTGATCCGGCCTTCCTCCACAAAATTCATTACCGAACCATTAAGTCCGAAATCGTTGTTCTGGGTAAAACTGCCATAGGAAGACGGGAACATCAGAATGGGATATCCCCAATGACCGGTGATCTCCAGGTTGATGTTCCGTTCAAGGGTATGGGAATAGTACTGAATATACTGTACAGAAGCCATGGGATAATGTAACCTAAATTTCTAAGTTTACCAATAAATTTAACCGGGCAAAGGTATTTTATTTTCGGTTATACCCCGCTAAAATTCAAGGGATTCCTTATACTTGCCCCCTTTAGAATGACCCGATGATTCTACATGTAGACCACATAAGCCTCAAAGGTTCCTTTTCCTCCCGATATCTGCAAAGAAAGGTGCATTTCAGGCTTATCGCACCCCCCTCTTTCCGTAAAGGGGCCAAGGACTTTCCCGTTTTGCTGATGAATGACGGGCAGGACTACACAGCTCTCGGACTCGAAAAGATTCTGACGGCAGCCTATGGCAGCAGGAACGTAAACCCCTTCCTGTATGTGGGCCTGGAAACAGATGAAAACAGAATGCGCGATTACGGCACCGCCTGTACAGCAGATTATAAAGGCAGGGGTGACAACGCCAGATCGTATACCAGCTTTGTCACAGAAGAATTCATTCCCTTTTTAAAAAAGGAATTCAGAGCCTCCCCCTCCGGACAGGAGTGGGTCTATTGCGGGATGTCCCTGGGTGGATTATCCGCCTTCGATATCGTGTTCAATCACCCGGATCTGTTCGGTAAGGCAGCGGTATTCAGCGGGTCCTTCTGGTGGCGGAAAAAGCCTTACTCTAAAAAAGATCCCGAGGACCGCAGCCGGATCGTCCTGGATATGGTCAAGGAAGGGGCCTTCTCCCCTCACCTCTCCTTCTGGTTCCAGTGCGGCACGCTGGATGAAAAGGCAGACCGCAACCACAATGGTATCATCGATTCCATTGACGATACCCTGGACCTGATCAAAGAATTGGAACTCAAAGGGTATACCCGGCCCGGGCAGATCACCTATGTGGAAGTTGAAGGGGGAAAGCACGACCTGCCCACCTGGTCAAGGATCTTTCCCGACTTCCTCAAATGGGCTTTTTCCCGCCACGATGCCCATTGATGCATCCGGGATCCTGTAAGGAGAATACCTCAGACTTTAATAAATATCTTTCGGCGATACATCCACCAGGCCAGTAACAAATAGAAACTCACTACGGCTAATCCATACAGGAGGGAGGACATCTCGCCTGAAAGGAAGGAGTGAACAAAGATCTTCTCGTACAACCAACCATGCAGGGACATCCCGTCTGCTACCTCAACAGAGTAGAAGATCTTGGTAATAAAACTGGAGAGGAAGTAGACCGTGATTGCATTCGCACCTGTGTATTTGAAGATGCTGCCGAATTGTATTCCTTTTACGTCTGTGAGATAATAGATCAGTGCCAAGACGATATTGGCCCACCCGGCGGTCACAAGTACAAAACTGCTGGACCACAGGGCTTTGTTGATGGGAAATGCCAGATCCCACAGGTAACCCAATACCACCATAGCAGCCCCTAGGGCAAGCAATAGCACTTCTTTTTTGGGCCTCTTTGATAACAGGATAAGTCCCGTAAAGATGCCCAGCAAAGAGGAGGCGATGGAAGGAAATGTGCTCAGCAATCCTTCCGGGTCGTAATCGTCTTTGTACATATGGGTGCCAAAGACCTGCAGGTCTATATAATTGGCCCAGTTGTTCGGGGCGCGTTCAAAGGTGGGAGCTGCCCCGTCAAAAGGAACGAAGCCCAGCCAAATCCAGTATCCGACAAGGATGGCGACGCATATCCCCAGGAGCGCCTTCCAGTTCGCATTCAGGTAAAGGACAGCCGCAAAGAAAAAGACAACCCCGATTCGCTGAAGCACCCCGGGAAACCGTATCTCAGCAAAATCCTTGACAAAGGGGAAGCTGAGGGTAAAAGCCCCGAGAAATAAGCCCAGCCCGATCAGTTTTAACGTCCGTATGGAGATCTTGCGATACGTTGCTGCATTGGGTTCCTTGTTCCTGTAGGCAAATACGATGGAGGTCCCCACGATAAAAAGGAAGAACGGAAATACCAGATCTGTAGGGGTATAACCATGCCAATCGGCGTGCCTGAGCGGGGGGAACACATATTCCCATGTCCCAGGGGTGTTAACGAGTATCATCAGGGCGATGGTAAGCCCCCTGAAGATGTCTACAGAGATGATCCTTTCCTTCATATTTTTGAATTTTTACAATATACTTCCCTTCATTCTGTTCCAAACCCTGGTCAGGAGAAATCCTGAGATCACGGCAATGGCGGTCAGGATGGATGCCGGAAGGTGTTTCCCGTAAATCCAATAACCCGTTGCGAACATAATGGTATAGATCAGGACACAGCCCAGCAACATAGCGGTAATTCCTGCTGGCACACTCCATTTTTCATTCGTATTCACGATCCTCTGCTGATCCTTTTCGGCTTCCCTGATCACCCTTGCCCAGCCCGGACCGCCGGGTTGGATCTTCATATAGAAAGACCTCAGCACCTCCTTGGATTCCGGCTGTGTGAGGAACGTGGCTGCCATCCAGATCGCAGTGGTGAGTACAACTACAAAGATGTATTCAGACCAATCCGGAAACACACCTGTTTCAGGGGCAAAAAAGAAGGCTCCTACAGGGGTAAGCTTTAACAGGAGTGAAATAATCCCGGAAGCGAACATGGCAGTGATCTCACTCCAAGCATTGATCCTCCACCAGAACCAGCGAAGGATAAAGATGAGACCCGTGCCGGCTCCGAAGACCAGCAACACCTCAAAGAGCTGAAGCGCGTTTTGTAGCAACAGAGCCAGGGCAGCGCTGAAGACCATCAGGACCACTGTGGAGATCCTTCCCACGGCTACAAGCCTCTTTTCCGAAGCATCCGGATTGACCTGCTGTTTGTAAAAATCGTATACGATATAAGAAGAGCCCCAGTTGAGCTGGGTGGAAATGGTAGACATGTAAGCGGCGATAAGAGAGGCCAGAACCAGTCCGAGTAACCCGCTGGGTAGTTTGGTCAGCATGGCCGAATAGGCCAGGTCATGGCCCAGTTTATCATCGGCAATGAAAGGGAAGGCCTCATGTATGCTCGCCACGTCGGGATAGACCACCAGAGAGGCCAGGGCCACCAGGATCCAGGGCCAGGGTCGAAGGGCGTAATGCATGATGTTAAAGAAAAAGGTAGCCCCAATGGCGTGGTTCTCGTTTTTCGCCGCCAGCATACGCTGGGCGATATATCCACCCCCGCCGGGTTCTGCTCCGGGATACCAGGAACTCCACCACTGTACCGCCAGGGGGATCACGAAGAGGGTGATCAGGACCTGGGTATTGCTAAAATCGGGAAGGATGGAGAGTTTGTCGGTGACGTGCTCATTGGCCATAAGGGCTTCGATCCCGCCCACCTCAGGAAGATTCACGAGGTAGAAAGCCGCCCCTATCGCCCCGGCCATGGCCACGAAGAACAGCAGGAAGTCTGTATATACAACCCCTTTGAACCCTCCAAGTGCACTGAAGGTAACGGTGATGAGTCCGGCACTGACCACCGTCTGCCAGGGTTCGAGCCCCAGCATGATCCCCCCTATCTTGATAGCCGCCAGGGTAACGGCAGACATCGTTATCACATTGAAGATGACCCCGAGGTAGATCGCCCTGAATTTCCTGAGGAATCTGGCCGGTGCACCCCCATAGCGCAGTTCGTAGAATTCCAGGTCGGTGTTGACGTTCGATTTGCGCCAGAGCTTTGCGTAGACAAAGACCGTGAGGAGGCCGGTAATCAGAAAGGCCCACCAGACCCAGTTACCAGAGACCCCGTTGGTCCTGACGATGTCCGTCACCAGGTTAGGAGTGTCCGTAGAAAAGGTGGTTGCCACCATGGAAAGCCCCAGAAGCCACCAGGGCATGGTACGCCCGCTGAGAAAGAATTCGGAAGTGTTCTTACCTGATTTTTTGGAAACGATGACCCCTATGGCCAGTACCGTGGAAAAGAAAACGATGATAAAGCCATAGTCGAGCGTGCTTAGTTCCATAAGGTCATACGTTGGTCAGTGGCTAAAGATATTATTTTTTGGGATACCTTTATCCGACCCGCTAATGGGAATTATACCCGTCGCCTTGGAAATCAGCCTTACATCCTGGATACTCGCCTATGTGGCTTCCGTGGTGCTGGGCATCTCAAAGTCGGGCATCAAAGGGATCGCCGTGATCATTATCACGCTGATGGCCCTTGGATTCGGGGCTCGTGCCTCAACCGGTCTTCTGGTTCCTCTCTTCGTCGTGGGCGATATTTTTGCGGTGGTCTATTACAACAAGCACGCACGCTGGAATTACATCAGGCGGTTCCTGCCCTGGATGATGTGCGGAGTTGTCATAGGGGTGTTTCTGGGCAACGACCTCCCGGAGGATAGGTTTAAGGTATGGATGGTCATCGTGATCCTGGCAAGTGTGGCTATGATGACCTGGTGGGATCTTCGCAAATCGAAGGTAGTCCCTTCGCACTGGAGCTTTGGAGGGTTTATGGGAATCCTTGCAGGTATTACAACGATGATAGGGAACCTTGCAGGGGCATTCTCCAACATTTTTTTCCTGGCCATGAGGCTTCCAAAGAACGAATTCATAGGTACGGCAGCCTGGGTTTTCTTTTTCATCAATCTGTTTAAACTCCCCTTCCATATTCTGGTCTGGAAAACCATAACTCCTGAAACCCTCCTGATCAATGCCATGCTCCTGCCCGGTGTTGGGCTGGGATTATTTCTCGGCGTCAGGCTTGTCAAGGTGATACGGGAAGGATTCTATCGCAAGATGATCCTGATCTTGACCGCTTTAGGCGCTCTGATACTCTTGCTCAGGTAGTTATTTCACAAAAATTAGTATTTTACATCTGCTTTGCCGGCTTAACCGGATAAGCGAACTGAGGTCATGAGCAATTTTAAAAAATACCTTTTGCTCTTTTGTCTGTTGCTGATCTCCTGTGAGGGATTCAGGCAGAACAGGGAAAAGAGAATGGCTGAACTGGCAGCCGGCAGGGACCTCACTGAGATCCAGGCCGATGGCAAATTAAGGGCCCTGATCGCGTATAGCGCCACCAGTTACTTCCTGTACAGAGGCCAGCCAATGGGATACGAATATGAACTGCTCAAGCGCCTGGCGGACGACCTGGGTGTGGAACTCGAGTTACACGTTTCCCGAGATCTGGATGAGATGCTCAATGAGCTCAAGAAGGGAACGGTGGATATCGTAGCCCATGGCCTGGCAATCACTGCTGAACGAAAACAGGAAGTGGCCTTTTCTGAATTCCTCTATATCACAGAACAGGTTCTGGTACAGCGCAAACCCGAAGGGTGGAGGCAGATGACGAGGGATCAGATCAAAGAGGCTATGATCAGTGACCCCATAGAACTTATTGGAGATACCGTTTCCGTCCGCAAGAACTCCTCATACTTCAAAAGGATTCGAAACCTTTCCAGGGAGATAGGGGGAGAAATCGTTATTGATACCCTGAGGGGGAATATCACCACGGATGAGATCATCAAAATGGTAGCTGACGGGGAGATCAAATACACCCTTGCAGACAAAAACCTGGCGAGTATCAACGCATCCTATTATCCGGACCTGGATGTGGAAGTGCCTCTGAGTTTCTCCCAACGCATCGCCTGGGCGCTGAGACCGGGGTCCAAGGACCTGTTGAAAGCCACCAACCTTTGGATCCAGAAGGAAAAAAAACAGGACGACTACTACGTGATCTACAACAAATATTTCAAGAACAAAAGGAATTTCAGGAGGCGTGTGAACAGTCCTTTTTACAGCCTGAACCAGAAACAGATCAGCAGGTTCGACCCGATTATCAAGGAGAATTCCCGCAAACTAGGGTGGGATTGGAGGCTCCTGGCTTCCCTCATTTACCAGGAATCCCGTTTCGATCCCGAAGCCCAGTCCTGGTCAGGCGCAAAAGGCCTGATGCAGCTCATGCCCGATACCGCAGAGGAACTGGGTGTTACCGCCACGGCGGATGCAGGGGAAGTGATCCGTGCCGGAACACATTACCTGGGGCAGCTGTATGAGAACTTCTCCCATATCGCGGATTCCGTACAGCGGATCAAATTTACCCTGGCCTCTTACAATTGCGGTTACAGCCATGTGCTCGATGCTCAGAACCTGGCTCAGGTAAAAGGGCTTAAGGATACGGTATGGGATGGAAACGTCGCTGAGATGATCCTGGCTTTGAGTTTCCCACAGAACTACAACCACGAAGTTGTAAAATTTGGCTATGTACGAGGCCTGGAACCCTTTCAGTACGTGGAACAGATCTTCCAGCGGTACGATCACTATCGGAAATTCATCGACAGGGAAGAACCGGAAAATCTCAGCTTAGCGGGATCTTAAACGGTTCAGGACCTGCCTTTCGAACTTTTTTTCATCTTCCAGGATGCTAAAAAATGATTCCAGGAACTCATAGGCCTCCCTGTATTGCAGTGGATCCTGAAAGTACGTTTCAAGTGCTTCCAATTCCGACAGTATTTCGGGACGTTTCTGCAGGAAGTCGCGGCGAACGTTTTGCAGCAAGGCCGTGTCCCGTTCATATCCTTTGTAGATCCTGTCTGTGACCTGGGTGATGGAACCTTCGAGATTTTGAATATTGGTGACAGCGGCATAAGGGGCATTCACCAGGCCTGACATGTCAAAATCGTATGGCAACGGGATGATCCTCTTTTTGACGAACAGGAGTTTCTGATTGTGTTGTTGAGTAGTTGAAAAATCCGTATTGGCGATCATGAATTCAAAAAGGTCGTTCTGAGCGGAGGCCAGGTCGTCCTGTTGCAAAGGGTGGATCAGCCTTTTGACTTCCTGCCCCTCATACCGTTTACAGAGGTGGTCCATATCCTCAATAAGAAACCCATAAAACTCATGAGTAACCTCTCGTCTCCCCTTATCCTCTATTAGAGTAACCTCGGCCAGCCGGGTCTTGAAATGGAAAGGGGCAAGTCGTTCAAATATCTTGTACGCCAGGTATTCTCTGAGGACGTAATCCCCTGTGTTCCGATCGAGCTGGCACGGGAGTACCATTTTCAGTTTCTCACTACCCTGGAATGGGGTAGAAGAGCTTTTCGACCTTTTGATCCTGATCTTCAAAGGGGCGAAATAACAGGTCTTACGCCGAAAATTCCCCCTGGCCCTCAGGTCGGCCGGCAGGGAATCCCAAAGCTCACCATCCGAGAACCAGATCATGGACTGCAGATAGGTGCTGTCATTGGTGTCCCGTTTCAGTGATTTGTTGGAATATTGGAGTCGGACCTTCAGGGGGGCATCCTTTCGGAAAAGTTCCGGTAGTGCCTCTGCCGAGCTATTGGACGAATCCTCCTGAGCATGTTGATACAAAGTAGGTATCAACAAAAAAAGTAAGATCAATATTTTCGCCCGGAACGCTTTCATAGAGGAATCCCAAACCATCAAGATACGGATAAATTCAAGAGTCCCTAAAGAGGACGGAAAAGGATTGTTAAAAAGTTTATCTTGTTAAGACTTTGTTAATTTATTAACTTTTGTTTAACTTTATAGTATACCAATTAAGTGAACTGATGGATAACACTGTAAGACTGTTTGGTGCCAGGATGTTAACGGGGTTGTTTTTGATCGCGATGATCACCCTCGTTATTTTAGCCTACCAGGAGTATTCTGCTGAATTAGCCAAAGAAGCCGAACTCTATGTTGCTTCCTCCTTACATCAATTTGACACCTCCCTGGCTGTCAGGTAAGGACTGCCCTGTTGGTAATGGCTGAACGGCATTATAGATCTGTACAATTCTATCAATTAGCACTGGAAAATCCGGCTTATTTACAGCCGGATTTTTTACATCCAGGGCCATGGAATCCGTTTGTTAGAAAAAGTCTTCATCCCATTATTAAAAGGTCAAGTAAACCATTCCAAAACCGGGAATGTACTTTGATATCACTGCCTCATCACCCCTGTAGGCTAATTTCCTCCTTCTATCGCAAAGGGGTAAAAGCCCGGTCTGTTTATTTCCTTATGGCTCAGATATATAGGAATTTTAATTATTATTGCCCTGAATAAAATCTATTGAACTATGAAAAAAACAGGATTACTCGCACTGCTCTTGCTCACAGGGTTTTTTGCTTTTTCCCAGAGTGAGGCAGAGCTCAAGGCAGAGCTGAAGACCAAAAAGGATTCCATAGGGGCCATTCAGGGCCGGGCCAATGCCATACAGGCACAGATCGATGCCCTGCCCGGGTGGAAGACCGGGGCCTTTGGTACCATAGGGGTAAATCTTTCGAGTTTCAGCAACTGGTATGCGCAGGGATTCCCTAATAACTCTGCCGGAAATATTGGCTTTACCGTCAACGCCTTTGCCAACTTAAAGGAAGAGAAGTTCTTTTGGAGAAACTCCGCCAATGTAAACCTGCAGTGGGTAAAACTGGATGACAAGGACGACCCCGCAGACTCCGACAGTTTCAGGGAAGCCACCGATGTCTTCAACATCACCTCCCTCTATGGCTGGAGGCTCAGCAAGAGTTTTGCGGTTTCCACCCTGGGGGAATACCGAACCACCATCCTGAACAATTTTAACGATCCCGGATACCTCGACATAGGGGTGGGAGGTACCTGGACCCCCACAGATAACCTGGTGGTTGTGATCCACCCTCTTAACTACAACTTTGTATTCAGCAGTGAGGACACGATCTTCAACTCTTCCCTTGGAGCCAAGATCGTTGCGGATTACACCCGGCAGGTAGGCGCTATCAATTACAAGAGTAACCTCTCTCTCTTCCAGAGCTACGAAAGCGGAGACCTCAGCAACTGGACCTGGATCAATTCCTTTTCCTACACCCTGTGGAAAATGATAGGAGTAGGATTCGAATTCGGCTTGAGGAACAACAAGCAGGAAGCCCTCAACTACTCCGTCAATACTCTTGGGAATACGACCGAAACATTCGACACGGTGGATAACGAATTGCAAACCTATTGGACACTGGGTCTGAGCTATATGTTTTAAAGTACATACGAGTTTTTATTGTTAACACTAATCATTTAATTTCAACACTATGCTAAAAGAATTCAAGAATTTCATTATGACCGGCAATGTCATTGAATTTGCCGTAGCCGTGATCATGGCCGGGGCTGTTGGCCAGGTGGTCAATGGATTTGTGAACGACATCGTCATGCCTGTCGTCGGGGAATTTACCGGAGGGGTGGATTTTGCCAACCTGAAGTTCGTCCTTACCGAAGCCTCAGGCGTAGCGGGTGAAGCCGGTGCCATCGCCGAGAATGCCATTCGCTATGGTGCATGGATCAACACCCTCGTAAACCTTGTGATCGTGGGATTGGTGATGTTTGTCATCATCAAAGCGTATAACAAGACCAAAACGCCTCCCCCTCCTCCTGCTCCTAAAGGCCCGAGTCAGGAAGACCTTTTGGCTGAGATCCGCGACCTGCTTAAAAAGAAATAAGCTTTAGGATTCATACCATACTAGACAAAACCCCTGTGGAATGTTTTTCACGGGGGTTTTTAATTTATCCGAATCAGGAAGGAATGAAAAGAACATTTCTACAGGGCTTACTACCTTTGTTCTTTGAAAACGGATGAAGACCATGGTTCAAAAGATAGGGCTGGGTGGAGGATGCCACTGGTGTACCGAAGCGATCTTCCAGTCTTTGCGCGGTGTTTCCAACGTGCAGCAGGGATGGATCGCAGCCTTGGAGGCACCGACGTTCTCAGAGGCGATTTTGCTCGATTTTAATCCGGAACAACTGCCTGTAAATGCCTTGCTTCAGATACACCTCTCTACTCACAGTTGCACCTCTTCCCACGGCCTGAGATATAAATACCGGTCTGCAGTCTATGTTTTTTCAGCAGAACAAAAGGCAGAAGCCGAAAAGGTCATACAGGCCCTGCAAGAGGGCTACCGGGAAAAGATCCTTACCCGTGTCTTACTATTCCGGGAATTTAAAGGGAATACCGAGAATTACCTGGATTACTACCGCAAGGACCCCGCCAAACCCTTTTGCCAAAATGTGATCACACCTAAGCTCAGGAGCCTTTTGAGGGATCACGGAAAATGGGTGGATACGGAAAAGCTGTCCCTCCCGGAATCCGGGAAAGAGTAGCAGAATTTGTTTTGTGATCTCCCTAATAATCAGTACCTTATACTAGGTAATCCTAAACATCGGCCAAATGGGAACAATCAAAACACTGAACAAATGGGCCAATGCCCATACGTACTACGGCTTAGACATGCTACGGGTGGCACTCGGGGTTTTTCTGATCTTAAAGGGGGTGGATTTTATGTCTGATTCCGAAGCCATGGCCCTGGTGATGGAACCTTTTCGCAATCTGCCTGGCAGCATGATGATCATACACTACGTGGCTGCAGCGCATTTTGTGGGAGGTTTCTTTATCATCATCGGATTACTGACGCGCTGGAGTGTGGCACTTCAACTGCCCATTATGGTCGGCGCCATCCTCACCAATTTCCTTGGGGTGATGATTGTAAGCAACTTGATACAGGCCCTGATCGTATTCCTGATCTGTATCTTCTTTATGGTCTACGGTTCCGGGAAACATTCCCTGGATTACTACCTTAAAATGCAGAAATAACTATCTCCTCCTGGGCATGACCAGGCTGTCTACAGGATAATTTTCTGCCAGGAAGGCCATTTGATCTTTTGCCCAGCGGATCAGTACCACTCTCTGGGCATCCGTAAGATTTGCCTCAGGGTGTAAACCCAGATAGGTATAACTCTCCAGAGGCATTTCCTTTTCCTCTACCATTTCCACCGTCTCCTCAAATTTATGGTTCTGTATGGCGATAGGTCTTTTGGTAAGTTCAGAGAAGTTCAAATGTCTTTTTCCGTCTTCCACATGATCATTCAACCACCACCCTACAGGCTGTATCTCGGCATACCAGGGGTATTCTGTCTTATTGGAGTGGCAGTCGTTACAGCTCACCCTGAGGATCTTATCCACCTCCTCGGGTACTTCGTATTTTGTGCTGATATCATAGGTCAGGTCGTTGCTTTCATTCTTTTCGGGGCGGAAAAACTGAATGACCACAAGGGCTATGAGCAGGAGTATGCCAATTTTCTTGAGCATGGATATCGGGTTTTGGTTGAACGGATTAAAACTATGATATTTCCTTAAAAGAGACTTCCACCCGATTGAGAATTCCCAAAATTTAACACGGAAATACGCCCTGTCATAAGGTGGAGGGTGCCCGATTTGAGTTCTCACTTTGGAAGATCATCGGTGAACGACCTGCCGTTTACAGTTTCACCACAATTTATCGGGCTTTCACAACAATTTTAACCTCTTTCACCACAGGATGACCTATCTTAAAGAGAGAATATGAACTCTAAAACCCCACCGCTATGGAAACAAAGACTGAAAAACACCCTATCCTGAATCGGATTTTAACCGCTCTTAATTTCAGCCTGGAAGTGATCCTTTTATTGATTGCCCTGGGTTTTCTGATCGGCCTCTATAGCCTGTTTGGATAAAATGAAAATTTTCATCATAGCAAAAGGCCCCTGCATCTGTGTGGGGGCTTTTTTAGTTCCATTCCTCCAGAAAGAGCCCATTTGGGCCAGACAAGCAGTTAGTCTAATCACGCACTTTCTCCCCTCCCGGGAGGAGCCGGGGGTGGGTTCAACTGCTACGCAGTAAACCTGCCTGTCGGCAGGCAAGTTCCAATCTCTATAACTATCGGGGCCAAAGCCCAGATTCCGAGATTATCCCCTCTTGGGAGAGGCCGGGGTGATTCGGGTAGGTAGTTGGTTTAATCTTGTGCCCCCTCCCCTCCTGGGAGGGGCCGGGGGTGGGTTCAACTGCTAAGCAGTAAACCTGCCTGTCGGCAGGCAAGTTCCAATCTCTATAACTATCGGGGCCAAAGCCCAGATTCCGAGATTATCCCCTCTTGGGAGAGGCCGGGGTGATTCGGGTAGGTAGTTGGTTTAATCTTGTGCCCCCTCCCCTCCTGGGAGGGGCCGGGGGTGGGTCATTTGTATCTCCCTTTCTATCTCACCAACAACCCATCTAAGGTTATTTTTAACGTCTGTATCACTGAATCTAAGAATACGTACACCAAGAGCTTCAAGTCGTCTTTGACGAATTCTGTCTCTCACCTCTTTCTCCGGCCAAAAATGGACGGAACCATCCACCTCGATTGCGAGCCTGAGATCTTTGCAATAGAAATCGACAATATATCTGTCAATTGATATTTGTCTGCTAAACCTCACTCCGAGCTTTTTACCCTTGATCTCCCGCCAGAGTGCAATTTCCCCAAAGGTCATTTTATTACGCAGGTTTTTTGCCAAGGCGATGAGATGAGCATGATAAGGAATAATCTTTCTCACAGTACGACCCACCCCTTAATCCCCTCCCGGGAGGGGAGAATTATATAATTCAGCTTGAAAATAGCTAAGATAAATTCCCAGATTGAAATAGTATTTCAGCCTATTCACTCACCCGTACATAACGGTACTCTGGTCCGTCGCAGGGGATGAAATCACTTTGGATGAGGAATTCCTGAGCGCGGAAAAAGAATTCCTGCGGTTCTGCAAAGCAATTGCGGATAAATGCATTGTCTTCGTCATAGGTGACCAGGAAACCCGTCCTGCCATCCTGTTCGGCCGCCGTCCAGCGACCTTCTACAACAGTCGTCTCCCCACCCCGGGTTTGGGATTTCAGGAAGAGGCCGTCCGAATCAAATTCAATCCGCTCTGTATAATTCAACTCTGAAGCCTCCTGTTCCGTCTGGGTCATATAGCTATAGATACTGTACAATTGCCAGGCTTCTGCCTCCATAGGGTCATTGGAAGAGCCGCAGGAAATCAAAAATAATACTGGAATGAAAAGTAGTCGTGACATAGCTTCTATTTGTACAAAGATGATAAAACGGGAAAAAGTTGCTTCTCTGTTAACTTTCAAACCCTAAAAAAGGGGATGCAAATCCCGGGCTGCAGTAATCTTTCTTATCTTACGCAAAACTGAATATGACTATCGCCATGCGTTCCTTATCTCTGTTACTTCTATTCGTGATACTGACCTCATCGATCCAACCTACGGAAGGAAATGATTCGGTCTCATTGAACACCCTGGAAGGGGTTTGGGTGATCGATCTACGGCCGTCTCCGGACGCCGAGCCCTATACACAGGAATTCGAGGTCACACAAGTGTCAGGCAATACCTTTCAAGGTTTTTTCTATGGAAGTCCGCTGGAAGGAGCCCGGATCAACCCCAACTGGGATCAGCTTTACTTTGCCTTCAGCACAAAAGACCGTTCTTTTGATTATTACCATTCCGGTTACCTGAAGGATGGGAAACTCTACGGAGTTTCCTATTGTCCGGGCAGGGAGTTTGTCCAACCCTGGACTGGGGTCAGGAAATGATAATTCAGAAAAAATAACTATTTTCTAGGAGGAAAAATATTCATCAAATCAAAATACACTTCCATGAAAATTAAATCCCTGGGGATCTTTCTCTTATTCCTGTTCACTGCCTGCAGTACCACCAAAACCTTCCCTGTGTCTCAGGTGGCTCCGGCAGCAGAGATCACCGTAAAACAAAAAACGGACAACAACGACAACAACCAGATCACGGTCAAGGCCAAGTACCTTGCGAGCCCTGACCGGGTAAGCAGGGGTGCTACCGCCTATGTGGTCTGGCTGGTCAGTGAAGAGAACGGCATCAAGAATATCGGGGCTTTGTACAACGAAAATGGGGAAGACTCCGAATTGGAAACCGTCACCTCCTTTATAGGAACGGAGATCTTTATCACTGCAGAAAGGGAGGCCGGGATCTCACGTCCTGATGGGGTGGAGATCAGCAGGGTGAAGCTGTGAGCAATTATCCCTTGTAACCTCCTGTTAATCAATTTCGAAAGTATTTTAGCTCTCTTCACATAGTGTTTGCTAATCGTAATTGATACGATCTCGAATACCTCCATCCTGTCTGTGGATGATCACATCCGCCTTGTGTTTTCTGGCCAGCCGTTTTGCCTTTCTGATAGCGGTCTCCTGAAGTCTGTGTTTGGAGGTGATGCGTGTATTTCCTTCCCGCCTTACGGCCCAGCCTTCTTCATATGGCACTACATGCTGGTGCCAGGTGCGGCCTCGCTGGGTTTGACGACTGCTTTTAAAGAAGAGTTCGACAAGTTCTCTTAAAATATCTATCCAGGACCGGGAATTAGTGGTTTTGGTCATGTAGTTGATTTGATCCTCTCTAAGATACTCTTTTCAACTAAGAATAAAGTAGACGGTCTCTCAAGGCCACTTATGTCTATAGGACGAACGCGCAAACCAGATAAGAACCGCTCCTGCAAACTGACTGCCGCAGGCAGGTAGCAACCCACACAGCCCTGGTGGGCTCCGGTTCATTTTTTGTCCACTGCCTTACAAAAACAAGTTTTACATATGGGTTCATTCCTTGCAGGTTTCTTCATAAAAGGTGGTGCTCACTGTACAGGTTTTGGCTGTAAAGTAAGTCCTCCCGGTTTCTTTGCTCTTCACTGGAACTACGTTGCCCTATAGTACTAAAATATAAAATTCCTTTCCCTCCTTGGATTCTCTTTGTTTGTAATCTTTTACGGTTACCATGATGATTAAGTTTTAAATTAAAGGACCCGGGGGGACCATCCCCCCATCGCCACCATAGGGAGGGTTGTTTTTGGTAATTATCAGACACATGAGCTTTCAAAAAGCATGTAAATCGAAAAAGAATCAATATGGGACATTTAAAATTTGAAGATCTCCCAAGAGCAACGGAGATTATACTAAAAAAGCTATCGGCATTAGAGGAAGAGCTTAAGAAAATTAAGGAGCATTTTCAACCGAAAGAACCGGTAGAACTTTTAACTCGGGAAGAAACCGCAGAGTTTCTGAAAATTTCACTAACTACCCTTTGGCAATGGTCTAAAAAGGGAGTCTTGCCTTCAAATGGTATTGGAAATCGTGTATTTTATAAGAGGTCTGAAATCTTAAATTCCATACTTGAATTAACCCACAGGCAACGCAAATAACTGGGTATGGATATAGTTACTTTTTGGCCTCTTTAGCTAAAATTCGATCAAAGGACAGTCCGCTGCTGCCTTCCCCGCGTCCAACGGTTTTTCGAATACCGAGCCATTTGAAAACCTTTCCGCCATACCAACGGGTCCGCTGATAGTTTTTGAACACATGAATACCTGCCCTGGGAACTTCTTCTTCATGGATATAATACGCTGCTTTGTTGCCATCCAAACCAAACCGCAGCAATGAAGTCCTAGGTTTTATAGGTGGGGTGGGGGCCATTCCTGGAATAATTCTAGGCATCGAAGCACGACGCAGCTGAATTTGGCGATTGCTTCCCTCAACTTTGACAGGAATAAAAGGTATCCAGTTCTCAGGGACACTGTTCATAACCTCATAACGTATCTGAGCATCAACTTCGCCTACGGCTTGAGGGATTACCTTATTTTTATATAACCGCTCATAGAAACTCACCAGTTCACGTGCTGCTTCCGTTCCTTTTTTAGATTCACCTGAGGCCAAAGGCACTTCAAGTTCTATTGCCCAAACCATATTGGCCAATTCATCACGAATAATGGCAATTTTCTCCAGAGCCGGACCCTCCTGTATTTTTTCCACCGTAGGCAACATTACTAAACTATAGTCAGCCTCTTTTAGGTCTTTTCCTTTTTTATCGATGGTAAACATTGTCCAGCGATGCCAATCATCATCTTTACCTTTTCCGGTTGGTTCAATCCAGGTGCGTTCCCCAAAACAGTTGGTGACGGCTAGTCCTTTTAAATTAATTATATTCCCTGCAGTGACCTCTTGCGGAAGTAAAAACCAGTCATTGGCGTATAGTAAGGTAAACTCCATAAAAAGAAGTTTAGAGATGTCCGTGGTATCGGTTTTAATATCTCCTAAATACGTATTTCGATCTTCGAATTTCCACCATCGAGTATCAGGCATTCCTTCGTAATCAATATTTGCCGGGATAAATGAAAATACATTTTTATTACGCTCAGGAATCTGATGTTTAATTTTTGGCGGAACCGTGATGTTTCCCATAACGTCCTTCTCATCAATCGATAAATTAAACCAGTCGAGTTTCCCTGAATAATACTCCTCGGCTTTATACACTTTGTCTTTCCCATTCTCGGTCGTGGAAACCTTGAATTGGTATTCCAAACGGGAGGGTAGATATGCATGTTCTTCACCTTTTTCAGGTTGAATAAAAAACGAATCGAACCAATCTGTAAATACCTTGCCATGGGAAGCAATCAGCGCAGAGTCATCAAAGCCATCCGATTGAGTTCCCCCTTTTTTTAAGAAGAGATAAAACGTATATCCATCCATTTTTCGATTTTCTACCGCTGCAAACTTTTGCCACACCTCAGGATGTGAAAGGATCTTATCATCCACCTCAGCATTTGGATTGCCTGGGGCAACAATAGGGTATTCTGCAATGTATTTTTTACTCAACAACGCATCGGCTTTGATCATTTTTAGCCAATGGCGCCCTATCATAAGACGTAAGTCCAGGGATACCATCTTATTTTCCATCTCGAATGGAATAGGCATTTGTTCTACCAGGCCTTCTAGGGGAATGTTATTATGATACGCCTGGGCCTTAAAATCTGCCAATTGATACTTATCCAGTTTACGTTTATCGATCAATACTTTAGCCAAAATAGGCGAGCCGGCATCATCACCCTTGAATTCACCCATTTGCCATTGTTTGGTGAGCATCCAGAGTGGATCCCTGATCTCGGCTTTCAGGGCCCGATCAAAATCATCTTTACGTGGCCGTCCTTCGATGCGATTCCACATAGTAATTGTGGGAATACTCAGTTCCAAAGGCTGGATCCATAATTGTGCTATTTGGTTCGTGTCACTCATTGTTCTGCTGGGTTACAAGGTTCATATACGCATACGAACTAGTCGCATAATTGGCAATTGCAGTGATCGGAATAGTAGTAAAAGCTGAAAGTGTGGCAGGCAAAAAAGAGGAATAGCCTGTCTTATCTATTTGTTCGGGCTCTACTCCTCGCAGCTTAGCTTCGTCCAAAGTTTCATTTAAAGCATCCAAAAGATCATTCCATTGCCAATTTATTTCTACCTGAGGGGAACAGACCAATAGAATGTTTTGTGGTGCTTCGGAGTTTGGCTTGTCGTAATGAAAAGCTGTACCCGTGGTTTCTTCTTCGGTTGGAATTACTTCTGTCCACTCATCGATCAGAATGCCACATTGCTTTTCATTGGCGTTATAAGGTGTATGATAGCAGGCAGTATATAACAAATGGTCATGTTCCTTATAATTTTGTAGCATCTGCTTGTGTTTATCTGCATCCGCATGGCCAAATTCCATAGCGAGCCAACCATATGGCTCAACATATGGAAACTGAGCCGGGGTTAGTTCTATACTTATTTCACTAAAAGCTTCCGCCAGTGAAATGGTCTGCTCCAAATGACCTATCTTTTCTCGAACTTTCGAGACTCCATACATCCAGTCATCCACAGGCAGTGGGTTACCTTCTACATTGATCAAATAATCCAACAGCTCATTTTGATGTGCCATAGCCTTGCTCCACTCCTCTTGGTGAAGAGTTAACAGGGAAAAAGAAGGAATCATTTTAAAGTCTTCACTAAAGAGGGTTTTACCCATTTCTTGAACTAACTCTGCTTGCGCAGTCATTGAGGTCTGGTTGGAATGGCTAATGAGTAACTCATCATAACGTGCATATCGTTTATCAAGCTCTTTTCTGATTAGACTAACACGTGTATAGAGATCCTGTGTTAGAATTTTAAATGCCTTTTGTACTTCAGCCGTTTCTGGAATTTCACGATCGAATTTATCGTAGTCGGTTATGATATCATTCTTAAATACCGTTAAGGCTTCTAAAACGGTTTGATGATAGCCAGCTATAAAATCTAAGATTTTTTGTTTGGCCGTATCGAACTTTCCTTTTTGAACCACCGTAACGTCATTTTTGAATGTGGCAGGATTGGGATTAATCGTTGCTACTGTAGAGATCTTTAATTCAGCCTTGACTAAAATTTGAATTAACTCTTGCTGAGACATCCCGGGCACTATCTGTTCTATCAGCACATTGTACTCCTTTTCTCGTTCGGCAAACCGATCTTTGGCTTGGTGTGCAAGTCCCAGTAGCGCCTGGATTTGCTCTTTCTTCCATCCATATATAAAGCCCATGCCGACATGTGGAATGCCAAACATAGCTAAGAAGTTTAAGTAGCCCAGGAGTTGTTGGGCTAGGTTCTCTGCTGCAGGGACAATGGCATTTAATTGATCGGCATCCAGTAGCGTTCGTAGATCCATCTCTAATTTAAGCAGGGGATTTGCCGCTGGATTAGGGTTATCAGGATTATGAATAGCTTTCAAAGCAGCGTACGCCCCAGTGATGCGATTGACATCCAAGGAAAGGGAACTATCCACTTTTTCTGATGTTTCATTAGGCAGCGACACATCCGAAGGCCTAAGTGGGCGGGACCCAAGCAAAAGGGCGCGCAGGTGTCGCAACAGAGGCATGAGTTCAAAGACGGAAACTTCCTCATCGGCGTCTTTTACCGGGATATAATAGTTTATTTTTATGCTGGTATCTGGGCGAAGCTTGACATTACCTACTGAATTATAATTTTCCAGAATGTGCATCACCAATAAATCATCCAAGAGGGTCATCGCCTGTTCGGAATCATCCGAAACAATATAAAGCAGATCAATAGGTGATATTCCCAAGGACTCCATTTTTACTTTAAGGGTATCGTTTAACCCTAGGTCTTGATTGGAAATATCGATGCTGCAGATTATATTCTTTAGTTTTGGCAAGATGGTGGTCAAATACTCATTGATAGCCGGTTCGCTTTTTGCCCGTGGTGAGGCTCCTGCTCCAGCCGCCGCTTTGGGGTTAAGCTGAATACCTACCCGATGAGTTAGGTTAACTCCACTACGAGGGGTTTGGATCACATCTGGAACCTGGGGATGATTCCCTTTACTATACGTATCCAAGGTTCCTGCAGCCCGATCGATATTACCTTGTACTACTTGATGGATGCTTTCCGCCAATCCCAAATCCGCTAAGGCATCATTGGTATCTCGAATATGGTCTATGGCCTTTACTAATATGGCCTTTTCGGCATCATTTAATCCCTGAAGGTCAAAGTCATCCAAATAGTTCGGCTCTCCACTGGGTCCTAGACGCTGTTGGACAAAATCGATCAGACTTGAACCATGTATAACGTTACGTGCCTCCAGAGCTTCAATAGGAGCGGTGGTATAGTCTGCATCACCGGTTTGGGTTGATGCCATTTGATCACTTACCAGCGGAAACTGTCGTCGCAGTGGGAAGATGAGGTAATCTACTTCTGCGCTGGTACTATCATGGATAAAACGCTCAAACTGATACCCAAGCACCGCTGCCAAGTTTTGTCCATTTTGAATGCCTTCAATCACCGCTAGGGCTTTTCTTACCCTTTCCGAAGAGAGATTGATATTATAGAGCTCAGGATTTTCTTTATCTGCCCTTGCCAAGTAAGCATTTCTTAGTATCGAGGCGGTCACAGCATGATTCAAGGAAGGAGCCTGAATGTATCCTAAATTACTGCTATCTTTCATCAGCTGTGGCAAATCAGCATCACCAAAGATTTCTTTAAGCTGGTTATCTTTAAAGGTGACCTTTTCCAGAGTTCGGGTATCGGGACGTAAATCTTCCAGCCAACCATAAGCCCCTAAATATAGACCATCAGGGGAGAGTCCGCCAGATGAAGAGGGTATACTTTCCTGCTTGCGGGTGGCAAGTAGCTGAGCATTGATAAACCCCCATTTCCAGGCATCAAATCGATATGAGGCACAGTCCAGATGTTCTGCCAATAATCGCTCTAGTGCAGCCGATGATACATCTTTCAGATGCTCCATAGCTCGGATCTGCTGGTTGACATAAGCGCTTTTCCAAGTGACTTCCTTGAGTTTGAAAGTGATGTATTGGGCTATGTTCATCGTATGTACTCCGGTAACAGTAGCATTGTTCTGTTCCAATAGACTGAATTTTTTTTCTGCCAAGGAAATTCCGTCTAAGGATTTCACTGAAATACGGTCTTTACTGGCCACATCATTTCGATCATGAAAGTCTCGGATCCCTATAAAATCAGGATCCGTTTTAAGTTTCTGAACATTCTTAAGAGAAATCAGCTCTGCCTCCTGGTAGAGTTTTAGCCCCGTTTCAAAATATCCCATCTCCAAGGCATGCTGTAAGAGAGTATAGAGAAGGGCTCTGGGTTTTTTTCCATCGATAAAGCCCTCTTTTTCCTTTTTTAAGATATCGAAAGAGGTACTTGCTGCATCGATTAACCACTCGATGTAGTTTCTGTCATCGGTGGTATAGGATCGAATTCCTGACTGCTCGGAAAGGGGCTGGTCATGAATCAGTTCATCGAGCTTCAAAGCAGTTTCACTGAAATACTTTTCGAGAATTTCCGGGGTTTGCCCTTTGTAGTTAAAATCATGGTATAGCAGGAGTCTTCCCAATAGCGTTTCAAAGTATTTATCGTAATAGTTATGGGCAGCCTCATAGGCAGAAACCCCATTGGATTGTTCTTGAGCTAATTGATATAAGTTCCACAAATGATTAAGGCTTTGACCGATACGACTATGATACTCTACCGAACCCCCGTGGTGACCAAGAACATCTAAAAGAATTTGATCGGGATCCCCTGCCATATGCACATGGGGAACATCTTTGGCCATATTTTTCCAATGCGCTTGCATGGTGAGGAAAAAACTGTGCATCTTACCGTAAAACCCAAAAGTGGAGCTAAGACGCTCATCAATGACATGATACGAAGGATTGATATCATTATTATACCAACGAATTTTAGAAAATGCTGTGGTAGGTAAGATTCCATAAGGTTGATCATCGATACGAATGCTAGGAATAGTACCTCTGGCCGTGACAAAAAAGTTAAAAAAATGTCTGAGGTCCTTTTGTTCCTTCTCCGTAAATATAGGTTGCATCATACTCTCAAAGAAGTATCCTAAAGTGGCTGGCCAAAGGGCCGTATTGATAGCTCTTGCCTGACGTTGATCATAACCATTGGTATGAGCTGTGTCGGCTAGAAAATCCTTGGAGAGTCCTAAAAGGGTGTTGAACCAGGCTCTATCACTACCCGACCACCAGTCTTTGTGTTCCTCTTGTAACGGATCATCGGCAGACTTAAAAATGGCATCAAATGAATCATCCGCATCTTCACGCTCCGTATATCCCGAGGGGGCTCCTTGTATATTATTGGTTGGAGTGCCTACAGGTAAAAACCGAAATCCTGAATTCCCATAATAATGATGGGTAAACAGCTCTTCGGTTAGTGCCTTCCCCTCTTCCTTTTCTGCGGTAATGCGTACCCCAACAACCATGAGCCTATCGTATCCTAAGATTAATTGCGCATCTTCTTTTTTGGTCACGACAAACCCCATCCCTTTGCCTACGGCCTCTTGAAAATCAACCATCCATTTCATTCCAGGTGAGACCTTTAAGTCGCCATCGAATAAATCCACCAGTTCTTGTTGTTCCTCTAAGGGATCTGGACCACAGATAAGGGGTAGAGGAATTACATTCCCCAGTTTCTTTAACACCACTTTTCCTGCCCGATAGCCAACCAGATAGAAACGCTCAGGGAAAACCCTTACTTTAGGTGGGTGGGACCAGGTGCGCTGTTGATAGCCTACTTCTAGCGATTCTTCATCGGGAAACTCAACAAATTTTAAGGTAATGCTCGCTTGATTGCGATCCTGGATATGAGAATAATTATCATCAAAATTAATGGGAACGTGCTGTTCTAAAACAGCTTTTGTACGGTCTTCGCCTAAGGAATTTACAAGGTCCTGAAGCGCTTGATTTAAACTATTCACCTGGCCATTCGATTTCCATGCCGATAACCAATAATCACGAATAGGCTGTTTTTCCGCTTCTATTATCGTTCCAAAAGGCACGGCAATGGCAAGGATAACCTCTTCAGAGTCTTGTTGCGCATCAGGCATGAGATCCTCCAAATTGATCGGGCGATAGTGATTAATGAGGTATTGAGCTCGCCCTGCCCCATGAGATTCGGTAAGGGATCGCCACGCCCCTCGCATTTTGGTTTCAACCACTCCGGCTGCCACCCATTCACTCCAGAAATTTTGGGCGTTCTTAAGTTCTGCCAAGGAGAGGGATTCTTCAAAGCTATCTACAGCACAATCATCGGGAAATACCCTAACCCAAAGCTGATCTACTGTATTAGTTGCACTGCGTTTAAAGCGAGTCTCCAATCGCAAAGGAAGCATGATAATTGGAAAATGGGCATCGAGTTTATTCAAGTGTCTTGAAGGATCGGTATCGGGTAAAAGGGCTTCCCATGCTGACTCATAAAGACCTAGACGATTTCCATAAGCATCTTTTAAATCCTTTACATTATCCTGAAGCTTCTTTTGTTGTAAGGAGAGACTTGCTTGCAGTTTTTGATGTCTGGTATTCTTCGGATCAAAATATCGATCCAGGGCAGCCTGCCTTTGCTCTACTTTTTTTTGCTTCTGTTTTTCAAAAAAAAGTGCTTTTTCGGCCTTTTTAAGGTTTTGACGTAAGCTATGAATATGAGAACTTGACATGACTGGTAATTAGGATTTTTGGGTATGTAGCATCTCTGCGGCATGCACTGCTATCATTACAGGAGATTGATATAAGACATAAGCCAGCTCTGCGGAGTTCATTTGTTTGCTCCAGGTAAGCTGTTTGTCCTCTTCATGTTGTTGCTGCTTCTCGGTTTCTCCTGTAGCCAAGTTTTGGATGGTAAGGGTTTGGAAGTTATCAACATTAAGGTGCTGGTCACTACTCCCTTCTGGGATTACCGTTCCCCAGGATAAATCGTTCCATACCTTAATATCACTGGGCTGAGTAGTGCCCATATCCAAACCAAATCGAGGCTCACCAGGACGCTCTTTGATCACAAAAAACCATCCTGCAGCCGTATCGCCTTCTTTTCCACTACCTCCTTTCGCTGTTTTGGAATCCAGGTCAAAACCAAAGAAATAAATATCAGGGTCTACTTTGGCTTCATAGAGCGGTGTTTTTATTTTAGTACGTGGTGGGTTCTCCATTTCACTCTCTATCAAGGTTACTAGTTGCCGCTCTTCATTGGTATTGATCTTGCCATCCTTCATTTGCCATTCCGCCTTATGGGCATAGATCACAGCATTGGGATATTTTTTAAGCAGCTCACCACGGATAACGAGCACCACTTCACTTTTGTCCTCAGCATGATCCTTGCTTTGCTCAAGTTTAGCATTGCGATAAGCTTCTCGGTGATCATGATCTCCCAAATTGTTATATCTTGACCATAGGTGAAGCTTCGGAATGTCCTTAAGACTCTCGCGTATCTCATCAGTCATTTGTTTTTCAATATCTTCAGAGGTTGCATCAGCAGGCAATTTCGATTTGGCGAGAGTGAGGAATTTCTGTAAGTCTTCCTGGTCATATGTAAAATCTGACACATCCCAAAACTGCCTGAAATAACTTCCGCGGTTATCTGATGGATATTCTCGCCATAACAATTCTCTTGCGAATTCATGATTGAGACCCACCATATAGGCCTCTATAAATTCCTGGTTGGTCTCTAGCAGTGAAATTGAGTTTTGAGCAACATAATTAATATTAGGCAAGAAAAGGTCTGGGGAGATATCTAGCAGATGCTCATACATCGGAATATCAAATTCAGGATATGCCCATGCCTCCTCAAAGGTTTCTTTTTTGCGCTCGCGAGCGAGGCGTTCTGGAATTTTTACTTGTGTTTTTAGCACATAGTCCCTAATGGTTTTTTTAGGATCTAATGCTGTAATCGTTGCGGTAGCAATGGTATCTAGATTCAGCTTGGGTTTTATGGGTTCTATAGCTGCCTGTTGATACGTCTTTAAAAATCGATTGGACTCCAGCAGGGCTGCCTTGTAACGCGTTGCCTCCTGGCTATCTCTGGCACCGGTTTGACCTTTTTTAAAAGAGATTCTTTCTCCAGCAACGGTCAAGGTAAAATCGGGTTTTCTAGGTAGTCGACTGACGGCTTCCGGCGTTTGGCGGTTAAACTCCAGGGCTTGGGCTGCTTTTTTGTCTTTTTCTACTTTCTGAATTCTGTAAAATAGAAGTATGAGTCCCGAGGCCACCACTAGAGCACCAGCTAGGGTACCTATGGATGTGGAAGTGAAACTTGCACCTGAGCCCACAACACCAATGATCAAAGCCAGGATTAGGATCACTAGAATCAGTAACAGCCATTTAAACCAACTCTTTTGGGCCATCCATTCCAAGATACCGGGGACATTTTCAGGTTGAAAGGCCTGGGCAAAGTCATCTATGGTTTGCACTTTTGGGGTCGTTTTTTCAGGAGCAGGATGAATCTCGCCTGTATTGATCCTATCAATAAGATGATCCGCCGGTGCCTCACTAGCATGGTAATTAAGGACTTTATATCCTCTGGAATTGGGCCGGGTAAAGGCGCGTATCCTTGGAGAAAATATTACGGAGGGGACTTTGCTTGCTTTTACCTGATGTTTTAGGGTTAGGGTCTGTTCATTGCCACTCAGGGTAAGTCCTTTGGAAACGATTCGCGCTTGCATGGGCTGGGTGAGCATCATAAAGGTCCCTGGGTGCACTTTGACCAGAGGAGTCAGGTACTTAACATGCCATACTAAGGAAGCCATTTCGGCTAATTTGGCCTGACGGATACGTTTGTTAGCCTCTATTATATCCCCAACCTGTTGCCAGGCCGCTTCCATATATTGCTCTTGGTTTTTTTGAATAACCTTGGTTCCAAATCCTGCTGTCACACGATGTCTTGGATCCAGATTCAAATCATGTACCCAATTATTCTTGGGAAATGGATTTGTGGGGTCCAACAGACGTTGGGTTAGGGAATGCCATCGCCCATAGAGTGGGGCAGTTATCAGTGGGTCAGGGTCGTCCCCAGGATTCGCCCTAAGTGAAAGAGGAAGGTTATTATTGTTATGTGCTTGTCCGGTAATTTTTTTACCATACTCATCCGCCAAATTGATAAAAGATGCCAATTCCCTCTGAAACTGCCTCGGATAGGGCTGATCCCAATTCTCATATTTTTGATGGGTCTCTAGGTCTACAATAGCCTCTTCTGGAATACGCAGCGCGCCACCCAGACGCAGAACTCCTTCCAAAGGGGAGTATTTCTCTCCATTAGGCTTAAGCTCTTGGTCACTAATTCCAGAAATGTTGGATCCAGGATTTGTGCAATCCATATTTCGGGTACCTACCCGTGAGTCTATAGGTTGAGGTTTAAGTAGGCGTACGAGGTATTCGAAATCCCCAGCATTCCCGGTACGGAAATACCATCGGTGATAGTAAGGAAAACTCTTGGAATCAACCCTTGAAATAATAGTATTATAGACAATTTCCTCCCCACTGGGCCAGGAGGTGGTGGTAGGGCGAAGCGCCGTGCCTGCTTGATAGAATTGCGCTTCTGGGGAGATGCCTAATCCAGCCAATCGACCACTTTCGAAGGAAGGGATCAAAAAAGCATGGTAGGCGGTATTCTCCTTTAATTTAACAGGACACAATATTCGGGAATAGGCCATATCAGGATTTTCGCTGAGTACCCGCTTATACTCTGTCAGCACCTTATCCAGATCATTAGTTTCTGCTACAATTTTTTCCGTGTTAGTGGTCTCACCCTTGATTAAATCCTCATTGATATGGACATGGGCCCATGCCCAAAGTTGTTCTGCGGGTTGGAAGAGCGTCTCAGGACTCACATCCTCGTTTAAAACAAAATATGAAAGGGGTTTATCGGTAAGGTCTTTCCCCTCGGTAAAGGTTCCTTCCTCAATAACTACCAAGGCCAGCCAGGGTTGTAGACGATCTTCATTATCGGGTTTAGTTGGAGAGTAGCGCCATGGGAAATCCTCATCGTAGAAATCGATGCATGGTAGGTAGTTCGGTTCAAAATTGGTGATCCAGTCGTGTGGTTCGGTTTTAATGATGATGGATTTATTAATCCCCACGATATCCCCAGGACCATAGGTAGAGATTTGTTGGTTGATGGTCTCTTGTTTGTCGCCATCAATTCCAGAACCCTTTAATTTAAAAGGCATTTGAAGCCGTGCACGCAGATTGTCCTGTAACGGATCTATCTGTAGCTCGTTATTGATCCCTTCGCGAACCCAGGGTAAGAACGAATATGTATCTAGTTTTAAACTCATGCTGCTGAGGTCATGGCTTCACTAGCGGGAATGATATGAATCTGTTCAGCTAGTTTAGGATTAGTTTGTATTTCAGAATAGACAAAGGCTTCGGCCTCTGTAAAGTGTTCAAATTGTGCTCCTTCCTGGTAAAGAGTATTATTGCTGGTATTGGCCACTAGATAGCTGCCGGCAAGGGCTGAAATTTTATCGGCAAAGGGCTGTTTTGCCGTGAACTGCTTATTGGAAAGCGTGCATTTCGCAGCGGCATTGTTCATCAAGAAGGCACGGAATAATCCTGATAAGAGTCGGTAGAGTCGCTTTTTACCACGTTTGTAGGCTGTATCAATGGTTTGGAGTTCATAGCGCACATGGCGTACTACCATCTTAGCGGTACGCAGTCCTCCATCTTTGGCGGTGATATATTTACCTCCTGTATATTTTCTTGTAGCTTTTTCTGTCAGCAGGTCACTGGCCTTTTTATTATAGAACTGACCAGGAGCAAAGGACTCCATGACATCACTACCCCAGTCAAACTGATTGGGCAGATCCACCAGATCAAAATGATTGGCATCTGAAGGTTTTTGGTTACCAACCTTATCAACGGTGACTTTCAAAGGAACAGCGCGTTGAGTAATCTTAATTCTTCCCAGTGGGTGTAATACGATAGGGTTCGGCTGATCAGCGCCCGGTTCAGGAATCTCTCGTAAGGATACCAACAGCTGTCGTTTGGCAGGGGCAATAGCCTCCCAATTTTGTCGGTTGTTGAGTTCCTTGGCAATGATAGGCATTACCGGGATAGGCTCCAGTTTGGTGTTCTTGCGTTCGCCCCAAGTCTCATCAAACCGCGCTTTGAAGGTAAAGAATAGGATCTTGATTTTGCCATACCCCTTGGCACGCCATGGCGTAGGTCCTTCCAGGGAGAATTTAAGGGAGATGCTAAATAGCCCTGCTCCAAACACTTTGAGGGATACCTTACCGGAGATCTCCACAATGAAATAGAAGGGATCGAATTGAAAGAGCACATCCATACCGACAGAGCCTTCGATTTTAAAGGCATCAAAGCCGAATTTCAATTCTAGGTGTGCTCCAAACTGTACGGTGTTAGTGGTTACAGCAAAATAGCCGGACACCCTTATTTTACCCCAGGACTCATTAAGGATACTAATCGACAGGCGTTTAGGGACTGGGAAAGGTAAAGGGGGTGGGTTAAATCGGGGATGGAAGCCACCGACGGTCAATACAAAATCAGAATTATCACCCCAGGCGACCAGAAGGCCCATATCTCCTTCGATAGTGATAAACAATATCCTGGAATCAAAAATCGAAGCGTAAAAGAATAAGTATTTGGCGGTAAAGTCAATGGCGCCGATAAAGTTGATCTGGAGTTTTAATATGACCTTATCTTCATCAGGAAGAATACATTTCAGTACCCCTAGAATGGCAATCCGCTCTATACTTCCTCCATTATCGGTGCGGATTTCAATGATTATTCCCAGGGCAACGTCTATAATCGGTGGCTGACCCCAACCAATTTTGACCATGGGGCCAATCAAAAAATGATCCTGAAGGATGGGGAAGAAATCACGGATATCACTAATGATCTTCGGTGCGTTTTCCACGATATTTGTAGGGAACAAGAGATTCGCCGTAGCCCCAGACTGTACCCCTGCTGCCAAAGGCGTGAGCTTGGCAGTACGATGTAGCCCTAATAAACCTCCAGCTCCCAAAAAGACAAAACCAAAACCCAATTGAATAGTGAACTCGGCAGTAATAATAACCAGCAATGAAAAGCCTGCTGACCCATCGGGCATTTTTGTGGAGATTAATCCAATGGCTTTCAGAGATAAAAATTCATTGAAGGTGAGCTCTAATGCCCCTGCATATTCGCCACGGTCTGCATCGATATAGAGGTATCCGGCCCCTTTGACTACACTGGCGTCGATAGACAACCCCACACCATTAGGGGGCTTAAAGCCCAGATCCAGGTTGAAGGGGCCCATGTTTCCTGAATTATTGGGCGGGAAGGTGATATTGAATTTTACACCAACATTCTCTACCACGGCGCTTAATGGTCCTAAGCTCCCTTTGATTGTAGTGCCGAATTCAATGGGTATTTTACCATCACCTGGTTTTATAGCAATTACTGCAGATTGTAGTTCAATAGGCCCAAGTTCAATGTGGACAGGAAGTTTGATCTCCAAGGCGCTACTGCCTTTAAAATAGAATCCTGATTTCTGGGAAAAGCCTAATGTAAAATCAAAATCTACCTTTAGCTCATCAGCAGGGAGCAATTCTTTGATAAAACCGTCCCCCTCCTTGCTGCTCAGTATTAAGCTCAGTGCCTTGATATCCGTTTCAACAAATATGGATTCATTATCCTCAAATCCCATCCGAACAGCCCAGGATTTGAACTGTAATTTGGCCCCAATCGGGGTATTAAAAATTATAATAGGTTCATCCTCTTTTTCAAATATAAATTCCGGGACAAAATTCTTCAGCTCAAACCCGTTAACTGTGCCATTATTAAAGACATTAGTCACCATTTGCACTTGTTCACCGTGCTTTAGGGTAATACCTGCATTTAGGCGACTATCTCCGGTATATTTAATCTTAAAGGTTAAATGTTCTGTAATAGGGATCTCCAGTCCATTGCCGGGATCAAAAAACACGCCTAATCCCGCTCCCACAGGAGCGGTTTTAGCTGCATTGTAAATAGGATAAAGTTCTACGCTTAGGGCGTCTGTCAAATCACCCAATAGGGGAAATTTAAGGATGCGAATCGTGCGAGCATTCTGCTCTGTGACAACATCTACTCCATTGTTAAAGACCTGGAGCGCCTGAGGATCTACACTGGTAATTTCTGAATAGAGGTTGAGAGAAAGCCCAAGAAGACGTAAGTTTTCAATTAGCTTATCAAAGGATATTTCTGCACCGGTCCAATTATAAGTGGTTTCAATAGCACTAGCGGGATCGCTTATATAGTCACCAATTTTATCCCAGTGGATTTCTCTTTTGGTGTAGGAAACTTTATGGGGTTCATTTTGTTCAACAAATTCGATATTGATGATCCCCATGGTGCGCAGGATATTATGCGTGATAGGGAACTGCTGCTCAAGGGCTTTTACCGTTAAGTAATTAATTAGTTGCCCGGGCAGTTGATTGACAATATTGGTAGCATTTAAAAAATCCTGAGAATAAAGCGAGTTTAAGGCATTGGATAAATTATTAGCGGTTTTAATCGCATCAGAGAGTGTCTTGACAACTTTAACGAACAACTCCAGGTATTCCTGTTCTGATTTATTATCCAGGTTGTTCTCAATGTCATCAATGATATCGATGACATTACCGAGTACTCCATTAAATTCCTGAAATACGTCAACAATGGCAGGGGGCTGATAACCAAATTCATTGAGAAATGCCTTGACGCTTTCCCCATCATCGAGTGCTTCCACCAGCGGGTCGAAGTAGGTAAAAACGGCGTCAGAAATGACTATGACATTGGCTTTCTGCACGATAGAAAGGGTTAAGTTTTACATTATATAGCTCCTGCGATTTTAAGATAATTTTGATAGGCATTCGAAAAATTCACTCGAGGTCTGATGATATAAGCATCACTATTGCTGTCTAGCCGATGAAAAGGTGAGATAGCCTGTATATCTTCAAATTTGAAGGTCTCGTTGATGGGTAATCCACCATCGCTAGAAGAGAATAGGTGCCATTTTTTTATTTTTCCGGTAACCGTGTCATAAAATTTGAAACAATAGTTTTCTGGCTTATATCGGGTGGTGCTATTATTAACAGCCCCATCGAAGAAGAATGGTTCTATAAATCGATTTTGGTCATCCGATGAATCTTTGGACATGTAGTTGAAAAGGAAAAATTCTTTACTATCTATTTTCTCTTGGGCAAATACAAAGCCAGTGGTTGAGGTTTTAAAAGCTCCTTCAATTGGATCGTAAAAAGTAAAAGCCATATCATACTCTAAAAGTTTGTAGGCCACAGAATTGATAGTTTTGGACTTAACCGTAACATTAGAACTGGAATTAAGTTGATTCAATTTTAGATTGGCTAAATGAATCTTTACCATTTCTTGTACGATATCAGCCACTAAATTCATATGTGCTATCATGCTGTTCATCATGCCTTTTAGAGAATTGGACAAGCCGTGTCCTGCCACATACATTTGGTCACCCATCAATGAGCTATTAAATTTTCGCGTACTGAGTTGGACTACCACAGAATGTTCTCCCCCCCAAACACCATTAGGATAAAATGAAGCGTACAAGGGATGATTTCGGATGTATATATGGTCGCCAACCTGCAGATCAATGGATTTGACGGATAATTGTTCATAGAGGGCCTTATCCTCACGAGTATCCATAATAAGGTGATACGGGGTGGGGACATCGATGTATTTATAAATTTTAGCTCCTTTGGAATATGAATTAGCCAGGCTTTTAAAGCGTATTTTTTGTTTTACAGGGTTTACAGCAATGATTTCTGCTTTTTCAAATGTATTCCCCTGGATAATATGACATTCCTCAGATTTTGGTAAACTGAAATATTCATCTTTAGTTCTATTAGACTCATCTTTCATGATAAAATCTTTCATAAAGAACCAGACACGTTGTATCTCGACTTCAATATCCGAACCTGAATTGGCAGTTGCATCTAAAATGGTATATAGGATAGTTCCTCTTTTTAAATTACCAAATATGGAATAGGGATGGTCAATAACAAGATGTTGTTCCCCTTCGGTTACGAGTTTACTTAACAAGGTAGTAGGATTTTTAGCTTCTAATAAGGAATCAATATGAACACAACTTATAGTGGGATCACATGGAAATAAGTTTCTATCGCAATAGGCTGACTGTTTTGTAAAAAGTTTCTCAACGGCTTCAACGGGTTTAGCCTTACCAGTAGGGGTTAGAAAAAATGGTGTTGCTTTTTGCAAACCGATAATATGCGACCAGTGATTTTCAGCCGCTTTGTTAACTCTGAAAATGTTGTATTTCTTGGGCGGGTTCGAGCCAGGGATATCTTCCTGGCAAGCATTTGAAGGATAAGCAAAAATGTTACGTTTCTTATTGGGATTCACATAGAAAACCATTCTTTTAATCATTCGGTCTCTACGATTGACAATGAATTTGAGATAGGATGCATGCTGTGGTTGCAAGAGTTCGGGATGCGAAGCGATTACTCCATAAATGATTTGTAATCGAGAACGTGATTTGCTAAAGGATCTCCACTGATCTTTTAAGGTCCCTGTCTGATAACCACCATTGATGTTCGTGTTAACGTATGCCGTCGTGTCAACAATGAATTGAAGCGTTTTGGCCTCAATCTGAGCCGTGGGGGTATTTTCTGCCAGTAGGTGTTGAATGATTTTCCAAATGAACCAACGTCGATTGTTCTCTGAGTACCTCAAATTGAAAGCGGAGTCCTTCTTGGCACTTAGCTTATTAATGAGCTTTTGTTGTTCCTCCTCGGTCATAATCCAAAAGGCTGGTTGTTATTCCCCAGCCCTCGCTCAGATATCACTTTAATCGATACATCTATTAAACGATTTCACTAAAAGTAAAGAGTTAATAAAGGGCCGAAGGGTGCCATTTAAGGTAGTAAATTTTGAGGATAAAGGACTATAGTAAAACCTTTAAAATTCTATGGCTTTTTATTAAACTGTTTGTGGCGATTATTTCTCACCGTCTTTTCTTAAAATCATAATTTTCAGCTTCTGGAACTAAAATATCTATTGAAAACCAGCAGGATCAGGAGGTGCTATGGTTGGTGCAGTTGCTGGTGGGGTGCAAGGTCATGCCTCTGGTTATACTTTAGGATGGCTAGGATATAAAATATTTGGATAGATTCAATGAAAAATAAAGTAAGAATTACATACATATTATTTGCACCCCTTGTTGTAATCGGTGTATTGTATAGGTATTGTATTCTTGATTCTTTTTGGGAATTTATTGGCACCTATTTATTAGGACTAATGATATTTTTTCTTGGGGACTTACTTCGAGAGTATATGATGAAAATTTATTTCAGAAATAATTAAAGTAGCCATTTTAACCGCTTTTTAATAGAGAAGAGGGGATTATTGCTTTCTTCTCTTTTTTTGAAACATGATTAATCAAGTTTTTTCAAAAAGAAGGAAATGAATTCACTTATATTCATTTTTATATACTATTAATAATCAGAGGCTTAGTTCTTGGTTACTTTGAAAAGAGATTACATTTGTCGTATACAGAAATAAAAAGCCCCGTAAACATTATCGTTTCGGGGCATTCTGTGGTCTCACCTGGGTTCATTCCTTCCAGGAATGGACCAGAGAGTGCGCGCTCCTGCAAATAGCAACCCACACAGCCCTGGCGCGCTGCTGTTCATTTTTTGTCCGCCGCCTTACAAAAACAAGTTTTTGACGGCTCCGTCCAAAAAAGAACCCCGCGCATTTGCGCGGGGTTTGCTGCTTGATGTGGTCCCACCTGGGCTCGAACCAGGGACGCCAACTTACTTATTACCAGCTACTTGTCACCTTGTGAACTATTAAGGTATCCGAATTGTGTGCCTTATTTTTTTACTCCAAGAACATTAAATTGTTCTAATTTATGCTCTATTGTAATACTGTCCTCTAAATTAGAGGAAAGAATTATTGTTCTTATAGTCTCGTCAAACATACCAATTTTTCGAGATTCTTCTCTATAATTAAAAGTCCTTATGGTTAATCCTTTTCTGCCATAAGAATTGTCATTAATTATTGGATGATAAGCTAGAACAATTTCGTTTTCAAGATCCTCTGGGTTATGTTTCCTGGAATCAAATAGTATCCACTTGTTTTTTAATTCATCTCCCAAATCAGCATTTTTAACCATAGTAGCAAAAATGCTTTTTGAATAATTTCCTGATTTAACTTTTAACCATTTTAAAGATTTTGGTTCCTTATGAAGAATAAACTTTGAGTATGCTTGTTTGGCTTCGTAGGCAGGTACGTATTTTATGTATTTTAATTCTTCAGGCACTTCATCATCAGTTATTACTTCTGATTTTGTTTGTAATTGATTAAAGTATTCTTCTGCTTCTGCTCTAAATTCATCGAAAGATTTTGTTAGGTCTTTTAGGTTCTTCATCTGAATTTCAAAAACCACCATCCCCACATAACCCTCAACGTTGCCAATACCTTCTACATTATTTAATTCTAGCAGAAGCCTGTTCTTTTTAACATTTGAAAAGACTTCACCTTTGATTTCAATAACATAAATTATCTTATTGTAAAAGAATATAAAATCAGGAAAGTACTTATGAGTTCCATATTTAAAATGAATATTCCGCTCGTTTCTTAACCAAAATGGATCATTTCTATTTGTGACATTGTAATCTATTGCTTCTTCCGCCGCCAAATTCAATCCATCGGCGACTTTCATTTCTTGGGATTCTTTTCCTTTAGTAATTAGATAATTTACATAATCTGCCAACAGTTTTTCAGGATATGAATCAAACTTGTCATAGTCATACGCTGAATGTTCATAGCCATAGAAATAATATCCGTTTTTTATTAGAGCAACTAACTCATTTTTATCCGAAATACTTCTGGAATCATTGTTTTTATCCTTAGTACGTATTTTAATGTTTTCTGTTTTGAACTCGTTCTGTAATAACCAAGTATTTGATTCTGAATCTAATGTGTCTAGGTCTAGTTCAAAATATTCATTCTCAACATAATGTATATAGAAATAAGTGAAGCTATCTTTAAATCTATTAATGGCGAGTTTATAATCAACGTCATCTAGATTATAGAAGTAAAAGCCTATCTTATTCAATAATTTACCATACTCTTGAAAAGTTGTATATGTGTTAGGAATATCAGGTATTGCCTGTAGTTCCTTCAAAACCCTGCCATACACCTCTTTCATATCCTTTTCAGAAATCTTTAAAGCATCAAAGTTCCACTCTTGGTCTTCTCCCAACTTATGAAATATCTTTTCGTCAGTAAATAAATCTACTTCAGTGAAGAAACTGTTTGGCGTGTATTTCAAAAAACTCTTGTTCTCTGAATCTATTTCCCTATTAAATGAATTTGAAGCCAAAAAGTCTTTAAGAATTTTATCGTAATTGGTAATTACATCCTGGATTTTAGCCCCTTGTTTACGTTTAAAATCAATAGTAATCTTTGGTATTTGAATACCTTTTAATTTTTCCGTTTTAACAGGATTTTCTATTACTTCTTCTGCACCTCTTTCCATTGCAAAAGTTTTATCATTCAATCCAAATTCTTGTTGAATCTGAAGCACTACTTCTTCAAAAGAAGCTCCTTTGTCGCAAACAATATGAAGTTTTTCGGTATGTGTAAGTAAGTCGTTGTCTTCAACTTCATCATAGTCTCTATTTAGCTTATTTAATCTTACACCACGACCAACAATTTGCTTTACAGACGTTTTAAATTCAGAGGGAGTATCATTAATAATAACTATTGAATAGATGTTTGGCATGTCTATTCCTTCATTCAACATATCTATGAAAACTACAATCTCTACATTGTTTTTCTTTATGTCATCAAATTGTTTTTTAATTATTTTATCTGATTTAGAATGTAATAAAATGGAAGTTTGAGCAACTTTATCAATGTCTTTTAACAATACCAAAAAGTCTGAATTATAATCCTTTTCAAACATCTCCAAGATTAAATTCGTTGTCTCTGTGTCTTCAGTTTTAGCCTTTTCTAATATTACTTGTAGTATTTCTAAAGCGGTTCCTAAATCATTTTTGATATAATCTTCTACCTTTTCGGCAAAAGAAATTTCATTTTTTACTTTAACAAAACCTATTGGCTTTAGGTCTCTACATTTTACATCGCTATTTAACGCCTTCTTTTTAATTAAATGAACTAAAAAGAATGTGAGCAGTTTATACTTTTCTAAATCTGATATTTCAGTCTTCTTCCCTTTTGTTTTTGATTCTTGACCTGGTAAGGCTAATACACGAACCTTTTTGCCATATTTATCTTCCAAAAACCGTTTAATATCATACTTATAGACAATAGTTTGATTTTTCTTGTTCTGATTTCTTTCTGTCTCCACAGCAGTTGCAGTGAACTCAATAACCGCTAATGGGTGAAAAGCATTAATAACTTGTTTAGCCTTTTTACTTTGTGCATGGTGGGCCTCGTCAGTTATAATTACTAAATCGTTTTTGGATAGAAATTCCAATAGGCTAATGGTATTACCATCTATATCTTTCCAATCTGAACCTTCCCATTGCTTTTTAGTCTGAGTAGCATTTGTGCCAAACTTGTCAATATTAAATACGAATATGTTAGCATCTGTATCTGAAGCAAATAAGTCCTTTGTGTCCTTATAATTATCTCCGGTTATCAGGTTAAACTTAAAAGGGACTTCATCATTCCATACTGTTTCAGCTGTTCCTATAGTAAAATTGCGTATAGTTTTCTTGTAGATTTCAGTTGAAGATGGTGTGACAATTAGAAAGTTTTTAACATCATGGTATTTATTAAGGTAATATACTGTAGCCCCCATTAGCATAGTTTTACCCGAACCAGTCGCCATTTCGTATCCAATAAAAGGAGCTAGCTTTCCCGTTTCTTTATCTACTTTCTCTAAAAGGGGTTTTATGTGAGCGTAGGGTTTATTCCTTAATAAATTCTTTTGTATTGATTCAGGTGATTTACACAAGTCTATAGCTTGCGGGTAGATAGCATGTAAAGTATATATAGCCTCTTTTTGATAATACCTGAAGGGATATTTAGTAACTCCTTCAGCCAAGTCTTTTAAGAAGGAAGCTTCTGGTGTTAAGTTTCCAAATATATCTCCAGTACTTGATTCTATTCTGCTTTTAATATCCTCCAGTTTAGAATGGAGTATTTTTCTAAACTCTTGGTAATATGGTTTATTTACGGGCATAGACTATCTTTCTAATTCTGAAAATATGGCATGAGGAACTTTGATAATGTCTAAATCCTCAGGAATAGTATCTTGTGCTATGTCTATGCCTTTATTCGTGTAAATCGCTAAGGATTGAAAATCAGGTTGTTTTTTTAAAGAATTGTAGATTGTTTTAATCTCCTCGTTAGTAATTGTGAGACTCCTTTCTTGTGGTGTTGCCAATAAAGCTAAACCGTATACTGCTTTGTTTGAAGTGCCTAGTATTTTGCCAACTGTTGGCCTATTTTCTTCATCCTGGAATATTTGAACAGGAAAAACACTGATGTTTTGAACTGCAAAGTCATAAGATTGTAATAGAGATTCTTGAATGAACTGTTTGCCTAAGGACCAATTAAATTCTCCTTTTTTGGTTTCTTCATCTATACTAATAATAGATTCTCCTAAGTGATAATATTTAAAAGAACCTCCTCCTTGCCACTCGTATTCTTTGCTAATTCCAGTTTTATCTACACCTCCAATCACATTTTTCATTCGAGGAATTATATGTGATTCTGCTTGTTCTCCAATCTCAATACCAATCCATTTTCTATCCATTTTATGGGAAACTCCAAATGTTGTCCCAGAACCACCAAAACAATCTAAAACTATATCTCCAGGCGATGATGCCATTTCTATTAATTTGGAGATTAAAATTTCAGGCTTCTTACCACTTTTAAATTCTACACCTCCTTCGTGCCTACAGTTGCCGAAGTATGAAGCTAAATCAATAAAGTTACTTATTGGCACAAATTTATATGTAACATCTTCTGATTGCCTGTTTTCGGGCACTCCTTGATAGTATTTACCTCTTGTTGCAGTTTCCCTTTTAGGTCCAGTAAAATATCTATATCCTCTCCCGTCATCACCAATATTGGATACTTTGTAAAGCACTTTTAAACCATCGATTTTATCTCTACCAGTTAAATAATCTCTGAAAAACCTACCAGAGGAATTACCATCTAAAATACTACCTGAAGCCCATATTTCTTTAAGCCCTTTTTTACTGGGCTCCGCCTTAATGATTTTATAACTACCTTCTTTAAAAATTCCTACTGTTTTTCCCCCAAGTTGAATTTCAGAATCTGGCTCAGATAATTCTTTAATATAATAACAGAATTTTTCATCCGTATATTCTACTTGATCTCTATTGACATCTCCTTTGACATCTGAATTCTTTCTATAGATATACACTTGCTCTATTAGTTTATTAAAGAGCATATCTTCTTTTAAAGTCTTTTCATCATATCTTACTTGGATATACATTGTTACAAGGAAGTTGTCTCTTCCAAAAACATCGTCCATAACCATTTTACCGTATGGGCCTTCACTATCATCCAACTGAACAAATACAAAACCCTCTTCCTGAAGCAAATCCTTTAAAATTACAAGTCTATCTCTGAAAAGAGTTAACCATTCCGAATGCTCCAAATTATCATCATAGTGGTCAAATGCAGCACCTGTATTATATGGTGGATCTATATAAATACACTTTACTTTTTCATTGTCTGGTAGTTTATCAAAATGCTTTTTCAAGGTGTTTAATGCCAAAAGATTATCACCTTTAATTAGCATATTTTCAACATCTAGTGCATCTTCTTCATTTTCTATTTCTTGAATAGAATATTCTTTAACTGTACCTGGCAAAGTACCTTCTTTATCTTGCTCAACTGCCTTAAATGCTTTTTTAAATACTAGAGGCCTTGCTTCTTTTACACGAATATCATCTCTATTTACCCAATAAGGTGTATTTCCTTTTCCTTCTTTCTCATTTAACTCATAAAAAAGTGCTTCTTCCTTGTTAATCCAGTTAATACGAGGAGCAGGAATATCTGATTCTGATTTAATGCTATTCTCATCAAGATTGATAATTGCTTTCTGCTTATTATACCACTCCAGGGATAATGATCCTTTATATTTTTTTGCCATATTTTAATTTGTTTTAATCCCCGAACAAAGAGGTTTTACCCAACAACTTACGCAGGCAGTTGGAGCACATGATTTTTCTAAGTTGTTGTCTCTTATTTCATTTGCAGATGAAATTATACGCTCTTTTATTTCTTCTATTCTCGAATTTTCTAGTCTTTGCGTATGCTTGGAATTCTTGCTCTCATCTAAATTATATATTTGAAGTCTGTCAGCAGTTTTGCCAGTAAGCTCCTTATAGCCCAAAGCATACATAGATAATTGTTCCATTGTAATATCCTGGTCTTGAGACTCCTTTTTACTTTTGAAATCAATTATAGTAGTAATTTCATTTCCATCTAAATCCAACTTCTTAATCAGGTCCATTCTTCCATTTACTAGAATACCGTCACCAAGATCAATTTGAATTTCTTGTTCAGCGTATTCAATCCTATCAAACTCTTCATAGTTTTCTTGCAAATATGTTGTGGCAACCTTATTGGTGGTTTCTTTAATGTCTTCTAATACCTTTTCAGTAGCATAAGGTATATGAACATGACTATCTACTAATTTACCTATATTTAATTCTAGTACATTTTCACCATTTAAATGCCTTCTGTGTATTTCCATGAGCACATTATGAATTGAATTCCCATAGCCCATTTGTTCAGAAATGGGAAATACAAACCCATAAAGACTAAGTATCTTGAATCTATATGGACAATCAAAAAACGCCTTTAATACTGAGAAGTTAAGTTGTATGGCACCAGTATCAGCTTTAGGTTTAGGAGTTAAATTTTCTAAATGTGAATAATCAGGGTTCTTATCTGATATTATATAATCTGAATGACTAATTTCCCTGGCGAAAACAGATTCGTGCTGATATAATCTATTTTCTACACTCCTAGTTAAGAATAAATATTTTTGAGAGCGCGTTATGGCTACATAAAAGAGCCTTCTTTCTGCTTCAATGCTGCCCTCAAGTCTTTCTTGATCTTTTATCCACTCACGCTCAATAAAATGCCATATCTGTTTCCCTCCAGGTTTTTTAATAGGCAGGTAATTTTTATTTAACCCAGGTACGAATACAACTGGAAACTCTAGACCTTTTGCCTGGAATATGGTCATTATTTGTACTGCATTTGGTTTTTTATAACTATTATTTAGCCATCCCTCTGGATAATAACCGTCTGCAGAATATCGGAGAAAATTTAGAAAGCGACTTAGTTTATATATCGGTTTATCTTTAAAATGAATACTTTCAAAATCATTTATGATTTGAGAAAACATCCCTAGATTATAGAATATCACCTCATTTATCTCATTACCAACAATACCTTCATGATCTTTCTCGGCGAATGTTTCTTCAAAAAGATTTGCTTCCTCAATAAAATTCCAAAAAATCTCTTGAATATTGAATGTGCTGAAGTACATCTTGGCTCTAGGCCGTTTCTTATCCAAATTGTCTATAGCCGCTAGAAGAGCTTCACGTTTAATATTGGCTGTTACAGCTTCCCAATATGCTAATAAAGTATCAGCCTCAATATCATTATTTAAATATTGATAGATTGCTCTTGCGGCTCTAATTTCAGGCCGTTGAAACAAGTTATTTACGCCGCCTACAACGAATGGAATATTTTCTTCTGTTAATTTATCAATAATTGAATTAGCCTTCCTCCAAGTTCGTAATAAGATTGCACAATCCGAATAATCAATTCCGCGAGGGATGGAGTCTTCCTTGTCTTTAAACTTTTTTCCCCTTAACTTCTTGACTGTGTCCGCTATAAATTGATTCTCATCATCTAATTCCTCATATTGATTATATATGATATCGGCATCTTGATATCGTTGATGCCCTTTAGCATTCATCACTTTTTCTAACCTTAAAGCATTGTGCGAAATACATTTTAAAGCGGAATCAATAATACCTTTGGAAGACCTGAAATTATCCTCAAGCTTTATATAGCTAACATCTTTGTATCGTTCTTTAAATTGCTGTATATATTTTACATCGGATAAACGCCATTCATAAAGAGTTTGATCATCATCGCCAACTACACAAACATTACAATTCGATTTGGATAATTCAACGATTAGCTGTTCTTGAATAGGGTTAACATCTTGGTATTCATCAACTACTAAATACTTTAAATTTTCATATAACCTTTCTCGAAAGCTTTTATCAGTATTAAGGTTCTTTAATACTTCACTCATAATCATAGTAAAGTCAAAATATGAGTGCTGATGTAATAATGATTCATAGCTCTCAACAGCCTCTTTCCATTCAGCAGGTAATTGAATCCCTTCATTTAGTTCGGCTTCCCTTAGAACAGCGAGAATACCTAAGAATCTTCCCGTATCCTTATACCTATCCATTCCCACAGAGGCCATCCCGATAATATTATAGTATTTATCAACAAAAAGCTTCTGCTTAATTTCATCCAGAATGGAATATTTCTGAAAGTGAAAGATATTGTCCTGTATGGCCTGCAAGCACCAGGAATGAATAGTTCCAATATACATTTCAGCCAACCCCTTGATATCACCAAGTTGTTCTCGGCATAGTTTTAGGACCCTTGTTTTTAGTTCTGCGGCTGCCTTTTCCGTATAGGTAAATGCAATAATATTTTTAGGAATTATTTCTTTATCATCCTTTAGAATATTCACAATTCTTTGAGAAATAACTTGTGTTTTTCCCGAGCCTGCACATGCTATTATTTGTAGGTTATCTTTTATTGTATTAATAGCATTTTGCTGCTCTTTGGTGTATTGCATCTGGGAAGTAATCTATTTATATTTATCTCCTATAAAAATAGACAAAGCCTTTGTAAAAAAAAGATTTGCTAAATGTTCTTAGCAATAAAAAGGGCAACATTTCTGCTGCCCTTTCATTCTTAATCGAGGTAATACCATCGAAAACCTCCTGATTTGTCTCGTTCTCCTCTACAGCATCTTGAGATGCAAGTTTTGGAAATACCAGTTTTAACTGACGCCTCTGCAACCGATGAATATTCAGCTAAAATATTGCCTTCCAAATCGATTTGGATTACTAATTTTCTCCTACCCTCTACGGGCGGGACAAAATGCTCAGGGCCTTTGTAACTCCAATAATACCCCTTACAGGTTCGGTTCTCCCCGGAACAGGCTTTCGCAATACAATTTTTATGAGCGTCTACTGAATTACCTGCTTCTTCCAAGGAATCGTACTCAGCGAGTATTGCAATTGTGTCGATATCATATTGATAGACCTTCTTCTTAAAACCACCACCTGAATCCTGATTAAAGCCATTTTCTAGAGCATCATATTTCAGGATATACTCTTGCTCTTTATCGGCGAGCTCATTCAGGCTATTGGCAGTATCAATCTGCTCCCAGGTGAAAGCTTCGGGACCATAAGTCCCGATTGCTTCCTGGAAATAGCTGCCAATTCCTTTATTGGCTTTTTGGATATGATCTTCTATTCGATCTTCCAAATCTTTGGTCGTGGCCCCTATGTAGACTCTACCAGAGGCTCGGTGCAAAGCTTTATATATGATACGCTTAAGCATCCTGCACCTCCTTTCTTATTCTAAATAAATAATTACCTCCTGTTGGTTTGGTTTCTAATGTTGCTCTTTTAGATGCTGCAAATGAGTCTAACCATTTTTTCATTCTATGGGGGGCAATAGGTGCTAACTCAGGATAAAATTCTTGGAATGTCGCTTCAAATTCCCTTTTATCCTGCCATTCTCCAAATTCTATGAAGGTTTCGGCAAATTCTACAAACTTCTCATTTGTTTTATCCTTCAATTTCGCAATTCCGAGATTGATTGGCTTCACTTCGATTAGTCCGTGCTGCAAATACTCCTTTGCGCAATTCATCATAAACTGAAAGAATTTATTCCACTCAGATTCTGACCAATCATTGCCAAAAAATCGATTGCCAAATTCCATCTCTGGAGTATAGTGGGCACTATAATAATTTGATAGCTCAAATTCGTGACGCCTCCTTTCGTCTGAAGATCCTCCAGGGCCATTAACGGGATAATTTGATGAAATCATGATTTTAGGAGCGTTTTCCGGATCAATATAAAATGCCTGTTGTCTTTTCCTCTCAACTTCAATGCCGGATGTGATCATGGCATAGAATCGCTCAAGGCTGACATTGCGATCAAGGTCGTCGTACACCAAAATATCTGTCGTGATATCAATTCGCTGATTTCGAAACCAACTGCCCAATTTATTCTCTTTACCATCAAAAATCTCTACAACACGACATTTTGACAATGCCCTGCCAAGTAGTGACTTCCCGGTTCCACCATGCGCCTGATTATTTTGACCCATGTTCTCATCATAAAGAATAATCGCTTTAGTTTCACTAACCTCTTTATTGCGATGCAATAAATATCCAAGGATTGTCTTTAGCGCTAAAAATCGCTCTTCGGACTTACCAGTGATGTTATTACAGAACTTTTCAAATTGGCCCATTTGATCATCCGTGGGGGGCTCGAAAACCCTCATATTAAGGCGATTCTCCCAAATTGGCCATTGAAGGTGTTCATAGGGATGAATATCAATTTCATCCTTTGTTACTTTGCAAAAACAGTTCTGATAATAGAAATAGGAATTATCCGTTTTATCCCTGTCATTGACAAGTTCAATTAATTTCAAGAAATTAAAACTCCTTCTATTAACGTAACTACCCGTACTGCGGGCGTATTTCTCATAAACATCCAATTGATCATTTTCTAGTAGGTAATCTCTAATGGTATGATCTACATGGGCCTCATTAGCCTCAGACATCATATTGTTTACCATTCTAACGAGAATCTGATCTTTATCAGAGGCTTTTGCCATAGCAAACCCTTTACTTTCTAAAAATTTATAAAGCTTTGTGTTTAAAATTTGGATCTTCCCATTTTCATCTTGTTTCCAAAAATTGACGTTGTTATTGTTGTTAATCATTTTTCAAAAAATTTGATCTCCATTCGTTAATAATAGTCTGCAACGGAATGGCCACGCTGCTGTTGATAAATGAGAGGGTGAGAAATGGCGATCGCTTAAGCTTTATTCTCACCACGATTCCTGGTACCGCGGAGTACTCATTTAATCTGCAGCTAAGATCTCTATATTGTGTGCGTAATGTTGAGGAAACTATTTTGTCCCCAAATGATTATTCTTTATAAAAGTCTGGATTACTGAATGTTGTGAGGAGTCTGTTTTTTGATTCAGTAACTATAGTTGGGACCTTTTGATTGAATGCACTAAGCCTTTTTCTAGAATCCGTGATGGGAGAATATCTATCTCCATCTTTGTATTCTACCATGTTATCAATAAAGCGTCCATATTCTGAATTGGATCGATACTCTATCTGTTTGTTTTCTCTCAGAAGGTGAAAAAAGTAAAGCACATCGGCTTTGTTCCAATTAAATTTGAGTTTGGCTTCAGCATATGCAAAAGGATACTTGGAGTAATGTTCAATATCCTGAATGTATCTTTCTAATTGTTGTAATATCTGATGTTTTATTTCATCATTGAGGTAAAGTGACTCTCTTATCTTAGAGGACCAAGGTAGAGATTGATTGATAACAAATTTACCGTAGTCCTTTATAGCATCTGGATTATACAATTGCTTTTCATCAATCTTTCTTTGGAATTCATTAAAATGTTGTTCCGCCATTCTAGGAATATTCATTGATAAGAAGTCATCCAAAAAGGTCCTGTAAACTTCTCCCACAACATAACCATTATCATCGATGTCATCTAGCTTGATTTTAAAATCTTCTTTTGAATCCAAACTCTCCATTTCGTGAATACTTGGCTGTGCGTCCGAACAACAACGATAATATATTTTCAGTGTGTGATATTTCTTCTGTGTAGTAAAATCGGTAAACCTTAGTTTTTTAGAAATATAGCTCATATGCTAATTTGCTTTAGGAAGTTGACAACTTGGCTGTCGTCAACTTGTCAAGTTTTATTAAAGATAGTAACCCCCTCCCTATTATTTTGTCAGGAGGGGGCTCTTTATTCCTAATTTTAAAGAATGTTTGATGACTCCTAAATCACAAAATAGCCATAGAATTATTATGACAGAAGCCAATTTGCAGAACCATTTTGCATCGAATTTCCAAGCATATTCACTAGTTCATACGCGTGTACGGAGCGCTCAAAAGAGTTATCTATGTAGGAGGACTTGTTGGCTTCGGTAAATAGGTTGTAAAGGTTCCAAAGGTTTATGGATCCGTCTTCTTCCTTTCCAAAATTTGAACACCCATAGTACTCCTTAACCACACGAGTCACTTGGCCATCATTCAAGGCTATGGGAAATACCTGCTCAGTGTCTTTTCCCAAATAAGGATACATCCTAAGCTTTCCCACTAAATGGGCAAACTGCTGTTCATTTAGGCTAAATCCGCTCATTCGTTCCATCATCCCCAAATGCTTTTCCATGTTGTACCCCTGAACCAGCTGTTGCACTGCTTCAGACAACTCACTTACTGATCCTACACGTATCTTGTTGGAGAACCCATCTGTCGAAATACACAGATTGGTGCAAACCCAGTTTTTAAACCCGACAAATACCTTAAATTTTTCCAGGGACTTTTTACTGTAGAGGTTTTCCTGGTTGTAAGCTCTAACCCCTCCAATGCTTAAACTAAGTGTATTCCCGTTGACTGTTTCTGTAATACCAGGAATGTCAATTAAGAAGGCACAACGCTCATAATAAATGGTTTTCTCGTGTTCTGATAACTCTTTGGCAGGTTTCCCTACTGCAGAAGGAATACGCCCTTTCACCATATGACTCGCCCTAATCTTTGGAGCAGCTATTTCAAATTCAGGATAGAGCTCACGAGCAACTTCGTAGACTTGATTTATAAACTGAGCGTGACTTATCGTGGATTCATTATCCTTAGAAAACACAGGGATGATGCAGTCCTTTTTTAAGTGTTCCAAAGTTACTTCCTCGGTGTTGGCTTCTATGAACCCACTAGAGGAAATATAGCTTTTGACATGCTCCTGGTTGAGCTCACGCGGGAAATAATTATTGATTGTCTGTTCCATTTGTTTTTTCTTTAGAGGGCTCAGGTATAATTTGCTTGTTGGATATAATACTATGGTGGTTCTCCAGTGCCTCTTTTTTCTTTAGAAGCAAAGGAGTTATTTCGCTTTGTATGCTTTGATACTTGGCGTATAAATGGCGAAGGCCAGCCACATCTGTACAGGATTCAATTTCTTTCCTAGCGTCTGCAAGGCTCAAACCGATGCTACACCACTGCATGAGTTTCTTACCTGTTGCCGCGTTAATCACGAATTCAGGCTTGTCCATGAATAGTCCAGTACGATCTTTGCTTGCTTTTGCCAGGTGCTGATCATTAATAAGCTCAAAGTTTACGGTCAGCTCATATTCAAAACCTTCGCGTGTGATTTCCTTGGTACCGTGCTTGACCACTTGAGTTCTACCATTGGAACCCAGGTCCAGTGAGTAATCAATTTTTCGTCTGGTGGTCGTAATTACATGACAGGAAGAATTTAGAATAGCATCTAAAAATGCTTGGTGTCTGGGTGAAATTTTAGCCCAATCCTGAAAACGTCCTCCCAATTTTTGATGCAGTTCAAGACACCCTTCTTTTCCTTGCCATTCATGGGTAATACTATCTATGATAATGACCTCCATTTGGGCCTTCTCGCACGTTTTAATGGCCTCTATGTGACGTTCTGGACTGTAAGGCTCCGTTAGTGGCAACACATTAAAATCGCCTAAATGAGCGTACAGACTGGCACTATTATTTTCGGTGTCAATAACAACGATCTTAGACCAATCATTAGTGATCCCATGTGCTAATAGAAGAGCTGAATAGGTTTTTCCGAATCCACTGGCTCCACTTAGGCCAATCCTTAGCTTTACCTGATGTCGTTGTGCTTGTTGTAATTTCATGATTTGATATTTATGAGGGTTAATACTTTTTCTGATGATGTGTTATCATGGTCTTGGTGAGTAAAAAAAAGGGACCCCGATTGGAGTCCCCATTTGTTAAAGCATAAACAAGAATTAAGCTGCTGCAAGCATGGTTTTTAGTGGCTTAGTTTCAAGATCATCCAGTTCGCTCACGAATTCATAGCGATGGTTTAGGGTAATGATTTCACCAGTCTCAGGGATGGCATACTCATAAGGATCTACCTTTACTTTCTTGATCCGTCCATCCATTTCAGTCCCAATTAAGGCTTGACACATGGATGCGTCAAAAGTGCATGCTACTTTCGCTGTTTTGGCAGTCAGGTAAAGCTTTCCTGTTTTTTTACTTCGGACTGCTTCGACTTCTCCTTGTACGACAAGAACCTGAAAGTCTGTTCCATCCTCTCTTTGATACGTTTTGTAATCTGCAATCGTAACCATAGTTTTTACTTTTTAGATTATTAATAAATGATTGTTGCGGGGGAGCCCGCAAAATCCAAAAAGGGTGGGGGGTGATCTTTAGGTTAGATCGCATTTTCATTTAGGCTTGGGGTAAAAAAATTTTTAAAAAAAATTTTCGAGTTTTGAAGTAAAACAAAGCTAAAATGAACAATCTGAAATTTGAAGATCTGCCATCAGCTATGGAAATTGTCCTTGATAAACTGACGAAATTAGAAGAAGAGTTACAGGCGATTAAGGAAAACTTTCAGCCCAAGCATCCAGAAGAATTATTAACAAGGGAGGAAACAGCGGAATTTTTAAAAGTTTCCATGACAACTTTGTGGCAGTGGTCCAGAAAAGGTATTTTGCCTTCTTATGGAATTGGGAATAGGGTATATTATAAACGCTCTGAATTAGAAAATACTCTCGTTAAATTAGAAAGTAAAAATTACGGATAGGTTATTATTAAAAAATTTCTGGAAAAACTACGTTCTACAACAACTCAAATTAAATGACTGAACTTCTTGAGACTACATACAACAAAGTCTTAGCTCTAGACGTTGATTGGCCGATTGAAGATTTTATAGTGGTTAAACTGGTCGAAGACTACCGAAATTACTGGAAGCCAAAGGAAATTAAAACTATCCTTTTAGCTGAATCTCATGTCTATACAGAAAAAAACCTAATAAGAACGAGGCATTGCTTAAATATTTCTGGATATCCTAAAGGCTACGTGCGATTTGTTTACAACTTGGCCTACGGACAATCAAATATCTTGAATGAGCCGTTGGACAAAAATACAGGAACCCATCAATTTTGGAATCTATTCAATCAAATAGTGGATAAAAACTTTCAAGTAACTAATAACCCTAATGCAGGTAGTAAATTGAAAGAAAAAATTAGCTTGTTAAAGTACATGAAGAAATCTGGGATATGGCTCCTGGACTGTAGCATCGTGGCTGTTTATAAAAATAAAGAAAAGCCATCTAAGAATGATTACAACAAGATATTGGACACTTCATTTCAGAACTATTGCGAGCCGATTATTGAAGAGTGTAACCCCAACAACATTATCGTAGTGGGTAAAACGGTATACGATTTGGTTATTGGGAGATTATCTAATAAAGGGTATAATATAGTTTGGATTCATCAGCCAAATGCCATAATTTCAAGTTCTAAGAGAAGGGGAATTGCAAATACGGGAATTTAAATCCGAAATTTCATGATTTACATTACTGTTCATTTAGAAGAAATCAGTTTTGATCCTTTATAACTACGAAATCATCAAGCCATCACGAAAATGAAACCTAAACCATTTTTAAAATGGGCAGGAGGAAAGAGATGGTTTGTAGCAAACTACAAGAACATAATTCCTCAATTTAACGGCAAATATGTTGAGCCATTTTTGGGTAGTGGTGTTGTGTTTTTTCATCTTACTCCCAGAAAAGGGATTATTGCGGATATAAACGAGGAATTAATTACCACATATCAAGCTATCAAGGATTCACACGTCAGAGTAACAAATGAGTTGAACAATCTTAAGGAATTAGGTGCAGATTACTATGATGTTAGAGAATGGAGCCCTGAGGATAGAATTCAAACAGCCGCGAGATTTATTTATTTAAATAGGACTTGTTGGAACGGATTGTACAGAGTAAATAAGCAAGGTCAATTTAATGTTCCTAGGGGAACAAAAAAAATAGAAAATTATCCCGAAGATGACTTTTCAGTTATTTCAAATTCCTTACAAAAAATTCATATACGCAAAAGTGACTTTAAGCGAACAATAGGATATGCCAGAGAGGGTGATTTAGTTTTTACGGACCCCCCTTATACCGTACGACATAATAACAATGGATTCATAAAATATAATGAAAACATATTCTCATGGGAGAACCAAAAGGAGCTTTCATATTCACTAATCAAAGCAGCTGAAAGGGGATGTAAAATCATTTGCACAAATGCTAACCATTCCAGTATAAAAGCACTATATCCTAAAGAGCTTTTTAGTATTAAAGAAGTGTCAAGGTTTTCGAGTATATCCTCAAAGACTTCTTCCAGAAATGTCTATAAAGAAATTATAATTCAATCAATTTAAATGGAGTCATTTTTTGATCAAACGAGGTATTCTGACAATCCCCTTTCCAAAATCGTTCAAATGGTAGAGCGAGACGATAAGTTCGAGGTTTCAGAGCAATTTGAGAAAATGAGATTTATAGGCTACGTCCTAGAAATTGGATATGAATATGTAACTATAATTACTGCAGATAGTTATAAGCAAAATGTTGGTGGAATCCCAAGAGGTTCATTTTTGGTTGCTGTTCCTGATAAGTTGGATGGATTGCCTCCTCACTTTTCCCTTTTACGTGTAGACTCAACTGCTCCTACTCCATTATCCAAAGAAGTTCAACAAACATATTTTGAGTTGCATAAAAGATCAATGCCTGAAATTGATCGCTTTACCGCTGGCGAATTACAATGGGGGGCGTTAAAAACCAATGTGATGGGAATGTTTTATCCTAATCCTTCAAATAAAGACAAAATTGAATTCTCTGGAGATGTAAACAATGTTGTATCTGGTCACCGATACAAAGTATACTCTCCTACTGCAGATATCTTGGAGATTATAGTAAACGGTACTCTAAATCCAAAAAATCAATGGTCTCTTGGAAAGCTGAGATTCACAGAATGCCAGCTTCCTTTTCAGAACATAGCACCTTTAGATGTAGATGCTATGGTTAGTACTGAAGACTTCAAGGGCTTTAGAACAGCGATGTTTGGAAAAACTCGACTTGGAAAATCAAATGTTGTGAAACTGATTGCAGAAAGCCTTATTGTTTCAACAAAAGATGATAAATCTGTCGGACAGTTGATCTTTGATATTAACGGTGAGTATGCCAATGATAACCCCCAAGATGGCAATATTTCTATCAGAAGCAAATATTCAGATAGGTGTGAAGTATACGCCATAAATAAAAGACCTGAAACTCCCTCCAAGCCGCTTAAATTGAATTTCTATTTACAGCCTGAAAAAAGTATAAAAATAATTGGTTCATTGCTTCGACAAAGCGGTAGAGATTCAATTTATATTACAAATTTTGGAAGCTTAGACTTGCCTTCTATTGAGGATATTCAAGGTTTAAGTTCGGGGGATAAATTACGAGCACAAAGACGAATCTTGGCCTATTGGGCTTGTTTATATGAAGCGGGATTTTCCAATGGAGTCGTTGGAAACCCCTTAAGAACAAAGGGTAGCTCATTAAATCCCCAGTTTTCCGAAGGTCTGAGAATGAGAATCTATGATGTTCAAGATCCCTCAGATTTGCCTGAGCCTCCAACTGAGCTAAACTCTCTTGTGACTGAATTCAAAAGACTAAATTCATTCAGTAGAAATAATCCAGATGACCCTAGTCTAAAGTCAGGAAGTGGTAAAAAATTAATTGACCCAGAACTATCCTCCATATTATCATTTCTAGATCCAGGAGGAGTAGGTGCTGGAGCATCTAAATTACTACCACCTATTAAAAAATATCACGACAAGGAAGCTGGGGACTTTATAATAGAAATATTATCTCATATTGATGAAGGTAAGACCGTCATACTAGACTTAGGAAGTGCAGACGAAACGGTTAGATCTTACTTTTCAGATTATTTATCAACGGAGATCTTTAGGCATCAGGAAAGAAAATTCACTTCAAACAATCTAGGCAAACATTACGTCCAACTCTATTTTGAGGAGGCCCACAACTTGTTTCCGAAAAATGATAATGATGTAACAGATGTCTACAGTCGATTTGCAAAAGAGGGAGCAAAATTCCACATAGGAATGGTTTATTCGACACAATCCCCTTCTACCGTAAACAAAGACCTTTTAGCTCAAACAGAAAACTTTTTTGTCGCTCATCTTTCAAGTCAGGACGAGGTAAATGCATTAGCAAAACTTAATACTTCATATGATGGGCTTCAAAGAGATATATTGAACTCAAAAACAAAAGGGTATATCCGAATGCTAACATTCTCCAATAGGTTTGTTATTCCTATTCAAGCAAAGCTATTCCAATAAAATATTAACTTTTTACAATATGCCATACGAAGCAGGAGGAAGACTTGGTGCAGAACGTGCTAGTAAATTAAGCCATATAGATGTGGTGAATTCACCATTAGTAAACAAGCTTATTGAAGAATTTGAACACCCAATTGACTTAGAATCTCTCGGAGAAATCAACCTCGAAAATATCCCCGAGGATCAAAAGGTATTTTCTCATGTTTTTGCAGTTGATGGATCAATACAGCATATTGATTCTGGACAAGGCAAGGTGTTGAGACAAATGGCATTTGTGAAAACAGCCCTCTACAGATTAGATCAGAATAGATTGAGCAAAATGGATCCATTTGCCCCTCATCCTCTGGCTATAAGGGCATTAATGAATGAATCTGCCATGTTTCATGCCACTGTTTTCCCATTAAGAAACATAAGATTGGGGCAGAACTCTGTTTATGATTCAATAAGAGAAATAATATTTGAGTCTTTAAATGATCCAAAGTTAGAAGATGAAACTTTCTCTATTTTTGAGACTCTTAAATGGCTTGCATATCAAAAATGGGATGGAAAAACAAACCGATCTCCTAGTTTTCAATGTCCACATTGTGAAAGAGATATAGAGGGGCTTTCATATGATCATGATAAGGAAAACTGTATTCATTGTGGGCAAGAGGTTTACTTATCTGATATGCTTGGTTTTCATTTAGAAATGGGAGAGGATAGTGCCCCTGGTAGTGTTGCATCTTCATATATGATGATCCATGAAACCTTATTTTTATTTGCAGGCATTAGGTATCTCTGGCAATCTGGTCAAAGGGATTTATTTGACAAGTGTTTATTTCTTAAAGATGGTCCATTAAATCTGAGAAGCCAATATGTCAAGTTAATAGATCCGATAAGGAACTTCTTAAAATTTGCCTTTGAACAGGGTACTATAATTTATTTATGTGGACAGGAGAAGACAGGAATGTTTGTTGATCACCTCAACCTAATTTCTAGGAAATTAAAACCAAACACCTACTTTATACCTGATAATGACTATATCCGATCACATGTGCAGCAAAGAAAAGCAGAAGAGCAATATGGATATCGGACAAATTATGGGAATAAGCTTTTTGTGAAAATAGGAGATCACCATCAAATGGTGATCATGATAGCCACTGGAAGTTATAAGAATTCCAAGTCGAAAGACGATTTCATAGGATTTGATAGAATTGTCGGAACATTAAAGTATTTTCTTAGTTTTAGGCATGAAAATGCTTTGGTGCCTATTGAAATGGCACATGGAGTTGCTTCGTTAAGCACGTACCCAAGTGCCCAAATCTTTAGGTTATTTGCCAATTTATAGATTTGATATTTGATTCATTCAGGGGGGTAATGCAATTAATTTGATAATGATTCACAACCTTTTGAGTTGGCAAAAGTTCCTAGTTTAACAAATAATACAATATGCTTGATATCAAAGAAAATTTGGGTACAATTCAGGAGGCCTTTATCTACACTATGGTTACAGTCTTTCTTAGTCTATTACCATTTATTATTCTATATGCCCTAATCTATTTCAGCGGGTTGGACCTTCCTCGTTTATTAGAAATTATAGGACGAGGTGAGTTAATAATTGTATGTGTAAGTATTGGAGCGGGAATTATTTATACTTTGGTTAATACTAATCGACAAAGTAAAGTGCCTCTTTTTCATCTGGCCTTTTGGGTTACTCTTGGATTTATAGTAATAGGAGTTGCAATTTATGCTGCTGAATTGAGGAGCTATTATTTAGAGGGGTTAATGGAATTAAACGATAATACAGGATTAGAAGCATCTAATAAAAGCATGGGTTTTAATAGAATCACAAAATTCTCCAAATATTTTCTAGTATGGATTTTTATAACACTATTGTATTCCAGATTCTTTGATAAAAGAAACCCAACCTCATTGGTCAGAAGTCGAAATAGGGACGAAGATGATTTGTTCAAAAAAGTGACTCCGTCAAATTAATGATTTCAATGAAATATATTCAATTGCCTTTTATTGAAATAAATCAACCAATAGGAACATTCTATATATGTTCAATGTCTTGGAAAGAACTTCTTGACATATCATTTGCTGATATAAGACAGATAGAAAAAGGAAGTGAGAATAAAGAGAATATTGATAATTATTTAGGTATTCAACGTAAAATATCCCCCAATAGGATTAAGGAAATCTCTCAATATGTTACTAATCTTGATGCCACTTTCCCAACCAGCATAATATTGCATATTAGGTCAAGATCTCTTTTTTACAAAGGAGAGGAAATAACTAACTATGACGACGAGTTTCTAGAAGAGCACGCTGAAGAAATTGAAGAAAGACAAAATGTAATAATTGAAACAAGTAAATGTATTACAACAGAAAAAGATAGCCTGGATTTAAAAAGACTGAAAATAGTTAAGGACGAAAACGTTGCGAAAATATTAGATGGTCAGCACAGGTTAGAGGGGTTAAGACAGGCCATTGAAAAAGAAGGTGAGCTCTCACAATTTGACTTGAATGCAACAATATTTGTGGATTTAGATTTAGATGATCAAGCTCAAATATTTTCAGTTATCAATAAAGCCCAAACAAAAGTCAATAAATCCCTCGTTTATGACTTATATGAATATGCAAATCATCCAAGCCCCCAAAAAACCGCTCATGATATTATTCGCGTTCTTAATAGATCTTCAAAAAGTCCTTTTTATAGAAAAATAAAAATCTTAGGAACAGCAAGTGAGGAAAACAAAGAAACTGAAACTATTGCCCAAGCAACTCTGGCTGAATTAATAATTGATAGCATATCTAAGGATCCTATGGACGACAGGGATCTTCTAAAAAGAAAATCAATTTTTAAAACTGGAGGGTTAAAAAAAACTAATGATCCAAAAGTGCTTAGTAGGAGAATATTTAGAAACTTATTTATAGATGATCAAACAGACGTTATCTATAAAATAATTAACAATTATTATTCGGCTGTTGCTAGTAGGTGGAATCACGCGTGGTATAATGAGCCCACTATCGACAGGAATATTTTATCTAAATCTACTGGTGTGATCGCATTATTTAGGTTTTTACGATACCTATATAATAAGATGGGGAAAAGGGACGAACTTGTAAGTGAGAAAGAATTTAAAAATGTTTTTGATGGTATTCTATTAGACGACAAAGATTTTACTACAGACAAATTTAAACCAGGATCTTCTGGGCAAAGTGCCCTTTTCAAGACTCTTGTTGAAAAATTTGAAAACCCTTAAACGGAAATTCAGTTTCTTCACAGTAATTTTTTCAATTCATTTAAAATATTTACCATCCCCCAAGTATCCATCATACAATATTCTTTCAAGGCTTCCCTTATATTTTGAATGTCCCCATTAAAGATTCCACTTACCATTTGGCTAAAAATAATGCTTGCAGAACCACCCTCTCGGATTTCTAATTCATCATATGAAAGCTCTGGAACAAGGGCTGGAAGCACATATTTAATGGAATAACTCCCTTTCATTTCTGGAGTGTAATACCATTTATTCTTAAAGGGAATCATGAGGTCTTTTAGCCGCTTTCTGACAGCATTAATTTCTTTCTCATATTGTGGAAATGCTCTTTGAAGATCTTTTAATTTACCCTCTTCGAAACCTTGATTGTAAACCAAAATATCTCCTTTGGTTCCAAGGTCATCTATCAACTTTTCTACGAATGGGATTCTTGGGTCTTTATCCTGGTCAGCTTCTGCCAAAAACTCTCGATGTTCTATGATACCATCCTCTTGTTCAATATGTAGGGAGTATTGAAAAGGTACTTGTTGATAGGGTCTGCTGTGGTCATAAACAGGAACCGCAAAGGACATGGTTTCAAAATCCAGGTGATATAATGGATAGCTAAGATTACTAACAAAGTCCTTGATTTTTATATGATCTATATGACTTAATCCATTTTGCTCGCTTTCTACTTGTAGATGCTGATGGGCACTGAATGAAACCTCGGTCAGATTTACTTCTTCTAAAGTTAGTATACCCTGATCGTAGAGTTCAAACTTCCTATTCACCCGTAAGTTGGCAATATTAAAAATGGAATAGTCAGGCACGTGGTTCCAACAATAACCTTTAAAATCACAGGAGTAGGGGTCATCACAGTGAGGGCCAATGTCAATGTTGGGAGCCATATCACCTTCAATAACCTGCTTAAATCTTTTGATTTTTTCAGGGATTCCACCTTGTAAAGCTATTACCCTGCCAAAGACAGATTCGATTGTAAAAAGCTGGTGAATGTCAATTGGTCCTTGCTTTACATATTGATTGTTGATATGTACAATAGAAATATCTACCAAATCAATTCCTGAATTGACTATAGTGAAGTACTGAATGGCAGCATCGTGGATATTAACTTCCTTGACTGATGTAGAGCTTTTTACTTCATATCCCTTCCATCCATCCTCATCTTTAACCAGGATATCCAATGCGGCCAACACTCCATTGTATTGAAAGGTGGCTTCATAAATTCTGGCTTCTCCAGCTTCCAAGAAACTTTTAGTCTTCTGGACTGATTCTTGCATTTCATAGTGGCTGGAAGGGGAGGCGTCTACTCCTACAGGAAATAATTTTTGTGCCAATAATCCTATTTCCGTACCCTGGTCAAATATGGCTTGCTGTTGGGCTGAAATCTCATCCTTTAGGTCATAATGATGTTTATAGAGGAATAGGGACTTTTCGCATTGCAGCCCTCTTAAAAAAGTAGATTTTGAAAGCTTATACTTATCCATTGTATAAAAATTTAAGCGGCTCGAAAATATCCCTCTACATGGGCAACACCCTCACCCCTTAGAACCAACGGGGTTTTATGAAAATTAAAAAGACGCATAGCATACCTTGGTACATCATCAAAGGCTGTGATTAAAAAGGGATAATTAATTCCCCCATAAAAATCATCCATGCCATGCTTATCAATAAACCACTGAATGCCTGCTTTTCTGGTATCAATTTGCCAGAAATCATAACCATATTTCAACATGAAATACAGAAAGTCCAAATCCCTAGAATCAAAATCTACAGATTTCTCCCAATAGAATGACTCATCAAAACAGAAGGGATACCATCTCATATCAGGATATCCTGCGTTATGGGCAAAAACACACTTTGCCTCATTCATCTTGCTATAGTTAGCTAGAAGACCTTCCTTTTCTATACTATCACGACAAGAGGCATAAGACACATGATACACATAACGAAGGGGGGCAATCTTCCTGTAGACTGGTGCTTCCATAATCTTGCGAGTTTTTTTTAGTTATCTGGAAGCAAAGCTAAATTCTAATAATGACAAATCGTGTCTACCAAAAAATCTATTTTCAAATATTTTTTAAAACGAGCTATGATTTAATTATCAAACAATCTAGCTAGATTCTTATTTATTGCTTCAAGTAGGACTACTCTAGGATTACTTTTATTTCTGTTTTTCTTACTCCTTAATTCTTTGCCGAACAAATACTCTTCCAGACTATTAACTTTTATTCCATAATTGCTTGCGAGAACATTCATTCTATTTACGTAATCCGCATAAGCCTCTTCTTCAAAATTGTCCTTTATCGAAATATCGAGATTAGAGGAGTTTCTTTTAATTTTGATACTCAACCCCATCTCTGTGTAATTTGCAGACTCTGTCGATAATTTACTTAATTGGTTTTTACTATAGAACTGAGTAAGCTTGTCGATTTCATTTTCTTCGACCAGCAATTCAACGTGAATTAGCTTGGTCCATTTATCATAAATAAGAGGCATTACTTCCATGTTGTTTGCCAAACCTTGGAAAAACAAAATTTTCGTGAAATATGATGATCCTATTCCAGGAATCTTATAGTCCGAATTGAATAATTGATAAGCCCCCTTGATGTTGGAATTTTCTAATTCCTTTTTAGAGGCTATTAGTGCATTCTCTATATTGATTTTACCATGATTTAGGGCACAGTAAAAAGGGGTTCTAGTTTTGTCTCCTTTATATCCCTTTTGTGGCCTTTCAGCGTTAATTTTACCCCACATCATAGTAAAGGCAAAAGCTTCATAGTATTTACTTTCTTTGTACAAGTTGATGATGTATTCTCTATCTAAAATCTCTGGTATATTGTGATTTTCAATGATTTTTCTAAAATCTCTAATCTCTTTCAAAGATTCGTTTTGGCTATACTCTCGCCAACTAAAACCCTGTTGTTTGTGGTTTCGAATTTTATTGGTGCTATTTTTAATGTAATTCACTATTGACATAGAACAATTCTTTATTTTAAGATTCTGTGAACAATCCTTTTATAATCCAGTAAATCATAAGAGGCCAGATAATAATATACAGCACTCTATCTATATTGCTAAGAATCGCTTTGTCTTCTTCATCCAACTTAATCTTATAAATTTCCGAGATAACAATACTCACAAACAAACCTGAAACGAGATAAAAGACCAAATATTCCATAAATAAGACCTATTGGTTAATATTAGCAAAATAATCCATAACACTCATCCAGTCAGGGTAATCCTTACTCCCAAAGTGGATCCATTTTCCCTTAAACTCAGACGCCCCATTGAACCTTCTATCATCTATCAGATAGTCACCAATCATAAGATGCTTCTGGTGGCTTAGGATCAATCGTTTTCTGATCTTCCTGGTTTCAAAATACTTGTCAATCCAGAGTCTCTTGTGCATCCATGCTTCCGGATTGTCCCATGGAGCCGTAGAGAGAAAGTAGACATCGTAGTTGGGGGTATCCAATAGTGTGTTTACACTTTCAATGGCTCCTTCAATAGGCACTAGGTCCTTGTAAATACCTGGGATGGTATCGGGTCTTCCCCTAAAGGGAGTTGTTCTCGATAAGGGATGATTTGACCTGGCTTTTTCAAAGTCTGCCATAACCCCATCCATATCGATATAAATGATTTTTTTCATAGTTGAATTTGTAGTTATATTAATTATTTAATTCGATGTTTGACTCATCAAATATTTCATTACCTCTTTCCATCTTGGGAATTGCGGGTCAACTCCAATTTGAATCCACTCTCCTTGAAAATTCTTTGATCCATATTGCCAGCTCTGATCAATAAGATAGTCTCCTCTTAATAAGTGTTTTTGATGACTCAGAATTAATCGTCCCCTTACCTTTTTCAACTTAAAAAGCTGACATAACCATTCCTTCTTTTCTGACCATGCGTCGGTATCTCCCCAAATAGGGGTCGAAATGAAATAGACATTAAACTCTTCTATATTCAAAAGAGACTCCACAGCTTGAACACCTCCTTCTGCTGGGGGTACCATTTCATACATGGCGGACCTAAACTCGTAATTATGGTTGTGTACAATTGATTTTATTTGTTGAAACATCTTGGACTCAAGTTCTGCCAGGATACCATCAATGTTGACATAAATTATCTTTTTCCTGTTCATGAGGTTAGATACTTCCTTGTTTACATTGCAAACTTAAATTGTACCTTAGACAAATCATGTCTACCTAAATTATTATGTCGAAATACCCAAATATTGAGCGGCTTGTTTTAATTAAGAATCTACTCTCTGTTAGGCCCCGGTCATCTGCAGAATTATTAAGTCACATAGAGGAAAAGGGTGGATTGATTGAAAGTGCAAGAACAATTGCCAGGGATATAAAAGTCCTCAGAGATCTTGGGTATGAGATAGAAAATCCCACAAAGATCAGAGGGTATCTTTTAGTTAACACAGGCTATAAAGAAGACCTGTTGGAGAGGTACAACGATTATTTGAAGCTTTCAAAACTTCCAGAAACGAAGAATGAAGATGGACTGATTACCACACCTCAGTTAAGGGGGGTGGAAATGCTTCCGAATCTTTTTAAAGCGGTAGATGATTTTTATGAAATCGAATTTGACCATAAAGGGTATACCTCTAAAACAAAAAAAACCTCAGAATTTCTTACATGGCGTGTATTCCCTCTGTTGCTAAAGGAATATCAGAGCAAATGGCACCTCCACACTTATGTTCCCTCTTTAACAGAAAACAACTTCAGAACTTTTGGAATTGATCGAATGTCCAATCTAAAGCTGTTAGCAAAGTTCGATCCGAATAGAGTTCCTAATGCGGATGAAGAAATAGAGCTTTTCAAGAAAAGGCTTGGAAGTGCCAAGCCATTGGACGATTATAATTACCAAGATTTAAAAGGCCAACCACAATTTATTAAAATCTGGGTCTCTTCGTTTTATCTAAATTATTTAAAAGCAAAAAAACTTCATTTCACTCAAAATATAACCAATGAAACCAAGGTGCTGTTGAACTTTGCAGAGAAGAAGGAAATGACCTATACATTGGTCACATATCTCCTTGTGCCCAACTATGACTTGATAAAGGTAATTGTTGCAGGTCTCGGAGATATTATTTTGGAACAACCAGAAAGTTTAAAAGTGTATATCTCAAACAAATTCAATGGACTAATATCAAAAATAATAATAGATAAAAATCCGCACCGGTAAGAGGTACGGGAAACGTATGAATTTAAAATCCTTAAATATTATCCCCCTGGACAGGTTCCCCATATAGGTTTATTAGCAGCTTCAAGACTACTGTTACTGGAAAAATTTGAAGGTTCACTTTGTATTAACTCTACACACCAACTTGAAAGATTTTGATTAAATAGAAGTGCCCCATTAAACATACTATCCATGGTATATACGGAAGCCGTATTCCAATTGGACAAGTCTTGGTTAAATGATTCTGCTCCGATAAACATAAATGCCATAGATGTAACAGAACTAGTATCCCAACTATTGAGAGGTTGATTAAATGATGTTGCGCTTCCGAACATTGCCTCCATGCCTATAACATTAGAAACATTCCAGGAGTCAATGGGTTGATTAAATGAATATGCTCGCTCAAACATGATATACATATACTGAACATTCGAAACATTCCAGGAGCCTATTGGCTGGTTGAAAGAGTGCGCGTTTTGGAACATACCTTGCATATTTACAACTTTAGATACATCCCAAACTCCAATAGGCTGATTAAAAGCAGTAGCGCCATTGAACATATCAAACATGTCATTAACATTGGATACGTCCCAATTACTTATGTCCAAATTAAATTCCGCGTTATTCTGAAATAGACCTGACATTGAAGTCACAAAAGTGGTAACAGCCAATGTGACATCCTCCCCAGATGCGATCATTTGCCTGAGTGTACTTTCATCAACTACGACATATTCCTTACCATCAATTATTTTCCTGTCATTGATAAGAGCATATTCTCTGGCCTTTATTGTAATTCCATTTACATCTTTATAGATATAGTCATCACATCCTGTTGCGTTCACTTCAGTACCTATAGGTGTTCCTGGACACTGATCTTGAGAATCTAATACACCATCACCGTCGGTATCCCTTTGATCTGGAGCACAACCATCAGCATCAATACCATCTCCTTGCCATGTTGTACCAGGACAAAGATCTAGAGAATCTAATACCCCATCTCCGTCCGTATCCCTCTGATCAGCCGCACAACCTTGGGCATTTACCTCAGATCCAACAATAGTATCGGGGCACTGATCTTCTGAATCTAATACACCATCACCGTCGGTATCCCTCTGATTTGCAGCACATCCTTGTTGATTGACTTCAAGACCTGGATCTGTATTTTCACACTGATCAATATCGTCGGTAATCCCATCCTGATCTGTATCTAATTGAGATTCTGCACAGCCTGTAGAACTTACTGCTTCACCAGGTGATGAATCGGGGCATTGATCAATATCATCGGTAATTCCATCCAAGTCCAGGTCACTAAGAAATTTACCATTAGGTTTTTTTATGCTATCCAAATAACTGCTTTGAAATGACTCCGCTGTCAAATTAGGGTAAGCTCTTGAGTATTTATTTAGGACATTTTGAATTAAGTTTTCCTTATCCAAAAATCTTAATTGTCCTGCTATATCATCTATTATCTCCTGGTCAACAATATTGCCATTATTCTTGAACTCCAATGCTAGCTTACTAAGTAAAACAGAAACTTCACTAACACTTCTATTTCCCTGTATCACTGCAGAAAGGACTAAGAGTATTTTACTTGTTTCATCTCCTTTAACGAAGCTGAATTCTTCAGCATTTGTGAGGTTTATGGGGGAGCTTATATCGAAGGCCTCTAAAATTTCGTTTAATGCTTGTTCCTTGGATTCATCAAAAGTAAGACCTTCCTCAAGGTATAGATATCTTACCCTATCTGCTTCCATATGGGTAAGAATATTCACATTTATTGAATTATTAAATTTAGATAACGCCACAAGAGATATCCTGTTTTGTGTATTTTCATTAGTAACCTCGTTCCAATAAAAGCCCTCTCCTGTAACTCGTGCATATGCTTCAGCTATCCCTGTGGCACTTAGCTCATAATTACCAAAATCGTCATCAATATTTGTTGAGAAACTTCTTCCTGTTTGATTTAGTTCATCATCGATTTCGAAAAATGTTAAGGATGATCCAGCAACGAAACTACCTTTTGAAACAGATCCAGATATTTCAAACGACTGGGATTGATTAGGGGTGTTCGGGTTTGTATTCGGATCTTCTGAATTTTTACTACAACTAATCAATAGTAATATTGAATAGAGGATAGTTAATAAACTGGATTTAGGTACTTGTAAACTCATAGGATTTGGAGTCTTTAAGAGGTATAGAGAGGCATTAATAACAAAATTCGCTATTTATAAATCAATCCTTTATGACACTTATCTCAAAGGATCATCCTGGTTCTGGTGATTATAGAGTATAAACTATAGTCCAAAGCAATCTTCGAATAATTTTCAAACGAACATATTATACAAATATTCTACTAGTGGTGTCTATAATACTTCAAAATATAGTTATTTCAATTCCTTAGCAATCCTCCTCATCTCCTCACTCACTCTCTTCTGAACAATTTTACCATAATATTCCTGAGTGATCTTGATACTGGAATGTCCTAACAGTTCACTAACAATCTCCATGGAAACATTATTGTTTAGAAGCACTATAGAGGCAAAAGTTTTTCTGGCTGTATGATGGGTAATTCTTTTCTTAATGCCCAAAATACCTGCAATTTCCTTCAGATAGGAATTGATCTTTTGGTTGCTAATTCTGGGAAGTAGAAACTCTGAGTCATTCTGATATAAATATAGAAGGGTTTTAGCTTTAGGTAAAAGTGGAACAGAAACCAACTTTCCTGTTTTTCCTCGTTTCATTTTAATCCACTGATTTCCATCAAATCCATTTACGAGGTGTTCTTGCCTCAAATTGGCCATTTCATTATAGGGCAGTCCTGTATAGCAACAGAAAACAAAAAGGTTCTTAACCAGTTCCAACCGAGGCTGTTTAAATGTATGGTTTTCAAATACCGTCAACTCTTCCTGGGTAAGGAAAACGACCTCCTTTTTTACTCTTCCTGGTTTGTAGAGCATAAAAGGGTCTTGCTTAATATATTCTTCGGCAACTGCAATCCTAATAGGTTTTCTAAAGCGTTGAATGCACTTGTTAATGGTAATCTGACTTTGGCTTCGCTCTGTCTTCAGGTAGTACTCAAAATCATGTAAGAACTGTAGATTAAGTTCTTTCATGGGGAGATCATGCTGACCAAACTTCCATTTAATGTAATCCCTTGCTTGCTTATGGGCATAATTAAATTTCTTCCAGGTTCCTAGTTGCAGGTCTATTCCAATAAGTCTCCTTTGCTTTTGTAAAAACTCCTGAAAATAATCTATTACGTAAGCCTCTTTTCGTTTCTCAGTTACTTTGAAGTAAGCATCATAGATGTCCTGTACGCTAAAATCTTCCTTTTGCAATTGTACCTGTAAAAACTCTTTCTTAAGGTTAGAGGCAATGATCTCCAATTGCAGGTTGATCTGCTCATTTTTAAGCTCTCCAGGAGATGCTTTTTGCTTTTTGGACATCCATTGTCTTGGACTAATAAACTCCCCTGTAGTGAACTCTTTTCGCTTTCCTAGATAGGTTATTCTGCAACGGATAGGACAGACGCCTGATTTGTTCGTTCTAACTTTCTGTAGGTAGAATAGGATTGATAGTGTTTTTTGTTTCATGACCAATTGATTTAAGTGTTAAACAATTGGCACACAATTCATTACAAAAAATGGTACACCTAAAAGTGTTAAAATCGCTAATGGTACACCTAATTTTTAGGATAGGGTACCCGAATTGTACACCTATTTTTTGCCTTAAAAAGTTGACAAGTTGACTTTTCTGGAAAGTGCAGTTAGTGCAATCAGTGCAATTAATTCACTGAAAGACATTGCATTAAACAAAAAAATCCAGCCGTTTCAAATAGACTGGATTTCTTACTAAGTGGTCCCACCTGGGCTCGAACCAGGGACCCCCTGATTATGAGTCAGGTGCTCTAACCAGCTGAGCTATAGGACCATTGAAATATCATTATGTGAAGAACTATGGTATTCGGTTATCTATCCAGAAGCGAGCCTGTCTGCCGCAGGCAGGCTTTGCTCTGCTTCTGGAAGGGGACTGCAATATTACTACTTATTTTGGGATGCTGCAATACCGAACACTCAACAAAATTGCCCTTATTCTATCGCAAGAAAGGGTTTGCAGCGCAGATAAAAGATCAAAAAACAGTAGCTTAGGGCTCGCTTAGTCAGAATTTCAAGATCCATCTTATAGATCCTTTTAAGATATGAAACATAAAACCGCCCTGATATACGCCACCGTGGATGGCCATACACGTAAAATATGCGAAAAATTACAAAAGGTAATCCAGGGAAATGGTCAGTCTATTGATCTCATCAATATCGAGGACTTTGACGGGGACCTCGCACCTTATGACAAGATAATCCTAGGCGCGAGCATCCGTTACGGGGTGCACGACAAAAAGATCGTCGAACTGATCAATACACGGCAAGAGGAACTGGAATCCAAAAAAACCGCCTTTTTCTCTGTAAATCTGGTGGCCCGCAAGCCGGAAAAAAGCAATCCGGAAACCAACCCCTACGTGGTTAAGTTCTTTAAGAAGATTTCCTGGAGACCCGATATGGCAGAAACCTTTGCAGGGATGCTCGATTATCCCCGCTATTCCTTCTTTGACCGCACCATGATCCGACTCATCATGTGGATGACCAAAGGCCCCACCGATCCTACAACGGTGAAGGAATACACCAACTGGGAAAAGGTTGAGGCCTTTGGAAAACGACTGGCCGGTTTGTGATCCTGGAATAAAAATTGTTCCGACGGAACAATCCTCATGAGAAAATATAGAATATATCCGAATTCATTTTACTCCTTTAATCCATCTTTTGTACAAATAAAACCACAACGTAGGGTGGTAATAAAGCCTATTGTTTATTTCTTTTTTGGTATTAGCTTTTGTCTTCAGACTATTTGATTGAATATCCCGAATAGATCTTTTTAGGAGAGGTATGGCTTTTGCCAATTGAAGATAAGTATAGGTCATAAAATTATCCCGTGGGGTAATTTCATTGGTAATATTATCTTGATATAAGATATTGCCAGTATCAATCCCTTCATCTACCAAGTGAACGGTCACCCCACAGTTTTCCCTGTCATCATTTATAAGTGCCCAATAGGCACCGTGTAGTCCTCTGTATAATGGGGTTATTCCCGAGTGAATATTGATGAATCTGGCATTGATGGTATTCAGGGTCTTTTTGGATAGAATTCGGGTAGTGACAATCACCACAATATCAGGGTTTAACCTTTTCAATAGATTTCGTCCTTCTTCAGAATTGATCGTATTCACCTTTGTGGTTTTCTCAGGCTCGTAGTCCCTCTCCCGGATTCCGTTTGCGTCCAGGATCTCCTGAAATCGTCCTTTTGATCTTCTGTTCAATTGGGAAACCACCAGGATTCTGAATAATACCTGACCAATCACGTGAAGAAGACCCAGTCGTTTGATCCTTCGTCTTAATAATTTACGGGTACTCTCCCCCCTGTCCACGATGATATGCTCAATATTGAATTCAGATGCCAGGCTGTGGTATACCATTTTAGGGTAATACCAATCCCCAACCAACATGATGATTCTTTTCTCCATTGGAGTCAATTTATATCTTCTTCAAAGATAAACTCAATGCTTCTTTTTTATGCATTAAAACCAGTGCTCAGTTGCGAAGTCGAATTATTAAAATAAGTTATGTACATTAGATACTATCGAAAGAAAATATTGATCAATGATAAATAGAATAATTACAATAGTCTTTTTCCTTCTTCTAACCTTTGGTTGTAAATCCAAAAAAGAGAAAGAAAAGGTAGCTGAGATATCAGAAAAGACCGCCTGGGAAACCGATTTTCGGGACGACTTCGACACTTTCAATTCCGAGAACTGGCAGGACCAGCGGATCTGGGTCAACAATGAGCTTCAATGCTATGTCCCGGACGGGGAATACGGCACCCGGGAGGTGAGTGATGGCACCCTTAAACTGAAGGTGGTCAACGTGGGAGAAGCACTGCCCTGCGATAACCTGGACAAACACGGGACACAACATCCGGATACCCCCTATATGGCCGGGCGGATCTGTTCCAAGAACCGTAAGGAATTCATCAAGGGAAAATGGACGGCCCGTTTGCGCCTGCACGGCAACGGAGAACCCAGTATGTTCCCTGCCTGGTGGCTATTGGGCGCCCGTAACAACGAGGTCCCCGTACAGGAACCTGACGAAACTGTATGCTGGCCACTCACAGGTTCCGGGGAGATCGACATTTTCGAGCATCACGGGGATGTGATGAAAGACCACTTTACAACCGGGGCCATCAAGAGCCAGGGGGAATGTGACAAGGGCGACTGGTGGAGTTTTCGCAAAGACTTTCCGGCTACCCTGGATGAGTACCACGAGTATTCCGTGGAATGGGAAGGCAGTGACCTGGTCTACCGTTTAGACGGAGAAGAGGTGTACCGCAATGAAGGGGAAGGAGACCACTATCCCGAACCCATGTTCGCCATCCTCAACTTCGCGAAGATCACCGATAACCCCATGGAGGGAGAATGGGTGATGGAAGTGGACTGGGTGAAGCACGAGAAGCGAAAATAAATCGGACTTTGCGGGGTGTGATCCACAGTCAAACGCTTCACGCCTTACCCGCGGCACTTTACTTTTGGGCAGAACTGACAGAGTCGATCTTTGCAATCAATTCCCTGGCATTTTGTAATGCCTCTGCATGGGCATCCAGGGTAGCAGTCAGATTGATGAGATTCATCTTGAGGGTCATCAGGAACCAGGAGTCTTCCTTAATCTGTTGATTATTCAAAGGAATGGCTTTTTCTCCGAAATCCCATTCCGAAAAATGTGAACGCACATACGGGAGCCAAGCGTCTTCAAATTCCATGATATCATCGGCCAGTTCCTTTTTTATCCGACTATGGCCATGCTCGTAATACCCAACCAGGGCGTTCCTGAGCATTCTATCGTTAAGGTTGCTCATCCCGAGTTCGTTGATCAGGTCATACCCATTGGATAGTAAGGTCGTTGGCCTTTGGAGCATCACCCTGCCCAGGTCAGCATAGGTCTGTTCCGTAAAGCCTTGCTTTTCTTGCAGCACCTGGATCACACGGCTCTGAGATTCCAGGTCGTCCATCCTTATCGCAATTTCCTGATGCAAGTGCAGGGTATCCATGACCAGGTCTTCCCGAACCTCTTCCAAAGCAGCGTTCAATGCAGTTCTCAGTTTCTTATCCTCATTCCAGTTGTTTATCTGAAGGGCGATCAGGATCCCGATCACGACCAGGATGATCTCTCCAATAGCATATAAAAGGTACTTGCTTACCCGGTTTTCAGTGAGCAGTCTCTGGCGGAGTTGGCGGAAGAAGCGAAGCATGTTGGACTTTTTATTCTGGTAAAAATAGGGTTGTTATCAATTCCTTTGTGAGCATATACTTGGCTTATCAGAATCATCAATCAGAACTTATTTCGGGATAACTTGATTCCAGCAAAAGTTTCAGCTCCCCGATCTTATCCAGGCTTCTGACCAGCAACATGATGAAAGGGATCACATCCCCCTGCATGTTATTTATCACGTTATCAAATACCGGGTCAGCCAAAAGGTTTTCATGGCCCCTGTTCGGATAGTTCCTTTCATGGCGAATCCCCAGGGCCGTATTCAGGTTCCTGAAGGAATAATTGGTTATCAAATAGGGCTGCACAACCTCTTTCCACGTGTCCAGGTTATAGGAGAAGTATACGTTCAGGGCGTCATAGAGCCCGGCCAGATTCATCATTTCCTTAATAAGGTCCTTGGATTGGCTGAATTCGAAATTCTCTTCGCCCAATACGCGATCCAGCTTCCTCCGCCTCGGGGTGAAATTGCGAAATGTCAACGCCTCTATCAGGATACTATCAAAGGCCCGTTGACCCAGTTGCAGATTCTCCGTTACCAGCGTATCAGATAACACCTGTATAAATGCATTCCTGCGCCGCCAGAGTTCCAAAGTTTGATCGAGGTACTTCTCGCTTTCCAGGAGCTCCACATACAAGTCCTGGGCCACAAAAAACTCGTCTTCCCGCTTCAATCGGTCCTCATTCCAGTTGTTCACCTGCAGGGCGATCAGGATCCCGATGACCACCAGCAGGATCTCACCTGTCGCATAGAGCATGTATTTGCGGAACCTATTTTCAGCTAGCAGTTTGTTTCGTAATTCCTTAAAAAATCGAAACATCTCGTTATTCTTTATTCTGTTTCAGTTTTTAATTCCCGATCAATGAGATCGATGATGGAATAGCATAATTCCTTCATGGCCTCGAACTGTGAATTCATCACAGAAAATTCATAGACCGCCATCATAAAGCCATTCTTCTGTTTTAGATCACGGAGCATGGCCTCGTAGTTCTCCCGGGGGAGTTCCACATCCTCCCCTGCCTGTCCGTTCGTGACTTGGTAGGTGAAGTTCTTCACGATGGGGTTGAGGTCGAGTACCGCATAGGAGGGTTCGTACAGCAGCACCTCAGCGTCATAGCGGAAGTGGGCTTCCTCGTTCTTGAGTTTGCTGTAAAGGGATTGTAGATTGAGGAGGTCATCCTTGATAGAGTCGTTGGAGATCAGTGCCAGGTTCCCTGAGTTGATGAGTTCCTGGAAGGTGTTGTCCTGCTGGGTGAATTTTTGCCAGATATAGATATTGGTCGTGTGGAAGGCAAAGTCGTTCAGGTAGATCAGTGGCTTCCCTTCAAAATACTCCAGTACCTTGTTGGCCGATTCGATGCGGCCGTTTCGCACCGCAATATAATTGTCGAGTTCAGAAATATTGAGTTGGAGATCGGTCTTTAGGTTCTGCAGGTAGTGCACCTCCTGCCGGCGCTGCTTCTTAGCCTCATTGTAGTTGTTGATCTGAAGGGCGATGAGGATCCCGATGACCACCAGGACGATCTCTCCAATGGCGTATAAGAGGTACCTGCTCACCCGATTTTCAGAGAGGAGGTTTTGACGGATCTTTCTGAAGAAGTGGATCATTTTCCTATGTAATTATCAATTTCCTGCTTCATGTCTTTTATTCGCAGTTGCAGGCGGTTCATCAGGTCGAGGTGAACGCTGCTGGTACGGCCACGGGCACCTACTCGATTGAGTACCGCCAGGAGGAGAGGCTTATCTTTCGCCAACTCTTCCTGTAAGGAGCGGGCCCAGGGAATGTGTACGGCCTCGAGGGAGAAATCCACCCCAGCAGCCACATCAAGGGTGTTCGTATAATTCATATTCACCACCCGGTTATCATTCAGAAAATTGCGTAAGCTGGCCACGGAGGTTTCATTGTCGGTCTTGATGACCAAAGCGCTGTACTCCAGATACTGGTAAAAGGAAAGGAGCTTTTTGCGAAGGCTGTTGTCTCGTATAATGAGAATATTGCCGGAACTCTTCAAGTCCTGGAAAGTGGGGTCGTTGATCACAAAAGTCCTTCGGGTCACGGTGGTCAGATAGGCATTTACACTGTCAAAGTTGATGGGCTCTGCAATGAGTTGTTTCAGTGCCTTTTGACACAGGGACCTCATCAGGGCCTCATGTTCGATTTGAGCATTTACCTGCTGTTGTTGTGTGTCGAGGTCTTCCATCAGGTTCCTGAGATATTCCTTTTCCTTCTGGCGATCTTTATGCTCCGTGTTCCAGGTGTCGATCTGCAGGGCCAGCAGGATCCCGATCACGACCAACAGGATCTCTCCTAAAGCATATAACAGGTACTTGCTGGTCCGATTTTCGGTCAACAGTTTTTGGCGGATCTGACGAAAGAAGCGGAGCATGGTTTTATCTTTTGATTTCGTTGTCTATGGTCTCTATAATATGATGGGCCTGCAAAGTCAATTCCTCAATTTCCCCATTGGTTATTCGCATATGGGTAGCACGCATCCGAAGATGATTGAGGAATTCCCTGTCCTGAAACATGTCCTCATAGCGGTTGGGAAAGGTTAATGAGGAAAACCGCTCTTCCTCAATCTCGGTCCCGAAAAAGGAGGTGGACAAAACCTTCTCGATTAATTCATCCACGTTTACATACTTAGCTGCTGCCGGATAATAATGCTCCATAAACATTTCCGTGGCATATCCTTCTTCTTCCACCATATCGTCTATCAATCCCGGCCAGAACAGGAGCATTTCCCGGATAGAGTCGTTATGGATCAGGTTGATCTTGCCGGAGGTAAATAACAGGTCGATTGCGCCCTGTTTGTTGTTAAAAGTTGGTCGGTAAAAGGTGAGTCCCATAAGGCTGTCCAGCAGTTCTTTATTAACCTCCCCCTTGTCGATCTCCTCAAAGATCCCCCGGGTGCCATAAAGCACCTTGTTCCGGATGCCGTTCAGGAACTGAAATTCTGCCACGGTATCAGAGAGGCCCTTTCTCACGCTTTTCAGTACTTCGATCTCCTCTGCCCGCTGCTTGCGCTCCTCATTCCAGTTGTTCACCTGCAAGGCGATCAGGATCCCGATCACCACTAGTAGGATCTCCCCAATAGCGTAGAGCAAGTATCGGGAGATTTTGTTCTCGGTCAACAGTTTTTGGCGGATCCTTCGAAAGAAATGGATCATAATGGTTGGTTGGTCTGGTCTGGTCTGGTGAACAAGAATCATTTACTTCCCGCACGTTTAAATATACTATTTATCCGTAAATCGTTCGCACCGAAATAATTATCCTATGAACACTATACAGGGCTCAATTACTCCCTTGAGAGCTCTTCATCCAGGATGTCGATGATTTCCGTGATCTGTTGCCTGGTGTTTTTCAGGGTGTTCAGGTTATAGGAATAATTGATCTCCAGGAGGAAGATGTTATTGAGGAACACCTTATTTCTCAAAAGATCGCGTACTTCTGCCTTCATGTCTTCTGCGTGTTTCGTGATATTCACAGAATCGTATACTAATACCAGATTAGGGATGTCAGACCTGTTGAGATCGTAGTATCTCCCCCAATCCACGTAGTGTTCAAAGTCTTCGAGAAACACATTGAAGTCGTACCGCATATGCTCCTGAGCAGAGGCGATCTCGGTATAGGTTTTTTTCAGGTTGATCAATTTGAGCTTAAGGGAGTCATTCTTCATGGAACTGAAGTTACCTGCGCTCTTCATCTCCTCATAGGTGTTCTGATCGGGCCGGAACTCATCGACAAAGATGAGATCCATCAGATCTCTTGAGAAATCGTACAAGGACCCGATGGAATCCCTGTCTGCTTTGCGTTTGACCCTTTTTGCCGCCTCAACCTTGTCCTGGGAAATCCCTATCATATATTCCAGCTTCTCCATGTCCGTATACAGGTCATTTTTCAGATTATGGAAATACTTCTTTTCTACCCGCCTTTCCTTTCGTTCTTCGTTCCAGTTATTCACCTGGAGGGCGATCAGGATCCCGATGACCACCAGCACGATCTCTCCAAAGGCGTACAACAAATACTTGCTAACCCGATTCTCGGTCAACAGTTTTTGGCGGATTTGACGGAAGAAGCGGAACATAATGTTATCGGGGTTTGTTTCCTACTCGATGATAAAGATGAGAAAAGAACACATTCCATTCTAACCCTAAGCGTGGAATTATTGTGTTGCTTAAACTAACTCCATTTCTATGGGCAATTATTCTTTTACAGAGTCGACAAAGTACATCTTCATATTTCCCTTGTTCTTTACCTCGAGGTTTCCGCGATATTGAAAATGGAATGTTTTGCTTTGATCACTTGTTGAATCTGTCTGCTTGTTATTCAACAGACTATAGGTAGACTCCGAAATATTGATTTTGCCGGGAAGACAATTCTGTTCCATACGCGCAGCAACATTAACGGTATCCCCCCATATGTCATAGGCGAATTTTTTTGCCCCTACGATCCCGGCAACCAATGGCCCGGTATGTATTCCTATTCTTAATCCAAAACTCCGTTGATCCTTAGACGACCGATTCGCGTTGTATTTTCGGACAAATTCCTGCATTTCCAGAGCAGACTGAACGGCTGATTCAACACTTTTTTCATTGTTCTCAGGCATCCCGGAAACACAGAGGTAGGCATCCCCGATCGTCTTAATTTTCTCCATGCTGTTTTTTGAAATAATCTCATCAAACCCCCTGAAAAAGGTGTCGATTTCAGCAACTAATTCCTCTGGTGACATGGTTTCCGCAAGAATTGTAAAATCGACAAAATCAGTAAACATAACCGTGACCTGCTCAAAATTCCTGGCTTTGAAATGACCTAATTCCTTTAGTTCCTCTGCCACATCAGCCGGTAGAATATTTAGCAACAGATCATCTGATTTCTTTTTTTCTTCCTGTAGCTCTGTGGTTCTGTCTTTGACCCGCTGTTCGAGCTGATCATAAAAAAGGGCATTCTCGATTGATATAGCGATCTGTCCGGTAAGTAGCCTTAGCAGAGCCAGGCGGTTTTCTGTAAATGCCCCAACAGACAGGTCGTTTGCCAAATAAATGATCCCTTGAGTCTTTCCATGGTTTAGAAAAGGCATGCATAAAATCGATTTAGGAATCCCCGATTGTATGTATTTATCGTTGGCGAATTTAGAACTGGCTGAGGCATTGTCGAGGATCACGGATTCTTTGGTCAGTGCCACATACTTTACGACGGTTTCAGCTAAGAGGCCACAGTCCTCGACAGGAATCGATTGAAGTGTTTTGATCTTTTCCGTATTCTGATAACTCTCGGCTTCAATGAAGTATTGTCCGTCTTTTTCCAACAACAAGAACCCTTTTTCCGCTCCTGCATTTTGTGTGATAAGCTTCATTACTTTGATGAGGAAGTTTTCCAGTACAATTTCACTTGAAATAGTTTGGGAAGCCTTTAAAACCGTTAAGATATCCATGCTTGTAGATTCTGTTCCGGCACTTTTATCGGTGGGTGTATAATCGTTTTTGTAGTATTTATTCCTGTAATCTGATGTTGTTAATATTGCCAGACTCAATAACTTTCCATATTGCTGATCCAAAGATTCAACTTTCGCCATCGCACCCCACTTCAGGTACGCATAGCGAGCTTTAACCACATAGGTTAACGCTATATCATTTTTGTTCTGGGCGATGTAAAATTTCGCTGCAGATTCATTCGCGATTGCCTCGTCATTCAAATATTTGTTCTGATGGGCGTTTTCTATGGCGCGTTCGTAATAATCCGCTGCCTTTATATTCTTGTTTTTTACCCGATAATTTTCCGCCATTACCAGCTCGTATTTGTGCTGGTAATTTTCAGGGCAATCCTTTGACCATTTCTTCAACTTTTTGAGATAGCCTTTGAGTTTTTTAGATCGTTTTCCTTCCGTGGCACCGATGATCGAGAGTGCTGCAAAATAGTAGAATTGAGGGGTGTATTCCAGCCCCATGACCGACTCAATTAATGGCTCTGCCTCATTGAAGCATTTTTGGGCCTGTCTGTAATCCCCAAAATAATAATTGCACATCCCCACCGTTAAATACCGCTCGAAGATACCTGTGGAATAGTTGAGATCTTTGAGTACCGGCAGCAGTTCATCTTCAAATTCAGCTCCGATCATCTGATTTTCATGAGGGCTATTGCCAATCAGGAAATTCATTGCCGGAATCCAAATGTCCATCAGTAAGGTGACCTGTTTAATCCCCAGTTTCTCACCTTGCATCTTCATCTCCAAAAGGTTGCGAACATTTTCGCCCAAAGGTTCACCGGCAAAAAAGGAGTAGGTAGAGTGATGGAAGATACTCCATCCTCCGTATTCGAAATCGCCGGTTTCAAGACCGCTTTTATACCCTTCCAGAAAGTAATCAAAGGTGTCCCGAATCGGAAATTGCCACTGATAGATGAATGCGTAATAGACAAAATACGTCTTGGCCTTCAGAGCCGTTGCATCGTATCGATGCATAATGTCTAGTGCGATGTTTCCGAAATGATTCCCAGACTTCATATGCCCGAGAGCCCCACATAAAATCAGACCATATGTAACATACCCGTATGTCGAATATTTTGAATTCCCATGTTTGAGGGAAAGCTTAACCAGATTGAAAACTATTACAGGAAACATGTTGGGCATGGCGAGAAAGGCAGATGAGGCGGTGCTGATAAGTATTCTCATGGCCGCTAATTTTAGCGGATCCTGCATTTCAGGAAGGTTGATGATTTCATGAGCCTTTTTGCGTCCTATAGCCCATTTGGTGCTCATTAAACCCGCCATAATATCCATATTTCCGGGTTTTTTTGGAAGTTTAACCCCCAAAAGAGATAACACAGACCTCGCCTCAGAAATCGCTTCTATAAGCTTTGACTGGTCTGCCAAAGCCTGAATCTTAAATTCAAGGGAAGGCACCTTGTCCTTCAATTCCCGGGAATTTTCTTCAACCGATGCCAGTAGTCGATCGAGTTGCGCGAAGTCCTTGTTTAAAAGCGATATCTCTATCCCTGTTGTATGTAGTGCCAATGTCAGGTCGTATTCACTTGCCCAGCTATTTGCCGGGAGCAGCGACATCCCGGCTTTCACATATTCCTGGGCTGCTCCATATGCGTTCGATGATTTAGCCCTGGAAGCAGCCTGCAGGTTAAGCTGCGCAAGTTTATTTTTCTCCTCCTCATTCTCCAGAAAACGATGCGATAAATTCAGGTGGGTAACAATGTCGAAGAGTTTTATTTCAATTTCTTCTTTTGATGCTTCAAGCATCAGTTTCCCGATCTTATAGTGAAGTTTAATTGATTCATCCTTAACAAGTAAGGAATAGGCCGCTTGTTGAACTCTGTCATGAATAAATTTATAGTCCGAGATTAATCCGACAGAATTTAGTATTGGAAGAATAAGTCCTTCTTCTACTGCTTCACTTAGATCCGATCTTATTTCCTTCTTCGGCTTTCCCAGTAAATTCGACAAGATGGCCACCTCGTATCGAACACCGACAATGGAGGCTATCTTTACTGCATTCTTCGCAGTCTCTCCTAAGCGTAATATCTTTGAAGACATCAAATCAATTACGTTATCGGTATAGTTTTTTTGTTTGATGTGGTCGCGATTCCACAACCAAACTCCTTCTTCGGAATTAAAGAGCAACAATTTCTCCTGATATAATTCCCTTAAAAATTGATTGATGAAAAAGGGGTTCCCGGCTGTTTTTTCATATATGATCTTTACCAGGGATTCCACGTTTTCTTCACTTTCAAGAGCGTCAGCGATCAGATTCCGGGTGTCGTCAAAACTCAGTGGTGCCAGTTCAATATTATTAATGACAACTCCAAATTCCATTATCCGATTGAACATGATCATCAAAGGATGGGCCGCCGATACTTCGTTATCCCGGTACGCCCCTATAAGGAAGAGATACTGGGATTCGCTATTAACGGCAACTTTCATCATGTCATGGATCAAATCGATGGTTGCCATATCTGCCCACTGTAAGTCATCTAAGAAAACAACCAGAGGATGCTCCTGGGACGGCAGGGATTTAATGAAGTTTCGAAAAACGATGGTAAATCTATTCCTCGCTGCTTCTCCTGACAAGGGGATTGGGGTTGACTGCTTCCCGATAATCAATTCCAATTCGGGAATAACGTCTATCATCAACTGGCCATTCGGTCCGAAGGCAGATAGAAATTTCTCTCGCCATATCGCCAGTCTTTCTTCTCCTTCCGTGAGGAATTGTTGTATCAATAATCGATAGGCGCTGATCATAGCGCTATAGGGCAAATTGCGCTGAAATTGATCGAACTTGCCATTTATAAAATACCCGTTCCGCGCAACCACCGGCTTGAGGATCTCATGTACCAGCACAGATTTACCGATACCGGAATATCCGCTAACCATAAAAATTTCCCGGGAACCATTGCACACTCTTTCGAAGGCAGAAAGCAGTAATTCTATCTCTTTATCTCTTCCATATAGTTTTTCCGGAATGCTGAACTGGCTTGAAATATCGTCCTTTCCCAATTCAAATTCTGTGATCGAATTTCTTTCGAGATATTCATCCCTGCACCTGTTTAGATCACTGAGCAGTCCGAAAGCACTTCTGTATCGCAATTCCGCTGTTTTAGACAACAACTTGCTCACTATATCCGATATCATGTTTGGAATTCCACTGGTAACCTCGTTCAGAGGCGCAGGAGGAGTGGCCATGTGGGAGTGTATCAAAGTCAGCTTATCCACGGATTCAAATGGTCTGCTGCCCGATAGCATTTCATAAAAAACGATCCCCAGCGTATAAAAATCCGATCTGTAATCAATGGAACGGTTCATCCTGCCGGTCTGTTCCGGAGATATGTACTCCAGGGTTCCTTCGATATCATTAACGGCGCTTAAACTCTGTTTTTCTCTCTGAAGTGAAGAACAGATGCTGAAGTCATTTATTTTTACTTCATAGGTGACCGGGTTAATGAAAATATTGAAGGGGGTAAGGTTTTTATGGATGATCAGATGTTCATGAATTTCCCCCAAAGCTTCGGTAATTTTTGAGGCCAAATCCAAAAACAAACCGAGCTCGATTTGGTTTTCGTCCATGAACTGCCGCAAGGTCACCCCCCCGAAATCTTCGGCTATTATGGATATAGAGTCTTCCCTGTGCTCGAGGTCGAGGTATTTTACAGTCCTTTTGCTCGAAATGGTATTCGCTATTCTAAACTCATTCTTATACCGATTGATTTCACTCAGGGAAGGGTTGTATGCAGAGTTCTTGAGTACGACTGAAAGCCCATCTGATTTCCTGATGGCTCGGTAAATAGTGGTCTTTGCCCCTGAATAAAGTTTTTCTCTAAGCTGGTATCCGGGAATAGTCTCCATGAGTTTCTAGATTGTGGTACGCCTCACAAAAAATACTTTTTTACCAGGGAATCTGAATAATTCAGGATGGGTTCTATCAATTCAAAGGCCATCAGGCCTCCCGTGAAATAAGTATTGTTCTTCCCCTGCATCTCTTCCAAACGATCGTAGAATCCCTCTTTAAACATGTCCACAGGAACGTGAGGAAAGTAAGTCCACCTGTCATGGGTATAATATTCTCCTTTGTATTCGCTTCCCATTAAGCGATATAAGTCTTTGACTTTCTCAATCACATCGTGTTTGCTGGGAACATCATCCGTTTCGGTTCTGGAATAAAATGAAACAAAAGGATTCCCCTCAAATTGTTGGGTCACGATAAAAACGTCCCCAATATCCGGAACCGGCATAATATTGACCAACCTGTGAGGTAAATGAGTGTCTTCCAGGATAAAGGTCGTCATGCAAAAAGGGTTCGTTTTTACTTTCCCAAACAAATATCTCTCTTCCTGGGTGAGATAACATTCCTTGGTCCTTTTATTCGTAAACAGGTCTTCTACTATCTTCAGGGTCAAAGGAACGGCCACGATGAGATGGTCGAATTCCATTTTCCTCTCGGAGCGAATTAGCTCATTCATCTTATGTTCGGAAACCTTAAAGTGGATTGTTATCTTTTCACCTCTTTTGATCTCCTGTATATCAACACTTGTGATAACGGTAAGATTCCAACTGATCTGTTGCCAGAAACGCTGAAAACCATGTATAAAACGCTTTGGCCAGATCGAAGGCAATCCCGCGCCGAACCATAACAAACTGAAAAAGGTTGGGTTACTCATATAGGTCAGGGCATAGGGTGCCGGAATCTCTTCCAGTGCACCATACCCCATCAGCGTGATCGGTACTTTAAAAAGCTCACGTAATGCGGTCAATTTCTTATCGATCAACCATTGATCAAATGTGCAGGTCAGCTCGGCGTGTTGAACTACTCCTGCGTAACCGGCTTCGGGCAAGTGTTTAGAAGCTCTCCAGCGTTCGTAAAAGTATTTAAGGGATTGCCACAAAAACTTCCACACCGTTGTGTTTTTAGTGGCTTGCCCGAACAATGAAGTGTATTTTTTGTCTGCCGGATTAAAACAATAGGCATGGGATTCCGAGTAGAGCTTAGCGCCTACTTCCCGGGCCAGTTTAAGTGTTTTTTTATAGGCAGGTGTGAGGTAATTGGCCCCGAGATCAAAGGATTTATTCTCAAAAGTAATGGTGTTGCACAAGCCCCCTACCTCGGGAAGTTTTTCCAGAATAGTCACGTATTTATACCCCGCTTTTTGAAGAAAGTAGCCCGTGGAAAGACCACCAGGTCCTGCGCCTATAATACAAATACGGCTATTTTTGTCGATTTTAGTCATTGGTTGGTATTTAGAACGAGAACCCCGCGATGAGGCTGCTCCAAGTTAATCAATTATTTGCATGGGATGGGCTGGCTTTTCAATTCGCCTTAAATTCGAGGTTAGAAAATCCAGTCTTCTGTTTCCTGCCAAACTCATTTTTCAGAGAATTTAAATAACGTTTCCGTGAAAGTCGTACTCTATTCTTCTGGGCAGATGCACCGTGGCTACCGGACCAGCGGATACATTCATCGCGTCAAAAACGGTTAGGCGACTCTTATTTTCCTGGGCGTTGTACACGATATTCAATAAATAGCCTTCACCTTCCTTAGATCCTTCATGTGAAGGTGTAAATACGGCTTCTCCTGTGTAATAGTCCTTCCCAAAACAGTATTCGTCGTTGACATTTGTTTCGAAATTCCTGTGCACGACCGTATTCCACAGCCCTTTTTCCTGATCGGCGTCTTTGAGCATTACAAAATATCCGTGTTTGTGTTTCCGGGTCAGGAATCGGCTATCCATCGTTGGAAATTCAACGGGATGGTCTGTGATAAGTTCTTCCTTCAATTCGCCGGTTTTATAATTCAATCGCCATCTGACCATGATCCCGATCGGATCCATGTATAAAGGCGGACTTGGATTATTGGTGTCAAGACCTAATAGTGGGATGCGTTCGTATTTGGCAACATCGGTTACCAACCAATCCCCCTCTTCATACATATTCATGTTATGGAACACCCAGCACAATGGGATATCAAACCATTTCGTATCGTCCGATTTGCCGTCTCTTGGCATGACACCCAGCCGTGCTCCCTTTTCCGGCATCCAGTGAAAGGGCTCACGTGTCCCGACATTTTTTATGTCAAAAACGGCCGGCATATGATAAAACATCACATAATTTTCACTCAAGCCAAAGGCGTGCATCATTACTCCATAAGGCACCTCAATGGGCTCATATTTTTCAATTTCTCCCTTCTCAGAGATCTTGTAATATTGAAAATATGGCGGCAGGGGCTGATACCCCATGGTAAAACTTTCCCCTGTAAAAGGATCGGTAAGCGGATGGGCAATAGCCGGGCCTTCGAGTTTGTTTTTGTAGTTATAGAGTCCGATGGTTCGGATTTCCCTGTCTATTTCGTAAGGCTGCCCAATCTCGTCCATGGCCAGTAATTTACCAGACAGGTTCATGACATTGGTATTCGCAGCGTTGAGGATGGTGGCAACCGACTCGTATTGAGCACGAGTAGGGCCAACACCAATAAGCGTTCGAAAGCCCATCCAAAGGAGGTTAAGCCATCCGAATTTTAGATCACTCCACCCTTTTAATGTGGTGGACATCCCAGAGCGAATGCCCCCAAAAAGACTGCGGTTCGCAGCATTTTCAAACTTCCATTTCTTGGTTTGCACATAGCGATTCTTGTACCTCACCTTCCCGTCTTCAAAATAAAAGGCATTGATCATTCCGTCACCGTCGAACCAGTGATAGTATTTCATGTCCCTCGGTTTAAATCGGGGATTGGGACCGGTGCGAACCAGGATCTTCCCATTTAAGCCTTCGGGAATTACACCTTCAATTTTAAGATCCTTGAATTCCTCCTCGGTGATTACAGGGGCGAAATTACCATTGAGGTAAGCGTTATCGGTAGGGCCAAAAGGTTGGTTAGTAGACATATCACTTGGTTTTAATTGAAGGAGTTCAGGATCTCTTATATTCCAGTTTTATTGATTTTTCAAAATATTGATGATCTCTTTGAAAGTTGATCTTCCGTCTCCGGCAAGATAGTGCTCAACGGTGTCTTTCAAGGATTTTATGTTAGTGGAGTCAATATTATCCATGGCAGCCTGCTCCAGCGCTAATGATGGTTCTAAGCGCAGATACTTAAGGCCTGCGTGTTCAAAGGCCTTCATCTGACTGTCTGACACGAGCTGTACCGCATCCATCATTATATACATGAGGGAAGCGGTTTTCTCTTCTTCAAGATTATAGATCGCTTCAGGGATGCCCATCCATGGGCCTTCCCCCCAGTTACCTGACTTTGGTATCATGTCGCGTTGGTTGGTGATCCCCACACCGGTGTTTGCCCGGTAAATACCCGTCCCCAAGGAAATTACAATGATGTCTTCAAGCCGCTTGGCCAGACCTGTTCTCAGAGCCTCTGAAACGCCCCATACCGCGGGGTCATTTGACATTACCCCTCCGTCCACAACCCATTTCTCATCTGCATCAGATCGATCCCCTGTATTTCCACCCACATGGGCAATAGGAAAATAAATCGGGGCAGCACTAGACCCCCGGGCCGCTTCCCATAAGTAATAATCCCTGTTGTTCGGCAGCGAATCAGCGTCATACCAGTTGAAAAGAAAAGGTCCAGAATCTGTGTTGATCACCGGGTTCTCAATCTTACCTCCCTTACTATTCACGATATAGGAGGTGGTAAACATCTGTTTCACTCGGGTATCTTTGAGGCTTCGGATATAGGCATGACTATGCCTCAACTTGGTAGTTGAGCCTACAAGGGATTGTAGATAAGGTTCGATTCCCTTATCTCTGTGGTCAACGGCATAATATTTAGCATAATATTTTTCCCTGAGAAGACTCTTTTGGGGCACAAAAATTTTGTCTCCATTTGTTTCGTAAATGGAAGAAATCTCCGCAGCAGAAAAAGGATGCCCGCTCACATTATTTTTTGAAGTTAGACCTACCGCTATGATCCCGCCTGTAGAATTTCCCCCAATAAGGTCGAATATCTGAAAGCTCTGTTTTTTGATGGAATCTTCTATGGATTTTAATATCAGAGCCGGGATCAGTCCTTTTATTCCTCCTCCGTCTATTGCCAGAACAATAGTTTTCCTTGGCGTCTCTGCAACGGCCATCTGTGAGTTATTTTCGGATTTTGAACAACTGATGAAAAGAAACAGCAGCATGCTGTAATAGAACACAAGGGTTGGTTTTTTCATGGTCAGCTGGTAATTTCTACGAAGACCTCTGTGAGGAAGATGTCCTGGTTGGTTATTCCAATATAAGCTTTTTTTCTGCAATAGGATCACTTTTGTTAGCGTCCGGAATATGAGTTGATGACGTAAAGAACTCGATTAATGAATGTAGGTTAAAGGTAGCATGCCATAAGCCCCGCCGATGATAAAGACAAACCCGCACCTTGCAGTGCGGGTTTTATCTTCAAATCGGGTTTTCTCCCTTTATTTGCCTGTCTTTTATTTTACCTTGTAAATGGCGTTCTCTCCGGCAATGGACAAATAGATATCTCCGGATGGGCCTACTGCTACGGCATCAAAAGACCACATGGGGGGTGCGCCCAGACCGGGTTTCCCCAATTTCAAGCCGTCCACCACGGTAGTCCGTTCTCCTGTGTCCAGATCAATACGGGATAATCGGGATTCTCCCCATTCCACAACCAGTAATCCATTGTTTTGGTCCAGTGCAAGGCCTTCGGGGTTTTTCAATCCGGTTACCAAAGGTTCAACTGAATCCGGAACCTCGCCATTGAATGTAATTTCCCAAATAGTCCCGGTTGCCCAATCGCCCACCCAAAGGGTTTCACCGTCAGTGGCCAATCCACCCGGTAAAGCAAGTGCACCGCCGAGATCAATGATATTCCCTGTACTTGCCCAAAAAAGACCTATTTCGGGGGGGGAAGCCAGGACATCCACATTACATACAATAATATCATCCTGGAACCGGACGGCATCCATGGGTGATCCAAAGTCGGGATAATACTCTGTGACTCCTTGAATGGGATTCCATACCTGTACGCCTCCGCTGAACCAGGAACTGACAACCAGATCCTCCCCGTCCTGGGAAATATTCATCGGTAAAATCAGCGGGGCAATCCCTACTTCGGGCACGATGGGGACCAGATACCCTTTATAGATAGCCTCTTGTTGGCCACTGGTGCCATTGAATTGTCTCAAATTAAAGAGGTCTGCCAAATAGACCTTGTCCTGGTTATTAGGTCCGGACATAACCGCCAACCCCATGGGTGCGATCACTCCACCCGGACTGATATACCTGGCCTGTCCACTGGGCAGGATCTCGGCTACCCAGCCGTGGTCGTTGTTGGTCATATAGAGAGATCCATCCTCGTCAAAGGTCATATTGTCTAACCCTGGTTGCAGGGTAGTGAACAAGGTTTTATCATCGGTCCCATCAGCATTTACTTTCCAGAGTTCACCGGCCTGATCTAGCACATATAACATCCCATCCGGGCCAAACTTAGCAGCAGCTGGGTTCTCCAAAGAGCCATCCAAACCTGCGACCACACGAATTGCCGGACCTCCTGCAGGGCCTCCAAACAGATCAGCAGGAAAGTTCAGTGTGGCAGTTGGTAATTCATCCGTGACATCTATAGCAATGATCAGGTTTGCAGCGAAGAGAGGTCCATATAACCACAAACGCCCATCCTCCATGCGGGTGTCAAAAGAATTGAAAAAGCCTAAACAAACTGCGGTAGGATCCTCTGGAAAATCGGGACAGGAAATGATCTGTCGAGCAGGTGCGTTAAGGTCAGGATCCAGTTCATATAGCCCATCCCCCAGGAAGTCCAGGGCTGTAAATAAACGGCTGCCATCCTTTGTAAAACGGATTGGGTTCACCCCGGGAGCGACGAACTGTTTCTTTACTTCTAAAGTTACCATATCCATTCGGCCGATCTCTCCCACCAGAATGTCTGTCCAATAAAGGGCAGATCCATCGGGATTGAAGACCAGATCATCAGGACCTAAGACCCCGTCTTCCGGACCGAAGCGCTTGAGGATCTTTCCATTGTTCTTGTTCATCACGACAATCTCCTGTCCGTTGACACTGGCAACGTATAGATGACCGTCAGGTCCCACATCCAGGCCGTTAGCTGCCTGGAGTTTAGCTCCTTTGACCAACGCCTTCACCTGGGAGTTTTGCGATTTTTTGTCATTCTTGTTCCTGGATCGGGCATTGGTCGCATACAGGTCGGACGAATTCAACTCCGGTTCCGGGCTGCAGGAAAAGGCCAATACGAGCACTGCTAAAAAGGCCAGCCTTACGGGCAACCATAGTTTTTGTTTATCAATAGTATTCATTGTTAGTTATTTAAAGTTATAATTGAAATCTTCCGTGTTTATTAGTAAATGATCTCCCCTACCAGTTCCCAGGTGGAACCCTCCGGGCCGAACTGTGCATTCATAAAATCCATGTGTCCGCTGGCTCCTTCAAATCTTCCGGTGCCCCCCGTGATTTCAATGGCATGCTCAAAACCAGCCGTCCCTACGAAATTACCCGTGGTATAGTCTATCTCTCCTTCCACGAAGTTGGGGAAGTTGATGGTGACCTGTTCCGTTGTAAAAAATGCATCCCCGTTTGCGGCTACATAGGTCACTTCGTAAACTGTAATAAGCTGGGCAAAGGTCTCGAGGTTAATGTCACAACTTACAGGTACTCCAAAACATCCTGAGATCATCTCGCCTGTATCCGGATCAGATATTCCGGATTGCAATTTGCCGAGATGCCTCATATTACCACTGATAATATTGCGGGTGAGAGAAAATCCAACTTCAGGGTTACATTGGAGCACCTCCTCTAACGGTTCATTTGGATCTGCGAAATTGCTGAGTCGACCATAAATAGATTTTGCAACTTTCTTACCCTTTGCAGATTTTGCTGTGGTGGCATTTAGATTTTCTCCTCCTTGTAAAGGATCAGTTCCGGTGTCCTGGGTGCAGGACATAAAAAATACAATTGCGAACAGGGAGGTCCATGTAAGCATAGACCTCAACTTCAGTGGGATGTGCGTTTTCATAATGTTTGGTTTTAAGGTTAAAAGAATTAGATTACAGTGTTGCATCCCTTACCAGGCAGGTATTCGGCGAGTGAAGGAAAGAGATTTAATCTAAGGAAGAAATATCAAAAGTCCCTGAATATCAGGACGAAAGCAGTGTATTAATGTCCTAAGGGAACCTTTTACTTACCCTGGGTATTTTTAGGATCATTAAAAACCTTGAAATTCCGAATCGATTACTGCTGACTAAATTTGCCTTCCAAAGAAAGTTCTGAAGAAATCATTCTACATGAAGGGCATAGCTCTTTGCCAAGTTTGGATATCTATGGGCCTTTTTTCCTTCTCAGGATCTTCACAATGCGATTGTAAATGATCTCGGATAAATTCCATTCGTATCCTTGAAAATCAGTGGTATTCACAAATTGCACAACAACCGCGTCTATGTCTTTGTGATATTCCGCGAGGCTTTGATAACCCGGAACCAGACCTCCGTGCTTGTACTCGTATATGGAGGAGTAGATCTCTTGTTCCCCTTCGCGGAAGAGAGATCCGTCATTCAATGCCCTCAAAAAAATACCCACGTCCTCAGCGGTAGCCAACATCCCATTTTCGTTGGTTTTAAAGTCGGCTTCAATCCCTACGTAATAACCACTCATCACATCGTCCAGGTCTACTTCGCTTAGCGAAAAATAGGTGTTTTTCAGCTCAAGTGGGTCCAGGATGTTCTCTTGTATATATAGGTGATGATTATAGCCTAATACGCTATCGAGGATCCTGCGGAGCAACAAATAATTCGTGTTGGAATATTGATAGCCTTTATCCGGTTCAAAACTAGCCGGCAGACCGAGGGCAAAATCAAGGGCCCTCTTGCCGTTCTCCTGTTCGTCTTCCCAGTAAGCGGGATTATCTGTGAAATTGGGTATGCCACTGCGGTGCTGTACCATAATCCTCAGGGTGATTTGTTCTGCGTTTTCAATTCTGCCCACAAGGTCCGGAAAGTAGTCAGCAAGGGTATCGTCTAGCGATATACGGTTTTCTTTCACGAGTTTGGCAACCGAGACTGCGACATACAACTTGCTGATGCTCGCAATTTTGAAGAGGGATTCGTGGTCAGCAGGTATCTTTTTCTTCCGGTCTTTCCATCCTCCGGTATAGAACGCCGGTGGTTTTCCCCCTTCGTCCACATATACGATCATACCATCAAACCCGTGCCCAATTGCCTCGTCCACTTGCTCCTGAACCGTATCAGGCAGAGGTAAAATCCAAGCCTTGACCAGGATCCAGGGCACAAAAAACAGGGAAATGACCGTACCTACCCCTAGCAGGATCCTGATGATTTTTTTTGTTTTGCTTACAGCCATTTTAAGTTGTCTTTTGCGTTGGTAGAAACATTATTTAAGCCTTGAACAAGCGTTCATTTACTCCTGAGTGATGGCATCGATTTCTTCGATCACCTTTTGGCCAGTTGCCTTTAGCTGGCCGTATTGTTTGACCATCTGATCCAATTGCCAGGCCGCAAGGCTGATGACATTCCTGTAAGGCGCTGATGCGGTATACGCCTTAAAAACCTCAGTGTATTCCGATTGGGGCGTTGCCCTTTTCATGAGGGAGTCCTGAGGTACAAACGCAGAGGCCAGGATCAGGGAGAGGTCAAACTGGGTAGACAAATAGGCCTCCTGTCCTACTACAAATTCGTTGTAACTCCTTTCATTTTGGGCAAGATCGTCCAGCAACCTGTTGTACTGGGTCAGGAGCGAATCTAAGGGGGTGTTGTTCATCCTCCCGAAATAGGGGGAATTCTTCAGAGATTCATAGCCCCCGGTATTCGGCTTAAACGAAAAATCGGCGAAGGCGGCCCCGCACTGCATAAAGAGGATCAGGTCCTCGTCTTCCGTCTTGTCCAGGATCCGCACCCGTGCCTGTTTACACAAACCGGATATATACCTTCTTCCCATGGTGATGGAATCGAGCTTGTAGCTATCCTCCAGGGTATGTGTCCTGATCTTTCCCAGATGCTCATACAATGCCTTTCTATCGATTCTTTCCTGGTTCCAGTCGTCGATCTGAATGGCGATCAAAATCCCGATGACTACCAGCAATATTTCACCAAGGGCGTAAAGCAAGTACTCCCATGCCCTGCTATGAGCGGGCTTGCGGTAGCCAGCCTTTCCTGACTGATCTTTGGATATCAATTTTTGTCTGGTCTGTTGAAAGAGTCTGAACATACTGTATTACATCTATTAAAAGTAGTGAAACTGCCTGAAACGGACATTTCCAGGATAGGGGACACCTTCAGGCTCCGTCCTTCAGGGAGCCCATCCTCTGTGAACGTGGCACCTTCACAATCATATCGGACATACCTTTACCGGTCTTGGGTTTTAACCCGAAAAGAGGTCGTAGGATCCCTATGCGCCTGATGAGGAGCTCAAAGATCAGATAGCAAAAGACCCCTGTAAACAATACCACCCCGATAAATTTGATGAGTACCGGTATCTCCAGCGGCAGGATCAGATAGGCCCCGGCATACAACACAAACATATGGATGATGTAAACCGGATAGGCCGCCTCACTCAAATATCTCAAAAGCGCACTGGGCCTGTTCAGGTATCGGTAACTCAGACCGAAAAGGGCGAAGATCCAGGAATTGGATTCAACAACCATCAGGTAACCGGGAGCATTGAACCCAAATATAAAGTATCTCATCCCGTAGAGGAGAAGCGCCAGGCCCAGGTAGGCCCACCTCCATTTCAGCATGGTCTGCCAGAAAGCCTTCCCGGTATACACAAAGAGAAACCCAAAGAGAAAGGCCAGCAGCCCGAGGAAAAACCCGTGCCAGGTCTCGGCGTACAACTCGAACAATTGGGGCTTTACCAGCATCACCTCCGCAATAAAGAAAACCGAAACAGAGATTGGGCCTAAAGGATTGCTCATTAGAATGGACAGCCCTTTCTTAAGCCTGCCTTCCGGATGCATTTTTAAATAGAAGAAAAAAGGGGAAAGCAGCAGGACGTATACAAAGATATTCCCCAGGAACCACAGGTGACCCAGATGCGGAAAGTAGCTCAGGGGCATATTGTAGAAACCCTGGAAAATGTACATGTGCAAGGGGGTGATGGCCACTACTCCGAACAGGAATGGCAGCAGGATCCTTTGTGTTCGTTCCCTCAGGAGTTGTTTCCAGTTCCGTTTTCTCAGGGCGAAGTATACGCCCATGCCGGAAACGAAGAACAATAGGGGGATCCGCCAGACGTTCAAAGCGGTCATGGGGACCCACAGGGATTCCATGAGTTCCGGGCTGCGGACAAACCCGACGAACATCGCCCAGGGCTGGAAGATGATCGCGATGTGGTAGATCAGTAAAAATCCGATCGCGATCACCCTGAGCCAATCAATATCATATCTTCTTTCGTGTGTCATGAGATTGTGAATTGTCAATTTCTATTGTAACATCATTGCGATGACCGGACGGGTCTTCTCCACTTCCTGTAAATCGAGCTGCAGACCCATGGGGGCGAGTTGTTGTTGCAGCATTTCGTAAAACGGCCTGATCTCTTGAAAGGGTCCCATCACCGTTTGCCTTGGGGTGGCCCCGAAATTGTTTAGCAGGGTTTTGTCTGCCTTGGCGTCGATGAGTTGTTGCACGATCTCAACCCGGCAAAAAAAGGCGGCTGCGTGAAGGGCGGTTGAACCATCATTGTTCTTGATACTCAGGTCGGCTCCCGCATCGATCAGAGCCTGGGCGATCTCCTTTTTCCCGAAGGTCGCTGCTGTAATGAGAGGTGTAGATCCGCCAAAGGGCTCTTTCCCGTTAAGGTCAGTCCCCGCATCGATGTGCTGGCGCACCGCTTCCAGATTGCCGGAGATCACTGCCGTGTGCAGATCCACTGTGGGTGCATTGACCATGGTCTCGGCCACTTCTTTTTTACTGTTCTGAGCGCAAGCCGAGAAGAGGAACATGGTTACCATAAGGAGACTCATTTTTCTCAGGGAATTCATTTGAATTGTTTTCATTTGTTTTGAGATTAAGGTTATTATTCTGTTTGATACAAAGGTCCGCCGGATCATGACGCAAGGCCTATCAGGTTTGCTGAGAAGTACATCAACTTTCAGGCGGGGGATAAAAATTATGCCGCAGGGATAGCAATTATGACGCAAACCTCTTTTTATCCAAAGCCATAGATGCCGATATTTTTTTCTACTTTCGAAAGGACAATCGCACGCAATGGCTGAAGCATCCACCGGCAAATCCCCCTTTATAGAACAGGCCCGAACCCTCGTCCTGGAGCACATTTCTAACGAAAATTTCGGAGTGTCTGAGCTGGCTGAGGCCCTGCATATGAGTCGGTCTAACCTGCTCAGGAAGGTGAAGAAGGAAACCGGTCTCTCGGCCAGCCGTTTTATAAGGCAGATCAGGCTGGAGGAAGCCAAGGAGTTGTTAGGGGATACCTCCAAAACCGTATCGGAGATCGCCTTCGAGGTGGGTTTTGGAAGTTCTTCCTATTTCATCAAGTGCTTTCGGGAAGAATATGGCTATCCCCCTGGGGAATCGTATAAAAACCAATCAGAATCCTCAGAAGACCGTTCGACCTCCCCTAAGAAACCCTACTGGAAATGGATCGCAGCAGCCGCCCTCCTGGTCGGTATCGCCAGCGTGGTACTCTACAGATCCCTTACCCCGTCAAAGGAGATCGATCTTGAAAAATCCATCGCCGTGTTACCCTTTAAGAATGAGAGCGGTGATGCAACCAATGTATACTTTATCAACGGACTCATGGAGTCTACCCTGAATAATCTGCAAAAGATCGAGGATTTCCGGGTGGTGAGCCGCACTTCCGTAGAGAAATACAGGTCGACCGCAATGAGCGTCCCTGAGATCGCACGCGAACTCCATGTAAACTATCTGGTGGAAGGCAGCGGGCAACGCATCGGAGACCAGGTGTTGCTCAACATCAAGCTGATCGAGGCGGCCAATGACCGGCCGATCTGGTCTGAGCAATACAGCAGGGAGATCACGGACATCTTTGCCCTGCAAAACGAGGTGGCCCGAAAAATAGCGGATGCGGTAAAAGCTGTAGTCACCCCGGAAGAACGTGAACAGATCGACAAAAGACCCACGGAAAATCTTCTGGCCTATGATTACTACCTGCAGGCGATGAACCTCCTCTACCCCCATACCCCGGAAAGCCTTGAGAAAGCCATTTCCTTATTTAAGAAGGCCATTGTAGAAGATCCGGAATTTTCCCTGGCCTATGCCAACCTGGCCATTGCCTACTACTTCATGGACGAGAACCTAAAAGAGAAACAATACACGGAACAGCTCAACAATTATGCGGACAAGGCCTTGCTCTATGACTCCCAATCAGCCCAAAGCCTGATCGCTAAGGCCCTGTACTACACCCAGGTTGGGGAATACCGCCTCGCCCTACCGCATCTGGAGAAAGCCCTGGAATACAACCCCAATAGCGCAATCGTGGTCCAGATTCTGTCCGACTTTTACGCCCGGGTGATCCCCAATACCGGAAAATACCTCGAATACGCCCTCAAAGGGATTCAGCTCGACATCCCGAATGACTCCATCGCGAAAAGCTATATCTACCTGCATCTGAGCAATGCCCTGATCCAGAACGGTTTTGTGGAGGAGTCTCTCGAATATATCAATAAGTCCCTCTCTGCTGATCCCAATAACTATTATGCGCCATTGATCAAGGCCTTTGTGCTTTATGCCAGGAACAAGGACCTGGACCAACTCCGTGATGACCTCCTCGAACAACTGGAGAAGGACCCCAATCGGCTGGACCTGCTAAACGAGATGGGCAAGATCTATTATTTCCAGGAGGAGTACGAAAAGGCCTTCGAGTACTACAAACAGTTTGCTGAAGCCAGGGAGGCAGCAGGGTTATATATTTATCCTCAGGAAGATCTCAAGATCGGACTTGTCTACAAAGCGATGGGGTTCGATAAGAAGGCGGAAGAATTATTCACTTCTTACGATGCCTATTGCGAGGCAGACGAATCCATTTACAAAGCAGCCAGTATGGCGATGAAATACGTGCACGAAGGGAAAAACGAACAGGCGATAGAACAGTTAAAAGTCTTCGCCCGGCAGGACGATATTCAGTACTGGCTCCTTTTGTTTATGGAGGAAGATCCCCTTGTCACCCCTTTAAAATCCCATCCTGAATTCCCCGGTATCATCCAACAGATCGAAGACCGGTTCTGGAAGCACCACGAACAGCTTAAAAAGACACTGAAGGAAAAGGGGTTGATGTAGGCGGGGATTTCTGAAAGCGGAACTATAGACCTCGGAAAATTACTGGTCCTAGTTTCGCAAAAAGAGTTTCTTCCCTATCATCACCAGAAGCAATACAACCAGCCCCACAATCAATCCCAGCACAAATTCATAGAGCAAGCCGGGCATCCAGGGAAAGGGATTGTGCAAAAAGGACAGGTTATGGGCAAAGATGCCCCCGGCCACGAGCAACAACGCAAGGGTTCCGATCACCCCCAGGGCCTTGATCACCCAGGGGAGGGCACTGACAAAGAACCGGCCGATCTTATCCGAGAAGGTATTGTCCTCCCCGTTCAGCGCAATGAGTCGGGCCCCAAATTCATCCATACGTACGATAAGCGCCACCAGGCCATAGACCCCCACAGTGGCCAGGAGGGCGATAAAGGATACCACCAGGATCTGCGTGAGCAGGGGTTCTTCGAGGACCGTGCCTAAAGCGATGATCACGATCTCCACGGAGAGGATAAAATCGGTGAGGATGGCCGACTTGATCTTCTTTTTCTCCATTTCCAGGATCTCCTTCTTGCTGTACTCCTTTATCTCCAACGCCGCCTTCGCATGCCCGTGGGGCACGAAGAACTCGTACACCTTTTCTGCCCCTTCATAGGCCAGGTAGAGTCCGCCCAGCACCAGGATCAAAACCACCGCCCAGGGGGCAAAGGCGCTCAGCAAAAAAGCTACGGGCAGGATGATGAGCTTGTTCAGCAAAGACCCCTTGGTGATAGCCCAGAGGACGGGTAATTCCCGTTTGGACACAAAGCCGGACGCCTTTTCCGCATTCACTGCCAGGTCGTCCCCAAGGATCCCTGCGGTCTTCTTGGTAGCCACCTTAGACATGGTTGCGACATCGTCCAGGAGGGTGGCGACGTCATCGAGGATAGCAAAGAAACCTGAGGCCATAGCGTATTGTTTGTGGGTCAAAGATAAGACTAGGGAGGAAATTCCAAATTCCAAATTCCAAATTCCAAGAAATACGCGATTGGTGCTTGGAATTTGAGATTTCGGATTTAATCTGGCCTCGCCGCTATTTCTGGCAAACTTTTAGGGAATCTTCATTAGACCACCGAAATATGTCAATCCTCAATCGCAGTTTTAAATTTATTGTACAGGAATGAGATCCCCAATAAAACCACTCCAAGGGCTAAGAAAACGATTGCCTTAGAAAGGGTCGGCAGGTCTGCCAGGTCATAGAAAAAGAGTTTGATCAGGGTAATCCCCAGGAGGGCAATGGCGGCCACCCGCAGGTGTTTTTTGGCCTTCCATATACCGAGGGCGCTCAGAGACAGGGCACAGACGCCCCAGAAGATGGTCAGGGCGAGTTTGTACTGCTCCTGGGCTCCGGAGAGGTCAAGCAGGTGCAGGAGCTCACTGCTGGCTCCCCAAACCAGAGTCAGAGCCAGGATAAGGTCGAACCCCCGGATAAATTCTTCCCTTTCGTACATCGCTTTTAACTGGCTGTAGCCCGCCCACAGCAGGGCGGCTATGAACCCAAAGACCAGGTAACGCATCCCCAGGGCGTAAAAAGCGGGGACAGGTTCGCCTATAACGTCTTCCAATAAATAGCTTTCCCGGAGTTCGCTGAGGTCGTACAACCCTATGGTAAGGAAGTAGAGGAGTCCGCCTGAGGCGAGCATAAGTCCGAGGATCCCCAGGAGTTTGGTCTTGATCCTGCCGATGTTCAGCCACAACAAAACCCCCGTATATCCCAGGAAGTACAACATCCCCCACAGGTTTTTAAGGGTTTTGAAATCAGGGTTTCTGCCACTGTTAAAGCTATCGGCCAGGGCGTCGGTAGTCGAGGCCTGATAGCGGCCTTCCCAATAGTAGGAGATCTCGTTGGAAAAGGTGAAATACAGCACGATGAGCAACAGGCCGGAGAGGCCTATGGAGAGCAGGGTATATGTGCTGTTGCCCCTTTGGAAGGGAGGAGCGTATTGTAATTGGTAATGGAGGTAGTTGAGATAGCCCGCAGCTCCCAGGAAGATGAGGGATCCCAAAAAAGTGATGTTAAAAAGGGAAGGGAATCGCTCCTTTTCCTCAAAGAACCAGCCCGGGTTGTAGGCATCCCAGTCCTGTATGAGGCTCAGGAAAGCCAGGCCCAGCAAGATATAGGAAATCTTTTCATAAAGGGACCGCGATTGTGTCCTACCGATCCAGAACAAGAGTACGCCTTCCCCCAGCCAGAGGAGGGTCACCCAGCTGCCGTCTAACTGTACGGGAATGGCGAGGGTGAGGAAGACCAGGACCAGGCCGGAGACCAGGTAAAAAACAGGCTTATCTGCCCCCCTGATGCGGAAGACCAAAAAAGCCACCGCACCGTGTATGAGAGCGTGAAACAGTGTGTACATCCCAAGGCTGTTCTCCCATTCGGGCGTATCGTTCAGGAGGTCGTATCCCAGGCCGTAGAACACGAAGGAGTTGATAAGCACCAGGATGATATCCGATACCTCAAAGGGTTCCTTCTGCAGCAACTTATAGCCCAAAAAGGTCAGGTAGAAAAGAAAGAAAAAGAGGCTGCCGAAACCAAGAGCCAGGGCATAATGGGTATCTGCCTCATAGGAATTGAAATACCAGCTAAGGACGATGATCCAGGTGAGCGCAAAGGCTACCCAGTAGAGGGGTTTCCAGTATTTTTTCAGGGCGACCACCAGGATGCCCGCATTGATAATGGCCATATAGGTAAAAAGGATACCGACACGGTCCTGCCCCTCACTGAGGAGGAAAGGCACCGCATAGGCACCAACCAGCCCGAGGTGGGCGATAAACTGCCGATTGTAATTCAGGGCCGCCAGGACGGTAGCCACTGTGATGAGTACCATCAGGGCAAAAGCGGCCACAGGGGGGAGCATGTCATAAAAAGAACAGGCCGCAAAGGTCATAAAGTAAAGGATGGCCATGGAACCGCTCAGGAGGACGGCGCTGAAATTTTCGTACCGTTCCCTTAGTCTGTAGGCGATAACGCCCAGTGAAATTCCCAGCACATAGCCCAGGAGGATGCGTACCAGGGGAGAGATCAGGTCGTGGTCTATGGAGTATTTCACCCCTATCCCGGCCCCGATCACCAGTACGGCGATCCCGATCTTGGAGATAAGGTTCTCCCCTATGTATTTTTCCAGGTCCATTTTTTTGGATGCATCCGCTGCCGGCTGATCAGCAGGTGAAAGGGGGGTGGCGGGTGTGGGCGATGCGGGCTGAGCAGGTCTGCTCTCTGTCCCTTTCGGGATGGCGATCCAAAGGACCACATAAAGGGGGACGCCTACCAGGAAAAAGATCCCAAGGAGGATCCAAAGGGTTCGCATCAGGGCCAGGTTTACCCCGTACCGCCGGGCCAGTCCGGCACATACCCCACCCAGGATCCGCTTTTGGGGATCCCGGTACAGGTCGGTCACCGGCGCCTCGGCGGGGGTTGGGGTCACCTTCTCTTCAACTTCAGGCTTTGGCAATGCCTCTACGGATTCAGGCTTAGATGGCTCCGGTGTTGCCGATGGGGTCTGCCGCAGGGCCTCTATTTCCTTTCTCAGGTCTTCGATCTCCTTTTCAAAATGGGAATGCACGCCTTTTAGGACGTTCAATTTTTCCAGGAGTTGGTCGATCTTTTGCTGGTTTTCCATAGAGTTGGTAATCTGCAATTAAAGATAGTGAAGGAATTCTGAAAACGGATGTGTTCCGAAGGAGTTATACTCAGTTCCGCAGGAGTTGCACTCCTGCGGCATTTCGAACATTTGCCAAAATCAGTGCGGCAGCAGATCTACTGCTTAACGGGGTTAGAGGTGGATCTTGAATCGTCCCGCCTGTTCACGTGTGCACTTGCCTCTGTATCCTCCAAGGACCAGATCAAATCATCATAAATAATAGTTTTACTATCACCTATTAAAAGTTTAACTCTTTATTATGAATAGTAATAGTATTAGATGATGATCCGAGACATATATTTGCGCTGAATTTAAAATTCAATGCTATGAAAAATCGAATCATCATCTTCAGTACCATGTTCGGCCTTACCTTCTCAGGGATGGCCCAACCCTCAACCCAGGATGTGATCACTATCCCCAGGAGCAAGGTCCTGGTGGAGACCGTCCTCACCAAGGAAGAACAGCGAGCCCTCACCCCGGAGGAAGTCCTTCAAATGCTGCGAGCCGGGAATGAACGTTTTGTTAGGAGCGATCTCACAGCCCGTGACCACAGCATACAGATTCGAGAAAGCGTGGAAGGTCAGTATCCCAAGGCTATAGTGCTATCTTGTGTAGACAGCCGCGTCCCTGTTGAGGACGTGTTCGACAAAGGGATAGGTGACATCTTTGTGGCGCGTATCGCTGGGAACTTTATTAATGAAGACATCCTGGGGAGTATGGAATTCGCCACCAAGGTGGCCGGCGCCAAAATGATCCTGGTTATGGGTCACGAAAGCTGTGGCGCGGTCCATGCTGCCATCGACGGAGCTGAGCTCGGGAATATCACGAACATGCTGCAAAAGATCAAGCCGGCAGTGGACATGTCCACCCAAACTGAAGGGCCTCGTACCTCGGCTAACCGACTCTTTGTACATGAGGTAATTGAAAATAACGTCCGCCTTGCCTTGGAAAATATTTTGGAGCAAAGCCCTATCCTCAGGGAAATGCACTCCAGGGGGGAAATCGACATCCTGGGAGCGGTCTACGATATGGATACCGGGGTAGTCAACTTCTTGCCGTAAAGGATCCTGAATTAGCCAGACCCTGAATGCGTAGAACCATTCAGGGTTTTTTTATGCTGTTCCGCAGGAGTTGCACTTCTGCGGCAAATCTGCCTGGTGCTAAAATCAGCGCAGCAGTTTAACTACTGCGCAACTATTTTACCCACCCCCAGCCCCTCCCAGGAGGGGAGAATATTGTCTTAATTCAGTTATAAGGTGATTCATACACCTTCACCACCCGGCCATTGAGCTCCTGTTCTCCCCGGTAGTTGTTCAGGGGCATAAGGCGTTGCAGTTCCTTTACCTGTTCCAGGGAAACGGTGATGGGCTCCTTAAAGACGATCCAGGTGACTCCTTCCGTACAGGGGGGCGTGGTGAGGGATCCCTTATACGTATAGTAATCCCGATTTGCCGGAAGGTTGGTATTGAGGTCAAAGTTTTGGTCTATGATCTTGGTCTCGCCCGGATCCAGGGGTAAGTACTGTTCCAGGAAGGTAAAGGGCACACTGCTTTCCCCTTCCATCGCCATGATGGCTAATACCACGATCTCATTTTGGGCATTGACGTGCACCATGTGCATCTCCAGGGGGTAGCGTATCCCGTTCAGGGTGTGCTCTGCGGCCTCGTGGAAGTGGATCTGCTTCAGGTCGTACCTCACATCCCAGAGGGAGATATAATCTCCTGCTTCAAAATTGTACTGTATTGTATGCCCGTTGTTGGCGACCTCGTGGATGCGCACCTGGCCGTAATAGTGGAGGTCGAGCGGCAACAGGTCGGGATCTTCCTGGGTTTGTATGTCGATGATGTTTACGGGGGATTGGTGTTTGCCCCCGCAGTGGGAGCGTTTCTCCAGTTCGGCCCAGTGCTCGGGGCCATTCTCCCCGGTGTAGGTCCAGTGAACTTCTTGGTTTTGGGCCAAATCTTCGTGTTGAGTTTGTGGTGCGTCTTTGCAGGAAACCAGGACCAGAAAGGCCAGGAACCCCGGGATTCCACTAACCGTTCTCATGGGCTATGGATTTTAAGAAAATAACACCACAAGGTAGAAACTCCCTTTTGCCCGGGATATGATAAAAGTCAGATAATATAAATTACGGTTCCGCAGGAGTTGTACTCCAGCCGGTCGGCACATTGCCAATATCCGCCCAGCAATTCAACTACTGCGCAACCTGTGCTTTACACGTATAATTGGCAGACATCACAATCCTTTACCTCCCCGTAATAGGTTTCCCGGTATTTGTGAAGGGTCTTTACGGGAATCCCGGCGACGTATTTTTTGATGTAGGTCACCTTGGTGGTGAGTCGGCCCATCCTGGGACTATATCGATTCTCGGATCTAGTTCTTCTTTTTACCTGTACAAGTTTCATACTCCTTCATTTTTGAAAGGCTGTAACCTAACAAAATGAAGATGTATTCCAAATACAGGGCGTTAAACTTTTGTTAGGAAGGACTGCGGAGCAGTAAATTCCAAGCACCAAACTCCAAATTCCAAAGGCTATTTTATTAATCAACTCTCTTGGAATTTGGGTTTTGGAATTTGGAATTTTCAATGGTGAGATCACCAAAGCAATATAACAGAGCTGCTAAGACTTTCTCACCATTGACTGTCCAATAACAAGTGCCATCAGCAGCCAGATAATAAAGGTCTCCCCGTGGGTCATCTCGTAGGTAGACCCCGCGGCCTTCGCCATAAAAAGGACGATGTACACTACGATAGGGGATAGGAGAAGGGAAATAGCCAGGTTGATCAGTGTTTTTTTGTAATCCATTGTGTTGTTTGTTAAGGGTTAGTGACGTGAATTTAATATTTCCATTTTAATTTCTTACCAATCAGTTCCTCAGGAGTCGCACTCTAGCGGCCATTCTGCCCCCAACCAAAATCAGCGCAGCAGTACAACTACTGCGCATCGGCGGTTACAATCTCCTCCCCTCCCGGAGGGAAGGAGAATGTATGCATTCCCATTCCCTCCTAATCGGAGGGATCAGGGGTGGGTAAAATAATGTGCAACACTGCCTTATTTTCTAAGTCTTATTAGTGATCTCCCCGAGCTTCGAGTTCCTCATCGATCAACCGGATCACCTCACTGGTTTTATCTACGGTTTCTAATTTGATATTTGTAGAGAACTGTCTCAGGGTCTTCCTAAAGCTCAGCATATTGAAAAACTCTTTGTCGTCCAGCCATTGTTCATAATCGTTGGGTATCCATTGATCCATATCACTGCTGAAATGTTTCTGATACAGGGGTATAACCACCGCCGGCCACAACTGATCTTCCAGTCGGCGCGTCTCCTGCATTAGAGTAGGGTAGGCCACTTCAAAAAGGTTCAGGATCTCCCTCCTCAGGCTGTCGTTTTTGATAAGGTCGAGCCCTTCAGACTTAAACGTCTCAAAGGCAGAGGCCGTCAGGACCACATCAGGCGCATAACTGGCTGTACTGAGGGATCTCGGCAGGGAGTCGCTGTATGGCAACCGATCTACGGGAAGCCGAAGGATATAATCAAAGTATTTGATGCTGTTTCTTTGTTTGACAATATCACTTTCAAGATTTTGAATATTGGTCTCCAGGTTGGTCCTGAGTTCCCTGAGCAAACTCAGTTCCCGCAGTTCTGATTTGCGTTCCTCATTCCAATTGTTGATCTGCAAAGCGATCAGGATCCCGATCACTACGAGCAGGATCTCCCCAATGGCATAGCGGGTGTATTTAAAGAACTGGTTGTCTTCAGCCAGTTTTTTTCGGGTCTTTCGGAAGAAGTGGATCATTCCTGGTGGGTCTTAGCATTCTAAGATAGGGAATATACCAATGATTTGCTTTGCTTGAATTATGGTCCTGCCTTTGTACAAGCATTTAGTTATTACCGTATCTATCTTTCTTTTTCTGTTCATTTTGGCTTGATCCAAAACGAACCAAAAGATCAAGAAGGTTTGTAGGAAATTTTTAGTCCGAATGTTTCGGTTGAGTCTTACTCTTTCAGTTTAGGACTAAAACCATGGTCTCGGCTTATCGCTCCATGCTCTTTTTCGCCTGCTTATCTGCTAAATTTTGAATTGCCAAATCACTTCACAGGCGAAACGCACTTCCGCTGGCCTCGCCATTATTTCTGGCAAACCTTCGTGTTAATCAAGATTAGACCCCTGAACACCAAGAGTTTTCTGAAAATTTAATGTAAATTTCCTCCCCTCCCGGGAGGGGCCAGGGGTGGGTGAACTTTTGCACAAAGATTTTCTAACCCCTTAAAAATCATTTAAATAAAAAATATTCACTACCTTATATCAGTTTAACCAACCTAAAACCAACCACAATGAAAAGAGGAATCCTCTGGGCCCTTACTTTGGGCCTGTTCATGGCCTACGGCCAGAAAGAAAAAAACGGAACCATTTACAAGGAACACGACGCCATCGCCAAGGTGAAGGCCATGCAGGCCGCCTGGGTGGCGGGAGACAGCGCAGCGGTGGCGAGTTATCTGCACGACGACTTTAAGGCCTACAACGGGTCAGACACCAACAAGGACCCAGACGGGGGTACCAAAACTGATTTTGCCGGGGGCGCCAAATGGTGGAAGAACAACGTGGCCTACCTTAGCTTGGAACCTTCCCCGGGGGCCTATCCCGATGCCCTGGAGTACAAGGACGGCCAGGTATGGGTGCAGACCTGGGACCAGATGAAGGGCGTACATAACAGTACAGGCGTGAAGATAGACGTGCCTGTACACCGCATGTACCGCTTTAAGGACGGGCTGATTGACATGGCCATCAGCTACCACAACGAGGCGGTCTACCGGGAGGTAGGCGAGAGCTTCCAGGACCGGCAGAACGGGATTGTCTGGAACCACCACGACAACATCAACAAGGTAAGGCGGATGATGCACGCCTTTGAGCACGGGGATACGGAAATGGGCTACAGCTTCTTTGATGAAAAGGCCCGCTTTAGCAACCTGGAAACCCCCAGGGGAGAGTCCCTGACGATGGATGAGTCCAAGGCCAACTTCAATGAGATGATGACTAAGTTTGAGATCAACTCCATTGATGTGGTGGGCTACCCGGATTATGTGGAATACGACCTCCGCGACGGCCGCACAGTCTACAGCTGGTGGGACATCCGCCTCACCCGTAAATCGGACCAAAAAAAGATCGTGATGCCAATCATGTACGCCCACGACTTTAACGAAGAAGGCAAGATCATACGATCTATGGCCTATATGAGTTCCAAATGGCTTGACTAACCCCACGTTTAGTCAGGAGAAAGATCCGGTTCTTTTAAGGGCCGGGTCTTTTTTTTGGGTTACGCAGTAGTTGTACTGCTGCGTCCATTCTGCCCGGTCCTAAAATCTGCGCAGCAGAGCATCTACTGCGCAACGTCCCCAATAGTAAACACCCTGTCTGCCCGCATTTGCACAGTACCCCCCTTCCCGTTCATCTAAAAAACCACCAGAATTGTCAGATTTAAAAAAGATCTTCGTTTTAGCTATAGATGTTATTGACAAAAAGAATATTGATAAAGAAAATACCTCTGTGTATCTTTCTTATCCTCCTCAGTTGTGGGAAAGATGATGCCGTGGGGGCATACGATGTTACCTGGGAAGTAAACGGGCAGGGAACAGCCAAAAGAATTCAGGGCGGGGGTTATGGCAATGAATATCAGGTACGTTTGCCCTGGTCCTCCAGTTTTAAAACAGACGATCCGGGTAATCTGGGGTTATTCGTCAGCTTAAATGATTCTACCCTGGAAAACGATGGCCTGGAAAGGATCACCTTAAAAGTAAATGGGGAAGTTATTGTTGAAAAAACTAAATGGATTCCCTTTGATTCCATAGCGCCCGGCATGGGACTACCCTATGATACCGGTTTATGGTTTTATTTAGAAAATACAGAGGGGAAAAACTATTCTGCACTACCGCCTGACTCATATGTTGGGGAGTAGATGCGACTCATCCAATCCCTAAAGGGCCAAACCTGCTTGCCGCAGGCAAGTTCCAAGGAAATACCAACCCCATTATTCTTATCCACCACGTTGCTTTAGCCAAAACTAGTTTATTCAAAGATCAGGAGCTGGGAAAATGCTATCTTCTCCTGTCAAAACTGCTCCATTTATGAACTTTCTTCCCATAACAACCCCCAGGCTTACCCTCCGGATGATCCGGGAAGAAGACGCTCCCTTTCTGGTGACCCTGGTACAGACCAAAGGGTGGTTGCGTTATATCGGGGAAAGGCAGATTACCGGTCCCGGAGAGGCCGAAGCTTACATCCGTAACCTCCTGAACCACCCGGGGAGACACTATCTGGTCATTGAGCATCAGGCAACGGCAGCCGCCCTGGGTATACTTTCGTTTGTGCAACGGAAGGAGTTGCCCGCTCCGGATTTCGGCTTTGCCCTGCTGCCCCAGGCGGAAGGCGAGGGGTACGCCCTGGAAGCCAGCCATGCCTTTCTCGCCCACCTTGCACAAACGGGGGAATACCCTATCCTATTGGCTATTACCGCGCCTGACAATGAGCGCTCTATAAGCCTGTTAAAGAAACTGGACTTTTCTTATAAGGAGGAGATCGAAAAAGAGGGGAAGACGCTGTTGCTTTTTCAAATGAGGTTATGAATAAGAGACTGCAGACAACGGAGTAGAAATCCCTCCTGCTCTCCACAGGCGGGTAAATTGGCATGGGAGATTTAAATTCCAATTTTCTCCCCTCCTGGAGTGAAGGAGAATGTTCCATTCCCATTCACTCCTAAACGGAGGGGTTAGGGGTGGGTAATTATCTCCCGCTCAAAACGAAGCTTTCTTTTTCCTTTTATGTCCATTTTTTCTTGATAAAAAATAGACGAAAAAATCAAGAAAGTTTATAGGAAATTTTTTGTCCGCATGCTTCAGTTGATTCGTTGTCAATCTGTCTGGGACAAAAACCGCGAACCCGGCTTGACGCTCCGTGCTATTGCGCATTCCCTCATAATAATTGGCTTGTGAAATGCACATGCGCTGGCCTCGTCGCTATTTCTGAAAACTTTCGGGGAGTACCAAAGAAGTTGTACCGTTCCGCAGGAGTTGAACTCCTGCGGTAAGTTGGCAATATGCTAAAAGCAGCGCAGCAGTACAACTACTGCGCAACGGGGTATTTGTGTTTGGAGATTCTTTTTAAGTAAATTTAAGTTATGAAAAAATTCGTCCTCATCCTTTCCCTCCTATTTCTTTCCTGTGCTCAAAATCTGGACCGGGAGATCACCCAAGAGAACTCCGAAATCCAAACCTCCATGAACAATCTTCTCAAAGAAATTGAGCATGACATGCTGACCCTGCTTGAAGATGGAGAACAGGATGGCCTTACATTCTACTACCTCAACAAAACGAGGCTCAGTCTGATGGATAAAATGGATAAATTCTCTTTTAATGAGAAGCCAGACCGGCTTACTCTGATCTTGGAGCTGAACCAGGAAAGAAGTAGGCTACTGAGATCATCCAGTCCCTCCAACCCCATTATCCAAAATCTGGATGCCCAGATCGCTGAGTTGAAGAAGAAGATGGAGTAGCTGACTGCCAAGCAGGGGGTTGCGGGTTCGAGTCCCGTCCAGACCGCATTTAAAAACCCTAACAGTTTGATTATAAAACTGCTATGGTTATTTATTTTTATTACTTCCCCGTATTATCCCCGAATTAATTAATTCCTGCTGATTTCTGTCCAAATTCTACCAACTTTTGAATTATTCCTCCACCCTGCATCAAATAATCCGGAATCGCACCTGCTTTTACCTTCTTTCGAATATAATTATCCAATGTTTGGAATTGTGCATATGGATTTCTTATTTGTTTAATATCAGTCGAGGATGCATAACCAGCTAAAAACTGATCTAGTTTGATACTTCTTTTCTTCAAAGCTTTTTGAAGTCGTTCTAATTCCCCAATATGTAGTATAACCAATCTACTTATTCGATATTCTTTAGATTCCAAAGGAATGCGTTTTTCATTCATTAGGTCGTAAAACTTTTTATTGAATATATATGTTGTTATACCCATCGATATTATTGGTTCATTTATAAGTAATACAGGATAAATAAAGAGTTTGCTTTTGGGTGTATTTGGGTCGACCTCGTACAAATATTCATTTATCCTAGCAATGCTCATATCCACAATTTGGTTTAGGCCAAACCTTTCATAAAATTCTTCCTTATTTATTTCCTTATAGTCTTCCAGAGAATAAACCTCTTTATATTTTATCTGCGGCAAAAAAGTTCTTTTAGCCTGAATAAGCACGATTTGCCTCTTTCTTCTGATAAGAAAATCAGCATATTCAACACCCTTAACCACTAGTTCATTGGTGCTTTTTATGTTTATGTCCTTTTGTTTATCAAATATTCGTCGTAGAATCGTATCAGAATACTCCTCGAAAAACTTCCCTACTTCACTTCCCCAGTCCTCTATTTTAATCCCCTTAGGTTTTAAAACATCAAAATAGAAATCCCAGAAAAAAAGATCGTAACACTTTTCTATTAAAAAAGTATTATCCATAAGTATGTAAATATCTTCATCTTTCCCCTCGGCACCTTCTAACTTGTATAAAGGAGCCTTTTTGATTTCCAAAAATTCAAACTTCTTAACCCCAGTGTTAGGTTTACCTCCACCACGTTTACTTAGCATATCCATACGTGCGATATGAAGTTTATTAGTTTTTTTAACCCTGTAAGCCTGGATATTTGTCATTCCGGAATCAAAGAAAAAGCCATTAGCTATAATTTTGATATAATCCTCAGCATCATTTATTTGATATAGTTGCGTAAATTCTTTTAATTCTTGTGAGTATTTAGACTTGATGTAATCAAAAAGACATCGACTTCTCTCGAGTAAGTTTATTGGATTTTGCACATAACTATATTGGTTATTAGGTATTTCTTTGAACATAAAAACTTCGAAAAATTCTGAACCCAAATTATCGGCTGTGATTTCTTCATCATAAACAGAGTTATAGTTTAGTAAGTCCTCGTTGCTTAGCAATAAAAATTTAAAAATTGCTTCAAAGTCTTGTGGATAAAACTTTATACCGATTATCTCTTCATGTTCAATTTGTTTACTAAATAACAAGTCATTAAGAGCATACAGACAACTAGTTCTAGTTGCTATTGCAATTCCCCCCCTACTATGCTCGAATATCTGTGAAAGCCTATCTAAATAAACTTTGCAATACTTTAAATTCTCTTTTACATTATGTATTTGAAAAATAGTAGAAATTATATTTATTTGATTCTCCAAAGTATAATTGAATTCCAATGCCAATGGAGCTTTAAGCTTATGGTTAATACTGGAAAAATTAGCTATCAATTCACTGCGTGGAATATGAGCTATTAATGAAAACCTGTCATTAGGCTTAGCGTCATTAAAAAAATCATCATATTTCAATATTCGTCCAATCACTTTACAGTTATTTCTAGATTTATTAAACAGTCTATTCAACCATCTGAAAATCGAATTTCTGATTCTCCTATATAGCTCCATTATATTCATAAATATGGAACAGATTAAGTTCATATCCCCTCCACAAAAGTCTCTATAAACTCCCGGATCTTGGCCATGATTTTCTTGGCGGCTGAGGCGCGTTCTCTCAGGCCTGGGCGTTCGTTCATGGCAGCAATGAGTTCGTCCCGTAAAGGTTCTTTTTGGGTGAAGAGGTAGTTGCTGATCACCGCCTGTACTTTTTCTGAATCCAGGTTTTCTTCCTGACTCAACTGAAGGATGCTCTTTTCCTTTTCACGGGTCCAGAATCTTTCGAATTCTTCATAGACTTGCTCGGAGTCTGTGATCAGAGGCAGGTTTTCCTCAATAAACTTTTCGATAAGTTCTTTCTTGCTTCTGAGCTGGGTTTCGGAGTCCAGGATGTCTGAAATGATCTTGCGCTGTTTCTCTCGCTCTTTGGGTTTTTGGTCCTTCAAGCCTGCCAGTAGTTTGAGGATGTAGGTGACGTTGATTTCATCCCGGTGGATAAGCTCCAGTTCGAAGTCGATGTCATCCAAAATGGAGGCCTTTTCTTTTGCATGGTCTTGCCTTACCTTGTCGTACAGGTCAAGGTATTTGCTCTTGTAATCTTCGAATAATTGTTCCGGAAAATCGAGGTCGTCTATCTCATATTCGGTAAAGGAGGTAAGCACGTTTTTGATCCGGATCAGATTGCGGAACGCCTTGACAAAGGCCAATTCTTCTTCCTCTGAAAGAAAGTCATTTATGCTGTCTACCGTGGGGGCAATTTCAAATAATTTGGAAGCGGCCTCCTTAAAATCTGCCACATAGTGATCGTAGGGTTCCAGGATGATTTCTTCTATGGCTTCCTTGTTGGAAAACAAGGTAATGGCCTCATCTGTAGCCTTCTTCAGGTTACGGAAACTCACCACATTCCCCTGGGATTTTACCTCATCCAGGATACGGTTGGTACGGGAATAAGCCTGAATCAATCCGTGGTATCTCAGGTTTTTGTCTACGTAAATGGTGTTGAGGGGCTTACTGTCAAAGCCGGTCAAAAACATATTGACCACCAACAACACATCAACTTGCCGGTTCTTTACCCGTTTGGCAATGTCCTTGTAATAGGCGTAAAAATCCTCCGTGGAATAGTTGGTTTGGAACATGCCGTTGTAGTCCTGGATAAAGGACTCCAACTGATCCCGGGAGTGGGAAGTCTGATATTCCGCCTCGGGTTCTGCAGCCATTAAAATATCTTCATCCGGGAGATACCCAATGGCATCTCCATCTTCCTCATTGGCCCGATAGGAGAAAATGGTGGCTACCTTCAACGGATTTTCTACTCCCTCCTGTTTCTGTTTAAAGAGCTGGTAATATTGAATCAACGTATCGATCCCCTGAACGCACATGAGGGCCGTAAACCGCCTGCTGTGGGTCTTCCTGTTGTGATTGAGCAGTATGTACTCCACCACCTTTTCCAGCCGCCTTTCGTCTTCCATGACCTCCCGACGGTTTATGTCTTCGATCTGAATGTCTACCACTCCTTCTTTTGATCGAAACGTGCTGATGTACTCAATGGAAAACTTCAAAACGTTCTGATCGCGTATGGCATCTGTGATGACGTATTTGTGCAAACACTCCCCGAACAACTCCTTGGTTGTGCGCTTCCCAAGGGCGTTTTTAAAGGCGTTATCTGCAAAGATGGGTGTCCCTGTAAAGCCAAACATCTGGGCATTGGGGAAGAAGTCTTTGATGCGCTGATGGGTTTCTCCAAACTGACTCCGATGACATTCGTCAAAAATAAATACGATGCGTTCTTGCTGTAATTTGGATGTCTTTTTGATATAGCGCTCCCGCTGGATGGCATTGTTTAGCTTTTGGATGGTCGTGACAATAAGCTTGGTATCATCTCCGAGCTGGCGCACCAGGGTTATGGTGTTATCCGTGGCATCAATACTGCCTTCGCTAAAGCTGTTGAACTCCTTGATGGTCTGGTAATCCAGGTCTTTGCGGTCTACCACAAAAACGGCTTTATACACCTCGGGGAGGTTGGTCAAAATCTGACTTGCTTTAAATGACGTAAGGGTCTTTCCAGAGCCCGTAGTATGCCAGATATAGCCATTTTTCTTGCTATTCTTCACCCTTTCTACTATGGCCTCTGTGGCGTAGTATTGATAGGGCCTCAGCACCATCAATTCCCCATTGGTGTTGAGGACAATGTATTTGGTGATCATCTTGGAGAGATGACAAGGCTCCAAAAAGGCTTCCGTAAAGGGCTTGAGTTGGGTGATCTTTTTGTTGTCCCTGTCTGCCCAGAAAAACGTTTGTTTAAAAGAACGGGCTTTGATAGAATTGTTGGCGTAGTATTTTGTATTCACCCCATTGCTGATCACAAACAACTGGATGAATTGAAACAGGCCCGAACCCGCCCCAAAACTATGCCGTTGGTAACGGTTGGTCTGGTTAAAGGCCTCTTTGAGTTCCAGGCCCCTGCGCTTGAGTTCTACCTGAACCAGCGGTAAACCGTTTACCAAAAGGGTAACGTCATAGCGGTTTTTATAGCGCCCTTCCATGGTGACCTGACTCGTCACCTGATACTGGTTTTTACACCAGTGAATCTGATTAATCAGCTCCAGATAGCCAGTACTCCTATCCTCTTTTTCGTAGGCGATACGGTCTCGTAGGGTCTTGGCTTTTTGGTAGATATTGCCTTTGGAAAGTTGATTAAGAATCTGACCGAACTCAAACTCTGAAAGAGTAATCTGATTATGTTTTTCAAGTTGGGATTTTAGATTGTTGATAAGACCCGCTTCATCTGTAATAACGACCTTTTTATATCCCAGCTCATGGAGCTGTTGCACCAGATTCTGTTCCAGGATGGCTTCTGGTTGGGTGGTCATTAGTTAAAACTATTTAGGTTAACTTGATTCCTTCGAAGGATTTCAACATCACCTATGTTAGACTTTACACTTCCTCTTAGCTCTTCTTCAAATTTAGGAGGCATTTTATCCCCTAGGATTATTGCAATTATTGCGTTTTGGGGTAAAGTCACCTTTCGGTCGGCTTGTGTCTCGTTATCTTTCAGAAATTTAATCGCCCTATATTCTTGTTCGAATTTCCACTCATTTGTTTTGTGGAATACCCTAATAAAAAATGCCTCATCCAAACTCATGAAGGGTCTTGGTTTAACGATAGGTAATTTTTCGACATATTTAACTGCTCCTCCACCTCCTAGGTAATTAAATAGCACTTCTGAATCATAAGCTACACAAAATCCTTTGTTGTTCTCAGAATATTTAGTCCACATCTGGTTATTATTATAATTAGCAGTAAGACTAAAAATGCCCTCTCTTTCAAAGTATTTTTCATTGTAATGACTCATCCATTCTTTAACCTTAATGGGGTCATTTAAGGGAGAGTTTTCTCTAAGTTCATTAATGAACTCTAAATGCTGAGTAGGTGAGAAATGAGGGTTACGTCTATGACTATAATCCTCAAATAGTTCTAAAATTTCATTTTTTGAAAGCAGGTCATACCGTGGCGGAGATTTACAGTCTAAATCATCTTCAAAACTTGTCGGTGAAGCAAAAAACACCTCCCGATTAGAAATAAAATATCGGTGAAATTGATTGGACCAAGTTCTGTATTTGAAAAGCGTTTTTGGAAAATCCACCTTGTTCTTTTCCAACCAAAAACTAACTCCATATTTCTTTGCAAAATCGATCATTATAATTAAACGAACATTTGTTGCAGCAAGCCTTTTTTGAACTGCTTTGTTCGCTCTATTTGTGAAATTTGAAATTCAATTTTCTTGTCAAGAGTAGATAAAAAATTGGCTATAATGTTTTGCTCCGTTTCGCTTGGCACTTTTATTCTAATACTATTAAATAAATCTATATTTAGATTTCTTCTAACAACCGATGCTCCTTGTTCAGATGATATCATGTATTCATGTTGCATAATAGGAGTTTTAAGAAAGTCATTGAAATACAATGGATTATATCCTTTCTTAAAATCATAAATCTTATAAGAAGGAGAAACAATTCCGATGTCAAATTGGGTATTAACATTAATATTGCCCATCCAAATATTTTGAGGGCTAAAGACAAGCTGATTCTTTTCTAATATTTTGTATCCTGTGTTATCAGAACTTGAAATGTCTCTAGTGAAATATTCATCTTGATAATATAGTCCCGTTGTTGTTGAAGATATTACGCGGTGTTGATTATTCGTTTTTGATTTTCTTTTGACTTCGGATAATACTTGACCGAGTCGAATTTCCTCCCACTCCGGAAACTCCCCACCCCCCTCAGGTTTAAAGCGAATTTCCCGGCTAAACAGCTTTTGCATCACCCCTTTTTTGTACTCTTCTAAGAAAGCTTTCTTTTGCTCTAACAACTGGATTTTTTTGTCCACCGCTGAAAGAAAGGAGGCGATTTTTTGTTGTTCTTCAATTTCAGGAACCTTTATTTTAAATCTTCCTATACTATCAAAATTAATTCCTTCCCTTCCACTACCTGTTTGACCTTGATAAATTAATTTCTGACCTCGCCAGGAACTTAGGAATGATTGAATGAATTTAGATTCATAAGACTTTAATCTTATTATGCATACGTGCTGATTTACATTGCCCTCTTCAAATTCTTCTGGAACTACGCAGCTTCTGCCGATAGACGCTCCTGTAATATTTAAAAGCACATCTTTAGAATAAACTTTACTGCTCTTCATTTCCTGATGTACTTCATGAGTTATGTAGGTGCCATCCAATTTTAAAGAACCATCAACTACATTTTGACTTCGTATAAATGGTATGCCGGCATCAGTATATACTGTTTCTCCTCCTAGTGGAGTTTTACCACTACCTATTTTAGTCGAAACATCTTTTAACTTAACCTCATTCCAACTACTATTAAACTCAGGAAACCTTAATGCTGGATTTACTTTTACAGATTGCATCTTAAAGTGGAGCCTCAATGTTTAATTCATTACAAAAAGAAAGAATTTTTTTATCTACAATTTCCAAATCCCAAGACAAAGTCTTTAATTCTAAAGCAATACTATCTAAATCAACAGGCTCTTCTTCCTCAAATGTATCCACATAGCGTGGGATGTTTAGGTTGTATTCATTTTCCTTGACCTCAGAAATTGGGGCCACATAACTGTATTTATCTAGGGTTTCCCTATTCCGATAGGTGGAGATGATTTTATCAATGTCCTCTTCTCTGAGTCGATTCTGATTACCCACTTTTTCAAAACTTTGTGAAGCATCAATAAACAGGATATTATCGTCCTGCACCCGGCATTTACTGATCACCAAAATACAGGTAGGGATGCTGGTACCGTAAAAGATGTTGGCGGGCAAGCCAATGACGGCATCCAGATAATTGAGTTTCTTAATCAGGTATTTTCGTATGGTTTCTTCTGCAGCACCCCTAAACAAGACCCCATGGGGTAAAATACAGGCCATGGTGCCGTTTTCAGCCAGCTGGTAGATCATGTGTTGGACAAAGGCAAAATCGGCCTTAGAGGAAGGCGCTAAACGCCCGTACTGGCTAAACCGCTCATCGTTCTCATTCAAAGGATTCTTATTCCCCTTCCATTTGGCCGAAAACGGAGGATTGGCCACCACGGCCTCAAACTTCATGTCCAGATGCTGGGGGTGTTCCAAGGTGTCTTCCTGCCGGATATCGAAGTGGCGGAAATGCACGTCGTGCAATATCATGTTCATCCTGCACAGGTTGTAGGTGGTGCGGTTGAGTTCCTGTCCAAAGAAGTCATCCACCTCCACTTCCCGGGCTACCCTCAACAGCAATGACCCGGAGCCGCAGGTGGGGTCGTACACACTTTTTAATCTCTTCTTCCCCGTGGTCACAATCTTGGCCAGAATCTTGCTCACCTCCTGAGGGGTGTAAAACTCCCCGGCCTTCTTCCCGGCCCCACTGGCGAACTGAGCAATCAGATATTCATAGGCATCTCCCAATACGTCACTCTCGCTGTCTTCCAAGGCAAAATCAATCTTATCCAAATGGGCCAGCACCTTGGCGATAAGACTGTTCCGCGCTTCCACGGAACGCCCCAGTTTGGTGCTGTTGAGGTCAAGGTCTTCAAAGAGCTTGTTGAAGTCGTCCTCACTCTCAGTACCCATGGTGCTCTGCTCAATGTTGGTGAGGATTTTCTCGAGATCACTTAGGATAAAATTGCTTTCCGTTTCCTTATTCGCATTTCCCTTGGCCGCCATGGCACTAAACAATTCTTCTGGTCTTAAGAAGTACCCCAGTTTGATCAAAGACTCTTCTCGGATAGCCTCCAGGTCTTCCTCATTGGTTACCTTTCGGTAATCCTTTATAGCTTCCGTTTCCAGAAGCGTATTGGCATAGAGGTATTGCTTTTCCGACAGGTATTTGTAAAAAATAAAGCCGAGAATATAGTCCCTAAATTCATCGGCATCCATCTTACCGCGCAGTTCGTTGGCGATGTTCCACAGCTGTTGTTCCAACTGCTTTTTTTGATCGTCAGACATATGTTGATAAAGTTTCTTGGAGATTGTTCATGTGAATCTCAAATATATAGAAAGATATGGTGGGACAAGAAGAAGAATCCTCCGATTTATTCCAAGTAAACCTTAATATTTCTATGGTTGGAAATTGAAATAAACCTACTAAATCTAAAGGTGACATTTGGGGTCTTGTTTACCCACCCCCAGCCCCTCCAGGGAGGGGAGAAGTTATTCCGCCATTTTTTGTGCTTTTTCCGCAGCTGTGCAACTACTGCGAAACAGAGATGAAGTTTAAGTCTTAAATGTGCTACATTTAAATATTTCAACGATTAATACCCTTGTGAATACAATGAAAAAGAAAATCCTCTACGTAGACATGGACAACGTCCTGGTGGACTTCCCAGCAGCCATCGCCAAACTAGATGTAGAGACCCTGGCAAAATACGAAGGGCGGTTGGATGAGGTCCCCGGTATCTTTAGTATGATGCCCCCTCTGGAAGGGGCAATCGAGAGCTATGCACAACTCAGTGAATGGTTTGACACCTACATCCTCTCCACCTCACCCTGGGAAAACCCCTCCGCTTGGAGTGATAAATTGAACTGGGTAAAACAATACCTGGCCGATCCCGCCTACAAGCGACTCATCCTCTCCCACAACAAACACCTCAATTATGGAGACTACCTCATCGATGACCGCACCAAGAACGGGGCCGACCGCTTTCAGGGAGAACTTATCCACTTTAAAACCGATCTCTTCCCGGATTGGCCTTCCGTTATGGATTATCTGAAAGATAGAAGATAACATGTGGGCCCCCGAAGGTTTGCCAGAAATAGCGGCGCGGCCAGCGCATGTGCATTTCGCAAGTCAATTAACAAGATGCGATGCTCAATAGCACGGAGCGTCAAGCCAAGTCCGCGGTTTTTGTCCTAAACAGAAGGAGTCTTAGGTAACCATATCACTCGGACAAAAAATTTCCTACAAACCTTCTTGATCTTTTCGTCCATTTTGGATCAAGCCAAAATGGACAAAAAAAATAGAAGTCTTATCTTTAGACCTTTCACAAAAAAGCACTGTATGAAAGCTCTGTTTACCTCCCTATTTCTAATCATTACTATCACCCTTTCGGCACAGAAAAAATCCTTGGAAATCTCCGACATCGAGCTCTGGAACACCATAGAAACCCCCCGTTTGGCCCCCAACGGGGCCTATGTGGCCTACAGCCTGGAGAAAGGGGAGAAGGATCAGACCCTCTATCTGAGTGATGCCAACGGGAAAGAACTCTTTACCTACCCCCGGGCTTCCAAAGGCGCGTTTACGGATGACAGCAAGGCCCTGATCTTCTCCATCACCGCCTGGAAGGACAGCGTCATGGATATGAAGAGGCGCAAGGTGAAGAAAAAAGATATGCCCAAGGACAGCCTGGGGATCTACCACCTCAACAGCGGGAAGCTGGAGAAGATCGCGAACGTCCAATCCTACAAAGTACCTGAAGACTGGAGCGGGTATATCGCCTACCAGCTGGAAGAGATCGAAGTCCCCAAAGACAGCGTCAAAGACGCCTCAAAGGATAGCACTGCGAATAAAGACAAGAAAAAGAAGGGCAAAGAAAAGAAGGTCTCCAAAAAGAACGGCTACCACCTCGTCCTCCGTTCTCTGGAAAGCGGGGCTGAAGACACTATAAAATTCGTGACGGACTACACCTTCGCAAAAAAAGGCAAAGCCCTGGCCTGGGCCACTACAGGGGAGAATGACAGCGCCAACGCCGCCGTCTATGTGCTGGACCTGGTGAACAACACCCGTACCCTCCTGCACGAGGCTAAAAAGGCAGACTACAGCAACCTCCGCCTGAGCGAATCCGGAAAACACCTCGGCTTTGTAGTGGATACCGATACCACCAAAGTACAGCTCCGCCCACGAGAACTCTACCACTGGCAAACCGGCATGGCCAAAGCTGAAAAACTGGCCGGCCCGAATACCCCCGATAGCTATCGGGGTGACCTTCGCCCCTCCCCTTACCAAGACATCCGCTTCTCCAAGGACGAGTCTAAACTCTACTTCGGCCTGGCCCTGCGCCCTGTGATCAAGGACACCATGCTCCTCGATGAGGAGATTTCCAGCGTGGAGGTGTGGACCTATGACGAGCCCCGCCTCTACACCGTACAGGAAATGGACCTCAAGAACGACACCACCCAGGCCTACCTGGCCGTGGTGCACCTGGACAAGTCCAAACGCATCCTCCAACTGGCCAACGAGGCCTTCCCGGAGTCCGGCCTTACCGACCACCGCAACGCCCCCTGGGCCCTCCTGATGAACGAAGAACCCTATGCCCTGGAATCCCAGTGGACCGGTCAGCGCGCCCGGGACTATGCCGTGGTCAATGTCAACACCGGAGCCCGAAAACCCATCCTGAAAAAAATGGCAGGCCGTATAGACCTCAGCCCCAAAGCCTCCTTTGTCTATGGGTACAGCAACCTCGACAGCCTGTGGTTTACCTATGACATCGAAAAAGACAACTACCTCCCCCTTACCAAAGGCAAGGTCTTTTACGACGAGACCAATGACAGCCCCACGCCTCCCTACCCCTACGGCTCAGCCGGGGTGACGGAAGACGATAAGGCGCTCATCCTCTACGACCGGTACGATCTCTGGAGTTTTAACCCCCGCAGTGGGGCACCTACCCGCCTGACCACAGGACGGGAGAACAAAACGGTCTACCGCTATGTATCCCTCAATCCCGAGGTAGATCATATCAACACCAAAGAGCCCGTCCTCCTGCGCTCCTTTAACGAGGCCGACAAGAGCAGTGGGTATGCCCTGCTCGACATCCGCACCCGCACTATCAAACCCCTGCTGAGCGGACCCTATGACTACAGCGATCCCACTAAAGCCGAAAAGGGTAGTGCCCTCCTCTTTACCCGGGAATCCTTCCAGGAATTCCCCGACCTCCGCCTGGCCAATGCCGATTTCAGCAAGGTGACGCGGATCTCCAATGCCAACCCCCAGCAGTCGGATTACAACTGGGGCACGATCGAACTGGTGAACTGGACCTCCCTGGACGGGATCGAACTCACCGGTATGCTGGTCAAACCCGAGAACTTCGACCCCAACAAGAAATACCCCCTCCTGGTGAATTTCTACGAGCGCAGCTCAGACGGCCTGCACCGCCACCGTACCCCCCGCTTTGAACGTTCCAGCATCAACTACAGTTTCTATACCAGCAGGGGCTACGTCATCTTTAACCCGGACGTGCACTACCGCATCGGCTACCCGGGAGAAAGCGCCTTTAACTGCGTGATCCCGGGCGTGACCGCCCTGGTCGAAAAAGGGTTTATAGACAAGGACAACATTGGTGTACAGGGCCACAGCTGGGGCGGGTACCAGATCGCCTACCTGGTCACCAAGACCGACATTTTTAAAGCTGCAGAGGCCGGGGCACCCGTACCCAATATGATCAGTGCCTATGGGGGCATCCGCTGGTGGACGGGCCTGAGTCGCCAATTCCAGTACGAGCACACCCAGAGTCGGATCGGAGGCACCCCCTGGGAATACCCCACCCGCTATTTGGAAAACTCCCCCATCTTTAACATCGACAAGATCAACACCCCCTTGCTGGTCATGCACAACGACGCCGATGGGCATGTGCCCTGGTACCAGGGGATAGAATTCTTTACGGCCTTGAGGCGACTCGGAAAACCTTCCTGGTTCCTCAATTACAACGGGGAGCCCCACTGGCCCCTCAAACTGGCCAACCGCAAGGATTTCAACACCCGTATGGCCCAGTTCTTTGACTATTACCTCAAAGGGGATCCCAAACCCGTTTGGATGGAACGGGGTGTTCCCCCTATGGAGAAAGGCATTAATCAAGGGCTTGAATTGCTTCCGGCCTCTGTGGATTAATCCTGCTTAACTGAAGGTTTGCCAGAAATAGCGGCGAGGCCAGCGCATGTGCATTTCAAAAGCTAATTAATAAGTGTGGATGCTCAATAGCACGGAGCGTCAAGCCAAGACCGCGGTTTTAGCCCCGATCCCGATAACTATCGGGACTATCGGGGCTAAAAATTTCCTACAAACCTTCTTGATTTTTTGGTTCGTATTGGATCAAGCCAAAATGAACGAAAGAAAAAAAGAAAGTTTCCGATTGAACTAAAAGATAAAGTTGACGCAGCAATTTAACTCCTGCATAACAGGACCCACCCCTAACCCCTCCCAGGAGGGGAATAGGTTAAATGAAGCGATTGGAATTCAACCAGGCCTCGCCCTTATTTCTGGAAAATCTTCGGAAAATCTTTAAATTAATCTCATTGCCGATCCGTGGGGCAGGTAGTCGAGACCCATGTCCGGTCCCTTCCTTCTAAGTCTATTTAGAAAAATTCTAAATAATTTTTACAGCTCGATTTCCCTCCTTACTTTTATCCCAAGAACGGATCATGCAAGTACCAAAACCCGGATTACGCCAGACGATCATCCTTGCCCTCCTCTTTATGATGGTGGGTACGGCCTTTGAGCTCATCCTCCTCGAACATTACGAGGACTGGCAACAGCTCATCCCTTTGGTCTGCATTGGGGCAGCCATGCTGTTGGTGATTGTGCTTTTTCGGAATCGGAGTCGGCTTGCGGTCGTCTCCTTCAAAACCGTTTTGGGGCTGACCGCCCTGAGCGGGGTGTACGGCACCTACCTCCACCTTCAGGCGAACTACGAATTCGAACTGGAGATGCGGCCTACCGCCGCCGGGTGGGACCTTTTTGCGGAAAGCATGGCCGGGGCCTTGCCGGCATTGGCGCCCGGCAGTATGATCCTGCTTGCTTTAATAGGATACTCATTTTTAACCCTTATAACAAAACCATGATGAAACAACTCTCAAAATTCGCTTTGATCACCGCCCTGGCGGGATTCACCCTGCTCAGCTGTAAAGAAAAGAAGTCGGAAGACACCCCGGCCGAAACCATGTCTGAAGAAACCACCTCCTCAACTGAAGAGACAGCCCCTTTGATGAAGCAAAACGTGCTGAATGTCAACCTGGCAACGGAAGCAGAACTGCAGGAAAAGGGTCTGGCCCCGGAAGTGGTGGCTGCGATCCTGGAAAAGAAACCCCTGATGGATATGAAAGAACTGGATGCCCTGCTGGGAGACGGTGTGGATAAGGCAGCACTTTACCAAACCCTGTTTATCCCCATGAACCTCAACACCACCCCCGAAGCGGATTTCAAGATGATCCCGGGGGTAGGCGACCGTATGGCCCACGAATTTGAAGAATACCGCCCCTATACCAGCGTGGCCCAGTTCAAGCGGGAGATCGGCAAGTACGTAGACGAGGAGGAAGTGGCACGCTACCTCAACTACGTCTTTGTCCCTGTGGAACTGAACACGGCTTCGGAAGAAGACATCAAAGCCCTTCCGGGCGTGGGCGATCGTATGGCCCACGAATTTGAGGAGTACCGTCCCTACACCAGCATGGAACAATTCCGCAGGGAGATCGGCAAGTACGTAGACGACAAGGAACTGGCTCGACTGGAAAGATTGGTCTATTTGAAAAAATAAGCGCAGGAAATTACTGCACGCCAATCGTACTACTGCACTGTGTTGCGCATTAGCTGTACTGCTGTGTACGCTTTTATCTTTCGCTCAGACCGAAGCTATTTTTTCTTTTATGTCCATTTTGGCTTGATCCAAATGCGCAGCATTCATGAATACCAAAATGGAAATAAAATGACATGAATAAAATGGACGAAAGAAAAGAAGAAAGTTTCCGATTGAACTAAAAGAAAAAGTTGACACAACAGTCTAACTACTGCATAACAGAACCCACCCCTGACCCCTCCCAGGAGGGGAATAGGCTAAATGAAGCGATTGGGATTCACCCAGGCCTCGCCGCTATTTCCGGCAAACCTTCGGGGGGCTTAAAATTAATCTCATTGCCCATCCATGGGGCGGAATAGACCTGATTTTTTTTTGTCTTGCGCAGTAGTTGTACTGCTGCGCTACATTTGACTCCCAAGCTATTTGCCGCAGGAGTGCAACTCCTGAGGAACTACTCCTGCGGAACACATCTCATGTATAATCCTGTGTAACCGAAGATTTTCCAGAAATAAGGGCGCGGTAAGCGGAAGTGCGTTTTGCCTGGTTCGACATTACACTGGTTCAATTTTGCCAGTACGCAGGCAAAAAAGAGCATGGAGCGATAGGCCGCGTCCCTGGTTTGGACCGAGCCCGAGCTTTCCGATAGGCATCGGGATCGGGACAAAATTTCCTAAAATCTTCTTGATTTTTTTGGTTCGTTTTTTATCAAGAAAAAACGAACAAGAGAAAGAAAAAAGAAGGGTTCGGACTGATACGAAACATGAACCGCTTGCAGCAGTATCGTTATCTCCTAACCATTCCTGATAAAATCCTCCTTTAATTAAAGCTATCAACGGACATCACCGTCCTAAACCCCACGTGGTCCGTAGAAGAATCCGGGCTCATCCCCATGCGGGCTGAGATGCGGAAACTGGCGCAATAGGAGGCGTGGCAAAGATAGGAGCCCCCTTTGATCACCTTTTCGGGCTGGTAGGGGTTTACGGGGTTATAGGAGGTATCCGGGCCCCGGGGATTTAACAGTCTGCCTTGACGGGCTACTTCCGCGTAATGGTCGGGTCGGAACCAGTCCTGTGTCCATTCCCATACATTCCCGGCCATATCGTAGAGTCCGTTTGCATTGGCAGGAAAGGAGCCCACCGGGGCAGCCGCCACAAACCCATCTTTACTATCATTCCGATCCGGGAAACGCCCCTGCCAGGTGTTGGCCTTTTGGGGTAGGAGGTCCGCGTCTGTACCCCAGGTAAAGATGGCTTCGGGATTCTCTCCCCGGGCAGCCAGTTCCCATTCGGCTTCTGTGGGCAATCGCCTCCCCGCCCAGTTGCAATAGGCCAGGGCATCCTCATAGGAGATATGGACCACGGGGTATTCGTCCCTTCCTTCGATCGTTGACCCCGGGCCCTGAGGATGTTGCCAGCTGGCGCCGGGTTGCCACCTCCACCACTGGGAGATGTCACGGAGGTCAGACACGGGGTTTTGGGGGGGTGTAAAGACCATGGATCCCGGTAAGAGGAGGGAGTCAGGTGGCTTTGTCGTACCCGGGGGCAGGGTCTTTTTCATCACCTCCCAGTCGACCGGCCGCTCTGCCGTGGTCACATACCCGGTCTGGGTGACAAAGGCCCTGAATTGGGCATTGGTCACCTCGGTCACATCTATATAAAACCCGTCTACCTCCACCTCGTGGGCCGGCCTTTCCCAGGACATGGCATAGGGATCCTCTGCCCTGGCGCCCTGCATAAACACAGAGCCGGGCACCCATCGCATCCCCTCGGGGGCCTCCCTGTGCATCTCTGCATTTTTTGGGCCATCCCCGCAGGAGGTCAACAGGGCAAGGGTGCAAAAACAGAGTCCTATCCTAAGGATGTACCTGCCATTGTCGGTCATATTCAGCATCTTCACAGGCTTTAAGGTATCAAAAAAGACCGACATCCCCGAGGAATACCGGTCTTCAATGGTCTGTGCCTCCTCTGAGGATCTCCTTTTACCAGGCGCCCAGCAAAATGCGCATTCCGGAGCCTACGACCTCAACGCCTCCATGGGCAGCCATATAGGCATCCCAGGCTTTTTGACGGGCCGTAAGAGCTGCCCCTGAGACTAATTGGTTTGCTCCCCCCATGGCCGAATTCATATCCTTAAAGGCGGCAATGACCCAGCGGTTGTAATGGCCTGTGCCCTGGCCTACGATGGTATTCCCCATGTTGACCAGCATGCCCGGAGGGTTGTGCTTGGAGTGGAATTTATTGAACTCCGCGTCGAACTTATCGGTATCGGCCGCATCCAGTAAATAATACCGCTGGAAGGGATACCGGGTATTGGTGTCTCCATAGATGGCAATATGCTTACCCATGGCAGAGCCGGCCCCGTCCTTGATGTACTGGTTGAGCTTAGTGATAAAGAGGTCGAAGTTCACATTGCCTCCACCGGCATACATGTTGCCCACAGCCTCCTGGGTTCCTAGGAACACGATGGAATGGGTGGCCTTCATATCCTCAGCCTTAAAATGGTTTTCGAACAGCCTTACATAGACCCCTTCGGGCTTGTTCTTGGAATAATAATCGTCTACCAGTTTGTAGACGGTGGACTCATTATGTGGTTCTACCACAAAAGAGTAGGTGGTGTAATAATTGTCCTGGGCGCTTAAGGCGAAGGACAGCAAAAGGGCAAATACAAATACGGCTTTTTTCATTTGAATTGGTTTTAGGTTGGGTTTGTTCGACTCAGGTCGAATTTCTATTTAAGGTCACTCCTGTACCAAAATGCACAGGTAAGGGTTCTATTCTTCTTTTTCTTCCTTGGGAGGAGGCGGAGGCAACTTGAATTCTTCCGGCTGGGGATCCAGGGGTTCCAGGGTCTTTCCTGCAAAGGCAGGGTGGTCTGCGGGGACAAAGGTGGCCCGGAAGGTGGAATAGGCCATGGGCATAGGGTCATCGGGATCCCCGTTGGGTTTGGTGGCCTTCCCCCTGTAGGGGTTGATGTATTCCCAGACGATGTCCCGGTCTGGTGTCACTTCAAAGAAGCGGCCCATGGGCCCGGCATTGATAAAAGTATTGCCATTCTCCATGCGGTGGGCGCCGGAGATAAAGCTCGCGTAAAAGGAGAGGGTATCCTTGGCCACATAGCTCCACTCCAGTTCATCCGGTCCGTAGTCTCCAGTCTCCCTGAGCAGGTAGGTCCCATCGTCCAGCAGAGGGGGTTTGATCTCGTAGATGGCCGTGTATTGGAGGGAATCCGGCACATTGGGGATGTTGTTGTTAAAAATGGTCAGGTTGCCGGCCCCGGGTTTTCCGGGTTCTATCCAGCGCACATCGTGTTGGTACATGAGTCGGCGTTGCGTGGAATCCCCATGGTGATAGTTTTCGGGGTTCCCCCAGCGGTAGAGGAAATCGCCCCCTTTACCCCTCTTGCCTCCGCTGTGGGAGGCGGCTTCTTCCGTGGTGGTACTTTGGTCTATGATAAGGATCTCGCTCAGTTCAGGCGAACTGATGGCGATCTGTTCCAGTTCTGGATGGTAGTTGATGGCGTTGAAGTGGTAGAGGTCGGACATGGGATTGAAACGGGTGAGGTTTCTCCCTCCATGGCCCATGGTTTTGAGCTGGTCCAGGCTGTCCTGACTGATGGGTTCCGGAATGGAATCCCCAGTGTTGAAGTTCAGGAGTTCAGGATGGGCTCCCGGGTCCCCGTAATTGGGTTTTTCGGGATCCAGATCCTGGATCAAATGGTCAGCCAGGTTCCATTCCCATACTACTTTGGCTCCCCTTTCGCCCTGGGGTTCCAGTTCCACGATCTTCTCCAGCCAGGGACCGGAATGGGGGATCAGGTGGGGTGCCCGGCCCATGGCCAGGGCCTCTTCATAGGAAATGGCCTCATAGACGATGGCCAGGATATTTCCATTGGGTTTCACGGCGAAGTCGTGGTGGAGGATATGCTTCTCATCGGCCAGTTCGTAATCCCAAAGGACCTTTCCATCCCAGCTGATCTTTTGGATGCGGCCGTAAGGGCCACCAAAGCCAAATACGGGGTAGTCCACGTCATTTTCCCCAACGAATACGGAACCGTCGTCCATAAGGTAGGAATTGAAGGCCTCGTACGTGCCTTTCCATTCGTGCACCACTTTTCCATCCCGGTTCACGAGGTAGGTGGATCCGGAATTGGGGACAGAGAACATCACGTAGCCCGGGGTGAGACCTTCGGTGGTGATGGTGAGACCGCGGGGGATGTAATGGCCGAACATATTCCGGTCCTTTTTATCCTCCTTGCCTTTGTCCTGGCTGCAGTTGATCATCAGCCCCAGCATCAAGGCCGAGACCGCGTAATAGAATACTTTTTTCATGCGTTGGTTTTTGGTTGGTTATTGATTACTAATGATTATTCCTTGGTCATAAGCGTATTTATCATTCTTTTTGGATCCACTTCCTGGCCGGGTCCATCCAGGCCTCGTGGGGGGTGTATAAAAAACCATGCCCCAGCCCCGTGTTTATTTGTATTTGTTCGAAGGCCTCTGCATCCGGGGAGCGCTGTATCCAATAGGAATACTCTTTGCCCGCTATCTGGTCTGAGGCCTCATAGATCCCCAGGATACGGCCGTGCAGATGCCAGTCAAAACTCTTCTCATTGCGATCGCTGTTCGCCCCCAGGAGGACGTAGTTTATGGGGTTGAGGTTGAGGTCTGAGATCTGCATGGCCATCAGTGCGCCCATGGAGGCTCCAATGACGGTGATGTCACGGGGGGATACCCCTTTTTTAATGAGTTGGTCGATCTCGTCGGATGTTTTTTGGCAGAAGGCGTCAAAATCGGTTTGTGTGGTGCGCACTTCTGCGTGTACCTCATAGCCCTCCGCTTTCAGGGCATCTATGATGGCATCGTATTCATAGGGGCCAAATTCCTCGCTTACCGCCTGCCTGCCCTGCACCGATACGATCATGCCATGGAGATAAAAAACATGTTTCATTGGCTCTGTTTGCTGGCAGGACAAGGTGATGCTCATCAGCCAGACCCATAGTAAAGGATAAAAACGGAACATGAGCAAGTCGCTGTAAATAAGAAATTTACGAAATTAAAGGATACGGAGGGGCGTTTGGACTTTAAAGTTGCTCAGGGAGATAGGTCACCTGGGGAACTGCAGCCTGACCTCCCTGGAAAAGGCGTCCCATTCCAGCAATAATTCCCGGTATTTTTCAGGCGCAATCTGCCTGAGGTCATGTTGTTCGCCCGGGTCTTTGGAGAGGTCGAAAAGCCCGAACCCGGATTTCCTGAAAGGGCGATCGATACTGATGATCTTCCAGTGTCCCTTCTGCAGCATGGTGTACTCTGCGTGTTCCAGGGCGAACACATAGGTGTCCGCATGAACTGTCGTCTGCCCCCCGGTAAGCAACGGCAGCAGGGACTCCCCCCTCATGGGGTAGACCGGCCTTCCCTTCCAGGTGTCGGGATAGGAGGTCCCGGCCAACTCCAGTACGGTGGGTGCAATATCCATGATGGAGGCGAAGGCCTTGCTGATGGAGTTCGCGTTCTTTACCATGGGGCCGGCAATGATCATGGGGGTGATGATGCCCCCGTTGGTGCTATACTCCTTGAAATACCGGAAGGCCGGGGTGGAGGCCTCGGCCCAGGGTGGCCCATAGGAGATAAAGGAATCGGCCTCTCCCATGGTGGCGTACTCATCATTGAAATAGGCGTTCACATAGGGCCTGATATTGGGGTCCGAGAAATAATCCTCCCCGGCCGCCCCGTTATCCGAGATAAAGATGATCAGGGTGTTCTCATACTCCCCAATCTCCTTCAGATGGCGAAGGATCCTGCCAATATTGTGATCGAGGTTGTCTACCATCCCCGCATAGATCTCCATTTTCCGGGACTCTTTTTTCTTCTCCTCTTCAGACAGTGAATCCCAGGGCGGAACGGAGGGGTGGAGGGCTGGCAGTGTAGCCTCCGGCGGGATCAGCCCTGCCTCCTTCAGGGCCGTAAACCTGCGTTCCCTCAGGTCTTCATATCCCCCATCGTATTTTCCCCTGTACTTCTCGCTGTATTTTTTCTCCACCTGCAGGGGCCAGTGAGGGGCGGTAAAGGCCGCATAGGCAAAGAAAGGCTTTCGGTCTGCCCGCTTTGCATCGATATAACCCAAGAGCTTGTCCGTATAGTGGTCAGTGGAGAAAGAGCCTTCCGGCCAGGTGGACTCCTTCCCGTCTTCCGTGTAATGGGAGGTGGAGCCTGTACCAAAAAACCCTTCGGAATTAAAGTGGTTGCCCACCCCTTCAAGGAGGACGAAGGAACGTTCAAAACCCAGCATGTGCGGATTGTATTCCGGTTGAGCGCCCAGGTGCCATTTCCCGGCCATATAGGTGTGGTAGCCGTATTCCCTGAGGATATCCGGAAGTGGGGCCACCCTGTCCGTGATATGCCCTTCATACCCAAAGACATCCACCTCCAGGGCCTGCCTGCCCAGACCGGCGATATGGTTGTCATTCCCGGTCAGCAGCATGGCCCTGCTGGGTGCGCACATGGGAGCCGTGTGGAAGTTGGTGAAACGGATCCCCTCAAGGGCCAGGCTGTCCAGGATGGGGGTAAGGATCTCCCCTCCGTAACACCCCAGGTCTGAGTACCCCAGGTCATCAGCTACCAGGACCAGGATGTTGGGCCGGTCTTCGGAGGCAAGGTGAACGGGTTGGCCGCTGCAATTCAGCAGCAGGAAAACGGTAAGCATCAGGGGAAATGGGATGATCTTACGGCCAAAAGGAGCGGCGTGCTTTAACCGGGCGTGCAAGTTTGAAAGAAGAATCCTTTTCCTCATGGGTGCGTTTTTCTGGTTTCCCGGGCATGGCCTGGTGACAGGCCCCTTCCTCAGGACGCCGGCCTCAAAAAAGGGGGGACCAGGGATCTGAGACCAAAATAGATCCGACCTCTGAGTCCTGCTTTTACGATATGGTTATAGGTGCTGATCGGTAGTTTTTCGATGATCTCATGGGCCAGTTTTACCTTCTTTCCGGGGCCCCTGAGCCTGAACTGGGTGGCCTGGGTGGGCCCGTACATCAGGTGGAGCCAGATCTTCGGGTGGGTGAAGAAATAGGAGCGGAGGGGAGGGTAGCAACCTATGATCCTGGCCATGCCGTTCATGTAGCGATGGTAATCCACCAGACTGCGGATACGGGCAGCATTCTCTTCAAATTGTTCCAGGTACATGGCCTCATCTTCTTTTGCAACCCGGATCATTTCTTCCTTCTCTGGGAGTTTCATGTCGCCGTTGAAAAGGAGGGCACAGTAGCGCGCCTGCATCTCCATGATGGGAAACTGGCTGCCAAATCCGGGTCTCGCCCATCCTATCCAGGCCAGTTTGTCCCCGTAATCGGGGTGAAAAATGTGTTTGTACATGCTGCGGGGATCACAGGCTTTCAGGCCTTCGGGCATAAACTCGGCCCGATTGAGGTAGCCCGTGCTGAAAACGATGGCATCCAGATCCTCCAGGACCACACCATCTGCCGTTTCCAGGGTCTTTCCGCCTTCTTTCACCCGGGTGACCGCCCCCACCACCTTACACCCGTGATGGGCGATGGCCTTGGGCAGGGCGAGGGTCTTGGTCCCGAAGATCCCCCAGATCCCGTTGCGGGATTTAACCTTTTCATTCAGGTCGGCCAGGGCATCGAACACAGGGTCTTTCCGGCCCCTCTCCAGTTTCAGGACGAACGGGCTCAGTTTTCGCCCGTACTCCCGCGGCAGGTCCCAGATACCCCTGTGGGTAGACACGTCGGCAGCGTGATCGCCCCTTTTCCGGGGAACAATCCACCCGGTGGTCTCCCTCAGGCTCACCCAGGATTTGTTGGCTACCTGTGAGATCTCATAGGCTACATCCGATCCGGATTCCCCTCCACCCACCATAAGTACGTTCTTCCCTTTAAAGGGAGCGGCATTGGTATATTCCCTGGAGTGGTAACAGGGTATCTCCGTCACCTCCTCCTTCCATGAGGGGAATCTTGGGACGTTGTTGTTCCCAATGGCTACCACGAGATGGGTGCACGACAGGGATTCCCCATCGGCAAGGCGTACTTCCCAGACCTCATCTTCCCCTTGACTTACGGATTCGACCTTACACCCAAAACGGATGTGGTCGTTGACACTATAGTGTTCAGCGTAAGAAGACCAATAGGCCACGGCCTCCTCCTTGGTCCAGAAATGATGGTTCTTGCCTTCTCCTACCCAAAAATCGGAAAACATGCTGAAGGTAACCGAAGAGGTAAGGACGAGGTTGTCGTAGCTGCGGGAGAAGACACCCCCAAGGCCGGGGGCCTGTTCGAGGCAGACCACTTCGGATATCCCTTTTTCGAGGAGCTCCTTGGTGGCCACAATGCCTCCCGGGCCCGCTCCGATGACAATACATTTCATCATAATTCGGTATCGTTTAATGATATAGTGATTCCGGCAAAGCTCAGTAAGTTCGCGCAATTCTCTGCTGCCGCCTGATGGGTCATGGGGGGTTTGGGTACTAAATGTATGATTTCCGGCGGGATTATCTCAAAGAGGTCCGCATATAAAAAACGCCTGCCTTTGGCCCGGTCCTCTATGGTGATCCTGGAATAATTGGCAACGGTGGTATCCTGGTCCGACAAAAAATCCCGGCTGACCCATGCCGGAAGGCATACCTTTAATTGAAAAAGGGTGTCTTTGGAATAGGGGATCTCTCTATCGAGCAGGGTCTTCCCCAAAAGAGCTCCTCCGAGAATACACCCATGGGCCGCTTTGATGAGCGGGTGGTCAGTATTCCTGAAATGCACGATGCCCATCGTCCTGGAAATCTCATCCTTATCCAGCAAATGCACCATACGCAAAGAATCCTCCTGTCTGAGGATACGGAGTCGAATAGGCCCGAACAACTCCTCCAGGAGGGCCGTATGCAGCTTTATGCCATTCATCTGAATCAATGATATTCAGAGTAAGATAATCAGAATTTGTTAATAAGGGACCAGGGTTTGGTATCCCATGTGAAAAAGGACTCAAGATTTTATTACTGCCTTTTTGGAAATTATCTCACTCCTGCACGAACCTTTCACAATGCGCCTTTAAGTTTGACCTGAATGAAAGGCTACCCGGATCCTTAACCGGTTGGGATGGGGAAGCCGAATGAAGTCTAACTTAATCAAAAGGAGTATCATGAAAAAAATCGCATTTAATTCAGTATTTTTAATCGTCGCCCTGCTGGTCCTGTCCTGTTCAAGGGATGAGGAGAAGGCAGACGAACCCCGGGTAATGATCCTGGAAGACCTGAGTGTGTTATTTGACAAGGAGGATGGGAACCCCGCATCAAAAGGAGGTTGCCCGGCCACTCTCGAAGATGTACAGGCATTTCCCGTCAATGGCTGTGGTACATTTACCCTGAAACAGTCCATTAATTACGTCTTCGGGGAAACGACCATAGAGACCAAGGTCACCGTTTGCTGTGTGTGCGCCGTATGTTTCCCTGTGCGGTTCAGTGGGAAGGAAACCCTGGCCAGGAAGACCATGGGCAAGGTCAAAGGGATCACGGTGGAAAGTTCATCGAGCATTCACTTCAGGAATTACGAGATCAGTATTGCTGAGGGGGATTATGCGGTAGATGAATACGGGAATATCAAGAAATTGAAGTATAAGGTCATAGTGAAGTGATATGGGAATAAAGAGTCAGAGGTTTCTCGCCTTTTTTATCGATCTGATCATCATCAATGCGGTGATCGGTGTCTTTGGGTTATTGTTGAACCACCAGATATCTCTGTATCGGATGGTCACAGGGGAAGCCTCTGTCAACTTTAAGGTCAGTTTTGAACTCTTCTACTACCTGATCTACTTTGTCTTTTTTGACGTCTTTAAGGAAGGGGTCACCGTTGGGAAAAAGGCCACCGGCCTCTTTATCCTCGATCAGCAGGGGGGTATCCCTGACCGAAACGAACTCGTAAAACGGACCTTCCTGAAAATGATAGGGGTGATCTTTCTGCCCATAGCCGCCCTGGTCTATCTCATAGCTGAAAAGACCATACAGGATTCCACTTCGGATACTAAGGTAGTTCAGGGCAAGCCCTGAACAAAATCCAAATTCCAAATCCCAAATTCCAATAAAAGAACCAAAATTGGAATTTGGTATTTGGTATTTACCTGCCACAGGCAGGTTTACTCCCTGTTCTGACAAAGTTCAATCAGCACCCCATTGGTGGTTTTGGGATGTAAGAACGCCACCCATTTGTTGTCTGCCCCCATTTTGGGTTCTTCATTCAGGACCGTAAAACCCTCAGCCTTGAGTCGGGCGATCTCTGCCCGGATATCCTCCACCTCAAAAGCGATGTGGTGGATCCCCTCTCCTTTTTTCTCTATGAACTTAGCAATGGGGCTGTCCGGATGGGTCGCCTCCAGGAGTTCGACCTTGTTGGGACCCGATTTGAAAAACGAGGTCTTTACCCCTTCGGAGGCTACCTCTTCCGTTTTGTAGTGTGGCGTGCCCAGAAGCCTGGCAAAAAGGGCGTTGCTCTCTTCCAGGTCCTTTACGGCAATACCGAGGTGTTCAATCTTTTTCATCAAAGTGGATTCTCTTTTCAAAAATAGGGTTTTGACGGCATTATTTCCCTAAAGATGAATGGGCAGGTTGGGAGATGGGTGTCTCTCAAGCTGGATTACGGTTTGATCTATCACCGTACATCTGCACTTTCCATCTGCCTGAACCCGAGAAAAAACAACGCTTTGTCTACAATAATTGGGGATTTAGGTTGTTTTAAAAATGTTAAAGTGTAAGTATTTTCTAACTTGCACGTAAGTTGATCATTAAAATATTTGTAAGACCCCATGGTGCAAACCTCAATTCCGATCTACGATGCCCCCTTTGCAGTGGCCATATTGGATCACGACCTTAATTTTAATGCGATCTCCCAAAGGCTGGCGGAGGCATTCGACCTGGACGACTCCTTTAAAGGTAAGTCATTTTATGACCTCCAGCACCGACTTCCCGAGGAACTCTACCTCGATCTCCACCTGGCAAAAGAAGGGATCAGCCGGAAATCAGAACCGGTAAAATTTGTGCACCCGGATGGAGAGGCCGACTGGTATGAGTGGAAGATCAATCCCTGGCAGAACGGCAAAGAAGGACAAAAGGTGATCATGCTGATCCTGGAGAAAGTGACTTACAGAATGCTGGGAGAAGACCTCCACCAAAGGGCCCAGCGTATGGCCCGCGTAGGCAGCTGGGTAGTAGACCTGAAAAAGAACACCATCTATTGGTCTGAGATGACCAAGGAAATCCACGAAGTGCCCATGGATTTTGAACCCAACCTGGAAACGGGCATCAATTTTTACAAGGAGGGATTCAGCCGGGATACGATCTCCGAATTAGTAGCTAAAGGAATTGAACACGGAACGCCCTGGGACGTGGAACTCATCCTGGTGACCCAAAAAGGGCGGGAGATCTGGGTACGCGCCATTGGAGAGCCCGAAGTGGTAAATGGAAAATGCATACGGATCAGCGGAACCTTTCAGGACATAGACTCCCGGAAACGTGCAGAGCTGGAGGCCAAAAAGATTCGGGAAAGGCTGGAGATCGCCACGGATGCAGCCAAGATCGGGATCTGGGATTTCGACATCGTCAATAACGTCCTGGAATGGGATGATAATATGTATGAGGTATACGGCGTCCCTAAGGATAAATTCAATGGTGTCTACCAGGCCTGGGAGGCTACTGTACATCCGGAAGACCAGGAGTGGACCTCCAAGTATGTTGAAGAGACCATAGCCAAAAGAGACCGTCTGGAAATGGTCTTTCGGATTCTTTGGCATGATAAGGAGATCCGCTGGATCCATGGAGAAGCTTCTGTGATCCGTGATATGGAGGGAAATCCACTCAGGATGATCGGGGCCAATTGGGACGTTACGGCCCAGAAAAATGCAGAAGCCGAAATGAAGCACCTGCTCAATACGACCACCTACCAGAATGAAAGTCTGATGAACTTCGCCCATATTGTGTCCCACAACATGCGCTCCCACGGTTCTAACCTCTCTATGCTGACCGATTTCCTGCTCGAAGACCGCATTACTGAGGAAGAGAAACAGAACGCCCTGCAGATGCTAAAAAGGGCTGCAAATGGCCTGAATGAGACCATCGCTCACCTGAATGAAGTGGTGCAGATCAAGACAGAGGCAGAACAAAATATGAGCCGGATCAACCTCCACAATGTGGTTCACAAAGTGAGCCAGACCCTGGAGGCGCTATTCGAAGCGAATAAGGTAGCCCTGCATATCGACATCCCCGAAGATTGCCTTGTTATGGGGGTGATGGCCTATGTGGAAAGCGCTGTGCTGAACCTGATGACCAATGCCGTAAAATACAGGGATCCGGACAAAGAAGCCAGGATCACCCTTCGCACGGAGTGCCGTGAGAAACGCGTCGTGCTGCAGATAGAGGACAACGGCCTGGGGATAGACATGAAGAAAAACGGAGAAAAACTCTTCGGCATGTACAAAACATTCCACCACCACCCGGAAAGCAGGGGGATCGGTCTTTTTATCACCCGCAACCAGATCGAATCCATGGGAGGCACCATCGTGGTGAGCAGCCAGCCCGGAAAAGGGAGTATTTTCAGCATCACCTTAAAAAAACCATTACCTGCCCATGAATAAGATCCGAATAGCAGGGATTGTAGACGATGACCCCATCGTGATCTTTGGCATGAAACTCATGCTCAAGCAGGTGGATGCCGATCTTCAAACCCATGTTTGGAACAACGGGCAGGAGGCCATAGAGGGCCTGAAGGCCCTGGTTGAAAATGGGAAACCCCTGCCGGATGTGATCTTCCTGGACCTCACCATGCCCATCATGGATGGGTGGGACTTCCTCGATGCCCTTCAAAAGGCCACTCTCCCGGGGAAAGAGAAGATGCGAATCTTCGTGCTGAGCTCTTCCATCAATCCCGTAGACCGAGAACGCGCCCTGGAAAACAAGGAGGTGATCGATTTCATTGTCAAACCATTGAAAGAGGCCCGCCTGAAGGAGATCCTTTCCCTGGCTTCCTAAACAAGAATAAATTCCATCCCGATAGTTATCGGGACCAAAACCCAAATTCCAAATGGAGGTATTGGCATTTGGGTGTTGGTCCGAATAGTTATAAGGATCGATTTTTCGGCGAAGCTTTACAGCTCCTGAGAAATCAGGAAGAAGAGAATCTATTAATTTGGAATTTGGCGCTTGGAATTTACCTGCGTACTTTTACCCCATGGAAACACAAAGGCAGAAAAAAATAGGGGGACTCCTCCAACAGGACCTGGCGGATATCCTGCAAAGGGCAGCCACCCAGGGTGCCCCAGGGACCCTGATCTCCATCTCCAAGGTGTCTGTCACTTCCGACTTGTCTATAGCCAAGGTATATGTGAGCGTCTTCCCGACAGCCAAAGCGCAAGGGGTGATGGAAGAGATCAAAGAAAGCAACCCCGCTATCCGGCACGAACTGGCTCAGCGCACCCGCCACCAGCTCAGGCGTATGCCGGAACTGCACTTCTACCTGGACGATTCCCTGGAGTACATAGACGGGATTGAACGCTCTTTGAAAAAAGGGGAGAACCCCATAGAAAATCCCGATCTCCTCCCGCGGAGAAAGAAATCCTAAAATGAATTTCCCCTGGTACATCGCCAAGCGCTATGTGCGCGCCAAGAGCAGCCAGAACGCGGTTAACGTCATCAACTTTATCACCTTCCTGGTGATCGTCATCGGCTCGGCAGCCCTTTTTATCGTGCTGTCCGGATTCGCCGGACTCAAGACCTTTTCCCTCTCTTTTAGCGAGACCTTTGATCCCGCCCTCAAAGCCGAACCCCTGACGGGAAAATACTTTAGCCTGACCCCGGATCAAAAGGAAGAGCTCAGCAAGATCCAAGGTATCACGGCCTTTTCAGCAGAGCTGGAAGAACGTGTCTACCTCACCCACAAGCAAAAAAGCCACGTAGCCTGGATCAAAGGGGTAGATTCTGCCTATGCCCGGGCCACCCGAATAGACTCCGCCCTTTACTGGGGGGAGTGGGCCATTGAGAACCAGCAGGGAGTGATCGGACTCGGGATCGCCAATATGCTGGGGATCGTGATCAACGATTACCGCAACCCCCTCATCGTACTGGCCCCCAAACCGGGAAAAGGCAGCCCCTCCCTCCAGGCCAAACCCTATAACCAACTGGCCCTGGTAGTGGCAGGAGTATACGCCGTGGAAGAGAACCTCGACAAGAAATACGTCTTTACCTCCCTCCCTCTGGTACAGGCCCTCCTGGAACGCAGCCCGGATGAGATCTCTGGAATCAACTTCGAACTGGAGGCCGGGGCCGATATAGAGGAGGCAAGGGAAAGGATCAAGGCCGTCTTGGGGCCCCAGGTGAGCCTGAAAAACCGGGAAGAACAGAACAGCACCCTCTATAAAATGCTGAATACGGAAAACCTGGCCACCTACCTCATCTTTACCCTGGTACTTATCATCGCGCTATTCAATGTGGTGGGGGCCATCATCATGATGATCCTGGATAAACAGCAGAACTCCCGTACCCTTTACAGCCTGGGGACCACGGTAAGAGAGATCAGGCGTATCTATTTTTTGCAGGGGGTGATCGTGACCGGGCTGGGCGGACTCCTCGGGATCTTCATCGCCTCCCTCCTGATCTGGTCCCAGCTCCTATTTGGCTGGCTGAGGATCACGCCCTCCCTGGCTTATCCGGTAGAATACAGGATGGTGAATGTATTGATCGTGCTGGGTACGATCCTGGTACTGGGGGTGATCGCGGCTAAGATCGCCAGTAGCAGGGTAAACAGGAAGTTACTGGCTGCTTAGGCGAACTGGTAGTGCCCGAACGTCTCCAGGGCCTCGTCAAAGGCGGCAAAGACATCGGCTGCATCGTCGCTGGTCACCATCTTCATCCGCAATTCCTTAAAGTTGGGGATCCCCTTAAAATAATTGGTATAATGTCTTCGGGTCTCAAAGACGCCCAATTTCTCTCCCTTCCAGTCGATCGCCATCTGCAGGTGCCTGCGAGCGGCATCCACCCGTTCTTCCATGGTAGGGGGTGCCAGGTGGGTACCCGTCTTAAAGTAGTGTTTTACCTCTTTAAAGAACCAGGGATAGCCAATGCTGGCCCGGCCGATCATGGCCCCGTCCAGCCCAAATTCGTCCCGCATCCTCATGGCTGCTTCCGGGCTGTCTACGTCCCCGTTCCCGAAGACCGGGATATGCATCCTCGGATTGTTTTTTACCTCGGCTATAGGATGCCAGTTGGCCTCCCCCTTGTACATCTGCACCCGGGTACGCCCGTGGATGGAAATGGCTTGGCAGCCCACATCCTGCAAACGTTCCGCTACCTCCACGATACGGATGGAAGATTCGTCCCATCCGAGTCGGGTTTTAACGGTAATCGGGAGTTTGGTGTGTTTCACCATCGCTGCCGTAAGGGAGACCATCTTGTCAATATCTTTTAGAATACCGGCCCCGGCCCCTTTGCAGACCACCTTCTTTACCGGGCAACCGAAGTTGATGTCGATGATATCCGGGTTGGATTGCTCCACGATCTCCACCGATTGCAGCATGGAATCCAGGTTGGCCCCGAAGATCTGTATGCCCACCGGGCGTTCCTTCTCGTAGATGTCGAGTTTCATCACACTCTTGGCCGCATCCCGGATGAGTCCTTCAGAGGAGATAAACTCCGTGTACACCACATCGGCCCCCTGTTCCTTGCACAGAGCGCGAAAAGGGGGATCGCTCACATCCTCCATGGGGGCGAGCAAGAGGGGAAAATCCGGCAGCTGTATGTCTCCTATATTGGGCATATGGGCTTTATGAGAGTGGCAAAATTAAAAAGAATGCTTGAAATAACAGCAATTTACTCGTTGTCAAGCCGTTGAAGTTCACTTTTTTGAATGTCTCCATCGGCATTGGAAAGCCTGAAATTACCAAAGTTATAGGTAAAACTCAGGCGAACGAACTGGGTCTCCGGACGCGAAAAATGAGTGTTGTCCTGGTTGGAGTAGCGGGAGACATATGTTCCGTTGGCCCTCCGGAGCAGGTCTTCCGCAGTAAGAGAAAAGGTGGCCCGGTTATTCCAGAGTGATTTCCGTATGCCGGCATTTAGGGTGATCATCTCGGAAACCTGGAAAGAACCGTAGAGGAATCCGGTAAGATAGGTCAGGGAGGTATCGGCCTTCCAGCTCCCGTCCTTAGATAGGGTAAAGATGTTGCTGAGATTCCCGTAATAGCCTGATACTTCGTTGGTAAACTGTTCGATCGGACTTTCCACAGCCAAAAAGGTTTCATCCTCATAGAAGATGGAATTGTAGAAATACACGTACCATTTGGGGGTCAGGGAAGTGGCAAGGGTAAGGTCGAGCCCGTAAGATGTGCTCTCCAGTACGTTCTGCTTGATCTCCCTCAGGGTCTGGTTGAGGTTGTCCTGGAAGGTGATCCGGCTGATGTAGGCCCCGTTGTCCCTGTAGTAGAAGTCGATGAAATAGGTGTCCTTGATCGAAAGGTTCAGGTTGAAATTATGGCTGAAGGCGGGGACCAGGTTCGGGTTCCCTTCATCAAAGTCGTTTTCATTCAGGAAGTAGCGGAAAGGGTTGAGGTCTGAATATTTAGGCCGGGTGATCCTGCGGCTGTAATCCAGGGTAAAGCTGTTCTCTTCTCCCAGTTTACGGCTGAGAAATAGGGAGGGAAACAGCTCGAAATAATTCTGGTTGTTGATCTGATTCAGGGCGAGGGAACGTGCCTCTACCTCAGTCTGCTCTCCCCTCAGGCCCAGTTTCAGGGACCATTTTCCCCAGTCCTGGTAGAGGCTGGCATAGATGGCCCCTACGTCCTCGTTGTATTCAAATTCGTCCGAAAGGGCTATATCAAAAGGGGGCTGCGAATTGTTCACATCAAAATAATCGATGGCGCTGTTAGAGCGGATAGCGGACGCCCGAACCCCGGTTTCGAAATTCCCATTTTTAATGGGCGTGTAGAAGTCGAATTGCCCTGTGTAAATATCGATCTGCTGGCGTGCATCGGTAGAGAATCCAAAGGTACGCAGGAAGTTACCGCTCGGGTCGAAATAGTCGCTAGCCCCCGCCTGCTGTCGGGAAAAATCGTAGTAGGTATAATGGGCATTCCATTTGATGAAAGCTCCGTCCTTCTTCAACCGTCTTTCATGGCTCAGGTCGGCGGAGAGGTTGATCAGGTCGTCATCCAGCTCACTTTCATTGACCAGGGTCGAATCGAGTTGTCCGGCCCCGTCTCGCATCACCGTGAATACCTCGTTCCGGATCTGTTTGTTTGGAGAATAGCTCGCATTGGCCGTGAGGTTGAACAGGTCCTTCTCAGAAGGGGTGTAATCCAGGATGGCCGTGGCCTGCTGAGCCCAGGAACGGGTGGTGATATCGTTGTTAGTCTGCCAGTCGGCATAGGTGGTATTCGCAGGATCCTTGAACCGGATCCCTATATCGGAACGGCTAAATTCCTTCCGTGGGTTGATGGTGTAGTTGGCGAAGAAACTCAGTTTATCCCCTTTGAAATAATGTCCGGTGCCCAGGCCGTATTTTGGGAAGATAGATTGTTCTGCCTGTGCCCGGATACTCCCCTTATAACCAGGTGCTACATTCGTCGTTGTCCGTATGTTGAGGATAGGGCCGTCTTCTGCCTCGTAACTGGCCGGAGGGTTTGGGATCACCTCTATAGCAGAGATCGTATTGCCCGAAAGACCTGTCAGGAACTCACTGATCTCCTCCTGGGAGAGCTGTACCTTGCGGTTATTGAAGTAGACCGTGGCCTGTTGTCCGCGGATCTCCAGGTTCTCCCCTGTAACGATCACCCCGGGGGACCGGCGGAGGACGTCATAGGCATTGCCTTCTCCGGCTATGGTATTCTCCACGTTAAAGACGAGGCGATCTGCCTTGCGTTCAATTACAGGCTGGTTGCCCAGGAGCAACACCTCATCGAGCCATTCCACGTCCGGCTCCAGGACGATGGCGCCTATCTCCAGGTCTCTGCGGATATCCAGCCCGACCAGTACGGAGCGATAGCCAAAATAGGCGGCCTGGAGGTAATAGATATCGGGTTTGATCCCGGAAAGGACAAACCTGCCGGTTTCGTCGGCGGAGATCCCTTTTACCTGGGTGCTGTCTGAGACTTGCAGGAGGATAACGTTGGCAAAGGGGAGCGACTTTCCGTCTGCATCCCTTACCGATCCCGATACGGAAAACGACTGCCCATAGATAAGCACGGGAAGTAAGCCCAAGATGATGAAGATGGGGTATCTCACAGTGTCGTAGGTTGACTGTAAATCTATGAAATAAATTCTGATACCTCACAAAAAAGGACAGCCCTGTGGCTGCCCTTTTAAGATCACTCTTGTAAGAAATTCTTTTCAGGGTCTAAAAACCAACCCTTACATCCATGGTCTTCCCATCTCTAAGGATGACTATGGTAGTGGTATCCCCCTCATCAAAGACCGAAAGGGCCCTCATATAGCTCATCATGTCCGTTACGATGCTGTCTCCCATCTTCACTACGATATCGCCTTTCATCAATCCTGCCTTTTGCGCAGGTTTGTCTTCGCTTACCCCGTCTATCCTCATTCCTTCCCCTCCGAAAAGGTAATCCGGGATCACCCCAAGGCCCACCTTGAAACGGGGTACTTCCTCACTCTCATTCTTGGTTTTCCTGAAGGCCAGTTTTGGGTTGTCATTCAACTCGCCTATGACCTCCATGATATAGTCCGTGATCTGTTCCATCCCCTCGTAGTTAAGTCGGTCCGCATCATCCGTGGGTTTGTGGTAGTCTTCGTGCTGTCCTGTAAAGAAGTGCAGTACCGGGATGTCCTGCAGGTAGAAAGAGGTATGGTCAGACGGGCCTACGCCTGATTCCTTCAACACGAGTTCAAAACCGGGATTGTAGGCGTTGAGCACCTGCGGCCAGATGGGGGATGTGCCGGTCCCGCTGACAGACAGCACCTTGCTATCCCTGAGGCGGCCTACCATGTCCATGTTGATCATGTAGGTGACGTCCTTGAGGTCTATGGTCGGGTTCTTGGAAAAGTAGTTAGACCCCAGCAAGCCGATCTCCTCCCCGGAGAAGGCCATGATAAGGTAATTGTTCCCTTTGAGTTCCCCATCCTTAAGGCGTTTTGCGAGTTGGAGTAAAACGGCTACGCCACTGGCATTATCATCTGCCCCGTTGTGTATAGCGTCTTCTCCCCTGTGTAGAGAACCTTCTCCCCCCATCCCCAGATGGTCATAATGGGCCCCTAATACAACCGTACTCTCTGCCTGGTTGTCAATAAAGCCGATGACGTTAGTTCCCGTGATGGTACTGTCTGAAGCCTCCACGTACTGGATCTCCTGATGCGGGTCCTTCTTGGGTTTGAAAGTAAAGGTCTGAAAGTAGGTGCCGGCATTTCCGCCAGGGCTAAGGCCGATCCCTTCATAGCGTTGAACGAGGTAGTCTGCTGCCATCAGTTCATTCTGTGTCCCCGTTTCCCGTCCCTTCAGGGAGTCACTGGCGAGGAAAGCGACATCGTCCTGCAGGGTATAGACCTTTGGGGCTTCCTGCCGGCAGGAGACGAAAGCGGCAATAAAAATGAGCCAAAAACTGTATTTCATCATTTTTGAGTTTATTTTTGATCAAAATTAGGCAAAGCATGAGAAAAATACTCTTTTTATTGTTGATATCGGCTGCCTTCAGCTGCAAATCAGACCCAAAAAAAACAGAAAGTGCCCCGGACACAGGCCCCTCCCTTATGGCGGGGACAGACACTTTGATCTACCCTGAGGAAAAATATTTCAAGTCCATCCGGCAGGTGACCTTCGGAGGGAACAACGCCGAAGCCTACTGGAGTTTTGATGACAGCATGCTCATCTTCCAGTCGGATTACAACAAGTGGGGGGTGGAGTGCGACCAGATCTTCCTAGCCCATGCAGATGAGCAATACGGAGACACTACCCCGCCTATGATCAGCACCGGGATGGGACGAACCACCTGTTCCTATTTCCTGCCAGACAACAAGCATATCGTCTACGGTTCTACCCACCTGGGCGGAGAGGCCTGCCCGGAAGTTCCCCTGCGTTCCAACGGGAATTACGTATGGCCGGTCTATGATACCTTCGATATTTTTGTGGCCGACCTGGAAGGGAATATCGTTAACCAGCTTACAGATACCCCCGGATATGATGCCGAGGCCACGGTCTCTCCCAAAGGAGATAAGATCGTCTTTACCTCCACGCGCAGCGGAGACCTCGAACTCTATACCATGAACCTGGACGGGAGTGACGTAAAACAGATCACGGATGAACTGGGCTATGACGGAGGGGCGTTCTTCTCCCCGGACGGCAGTAAGATCGTCTTCAGGGCGAGTCGGCCAAAAACCGAAGCCGAGATCACAAAATACAAAGACCTCCTGGCCAGGGGGCTGGTGGAGCCTACCGACATGGAACTCTTTATCTGCGATGCAGACGGGAGCAACCTGAGACAGCTCACCTTCCTGGGCAATGCCAACTGGTGTCCGTACTTCCATCCTTCCGGCGAGAAGATCCTTTTCTCCAGCAATTTTGAGGCGGAAAGAGGCTTTCCTTTCAACCTCTATTTCATCGACATTGACGGGAAAAACCTGGAGCGGGTCACTCACGGTAAGACCTTTGACGCCTTCCCGGTCTTCTCCAATGATGGAAAATACCTGGCCTTCTCCAGCAACCGCAATAACGGCGGCACGCGAGACACCAACTTGTTTATAGCAGAATGGCAGGAATAAGCATTTTTCGCACTATCTTTGCCGCTCTCTGAAATTGCGTGAGGAAAAAGGAAATGAAACACATCAGGAACTTCTGTATTATCGCCCATATCGACCACGGGAAAAGCACCTTGGCCGACAGGCTGCTCGATTTTACAGGATCCGTCACAGAGCGGGATAAGAAGGAACAGCTGCTGGACAATATGGACCTGGAGCGGGAAAGGGGTATCACCATCAAGAGCCACGCTATACAGATGGAATACACCTACGAGGGCGAAAAGTACATCCTCAACCTCATCGACACCCCCGGGCATGTGGATTTTTCCTATGAGGTGTCCCGTTCCATTGCCGCTTGTGAGGGAGCCCTCCTGGTAGTGGATGCCGCCCAGAGCATACAGGCCCAGACCATTTCCAACCTCTACCTCGCCCTTGAGAACGATCTGGAGATCATCCCGGTCCTCAACAAGGTAGACCTGCCCAGTGCCAATCCGGAAGAGGTCACCGACGACATCGTGGACCTGCTGGGTTGTGACCCTGAAGACGTGATCCCTGCCAGTGCCAAGACGGGCATAGGCATAGGGGAGATCCTGAAAGCCATTATAGAGCGCATCCCTGCTCCCAAAGGGAACGTGGATGAGCCCTTACAAGCCCTTGTCTTTGATTCTGTCTACAATCCCTTCCGGGGGGTGGAGACCTATTTCCGGGTGATCAACGGGCAAATCAGCAAAGGACAGAAGATCAAATTCGTGGCCACCGGAAAGAACTATTACGCCGATGAAGTAGGTACCCTGAAGCTCACCCAACTGCCCCGCCCCACCATCAAGGCCGGGGATGTGGGCTACCTGATCACGGGCATCAAAGATGCCCGGGAAGTGAAGGTGGGTGATACCATCACGGATGCAGACAACCCCACAAAAAACCCCATTGAGGGCTTTGAGGACGTAAAACCCATGGTCTTCGCCGGGATCTATCCCGTAGATACGGAGGATTTTGAGGAATTGCGATCTTCCATGGAGAAGTTGCAGCTCAATGATGCTTCCCTGGTCTTTACGCCAGAGAGCAGTGCTGCCCTGGGTTTCGGCTTCCGTTGCGGCTTCCTGGGCATGCTCCACATGGAGATCATACAGGAGCGCCTGGAGAGGGAGTTCGACATGACGGTGATCACCACCGTTCCCAACGTGAGCTACCAGGCGTTTACCAAAAAGAACCCGGACGCCCCTATCACGGTAAACAACCCGTCAGACCTGCCGGATCCGTCTACCTTAGACCGGGTTGAAGAACCTTACATCAAGGCGACCATCATCACCAAGGCAGATTACGTGGGCAACGTCATGTCTCTCTGTATTGAAAAACGGGGTCAGATCACCAACCAGACCTACCTGACCACGGAAAGGGTGGAGCTGAATTTTGACATGCCCCTGGCGGAGATCGTATTCGATTTTTACGACCGACTCAAGACCGTTTCCCGGGGATATGCTTCTTTTGATTACGCCCCTATCGGGATGCGGGTCTCCAAGCTGGTTCGCGTAGATATTTTGCTGAACGCACAGCCGGTGGATGCCCTCTCGGCCCTGATCCACGCAGACAATGCGGCGAACATCGGGAAGAAGATGTGTGAAAAACTGAAGGAACTTATCCCCAGACAGCAGTTCGACATTCCCATCCAGGCAGCGATTGGCGCCAAGATCATTTCCAGGGAGACCATCAAGGCCCTGAGGAAGGATGTGACGGCCAAGTGTTACGGAGGGGATATCTCCCGAAAGAGAAAGCTGCTGGAAAAGCAGAAGAAAGGGAAAAAACGCATGCGGCAGGTGGGCAATGTGGAGATCCCTCAACAGGCTTTTATGGCCGTGTTAAAACTCAACGACTAGACTTCGCCTTTTTTTTGGATGCGGGAGATTGCTCCTCCACCTGATCCAGCCTTTTCCCCAGGTACACTAGTTGATATCCGGCTTTGATATCCTTAAACGTCTTACTGAAGGAAGGGATGATCTGCAGGTCCCCGTCCGGTGCTTTCAGGAAGAGGGGAACGATGTGGTCATCGGCCTTGGTGATCTCTATCAGGCCTTCATAATGTTTCTGGTCCTTGAGTTTGATCTCGTGAATGGCGGGGAATTTCCTGGCCGCTTCGGTAAGCTTGATAAAATCATCCGTATGGGAGAACAGCCCTTCTTTCGGGTTGTTCTCGGGGTCGCCCATCTCATCAGAGTCCACCAGTCGGAAAGAGCCATTCTCCCCGAACTCCGACTGGAATTTGTCGATTGCGTATTTGTTGATATCTGAGTTCCCGGTGAGTGCCATCAGGTACCCTACATCGTTCAATTCAATATTATCTGTGAGGTTGTCCGAATAAATGTTTGCCGCAAAAGCCTCAAGGCCCATGTTCTTGCATTTCTCAATATTGGTCTCGTTGTTGTCGATCACCACCACATGGCGGTTGTTGTTCTTGAGGTAATTCGCAATGATCCTGGAAATCTTGCTGGCTCCGATGATAAGGATGCCTTCGGATCGTTCGAGGAACACGCCAATCCATTTGGCAATAAGCCTTGCTGTGGTGGCATTGAGCAGTACCGTCCCCAGGACGATCATAAAAACCAATGGGGTGATGTATTCGGCCCCGGGCTCTCCTTTTGCGATCAGCTTGGAGCCAAAAAGGGAGGCGATACCGGCTGCCACGATCCCCCGCGGGCCCACCCACCCGATAAAAAGTTTTTCATTCAGTTTCAGACCCGAACCCTGCGTACTCAGAAAGACCCCCAAAGGCCTGATCAGAAATACGATGATCAGGAAGAGGATGGCCGTGTTCCAGTTATAGATCAGCTCCATGTCGCTGATATTGATGTTAGCCGCCAGCAGGATGAACAGGATGGAGATCAGCAGGACGCTGAGGGACTCCTTGAAGTAGAGCAGCTCTTTGAGGTTGGGCAGATTCATGTTCCCCATCACCATTCCCATGACCACCACGGCCAAAAGGCCCGATTCATGGGCAAAGATATCCGATTCTACAAAGACCAGAAGGACTACCGAAAGGGAGACTACATTGAGGAGGTAGTGGGGGATAAAATTCTTTTTGATGGCAAAGGCCAGGGCGTGCGCAAAGGTAAATCCGAAGGTAAATCCAAAAAGCAGGATCTTGCCGAATTCGATCAGGGCGGTCTTAGTATAGGCCTGTCCTTCCCCCACACTGATGAATTCGAATACCAGTACCGCAACCAGGGCACCGATAGGGTCGATCAGGATACCTTCCCACTTCAAAATAGCAGAAACATCTTTTTTTAGCGGAATGTTCCGAAGTATGGGCGTGATAACCGTAGGTCCGGTGACAATCACGAGGGCCGAGAACAGAAAGGACATCTGCCAGCTGAGGTCAAAGATAAAATGGGCCGCGATCCCAGCCCCAAAAAAGGTCACCATGGTCCCTATGGTGATCAGCTTCGTGATCACCGGTCCCACATTGGAGATCTCAGACCGCTTTAAGGTGAGTCCCCCTTCAAAGAGGATGATACTGATGGCCAGGGATACAAAATAATACAACCCATCCCCGGGAAAAAGCCCCTTCTCCCCATTCCAGACAGGCTCGATGAGTTTGGTGCCGTCCTCCGTATACAAGGTGGAGATGGGTCCTACCAGCAAGCCGATAAGGATAAGCGGCAGGATGGCCGGAAGCTTTAATCTCCAGGCCACCCATTGCGCCACAATTCCCAGAATAATTATCCCCGCCAGTTCAAGCATTTCTTTCTATTTAAGCAAAAGGTCATGATTCTTCCCTTTTTGCATCTTTGACAAATAAAAACAATATTCCGTTAACACCCATCGGAACGCTTAGGATTTCCTTCGATACAGGTACTTTCCTCAGGAATATGTCCCTTCGTCGGAGGAATGCTCAAGGATTTGTTAAATTCCGCCGGGAAAGGAAGTTGTAGCCCTCTCTTTTCTTAATTTGCGCACTGTTTTGTCGATTTCATGAAGCTGTACCCCATAGAAGCAGGAAATTTTAAATTAGACGGAGGCGCCATGTTCGGTGTTGTACCCAAGTCGCTTTGGAACAAGTCCAACCCCGCAGATGCCAACAACATGATCGATATCGCCGCCCGTTGCCTCCTCATAGAGGACGGAGACAGGCTGATCCTCATCGATACAGGGATGGGGGACAAACAATCGGATAAATTCTTCAGTTACTACTATCGGTGGGGAGATCATACGCTGGACGATTCTCTGAAGAAGGCCGGCTTTCACAGGGATGACATCACCGATGTGTTTATGACTCACCTGCATTTCGACCACTGTGGGGGAAGCGTCCAATGGAATGCAGACCGTACGGGATACGAGCCCGCCTTTAAAAATGCCGCATTCTGGACCAATCAACCCCACTGGGAATGGGCGGTAAACCCCAATGCCAGGGAAAAGGCCTCCTTCCTCAAGGAGAACCTCCTCCCAATGGAAGAAAGCGGGCAACTGAAATTCGTATCTGTCCCCGGCTCACCCTACGGACATGCTCCTGAACTGGGTTTTGATATCCTCTTCGTGAATGGGCATACAGACAAACAGATGATCCCCCACATTCAATACAAAGGGAAAACCCTCGTCTTTATGGCCGACCTCCTGCCAACGGTAGGGCATATCCCACTGCCTTATGTGATGGGGTATGATACACGCCCCCTGCTGACCCTGCCCGAAAAGGAGGCTTTCCTCAACCGGGCTGCTGACGAAGGTTTCTGCCTCTTCCTGGAACACGACGCCCATCAGGAGGTCTGTACCCTGCAGCACACAGAAAAAGGGGTTCGCTTAAAAAACACCTATTCGTTTGATGAAATCTTCTCATAGGCCCGTACTCATTATCTCACTGATCCTGAGCTTCTGGAATCCTTTACACGCCTTCCAGAGCGAGGACCTTACCCCTGAATTCAGCTTTACCGAAGGAATCGAGGGTCCTGCTGTGGACAAATCAGGCGCTCTCTATGCGGTAAACTACGGGGAACAGGGCACCATTGGACGCGTAAGTGAAACAGGGATGGCCGAGTTATACCTCACACTGCCGGAGGGCAGCATAGGCAATGGCATACGCTTTGATAGGGAAGGAACCATGTATATAGCCGATTACGCAGGCCACAAGGTCTATCGGGTAAAACGCGATTCAAAACAACCTGAAGTGTACGTGGAAGGCCCTGAAATGAACCAGCCTAACGACCTGGCCCTTTCCGATACCGGGGTGATCTACCTGAGCGACCCGAACTGGGGGGAAGGTACCGGCAACCTGTGGATGGTACCAGGGGCCGGAGAACTGGTCCTGCTCGAGTCGGGTATGGGAACCACCAATGGGATAGAGGTAAGTCCGGACGGTAAATACCTCTATGTGAATGAATCAGAACAGCGGAAAGTATGGAAGTACGACATCCTGCCTGACGGAACCCTGTCCGGGAAAAAACTTCTGATCTCATTCGAGGATTATGGCCTGGACGGAATGCGTTGCGATGTAAAGGGGAACCTGCTCATCACGCGATATGGGAAGGGAACGGTGGTTCTGGTCTCCCCCAAGGGAAAAGTCCTGAAGGAGATCCGCCTAAAAGGAAAGAACCCTTCAAACCTGGCCTTCGGGGGGCGGGACGGCAGAACCGTGTACGTGACCCTGGCAGACAGGGGGTGTGTGGAAAAGATCCGCCTTCCCCATAAAGGAAGCTATTACAGTAAAATTCATTAAAAGAAACAGAATGATAAGGAATCTGAAACTGAAGTCCCTGCTCTGGAGTGCAGGTTTTGCCATGATGGGATGCGGAAGCATCAATATCGTATCGACCCCCATCGAAAACATAGATGCGGTTCCGCTGAAAATCGCCCCTCTCACGGAGGCAGAAAAAGAATCCTGGGGGCATGCAGACCTGCTTACAGATACCATTCCCGGGATGAGTGTAGACAAGGCCTACGATGAGATCATCGGCAAGAAAAAGGGGGAGAAGGTGGTCGTGGCTGTCCTGGATTCAGGAATTGACCTCAACCACGAGGACCTGGACGAGGTGATCTGGACCAACAAAGGGGAAAAACCCGGGAACGGTGTGGATGATGACGGGAACGGCTATGTGGACGACGTGCACGGGTACAACTTCCTGGGAGAGGCCTATAACGAACAACTGGAATACGCCCGCATCCTCAGGTTGAATCTGGGAGATGAAGCCCTTAGGGCCACCGCCAGGAAAAAGCTGGATGAAGAACTGAAGGAGGCCCGGGAGACGAGGGAAATCCTGTTGTCGAACAAACAGCAGACGGAGCAGATCCTTGGGATCGTAAAGCAATCACACGAAGCGGTCAGTGAAGAACTCGGGAAAGCAAACTACTCCAAGGAAGAGGTTGCGGGTATTGACACCACGGACTCCGGACTGCAAAGAAGTGTGAGCGTGATACAGCAGATGTTCAACTACGGGGACAACATCCCGGAAGTCATCGTCCTGATAGAGGAGGACATCGAACGAGCCAGTGAAGGGGTTGACTATTTCAATGAGCGCATAGATTACCACTTCAATGTGGACTTTGACGGCCGTAAGGCGGTAGGGGACGATCCGTATAACTTCAACGACCGGATTTACGGGAACGGGAACCCTGTGAACCGCGTGGAGGATGAAAGCCACGGCACCCACGTGGCAGGGATCATTGCCGCAGAACGCAACAACGGCCTGGGTGTGAATGGCGTGGCAAACAACGTGGAGATCATGAGCATAAGGGCTGTGCCCAACGGGGATGAATACGACAAGGATATCGCCCTGGGGATACGATATGCGGTAGATAACGGTGCAAAGATCATCAATGCCAGCTTCGGAAAAGCCTTTTCCCCCAATGCGGAATGGGTATATGACGCCATCAAATACGCGGCAGACAAGGACGTGTTGATCGTGCATGCCGCCGGGAACGATGCCCTGGACCTGGACGATAAGAAGAATACCAATTACCCCAACGACCATATGATTGGCGAAACAGAATTCGCAGACAATGTGATCACCGTGGGAGCCCTGAACAACACCTATGGTTCTGAGATGGTGGCCTCCTTTTCCAATTACGGGAAACAAAATGTGGATCTCTTCGCCCCCGGGGGCAGTATCTATTCCACTATGCCCGGGGGCAAATACGAATTCCAGGGAGGTACCTCCATGGCGGCTCCGGCCGTGAGTGGTATCGCGGCCCTGATCCGGTCCTACTTTCCAAACCTGACGGCTTCAGAAGTAAAGCATATCCTTATGGATTCCGGCCTGAGCACAAAGATGTCCGTTGTAGTTGGTGGAGATCCCGAAAAAGCAAAGCCCTTTGACCAGCTTTCCAGAACGGGTAAAATAGCCAATGCCTACAACGCCCTGATCATGGCACAAAAAGTTTCAGATTCTAAATCAAAATAACAAAAGACATGTTTTTCAAATCAAAGATCTGCCTCGGTATCTCCTTTCTTCTCTCAGTGGTATTCACCGGAAGTGCACAGGGTAACCGGGGTTACTGGCAACAGGCAGTAGACTATACCATGGACGTAGCTATGGACGTGGAGACCTACCAATATTCAGGAAAACAACAGCTCATATACACTAACCACTCCCCGGATACCCTCAACAGGGTCTACTACCACATGTATTTCAATGCCTTCCAGCCCGGCAGCGAGATGGATATGAGGTTACAGCACATCGAGGATCCGGATGGCAGGATGGTAGACGATGCCGGGAAAAGCAGGATCGCGGCCCTAAAACCTGATGAGATAGGATATCTTCGGGCTTCCAATTTATCACAGGATGGAAAACCCGTCTCCTATTCCCTGGAAGGTACCATCCTGGTGGTGGATCTTGATCATCCCATCTTGCCGAATACCTCCTCCACCTTCAACATGGTCTTTGAAGGACAAGTGCCCTTACAGATCAGGCGTTCCGGTAGAAATAACAAGGAAGGCGTGGCACTCTCCATGAGTCAGTGGTATCCCAAATTAGCTGAATACGACTTTGAAGGATGGCATGCATATCCCTATATCGCCCGGGAGTTTCACGGGGTGTGGGGCGACTTCGATGTCACCATCACCATCGACAAAAATTACACCCTGGGGGGCACCGGCTATCTGCAAAATCCTCAAGAGATCGGGCATGGATATGAAGCCCCGGGGACCAAAGTGAAGCAGCCCAGAGGCAAGACGCTCTCATGGCATTTCAAGGCGCCCATGGTACACGATTTTATGTGGGCCGCCGACCCTGATTATATACACGATATCCTTCCCATGGAAGACGGCCCTACCCTGCATTTCTTCTACAAGAACAAACCGGAGATCAAGGAGAACTGGAAGAACCTCCAGCCCAAGACGGCTGAGGCCATGCGTTTTTTTAATGAGAATATCGGGCCCTATCCCTATAAGCAGTACTCCGTGGTCCAGGGAGGGGACGGGGGAATGGAGTACGCCATGAGTACCCTGATCACCGGGGAGCGCAGCTTTGGCAGCCTGGTGGGGGTGATGGTGCATGAATTGGCCCATTCCTGGTTCCAGCACCTGCTGGCGACCAACGAGGGCAAACACGAATGGATGGATGAAGGCTTTACTTCCTTCATTTCAGACCTGTGCATGAACACTGTCATGAATCAGAACAAGTCCAACCCCTTCGAGGATTCATATAACGGCTATTACAACCTGGTCCTCTCCGGGAAGGAACAGCCTCAGACCACCCATGCAGACCGGTATGAATTCAATCAGGCCTATGGCCGTTCTGCCTATAGCAAGGGCTCAGTATTCCTCTCCCAGCTGGGGTACATCATCGGGCAGGACAAACTGATGGCCACCTTGAAGAGGTATTATGCCGACTTTAAATTCAAACACCCTACCCCAAATGACATCAAGCGCACAGCTGAGAAAGTGTCAGGGATGGAACTCGACTGGTACCTGACAGACTGGACGCAGACCACCAATACCATCGACTATGGGATTAAAGGGGTTCGCGACTCAGAAGGCAAAACGCAGATCGAATTGGCACGCATTGGCCTGATGCCCATGCCGCTGGACATTCTGGTGGTGTACGGGGATGGAAGCCGGGAGACCTACTATATCCCCTTGCAGATGATGAGGGGAGAAAAGGAGAATCCCTACGGACAGGTAAAACGCACCACCTTGCCGGATTGGAACTGGGCCACCCCGGAATATTCTTTCGAGATATCAAGGCCTTTGAGCGAGATCAAAGCGATCGTTATAGACCCTTCCCAGCTTATGGCGGATATAGAGATCAATAACAATATCTGGTTGTCTGAACAGGAATAAAAAGGCTCAATACCAGGGGGCTTCTTCATAAAGCTCATTCCTGGCAGCCCTTTCCCTGTTTTTGATCAAAAGATGGTTTTGGTCCAGGGTGCGGTTCCTGAATCCCAGCAGGTGAAAGATCGCCTTGCTGTAAAAACGGGCAACCCTGAGGTTTACGATCAGCTGTGATTTCTCCCTGTCCTTCCAACTCACGCCCGGCAAACTGGCGAGGAGGTGTTCGGCCCTGAACTTCCTGAGAGCTCCAGAGAGGGCGAGGACCCATTTTGGGATCCGCCGGATCATAAAATATCCCTCCGCTCCCTGTTGCTGATACAGGGGCATAAACAAGATTCCCTTTTTCTCTGCCACTACCTGCTTCTCATTGTGGGTGGCCAGTAAGTTGCCCTTTTTCACAGTCTCAAAACTGCTAAATCCGGGAATCATTTCGTAAGTGTCACCGGATTCAATAGCATAGCGTTCAGTGATCTCGTAAAAGTTCCGGTTGTTCGCGGCAGACTGTTTTAATTCGGCAAAATAGGTGTTGAAATCCTCAACCTCTTCTTCCTGCAGGGCCCCTGTGAAAACCAGACTCAGCCAGAAAAAGGCAATGTTGTTTACACGGGCCTCCTCACTGGCGTGCTGGCCCGATTCGAACCCAAGGGATACATACCCGAATTCATTGATGTAGTTGAGAACAGGACCCTCTAAGTATTCCTCTATCCCCAAAATAATGGGGACAGGGAAGTTTCTCGCAAATTTCCTGTTGATCATGGCGTCGTTGATCGTGATGAACGGCAGGGTCTTGCTGGAAGTCGTATGGAAATCGATAAAGTAGAAGGGCGCTTCATGAGCCTTAAGCAGGTCTCTGATCACCCCGAGGATCTCCAGCATCTGCCGGTCTTCGGATGTGATAGGCGTTTGTTCGCCCCTCTCCAGGGCTGCTATATCCTCCCTGAACCAGGTCCTGTTCAGGTCCTTTTCCAAGTATCTCCTGTTCTGAAGAATGGCAGGGATATTACCGGCTATGCCATAAATGTGGCCCTTGATGGAAAGAGGGTTCCTGCTGAGGTCGTCGAATACCTTCTCCAGGGCCTGTATGCCTGAAGGTTCATTCCCGTGGATGCCTCCGAAAAACACCAAGACAGGGCCGGGTTCCCGGCCTTTAATGTGGCCTAGGATCCGTTTCAGGTGAGTATCTATGGCAGTCCTGGCCGTTGGCATGGATCAGAGGTCGTTGCTCGTGATGATCCCCACCAGTTTTTCGCCCCTTACTACGGGAAGGCAATGGATCTTATGCTCTTTCATCATTTTCCTGGCCTTTTCAAGCGGAAGGTCCTCTGTGGCAGTAATAAGATCTGTTTTCATAATCTCCCTGATGCTGCCCGGTTCTTCTTCGGGATTATTCTTGAAATGTTCCACATCCACCCAGCTCAACAGGCCTGCCAGGTTTAGATCATCGTCCAGAATGGGAGCGTGGTGTATATTTTTCCACAGCATCATCCTCAGCACAAGTTCTGCGCTGTCGCTGTCCTGGGCTGTGATGATCCTGGTATTCATACGATCCCCGACCGTGAGTTCCTCTTTCGAGGTCTTGTACTCATCCCCCCGGGCCAATTGCCAGGCATCTACCGCATACCTCTTTTCCTGCCTTTCATACATGGTCGCCACCAGAATTTTAAGGGCCTCGGGGACCCTGTGTTCCTTCCTGAGTTTGCGAAATGAATGGATCATCCATCGGGATCCCGTGTGCGACCTGATCCGCCTTTCTATAATAGAGAGGTAGTGCTCTGCGTCCCTGGGTTCTACATTCATGCTGTAAAGCCCCCTGAAAGCCATGGGCAGGAGATGATCCAGGAGCAGGTCCTTGCTGCTGATAAGTTTCCCCTCCCAATAGAACTGGGTGCTCATCCCATAGCGCGCAGCGCTGAAAAAATTGCTCTTCGCGTCCTTGAAATCCATTTTTAGGTGGATGTCATCAAGGTGTTTGGGTCTCCCTTGCATCAGGCCTACCCAGAACATCATATTGGCGATCTCATCATCCGTGGTGGGGCCGGAAGGTAGATACCTGTTCTCTATCCTCACGTGGGGTTTCCCCTCGGTAACCCCATAACACAGTCGGTTCCACCGGTAGGTTGTCCCATTGTGCAGGGTGAGCGCCCTTAGTTTGGGGATCTCTCCTTTATGGAACTGACTCAGGCTGTCTGCCTCAATGGTGGTGGTCACCAGGCTCCTGAAATTGATCACGGCATCCTTGTAATAATCTGCCACACTGCCCTTTACCCAATCCTGCCCGAAATGAACGCGGGATTCCTTTTCGTTCAGGATAAAGGTGCTGCTTCTCGTGTCCACGCTTTGAGTGAACAGGGCGATCCGGGTCTCTTCCCAAAGCTCCTTCCCCATCAGCATGGGAGAATTCACACAAATGGACAGGACCGGCCCTGCGATGGCCTGTGCCCAGTTGTATGTGTTGGCGAACTGTTCAGGGTCTATCTGAAGGTGCAACTGGAAGCTGGTATTGCACCCCTCGTAGAGAATAGTGTCGTGGTGGAGATTCACCTCGTCGACTCCTTTGATATGGAGCTCAATATCGTCCTTCCGGATTGCCCGGATAGCTTCGTTGAGGATCTGATACCGATCAACCGGCGTCATGTAATCATACTGCAGATACTTCTGTGTGATCGTGGGAAGGATGCCGGTGAGGATCACCTTGGCCCGGTGTTTGGCTGCTGCATCCTTGGCCCTGGAAAGCAGGCTGTTGAGCTGCTTGTGTATTTCGGAAAAGCAGGTTCCTTCGAGCTTTACCGGGTCCAGGTTGACTTCCAGGTTGTATTTGTTCAGCTCGGAAGTAAAATGGTCATCTGCAATATCCTTCAATACGCTAATTCCCTGATCTGAAGGGTTCCAGGAATCGTCGACCAGGCAGAATTCCTGTTCCGCCCCTATGTGTACGGGGGTCGCCGCCAGAAGGCCCTTGTTGAGCATGAGTTCGAGGGTCTCAATGTCATTGAGCAGGTGGTCGATGTATATTTTTTTGTCTTCTGCGGTCTTGATCCTTTGGACAATTTTTTCTCCCATGACGATTTGTTTGTTCCTATGCGTGCAACAAAGACACAATGTACGGCCTTCCTGCAGGTGAAAATATGACAATTGTCATTCCCACCCCGCATGCTTATTCTTGCTATTTTTACCCCCAGATGAGGTTTACATTTCCCAAAGAAGAAAAATTAAAACGCGAAAAACAAATCAGGGAGGTTTTTGACAAAGGCACCTCCATTACCGTTTTTCCGCTCAAGCTGATCTTCCTCAGAACAGAGAATAAGATATCCAAATTTCAGGTGGGTTTTACCGTGCCCAAAAAGAACTTTCGCGAAGCAGTGCAGAGAAACCGAATAAAACGGCTGTTAAGAGAGGCCTACCGGCTCAACAAGCATCGCATTTTTAACAAATCTGAGGGAAGCTATGCCTTAATGTTTTTATACCTTGGGAAGGAAATGACCTCTTTTCAGGACGTTGAAACGACCCTGCGCAAAGTATTCGAAAAATTTTTAACACGGATGGATGATGAGAAAGCTGATTCATAAAAGAGTTTTAATTCCAGTACTGGCTATCTTCCTGTTGGTAGGAGCGAGCAGCTTCAAGACCGATTTCTTCGAAATTGCCAAACAGATCGAGATCTTTACTACCCTGTTCAAGGAGCTCAACATGAACTACGTGGATGAGACCAATCCCGCAGAACTGATGGATACCGCCATCAAGAATATGCTGGACGACCTGGACCCTTACACCAAATTCCTCAATGAGCAGGATGTTGAGACCTTTAAAATCAACAATACGGGGGAATACTCCGGGATCGGTGCCCTTGTGAGGTCCTATGAAGACAGGCTCGTCATTGTAGAACCCTACAAAGGGTATCCCGCAGATAAGGCAGGCCTCAAAGCCGGAGATGAACTCGTGACCATAGCTGGGATCGATGTGAAAGATTTTCAGGATGATGCCAGCGAACTCCTCAAAGGGGCTAACAATACCACCGTAGACGTTACCTACAGGCGACAGGGGAAGACCTATGAAGCCACCATCGAAAGGGAGGCCATCGAGGTGGATGCCGTTCCCTATTTCCATATGGTAGATGAAGAAACCGGCTATATCGTCCTTTCCCGTTTTAATAAAAAGGCCTCTTCCCAGACCAAAGACGCCATTGAATCGCTCAAGGCCGAAGGGGCGAGGAAACTGATCCTCGACCTCAGGGGAAATCCCGGGGGCCTGCTTTCAGAGGCTATCAACGTCACCAACCTCTTCGTGCCAAAAGGCACCCTGGTGGTTACCACCAAATCGAAAGTCAAAAAATTCAACCAGAGCTACGAGACCCGCAACAAAGCCCTGGATGAGGAAATTCCCCTGGTAGTGCTCGTAGACGGAAGAAGCGCCTCTGCCAGCGAGATCGTCTCGGGCAGCTTGCAGGACCTGGATCGGGCCGTGGTGATCGGAGCCAGGAGTTTTGGGAAAGGTCTGGTGCAACGTCCTTTGAAACTCACTTATGGGACCCAGTTGAAAGTGACGATTTCCCGCTATTACACCCCTTCCGGGAGATGTATTCAATCCCTGGATTACTGGAACCGGGACGATTCGGGAAATGCGGTGAAGAATACCCAATTCAACGATTTTAAGACCAGGAACGGAAGGAAGGTACAGGACGGAGGCGGAATCATGCCAGACATTCCCATCGCCGCCCTGAATACCAATGATCTTGTAAACGCCCTGGTCAACAACCATGTCCTCTTCGATTACGCCACCGATTACTACTACGCACACCCCGAAATGAATGTGGGTGATTTTTCTTTGTCGGATGCTGATTTTGAAGCTTTTAAAAGATTCGTTTCTTCCAGCAGTTTCGATTTCCAGACAAAAACAGAACTCGCCTTAAAGGAGTCCCTGACAGGACAGAACAAAGAGATCTTTAATCAGGAGGTGGAAGAAAACACCAAAGCCCTGCTGCTGAGTATTGAAAAAAGCAAGCTGGCGGCTCTAGACACCTACAGGAAAGAGATAAGTAAGCACCTGGAAGACGAGATCATCAAGCGACACGTATACCGGGAAGGTCTCTATGACTACTATTTGGAGAACGACGAGGCGATCCTGGCCAGCACGCAGTTACTTCGGGATGCGTCTAAATACAAAGCCATCCTGAAATAATAGGACTCCAGTATTTTCTCTACATCAATAAATAGGCGATCGGTTATATCCTTTTTGTATTTCCCTCTATTCAAAAGGTTTACCTGATTCTGCGTTTCACATCGTCCGTTTTCCTATTTTTGCCACTTTCATTCTCTAGCTAAAGACATGACCAGCAAATACTACCATTGGTATCACCCATACAAGCCCAGTGCCCCTTTTAAGAAAAAAGTGGCCTATTTCAGCATGGAATTCGGCATTCACCAGGCCCTGAAAATATATTCCGGGGGGCTCGGTTTCCTTGCGGGATCCCATATGCTATCTGCTTTTGAACTCAAACAGAACGTTATCGGGATCGGCATGCTCTGGAAATACGGCTACTACGATCAGAGTCGGAACAAAGACCAGACCCTGCGTCCCGACTTCGTCGAAAAACATTACAATTTTCTGGAAGACTCCGGCCACGAGGTTGAGGTCTCCATTTTTGGTAACACGGCCGTAAAGGTCAGGGCCATGGTCCTGAAGCCGGAGATATTCGGTTCGGTACCCATTTATTTACTTACTACCAATCTGGAAGGCAATGACGATCTTTCCAGGTCTATCATGAACCACCTCTATGACAGCAACGAACTCACTCGTATCTGCCAGAACATCGTACTCGGAATAGGTGGTGCCAAACTGGTTCAGGCGCTTGGGGGTGCGGATATCTATCACCTCAACGAGGGACATGCCTTACCGGCCTTCTATTACCTGAGAAATCAGGGGGTGGGGAAGGAAAGTATGGCCTTTACCACCCATACTCCCGAAATGGCAGGGAACGTAGAGCGCGATGCCTATGCCCTGAACGACAGTGGTTTCTTTGGGAGGAGGCTCTCTGAAGAGGAACTGATGCAGGAAACAGGGGGTTCCCACCGGCTTAGTTACACCGTGGCTGCCCTGCGAATGGCAAACAGGACCAACGCTGTATCCAAATTACACGCCAAGGTTTCCAGGGAAATGTGGAAGGGACACGCGGGAAGTTCGAAGATCTTCCCCATTACCAATGCTCAGAACCAGAAATTCTGGCAGGACGAGGACCTTCAAAAAGCGAGGAAGGCCAACAACATCAAAGCATTTCAGAAGAGAAAGGCCCACCTGAAACAAGACCTTTTCAGAACGGTCCTGGACCAGACCGGCAAGCTCTTCGATCCCGAGGTGCTCACTATCGTCTGGGCACGTCGTTTTGCGGGTTATAAACGGGCAGACCTCCTGTTGCACGATATGGAGCGTTTTGAGAAATTACTGAGCAATACAGAGCGCCCGGTGCAAATTATTTGGGCCGGAAAGCCGTATCCAAAAGATATGGGTGGTATCGGAGTATTCGACAGACTGGTCCACTTCACCAAATACCGACACAATACAGCTGTGCTGACGGGGTACGAAATGGCTCTTTCCAAGCTGTTGAAAGCCGGTTCCGATATATGGTTGAATACCCCGCGGATCACCAGAGAAGCTTCGGGAACCAGCGGTATGACCGCCGCTATGAACGGCAGTGTGAACCTGTCCATCAATGACGGTTGGGTGCCCGAGTTTGCCAAGGATGGAAAGAACTGTTTTGTTCTTCCGGAGGCAGACTCGAAAAGTCCGGTTGAGGAACAAGATGTTTTTGACAGCCGTAACCTTTATGACTGGCTGGAAAATAAGGTTCTACCTTTGTACTATGATACTCCTGGCAAATGGTCGGATATCGTCTTTAAGGGAATGGATGACGTCCTGGCGGCTTTTACAAGTGAGCGAATGGCCAGGCAGTATTACGAAGAACTCTACAAATGACGATCAGACCCCTGAAAAATCAAGTGTTGATAGGGGTATTTTTAGCTCTGGTACTTCTGCTGTCCTGCCGGCAGGGTGCCGTTAGTACTCAGGCCAAAACCCAAGAGGAGGGTGCAACCGCTACTCTGCCTGCCGTACAACTTGTTGTACTGGGCACCGTGCAGGATGCGGGTTCCCCTCAGATCGGTTGTGAAAAGGAGTGTTGCCGCGAACTTTTTGAAGATCCGGATCCCAGGAGAAAAGTAGTCTCTCTGGGTCTGGTGGACCGCTTACACGAAAAGAGATTTCTTTTTGAGGCCACCCCTGATATCGCCTCCCAACTCGCACTTTTAAATCGCATATCAGGAGTTTCCAGAGGAGTGATGCCGGATGGCGTTTTCCTTACACATGCTCATATTGGGCATTACGCCGGACTCATGTTTTTCGGGAAAGAGGCTATAAATGCGGGCAAAGTGTCCGTCTTTGCTATGGGGAGGATGACTCATTTCCTGGAAAATAACGGCCCCTGGGATCAGTTGGTCAGCCAAAACAATATAAGTGTAAGTACTCTTGAGCCAGATTCCCTGTGGTCTCTCACTCCTTCGGTTTCTGTCGAACCCATTCTTGTGCCGCACAGGGATGAATATTCAGAAACAGTGGGTTATCTCATCAGCGGACCCCGAAAAAAAGCCCTCTTTATCCCCGATATCGACAAATGGGACAGGTGGGATCGCGATATCTCGAAGTTGATCTCCGGAGTAGATTACGCCTTTCTAGATGCCACCTTTTTTGACGGGGATGAGATTCAAACACGGGATATGTCAGCCATACCCCATCCTTTTGTCGTGGAGAGCATGAAGCTCTTCGGGTCCCTGCCCCAGGGAGAAAGGCAAAAAATTCACTTTATCCACTTCAATCATACCAACCCCCTTTTATCCCCTGATAACAAAGCGTATAATGAAGTAATCTCAGAGGGATTCCGCATCGCCGCCTTCGGAGACAGATTCAGCCTGTAAGCCGTGGAGCGGTTCCTGAGAGAACATATCGAACAAGTGATGGGAAAGAGGGTCTCCTCTGCCGTACCGGTACAGGGTGGAGATATTTCCTTTGCTTTGAAAATAGACCTGGAAGGAGATCACTGCTTCTGTAAATACCAGAGCGGATTGCAGGGGCACGCCATGCTCCAGGCGGAGAAAGACGGATTGGAAGCCATTGCCGCTGTCGGTTGTATCAAAACTCCGGGGGTCCTGCATATCGGAAAACTGGAAAACGGCGGGTGCCTGCTCCTGGAATACATCGATAGAGGAACTGCCTCAGAAATGGATATGATACATTTCGGAGAACAACTTGCAAGACTACACGCCACAAAAGACTCTCTTTACGGGTGGGATGCAGATAATTTCATCGGTTCCCTCCCCCAGACCAACGAAAAGCGGACGCACTGGCCGGAATTCTACACCACACAAAGGTTGATCCCTCAGCTTAAAATGGCACGGAACAAGAAACTGCTGGATTCCGGTGAGATCCCCGGAGAAGATTTGATGGAAGAGCGACTCAGGGATCTCTGTAGTCCTTCTGAGCCTTCCCTCATACACGGCGACCTTTGGGGTGGTAACTACCTGATTTCCCGAAAAGGGGAAGCGTATCTCATAGATCCAAGCACGAGCTTTTCCCATCCGGGTATGGATATCGCTATGAGTAAACTCTTTGGTGGTTTCTCCTCTTCTTTTTATCAGGCCTACGAAGCGGCCTATCCCTTTCCCATGCCTGATAAGGCGGAGATAGATCTTTACCAGCTGTACTACCTCCTGGTACATCTCAACCTTTTTGGGGCGTCCTATGCCAGCTCCGTGAAAGGACTCCTTAATCGATATTTCTAACGCCCGGCCCGGCTCTGTTTCTTCTCTGTCATACCGGTTTTTCCTACCTTTATAAAGCCTGTACTGGCAAGTAAAGTTCAGATAGCGGTTATGGAGGAAAAGAAGAAAATCAGGGTCCTGGTGGTGGGATGCGGCCATATGGGGGCCAGTCATGCAAGGGCATACAGACAGATCGATGCGTTTGAAATCGTCGGTCTGGTCAGCAGAACCCCGCAAAGCAGGGAGAACCTCTCGAGATCTCTCGGGGGAATACCCACATTTTCGGATTATGAAACAGCGTTGAAAGTGACCCGGCCCGATGCGGTTTCCGTGAACACCTACCCCGACACCCATTTTGAATACGTGAGGATGGCCCTGAAAGCAGGGGCTCACGTGTTTGTTGAAAAACCCTTGTCGACCACGGTAGCCGAGGCCGAGGAACTGGTTGGCCTGGCTGAAAAACGTAATAGAAAACTCGTCGTGGGCTATATCCTGAGGGTGCATCCGGCATGGAAACAATTCGTAGAAATTGCCAAAACCCTCGGCAAACCCCTGGTGATGCGCATGAACCTGAATCAGCAAAGTTCAGGGTCGCAGTGGCAGACGCACAAGGAGCTGATGAGATCTATGTCTCCCATTGTAGATTGCGGGGTGCATTACGTAGACATTATGTGTATGATGACGGGGTCAAAACCCCTTAGCGTCTCCGCTATCGGAGCCAGGCTTACGGAGGAGATCGACGCGGAAATGTACAATTACGGCCAGCTGCAAATTCGGTTTGAAGACGGTTCCGTGGGTTGGTATGAAGCGGGATGGGGGCCTATGATGAGCGAAACTGCCTTCTTTATCAAGGATGTCATAGGTCCTGGAGGTTGTGTTTCCATAAGCGATGCACCGGCCTCGGCTTCTGATGATGTCGAAGGACATACCAAAACAGGGCAGCTGAGACTGCACGACAGCCATATCGATGGAAAAGGAGAGTTTAGTGCGAAGGATCGGTTTATTTCCACCAGGGACGAACCGGACCACGACGGACTTTGCCTTCTCGAACAGGAATTCTTCCTCCAAGCCATCTTACAGGATAAGGACCTCAGTGACCATCTCAGGGATGCCGTTAACAGCTTAAAGATCGTCCTCGCAGCCGACAGGTCCGTGAAGACAGGGAAGACCGTCTCCCTGTAAACCTGGCAGAATGATACCTGATCATCCACTGAAAATCTTAAACACCTGTTAATCAATGATCTTAAATTGCATGAGTCCCCTATTTTTTGTATCTTATCCCCTATGGTAAAGTCAGAAAAACAAGAACATTCAGCATTTATTGAGAAATCGGTACACCACCTTGAAGCTCGTGGCTTCGAGAAGATCAGAGTTGACCTTGACGGTTATGAGAAACCTAAATCCTTCCTGAGGAAAATGAATGGCACCAGGGTGACCCCTGATATTGTGGCCAACAAAGACGGAAAGAGGTATTTTTTTGAGATCAGTCTCAAGACCGATAAGCCCCAGTTACTAAAGACCAAATGGGTCTTTCTGGATGCGTTGAGCAGGATGAAATCCGATGCCTTCAGGATCATCACAACCAAAGGCCATTACAAATTCACGGATACGCTTCTAGAGGATATCAACCTCAGCAACAAGAATCCCATAAGGATCTAAGCAGTGTCCTCCTGAGAAGTATCTGCAGGGGTATGAGCAGGGTCTGTCCTCCTCATTCGGATATGTGGTATGTCGTCCTCCAGGTATTCTTCCCCTTCTGTTTTAAAACCCATTTCCTCGTAGAACTTCCTGAGGTACAACTGGGCAGAGATTACCGTATACCGGCTGTTTAAGGTGTTGCTAATGTAAGACAAGGACGCCTGCATGATCTCTTTCCCATACGCTTTTCCTCTTTCCTGAGGCGAAACCACCACGCGCCCGATACTCGCCTCCTCAAAATAATCTCCCGCCCTGAAGATGCGCGTATATGCGCAAATATCGTTTGATCCATACCCAATGACGTGCAATGCCTTCTGATCTAATCCATCCAAATCCAAATAGGCACAAGCCTGTTCTACCACGAACACTTCTGCCCTTAACTGTAAGATGCGGTAGAGCTCTTCTTTGGTGAGTTCCTCGAAGGATTTGATCTTAATCTTCATAGTCTTAGTCCTGTACGATCACCTGGCTGGAGTGGCATCGGCCGCATTCGGGCTGAATACTTACATGGGTAATTCCATATTCGTGATGAACCCTTACTTCTATATCTTTCAGGATAGCATCGAATTCCCTTATACTGATATTCTCATGGAAATCAATATGGGCTTCCAGGTGGATCTCGTGTTCATTCAATTGCCATAAATGTACGTGATGTACATTTTTTATGGCCCTGTGCCTGCTGATCTCCTCAACCATGCCTTCTACTTCAATGCTGTCTGGAGTGAAGAGCATAAGCACCTTGGTTGAGGATTTGAGAAGATCATAACCCATATAGATGAGGTAAAGTCCAATGGCAATTGTGAGTGCCGGGTCTATCCAATAAAGCTGGTAAAAGTACATCAGGAGTCCACCTAACAGTACCGCTACGGAAGCCATCATATCAGTGAGCAGGTGAAGGTAAGCCGACTTCATATTCATATTGTTATCAGCATCTTTCCTGATCAGTAGGACGCTGAGGCCGTTGGCCGCTATCCCCAGGGCAGAAAGCCAGATGACAAGGGAGGGAGCGATGGGCTCGGGCTGGAAGAAGCGCTCTACAGCTTCCTTGATCAGGAAGAGGGCGATGACGATCAGAGTAGCCGAATTGACAAAAGCCGCCATGATCTCTGCCCTTTTATACCCGAAGGTCCGCTTACTCGAAGCCTGCTTTTTGGTAAACCGGTTAGCGAGATAGCTGATGATAAGGGAGAGAACATCGCTGAAATTGTGGAGGGCATCAGACAACAGGGCGAGACTACCGGAAATGATCCCCCCTATCACCTGGGCCAGGGTAATGCCAATATTCAATAAAATGGAGATCAGCAGATTCCTGCCGCTCCTCTCGTGATGGTGATGGTGGTGTGCGTGCGCCATAAGCTATTAGGGTCCTTGAACGCGCCCCTGCCCTATCGGGTTATGAACAAGCTATTTTCTCAATTCGCCTTTCATGCCTGCCACCTTCAAAGGGTGTATTTAAAAAGGTTTTAACCATGTCCAGGGCTTGCTGGAGCGAAATGAACCTGGCCGGCAGACTCAGAATGTTAGCATCGTTATGAGCCCGTGCCAATTCAGTGATCTCCTTATTCCAGCACAAAGCGGCCCTAATCTTCTGGTGTTTATTTGCGGTCATGGAAGCGCCGTTCCCACTTCCGCATATGATGATCCCAAGGTCCGAACTTCCATTTTCCACATCCTCGGCCACAGGGTGTACAAAGTCAGGATAATCAACACTGTCATTGCTGTCGGTTCCTCGGTTGATCACTTCGATACCCAGGGATTTAAGTAAGCCTACAATAGCCAGTTTGTAGTCTGTACCTGCGTGATCATTCCCAATGGAGATTTTCATATCTGTGTCGAATTTGGTTTGGACTAAATTACGAATCCTGTATGTTATAACACGGGAATTGAGTTATTAACAATAATAAATTAACATTCATTGCAATAGACTGGTAAACAGTATTTTCGAAATAACCCCTATTGTTGAATTCCAATGGAAAACTATTGAATAGTTGAGATCGGTTTTTGAATTACAATGTCTAATGCAAAATATAAACGACATGACGAAAAATAGTCGTAAAAAGATGACATCATATTATCCACTTCTCTATTGGGAAATATAAACAGGGAACTGAGTAAAACTTATTAACCTGAAAGAGTTGATTAAGGTTATTAACCGTGTTTGATAAAAGAGTTAATGTGTTGACTTAGAGTTCTTATATTGTTTAAAAAAAAACTCATAAAGTTTATTTGGTGTTCAACGCAAGTTCTTATCATAAAATTTATACCCTGTTTTAACAGACCATCATTATACATATGTTTCTATTTAAAAATTCAAAAAAAGATAAATATGTATGTATATATGTTAACAAATAGATAAAGAGTAAGGATATAAGGGGATCCCTGTGAAGGCAGTGGATTTAAATTCGTAATTTTCGCCCCAAATTAAAAATTGAATGTCGAAGAAGAAGAAAAGGACTAAACAACACAGAAAGAACGAGATAACGAGGGGGATTTTTGAGGTTCTTGAAAAAGAACCTACTAAGAGTTTTAACTACAAACAGATCGCTTCTAAATTAGAGATCAACGATACAGAAGGCAGGAATTTCCTCATCAAAAGACTCGGGGAACTCAAAGCTAAAGAAAGGATAAGGGAACAGGAAAGAGGAAATTACAAATCCCTGGAAAACAAATTGCTTCACCAGGGGAAAATAGAAGTTACCGCCAGGGGGAATGCCTATGTGATCGTCGACGGTCTGGACGATGATGTGTTCGTTTCTTTCAATAAAATAAACAGAGCTTTTGACGGGGATATCGTAGAGATTCTAGTGAAACCCAAACGCAGATCCAATAAACTCGAAGGGGAGGTCGTTTCCATCCTGGAGCGAAAGAAAAACAATTTTGTCGGTATACTCGACATGCACAAGACATTCGCCTTTGTGCGGCCTACAGATCACAAGATGTACACAGACATCTTTGTTCCTTTAGATAAGGTGGGTAAGGCAAAAGATGGGGAAAAGGTCATCGTAGAGGTCCTTTCCTGGGAAAAGGATTCGGATTCCCCTACCGGTAAAGTAGTTGAAGTACTCGGTATACCCGGAGAACACGATACAGAGATCCATGCTATCCTCGCAGAATACGGTCTTCCCTATCAGTTCCCTGCCGAAGTGGATAGGTTCGCAAACAAACTCGATACCTCCATTAAGGAAGAGGAGGTGTCCAAAAGAAGGGATATGCGACAGGTACTTACCTTTACCATAGATCCTAAGGATGCCAAGGATTTCGATGACGCCCTTTCTTTTCAGGAACTCCCAAATGGCAACTTCGAAATAGGAATTCACATCGCAGATGTTTCCTTTTATGTAACTCCGGATACGCTCCTGGATGAAGAGGCGTATGAAAGGGCTACTTCTGTCTATCTGGTAGACAGGGTGGTACCGATGTTGCCGGAAATACTCTCCAACAATGCCTGTTCTCTCAGGCCTAAAGAGGATAAGTATACTTTTTCGGCCATTTTTGAGATCGATGGAAATGCGAATGTAAAGAAAGAGTGGTTCGGGAGGACCGTCATACATTCTGATGAGCGTTTTGCGTATGAGGAAGCCCAGTATATCATCGAGAATCAAACAAACCGTATAGGAGAGGAAGTATCTATCAGAGGAAAGGCATATGAAGTTTCTAATGAGGTGCGGGATGCCGTGTTGAAATTGAATTCCCTGGCTGTGATTATAAGGGAGAGACGGATGAATGCTGGCGCGATTTCCTTTGATAAACTGGAGGTGAAGTTCAACCTCAATGAAAAAAATGAACCCGTGAGTGTCTACTTCAAGGAAGCGAAGGCAGCTAACAAACTTATAGAAGAGTTTATGCTCCTCGCAAACAGGAAGGTGGCTGCGTTCATAGGAAAGCAGAGACCTGAAAAAACCTTTGTATACAGGATCCACGACGAACCGAACGAGGATAAATTGATGGCGCTGAACGGGATCATTTCAAAATTTGGTCATAAACTTAATTTCCACAACAAAAAGACCATCAGCGAATCCCTGAATAAACTTCTTGAGGACGTCAAAGGACAGAAAGAACAAAACCTGGTGGATACACTAGCTATCCGAAGTATGAGCAAGGCGATTTACACCACGGATAACATCGGGCATTACGGCTTAGCATTCGATTATTACACTCATTTTACTTCCCCTATACGCCGTTACCCGGATGTGATGGTTCACAGGTTGCTCCAGCACTACCTCGATGGAGGTAAGGCTCCCAAAGCCGAAGCTATAGAGGAGAAGTGCAAGCATTCTTCAGACATGGAATACCTGGCATCGAGTGCTGAAAGGGATTCCATAAAGTACATGCAGATCAAATTTATGCAGGATCACAAGGATCAGGAGTTCGTGGGTGTTATTTCCGGAGTTACTGAATGGGGGATCTACGTGGAGATCATCGAGAACAAATGTGAAGGTATGGTCCGAATCCGCGATATAAAGGATGATTATTATACCTTTGATGAAAAGCAGTACGCCCTGGTGGGAGAAAGGCGGAAAAAAGTCTACCAGCTCGGAGATGAAGTGAGGGTTATGGTGAAGGACACAGACCTGGTTAAAAGACACCTGGATTTTACGCTTCTAGGTAAAGCGAAGTAAGTTTTAATAAATTTACACGTTCTTTACAGGGCATGCTAAATCAACAGCAGATGAAAAAGCGGTTCCTTTTCTTCTTTTTATGTCTGGGAATTTGGGTACTTCAGGCCCAGGATGGCAAGGTAACGCAGAGTCTTACCAAATTTACGGAGGTCAAGGTCTATGACGGACTTTCCGTAAATCTGATCCGTTCAGACAGGAACCAGGCTGTCATCACCGGAGCCAATACTTCCAAGGTGGCCTTTGTAAATACCGATGGGGTACTCAAGATCAGGATGGAGATCTTCAAGATCTTCAGCGGCTACAGAACCTTTATAGACCTCTATTATACCGATGATCTGATCGTCATAGACGTAAACGAGGATGCCCGGATCACGACCAAGGAAACTATTACTCAGAATGTGCTGGACCTTCGCGCCCAGGAAGGTGGTGAGATCAGGATTCAGACAAAGACCGAACAACTATTGGTTAAAGCGGTCACCGGCGGGGTCATCAATGCCAGTGGGAGTGCAGATAACCAGGATGTTCAGATAAATACTGGCGGAATCTACAAGGGAAAGGACCTTAAAACCGGATTTAGTACTGTCAATGTAAATGCGGGCTCTACAGCGGAGATCTTTGCGACGAATTACGTAAAAGCGAGTGTGAAGGCGGGGGGCACCGTCTATGTTTACGGGGATCCCGCCAAGATGGAGGAAAAGACCGTGTTTGGGGGTAAAATAGAACGAATGTAAAGGCAGAGGGATGATCGAAGATGTTCAGGCAGCCATACCCCTTGGATTTTTACTGAGTTTTATGATCGGGCCTGTGTTCTTTGTTCTCCTGGAAACCAGTGCCACCAAAGGATTCAGGGCCGGACTGGTCTTTGATATGGGGGTGATCATCGCAGATATCCTCTTCCTCGTCATCGCGTATTTCAGTAGTTTTCAATTGTTGGAGAATCTCAGCAACCAGCCGGGGCTTTACGTCTTTGGGGGCGTTATCCTCCTGGTCTACTCCATCACCATCCTCTTCAACAGGGCCCCCGTCAAGGAAGAGACGGATGTCCATATCAGCAAGACTGGGTATATGGGACTTTTTATAAAAGGATTTCTCCTGAATTTCATCAATATAGGCGTTCTGGTCTTCTGGCTGGGGGTGATCATCGTCGTAGGGCCTAGTCTGGATAACGATCCCAATCGTATCCTGGTGTTCTTCTCAGCCATGATCGGTGCTTATCTGATCACAGACCTGTTTAAGATCCTCCTCGCCAAGCAGCTTAAGACAAAACTGACTCAAAAGCGGATTCGAATAGTCAAAAAAGCATTGGGTGTGATCCTGGCAATCTGCGGTATTGTGCTTATAATCAAAGGGTTTTTACCAAAAGACCAGTTGAATATTGAAAAAGGCATAGAACTAATACGCGAAGCCGAAGGGCAATAAAAAAACCCCTTTGATGGACAAAGGAGTTTATCTTCTGAGGCATCGAGCGGATTCGAACCGCTGTACAAGCTTTTGCAGAGCTGTGCCTAGCCACTCGGCCACGATGCCTTTACAAGACTGCAAATTTACGAAATAAGATGAAAAACCCTCCTGATCACACTTAATTTTAGGGTATTCAGGAGGGAAACGATCTCAGTGGAGGCATCGGGTGGACTCGAACCACCATAAAAGCTGTTGCGCAGCTCCGTCTAACCAATTCGACCACAATGCCTTGATCAACAAATCTAAAGATTAAACAAAGAATAAACTTAAGTTTAATTTGCACCTTATCGTGAAAATCGATATTTCATCGAAACCGAGGCCACATCCCCACCAATAGGAGGATTAATCTTAGCCACCTTCACATTACCTCCCTGAACCATGGGGATCTCCTCCAGTATTCTAAGGGCGATCCGCCTGGCCACGTGTTCGAGTAATTTTGAAGGAATCTTCATTTCCTCCTTTACAATGCGGTGCATGGTGACATAGTCTGCAGTATCCCCCAGTTCATCTGAAATAGCGGCCTTTTCGAGTCTGGCCTCAACCTCCACATCCACCCTGTAGTCACTTCCGATGAGGGTTTCTTCCTCCAGGCATCCGTGGTAGGCGTACAGCCGAATATTTTCAAGGGTTATCGTATCCATCTTTGCTTCGTGAGGAGGCAAAGGTAGTCTAAAAGGCACTAAAAATTAATAGGTACAGCGGCAATTGCTAAGCCCCTGGAAGAGGTCTACACCCAGGGTAACGACATGCGTTCCCGTGCTGAAGCCAAGGATCTCGTTCAGGATGATCTGGTAGGAATACCCGAAATAGAAATTGCTTTTCTTCAGACCCATAATAGGGGCGATATACAAGGGATTCCCCACCTGGTCATTCAGGAACCTGTAGGTGACTCCTGCATAGTAATAGTCCTCAAAATCGTACCACCTGAATTTCACATTGAGGTCGGTTACCGAACGCCCATCGCTCTCGAACAATTGAAAGAAGACAGAGGGTTCTATCTCCAGCCGACTGTTCTTGTTTTTGGTGTAACGATATCCTGTGTATACGTAATAATTTCTTAGCCTGTTTGGTTCAAAGACCGGATTAAAACGGGTCAGGTCCTTGTCCAGAAGGTTAGAGGCGTTCACACTGAAATAGAATTTGTCCTTGCGATAGAGCACCCCCACGTCAAAGTTGTGGTTGGTGGTTGCCCGATCGTCCGTGACCGTGGGATCCGGACTGTCAAAGTTCTCTATGTCAATGCGGAACTGGTTGAAGTTATAAGATATCCCAAAGGAGAGGAATTCGTCATCATAACGGTCTAAGGTCAGGTGGTGAGCAAAGGAAAGGCGCGCCCCCCTTTGTTTGGTCTCCCCATTGCTGTCGTTATAGAGAAGCATCCCGAGCCCCGATTTATTACCGATGCGGGCATCTGCTGCCAGGGACTGGGTGTCCGGGGCATCCTTGATCCCTACCCACTGGGTGAGCCCGTTGATTCGCACCTTGATGTGATCTCCGATACCGGCGTAGGTGGGGGACATCACAAAAGGATTGTCTGCCAGGTACTGGGACAGCTGCGGCAGGGTAAGCTCCTGTCCCCTGGCGAACATCACGCTCAGTGAAAAAATTCCTAATATGATTGACTTACGCATAGCACACTGTCGGTTAAATCGGCTTATCGGTATAATGTAAAGTGACCCACGAATTCCCTGTCATCCCGTTCTCCATTGAGTTTCACGATGTACCAGTAATCCCCGGTAGGCAATTCAGATCCTTTGTACGTCCCGTCCCAACCTGTGTGGTCTATGGACATTACACCGATCTCCCTACCATAACGGTCAAATATTTTTATTAGTATTTCAGGGAAGCCCTCCATATTCCTCGGGATCCAGAGATCGTTCATCCCATCTCCGTCCGGAGTGAAGAAATTTGGGATCTCTATATCGATGAATTCCATAAAGATCTGGGCCTCCATCTCACATCCCAGGCTGTCTACCACTCGCACGGTGTGCGTTGCAGTCTCTGTGATGTAATACGTGTTGTCAGAACCATTGTCATCATCATTGAAATAGAAGGTGTAAGGGGGCAATCCGCCTGCGGCTATCGCTGTGATCTCATTGATGTTGTTCTGTTCCAGCGTCAGGGTGAGCGGCTGGTAGTCTTCGATCTCAAAATCAAGCGTCAGGACACAGCCATTCGCATGCGAGATTGCAACATAATGAGGCCCGGGAGCGATGTTGGTAAAATCAGGGTTCAGCTGCATGTCTGCAGGATCCGTTGAATCCAGGGCGTACATAATGGAACCGAGCACCGATGGGTCGTCCATGGTAATGTTGATATAATTACCAGGGATATTTCCGGTACATTCATACACAGGTACCACCACCCCATTTAAGTTCACTCCGGGTTCGATCTCAACGATAACGTTGGTTTCACAATCATTCGCATCCCGAATAAAGACCACATAGGTTCCTGCGGCCAGGTCTGAATAGAAGAACTGGTCCTGTACAAAGGCTGAATCAACCGTAGTGTTCAGCGCAGTCCTGTATGGGGCCGTTCCTCCGGAAACACTGACGGTAATCGTTCCATCCTCGCTACCGGCACATATCTCAGGCTCGGCCACAAAGGTTGCCGTAACAGGCGAAGGCTGGGTTATGGTGAACTGGAAGGTGATAAAACACCCGTTCACATCCTGGGCGATCACGTCGTACACCCCTGGGGCCAGTCGGTCAAAGTAATTTACCGTATCGAACTGGTTCAGGTTGGGAGAGATGGCGTATAAAATATTGCCGGTACCTCCTGAAACTTCTACCGTAATGGTACCATCTGCCTCCCCGGCACAGGTAACATTGGTGAATTCCTGCCGGTCTATCTGAAGCGGCATCGGATCTGTGATCAGGATCTCTGAAGTTACCTCCACACAATCCCCGCTGGTCACACGGATATAATAACTGCCGGCGAGCAGGGTATTGAATTCCCCGTCTGCCTGCGGACCAGTCAGCAAGTTGGTCAGGGCAGCATCGGAATAGAGTTCGTAATTGTAATTTCCGAGTCCGCCTGTGGCATCCGCAATGATGGTAGCGGTGGCCTCACCCGTACAATTGATCACGGCGGCACTGAGGTCGAGGTTGATCATCAGGGGCGGCACAGGGTCAACTGTCACCTGGTTGCTGATATTGGCCTCACATCCAAAAGAATCTCTGACATAGTACTGGTAGGCACCTGGAGTCACGGTAAAGGTGTGGGTATTGCCACCAGACATAGGTGAGAAGACCACGTTATCCGTGCTGTATTCATAAGGCCCGGTTCCCCCTGTGGCGGTCAGGATGATTTGTGCATCATTAGTACAGGTCATTGCAGATGCCTGGATCAGAGAACTCTCCACATCCGAAGGTTCACTGATGATAACCTGGACGGTCTCCACGTCACAATCCCACCCATCGGAAACAGTAATGCTGTAAATACCAGCGCCGAGGTTGTTAAATACTGGGCTTGTCTGTCCTCCACTGGTAAAATCGATCACGGTCCCTGTGGGGTCGTAATAATTCAACTGGTATTGGTAAACACCCTGTCCCCCCATCACGTTGATAGCCGTCACGGTGGCATTGGTATCCCCATAACACACCAAAGTGGTTGGGGTTGCAGTGATATCCGCAGAAATAGGTGCTGGCTGTGTTAAAGTGATGGCGTCGTTGAGAACACATCCTCCCGCATCGGTTATATCCACGGTAAAATTACCAGCAGACAGACCTGTAAAGATCCGGCTGTTCACTCCGTTTGCGGTGTACACCTGCCCTGTGGTGGTATTGGTCAGCACGATGTCATAGGGTGCGTACCCACCGGAAGGATCCACCAGGATCTCTCCCTGGTCATTCGTACAGGTCACGTTCGCAATCTCATTCACAATGGCTGCCAGAGGCGAGCTTGGAGAGACAATGGTAATGATGTTGCTGTCTTCAGCACAGAAGGGATAGGCCGTCTCGGTCACCCTGATAAAGTAATTTCCAGCGGGCAATCCATTGACGGACAATGGATTTGTGCTCGTATCAGCTGATCCCACAATACCTGTGGATACTCCTGCTGAAGTGAAGACTTCATAGTCATAGGTTCCGGTAAATCCGGTGATATTGATCTCCGCTGCACCGTTCGAATCCCCGTAGCACACCACTGGAGTAGTTGCAGTTGCAACCACATCGATGGTGTCATAAGGCAGGATCTCATAAGGAGCGGTTGTGAAATAACATCCCGTGGTATTGTCGGTGATCCTGAATACATAACTTCCTACCACACTGAGGTCGAATTCGGCCGTGGTACTCGTAGGGGTCGCTGTGAGGGTTGCATTAGGATTACCCACAGGAAGAGCCTCCACGGTATAGGTATTGGCAGGATTACCGTCATCGGTGATGGTGATCAGCACCTGTTCCGGATCCACACAGGAAATAGCTGTAACCTGGCTGACGCTGGCCGTAAAGACATTCAGCGGATCGATGGTGACCAGGTCTGTGGCGATGCAGCCGTTGTTATCCCTTACGGTGACAGTGATATTCTGTACCACACCGGTATCGTTGATATTAAAGGTGTTGTTGCTAAAGAAGTTCACCCCGTCAATGCTGTAAGAATAAGGAGCTGTTCCGTCTGTAGCCACTGCCGTGATAACGGCCCGGGCTACCGAATTATCCGGATTACAGGCAAAGGTCGTAGCCGAAGCGGTCAATGTCAAAGGCAGGGGCTCATTGATGATCACCGTCTCTGTATGGACACAATTGCGGTCTGATGTGACCGTGATGTCATAGGATCCTGCAGCCAGATTATTGAACAGCGGACTGGTCTGAACAACAGGTGGATTCACTCCATCGTCCAGGGTATAGGTATAGGGCGGATTGTCATTAGACGGATCCAGAACCACCTGAATAAAGCCATCACTTCCCCCCGCACAGGAGACATCTTCCAGGTTGTAGGTAAATGTCACCGGGGTTGGGGTTTCAAGGGCAATAGGCGCCTGAGCATCACAGCCTGAACCTGAAATATCGTATACCACAGCCGTGTAATTGCCGGGGGCAAGGCCTGTAAAGGTGTTGGATGCCTGGGGCACTCCACCGATCACACTTACTCCACCTCCGTCCAGAAGGTCGTACTCGTAGCTTCCAGAACCACCACTTGCCGTGATCCTGATCTCCCCGTCATTCAGGGCGCAGGATGGCTGTACCACCACTTCAGGGGTGAGGCTGAGCGGAGGCAGGATGGTAATGATATCCGTATCCAAACATCCGTTGGCATCCCTGACAGTCACGGTATAAGTGCCTGGGGCGGATACCGTCAAGGTGGGGCTCGACTGGTACCCTGCGCCCACGCTGTACTGAAGCGGTGTTACTCCCGTACCCACAACGGTAAAGCTGTAGGTGGTTCCATCGGAAGTACACTGATCTGTAGCGAAAGCCGGTGCGGTCACTGTAGGCAACGGATCCTCGTTTACTGTCACTGTGATGAAAGTGAAACATCCATTCGCATCCTGTACATAGATATCGTAGTCTGCCGGATAGGTAGCCGGATTCAGGATGGCACTTGCACTGGCTGAATAATCACCCGGCGCGGGGACGTTTCCGGTAGGCATAAAGGCATATTGATAGGCAGGAGTTCCTCCTGAAGCCTGCACGCTTACCTGTGCTCCGATATTACAATTCGCATTGATATTGCTTGTTACTACAAGGGCTACCGGGGCCGCAGGAGCACCAATGGTCACGGTATTTGAGAGATCATCGCAGTAAGGTGTATCGGTTGCGATCACCTCCACGTAGAAATTCCCTGCAGGCAGACCTGAAATGGTCCTTGGATTGACAGAAGTGTCTGTTGGTACTACTCCCGTTACCGGAGCCCCGGCACTGTCAAACACCTGGTAGGTATAATTGCCGAGGTAATTGTTTACCTGTATGGACATCTCGCCATCAGCGTCTCCGAAGCAGGTTACAGGCGTAACCGCTGTGGCAATCACCTCGATAAGGTCATATGGCGGAATGTTGTAAGGTACGGTGGTGAACCAGCAACCCGTTACGTTGTCTGTTACCCTGAACGTGTAGTCCCCGGGAGCAGACAGGTCGAAATCAGCTGTAAATATTCCTGCACCAGGTGATTGTGTAGGTTGGCTACCCAAAGGCAGCAGGTCGAAATCAAAATCGCCTGATCCTCCTGTAACGGTCAGCCTTACAGTCTCATCGTTACTGCATGTGATGGCAACGATCTGTGCCAGGCTAACATCAGTGATCACTGGCAATGGATTGATGGTCACGATGTCTGTATCCGTGCATCCATTCGCATCACGTATGGTCACGGTTATATTTTGAACGGCTCCGGTATCATTGACATTAAAAGTGTTTGAGCTGAAGAAATTTACCCCATCTATGCTGTACATATATGGTGCTGTACCATCAGACCCAACAGCCGTGATCACGGCCTGGGTTGGTGCATTTCCTGCATCACAGGCAAAGTCGGTTATTGTAGCCACCACGTCAACAGGGGCGGGTTCTGTGATCGTAAAGGGTATCCTGTCCTCACAGAGCCTGGAGGAACGTGTAAGGATCTCGTAGTTGCCTGCGGCAAGACCGGTGAAGGTGGGAGAGGCCTGAGGTCCGGATAGAAGGATCAATCCTGTACCGTCATACAGTTCGTATTCGTAAGGCGGGTTATTCATTCCCGGATCAAGGACGGCCGTTACCGTACCGTCACTGCCGCCAGAACAGCTTACATCAGTCTGTGTAATGGTAAAGGACACCAGGGTGGGTATAGTAAGTTCAAGACTTACAGATGCACCGCACCCCAAGACGAGGCTGTCATATACATAAGCAGTATACACGCCGGGAGCAAGCCCTGTGAACAGAGGAGATACCTGAGGCCCCGCAACACTCAGGGCGCCGAGGAAGAGCTCATAGGTATATACTCCGGAGCCTCCATATGGGGTTAAGAGTAATTGGCCGTCATTGGCGGCACAGGTAGGTTGAACCAGAGCCTCCGCTGTAAGGGATGAAGGCGGATAGATTGTAACTGAATCCGAAAACTCACATCCGTTGGAATCTCTGACAGTATACGTGTAGCTGCCTGAGGTCAAACCAGTATAGTCGAATATATCTCCGGCATTGACCAGGGTGGTGCTCTGAAAGGCGCCCCCGTTCACACTGATGGCGTATGGACCAATTCCGGCATTATCCAATGTTATCCTGACCTCAAAAGCTCCTTCGGAGGCCGCACACTGATTGAGTACAACCGCAGAGATCACAGGCTGAGGATCTGCAGCGATCACCACGTCCAGAACAGGAGACATACAACCGTTGGCGTCCATGGCGTACACATCCCAGTCGGTATTTACGGCAGGATCCAGTTCGGCGTAGTTGCTCGCGGTGAAGTCGCCCGGATTCGGGGCCACACCGTCCTGTACAAAGGCATAGGTCAAGCTTCCGGAACCTCCATTGGCTATTACGGTTACCTGGGCATCCTCGTTACAGTTCGCGTTGTTGTTATCTACGAGATTCAGGATGATAGGGCTTGGCTCCAGGATCCTGAATGCATAGGTATTGGAACAGAAAGGAGAAGTAGCTTCCTCAAAGAAGAGCACGTAATCTCCCGGAGGGATGTTGGTGATATTGACCACAGGGGTAGGGCCGGGTCCGGCCGGACCTGTTACTGTGCCACTATAAGGGGCTCCCAAAGGATTATTGGTGAGAGATTCCAGCACACTGTAATTGATATCGGTCACGGTTCCGTCATACCCTTCGATCTGGAAGGAAATACTTCCGTTGGTATCCCCGAAACAGGTCACGTCGGTCACCACAGGATCTGCCACCACATCGATGGACGAGAGGGTCGGAATGGTCACTTCCACATAGCTGGAACACATCGTTCCATCATCGATGGCCTGGAAGATATAGGTCTGTCCGGCATTCAGCCCGGTAAAGGTGGCGGTTTCTTCAAGAGGGCCTGGGCCAGGCACCTCCGTAGTGGGGCCTACTCCTGAACCGTAGATGGAGAAAGTATAACTACCGGATCCTCCATCAGCCGAGAGTTCCACCGTACCTCCCGTTGGGCAGTCCACGATGGCCGGCGCTGCATTCAGGGTAAGGAAAGGATTGGCCCTGACGCGCACCGGGTTTTCGTAGTATTCACATCCGTTTGCATCGATGATACGCACATAGTAATCTCCAAAATCCAGCCCGTCAAAGGAGACAGAAGTTGCCGAGGTATTGACTATGGGGTTCGACCCGGTCACGGGTACGATATTGTTCAGGTTGTCGTAAAGCGTATAAGTAAAGTTTGGCACTCCACCACTGGTAATCGTAATGTCTATCCTACCAGGAATATCTCCTACTCCTACGCCACCGCAACTCACGTCTATAGGTGTGACCGTAGCATCAAAGAGAGCCGGGTCATTAAGGGTTACGGTATCTGTATAAAGACAGCCCTTGGAATCCTGGACCGTAAAACTGTACGTCCCCGCGCCAATACCTGTGTATACGGTTTGAGATGTAAAAGGAGAACCGTCAAAGCTGATGAGGTAGGGAGAAATTCCAAAATTCGGATCCACGTTGATCTCCACGATCCCGTTGGTATCCCCATTACAGGTCGGATCTGTGGCAGAGGCCGTAGCAAATGGGTTCACGGCCGGGGTCACGGTGACCACATTGGATTCACCCACACATCCCTGGCTGTCGGTAACCCTGAACTGATAAGTTCCTGGTGTGGAGGTGGTATAAGGGAAACCGCCGCCATAAGCGACATATCCTCCGCCGTTTACATTGATTTCATAGGTATAAGGACTGTACCCTCCTGTTGTGGTGACATCTATGACAGCATCAGGCGATACCGAACAATCGAGGTCCTTGGTCAGATTGGCATTTGCCGTGAGTTCGGGCTCAATGGTTAGTGTTACATCATCTGTACATCCATTTGAATCCAGGACAGTAAAGGTGTAATTACCGGGGATCAGGTCATTGAACGTATTGGAAGTCTGGGTAGGACCTCCGTTAATACTGTAATAGTAAGGGGCGAGACCTCCTGTTGCGCCTACTACCACAGTAGCCAGGCTTGTGGAGGCATAACACAGGTCGGACGCAGGATCTATACTGGCCACGGGATTCGCTGGGGTGACGATATCAAATGTATCTGAAACGGTACACCCACCTGCATCGGTGACATTGATGGTGTAAGTACCCAGTTGGTTCAGTCCGTAGAAGGAGTTAAGGGCCTGTGGTCCCAGGGTACTGGTATCCGGTTGGACGAGCTCATAGGTATACCCGCCCCATCCGTCTGTGGCCGTGATGGTCACACTCGCATCTGTGGTACAGGTCAGCGGAGTAACCACAAAGGTAAAGGCGAGCGGATTGGCAGGCTCGCTCACAGTAATGGTATCTGTATCCGTACAGTTAGTGGTTTCATCAGTCACTACAATGGTGTAGTTTCCAGCCAACAGGCCGGTAAGGTTGATGGTCGCAGCGGATTGACCGGTCACGGCTGCCCCTCCATTGACGGAATAGGAATAGGTCGTGGCAAAATCAGAGACCGCAAAATCGATCGCACCATCGGCTGCCCCCACACAACTTACGTCGCTTACCAGAACCCCTGCAACCTGCACCTGTGTGACAGGGTTAAGGGTGAAATTCTCGTCATAGCTACATCCGTTGCTGTCAGTTACCCTGAAAGTATAGGTGTCGGGCGCAAGTCCGGTAAATACGTTGCTGTTCCCATTATTCACGGCAACAGGGGCGATGATCTCATAGGTAATCGCTCCTACTCCCCCGGTCACGGTGAGTGTGATATCCGAGGTCTGTGCAGGACAGTTCGGAGGTGTAGCCGAGAAAGAGATGTCTGTTGGTGGATCCAGGGGCGGGATCACGGCAGGGGCTGTAACAAACGTACAACCGTTACTGTCCATTACAGTGATGGTATAGGTGCCATCTGTAAGACCGGTAAATGTATCCCCGGCCTGGAAGGTAATTCCGTCTATGCTGTAGGTGTAGCCGGGTGTTCCGCCGGACACATTCTGGACTTGAATAGAGCCTGTCTGAAGGCACGTATAGCTCTGGATGATCACTGCATCAGCCGAGATAGGATTCGGCGCTGTAAGGGTCACAGAACCGCTATATAGACATGATTTGCTGTCCCTGATAACGTAATTATAAGTACCGGCAGGCAGATTGCTGTACACGGTCTGGTTCGAGAACCCTGCCCCGTTAAAATCGACCTGATAAGGCGCAGTTCCGAAATTGGGGTCGATCAGGATCTCCACGGAACCATCTGCATTGCTGTCACAGGTTGGATTCGTAGCAGCATGAGTTGCAACCGGGTTCGTGATTGGGTCCACGACGATAGTGGTCTGGGCGGTACACCCCTCGCTGTCCGTCACCAGGAAGGTGAAAGAACCATCGGTTGGAGTGGTGAATGTAAAGCTATTGCCCACCACGGCTACACTTCCACCGCCATTTACCTGGTAGCTGAAAGGCGCATAGCCCCCATTAATGGTGACATCGATCACGGCATCAGGAGATACCGTACAATCTAATTCTTTGGTAAGGACACCGCTAAGGGTGAGCTGAGGTTCGATAGTAACAGTATTGGAGGTAGCTGTACAACCGTATGAATCGGTCACCACAACAGTGTATGACCCAGGACTCAGATTGGCAAATACATTGGAGCTCTGGTTGGCACCTCCGTTCAGGCTGTAGGAATAAGGGCCTACTCCACCGGTAACGTTGGCATTCAAAGTCACCCCTGTGGCAGGGTCATAACAAAGGTCCGTAGCCGGGTCGAGCGTAAGGCTCGGAATACCGGGTGCAGCGATCACAAAAGTGTCTGCTACCACGCATCCCTCAGAATCCGTAACCCTGATCGTATACGTTCCTGTTTGGGTCAGGCCGGAGAAGAAATTGCTTCCCTGGGGCCCTAAAATCGTCGTGTCTGGTTGTTCTAATTGGTAGGAATAACCACCCCATCCTCCACTGGCTGAAATAGTTACCGAAGCGTCGGAAGCACAGGTAAGTGGAGTCGTATTGAAGGTAAAGCTCAAGGCTGTTGCGGGCTCGCTGACCGTAATGGTTTCGGTGTCCGTACAGTTCGTGACCTCATCTGTGACCACAATGGTGTAGTCTGCAGCAACAAGTCCGGTGAGGCTGATGTTGTTGGCAGACTGTCCGGATACGACGGCTCCCCCGTTAATGGTGTATGAATAGGTGGAACTAAATCCTGATACAGAATAGGACACCTCTCCATCGGCACCGCCAAAGCAGGATACGTTGCTCACCAGGGTCCCCGACACCTGTATAGGGACTACGGGGGCGATAGTGTAATTTTCTTCGTAAAAGCATCCGTTCGCATCGGTTACCCTGAAGGTATAAGTGTCTGGACTGAGTCCGGGAAATACGTTGTTATTCCCATTATTTACGGCGGAAGGGGCTACGATCTCATAGGTCAGCGGAGTGGTTCCTCCTGTAACACTTAAAGTAACATCCGAGGTCTGAGACGGACAATTAGGCGCTGTAGCAGTAAATGAAATGTCCGTAGGAATATTCAAAGGAGGAATTACCACGCTATTAGTCACAAAAAGACATCCATTGGCATCCCGTATGGTGATGCTGTAGGTGCCGTCAGTCAGCCCTGTAAAAGTTTCCGAACCAGGACCGGATACAAAGTTCACCCCGTCGATACTGTATTCATAGGGGGGATTTCCTCCGGTTACACCCTGTGCCTCTATGATGGCGTCCTGCAGGCAAGTGTAAGGCTGAGTGAGAACGGCCGTTCCTGTAACACTATCTACAGGTCCGCCTATAGTAAACGTTTCTATAAAATCGCAGGTGTCAGAACCATTGGTCTGAGTCAGGGTGAGGGAATAATTCCCCTGTCCAAGTCCGGTAAATGTCCCCGAACCATTAGACACTGTAGAAGTATCGGGATAGGTCAAGGTATAGGAAACGGTATACCCATTGCTGTTGTTGATGGTCACAGACACAGAGCCGTCTGCAGCACCCAAACAGGCCTCATCCACAGGGTTAACCGTGTAGTCCACGGCTGGTTCTACGGTGATCGTTGCCACATTTGAAAGGGCCCAGCAGTTGTTTCCATCAACCACCACAAATACGTAGTCTCCTTCTTCCCCATTGGTAAATGTAAAATCATTCTCAACCTGGAATTCAGAAGGCGGGATATCGGAAATATCGGTATATGTGGTTGCACCGTTATAGCTCCAAATCGCATAGACATATTCCGGGTTTGGAAATCCTCCTGTACCGGTAACCGTAATGGTTCCATCGGTACAATCTATGGGTTTAGTAGTAACGGCATTGACAGCCAGATCAGTTACGTCGTTGATGGTGACTGTCTGGGTGATATCGCATCCGTCATCGGTAGTAACCCTCACATCGTAAACCCCGTCATTGAGATTTTGAAATGTATAGTTGTTGTCATTAGTTGGACCATGGGTGTCAATCGTAGTTCCACCTTGTGAAATTTCGTAATAGTATTGGGGTTCAACATTCAGAGCGGAAATGGAGATTTCACCCAAACCATTACAATCCGTATCCTTGGTTGATATGTCCAGCTGGATGTCCCTGTCGAGAACCCCTATGTTCTCCAGGCGGAAAACACACCCGTCTGTCACACCGACCTGCCTCATTTCAATGCTGTAGGCCCCGTTGCTGGTGATCGTAAAACTAGGTCCGTTATTGGCACTAAAAGGAACCAGAATGTTGCCAGTCGTGGCATCCAGCAACTGGTATTCATATCCGGCCGGCATATTGGTAACAGTAATGTTACCGTCACTTGCACAGATCAGATCGGTTTTGTTGTATTGTGGATCAAGCGGGTTCTTAAAGATGTTGAAGTAGAAACGGGTAAAACACCCGTTCTGATAATTGATGATAAGGCGGTATTCCCCGGCGTTCTCCGCGAGGAAATTGCTGCCAATGCCGACATTGTTCCAGGTACAACCCGAATTCTTGTTGGCACAATCTGCCCCGGCTGAAGAACAGCTGGCAGTATCCAATTGTTCCCATTGTATACTGGTCGCATCCGGGATGTTGATCTGGATCAGTTCGGTATCATTGAGACCGCACAGGAATATTTTTGGAAGTAATTCTCCGTCATTAGGACAGGTGACCACCTCTCCCTCCACCGTATTGGTGGGGTCGTTGATCAGATCGATGATGGGATTGGTTTGAGTAGTTCCGAAATTCTCTACGGTGATGATCTCCTGGAACCCCTTGCAGGGATCGGCTACGATCTTGTCGACGATGTACATTCCTACCTCAGTAACGAGCTGCGTACTGGGATCTCCATCAGGGTCTCCGTCATCAATAACCGTATCTCCCGGGTCTATCACACCGTCCTGATTCTCATCCCGGTACCAGACATAGCTATCAAAATTATCGCCTGCGTCGAGCAGAACATTGTCTCCGCATAGTTGCACAGTACGGCTGTAGTCACAGCTTTCAAGATCATCCAAAAGGAAGTTCGTCGCTCCAGGAGTCACAAAACCACAGGCGTCAAAATCAGAAACACTGGGGTCGTCCGTGATTACGTTGTTGTTGATCACCCCCTGATAGGTGGAATAGGCCTGGTTGGGGATCTGGTCGGTACAGGCGTCCACGAAGTCAAAACAGTTTTCTGCCACCCGAACCCGCATCCGGATGGACCGAGAGGGATCTCCTTCTTCTACGATATTGTCTGGGATATAAAAAGCGATCTCATTGCTGGCTGCATCGAATACATAGGTAACCCCAGGTGGGAGAACAAGATTGGCAAGGTCAATAGTTACGTTCACGGGAAGGATGTCCCGCAGAACGTAATTGGTGGCATCGTCATTTCCTATATTTTCAAAGGAAAGGACATAATCAAGGTACTGGCCAAGATTGACACCCATTCCTGTTATATCATTTCCGGCAATATCCTCCACCTTCTTTTCCACCACGATGTTCGGCTCTATGATCTCAATATTAAAAGAGTTGAAGAAGGGATAGTATTGATCTCCGTTGGAAGTAAATCTCAGCGTTGCTGCAGTCTCATTGTTAGGTATGACTGAGTTCCCTGGGTTGTTCAAAAGGAACATGTCGGTATCATAACCCAGGGTGTTGACGCTATTGGGATTTCTGTTCGTTGTTATTGCCCCGTTTAAGGTAATATTGCTGTTAAAGAAATTGTTGGCCGGATTTACACCATTGCTAATGGTTGTAAATCCTGGAACCATTGCCGAACTGATCTGCATCCGGTCACCAGTGATCCTGTTGTCCCCTTCTAAAGAAGCAGCGCCGATATTGGCTCGTACCGGACCTACAGGGATCGTATTAAAGCCAGAATAATTGATATCTACCGAAGGGTTTGCACTTCGCACCCTGGCAAATCCGTCAAAAGTAGTGATCAGTTTTCCGGTGAGCGTTGGGTTTTCATAGACTATTACCAAAGTCCATCCCGCTGCAGCTCCTCCTCCGGGAGACAGGGAGCCCACTACGGAGCGGACATTTGCAACGGTGTAATCCCCGGTGGGATCTGGTAATGCGGTGAGCAGGGCCGTAACATCGGCATAACAGGCATACGGACTGTTCTGCCTCATGGAGGCGTCTCCGCTTGTAAAACCATCGTATATGACCTGGTCCGCGGTAATATCTACATAACCTGCGCCAGGTACCCTGAACCTTACCTGGTTAAAATCATTCTGCCGATTGGTGCCCACTGCCTGCCCTGCCTGTTCGCTCGGATAGGTAGCAGACCAATACAATCCGGCGTATCGGATAAGGTTACAGCTGGCATCCGGGAAGGTAAAAGTGGCCGAACTGGAACTGAATGTAGCGGGATCGCTGTCAACGTCGATGTATTGCATGTTCAGTCAATCGTTGTAGGTAGAGGAATTCCCCGTGGCATTGTAGGGGTCTTCGGGTTCCGTGTTGCCGGTGCCCCCATCTCGGTTTACGATATTGTTGGCAATAAAGGTCAGGTCGCCCTTGATATTATTCTGATATCGAATAGTAAAAGGCGTAAATTCCTGTGCATAACCCATTAATGTAAAAAGGGTTATACCAGCAAGCAATATTTTTCGAGTAAAGTTCAGTCTCATTAGGCAATAAGATTTGGGGTGACTCGCATGATCCACATCTTGTCGTTATAGGAGTCGTTGAGTTTTGAGTAGTAAGAGATCAGGGCGTTGTTCCAGGAGTTGTGCTTTTTTAAATATACGTAGCGGTATTTATTTTCCGGATTGATAAAATAACTGGCGCTGAGCCCTTTTGAATTGAGTAGTCTTACGAATTTTACAGCATTGTTCGGATTGGCAAAAACATTGGCGATGATATAGTAATCTGTATGCCCGTTTTGGATACCGGGATTTTGTTCCTCAGGCAGGTTTCCGGCCACTTTGTCCTGCACCACCACATTCTTTCTCAGCACGTCTGCACCGAACTTGGAAGACCTTTCCTTGATCTTGTCTGCATTTGCGATATACCGATCGTTTCGATAACGATTTTCTACATTCATTACCCAGAGATCCCCACTGTAGTTCCCTCCCATTTTGCTGTGGTAAGCCTGTTCAGCCTCTTGCCAGCTGTCGAATCTCTTCAGGTATACATATTTTAATCCGTTCTTGGGGTTGTCGATATAACTGGCAGGGAAACCTTCCCCTGTCATGGCATCCACAAATTTGTTGAGGTAATGCTCATCCCTGTAGACATTCGCTACCACGTAATAGCCGTCTTCCACGCCTTCCAGGTCCCTGAACTTTCTGCTTTTTACTCCGGTAGCCTGTGTGGTGTTGGCCGACTTCTTCTTTTCCTGAGGAGCCTGTACCTGGGCTACGGCATCACGCGACTGTGTTTCTGTTACTGCAGGTGGGGTTTTCTTCTTTTCGATCACGTCCCTTACTTGTGTCTTGGCTATGATCGGGCGGGTGTCTTCTGCCTCCTGGAGATTTTTCTCCGGTCCTTCTTTTTGATCTTCGGTATTTTCTTGGGCGAGGGCCGGCTTGTCATTGTTGATGAAGTAGACCTCTTCTGCTCGTTTTTCCAGATCAGGACGGTTGCCGGCAGTCTCACGCCTTACCATCCTCATGACCCTTTCAAACCGGTCTTCCAGGTCTCTTTGCCTGTTGTTTTCCAGGGAGTCCTGTCGGTACATGAGTTCGGCCAGGATGGCATCGTTCTCAGCGAGCCTCCTTTTGAGTTCCTTTATCTCGGTGTCCTTATCAGTTAGGTCCTCAGAGAGTACTGCCTCCTCGTCATCCTCATTCTGCGCAAGAACATCCTCGGAATCTTCCAGCATTACCCTGTCTTCAGTAAGGTTGGGGGTAAAGGAATAAGCAAAGGAGATCTCATGGGTGAGTCCGAAATTATCAAAGTTGTTGGACAGGCCTTTTTCCATGGTATAGCCTATGGAAAGCCTTTTGTTCAGGTTGAAACCAACCCCGGCGGATGCTCCGTAAAAACTGTCATATCCTCCCTGTACCCAACCTAGTTTGGGCATGTCCAGGATGAGGTTTCCGCCCAGGACAAAGTCGTCTTGCCCTACTTTTCTCGCCCGGGCTAATGGCATGAGGCGGGCATTCTCAAAGATGCCGGATGTATTTTCAAACTGATGGGTATATTGCAGGTGGCCCGAAAAGGTCTTGTCTGCGAAATCCGAAACGGATTCCTGGGTTTTCAGGTTGTAATCAAAGAGGTTTTCTGCAAAGAGTCCAAAGTCGAACTTCCCGTAGGAAAGGTTAAATCCTGGCTGGAATGAAAGGAGGGACACCTCCTGGAATCCGTTCAGCAGCGGGTCATCCTCTACAGGATTAGCCCTGTTTCTGTCAAATCCACTATTGTAATAGGATACGTTCGCACCAAAGGTAAAATTGCTCTTGTCATTGAGCTTGATACCGTAGGCGTAATTGGCAAGAACGCCGTAGTTGCTGATGATCCCTTCCCGCTGGGTATAAAGGCTAAGCCCCAACCCTGTACGGTCATTCATCCGTCCGCTATAACTCAGGAAATAAGTCTGGTTATTGTCGTCGAAGGTAACCGATTGGTTTCTGTGCAGGAGGTTGATGTACGACTTGTCTTCCCTCACCGTTGAAAAGGTTGGGTTGATGAGGAACCTGTTAAACTTCAACAGGTTCTGTGAAGGCACATCATACGTTATAAACGGATTGTCTTCCTGGGCTTTAACACCCAGGAAGCTCAATGCACATAATAACAATAGAAGGGATATTCTTGGTTTCATCGGTTTGGTTAGCGTATAACGGTAATCGTTCCTTGTTTTAGGACCTCTCCCCCGTTCCTGATCTTGTAGAAGAACACCATGTTCTGTCTTGGAAAACTCACGGAAGATGAAGGCCAGTTGTTTTGATAACTGAATTCATTAAGGACCTCTTCGCCCTTTTCATTGTAAATGATCACATTTACATCGGATTTGTTGGAATAGGAATTGGGGATGATCCACTGGTCATTGACCCCATCTCCATTCACGGTGATCACGTTGGGCACCTTAAAGGTGTCCAGGTAGGTGACACTGATATTTCGGATTACCTGGCAATTCCCTACCGATGCTATCAGGACAAAGGATCCCTCTTGTGTAAAGGTCATGGAACTGCTATTGCTCATTTCATTATTATTGCTGTCAAGCCACCTGTAACTGCTTCCACCTGAAGCCGTTACTGTCCTTGATCCGCCCTCCGGGAAGACCACGATATCTCCCGGATCTAAAGTGATCAGGTTCTCATCCAGAGGAGAGATCACGATCTCATTGGAAGGGAGAGGACAGCCATTTCGCATTAATACCAATTGGTATGTACCTGCTTCTGTTACGGTTAGATCAGGGGTTGATACACCTGTATCACTGTTGTTTCTCAACCAGGAAAAGGTCTCTCCGGTCAGGTCGGTCGCGGTACTGATAGTGATAGGTTCTGATGGTCCGCAGCTCATTGTTCCCGTACTGGAGATGGTGAGCGTTTCGTTAACCAACAATTGAACGCTAAGGGAATTCGAAGAACTCGCATAAGAACTCAGGGTACCGTCTAGGGTATACGCACCATTCTCGGAAGGGTCCGTAAGGCTCAGGGAGCTTCCGGTTGCCCCACCCACATTAACTCCGTCTCGTTTCCACTGGTAGGCAAAGTTGTTTATTACTGAGGAAGTGACATCTGTAGGATTTCCCCCGGTATCCAGGGCGTTGATGGTAACTACCTCAAGGGCAATGCTCGTATTCTCACATGCAGTATACGGAGCGGTATAATCCACGATAAGTTCGAAGGAATCAGGTGTGACCACCTCTGTGGTCTGGGAATCCTTGGAGGTAGAAGCACAGGCGCCCCCACTGAGGGTAACCCTGGCAAAATACGTTCCTGTTTCTGTGTCGCTCACCACCAGGCTGGAAGTCGTGGCTCCCGCTACGGGACTTCCGTTCCTGTACCATTGATAGGTAGGAGATGAGGCATCCGTGCTCACACTCAGGGTCGTATTTTGTCCCGGAAGCAATACGACATTGGCCGCATTGTTCCTGTTTACGGTAAAATCACCTGCATTTGTCATGGTCACCACAGCCGACCTTTCCACACAGGCGCCGGGTCCGAAGATCTCTACCTGATAGTCCCCTTCAAATCCAGGGCTGGAGGCATCTACAGTATATATGTAGTTATTGGACGATGGAATCACCGTTCCGTTCTTAAACCAGGTGTATGTAAGGCTGGGGTTGTTGATATTGGCCTCCAGGTTTTGAATCTCACCCGAGCAAAGGTCCGTTTTGGCCGGAGGGTTGATCGCGATCCCCAGACTCGATCCCGAGGTAACGTCAATAAGGTTAGACAAGGTGTTTCCCGATCCGGAGCAAGCTCCGTAATCGACCTCCACGTTGTACATTCCGGAGGAAGTAACCGTTATGGATTCGGATTTTTCAGCTAGAAGCGTTCCTGAACGATACCAGTTGTAAGTATAGGTATCCGCGTTGGCAAGGCCGTAAACTTCAAGAGTGATGGAATTTCCATCACATACCTGAGCGGTACCGTCTCCAAAGTCGGACTGGCCCTGGGGCCTGATCGTCAATCCACTGTTTACACTGATGTAGTACATGGGGTAGGGAGCGGAAGCCGGACTGGTAACAGCCGGACTCGTACTTCTCACCCTCAGGCGGTAGTTTTCTCCTCTGGTATCCGTGGGAACCTGGAATTGCATGTAAAAGTCGAACACAAGGTTCTTGCTGCCGTCACGTGCCAGCTCCACAGGACTGCCAAAATTTCCATCGGCATCAGAGAGCTCGAGGATAAATTCGTTGTCGGTGTTCACCATAGGGGGGTTCCAGGTAAATCGGACCCAGTAATCGTTGAAGGAAGCAGAGGCACATGCCCTGTTCCAGGGGGTCGAACCCGGAGGAGGGGTCTGTTTCGGTGCCGCAACAGGAGCGTTGAGCACCTGGGCCTGAACATTACCGATCGCAAGTAGGACAACCGGCAACAACAAAACCCGTAAGCTGAAGAATAATTTTGTTTTCATAAGCGGGTGTAGTTTTGGGGGACTACGCTGGCGTTAAGCTTTTCATTTCCACCAGTTTTCAGAATCCCATAGTATTCATTAACAAATATGTCATATAAATGGCGCGGGGAGAATTTAATGTTGTAGGCCTGTTTAAATATGTTGTGAAATGGGACTATTTGTATGGATAGGCTTTTTTATGGGCCTCATACTCCCATTTTTACTAACTTTGCGGCTTCTAATCAAGGGGAATGAGCGAAGAGAAAAAAGCCTTGAATTTTATCGAGCATATTGTCGAGGAAGACCTCGCCAATGGTTTTCCAAAATCGGCACTCAGGTTTCGGTTCCCGCCGGAACCCAATGGGTATCTCCATATTGGTCACGCCAGTTCAATTTGTTTGAATTTTGGCCTTGGACTGCGGTATTCAGCCCCCGTGAATCTCAGGTTTGACGACACCAACCCGGTGAAGGAGGAAAAGGAATATGTCGATGCTATAAAAAGGGATGTGGCCTGGCTTGGATTTGCCTGGGACAGTGAGTGTTACGCCTCGGATTATTTCCAGCAATTGTACGACTGGGCCGTGGAAATGATTCGAGAGGGCAAGGCATATGTAGACAGTCAGACTTCGGAGGAAATGGCGGCCCAGAAAGGCACGCCTACCGAGCCGGGGACCAATAGCCCTTACAGGGATCGCAGCCCGGAGGAGAATCTCGCCCTGTTCGAGGGGATGAAGGAAGGAAAGTATCCCGAAGGCAGCCATGTACTCAGGGCTAAGATCGATATGACTGCTCCCAATATGCTGATGCGTGATCCCATCATGTACCGTATCCTCCACAAGGCTCATCACCGCACAAATACCGATTGGTGTATTTATCCGATGTACGACTGGACGCACGGTGAGAGCGATTATATAGAACAAATTTCCCACTCCCTGTGTACGCTTGAATTTGCTCCGCACCGGGAACTTTATGATTGGTTCCTGGATCAGGTGATCGACCCGGAGAAGATCAGGCCGAAGCAGCGGGAATTCGCCAGAAGAAATTTAAGCCACACCGTAGTAAGCAAGCGAAAGCTCCTGCAATTGGTCGAGCAAAAAGTGGTAAAAGGTTGGGACGATCCGAGGATGCCCACTATCTCCGGTTTGAGAAGGAGGGGCTATACGCCTGAGTCTATTCGAAATTTTGCCGATACTATCGGGATCGCCAAGAGAGAAAACCTCGTGGACGTCTCCCTCCTCGAATTCCACGTTCGGGAAGACCTCAATAAAAAAGCCCCGAGGGTGATGGCCGTACTGGACCCTGTAAAGGTGGTGATCACCAACTATCCGAAAGAAAATACCGAATGGTTGAAAGCTGAAAATAACCCTGAGGACGAAAGCGCCGGATTCAGGGAAGTGCCCTTTAGCAGGGAGATCTACATAGAAAGGGAGGATTTCAGGGAAGAAGCGAACCGCAAATTCTTCAGGCTGAAATTGGGAGGCGAAGTCCGACTCAAGAACAGTTATATCATAAAAGCAGAAAGCTGCACAAAAGATGAGGAAGGCAGGATCACCGAGATTCAATGCACCCATGACCCCAAAAGTAAAAGTGGCAGCGGAACGGAGGAAAGCCTCAGGAAAGTAAAGGGTACCCTGCATTGGGTTTCTGCAGACCACGCGTTGGAAGCGGAGGTCAGGCTGTACGACCGACTGTTCACGGATGAATCTCCTGACACTCATAAGGACAGGGATTTTCTCGACTTTGTGAATCCGGAATCCCTTAAGGTGATCACGGCTTATGTGGAACCTAGCCTTAAAACCGCACGGGAAGAGGAGCACTACCAATTCCAAAGGATTGGATATTTTAATGTAGACCGGGATTCGACGGAAAACAAACTGGTCTTTAACCGTACCGTTCCTCTAAAGGACAGCTGGGCCAAGATCGACAGTCAGGAATAAGAATAATCTATTGAAAACAATATAACAATAAGTATAATGTATTAAAAACGACTGCGATAGCTCAGTTTTATTGCATTATCAGTTTTAGGTGGGTGTCGGAGTTGAGAAGATAGCCGATTCGCGCTTTAAAGCCTCGAAAATAACCAGATGAAGGATTAGGCTATATGGAGAATGAAAAAACCCGGATCTGCAATAGATCCGGGTTTTTGATTTTAAGTCAAGTTCCTATTTCTGGTTCTTGGGTTTTGGCTGATCTTTTTTCATCGCCTCCCCTATCATATTACTCGCGGTGAATGAAGCGACCATATTGTTCAGCATATCACTTCCCGCCTGGGGGGAATTCGGCAAGAGGATGAGATTGGTATTCGTCTCTTCTCCTATGGCCTGAAGGGTGTCATAGTGCTGGGTGACCACGATGAGGGCCGAAGCTTCCTGAGAATTGATGCCCACCTTGTTGAGTACTTCCACGGATTCTTCGAGGCCGCGGGCGATCTCCCGCCTCTGGTCGGCGATACCCTGCCCCTGTAAGCGTTTGCTCTCCGCCTCCGCCTTGGCCTTCTCCACGATAAGGATTCGGGCAGCATCCCCTTCGAACTGGGCAGCTATCTTCTCCCTCTCCGAAGCGTTGATCCTGTTCATGGCGGCTTTAACCTGTGAATCTGGGTCGATATCCGTGACAAGGGTCTTTATGATGTCATACCCGTAATCGAGCATAGCGTCCTGAAGTTCGGCCTTTACGGCGATGGCGATATCATCTTTCTTTACAAAGACATCGTCGAGTTTCATCTTGGGGACCTCTGCCCTCACCACATCAAATACATAGGAGGTGATCTGTTCGTGTGGGTACTCCAGTTTGTAAAAGGCCTCATAGACCTTGTCTTTGATCACGACATACTGTACGGAGACCTTGAGTTTCACGAAGACATCATCCAGGGTCTTGGTCTCCACGATCACATCGAGCTGAGTGATTTTCAGACTCACCCGCCCCGCTAATCTATCGACCAGGGGGATCTTCATCTGAAGTCCCGAGTTCCTGACACTTTGAAACCGTCCAAACCGTTCTATAATAACGGCGGTCTGTTGCTTTACGACAAAGAATGACATAAAGAGAATGAGGAGTCCGAAAAATAAGATCGGAATAAGGATAAAAGTACCCATGGGATAAAAGGATTTAGTTAATGATTATTACGGTGATTGGTCGTTGTTTTTGAGTTCTTGTTACAAGATACTCCTAAATTCTGCGTCAGGAAGGCCCGAAGGAAAAAATACTTCAGGAAAGTTTTTCCATTCCCTGGCGGATGCGGAGAAGGCTCTTTTCCCTGCCGATCAGAGCCATGATATCAAAGAGGTGTGGTCCTTTCAATCCCCCTACAATGAGAAGTCGGAGCGGAGCCATTACCAGGCCGAAAGACAACCCCTCTTGCTCTATCCATTCCTTTACGGCGGTTTCAAGACTCCTTGAATCAAAGGATCCTATGCCGTTCAGCACTTCGAGCAATTGCTGCATAATCCCCGGGGTCTGTTCCTTCCACTGTTTTTTAACGGCTTTTTCATCGTACTGCTCCGGGGCTTCGAAGAAATAGGAACTCAATTCCCAGAGGTCATTGACAAAATCAGCTCTTTCTTTTACAAGGGAGACCACCTGTGTGATATAGTCCAACCCAAAATGCTCCTCGGCCTGCCCCATTTGTTCTTTGAGCTTGGGCCTGAAAAGTTCGGCAAGTTCTGTATCCGGTTTCAACTGCAGGTAATGGTGATTGAACCACCGGGTCTTCTCGGGATCAAATCGCGCCCCGGCATTGTGGACCCGTTCCAGGGAGAACGCATTTGTGAGTTCCTCCAGGGAATAGATCTCCTTGTCATCTCCGGCGTTCCATCCTAACATGGCCAGGAAATTCACGACCGCTTCCGGAAAATACCCGGCTTCGCGATACCCTTCAGAATTACCCCAGGAAAGAGGGAAGACTGGAAATCCCATCTGTTCACCGTCCCTTTTGCTCAATTTTCCTTTCCCTGTGGGCTTCATGATCAGAGGCAGATGGGCAAATACCGGAGGTTTCCACCCGAAGGCGTCGTATAACTGCTTGTGAAGGGCCAGAGAGGGAAGCCACTCCTCCCCCCGAATCACATGGGTGATCTTCATAAGGTGGTCATCCACTACATTGGCCAAATGATAGGTGGGCATGCCATCGCTCTTAAAAAGCACTTTATCATCGAGCAGGGAGGCTTCGACATTGATCCTGCCCCGAATTTCATCTATTAAATGTACGGTCTCTTCGTGCGGTGTTTTGAAACGTATCACGTGTTCCTCTCCCGCCTCGATCCTGGACCGGGTCTCTTCTGGAGTTAAGGTCAGTGAATTCTGCAATTTTTCCCGGTTGTGCCAGTTATAAATAAAAGTCTTACCCTTTTCCTCCTGTTCTTTCCGGTGCATATCGAGTGATTCGGCTGTGTCAAATGCGTAATACGCCTTCCCTTTTTGCACGAGTTCCTCCGCGTACTTCTTGTAATGATCTTTTCGTTCACTTTGGCGGTAGGGTCCAAAGCCCCCTTCCTTCCCCGGACCTTCGTCATAGGGAATACCGCACCAGTTCAGAGCATCGATGATGTATTGTTCGGCTCCTTCCACATAGCGGTTCTGGTCCGTGTCCTCAATTCTGAGGATAAAAGTTCCCTTATTTTTCTTGGCGAAAAGAAAGTTATACAGGGCTGTGCGAACCCCTCCTATATGCAAGGGACCCGTTGGGCTGGGTGCAAATCGGACACGTACCGGCTCATTCATGAAAGAAATATTAGACTTCAAAGATAGGGGGAAGAGGGCGAATCCCAAAAACGATTAGGGGCACACGCCTATTTAAATGCTGCCTCCTCATGGGATCCGTTGAATCCGGGTTTCATCGTCTCGGGTATCCTCGGATTCATCAATCGAAACCAAAGAGGGGGAACAAAAGAAAGGACCATGGAAGTTGGATAACCAAAAGGCATTTGAGGGGATTCCTCATGGCAGTCGAGCAACTGGTATTTCTTGGAAGAAAGATAGTGGTGATCACTATGCCTGGTAAGCTCATAGAGAATGATTCTTCCCAGGACGTGGTTGCTGTTCCAGGAATGTATCTCCCTCACACGTTCGTATCGTCCGGATGGTTTTCTTTTCCTGATCAGACCGTAATGCTCAATATAGTTGACGGTTTCGAGTAAGAGGAAACCAACTACGGCTGTGCCAAGGGCAAAGCCAAGGCCTATCCACCCAAAGAAGATATACACCAAAAGGAGATAAGTCGCCTGTATGACCTGGTACCAGAACATGTCGTTTCGAAGTGAGAAAAAATCCAGACCTTGTTTCTGGAGTAATTCGCTTTGTATCCTCCAGGCGTTAATGAACTGCCTGCTGACCGAGGTGATCCAGAAGGAGTAGACAGATTGGTTATAGCGGGCTGTGGCCGGATCCTCAGGGGTTGCTGCATGAACGTGATGCCCGAAATTGTGTTCTATATAAAAATGCATATAGAGGGAGGGCAACAGGAGGAGCTTTCCAAGAAATCGCTCTTTGGTTTGCAGACGATGCCCGAGTTCATGCCCTACATTGATACCGTTTGTTCCCAGGACGATGCCGAGTGAAAGTGTTAGTCCAATAAGTTCTGAGATTGCATAGTTGTTGGAGGTCACGGAAACTAGATAGAATATCAACAGGCCGTAAACGATGGGGAGATTCGCATATAACATCCAGTCGAATAGCATGTCCTTACTCTTCCTAACACGGGTCTCTGGGTCATCATTGGCAGGGTCTACCGGAAGAAGGACCTCGAGAATGGGAATGATGACAAAGGCATAGACCGGGGTGAGGAAAGACCAGTAGCCCCCCATGGAAATACCGATGATGGCGGAAAGAGGGATGCTGAGAGCCGAAAGGTATTTTAAATCCTTCATCTATAGCTTTTTAACAAATTTTTGACCCGTGATTCTGGCATATCGGGTATCTTGGTATTAAATATAATGGATTTTGGAAAGCTATAATGCCATACTCGGGAAACTGTCGGTCTTTATCACGAAGTATTACAAGACCCGTATGATCAAAGGGGCCTTTCTCTTTGTGTCTATGGGACTGTTGTTTTTGCTATTGCTCGTCTCCCTGGAGTACTTTTTCTGGTTGGGTAGTGGAGCAAGGCTTGCTTTGTTCCTATTGGCAACCGCAGGAACCCTTTTTTTACTGATAAGATACCTGGGGATTCCTCTCCTCTATCTGTTCAGGCTAAAACAGGGACTCAGCCTGAAAGAGGCGGCCCGAATTATTGGCAATCATTTTCCTGAAGTAGGAGACAGACTGGTGAACCTGCTCGACCTGTCTGCGGATGAAAAGAAAAGCGAACTCTTACTCGCCAGCGTGGAACAACGTTCTCGTGCCCTGTCTCCCATTCCCTTTCAACAGGCCATCGATCTTAAGAAGAGTTACTCGTACGCGCGTTATGCGGCCATTCCCATGCTGTTGATTGCAATTTTATGGATCTCTGGAAAGATTGGGGAATATCTGTATTCCCTTGACCGTGTAGTGCATTATGATTTGGCCTACGAAAAACCGGCCCCATTTAGATTCCTTATTTTAAATCCTTCTTTGAAGACGATTGCAAGAAAGGATTTTACGCTGCGCGTGGGAACAGAGGGAGAAATAAGACCGGAAAATGCTCGTATCGTCGTTGAGGGGGTGGAGAAGTTAATGCACGAAGAGGATGGGCATTATGTGTACACCTTTACGGCGCCAGAAGGAAGTCAGGAATTCTATTTTGTGGCCAATGAGGTGAAATCCAGGACTTATACCCTGGAAACCTTGAACCCCCCTGTGATCGAACAGTTTCAGACGGTCCTTAATTTTCCTGACTATACTGGTCGGAAGACGGATACTTTAAAAGGTACGGGGAATGCGGTTATTCCTGAAGGGACCCGTGTGAAATGGCATGTAAAAGCTGGTAATACGGAAGAAGTAAATCAGATCACAGAAGATACTACCCGTAGTTTTAGTAAGCAGGGGGATCGATTTGTCTTGGAAATGTTTCTCGAATCTGACCTGATCTATGAGATCTCAACATCCAATAGGGAACTTAATGATTACGAACGACTCGGTTATACAATGAGAGTCGTAAGGGACGAACCCCCATCTATATCCGTAGATGAAATCCGGGATTCCATCACAGGCGATTTAGGATATGAAGGAAGGGCCCGTGATGATTACCAGGTAGCTCGACTCGAATTGGTCTATTATGAAAAAGGGGTAGATAAGGAGAATTCAATTTTAGAATTAGACCGCCCAAAGGAGAAGGACTATATGTTCGCCTATGTTTTTCCAACGGGGCTTGATCTTCGGAAAGGGACGGTATATGACTACTATTTCCTGGTTACAGATAACGACACCAGACATAGGGGCAAGACCGCCAAGAGCAGGATTTTCAGCATGGAGATACTGGATGAAGCGCAGATGCAGGAACAACGGTTGGATGAACAAAAGAGAACCCTGAAAGAGTGGGATAAGGGTTTGGAGGAATTGCAGTTACAGGAAGAAAGACTCAAAGACCTGGAGCAGAATCAGAAGGAAAAGAACGTGTTGGATTACAATGATCAAAAAGCGCTTAAAGATTTCTTACAATCTCAACGTCAGCAGGAAGCCCTTATGGAAAAATTCAGCAAAAAAATTAAGGAGACAATTGGGAACAATAAGGAGGAAACGTTGGATAGGCTATTGAAAGAAAGGCTGGAAAGGCAAGAATTGGAGGCGAAAAGGAATGAAAAACTTTTAGAAGAACTCCAAAAAGTGGCGGATAAGATTGATAAGGAAGAACTGTCCAGAAAACTGGAAGAGGTGGGTAAACGGCAACAAAATAACAAAAGAAATTTGAGTCAATTATTAGAGCTCACCAAACAGTATTATGTGACAGAAAAGGCCAGTAAATTGGCAAGAGACTTAGATAAGCTTGGAGACAGGCAGGAGAAATTGGCTGAAAACGCCGGCACTTCTAAAGAGAGATTAAACGAGCAAGAACAAATTAAATCAGAGTTTGACAAGATTGACGAAGGACTGGAAGACCTGGAAAAGGCTAATAAGGAATTAGAAAAACCACTACCCATAGACACGGGAGCTGAACTGAAGGAAAAGGTTAAAGAAGACATAGAGAAGGCAAAAGAGGATTTGAAGGAGCAAGGCGAGCAGGAGGATAGCGGGGATAATAATACAGAAGCTAAAAGCACAAAACAAAGACAAAAATCCGCAGCTGATAAGATGAAGAAGATGTCGGAAGCGCTGCAACAATCTGCTATGAGTGGTGGGGCGGAAAGTATGGCTGAGGATGCTGAGATGCTCAGGCAGATTCTTGAAAATCTCATCATATTTTCTTTAAAGCAGGAAGATCTGCTGGATCAGTTGACCGAGGAGGGGGAGGGGAATGCATTTGCTGTAAGCGTGGTTAGAGAGGAGCAGAGGCTCAGAGAATTGTTTGAGCATGTAGATGACAGCCTCTTCGCCTTATCCCTTAGACAGGCAGAGATATCGGAATTTGTAAATGAACAGATCACGGAAGTGTACTACAATATAGACCGTTCATTGGAGAATTTGTCGGATGGGCAATCCTATCGGGCAGGCGCCCATCAGCAGTCGGTCTTAACAGCAGCGAATAATCTGGCAGACTTTCTTGCGGATGTATTGGGGAATATGCAACAATCCCTGGCCCAGGGTCAGGGCACCGGCAGTCCCCGGGATGGCTTCCAATTGCCGGATATAATTAGGGGTCAGCAGGAGATTGAGGGGAGTATGCAGAAGCTTGGGCAGGAAAAAGAGGGAGAAAAAGGGAAAGAGGGACAGGAAGGCAAAGGTCAGGAGAATAACGGTCAGGGAGAGGACAGAATGGGAAAGGAGAAGGGAAATGCAGGAGACGGTCCATCGCAAGAGGATGATATGGGGGAGTTGTATGAAATATACAAACAACAGCAATTGATTCGCGCTAAATTAGAGGAACAGTTGCAAAATATGATCAATCAGGAGGAAAGAGGCTTAGCTCAAAGACTTGCGAGGCAAATGGAGGAATTTGAAAATGATCTTCTCGAGAATGGGATCACCAGGCGAACCATGGAAAAGGTGAACAGAATTAAGCAACAATTAATGAGGTTGGAGAATGCGGCCATGGAGCAGGGCAAAAAGGATGAAAGGGAAAGTGAAAAAGCACAGGAGCGTTTTGAAAGACCGCTTATTTTACGCAGAGAGGAGTTGTTGAAAGACCGGGGTATAATGGAATTATTACAGAGACAAGCCTTACCTTTGCAGGAATTTTATGGAGAGGCTTTAAAGCGATATTTTCGGGAGGATGATTGAGTTCTGTTATAATATTTCTTTTACCCTGGAGAAAGAAGAAAAATATACCGAATGGTTGAAAAAGGTAATTCAATCGGAGGGTTTCAATTTAGTTGATTTGTGTTATGTTTTTACGGACGATGTGGAACTTAGGCGTATGAACAAACAGTATCTCAACCACGATTATGATACCGACATCATCACTTTTGATTACACCGAAGGCCGTGAATTGCAAGGAGACATTTTTATATCAAAGGATCGGGTCGAAGATAACGCAAAGAAATATGAAGCCACTTTCCCGGATGAATTGAAAAGGGTCATGGTTCATGGGGTATTGCATCTGATGGGTTATAATGATAAGACGGAAGGGGAACAGAAAAGAATGAGGAAGTTAGAGGAACAAAAGATGAAGATGTTCCACGTGGAACAATAAGGTATGTTTGAAAAAGAATACGATGTAGTTGTAGTGGGTGGAGGCCATGCAGGAGCGGAAGCGGTCGCGGCAGCGGCTAATATGGGCTCAAAGGCTTTGCTGGTCACAATGAACCTGCAGACGATAGGGCAGATGTCCTGTAATCCTGCTATGGGAGGCATTGCAAAAGGGCAGATCGTAAGAGAAATTGATGCTTTGGGAGGCTATAGTGGGATAGTATCTGACAAATCGGCCATACAATTTAAAATGCTCAACAAGAGTAAGGGTCCGGCTATGTGGAGTCCAAGGTCACAGAATGACCGAATGCGTTTCGCAGAGGAATGGAGGATGATGTTGGAAGGCACCCCTAATGTGGACTTTTACCAGGAAATGGTGGTGGGATTATTGGTAAAAGGAAACAGGATAGCAGGGGTTCGTACCTCTTTAGGTTTGGATATCAAGGCCAAATCGGTGGTGCTGACCAATGGTACATTTTTAAACGGACTTATACATATAGGCGAGAAGCAATTTGGGGGTGGTAGAGCCGGTGAAAAGGCGGCAACCGGAATCACTGAGCAGCTGGTGGATCTCGGGTTTGACAGTGGGCGGATGAAAACAGGCACGCCTCCGAGGGTAGATGGCAGATCGCTCGATTACGAACGTATGATCCCTCAACCAGGAGATCAGTTCCCAGAGAAATTTTCATATCTTGACACTCCAGTTTTAAAAACCCAACGGGATTGTTTTATGACCCATACCTCAAAAGAGGTCCACGAAATTTTAAAGGAGGGGTTTGATAGATCTCCTATGTTTAACGGAAGGATAAAAAGTATTGGCCCTAGATATTGTCCATCAATTGAAGATAAGATCAATCGTTTTGCAGAGAAAGACAGTCATCAGATATTCGTGGAACCGGAAGGATGGAATACGGTAGAGGTCTATGTAAACGGTTTTTCTACTTCTTTGCCTGAGGATGTTCAGTACAAAGCCCTTAGGACAGTACGCGGTTTTGAAAAGGTTAAGTTCTTTAGGCCAGGCTATGCTATAGAATATGACTATTTCCCCCCTACTCAGCTCAAACATACACTGGAAACTAAGATCATAGAGAACTTATATTTTGCAGGACAGATCAACGGAACTACAGGATATGAGGAAGCGGCTTCACAGGGGCTGATGGCGGGTATCAATGCGCATCTGAAGATTCACGACAAGGAACCCTTTACCCTGCAGCGAGATGAGGCTTATATAGGTGTGCTCATAGATGATCTCATCACAAAGGGTACTGAAGAGCCCTATAGGATGTTTACATCAAGGGCGGAATACAGAACGCTTTTACGACAAGACAATGCGGACCTGCGTCTTACACCCAAAGGATATGAAATTGGGTTAGCCTCAGAAGAAAGAATGAGGAAGATGGAGGAGAAAGAAAGAAAGTCAAAGGAATTTGTGGAGTTCTTCCGAAACACAAGTTTTGATCCAACGGATATGAATCAGATCCTGGAAGAGGTTGAATCTGCTCCCGTAAAGCAGGCTGATAAGATGTTTAAGGTATTTTCAAGGCCTAAGGTAAGTATGGAACACATGTTACAGCTCAAGGAGGTTTCTGACTATGTAAAGGAAAGAAACATTGATCGGGAGGTGATGGAGCAGGCTGAGATCCAGGTCAAGTATTCGGGATATATAGAGAAGGAAAAGAGTAATGCAGACAAACTTCAAAGACTCGAAAATATCAGGATCCCCGATAATTTTGACTACACAAAACTCAAATCTCTTTCTTTTGAAGCAAGAGAAAAACTGCAAACTATACGGCCTGTGACGATCTCACAGGCGTCCAGAATAAGCGGGGTATCACCCAGTGATATCAGCGTACTTTTAGTTTTCCTGGGGCGATGATAAAAATTGTTCCACGTGGAACATTCTACCCGGAATTACTTTTCAGCACTTCGTTTTACTAATCTATCCAAGATGCAATTCTATTTAAGAACCAGGGATCATGCCTTCACGGGAAAGGAGTTTACCCTGATGATGGACAAAGAACTGCAGCTGCTCAAAACCACCCCTTGTCCTGAAAATCTGGAGACTTATTATGAACACGAAACCTATATTTCTCATACAGACCGGTCGAAAACTTTAGTTGAAAAAATATACCAACTGGTTAAAAGAGTAAGTCTCAAAAAGAAGGAGTCGTGGATACGAACTTTTGCGGGAAGGAATCTCAGGGTTCTTGACGTAGGGGCTGGTACGGGTTCGTTTATTTCTTATTTGAGATCCAGGGGATGGCAAGCGGATGGGGTTGAACCTAATCCAAGGGCCAGGAATGCTGCAAGTAAGAAAGGAGTCTGCTTACAGCCATCGCTCTTAGAAATTCCGGATAGGCAGTACGATGTGCTCACCCTTTGGCATGTGCTGGAACATTTTCGCGATCTGGATAAAGAGGTAGATGCTCTGTTGAGCCGGATCAAGGAAGATGGAACGCTCTTTATTGCCTTGCCTAACTTCAGGTCTTATGACGCTAAAGTCTATGGGGAGTATTGGGCGGCCTACGATGTGCCCAGACATGTATGGCATCTGTCACGGACTTCTGTGGAAAAGATCTTTGGAAGGAAAGGGTGGAAGGTTATTGGAGTACGGCCCATGCTTTTTGACTCCTTTTATATTTCTCTTCTTTCGGAAAAGTACAGGGGTGGAAAGCACAGTTGGATGAACGCTCTCTGGACGGGAATACGATCCAACTTCCACGGTTGGAGAACCGGAGAATACTCTTCGATGATATATGTACTTAAAAAGGCCTGAAAGGCATTCAGATCATCTCTAAGCCTCTATCTTTATCCTAAAAACGACATACCTATAGACGAAAAGAAAAAGGCTTAGAACGCTTTAAATTAGCGCCTTATCAATAGTTATATCTGATTAAAAATATCAAATGCATAGAGAACGTTTATATATTAAAATGCTACGTAATTCTTTCCGAAAGAGAAAATCGTATTGAAATCAGAATTACCAATTTTCCTTTACTATTTTTGGCGAATAAATAAATTAAAATGAAGAAAGTCCTAATGATTATAGCCATGGTTTCTCTTTGGGGATGCCAGCAAGACAAGATCGGTTTTGTAAACAACGTCCGACTTATGGACGGCTACAAGGAAAAAATAGCGGTAGAAGCGCGCTTTGCCGAAAAGCGGAAAGACTTCGAATTGAGAAGAGACAGTATTTCAAGGGTCTTCCAAAATGAGGCCCAGGCCGTGGAAATCGAAATGCAAAAGATGAGTCAGACCAAGGCTCAGGAGACCTTCAGCAACCTGCAGCAAAAAGGTCAGCGCATGGGTCAGATGCTACAACAGCAAGAACAGCAACTCAACATAGTGGGACAGGCGGAGATGGACAGCGTAGTCCAAAAGGTTAGGAAAGAGATCGAGGCCTACGGGAAAGCAAACGGATATACTTTCATTCTAGGCGGAGGTGAAGGAGGAAGCGTCCTTTATGGAGACGAAGCCAAGGACATAACCGATGATCTTCTCAAAGTTCTTAACGCAGAGGAGCAGCCCCAGGGGAATTAATATTGCAGGAGCAGCACCAGGATCACGGTAGGAATAAAGTAGATCACGATGGTCTTAGCCCCATCGTAGTCCTTAGCGACTCTTTGGCCCAACAATAACATCAACAATGAAATGGCGGCGAGAACCGCTCCCGCCCGGGCTACCTCATTAGAACCCGACACTATCAGTTGTATTCCTCCCACCAGGCTGGCTATACCAGCCAATAATTCCATGATGGTAATCACGAGAAGAAGTAATGGGACTAGATTCCTCAGCGGAGTCTTCGAGAAATGTTCCCTGAGCCAGGATAGATTTCCTTTCCAATCCCAAACCTTATCCAGGCCGCTCTGAAGGAAAGTAATTACGACAAAGAGCAACAGCAATAATTGGGGTAAATTTTCTGTAAAGCCTTTCATATTTGGTTTATTATTGATTACTATGGTAAGGTCAAGCAGCCGGCTTGTGTAAGAGCCTTGTGATTTTGATGGATAGATCCGTTAAAATGATCTTGGAATTTCCGTTTCTCTCCACGTGATAAATGGCTTTTTCCAACTCCTCCATGATCCCCACCACATTATTCTCATGCACAAAGCCTGCGAATTTATCGAATTGGAACCCGTCAACATGGATCTTCATATAGGCCAACGCATCAGCTTTATAATTGACAAGCATAGCCTGCCGAAAAACAGACATACAGTACTTGAGGAAATTCTTTTGTGTTTCCCTTCCGGTTCTGGCCACCTCTTCACTCCACAAGATCAGTTCGTGTATAGCCGCCTTTTTGCCCTTCGCCTGAAAAGCGCTTCTCACCCACTGGACGAACCACTTCTCAAAGATCAACTCTTCTGAATCCTTATTCATCAGTTCCAGGGCCTTGTTGAAGTTCCCATTCGATTCGTGCGCCAGATGCCTCGCTTCTTCCCGGGCTACTCCGCGTTCCACAAGGGCCTGTGCAATGGCATCTTCTGACAGGGGCGGGAAATGCAGGAGTTGGCAGCGAGATCGTATGGTCTGCAAAATTTGTTCCTCGTCCTCTGCGATCAATAAGAAGATGGTCTTATGCGGAGGTTCCTCTATGAGTTTCAGCAACTTATTGGAGGCTGCCGTGTTCATCGTTTCGGCCATCCAGATGATCATCACCTTGTAACCACCTTCGTAGGACTTAAGGGAGAGTCTCTTGACGATGTCCATGGCCTCATCGACACCTATCTGCCCCTGCTTCTTTTCAATCCCGAGGCATCGGTACCAGTCGAAAAGGCTGCCATACGGATCATCCTTCAGGAATTGCCTCCATTCTGAGAGAAAATGATTGCTTACGGCATGGCTCTTTACGGATTCCGTATTCGCAACCGGAAAGGCGAAATGCAGGTCGGGGTGAGAGAAGGACCGGCATTTCAGATTGCAGGCTTCATCCCCTCCCGAATTTTCACCCCCGGTATTACCGCAAAGGATATATTGTGCGTATGCCAGGGCCGCCGGGAGTGTTCCCGAGCCTTCAGGCCCTACAAAAAGTTGGGCATGCGGGATCCTCCCTGATTCAGCACTGTGGGTCAGGTGTTTTTTGATGTGATTCAGCCCTAAGATCTCCTGAAATAGCATGGGATCAAAGATAAAGAATTAGGAATGGTTTGCGCCGGATAATCCAAAGGCCTGCTTTCCCCTCGTCCTTTTATTCTTTACATTTGTTTTTCCTTAATTCACCAATGCATGAAAACAATTGATGATTTTGATTTCTCAGGCAAAAAAGCCCTGATTCGGGTCGATTTTAATGTGCCCTTAAACAGTAAGTTCGAGGTAACAGATACCAACCGCATAGAAGCCGCCAAACCCACTGTGCTCAAAGTGCTGGAAGATGGCGGAAGTGCCGTACTAATGAGTCATTTAGGCAGGCCCGATGGAAAAGTCGTACCTGAAATGTCTCTCAAACATATCATGGATGCTGTAAGTGATATCATTGGGGTACAGGTTAAGTTCGCAGAGGACTGCTCAGGACCCAAGGCGAAAAAGGCTGTCGATCAACTCGAAGACGGGGAGGTACTCCTGCTGGAAAACCTCAGGTTCCATGCGGAGGAAGAACAAGGAGATTCCGAATTTGCAAAGTCACTTTCTCAACTTGGGGACATCTATGTGAATGATGCTTTCGGAACGGCACACAGGGCGCACGCTTCCACCACTATCGTGGCAAATTACTTCCCGGGTCAGAAGTGTTTTGGATATCTGATGGCAAAGGAGATCGAAGCCATAGACAAGGTAATGAGGACAGGGGAGAAACCCGTAACTGCTATCTTGGGAGGAGCAAAGGTATCCTCCAAGATCACCATCATCGAAAACATTCTCGGCAAGGTGGACCACCTCATCATTGGAGGAGGCATGACCTATACCTTTGTCAAGGCACAAGGGGGCCGGGTAGGATCCTCCATATGCGAGGATGACAAGATGCCGCTGGCTCTGGAAATACTGGATACTGCTAAGAAAAAAGGCGTTAAAGTACACCTCCCGGTGGATGTTCTGGCTGCTGATGATTTTAACAATGAAGCGAAAACAAGAGTGGTGGCCGTAGATGCTATCCCGGAAGGATGGCAGGGACTGGACGCCGGCCCAAAGACTTTGGAAAACTTCGAAAAAGTGATACAGGCCTCCAGGACCATACTTTGGAATGGTCCGGTAGGGGTATTTGAAATGGATAATTTTTCCAAAGGAACTATCGCAGTAGGCCATATGATCGAAGATGTGACCAAAGAAGGCGCGTTTTCCCTTGTGGGGGGAGGCGACTCGGTGGCAGCGGTGAAACAGTTCGGTTTTGAAGACAAGGTAAGTTACGTTTCCACAGGCGGAGGGGCCATGCTGGAAAGCCTGGAAGGCAGGGTGTTACCGGGCATTGCAGCAATAATGAAAGATTAACCCCGTTTTTTAAAAGCAGGCCATGAGAACGGAAGGCCAGCCCAAAGATTATTTTCTTCTTTCGGAAAAAAATCGCATTTTCGTTCATCCCCACAGTCAATTCAAAAACAATGTACACACTTAGACATCAGCTGCTTACCTGCTTCCTTCTGGGAGGGTTCCACTTCATGTTGGCCCAGGCACCTGCAAATCCTGAAATGGCAAAAGGAAGGGATTTGATGACGGACAGGGATACGCTTTTGGATAAAGGGCAAGGGGATTCCACATTTTGGATCAGGGCAGACAAGAAGGTGGTTCTCAAAGACCATCCCGATGCGGCCCGGTACGATAGCCTGTGGTTATCCGAACTTTATCAGAATGCGGAACTTTCGAGCCAGATCTTTGAGGAAGTCAACCTTCTGGAAGAGATCATGGCTGATACTACCGGCCTTGAAAGCATTGTACTGGATACAGAGCTGCTCAAGGAACGCCTGCAGGCTCTGGATCAGAAAACCCCATTCAATATTTCATACAACCCTTCTCTGGAATCCGTTATCAAGTCCTTCCTTATCCGCAAAAAGGACCTGATGGAGCGCATGCTCACCGCAAGCCAGTTTTATTTTCCTCTCTTTGAACAGGAATTAGACAAACACAACATACCTCTTGAGATCAAATACCTGGCGATCATTGAATCAGCTTTAAATCCAAGAGCAAAATCCCGCGTGGGGGCGACCGGCCTCTGGCAATTCATGTATGGAACGGGAAAGATGTATGGACTGGATGTAAGCAGCTATGTGGATGAACGCAGTGACCCTGTAAAATCGACCATAGCCGCCTGCCAGTACCTTTCCAAACTTTACGACATCTTCGGGGATTGGGATCTTGCCCTGGCGGCCTATAATTCAGGACCGGGTAACGTGAATAAGGCGATACGAAGGTCAGGGGGCTATACCAACTATTGGAATATCAGGCGCAACCTCCCCCGGGAGACCGCGGGCTATGTTCCTGCCTTTTTGGCTACCATGTATCTGTTTGAGTACGCAGAGGAACACGGCCTCAAGGCAGTGGAGGCACCAAGGCCCTATTTTGAAACAGATACGGTGCACGTGAAGCGATTGATCACCTTTGAACAGATCTCAAAATTAGTGGATGTAAGTGTGGAGGAACTCACTGTTTTAAATCCCTCCTACAAACTGAACATCATCCCCTATATCCCGGAAAAGAAGTATACCCTCAGGCTGCCGAAAAGGGAGATCGGAAAGTTTGTGGCCAATGAAGATTCTATCTACGCCTATGTGGAAGAGGAATTAAAGTCAAAGGAAACACCCCTTCCACAGCTGGTAAAAGCAGAGGACAGGATCAGATACAGAGTCAGGAGCGGAGATTATCTCGGAAAGATCGCGGAGCAATACGGCGTTCGGGTAAGCCAGATAAAAGAGTGGAATGGCTTGAGGAGCAATACCCTGAGGATAGGAGATCGCCTTACGATCTACCCCAGAAAACCTTACGTCTCGGCAGAAGCACAACAGGAATCGGATAAACCTCTGAACAACAGCGAGATAAAATTCCACACGGTAAAAGAGGGAGACTCCTTATGGACCATTTCGCAAAAATATCCCGGAATTACTATTGAGAATTTACGAGAATGGAACGGTATTCGCGGTAATAAGTTGTTGCCGGGCACTAAACTCAAATTGTGTGCCTGCTCCTCATGAATATCGAGATACCCTAGAGCACATAAAAATGAGACACTATTTCTTGCTATTATTAGCCGTAATTGCAGTTTCCTGCAATGATGGGCCAAAAAAAACCTATAGACCCGAATCCATTGGCGCTATCAACAGCGTGGGTGTGGTGATTGAAAACAACCTTTGGGAAGGCCCCGTCGGGGATAAGATCAGGGAGCACTTCGCTGCCCCGGTGGTAGGCCTTACCTGGGATGAACCCGTATTCAGTCTGGAACAAATGCCCCAAAAAGTCTTTACAGGTACCACCCGGTACCGACGGGCGGTTTTATTTGTGGACATAGATACCGTGAACGTAGCCCATATGAAGTCGGACCTCTACGCCGCACCTCAGCGGATAGGAGTGATCAAGGGGAGGACACAGGAAGAGATCATTGAAAATATTGATTCCCATGCTGATGAAATTATCGCTTCCATCAAGGAAATGGAATTGGAAGAGACACAAAGGCGGTTTCTGCGCTCCTTAAACAAGGATAGGCTGCTTGAGGAAAAGTTTGGGGTGACCTTTCGCCTTCCCTCAATCTATAAGTTGGGAAAACAAGAGGACAACTTCGTCTGGATAGACCGGGAGATTCAGAAAGGAAGCATGAACATAATCGCCTATGAGATTCCCTTCAACGCCCTGAACAATGATTCAACCTTGGTGGTCGATTTCATCAGGATGAGGGATTCGATCGGAGAGAAGTATATCCCAGGGCCTGATATGCGCGATAAAAAGACCTACATGACCACTGAAGATGCCTTTGCCCCGCATTTCTTTAAAACGGAAATAGACGGCCATCAGGCCCTTGAGGTAAGGAGTATTTGGGATATGGAAAACTATCCCATGGCGGGTCCTTTCGCGACCTTTGTCATCGATGACGAAAAGAATGACCGAAAACTAGTGGTGGAAGGCTTTACCTTTGCCCCGGCAACAAACAAAAGAGACTACATGTTTGAACTCGAGGCCATCCTGCGGACGATTGAATTTAAAAAGTAAAGAAGAAAAAAGCGCTACCTAATCCGGTAGCGCTATGATTATCAATCGAATGCGAATCCTGTGGAAAGCCTGAAAATAAAGGCGTACATGGTAATGACCCACAAGGCAAAACAAAACCAGGAAAAAGCCTTAAAATACTTTCTAAGGAAGATGTTCCTCCAGTTCCTGAATGCTTCAATGTAAATTTCTTTAACGAGTAGAATTTTATCCATATCCCTGTTTAATAGTGTTTATCCAAGGACAAAGATTATGTTCTTACTTCGAAGTAGTATACTTTATAGACGAAAAGCTAATAAATCAGATTAGCAAGTTTTCGAGTCTTTTGAACATCTTTGAACGGGTGTATTTTTCCGATCAAACGATACAGCTCGAAAAAGAAAACACGGTACAGATGCACCGTGTTTTGGAAAAATAAAGTGGGGTTGGTTAATCGAACGCGAATCCTGTGGCTACCCTGAAAATGAAAGCGTAAAGAACGATCACCAGACAGGCCAGGCAGAACCATGTAAAGACCTTGAAAATATTCTTCACAAAATAAGATCCCAGATTTTTAAAGGCTTCCAGGTAAATTTCCTTGATGAGTAAAATATAATTCATATGGTGAGATTTAGGTTAACTGTTTTAGGGATATAACTGTTTTTTGATCAGGAACGTATTGGGCCGGCACCGATTTGTTGTATACCGGTCAAAAGATGTTGAGAACTACCGTAATCGCAAAAATCCGTCTGAAAAAAGCTCCCTAAACGCCCAATTTCCCAATAAAAAACCACCTGCTTCTGGGCCAGGTGGTTTTCCTTTCGGTTGGGGTGCCAAACGCGTTACATATTCACGATAATGAATTCCGAGCGCCTGTTGAGTTGGTGCTGTTCACTGCTGCATCGGATGCTGCCATCACACCCGTTCAACAGTCTTTCTTCTCCATATCCTATGGCGCTTTCTATCCTCTTCGGGTCGATTCCCTGGGAGATAATATAGTCCCTGGTCGATTTTGCCCTGCGGTCAGAAAGGTATTTGTTGTAAACAGCAGGACCGCGGCTGTCGGTATGGGATTCGATCTTGATGACCATAGACGGGTTCTCCTTCATGACCGCCACCAGTCGGTTTAATTCCGTAGCGGCATCATTCCTGATATAGGATTTGTCGAAGTCGAAGAAGATCATATTCAATTTGATCTTCTTGATCCCTTCTTCCAGAACGATCAGGTCTTCCAGTTTTTCTAGTTTAACTTCCACGTTTACGACCTCATTGTCCCCGGTAGGCGCATTCATGACCACTTCAGAATAGCCTTCCTTTGTAGTCCTCACCGTATATTTGGTAGTTCCATCCAGATCCTCAAATACAAAGCTGCCATCCTTGTCTGAGACGACCTCCTTGAGTTTGATGTTGTTCTCATCCAGAAGGGTAACGAGGGCTTCCGGCATTACCTCCCCGGTAACCAGGTCTGTCACCACCCCTTCTATTGCATTGAGGTTCAGTTCTTCAGGCATGAGTTTGGAGAAGGAATAAATATCGTCATCTCCTTGACCTCCCCGCCTGTTGGAAGCAAAAAAGCCCTTTTGAGTATCTTCATGTACAATGTAGGAGAAGTCGTCACTCTTACTGTTGATGGGCTTACCCATGTTTTTAACCTCCTGGAACCCTTCTTCTTCCGTATAAGCCACTTCGTAAACATCCAATCCTCCCAGACCTATATGTCCGTTGGATGAGAAGTAGAGTTTTTTATCCGTGATAAATGGGAACATCTCCTTTCGTTCCGTATTGATCTCCGGACCGAGGTTCCGCGGTTCTGAAAAGCTGCCATCCTCGAATACATCGACGACAAAAATGTCGGTTTCCCCCAGGCTGCCGGGCCTGTCAGAAACAAAGTATAGTTTTTTACCATCCGGACTCAAGGCTGGGTGTCCCGTTGAGAATTCGTCGCTGTTAAAAGGGAGTTCGGTAGCTTCTGTCCAGGCTCCATCCACTTTGCGGGATCGGTAGATCTTAAGGTTGTTCACTCCGTTTTTATCCCTTTTCAGTTTCTTGCCGTAATTGTTACGGGTGAAGTACATGGTTGAATTGTCCGGGGAAAAGGTCACGGAAGCTTCGTGGTACTTTGTGTTGATCTTCTTGGAGAATTTGATAGCGTCCTTTACCTCCTGAGATTCCTGGTTCACCTTGGCCACATACAGGTCCAGATAAGGCTGGTTATTCCATTTATACCGCCTGGTAGTGAAAAATGAAGAATCCATGGCGGAAGCGAAGACCAGCTGATCCCCATTGTAAAACATAGGTGAAAAGTCCGAATACTCTGAGTTTGTGGCAATATTCCGAAGAGTATATTCCTGTTCCGTATTGAGGATATTGTCCAGGGCTTTTTCTTTTGGAGTAGTGCGAGGGTCGTCTACGGCGTAGCGCATCCCTTCTTTTTTGACCCGCCTGTCATAGATGCGCATTAGCCTTTTTGCCCTGGAGTATTTTCCCGTCCCTTTAAGGCTGTGTGCGTATTTAAAGATATTCTCTGAACTGATCTCATCGGCATAACGGTTGTAAAGAATATCATACCAGTATAGAGCTCGTTCCATATTGCTATTGAAGTAATGGGAATCCCCGGCTTTTTGGAGAATCTCATAGGAATAATGATCCTCATGACCGTTGAGGTATTCTTCGTAGAGTTCAGCAGCTTCGGCATACCACATCTTGTCGAAATAGGCGTCTGCCTTCTGAAGGAGTTTGGCTGGAGGATCTTTTGAGGACGAGATCCTTCCCTTGGTTTTCTTTGGTGCTTGAACCTTTTGATCAGCAATAACTTGGTTCTTGATCCTTTCCATCGAAGGGGATAGATCGGGAGCTATTCCGTTATCCACTTCCATGATCCAGGTCTTGCCTTTGTAGCGACCATCGAACCCACTGCTTACTTCCGTAAGCACCTCTTTCCAGTCCGTATTATGCGAAAGGTACACATAATTCAGGCCGGTTTCGGGATGGACCACAGTCTGACTTCTAAACCCTTTTGCATCCAGGGATTTTTTGAAACGGAAAACATTGCTCATATCGCCAAATACACCGACCACCGCGTAATATCCGTTGGTTAGCCCTTGAAGTCCCTCTACTTTTCTAGTGGCAATACCCATATTCTTAGCGGTTTGAAGAAATGTTTTACGGGAATTTTCATGAGGGCCAGCGACATCTTTAGAATGAGATATACTGGCAGCCTGGGGCGTATTCCCTGAATCCACTTGCAGGATCCACATTTTCTTTTCGTAAGAAGTGTTCAGGTAAGCCTCTATAGCCTGGTCCCCCGAAGTGGTCTTTTGGAGATAAACATAATGCATGCCGTTTTCCGGGCTCTTAAAAACCTCTGCCGCGAATTTTTTCCTTCTAAGGGTCTTAGCGTAGGAATAGGCGTTATCATAAACTCCGAAAACCCCTGCTACTAGATAATAGCCCGAAGAAATAGCCGAACTAACAGTGATGGTCTTGGTAGCAATGTGATGCTGCTTCGCTTTTCTCTTGAAAACCAAGTATGTGGAGACATCCTCAACGGGCCTGTCCGTATTCGGAGATACGGCCGACAGGCTGAGGACACCCGAAAAAAAGATGACCATTAAGGCGTAAAGCGGTCTGAGTTTCATGCGTTTGATATCCCCGTTATTGTCCTTGATCTCAGCAAGAGCTTTAAGGTTTTTAATCAATTGGTTTACAAGGGACACAAAATCCCCTTTAACATAACGCCGAAAATAGAAGTTCTCATGCTATGGCATTATTTTTTGTTGTGAAATGGAGGTTTTTTGTCGTGTATTCCTGTTCTATGTGTCTTTCCAGGTAGAAAGGATACGGGAACGGCCTGAAACACAGGCTTTGATGTAAACAGCAAGGGGAGGAGATTTCGGACGCAGAATGATGCGTATGACTATTAGGTGGGTTACAAAAACAACCCGGAAGTGTAAAGAGAAAAGGGTTCTTGAACGTATTGAAAACAAAAAAGCACCCTTTTGGGGTGCTATAAGTTTATAAAAAGGGAGATCAATCCTTCTTCTCCCCTAATTTGTCATCCTCCTTGGAGGCATCTTTAAATTCCTTGATGCCGCTGCCCAGACCCCTCATGAGTTCGGGAATCTTCTTTCCGCCGAATAAAAGGAGCACTAAGACTACGACTACGGCTATTTGCCAGGGGCCTATGGCCAGAAAAGGTATTGCTAAGTTCATCACTTGAATAGATTAGTAAACAAAGGTAGTAAAAAAGTCGATAGACTGATGGAATATAAAACGTTAAGATGTGCGTTTAATTGCTTGGAAATGTTAACTTTTTTCTCGGTCTTCAATCTAAGGACCAACGGAGGGGTATTGCAATTTTATCATTGTTGTGGACTGATATTCAAATCGAAATGTATCTTTGTGATTCATGGAAAAAAAAGGCAAAAAAAGGAAAGAAATCAAGCGCAAGCTGCTGCACAAGTACCGCCTGGTGATCCTGAATGAGAGTACTTTTGAAGAAAAGATCTCTTTTAAATTAAGCAGGCTGAATGTTTTTATTACAGGCACGCTTTTCATTATTGTCCTGATCGCCCTGACTACATTACTCATCGCCTTTACCCCTTTGAGGGAATATATTCCGGGGTATTCGTCAACCCGACTCAAGCAGCAAGCTACGGAACTCACCTACAAGACCGATTCCCTGGTAAATGTTTTACAATATACCAATCGGTATTTAGATAATATTCGCATGGTTTTAAGAGGGGATGTAGAGAACAACGAGATCAACAGGGATTCCCTGTTTGCTCAGTTTAAGATCGATCCCTCAACGGTTGATCTTACCCCCATAAGGGAAGATTCTATCCTCAGGGCCCAGGTAGCACTCGAAGACAAGTACAATCTCTTCCAAAGAAGCATCAACGGGGGTAGTCCGGTATTGTTCTCCCCTGTTTCAGGGGTGGTCTCCCAGGATTATGACCCCAAAAAGAAACACTTTGCAGTGGATATTGCGGCAGAGAGGGATGCTCCGGTCAAGGCCGTGGCCAACGGGACGGTCATTTTCTCGGAATGGACCGTGGGTACGGGTTACGTCATTATCATGGAACACGAAGAAGGCCTGATTTCGGTATACAAACACAATGGATCGCTGAGCAAGGACCAGGGAGACATCGTTAAGGCAGGTGAGGTCATTGCCTCAGTAGGGAACACGGGAGAGCTGACTACGGGTCCGCATCTGCATTTCGAGCTCTGGAACAACGGCAGCCCGGTAAATCCGTCGGATTATATTGACTTCAATTAAATCCTATGTCTTTTAAAGCAATCGCAGCCCGCATCTTTGCTGAAATAGTATACCGTAGGACCCGGAAATGGGCCAGGGACCCCCTGGAGACTCAGGAAAAGGTGTTCAAAGCACTTCTCAGCAAGGCAAAAAATACGCAATTCGGGAGGGATCACGGGTTTGCCGGCATCCATACCTATGAGGATTTCGCCAGGAAAGTGCCCGTAAGGGATTACGAGGCCTTAAGGGAATACATCGAAAGGGTCGTTGGTGGGGAAAGCGACATCCTTTGGCCTGGCAAGCCCGATTATTTTGCCAAGACCAGCGGTACCACTTCAGGGGCAAAGTACATCCCAATCACCGGGGAATCCATAAAATATCAGGTTGAGGCGTCCAGGGATGCCATCCTGCATTACATCCATGAGACCGGAAGAGCCTCCTTTGTGGATGGAAAAATGATCTTTCTACAAGGCAGCCCCGAGCTTTCGGAGAAGAACGGGATCAAATTCGGCCGACTTTCCGGGATTTCCGCCCATTATGTGCCCAATTATCTTCAGAAAAACCGCCTGCCGAGCTGGGAGACCAATTGTATCGAAGACTGGGAGACCAAAGTGGACAAAATAGTGGAAGAGACCCTGGAGGAAGACATGACCGTCATTGCGGGCATTCCTTCCTGGGTTCAGATGTATTTTGAGAAGTTGAATGCAGTATCAGGAAAGAAAGTAGGGGGCCTTTTTGAGAATTTTGAACTCTTTATCTATGGCGGGGTCAACTACGAGCCTTATCGTTCCACTTTTGAGGAGCTCATCGGGCGTAAAGTGGCCAGTATTGAACTCTTTCCCGCCAGTGAGGGCTTCTTTGCCTATCAGGACAGTCAGAAAGAAAAAGGGATGCTCCTCCTGCTCGATTCTGGTATCTTTTACGAATTCATCAAGGCAGATGAATACAATGATGAGAATCCAAAGAGGCTCACGATCGCGGATGTGGAGATCGGAGTGAATTATGCCATGGTGATCTCGACCAATGCCGGGCTGTGGGGGTATGATCTTGGAGATACCGTTCAGTTTATTTCTCTGAAACCCTATAGGGTCATTGTTTCAGGGAGGATCAAACATTTTATCTCAGCCTTTGGTGAGCACGTGATAGCGAAGGAAGTTGAATACGCCATGCAGGAGGCGATTCAAAAAACAGGGGCCCAGGTACAGGAGTTCACTGTGGCACCTCAGATCACCCCTCAAAGAAAGGAGTTGCCTTATCACGAATGGTTCATAGAATTCGTAAAGAGACCCGATGACATGGAGGCATTCGCCCAGATCCTCGACAAAGCTCTTCAGGAACAGAACAGCTATTATTTCGACCTGATCAAAGGAAAGGTACTGCAACCCTTAAAGATCACCCCGGTAAGAAAATCAGGATTTCAGGAGTATATGAAATCTTTGGGCAAACTCGGTGGGCAGAACAAGGTGCAGCGATTATCGAATGACAGGAGGGTGGCAGAGGGACTGGAAAAACTGTCCCAGGGATAGAAACACCGCCATAAATGCAAAGGCTGGCTTCGATATATAATGTATTTTTGCCCTTAAGATGAGCAAGATCAAGAATACAACACGCGCGCAGGAGTCTACGAACGCCATTGAGCGACTGTATATTACCATGCGTCACCTGTTCAACAGGGGTTTCTATAAGCCCATGGGAGTTTCGGGGGAAACCCTTAGAAATGCCCTGTTGTTGCTCAGGCCGGAAATCTACGGCTCCGTAGCCGAAGAAAAATCAGAGCTCAATGGATTGATCTATGTTCTTGAGAGGCTTCCGGAAGGAATAGAACAGTGCCGGTTCATCAACCTCACTTCAGATGAAGGGTATTCCAAATCTCATTTTCATCCGATTATACCTCCTAAAAGGAGGCGCAATTGTTACCGGATCGATACGGAACAGATGAATATCGAGATCACCCGTGGCCGTTCCGATATTTACGATATCCTAACCCACCTCACCTTTCTTTTTATCGAATCGGGTAAGATCTGCAAAAAAGTCCTGATCGAAGATACGGACAAGACCATCAGGGACTGGCAAAAGCTCGAAGAAGCCGCAAATAAGAACAAGTTGAGTCAGGCCGAAAAAGAGGTCGCCCTGATCCACACAGCGAATATTCTCGGCAGGTCCTTTGTAGAGACCATGGAAGTGTATCAGAAACTCGCCACCAAAAAGGACCCGGAGCGATTCCTGAAGATCATTTACTGGCTAGGGAAACTCGCTCTTGAGGAAGAGACCGGCGGAGAGAAGAGGATCATCACCTTCAGCACCCTGTTAAGGGAGCGACTCGGGCATCACATTCACGGCGAACAATGGGCAGATCAGATCAAGGAGGTTCTCCACAAGCATGGGCTATTGCAAAGGCCCATACACATCATCAGTGCCAACATGCACAGTGTTTTGAACTCCCTGTACGCGAAAAAAGCATTGCGAAAGGAATTTCCGGGAGAAGGGAAACTGGAGATGTTCCAGCAGCTCAGCCTGGAGAAAAATGGCGTGTTGAGGGAAAAAGTACTCACCTCAGCCCGAAAGAACGGGATGATCGAGATCAACGACCGATCCGGCACAAATATAGACGTACAGATCTTCGACATGGCAAGACTGGGCCGGGACGCCTGTTGTTATGAATTGGATGAGAATATCCCCGAAGCAAAAAAACCTGTTATCTTCGTAATGGATTACGCCTTTGGAGAGCAGGCCTTTGAAACGATAGATGAGCTGTTAAAACCTTATAAACGAAAAAGGCAGAAGCCGGTGTACCTGGATGTGGCCTCTATTTCCATCATGGGTAAAGCCGGGATCCTCGAAGGAGGGAAGGGGGATCTGATGATCCCGACGGCCCATATCTTTGAGGGAACAGCAGACAATTATCCATTTGATAACGAGTTCAGAGCCGATGATTTCAGGGGAAATGGCCTGAAGGTCCTGGAAGGCACTATGGTGACGGTTTTAGGCACGTCATTACAGAACAAGGATATTTTGAAGTTCTTCCACGAATCAACCTGGGGCGCGATCGGACTGGAAATGGAGGGCGTGCATTATCAAAAGGCGATTCAGTCGGCCTCCAAGATCCGGAAGAGCATACGGGAAGACGTAAAAGTGAGATACGCCTATTACGCCTCGGACAATCCCTTGGAAACAGGAAGTACTTTGGCATCAGGAGGGCTGGGTACCACGGGAGTGAAACCAACGTATTTGATCACGGATAAGATATTGAAACAGATTTTTAACTAACCACTATGTCCAAGGAAATTCAACCAAAAAAAATGGAGCCCAGTGACGAAATCGACCTGGGTCAGCTCTTTGCGCTGATCGGGAAAGGGTTCAACCGCTTATTCAGAGGTTTCTTAAGCATTTTTCTTTACCTGAAAAAGAACCTTATCATCCTTTCCATATTGATCGTCGTTGGCACTCTTGGAGGCTTCGGTCTTAAGCTTTTAACAGGGGAGGAGCAAAAACTGGATGTGATCGTAACGCCAAATATAGAAACCAAAAACTACCTGTATGATGTGGTAGCTGAAATACAATCAGACATCAGGTCTAAGGACACGGTATTTTTCTCTGAGCTGGGAATGGAAATTGCCCGGATGAAAGGATTTGAAATTGAAATATCCCAGGTAAAGGTACAGGGAAGTTCTTCGAAAGAAGATGAGATGAAATTTATTGAACTGTTAAAGGATTTTGAGAATTCAGAGGCTATTTCGGATTTGGTCAGGTCCGAATTGGAGGAGAAGACTACCAAAGATCATAGAATTACATTCTACTTTAAAGATTCAAGTATTGGTGAAGAGTATGCTCGAAAAATCCTGGATTACATCAATTCCAATTCCTACTATCAGTCTCTTTTAAAGGTCTATACTGAAAATGCTCAAAACCGCATTCAGCGGAATGATTCCCTGATCTCCCAGATCGATTTGCTTATATCAAATTACACCCAAAAAATGCTAAGGGAACAAGCTTCATCTGAGGGGCGATTGGTCCTCGAGAATCAGGAATCCCTGGATATCCCTTCGTTGCTCAATTTGAAAAACCGACTGATACAGGAAACAGAATCTAAAAAGCTTGAACTCGAAAAGCGTAAAGACGCAATAACGGTGGTTAATTTTGGGAAACCCCACAAGGTGCAAAAACCCTTATTTCAGAAGAAAATTGCCTGGGTCCCTTTGAGCTTCATAGGTATATTTTTTCTGTTCTCTTTTGTGAGGTATCTGAATCAAAAGGCGAAGGAAATGCAGCTTGAATGATGAAGGAGCAATCCCATAGAGATATTTTGATAACAGGAGGCGCCGGATTTATTGGCTCTCATGTGATCCGTCACCTTGTAAATCACTACCCCAACTATCGTATTACCAACATAGACTGCCTGACTTATGCAGGCAACCTGGAAAACCTAAAGGACGTTGAATTCTTTGACAATTACCAATTTCTCAAAGGGGATATCTCCGACAAAACCTTGCTCTCAGATCTCTTTGAAGAACACAATTTTGACGCAGTCATCCACCTCGCTGCGGAGTCTCACGTAGACCGATCCATTAAAGACGCTTCTGATTTTTTAAGAACTAATATAGCAGGGACAGTCAATCTTCTGGATGCCTGCAAACATAGCTGGGGGAAGGATCTCAAGAAAAAGCGATTTTATCATATCAGCACGGACGAAGTTTATGGATCCATTGCATCCGGCAAATTCAATGAAAACTCTCCCTATAATCCCAATTCTCCCTACGCAGCGTCAAAAGCTGCTTCCGACCACTTTGTAAGGGCATACGGCACTACCTATGGGCTTCCTATTTTGATCAGCAATTGTTCCAACAATTATGGTCCTTACCAGTTTCCCGAGAAGTTGATCCCCTTATGCATTAATAATATCCTAAAGCAAGAACCGATTCCCGTTTACGGCAGAGGGGAAAATATACGCGACTGGTTGTATGTTGAAGACCATGTCAATGCCATTGATCTGGTTTTCCATAAAGGGAAACCGGGAGAGACCTATTGTATTGGAGGTAAAAATGAATGGCGCAATATAGATGTGGTAAGCGAATTATGTGATCTCTTGGATTCTTTACAGGATCGGGAAAAGGGAACTTCCAGAAAGCTGATCGACTTTGTTTCTGATAGGCCTGGGCATGATCTAAGGTATGCGATTGACTCTAAAAAAATATCAAGCCAGCTGGGGTGGAAACCTCATACACCATTTCGAAAAGGATTGAAAGAGACCGTTCAATGGTATTTAGATCATTCGGATTGGTTGGCAAATATTACCAGCGGATCTTACAAGCGCTATTATGAAGCAATGTACAGCGGCAGACGACATATCAAAAAGAATTTGAAATGAAGGGAATTATCCTTGCCGGAGGTTCAGGAACTCGACTCTATCCTATAACACGTGTTGTTAGCAAACAACTCATGCCGGTTTATGACAAGCCCATGATTTATTATCCTCTGGCTACGCTGATGGAGGCGGGTATTAGGGATATCCTGATTATCACGAACCCAAATGACGCACATCTCTTTAAAGAGTTGCTAGGCGACGGCACCCAATTGGGATGTCATTTTTCGTATGCCATACAGAGTGAACCAAAGGGGATCGCAGAGGCCTTTTTGATCGGAGCGGATTTTATAGGGACGGATAAGGTGGCACTTATCCTCGGGGACAACATTTTCTATGGAGCGGGATTGGCATCATTGCTTCAGCAGAACAACGATCCTCAAGGAGGGATCATTTATGGGTATCATGTCCAGGACCCCGAGAGATATGGAGTAGTTGAGTTTGATACAAATGGTAAAGCAATCTCAATAGAGGAAAAACCAACACACCCAAAATCGAATTATGCGATTCCCGGGATCTATTTTTTTGACAATGAGGTCGTGGAAATCGTGAAAGGCATACAACCAAGTCAGAGGGGAGAACTAGAGATTACCGATATCAATAAGGCCTATTTGAACAAAGGAAAATTAAAGGTCAGTATCCTGGACAGAGGTACGGCCTGGTTAGACACAGGCACATTTTCCTCCCTTATGCAGGCGGCTCAGTTTGTAGAGGTCATAGAGAACCGACAAGGACAGAAGGTGGGCGCTATTGAAGAGGTCGCCTATACCATGGGTTATATTGGGGAGGATCAATTGCGTAAACTGGCCGAGCCGCTTAAAAATAGTGGGTACGGAGAATATTTACTGGGATTGATGAAGTAACATGCAAGATTTGGAAATTAAAAGCACTAACATACAGGGATGTTACATACTTGAACCGGTAATTTGCAGGGATGCCAGGGGAGTCTTTATGGAGACCTTTCACAAAAAAAAGCTCGAAACCCTGTTGGGGGGGCCACTGGAGTTTGTACAAGACAATCAATCGGTTTCCAATAGAAATGTATTAAGGGGATTGCATTTTCAGAAAGGAGAACATGCTCAGGCAAAATTGGGTAGAGTGGTCAGGGGAAGGGCTTTGGATGTGGTGGTCGACCTGAGGGAAAAAAGTAAAAGTTTCAGGGAGGTCTTTACCATTGAACTTTCCGAGTACAATAATCTGCAGTTGTTCATTCCCAGAGGGTTAGCACATGGATTTCTTGCACTTGAAGACCAAACGGTATTTTCTTATAAATGCGATGCCTATTACTACCCTGGATCAGAATCAGGCATCATCTATAACGATCCGGAACTGGCCATAGATTGGGGTATTCCCGATTCTGAACTCATCATTTCTGAAAAAGACAGAAGGTTACAGTATTTAAAAGAGCTTTTCCCATGAAGCGTATATTGGTAACAGGATCTAAGGGACAATTGGGAATGACCTTGAAGGAGTTGGCGCCAAAGTATTCGGATTTGGAATTCCATTTTACGGATCGGGAGACTTTAGACATTACAAATCTTGAGGAAGTACATAAAGTTTTTAAGGAGATTGAGCCGGAATACTGTATCAATTGTGCGGCATATACCCAGGTCGATCAGGCCGAAAAGACGCCTGAACCTGCTTACGATGTCAATGTAAAAGGCGTTAAACATCTCGTTCAGGCCTGTCAGCAAACTCGAACCATACTTATACATATCTCTACGGATTACGTGTTTGATGGTACCAAAGCAGAAGGTTATTTCCCTTGGGATAAACCGAACCCTATCAATGTATATGGCAAGACTAAATTGGAAGGAGAAAAAGTAATCCAGGAAACTTTGGAAAAGTATTTTATCGTCCGGACCTCCTGGTTGTATTCAAAAAAGTACGGGCATAATTTTTATAAAACGATCCTAGAAAAGGCCAAGGCTGGAGAGTCCATAACGGTGACCGATCAACAGCGCGGATGCCCAACGGATACTGAAAATTTAGTGAGATATCTTCTGGAGCTAATTCAATCAGATAGCACCGATTACGGAATAAAGCATTTTACAGATGGTGAGGCGATGACCTGGTATGAATTTGCCGTAAAAATCCTGATCGATGAAGGCTTCAATGATCAAAAGAAACTTCGGAAGGGAAAGAATTATCGTACTTTTGCTCGTAGACCAAGGGTCAGCAAATTAAATTAGCAATAACCATACTTCCTAATTTCTTAGATGAAGAAAAGAAACCTCATCGTTTTTGGAACCCGACCAGAAGCTATTAAAATGGCACCGCTGGTAAAAGCTTTCCAAAATAATATACAAGAATTTGACACAAGAGTTTGCGTAACAGCACAACACAGGGAAATGTTGGATCAAGTACTTTCATTTTTCGAAATAATACCCGATTATGACTTGGATCTGATGCAACCGGATCAGAACCTGTACTCCTTAACGTCAAATATTATAACATCTTTGAAACCGATTTTAGAGGATTTCAAACCGGATTTCGTTTATGTACATGGGGATACAACCACGACAATGGCAACGTCAATAGCTGCGTTTTACGCGGGTGCAAAGGTTTGTCATGTGGAAGCCGGATTGAGAACATTTGATAAGCATTCTCCTTTTCCTGAAGAAATGAACCGTAGAATAACGGGTGCTGTTGGCGATTATCATTTCGCACCCACCCAAACCTCAAAAGATAATCTTGTACTGGAGAACACGAGTGAAAGCCAAATACTGGTAACTGGCAATACGGTAATTGATGCCTTGAAATATAGCTCTTCTAAAGTCAACAGAAGTGATTTTAAGAATGAGGAAATTACTGGTTTAATGGAATCCATTGACCAAGCGAAAAAAATAATTCTTGTCACGGGGCACAGGAGAGAGAATCATGGCGAGGGCTTCATAAACATCTGTCATGCATTGAAAAAGATTGCACAGGCAAATAAAGATGTTGAGATTGTTTATCCTGTTCATCTAAATCCTAATGTACAGAAACCAGTCTATGATATTTTAGACAATATTCCCAACATTAAACTTATTGCCCCTCTATCGTATCCCGCTTTTGTGTGGTTGATGACTAAATCCTATCTGATCATCACAGATAGCGGAGGCGTCCAGGAAGAAGCACCTAGTTTAGGCAAACCTGTTCTTGTTATGCGCGACACTACGGAAAGACCAGAGGCCGTTGAAGCAGGCACCGTAATATTAGTGGGCACAGATGTTTCTAAAATCACAAGCGAAACTGAGCGTTTGCTCAGAGATTTTAATCACTATAATGAAATGAGTGCTAAGCACAATCCTTATGGAGATGGAACGGCCTGTGATAGAATAGTAAAGTTTATGGATAATCTGGTATAATATGCTTAAAATAGACGTAGTCATGATGGGTTTGGGATATATAGGTCTTCCCACAGCAGCCCTAATCGCCAAAAACGGAAGTAAGGTCCATGGTGTAGATGTCAATCAACAAGTTGTGGACACCATTAATAAAGGCCAAATCCATATTGTTGAACCAAGTTTAAAGGAGGAGGTTTCCATCGCAGTAAGTAAAGGCTTGCTAAGCGCTTCCACCCAACCAGTTCAAGCTGATGCGTATTTGATTGTAGTACCGACCCCGTTCAAAGGAAAAAATGAACCGGACATTTCATTTGTGGAAGCGGCAACAAAAGCCATTGTTCCTCTGCTAAAAGAAGGAGACCTATACATTATAGAATCTACGTCTCCCATAGGAACAACGGACAAAATGCAAAAACTAATTTTTTCGCAGAGGCCAGAACTGATAGGGAAACTGCATATTGCCTACTGTCCGGAGAGAGTATTACCTGGGAATGTTATGTTTGAATTAGTTCATAATGACAGGGTGATAGGTGGAGTTGACCAGAAATCCACAGAAAAGGCGGTTGAGTTCTACCGTAAATATGTCAAAGGTGAATTGCATAAGACCAACGCCAGAACGGCTGAGATGTGCAAGTTGGTTGAAAACTCATCGAGGGATGTTCAAATTGCTTTTGCCAATGAGTTGTCACTCATTTGTGACAAGGCAGATATTAATGTTTGGGAATTGATAGCTTTGGCCAACAAGCATCCAAGGGTAAATATTTTAAATCCTGGATGCGGAGTAGGGGGTCACTGTATTGCGGTTGATCCTTATTTTATAGTATCGGACTACCCCATGGAATCCAAAATAATCGGAACGGCCAGGGAAATAAATAATTACAAATCATTTTGGTGCGCCGAAAAGATCCAGAATGCAAAATTAGAGTTTGAACTTGAACATGGACGCAAACCTAGGATTGCACTCATGGGATTGGCATTTAAACCAGACATTGATGATCTCAGAGAATCTCCGGCCAAGTATATTGTACAGAAAGTTCTTCAAAATGCGAACGATGAAGAGTATTACATTGTTGAACCCAACATTAAGGTTCACAAAGTATTTAAATTGACAGATCACAAAAAGGCCTTTAAAAATGCTGACATTTTGGCTTTTCTGGTAGCACATAAAGAATTCAAAAATCAGGAAATACCTGAGCATGTGAAGGTCCTGGATTTCTGTGGGGTGTTGAATTAGTATTCAGGACAATGGTTGGCTTCATAGAAGCAAACCAATAAGAGTAGTCTTTTTACAAATCTCGTCTATAATACATCAGAATGAACAAGTATGTATGCAGGAGTTGCAATGTCTTTTGTTTGGTATTTCTACCTTTGGTCATATTCAGTCAAAAAAGTAAGAATTCATTACCCAAATTTCCTTTTGTAAATTCAAATATTGAACAGTTTAAAGATGTGCCTAGGGACAGCAACGGGATTCCCATGTTGGCGTATAACGATAAGACATTTCATTACCCTATTCAATACACCCAAATAGCCCTACACTATTATGCAAATTATTTAGAGACGGGAAATGAAATTGTCAAAAGAGACTTTTTAAGACAGGCAAAATTTATTCAGGATGCAATTACCCATTATAAAGACTTTTCAGTTTGGGAATGCAGTGAAGAAATTACGGGATACGAGTTGCCAATTCCTTGGGCCTCAGCCATGTCGCAAGGGTATGGTATAGGTATCATGCTTGAAGCATATAATCTAACTGGGGAAGAAAAGTATCTCGAAACTGCAAAAAAAGCTATAAATGCTTACAATTATCAAATATCCGAAAAAGGTATAAAGAGTTATTGGGATGGTTATGACTTCTATGAAGAATACGCTGATGAAAAATCTAAAGTTCTTAATGGATTTATTTATTCGTTAGCAGGATTATACTATTTCCATAAAGTATTAAACACCAAAGAATCAAAAGACCTTTTTGATAAAGGTATTGAAACTTTAAAAATAAAAATAAATGAGTATGATGCAGAGTTTACTTCATATTACAGCAAATTACAAAAAGGGGGATATCAATACGCCTCTGCAAAAAACGAAGACCCTGATCATTATCATGAATTAGTGATATACCAATTATTAACCTTATACGTCTGGACTCAAGAGGGAATATTTATGGAGTACGCCCATAAATTTCTGAAGTATGATACCGGAGAAGTTACGGATTATTATAACGAGGATAAATTCAGTGAAATTACTGCTTCATATGCAATTGATCCTTTGAATTATGGCACAGGCCATTTAAATGATGAGTTGTGGAGCTGGGGGAAGTATTGGAGCACAAATAAATTTCCAACAGATCTCCGCATTCTTTTTCCAAAAGAAGAAAAAAATATTTCTCAAATTGTATTTTATTCCACTTCAGAAAATACGCTGCCTCAAAATTTTGCAATTTATACTTGCAAAACTAACGGAGATTGTGAGTTGATACTGGATAGCGAGGAGGTCAAAAACTCTTATTTAAAGACCTACAAAACAGGAAAATACGAAACATTTATTCAAGGATACTACATCGAAGGGAAACCTAAGGGATCTGAGGTCGTGATTAAATTCTTAAGTGGAAACAATGACATGGTCGCGTTAAGGGAAATAAATGTCATTTTTGACAGAAGAGACATTCTCATGGACCTTTTAAAGCTCGTAGAAATCAGAGAGAAACTCAATTAGATTATGACGCACTGGTCGAACTAATGTCAAAATCCTTTCTTAAAGATATTGTTCTAAACAACCTTTCTCAGGGACTTCAATTTGGATCGAGATGGATATTTAACCTTGCCCTTATTGCGCTGCTGGATATTGAATCCTATGCACTATTTTCTTTTATTTATTCATTGTCAAACATTTTGCTTTCCGTTTTACCTTTTGGCAGTTCAACGTATTTGATAGCCAATGGAAAAGCTGATAAATTAGGAACAAAAGAACTAATTCATTCGATTGTAATTACAACAGCAATAATGTTCTTATTGTTAATATCTTACTTTGTGCTTACTCCTTTTTTCAATGTCTTGAATGGATGGGATTATGCTATCTATGGTATTATTTTAAGTTATTTCCTGTCTCTCAATCTGCTGTCTTTCTCCTATTTTAAAGGGCTTGGACAATTCACACAAGAATTGAAGGCGTACTCAATATTTGCAGCCGGTATTTTGATGTTTACGGGATACTTTTATTTCATGTCCAAAGATTTAGCGGATATTCGAATTATCTTCTTGGTGTTAATAGGATTGAATGCCACCATTATCGCATATACGTATCTGTTTTCGGAATTAAGAGAAAGAATGAGTATTTCAATAGAGTTAAGGCAGATTAGTATTAAACAGATTTTGCATGGTCTCAATAAGAGAAAGTATTTTGGTTTTCAAGATATTGTGACTGCTATTTATACTCAAGCAGGCTTACTAATTCTCTTTTATATAATCGATGAAAAAACGTATGGGTATTACAGGGCTCTTTTTGTTATTGTAGCCCCCTTATTTATGATTACTGTCGCGATCTCGCAGGTAATTTTAAATCGCCTTGCTAATTCGAATAAAGCAAATATTCTAAACCTTTTTAGAAATATTCAGAGATATACAATTCTATTAGGGATTGCAATCTGTATTATGCTATTGTTAATGAAGAGAGTTGTCCTCTCATTTATTAATTTAGATATTACTTATGTATCAAATCTCTCCTTTATTATCATTGTCGCGATTACTTTAATGCGCTTTATTTTTTCTAATTATGAAATGTTGTTAGTCGTATATGATATGCAAAAACAACGTTTTGTCATAATGGCGATTGCCGCCTTTATTGGCATCTCAGCCATTTTTGTGCTTTTACCAAGATTCGGATTAGTGGGTGCGGTTACCACAAATGCAATATCTTATTTTATAGTACTCCTTGGTCTTGTTATGATTTCTGAACAGAAAATTAGATCACTCAAGAAATGAAAGTCGCCATTATCACATCCAGGTACCCCAGTAAGGACAACCCTTACAACCATATGTTTGTTCATATGAGAGCTAAAGAGATGCTGAGAATTGGGATTTCAACAATCGTTTATGTTCCCTCTATTAGTCGCCACTATTACGAACACGAGGAAATTCCAATACATAAAATAGGATATTCAGAAATAATAAAGGAAATCTCAAAATATGATCTTCTTTATCTTCACCTCCTAAACATTTACCCATTTAGTAAAGCGAATGGTTGGCCAATTTATAAGCATATCCTAAGAACAAAGATTCCATTTGCCATCTACGTGCATGGGAATGAGGTCCAAAAATACTCTTCCAGATTTTATGAATTCAATTTCAGAATAAGCGAAGTTTTAAAGTGGATAAAAAAGGATCTTTTTGTAATTCCGAAAATGAGAAGATTTATAAGGGCGACCAAAGACATCGAAAATAGTGCATATATTTTTCCTTCGAAGTGGATGAGGAATAATACTGAGGAAAATTTAAACCTAAAAATTGATAAGTTTTTTATTATTCCAAACGGTATTGATACAGCGTTATTTAAATATCGATCACTCGAGGAAAAGAGATTTAAAATACTTACCATAAGATCTCTATCTCAGAAAGTATATAATATTGAACAGACTATTGACACAATTAATTTGTTGCCCGAAAAATACAGTTTGGTTATTTATGGTAAAGGGAAATATAAAAGGAGTTATGATCGAAGAATTAAAGCCTTAGGACTTCAACATAGAATAAAAATAATCGAGCAATTTCTTAGTAGAATAGAAATGCTAGAGGTATTTGATCAATTTGGGGTATTCATTTCAACCACACGGATAGATTCACAAGGAATAACCATGATGGAAGCTATGTCTCGAGGCTTATTAGTCGCTACAACAAAGAACTCATCTAAAGGTGAGTTTATAGAAAATATGAAGAGCGGGATTTTGGGTATTGATGAAAAGGAATTATTTGAGGGGATAATTGAGGTGACTAGTGATTTGGAAAAGTACAGAAAAATAACCCTGAATGGTAGCAATCAGATAGAACAGATAGAACTAAAAAAGACGATGAAAAAAGAAATTGAGGTCTTGTCGTCTTTATTATCAAATGGAGATGTTTAAATTACGACATCTAGACTCTTTAATTGTCACAATTCTATTTGCATCACTGCCGGTAGATATGATTAATGGAATACTGTTGAAAAGTAACAACGTGTTACCAGTATCTATTGGTCAAATATTTAAGACTCTAGTACTGATCCTAATCTTTGTAAGATTTCTATTTTCTGTTAAGTACCTGATAATTAGCATATTTCTATTCTTTCTGCTTTTAATTCCCTCCTTTTATCAACTGGTAATCAACTCTGAAAACTCTTCTTTTTTATTTGATATCGTTAAAGTATCAAGATATCTTCTTCCCCTTTTTAGCTTACTTTTTTTTATACCCATCATTCGTCGTAAGGACCAGAGTATAATAAGAATGCTTTTTAATCTTGTTAAATTCTCATATATCATTTTGGTAGGCAATATTCTATTAAAGCTCTTTGGCTTGGGTTATCCCATGTATGAAGAAGGGAATATTGGAAGCAAAGGTTATTTCTTTGCTGGAAATGAGATTTCTGTTTTACTGATCATACTAGCCTCCATAATCGCTTTTGATTTGTGGTTAAGAAAAAGAAGGGGCTTGTATATCCTTTTTCTAATCTTAAATATAATGGTCGGAGTTATGGTAAGCTCCAAGACTGGGTTGATAGGCATTGGATTGATTTTTCTGTTGATTCCAATAAAAAAACCCACCCGGAAATTTGGCCTTAAAAAGTTAAAAGGAGTCATTATTACATCAATTATCGCTCTGCCTTTAGGCCTACTTGTTACGTGGCGGATTATAAAAAACTCGCCAATATTCGATCGATTCAGTTTCTTTTGGGACAAACTTGATTTCTGGACATTTGTGTTGTCGAGCCGAAATAAATTTTTTGGAAGAGCATATGAAAACTATAAAGAAAACTATAATTTGATCGAAAAGTTTATTGGAGTAGGACAGTCTAAATATGAGGCACTGAATCAAGGGAAGATAGTTGAAATGGACGTGGCAGATATCTTTTTTGCCTATGGTATCTTTGGATTAATTTTATTTCTGTTTTTGACGTATGTTTTGTGGATTCAATTGTTAAGACTTAGAAGATATAGCGCCTTTTACTTCGCCAATTTTGTCTTTCTTATGGTACTTGTTTTACTATCAATATCTACCATGGCGGGTCATGTATTTAGTTCAGGTATGGCAGGAATATTTATCGGATTACTCATCAGTTTAATGTACCTTAAGCTAGATGACAAAACTTCAAAATAGTCTTTATAGCTCAGCATTTATATTTGGACTGGTATTGCCTTTTAGCACGAAGGCGGGAAATATTAGTCTACTTTTATTTTGTGTTGTCATTTTAATACAACTTTTTCTGCGAAAAAGAGTTTTCGAGTCCAGAAACATAGGCTTGTTGAAATATTCTACTGTTTTGTTGTTTATCCCCACTTTGACGACCTTTATTTTTGCAGAGGAGATATTTCACAATCTAAATATAACTGGCAAAAGAATCACCTATTTAGCGATTCCATTCTTTTTCTTATTTCTAAGAACTAATGAGGTTCTTTTATTAAGAAAGAAGGCATTATTGGGGCTCATATATGGGGCCATATTTTCGTCTCTTTTGCTTATATCCATCAATTTCTTTGAATATTATCAGCAAAAACCTCTATGGACAATAGATAAAGATCTTTTTAATTATTACTACACGAATAAAAACTATACTGAAATTATCGACATCCATCCCACCTACTATGGAATGTACTTGCTGTTAGCATTAGTTGGACTATTGCATGACCCGGGTTCCTGGTATAAAATTTTTAGAGGAGCTTCTATAGGTATTATTACGCTTTCAATTTTCTTCGTTGGCTCTAGAATTATCTTGGCTCTTTTTGTTCTCACAATACTATTTTACATCTTAAGGAATCTTAAGAAATATTTTAAGCAAGACAGAAGAGCTTTTGTAGCCTTTGCCTTAATGTTTACAATATTTAGCGTTGGGTTTTTTTCATTTTTCAAGAATACCTACCTCTATCAAAGACTCACTACAGAATCAATCTGGGAGTTGTCCTATGAAGTTGGAACTAATTATAATTCATCAGGCAAAGGGGATTCTAGATTGGCACGGTGGGCAATAGCGGTTGAGCAGATTTCTAAGTCCCCATTAATCGGATATGGGGCGGGAAATGAGTCAACAATTTTGGCGGCTGAATATCGAAAAAGTGGAATGACCTCCGCTGCAAAGTATGAATACAATGCACATAATCAATATTTAGGATTTGCCCTGGAGGCAGGCCTTTTAGCATTGATACTACTATTTCATGTGCTTGGTACCAATATATATTTTGGAGTCCGAAATCATGATCATATTGGTATTTTATTTTTTGTATTCATCGCTTTTGTCTGTCTTTTTGAGAATTATTTAATCAGAAACGCAGCAATTATCTTCGTTTCATTTTTTGGAACTGTATTTCTATTTAGTAATCGAATCACGACTTATCAAAAGAGAAGTAGTTGATTTATCGGAAGTTTTCGGATTAATTTAGATTTAATTCATTATGGAGATAAAGACTCATGTATTAAATAAAAAAAAAATATACGCATTTACTTCTAAGAAGGAATTCTTGAGTTTTATTAGAAATAAACATAAGATTCTAATTGCCCTGAACGCAGAGAAACTCAACAAAAGTGACCCTAAGCTTGATAAAATCATTAATGAAAATATTGGATATCCTGATGGAATAGGTGCGGTGTGGGCTTTAAAAAGAAAAGGAATAAGAGCTGTTAAAATTGCGGGTGCTGAATTCTGGCTAGACATTATAAAGCAATTTAAAGATTCAAAATCCTTTTATTTAATAGGATCTTCACAAGAGGTTATTGATCAAACTGTTCAGAAACTTAGATCAGAGTTTTCGGAATTATGTTTAAAGGGTTATCGAAATGGATATCTGTTAGAAGGAGATATAGAAAAGATAGAATCAGAATTGAAACTTCATAAGCCAGACATCGTATTCATAGCCATGGGAAGCCCAAAACAGGAGTTTCTAATGGAAAGATTAATGAAATACCATTCTGCCTTATATATGGGCCTAGGAGGAAGTTTTGATGTCTATTCAGGTAAGAAGAAAAGAGCGCCAAAAGGATATCAAAAATTTGGGCTAGAGTGGTTGTATAGATTATTGAACGAGCCGACAAGGTTTGGCAGGCAGCGAAGTTTAATTAAGTTCTTTTTTAGAATTATATTTGATAGACTATAATTCTGTAAAAATTGTATTTTCTCGAAACGGCAGTTGCCCTCTTTATTGGAGCATTCCTATTAACGTATCTGACAATTCCAAAGATTATTGGAGTTGTTGAATACAGGCGGCTTATGGATGATCCAAATCAGAGAAGCTCTCATACTCAGAAAACACCTACATTAGGGGGGATTGCTTTTTTCTACACCTTAATTTTTGCTCTTTTTTTTATTCATGGGCGGGATACTTTCGATGAGGCCATTTATCTTATTCCAGGTCTTACTATTCTATTTATCGTCGGATTAAAAGATGATTTAGTAGTGCTCTCGCCGGGATCAAAATTGATAGCTCAGTTTATAGCTGTGTCTTTTGTTCTTATAAATGATAGTTTCACAATACACTCCCTAAATGGCTTTCTAAATATCAATGAGATCCCCTATTACTTGTATTTTGCAATAGGGACATTTATGATGTTGACCATCATAAATTCTTATAATCTTATCGATGGAATAGACGGACTGGCTTCCGTAGTTGGGATAGTCATCATGATTATTTACACGACTATTTTTTATCTTACCAAAGAGTACTTTTTTGCTTTGATCAGCATTACTATGAATGCATGTCTCATGGCATTTTTTGGTTTTAATATTTCTTCTAACAGAAAAATATTTATGGGCGATACAGGCTCATTGTTAGTAGGTTTTATTATAAGCATCTTAACAATAAAATTTCTTTCTTTAAAACCCTATGTATATTCCGAACTCCCTTTTCTATTAGAAAATGCTCCGCTTATTGCAATAGCCATCCTAATTGTTCCCCTTTTCGACACTGCACGGGTTTTTACGATTCGTATAGCTAATAAACGAGGACCTTTTTCACCGGATCGAAATCATGTACATCATGTTCTTATTGATTTCTGGGGGCTAAGTCATAAACAGGCGAGTTTTCTAATAGGTTGCTTTAACTTGCTATTTGTTTTATTGTTCGTAGTTCTGGGGAGTACAGCGAAAAATCTTTCAATGATGCTTCTTCTAGTTGGGTCCGTTATAATCCTGGCTTATATTTTTTTCAAGTACAATTACAATTTTACTACTCTTAAGCAAAAGATCATGCTGAAGAGAAAAATTAAAGGAATGTCTAAAAAGATCAAAAAAAAAGGGTCTGATAACGATAGTTAATGGCTAACTCGGCACTAAAAAAAGTACTAATCACCGGCGCAGCGGGATTCCTGGGATCCCATCTCTGCGACCGGTTTATCGCTGAAGGATACCACGTGATAGGGATGGATAACCTGATTACAGGAGACCTGAAGAACATCGAACATCTATTTCCTCTGGAACACTTCGAATTCTACCACCACGATGTTACCAAATTTGTTCATATTCCTGGGAAACTGGACTATATCCTTCATTTTGCATCCCCGGCAAGCCCCATTGATTACCTCAAGATCCCTATTGAGACCCTGAAAGTGGGGTCTATGGGCACTTTGAATTGCCTGGGCCTGGCCAAGGAAAAGAATGCAACTATTTTAGTGGCCTCCACTTCTGAGGTATATGGTGATCCCCTGGTGCATCCGCAAAATGAAGATTACTATGGTAACGTTTCCCCGGTTGGGCCTAGAGGAGTATACGACGAGGCCAAGCGCTTTATGGAATCCATCACCATGGCCTATCACCGTTTTCACGGGCTGGATACCCGGATCGCCCGGATCTTTAATACTTATGGATCCAGGATGCGATTGAACGACGGAAGGGTAGTACCGGCTTTTATGGGCCAGGCGCTCAGAGGAGAAAACCTTACCGTATTTGGGGATGGGACACAGACGCGCTCTTTCTGCTATATCGACGATCAGGTCGAAGGGATCTACCGTCTCCTGATGAGCGATTACTCCGATCCTATCAACATCGGTAACCCCGATGAGACCACTATCAATGAATTTGCCAGGGAGATCCTGGAGCTCACAGGCAAGGACCAGAAGATCGTCTACAAACCCTTGCCCAAGGATGATCCATTACAAAGACAACCGGACATCACCCGGGCCAAAGAGATCCTTGGCTGGGAACCCAAGGTTGAACGAAAGGAAGGGCTAAAAAAGGTCTATGAATATTTCCGATCTCTTTCACCAGAGGAATTAAGACAGAAAGAACACCGGGATTTCTCAGGTATATCCTGATACTTTCTCTGCCATAACTTATTTTTGCTCAAAGCAACATAAAAATGAACATCCTCCTCCTGGGATCCGGAGGTCGGGAACACACCCTGGCCTGGAAACTCAAGCAAAGTAAAAGATTGGAAAAGCTCTTCGTAGCACCCGGGAACGCCGGCACTGAAGGAGTTGCAACCAATCTTCCCATAGATCCGAACGATTTTGTGGCTGTTAAGGCTGCTGCGATCGAACATAAGATCGACATGGTGGTGGTTGGACCGGAAGACCCCCTTGTTCGCGGGATAGCAGATTATTTCCGTCAGAACCCTGATTTAGACCACATTCCTGTCATCGGGCCGGAAAAAAAAGCCGCAGCCCTGGAAGGCAGCAAGGATTTCGCCAAGCAATTTATGATGCGTCATGGTATACCAACCGCGGCATACCGAAGCTTTACTGCTGAAACCCTGCAAGAAGGATTTAATTTCCTCGGCACCCTGAACCCCCCCTATGTGCTGAAGGCGGATGGTCTGGCCGCTGGGAAGGGGGTTGTGATCCTGGATAATCTGGACGAGGCAAGGGCCGAACTGAGCCGTATGCTGCTCGATTCCAAGTTCGGGGAGGCCAGTACCACTGTGGTGATCGAAGAATTTCTCAGCGGCATTGAATTGAGCTGCTTTGTCCTCACAGACGGAGATCATTTTAAGATCCTTCCCACCGCCAAAGACTACAAGCGTATAGGGGAAGGGGATACCGGGCTTAACACTGGGGGCATGGGGGCCATTTCCCCCGTTCCCTTTGCAGATGGACCCTTTATGGAAAAGGTTAAGGAAAGGATCATCCTTCCTACTGTCATTGGGCTAAAAAAAGACCAATTACCTTATAAAGGCTTTATATTCATAGGATTGATCAAGGTAGGTGAGGATCCTTATGTGATCGAATACAATGTCCGGCTCGGGGATCCTGAAACCGAGGTGGTTCTCCCAAGGATACAAAACGACCTGGTTGAGGTTTTCGAAGCCGTAGCAAAAGGAGAATTAGATCGCATCCACCTGGAGATCGACAGGCGCTGCGCCGTGACCGTAATGGCCGTCTCCGGAGGGTATCCAGGTTCATATGCTAAAGGCAAGGAGATCATAGGCCTGGAAGACGTCAGGGATTCTGTGGTGTTCCACGCAGGGACGCGAAATGAAAAGGGTACGCTGGTGACCAAAGGAGGGCGAGTCCTCGCAGTCACTTCCTATGGGGAAGACTTCCGAAAAGCACTGAAGGATTCGTACCGCAATATGGAAAAGATCCGTTTTGACGGGATGTATTACCGCAAAGATCTGGGGTTCGATCTATAAGTAGGAATGGGAGGTGATGGTCTTATCCTCTTCCTGATTGTCATTGAATTTCTTCAATTGTAACAGCCAGTATACCATGGCAACCAGCCCTATAGCCATAAATAACCAGTTGACGGTATTGGAGGTCCACCAGTTCTGCATGAACCTGAAAAAATCGTAAGGCCAGAACAGGTGGTTGACGAATAAATCTTCTATGCCGTAAAAAAATGAGCTCATCTTGGTTATATTTACGAGGACAAAAATATAAAATCCGGGGATGATTTCAGGCATTTTTGGCAAAACAAAACCTATAAACTACGTAATTCTCCTCGGCCTGCTCTCTCTCCTTTACGGAATTGTCTTTTTTTCGACGGAAGGAAGATCCTCTGATCCGTCGGATTGGGTTTACCAGATTTTTATCCTTCTTCTGTTCTTGTTTTCGGTCCTGGTGATCGATTTTGTGGTAAACAGAAACCAGATTTCGAACACCAATGCCTATGTGGCCCTCTTTTTTGTCATTTTAGTTTTTCTATTTCCTGCCTCTGTAAGAGACACCAATGCCATTGGGTGTAATTTCTTCCTCGTCCTGGCATGCAGAAGGCTCATCAGCATGCGCACCCTCAAGAATATAAAACTCAAGATCCTCGATGCCACCCTATGGGTGCTGGCCTCCAGTATCTTCTTTGGATGGGCTGCTATTTTCCTCTTCCTGGTCTATATCGCCATCTATATATACGAACCTAAGAATCTAAAGAACTGGTTTGTCCCAATCGCCGGCGCCATCGCTTTTTTATTGATCTGGAAAGCTATACTCATCCTCAGTAATACCGAAGGGTTTTTTTCTAAGCACTACAACTTCCGTATTGGGGAATGGGACCTTCTGTTACGCGACTGGACAAGAAATACAAAGCTGATCATTTTCGTACTGGTGATTTCGATTACGGCGATGGCAGTATTCCTGAAATCCGGCAAACTGGGTCTGGGCAGGATCATTAATCTGAGGGTTGTCTCTATTTACTTCCTTTTGAGCATCATCGTTGTCTTGTTGTCCCTGACATCAGATAAATTTCCCGTACTGATCACATTCTTCCCTGCTGCCGTTTTCCTGGGGAAATATATAGAGATGATCAAGCGGGAAAACATTCGGGAAATGGTGCTGGCGGGCGCTATACTTAGTGCATTTTTCATTTTTACCCTCGAGCTACTTTCTAAATAAAGGATACCTTTGCAAAAAAGCACGCCTATGTTCAGTAAAGAGGCTTTCAGGATATTTGAGGAAAGTATTGTTAAATACCACGTGAAGGACCGGGTGGATCAGGAATTCATCAACCCGTATACCGCAGGCGAGATCGCTCACCTCCTCTACCGAAAAAATTGGATAGACACGGTTCAGTGGCATTATGAGGACCTGATAAGGGATCCGGATATTGAACCAGGAGCTGCCCTGGTACTCAAACGCAAGATCGATGCTAGCAACCAGGAAAGGACGGATCTGGTGGAGTACATAGACAGCTATTTCCTCCAGAAGTATGCGAAGGTCGAAGTAAAGGAGGATGCCACGATCAACACGGAATCCCCTGCCTGGGCTATAGATCGCCTTTCTATCCTCGCCCTAAAGATCTATCACATGAAAGAGGAAACGCAAAGAAAAGATGCGAAGGAGGAACATTTGCAGGCGTGCAGACAGAAACTCGCTGTTCTCCTCGAACAGAAAAAAGATTTGTCTACAGCAATAGACCAACTTTTAGCGGATATCGAGGCCGGAAGGAAATACATGAAGGTATATAAACAGATGAAGATGTACAACGATGACGAGCTAAACCCTGTTCTACGTGGACAAAAACAAGGGTGATACCCTTCTGGTGATCAGACTATCAGCCATGGGCGATGTCGCTATGACCGTACCTGTCTTGCTGTCTCTGCTGCGCCTGAATCCCCAACTCAAACTTCGGATCCTGACAAGGCCTTTTTTTACACCCATCTTTAAGGATATACCTAATATAGAGGTGATTGCGGCCGACCTAAAGAATAAGCACAGAGGAATCCCCGGAATTTACAGGCTTGCTAAAACGCTTAAAAAAGACTCCATTTCCGGAATTGCCGACCTGCACAATGTGTTACGAACAAAGATCTTGCGGCTTTTCTTTTTCGGGACCGGCCTTCCTTTTATTCAGCTCAACAAGGGAAGGAAGGAAAAAAGGAACCTGACCCGCTGGAAGGAGAAGGATATATCCCCTCTAAAGTCGACCCACGAACGATATGCCGACGTTTTCCGCAAGATGGGATATTCCGTTGAATTAAAACCGGTAGACACACTGGCAAGGCGCAGTGCTTCGAAAGCGGCTGAAGAGTACGCGTTCAAAGAAAGTAAAAAACTGATCGGTATAGCACCTTTCGCGGCATTTCAAGGTAAGATGTATCCTCTAGACCTCATGGAACAGGTCCTGGAATATTTAAATAATACCAATAAGTATAAAATATTGCTTTTCGGCGGTGGCTCTGAAGAGATCGCTCATTTAGAGGAGTTTGAGTCGCATTTCGAGCATTGTTCTTCTCCTGCAGGCCGTCTTTCCTTTGAGCAGGAACTCGAACTGATCTCCCATTTAGACCTCATGGTATCCATGGACAGTGGAAATGGTCATCTGGCTGCCATGTTCGGGATTCCTACCCTGACCTTATGGGGTATCACACATCCTTATGCAGGGTTTACTCCTTATGGGCAACCTATGGAGAACAGTATCATGGCAGACAGAGGTAAATATCCCATGATTCCAACTTCTGTGTATGGGAACAAGTATCCAAAGGGTTATGAACAAGTCATGCAAACCATCGAGCCTGAAATTGTTATTAATCGGATCACAGCCTTAATGGGCGAGTAGGTCTACACCAGCCTGGTTACTGCAAGGGATTTCAGGTACTGTCTTGTCTGCTGCATAAAATGGTAGGACAAGTTTTTATTGTTACCCTCCACCATCAGCATACGTATCCCCATATAAGAAGAGATGAGATAGGCTGCAACCCCTTCACTGTCTAAATGCCTTGGCACGAAACCGTCCGTTTTACCCTTTTGCAGTGTAGTAACCAGGTTCACTTCCCAAACTTTATAAATGTCCCTTAAATATTTTGAGATTTCGTCATTTCTGCCGTTGAACTCGTTGATGAAATTCCCCAGAACAAAACCGTAATCGAATTCGTTGTGTTCGGCGGTCGACAAGGCATTCTCAAAACAATGCTCTATGGCTACTAAGGGATCTGATTCACCCTCAATGGGTTCGATGAGCATACTGTAAACCTTCCTGACTATCAGGTTTTGAATGATACTAATAAAAAAATCCTCTTTGGATTGGAAGTGATAATAGAAAGCCCCTTTAGACAGGGAGAGTTCTTTCAAGATGTCATCAATACTGGTGTTATAAAATCCTTTTTTGTAAAATAATTCCAGGCCTTTTGCCTGCATCCGGTGCATGGTAGCCATGCGTTTGAGATTCTTGTCCATAAGATTTGGGTTTAGGGGTAAAAAGACCTTGTGGTCTGTTACAAAGAACCCCCGAACCTCATTTTTACTTAGGAGTATAGGGTGAAGCCCCCTAAAAAATCGATAAGAAGTCAAAAAACGGATGAAATACCCGAATTTGGCAATAGCTGACCGACCACTTGGTCGGTTTTTTTTCTCGATGAAGGGTAAAAAGGAGCTTTAAAGACCCCATGAGGACATATCATCCTGAATAAAGGATGGCCTTATGCGACCACTCCCTGACAACTACTGCCAGCACCAGCCGTACAACCATAACAGTGCTGGGAAATAACGATCTTGCGATCATTGAGGAGATCCTCATTGTAGTCGCGTATGTGTTTGACCTTGCTGGCCACCTTAAGATCTAGCATCTGGTTAAAATCGCAATCATACAGCCATCCATCCCAGCTTACCGATATGGTATTGGTGCACATCACATTCTGTACCGCTGCCGGATTATACGCCTCCACCAGTGAATACATGTAATCCTCGTAATTTTCTGAGGCGATCAGATAATCGAGGAAACGGGATATAGGCAAATTAGTGATGGCAAAAAGGTTGTGGAAATAAATGTTAAAGTCCTCCCGCAGGGCTTTCTTAAAATCCCTTTCCAAAGCTGCCTGGTCTGCAGGCAGGTAAGCTCCTGATGGGTTGTAGACCAGATCGAGCCTCAGTGGACTGTCCGGCATGCCGTACCCTACTGCGTTCAGTTCCTGCAAGGCAGAAATGGATTTGTCAAAAACCCCATTCCCCCTTTGCTTGTCGGTTTTACCCCTTGTATAATGGGGCATGGAAGACACGACGTGTATATTGTATTTTTTAAAGAACTCAGGCAGGTCGTGATATTTCTTATTGGCCTTGATGATGGTCAGGTTGGATCTTACAATAAAATCCTGAATGCCCGCTTTGGCGGCTTCTTCCACAAACCAGCGAAAATCGGGATTCATTTCGGGAGCTCCGCCGGTGAGGTCAAGGGTATGTGCCCCCGTATTCCTGATCACTTCCAGACATAAGCCCATGGTTTCCCGGGTCATGATCTCCTTTCGGTCCGGTCCAGCATCCACATGACAATGCTCACAGACCTGGTTGCACATGTATCCTACATTTATCTGAAGGATCTCGAGCCGTTTGGGTTTGAGGGGAAACTGCCCCGTCTCTGCGATCTTGTCCTTGAAATAAGGCAAAAGTCCTTCATCAAAAATTCCTCCGTTCAGAATTTCCAGTTGCCTGTGATTATCCGCCAGGGCTTTATGCCTGGCTTTTAATGATTTCGTAGCCATTCATCTGATTTCATGACAGGAAGAGGCCAATTTATGGCCGAAATCCTGCTTACATACTCAACTTATTGTATTTGTTCATCATTTGTACCCCATGAACAAGGGTGGCACCACTTTCTATAGCCGCACCTGCGTGAACGGCCTCCATCATCTCCTCCTTGGTAATACCTCGCTGAAGGCCGTCCTTTGTATAGGCATCGATACAATACGGGCATTTAACCACATGGGCCACGGCCAGGGCGATCAGGGATTTTTCCCTGGCGGAAAGCGCCCCTTCCTCAAATACCTTATTGTAGTAATCAAAGAACTTGGTCCCCAGTTCTTCGCTCCATTCCGTGATCTTTCCGAACTTTCTCAGGTCCGCCGGGTCGTAGTAAGAATTTGCCATTAGGTACACTTAAATTAAATCTCTTCTAAATAATGAATTCCATGATTCTCATTGTCATTCCGTCTTAAAGGATGAAAGATCCCCAAAGGAACTTCAATGACTTTTCAAAGGTATCTGTTTCGTCGACGAAATTTGCCAAACTTACAACGAAATGATCAGGTAGGCAGGTCAATTTATATTAAATCAGGAAGAGGATCTTATAAGATTTGCAGGTCTATGAATCAGTGGGGAGAACCAACCAGCCGGTCAGTTTTACATTTAATTTTGAAAAGGCTGGAAGTTTAATAGCTGACGAATGATCAGATAATCAGGTAAAGGGTAATTTTTGGGATGCATGTGTCTACTTCCGTTTCATTAAACAGACCAGACAGTCGGTTAAGGCGAAGTTCCTATGGGAGAAAATTGACTTTAATGTGTAGCTTTGAATAGCATATTTTGATGATTCTGTCCGATTTAAACAACAAGACCGTAGGCATGGTCCTCTCCGGGGGCGGGGTTAGGGGTATGGGTCATATTGGAATGCTCAAAGCCCTGGAAGAGCGCGGGATTGAGGCATCTGTGATTTCCGGCAGCAGTGTAGGGGCCCTTGTGGGAGCCCTTTATGCCGGTAAGAGCGACCTGAAGGACATGCTTGCCTTCTTTAAGGAGACTCCCCTTTTCAAATACAACTTCCTGACCATTAATAAACCGGGGTTGGTAGATACAGAGCGTTACTACCCCATTTTTAAGGAATACATCCCCTTTGCGGATTTTGAATCCCTCCACAAGGAATTATATGTAATTGCCACGAATTTGCAGAAAGGTGTCGAAGAAGTATTCTCGAAAGGGGAGCTGATCATGCCATTGCTCGCTTCGGCTGCCCTTCCTCCGGTATTCAGTCCGGTTGAGATGAACAAAATGCTTTACGCAGACGGGGGAATCATGAATAATTTTCCATCAGAACCGCTGAAAGGGAAAGCCGACTTCATCATTGGCAGCAATGTGTCCCTGGTAAGAGAAGTATCCAAAAAGGAAATAAGCTCTTCTTTGCAATTGGCTGCAAGAACCACTAGTTTGATGGTCTATGCCATCAACCGGCAGAAGATCAGAAGCTGTGACATCATTTTTGAGCCCGTAGAGTTGGAGCACATAGGGGTATTTGATAAGAAGGCCATTGAAAAGGCTTATACGATCGGGTATGACCACGCTTCCCGGGTGCTCGACAGCCATTTGGCGAACTAAAGGCAGGCCCTCTTCCCTTTAAACATCATCGTAATCGATCTTCAAAGTAGGGGTCAGGGGGTGCGACTGGCAGGTGAGGATAAATCCCTCTTCGATCTCGCTGTCTGTCAGGATCTGGTTCTTTACCATTTCAGCCTTGCCCTCGATAACCCTCGCAATGCAGGTACTACAGACCCCGCCCTGGCAGGAGTAGGGGGCATCGATATCTGCTTCCAGAACGGCGTCGAGGACCAGCTTCTTTTTGTCCATCACAAGAGAAAAAACCTCATCATCCAGGGTGACCTCCACCTGGGTTTGTCCTTCGAGATCGGAGATGTCCTCTTCCTGACTGGTGGTAAACAACTCGAAATGTATTTTTTCCTGCTCTACCCCATTCTCTTTGAGGGTTTCCTTCACAGTATTGATCATATCTTCGGGACCACAGAGGTAGAAATGGTCGAAGGAGCGATCCTTGAATTTATTTTTGGTGATCAGGTTTACAATAGACCCGTCGATCCTGCCGAACAGGGCATCGTCTTCCCGCGTTCTGCTATATAGAAATTGAGTAAAAAACCGATTAGTATATTTACTGATCAGGGCCTGTATATCCTCCAGATACATGGTTTCTTCAGGAGATTGGTTCCCATAGACCAGCACAAAGGTGTTACCAGGATCCGCATCCAGCACACTTACCGCAATACTCATAATGGGAGTGATTCCGCTTCCGGCCGCAAAAGCAGCTATATGTTTAGAATTCCCTTTTGGCGGATAGATAAAATGGCCGGTTGGAGGCATCACTTCGAGGGAGTTGCCGACCTTGATATGCTCGTTGGCCCAGGTCGAAAACACCCCATCCTCCACTTTTTTAATGCCGATGGTAAGCGCATCTTCTTTTGGATCGCTCGATATGGAATAGGACCGTCTAACCTCTTTTCCATCGATCTTCTGTTTGATGGTGAGATGCTGTCCGGCCTGAAACCTGAATTTTTCTTTTAGGTCTTGCGGGACCTGAAGCGAGATAGCAACCGAATTCGGCGTTAAAGGCTTCACTTCAGCTACCTTTAGGGAATAAAATGTGCTCATTCTGCAATTTTTTGCAAAATTAATGAATGGGATCCCGTTAAAAAACACAAATCAAGAATTTTATACCTAAAGACTATATGCATAAGAAAATTATGTATATATTGCGAAAGTATTTAAACTCCATGGGAAATTCTAAACTGTACAAGGGAAGTCTGAATACCATCATTTTAAAACTGCTGGAAGAGCAGGGGAAAATGTATGGGTATGAAATTACCCAAAAGGTAAAGGAACTGACCAAAGGGGAATTAAAAATAACTGAAGGAGCATTATACCCCGCTCTTCACAAATTGGAAGCAGAAGGGCTGCTCGATGTTGAAGTAGCCAAAGTCGACAATCGAATTCGAAAGTATTACAAGTTAACAAAGAAAGGTGTAAAAGAAACAGGTGATCGGCTTTCAGAATTGGAGGATTTTATCAGAAGCATGCAGCAATTGGTGAATCCCAAGTGGAATATTTCTTGATTTTTCGCCATGCATTTATCCAAAAGTGAAGAAAAATTTATCATTGAGTACTTGATTGGGAATAAGGTTAATTATTGGAACATGAGGATGGAATTACTCGGCCATATGGCAATGGCTGTTGAGAAGAAAATGTGCTAATCTCGCCCGAAAAGGCCATGAATATAGCCTTCCCTCTATCAAATTAAAAACACAGTAAATTGATCATTGAACCATTTCTCAATGTAAACATCATATAAAATTGGCCCTAGCTGCAGTAAACATAAGGTTTATAGATAACTATCTCAAAAACAGTGACATTCGGTACGCTGATGTACGCTCTGAAATGACAGATCATGTTGCCGAGGCTGTTCAACATCGTATGGCCATAGGAAATGAATCCTTCTACGATGCCTTTAAAGCCTATATGATCGAAAATAAAAAGGAACTGTTAGCCAATCACAAGATCTTTCAGAAAGACCTGGACAAGCAAAACATTCAACGAATGTCAACCTTACTAGTTAAACCCGTGATGTTGGGGCTGTTTCTACTTTGTTATTACTCGTATTATAGTTTTTCGGCATACGAGCAATCCTATAACCTGTGGTTATATTCCATTGCGATTCTTTTTGGTATCCTACTATTGATCTCGGGATTTTGCTATTGGAGAGTAGGTAAGGATAGGTATTCAAGTTTAGAACGAATGGCATTCTTTATGGTTTTCTTTCAGCAATTTGCCTTAATCCTAACGCATATGCTGAGGCCTACATTTTTTCTGAATAAATACCCATTGGTGGTTGGGTTTTTCTATGCCCTTTATGTTGGTTTGAGCCTGGCCTATTCCATTCGGTTTCTTGAGTTATATATTAATTATCGCAAACGAACACAATTCCTTGTCTATTGAAACTTACTCAAAGTCAAATACAAGATCTGTACGATTTCACGAGGCGTCATTTCGTGGAGCATTACGATGTGCAAACGGAACTGGTAGACCATCTGGCCAACGGGATTGAACAACAATGGGCTGTAGATCCAAATATTCCCTTTCAGGAAGCTTTACAGGCAGAATTCAGTAAATTTGGTGTTTTTGGCTTTCACGATGTGATCAGCGAAAAGACCAAAGCCATGGAGAAAAGATATTGGAAAATCCTCTGGTCCTTCTACAAGACTTATTTCAAACTTCCCAGGATATTGATGTTGATTATTATGACACTTGTGGTCTATACCTCGATGGGTGTCCTGACATATGAAAGCAAGGGGTACTTTATTTCTTTTCTGTTTTTAGGGGTAATGAGTGTGATCTTCGTCAAAGCTATTAAAAATCGCAAAAGGCTTAAGAACAATTCTAAAAAGTGGTTGATGGAGGATATGATCCTCAACCACGGTACTTCCCTTGCCTTCGTGAACTTAGGGTTACAGGTTTGTATTAATCCTATGATCCTCAAAGAAGTGGTGTTGCATCCAATAGGAGCATTTGTTATGGCCTTCCTTCTCACTGCCATGGTTCTTTTGTTCTATGTCATGGTCTACGTGATCCCACCCCGAACAGAAGAATTTTTAATCAAGACCTATCCGGAATACAAAATGGGATGATTTAGTGTAACAAAATCTATATTTGCCCTACAAACACAAAGGAATTCATGATCCAACCTCTATGCTAAAGCATTTTTTTACCCTTCAATGGAAATCCTTTTTCCGAGCAGCCTCCTTTAAAACGAATCTTGCCTTTAAGATCCTGATGATCTTTATGGCGCTTTATTTTATCCTGGTCTTCCTCTCTCTGGGAGTAGGTTCTTATTTCATCATAAAAAAGCAAGGACTGGGTGATCCCCTAAGGGTAGTAAACCGTTTTATGATCTATTATCTGGTAATCGACCTCTACGTTCGTTATATGTTCCAGAAAATGCCCATCCTGAACATCAAGCCGCTCTTGTATATGCCCTTTAAAAAGAGTGAGGTGGTGAAATATTCTCTGGGGAAAACGGTATTCTCCTTTTTCAACTGGATGCACGCCTTTTTCTTCGTGCCTTTTTCCATCGTCCTGCTCACCCAGGACTACGACCCCCTTGCCGTAATCAGCTGGCACATTGCCGTGATGGCGCTTTTTTATTGCAACAACTTCCTGAACATCATGATGAACAACCTGGATAAAGTATTTTATCCTGTGGTGGCCCTTTTGGCGGTATTTGGGATCTTGCAATACAAAGGGTGGTTCGATATTACGACCTACACGGCCCCTGTATTTGATGCCTTCTTCGACCTCCCGTACGGACCTGTGTACGCCGTCATTCCCTGTTTGTTGTTGATTGTACTGATCATCGCCTCCTTCAGGTATTTCCGGAAGCATATGTATCTGGACGGTGGTCTGGCCACCAAACACGAGGAAGCGAAGACAGAGGATTTTACCTGGCTAAACCGGTTCGGGAACCTCGGCACCTTCCTCAAGAACGATATCAAGCTCATCAAGAGGAACAAACGGTCCAGGACCTCTGTCATTATGGGCTTTCTTTTTATCCTCTACGGGCTGCTCTTTTTTACAGGGAGTATGGAAGTCTATGAGGGTCCCACTTGGGGGATCTTTGCGGGGATCTTCGTTTCCGGGGGATTTCTCTTCAGTTTCGGTCAATTTGTTCCCAGTTGGGACAGTTCCTACTACCCCCTGATGATGAGCCAGAATATTCAATACAGGGATTACCTTTCCTCTAAATGGTACCTGATCGTCTTTGCAACGGTCATTACCACCCTCCTCTCCTCTTTTTACCTGTACTTCGGATGGCAGGCATATTTGGCCATAGTCGTTGGCGCCATTTACAATATTGGAGTGAATTCCTATCTGGTGCTTTGGGGAGGTGCCTATATCAAGACCCCCATTGATCTGACCTCCAACAAAAAAGCTTTCGGGGACAAGCAGGCCTTTAACGTTAAGACCATGTTGCTCACCATTCCCAAACTGGCCCTTCCCTTGCTTGTGTTCGCCGCCGGGTATTATCTCATAAGTCCGGTTGCCGGCTACCTGGCTGTTGCACTGTCCGGGATCCTGGGCTATGTGTTCAAAGAACAAGTGTTCAAATTGATCGAGAAGATCTATAAAAAAGAAAAATACAAGACCTTGCTGGCTTATAAAGAAACCTCATAAAATCTGCTTATTCATATGATTTCAGTTCACGACATCACTAAGACATACGGATCCCAAACCGTCCTCAATATCCCTCATCTGGAAATCCCGAAAGGGCAGAGTTTTGGGTTGGTAGGCAACAACGGGGCAGGAAAGACCACATTTTTTAGCCTGCTCCTCGACCTGATCCAGCCCTCCTCCGGCAAGATCCTCAACAATGAGGTACAGGTGGATGTAAGCGAGGCATGGAAGCCCTTTACTTCTGCCTTTATCGATGAGACCTTCCTTATCGGATATCTCACGCCTGAGGAATATTTCTATTTTATAGGGGAATTAAGAGGGCAGAATAAGGCCGACGTGGATGCCCTGATAGGAGGTTTCGAGAACTTCTTTCACGGGGAGATCCTGGGACAGAAGAAGTATCTCAGGGATCTCTCCAAAGGGAATCAGAAAAAGGTGGGCATCGTCGCTTCCTTTATAGGCAGCCCTGAGGTGGTCATACTCGATGAACCCTTTGCGAACCTGGATCCCACGACCCAGATCCGTTTAAAACAGATCATCAAGGACCTGGCCTCCAACAAGGATGTAACCGTGCTCGTTTCGAGTCACGATCTCATTCACGTGACGGAAGTTTGTGAGAGGATCGTAGTATTGAACAAAGGGGAGATCGTCCGTGACATTCAGACCTCCCCCCAAACACTCAAAGAGCTGGAATCCTTTTTCGCAGGCTGATAACACCTATTTGAACTGGGGAGAATGCGCTTCACATATCCGTTCTACCTTGAGGTGCATTTAATCGAGAAGGGACATACTAAACGGGTGCTTTTGGAGTTTACAATAGGGACGAACATCGCGAAATTTGAAGCTTCGAAATACTTTTCACGCCCTTTGCCTCGCAGGGATCGTTTTGGTGAGTTCCTGCTCCACCAAAAAGGACGCCTTTGTGAACAGGAACTGGCATGCCCTGAATACCAAATACAATGTGCTCTACAATGGCAACCTGGCTTTTGAGGAAGGAAGGGAGCAACTCAACGAATCTTATCGGGACAACTACTGGGAGGTACTTCCAGTAGAGCGTTTGGAGGTTACCGATGATATCAAACTCGATTCTGAGGATAACAACCCGAATTTTGAAAGGGCAGAAGATAAAGCCACAAAAGCCATACAAAAACACAGTATGGAAATCGGGGGGGAGGAGCGCAATCCTCAGACAGACGAAGCCTTTCTATTGCTTGGAAAAGCCCGCTATTTTGACCAGCGATATGTGCCTGCCCTGGAAGCCTTTAACTATGTATTACAGAAATACTCGGACAGCGACAAACTGAATGAAGCAACCATCTGGCGCGAAAAGACCAATATCCGGCTTTCCAATGAAGAACTCGCCATAAAGAATTTGAAGCGATTGATGAGGCTCGAACGCCTGAAGGACCAGGAATACGCTGATGCCAGGGCGATGATGGCACAGGCCTATATCAACCTCAAGGCACCTGACACTGCCGTCCAACAGCTGAAGATTGCCACGGCATATACCGGAAAAAACTCGGAAAAGGGAAGATATTTCTTTATCATAGGCCAGCTTTACAATCAGCTGGGGTATAAAGACAGCGCTAATCTGGCCTTTGACCAGATCATCAGACTGAAGCGAAGCACCCCCAGGGTTTATTGGGTAAACGCTCATCTTCAGAAACTGATGAATACGGAGATCACGGATCACAACAGGGAGGAATTGCTGGAATACCTCACCTGGTTGGAAGAAGATCGTGAGAATCGCCCTTTCCTCGACAAGATCTACAGGCAGATCGCCGTCTATCACAATACGCTAAACCAGGACAGCCTCTCCCTGGCGTACTATAACAAATCCCTGAGGATCGCCAGGAATTCTCTGCAACTGCTCGCTTTGAATTACGAAGATATGGCAGAGTACCACTTTGATAGAAGCGAATACAATACAGCCGGGGCTTATTATGACAGCGTGCTGCCCAATCTGCCGGAAAACACCAAGAAATACCGGGCAATTCTCAAGAAGCGGAACAATCTGGAGGATGTAATCACCTATGAAGGCACGGTTCAGTATGCAGACAGTGTGATCGCCCTTTATAAGATGTCACCCTCCCAAAGGGAAACCTTCTTTCAGGAGTATATAGACCAATTAAAAGCACAGGCTGAGGAGAAAATTGCGAAGGAGGAAGCCACACTGGAGGCCGGGTTTGCGGCTTTTGGCGCTTCCAAAGGGGGCAAGGAGAATAAAGGCAAATTCTATTTTTACAATATTTCCAGCCTTGGGTATGGGAAGACCGAATTCAAGCGACGATGGGGCAACAGGACCCTGGAGGACAACTGGAGATGGAGCAACAGGGCTTCCGGTCAAGCTTCGGAGATCGTTTCTACAGAGGCTATTGGAGGCAATGAATCCATAAGTTCATTGACGGAGGACCAGAAATATTCTCTGGAATATTACCTGAGCAAAGTACCTACGGATGTTGAAATTATCGATAGCCTCCAGAGGGAAAGGAATTTCGCCAATTATCAGCTGGGGCTTATTTACAAGGAGAAATTCAAGGAGAATCTGCTGGCAGCCGTTAAACTTGAAAGAGTGCTGAGCTCTGATCCAGAAGAGCGATTGATCCTCCCATCCAAATATAATTTATACAAGATCTACGAGGAAGTTGAAAGTCCGCTTGCGGCGGGGATGAAAGACAACATCATTACCAACCATCCCAGTTCGCGATACGCGGAGATCCTTCTGAACCCCAGGGCGGTCCTGGAAGCGTCCGAGGACAGTCCGGAAGCCCAATACGCGAGGTTGTTCGAACTTTTCGAACAACAGGAATTCCTCAGGGTGATCACTGGAGCAGAAGAATCCATCAACCGGTTTACTGGAGACCCGATCGTACCTAAACTCGAGATGCTCAAGGCAACGGCCATTGGAAGGCTGCAGGGATTCAAGGAATTTAGGGAAGCCCTCAATTACGTGGCCCTTAACTATCCCAACCAGGCTGAAGGTAAAAAGGCCCAGGAGATGGTTGCCGAACAATTGCCCAAACTGGAACCCAACGGGTTTGTTTCGGGTATCGATGATACCGGTGGTAATTGGAAAGTGGTCTTTCCGTTCAAAAGAAGTAATGACGAAGCCGCTGTAAAACTCATGAACCGGCTAAAGGAATCCATGAAAGACCTAAGATATTCTAACAAGGTTTCCAAGGACATCTATAACCTTGAAGATGAATTCGTTGTGGTACACGGATTCAGATCAAAGGACTATGCTTTGGGATATGTGGAACTGCTAAAAAACAACAAAGATTACCGGATCCGTCATGAGAATTTCGTAATTTTAGCTGCGAACTATAAAACCGTACAAATACACAAGAATCTTGAAGATTACAGAAGACTCAATTTAACCCCAAAACCCTAGAATCCATGTTTTCAGATAACAAAAAACCTAAAGCTATGACAGAAACAGGAGGACAACCCAACAGAATAGAAAAACATACCAAGATCAAAGGAGACATCGTCTCTGAGGCTGATTTCAGGATCGATGGCAAACTCAACGGAAACCTGAAGACCTCCGGAAAAGTAGTCATCGGAAAGGACGGCTACATCAACGGAAAGGTAGAATGTCTCAATGCTGACATCGAAGGCAATTTCAATGGGGAATTGCTCGTCTCTGAACTCCTTACCCTCAAATCCTCTGCCCTGATCGAAGGGACAGTTACGGTGGCCAAACTGGCTGTTGAGCCGGGGGCTACATTCAATGCTTCCTGTTCCATGAAGGGGAAAGGTGGCGTGAATACCACGGCGGGAACAGAGTCAGGGGGTACTTCCACTTCCGCTTTTAAAGCGACGGCAGTCCAAAGTAAGAATGAACCAGCAAAAGCCTCCTAAGGGGAATAATCCGCTCAAGAATATAGCTGTTTTATCCGGTATCGGGATCGAAATGGGCCTGATCATATACCTGGCGGCACAGGGGGGTATATGGCTGGACGAGCATTACCAGACGGAAAAAAGGATTTTTACTGCCATAGCGACCATCCTCGGGGTGGCCATCGCTATTTATGTGGTCCTACTTCAGCTTAAACGAATAAAATATTGATGAGGCTTCCCGGATTGGTCATCGCGTTTTTGACCCTTTTAATTTCTGTCCTTCTCCTTTCCTTCTGGCTGCATCTACTTTGGCAGGACTACGCAAACATCGAGAGGGGTTCAGACATGCTATTCACCTCCTATTACGTGAATTTCCTCCTCGCAGCCGGGATTTTTTTGCTCCTTTACGGGTTGCGAGAAAAGTACAAGAACCAGATCGGATTTCTCTATATGGGGGGAAGCCTTATAAAATTTCTCGTCTTCTTCATCGTCTTCTATCCTGAATATCGAACAGACGGAATCGTTACGCGATCGGAGTTCGGAGCCTTCTTTATCCCCTACCTTATCTGCTTGATTTTTGAAACCGCCTATGCCTCTAAAATACTTCTCAGTTCGCCAAAGGAATAACGGGCTTCAGGCCCCTGTTGGCGGGGTCTAAAATAAACGGACAAATGCTTTTTTCTTTTTGGGAGAATAGCTTACATTTGCACCGATTTTTAGAGACCCGCATTTTACGGCCCTATGAGAACCATTTTTACTCTTAAAATTTTACTGCTCTGCACCTTTTTGTCCGTTTCAGGATTTGAAGTGTCTGCCAAGGAGGAATCCCCTGAGGGTTCAAAGAAGGACATCAAGACAGAGATCAAGGAATACATCGATCACCACCTCAAGGACTCCCATGACTTCTCCATCTTTTCTTATACTGAGGATAACGGGGAACACGTGTATGTGGGCATTCCACTTCCTGTCATCCTTTGGGACGAAGGTTTGAAAGTCTTTTCCTCTTCCAAATTCCACCATGGAGAAACTATAGCAGAGGCAGGCGGAAACTACTACGCGCTCGAACACGGTAAGATTTACAAGACAGATGCTGAAGGGAATCTTAACCACGATGAGGAAGGGCATGTCACCAACGCCAAACCTATTGACTTTTCGATTACCAAGAATGTGGTAATGATGATCATCACCGGGGCGTTGATGCTCTGGCTGTTTTCCAGCCTGGCCAGGTCCTACGCTAAGAACAACGGAGTGCCAACAGGGGCCGGCAGGTTTTTTGAACCCATTGTGATCTATATCCGGGACGATATTGCCAGGCCTACCATAGGGGAAAAAAGGTACAGGAAGTATATGCCTTTTTTGCTGACCATTTTCTTTTTTATCTGGTTCCTCAATATGTTCGGGCTTACACCGCTCGGGATCAACGTTACCGGAAATATCGCCATAACCTTTGGCCTGGCCCTGCTGACCTTCCTGATCACCAATTTCACCGGCACCAAGGATTACTGGAAGCACCTGGTGGATCCCCTGGGAGACGCCATGCCCTGGTATGGGAAAATCCCCATCTATATCATATTGGTCCCCATAGAATTACTTGGACTTATCATCAAGCCCTTCGCCCTCCTGATCCGTTTGTATGCCAATATGCAGGCAGGACACATCGTTTTGATGAGCCTGATCGGGTTGATGTTCATTTTTAAGAGTTGGATAGGCAGTCCACTGTCATTTTTCCTGGCATTTGCGATTACCCTTATAGAAGTTCTGGTCGCTTTGCTACAGGCATATATCTTCACCATGTTGTCCTCACTCTACTTTGGCTTTGCCTCTGAGGAGCACGATCATGAAGAAGAACCCGAGTTGGCCCATCTGTAAGGGACGATCGGCAAAAGAATTTATTAAGTGAATTGAATTTTAATTTTAAACTAGATAGAGTATGGAAATTCCAGTAATGGTAGGTGCAGGTTTGGTAGTAATCGGCGTTGGTATCGGCATCGGTAGGATCGGTGGTTCTGCCATGGAGGCGATCGCGCGTCAGCCTGAGGCTTACGGTAAGATTCAAACAGCGATGCTTATTGTAGCGGCGCTTATTGAAGGTATTGGTTTCGCGGCCCTTTTTGCCGTGTAACACACCAGCTTAAGGAGGCGGCCATAACGGTTGGTTATGGCCCTCCTTAGTTTAAAATTGAATGTAAAAAACAACATTTCATGGAAAAACTGATCAATGATTTTTCGTTTGGCCTGTTTGTATGGCAAACGCTCCTCTTTTTGATACTGCTTTACCTGTTGTACAGATTTGCCTGGAAGCCCATCCTGAATGCGATCAATGACAGGGAAGAAGGGATCAAAAATGCCCTTGCAGCCGCTGAGGATGCCAAAAAGGAGATGCAGAACGTTACAGCAGACAGTGAAAAACTGTTGCAGGAAGCCAGGGGCGAGCGCGAGGCCATGTTGAAGGAAGCCCGAGAGATCAGAGAAAAGATGGTAGCAGACGCCAGGGATCAGGCCAAGCAGGAAGGAGATAAACTCATCGCTCAGGCCAAGGCCACCATCGAAAGTGAGAAAAAGGCAGCCGTAGCCGAGATCAAGAGCCAGGTCGCCGACCTGTCAGTTCAGATTGCGGAGAAAATCCTGAAGGACCAATTGGCCAACAAGGACAAGCAACTGAAGCTGGTCGATGATATGCTGGGGGATATAAAACTGAATTAATCACATGAACGAAGCAAGAGCAGCAGCGCGCTACGCCAAGGCGGTCCTTGACTTTGCCGTGGAGAAAAAGAAGACGGACGTCCTCGAAGGGGATATGAGGTCTATTGTCGAAACCATTGGCGGGAGCAAGGAACTGAGGGAGATGCTGAGCAGCCCGGTATTGAAAGCCGAGGTTAAGAAAAATGCATTGCTGGCTATTTTTAAAGGGTGCGACACGATCACAGCAGGCCTTTTTGATCTCTTGTTCCAGAACAGGAGGATCAACCTCCTCAATGAAGTAGCCCTGAAATATATCATTCTAAATGAAGACCTGAAGGGTGAAGGGGTGGCATTTGTGACAACGGCTGTTCCCTTATCCGGTGACCTTGAAAAAAGGGTTTTGAAAGAGGTTACTAAACTTACAGGGAACAAGGTCATACTAAAGAATAAAATTGATGAGACGATCGTGGGGGGATTCATCCTTCGGATCGGCGACCTGCAATACGATGCGAGTATTGCCAACAAGTTGAATACCATTAAAAGAGAGTTTACAAAAAGCGTATAAATTTTAATTTCGGACCCGGGAAAATAATTTCCAAAGGCTCCGACAGATATTTAGAAACATATGGCAGGAGTTAAAGCCGCTGAGGTATCAGCAATCTTGAAGAAGCAATTATCTGGCTTTCAGGCCGAGGCAACTTTGGATGAAATAGGAACCGTCCTTCAGGTCGGTGACGGTATTGCACGCGTATACGGCCTTTCCAATGCTCAATACGGCGAATTGGTCGAATTCGAAGGCGGCCTTGAAGGGATCGTTCTGAACCTGGAAGAGGATAACGTTGGGGTGGTCTTACTGGGACCTTCCAGAGAGATCAAGGAAGGTACTACCGTAAAAAGGACTCAGCGTATCGCTTCCATCAACGTAGGTGAAGGCATCGTAGGCCGGGTAGTGGATACCCTCGGAAATCCTATTGACGGAAAAGGTCCTGTATCAGGGAAGACCTATGAGATGCCTCTGGAGCGAAAAGCACCCGGTGTTATCTTCCGCCAGCCTGTAAACGAACCCCTTCAGACCGGTATAAAAGCTATAGACGCCATGATCCCGATCGGACGCGGTCAGAGGGAGCTTGTGATCGGTGACCGTCAGACCGGAAAGACAACCGTCTGTATCGATACCATCATCAACCAGAAGGAATTCTACGACGCTGGTAATCCTGTATATTGTATCTATGTGGCCATCGGGCAAAAAGCTTCCACGGTTGCGAACATCGCAAAAACCCTGGAGGACAAAGGAGCACTTGCCTATACGACCATTGTGGCAGCAAATGCATCTGACCCTGCACCTATGCAGGTATACGCACCTTTTGCCGGAGCTGCGATCGGTGAGTATTTCCGTGACACAGGCCGACCTGCTCTGATCATTTACGACGACTTGTCGAAACAAGCGGTGGCTTACCGCGAGGTTTCCCTTTTGCTCAGGCGTCCACCGGGGCGAGAAGCATATCCGGGAGACGTTTTCTACCTCCACTCGAGGTTGCTGGAGCGAGCTGCCAAGGTTATCAATGACGACTCTATCGCCAAGAATATGAATGACCTTCCGGACGTCCTGAAGCCTATGGTAAAAGGAGGAGGGTCTTTGACCGCACTTCCCGTTATTGAGACACAGGCTGGTGACGTTTCTGCCTATATCCCCACAAACGTGATCTCCATTACGGATGGCCAGATATTCCTGGAGCAAGACCTTTTCAACCAGGGAGTAAGACCAGCGATCAACGTGGGTATCTCGGTTTCGAGGGTTGGAGGATCTGCCCAGATCAAGTCCATGAAAAAAGTGGCAGGAACACTGAAACTTGACCAGGCCCAGTTCCGCGAACTGGAGGCATTTGCCAAGTTCGGTTCAGACCTGGATGCAGCAACCCTGAACGTGATCGAAAAAGGAAGAAGGAACGTGGAGATCCTGAAGCAGGCCCAGAACGATCCTTTTACTGTAGAAGATCAGGTGGCGATCATCTTCGCAGGTTCCAAAAACCTGCTCAGGGACGTGCCGGTTGAAAAAGTAAAGCAATTTGAACAGGACTACCTGGAAATACTGAACGCCAAGCACAGGGATGTACTGGACACCCTGAAGGCAGGCAAACTTACCGATGAGGTGACCGAGACGTTGACCGCTGTCTGCAAGGATCTGGTAAAGAAGTACAAAGGATAAGAAAGCAGTAGTCTGAATTATGGCAAACCTAAAGGAAATACGGAACAGAATAGCCTCGGTATCCTCTACCATGCAGATCACCAGCGCCATGAAAATGGTGTCGGCTGCAAAGTTGAAAAAGGCTCAGGATGCCATTACGGCCATGCGCCCGTATGCCGATAAACTCACAGAACTCCTTCAGAATCTCAGCGGAAGCCTGGATGCAGATACAGGGAGTTCCTTTGCCGAGGAACGGCCGGTCAGGAAGGTATTGATCGTAACCATTACCTCAAACAGGGGATTGTGCGGCGCTTTCAATTCGAATGTTATCAAGGAGAGCATTTCATTGAAATCCAATACATTCGTAGATCAGGAAGTTCATTTTTTGACGGTTGGGAAGAAAGGTTTTGACCAGTTGAAAAAGAAAAATACGGTAGTTGCGGATCACAGTAAGGTATATGATGATCTTACGTTCGACCATATTGCGCAGATCGCCGAAGAACTGATGGAGCATTTTATCAGCGGATCTTATGATAAGATCGTGCTGGTCTACAATAAATTCAAGAATGCGGCCACTCAGATCCTGATGACGGAGCAATTTCTCCCTATCGTTCCTGTGACTTCAGAAAACAGGAGTTCTACGGATTATATCTTTGAACCGGAAAAGGAGAAGATCGTCATGGAACTCATCCCTAAGTCGCTTAAAACCCAGTTGTACAAGGCGGTAAGGGATTCATTTGCCAGTGAGCACGGTGCCCGTATGACCGCCATGCACAAGGCCACTGACAATGCATCAGAGCTCAGGGACCAGTTAAAACTGACTTACAACAAAGCACGTCAGGCAGCCATTACCAACGAGATCCTGGAGATCGTAGGGGGTGCAGAGGCCTTGAACGCGTAAGGATTGCTGCTCAATATAAAACATTACCCCGGACCTTTCCGGGGTTTCTTTTTTTCCAATCCCGGGAATACCTACTTTTGGCATTACTATTGAATACTGTTTTAAAAAAGGACTGTCTTATGAAGAAATTGCCTTTGTACACTATCGTTCTCATTTTAGGTTTATTTGGTTGTTCTTCCCAGAAAAAATTGGTGGAACAAGCTCCATTTACCATAAAGAATCCAACCTGCCAGGAATTCGCTGCCGGCAGACCGGAAGGAGGTTCCGGGTTTACCCTTGAGATCCCAGTAGACGGGCTGCCTTCTGACATCCATTTTGAAAAAGTCTATTTCAGGGGGCATCAAATGATCCCTCATAACAAAGTAGAAAATGGAAGTACAGTATTGATCTGTGAATACCAAAGAAACATCCCTCCGGCATCTAAGGATATTATTATGCATGCAGATCCAATGGAAGAAGTGGGTAATCAACCTCCTGCTTTACTGAAGGAGAAAGGAGAAGAATTCCCATTCGAATTAAAAGGAGACGAGGCTGTACTCGAATACAGGCTGGAAGGGAAAAGGAAGTCACGTTACTATAAAATCAGCGGGATCAAAGAAAAAACGCCCAGGCAATATCCATCGAGACCGCAAAACTAACTTTGCAGGCAGACTCGAATTACCTAAATTTAAACCTTACCTAACATCCCAGCGGTTGAGTCTGTTTCAAAAGTTATTCAAGCAAACCTTTATCTACGGATTGGCTACGGTCTTACCCAGGATGTTGTCTTTCATACTGGTTCCGCTTTACACCGAGGTAATGCCTACGGGGTCATACGGTGAGGTTACCCTGATATTTGCCTGGTTCGCTATTTTCAATGTGGTACTGGCCTATGGGATGGAAACGGCCTTCTTCAGATTTTATAACAGTGATGAGAAACCCGCACGTGTCACCTCTACCGCCCTGATCTCCCTAGGGGGAACCACGGCCACCTTTACCATTTTAGCGCTTCTCATCAGGGAACAAATGGCCATTTGGCTGAACATCGAGCCACAGTATATTACTTATGTGATCCTGATCCTCGCCCTGGATGCCCTCGCCATTATCCCTTTTGCTATGTTGCGCGCCATGCAAAAACCGCAGCGTTATGCGGTGATCAAGATCCTGAACGTGGCCGTCAATCTCGGACTCAATGTGTTCTTTTTACTCATCCTGCCAGGTTTATCCAAGGACCGTCCTGATGGATTTTTCGGAAGTATATACGTAGAGGATTTTCAGATCTCCTACATATTCATATCCAACCTGATCGCCAGCGCCCTTACCCTGGCACTGATGTTCCCCAGCTACCGATTGCGAGCCTATACTTTTGACAAAGCCCTTTGGTCCCGGATGATAAGGTATGGCCTGCCTGTGATGATCGCCGGAATTGCTTTTACGATCAATGAGGTCTTTGACCGTATCATGCTCTCTGAATTGCTTCCTGCAGGTATTGCCAAAAGTGAGATTGGCAAGTATTCGGCCTGTTACAAGATCGCTTTGTTCATGACCTTGTTCGCCACAGCATTCAGGCTGGGGATAGAGCCTTTTTTCTTCAGCCATTCCAAATCCGAAAACCCCCAGAGGGCATACGCACAGATAACGAATTACTTCGTGGTCCTGGGCAGTGTGATCCTGCTTGCGGTGGTCGTTTTTGCCGATCCCCTCAAAGTTCTAATCGTCAGGAATTCGGATTATTGGGAAGCGATGCCCGTGGTTCCCGTTATCATTCTGGCGAGTTTTTGCCTGGGGATCTATCACAATTTGTCCGTCTGGTATAAAGTTACGGACCGGACGCGTTTTGGAGCCTATATTTCAATAGCAGGTGCCATCATTACCATCGCCATCAATTACCTCTTTATTCCCACAATTGGGTATTACGCTTCTGCTTATGCCACCCTGGCGGCTTATGCGAGTATGATGCTCCTTTCCTATTACCTGGGGAAAAAGTATTATCCCATACCTTACAATTTCAGGAAGATCTGTTTCTATTTGGGGATTTCAATACTCTTTTCAGGCCTCTCATTCTATGTTTTTAATCGGAATATCCTGATCGGATCCATTTTCCTTTTAGTATTTTTACTCTTGGTTTACAGGATGGAGTACGCTTTCCTAAGAAGAATATTTATCGGAAATGAAGATTAAGATCATTAATACATCCCGCCATCCCTTACCCGGATATGAGACCGATTCCTCTGCAGGGATGGATATCAGGGCGAATATCGATCAGCCTGTTCGGCTGGAGCCACTGGAAAGGAAGGTGATCAAAACGGGATTATTCCTGGAATTGCCTTTAGGATACGAAGCTCAGATAAGGCCCAGAAGTGGATTGGCTGCCAAACACGGGATATCCGTGCTCAATACTCCGGGGACCATTGATGCCGATTATCGGGGGGAAATTGGCGTGATTCTTGTAAACCTATCCCAGGAGGCGTTCGTCGTTGAAGATGGGGAACGTATCGCACAGATGGTCATCGCCAGGCACGAACGCGCCAGTTGGGTCGAGGTTGAGGAATTGTCCCAGACAAGCAGGGGTTCGGGAGGCTTCGGAAGTACCGGGACTCGCTGATCATCTGGAAAGGACAGAATCGCTACTGCTATGAAATGGGTTAGACTCATCAAATATTTCGTGTTCTTATGCCTATGGCTACCCCTACCGGGTATTGCTCAGGAGGAAGAAAGTGCCGAAATATTCCTGGAGGACTACACGGACGAATTTCAGGAATACTTTTTCGAGGCCCTTAAACAGAAAGGGATCGAGAATTATGACAAAGCGATCAACGCCCTGTTGAAATGCAAGGAAATGGACCCTGAGAGCCCTGTGGTGGACCATGAATTGGCTAAAATGTACCAGCTCAACAACCAGATGGGGATCGCACAGGAGTTTGCCCTGGAGGCCTTGAGAAAACAACCGGCAAATCTCTGGTATCTCAATACGTACGTTAGCATGATATATTACCGTTCCCTGGACCTGGATGCTATGAAAAGACAATTGCCCTATGAACATACTGAACTGAGAGAGAACCTGGCCCGTATCCTGGTCGATAAAGGGGAATACGATCTGGCTAACAGCCTCCTCAAGGATCTTCAAAAGAACGAGCTGACCAGAGGTCTTCAAGCTCGAATCGCAGATTCTCTCGCCATGAAGGACAACAATTTAGATACAGAGTCCGTTGATGGGGAAAAGGCAAAGGATAATCCCTACCTCGAATTGGTAGGAGAATTACAGGGTCTTCTCGACAAAGGACAGTACAGCCAATTGGAGATAAGATCGACTGAGGTTCTTGAGGCTTATCCGCTTCAACCCTTTTTCTATTTTACAAAGGGCGTTGCCCTGAACGGGCTCGGGCAATTTCGATCTGCAGAAGAATATCTTCTAATGGGGTTGGATTTTTTGACGAATGATGAGGATCTGAAAAATAAGTTCTACAAAGAACTCGTCCTTGCCTACCAGGGGCTGGGGGATACCGATAAAGCAAATATGTATCTTAGCAAGTTAAAGAATGGATCTTAAGATGATGAAGAAGGCGTACAGATTTGCTGCCATGGCCGGATACGGGCTGCTGCTAATAGCGGCCATGTCTTCATGTAAGTCGACTAAACTGCTTACTGATAAGACATTCGATGAAAACCTCACGGCCAGGACGATCATCCGGAATCACTACAAGAACCAGGTTGATTTCCGTACGCTGACCGGGAAATTGAGGATATCGTATTCAGATGGTGAATCCAGCCAGACTCTGGGCGTGAGCCTGAGAATGGAGAAAGACAAGGCCATTTGGTTGAGCGCTCCCCTGGGGGTTGTCAAGGCGATCATCACTCCGGGACGTGTGTCTTTCTACAACAAGTTGGAAAACAACTATTTCGATGGCAGTTTTGAATACCTGAGCAAGTTGCTAGGGACCGAACTGGATTTTAAAAAAGTTCAAAACCTCCTGCTGGGGGAAGCCTTATATGACCTTCGGGATGAGAAGTACGAAGTTTCTACTAATACATCGACATACGAACTGAAGCCGGTCAGGAGTCTCGACCTTTTCAAAATCCTCTTTACCGTGAATCCGAACAACTTCAAGTTGGCCTCCCAGCAGATCTCCCAGCCCCTGCAAAAAAGGCTCCTCGAGATCAGATACAAGGATTACCAGGAAAAGAACAAGAAGATAGTACCCAATACTGTCGGCATAGTGGCGATAGACAACGATCAGCGGAATGTGATCGATATAGAATATCGCAATATCGAATTCAATACCAAAGTCAGTTTTCCGTACAAGATCCCAAGTGGATATGAAAAGATCGTGTTGAATTGATATGAGGACGTTTACAGCACACCGGCTTTTTATCCTCTTCGCCTTTCTCGCCTTCTCGATCTCCTCGGCTTGGTCTCAGACCAATGAGCAAAAGGCCCTGGAGGCCAAGAGAGAACAACTGCAGCGAGAGATCAGCGAGATGAACCGCCTGCTCTTCGCTGAGCGAAAACAGAGGGGCACGGTACTGGATCAGCTGGAATTGTTAGACCAGAAGATCAACGTAAGGCAACAACTGATCAGGGTCACCAATCAGCAATCCAACCTGCTGAGCAGACAGATCAATGCCAATATCAGGAATATTGCCAAGCTGCGTGAGGACCTGGAGATCCTCAAGGATGAATATGCACAAATGATCCGAAAGTCCTATCGAAATAGATCTCAGCAAAGCAGATTGATGTTCCTCCTTTCCTCCCAGAGCTTTTACCAGGTCTTTAAACGGCTTCAATACCTGAAACAATACACACAGTACAGGAAAGAGCAGGGATTGCAGATAGCTAAAAAAACGGATGACCTCATCGCCTTGAATAATGAACTCACTGAGCAACGCAAAGAAAAGGAGGTCCTGATCGCGGAGAACAAAGCGGCCAGGAAGGAACTCTTTGAAGAGATGGACGAGCAAAAAGGATTGCTTAAAACCATCCGGCAAAATGAGAGTAACTACGCTGCGGCCATCAACAAGAAAAAAGCGGAGGCTAAAAAGATAGATGAGCAGATCGAAAGGTTGATCCGAAGCGCGATCGCTGCCTCAAATAAGGAAGCGGGCAATACGTCTAACACCAGCAAGTTTGTACTTACCCCTGAAGCTGCAATTATCGCCAATAATTTCTCGGCGAACAAAGGCCGACTGATATGGCCGGTGGAAAAAGGGATCAAGAGACAAGGCTTCGGTATCTACAGTGATGCGGTCTATCCGGGGATAAAGCACCAGAACAACGGAGTCATCATCGCAACGGAGGAAGGAGCTAAGGCCAGGGCTGTATTTGAAGGGGAAGTGATCGCTATCATGGCTGTCCCCGGCGGGGGCAAAGGGGTTCAGGTAAAACACGGAAACTATATAAGTGTTTATTACAACCTGGGCAATCTCTATGTCAAAAAAGGGGATAAGGTAACTGCAAAGGAAGAACTGGGGGAGATCTTTACCAACAAGCTGAACGGACTAACACAATTGAAGTTCTATTTGTACAGGGATGCTGCCAGACTTAACCCTGAGGAATGGATCTATCAGCTTTAAAATAGAAGGCATGAAGAATATCACGGACATCAAAGGAGGGTTCACGCTCCACAATGGAGTAAAGATGCCTTACCTCGGCCTGGGAGTATGGCAAACCCGGGATGGGGATGAGGTGATCAACGCTGTTAAATGGGCCCTGGAGGCCGGATACAGACACATAGACACGGCGTCGATCTATCAGAACGAAGATGGCGTGGGCACCGGAATAAAGGCTAGTGGTGTTCCCAGGGAAGAGGTCTTTCTCGTAAGTAAGGTTTGGAACGCCGACCAGGGACATGATGCGACCATGCGGGCGTTCGAAAGCAGTTTAAAAAAGCTGGATACCAACTATCTGGATCTTTACCTCATCCACTGGCCCGTCCGGGGCAAGTACAAAGATACCTGGAAGGCTTTAGAGACACTTTATCGCGAAAAGAAGGTCAGGGCTATAGGAGTGAGTAATTTTCTGAAACATCACCTCGAAAACCTCCTGGATAGCTCCTCCATCACGCCCATGGTTAATCAAATGGAGTTTCATCCCTATCTGGTTCAACAGGATTTGGTCGATTTTTGCCGGGATAACCAAATACAATACGAAGCCTGGTCTCCTCTGATGCAGGGACGCATTTTTCAGATCCCTGAACTTCAGGAAATGGCAAAAAAGTACGGCAAGACCGTTTCGCAGATCGTTTTGCGATGGGATATTCAGAAAGGGGTGGTGACCATACCTAAATCCAGGAATAAGGAAAGGATCATTGCCAATGCTCAGGTATTCGATTTTGAACTAACTACGGATGACCTCAATTATCTGGATGGTCTGGACAGGAAAAAACGATTTGGCCCCCATCCGAGGGCCATGGATTTTCCCTCCATAATAAGAAAAGGCTGGAATTTTTGTATCAGGCAATTAAACAAATAAGGCTTTGAGTTCCGTTGCATCGTGGGGTTTCATTTTCCCGGCGAGGACCAGGCTGAGTTGCTTTCTCCTCAAAGCCCCGTCGAATCGGGCCTTTTCTATTTCCGTCTCCGGAACGATCGGCGGTACCAGGGTCGGTTTTCCCGTTTCATCTACGGCCACGAAAGTATAAATGGCCTCGTTGGCCTTGGTCCTTTCGCCACTGACCCGATCTTCCATCCACACGTCTATATACACCTCCATGGAGGTCCTGAAAGTTCGGGAAATGGCCGCTTCAAGTGTGACGACACTCCCGAGGGGCACGGACCTGTTAAAGGCCACGTGATTTACGGAAGCCGTTACAGCCACTCTCCGGCTGTGCCTCCTTGCAGTGATACTGGCTGCCCTGTCCATCCTGGCCAGCAATTCGCCTCCGAAGAGGTTATTTAGAGGGTTGGTTTCACTGGGAAGGACCAGGTCAGTCATAACGGTCCTGGAATCACTGGGCGTCTTAGGATTCATGAAATTAGCTTTTGGCAAAGATACGAGCTAAAGATAGGCAGGAAAAGGACAGAAATTTATTTTACCGAAAGGAGCCAGGCATCCCTGGATTCGGCCGCCCGTATCCTCTTCAGGGCTTCAAGGGCTTCCCTGGGGTCGTCATGGCTTTCAAAGGCCACCTGGTAAAGACCGAATTTATTCTGCCCAACATAGAAAGCGTCGTAACCCTTATCCCTGAGCTGGCGAATTTTTCTGTCTGCATTGTCTTTCTCCCTGAAGGCCCCGGCGATGATATGGTGATGTTTTCTTACATTCTTTTCAACCTCAATACGGAATACGGGTAATTCCAGGGGTTTAGTGTCGAAAAAGGTAGCTTCCTGAATGCTGTTGGAAATGATTTCCTGAGCCTTTTGCTGGGAAAGAGCTGAATTGAACCGGGCCTGATCGTAGGTAAGGTATCCGCTAAATCCCGCAGACAAAGCAATGAAAATGATGGCTGCATATTTGAGCAGTGGTCTGAATTGGCTCTTTTGTCTTTCTTCCCGGGTAATTATAAAGGGCACTTTCTCTTCGAGTTCCTCGACCTCCTGTTTGAGAACTTCCCTTAATACGGGTTTGCTGATTATCGAACTCAGACCAAAGGAGGAAGTGAGATAATTGGTATTTCTGGCAGGCTGAAATATCAGTTTTGCTTCCTTCGTAGGCTTAAAGGATCCGATATTTTCGAGAACCAATGGTTGTCCCTGCTTTAATTGTGCTTTCCAGCCTTCTACCTTTACGGCTAATTTTTTCTGAACCTCCTCATAGGACGTTTTCTCCGCTTCAGCCATATAGGAGATGAGCAATCCGTCATTGGTCTTTAACTGACTATTGAAGGACAATACTTTAGAAGGGGGATAGATGGTATTAGTTGAGCTATCGATGAAGGCTGGTTTTACATGCGTTAGCAGGGCTCCGAATTCCGGAATAACAACGCAATTATACCTGTAAAGAAGTTCCTGTATGTATTCAGCAGCACTCATCAGGACAAAGATGGAAAAAAATAGACCTGCTTCAAAATGGGGCATCACTTTTTATCAACATTACTTTTAGACTATTTTTTAAATGAGAAATTGAAGATGCGAGATGAGGAATGAGGAGGTAATTTCTTTGCTCAGGCTGCAGGCCATACCCAATATAGGTGAGATCTCAGCGAGGAAACTCATCCTTCGATGCGGTAGTGCAGAAGAAGTTTTTGGGGAGAAAAGGAGCACATTGCTGAAGCTCAAGGGAATTGGGAAGACCATCACCCATCACCTGTATGACTCGCGATACCAAAGAATGGCAGAAAAAGAGTTGCGTTTTGCGTCCGAGCAGGGGATTGAGGTGATCCCTTTTTCGGATGACCGGTACCCCCCATATCTCAATCACTGTCCCGATGCACCTTTGATACTTTTTACCAGGGGCCATATCGACCTTAAGGGGAAAAAGGTCATCAGTATTGTGGGCACCAGGAATATGACCAGACAAGGGGGCGACTTCTGCAGGAGGATCGTCCAAGAGTTAAAGTCCCTTGATCCAGTGATCGTAAGCGGTTTTGCGTATGGAGTGGACATCAGCGTGCACAGGGCAGCTGTTGAATCCGGGCTGCAGACCATAGCCTGCCTGGCACATGGTCTCAATCAGATATACCCGAGGGCACATGAGAGATATTGCAGGTCTATGGAAAAGAACGGGGGTTTCCTCACAGAGTTCTGGAGTGACAGCAAACCGGAGAAGAACAATTTTTTGAAGAGGAACCGCATCATTGCGGGGATGAGTGCTGCCACCGTGGTCATTGAGTCGGCGGAAAAAGGGGGAAGTCTGGTCACGGCAGAAATGGCAAACGGATATAACAGGGATGTCTTCGCCGTTCCCGGCAGGCCGGAAGATCAATTCAGTACGGGGACCAACCATTTAATCAGGACGCAAAAAGCCCATCTGCTGACCTCTGCCGCTGACCTGATCTACCACCTCAACTGGGATCTTGAGGAATCTCCTCCTTCCGGAATACAGAAAAAGCTATTTGTACAATTAGATAGTACCGAACAGAAGGTATTAGCCGAATTGGAAAGAGCCGGAAAGTCAAAACTGGATGACATCGCTATGAAAAGTGGCCTGGCCGTAGGCCGGACGGCTTCGGTCCTGCTCTCCCTTGAAATGAAAGGGGTGGTTCGTCCTTTGCCTGGAAAATATTTTGAACCTATATGAGCTGTGAGGAACCGACTGTTAGGATCAGTACCCCAGTTTCTCTCTAACCCTGAGCAGGACGCCATTTGCTACTCCCTGTGCCTTTTGTGAACCGAGATGAAGTAATTCGTCTATCTCAGAGAGGTGCTCCATGTAGTAAGTGAATTTTTTTCGCGGAGCCTCAAATTTGGTAAGAATACATTCGAAAAGCGCCTTTTTAGCGTGGCCGTACCCATAATTCCCACGAAGGTAGTTTTCCCGCATCTCCTTTACTTCAGAAGGGGACGCCAGGAGGGAATACAGGGTGTAAACGGTGTCCTTGTCCGGATCCTTGGGATCTTCCAGTGGGGTACTGTCTGTCTGTATCCCCATGATCTGTTTCTTCAGCTGTTTTTCAGGGAGGAAGATATCGATGAGATTTCCCTTGCTTTTGCTCATTTTTTCCCCGTCCGTACCCGGGATATACATGGTCTCTTCCTTTACTCTGGCCTCAGGCATCACAAAGGTTTCCCCCAGCTGTGTGTGAAAGCGAGCTGCAACGTCCCTGGTCATTTCCAGATGCTGCAGCTGATCCTTGCCCACAGGTACAATATCTGCGTCGTAAAGCAGAATGTCTGCCGCCATCAGCATGGGATAGGTAAATAAACCTGCATTGACATCTCCCAGTCGGTCTGCCTTATCCTTGAAGGAATGAGCCAGAGTCAGGCGCTGGTAGGGAAAGAAACAACTCAGGTACCAGGCCAATTCCGTGACCTGAGGGACATCGCTCTGCCGATAAAAAACGGTTTTATTCACGTCAAGGCCAAAAGCCAACCAGGCCGCTGCGGTGGCATATGTATTCATCCTCAATTCCTCCCCGTTCTTGATCTGGGTGAGCGAATGCATATCTGCGATAAAGAGGAAGGATTCATTCTCGGCATCCCCTGCCATTTCAATAGCGGGGATGATAGCTCCCAGGAGGTTTCCCAGGTGCGGTGTGCCTGTGCTCTGAATGCCTGTTAATATTCTTGCCATACGCCTTCCGGTAAGGAATGACAAAAGTAAAAGAAATCCTAGAACCCTGCTAAAATTGTTATTTTTGATTCTATGGTAAAGGGAATCCTCAGCGCCGGTCGATTGCTGTATCGCATTTGGTTTTATGTACTGGTGGCCATCCCCATAATAGTCTTTTTTCCCATTCTTGTTGCCTTCACCCTTTCGGAACGAACCTATCCGCAGTTCTTCTGGCTGGCCAGGAACATCTGGGCCAACCTGATCCTGTATGGCATGGGCTGTTTCCCGAACATACGCTATGAAGATAAGCTCATCAGAGGGAAAAGCTATATGTTGATCGCTAACCATACCAGCATGCTCGATATCATGCTCATGCTGAAGGTGAGCAGAAACCCATTCGTCTTCGTTGGAAAAAAAGAACTGGTGAACATCCCAATTTTCGGATTCTTTTACAAAAGGGTCTGTATCATGGTAGATCGGGATAACAGCAATAGCAGGATGGGGGTTTACCGCAGGGCTCAGCGCAGGCTTGACCAGGGTTTGAGCATCTGTATCTTCCCCGAAGGAGGGGTACCGCCAGAGGATGTGATCCTCGACCAGTTCAAGGACGGAGCGTTTAAATTAGGGATCTCACATAAAATACCCATCGTCCCCATGATATTCTTTGATGCCAAAAAACGTTTCCCTTTCTCATTGAACAAAGGAGGACCCGGAAGGTTGAAGGTAACCGTATACCCTTTTATCCAGACCGAAACCCTGACAGAAAAGCAGGCGATCCCTTTAAGGGATTCAACGAGGGAGTTTATGCTGAAAAAATTAAAGCAGGGTGCATGAGCTTTTCAAAACAAATACCCTGTAAAAAAACACCCCGCAAAGTCACGGGGTGCCTCAGGGTTACTGAGAAGGCAGCAACCAACCTAACCAACTTCTTAAAACCTGAAATTAAGACCGGAATAGATGCCCATGGAAAAAGGCTGAAAGTTTCCAGAGGTATCTGAAAAGGTATTGAGCTGATATTTGAACATGGGTTCCAGGTTGAGTTTTATTCGGTCATTGATCTGATAGGAGAAGCCTACTCCAAAATTGGTACTGAAATTCAGGTCGTTTATATTGTTCGCTTCACCCATCTCCGTAGTATTTCCATTGGCCTCAAGAACCACCGTATTGTTCGTGAGGAAGAGTGAGCTAACCCCACCTACCAGATTTACTCCCACCTTTCTGTCCAGGATCTCATAGGTCAGTTCCAAAGGGACTTCGAGGTATCCGAACTCCTGCACCATCTTGCCGTTAAGGGAAGGATCAGGACCCGCCACATCCTGTGCATTTTCCAGGTCCACCTTTCCGCTATTCGTGTTGCTCCTGACCACCAGATTCCTGGAACTCAGGTTGTAATTGATGTTGTTGATGATCCCATTCGTATTGGCGTTGAGGGAGGAAGAAAAAGAGACATCCTGGGTGTCATAGCCAAAATCGACCCTGTGTACCCCAGACCTTACTTTCAATCGTTTTCCGAGTTCATAGGTTACCGCCACTCCATAACTCATATTCACATTCCCGGATTTCGCATTGTCCCGGAAACTGGAGTGAATAGGGGATCCCTGGGCCAGGGAGCTGAAGTAGACCGGGGCTACCCTCGGACCAACTTCCCATCGTTTGGCCGAGGTCTCTTCTGAAAGTTCCTCTTCCTGGGCAGCAATGGCATCCAAGATGGGGGGTTTATTGCTTTCCGTGAGCTGTATTGCATTCGACTCGTCTTCTGCAGGCTCTTTTTTACTGTTCCGGGCCAAAATATCTTCCGTGGGTGCAGGTGCCTGAGAATCCATTTGCGCATTCTGCTTTACAGTGGGTGTCAGCTGTGCGATATCCGAAATATCAGATTTATTGGCATACTTCTGAAGTGGATCCTCTGTCAAGGGGTGCTCCGGGGTTACAGGCACATCGTTTTTGGCGAATTCCGACTCTTTAGAAGGGAGGGAATTCCTAAGGGTCTCTTCGTTGGCAATAGTCGGGGCATCATTTTCCTGATTCTCAGGTTCTTTTCCTTTCACTGAATTCTCTTCAGAGGCAAGGATGGAGTTACTTTCCTCTTCCATCTTTTCAGGGACCACATTCCCGGGCTCCTGGACCACGGGAGATTCTGTAGTTGTCTTGGTAACAGGTTCTTCTGAAGTGGTCTGGTTCCCGGAAGGGAGGAAGAGGAATAACCCGGCAAGGAGCAAAGCAGCCACTCCGGCTATCCGCCACCAAATGGGAATGATCCTTCGTTTGTTCTTTTTGTTATCCAGAGAAGCGGATATGCGCTCCCAGACCTGTTCTTCCGGGATCTCACTGTGATCCTTTAGCTTTTCCTGGAATACCTTTTCTATATCTTTCTTTTTCATGCCCGTGGAATTAAGCAATGTTGATGTTTTCTTTCTTAAGTTTTTCCTTCAGGATCATTTTGGCCCTGGAGAGATTAGACTTGGAAGTCCCGGTGGATGTGCCCAGCAGTTCACTGATCTCTTTGTGGGTGTACCCGTCGAGTACGTACAGGTTAAAGGTCAGGCGGTACTTGGTCGGCAACTCCTGTACGTATTGCAGCAAGGTAGAGAGTTGGACGTCTGCATATTCATATTCCAACTCCTCCTCTTCCTTTATGTTTTCGGAGACCACATTCATATACTGTTCTTTTCTGTATTTCTGCAGAACCGTGTTCACGGTGATCCGCTTTAACCAACCTTCAAAGGAACCTTTGAACTCAAACTGGTCTATTTTGTCATAGATGGTTAAAAAACTGTCGTGTAGGTTATCTTCAGCCTCCATTTTATTTCGGGAATACTTCAAACACAGTCCAAAAAGGACAGCGGAATACTTCCGGTAAAGCTGCTCCTGCGCTTTCCTGTCTCCTTTAATGCAACGATGTATGAGCTTTTTCAGATCCAAAATGTTGGTCAGATTTTGATCCCTGTGCCCGTAATGAGGATCAGTTCACGGGGACTTCCACCTCTAAATACTGTTGATTTCCGTTTTCGTCTTCCCCGGTCCAGAATCGGAACAGGTAGGTATCCTCATAGAGGCAGATAAAATTGAAGGACGCTTCTTGTTCTTCCACGGCCTGGGTACAAACTTCATCGTAGAAATCGGTGCCAATTGCCACTACATTTCTGGTGGTAACTCCTTCTTTGGTGATATCAAATCCCTCAAAAAACACACAGGCGCTGGGGCGCAGGTATCGTACCCTGATCTCATAGGTCTCATTGAGTTCGAAGGCCTCAGGAACGTCAGCGCTTAAAATTTGCAAAGGGACAAATCTGAAATTGACACGGTCATCTTCCAGCTTACAGGAAGAAAGCCCGAATACAACGAAGCAAAGCAACAAGGGTATGGATTTCTTTAAGCTCATCTCATTACAGGTTTTCCTTAAGATGAAATAAAGGGATAAGGGTTGCTTTGTGCTCTGAGGGAAAGGCTTAGACCTTTATGGCGGTGATGGCCTCTTTGATCTTGTCCTCGAGTTCCTCCAGCAGTTCCGGGTTGTCCTGTAAGAGGACCTTCACCGCATCCCTGCCCTGTCCCAGCTTGGTGTCACCGTAGCTGAACCAGGAACCGCTCTTTTTGATGATTTCGAATTCCACGCCCAGATCGAGTATTTCCCCTATCTTGGAGATTCCCTCCCCGTACATGATATCGAATTCCGCGGTCTTGAAAGGAGGTGCGACCTTGTTCTTGACCACTTTTACCCGGGTCTTATTCCCCTGAACATTTCCGTCGGTATCCTTAATCTGGGTAGACCGGCGGATGTCGAGCCTGACGGAGGCGTAAAATTTAAGGGCATTACCTCCTGTGGTTGTCTCTGGATTACCGAACATAACCCCGATCTTCTCCCTCAACTGGTTGATAAAGATCACCGTACAGTGGGTCTTGCTTATAGATGCCGTCAGTTTCCTGAGGGCCTGGGACATGAGTCGGGCGTGCAGTCCCATCTTGGAATCCCCCATTTCCCCTTCTATCTCGCTCTTTGGGGTAAGGGCTGCCACAGAATCTATGATCACGATGTCAATAGCTCCTGAACGAATCAGGTTGTCTGCGATCTCCAGTGCCTGTTCCCCGTGATCGGGCTGTGAAATAATGAGGTTGTCTATATCCACCCCCAGTTTTTGGGCATAAAAACGGTCAAAGGCGTGTTCGGCATCTATAAAGGCCGCGATTCCGCCGTTCTTCTGAGCTTCTGCGATCGCATGCAACGTCAGGGTGGTCTTTCCCGATGATTCAGGGCCGTATATCTCGATGACCCTGCCCCTTGGATAACCACCAACTCCCAGGGCAATGTCGAGACCGAGCGAGCCGGAGGGAATTACCTCTACATCCGCTACCACATGATCTCCCATCTTCATCACAGCCCCCTTCCCATAGGTCTTATCGAGTTTGTCCAGGGTCAATTTCAGGGCTTTTAACTTGGCTTCTTTCTCACTGCTCATGTCTTCTGTTTCTTGTATTAAAAGGGTGACTAAATTACCACTTCTTTTTGCATATAACAATCAGAAAAGCAACCTTTTTGAAATTATCACATCTACTCAAAAAGCATTATTCATTCTTGTTCACTTTATTGGTTTTGACTACTATGGAAAAGAGAATTTCCTTAAAGTGATCACTAAGGGTCCTGATATTCAGGGCCCTTTTTTATTTGATTGCTGTTAAAAGTTGTATTTTTGTCCTTTAGTTTCATTCACCTTAATTACGGTATAGCATGCAACTGTACAATACATTAAGTGCGAAGGAAAGGGAAGGTCTCATTGAAGAGGCCGGCAAAGACCGACTCACCATCTCCTTTTACAAGTACGCACACATCGGGAACCCTCAGATCTTTCGGAACCATATCTTTCTGGCCTGGGATGCCCTGGAAGTCCTGGGCAGGATCTATGTGGCCCATGAAGGTATCAACGCGCAACTCTCTGTTCCGGCTGAGAACTTCGACGCCCTGAAGGCGCATCTGGACAGTATTACATTCCTCGAAAATGTACGGTTGAACATCGCCATTGAACAGGATAACAAATCCTTCCTGAAACTTAAGATCAAGGTGCGTGACAAGATCGTGGCAGACGGGTTAAACGATGCCACTTTTGATGTTACTAACAAGGGGATTCACGTAGGGGCAGAGCAATTTAATGAGCTCATTGAGGACCCCAACACCCTTCTGGTAGACATGCGCAATCATTACGAGAGCGAGATCGGTCATTTCAAGAATGCCATCACTCCTGATGTGGATACTTTCAGGGACTCCCTGGATATTATAGAAGAACAGCTCTCGGAGTTCAAAGAAGACAAAAAACTGGTGATGTATTGCACCGGCGGTATCCGGTGTGAAAAGGCAAGTGCGTATTACAAGCACAAGGGATTCAAACAGGTCTATCAGCTAGAAGGGGGTATCATTGATTACACCCGGCAGGTTATGGCCAAAGGGCTGGAAAACAAATTCATGGGGAAAAACTTCGTTTTCGACCAGAGAAGAAGTGAGCGAATCTCCGAGGATATCATCTCTAATTGCCATCAGTGCGGACAACCCTGCGACACCCATGTGAACTGTGCCAATGAGGCGTGTCACCTGCTATTTATTCAGTGCGAATCCTGTGCAGAGAAGATGGATCAGTGTTGTTCCGCGGAATGCAAGGAGATCCATGCCTTGCCGGAGGAGGTTCAAAAGGAACTCAGAAAGGGCAAATCCAAAAGCAACAAGATCTTCAAAAAAGGGCGCTCTGAGGCATTGCTTTACAAAAAGACACCGGAAGAGTCGGCCAGGACCATTTTTACTTCACATTAAAAAAATAGTATCTTTACCTGTAAGAATTTTTATGAACCTTTTTTGGTCACAGACTCAGTAGTCCTGGTCCAAATCAAGATAAAAAATTATGGGTTGTAGCAGTTGTTCAACCGTCAAGGATGGACAACCTAGGGGATGCAAGAACAATGGTACTTGCGGTACGGATGGTTGTAATAAATTAACGGTATTTGACTGGCTTGCCAACATGTCGCTTCCCAATGGAGAGAAGCCTTTTGACTGTGTTGAGGTCCGGTTTAAAAATAGCAGGAAGGAATTTTTCAGGGTCCCTGAAGACATTTCACTGTCCATAGGGGATGTAGTAGCTACCCAGGCCAAATCGGGACACGATGTGGGCATCGTGACACTTATGGGGGAACTCGTCCGAATCCAGATGAAAAAGAAAAAGGTGGCTTATGACGATAGTGAGCTACCCAAGATCTACAGGAAGGCCACACAAAAGGACATAGATAAATGGCAGAAATGCAGGGGAAAGGAAGATGAGATCAAGAAGAGGGCAAGGGAAATGGCCATCTTGCTCAGACTCCAGATGAAGATCTCCGATGTGGAATTCCAGGGTGATGGGTCCAAAGCGACTTTCTATTACACCGCAGACGACAGGGTTGATTTCCGACAGCTTATCAAGGATATGGCAAAGGCCTTCGGGATCAGGATCGAGATGAGGCAGATCGGCTACCGACAGGAAGCACAAAGACTGGGGGGGATTGGCTCCTGTGGCCGAGAATTGTGTTGCTCTACCTGGTTAACCGATTTCCGGTCTGTCAGCACCTCAGCCGCCAGATATCAACAACTCTCCCTCAATCCTCAAAAACTGGCCGGGCAATGCGGCAAACTGAAGTGCTGCCTCAATTACGAACTCGATATGTATCTGGAGGCGCTTAAGGATTTTCCTTCCCAGGACAGTAAACTTTATACAGAAAAGGGTACTGCATTTTGCCAGAAAACGGATATTTTCAAGGGATTGCTCTGGTTTTCATACAAGGACGAACCTTCCCACTGGCATACCCTGACCAAAGATCAGGTACAAGAGATCATTCAAAAGAACCAGGCAAAAGAAAAGGTGGCCAGCCTGGAGATGTACGCCACAGATAATGTGGAAAGGGAAGCTACTCTTTTTGAGAATCCCGCGGGACAGGACAGCCTGACGCGTTTTGACAGACCCAAGAACAACAACCGAAGGAAAAAGAATAAAAAAAGGAGGAGGAATCCCTCAAAATCTTCCAAGAAAAATGCATAGAGGAATTTTACTTATTTTTCTTTCAAGCCTTTTCCTTCTGGGATGTGGCAACCACATAGAATTCTCTGAATTCCGCCCCCTGGAGAATGGTCGTTGGGCAAGGGACGATGTCAAGGAGTTTAAAACTCCCGAGTTGAATGCTGAACAGTCCTATGATATGTATATCAATATCAGGAATGACCATAGTTTCCCTTACAGTAACCTGTTCCTGATCACCGAGTTGGAGTCTCCGGAAGGGGAGACGGTACGGGACACCTTGGAATACGTCATGGCGGAAGCAGACGGTACCTGGCTGGGAAAAGGGTATGGAAGTATAAAAGAAAACAAGCTCTGGTATAAGGAAAACATCAATTTGCCCGTTTCAGGCGTATATACCATACGAATAGAACAGGCTATGAGAAAGAACGGGAACGTTGAAGGTCTATCAGAACTTCAGGGGATCACCGATGTAGGCCTGGAAATTGAAAGGCATTAAACCCATGGCAAAGACGAAAAAAAAACCTGACAACAAAGCTTTTTACCCATTTATAAAATGGTTTTGGATCCTGCTCCTCAGCGGGGTACTGGGGGTATTCCTCATCTTCCTGTTGGCTGCATGGGGAGTATTCGGGGAGATGCCAACCTTTGAAAGGCTTGAGAATCCACAAACCAATCTCGCCACCGAGATCATTTCTTCTGACGGGGCCACCCTGGGCAAATTCTATCTTGATGACAACAGGACCCCGGTTGCCTATGAAGACCTGCCGGATAATCTCATCAATGCCCTGGTGGCAACAGAAGATGCCCGTTATTATGATCATTCCGGTATTGATGGGATAGGGACGCTGAGGGCTTTTGTCTTCCTGGGACAAAGGGGAGGTGCCAGTACCATTTCCCAGCAGTTAGCCCGGCAATTATTCGTGGGCGTAAGATCCAAGAACCTCTTCCAGGCCGTTACCCAGAAGATCAAGGAATGGGTGATAGCTACCCGACTGGAGCGCAGCTATACCAAACAGGAGATCATAGCCATGTACATGAATATCTATGATTTCGGGTATAACGCAGACGGTATCCGCTCTGCCTCCAGGATCTATTTCGGAAAGGAACCCCGGGACCTGAAGACGGAGGAATCTGCTGTGTTGGTCGGGATGCTCAAAAACTCCTCCCTTTACAACCCCATACGAAGAGAACAACTAGTGCTCGACAGGAGAAATACGGTCCTTTCCCAAATGGAGAAATACGGTTATATCACCGAGGAGGAAAAGGATTCTCTCCAGGCACTCAGAATGGATATCAATTTCAGTCCGGAGTCCCATCGGGAAGGCCTGGCCACCTATTTCAGGATGTATTTGCAGGGCTTTTTAAATGACTGGCTCAAAAAAAACCCAAAACCCATCACGGCAGAAGGCGAAAGGGAAACATGGAATCTTTACCTCGACGGACTGAAGGTATATACGACCATCGATTCCAGGATGCAAAAAAATGCGGAGGATGCAGTAGCTGAGCACATGAAACGACTTCAGGCCGAGTTCTTTCATCAGAATACACCCCAACGGAACCCGACCACTCCATTTCTCGAACTGGAGAGGGAAGAGATCCGGGGGATCATGGAGCGGGCAATGAAGAATTCTGACCGATGGAGGACCATGAAGGCAGAGGGAAAGACGGAAAAAGAGATCCGGGAATCCTTCAATCAGAAAACGGAAATGACGGTATTCGACTGGAACAGTGAGACTAAGGAGAAGGATACAGTGATGACTCCCATGGATTCCATCCGCTACTACAAGACCATCCTGAGAACGGCCATGATGTCCATGGAACCTCAGACGGGTCACGTAAAGGCATGGGTAGGCGGGATCAACTACAAGCACTTTCAGTATGACAATGTAATACAGGGAGCAAGGCAGGCAGGATCTACCTTTAAGCCCTTTGTCTATGCAGCTGCAATAGACCAGCTGAGGATGTCACCCTGTGATCAGCTGCCTGACAGCCAGTACTGTATTGAGGCCGGTAAACACGGAAACCCGGAACCCTGGTGTCCTAAAAATTCCGACGGAAGGTATTCAGGGGAAATGTACACTCTTAAACGGGCACTGGCGAATTCTGTGAATACAGTAACCGCACAGCTTATCGATAAGGTAGGACCGAAGCCCGTGGTCTCCATCGTAAAAAATCTCGGTCTTACGAGGGAGATCCCGGAAGTGCCTTCCATCGCCCTGGGCACACCGGATTTCAATGTCTATGAAATGGTGGGGGCCTATGGTACTTTTGCGAATCAGGGAGTATACGTAAAACCTGTCATGGTCACCCGTATCGAAGACAAGAACGGAACCGTGCTTTATGAGTACGTCCCTGAGACGAAAGATGTATTGAGCAAGGAAGTGGCTTATGCCATGATCAACTTGCTCGAAGGGGTGACCGAAGGAGGATCCGGAACGCGTCTTAGGCACAACTATAACAAGGAAGATGCCTTGTACAAAGAGATCATCACCGGATACCCCTACGGATTTACGAATCCGATTGCCGGAAAGACGGGAACGACACAAAACCAGAGTGACGGCTGGTTCATGGGTATGGTTCCCAACCTGGTCACCGGTGTATGGGTAGGCGGGGAGGACCGAGCTACCCATTTCAAGACGATCAATTACGGACAGGGGGCATCTATGGCCTTGCCTATCTGGGCTCTCTATATGAAAAAGAATTACGAAGAGGAGGAACTCGGAGTGTCAAAGGAAGAGTTCCCCAAACCGGAGAATATGACCATAAACCTGGATTGTTCCAGGGCAACGCAAAACGTTGGCGAAGAAGACGACCTGGAGGACGACCTGGACGATCTCGATTTTTAATACAAGTACACTCGTTATGATCCCAAAAACGGTCAAAGGGCCAAAAGAAGCACTGGAAGGAGTTAAGGACGGTATGACCTTGATGCTGGGAGGATTCGGACTTTGCGGCATCCCGGAGAACGCCATAGCCGAACTGGTAAGGCGGGGCGTGAAGGACCTCACCTGCATCAGCAACAATGCCGGGGTGGACGACTTTGGCCTTGGGTTGTTATTGCAAAAACACCAGATCCGTAAAATGATCTCCTCTTACGTGGGTGAGAATGACGAATTTGAGCGCCAAATGCTCAGTGGAGAATTGGAGGTGGAACTGACCCCTCAGGGAACCCTGGCAGAGAAATGCCGGGCAGCCCAGGCCGGATTCCCTGCATTTTACACACCGGCGGGCTATGGGACCGAGGTGGCTGAGGGAAAAGAAACGAGGGAATTCAATGGGAAGATGTACGTGCTCGAATACGCCTACAAGGCCGATTTTTCCTTTGTGAAAGCATGGAAAGGGGATGAAGCAGGCAACCTTATTTTTAAAGGAACCGCCAGGAATTTTAACCCCTGCATGTGCGGAGCGGCCGGGATCACTGTGGCTGAGGTAGAGGAGCTGCTACCTGCCGGCTCTCTCGACCCGAACGAGATCCATATCCCGGGGATCTTTGTACAAAGGATCTTCCAGGGCGAGAAATACGAGAAAAGAATTGAACAACGAACCGTTAGAACCCGCGAAGATGCTCGATAAGAATGGAATAGCAAAAAGGATCGCCAAGGAAGTCAGGGACGGCTATTACGTCAACCTGGGTATCGGGATACCGACGCTGGTGGCCAACTTTGTCCGCAGCGATATACACGTTGAATTTCAGAGTGAGAACGGCGTTCTGGGCATGGGGCCTTTCCCCTTTGAAGGAGAAGAAGATGCTGATATCATCAACGCCGGAAAACAGACCATTACCACCCTTCCAGGGGCATCCTTTTTTGACTCTGCACTCAGTTTCTCCATGATCAGGGGGAAACACGTAGACCTCACCATCCTCGGGGCCATGGAAGTCGCAGAGAACGGGGACATCGCCAACTGGAAGATACCCGGGAAAATGGTCAAGGGAATGGGAGGAGCCATGGACCTGGTGGCTTCTGCGGAGAACATTATCGTCGCCATGATGCACACGAACAAGGCGGGAGAATCCAAGTTGCTAAAGCGTTGTACACTGCCTCTGACCGGGGTGGGTTGTGTAAAAAAGATCGTCACCAACCTGGCAGTCCTGGAAATAGTCCCCAAAGGTTTTAAATTGATGGAAAGGGCTCCAGGGATCTCGGTAGAGGATATAGTGAAAGCCACCGAAGGAAACCTTATCGTGGAGGGTGAGATCCCCGAAATGATTTTATAGACTTCTCATTTTTCTTTGTTCACAACTTTTGTCTTTATTTTAACAACAATTATTGTGCTTTTTTTTCGTTCTATTAGTATTTTGAGGGCCCTTTGAAAATGAAAGAACTTAAACCTAATCTTAACCCCAAGAAGCTATGGACACTCAAACTAATCAGACGCCCTCTGATGAAAAGGTACAAGTCTACAGAAACGATTTTTACCACGGCATTTTGCAATTAGCAAAGAAACTCTTTATGTTCTGAGAAAAGGACATGAAGGAAGAAAGGAGTAAAATCTCAGGTTTTACTCCTTTTTTTATTAGTTTTCGGGTCGTTAGCCCATCTTGTGAAACTGGTTTTAAAGCATTGTACTCCCGAGGATTTGGAAGTCCTGGTTCGTATATCCAGGCAGACCTTCTCAGCTGCTTTCGAGGCGCAGAATGACCCTGTCGATTTTCAGCTCTACCTCGATACTGCACTTTCTGGTGAGAGGTTGTTATCCGAATTGAAAGACCCTCTTTCACACTTTTATTTTGTATACCTGAGGAACGACCTGGTCGGGTTTTTTAAGTACAATGAAGGAGAGGCACAAACAGACCTGAAGGATGCCAGGGCCATTGAACTGGAACGTATTTATGTGTTACCGGAATACCAAAAAATGGGAATCGGCAAGGGTATCATAAAGGAAGTGGTACAAAAAGCGATCGAACTTGGGAAAGACTATATCTGGTTAGGGGTCTGGGAAGAAAACTTAAAGGCACTATCCTTTTACGAGGGCCTGGGCTTTATTAAATTCGGAAAACACCCTTACTTTATTGGGAAAGACAAGCAGATGGACTGGCTAATGAAACTCCATTTAACTACCTTGTAACTTTAATATCAATCCATGAGAACACCATTCCTGATTTTAATAGGCCTTTTCCTTGCCCTGACGGTGAAGGCCCAAGGAGTTAATTATTTCCCTGCTCGCAACGCAGATTGGGTTACCAGGTCCCCCGAGGAAGTCAAAATGGAGGCAACAGCAGTCAATCAGGCGCTTGCTTTTGCCTTGCAGAATGAATACTCGGGTTCACGCGATCTCAGGATTGCCATCCTGAAAGGATTTGAGCGAGAGCCTTTTCACGAGATACTCGGACCCACCAAGAAAAGGGGAGGTCCGGCCGGGATGATACTGAAAAACGGATACTTGATCGCATCATGGGGAGATATCCAAAGAGTAGACATGACCTTTAGTGTCACCAAGAGTTTCCTCTCAACGGTTGCCGGCCTGGCCGCTGACAGAAAGTTGATCGAATCAACCTCGGACAAGGTCGATTCCTATATCTGGGACGGCACTTTTTCAGGGGAACACAATGCGAAAATCACCTGGGAACATTTGCTTCAGCAGACCTCAGACTGGTCAGGCGAACTTTGGGGCGGAAAGGATTGGGCTGACCGACCCCCAAGGGAAGGAGACCTGGACGACTGGAAATTCCGAAAACAGAATGAGCCCGGTACCGTCATGGAATACAATGATGTGAGGGTGAACCTGCTGGCGTACTCTCTTACGCATGTGTGGGGTAAAGCCCTGCCTGCTGTGCTCAGGACAGAGCTGATGGATCCCATAGGGGCAAGTACTACCTGGAGATGGTTCGGATATGAAAATGCCTGGACGGAAGTAGACGGTGTGGAGTTGAAATCTGTGACCGGTGGGGGTCACAGCGGAGGAGGGATATTTATTAATACACTGGATATGGCCCGCTTTGGATTGCTTTTCCTCAATGAAGGTAAATGGGAAGGAAAGCAATTTATCAGCAGTGCCTGGATCCAGAAAGCCACGACACCTTCTATTCCCAATCCTAACTACGGTTATTTATGGTGGCTGAATACGAAAGGCGAAAGACATTGGGAAGGATGGTCAGAAAGCTTGTTTTATGCCGCTGGTTTTGGGGGGAACTTCATAATCGTTGACAGGGAGCACGACCTGGTAGTCGTGACGAGGTGGCTGGAACCCTCCCAAATAGAAGAATTCATGAAGATTCTACGAAAGGCATTCTGATCAAATGGCATTGAGGATCTCGGCGGCCTTGTAAAGGGTGTCATCCGTTTTAGCGAAACAGAAGCGAAGTTGGTTTTGGTCGAGGTTCCCGAGGTTGAAGACGGAGATCGGAATACTCGCAATCCCTTTCTCCTGTATGAGTCGCCTTGCGAACTCCACATCCCCCTCATCCGTGATACCTGAGTAATCGAGCAATTGAAAGTAGGTCCCTTTACTTGGGGTAAAAGAAAAGCGGGAAGGCGCAATAGCCTCCAGGAAGAGGTCGCGTTTCCTCTGGAAGAAATCCGACAGGTTGAGGTAATGCTTTGGCTCGGACAGATATTGAGCAAGGGCCCTCTGAATGGGGTGATTGATGGCATACACATTGAACTCATGTACCTTCCTGAACTCCTTCATCAGGTAGGCAGGCGCAACACAGTATCCCATTTTCCAACCCGTTACGTGAAAGGTCTTCCCAAAGGAGGCCATGGCAAAACTGCGTTCTGCCAGTCCGGGGTATTTAGAAACACTCCGCTGCCCCTCCCCATCAAATACCATATGTTCATAGACCTCATCACTCAACACCAAAACGTCCGTACCGCTCAATGCAGCCGACAGTTCCTTCATATCATTATCTGATAAAACGGTACCGGTAGGATTGTGGGGAGAATTGATGATGACCAGTCGAGTTTTCTCCGTAATAGCCGACCGGAATTCCTCCCAGTCAATACGGTATTCCCTCCCTTTCATCTGAAGGGGGACTGTAATCCCTCCATTGAGTGTGATAGCGGGCTCATAGCAGTCGTATGCAGGTTTAAAAACGATCACCTCGTCCCCCTTGTGAACTACGGCCGTGATGGCCGTAAAAATACCTTGTGTGGCCCCGGCTACCAGGGTGATCTCCTTATCCGGATCATATGACTTCCCGTAAAGCGCATGGATCTTTTCACTGATCACCTCCCTCAGGGAATAAATGCCCTCCATGGGAGCGTATTGGTTATACCCGGCCTTCATGGCCTCGGCAACCAGTTCCAGGAGTTTTGGGTCGGCCCCGAAATTAGGGAACCCCTGGGAAAGGTTCAGAGCCTTGTGCTCATTGGCCCATTTCCCGATCACGGTAAAGATGGACGACTGTATATCCGGAAGCTTGGATGGAAGGGATTCTATCAAGTGAGTTGTATTTACGTGCTTTTAAAGGTAGTAAAATTGGTCGTGGCAGGATTAAACAAAAAACCCCCGCCATTGAGGACAGGGGTGAAATTATTTTGTAATCAGGGTTATCCTTTGATGGAAGCACTCAGATATTCCCGGTTCATCCTGGCGATGTTTTCAAGGGATATACCTTTAGGGCATTCCACTTCACAGGCACCCGTGTTTGTGCAATTTCCAAAGCCTTCAATATCCATCTGCCTTACCATATTGAGTACCCGGTCTGCAGCTTCCACACGCCCTTGTGGCAGGAGTGCAAACTGGGATACCTTGGCGGAGGTGAACAGCATGGCACTGGCATTCTTACAGGCGGCTACGCAGGCTCCGCATCCTATGCAGGTCGCGGCGTTGAAGGAATGATCTGCCTTGTCTTTCTCGATAGGGATTGCATTGGCATCTACGGTGTTCCCTGAGGTGTTCACGGAGATATAACCTCCGGCCTGCTGAATCCTGTCGAAGGCCGAACGGTCGATGATCAGGTCTTTTACCACAGGAAATGCCTTGGCCCTGAAGGGTTCTATGGTAATGGTATCCCCGTCCTTAAAGCTCCGCATATGCAACTGGCAGGCGGTGATTCGGGTATCCGGGCCATGGGGCCTGCCGTTTATCTGGAGGGAACAGGTTCCGCAGATCCCTTCCCTGCAATCATGGTCGAACTCAATGGGCTCTTCCCCTTGAGAGATCAGCTCTTCATTGAGAATGTCCAGCATTTCCAGGAAGGACATATCGCCTTCAATGCCTTCCACCGTGTAATCGACCATTTTTCCTTTGGAGGAGGCGTCTTTCTGCCGCCAAATCTTCAAATATATTTTCATAGCAATTTATTTGTACGATCGTGTCTTAAGTTCAATATTTTCATATACCAATTCCTCTTTGTGGAGTTTAGCATCTTTGGGCTCTCCTTTGTACTCCCAGGCAGCCACGTATTTGTAGTTCTTGTCGTCCCTCAGTGCTTCACCTTCCGGCGTCTGGTATTCTTCCCTGAAGTGACCGCCACAGGATTCGTTCCGGTCTAGCGCATCCTTGGCAAAAAGCTCCCCGATCTCCAGGAAATCGGCTACGCGACCTGCTTTCTCCAGCTCCTGGTTCTTGGAATCTGCACTACCGGGAACCTTTACGTTTTCCCAGAAATCCTTGCGCAATTCTGCGATTTCCTTCATAGCCTCTTTGAGCCCTTTTTCGTTCCGGCTCATCCCGCATTTGTCCCACATGATCTTCCCAAGTTTCTTGTGGTAGTAATCAACGGAGTGCTTGCCTTTTCCGGACATCAGTTTCTCGAGCCTGTCACGGACATCCTTCTCGGCCTTGTCGAATTCCGGACTGTCCGTTGGGATCTTCCCGGTACGGATATCTTTGGACAGGTAATCTCCTATGGTGTAGGGCAGTACAAAATAACCATCTGCCAGGCCCTGCATGAGGGCAGAGGCCCCAAGGCGGTTGGCTCCGTGATCACTAAAATTGGATTCTCCTATGGAGTAGCACCCTGGAATCGTTGTCATCAGATTGTAATCCACCCAAAGTCCGCCCATGGTATAGTGGACAGCGGGGTAGATCATCATAGGGGTTTTATATGGATTCTGGTCTACGATCTTCTCATACATCTGGAAGAGGTTCCCGTATTTTGCCTCAATCACTTCTTCCCCTAATCTCCTGACCGTATCTTCGTCCGGATCCTGGATACCTGAGGTATAAGCCTTTTCGGTACCGTATCGTTTGATTGCCGATGCGAAATCCAGGTAGACTGCCTCACCGGTCTTGTTCACTCCATATCCCGCATCACACCTTTCTTTGGCCGCACGGGATGCCACATCCCTGGGGACAAGGTTCCCGAAGGCGGGATACCTTCTTTCAAGATAGTAATCCCTGTCTTCTTCTGCGAGTTCTGTAGGTTTCAGTTTCCCCTCGCGGATCGCCTTGGCGTCCTCCAGTTTTTTAGGCACCCAGATGCGTCCGTCGTTTCTTAGGGATTCAGACATAAGCGTAAGCTTTGACTGGTGTTCTCCTGAGACGGGGATGCAGGTTGGGTGGATCTGGGTGAAGCACGGATTGGCGAAGAAAGCCCCTCTTCGATGGGTCCTCCAGGCCGCCATCACATTGGCTCCCATGCAATAGGTTGAGAGGAAAAATAAGTTTCCGTATCCTCCTGAGGCGATGACCACAGCATGGGCCGAATGCCTTTCTATCTCCCCTGTCACCAGGTCTCGCGCAATGATCCCTCTTGCCTTGCCGTCAATGACCACCAGGTCCAGCATTTCATGCCTGGTAAAAGACTTGATCTTACCCCTGTGGATCTGACGGTTCATGGCTGCATAGGCACCCAACAGAAGCTGTTGCCCGGTCTGCCCTTTTGCGTAAAAGGTCCGGGAGACCAGTACTCCTCCGAAAGAACGGTTATCCAGAAGTCCGCCGTATTCCCTTGCAAACGGCACTCCCTGTGCCACACACTGGTCGATGATATTTCCTGAGACCTCTGCAAGCCTGTAAACATTGGCTTCTCTCGACCGGTAATCCCCTCCCTTGATCGTATCGTAGAAGAGACGGTAATCGCTGTCTCCGTCACCCTGGTAATTCTTGGAGGCATTCACGCCACCCTGTGCGGCAATGGAATGGGCCCTCCTGGGAGAATCCTGGTAGCAGAAGGTCTTGACATTATATCCCAGCTCAGCCAGGGTTGCAGCGGCAGAGCCTCCGGCAAGGCCAGTTCCTACGACGATCACGTCTATGTTCCGCTTGTTGGCGGGATTGACGAGGTTGATCTCGTTCTTATGTTTGGTCCACTTTTCGGCCAGGGGCCCTTTGGGAACTTTGGAGTCTAGAATGCCCATATCTTAGTGTATTATCGGATTAAAATGATGATATATGGCGATAAAGGCAAAACCCAGAGGGATTGCCACGGCATAGATCTTGGTGAAATTAACAATGGAAGGGGTGTATTTGTTGTTCACCCCCATGGTCTGGAAGGAAGATGCAAACCCGTGCCATAAGTGAAGGGAGAGAAGGCCAAAGGAGAGAACATAGAGCAGGGTCCTCCAGAAAGGAGCGAATTTCTCCACGGTCTCCGCATAGTACCTCGTTGGGTCTTCGGGATTTGCCTCGATGTACTTATAGGCCATTTCGTGAATCCAGAAATCGTAGAAATGCAAGCCCAGGAATGCCAGGATAACGGCTCCGGAAATTATCATGTTCCGGGAAACCCACGGAGCGTTGGCACTTCCTTTGTACTGTACGTATTTTACCCCCCTTGCCCTGTTGTTTTGAATCTCAAGGACAAAGCCCATTACAAAATGGATGACCACACCGGCGATCAGGATGGGTTGCATGATGAACTGAACAATAAAGTTGTACCCCATGAAGTGGGACAGTTCATTGAAAGTATCCGGGGAGACCACCGAGGTAAAATTGATCGTGAAGTGCAATGCCAGGAATAAGACCAAAAAAATGCCAGAAAGGGCCATGACCACTTTTCTGGCGATGGAGGATTGTATGATTTTACTCATTACAGTTACGGTTTAGGGTCACAAATTTACGGCAGAAGCCCCGCAATAGCAAACGAAAACGGCCTTTACTTAGCGGGCTTTGGCCTAATTTTCACAGTCGTTGAACTGTGTTCAATCCTATAGCCAGAAAGAGGCGGTTTTCAGCTTCTAAAATTCAACAAAATCCCTGATCTTCTTAAGAAGAATTTAAGGGTTATTAAAGAGTTACTCTATCGTGACCGGTGTTTTTACTTCCTGTCCGTTACCGCTCAGGACCAGTTCATAGGAACCTTTGGGCAGGTAGGTCTTTCCGTCATCTGCTGTTTTGAGTTCCACCTTGTTCTTTGAAAGGTAGGCCAGTTTCCCCGGTTTGGAAAAGGCGACGTCATAAGAAAGGATGTTGAAGCCCTTGTCTGCTTCCATCTCAAAACCGCTAACCTCAATCCCGTCCAAAGTTCTGATACTGGCAGAATACTTCCCTTTCTTCTTGGAATAGAATACAAGGTCTATTCCCGGCGTATTGGGTTCGGACCAGCTGCTCCAGGAATTCCCCCATCGGCTGGAATGCTTGATCGCAGGGATGTCAAAAACCACGAGATCTTCATCTAGTTTCTCCTGTGTCATTCCTTGTAAATGAGTGATGTCGGCCTTATAAATACTCCTGCCATGGGTACCCGCAAGCAGGTGTTTTTCTTCCGGTTGTATCACCAGATCGTGTACTGCCACATTCGGCATGCCATTCTGGAACAACTCCCAGGAGCTACCCCTGTCAAAGGAAACGTACAGGCCATTATCTGTGCCGACAAACAAAAGGTTTTCGTTTACCGGGTCCTCCAGGACCGCGTTCACAGCGGATGCGGGCAGTCCGGATCCGATATTCTTCCAGGTCTTGCCCAGGTCCTCGCTCAGAAAGACATAGGGGGTAAAGTCGTCCCAACGATATCCGTTTAGAGAAGCATAGACACGTTCCTTTTTGTGTTTGGAGGCCGCCACACGGCTGACCCAAAGATCTTTTGGTAAAGAGCCGGAGACCAGTTCCCAGCTACTCCCGCCGTTATCGCTCCTGTAGATGAGTCCATCGTCACTTCCGGTATACAGGAGCCCGAATTTCAGTGGGGATTCCGAGATCGTCGTCAATGTCCCATAGGCCACATTTCCCTGTTTTCCACCCCGGGTCAGGTCGCCCGAAATAGCCTCCCAATCGTCCCCTTTATTCAGGGATCGATGCAGTTTGTTCCCCCCGAAATAGACGATATCCTGATTATGGGGTGAAAGTAAAATAGGAGTTTGCCAGTTGAAACGATAGGGTTTTTCCCCCAGTTCGTGCTTGGGTTGAATGTTCTTTCTTTTCCCTGAGGAGAGGTCGAGCCGGTAGTAATTTCCGAACTGGAACCCGGTGTACACGATGTTCGGATCCCTGTTGTCTATCTGCACCTGCATCCCGTCACCACCCAGGATGGACTTCCAGGGATACTCCCCGGTCTGGTGCCAGCGGCTGTTTTCTTCGGCATTGTGAGGTCCCATCCACACTCCGTTGTCCTGAAGTCCGCCGTAGACGTTGTAGGGTTTCTGGTGGTCGATATTGATAGCATAGAACTGGCCTACTTCCGGGGAATTGTTCTTGATCCAGTGAGCCCCGTCATCATAGGAAATGTTTACGCCCCCGTCGTTCCCGTTGATCAGGTGGCCCGGTTTCACCGGGTTGATCCACAGGGCATGATGGTCAGAATGCACATTGTCTCCATCAATAGCCTTATAGGTCTTACCCCCGTCCCCCGAGGCGATCAGTGGGACCCCGGCCAGATAGATCTTTTCCGGATTGTTCCGGTCTACCCGGATCTGGGCAAAGTAATACCCATAGCTGTAAAACAGATCGTCTATGTATTTTTCATTTTGTTTTTTCCAGGTCTTACCCCCGTCATCGCTGCGGTAGACCTCGGCCCCTATGACCGGGGTGTCGAAAAGGAGGGAATTCGCATCCTCCAGGTACTCGGCAAGGTCAGCGGGTTTTACAGCCCCGCTTCTGACCATTTCCTTGACATTCTCGGCCCTGTATTTTTCCTGAAAGTCGTTGTCCTTTAGGAAGTCATTAAGTTTTTTATCATCCAGGTCAAGAAAAGCTTTCACACTCATGGTCTTGAAATCTTCCTTGGTAAGGCCCTCCTCTTTTTCCTCTTCCTCGGTTTTTTCCCTTCGGTACTGGTTGTCGTGCACGGCATAGACGATATTGTTATCAAAGACAGCCAGGCCTATTCGCCCAACCCCGTCTCCCGTCGGGAAACCACTGGTGGGACCTGAGACAAGCTTCCAGGTAGCCCCCCCGTCTGAACTTTTATAGATGCCCGATCCAGGTCCGTTGCCCTCGAAATTCCAGGCCTTCCGGTCCTTTTCCCAGGCGGCAGCATATTGAATATTGAAGTCGACAGGGGATACGGCCAGGTCAATGATCCCGGTCTCATCATTCACAAAAAGGGTCCTTTTCCAGGTCTTTCCGCCATCGGTGGTCTTGTACACCCCGCGCTCATTGTTTTTCGAGTACAGGTGCCCTGTAGCCGCCACTACAACTTCATTTGCATTTTCGGGATTGATCAGGATACGCCCGATATGGTGGGAATCCGGCAGCCCCATGTTTTGCCAGGTCTTACCCCCATCGGTCGATTTCAGCAGGCCGATCCCTGCATAGGAAGAACGGGAACTGTTGTTCTCTCCCGTGCCTACCCATAGCGTCCCGTTTTTCCAGTCGACTGCGATATCCCCTATGTTCTGGGTCGAAGACCCATCCATTACAGGGGTAAAGGAAGTGCCGTTGTTCGCCGTATACCAGAGACCTCCGGAGGCATAGCCCACATAGAATTCCGTGGGGTCGTTCGGGTTCACATCAAGGTCTACCACCCGGCCGCTCATCACGGTGGGCCCGATATTCTTAAACGAAATGTTCTTCACAAGGGAGGTTGCCGCCATTTTTTCTTTCCGGGCAATGCCTTCCATTACCTCTTTTGAAGAGGTTGCCTCAGGCTGGCCGTGAAGCATTAATACACCGCAGAAAGCGCACAGGAAAACTAGGATTCTCATAGATGTCAACTTTGATTTTTGGAAGGTATGAATTTGGCCGACTTATGACAAGCGACCTTCAAAAGAATTCCTCGTAAATACCTACATTTGAAAAAACATGAGACCCCTATGAAATATCACCCTATAGACCCAAAACTCTTTGTGCGGAGCCGTGAGAAATTCATGGCAAAAATGAAACCGAAGAGCCTGGCAATATTCAATTCCAATGACATCTATCCCATTAGCGCAGACAGTACCATGCCATTTCAGCAGCACAGGGATATCTTCTACCTGAGTGGTGCAGACCAGGAAGAGACCATCCTTTTGTTATTCCCGGATGCCTTGAACAAGGAACAGAGGGAGATCCTCTTTGTAAGAGAGACCAATGACCACATAGCGGTCTGGGAGGGGGAGAAGCTCTCAAAGGAACAGGCCACGGGCGTTAGCGGGATCCAGAATGTTCAGTGGCTCAGTGATTTTGACAAGGTATTCTTCGATCTGATGACGGAGGCCGATACGGTGTATTTCAACACCAATGAGCACTACCGCCAATCCGTGGAGACCCAGACACGGGAGGACCGTTTTATCCGCAGGTGCAAAGAAAAATTCCCCGCCCACAGCTGGGCCAAGAGCAATCCCATTTTACAGGAAATAAGGGGGGTCAAGGAAAAACAGGAAATAGACCTCATGCAAAGGGCTTGCGATATCACAGAAAAAGGATTCAGGCGTGTCCTCAAATTCACTGAACCTGGAGTCTGGGAATACGAGATCGAAGCGGAATTCCTCCACGAATTTATAAGGAATCGTTCCAGGGGGTTTGCGTATACCCCCATCATTGCCTCCGGGAACAATGCCAACGTGTTGCACTATGTGGTCAACAATCAGCAATGCAAGACCGGTGACCTTATTCTTCTCGATGTAGGTGCGGAATACGCGAATTACTCCAGTGACATGACCCGTACCATTCCCGTGAACGGCAAATTCACCAAAAGGCAAAGGGAAGTGTATGAAGCCGTCCTCCGCGTTAAAAATGAAGCTACCAAGATGCTGGTTCCCGGGACGATGTGGGCCGAATACCACAAAGAGGTGGGGAAGATCATGACCTCGGAACTCCTCGGTCTGGGTTTACTCAGCAAGGCCGATGTGCAGAACGAGAACAAGAACTGGCCCGCCTACAAGAAATACTTCATGCACGGGACCAGTCACCATATAGGCCTGGACACTCATGATTACGGGCCGATAAAAACCCCGATGAAGGCAAATATGGTCTTTACGGTTGAACCGGGCATCTACATCCCTGACGAGGGATTCGGCATCCGGCTGGAGGACGATGTGGTCATTCAGGAAAAAGGCGAGCCTGTGAACCTGATGAAAAATATCCCGATCGAGGCTGAGGAGATCGAAGATATCATGCGGTCTTAGGAGCACATAAACTCTCGCAAAACTCTATTTGAAGTAGAACTTCCTGGCATTTAAAACAAGAAAGGTAAGTGTGGCAGGGATCACCCAGCCCAGTTGTACTCCGCTTAGCGGAATTAGGGCATTGACCGCTTTCAGGTACGTCCCCAAATCCAGGCTCTGCAGGAAGTCGGGTACGCTGAAAAGTATGGTCACCCAGACCACGCTTTTAAATACCCCTGCAGAGGCCCAGCGTTCCGGAAGGACGTTGAGGATGATCAGGACGATGGTGATGGGATAGATGAACATCAGGGCGGGCAATGCCACATCGATGATATAGCCCACTTCCAGTTGCCCCATGAGCACTCCCAGCAGGCTGCCGATCGCTGCTGTGAGCACGTAGGCCCTCTGTGAATTTGAGAAACGCGACTTCACAAAATCTGCTGTTCCGGTCACGATCCCCACAGCAGTGGTGAAACAGGCCAGGGCTACCAGCACGGAGAAGATGCCCCTTCCCGTCGGGCCCAGGGCAAGGTAGCTCATCCCCTGAAGGAGAGCGGTCCTGCTGATATCCGTTTCGAAATCCGACTGCATGAGCGCGGCCGATAACATCAGTCCGGCATACACCAGTAAAAGTGTGAGGCCGGCCAGCCACCCTGCATTGGCGATCAGTTTGCGTTTCTCCTCATAGGTCTTGTTGTTTTTCAGGTTGATGGAGACGATGATCACCCCTCCTACAACTACGGCCCCTATGGCATCGAACGTCTGGTACCCTTCTAAAATGGAATAGCTGAAGGGATACATTATGAGGGGCTCCCCGAATTCGAACGGACTGGTGAAGATGATCACCCCCATAATGCAAAGCAGGATCAACAGGATGGCAGGGGTCATCAGTTTCCCGATAATATCCAGGATCTTGTTCCGGTTGAGGGCGAAGATAAGGACGAGCCCGAAATAGATAAAACTGGTGGTCAGAGGGCCTACCTCAAAGAAGGGGGCTATGGCCATTTCGTGTGTGACCGATGCGGTCCTCGGGGAGGGCAGGCCGATGGCGATGGCGTAGACCAGATAGCAGTAGACCAGGCTGAACAAGGGGGAAACCTTTGAGCCAAAATCAAAGATAGTGCCCTGTAATCTCGCATGGGCCCTTATCCCTAAAATGGCTATTAAAACGCCGGAAATGGCAAACCCCAGGGCCACCAGCCACCAGTCGGGACCTGCCTTAAATCCCAGCAGGGGGGGCAGGATGAGGTTCCCGGCCCCGAAGAAGAGTGAGAATAGGGCAAAGGCCGTGACCAGGAGTTCCCGGAATTGTCGCATACTATTGAGTTATTGTTGAAAGATACTGGAAAAAACGAGATCCGAAAAAACAGAAAACTCGTAATACTTATAGGTGAAAGGAATACGTTCATCGAAAAAATGAGAAAAAAACAGGGGGTCACTCAATAAATGTTCCTCAGCAAGCGTTCCTTTTTAAAATGTTAACGAGAAACCTTGTGATGAATGCTGAAACCTGAAATGTAACAATGCACGGTGAAGGTTCCCCCGACCGGACCATGCGACTAATAACCTACTTCATGAAAAAAATATTCTGCCAGATCTTTGGACACCACTACTCCGTGTCCAAGAAAGTTACCCAGCACATCAAGGAATACAAATGCGTTCACTGTGGTAAAGAAGTGACCACGGACGTCAGTGGCAATTTATCCGTACTTACCCCTGAGTTACAGGATATCAACCACACCCTCGAGATCATTTACCGAAAAAGACACGCAGGCGAACAACAAGTAGCCTGAACTATCCTTGCCCAAAGGAATTCCAACCCTGGGCTTTCAAGGGTATGCTTTCCTCATTCCTGGTAATTAAGTGTGCGCCCCGATCTGCTTCTGTCATATGCCCCACGACAGTAAGGTTGGGGTTGCCCTTTATTTTAGGGTAGTCGTCCTGGTCTATCGTAAAGAGCAATTCGTAATCTTCCCCACCGCTCAGGGCGATCATCGTACTGTCTAATACAAATTCCTCACACGCGGAGATCACGGTAGGGTCCAGCGGGATCTTCTCCTCATAGACGTTGCATCCTACCTTGCTCTTATCGCACAGGTGGAGGATCTCAGAAGACAATCCGTCACTGATATCGATCATGGAAGTGGGTCTCACCCCGAGTTCCTTTAACAGGGAGACGATGTCTTTCCGGGCTTCGGGCTTGAGTTGTCTTTCTATGATATAAGAGTAGGGTTCCAGATCGGGTTGGTTGTTGGGATTCACTTTGAAAACCTCCTTTTCCCTCTGTAGAACTTTGAGCCCCATAAAGGCACCGCCCAGGTCGCCTGAAACGACCAGCAGGTCATTGGGTCTGGCCCCGCTTCGGTAGGTGACCTCCTCTTCTGCCGCATGCCCTATGGCCGTGACTGAGAGATACAGCCCCCGGTCGGAAGAGGTGGTGTCGCCCCCCACAAGGTCCACCTGGTAGATATCACAGGCCAGTTTGATCCCGGTATAGAGTTCTTCCAGGGCTTCCAGGGGAAAGCGGTTGGATACCGCTATGGACACCGTGATCTGGGTAGGGACACCATTCATGGCGCAGATGTCGCTGAGGTTTACCACGACCGATTTGTACCCAAGGTGTTTCAGGGGCATATAACTGAGGTCGAAGTGGATGCCTTCTACCAACTGGTCTGTGCTCACCAGCAATGCCCTGTCTCCGAATTTCACAACGGCTGCATCATCCCCCACGGCACGAAGCGTGGAGGGTTGTTTTGGGGAAAAGGTACGGGTGAGATGGTCGATCAGGCCAAATTCGCCCAGTTTTTCAAGGGATGTTCTTTCAGGTTCTTTGTCTTCCAGCATCCTGCAAAATTAAGGAGGATCTTACAGAAATCGTATCTTTACCATAAAAAGTACACCTTCCCAAATCAGACTGCTATGAAAAGATCCCTCCCTTTTTTCATTTTACTCATCTTTCTGGCCTGTTCAAAAAATGATGATACAGGACCAGACCTCGTTGTTATCGATCCCGTTGATGATCCCCCAGTGGAAGACCCCGTTGATCCGGGGACCAATTTTATTCCCTGTGAGAATGGCTTTGCCGGCGCTTATCCCTGCCAGGGATACGACCTGCTGGGACGGTTGAGTCTGAGCAGCCTTGGCGCTACCGCAGGGAATGATATCTGGGGGTGGACAGACACTGCCTCTTCCCGGGAATTCGCCCTGATTGGCCTGAACAACGGTACGGCCTTTGTGGAGATCACGGATACGGAAAACCTGGTCTATCTGGGTAAACTGCTTACAGCTACCACCTCCAGTGCCTGGAGGGATATCAAGGTATATGGTGACTACGCGTTTATCGGTTCCGAAGCTGCGGGCCATGGCATGCAGGTATTTGACCTTCGCAAGCTCTTGTCCGTGAGCAACACCCCCGCTACCTTCTCTGCAGATACACGCTACACAGGTTTTGGAAACTCTCATAATCTCGTCATCAACGAAGAAACGGGCTACGCCTATGCCGTGGGGACAGACAGGGGAGACCTTTACAATGGAGGAGCACATTTTATCGACATACAGGATCCCATGAACCCGACGGCTGCCGGGGGTTACGGCGACAACGGATACTCCCATGACGCCCAGGTAGTGCTCTACCAAGGTCCTGATCCTGATTATACAGGGAGAGAGATCTTTATCGGGGCCAATGAGAACGCAGTAGTGGTCGTGGACGTGACAGACAAGCAGAATCCTGCAGGGATTTCTACCATACAGTATTCCAATATTGGTTATACCCACCAGGGGTGGTTCACGGAAGACCAGCGGTATTTTATCCTCGGGGACGAACTGGATGAGATCAATTTCGGCTTTAATTCCAGGACCCTGGTCTTTGACCTGCTCGATCTGGATGCGCCGGTACTTCTCACTACTTATACAGGGACCACATCGGCTATTGATCACAATGGGTATGTGAAGGGGAACACCTATTACCTCGCCAACTACACGGCGGGGGTACGTATGCTCGACATTACCAACCTCCCCGGTGGGACGATCACCGAGACGGGGTATTTTGACAGTTTCCCCTCTGGCAACAGTGCCTCTTTCAACGGTGTCTGGAGCGTATATCCCTACTTTCAGAGTGGCAAGATCATCCTGAATGACATCAATTCCGGTTTCTTTGTGATTGCCCCATCCAACTAACGAGCATCATGCGCAAAAATATAGGATACCTCAGCTTGATCCTGGCCCTTTCGGGATGCTCCTATGACCAGATGTCTGATCCCGTCGAGGAATTTCCCGAATTCAAAGGGGAGGTAGCCTGGATCCGTTCTTTCGGAGGCTCAGGGGACGATACGCCACGCTCTGTGGTCCAAACAGATGATGGGGGATTTGCCGTGCTCGGTTTTTCCAATAGTACAGATGGAGACCTCCAACATAAGTCGGCCAATGTCAACGACTACTGGCTCCTCAAGACCGACCGGAATGGCAATGTAGAGTGGTCCAGGACCTACGGAGGCTCTAAGGACGACCAGGGGCAGGCAGTCATCCAGACCTCTGACGGGGGCTTCGCGATCACGGGCTATGCCATGAGTGATGACGGGGATGCGAGCAATAACGAAGGCTTCCATGACAATTGGGTGTTGAAGGTCGACCGTCAGGGTACACTTCTTTGGGAAAAGAGTTTTGGCTTTTCGGGCCATGACCACAGCTATGACCTGGTGGAAACTGAAACAGGCGGACTCTTCTTTGCAGGTTTTCTGGATATAACCTCAGCCCGGGCCGATGGGTATACGGAAAAGGCCTATTCCCTGACCAGACACGGGGTGGGTGAATTCTGGGGGACCAAACTCAACTCCCAGGGAGAGATTGAATGGAGGACCTATTTCGGGGGGACCAACAACGACCGCGCCCATGCCGTAACCAGGGCCCATGACGGCGGATATGTGATGGCCGGGTTTTCCGAAAGCGATGACTTCGATATCTCCGATCCCAGGGGATCCTACGATTTCTGGGTGGTGAAAGTAAGCGAGGCCGGGGAATTGATCTGGGAACACTCCTATGGCGGAACCGGCATAGACATCGCCCAGGATATTGCCCAAACCGAAGACGGGGGATATGTGATCACCGGCAGTACGATCAGCAGCGATGGAGACGTATCTGCCTCGCACGGAGAATCCGATATCTGGGTGATCCGGATCAACGCACAGGGAGAATTGCTGTGGGAAAGGACCTATGGGGGTTCGGGATTTGACGCAGCGGAGTCCATCCGCCCTACCCGGGATGGAGGGTTTGTGATCGCGGGAAATTCTAGGAGCAGTGACCAGGACCTCAATACCAATGCGGGGGAGAACGACCTCTGGATCCTGAAGGTCGACAGCAGGGGAGCGCTGGTATGGGCACAGGCATTCGGGGGTACGGACCTCGATTTTGGCTTTGATACCATGGAAACCTCCGATGGTGCCATCCTTGTGGTCGGAGAGTCTAAAAGTTCCGATCTGTTTCCTCTTCAAAACCGGGGCGGCACCGATCTCATCATGATCCGGATAGAATAACTTTTTCCTATCATCCAAACACCCTCTACTTCCTTCTAGTTTTTCTTGATCTGGAACATAGAAAAGACTGATCCTCATATATGTTATTATAATGTTAGGATCTGTTTGAATCCCCCGCATTTAGTGTATATTTGTAAACTATTTAGAATAAGTCCAATTAAGATGATCAAAGTATCAGAAACGGCTAAAAAAAAGGTGACCGCCCTTATGACAGAGGAGGGATTCGACCTCTCCAAAGACTACGTGCGGGTGGGTGTCAAGAGCGGAGGTTGCAGCGGCCTGTCCTATGAGCTCAGGTTCGACAACCAGATCAACGATACCGACAAGATCTTCGAGGACAATGACGTGCGCATCCTCGTCGATAAAAAGAGTTTTCTCTACCTGGTGGGAACCACCTTGGAATATTCGGGCGGACTCAACGGGAAGGGATTTGTATTCAACAATCCGAACGCCCAGCGTACCTGCGGTTGCGGAGAGAGTTTCTCCCTTTAATCAGAAGAACACAGCATATGGCATATACTGAGGAAGAATTAAAGAAAGAACTGGAGACCAAAGAATACGAATATGGTTTCTATACGGACATAGAGTCGGACACATTTCCCAAGGGACTGAGTGAGGAGGTGGTGATAGCCCTTTCCAAAAAGAAGGAAGAGCCCGAATGGATGACCCTGTGGAGACTCGAAGCCTACAAAGGCTGGAAGGAAATGGTGGAGCCTGAGTGGGCCAATATCCACTACAAGAAACCAGATTTTCAGGACATCAGTTATTATTCGGCACCAAACAAAAAGCCCAAGTACAACAGCCTGGACGAAGTAGACCCGCAATTGCTCGACACCTTCAAAAGACTGGGGATCTCCCTGGACGAGCAGAAAAAACTCGCTGGAGTGGCGGTGGATATCGTTATGGATTCAGTCTCCGTAGCTACTACCTTCAAAAAGACGCTAGCCGAGAAAGGGATCATCTTTTGTTCCATCTCTGAGGCTATCAAAGAACACCCTGAGCTGGTCAGGAAATACATCGGTTCTGTGGTACCTCCCAAGGACAATTTTTACGCGGCCCTGAATTCTGCGGTCTTTTCAGACGGATCTTTCTGTTATATCCCGAAAGGGGTGAGGTGCCCCATGGAACTCTCGACCTATTTCAGAATCAATCAAGCTGGGACCGGGCAGTTCGAACGGACCCTGGTCATAGCAGATAAGGGAAGCTATGTGAGCTATCTCGAAGGATGTACAGCCCCCTCCAGGGACGAGAACCAATTGCACGCTGCCGTGGTGGAACTCATCGCCCTGGACGATGCCGAGATCAAGTACTCCACCGTTCAGAACTGGTTCCCGGGAGACAAGGAAGGAAAAGGCGGGGTTTACAACTTTGTGACCAAGAGGGGCATTTGCGAGCGCAATGCAAAGATCTCATGGACACAGGTGGAGACCGGATCTGCTATCACCTGGAAATATCCTTCATGTATTCTGAAAGGGGATAATTCCATTGGGGAATTCTACTCCATCGCGGTCACGAACAACTTTCAGCAGGCCGATACGGGTACCAAGATGATCCATCTCGGAAAGAACACCAGGAGTACGATCATTTCAAAAGGGATCTCCGCCGGAAAATCCCAGAACAGCTACAGGGGTCTTGTACAGATCAACAGCAGGGCCGAGAACGCCCGGAACTTTTCCCAGTGCGATTCCCTCCTGATGGGGAACGAGTGCGGGGCACATACCTTTCCCTACATAGAGGCGAAGAACAAAACAGCACAGGTAGAACACGAGGCGACCACCAGCAAGATCGGGGAAGATCAGATCTTCTACTGCAACCAGAGGGGGATCGATACCGAAAAGGCCATCGCCCTGATCGTCAATGGGTTCAGCAAGGAAGTACTGAATAAACTTCCCATGGAATTTGCCGTGGAAGCTCAGAAATTACTGGAGATCAGCCTGGAGGGCTCAGTAGGATAAATACAAAACAAGAACAGAAGAAAAACGATCATATTATGTTGACAATTAAGGATCTGCATGCCGGAGTAGAGGATAAGGAAATCCTGAAAGGGATCAACCTGGAGGTAAAACCCGGGGAAGTGCACGCCATAATGGGACCTAACGGTTCCGGAAAAAGTACCCTTGCATCGGTTATTGCAGGGAAGGAAGACTTCGAGATTACCAAAGGCTCTATCAACTTTGAAGGAGAAGACCTGGAAGAGGTGTCTCCGGAAGAACGCGCCCACAAGGGGATCTTTCTCTCTTTCCAGTACCCGGTGGAAATACCCGGCGTCTCCGTGACCAATTTCATGAAAACAGCCATCAACGAATCCCGAAAGGCAAGGGGTATGGACGATATGCCTGCCAACGAGATGCTGAAGTTGATCCGGGAGAAATCCGAATTGCTGGACATAGACAGGAAGTTCCTGTCCCGTTCTCTGAATGAGGGTTTTTCGGGAGGAGAAAAGAAGAGGAATGAGATCTTCCAGATGGCTATGCTCGAGCCCAAGCTCGCCATCCTTGACGAGACGGATTCCGGCCTCGATATCGATGCGCTCCGAATCGTGGCCAACGGGGTCAACAAATTAAAGAGCAAGGACAACGCAGTGATCGTGATCACCCACTATCAGCGTCTCCTGGAATACATCATCCCCGATTTTGTGCACGTGATCCACGACGGGAAGATCGTTAAGTCGGGCACCAAAGAACTGGCCCTGGAGCTGGAAGACAAGGGATACGACTGGCTGAAGAAAGAAACGGTAGCATAAATTAAGGTAAAGACGGGCTTTGCCTGTCCTAAACGAGAGAAAATCACAATGGATCTAAAGGAAAAACTGGTATCGTCCTTCATGGCTTTCGAGAACTACGTGGATGTGGAACACCCCATTCACGATATTCGGACCGAGGCGATCAAGAATTTTGAGGCCAAAGGATTCCCTTCCAAAAAGGAAGAAGCCTGGAAATACACTTCTCTGAACAGTATCCTGAAAACCGACTTCAGCATCTTCCCCAAGGAGGAGAATGCCCTGGAGTACCATCAGGTAAAGAAGTATTTCCTCCATGAGATCGACACCTACAAGATCGTGTTCATCGACGGGATCTATAGCTCCTATCTCTCGGAGACCACCCATGACGGGGTCGATATCTGCCTGATGAGCTCTGCCCTTACCAAGCCGATGTACAAACAGGTCATAGACGTATATTTCAATAAGGCGGCTTCCAGGGAGGAGTCACTCACTACCCTGAACACGGCCTTTAGCCGGGAGGGCGCTTACATCTATATTCCAAAGAACAAAGCCCCTAAAAAACCGGTTGAGATCATACATTTCGCCACCGGGAACGAGGCCTCTCTCATGCTGCAGCCCAGGAACCTCATCATTGTCGAGGAGAATGCTGAACTCCAGGTCATCGAAAGGCATCAGAGCCTAACCCATAATCCGGTCCTGACCAATTGTGTCACCGAGATCTTCGCCGCACAAAGCGCTATCGTGGATTATTACAAGGTACAGAATGACAGCGAGGATGCCACACTGATCGACAATACCTATATCGCCCAGAAAGACAAGAGTTCGGTGAACGTACACACCTTTTCCTTCGGGGGTAAACTCACGCGAAACAACCTCAACTTCTACCAGCACGGGGAACATATTGAATCGACCCTCAAAGGGGTGACCATCCTGGGAGAAAAACAGCACGTAGACCACCATACCCTGGTGCACCACACCCAGCCTAATTGCGAAAGCCATCAGGATTACAAAGGTATATTCGGGGAACGTTCTACAGGAGTGTTCAACGGGAAGATCATCGTAGATAAGATCGCCCAGAAGACCAACGCCTTTCAGCAGAACAACAATGTGCTGATCAGCGACCAGGCTACCATCAATACAAAGCCCCAGCTGGAGATTTTTGCGGATGATGTGAAGTGTTCCCACGGCTGTACCATAGGCCAGCTGGATGAGGACGCTTTGTTCTACCTCCAGTCGAGGGGCATCCCCCGCAAAGAGGCTACCGCACTTCTTATGTACGCCTTTGCGAACAACGTACTGGAGAGTGTGCGCCTGCCCGAATTGAAAAAACGGATCAACAAGCTCATCGCCAACAAGCTGGGCGTAAGGCTTGGGTTCGACCTGTAAGGGAATTCTGCTAAAACATTCTTAATTAACTTTCTTTTAAAAGAGGTGGATAGAATGGTTGATTAGCTTAGGAAATCAAACTAAGCCAAAAAACTCAGCCATGATTCGATCCATAACTTGCGTACTACTACTTGTATGTGTGCTTTCTACCAGTGCACAGGACAAAAAATGGAGCATTGAAGTCAGCTACCCCGTTTCCGTCAACGATGCCTTTCCCTCCTCGAACGAGGGGACGATAGGAGTTGGGGTCAAATATCGCTTTGTACAGGAGGGAAAGTTTACTTTGGGAGTTTCATTGGATGGGACCCGCTTTGCCACCACCGTAATCAATGATTCCGACCCGGTTCAGGAATTAAAATACCGGGATTTCTTTTTCCAGCCCAGGCTTTTTGCAGAAGTACCGTTGTCGCAAAACGGAAAGTTCCGTTTATCCGGAGGTATAGGGTGGACCTGGTTGTATTCCAAAGGAGGAGTGGCTTTCTTAAATGAGTTCGGACGAGTTGAGGGAGGGGAAGAATGGGCAGATGGCCTGAACCTGAATGTCGGGCTGACGTACGATATCACCCCGAGTATCTTTGTACAAACTCAATACGATCTCATGTTTTTATCAGGGGTTGCCTCAGACAGGAATATCGGCCTGATCAAGGTGGGAGGAGGATTCCGATTCTGACCTTCCGGAGAATCTCTTCCTAAAGGCATTAGCAACCTCTAACATAAAACACCCTGACCATGAGAAAACAACTACTTATTCCAATTCTCGCTATGTTTATGAGCTTAACGCAAAGGGCCCAGGAAAATACATGGAGCATTGAAGTGATTGATCCCATTTCCTTCAACCATCCTTTTGCCTTATCCAATGAGGGGACGCTAGGATTGCGGGTTAATTACCGGTTTGTACAGGTGGGAAAGGTCACTTTCGGACTGTCGGCGGATGGCTCCCGCTTTGCCACAACCCTCAGACCAGACCAGGAGGGCGAATACCAGGAATACTTTTTTAAGCCCAGGCTTTTTGCTGAAGTTCCACTTACCCGGAACGGGAATTTATCATTCACCGGAGGTGTGGGATGGGCCTGGCTATATTCCAGAGGGAAACCGACTTTCTTTGATGAGAACGGGCGCCTGCAGGGTGGGGATGCCTGGGCAGACGGGCTGAATCTGGATGCCGGGCTGATCTATGACGTTACCCCCAATCTCCGCATACAGTCTTCATTCGACCAACCCTTTTTATCCGGGGAGGCAGTAGATGGGAATTCCGGCTTCCTTAAACTGCGTGGGGGATTCCGATTTTAGCCGGTCTATGGCCCAACGGAAAACCCAAATCACCCAGCCCTCGGCCATGTATTTATTTTTCAACTTTAAACATAACCCTTAATAAACTCCAAAAACAACACCATCATGAGAAAACAACTACTCTTTCCCTTCCTTTTTGTATTGTTTGGCTACACCCTGAGTGCCCAGGACGAGGCCTGGAGCATCGAAACTAGTTATCCGGTCTCTGTGGGCAATGAATTTGCGAACGACGGCAGGGGAATTCTCGATCTCGGGGTCCAATACAGGTTCGCTGAGGTCGGAAGATTAAAACTTGGGGGATCGTTTAACACCTCCCTTTTTGCTTCCCGAACGCAATTTACGACCGGAAGTGCAAACGGGGAAATGGAATACGATTTCCGCCAAAGCGATCTTTTCATTCAGCCCCGCTTCTTCCTCGAGACGGAAACTCCGGGAATCGAAAAATTGAGATGGTCTCTTGGAGTTGGATATTCCTGGCAAAGATACAAGGCAAAAGGAACGTTCATGTCTGAACCCTTGGATGGATCTGATACGCGAGGGGGATTCAACCTAAATGTTGGGGCCAGCATGGACGTCTTCAGGGACTGGTTCCTCAAAGTACAGTTCGACCATATCGCAATACCTGGAGACTTTTACGGCAATGCCAGTTTACTAAAAATGGGGATCGGGGTGCGGTTTTGATCACCCGCCAGATATTCATAATAGTTATGGCCCGACTGCTAAATATTATGTTTCCGGCCTAGTAAATACAACAGGCTTCGGTATCTTTGTGTGTCATGGAAAAAACAATGCTCGATATAGCCACAATAAGAAAGGACTTCCCCATCCTCAACAGGAAGGTGAATGGAAATCCACTGGTCTATTTTGACAATGCAGCCACCTCCCAGACGCCCAAACAGGTGATCGACACCATCGTGGATTACTACAGCCGGTATAACGCGAACATCCACCGGGGGGTTCACGCCCTGGCCCAGGAGGCCACGGAAGCCTACGAAGGAGGCAGAAAGAAGATACAGCAGTTCTTCAACGCTGCCCACGCCCACGAGATCATCTTTACCTCCGGGACCACCCACAGCATCAATTTGGTAGCCAATGGTTTTACCGCCTTTGTCGGAAAAGGGGATGAGATCCTGGTTTCGGCCATGGAGCACCACTCCAACATCGTGCCCTGGCAGATGCTCTGTGAGCGCACCGGGGCCGTATTGAAGGTGATCCCCATGGATCAGGATGGCGTATTAGTCATGGAGGAGTATGAAAACCTGTTGTCTGACAAGACCAAACTGGTGGTCTGCAACCACGTCTCCAATGCCCTGGGCACCATCAACCCTATAGAAGAGATCATCCCCATGGCCCATGAGGTCGGAGCAGCGGTTCTGGTAGACGGGGCCCAGTCATCCCCCCACCTGAAGGTGGATGTACAAAGGCTGGATGTGGATTTCTACACGGCATCGGCTCACAAACTGTACGGTCCAACCGGGATAGGGATGTTGTACGGGAAACAAGAATGGCTGAAGAAATTGCCACCCTACCAGGGTGGGGGCGAGATGATCGCCGAGGTGACCTTTGCGAAGACCACCTATGCAGACCTGCCCTATAAATTTGAAGCGGGTACCCCCAACATTTGTGGAGGGATCGCTTTTGGGGCGGCCATAGACTACCTCAATTCCATAGGGCTGGAGGCCATTGACCGGTACGAGCATGAACTCCTGGCCTATGCTACCGAAAAACTGTCCCGAATAGAAGGGATGCAGTTCTATGGGAAAGCAAAACAGAAGACGGCCGTCATTTCCTTTAACATCCGGGGGGTACACCCCTATGACATGGGTACCCTGCTGGATAAAATGGGGATCGCCGTGCGTACCGGCCACCATTGTGCTCAGCCCGTGATGGATTTCTTCCAGATCCCGGGTACCATCAGGGCGAGCTTCAGTTTTTACAATACCAAAGAAGAAATAGACCGCTTTGCGGAAGCCCTGGAACGGGCCAGGCAAATGCTCGTCTGAGCACAGGTCTGATATTGGTCAACCAGATGCAGGACCGTGGATCGGGAACAGGCACTATTGACCGGAACGGTTGAAAGACAGGATTACTTATCGTATTTTTGCGACAAAAGAGAAAGCATGAGCATACCAGAGATACAAAAGGAGATCGTAGAAGAGTTTTCCATGTTCGACGACTGGATGCAGCGGTATGAGTATATGATCGAACTGGGGAAATCCCTGCCTCTGATCAAAGAAGAATACAAGACTGAGGACCATATTATCAAAGGCTGCCAGAGCAAGGTCTGGGTGCATGCCGAACTGGAAGGGGATGAGCTGGTATTTACCGCAGACAGCGATGCCATCATCACCAAGGGGATCATAGCCATATTGATACGGGCGTTCAGCCACCAGAAACCCAGGGATATCATTGAGGCCGACACGAAATTCATCGATGAGATCGGGTTAAAGGAACACCTTTCGCCCACCCGTGCCAACGGACTCGTAAGCATGATCAAGCAGTTAAAACTGTATGCCGTGGCCTACCAAACCCAATTAAATTGAACCAAAGATGAGCGATACCGCAATAGATACACAGGAACTGGGAGAGAAGATCGTAAGGGTGCTGAAGACCATTTACGATCCCGAGATCCCTGTGGATATTTACGAACTGGGTCTGATCTATGACGTCTTCGTGAACGAGGACCAGGAGGTCAAGATCCTGATGACCCTTACCTCCCCGAACTGCCCAGTGGCAGAGACCCTCCCCGTGGAGGTGGAAGAAAAGGTGAGGTCCCTGGACGTGGTCAGGGACGCGGAGGTGGAGATCACCTTTGATCCGCCCTGGAGTCAGGACCTGATGAGCGAAGAAGCCAAGCTGGAACTGGGCCTGCTGTAAGCATGGCCCCGGAATTTTCACCCTATGTCTGAAGAGATCGTAAACCGTGTGAGTTCGAGTGCCCTGGTCACTTTTAACCTGGAGGACTTCTATCCAAAAGGGAAACGCATGGGCCTCGATATCAGCCCCTGGCTGATGGAAGGGATCATCCTCAGGGAAAAGGAATTCAGGACCTATGTCGCGGAGCACGACTGGCAGCAGTACCAGGACGCTTTTGTGGCCCTTCACTGTTCTACAGAGGCCATTGTGCCCGGTTGGGCATTTATGCTGGTAACTACGTATCTGCAACCCTATGCGGCCCAGGTGGTGCAAGGCGATCTGGAACTTTTAGAGACCATTTTGTACCAGCAGGTGCTGGACAGGCTGGACGTGTCTGGCCTGAAGGACAAACCGGTGATCATCAAAGGCTGCTCAGACAAGCCGGTACCTCCCAACGCCTATATCTGGGCTACTCAGAAACTACAGGGGGTAGCCAAAAGCGTGATGTACGGGGAAGCCTGTTCCTCCGTCCCCCTTTATAAGAAGAAGAAATAAAAAATCCCGGCCAATTGGCCGGGATTTTTGCAGGTCTACATTCGAAATTTTCAAATGTTCACTCTCTGGTTCCTGGTGTCGATTTGGGGAAATGAACACTAAGAAATAGTTCAGGGTAGGATTTGGGGATAAACACTTACACTTAACTACACTGTAAAAGTAAATACAGAGATCCTTTATGCCAAATTCATGTTGTAAACTGCGGGGAATTTGTGGTGTGTCTTATGAAGGGTCAATATCTCCGATGAACAACACCCTGAAATCCGGAAATACCTAATAGGCATCCAGGTTTTCCGGGTACAAAAAGTTGTTGTAAGGGAAACGGGTGACATGGATCTCCCTGACGGCCCTGTAGACCCGTTGTTTGAATTCGTCCAGGTTCTCCTTGTTCAGGGCAGAGATAAAGAGGGCATTGCCTCCCATCCGTCTCATCCAGGTATTCTCCCATTCCTCCAGGGTCATGTGTTTCTCTGTCCGCTCGGTGGTAAGGTCATCCTCGGCGATCACTTCCGGCCGGTAGAGGTCGATCTTGTTAAAGACCATCATGGTCTCTTTATTGGCACAGCCGATCTCGCTCAGCACCTGGTTGACCGAATCGATATGGTCCTCAAAATTGGGGTGGGAGATATCCACCACGTGGAGTAGGAGGTCTGCTTCCCGCACCTCGTCCAGGGTGCCCTTAAAGCTTTCCACCAGCTGGGTGGGCAGCTTGCGGATAAACCCCACGGTATCGCTCAGCAAAAAGGGGAGGTTGCCAATCACCACCTTGCGTACGGTCGTGTCCAAGGTGGCAAAGAGCTTGTTCTCGGCAAAGACGTTGCTCTTGCTGATCACGTTCATGAGGGTCGACTTCCCCACGTTGGTATACCCCACTAAGGCCACCCGTACCAGGGAACCCCGGTTCCCCCGCTGGGTCTCCATTTGCCGGTCTATCTTGGTGAGTTTCTTTTTAAGAAGGGCGATACGGTCCCTCACGATCCGCCTGTCCGTTTCTATTTCCGTCTCCCCGGGGCCTCTCATCCCGATCCCCCCGCGCTGGCGTTCGAGGTGGGTCCACAGCCCGGTAAGGCGGGGCAGGAGGTATTCGTACTGGGCGAGTTCCACCTGGGTGCGGGCGTAGCTGGTCTGGGCCCGCTGGGCAAAGATGTCGAGGATAAGTCCGGTGCGGTCCAGGATCTTGCAGCGGAGCTGCTTTTCTATATTGCGCTGCTGTACGGGGGTAAGCTCGTCGTCAAAGATGACGGAGCCCACCTCGTGTTCCTTGACAAAAGCCTCCACCTCGTCCATCTTTCCGCTGCCGATAAAGGTCTTGGGGTTGGGGATATCCACCTTTTGAACAAAGCGTTTGATCACCTCTCCCCCGGCCGTGTAGGTGAGGAACTCCAGCTCGTCCAGGTATTCGGTAACGGTCTCCTCGTCCTGTTCTTTGTTGATGATCCCGATCAGGACCGCCTTTTCATGGTCTATGGTCTTCTTTTCCAGCATGGGGCAAAATTACGAAAACTAGAGATGGTAATTGCGAAGCATTTTTCACGGGACAAAGTAGTATTTTGGAATTATATTAGTAGGCCTATTTGAAATAACCAACCATCGATGATACCATTTTTCAGACAGATTCGTCAACAGTTACTCCAGGTAGCTATCGGGACTGAAAATAAAGTCACTAAATATCTGTTGTATGCATTGGGAGAAATATTCCTGGTGGTCATTGGGATCCTGATCGCCTTGGGGATCAATAACTGGAATGAAGAAAGAAAAAACAGTACATCAGAGAACCAATATTATTGTCTGGTATTGGATGATCTAAATCTGGACTATACCAAGATTAAGGAACTCATGGCAGCCTCAGACCAAAGGATCAAGGTATCAAAAGAAATATTGCTAGAACTGGATGCTGGAGAACAGGACAAGAGATATCTTCTGAATAAGTTTCTGGAGGCTTTCCGGGGGGAAGCATTCGTGCCGCGAAACGTTACCTATAAAGATCTGGTCTCTTCAGGTAACGTAAGGCTTTTAAAGGATGCCGAAATCAAAAATAGTCTGGTTCAGTTTTATAGTGAATTGGAAAACAAAGTTACCCACCTTCAGCAAAATGGACAGGAAGCCTCTAAGCAGGCTTTTGAACTGGTTAATTCGTCCATTGAATTTGGTTTGGCGGATTTTAATTATGTGAACACCTTACTAGGAGAAGAGATTGTTAAGACCTTGCCGGATACAGATTGGACGAATGATTCGAATAGTCCGTATTACAAAGACTTTCAACTCATGCTGGTTTTTAACGCCACTATGGTCGACAGAAACAAGCAAGTATTAGGGGAAATACTCAAATTAATGGAAGTACCCCATAATTTATTGTCTAAAAAATGCCAGGAAGAAATGAGATAACGAAGGCCTGGCCGTCACAAACAGACATAAGGAAGACTGTGAATTTGTTGTTAACTGCGGTATCCGCCTCTCGCGTTCAAGATTCTTCTTATTTTCTAACTTAGGAAAAACAGTATAGCACATGAAACATGTCATTTTTTTCCTCCTTTGCTCTGTTTGTATTCAACAAGCCGTCCTGGCCCAGGACACCCTGAAAATTGACCCCGGCTGGAGCATGTCTATAGCCGGAAAGGGCCCGTTCCGGTTGTGTTTCTGTTGCCTATGAAATTTAAAGTCCTTTTTTTTATCCTGCTTCTGCTCTCCTGCACCCCCGAGTTCGATCTGCTTATCCGGGATGTAAACGTCATTGACATGGAGTCGGGTGTGATTTTAAGAAGAGACGTGCTGATCAGGGATTCCCTTATTGTGGAGATCGCAGCCCCCCATTCGGCTTCCAGATCCGCTGCTAAAATCCTGGAGGGATCCGGCCATTATCTGATGCCTGGTTTGTGGGACATGCATGTGCATATACAGGATTCCACCTACCTGTCCATGTTCCTGGATTACGGTATCACCGGCGTCCGGGATATGGGCGGCTGCGTGCAACGACCGACCGATGGGTGCGAATCCCTTTGCCCCACACACCTCAATTGCTGGAAGAAAGCCATACAGGAAGGCACCCTGGAAGGACCTCAGCTAGTGATTGCCGGCAGGCAACTATCAAGAACTGGCTGGCCCACAGCCCATTCCGTGTCCACTGAGGAGGACGTCGGGAAAGCCTTTGCGCAAAACCTCAGGGATGAGGTCGATTTCATCAAGGTATATGAAGATATCCCCTGGGAATCCTATCAGGAAATAGCCCGCCTGGCCAAACAACACCACCTGGATTTTGCGGGTCATGTGTCCGAACCCTTTCTGCTGTCGGACATTCTTGACCTGGGGCAAAAGAGCATTGAGCATATGCGCGAACCGCTATTGTATAGTTTCACCGGGGATTCCCTGGAATTGGAGCAATTTATGGAGGCCGATGGATATACAGAGGAAGATCGGGAATTTGTACAGCCCTGGATAGCGGATGCGGAGGAGGTGGTACGGGCTTTTCAACTAAATAAGGCCTGGTTTACGCCCACCATGGCCGTGCAATATGCCCGTTTGAGGTACGAGGATAAACAATGGATCCATCACCCCCTGCGCAAGCGAATGCCCCCTTCCGTCAATGCAGGAATGCAGGCACATCTGAGGGCCAGGATGGCCTCCCCGGACCAAAAGGGAGATTCCCTGTGGTGGATGGCCCTGTCCAGGCTGGTAAAACGCTTCAGTACTGTGAACATAGGGATGTTGGCCGGTTCTGATGCCGCATGTGAAGGGGGCCTCCCCGGATACTCCCTGCATGAGGAACTCTTTCTGATGGTAGAAGGAGCCGGACTTACCCCCCTGGAAGCGCTTCGGACGGCCACAGTGAACCCCGCAGCTTATTTTGCGTTGGGAAGACAGGGACAGGTACGTGAGACGTATTATGCCAACCTGCTCCTTCTCTCACACAATCCCCTGGAAAATATCAGAAATACGCAAACCATCAAGGCGGTCATTAAAAACGGTCGGCTGGTACGTGAAAATTAATTCGTCAATAAAAACAATTATGTAACTTTCTGATCTATGAAAACGCAACTACTCGGCACCCTTTTCCTCCTGGCAACCCTTTCGATACATCAAACCACTTCAGCCCAGGACACCCTGGAAATCGACCCCGGCAGGAGCATGTCTATCGCCGGGAAGGGCCCGGGGCAGGACGGGGCTATCAACCCCTTTTTGGGCCAGGACTCTTTTGCCCTTGTTGAGAATATCGGGAACACTGCATTTTCTATCCGGATTCAAAAAGCAGGAGAAATCATAGAGTCTATCCCCATGGCAGCTGGAGAGATCAAAAAGGTGACCCTTCTGGCAGGATCAGAAATGTATTTTGATGCGGAGCCCGGGGGCAAAGCCATGGCCAGGGTGGAATTTGAGAAAAAACAGGAGTAAGGGATATTGAAAAAAGTCAACGCGATGAGAACCTTTTTTTTCCTACTTGTCTTGTCCTTTTTGTGCGCCTGTGAGCAGGAGCAACCCCAACCTTTTGATCTGGTCATCACCAACGTCAACCTCATTGACGGTACGGGCAGGCCCATGCAGCAAGATATATCTGTAGGTATCCGGGATGGCAGGATTGTCCAAATCGACTCCGTTCTGGAAGCAGAGGGGAAAGAGACCCTCAATGGTTCGGGTAAATATTTGATCCCGGGCCTGTTCGACTGCCATGTGCATACGAATGATTTCGATACAGATTTCCCGAGGTATATCCACTACGGGGTTACCTCCATCCTGATCACAGGTGGGAGTCTGTGCACGAATGAGTATTACGCCTCCATGCGGGAGCGCGGGCAGCAGGACAGTATTCCGGCCCCTGTGGTCTTTCATACGAGTCAGCATTTTACCATGGAGGGCAGGCATCCGGTGAAGACCTATGGAGGAAACTGGATCGATGGGCAATCCGTATTCTTGCTGAAGGACACCCTGCAGATCGAAAAACTGGTAAAACGAGTAAGCCAAAATCCCATTGTGGGAATAAAGGTCACCATTGAAGACGGTCCCCATCCCCCCTGGGTAGAGCGCATCCCGCAAGCCTTCCTGAATAAAATTCAGAAAGAGGCGACACGGCACGGAACCCGGGTCTTTGCCCACGTGGGAGACAACATAGAATTAGAGATGGCCCTGGATGCAGGGATACAGAATATGGTGCACTGGACGGGCATTGATCTCGATTTTGAGCGGGACTCCCTTCTTGTACAGAAAATACGGGAGGTAAGGCCTTCCTTTATTACTACCCTTATGATCGACAAGGGGTTTTTATACCCCCTGTTTCCAGAATGGGTGGAGGCTATTCGGCAGGAGGATGTATTCGGGGAAGAAGTCCTTGAGAAAGCGAATGATCCCGGCTATATCGCCCGATCTCAGGACAACATCGGTTTTTGGAAAGACTATTTCCAAAAAGAGGATGTAGCGTTACGGGATATTGCCTCCTTCCAGGTGGAAGACATTCAGCGACTGCAGGCGGAGGGGATCCGTTTTGCCCTGGGCACGGATACGGGCACCTTTGTGCTTCCGGGCTACAGTCTGCACGAAGAAATGCAGCTGTTTGAACTGGGAGGGATGGACCGGATGGAGATCCTCATAATGGGTACCCTGAATGCCGCCGTAATGATGCAGGCCCAGGATAGTCTGGGGTCTGTAGAGGTCGGGAAAATCGCAAATCTGGTGTTGCTTAACAGAAACCCCCTGGACGAAATTCGCAATACCATGGCCATTCATTCCGTAATAAAAAATGGTCGTATTCAAAAGAGAATCGCAAAAGACTAAAAAGGGCAGGACACCGTTTTGTTTCCTGATGTGTATGCGATTACCTATGATTCTATAAAGTCTGTACTATATTCCTGCAATGGAAGAACCATGATCGGCAATGTTTCACCAAACCGGTTAACCGGATCTGGCCTGATTTGATAAGCACCCCCACCAACTTCTATACCCTTTGAAACTCAAATACCGCATTTTCAGCTTATTTATTGACCGTAAAAAGAAAAGGGAGTGTCATCATGTGCTGATGCAGTTCAACTCCTATTATCAGGGTTTACATCTGAATAAGAAAGGAATTTTTGTCCTTAGGACCCTTTACTTTCAGAGGTTCACCCGCTTTAGCACGGAGGTTGGATATTCGGTTTCCCCGGAGATGAAGCACCTCATCTCCAGTGCCTTTGTACAGATCACCTTTGGGATCGGGCAGGACGACCTGGAGTATTTCAATAAGATACATATTACCCCCAAGGCGTATTCCTACAGAAATTCCACCCAATTGTTCCACGGAGATGTCAACCCTATGACGAAAACCGTGAACCTGACCTGGCCTGTGGTCAAAAAGGGCTTTGAGATCAACGATGACGGGATGAACCTGGCTATCCATGAATTTGCACATTGCATCATTCTGGAAAACGCCCGGAGGAATTATCTGGTGAGAAATTTGAATGAGGAAGAACTCAAGGGCTGGAAGTCTTATTCCCTAAAACTGCTCGAGAAGATCCGAAAGGGGGATAATGGATTATACCGGGACTACGCAGGCAGTAATCTGATGGAACTCTTTGCGACCTCCCTGGAGTACTTCTTTGAAAAACCTTCCGAGTTGTTCTCTTATGACCCTGAGCATTACAAAAGGCTTTGCCGCCTTCTCAAACAGGATCCCAGGAATTCCAAGGACCCAACCAACCTGACGATAAGAGAGTAAAGGCTGCGATTTTCCTGGTCAAAGCCTTATGTAGGCATCGGCTAATCGTTCATTATTTTTCCTACATTGGGGGTTATGAACTCTTCCGGGTCTGACATAAATATAAAACCGCTCTTAGATTATTTCGAAAAGTACCTTCCTTTAGAAGAGGAAGAAAAAGGGGTTTTGGAAGAGCTTTTCCATGAAAAACGCGTCCGCAGGAGGCAATACCTCTTGCAGGAAGGGGATGTGTGTACGCACAACACCTTTGTGGTGGAAGGCTGTTTCCGGATGTTTCTGGTGGATGAGAAAGGGAAGGAGCACAACCTGCAATTTGCGGTGGAGAATTGGTGGATAGGGGATATCGGCAGCTTCCATTCAGAAGAACCGAGCAGACTCTACATAGAGGCCTTGGAGCATTCGGTCGTAATTCAGATCAAAAAAGAGGACCAGCTCAGACTTTTTGTCGATTTCCCGAAATTCAACCGGATCTTCCGTGTTTTCACAGAAAACGCCCTGGTCAGTGCCCAGCGCAGGATCCTCCAGAACATCAGTTCCACGGCTGAAGAGCGCTACCTCGACTTCCTAAAGCGGCACCCCGACTTCTTTAACCGTATCTCCAATGTTCAGATCGCCTCCTACCTGGGGGTAACCCCGGAATTCCTGAGCACTATCCGGAAGCGGCTCGCAAAACCTTAATCTACCTTATCCCTTTTTCTTAATCTACCTTATAGGTACGCATGATCGGGTTTCAGGACCTTTGTATATATCAAAAGAGAAAAGTGATGAAACAACTAATCGCACCTGTGCTGATTCTGGGAATGATGGTTTTAAACGGTCAGGACCCGAGTCGGCAAACAGATCAAATCCACACAAAAAAAACAGAGATCATGCAAAAACAAGAAAAACTAAAGATCGAAGAACTATTAATGAATTACGAGAAGGCACTCAACACCTCAGATGCCAAACTGGCCCAATCCCTGTACACGAAGGATGGCATTTTTATGCCTACGGAAGCACCCTCGGGAATCGGCTCAGAAGGGATTTTGAGGTCTTATGAGTATGTGTTCTCCCAAATTCAATTGAGCATTGCATTTACGATTGAAGAAATCGTTGTGGAAGGCAACATGGCCTTCGCGGTGACCAGTTCAAAGGGGATGGTCAAAATTCACGCGAATGGGATGGAAGTCCCCGAAGCCAACCGGGAGCTTTTTGTCTTTGAAAAAGTGGAGGGCGACTGGAAAATTGCCCGCTATATGTTCAACAAGACGGAACCGGCAAAATAAAGGCGACAGAAATAAAATTTGCAGGAAGCGGGTTAAAAGGGAAGGACTTTTGATCCGCTTCTCTTTTTCTCAGGGAAGGGGGATGCTCTTTTTCTTTCTATATTTAGGTATTCAGCCTGTTGATCTTTTCCATGACAGAAAAACAAAAAATGCTGGCCGGGCAAATCTACGATTCCCGGGATCCTGAATTACTCCGGGCCTACCACCGGGCGCGCAAGCTGCTGCAGGCTTATAACACCCTGGATTCTGAGGCCCTGGATGAGCGGGACCGTATTCTGGGTAAACTCTTTGCTCACAAAGGTCAGGGGGTCTGGATAGAAGCCCCCTTTTTCTGCGATTACGGGGAGCATATTTCTATTGGAGACAACACCTTTGTAAATACCAATTGTATCTTCCTGGACAATAACAAGATAAGCATCGGAAAGAACGGACTGATCGCCCCCTATGTGCAGATCTACACGGCCACCCACCCCCTTAAAGCCTCCGAACGCATTATTGGCCAGGGAACCGACACCGGTTACCTGACCTCCTCCCGCCCGGTGACCCTAGGGGACAATGTCTGGATAGGGGGGAATTCGGTGATATTCCCCGGGGTGAGCATAGGGAATAACGTCACCATAGGAGCCGGGAGTGTGGTGACCAAAGATATCCCAAATAACGTCCTGGCCTATGGAAATCCGTGTAAGGTGGTCCGGGAACTTTAAAATTTTCCTTGCCCAAAGAACCCGACGGCACAATTCTTGAACGTGATTCACTATCCTGGAGAGAGGGGAAGGCATGACTTCAAACTTCATCGCTATACGGGATATTCGATTACTTTAGGGAAGATCTTATGGGACGATGTTTCTATATATTCATTCTAACGCTCCTCATAAGTAGTTGTGAGAAGGATTGGGAATTGGAGATTCCGGATTCATCGGATCCTGGAATTCACTTGTATACTCGTGACTTTGAAGAGCAGCGCTGGCGGGCAGATTTCGAGGTCGTGGATCTGGACCCTAAAAAGGATTATCCGGATTTCCTTGGGGAAATGTTTCGGCTTTCCTGTGAAAATAAAAGGGCGGGGATCCAGTTCAGTTTACGGGATACGATTTACAATCTCACTGGTTTTGCTGAATGTCCTAATGACGGAATCATCTCCTGTCGCTTCAACCGTAATATTTTCATCATCCGAAATGATTCTCTCAAGAATCTCGGTTTTAACGAGAATGGAAAAGTGCATTTCAGAGAATTAAATAAAGAAATTCAAAAGATCGCCTCCTCTCCTTACCGCTTTCTATATGATAGGGAAATTTTGGGACCTGCATTGATCCATTTTTACATCGAAGACCAATATCCCATCGAGCTTACCAAAGAAATACTCAGGGAGATCATCGTCCAATTTGAAGAAGTGAATTCAGAAATGGGGAGTGATTTTTTTAAGTACCATATTTTATTTGAGGGGTATAGCATGATGGACATTCCCCCACCCCCTCCCCCCATCGGAGGAGGACTGTAAGAGAAATTTAAAGCGACAAAATAATGCGCCTGCCAAGGCTGTACAATTAAATTTATGGAAAGAGTTGGGATCCTTTTTATCGTATTCCTTGTAAGCTTATTTCCCCTGAAATATGATCCGCCTTCCCTCTACGATTTGGCGTTTAAATCGGAGATCATCCTTCTGGGAGAAATCATTAGTGTGGATGAAGGGACCATTGAGGTCAGGGTCGTGAAAAGCATCAACTACAGCGCATCCGCCATAACCATACAAAAATTTGAAGATTGGATCTGTGGGAAACGATGGGGTCCTTATAAGAAAGGCCAGCAAGGGGTATTCTTTTTAAGACGGATGAATGATCGCATCTATCCCATGGGTGGGGGCAATGAAGGGGAAATGCCTGTTCACGAAGACAAAGTGTATATGCACGCTACTACCCTCTCAAAAACAGACCGGGTCAAACATTTTGAATCGTCCCGTCTGGAAGTCGATGACCAGGGGTACAATAACCCCTACAGGGGGTATGCAATGGATCTGGAAGAATTTTGGGAGGCCGCAGTATCTTTAAAAAAATGCTTTACCTGTAATTTTTCAATCATGGGAAAAATGACCGATATTCATTTGCTCTGTTCAGCTCAACAAGTGGAAGATCTGAAACAAAAGAATCCAGTCTTCAGATGGGCCGTAAAGGAATTACAGCCCTGAAAATTACTTCTAACACGGTTTAAAAAATGGTCACAACAGAAGAACTCTCTTCCGCCAACTACAAAGAGATCGCCGGATTGGCCATTATTCTATGGCCGGACAGCAGCCTGGAAGAGGAGGAAAAATTCTTCAGGAAATCTATACCAGACCACGCACAAAACGCTTTTCTTTTAAAGGTGGAGAACATACTAGCCGGCTTCGTTTCCCTCTCCCTCAGGACCGAATACGTGGAAGGGTCGTCTACCAAACCGGTATGTTATATCGAAGGGATCTTTGTGGCTTCGGCCTTCCGCAAAAAGGGATATGCCCAAATGCTGGTGAAAAGAGCTGAGGAATGGGGAAAACAGATGGGGTGTACCGAGATCGCCTCTGATACGGAGGTCGGAAATCTTGATAGTCTTGCCTTTCACAAACGGATGGGATTCCGGGAAGTGAACCGGGTGGTGTGTTTTGTCAGGGAAATTTCGTGAGTCCTGGAAGCATGCACCAGGTACAGGAGTATTCTTTGGTTACCAGATTCGCGGATTTTCCTAAATTAGGGTTGGTCACCGCTTCCCTGGAAATCTTTTTCCGTTTTTAGAAGCCTAAAAAACCGACTCATGATGCGATCACTGTTCAGTGTACTCTTACTATCCTTCATGCTGGGATGTGCGTCCGTTAAATTACCGACTGAAAGGTATGTACAGTACCAGTACAACAAATCCTATACCTATCAGGATGATGAGTTGAGGATCGAACTTGAAAACCCTTTACACTGTCCCCTCAGAATATGGGTTTCATCGGAAGACCAGGTCCTGCAGGCTCGCTTCAATGAGATAAATCCGGTTTTGTTAGATAGCAAGACCGATACAGTTCTTACTCTTTTCAACACAAATCCTCCTCAAGGCCAGATCAGCTTCAGTTCCCGATTGGGCAGTACATCCAAAGAGATCAAAAAGATCGCTCTGGACCTGCCTTTCAAGGAAGGGAAAAAGTACAGGGTCATACAGGGCAATAACACAAATTTCACCCACAAAGGCAGCTGGTCTGGATACGCCCTGGATTTAGGCCTGAAAGTAGGGGACACGGTTTGTGCGGCCACAGGGGGTTTTGTGGTTGGGGTCATCGATCAGTACAAATTCGGCGGGGAGGGAAAGGAGTGGGAACCCTTTGCCAACTTTGTGACCCTGTATGAGCCGGATTCCGGTTTGTTCACCCAATATGTACATTTAAAACAGGACGGAAGCCTGGTGAAAGTGGGCGATCAGGTAGAACGGGGACAGCCCATAGCTTTGTCCGGTATGACAGGACAGACCAACGTTGAGCACCTTCATTTTAACTGTCTGGTACCTGTAAATACTAATGAGGGTCTGAAATCCATTCCTTACGAGTTTGTGGGTGGTATTCAAAGCCCAGGTTTAAAGGCGGGAGATTTCGTGACGAAATAGCTGCCGGATACGTGGCTGTAAAACTCACCGGCATAACAACACCGATCCCTTCGTCTGCGGAAAACCACCGTTTCCTGCCAGTATAATTCTGTGAATTCCTTATCTTAATCCTCCACTAAAACCAACTCTATGAGACTCGTAATCACCTGCCTTTTCCTTATTTCCGGATTCCTTTCTTTCGGCCAGATCAACGCCAAACTGATGCGCTATGTGGATGTGTCTTCGACCCAGATCTGTTTTGTCTATGGGGGCGATATCTGGGTGGTCGATAAAAATGGGGGCATGGCTACCCAGCTCACCAATTCTCCGGGGGAAGAGTCCTATCCAAAATTCTCCCCGGACGGGAAGGAGATTGCCTTTACGGCCAGCTACAGGGGGAACCCGGACGTGTATGTGATGCCCACCACCGGGGGCGTGCCCCTCAGGCTCACCTACGGGTCTCATGACGATCGCATGGTGGAATGGCATCCTTCCGGGGAAAAGATCCTCTTCGCTTCCAGGCGGGAAACGGGGATCCCCTCAGGGCGGGTCAACCAGCTTTTCCTCATCCCGAAAACCGGAGGGATGCCCGAAAAACTACCTATTCCCTATGGGGAAATTGCTACCTATTCTCCGGATGGGAAGCAACTGGCATACATCACCAAGATCACGGAGACCTATCCTTTTAAAAGATACAGAGGCGGACTCACCTCGGATGTGATCCTGTTTGACCTCGAAACCAATACAGCAAAAAACATCACGGATAACGAAGCAAATGACGGAAAACCTGCCTGGGGAAAGGACAAGATCTATTTCCTCTCTGACCGGGCCGAGGATATGCGCCTGAACATATGGAACTATGATGTGCGATCAGGATCCCTGAACCGGGTAACCCAATTCAAGGACTTCGATATCACCTACCTTTCTGCGGGACCCAATGACCTGGTTTTTGAAGTTGGGGGGACCCTGTACCGGATGGACCTGGCTACCGAAACCCCTCAGGAAGTCGCAGTTTCCGTGGTAAGCGATCTCACCCTGGAAATGCCAAAGAGGGTGGAAGTAGACAAACAGATCCGGAATATGACCGCCTCCCCCGGGGCCAGCAGGATCGTCTTTGAAGCCCGGGGCGAATTGTTCAATGTGCCCGTAAAAGAAGGGTTTGTACAGAATATGACAGCTTCCTCCGGGGCCTTTGACCACAGCCCTGCCTGGTCTCCAAACGGGGATCATGTGGCGTACTGGAGCGATGCCTCCGGGGAGTATGAGATCTATGTGCAATCCATGCGTACAGAAGAGTCGGCCAGAAAACTCACCTCCAGGAATAAAGGATATGGGTATACCCTGCACTGGTCTCCAGACAGCAAGAAACTAGCCTTTATAGATGAGAAGAACGACATCAGCATCCTGGACGTGGCTTCCGGGACCGTTGAAGTGGCCGACAATTACGAATGGAATTACGGCCACGGATCGAGGTACGGATACCCCATGAGCTGGTCACCCGATTCAAAGATGCTCACCTATACCGTAGGAATGGGGAATGCCAATGAGGCGATCTTTATCTACGACCTTTCCAGCAAGCGGGCAAGGCAGGTCACCAGCGGGTTTTACGATGACAGCGACCCTGTTTTCAGCGCGGATGGGAAGTACCTTTTCTTTCTGACGGACAGGAACTTTGACGCCGTATACAGCGGACTGGGGGATGGCACCTGGATCTATCCCAATACCACCCAACTCGCTGCCATCAGCCTGAGTAAAGGGTCTCCTTTCCTGCTCAACGCCAAGAATGATGAGATGAAAGCCGAGGAAAAGGAAGAACCGGAACAGGACAAGAAAAAGGGAAAAAAGGAGGATGAGAAGAAAGCCTCCCCGGAGCCTGTTAAGGTGGATTGGAACGAAATGGAAAGCAGGCTGGTGATCCTCCCGCCCAAACCTGGCAACCTGGGAGACCTTATGGCGTTCGAAGGCAAGGTGGTCTACAGGAGGTTCCCCAATTCCGGTTCTGCCGGAGGGGATCCCGAACTTTTCTATTACGACCTGAAGGAACGGGAGGAAAAGTCCATTATGGCGAAGGTCAACGGGGTGGTCATGTCTGCGGATGGAAAATCCCTCCTGGTGAGGAGTGGCTCCCAATTCGGCGTTATCAAACCGGAGGCAGAACAGAAGATAAAGGATGCGATTCCCACCAAGGGCCTGGTCATGGAACTCAACCCCAGGGAGGAGTGGCGGCAGATCTTCCAGGACACCTGGAGGCGGCACAGGGATTTCTTTTACGATGAGGCCATGCAGCAGGTCGACTGGCAGGCGCTCAGGACGCGGTATGGCGACCTGATCGAGGATGCGAGGAGCCGATGGGACGTGACCTATCTCCAGTCTAACCTGGCCGCCGAGCTGAGTGCCGGACATACCTATACTTTCGGGGGGGACAACCAGGACGTGGAGAACGTCAGTACGGGCTACCTGGGGATCGACTGGGAGAAGGACGAAAAAGGGTACAGGATCAAAAGGATCGTGAAACCGGCGCCCTGGGACGCAGAGAACCGCTCTCCCTTTGACCGCCCCGGGGTGGATGTGTCTGAAGGGGATTATATACATTCCGTCAATGGGATGCCCCTGCCGATGAACAAGGAACCCTATGCGGCTTTTGAAGGCCTGGACGGGCAGACGGTTGCGCTGAAAGTGAGCAAGACAGGAAACCCCCAGGATGCGAAAACCGTGGTGGTAACCTGTCTGACCGGAGGGGAGGAAGGAAATATCCGTTACCTCGACTGGATCGAGCAAAACCGCCTGAGGGTGGAATCACTTTCCGATGGCAAACTGGGATATGTATACATGACCAATACAGGCGGAAGGGGTCAGTTAGACCTCGTCAAGATGTATTACGGGCAACTCGATAAGGAAGGGTTTATTATAGACGAGCGCTTCAACGGAGGTGGACAGCTTGCAGACCGTTTCCTGGAACTGATGACGCGGCCAACGATCTACAACCTCTACTGGCGCCATGGCAAAGCCCATCCCTTCCCTGTAAAGGCCAATACCGGGCCCATGGGGATGCTGATCAACGGCTGGGCAGGATCAGGCGGTGACGGGCTCCCCTGGGCGTTCAGGGAACTCAACGCAGGCCCCATTGTGGGAGAACGGACCATAGGCATCCTGGTGGGGCCGGCTACGGGCCACCAGTTAATAGATGGGGGCGGGATCACCGTTCCTGGTGCCCGTTTGTACTACAATGACGGAAGATGGTTTGATGAGGGGGTAGGGGTAAGGCCCGATATTAAGGTATGGGATGACCCCAACCTTCTGATGCAGGATCGTGATCCTCAAATGGAAAGGGTAGTGGGAGAGGTCATGAAATTGGTGCAGGTAAAACCGAAGAAAACCACTCCGGTCCCGGCCAAGGAGGATCGCACCGCCTCTGGGTTAAAAAATGATTAACCTGTTTCCAGGGGACGGGTATGCGGTGATTAATGTTGAATGCGGGCAGGATATTGTCTGATGCGTACTTTTCTCCCTATTAAACCGATGCTTAACCTATGATCAAATTCTTTCGGAAAATCAGGCAGCAATTGCTCGAGGAAAACAAATTCAGCAAGTACCTGATGTATGCCATCGGGGAGATTGTGCTGGTGGTGATCGGCATCCTGATTGCCCTCTCCATCAATACCTGGAATGAGGATCGAAAAACCGACATCAGGATCAGGGATTCCCTTGTGGCCTTGAGGAATGACCTGGTACAGGATACCCTCCAAATCTCGGAAAGGCTTCCCTATATCAGGGAACAATTCCTTTATAACGAATCATTGAGGTCGCGAGTAGCGGGGCCAGGGGCGACCGTGGATACCCTTTTACAAATTATGCGCTTTGAGTATAACCCCAACTGGATCGTCCAGCTCCGCTACAATACCAACGCCTATAACAGCCTGAACCAAACGGGATTGATAGAGAACTTACCGGATTCGCTCGGGCGGTCTATCAAGGAATTTTACAATGAAAAGGCAACACGGATGGACCGGGTGGAAAAGACCACTGGTGACTATCAGGGGAAGGTAACCACCTACGTGAATACCTACACCTTCGGTGCAACCGAGATCCACGACCAGGGCCCCCTTATCGATTCCCTGGTCTGGAATAAGGTCGATTACGCCCATCTGGCGGCCACCTTCCAGGGGATCAGTAATTTTAAGCGGATACTGTTTATGGAAACCAGGAAAGAACTCGAGCTCTCCCTGGAGGGATCCCGGGAAATCATTGTACAGCTCGACCGTTATTTGCGGTGACCCAACTTCGTTTTCGGGCCAGAGCCTCGTTCCTTTTAGTCCAATGTCAGGGGTACCCGGGGTTACCTGTACCAGACGGATTACACTTTTAATCCTTCTTTCTCCTTGAATATAGGTTTATTCCTGTTCATCAGCTGCACCCGGGTCACAGTGATTCATCGAGAGGACAGGTGAATGTCAGATTTTGAAAAATCAAAGAAGCCCGCAAATGTATCCAATTGATCAATGTTACCATTGGCAGTACCATTCCCATTGTTAATAGCATCTTTCACACGTCCTTTACCCAGGACGAAATCGTAAACCACCTTACTCGGAATATTAACTACGAGGTTGGCATCATCAGGAATATACTCATAAAAGGCCGCTATGCCATTTCGTACATGAAAGCCATATTTTTCGTTCCGGTCTGTAATATTAAATCCAATTTTGAAATCGGCGTCTATTGCTTTGGAGGCATCAATTTTAACTCGAAGGTTTTCCAGGATTGTTCCGATCCCGAATTGTTGAATGATAACAGGGTTTGCAAAATCAAAGGCGCCAGACTTGTCCAGCGTTCCATCGAGTTCTTTGGCTCCCGAAAGGGCGAAATTCCTGTAATAGATGTTAGCCTGATCATAACCCCAGGCCTGCATTGCTTTCGCTTTTAGATCTCGTGCCTCTTTATCGTCAGGGTTAGCCCTTACCAGGTGCGTAGTTACTTCCATAGCCCAACCATAGTCTGCTGCATCAATGGCCTGGTTGGCAATTTTAAGGACATTATCACGTCCTCCCATCGCCGAAACGTAGAGTTCTGCCTTTCGCTTAAAGGATGGGGTTGCCAGTTCGGTAGCATCACCGGAATACCATCCCAAATAACCATTGTAAACATTTCTGACTACGTGTTCCACAGTGCCATAGAATTCCTGTAACCATGGATCGTTTTTAAGATGCTCTGGAAGAGAAACTAATCCCACCAATTCTTCACGTGTAGCTCCTTGATTCATATGGTAGATAGATTGGTCGTGAGTGAATTGAATGGCATCTCTGTAGTTTTGAATGCGTTCCACGATAAACTCATTTCCAACCCATGATCGCATATGAGAATGACTGTAGCTGTCACTCTTTTTGGCGTATTCCAAGAGATTGTCGACTCCCTTATACCACTTCACTAAGTCTCTGTATTTAGTTCCTCTTAGGGTGTAAAGATTTGGATAGGATTCCCCCTGAATAGTTTCAGATCCGTGTACGTGCTTTAAGTCTGGAAAATAGACATCTATTTCATCCTCTGCATCTCCATAAGCCTCAAATAATATCATTTTAATTCCAGCAACTTCGGTTTCTAATTCACCTTTAACAATATCAGTAGGACGATAAAAAGAAATCTTTCCTCCAGCAAATGTTGGTCCTAATCCAGCGTGTACAAGTCCTTTTTCATTTTGACCCAAATAAGTTGCGCCTCCATAGGCTGTGCGTTGCGTTAGTATTGAACCTACGACACTGGCATCATTGGCCAGATATTCCATGAATTGATGGTGCGCAAATATTTTTACCTCGCCATTATCTACTTGTTCTTGCGAAATACCCATTCCCGCAGAACCAAAGGAGTGATCAGGGTGTCTATGCGTGTAAACGACAGCCCTAACAGGTAGTTGGATATTTGTTTCTTTCCTAAAATCACTTAGTATTCGCTCTGAAGCCTCGTCACTTTCTCCTGGGTCTACCACAATCAATCCATCATCTCCCACTACAATCAAGGTGGATGTCAATTGCCACCCGGCCATTAAAAAGGCCTTATCCTTTACTGGTTCGTAGATGGTTTTGGGCATTTGTTTCCCAAAAGAAGTCATTCTGTCGTTTATGAAATCACTGTCTTCAGTAATGGCATAGTTGTCAAACCGAGCACGAATGGGCGCCAGGTTTTTCAAAATTGCTTCATCTGCATACGGTTCCGTTTCTAAAGGGACATTGTGATCGATCACTTCCGGTTTGAGTAAAGCTTTATCAAAAGTGTTATTTTGAGCACAGCCAAGCATAGTTGCTATGGCGAATAGTAAGAGAAAATTTTTCATTTAGAACATTTTTAATCTTTAACATGCTCTTAAAAATAAGCATTACTGATGAATGAGTTTTCCTAGAGCATAAGAATTATAAAGAATACCATAACCACCACATTGATCAGATAACCATGTGTATTCAACCAATTATTGACATTTTCTAAGTACTTCGCCCTTTTTGACCTTCCTAAAGAGAAATATATCGTCAAAGGGAACAGTGATACTAATAGGACGGCCCCAAAAAAAGGCAAGGCATCCCAGAAGTTCCCTGATTCACCATTCAAAATATTTCCAACGGAGAATGCAACAATAACATCTGTGGGCATAAAGGCTATTAAAAAGAAGCCAATAAAAAAGATCTCGCTCAAAGAAGCTGATGATATTCCTTTCATCCATTTAGGTGGTTTTGTAATCTTATTGCGATTGATTACTGATCGAATAATCAGGATAATGAAAAATAGGATCAAAACATACTTCAAAAAGGGTCTTCCTCCCATTGAAACATTATGTAAATCAGTATTTTCTATTAGTTTATAATACAAAAAAGTGGTCAACATCAAGGTCGATACAATTGATAGAATATAAATTAAAGAAGATTTGATTGCGTCTTTTCTCATTATTAACAACATCCCTACTAGAATCTGAGGGCCTAACATCACCGTTAAGGCTAAAGGTAAAATGGCTGTTTCCGACATTTTGAACTTTCAGTTTTTAGCAACAATTATGCGTGGATTTTAACCTTATTTATTGTTTTAAAAGTAAATGAATGACTGACGGGATTCATTGTTCTAAACATAAACAATCTCTCCCTCTGATAACTGCTCCTCATTCCGTAGCCTTAGAAAGACCTGCGCCACAGTGATCACATCCCTTACGCAGTATTCGATGATTCGGTCGAGGTCCCCTTCTTCGTAATACACGGCCCGCACCATGCTGCCGTCAATATCTTCCTTGGGAGAGGGGATACCCAGCACATGGGCCAGGAGTTTTAATGAGGTGTAATTTTTGAAATCTCCAAATTTCCAGAGTTCCATGGTATCCAGGTGGGGCACTTCCCAGGGTTTTTTGCCGAAGAGGTTCAGTTTTTCCGGCAGGGGAATACCGTGGACGATCATCCTGCGGGCGATGTAAGGAAAATCAAATTCCTTTCCGTTATGGGCGCATAACAGGTATTTAGAATGGCCGTAATGGGTGTCGAGCAATTGGCGGAATTCCTTCAGGATCTTTTCCTCTTCCCCGTGGAATGTGGTTACGCGAAATTGTCTCTGACTGCCTTTTTGGTGGAAATAACCCACCGAAATGCAGATGATCTTCCCGAATTCGGCCCAGATCCCTGCATTTTCATAGTATTCTTCGGCTGTGACCCCTTCGGTTCTCCTGTATTGCGTTTTCTGTTCCCACAGATCTTGGCGGACCTCGTCTAACTCTCCGTAGGTCGGGGTTTCGGGAACGGTTTCTATGTCGAGGAAAAGGACGTTTTCCAGGTTTATTTTATTCAACATGGCTTTGATACTAAAGAGGGACCTTCTAAGGTCGCCCCGGGCTTCTCAAGATACTAAGAATTGGGCTTTCGGGAATACGGTATTCCCATACAAAGAGACGGTATTTCACCGAAAGTACCCTTCAGGAAGCCCCTAGTTTTTTAGAATGTGTATTTTTAGTAAAAAATTGCATGAGACCTTCTCATTTTCTCGGATTTTGCCTGATCCTGTTAGCCTTCAACTCTTGTTCTAAGGACAGTGCTCCGGGGATAGAGCAGGAAGAAGTGATCCTTCCCGATTTCAGGTTGATAGGCGAGGATGCTTCCAGCGTGTACCAGTATTCCTATGACGGCTCCTCTCAAACAGGGGTGGAGGCAAACCTTACCCAAAACCTGGGGGTAGATCCCTTGTATCTCACCCTGAGACAGGTGGGGGAAGTAGTTTCCTTTTACAGTTTTGCATCGAATCGTTTTTCCCTCATCCAGTTAAACAGCCTCACCGGACAATCTGCGGCCTTTCCGGATTTCTATACGGTGTCTGATGAAAGGGCTATCACCTGGGGTGCCAATTCTGAAGACCTTATCTTCCTGGGATATTACAGTCCAAAGGGCAGCCGGGATTTTGGCCTGCGAACCCTCGATCCTACGGATGGGAGTTTCACGGATCTGCCCATTGCCCTGAATATTCAGCAGGCCTATGCCCCCCTGTATCATCGCCAGAGACTTATGTTCACCTACAGGGATGGATCGGGAGCCTATAAGATTGGAATATTCAATACGGAAAGCAGGACCTTGATGGTGACCCTCGACTTCAACTCCGGGATCCCGAATATCCTGATCGATGACCTTGGGAATATCGGGATTATGATAGGTTTGGGAAATTCCCAGTTCGTCTACCAGGTACTGGATATAGAAACACTCGACCTCCTCTCAGAAACCCCATTTACCCTGGAAGTATTCCTGCCCCCGGGACCTTTACAGGGATCTGTTTTTGGGTCAACCTTATTTTACACCAATTTCCTGGCTCAACCCTCTGAAGTGCCATTCGGCCCGGCCTACTTTAATTTCGAAACAAACACCAATTTTATGATCGACATAATCGAGATCATAAGGCAGGTAGAAGATGAAACCGGAACGGAGGTGGAACCCACAGCGATCCGCTACTATGAGGAAACAGAAACATTCCTGGTAGGTTATGCCCATGCTGACCTGCGGGAAGAAGTAGAAGGAGGCGTCCTGGTGATCTCGAAAACGGGTCTGTTGCAGGAACGTATAGCCCTTCCATTTGTACCCACTTTCTTTATCAGGCCCTGAATAGCCCGAACCGACCCGGTAGTCGGTTTGCAGTATCCTCCGGGTGGAAGACTTTAGAAAAATATGGTCCAACGTCAGAAATACCTTGATGAACTATCATTTGCGCGAGATTTTGAACACTTATTATTTGATGTACAAACTGAGTAGTTTCTTTTTAGGAGAACAGGGATTGCTGCCTGGAAGGGCTTTCATGGTTCAAAAGCCATTTCTTTCGATGAATACCCCCGGCATAGCCCACCATTTCACCCTGACTTCCCACCACCCTGTGGCATGGAATAATGATCCATATCGGGTTCTTTCCGTTTGCTGCAGCCACCGCCCGAATGGCCTTAACGTCCCCTAGTTTTTTGGAAAGATCCAGATAGGAGATCCTCTTTCCGTAAGGAATATTCCTAAGCTCTTCCCAGACCTTCTTCTGAAATTCAGTTCCGGAGGGATTCAGTTTCAGGTCGAACCGTTTTCGGGTCCCTTCAAAATATTCCCTCAGTTGTATAACCGCCTCCTTTAGTTCGATGGGAATTTCCATTTCAGAATTATCTTCAGCGTCAAGAACCGAGATGGAAGATATGCCGTCCTTATCACCCTGGATTTGAGCGGTACCGAGGGGGGTTTTCATATAGGCTGTATACATAGGGCCAGATTATGGTTTTAAGTGATCATAGAAGAGTTGATGAAGGGATACCCGGATGTTTAATTTGTAAAGGTTCCTGTGAGTTCTGTCGGGATAGACCCTATTGGAAAGAAAAATAAATACCAGTTGGTATTTAGGATCGGCCCACACGAAAGTGCCCGTAAAACCACTATGTCCGAAGCTTTCAGGGCTAGAGGAAGGAGCGGGATAAGCTTCGGAGACGTCCCTGCTGGCATTGTCCAGGAGGGGTTTGTCAAAGCCCAGGCCCCGTCTGTTGTCATTCTCCGGATACTGAACACGGGTGAACTCTTTCAGGGTTTCTTCCTTCAGATACCTCCGGCCTTCCAGTACCCCATAGTTCTGGTACATTTGCATGAACCGGAAAAGGTCCCTGGTAGTTCCGAAAAGGCCTGCGTTCCCGGAAATCCCTCCAAAAAGTGATGCGTTTTCATCGTGTACCCATCCCTGTACCAGATCTTTTCTGAAAAGGGAGTCGTATTCGGTCGGGATGACGGCATTGGGGAAACCTTTCCGGGATGGGAGGTACCCCAGGGATGGGGTCTCCAACGGCAGGGTAAATTCCTTTGCCAGCAGATAGGGATAGGAATGCCCTGTAATATTTTCGATCAGGGCCGGAAATAGGAGAAAGGCCAGCCCTGAGTAATTATATTTCTTGTCCGCATCCACTTTGGAACGGGTGATCCGCCGGAACACCTTCTTTTCAAAGTTGTTTTTGACCCAAAGACCTTCATAGGCCTGTCTTCCGAACCTTCCATTGGGGCTCGTGCGCACAAACCTCCTTTTGGGTTTACCCTGCTTAACGACCTCCTTGAGAAATACGATATAAGGGATCAAACCCGCCTGGTGACTCAGTATTTCCCGTAGGGTCAGGTCTTTTTTTTCTTTATTACTGCGCCAGGGTTTCCAAAATTTGCTGAACGGCTCATCCAGGTCGAGTTGACCCTCTTCCACCAACTTCATCAATAGGGGTAAGGGCCCCAGGATCTTGGTCACCGAAGCCAGGTCGTACAGATCGGTTTTGCTAACGGGCTGCAGGCTGTCATAGGTGTGGAAACCATAGGTCTTGTGAAAGACTACCTCGCCTTTTGAGGCGACCAATAACTGGGCTCCCGGAAAAGCTTCATTTGAAATACCATTCGTTATAATTGAATCGATTTTGAATGAAAGCTTATCAAAATCTTGAATATCAGAAGGTTGACAATACAAAAAAGTAAATGTACCGAAAAGTATAAAAAAACAAATCGAAATGTGCCTGAAGCTCATGATGTCTTGATTACAATTCTGAAGACCGGGATAAGATCAGGATTTCACTCCTACGTCAAAAGTCTGACCGCCTCTTTGGCAAAGTAGGAGGCAATGATATTGGCTCCTGCTCTCTTTATGGAGATAAGCTGTTCCATCATCACCGTATCGTGGTCCAGCCAGCCTTTTTCTGCAGCGGCCTTCAGCATGGCGTATTCTCCTGAAACCTGGTAAACCGCAAGGGGGACCTCAACCACTTCTCTCAGGTCGCGGACGATGTCCAGATAACACAATCCCGGTTTAACCATGATGATATCTGCCCCTTCTTCGATGTCCATCTCCGCCTCCTTGATCGCTTCCAGCCGGTTTCCGGGGTCCATTTGGTAAGTCTGCTTGTCTGGCGGAGCCTCTTTGGAGGCTACAGGGGCCGATTCGAGGGCATCCCTGAACGGACCGTAAAATCCACTTGCATATTTTGCGGCATAACTCATGATCCCGGTGCTGGTAAGTTCTTCGTCTTCCAGGGCTTCCCTGATGATACGGATTCTTCCGTCCATCATGTCGCTGGGTGCCACAAAATCAGCCCCGGCCTGGGCATGGGTGATACTCATCTGGGCCAGTACCTCATTGGTGGCGTCGTTGAGGATCTGCCCCTTGGCCACAATACCGTCGTGTCCGAAGGTGGAATAAGGATCCAGGGCCACATCAGTCATGACCAGCATATCCGGGCAGGCTTCCTTTACGCTCTTGATAGCCCTTTGCATCAGGCCATGGGGGTTCAGAGCTTCAGCCCCCGTATTATCCTTGAGGTTATCCGGTATTTTAACAAACAACAACACGGCACAGAGTCCCATCTCCCATAATTCCTTTACCTCTTTCTGAAGCAGGTCCAGACTAAGCCTGTAGTAATTGGGCATGGATTTGATCTCTTCTTTTACATTGTGGCCTTCCACGACAAATAGAGGGACCAGAAAGTCGGCCGGTTGCAATACGGTCTCCCTGACCATCTTGCGGATGGAGGGATTTGTGCGTAAGATCCTGTTTCTTCTCAATGGATACATGGCGGTACTATTTCTTCTTAAAGGTAAGGGAATTGTACAAGATTTACAGGGTTATTTCCCCCTTCAGGTAGGGAACTGCACTCCCGGAGATCCACACTCGTTCCCCCCGAAGCCTGCATCGTAGGCTCCCGCCTCTTTTGGAGAGTTGTCTGGCTTTCAGATCTGCCTTGCCAAGGACCTTCGCCCAATAAGGTGTCAGACTCGTATGGGCAGAGCCAGTAACAGGGTCCTCCGGGACCCCGCATTTGGGTGCAAAGAAGCGGGAGACGAAATCCACCTCCTTCCCGGGAGCGGTCACGATGACCCCCCGCGCATCCACACGGTCGAGCAGGAAAAAGTTGGGTACTATTTCAATGATCTCCTGTTCGTTTTCGTAGATCAGCAAATAATCCGTTTTTCCCCTGAACACTTTGAGAGGTTCCTTTCCCAGGGCTTCCGAAATAGCACTGACCGGGCCTACTTCTTCCAGAGTATCCACGGGGAAATCGAGCGTCAGTTCTCCGGAATCTTCTTTTTTTACGCTGAGCGGACCACTCCTGTCCGAATGCAAGTGGATGATTTCCGCCTCGTGCCCGTATCGGTGGAAAAGGACCCAGGCGGCGGCCAGGGTGGCATGGCCACAGAGGTCGACCTCCACTTCCGGAGTGAACCACCTGATGTGGTAGTCCTCCTCTCTTTTTACGACAAAGGCGGTTTCTGCGAGGTTATTCTCCATGGCGATATCCTGCATGGTCTGCTCATTCAACCAGGAGTCGAGTACACAAACAGCTGCCGGATTCCCTTTAAAAAGGGAAGAAGCAAAAGCGTTGATCTGGAATAGTTGTAAAGTTTTCATAGACGTGATTTACGGGTTTTCCATCCAGTTCCTGGGGGACCTGAGCACCTGCAAAAGTCGGGCCTCCTCACTCCCCTCTTCCGGATGGTGGTCATACTTCCATTGTACCTTGGGGGGCAGGCTCATCAGGATACTCTCTATACGGCCGTTGGTCCTCAGGCCAAAAAGGGTGCCTTTATCATGGACCAGATTAAACTCCACATATCGGCCCCGCCTTATTTCCTGCCATTCGCGCTGCGCTTCAGAATAAGGCAGGTCTTTTCTTCTCTCTACCACCGGAATATAGGAGGGGAGAAAAGAATTTCCGATCCCTGTAACGAATTCATACCACTCTTCCAGGGATAGCTCTTCCCCGGGACGGCAGTAATCGAAAAAGAGACCTCCCACGCCTCTTGCCTCACCCCTGTGGGTGTTCCAGAAATAGGAATCACACTTTTCTTTGAAACGGGGATAGAAATCAGGGTTATGAGTATCACAAGCCTTTTTACAAACTGTATGAAAGTGGACGGCATCCTCATCGAACAGGTAGTAGGGGGTGAGGTCCTGACCACCCCCGAACCACTGGTCTACCGTGTTTCCATCCTTGTCATAGAGCTCAAAATACCTCCAGTTGGCATGCACTGTGGGGACCATGGGGTTCACGGGATGCAGGACCAGACTCAGGCCACAGGCAAAAAAATCGGATTCCCCCACCCCGAAATACGCTTGCATGCTTTTAGGGAGTGGGCCGTATACTTTGGAGATGTTGACACCGCCTTTCTCGAAGACGGCTCCGTCCTGTATGACCCGTGTCCTGCCTCCACCCCCTTCCGGGCGGTCCCAGAGATCTTCCTGAAAAACGGCCTTGCCGTCCAGGGTTTCCAGAGTAGAGCAGATCGTATTTTGAAGTGATTGGATATAGGAGTAGAATGTATCTTTCATGATGCCTTGTCTATGAGGTGAACGAATTGGGTGTGAGGTACCTTTTGTAATTCATCCTGGTTTTGAATGAGTTGAGAGTGTTTCGAAAGGTCCAGAAACAGGGAAATACCGAATTCCATTTCCCGCTGCTTCTCGTTCCGGAAATACTGTCTCCCCACTTCGTTGTTGTGCAGGTCCATCGCATTAGATAGCGCATTACCGGGTAGGATCTTTTCATGCATGTCTGTGATCTTTTGGGTCCATCGCAGAACCTTTTCCTCATTTTTGACCTTCTTGGAACTTTCGCAGGCAATAAGCCAATTCCACAAGGCGTGCCTGAAGGCATTGGCCGGGGTATTCCTGCGATGCGACAGGCCGAAATGCCTGTTGGCCTGTTCGACTGTGATCCGGGTTGCCTTGTAGGTGGGCCAGATAAGGCGGATATTTTGAAGGCAGAGGAACAGGAGTTCCAAAAGTTGACCCGGTCTGGCCCGTCTTATGACTCCCCAGATCTCTTTCACCCCTCCGAATAGGATTTCACCGCCTCTATGAATGCCTGAGCATTTTCCAGGGGGACCGTCGGTAAGATGCCATGGCCCAAATTCACAATGTACCTGTCCTTTCCAAAATCTCGGATCATCTGTGTGACCATCTTCCTGATCTCATCCGGTGGGGAGAACAGGCGGGAAGGATCAAAATTACCCTGAAGGGTGATCTTGCCCCCGCTGAGATAACGGGCATTCTGGGCGGAACACGTCCAGTCTACCCCCAGGGCGGCGGCCCCTGATCGGGACATGGTCTTCAGGGCGAACCAGCAACCTTTCCCAAAGACGATCACGTAGGTCTCATCCTTTAGGGCATCCACGATCTGCTGGATATACGGCCACGAAAATATTTCATAATCTTCGGGGGATAGCATCCCGCCCCAGGAATCGAAGACCTGAACGGCGTCTACCCCTGCTCTTACTTTTGCCTTCAGGTAGGCAATAGTGGTATCCGTTATTTTTTGCAGGAGGGCATGGGCCGTTTCCGGTTGTGTAAAGCAAAATTCCTTGGCCTTGTCAAAACTTTTGCTGCCTTGTCCCTGAACACAATAGCAAAGGATGGTCCAGGGCGAACCCGCAAAACCCAGGAGGGGTACTTCATCCGCCAGCTTTTCCTTCGTCATCCTGATCGCCTTCATCACGTAGCCCAGGCTATCCTCCACATCGGGAACCACCACCCGGTCCAGATCCTTCCGGGAACGTATGGGGTCTGGCAGGTAAGGCCCGAAATCGGGTTTCATCTGCACTTCGATCTCCATGGCCTGTGGGATGACAAGGATGTCACTGAACAGGATGGCCGCATCCATCCCATAGCGACGGATGGGTTGTACTGTTATCTCGGATGCCAGCTCTGGCGTCTGACAACGCGTAAAGAAATCGTACTTTTTTTTGAGCTCCATGAATTCCGGGAGGTACCTTCCGGCCTGCCGCATCATCCAGACGGGGGGCCTTTCCACGGTTTCACCCCTGAGGGCTTTTAAAAGGAGGTCGTTTTTAAGTGCCATAACTATGTGTTTGCAAGGGTTGGGTTAATCTCAATGAGCTTGTCAATAACGTGATCTGTAGTGGGCGTATCCGCCACAGCTACCCGCTGAAAATGCTTGCGGGCCTCTTCTGCGGTCGTTTCCCCTATGCAGATAGCGGTGGCATTCTGAGGGCCATTGGCCGCTATAAAACTCTGTACGCCACTCGGGCTAAAAAAGAGGATTCCATCGAATTTCTTCCCTAACTTTTTAGGGACACTGTGGGTCTGGTAGACCATTAGTTCCTTAAAAGGGATCCCGTTTTCCTCGAACTTCTCTTTCAATTCAGGCCTGTTCCGGTTCCCGGTAAAAATCAAAAAAGGTCCTTTTTCACCAGTATTTACCAGAAAATCACCTAAATCTGCTGAATTCTGACTCATTTTAGCAACAAAAAAGCCATTTTCAATCAAATAGGCTCTGGTTTTTTCACCCACGCAATAACAGGCAAGTTTCTTTTTCAGTCCGGTTTCTGTCTTCAGATTGTTGAGGAATCCCTTAACCCCGTTCTTGGAGGTAAAGATCAAATGGTCAAAGCCTTGAGGGAGGGTGACCTCAGTGAATTCAAAACGGATAGCATCGTAACATTCAACTTCAATACCTGCTTTGGCCAGACGGGTTTGCTGTGCTTTTTCAAGGCTACGTGTTGAAAGGACGGCATTCATTTTCCCAGTTGCTGCTTTATTTCTTTCATCAGTTCGTCCCCTCCCTGCTTCAGGATCTCTTCTGCCCAGCGTTTACCCAGGCCGGCAGTATCCTTAGCCTTTGCAACTTTTCTCAGGCGGAATACCCGTTGCCCATCAAGCGAAAGGAGGATCCCCTGGAAGTGGAGGGCCTCTCCTTCGATTTCTGCCAGGGCACCAATGGGGGCGGTACATCCCCCTTCGAGGGTCTTTAGAAATTCCCTTTCTATCCCTGTGCAGATCGCTGTTTCCAGATCATGTAACGCCTTAAGGGCATTGCGGCAATACGCGTTTTCTTCGAGGGAGACGACCATCATGGCTCCCTGGGCCGGGGCCGGGATCATCCAGTCGAGCGTGCTGTATTGCTCCGGGAGAAGGTCTATGCGCTCCAGGCCTGCAGCTGCGAAAATAGCCGCATCCCAGGGGTGGGTCCGGAATTTATGGAGGCGTGTATTGACATTACCCCTCAGATCTGTGATCTCATGCAGGGGGTAGCGGTGCAGCCACTGGGCCTGCCTTCTCAGGCTCCCCGTGGCCACAATGCCTTCATCATTGAGAAAATCCAGCCCTTTGTGCAAGAGAATGTCCCGGGAGTTCCCTCTTTTGAGCACGGCCGCCTGAACCACTCCTTTTGGCAGGCTGGTGGGTACATCTTTCATGGAGTGCACAGCAATATCTATCTCCTTTTTCAGGAGGGCCACATCCAGGGTCTTCGTAAAGATCCCGGTGATCCCCAGTTCGTATAAAGGCTGGTCCAGAAGGAGATCTCCAGATGCCTTCACAGGAAAAAGTTCGCAGGAAAATCCTTCAGACTCGAGTTGGTCTTTTACGGTATTTGCCTGCCAGAGGGCCAGTTCGCTGTCACGGGTTCCTATCCGGATGACCCTTTTCATGGTTTTTCCACTTCGAGTTGGAAGACCCTCTGAATCAGTTCCAGGCTGTCATCGGCGTCCACTTCCGAATCCTTGAGGTGGTTGGCGAACTGTTTAGTGATCTTTTGTATGATCCTTTCTGAGATGATATCCGCCTGCTCTGAGTTGAAGCCGGGTAGTTTTTTGGACTGAAAATCGATCTCCTGTTCTTTCATGGTCTTCAGTTTCTTCTTCAGGGCTTTTATTACCGGGGCAAATTTCCGGGTCTCCAGCCATTTGATAAAATCCACCTTCACTTCTTCTATGATCCCTTCTGCCTGGGGGATGTATTTTCTCCGCTTTTCCAGCGTCTTGTCCGTTCGTCTGGAAAGGTGGTCGAGGTGTATCAGGTTGACTTCCGGCAGTTCACTCACATCCTCATCCACGTTCTTGGGAATGGAGAGATCCAGGATCAGGAGGGGTTTGGTGAGATGAAGGAGGGAACGTGAGACCGTCGGTTTGTGAGCCCCGGTAGCCACAACGAGGATATCGGCCTGCCGTATCTCGGCTTGAAGGTCTGAGTAATCCCTGACCAGGAGATCAAATTTCCCCGCGACCTGTTCTGCCTTGTTCCTCGTACGGTTTATCAGGGTGATATGGGTGTTCCCGGTATGTTTGATGAGGTTCTCGCAGGTGTTCCTCCCGATCTTACCGGTCCCGAAAAGCAGGATGTTCTTTTCGGAGATGTCGGGGACGGTCTCCAGGATATATTGTACGGAGGCAAAGGCCACTGAGGTGGCTCCTGAGGAGATCTCAGTCTCGTTCTTGATCCTTTTACTGGCCTGCAGGATGGAATTGACAAGTCGCTCCAGAAAAGGATTTGACAAACCCTTTTCTTTGGACCTTGCGAATCCTTTTTTGATCTGGCTGATGATCTCGAAATCTCCCAGGATCTGGCTGTCCAGGCCGGTGCCGACCCGGAACAAATGGTCGATGGCCTCGTAATTCTTGTAGACATAACCTACTTCCTGGAACTCTTCCACACTGCCCAGGGAATGGTCACATAAAAGTTTGATCAGTTGAAAGGGATGTTGGGCAAACCCGTGGAGTTCGGTCCGGTTGCAGGTAGCGGTGATCAATAGCCCGTCTATCCCCAGTTCAGCGGCAGCCTTGAGGATTTTTTCCTCCCCGGTCTCGTCCAGACTGAATTTCCCTCTGAGATCCGCATCGGCCTTGAGGTAACTCAAGCCCACGGTGTAGAATGAACTGTGCCTGGAAATATGGTAATTCTTCATCATAACAATTCCGGCACAAAAATACACCCTGACACATATAGAAAATAACGCTACAGGTACTTTAAGTGTCGTTTCGGGTTTTTTTCTTATTTATGCCCCTCTAAATCCTATATTACCTTTATTTTTGCCCTGAAATCCGACTATCTTATTCTTTTTATTTAGAAAGAATCTAAATAAATACCTCAAACTACCGAACGCTATGGATCAGAAAAACATCGCTGAAGGTTCCATCCTGGAAACCTTCGTGGAACCCGGGATACGGATGCTGAAATTTCAGAATGAATCCTCTCAGAAACAAGTATTTACAAAGAAGATTGACCGCTCTTTCCTGCAACTCCATTTCTGTATTAAAGGGGGAGTAAAGTTCATTTTCAATCAGGGAAACTACGCCCTGGATGTGCCCGCGGAGCAATCCCTCCTGCTCTTCAACACCCAGATAGACCTGCCCCTGAACTGTGAACTGCACCCGGGCTCATGGATGCTTTCCCTGGTGATGAGCATACAGAAATTCCATTCCTTGTTCTCCCGTCAGGCCGAGCACATCCCTTTTTTAAGTGAAGAATTCGCTGACAAGAAATACTACACCCAGGAAGCCATCACCCCTGCCATTGCCGTCGTGTTGAGTCAACTTATGAACCAGAACCTCCATCCAAACATCACCGACCTGTACGTAAAAGGAAAGGTCTATGAACTGATTGCGCTCAGTTTCAACCGCGTCGACCCCGGGGTAGAGGAACAGTGTCCGTTTCTGGTGGATGAGGAAAATGTAAAGCGTATCCGCAAAGCCAAGGATATCATCCTGGAACGCATGGCAGAACCTCCTACCTTACAGGCCCTTTCAGAGGAGATCGGGTTGAGTCTGAAGAAACTCAAGGAAGGTTTTAAACAGATCTATGGCGACTCGGTCTACAGCTTCCTATTCGATTACAAGATGGAAACGGCGAGAAAAATGCTGGAATCCAATCAGTACAATGTCAACGAAGTAGGGCTGCGCGTGGGGTATAGCACCTCCAGTCATTTTATTGCCGCTTTTAAGAAAAAATACGGTACCACCCCGAAGAAATACCTGATGGCCCAGACTCAGTAACTGTCCCTGGTAAAAGATCCCGGAACGCGGCGCGCGATTTTTTAAATTGGGTTAAATGTTCGATCTTTAGGCACGACCTTTAATAAACAAACAAGTAATGAACCTCAACCAGGTAACGGTGCCTTCGCTGGACTTGGGCAAGTCCGTTGCATTTTACGAGAAACTCGGACTTAAACTCATCGTCAAGGCACTGCCTAATTACGCCCGCTTTGAATGCCCGGAAGGGGATGCCACATTTTCCATTCACCAGGTAGATGAACTGCCCGAAGGCAATGGTATCATGGTGTATTTCGAATGCCGGAATCTGGATGAATACGTAAAGGAACTCGTGGAGAAAGGGGTTCGTTTTGAGGAGATGCCCAATGACAAGAGGTGGATCTGGAGGGAGGCTCGTTTGAAAGATCCCGATCTGAACCAGCTCATCCTGTATTACGCGGGAAAGAACCGTAAAAATCCACCGTGGCGGATCGTTTAGGTCCGACCTTCTCAAAAAGTCAAAATACCGGGCGTGCCACAATGATCCCGGTGTTATTTCTGATCTTCTTGAGGTAATCCACCAAAGGCAGTTCCGAGATCTCCACCTTTCCTGTTGCGGAGGCGTGCAGGAGGTGGATCCTGTTGTCGGGCATTCTGATGGCAAAGCCGGTATGGGTAACGTCCAGACCTTCTATGGAAGTCGCCAAAGCAATGATATCTCCCGACTCCAGCATGTTCTCATTTTCTGCAAGCGTATCGAGCGGGAGCACACAAATAGGATTCTTGCTGATCTTTTTTTCTATTTGGATCATGTCCTCATAGGTATTTTCCTTGGAAAGAGCCGGATAGAGATCGCGATGGCGGGACATGAAATGCAGTTCTTTGGGAACCTCGATGCCCCCAAGCCGACTTGTGATATTCATTACAAGTTCCTTCTCCTCGTTGTCATCGAGCCATTCGGTAAAGTAATGCAACCGGGAGCTGTAACCCTGTAATATTCCCTCCCGGTATCTCACTTTTTCGAGGGCCCTGAGGAAGGCATCGAAGGTCAGGTCACCTTCTCTTCGGATCAGTCCGAAAGCCAGCACATTCTCGACAAAAGTGGTACAGTCGAGCCCCTGAAGATCAATCACCAGGGTTTCAGAAGGGTTCCCTTCCAGGGTCTTTGCCACATAGGGCGTTCCCAAAAAAGCCTTGCCGATAGTGATGAGTTGCTCACCTGCCGAAGATTCCCGTATCCCCCGGATCTCTTCAATCTTGGAGGCGACTGCCTCCCTGTTCTCAGGGGAGCAGCTATAATCCTGGGCTGAGCAGCACCAGGAAAAGATCAACGCAAAGCTCGAGAGAATAATAGACTTCATATTCACAGACAAATGTAATTTAAAAAGAACGGATTCAGAGAGGATGGATTTCAAAGATAGAAAGTCTTTGATCCTCGGACCCCAAAACCCGGAGTTCATTGTTTCCGGTTAAAGGTGCCGGGAGGCTTATTTCTCTTGTTTGGAAAATTCATCATTTATGAATACCCTGGTGTGGGGCAGGCAATTGGGGTAGTTCTCCTGTAAGAAGGCGATCAGTTTTTCACGTACGTGTACTCTCAGGTCCCAGGCGGTGGGGGAATCCTTTGCACTCATCAGCGCCCTGATCTCAACATGTGTTCCGGTGGCATTGGTCACCTGTATGTTCTGAGTCTGCCCATCCCACAGGTCGGTATTTTTCAGAATTCGCCCGAGTTCTTCCCTCAAGGGTTCAATTGGGAGGCGATAATCCGTATACAGGAAGACGGTCCCCAGGATGTCCGCCGTAGTTTTGGTCCAGTTCTGAAAGGGCTTTTCGATAAAATAGGTCGTCGGTAAGACCAGTCGCCTTTTGTCCCAGATCGCAACCACCACATACGTCAGGGTGATCTGTTCGATCCGGCCCCATTCCCCTTCCACGACCACAACGTCGTCAATTTTGATCGGCTGGGCAAGGGCGATCTGTATCCCCGCTAAAATAGCCCCTATCATCTTCTGGGCTGAAAAACCGATAATGATCCCGGCAACCCCCGCCGAGGCAAAAATGCTGATCCCTATTTCCCGGATCTCCTCGAAGCTCATCAACGCGATACCCAGGGCCATGATGGTAATAATGAAGATGAAGATTCGCTCCAGGATGGTGAACTGGGTGTACACTTTGCGGGCCTTGAGATTGTCAGTGGAACTCACGTCGTAATTCTGTATCACCAGTTGCTTGACGAGTTTGATCACCTTGATCAGAAGCCAGGTAAATGAAAAGATAAAGAGGAGGGTGCTCGATTTGCGGAAGATATAACCGTAGTCATCCAATCCCAGTAACTCCCGAAGAGAACCCATCCTCAGAAGAAAGGAAAAAAGGATAAAGATCAGGGGAAGGGAAACCTTCTTCATCGTGTCCGGGGGCAATAGGTTCTGAGGGTCTTTGCCCAGCCGCCTGAGCAGGATGACCGCGGCAAAATAGGTCAGCACCAGTAATAGTAACCCTCCAAAGACATAGAAAAGAGAAGTGTTCGAAGGGATTTTCATGATTTCATCTCTCATTGGGAAAATGGTTTTCGGTTGACAGGTTTGGAAATTACGGAACAATCACCTTAATACCATGGGGAATCAGCATTCTCTATTTTAAAATAAAGAAAGTAATGAAGGACTCTGCTGGCCAGTTGAGGTACAAGTAGTATTTTTGAGCGTGTAAAAAAAATTATGCTTTGAAAGGAGTTTTATTAGTGAATCTGGGTTCCCCGGACAGCCCTACCGCCAAGGACGTCAAACCCTATCTGGACGAGTTCCTCATGGATGAGCGCGTCATCGATGTGCCAAAGATCCTCCGCAATATTTTGGTTCGGGGGATTATCCTGCAAACCCGGCCCAAGAGATCGGCCAAGGCCTACAAGAAAATTTGGTGGGAGGAAGGTTCTCCCCTGATCGTGATCTCAGAACACTTTGCTGTAAAGGTGAGGGCTCAGACAGACCTCCCAATAGCCCTGGGGATGCGATATGGAAGCATGAGCATCAGAAAGGCATTTCAGGAACTGGCAGACCAAGGCGTGGATGAGGTATTACTTGTGCCTTTGTATCCGCATTACGCCATGTCTTCCTACGAGACCGTGGTCGTAAAGGCCCTGGAAGAGCAACAGAAGCACTTCCCTTCCATAAAGGTCACCACGCTCCCTGCATTCTACCACAACCCCGATTACATCCGGGTGCTGTCCAGGAGTATAGCAGAAGGTCTGGAGGATTTTGATTACGACCATGTGCTGTTTTCCTACCACGGCATCCCGGAACGCCATATCCGCAAATCAGACCCAACCCGCTTTCACTGCAAGATAGACGGGAGCTGCTGCAAGGTGAATTCTGTGGCCCATCATACCTGTTACAGGCACCAGTGCTACAAGACCACCGACCTCGTCGTGGAAGCCCTCGGTCTTCCCCAAGATAAGGTGAGCACTTCCTTCCAATCCCGTCTGGCCGGTGACCCATGGCTAAAGCCCTACACAGACTACGAGTTTGAAAGGCTGGCAAAAGAAGGGAAAAAAAGGCTGATTGTGGTCACTCCGGCCTTTGTAAGTGATTGTCTGGAAACACTGGAGGAGATCGCGATGGAAGGAAAAGAACAGTTCGAGGAAGCAGGCGGAGAGCATTACAAACATATCCCCTGTCTCAATGAAAGGGACGACTGGGTCGCCCTTATGGCTTCCTGGATACGCGACTGGCAAACTGAACACATCCTTCCCGTCTGATGGCCAGGGTCACCGCGGATGATCTGGGTACAGAACCCATCGGAAGGCTCCTGATAAGGCAGGCAGTGCCGGCTTCTATCGGGATCCTGGTCATGTCCCTGAACATCCTGGTCGACACCATTTTTGTAGGAAACTGGATCGGCTCCATCGCCATAGCCGCCATCAATGTGGTCTTACCGGTCTCTTTCTTTATCGCCGCCCTGGGTATGGCCATAGGGATAGGCGGGAGCAGCATCATTTCACGTGCGCTGGGGGCCAATCACACGGAGAAGGCCCTGAAAACCTTTGGAAACCAGATCACGCTTACCCTCCTGGTGACGATCACCATGGTGGGCTTTGGCCTGTATTTTGCCAATGATCTGATCCCGGCATTCGGGGGAAAAGGCGCTATTTTCGAACCAGCCAAGATCTACTACACCATCGTCCTCTACGGGGTTCCCTTTCTGGCCTTGTGTATGATGGGGAATACGGTTATTCGAGCCGAAGGCAAGCCGAAATTCGCGATGATCGCCATGATCATCCCTTCCGTGGGAAACCTCGTGATGGACTACGTGTTCATCTATATATTCGATTGGGGGATGGAAGGGGCAGCCTGGGCTACTACGGGGGGCTATCTTCTTTGTTTTGGATATATCCTGTATTTCTTTCTCTCCAAAAATTCCGAGCTGAAGATCGACGTGACTCATTTCGGACTCGACCTCCCAATCCTCAGCGAGATCGGTTCACTCGGCTTCGTTACCCTGTCAAGACAGGCCGTAACCAGTGTCACCTACCTGCTGATGAACAATATCCTTTTTGACCTCGGGGGTGAATCCATGGTGGCTGTCTACGCCATTATCGGCCGAATGCTCATGTTTGCCCTCTTCCCGGTCTTCGGGGTGACACAGGGATTCCTGCCCATTGCGGGGTATAACTACGGGGCGAGGAAGTATCCGCGGGTCAGGGAATCCATCAATACTGCCATTACCTACGCTTCAGTTGTGGCCACATTGGTTTTTATCGGCCTGATGGTCTTCCCGGCTGAGATCACAGGGATGTTCCTCAGCCACCGAGCGGATATGGGCGCTGAAGAGATTGCCGGTAATCTGTTTGTTTTGGAAAATACACCCCCGGCCATGCGATGGGTATTTGCGGCAACGCCTATCATTGCAATACAGCTCATAGGAGCTGCATATTTCCAGGCCGTCGGAAAGGCCATACCGGCCTTATTGCTCACCCTCACGAGGCAGGGATTCTTTTTTATTCCCCTTATCTTGATCCTTCCCAAATATTTTGGCGAATTGGGGGTATGGCTTTCCTTTCCCATCGCAGATGTCCTTTCTACCCTGGTGACGGGCTACTTTCTCAGGAGGGAAGTACAGACCTCCCTGCAAAGGAGTGTGGACTGACTGGCCTTTCCTGGTATAGGCAAAAATTCTGTATAGGGATCAAATAAAGTCCTACTTTTATACTACTAAAACTCAACAAACCATGAAAAAAGTTTTGATTCTTTTACTTTCCCTTAGCGTGTACGCAATGAACGTGAACGCCCAGGATATCACCTTTGGAATAAAGGCCGGGGCCAACTTCTCCAACCTGAAAACAACCTTCTTTGGTCAAGGGCTATCCCCTGACGGGGCTACCAGCCTGTATATCGGGGGTCTGGTCGATATCGGTATTTCGGAAAACGTACACATCCAACCCGAATTGCTCTACTCTATCGAAGGGGCTAAGAACTCGGAAATCAGCTTTGTAAACGTCCCCTTGATGTTCAAATATTACCTGATTGAAGGATTTAACATCCAGGCAGGTCCGCAGCTGGGTATCCTGGTAGATGCAGAAGGAGGTACAGTTGCGACAGATAGGCTTAAAGGCATCAACTTCGGCCTGAATTTCGGAGCGGCATTCGAGATCGTCGGAGGATTTTTTGCAGATGCCAGATACAACCTGGGAATCGCAAATATAGCCGACTATGACCCGGAATTTACTGATTCCAAACTGAGGACCAAAGGCTTCCAACTCGGTGTGGGTTACCGCTTCTGATCTCAGGCTAAAAATAAGAATCAAACGGGGGTTTAGGCTCCCGTTTTTTATTTCCGGACAGGGGGAAATAGAAGAGCTTAAAAACTGACAGGTTCCTGTTACTTTCCTACGAGAAGAAAGCGTTTTGGGTTTCCTTCTTTTTTGGTACATTTAGCGCTTACGAACCTGAACACTAATCAAAATGAAGTTGAATTTCCGTCTGCTTTTTCTTTTCCTTCCCCTATTCCTGATCTCAACCACGATTGAAGCCCAAAGGCGTTCAAAGGCACAGACCTCTGACCCTTATCCAGAGGCGTTGTATTCCAGCATGGAATACAGGCTCGTAGGCCCGTTCCGTGGCGGAAGATCTGCCGCTGTGACCGGTGTACCGGACCAACCCAACCTTTTTTACTTCGGCGCAACCGGAGGGGGTGTCTGGAAGACCATGGACGGAGGCAGAACCTGGGAGAACATCTCGGACGGGTACTTCGGAGGGAGTATAGGCGCAGTAGAAGTAGCCCAGAGCGACCCCAATGTTATCTATGTAGGAGGAGGTGAAAAGACCCTGAGGGGGAATGTCTCCTCAGGCTATGGTCTCTGGAAATCCGTGGATGCCGGGAAGACTTGGACAACCGCGGGACTCGAGAAGAGTCGGCATGTCCCAAGGATCCGTATCCATCCCGATAATCCGGATATCGTTTACGCTGCCGTTCTGGGGGATATCTATAAGCCCTCTCAGGACCGCGGGGTCTACAAAAGTACGGATGGAGGTACTACTTGGAGAAAGGTTCTCTTCGCCAACGATCAGGCGGGAGCCGTAGACCTTATTCTCGATCCCACCAACCCGCGTATCCTTTATGCTTCCACCTGGCGAGCTCAACGCACACCCTACAGTTTGAGCAGCGGGGGAGCCGGTTCTGCCCTGTGGAAGAGCACAGACAGCGGGGAGAATTGGACAGAGATCTCAAAGAATGATGGTTTCCCCACGGATACCCTGGGGATCATAGGCGTAGCGGTCTCCCCTGCAAATCCTGACAGGGTATGGGCTATCGTAGAGAACAAGGATAAAGGGGGTCTGTATCGCTCGGAAGACGGGGGAAAGAAATGGAGCCAGGTGAATTCCGAACGCAGTCTGAGGCAGAGAGCCTGGTACTACACCAGGGTATATGCCGATACGGAAGATGAGGATATGGTTTATGTGTTGAATGTTCGTTACCACCGCTCAACGGACGGGGGTAAGACGTTTGAAACGTTTAATGCCCCTCACGGGGATCACCACGATCTGTGGATCGCCCCGGAAAATCCTAAAAGGATGATCATTGGGGATGATGGGGGTGCGCAGATCTCCTATGATGGGGGATTAACATGGAGTACCTATTACAATCAACCCACGGCACAATTCTACAGGGTGACTACGGATAATGCTTTCCCTTACAGGATCTACGTCGCACAGCAGGACAATTCCACCATTCGCATCAGGCACCGAAGCGATGAAAGGACCATAGGAGAGGGGGATTGGGAATCTACCGCAGGGGGGGAGTCTGCCCATCTGGCGGTGGATCCTACGGACAATGACATCGTTTACGGAGGCAGTTACGGAGGATTCCTGACCCGGGTTAATCACAAGACAAATACGGTCAGAGGGATCAATGTTTGGCCGGACAACCCAATGGGATATGGGGCGGAAGGCATGAAATATAGATTTCAATGGAATTTCCCCATCATCTTTAGCAAGCACGATCCCAAAAAATTGTATACGTTTTCCAATCATGTGCACCTGAGTACGGATGAGGGTCAAAGCTGGAAACTGCTAAGCGGGGACCTCACGCGGAACGATCCGGACAAACTGGTCTCCAGCGGGGGGCCTATCACCCAGGACAACACCGGAGTGGAATACTATTGTACCATCTTCGCGGCGAATGAAAGTCCGCTTAAAGAAGGCCTCTTATGGGTGGGCAGCGATGACGGGCTGATCCATATTTCCAGAAATGGAGGTGCTACCTGGGAAAATGTGACTCCCTCTAATATGCCGGAATGGTCTATGGTGAACAGCATAGAACCTTCTGCCTTTGACGAGGGAACCTGCTATGTGGCGGCAACGCGTTACAAACTGGGAGATTTTCAGCCATATTTGTACAAGACCACGGATTACGGAAAAACCTGGCAGAAGATCACCTCCGGAATAGCACCTGAGCATTTCACCAGGGTGGTCAGGGAGGATCCAAAAAGAAAAGGGCTTCTTTATGCCGGGACGGAAACAGGGATGTACATATCCTTTAATGATGGCAGCAGCTGGAAACCTTTCCAGCAGAACCTGCCCATTGTCCCAATTACCGACCTGGCCGTAAAGGATAACAACCTGATCGTAGCCACCCAGGGCAGGAGTTTATGGATCCTGGATGATCTTACCGTTTTGCATCAATTAAGTGAGGGAGCTCCGGGTAAGGAGGCCATCCTCTTTAAACCCAAGGACGCCTATCGCACCAAAGGGGGAACTTCCCGAACGCCTTCCAAAACAGAAGGGCAGAACCATCCCAATGGGGTGATCACGCATTTCTATCTAAAGGAAGTGAATGAAAAAGATAGCATCGCCCTGACGTACACTACTCCAGCCGGAGATACCCTGGCCACTTATAGTACCTACGCCAAAGAAAACGACCAGAAACTCAAGGTAAAGTCGGGCGGGAACACACACGTCTGGGATACCCGTGGGAAGGGAGCACAGGAATTCAAAGGGATGATCCTCTGGTGGGCGAGCCTCGATGGCCCCAAGGCAGTACCAGGAGACTATCGCGTGCATATGACCGTCAACGGGAAAACACAATCACAGCCATTCACCATCTTACCGGATCCGCGGGCAGAAGCCACGGTTGCCCAAATGCAGCAGCAATACGACTTCATTTCGGACATCAATAAAACGGTAGACAAGGCTCATGGATCTATCAAGAAGATCCGGAACATCAAGGATCAACTCGATGCGTTTATGACCCAGTACAAAGGGGATACATCTACGAAAGAACTAGTAGAAAAGGCGAAAAAATTGAAGGCAGATCTGGAGTCTGTGGAGAAAGCTTTGTACCAGACACAGAACAGGAGCGGGCAGGATCCTTTGAATTTTCCCATCAAGTTGACCAATAAGCTCGCTCATCTGAACAGCCTGGTATCCATAGACGACTTCCATCCTACCACCCAGGATGTGATGGTCAAGAACGAACTTACCGCTGAGATTGAGAAACAACTGACCCAGTTCGATACACTGGTCAGTGAGGAGATCAAGGCATTTAACGAATCTTTCAATACCCTTAAACTGAATTACCTTTTTGTAGAAGAATAGAATGGTATCCTGACAGGCCTGTGGGAAAAGCATGGGCCTGTCGGGATATTTTAACCACTCACTCGAAAACACCCCATACCCTTATGAGATCTATACATCTATTTCTCTTCCTGTTTGCGGTCAGCACAGCCCTGGTAGGTCAAACAGCAGAATCCTATTTTCAGCCCTTGAAATACAGAAATATCGGCCCCTATCGAGGTGGGCGTTCCGTGACTGCAACCGGAGTTGTCGGAGACCCGCTTACCTATTACATGGGCACCACGGGAGGGGGCCTTTGGAAGACCACGGACGCTGGTGTAAGCTGGGAGAACATCTCTGACGGCTATTTTGAAATGGGATCGGTTGGTGCCGTGGCCGTGTCCCCTTCCAACCCGAATGTCGTGTATTGTGGCATGGGGGAACACGCCGTAAGGGGGGTAATGACCTCCTATGGAGATGGGGTATATAAGTCGACTGATGCAGGCCGCACCTGGAAGAAGATCGGGCTGGAGAAGACACAGCATATCGCACGTATTCTTATCCATCCAACAAACCCGGATATTGTATATGTGGCGGCACAGGGGGCCTTATACGGGCCCACAAAAGACAGAGGGATCTACAAGAGTACCGATGGGGGGATTACCTGGAAACAGGTCCTCTATGTCAATGACCTTACGGGGTGCAATGAACTCTCCATGGTCTGGTCTACCCCGGAGGTGATCTACGCCAGTATGTGGCACCACCAAAGGACGCCGGATAAGGTGATCAGTGGGGGTGAGGGCAGCGGCCTGTACAAATCTACGGACGGGGGTGAAACCTGGAAGAAGATCCATAACGGACTTCCCGAGGAAAAAGGAAAAATGGCGATCGCGGTGAGCCAGGCCAACCCACAGAAAGTGTATGCCCTGGTTGAAAGTGATTCGAATAAGGACCTGGGCGGACTTTTTGTCTCGGAAGATGCCGGGGCATCCTGGAAGATGGTAAGCGGGGACAACAGGCTGGTACAGCGGGCCTGGTATTATATCGAGGTGTTCCCGGACCCCAATAACGAGCATGTGGTCTATGTCATGAGCGCTCAGGCCTTGCGATCCATTGACGGGGGTAAGACCTGGGAAGAGATCGAAGGCAAACACGGGGATTACCACGATCTTTGGATCAATCCCTCGGACTCCAGGAATATGATCATCGCAGATGACGGGGGAGCAGCCATAAGCTTTGATTACGGGAAAAACTGGTCATCCCTTGACATCATGCCTACGGCACAATTCTACCGGGTGAACGCGGATCGTTTGTTCCCATACAACCTCTATGGAGGGCAGCAGGACAACACCTCTGTCAGGATCGCGCATCTATCCCTTTCCGGAGGGGGAATAGGGGAACGCGACTGGTCCTATTCGGCCGGAGGTGAAAGCGCTTTTCTCGCCTTCGACCCGGATGATCCGCGCTATGTGATGGGGGGAAGCTACCTGGGATATATAGACCTGCTGGATGTCAAGACCAAGGCTACGACAAAGATCGTAGCCGCGCCCATTCAGTACCTGGGCAGGGCTGCCCGCGACATGAAATACCTGTTTAACTGGAATGCACCCATCATACGTTCCCAGCACGAACCAAATACCTTCTTTCACTGTGCACAGCTCGTACTCCGCACCAGGGATATGGGGGTTACCTGGGAGGAAATTTCCCCTGACCTTACCCGGAACATGGACGAAAAACAAGGAAAAGGGGGTGGCCCTTACACCGTTGAGGCCGTTGGAGCGGAGAATTACGGGACCATTGCTTACATGACCGAATCACCCCATGAGTCGGGAGTGTACTGGACCGGGAGTGACGACGGACTCGTCTATCTCACCCGGGATGGTGGTGAGAACTGGCAAAACGTTACCCCTAAAGGTCTGAAGGAATGCCTTATCAATGCGATCGAAGTTTCCCCCCATGATGCGGGAACCGCCTATATCGCCACAACCCGCTACAAGTTCAATGACCATACCCCAGCTTTGTACAAAACCGAGGATTACGGAAAGACATGGACCAATATCAGTTCCGGGATACCCTATGGATCCTTTACCAGGGTCGTCAGGGAGGACACCTCCAGAAAGGGACTGCTGTACGCAGGAACCGAGAAGGGCATCTATATTTCCTGGAATGACGGTCAGGCCTGGCAGCCTTTCCAACTCAATCTGCCGAATGCGCCCATAACAGACCTTCTGGTCCATCAGGGGGATCTGCTGGTAGCCACTTCAGGCCGGTCTTTCTGGATACTGGACGACCTGGCTGCCCTGGCCCAGTACGAGCCGGGCAAACAGGGACTGAAGATCTATCGCCCCGAGGACACCTTGAACGCTTCCTGGGGTAGTCCCCTCAGTGGAGATGCAAAGGATTTCAAAGGAACCCATCCCACCCAGGGAGTGAATCCGGCGAACGGAATGGTGCTGTATTACGAATTGCCAGAAATGAATGAGAACACCCCGCTGACCATGGAGATCAGGAACGAAGCGGGCAAACTTATCCGGACTTTCACTTCCGTAAAAGACTCTACCTACCAGGAGCACAATGGAGGCGGGCCACCCCCGAAACCAGTCCTGTCAACAGACAAGGGGCTGAACAGATTTGTATGGGACCTGAATCATCCAATCATGGAAGGTATCCCCGGGGCGTACATGGAAGCAGGGTTTACCGGTCACAAGGCCTCTCCGGGCACTTATGAGATCCGCCTGAGCACGGGAGATCAAACCGCGATCACCAAAGGGAATATCCTCCCAACCCCCGGTTTCGGGGTGACTGAAGCGGAGTACGGCGAGTACGACGATTTTATGACGGCCATGGAGACGGAACTCAATGCCATGCACAAGACGGTAAACCGGCTTTTCAAGGTGCAAGCTCAATTAAGGTCACTCCTGGAAGGTCTTGAGGAAGGACCTCTGAAAGCTTCGGGTAGAAAATTGCTGGCGGAACTGGTGGCATGGGATGAGGACATGATCCAGAGAAAATCTCAGGCCTATGACGATGTGGAGAACTTTCCCAATAAATTCACGGCAGAGTACATCTACCTTATCAATTTAACTAACAGTGAGATCCCCAGGATCAACCAGGGATCCCGGGACCGGAAAAGAGAACTGGATGCCCAATGGGCGGGGTTGAGATCGCGTGCACAACGCATTATCGAGACTTCCATTCCGGCCTATAACAAGGAATTGTGGCAATCTGGTATTGGCGCCATCCAAGTGTATTGAGGAAGATGGAGTATTACAACTATATCAAATCCCTGCACCTGATCTTTGTGGTCACCTGGTTTGCCGGTTTGTTCTATATCCCCAGGTTGTTCGTCTATCACATAGAGGCCTCAGAAAAACCGGAACCAGACAGGACCATTCTCACGTATCAGCTGAAGCTGATGACCAAAAGGCTTTGGTACATTATCACCTGGCCTTCGGCCGTTCTGTGTACCCTTTTTGCCCTCTGGTTGCTGCTCCTTATGCCGTCCTGGCTCAGTCAGCCCTGGATGCACGTCAAATTGCTCTTTGTCGTCTTGCTGATCGCCTATCATCTCAAGACCCACCAGATGTACCTGCAATTACAAAGGGATGAGATCAGGTATTCCTCCCATTTTATGCGGATCTGGAATGAAGGAGCCACCATCGTCCTGTTCGCTGTGACCTTCCTCGTGGTCCTCAAGAGCGCGTTCGACTGGATCTTTGGCGTGGTCGGGATCCTCTTGCTCGCGGTTCTTTTGATGCTGGGCATCCGGCTCTACAAGAGGATCAGGGATAAAAACCCGGAAGCCTGAAGGATTACTGCCCAGCTTATCAATTGGGCGGGGGAACCCGCGGGAACAGCGTACTTTGGACCGATTATTGCTATCTTTAAGCTCAAATTAAGGCATCTTGTTCAAGAAGTTCTCCCTCAGGTCCAGGATTTTTGTTACCATGATATTGCTGGTGCTGATCGCCTCGGTACTCATCGCAGGAGTGACCATTTATCAGTATAGGGAACAGTCCAGGGACTACCATCAGGACAGGCTGGAACGAAAGGAGGAACAGGTCAAGCAAAGTATTGCATACGCCTTGCAGGAAACGACCTACCCGGTGGTCGCGGAGAATCTCGGGCTCATCTTCAAGGATGAGATCTACCGGATCGCAGATGTTCAGAACGTGAATTTCAACATCTACGACCTGGAAGGGCAGCTCGTCAAAAGTTCAAGGCCCAAATTCTACAATGACTCTATTTCGGAATGCCTGAGCGCCGAGGTCCTGAACGCCCTTAAGGAAAGCCCGAACAAACGACTGGTGGAAGACAACCTCGCAGCGGGAAACAAATTCCAGGCCTCGTACACCTACATCACGGACCCAAAGTTCAAACCCATTGGGATTCTGAACCTCCCCTACTATGAAGATAATTCATTCAACAGTATGGAGTTGAGGGAGTTCCTGTTCCGCCTGGGTGGGGTGTACTTCATTATGTTTATCGTGGCTATTTTCCTCGCTTATTTCATTTCCAAATACATCACCCGGTCCCTGGAGACCATATCCGAAAAGTTGCACCACACCAACATCGCAAAGCGCAATGAGAAGATCTTCGTCAAGAACCCAAGTGAGGAGATCGTCAAGTTGATCGACTCTTACAACAGCATGATCGATCAACTCGAACAAAGTGCGGTAAAGCTTGCCCGGAGCGAACGGGAGCAGGCTTGGAGGGAGATGGCGAAACAGGTAGCACACGAGATCAAGAACCCCCTTACCCCAATGCGACTTACGGTTCAGAGCTTTCAAAGAAAATTCGATCCTAAAGCTCCGGATGCCAGGACGAAGATCGAGGAGTTCTCCAATACCCTTATCCAGCAAATAGACACGATGAGCAGTATTGCCGCGGCCTTTTCGAATTTCGCCGAAATGCCCGCCCAGCAGAACGAAACCCTGAATGTGGTAAAGACCGTCAAACTGGCCCTGGATATCTTCAATGAGAATTACATTCATTTTATCTCCGAAGAAGAAGAAATAATTGCGAAATTAGACCGTACCCAGTTGATCCGGGTCGTCACCAATTTGGTGAAGAATGCGATCCAGGCTGTACCCGATGTGCCATCCCCACGGATCCTCGTATCGGTGGTCTCTGACGGGGATTATGTGAAGCTCTCCGTTGCAGACAACGGCGTAGGGATATCGGATGATGTGAAGGAAAAGGTCTTCGAGCCCAAGTTTACCACCAAGACCAGTGGGATGGGCCTGGGGCTCGGGATGGTCAAAAATATTGTGGAGACCTATAAAGGGACCATCACCCTCACCTCCCAGCCCGGTAAGGGGACGGTATTTACCGTACGTTTCCCAAAAGCAAATCAAAACTCATAAATATGGATTACAACAATATCCTCGTTGAACTTGAAGAGCACCTGGCCATTGTGACGATCAACAGGCCCAAAAAACTGAATGCGCTCAACACGGCCACTATCAAGGAATTGCACCTGGCCTTCAAAGCATTGCAGAAGAACAACAAGGTCAGGGTGATCATTCTTACGGGTGCGGGAGACAAGGCATTCGTTGCAGGAGCGGATATTTCCGAGTTTGCTCATTTTAACACCAAACAGGGAGGGCAATTGGCGGCCCAGGGACAGGAATTGCTTTTCGATTACATTGAAAATCTGGAAAAACCGGTTATCGCCGCCATCAACGGGTTTGCGTTGGGAGGTGGACTCGAACTTGCTATGTCCTGCCATTTCAGGATCGCCAGTCACAATGCAAGGATGGGTCTTCCCGAAGTATCCCTGGGGGTGATCCCAGGCTATGGAGGTACGCAAAGACTCCCCCAGTTGATAGGGAAAGGGCGAGCTATGGAAATGATCATGACCGGTGGGATGATCGATGTGGAAAGGGCGATTGAATACGGCCTGGTCAATCATATCGCCTCATCGGAAGAACTGCTCGATTTCTGTACGGACATTGCTAAAAAGATCGCAAAAAACTCTCCAATGGCGATCAGTCAGGCAATAAAAGCGATAAATGCGGGTTTTAAACATGATGTTCACGGATTTGAAGTAGAGATCAATGCCTTTGGGCAATGCTTTGGCACAGACGATTTCAAAGAAGGTACCACGGCATTCCTGGAGAAGAGAAAAGCTTCGTTTCAAGGGTCCTGACAACATCGGATGTAATTCTCTTATATGCGAAAAAAGATCCTGCTATTCGGGCTGATTTGTGTGGGATTTCTTGCTGGGGCACAGGAATATCCTATCGACTACACTTTTGGTGAGAAATATAATGACCGGTACAAATACTCCAACCTCCTGACCATCGAGGATGACGGCAAAGGAGGGAGCCTTATGGTAAGGGCCTATTACACCGGACTGATCCTGACGCCAAAGGGCTATCTCATCGAACATTACGACGAAAACCTGCAGCTGATCTCGGAGTATAACTACAAGCTCAAGGATGGGGAATTCGTGCACGGGTATTTTAGGAATGGACAACTTTACCTCCTTTTCCTGGATTACAATATGGAGGCAGAGGCCTATGAGTACTGGGTCCACAGGAGCCCGATAGAACCCTTTTCCTTTACAGCTGAAAAGCTTCTCTCTTTTTCCTCGGCCCCCGTTAACAACCCTCTCGACAAAAACTATTACAACAGAAATTTCAATTCAGGGTTCAGCACTACCGTGCTCTTTCCTGAGGACAGGAATTCATTCCTGATCAGTACTCATTTCAAGAAAGGAAAGGACAACAGGCATGAGATCTATCTCTATTCCTCCAGCCTGAAGCAGGTGATGTACCAGGATTTCTCGGCGGAGGTGGAGGAAAAGAACTACGCTTTTGAACGCGTGGAGGTCTCCAATGACCTTAGTCAGGTCTTTATCGTTGGAAAAGCCTATTTCAAAAAACGGCGATTCACCGCCCTGGAACGCAAATTCCAGTATGAACTCATTCGCCTAACTCCTTCCGGGATCAAGACCCTAACCTTCGATTCGGAAGGGAAGTACTCCGAATCGCTGACACCGCTGTATAATCGAGGGGATCTGATCTGTGTGGGGTTCTACGCAGATCGCAAGGACAACCGGTACAACGGTCTGTCGTATTTCAGGGTAGACCCATCGACGATGGAGATAAAGGTCAAGAAATACAATCCGTTTACTGAACAATTCATGTTCGACAAGTTCGGACAGGAATACGATAAGGAGGTTCAGAACCTCGTATTTAAAAATGCGACGGTCACCCCGGACAACCATATCCTGTTCAACGCTGAAGAATACTTTGTCACCCAAAGTATTCAGGCGAATTCGAGTGGGGGCAGGATCAGGGTGGAAAGGTTCCACCATAACGATATCGTCAGTGCTAAACTCGACCCAAACGGAAATACGGTCTGGGCACGGAACATCAATAAATCAGAGGTAACGCAGGGAGACGGGGATTACGCCTCCTACAGCGCCCTCACCCGAGATGGAAAGACCTATTTCTTCATCAGTACGGCCGCAGAGAATCCGCAGGTGCTGAACAATGAGCGCATCATTTTTAAACAGGGCCTGAGCCGGAACCGCAATGTTTTTGTCATCCAGTTGGACGGGCAGGGCCAGATGAGTTACGAGAAGATCATCGACTCAAAGGATGCCAGACTTCCTCTGATGGTCTCCAACCCCTTGATAGATAGCTCCGAGGGAAAGATCCTCTTCTACGCTAAACGCGGCACCAAAAAACAGCTGGTGAATGTCGCTATTAACTAGGTCATAAAGAAAATCATAAATTGGAAAATATCCATATATTTGGATATAATCCAATTTCATGAAAAAAGAATTTATCAGGGGACGAGGTGCTCAGCACAATTCATTCAACAAGTTCGAAAAATTCCACTCTGAATGGAGGGATGATTTCCTGGAATACTGCCTGGAACATGGTGAATTGGCAGATTCCAACAAAACTTCCTACATCCCGGTTCATCCGAAGACCATAGTAAATAAGGTGACGAGCCCCGATGTGGGCATGTCCTTTTCCATGAATCCCTACCAGGGGTGCGAACACGGGTGTATTTACTGCTACGCCCGGAATACTCATGAATTCTGGGGATACAGTGCGGGCCTCGATTTTGAAAGGAAAGTACTGATCAAGGAAAACGCCCCGGAACTCCTGGAGGAAAAGATCAGAAGCAGAACGTGGAAAGCCGAGACCATCGTGCTATCCGGGAATACAGACTGTTATCAGCCTGCGGAAAAACACTACAGGATTACCAGGGCTTGTCTGGAGGTCTTTCTGAAATACAGGCATCCGGTGGGGATCATCACCAAAAATGCGATGGTATTGAGAGATCTTGACCTGCTAAAAGAGTTGAATTCCTTTGGGTTGGTCGGAGTTCATATTTCGGTCACTTCTTTGAGGGAGGAGACCAGGCGTCTACTTGAGCCGAGGACGGCAACTATTGCAAGGAGGCTTCAGACTATCAAAGTGCTATCCGAGAACCGTATCCCGGTAAATGCCATGCTGGCTCCTCTTATTCCGGGGATCAACAGCCATGAGCTCATGTCATTGGCCAAAGCCGTTTCCGATCACGGGGCCCTTTCCTTTGCCTTTACCGTGGTTCGCCTGAACGGGGCCATCGGGCTATTGTTTACGGATTGGATCAGAAGGGCCATGCCAGACAGGGCCGATAAGGTATTAAGCCAGATTGAGAGTTGTCACGGTGGGCAGCTTTCAGACAGCAGATTCGGAATCAGGAATAAGGGAGAAGGCCCCTTGGCCAAAAACCTCCATATGGTGGCCCGAATAGCCAAACAGAAGTATTTTAAGGGAAGGAAATTCCCCGAGCTCAACAAAGAACTTCACAGAAGTTATAAGGACGGGCAGCTCAGACTATTTTAATTCCCAGCCTTTTCGGTAGGAACCTTTTACCCATTCGTTAGCCTTTTCGAAATTGGTGACCTTCATCGCTTCTCCATCCCACATGATCTTTCTCCTGCCGGGGTAGAAATACGGATCCCAGTCGCCCAGTTGTTTACCTTCTTTCAATTCCTTGTACTGATTTGCCTTAATGGCCAGGTTCCCCATGAGCACCGCTTCGGTAAGCGGGCCGGAGCGCGCAAAATCGGAAGAGGTGGCTTTCCCTTCCAGGCAACCTTCCACCCAGTTCCTCTGATGGCCTCCGGTACTGCCTTCTATCCTTGGCAATGTAGGAGTAGGGGGTGAAAAAAGACCCATCATTTCAGAGGGGAGCAATCGGGCATTCCTGGAATAGACATCACACACCAGGATGCCTTTAGAACCGTAGAAGACCGTACCTCCACCGGTGTCGCCTATGGTCTCCCCGTCCTTCAGTTCATCTGGGAGATCCGGCATGATGCCGCCATCGTACCAGTTCAATGCTATATCCCCGTGTTTCTCAGTATTGAATTTGAGGCGGACGATGGAGGATGCGGGGCAGGATGCGCTGTAATCTGCTTCCACAAAGTCACCGACCCAGTTCGTGGTGCAGCTGGCTTCTGCTTCCGTAGGATATCCCAGGTCCAGCACCCCGAAAGGCGTTTCCATGATATGGCAACCCATGTCTCCCAGGGCTCCGGTCCCAAAATCCCACCATCCCCTCCATTTAAAGGGCAGGTAGGCGTTGTTGTAGTCCCTCATTGCCGCCGGTCCCAGCCATAGGTCCCAGTCGAGCCCCTCGGGGATCTCATCCTTTCCCTTGGGAAGGGGAACACCCTGTGGCCACACCGGGCGATTGGTCCAGCAATCGACCCGTTCTACGGTACCGATCACGCCTGAATTAATCCATTCCTTGGCCAGTCGGCTGCCATCACTGGACGCCCCCTGGTTCCCCATCTGGGTAACGATCCCGTTCTCCTTGGCCACCTGGGTCATGAGTCGGGCCTCCGCAATATTGTGCGTAAGGGGTTTTTCCACATAGGCGTGTTTTTTGGCACGCATAAATGGCAGGGCGATAGTGGCGTGGGTATGATCAGGCGTGGCGACCATTACGGCATCCATGTCCTTTAACTGCTTGTCATATACCTTGCGATAATCCTTATATCGTTTAACGTCCGGGAAGAGCTCATAGGTCTGAGCGGCTCGCCTCTCGTCCACATCACAAAAGGATACGAACTTTACCTTTCCGGTCTCCTGCAGGGATTGGATCACCCCCAATCCTCTTCCCCCCACCCCGAAGGCGCCTATGTAGAGGGTGTCACTGGGAGGCACGTGCCCTTTTCCCAGTACGTAACTCGGAACGATTGAGAATACGGCCGTGGAGGCCGTTACATTTTTGATGAATTTTCGCCTTTGCATGGATGTGTTTTTTGAGTTTTTGAAGATAGAAAAACAACACCAATAATGGAAATTCCCTTAAAGCGATTTACGGGGGTTGAAATAGAAATTCAGGTGGGATTTATCTTTCCCCGTTCCATTCCGAATAGAACTGCTCCAGGTAATGTAGCAGGAATTCGTGTCGCTCTTCGGCTATCTTTTTTCCTGCAGGGGTGTTCATCCTGTCTTTCAGCAGAAGGAGTTTCTCGTAGAAGTGGTTGATGGTGGGTCCGTCTGACTTCTTATAGGTCTCCTTGTCCATTTTCAGGTTCGGGGAGATATCCGGATCGTATAGCTTCCGGTTCTTATGACCGCCGTAATGAAAGGCACGTGCTATCCCAATAGCGCCTATAGCATCCAGGCGATCTGCGTCCTGCACCACCTGCAGTTCGAGCGGGAGCTCCCCCTTTCTTTTTCTTCCTATGGAATTCTTAAAAGAGATCTCCTCAATGATAAAACACACCTCCGAGACGGTCTTTTTATCCACCCCTATGGAGGTCAGAAATTCCCTGGCCATCCTCGGTCCAATGTTTTCATCTCCTCCGTGGAATTTGGCATCGGCTATGTCGTGGAGAAGGGCCCCCAGGCTTACCACCAGGACATCCACTTCCTCGTCCCTGGCCAGGAGGAGCGCATTGTTAAATACGCGTTGGGTATGGAACCAGTCATGCCCCGCTTCTGCGTCGCCAAGCGTTTCCTTGACAAATTCAATGGTAGACTCTACGATTTCGGTCGTGTTCATAGGTGAGTGAGGATGTCTTGTTTGATCAGTTCTTCCGCCCTGGCGATGATCGCTTCCGGATCGCCCGTATTTGGTATGGGGGGGTGGACCTTGAAAATTAAATGAGAACCGATTCCGTAAGGGAATTTGCCATAACGCAGCATTTTCCATGAATTGTTTATACTGATGGGAACGATCAGGGCGGATGGGGCCTTTTTTATCAGGACCTTGAGACCGGTGGTCTGGAATTTCTTGGGTTGCCCCGTCCTGCTTCGGGTTCCTTCGGGGAAGATAACCGCACTCCTGTTGAATTCCTCTATGTATTCCCCCAGTTTTGCGATGGCTGCAAGGGCCTGTTTGCTGTCCTTCCTGTCTATGAGTACGGAACCCCCATGCCTCAGGTTAAAAGACACGCTGGGGATACCTTTTCCCAATTCGATCTTGCTGACAAATTTAGGGTGATGCTGTCTCATGTGCCAGATGATAGGGGGGATGTCATTCATACTCTGGTGGTTGGAGACGATGATCAGGGGCTTGTTTTCGGGGATCTTGTTTTTGTTGATAAAGGTATACCGCGTTCCCAAAATATAGGTGCACCATATGAGGACCAAATTGAGGATGCTCACACTTTTTTTGTGTGCGTTGTATCCAAACCCTTTCAGGCAGATCCATTGGATGGGATGGAAGACGAGCAGGATGATCCCGAAAATCAGGAAATAGAGTATGGTCAGGGGGTAGGCCAGGATCTTCCGCATACTGCAAAAATAAAAAACCGCACCTTTAAAAGTGCGGTTCAGATTATTTTACTGCCTTCTAATTAGCAAAATTCGTCATAGGCCTCGGTGAGGTTTTCTGCGATCATTTCTGCCGGTCTGCCTTCTATATGGTGTCTTTCGATCATGTGGACCAGTTCCCCATTCCTGAACAGCGCCATGCTGGGGGAGGAAGGAGGGAAGGGAACCATCAGGTTCCTCGCTGCATCCACCGCTTCCGTATCCACTCCGGCAAATACGGTGATGAGGTGGTCGGGCCTTTTCTGATTCCTGAGACTCATTTTAGCAGCCGGCCTGGCATTGGCGGCGGCACATCCGCAAACGGAGTTGACCACCACCAGGGTGGTGCCCTCCTGATTGATGGCCTGTTCAACGGCCTCTGCGGTGAATAATTCCTGGAAACCTGCGGATGCCAGGTCATCTCTCATGGGTTTTATCAATTCTGCGGGATACATAGTCTTGTTTTTTGTGGGGACAAAGATAATGAAACTGTATGATTTCAAAGCCAAAGCTTTCTTAAGACTGCCCCGGCTTTTGTCTTCTAAATCCTATCTTTGCCAAAATTTTTTTATGATTCGCTGGATTGCAGCCATCCTCGGGTACTTCTTGTTCCGCTTGCCGGGAGCCATCCTGGGCTTCTTTTTGGGAAGCCTGATGGACAGCATGGGTTCAGGTTTCGGTGCGCGGAGTGTTTTTCAGGACCTTTCCCGTCAGAAGGTGACCCCTGCCGATTTCGAACTCAACCTTCTTTCTCTGTGTTCCATTGTGATCAAGGCCGATGGACAGGTGAGTCAGCGCGAACTCGACTACGTGAGGCAGTATTTCCTCCAGACCTATGGGAAGGAAAAGGCGAATGCGATCTTCAGGACCTTTAACGAGGTTATCAAGAAGCGGGAAATCTCTGCCCAGCGGATCTGCGAATATCTCAACCAACGCACCCGATACGAGGTGAGACTGCAACTCCTGCACTTCCTGTTCGCCATCGCCCAGTCCGACGGGTCAATCAGTTCCAAGGAGATAGAGAAGATCAGGGAGATAGCGACGTATTTGCGCATAGGGAAGATAGACTACGAGAGTATTCAGGCTATGTTCGTGAAAGCGGCAGACAATGCCTACAAGATCCTAGAGATCGACAAGGGCGCTTCCGATGAGGAGGTGAAAAAAGCTTACAGGACCATGGCGAAAAAATATCATCCGGACAGGGTGAATACGGAGAATGAGGCCATCAAGAAAGGGGCGGAGGAGAAATTCAAGGAGGTGCAGAAGGCCTATGAACAAATACAGAGGGAAAGGGGAATATAAACCTGGAATTTATGTGGAGTTTTGGATTCTATATTGAATTGGGCCTGGGCCATGTGCTCGACCTCAGTGCGTATGACCATATCTTATTCCTGATGGCCCTGACCATCCCCTACACCTTCAGGCTGTGGAAACAGGTCCTCACCCTGGTGACCATCTTTACAGTAGCCCACTGCCTTTCCCTTGCCCTCTCTGTCTATGAGGTCGTGGAGGTAGACGTGGCCCTGATCGAATTCCTGATCCCTGTAACGATCTTATTGACCGCTCTTTTCAACCTCAGGGAAGGACTGAAGCAACACAGCGATCTCAGTTTTAAACTGCAGGCAGCTGCCACTGGTTTTTTCGGGCTGATCCACGGCTTTGGCTTTTCGAATTATTTCAAGATGTTAATGGCCGGGGAGGTCGAGAAGCTGAACCCACTTCTGGGATTCGCAACAGGGATTGAACTCTCCCAGGTCGTCGTCATAGTGGGAGTACTCCTCCTGGCGGCCCTCCTTGAAGGAGTGCTGAGGCTGCCCCGCAAGTATTTCATCATCGGGACCACGGCTGTAGTGATCCTCATCACCCTGCCCATGATCATAGGCACCTGGCCGGCCTGAGAATTAGCGCCTCAACGGTTTTAAATAAATATTAACCCTATTTGGTTGCCGGACTCTGGCAAAGCCGGTATCTTAGTGATAGTTTGCCATCTGAGAATAAAAGCATCCCAGTATATACGTGAGCAAAAAGAAGCAGCTAAAATACGACAAGGCCTATTTGAGGATGGCACACGAATGGGGAAAGCTTTCCTATTGCGTGAGGAAAAGGGTGGGTGCGATCATCGTCAAGGACCGCATGATCATCTCTGACGGATACAACGGAACGCCCACAGGGTTTGAGAATTTTTGTGAAGACGAGGAAGGGTATACCAAATGGTATGTGCTGCACGCAGAGGCTAATGCTATTTCCAAAGTTGCCTCCTCCACTCAGTCCTGCAAAGGGGCCACCCTGTACATCACCCTTTCTCCCTGCAGGGAATGCAGCAAGCTTATCCACCAGTCTGGCATAAAACGTGTGGTCTATCAGTTGGCGTACAAAGATAACTCCGGACTTGAATTTCTGGAGAGAGCGGGGGTAGAACTGGAACACCTGCCCCATATTACGGAAGACAATGCATAAGGATTCATGAAGAAGTATCATTATATATGGCCTGCAGTAATAGCCCTGGCTCTTGCCATTGGTATACTGATCGGAGGGAAGTTGAATTTCAACGATTCGCCCGAAAGGCTCTTTTCGACTAATTCCAAAAAAGATAAACTCAACCGGCTGATCGATTATATCGACTACGAATACGTGGACGAAATAAACACGGACAGCATCGTAGATGTGACCGTCAACAACATCCTGGATAAACTCGACCCTCATTCGGTCTATATCCCCAGAGAAGAACTGACGCAGGTATCAGAGAATATGAAAGGGGATTTCGTGGGAATTGGGATCAATTTCTACATGTACAGGGATACGATCACCGTGATAAGGACCGTAGAAAACGGCCCCAGTTTCCTGAAAGGCATTGAGCCCGGGGACCGGATCATGGAGGCAAACGGGGATACCCTTTTCGGGAAGAACCTGCCGAGCAGGAAGATCGTCAGTGCGCTCAAAGGGGAGAGCGGATCAACCGTGGATCTGAAAGTGTATCGCAAGAAGGAGAACCGTTTTTTCAACGTCACCCTAAAGAGGGACCGGGTGCCCATAAAAAGTGTGGATGCGTACTATATGCTCTCACCTGACATGGGCTATATAAAGATCAACAGATTTGCAGAGACCACCTTTAAGGAATTCAGGAATGCCCTGAGATCCCTTCAGCGTTCCGGAGCGAAAAAGTTAACGCTCGATCTCCGGGACAATCCAGGAGGATACCTCGGGATAGCAGAACAAATGGCGGATGAATTCCTGGAACAGGGGAAGCTTATACTCTTTACCAAGAACAAGAAAGGAAAGGTAGAAAAGATGTACGCTACGGATGCCGGCAGCTTTGAGGACAAGCCGGTCTATGTTCTTATCAATGAGAGATCGGCCTCTGCCAGTGAGATCATTGCCGGAGCACTGCAGGATAACGATGTGGGTACCATTGTAGGCAGGCGATCCTTTGGCAAAGGCCTGGTGCAGAGGGAGATGGCCCTGGGAGACGGATCTGCCGTGCGGCTTACGGTCTCCAGGTATTACACCCCAACGGGCAGGTCCATACAGAGGGATTATCACAACGGGAGTGAGGATTATTACGAGCGATTCGAGGACCGCTATGAGAACGGGGAACTCGTTTCTGCAGACAGCATCAAGGTGGCTGATTCCCTCAAGTTTACTACTCCGAAGGGGAAGGTGGTCTACGGTGGAGGGGGAATCATTCCGGACGTATTCGTACCCATTGGGAATATGGAGGAGGAGACCATTAAAAGTATGGAAAGCCTGGGCTTTATCTCCCGATTTATCTTCGAGCATCTGGAAGAGGACAGAGGTCGCTATACGTCCTACTCAGAGGATGATTTTGTCAGGAAATTCAGGGTGGATGACATCCTGTTCGAAAAGTTTGTGGACTTTGCCCTGGCCAGCAATATCACCATGGACTTCTACCAGTACGATGAGCGGATCAAATTGTATCTGAAGGCGGCCCTGGCAGAACAGCTTTTTTCGGAAAACCTCAGTGCCAAGATCAAAGGCGAGGTCGACCTCATGTTGCAAAAAGTGATGGAACTGGATGCTCCCACTTGGCAGCCCGAGAAACCTGCGGTAAAAGAGTAATTGAGATCTCAGTATTTCCCGAGAAGAACCCTGAAGGCTTCTGTTTCCTTTAACGCTTCAAACTCTGAAGTTCTTTTAAATAACGTCTTGTCGTTCCATCCAAGTTCCAGGACTTTCTCCAAGTGCTGAAGAGCTTTGTCCCTACTGTTCAATATAGCATATTTCCGGGCTAGCTGATAGTGTGTATAAGGGTTTTGAGGGGCCACATGCAGCAGAAGCTGTTCCAGATAGTCCAGTTCACCTGATTTCTTTTGCCGAAGATAGCTATCCATAGTTTCTACTGCGGATGCAAAAATTTGTCTTTGTAAGCGATAGGCCATCTGCTGGTATTCTTCCCTCTCGTGTTCCCCGTAGGTTTCTTTGAGGTCGGTCAGGGTTTTATCCCACCAGCGGAAATCGTCAGGGCTTTTGGCCATGGATACTTCAAGATTGAATCTATCCCTGATTCTCCTTTCTAGTGTATCTTCCAGAGAGGCGATCTTTTGTAAAAAGGTCTTTTCTTTTTTGAACCTGCGATCCCTTTGCAGCTTTCTAAGGCTCTTTTGCAGGCTGTCAGTGGAGATCATATCCGGATAATACCGAATCAGGCGATCGATCTCTTTGACTGCTTTTACCAGTTGTTCCTGCGACTCGAAATCCCGGGCCCTGCTGTACAGGTTTTCAAATTGCTTCTGTCTAAACAGTTCATCCTCAGCTTCGACGCCTTTCCTGTATAACTCCTCCTGCAACCAATCAAATGCCCTGAAGATTATTTCACTTGGGGGCCACCGGTGTTCCCCTTCAAAGACGAAGAGTTCATTGGAGATATCCATGGATTCCAGCCAGGAGACGGTTCTCTGCATCTCCCGGTAATTCATGTCCTTATTTCCGACGATCCCGGCATATGAAAAGCGCTCACCCTTTTTGGGAAAGTAAAGGGGGTGTTTGGCAAAGCCTGCCCCACAGGCGATTACGCCCTGAATAGCCCCGCTGAGCACCGCAATTGTCGCAGCGAGTCGTGATCCCCCGGAAAACCCTGCGGTATAGATCCTGTCCTTGTCGATGGAATAGGTGGCAAATACCGTTTTGAACAATCGATCGGCAATTTCCAGATTGGTGCCATAGGGGCCGTTTTTTGCGTTGTTGGAGCAAATAAGAAGAAAATTATGGGCTTCTGCCACCTCTACAAAGGCTGTAATTCCGGATTTTCCTCTCCCTCCGGGATCAAAAATAAAAAGTACGGGAGATTCTTTATTGGGCTCTAAACCGGAAGGAATGTAGGCGGAAAAAGTGTCATGGGTTGTGCCATCTACACCTATGGAATCCTTGAAGGTACCGACGAATTCCGGGAGGGGTTGACCCACCAAGGGACAAAACAACAACAGGCAGCTCGATAGCAGAAAGGGTTTCATTTCTTTAAAATAAGAAAATATGTCCACTTCTGCTGCCCGGAACAATAGACCTATTTGTCGTCTATCTTCTTTTGGATCTTTCGGGAAGTCAGGAGAATAAGCAGGAGCACGATGGCACAAAGTCCCGCTACAACCCCTATGACTGCTATTATACTTTGTTCTCCCAGAGGCTCATTGAAGTCGATGATCGTTACGTTGTAGGCGATCAGGGCCAGGGCCAGCAGGATCAGGACGATGGATATTTTCTTATTCATTGGATAGCGTTTTCGAATAACGGATAGGGGTTAAGGGAATAGCTGATTGATGTTTGTGGCAAAGAGCTTTACCGCGATGGCCAGCAGGATCACCCCGAAAACCTTTCGGATGACACCCAGTCCCCCCTTGCCGAGAACCCGTTCTATTTTGGCAGACGACTTCAGTACCAGGTAGACAAAGATGATATTGGCAATGATGGCCACAATGATATTTTCCACATAAAATTCGGCCCTCAGGGATAACAAAGCCGTCATGGTGCCGGCTCCTGCGATAAGCGGGAAGGCAATGGGCACCACGGAGGCAGAACTCGGCTCCTCGTCCCTGTAAAGGGTAATGCCGAGGATCATCTCGATCGCCAGGAAAAAGATGATAAAGGCACCAGCCACCGCAAAGGAATAGACGTCTATACGGATGAGATTCAGGATCTCCTCTCCCACGAAAAGGAATGCCACCATGATGCATGCCGCGATGATGGAAGCCTTTTCAGAATGGATATGACCCACCTTCTTCCTGAGGTCTATGATAATGGGGATACTCCCAACAATATCGATGACCGCGAAGAGAATAATAGTGGCAGTCGCTATCTCACGAAAATTCAGGTGCATACCAACAGTGTTAAAAGTGGTGCAAAAATAGGATTTATTTCGGCATTCGAAGGGGGGTCGTTATGAAATAATGTTCACGGATTTTCAGAGGTTTAAGATATCTTTGTGGCCAATTTGTCACGGTATGTTCCAGTTGGGAAAAACACTTGTATCAGAAGAGATTATCGAAAAGGACTTCGTGTGCAACCTCTCGGCCTGCAAGGGAGCCTGTTGTGTTGACGGCGATGCCGGCGCACCTCTTGAAGAGAGTGAAACCAGGATACTCAAAGAGATCTACGAGGATGTAAAACCCTTTTTGCGGCCGGAGGGAATCAGGGCCATAGACTCTCAGGGGACCTCCGTGATCGGGGAAGACGGGGAGTGGGAAACTCCCCTGATAGACCAGAAGGAATGCGCCTACACCGTATTTAACGCGAAGGGGGTCGCAAAATGCGGGATTGAAGAGGCTTATAACAAGGGGGCGATTTCCTGGAGAAAACCGGTTTCCTGCCACCTGTATCCGGTCCGTGTAACTGAATATACTTCTCTCACTGCCGTGAATTACCACAAATGGCAACTCTGTGATCCGGCCTGTGACCTGGGTGCCGAGTTGCAGGTCCCCGTCTATCGCTTCGTTCGGGATGCCCTGGTCCGTAAATTCGGAGAGGAATGGTACGCCGAACTGGAGGAGGTGGCACGCCAGCACATAACCTGATTAAACAGGTATTTCATAGATTATTTATACCGTTGATGGGATATTTTTCTAACTGGCTCTAACTTTAGGTAGCTTCACGTCCCTTAGAATGGAATCCGTCATATAAATTCAATTTTCGGATACCCGCAAAGAGATAACCTAACCAGTTTAACCATGAAAAAATGCATCCTTTTATTCCTATTGTTCGTGTTCGTTCTCGCGATCGCGTCAATAATCGAGAACAGGGAAAGAGAGGCTGTTAATTCGGATAAAAGTCAACCTGAGTTCGCTCTCCAACAAAAGACATCCGAATCGAATACCACCCCTTAAAAGTTTTTCTTCACCCTTTTTTATTCTACATCAAATCAGAGGTGTGATCTTGTCATGCCCGATTCCGATTTTCTTATCGCGATAAAAATTTTGGGATTGAATTTTTCTTTTGATCGGCTGTAGAAAGTAATCCTCTTCTTCATGGTACTGCCTTTTCATGACACTCCAAAGATTTGAAGTGGTATTTTTTTATACTTTTTTGACCATACCGAACAGTATCTCCATAAATACTTCTGAGTATGGAAAATTCCTGTTCAAGGAAGTGAAAAAAGATATCATTTTCCTCTACGCAGGCTAAGGGCCTTCTCTATAACCAACGAACCCAGATTTCAACATGCTGTGTTAAAAACTTTGAGGCCGTTCGCCTAAAACAGACTTTACAGTTTAATAACATTTTTCAATCTTTGTTAGTCCCAACTCGAAGTACTTTTTCACCCAAAATACTAACACTAAACACTAAAGAAAAATGTCAGAAGTCCGAGAACCTATCTTGCAAGAAAATGAAGACAGATTTGTAATATTCCCTATCAAACACCACGATCTGTGGGAATGGTACAAAAAGTGCGAGGCGTGTTTTTGGACGGCAGAGGAGATCGACCTCCATCAGGACCTGTCTGACTGGAACAACAAGCTCAATGCGGATGAAAAATACTTTATCAAGCACATCCTGGCCTTCTTTGCTGCCTCAGACGGCATCGTGAACGAGAACCTGGCTGAAAACTTCGTAAACGAGGTGCAATACACAGAAGCCAAGTTCTTCTACGGTTTCCAGATCATGATGGAAAACATCCATTCCGAGACCTATTCCCTTCTTATAGACACCTATGTTAAAGACGAAAAGGAGAAGAACATCCTCTTTAAGGCCATCGAAAACTTTCCTGCCATCAAGAAGAAGGCAGACTGGGCCCTGAAATGGATTGATTCGCCCAGTTTCGCTGAACGTCTGATCGCTTTCGCAGCGGTGGAAGGGATCTTCTTTTCGGGAGCCTTCTGCTCTATTTTCTGGCTGAAGAAAAGGGGTCTGATGCCTGGACTTACCTTCTCCAATGAACTGATCTCCAGGGATGAAGGCATGCACTGTGATTATGCCGTCCACCTTCACAACAAGCACCTGGTAAACAAGGTGCCCAAAGAACGTATTACCGAAATTATCGTAGATGCGCTTAATATAGAAAGGGAATTCATCACCGAATCCCTTCCCGTGAGCCTGATCGGGATGAACGCAAAACTGATGACCCAGTATCTGGAGTTCGTCACAGACCGCCTCTTGGTGGAACTCGGCTGCGAGAAGGTATACAATTCCACCAATCCTTTTGATTTCATGGATATGATCTCCCTTCAGGGCAAGACCAACTTCTTCGAGAAACGCGTATCCGAATATCAGAAGGCCGGTGTCCTGAATAAAGAAAAAGACACGGATGCTCAGAAGATCAGTTTCGACGCTGACTTCTAAGGAATCCCATAGCTAGAAAAGACCTGTTTTTTCAGGACTTTTTATGGCCAAATTTTTAAATGTTAAGTTTTTGTAAACTTGAACAAACCGTAGTATTCTAACCAAATAATCGCAGCAAAATGTACGTAGTAAAAAGAGATGGCAGGAAAGAACCCATGATGTTCGACAAGATCACCGCCAGGGTTCGAAAATTGTGTTATGGACTCAATGACCTGGTAGACCCCGTAAAGGTGGCCATGAGGGTCATAGAGGGGCTGTATGACGGTGTTACCACTTCGGAACTGGACAACCTTGCTGCAGAGATCGCGGCGACCATGACCACTGCCCATCCCGATTACGCCAAACTCGCTGCACGCATCTCCGTCTCCAACCTGCATAAGAACACAAAGAAGTCCTTTTCCGAAACCATGAAGGACCTCTATGAGTACGTGAATCCGAGGACCGGGAAAAAAGCCCCCCTCCTTTCAGATGAAGTACATCAGGTGGTCGCTGAGAATGCGGAAATGCTCGACTCCACCATCATCTACAACCGCGATTTTGGCTACGATTATTTCGGTTTTAAGACCCTGGAGCGATCCTACCTCCTGAAATTGAACGGTAAGATCGTCGAGCGACCCCAGCACATGTTGATGCGGGTGGCGGTGGGGATCCACCTCAACGACCTCGATTCGGTCATTGAGACCTACGAACTCATGTCGAAGAAATATTTTACGCACGCCACCCCCACCTTATTCAATTCCGGGACTCCCAAGCCCCAGATGTCTTCCTGTTTCCTCCTGGCCATGAAGGATGACAGTATCGATGGCATTTATGACACCCTGAAGAATACAGCGAAGATCTCGCAATCTGCCGGGGGTATTGGCCTGTCCATCCACAATATCAGGGCAACCGGATCCTATATTGCAGGGACAAACGGGACCTCCAACGGGATCGTTCCTATGCTTCGGGTTTTCAATGATACAGCCAGATATGTGGATCAGGGGGGAGGAAAACGAAAAGGAAGTTTTGCGATCTATGTGGAACCCTGGCATGCCGACATCTTTGAATTCCTAGAGTTGAAAAAGAACCATGGAAAAGAGGAGATGCGCGCACGCGACCTTTTCTATGCCATGTGGATTCCGGACCTGTTCATGAAGCGAGTGGAGACGGATGGGGAGTGGACCCTGATGTGCCCCAATGAATGTCCGGGACTTTTTACCAGCCATAGCGAGGAGTTTGAAAAACTCTATGTGAAGTACGAAAAGGAAGGAAAAGGCCGAAAGACCATCAGGGCGAGGGAACTCTGGGAGAAGATCCTCGAGTCACAGATAGAGACTGGTACTCCCTACATGCTTTACAAGGACGCCGCAAACCGCAAGAGCAACCAGAAGAACCTCGGGACCATAAGGTCTTCCAACCTCTGTACCGAGATCCTGGAATACACCGCTCCCGATGAGGTGGCCGTGTGCAACCTGGCATCTATTGCGCTGCCCATGTTCGTCAAGAACGGGACCTTTGATCACAAGGAACTCTTCCGCGTAACCAAGCGGGTCACCAAGAACCTGAACAGGGTTATAGACCGGAATTTCTATCCCATAGAGGAAGCCAGGAATTCCAACATGCGCCACCGCCCCATTGGTTTGGGGGTCCAGGGTCTGGCAGATACCTTTATCCTGCTCCGCATGCCCTTTACGAGCGATGAGGCCAAGACGCTCAATCAGGAGATCTTCGAGACCCTGTATTTCGCAGCCGTGACCGCTTCCATGGAAGAGGCCAAGGAGGAAGGAGCCTATTCCAGCTACAAAGGTTCACCGATCTCAGAAGGCAAGTTCCAGCACAACCTCTGGGGCATCAAGGATGAGGAGTTGTCTGGTCGCTGGGACTGGGCAAAACTTCGCAAAAGTGTGAAAAAACACGGGGTGAGGAATTCCCTGTTGGTCGCTCCTATGCCAACGGCCTCCACCTCTCAGATCCTCGGGAACAATGAATGTTTTGAGCCGTACACCTCCAATATTTACACCAGGAGGGTACTCTCAGGTGAATTTATCGTGGTGAACAAGCATCTGCTGGAAGACCTCGTCAATCTCGGGTTGTGGAATGAGAATCTCAAGCAGGAACTGATGAGGGCCAATGGTTCCGTTCAGCATATCGATGGGATCCCGCAGGATATCAAGGAACTCTACAAGACCGTATGGGAACTGAGCATGAAGGACATCATAGACATGTCGAGACAACGCGGCTATTTCATAGACCAGAGCCAGTCCCTGAACCTGTTCATGGAAAATGCGAATTATTCCAAACTTACTTCCATGCATTTTTACGCCTGGAAGAGCGGCCTGAAAACCGGAATGTATTATCTCAGGACCAAGGCAGCTGTAGACGCGATCAAGTTCACCCTGGACAACACCAAGAAAAAGGAGGTGCCGGTAAGTGTTGCAGCCGAAGCGGAGGTGATAGCTGCTACACCCCCAGATCCTAAGGCCGCTGAGGCCATTCAGGTTAAAGCCTCATCTGCGAATGACTCTGAGGTAGATGTGGAGCCCATGACCCCTGAAGAAATGAAAGCGTTGATCGCACAGGCAAAAGCCGGTCAGGCAGACGACGATTGCCTTATGTGCGGTTCATGATCTGAAGAGTCTCCGAATCCGCCCCGGACCCGTACCTATTGAGGCTTAGGTAGTAGATAGTGTTTATTAATTTATGCCCCGGCAGTACTTTTCCTCAGAAAAAGTTGCTTCCCGGGGTATATTTTTTCCCGAGTAGAGCTTATTTGTCGAACCTGGGCCTGATGGCAGTATGGCCTATAAATAAAAGTAGGAGATACACGTAAAGAAGTAAGAAGTAGTATTCCATGACAGTCTGCCTTTATATAATCTACGAACGAAAGATAGGTTTCGGATCGCAGGGCGACTGCAGTCGAACTTAAAAGTTGCGTTCAGCTGAATTAAATTTGAATGTTATTGAGTTTCAGGTTTTGGGATCAACCGTTTTATAGGCTTCTATCACGGCCCTTTCACCTGCAACCCCCGGTTTCGAGTTGCCGTGTTCCATCCCCAGGATCCCTTTGAATCCCTTACGGTGGATGAATTCCAGTACATTGGGGTAATTGATCTCTCCTGTAGTGGGTTCCTTCCTTCCGGGGTTGTCGCCGATCTGGAAATAGGCGATCTCATCCCAGCACGCATCGATATTCGGGATGAGATTCCCCTCTTGTATCTGCTGGTGGTAAATATCAAAGAGTATCTTGCAGGAGGGAGAATCAACTGCCTTGCATATCTCGTAGGCCTGGGGACTCTCTGTCAGGAAGAGTCCCGGATGGTTCCTGAAATTCAGGGGCTCGAGTACCATGGTAAGTTCGTGGGGTTCCAGGATTTCGGATGCCCGTTTAAGGGTCTCCACCACATGTGCCGTCTGATATCCCATATTTAGTGTGAGATCCTTATGTCCGGGGACAACGGTCATCCATCTCGCGCCGACTCTCTTCGCTACTTCTACCGAGTTACGGATCTGGGACAGGAATTCTTCCCTTTTATCCGGATCCCCGGATGCCAGATTTGGGCTGTTCCAATAGATCTTGTGAGCGACGAAAACACCCATTTGCAAGCCCCGTTCTATCATCACCCGAGCCATGGCGTTTTGTTCGGCCAAAGGACGGTCTGCCATTCCGTTGTCCTCAAAAGCCCGGAATCCTTCATCGGCCATAAAATGGAGCTGATCAAGGGGGTCTTCCCCAGCGCTTTCACGAAACATCCCGATATGGGGGGCATAGTTGAGTTGGAAGGTGTCAGAGAGATCACGACTGCGCCCAAAGACAGAGAACCCTGTCAGGGACAGGGTACCGGTGGCCATAGCCGTTCTTTGTATAAAGTGTCTTCGTTTCAAAGCGGATCCTGTTAAAGGGACCAGTCTTTTCCTCCTGTGAGTTCATTCACATCCCCACAAGGGATGTATTCACCGGGAATAGGCAGGTAGGCTAAGACGTTCTCTCCAACGTATTCGGAGGTCTTGTATCCCCAGATGGTCATATCCCTCAGGTTCTTCGCGAAGGAAAAACGCATCACCTCATCGGGGACAGCGTCATTTTCGCCTTTGGAAGCGGCTGAGGTATTCTTGATCATCAGTTCCATATTCTCGATCTCTTCTTCTTCCGTCACATTCAGCGCCGCCGCGAGAACGGGTTCAAGATCTTCCGCAGTAAGGTCATCGGCCTTTTCCTTTCCGGAGTCCTTAAGCGCCTTCTCTATAAATTTATTCAGGGACAATTGTGTCATATCCCTCTGTACATCCTCCATGATCTCATTGGTAAAGCGGTCGATAAAGACGTGGACGTTTACCTCCGAGGCGGATGGGGTATCCGTTTTGGGCAGAATGATATCCACCAGTTGGATCAGGACCTTACCTTCTTCCTTGGTAAAGAAATCCGGAGTCCAGTCTACCGTGTCTGCTTCCTTGCATCCCTGAACGAGGGATAAAAGGGTAGGGGTGGCGATGGTGTACCCAAGGGCCAACCCCATATTCTTCAATGCGATTCTTCTGTCCATTACAGTAATCCTTTTTTAAGTTGTTCGGCTGCGTGATTGGCAGCTCTTGCCGTGAAGGCCATATAGGTCAGTGAAGGGTTAACACAGGCCGCTGAGGTCATAAAGGCGCCGTCAGTGACATAGACATTGGGCACGGCGTGAACCTGGTTATAAGCATTCAGCACAGAGGTTTTGGGATCTCTTCCCATCCTCGCTGTTCCCATCTCGTGAATTCCGAGGCCCAGTGCTCCAGGCCTGTCAAAGGTTTGAACGTCCCTGAGACCTGCTTTGGTTAGCATTTCATATGCCTGCTCCTTCATGTCTTCCCTCATATTCCACTCGTTTTCACCGAATTCTGCATCGAAGGTGACCGTGGGCAGGCCCCATTGGTCCAGTTTGTCATAGTCGAGCGTCATGCGGTTCTCCTCATAGGGAAGTACCTCTCCGAAACCGCCTATTCCAAAGGTCCATCCCCCCGGTTTCAATATGGCTTCCTTCAGGCTTTTTCCATGGGATAATTCGGAGACTACTTCATCCCAGTTACCCCTGCTTCCGCTGCCCTGATATCCGTAACCCCTTTTGAAGGAAGTCATGTTCGAACTTCCCCCCAGATTCCGGAAACGGGGGATATAAACCCCATTGGGCTTCCTTCCCTTGTAAATCATATCGTCAAAACCGTCGTATTTCCCTGCTGCTCCTACCCCCAGATGGTGGTCCATGATATTCCTGCCCAGCTGGTCCGAATCATTGCCCATTCCGTTGGGGAACCGGTCAGAACGGGATTGCATCAGAATAGAGGCTGATGCGATCGCAGAAGCACAAAGGAAGACGACTTTTGCCTTGTATTCAAAGGTTTCCTTGGTCAGCCTGTCGATGACCTTTACCCCCGTGGCCCTTTTGGTATCCGGATCATACATGATCTCGTGAACGATGGAATCGGGTCTCAGGGTGAGATTGCCTGTAGCTTCAGCTGCCGGCAGGGTGGAGGAATTACTGCTGAAATAGGCGCCGAACGGGCACCCTCTTATACATCGGTTTCTGAACTGACACCTAATACGGCCATCCCCTCCGAATTGCTTATCACTGTTGATGTGGGCTACCCTTCCTGAGGTGATCACCCTTCCGTCAAAATGTTCTGCGACTTTCTCCCGGACGTGTTGTTCCACACAGTTCAGTTCCATCATGGGTTCAAAAACACTGTCCGGCAGTTGGGACAGACCCAGGGCTTCCCCGGAGATCCCGACGTAGGTCTCCACGTAGCTGTACCAGGGTTCAATGTCCTTGTAGCGCACGGGCCAGTCTACTCCTATCTTTTCATTTTTGTTGGCTTCAAAATCGAGATCGCTCCAACGATAGCTGTGCCTTCCCCAAAGTAAGGATCTCCCTCCTACGTGGTATCCCCTCATCCAGTCGAACCTCTTGGTCTCATTGTAAGGATGTTCAAGGTCATTGACAAACCAAAAATTATGGGGGGCCTTAACAGTATACCCGGTACGGGCCTGCTTGAATTGCTTGGCCGCTTCCTCGGGGGGTAACTCTCCATTGTTCGGAAAATCCCAGGTATCCATATTGGCAGTGGGATAATCCTCCCTGTGTCTCACCATCCTTCCGCGCTCCAGGACAAGGGTTTTCAATCCTTTCTCGCACAATTCCTTTGCAGCCCAGCCACCACTCATTCCAGATCCGACCACTATGGCGTCATAGGAGTCCTGCTCTTCGTTGTAATAAAATTTGCTCATTCGTTATCTCGAGTTTGAGAGCTAAATGTATTAATTATAAAATTAATTGTCTACATTTAAACGGCCTTATTCCTGAGGATATTCTGTTAATTAACAGGATTTAAAACGGATTTGACAACATTTCAGATATTTATTAAAACCGGAATATCATCAACCCATTGGCACTGTGATTCTGAAGGCTGGCGGTTGGTTTTATGAACGCTTTTTACAAAATCGCAATACGTACATCATGAAAAGAAGAAAATTTGTAAGGAACTCAGCGGTAGCAGGGATGGGTGTTTCCCTCCTTGGTATTTACGGATGTAAACAGGGAAAAAAGGAAGAAACTGAGGAAGGAGAAACTACCACAGAAATGGCGGAACCCTTTTTTAAACTCTCCCTGGCACAGTGGTCTGTTCACAGGATGATATGGAACGGATATCTTGACCCATATGATTTCGCTTCCAAGGCTTTTGAATGGGGCTTTTCCGGGCTCGAATATGTAAGTCAGCTTTACGACAAGGAATTGAAGGCAGCTGATTATAGCGCCGAGGCCATGGCGGCTTTCGTGGACAGGTCTAATCAGGAAGCTGAGAGATACGGCCTGGAAAACGTGCTTATCATGATAGACGGGCAGGGCGATCTGGCGACCTCCGACGCTGGGGAACGAAAAAAGGCCGTGGAGAACCACTACAAATGGGTCGACGCTGCAAAGGCCATGGGATGCCACGCCATACGGGTCAATCTCGCAGGGAGTACGGAACCTGACACCTGGGTCCCTAATTCGGTAGACGGACTCACCCAGTTGGCTACCTATGCAAAGGGTAAGGGGATCAACATCCTGGTGGAAAACCATGGGGGTTTATCCTCCAATGCAGCCATGCTGGCCAGGGTGATGTCTGAGGTGAATATGGATAATTGCGGGACTCTGCCCGATTTCGGGAACTTCTGTATAAGGCGAAATGATCCTGCCGACTATTCCAGCGGTTGTGCGGAGATGTACGACATCTATCAAGGAGTGAAGGAACTCATGCCCTATGCCAAGGCCGTCAGTGCGAAATCCCATAATTTTGACGCATCGGGGAATGAAACCGAGATCGACTACACCAAAATGCTGCAGATCGTCAAAGATGCCGGGTACAAAGGCTTTATTGGCGTAGAATACGAGGGGAACGAATTGGGCGAAAAGGAAGGGATCATGGCCACTAAGGCCTTGATGCTTAAATCAGCCTCAGAACTGACTTAACATAGACAAAGACCTATGGAAGGATTCTTCAACGAACTCTTTGATTACAACTTTTTCTGTAACAAGCAATTGATAGAAGCTTTTGACAAACTGGAGGGAATTCCTGAAAAAAGCGCATCCCTTTTCAATCATTTGCTCAATGCACATCATATCTGGAACGCCAGGATAACTGGTACAGAACCTTCCTTTCAGGTCTGGCAGGAACACCCTGTGGCCACTTGGAAGGACATCCACTACGAGAACCAGCGCAACACCTTTGAGATCATCACCAACACGGATGATTTCGAAGCCCGTATCGATTACCACAATTCAGAAGGGAGATTGTTCACCAATACGGTACAGGACATGCTGTTCCACATCGTCAACCACTCTACGCATCACCGGGCACAGATCCTGGTGGATTTCAGGGACCAGGGGATAGAGCCGGTTTCTCTCGATTATGTATTTTACAAACGATAACAACCTAAACAGAGCGATATGAACACCAAAATCAAAGTGCAACTGTCCTTTATGATGTTCCTCGAATTCTTTATCTGGGGGGGATGGTTTGTTACCCTGGGAACGTTCCTCGGGGATAATCTGAAAGCGACCGGAGGAGAGATTGCCATGGCTTTCTCCACCCAGTCGTGGGGCGCCATTATCGCCCCTTTTATCATCGGACTTATCGCCGACCGGTATTTTAATGCGGAACGTATCCTCGGGATCCTGCACCTACTGGGTGCTTTCCTCATGTTCCAGATGTACAGCGCGCCGGAATTTTCTGTTTTCTATCCATATGTACTCGGGTACATGATCATCTATATGCCCACCCTGGCCCTGGTGAATTCCATTTCTTTCAACCAAATGAAAGATCCTGCTAAGGAATTTTCCTTTGTTCGCGTCTTCGGGACGATCGGGTGGATCGCAGCCGGCCTGATCATCAGTTATGTCTTCCTCTGGGACTCCGCAGAAGCCAGGGCTGAAGGGATGCTGAAGAATACCTTCCTCATGGTGGCCATCGCCTCGGCTGTGCTCGGGCTCTTCAGCTTTACGCTGCCAAAGACCCCGCCCACCGCTATCAAGGAAGGAAATGTAAATCTTTCTACGATACTGGGTCTGGATGCCTTGAAACTGTTGAAGGACAGGAACTTCCTGATCTTCTTTATCTCCTCTGTTCTCATCTGTATCCCCCTGGCCTTCTACTACCAGAATGCGAACCCATTCCTGGCTGAGATAGGCATGGAGAACCCGACCGGGAAGATGACCATTGGGCAGGCCTCCGAGGTGCTGTTTATGCTGCTGCTTCCCTTCTTTTTTAAACGCTTCGGGTTTAAACTGACCATCATCGCGGGCATGCTGGCCTGGACCATACGCTATTTCCTGTTCGCCTATGGCAATGCCGGGGACCTGGCCTTTATGCTGATCATAGGGATCGCCCTTCACGGGATCTGCTACGACTTCTTCTTTGTATCCGGACAGATCTATACGGATTCCAAGGCGGGAGAGAAATTCAAGAGTGCTGCCCAGGGGCTGATCACCCTTGCCACTTACGGCCTTGGGATGCTCATAGGATTCTGGGTGGCCGGTAAGATCTCCGACCTGTACCTGGTATCCGAAAACGTACACGACTGGACGAATATCTGGACCTTCCCGGCCATCTTTGCCTTTGTGGTCATGGCCTTGTTCGCTATTTTCTTTAAAAACGAAATCATCGAATACAAAAAATAAAACACAACATGCCGAAGAAAATCAGACTTGGAATACTCGGAGGAGGGGGAGATTCCCTCATAGGGGTTTTGCACAGGGTAGCCTCTTTTATCAATGATAATTATACCATAACGGGAGCCGTGTTCAATGCCAATTACGAAGAGAACCTGGCGTTTGCCAGGGAGATCGATGTCCCTACGGATCGGATCTACAAGGACTTTGATACTTTGGTGGAGGAAGAGATGAAGCTACCTGAGGAAAAGAGAATCCAGGTCTGTGCCGTGCTGACGCCCAATTTCCTCCATTTCCCGATGGCTAAGAAACTGCTGGATAACGGTTTCCATGTGATCTGTGAAAAACCCATGACCACCACCTATGAGGAAGCCAAGATCCTACGGGATGCCCACAAGAAGGCAGGGACCGTCTTTGCGGTGACCCATACGTATACGGGTTATCCCATGGTAAGGCAGATGCGGGAAATGATTAAAGCCGGGGAACTGGGAAAGATACACAAGGTGGATGCGCGCTATTACCAGGGATGGATCAACACCATTATACACGATAAGGCCAAGCGGTCTACGGTATGGCGGCTCGATCCAAAAAAGGCGGGGATCAGTTCCTGTATGGGAGATATAGGCGTACACGCCTTCAATATGGTGGAATACACAACGGGACTGAAAGTCAAATCCCTCTTGTGCGATTTCAATTACCTGTATGCGGATAACCAGATGGATGTAGACGGGACCGCCCTTATCCGGATGGGAGATCACGTCAAAGGAGTGATCAGGGCGAGCCAGGTGGCTACCGGAGAGGAGAACGGCTTGGCCATCCGGATTTACGGAGAGAAGTTCGGCCTTCTTTGGGAACAGGAAAACCCCAACTACCTTTACAAGATCAGCGATACAGAGCCCATGGAGGTCTATAAGCCAGGACATACCTATAACAGCGCCCTTTCCCTTGACGGCACCAAGTTACCTCCGGGCCACCCGGAAGGGATCTTTGATTCCATGGCCAACATTTACCTGGGTGTGGCCAGGGCCATAAGGGGAGAAAAATACAATGACGGGGAATTCCCCACCATGAACGACGGGGTACGTGGCCTGAATTTTATTGAGGCCACCGTGGCCTCCCACAAAGGGGGGAATGTCTGGGTAGAGCTCGATTAGGTAAGGTCACTTTCGTTCAAAGACCTTTTCAAAGACCTCACAGACCACGATCATACTTTCACGGGGAACCCGACCAAAGGGTTCCAGTTCCCGGGTGTAATAATCCCAGTGAGTTTTTTTCCAGTACTCCAGAGACTTGTCGCCTTCGCCTTCCAGTTTGGCATAGGACTCCCTGATACTGAAAAACGGTTTTAATTCTACACCTACGGTCCGTACTATGCATTTTGCATTTCCATTCCAGTCTGTGATGATGGTAAAATCCCCGATCCTGGGAAGAGGTTCCTTTCTGTATTGAAGGCCGAGAAGGGAGTGGGAAGTGGCCCGTTTAACCCCTTTGAGGACGAGTTTCAAACAGGTATTTGCGTCCTTTTCATTGTCACAAAAATGGGTGACCCTGGGTTCTTTTGCAAAGGCGTATTCCAGGTGCTGGTCCAAAAAGTCGCCCCAAAGGTTTCTTGCTGATGCGTTTTTCATAGGGATCGTAGGTTAAGAGAATATTCCTTTATTGAATTGTTCTACTGCATGGCTGGCAGCCCGTGCCGTAAAAGCCATATAGGTAAGTGAGGGATTGACGCAGCTCGCAGAAGTCATAAACGCCCCGTCCGTGATATAGACATTGGGCACCGCATGCATCTGGTTGTTCTGATTCACTACTGAAGTACGCGGATCCCATCCCATCCTTGCGCCTCCCATTTCATGAATGCCAAGTCCGGGGCCTGTGTCATTTTCATAAGGCTGTATGTTTTTAAAACCGGCTGCTTCGTACATAAGAACAATTTGCCTGATGATATCTTCACGCATTTTGTATTCATTTTCCTTGAATTCAACGTCAAAATCGAGTTGAGGGAGACCCCATTGATCCTTTTCACTAAGGCTCAGGGTCACCCTGTTGTCGTGATAGGGGAGCATTTCCCCAAAGCCTGAAACGCCAATTTCCCATGGTCCGGGAGTCAATATCTTTTCCTTAAGCGCCTCCCCGTACTGCATTTCGGCTACAGATACTTTCCAGTTGACCCTGCTCGCCCCTCCCTGGTAACCAAATCCTCGGAGGTAATCTCTTTTCCTGGTTTTGTCGTCCAGATTTACAAACCTGGGGATGTAGAAACCATTAGGCCTTCGACCTTTGTAGAATTTATCGAGGTAACCCTCTACAGATGCCGTAGCCCCGAGCTGGTAATGATGATCCATGATATTTCTCCCAACTTGGTCGAACTCATTCCCAAGTCCTTCCGGGAATCTGGGAGTCCTGGATTGCAACAATATGCCCACACTGGCCATAGCCGATGCGCATAGAAAGACCACCTTGGCATAAAATTCCAATTTTTGGTGGGTTTCTGAATCTATGACTCTAACACCGGTGGCTTTTTTAGTCTGGTCGTCGTAGATCACCTCATACACTATGGAGTTAGGCCTGAGGGTCATATTCCCGGTCCTTTCAGCTGCCGGGAGGGTAGAGGTGATACTGCTGAAATAGCCTCCGAAGGGGCATCCTCTCCAGCACCGGTTGCGATACTGACAGGGATTTCTACCCTCTGGAACTGATGTATTATCCGTGATGTGGGCAACCCGACCTATAGTCAGTATTCTCTGGTCATCAAACTTTTCCGACATGGCGGTTTTAAGTGCGATCTCCGGGCATGTAAGTCCCATCGGAGGCTGAAACTGACCGTCCGGAAGATGCGCCAGGCCCAGCTTCTCTCCACTGACCCCAATATATTGCTCCACCTTGTCATACCAGGGTGCCAAATCTGCATAACGAACAGGCCAGTCTACTGCTATCCCTTCTTTGAGATTGGCCTCAAAATCCAGATCACTCCAGCGATAGCTTTGACGTCCCCAGGTAATGGAACGACCTCCTACATGATAGCCCCTGATCCAGTCAAACCTCTTGGTCTCCTGGTATGGGTGTTGGAGGTCATTGACATAAAAATGTTTGTTATCTTCTTTCGGTGCCCAGCCTAAGCGTAGTTGTTTGTGGTGGTTCTTTTTATCCTCCCTGGACAATTCGTTGTTGTTAGGAAGATCCCAGGGATCCATATTCACGGTGGGATAATCGCGGATATGCTCCACCATTCTCCCGCGATCCAACACCAGGGTTTTCAGGCCTCCTTCACAGAGCTCCTTGGCTGCCCACCCCCCTGTGATCCCAGTACCCACGACGATAGCATCAAATCTGTCTTGCACAATGTCCGGCATTTTTTCTCTTTAAGTCTGAGGTAATTCCTATATTTAGGTTTAATCCCTTTGGGAGGAGTCCAGATGGGTATTACCAAATAAATATAGGGCTAAAATCCGAAAGGGACATAATGGACTAATTCAGAAAACACCTAATATTCATTCCATGAAAACAATTAAAGGGCCAGCGGTATTCCTGGCCCAGTTCGTAGACAACAAGCCCCCGTTCAATACCCTTGACGGGATGTGTCAATGGGCTGCGGGCCTTGGGTACAAGGGGATTCAGATCCCTACCTGGGAACACTTTCTGATCGATCTGGACAAGGCTGCCGGCAGTCAGGATTATTGCGACGAACTCAAAGGAAAGATCAATTCCTACGGCCTGGAGATCACAGAACTCTCTACCCACCTGCAGGGACAACTGGTAGCAGTTCACCCGGCCTACGACCTGATGTTCGACAACTTTGCTCCGGAGGCCGTGAAGAATAACCCAAAAGCCCGGACCGAATGGGCAGTGGATGTGGTTAAAAAAGCAGCGACCGCCAGCCGGCGCTTAGGGCTCAAAGCCCATGCGACCTTTTCCGGGGCCCTCCTCTGGCATACCTGGCACCCCTGGCCCCAGAGACCCAAGGGACTGGTTGAAATGGGGTTCGAAGAGCTGGCAAAAAGATGGCTCCCTATCCTGGATCATTTTGATAAGGAAGGGGTAGATGTCTGCTATGAGATCCATCCGGGGGAAGACCTGCACGACGGGGATACCTTCGAAAGATTCCTGAAGGCCACCGGCAACCACAAAAGGGTAAACATCCTTTATGATCCCAGCCATTTTGTGCTGCAACAGCTAGACTATATTACCTATATAGACCACTATCACGAATTTATCAAGGCCTTCCACGTCAAGGATTCGGAATTCAACCCTACGGGCAAGAAAGGCGCTTTTGGGGGGTACAACGACTGGGGTGACCGTGCGGGCCGCTACCGGTCCCTGGGTGATGGGCAGATCGATTTCAAGACTATTTTTTCCAAACTCACCCAATACGGCTGTGACGTTTGGGCGGTCATGGAATGGGAATGTTGTATCAAAAGCCCCGAACAAGGTGCTAGAGAGGGCGCAAAATTTATTCAGGACCATATCATTGAAGCTACCGAGAAGACCTTTGACGATTTTGCCGGGGGGGACATAGATAAGGCCATGCTGCGCAAAATACTGGGATTATAAAAAGAGTGAAATGAAAACATTTCAGATCTTGCTGGTAAGCGCCAGCCTCATCCTTGCGCAATGCAGGGAAAAATCGGAAACAGAAATCAAGGCAACACAGGAGATGGCGGTGAGTGAGCATTCAGTTAATGACAAGGAAGGATGGGAAATCCTGTTCGACGGGACCTCTTTCGATCAATGGAAGGGATATCGACAGGAAGGAATGGCGGAGCACTGGAAAATAGAAGAAGGGGCCATGGTATTCTCTCCTCCGGCGGAGCGAAAGGGAGGGGAAAGCTTTAACATAGTAAGCAGGCAGGATTACGGCAATTTTATACTGTCACTGGAATGGAAAGTGGCCGAAGGAGCTAACAGCGGTATTTTCTGGGGGGTAAAGGAAGACCCTGCCTATGGCCAGCCCTATGAGACAGGGCCGGAGATACAGGTGCTCGACAATACCAGGCACCCTGATGCTAAAAATGGGATCACCCATCAGGCCGGGGCCCTCTATGACATGGTGGCTCCCTCGGAAGACGTCACCAGGCCTGCCGGGGAGTGGAATACCTGTGTGATCACGGTGAATTACGCCGAGCATACCGGCAAGGTGAATCTCAACGGGGTGGACGTCGTCACATTTCCCCTCGACAATCCCGAGTGGGATGCCATGGTATCCAATTCCAAATTTGCAGACTGGCCCGGGTTTGGCAAGCACCACATGGGAAAGATCGGGTTGCAGGACCACGGCGATGTGGTAGCTTTCAGGAATATCAGAATCAAAAGACTTTGAGATGAGAACAAAAATAGCGGCATGTATAACCCTTGCCTTCCTTTTCTCCTGTAAAGATGGGGGTGTAGTAGAACCCGCACAAACAGAAAGTGCAGAAAAAGGGATCGTATACGAGGAATACTCGGGAGAAGAACCTACGACCCCTGAGGAGACCGAGCTCTATAAACCCGTCCCGCCCAAAGTGAACCCTACAGGCAACAACGGCGTACCCAGTGATGCCATCGTCCTTTTTGACGGCACCTCCCTCGACCAGTGGATGATGGCGAGGGACAGCTCTGAAGTCGTCTGGCACCTGAACGAGGATGGGAGTATGACGGTAAAGGACAAGACCGGGGATATCATGACCAAAGCACAATTCGGGGATGTTCAATTGCACCTCGAATGGCGTTCCCCTGCCGAGATACAGGGAGCCGGTCAGAGTCGGGCGAACAGCGGTGTCTTCCTCCAGGGGTTGTACGAGATACAGGTTTTGGACAACAACGATAACGACACTTACGTGAACGGGCAGGTCGCCTCGATCTACAAACAACACATCCCCCTGGCCATGGCCTCTGTACCCAGTGGGGAATGGAATTCCTATGACATCATTTATCACGCCCCTGAGTTCAATGAGGCAGGGGTCAAGATCAGATCCGGGACCATGACGGTCCTCCACAACGGGATCCTTGTTCAGGATCATGCAGAGATCAAAGGGACCACCCCTTACATCGGCTGGCCCAAGAACCCCCCGCATGGCAAGGGCCCGATCCGTTTACAGGATCACGGCGACAACAGCAGGGTAAGTTTCCGCAACATATGGGTAAGGGAACTGTAGTGACGATCAAGAAAGGCCTTATGCGGGCAAGTGAAAATAAGTATCTTAGCCAAATCAAACGGAAGATATGATCCAGTCCATGACGGGATTCGGGAAGTACGTAGTACAGTTGCCCGCGAAAAAGGTCACAGTAGAGTTGAAATCCCTCAACAGCAAATCCCTGGATCTGAACGCCAGGATGCCACAGGGGTATCGCGAAAAGGAATTGGAGTTGCGCAAGATCATTGCCTCGGCCCTGCAGAGGGGCAAGATCGACTTCAGCCTTTATGTGGAGATCACCGGTGACGAGACCACCTCACAGATCAATGATGCGGTGGTCAGGCACTATATGAAACAACTGAGGTCCATTGCAGATGGGGACGATCTTCGCCTGATGGAAATGGCCCTCAAACTTCCGGACACCCTGAAGACCGACAAGGAAGAGGTAGATCCGGAGGAATACAACGCCATCCTGGAAGCCCTGAAACATGCACTGGATGCCATACAGGCCTTCAGGTCGGAAGAAGGGAGGATCCTGGAAAACGACTTTGCCACCCGGTTGGAGAACCTGCACCTGCTGTTGCAGCAGGTCAGTGAGCTCGACCAGGAACGATTGCAGGCGATTCGCGACCGGCTTGAAAAGGCCGTCGCCGATATCAAAATGGAAGTAGACGCCAATCGTTTTGAACAGGAACTGATCTATTACCTAGAAAAGCTGGATATCACCGAGGAGAAGGTACGGCTCGAAAACCATCTGAATTACTTCAAGGAGACCATGGCTTCTTCCGAATCCAACGGTAAAAAGTTGGGATTCATCAGCCAGGAAATAGGCAGGGAGATCAATACCATCGGTTCAAAGGCCAACTACGCACCCATGCAGCAAGTGGTAGTACAGATGAAGGATGAATTGGAAAAGATCAAGGAACAAATGCTCAATGTCTTATGAGTGAGGGAGGGAAACTCATCATATTCTCGGCACCTTCGGGTAGCGGCAAGACCACTATCGTCCGCTATCTGCTGGACCAGCCGGAACTCAACCTGGCCTTTTCCGTCTCGGCCACCTCGAGGCCCAGGAGAGGAAAGGAAAAGCACGGGGAACACTATTATTTCATGACCTTATCGGAGTTCAAGCGTCACATCAAGAACGAGGACTTCCTGGAATGGGAAGAGGTGTACAGGGATAATTTCTACGGTACTCTGAAAAGCGAGGTGGAACGGTTGTGGGCTGAAGGAAAGAACGTCATCTTCGACATCGATGTGGCAGGGGGTTTGCGCATAAAGAAAAAGTTTCCTGAACAGACCCTGGCCGTGTTCGTAAAACCACCCAGTGTTGATGAACTCAAGATCCGGCTTAAAAAACGCAGTACGGAGAGCGATGAAAAGATCAATATGCGGATCGCCAAGGCCTCTGTAGAACTTGCCACCGCACCTCAATTCGACAGGATCATCAAGAACTACGACCTGGAAAAGGCGTTGAAGGAAGCCCATAAAATGGTCGCGGATTTCCTGGGAGTGGTACCTTCCTTCGAGAAAGAGAATCCCGGGGAGGGAAACCCATGAAAAAGGTCGGACTTTTTTTCGGCACCTTCAACCCCATCCATATAGGGCATCTGGTGATCGCCAACCATATGGTTGAATTCTCGGACCTGGAGGAGGTCTGGTTTGTGATCACCCCCCAAAGTCCTTTTAAGGTCAAGCAGAGTATGCTCCCGGACCACCACAGGTATCAGATGGTGCAGGAGGCGGTGGGGGAGTATCCCAAATTAAAGGCGAGCACCATTGAATTCGACCTCCCTCAACCTAACTACACGGTCAATACCCTGGTGAACCTGAAAGAGAAGCACGGAGACCAGTATATCTTTTCCCTTCTGATGGGGGAAGATAACCTCAAGACGTTCCACAAGTGGAAGAATTATGAGGTGATCCTGGAGAACCATCACCTGTATGTCTACCCTCGTATCTCCGGGGGAGACGTCCCCGAAAGGTTTGTTGGGCATGACCACATCCACCGTATCGATGCCCCCGTGATGGAAATATCCTCCACGTTTATCAGGAATAACCACAAAAAAGGGAAGAATATCAGACCACTTCTACCCGAGTCCGTGTGGAAGTACATGGATGAGATGAATTTCTACCGTTAAGAATGGCTGGGGTACAAAAAGAAAGTGCTGCCTTTGCAGACAGCACTTCATTTTCCTTGTTTTAATGATCACTAAATAAAGCCGGGGCAAAAGCGGCGGTACTACAGGAAGGTTCCTATATTGTCTACTTTGACCCTCATTTTTTTGTCGCCATTCACAAGCAGAAGCTTATAGATTTTTTTAGCGCCATTGTCTTCGGTGTAGGTTACGCGGTAAACGTCTTTGGATACGGTCCAATTGGGGAACCTGTCCAATAATGCGGTCTTGACTTCGTCAGGCAGTGCAACGTCCTTGAATTTCTCAATAGTTCTGATGACCTTTCCGTCAGCGTCGTATTCGGCTACAATTTTACCATCGGGGATAAAGAAAGATACAGTGTAAAAATCAAAATCTTCCCGATAGAATTCAGCTTCAGTGACGTCGTAAGAGGCGACCATACGTTCCAGCATTCTTACGGGAACGGCAGCCTCCCTGGAATCAATTGCATTCAGGTATTTGAAGTTCATCGGCCTGATGACCACTTCAGAAAGCTCTTCAACCTTTACATCCTGGGTAAAGGCTGGGATGGCAAGTCCGAGAGCAAGTAAACCAAGAATAACTTTTTTCATGGCATTGAATTTAGTGTTACGTATGCCTTATTTAGTTTAACACTCAAGGACAGATAAGGTACGAACAAGGACTCCAATCTGCAATGATATTTATCATCTTTCCTATATATTATATAGGGCTTCCAAACGATCGGTAATTCAAGTTCAAAAAATAAGTTTAAATTGTTCTCGAGAATGAGTTGACCGATAAAAAAGCATGGAATTCGGATTAGTTAAGACATTACAGCTCCTGGGAGCGTTGGGCCTTTTTCTTTTCGGGATGAAGGTGATGAGTGATGCCTTGCTTTTGCTTGCGGGAAGCCAGATGCGCGGGATTTTGGCCACCATGACCTCCAACCGATTTCTCGGGATCTCCACCGGGTTCCTGATCACCTCGGTCATCCAATCTTCCTCCGCTACCACGCTTATGGTTGTCAGTTTTGCCAATGCCTCCCTTCTCACCTTGCCGGAGGCGATCAGCGTGATCATGGGTGCGAATATAGGAACGACCATCACGGCCTGGCTGATCACGATCCTGGGTTTTAAGGTAAGCATGAGCGAGGTCGCCCTTCCCCTGGTAGGGTTCGGCTTCTTTTTTACCTTTTCGAAGAAGGAGCGTTTGAAGAACTGGGGAAGTTTCATTGTGGGCTTCGCCCTCCTCTTTATCGGCCTTCAGTTCCTAAAGGAGGCAATGCCCAATATCAATGAGAATCCGGGTATTCTCGAATTTCTGCAGCATTACACTGAATCGGGTTTTGGTTCTGTACTCCTGTTCCTCCTGATCGGAACGGTACTGACCATCGTTATCCAGTCGTCGAGTGCGACCATGGCCCTCACCCTACTGATGACTGCTGAAGGCTGGATCCCTTTCGAACTGGCAGCGGCCATGGTGTTGGGGGAGAACATAGGGACCACGATCACCGCGAACCTCGCGGCCTTTGTATCGAACTTCCAGGCTAAAAGGGCGGCAAGGGCACACCTGATATTCAATCTGATCGGAGTGGGGTGGATGTTGCTGTTGTTTTATCCCTTCCTGCGCGGTATTGATCTTATCAGCGGGAAATTGGGCAATGAATCCCCCTATGTTTCTGCCGCAGCGATCCCTGTGGCCATATCCCTTTTTCACACCTTATTCAATGTGATCAACACCTTTGTCCTGGTCTGGTTTGTCAAGCCTATTACCCGATTTGTGGAATGGGCCGTACCGGTAAGGGGTATACCCGAAAAGGATATAGACGAACCCAAATTCCTAAACAAGGGTATGCTAAATTTTCCTGAAACAGCCATCGCTACTTTGGTCAGCGAGTCCAAGCACCTGTTCGAGAATGCCGTCTTTGAAATCGTCACCCATGCCTTCAATATCCACAGGGATGATTTGCGATCAGATGTAAAAGCCAGGAAGGTGATCAAGAAAACACAGGAAGACCTGGGGGTGAATGTTCGGGAGCTTTACCTCACTAAGGTAAAGACCATCTACGGGGCCATTTTGCAATTTGCCACGCAGGCACAGAGTTCACTCAAACTGACATCGAAACAGAACAATCGAATCATGGAGATCAAACTGGCCAACAGAAAGATGGTAGAGATCATCCGGTATACAAGAGAAGTTAACAGGAACATTCGAAAGTATTCCTCGGAAGATAACCCGTATATGAAAAAGGAATACGACTTCTACCGAAAACTCATGGTAACACATCTAAGAGGAATCTATCTCAGCATCCCGCCTGAGGATATTTCGGCCTATAAAAAGGATTTGAAGAGGCTCAGGATCAAGTCCCTTAAATCACTTAACAAGCAAAATAGTGTCATCGACAGTCTGATCCGGGAGGGCCTGATCACTCCGCTGATGGCCTCTTCTTTGGTCAATGATTTCGATCAGTTGCACGACCTACTTGAGAACATGGTAACCGTAACAGAATTGCTCTATTGCCGCTCTGATACCCTGTTGGTCCAGGAAGGGACCATGGAGGAGATCAATGCGGGATGAGGGATTTCAAGCCAGGGGAAAAGACCTTGTCTATTCCGTTGAAACACCAGCCGCCGGGACGTTTTTATCGTATTTTTGATAATAGAGTTCCAGCAATTCCATGGTTGCCTCCATGAGATCTTTTGTCTCGAGCAATAAGGAAAAATAGAGTGTTGTATTCTTCGGACTCGATTCTTCTGATCGGGTACGTGCGATCTGCTTCTCAATTTTATCCTTTACTAGGGAATAGAGTTCTTGTTTTTTGGTAAGGATCTTACCAATCTTTTCAAACGAACCATTATCGAAAGCGTCCTTCGTATCCATGAACAAGGTTTCCAACTCATGATTGATCTCTGTGAGTTCCTTAATCTGGTTGAATTTCAACTTTTTGTGATGGTTGTTCACGTGTTTGTGTGTGATCTTGGAGATGTACTCGAGAGACTGAGAAATATCTGTCAGATAGCTCAGGATGTTGATATAGAAATTGCTGGCCTCCACGTTTGATTCGTCCAGGTTCTTAATAAAGTAGAATAAATGGTCACGTAGCTCATCGATCTCCTTGGAGAGCTTTACCACACTGGTCTTGTTCTTTTTTAACCTGTCGAGATCCTGTCTGGCCAGGCCTTCAATGCAATTGCGGTAGAGTTTACCACTTCGTTTCATCGCGTTGGAGATGTTCTTGGAACTCTCGGAGATCACTCCTTGTATGGAACTGCTTTCAGCTTTGATCAGGCGGTCTTCGGCGAGCAGCGCTTTGGATCTCCGGTTGTAGGAGATGTAATTACGGGCCAGGAGGAGGATCGCGACGAAGAGAAGGATGCCTATGGCAGTGCCTTTGCCGAAACTGATGATCGCCAGGATAATTCCGGAAGCGATAAAGGCCACGATGGCTGTCAGGAACCAGCCTCCGATCACATTGAGTACTCCAGCTACCCTGTAGACAGCACTTTCACTTCCCCATGCACGGTCTGCCAGGGAAGTACCCATGGCCACCATAAAAGTGACATAGGTTGTTGAAAGAGGCAATTTAAAGGAGGTCGCGATGGAGATCAGGATACCGGCAACCATCAGGTTGACTGCGGCCCTTACCATGTCAAATGCCGGTAATTCATGGATCTTGCCTTTGGGCAGTTGAATTACGGGCTTTTTAAACCTCTTGTCTATCCTCTCGAGTACGGAGTTGGGAATGACCGTATTGGTGTATTGTGAAGCTAGCATGGTTACCCGAACAATGGACCGTGATAGATAGTTGGGTTCAAAACGTTCTTTGGCATCGTGTTGCCTTGCCAGGTTAATCTCAGTGTCTGTAACGTAGCGGGCCTTTTTAGACAGCCACAGGGTAGCTACCATCACCAGTCCCGAAATGAAAAGAAATAAGGTCGGTGTAGGCACTTTGGATGCCAGTACCTCCATGCTGAATTCTGTAGCAGGGACACCGGAGGCAACCCAGGCTTCGTAAGACTGGTAGGCGGCAATTGGGACTCCGATAAAGTTTACAAGGTCGTTTCCGGCAAAGGCGAGGGCCAGGGCAAAGGTTCCTACCCCAATGATCACTTTATAGATATTTACTTTAAAAGCTGAGGTCAGCAGAAAGGACAACAAAGACCAGAAGACCAGGCTTATCAGGATAATGGAGAATACATTGCTTTCCAGGTAGGTACCTATGGTTACCCCCCCGAGGATTTCGTAAGACTCTCCTGCGAATGGGGTGCCTTTGATACCTTTCATGAAGATAAAGTAGGTGATAGCGGATAAGGCGATCCCCCCGAACAAGGAGCCCACCCATATTGCTTTCCTCTCAAAGTCATATGACAACAGCAGACGGGAGATCCATTGTACAAACGCTCCGATGGAGAAAGCGATGACCACGGAAAGCAATATTCCGGTAATGATCTCCATGGCTTTGGAGGTGTTGATATAGTTGATGATGTCACCTGCTGTTCCCCCGTCAATTCCAATCTTGATTATAGACATAGCCACGGCAGCTCCCAACAATTCAAATACGATTGAAACCGTGGTAGAAGTGGGCATTCCAAGGGTGTTGAAAAAGTCGAGCAAGAGAATGTCCGTGATCATGACCGCCATGAAGATGAACATGATCTCGTTAAAATAGAACTCACCGGGGTTGAAGATCCCCTTCCGCGCCACTTCCATCATCCCGCTGGAGAAGATAGCCCCAAAGGCGATTCCCAGGCTGGCCACGATCATTATGGTCCTAAAGGATATTGCCTTTGAACCGATGGCAGAGTTGAGAAAATTAACGGTGTCGTTGCTTACTCCAACCACAAGATCTGCTACTGCGAGGGCCGCCAGGGCGATGATCATCAGGAAGTAAATATTTTCCATAAGTTCTTTAAAATAAGGGTGTAAATATCTAAAGTATTTTGAATTCCTGTGTTATTTAATAGTTATTTCTGGTGATCAGAAATGCATGTCTACCTGCAAACGAAACATCACCTCATTGTCGCCATTTTCAATAGAAAGATAACTTAAATCTGATTGAACTTTGAGTTTATGGCCGACAATATACTTGGAGACACCAAAGGTATACTGTGTTTCCGGACTCCTTCCGGTGATCGCCTCATCGAGCTCAATTTGGGTAAACCTCCCCGATAGTTCCCAATTATTGGGGAAAAGATATCCCCCCTGCAGGTTTATCCCATCCCCGATCCAGACCACATTACCAGTTTCAGAACCGTCTGAATTCTTTGCGATCGGATCGGCGGCGTCCCTCTTAGAATATTCTCCCATGAGAGAAAACCCCCGGTATTTGAACATGAGGTCGGCGAAAATGGTATTGGTTGTCGTCGCGTATAAGCCCGTATCGGTAATCATATAGGATCCGAGATTGCTTCGGGTACGGACTGCATCCACATTTGAGTCATAGGTAAAGGCCAGGAACAACTTCGGGGTTGGCTCCCTTACCAGATCGGCACCGCTGTAATCTCCATCACTCTTAAATTCTCCCAGGGGAAGCAATTCTACACGTCCGGTATACTGGAAGCCCCCTTCGTTTCCATCCGTAACATTCCTTCCTTCCCCTTGTGAGAAGGCAAGTTTTTCCCGTATGACAAAGGTATCTGACACGTTGAAATGGTGCCTGAGCTGAACGCCCATATCCCGGTCAATATTGAATCGACTGTTGACCAGGGAGCGGTCTACCTGCTGCAGATTTCCTGAGGATATCACACGTTCGATATTTCCCGGTAGCTTGGTCTGGCCGAACCACAACTCAAAATTCTCGTAGAAATTCCACATGATCACGGCGTCCATTATGTACCGTGGAGTATTACGTGTATATTCAGATCCCCCGGACATATCGCGGTTGGAAAGCCCGAGCTCTATCTTGTATCTCAATTTTGGGGAATACGCATAGCCGTCAAATTTCAAACGGGCCCTGCGTACCAGGAAATTCGTCTCGTTATTCGAGAAAAAACCATCGGAATCGTCCTGCCCCTCTGAAATCGCCAAAAGCTGCATCCGGGCCCCGATCTTCATGGTAAAGGAACTGTCTTTGCCCACGAGATTGAACAAACCCTTTCCGAAGGCCGGTGCATTGGGTTCCTGGGCAGTAAGTACAAAGGTAAATAGGAGGAATGCTCCTAAAAGGATCGAGCGAGTCTTCACGTCAGTATTAGTTTTTGTCTATTTGCAAAATACCCACATTTAGACCAGACCGGGGTTAAGGGAATATTAACAAATAAAAAAACTGCCTTGGCCAAAGGCAGTTATCAGCATTCACTATAAAAAGTCGACAAAAACTAATTTAACGGAATGACCAAAAAGTGTTTAAACACCGGTAAAATTCAGTATTTTTTTCGATACGAATGTAACCAAATGATTAAGTGTTACTTAGATATTGATTGAGGCAATGTTTTGACAATTATAAGATTGCATGTAATCTGGCGTTATCTATGTAAATAAATTGTAAAGAAAATATTGAATAATTGTTAGAATTATTTAATTTTATCATTGCAATACATTGATTTCGAACTTATGAAAAAATATATCCTGTCTATAGTGGTTGTAATGATGACCTTGTTGGTTTATGGCCAGAAAGAGAAAGAACTGACACTGAATGAGGAGACCGGTTTAATCGAAGCGGTATATTTCCATGACAATGGGATGGTCAGTCAAACAGGAACGTTTAACCTGGAAAGAAAACTGCACGGGGAATGGATCAGTTTCAATGAAGAAGGAGCAAAGATAAGTCAGGGTACGTACGAGAATGGTATGAGATCCGGAAAATGGTACTTCTGGCAAGGAGATACCGTCAAAGAAGTGGTCTACAATAACAATATTGTCGCCAGTGTAGACGGGAAAAAGACCTCCGAGGGTATCGTCAAGAACTGAGGGCCTATTGCACTTTAAGATAATAAAAATCCCGCCGTACAGGCGGGATTTTTATTTTTGATCGGAAATCCGATCTATCTTTTTCGATCGGCCCCTAGATCCGACTCTCGGTTCGTAGTACTTGCTGCAGGCTTTACTTTCAGGGACGAAAGATCTTCCATGCTTAGCATTTTGGCCGACATGTACTGTGTTATCTGAGTGTTTTCCCCGGCTTGGATCAATACCGGTATTTCCAGGGTATCATATCCCGCATAAGACACCTCCAGGATGTAGGTGCCCGGGGTGATGTTTTTCAATTCAAAATTACCCCTGAAATTGGTCTGCGTCTTGAAATTGGTATCCTTTAAACGCACCTGTGCATAGACCACGCCTTCATCAAATACCTCCTGATCCTTAATGGTGCCAGCCAGAATACCCGATTCCTGAGCGTAGAGACCGGAAGAAAGAAGCAGGGCAATAATCCAAATAATATTTTTCATACATCAGAATTCACTGCAAAGAACGTCCTGTTATGTAAAAAAAAGGTTAGGTGCAGATTATCATTGAGTAATGCACTGAAATAAAAAAACCCTGCCATGGGGCAGGGTCTTATTTATCCACTAAATCCTTTTAGTTGATTCCTACGGTCCAACCTGCACCCCAGGTGGCGATATCGGTTCCAGTACCGTTGCCGTCACCACTTATAAAGTCGGCCTCAGTAAAGGTATATCCTGTCCCGTTGTTCAGCTTGTTGGTCACGTTGTTGAAGGTTACGTCGATGACCTGCAAAAGGCCGTCGAGGACACCCTGGCCTGTGGGGTTGGATCCAGTGTCCCCATCAAGGTCGAAGGCCTCATCAAAATCGATCAAAACCACGTTCGTAAAAATACCCTGGGTGCCAGCTCTTAGCCTTACGGCTTCTCCGGCGTCATTGGCCCCTGCAATGGTTACGTTGGTCACGTTAGGCGCAGAGAAATACCCACCTTCATTGCTGAAATCCGTATTGTACCCGTCACACTCGAACGCCTTGTCATGGGATGCTCCGTGCTGTACATATACATCTGTCAGGTTCCCGGTGTAGCCTTCGGTCCAGTCTACAGAGTCGTCTTCTGAATTGACCACGACAAGATGGCTCACGTTAACGGTTCCTCCAAAAAATTCTACCCCGTCATCCGAACCTTCAAAGATCTGTACGTAATCGATCACTGTAGAATTTCCGACGGCATAGAGTGAAAGGCCATTGAGCTCGGCGTTTCCATCGATCGCCCCACCGGCATACTCAATGCGAACGTATTGAAGAGAACCTGAGTTATCGGCGGGAGTATTTCCACCATAGGAGAGTCCGCCCACCTCAGAGGTAGAGGTAGCCGTAGATCCGTCAGCGGTGGAGTTTATAGGAGCTCTTCCGCAGATTACGAGTCCGCCCCAGTCGCCTGATGAAGGGCTTCCGGCATTGGAAGTAAATACAATAGGATCAGATGAAGTGCCTACCGCGTTAATCTGGGCACCTTGTTGTATGGCGATATACGCATTCACCCCTACGGGCTGGGCTTTTACGGTCATACCGGCGGGAATGGTCAGGGTAGTCCCTGAGGCCATAAGGACAGGCCCGGTAACCACGTACTCGTTAGCAGGGTCCAGGGTAAGGTCTTCTGTATACACCCCACTGAGGTTTATGGCAGAAGTACCTCCCCCATTATTGTTAGAATTGCTGTAATCATTGATAATGATCGTAGCTGTATCATCGCTTTCGCATCCAATTAAAAGGGAAGCCACAATTCCAAGGAGTAAGAATCTGTTTTTCATAGATTGTATTTTAAATCAGAATTAGAATTTATATTTCAAAGTTAGGCCCGCATTAATTCCCCTTTTGAACTCCCGTAAGATGACGTCACCGTCCCTTACGAAGCCCTGGACCAGGGGGTTGTTTTCTTCCACACCGGTGTTTTCCCGCACCAGTGAGATATTGGGATTCAAGATGTTTTGTACGCTGAGATTCGCTTCAAAGTGCTCCCCGAAGGCATTGCGCCACACAAAGTTCATCGTGGGTACGGCCTTTTCCACCATGTTCCCGAGGTTTCCACTGCCGATCGCATAGATACGGTCCGAGAAGTAGGAAAATGCCAGGGAAGCCGTGGGTTTGTAATTCTCAAATTCGGGACTGTAATTAATGTCCGCATTTACGATAACCGGAGAGGCTCCTTCGAGTTCTTCAGAAGTACGGTTGGCGAAAGAGGTGCCAAAAGTAAACCCGTCGGAGGTCGATACCGTTTTCAGATCCTGTTCCGTATGTGTATAGGCTGCGTTGGCGCCGAAGGAGAGTATCCCGTTGTCATTTTCGTCTGTGAGGATGTTCTTCCTCACTTCTACTTCTACTCCGTAGACATTGGCCTGGTCTCCCGTACGAAAATATCGCTGGTTTCCGGTGGCATCCGTGGCCACTACCCGGTTCACAGGATCGTTGATGGTTTTGGCGAATGCCGCAACCGAGATGAGTTCTCCTCTGTTGGGGAACCATTCGTATTTAAGGTCGTAGTTATAGATCTCGGAAAAGATAGGTCCTGTTCCGTCTGGTTTTCCCAGCAGGTCCGGGTTACCCCCCACACGCTGTACCACTCCTTCATACACAAAGTTGGCTGATTCCTTGAATTCGGGGAAGGAGGCTGTTTTGCTGAAGGAAAAGCGCAGGTTGGCGTCCTCATTCAGGGCGTAACGCACGTTCAAACTGGGCAGGTAGATGTTTTCGTAAGCGTTCCTGAAGCCGGGATCTGTGGGGACCGGGTTGATCACGTCGTAAGCGATCCGTTGGCTATAAGATTCTACCCTGAAGCCCGGGATGAGTAACCATTTGTCACTCAGGTTCAATTCGGCCGTGGCATATACCCCGTGAATATCCAGGTTTCCGGTGTAGGTATTCTCATAAGCCTGAGGGCGGTTAACCAGGCCCATATCCTGGTTTCTGGGATTGCGCACGATGAACAGGTCCCAAAGTCCGCTACCTGCCGGGATATTGATATTGGAGACGTCGAAAAAGTCATTAAGATTGTTTACATCTGTTACCGGGTTGGCATCTTTATCGGCAATGAGATAACCATATCGCCAGTTGTTGAACCTTCTCTCCTTGCTTCTGCCGTTGTACCCGAAATTGAGGGTAACCTTGTCGTTGACCTTTTTAGACAGGTTGAGATAACTGCTCAGCTCGTCATCCTCAATGCTCTGGAAAAAGCGCTGGTTGTCGAAAGCGATGTTGTCATAGAAGATCGGGTTGGTATTTGGGTCGTTGTCCAGGGCGAACTGGTAGTCTTCCAGGGAGATCCGCTTTCTGTCCGGTTCGTCCGAAAAGACCTTGTTAAAGCCAACTCCCCAGTCTAAACCCCAGCTGTCATCAAAGGTGTGCTGTCCGTTCAACTGGTTCACGAAGATCATATCCTGGTTGAACTGTACGTTGAGCTGGAAGAACCCACCATCCCCATTGTTGCTGAACCCGTCCCTGTTGAATCCGTTCCCGCCTATACCGTAATACCCTACCGCATCCCGTGCACTGTTGATAAAAAGTGAGGTGTATTTCAGTTTGTGATCATTGTTGATCCTGTATGTGATGTTCCCCATGGCGGTGGTTGTAGTACTATAAGCGTACTCATTTACCAGGGGAAAACGAACCTTGATATCGTTTGTAAAATCCAGGGCCGGACCTTCCAGAAATTCATAACCGTTACTGAAACTGGCCATCCCAAAGAAGCTCAGCCTGGATTCATCGCTCAGGTTTACGGAATACCCTCCTTCGATGGATCCCGAAATATTTACGGGGTCCGGAGCCTGATCAGGGTCTACTCCGTGGGACAGTATGACTGCAAAAGGGTCATTGTCATAACGGTTGTAAAATCCGAAGAAACTGGTTCCCTCGCTCGTCACAAAATCGGTTCCTGCCGCATTGGAATTAAAGCCACTTCCCAGGGAGATATCCAGGTACCCATTCCCGGTGTATTCTTTGGAATCAATATTTACATTTCCTGCGGAAAAATCCCCGTAGAACAAAGGAGTATAGGCCTTGCTGACGGCGATGTTCTCAATGATACTCGATGAGAAGATATCCAGATTGATGTTCTTCTTATTGACATCATTGGAGGGCAGGGAAAGGCCATTCATGGTAGTATTCTGGTACCTGTCTCCCAGACCGCGTACATAGACATCGCTTGACCCCTGTTGCTTCGAGATCCCTGAGATCTGGGAAACGGCTGCTGCTGCATCGTCAATCCCTTTTCGGGTAAGGGCTTCGGCTCCAATGGATTCTTTGATCTGCACTGCTTTTTTCTGATCGAGTAACAGGGCTACTTCGGATTCCTTGGCTACGGTCGTGGTTATGACCACTTCGTCAAGGGATACGCTTCCAGCACCCAGTGCTGCGTTCACCTCAGTAACCTTGCCGGCCTCAACGACCACATTGGTGATCTCCAGGGTCTCGTACCCCAAGAACGTAAAGACGACAGTATAACTACCAGGGGCCACATTGGTAAGCTCGTAAAGGCCATCGAAGTCGGAGGTGGTACCTTTTGTCGTGCCTTTTATCAGGACGTTTGCAAACGCAAGCGGCTCGTTGTTCACCTCCTTATCGGTAAGTTTGCCTACGATGCTTCCGGTATTCTGTGCAAAGAGGGAACCAGTAAACAAAAGAAAAAGAAGATATATTGGTCTCATGAAGCATTTTTCAAATTCACGGGGCAAAGAACGGGAGTAAGCGTAAAGGTCATGTTAGACATAGGTTAATACTTCCTTGTTAAAAGGTTACCATTGTGTTATGAGATTAATTAAAGGTTAATTGGAAAGATTGCCCGTTCAAAACAGGAAAAAGTATTGTAGTATCTTGCGTGAAATTTTGAATATGGACTGGGAACAACTCCTCTCATTACGCCGGTTTGGCGACACGAACAAACGCCTGAGGAAAGAACAGGACGAAACCCGACTCGGGTTTGAAGTAGACTATGACCGGATCATCTTTTCTGCGGCATTCCGCAGCCTGCAGGACAAGACCCAGGTGATCCCCCTTTCCAAAACGGATTTTGTGCATACCCGTCTCACCCATAGCCTGGAGGTCTCTGTCGTGGGGCGCAGCCTTGGGCGAATCGCCGGGAAGGAAATACTGGCCAGGTATCCCCACCTGAAGGAGGTCCACGGGTATCAGTTCAACGACTTTGGAGCCATCGTAGCCGCGGCTGCCCTGGCCCATGACATTGGGAATCCTCCCTTCGGCCACAGCGGGGAGAAAGCGATCGGTGAATTCTTCCATTCCGGTCCCGGAACACAGTTTAAAGAACACCTCAATGAAAAGGAGTATCAGGATCTGGTGGATTTTGAAGGTAATGCCAATGGCTTTAAAATCCTCACGGAATCCAGGGAAGGGGTAGAGGGGGGTTTACGTTTGAGTTATGCCACCCTGGGTGCCTTTCTGAAATACCCCAAGCAATCCTTGCCCAAAAAACCAACCGCCCATATCGCCGACAAGAAATTTGCCTGTTTCCAGGCAAATATTCCTTTTTTTACGGAAGTGGCAGAAGAACTGGGGCTGACCGGCAGGGAGCATTCCGGAAGTTATGCCCGCCACCCGCTGACCTTCCTGGTAGAGGCGGCAGACGATATCTGTTATACCATTATCGATTTCGAGGACGGGATCAATCTGGGGCTGATCCCAGAGGATTACGCCCTAGAATACCTGATCAAACTGGTGAAGGACCGCATAGATACGCGGAAATACCACAGCCTGGCCCATAAGGAAGACCGGCTGAGTTACCTCAGGGCTCTGGCCATCAGCACGCTGATCGAAGATGCTACGCGGGTGTTTATGGAACACGAAAAGGACATCCTCAATGGGGACTTCAGTACGGCCCTGCTCGACAAGAGCCGTTACCAGGCACAGGTCCGTGATATCCTCGACATCAGTGCGGAAAGGGTATACAGATCCCAGGAAGTGATTGAAAAGGAGATCGCCGGGTACCGCATCATTTCAGATATCCTCGAAGGATATTCAGGGGCGTTGGTACGTTCCAAATGGGGTAAAGCGACCAATTACGACAAACTGGTCCTCACCACACTCCCTGAAATGTACAGGGAGGTATCGGGATCCCTATATACCATCCTTTTGCAATGCAGCTGTTTTGTAGCCAGTCTTTCCGACAGTCGTGCGGTGCACATCCACAACAAGATCAAGGGGAAACAGCTTTAGAAGCTATAGCTGAGGCCAATGGCGAGCAATTGCCTGAACTGTATCCTCGGGACACCCGGTGAAAGGATGGAGCCGTCGTCGGCTACGACCGGATTAAAGCGAATATCGTCATCGTAGATGATCTGGGTGCCGAAATTGGCTTTGAGGAATTCATTCACGGTAAAGACAAAATTGAGTTCCCAGTCGATGTCCACATTCCCAAAAGAACGGAGGTAATCCGTATACAAGCTCAGGCGGTGGTCCATGGTCACATTTTCCCATACCGGGGTCTTCCATTCGTTGGTGACCGATATACCGACCTCTATGAACTTGTTCTCCCCTTCCCTGATGATCGTTCCTGTAGAATCCCTTACCGCCTTTTCTACCCCGAAGGCCCCGTCATTGGCCAGGTTCTGGTCGAGGACAAAGGTGGCTTTCTGGGTAAGGGGAGACATGTACAGGTTAAAATTCTTTCCCTCCGGAATATACGAGATACCGGCACCCACAAATAGGTACCCCGGTGCCATGAAGCGGGAAATAGGCGCGGTCCTGTCCGGGTATTTATACCCGTTGGAGAATTGGGTGTTGAACTTTACCTTGGCCGAGTAGTACCAGCTCGTCAGGGTGTCCCTTCTGTATCCGAAACTCGACGAGAAACGGATAGCGTCTTCTGTTTTCCTCAGTTTTTGGCCTTCCTGTACGTTGACCCCGTATCTCAGCACCAGGTCGTTGTTCCATTGTACATATCGGAATTTGTAATTGCGGACGAATTTGGCATTGGCAAGGGCCGAGAAAGCATTGTCACCCCCTGCGTTCCAGTTTACGAAGGCCACCTCGCTGAGGTTGAGGCCGAGGTTGTTCTCCACCTCCCAGAAAGAAGGGATCTTAAAGCGGTTGAATCTCCTGGTCCTGGGTTTGGTCTTAAAAGAAATGACCGGATTGGTGAGGTTCACCCCGCGTGGAATGTATTGGATCTTTTCCTGTATGGACCGGATCACAATGGTGTCTACTACCGTAGTGTCTGGCTCCTGGGTGGCCGGGATCGTGTCCTGTCCAGTGGCCGTAAAAGGAAGCCAGAGAAGGAACGCGAAGAATGCGATTAACTTATCGAACCTCATGGAGTAACTGGATTAGACATCGGGTGATCGCTTCTTGATCGATTTGTGCCTCTTTCCGCAATTCTTCAACGGTGCCCTGTTCGATAAACCGGTCGGGGATCCCGAGGCAATGGATCCTGCCGGTAAATTTTTGGATGTTGGCAAATTCAAGGACGGCACTGCCGAATCCACCCGAGAGACAGCCATCCTCCAGGGTGACGATCTTTTCGTATCTGGAGAAGATATCCAGAAGACGGGCCTCGTCAAGGGGTTTGACAAATCGCATATCATAATGCCCGATCTCTTTTGGGTTTCCGAGAGAATTCAGGACCTCCGTGACCTCGTTACCAATATGCCCAATAGAAAGAACGGCAATGGACGATCCGGTAACCAGTTCCCTGGAACTGCCCAGGGGGATGGTCTCAAAAGAGGTACGCCAATCCTGATTAACTCCCTTGCCTCTGGGGTACCTGATCGCCAGGGGATTTTCAAGGCCCTGCTGGGCCGTATACATGATATTGCGCAATTCCCTTTCATCCATGGGGGCAAAAATGGTCATATTCGGGATACAGCGCAAATAGGCGAGGTCGTATATTCCGTGATGGGTGGCCCCGTCCTGGCCCACCAAACCGGCCCTGTCTATACAGAAGATCACGGGGAGTTTCTGGAGGGCCACATCGTGGATGACCTGGTCGTATGCCCTTTGGAGGAAGGTGGAATAGATCGCGCAAAATGGGATCAATCCTTCCGCAGCCATTCCCGCAGCCATGGTGACCGCGTGTTGTTCAGCGATTCCGACGTCAAAGGCGCGTTCGGGATAGGCCTCCATCATGAATTTCAGAGAACTTCCCGTGGGCATGGCAGGGGTAATGCCCACAATGAGTTCATTTTTTTCGGCCAGTTCAACCAGGGTTTTTCCAAAAACGTCCTGATACTTCAAGGGGAGTCCGGAAGAGGCAGAGGGGGTGAGTTCCCCGGTCTTTCGGTCGAACCGGCCCGGGGCGTGGTAGACGATCTGATTCTCCTCCGCCTGTTTCAGGCCTTTTCCTTTGGTGGTGATCAGGTGTAGCAAACGGGGTCCCTTGATCTCTTTCATTTTGCGAAGGGCATCCACCACAGCGGGGAGGTCATGGCCATCGATAGGTCCTGAATACTTGAAATTCAGGCATTCAAAGATATTCTCTTCCTTGGCCGTTCCTTTTTTAACATTGGTGAGGTATCTTTTCAAGGCTCCCACGCTGGGATCGATCCCTATGGCGTTGTCGTTCAGGATGATCAGGAGGTTCGCGTCCAGGACCCCTGAGTGGTTCAATCCCTCAAATGCCATTCCGCTGGCGATAGAAGCGTCCCCTATCACGGCAATGTGCTCCCTTTCGAGATCCCCTTTAAGCCTGGCAGCAAGGGCCATTCCCACTATGGCTGAAATAGAGGTGGAACTGTGGCCGGTCCCGAAAGCGTCGAATTCGCTCTCCTCCCTTTTCGGGAACCCGCTTAGACCCCCAAACTGACGGTTCGTATTGAAACGGGTCCTCCTGCCCGTAAGGATCTTATGGCCGTAGGCCTGGTGACCCACATCCCAGATGAGTTTGTCATGAGGCGTATTAAAGACGTAATGGAGGGCAATGGTAAGTTCCACCACACCCAGGCTGGCTCCCAGGTGTCCTTCTTTGGCCGACACTATATCGATAATGAACTCCCTGAGCTCCCCGGAAAGAGGGACCAGTTCCTCCTCGGGAAGTTTGCGGAGATCTTCAGGACTTTGTACGGAATCCAGGCGTTTCATACAGGGGACAAAGGTACATTAATTCGGATTTGGAGCGGGTTGAACAAAAGATGAAAATTGTATTTTTGAAACCATGGATCTCATTCTGGACGATGCGTATTTCATGAGAAAGGCCCTGCAGGAGGCCGAATTGGCCTTTGAAGAAGGGGAGGTGCCCATCGGGGCCGTCATTACAGTCCAGGGCAGGATCATCGCCAGGGCCCACAACCAGACCGAAAGGCTGAGGGATGTAACGGCCCATGCAGAGATGCTCGCCATCACGGCTGCCTCCAATTTCCTCGGAGGGAAATACCTGTACGACTGTACCCTTTACGTAACCCTTGAACCCTGTCCTATGTGTGCGGGGGCACTGTACTGGAGCCAGATCCCTAAAGTGGTCTACGCAGCCCCGGATCCCCAGCGCGGATTTAAGGTATCGGGGGGCGTGCTCCACCCCAAGACCGAGATCATCAGCGGGGTGATGGAGGAAGAAGCAGGGGAATTGCTGAAGCGGTTCTTCATTCAGAGGAGGAACCTCAACTAGGATCAAAAAAAAACACCCGTTGGATCACGGGTGTCTTGCCTTCAATCAAAATAAAATATATCAGCTTACCACCTGTACTTTGGCGGCAACCATTCCTTTTCTCCCTTCAGCTTCTTCGTATTCTACTTTGTCTCCCTCGTTCAATTCTACCCCATTGAGGGCAGTGGCATGAACAAAGATGTCCTTTCCGGTCTCGTCGTTAGTAATGAATCCGTAGCCTTTGGATTCATTAAAGAATTTTACAGTTCCAGTCATTCAATAAAAATTAATAAATAATATGTGTAGTACTAAAATATGGAATTTTAAGCAGATGAAGGAAAGGAATTTTTATTATTTGGTTGAGGGAGAGTCTTTTCTGGACTTTTTTTCCTCGATTTCCCTCATTTTCCGAATGTTGTCCTCGGTCAGCATATAGTCTTTTACGTTCTTCCCCTTGCTCTCCCTTAGCAGGAACAGGGGCATGGCCAGCAGGAAAAGACCGACGGTTCCGAAACCTATACACTTGTTGCCAAGGGAGGGCTGCTCCTCCAGGACGATAAAGCCGTAGACGATGGCCCCGAGGGAGGAAAGAACGATGGCAGTAATGAAGTATTTGCTTTTAAAGAACATCTTATTGCTTGGTGAAATTGATCAGTTTACGTCTGTAGGCAGTGAGCAGTTTGGATTTGGATACAAATCCGTAGTATTTACCATCCCGGATCACCGGCAGGTTCCAGGCACTGCTGTCCTGGAATTTCTGCATCACCGTTTGCATGGAGTCCGTCTCGTAAAAGATGAGCTCCGGAGCGTTGTGCATCAGGGTTTCTACCAGGATCTTGTCGTAGAGGGTGGTATCGAACATAAAATCCCGCACATCATCCAGGAGCACGATCCCCATTAGTACGTCTTCCTTGTTGACCACCGGAAAAATATTCCGGGTCGATTTTGCCACGGACTGATGCAGCATCTCTCCCAGGGTCATCTCCAAATTCACGGTCTTAAAATCTTTTTCGACCACATCTTCGAGTTGCATAAGGGTAAGGACAGTCTGATCCTTATCGTGTGTGATCAAAGCACCTGTCTTGGCGAGTTCCCGCGTGTAGATCGTGTGATCCATGGCGTTTTTGGTGATCAAAAAGGAGATGGCCGATGTGATCATCAGGGGGACAAAGAGCTCGTAACCCCCTGTGATCTCGGCGATCAGGAAAATGGCCGTCAGAGGGGCATGCAATACCCCTGCAATGAGTCCGGCCATCCCGATCAGGGTGAAGTTGCTCTCATTGACCTCGAAGCCCATCCCCAGGTTGTTGATCACTTTGGCTACGACATTCCCAAGGGTACTGCCCATTACCATGGTAGGGATAAAGATTCCCCCGGCACCCCCTGCGGCAAAGGTGGTGGTCATGGCCACGGCCTTAAAGATGGTGATCCCGAAAAGGAGGGCGATGACCACCCAGATATTGGAGGTGTATTCGTCGAAAGGGGTCTTGCCCAGGGCCTGAAGGGAATTGCCATCCAGCAGATGGTTGATATACCCAAACCCTTCCCCGTAAAGCGGAGGGATGAAGTACAGCATAATCCCAATGGCGACGCCCCCTACCAGGAGTTTGTACTTAGGGCTCCTGAACCTTTTGAAAAAATGAAGGATGCCAAAATACATCTTGGTGAAATAGATGGACGCAAACGCGGTTCCCACGCCCAAAAGGATGTAGAAGGCGGTGTCTCTGATCTGGAATTTATCCGTGATATTAAAATTGAACAGGGTTTCATCTCCCAGAAAAAAGTAAGAAGTGAGAACTCCTGAGATGGATGCAAAGAGGAGGGGGAGGAGGGAGATCATGGTCAGATCCAGGCTGAACACCTCCACGGCAAAGATGATGGCTGCGATAGGAGATTGAAAGACGGAAGCGATGGCCCCGGCAGAGGCGCAGGCGATAAGCAGGGAACGGGTCTTGGCGTTGATGTGCAGGAATCGGGATAGATTGGAGCTCAGAGCTGCTCCGGACGCCACTGCAGGTCCCAGAAGTCCCACGGAACCCCCGAATCCTACCGTGAGCGGTGCAGTGATCAGAGGGGTGTATATTTTTTTTACACTGATGATGCCTTTTTTCTTGGACATGGCCAGGAGGATGGAAGAGATGGCGTGCTCCAGTTTCTCCTTGTGGACGTATTTCACATAGAGATAGACCAGGGTGAGTCCTAAGATGGGACTGATAAAATAGAGTTGGGTACTGAAGAAATGGATTCCCCTGTCTACCAGGGCTTCAATAAAGTAAGTGGTATTCTTAAGGGTGACCGCTGCCAGGCCCGCGAGAAACCCTACCACTACACTCATGAGATGGATGAACGTCTTGTTGGAGATATGCTTATACCGCCATCTGAAAAATCGTGAAAACAGAATTTTGATCTGTCTCTGCATAGCGATTCTTAACGTTAACGAACAAATTGTTCGCGCATTCGATCGACGGACCTCTGGGGCCCGCGCATCTATTCCTGCCTGAGACGCAGGCTCAGTTCTTCCAATTGGGCTTCATCTATAGGAGCTGGGGCATCTATCATCACGTCCCGACCACTGTTGTTCTTCGGAAAGGCGATAAAATCCCTGATGGTCTCCTGCCCCCCGAGAATGGCCACCAGCCTGTCCAGGCCAAAGGCGATCCCACCGTGTGGAGGAGCACCGTACTGGAATGCATCCATGAGGAAACCGAACTGGGCTTTGGCCTCTTCCTCTGTAAACCCCAGGTGCCTGAACATGATGCCCTGTACCTTTTTATCGTGAATACGGATAGAACCGCCTCCAATTTCGTTCCCGTTCAGCACCAGGTCATACGCATTGGCCCTCACCGCATCCGGATCGGTATCCAACAATTCGAGTTGCCCGGGTTTAGGGGAGGTGAAGGGATGGTGCATGGCGTGATAGGTGCCTGTTTCCTCATCTTTTTCGAGTAAGGGGAAATCAACTACCCAGAGGGGGGCAAATACTTCTGGGTTCCTCAGTCCCAAACGCTCTGCCATTTCCATTCTCAGGGCGCTCAACTGGGTGCGCGTCTCCTGGATTGCACCCGAGAGGATACAGACCAGGTCGCCCGCTTTGGCCCCTGTAGCCTCTGCCCATTTCTTCAGGTCTTCCTGATCGTAGAACTTGTCTACGGACGACTTATAACTACCGTCTTCCAGGCAGCGCATATAAACCATGCCTTTGGCCCCGATCTGCGGTCTTTTCAGCCAATCGATGATCCCGTCTATCTCCTTCCGGGTAAAGGCAGCTCCTCCGGGAACGGCGATCCCTGCGACGAGTTCCGCAGAGTTAAATACCTGGAAGTCCTTGTGTTGGGCAATATCATTCAGCTCCGCGAAGCGCATATCAAAACGGATATCGGGTTTATCATTCCCGTAGGTCCGCATGGCTTCGTCATAGGTCATTCGGGGGAATTTGTCTACCTCCACATTGCGGATGGCTTTAAGCAGGTGGCGTGTGAGCCCTTCGAAAGCGTTGAGTACATCCTCCTGTTCCACAAAGGCCATCTCACAATCTATTTGAGTAAATTCAGGCTGCCTGTCGGCCCTGAGGTCTTCATCCCTAAAACATTTCACGATCTGAAAATACTTATCGAGTCCCCCTACCATCAGGAGCTGTTTAAAGGTTTGGGGAGACTGGGGAAGGGCGTAGAACTGTCCCGGGTTCATTCTGCTGGGCACCACGAAATCACGCGCACCTTCCGGGGTGGATTTTATCAGATAAGGGGTCTCCACTTCGATAAATCCATGGGCAGACAGGTAGTTCCTCACTTCCATGGCCACCTTACTCCTGAAAATAAGGTTTTCCTTTACTGGATTCCTCCTTATATCGAGGTAGCGGTACTTCATCCTGAGATCTGTACCCCCATCCGTCTCGTCCTCAATGGTAAAAGGCGGGAGTAAGGCCGAGTTCAGCACCTTGAGGCCGTTTACCAGTATTTCGATCTCCCCGGTCTGCAGCTGGGGATTTTTAGAAGTTCTTTCAATTACCGAACCACGAATCTGGATCACGTATTCCCTGCCCAGTTTCCTGGCTTCTGTCAGTAAAACGGCTGGTGTTCGTTCTTCGTCAAAGACCAGCTGGGTGATCCCGTACCGGTCCCTGAGATCCACCCATACCACAAAGCCTTTGTCCCGTACTTTTTGAACCCATCCGCTAAGGACTATCTCCGTCCCGATGTGCTTTGCACGCAATTCACCACAAGTGTGACTTCTATACATTGGAAATCCTATTTTTAGATGCGGCAAATGTAAGAAGTAATGCGCTCAACCCACAATTTAATGCCCTATTTTAGGCATTTAAGGACGGATTGTTACCGAAAGAAAATCGGAAATAAATTATAAGGTTGAAAAATGTTCACTACCTTGTAAGGTCGATAATCTAACTCAAAACTAAATCAACATGAAACAAAAACTACTTGGAAAGACATTCCTCTGGTTGTTCTTTGCCTTGCCCCTTCTGGGTTTTTCGCAGGGAACGGTTAGCGGGAATATTACGGATTCCAGTTACGGAGGCCCCCTGGCGGGGGTGAACGTCGTTGTGAAAGGGACCTCTAGAGGCGCTGTTTCCGACTTCGACGGAAATTATTCGATCAATGTGAACAGTTTTCCAGCCACCCTGGTCTTCACATCCCTTGGGTATGAGACCAAGGAACTGACGGTTGAAGGACCCACCACGCTGAACGTAAGTATGGCAGAATCAGCCACCGGACTGGACGAGGTCATCGTCACTGGTCTTGGAACATCCATCAAACGAAGTAACCTTGCCAATGCGGTGGCGACGGTTTCCAACCAGGAACTGGTGGGGACCACTGCCCAATCGACCCTGGACGGAGCCCTCTATGGGAAGCTGACAGGGGTGAACATCACCTCTTCTTCCGGCGCACCCGGAGGAGGTTTTGCCTTGAGACTCAGGGGTATCTCCTCTATTAACGGTAACAACCAGCCACTTTATATCGTTGACGGGGTGTATGTGAACAACGCAGAGATCCCATCCGGACTGCGTTTCGCCTCAGGGGCCAACAGGGGGAATGAGGAAAACTCGGCCAACAGGATCGCAGACCTCGACCCTAACGACATTCAGAACATCGAGGTCCTCAAAGGAGCTTCGGCAGCAGCCATCTATGGAACACGCGCTAATGCGGGGGTTGTGATCATTACCACCAAACGCGGTAGCCAGGGTAAGACTGAGGTCAAGTTCAGCCAGGATACAGGGTTCAATACCATCATTAAAAGGCTGGGCCTGAGGCCCTGGACCGCCCAAAGTGTGGAAGACACTTTTGGGGCCGCCGAGGTGACCCTCTACAACCAGGCCATTGCCAATGGCGGGCTCTTTGATTACGAAGACATCATTTACGGGGAAACCGGTCTCATCACCGATACCCGTATCAGTGCTAGCGGAGGTGATGAAAAGACCAAGTTCTATGTGGGGGCTTCCTACAGGAATGAGGAAGGGATCATTAAAAATACCGGGTTCGACCGATTCTCTCTCAGGGCGAATGTGGATCACAAAATATCCAATACCTTCAATTTCTCTGCTTCATCCAACTACGTAAGGAGCAGCTCCAGCAGGAGTTTTACGGGGAATGAGAACGAAGGGGGATTGAGTTACGGATATACCCTGGCTTTTACCAGGCCGTGGATCGACCTTTTCCCGGATGAGACAGGAACTTATCCCGATAACCCTAACTATTCCGGGAACCCGATATTTGTAAGGGACCTCGCCAAGAACGAAGACAAGAACAACCGTTTTATCCAGGGGATCAAGCTGGAGGCCAATGTGCTGAATACAGGGGATGATGCCGTAAAACTCATCTTTAATGGAGGGGCCGACTTCCTCGCGAATGAGACCTTTGTCTATGTACCGGAGACCCACCAGGCACAACGCGGCAATCAGAATGGCTTTATCGGAGTAGGTAAGAACAATTTCACAAACTTCAACTACCAGGGTATCGCCGTTTGGAATCACAATGCGATGGGGGGAGATCTTGCACTGACTTCCCAGGGGGGTATTTCTTACCTGGAGCAACAGGCCGATCTGATCTTTAACCAGTCGACCCAATTAATCCCGGACCAGACCAACCTGAGTCAGGGTTCAGCCCAGGCGATCACCCAGAACACCTCAGTAGTTAAGGAATTCGGGTATTTTGCCCAGGTTGAAGGGAATTACCAGGATCAATTGATCGCTACTGTGGGATATCGCTTTGACAAGTCGACCCTCAACGGGAACCCGAATAAATACTACGGTTTCCCAAAGGCATCCCTTGCTGTGAACCTCCACAACTTTGATTTTTGGAGTGATGGTGCACTGCAGAGGTTGAAGCTGAGGGCAGCGTATGGGGAAACAGGTTCTTCCGCAGCCTTCGGTTCTGCCTTTACCGGCCTGAACCAGGTTTCCATAGGAGGAGTCGGAGGATCATCGATCTCTGCTCTGAAAGGGGACCCGAACGTTGAGCCTGAGACCAGTTCAGAATTTGAGATTGGATTTGATGCCGGCCTTTTCAACAAAGTGAATCTGGAAGTCTCCTATTACAACCGAAACGTAAGTGACCTGCTCTTGAGCAGGGTACTGCCAACTTCCACCGGATTCGGATCAGAGACCACCAACCTTGCTGACCTCAAGAACTACGGGGTTGAGGTAGGGATCACAGTCAATCCGGTACAGGAAGAGAACTTCTTCTGGACCTCAAACATCAACTGGTGGTTTAACCGGTCTGAGATCACGAGGCTCGATGTTCCTCCATTCCCACAACCGGGAGCTGGTTTCGGGCTTGGACTTGGGACATTCTATATAGAGGAAGGAAAACCAGTGACTCAGCTGGCGGGGAACGTGAACGGCGTGCCTACCCAGATCGGGAATGTGGAACCCGATTTCCAGATGGGCTTCTTCAACAACTTTACGATTGCCAAGCAATTTGATGTATCATTCCTGTTACAATGGAAAAAAGGCGGGGACAATATCAACCTCTCCAAACTGCTGACTGATTTAGGGGGAACCACACCCGATCTGGACACTCCTGAAGCCCAAGAAAGAACGAGCCTTGGCTTTGTAGCGGAGAGGTTTGTAGAACCGGCAGGATACCTCAGATTAAGGGAGGCAGCTGTATACTACAGATTGCCATCCAGCGCACTCGCGTTCTTCGGGGATACCGTTACTGGTGTAAAATTAGGAGTTTCCGGAAGGAACATCTTTACCATCACGGACTACAGCAGTTACGATCCGGAAACCTCCACAAACGGAGGGGCCGGCTTGTCTTCTGGGATAGAGGTAACACCCTTCCCCAGCACCAAGCAGTTCTACTTTCACTTAAATGTTAATTTCTAAAAAAATAGCGATGAAAATCATACAGAAATATTATTCAATTGGAGGTTTGGCGCTCTTGGTATTCTTTGGTGCCTTTATCTCCGCCTGTTCCTTTGATGAACAGGTTGATCCGAACAGGCCCAGTCTGGCGGGGGTTCTCACCGATGCTTCACAGAACCAGCTAAACAATCTGGTGGTAGGAGTAGAATCGGCCATGAGGAATTCACTTCCCATACAGACCACGGCCTCAGGAACCATGGCCAGGGAATTGTATCTCTTTGACGCAGATCCCCGCAATACGGGAGACCTGTTGGGAGGCAATGGCAGCAATCTGGATAACAACTCTTTTTACTCCACTGCACCCTGGGGAGGCAGGTACGTATCCATTAAGAATGCGAATATTCTTTTGCAATCCCTGGATAATACCACCTCGGTGACGGATACGCAGAAGGCCGGGTACAGAGGATTTGCCAAAACTGTTATCGCCTATGAGCTGATCGAGGTGTTAAAGATGTATAACAGGGCCCGTATAGACGTGGCTGACCCGGACAATCTGGGTCCAATCCTGGAGTTTGATGCGGCACTTACGGCTGTAAGAGCCTTGTTAGACGAGGCTTTATCTGACCTCAACGGTGCAGGTTCGGAATTCGCATTCCCCCTGGCCGGTTTTGACGGCTTCGACACCCCCAGTACCTTTGCCCAGTTCAACAGGGCTACTGCAGCGGTGGCAGCGGTATACGCAGGGGATGGAGGGGCCGCCCTCACCGCTCTCTCCAATTCGTATTTCGACCTCAATGGAGATCTCAATATTGGACCTAAGCACATTTTCAGCCTGGACAGCGGAGACCAGACCAATGGTCTTTTCAAGATCCCTGACAATAACGGGGACCAGATCATCGTGCATGATTCCTTTATTGCGGATGCTGAGGCCGGGGACACACGAGTGAGCAGCAAGACGCTGATCCGCGCCAATCCAACTACGCAGGATGACCTGTCAGGCGCCTATCAAACCGCTCTGTACGCTTCAAATATCTCACCCATCGATATGTGCCGAAATGAGGAATTGATCCTGGTATACGCAGAGGCCAATATCCTGACGAATGACCTTTCAGAAGCAGAAAATGCCTTGAATGTGATCAGGAACTCAGCTGGTCTTGCAGACTTGCCATTGCCTATTGTTCCCTATACGGCCGAGGAACTAACCACGGAACTTTTGAACCAAAGAAGGTATTCCCTCTGGTGTGAGAACCACAGGATGTTCGACCTGAGGCGATATAACCTGTCTAATACCCTGCCGATCGACAGGGCTGGAGATCAGATCTTTAATATCATGCCGACGCCATTGTCGGAAAATGAATAGAAAACAAGAAAGATAAAGGCCGCCCATTGAGGCGGCCTTTTTTATTGGGATCAGGCGGCAATCTCAACCTCCTTTTGTTCAAGGGCTTCGGCCTTGCCCGGGCGGAAGAAGAGTTTGATGCGATAGGTTATGTTGAACAATACGGGGACGATGATCAGGGTCAGGAAGGTAGCTATGATCAAACCAAAGATCACCGTCCATGCCAGGGGTCCCCAGAAGATCACGTTATCCCCGCCAACATAGATCTTGGGATCACCCGTTGAGAAGAGGGAGAAGAAGTCGATATTCAGACCCACCGCAAGGGGTATGAGTCCGAGCACAGTGGTTACCGCGGTCAGGATCACCGGCCGGAGCCTCGCCTTTCCTCCTTTTACAATAGCCACGGTGACGTCCTCAAGGGGCAACAGGTCGTAATCATCCAGTCCCAGCGCCAATTTTCGGCGATCGATCAGGATCTGGGTGTAATCGAGGAGGACTACTCCATTGTTTACCACGATCCCTGCCAGGGCGATGATTCCCATCATGGTCATCATGATCACAAAGGGCCAACCGGTAACCATCAGGCCGCCGAATACTCCTATAAAACTCAGGAAAATGGCGGTCATGATGATTGCAGGTTTGGAGATCCCCCCGAACTGGAAGATCAGGATAAGCATAATTAACCCCAGTCCGGAGAAAAAGGCCCCGACCAGAAATTGCATTTGCTTGTTCTGCTCTTCGATCTGCCCGGTAAAGTCGAGTCTCACATCTTCAGGTAGGTCCTGGAAGTTCTCCATTTCTTTCTGGATATCAGCTACGACCGCTCCGGCATCAGTAAAACCTGGTTTTAGCCCTGAATACACCGTGACCACACGTTTGTTGTCCCTGTGCTTGATCGCACTAAAGGAAGAGGTGTTTTTCTGCGACGCTACGGCGGATACGGGTATCTCTTTGATCCGACCCGTGGCCTGGTCCCTGAAAATGATGTTCTGGTTGAACAGGGCACTCTTGTCATATCTCATATCTTCCTTGAAGCGTACATTGATATCGTAGTCCTCTCCGTTAAACTTGTAGATCCCCGCTTTTTCCCCAAAGAGGGAACGCCTCAGTTGCTGGCCTACCTGTCCTACGCTTACGCCCAATTCTCCCGCTTTTTCCCGGTCGACCTCCACATTCATGGAAGGCTTGCCTTTGTTGACATCGATCTTGAGTTCCTCGATCCCTGCGATGTTTTTGCGGTTGATGAAGTTGCGGATATTCTCAGCGGTATTGATCAATACGTCGTAATCCTTGCCTTCCAGCTCGATATTAATAGGATAGCCGGAGGGAGGACCCACGGCGTCCTTTTCTACGGAGATGGATACACCCGGATAAATACCCGTAAGGTCGTCCTGTATCTCTTTCCTCAGTTGTTCTGTATCCAGGCCGTTGCGGTATTTAAATTCCCGCATAGAAAGGGTGATCTTTCCTCTGTGGGGCATTTCTGCTGAAGAACCCCCGTCTGTATAAGGGTTTCCGGCACCCTCTCCCACCTGGGAAACCCCGGAAGAAAGGAGGAAATTATAATCGGCCTGTTTGTATTTGGGTTGGTTGGCCACGGCATATACCCGGTCCTCGATCGCTTTGGTGAGCTCATCAGTCTTCTCTATGGCCGTACCCTGCGGGTATTCGATATACACGTTGATCTCGTTAGGGGTGTTGTCCGGAAAGAATTCCACTTTTGTCCTGCCACTTCCCAGGGACAATCCAAAGAGCATGATGGTTACCACCAGGAGCAATCCTGTAATGCCGGCGAACCAATAGACATTGTTTCCCCTGAGCGAATATTTGATCTGTCGCTCGTAGAAATTTTCAAATTTTACGAGTGTGGTGCTCTGGAACTTCCTTGCCCATTTTTTAATGGCGTATTTGTACGCCCAGAACAGGAAGACATTCAGGATCATCAGGCTACCGAGTCCGCGCAGGCTACCCCCGAAAATAAGGATCAGCACACCAAGACCTCCCAGGATAATCGAGAGCCTGAAAAGTTGTTTGCGGGTCAGTTCCTTGTCGCCAACTTCCATATAGCGGGAAACCAGCATGGAGTTCATAAAGATGGCCACAAAGAGGGAGGAGCCCAACACCACGGAAAGCGTGATGGGAAAATAGATCATGAATTGCCCGAAGATCCCCGGCCAGAGGCCCAGGGGAACGAAAGCGGCCACCGTGGTCAGGGTGGAAACGATGATCGGAAAGGCGATCTCCCCTATCCCTTTTTTGGCGGCAGCGATCCGCGACATCCCTTCCTGTTCCATGAGGCGGTACACGTTCTCCACCACGACAACCCCGTTGTCTACCAGCATCCCCAGACCCATGATCAGGCCGAAAAGGATCATTGTATTCAGGGTATAGCCGAGTGCCGAGAGGATCATAAAGGACATGAACATAGACATGGGGATGGCAAAACCGACAAAGAGAGCATTCCTGAATCCGAGGAAGAACATAAGTACGGTCACCACCAGGATGATCCCGAAGATGATATTATTGACCAGGTCATCTACCTGTCCCAGAGTCCTGCTGGACGAATCGTTGGCGATGGTCAGGGTGAGGTCCTTGGGATAGTAATTTTCTTCGGCATCCGCGACAATCTTTTTGATCTCATTGATGGCTTCTATGGTGTTTCTCCCGGACCGTTTCTTCACGTCGAGCATAACCACATTGTCGCCAAATTCACGGGCGTAGGTGGTCTTGTCCTTTTCATCGAAGGTAACGGTGGCTATGTCTTTCAGGTATACGGCTCCGTTCTCCGATTTAACCACGAAATCGTTTAATTCCTGAGGATCCTGGATCTCCCCTAGGATACGGATGGTCCTTCTTTGATTGATGGTCTTGAGGTTTCCGGCAGACATGGTCATATTGCCGTTGGAGATGGCCTGAAGCACGTCCTGGAAACTGACCTTGGCCGCCATCATCCTGTACACGTCCACAGCCACTTCCACTTCCTTCTCCTGGGCACCACGGATATCCACTTCTTTCACCTGTGGCAGGTCCTCTATCCTGTCTTCCAGGTATTCTGCGTATTCCTTGAGTTTTTCGACCGGATAATCACCGGTGAAGTTGATGTTGATAATGGGGATCTGTTCTGCCAGGTTAAGGTCGAACACGTTGGGCTCTACCTTGGCACCGTTAAAAAGGGGCCAGTCCTCACTGGCCTTTTCCGCATCCACCTCGTCCTTTACCTTCTGCTTGGCTTCCTCTACGGTGATATCCTCGTCGAACTCGGCCGTGATAATACTGTAGTCTTCCTGGGAGGTCGAGGTGAGCTCCACCAGGTTGCTGACGTTTTTGATACGGTCCTCAAGGGGGTCGGTGATCAACCGCTCTACATCCTCGGCGGTGTTACCGGGGTAGGGCGTACTGATATAAACCTTGGTCTCCACGACCTCAGGAAAGTCTTCCCGGGGAAGTGCCATATAGGCCCCGTACCCCATAAAGAGGAAGATAGCGATCATCACATAGACCACAGAGGGGTTGTCTATGGCCCAGGATGAGGGCCTGAATTCCTTATCGGCGTTCTTTTTCTGTTTGCTCATGTCTGGGATCACTTAATGATTTGGACGTCCTGGTTGTCTTTCACGCTTCTCGCCCCTTCCTGAATGATGAGTTCCCCGGGCTGTAGGCCGTTCAGGATCTCCACAAACCTTCCCTGGGTCATTCCTGTGACCACCACCCTTTTGCGGGCCGTACCTTTCATGTCGTCTGTGGGGTTCTCTGCAATGAAGACGTATTGCTCCCCCTCCGCATTTTCGGAGATCACACTCTGGGGCACGAGCAGGGCTTCAGGGTTGGTGTAATCGTTGATCAATACCCGAGCGCTGAGATTGGGTTTGATCGTACCGCTCTCATTGGGTACCGGGATCTCCACAGTGAAGGAGCGGTTGTTGGGATTAATGTGGTTGCCAGCCTGCCTGACCCTGGTCTGAACTGAGTCGCCCAAAACGGGGAAATACACTTTGGCATTGGTACCTTCGTCTATACTGCCCACATAGGTCTCCGGAACATCCACGGTAAGGTACATATTGCTGAGGTTGACGATCCTGAATACTTCCGATCCCGGACCTGGGGCAACCACTGTTCCCTGGTCTTTGATAACGTCGTCAATGATCCCGCTAAAGGGAGCCCGTATGGCTGACTTCGCCAGCTGACGCTCCACTTGTTGTACACTATTCCTGCTTGCCTCGTAGGAGGTCTTGGCCTGGAGGTACTGGATCTCAGAGCCTATGTTCTGTTCCCAAAGTCTCTTTTGTCTTTCGTATGTGGTCTCTGCCAGGGCAGCCTGGGCCTTGAGTTGCTCGAGCTGGTTGGCCATACCCCCGTGGTCTATACTAGCCAGCAATTGACCCTTAACCACTTTGTCGCCTTCCGTTACGTAGACCCTCTCCAGGGTACCGGCCATTTCGGGGTAGATCAGAACATTCTGTTTAGTGGCGACATCACCCTGCAATTCAAGGAAGTGTTCAAAATTCCCGGAGTTGACCTCGAAGGTATTCACTAGGGGTAATTTGGTGTCTGCATCGAGGATGGCTATGACGGAGTCCAGAGCTTTGACCTGGTCGCTGATGGACTTCATTTCTTCAGATAAGCTTGATTTTTTTGACCTGATGGCTTCCAGATCGCCATTGGCGATAAGGGTTTCCAGGGATTCGTTCTGGTCTCCCCCGCAGGAGATCAGCAAGACAAAGAGGGTCAGGATTGGGATACTAGTTTTCATTTTGGTATGTGGATTTGTATGAGGTTTATCAATTGTTTACAATTACTTCCAATTCGGTCTTGGTGTTGATAACGTCTACCATGGATTGAAGGTATTCCTGCTGGGCATTGTACAACTGTGTTTGTGCCTGCCTGAGTTCGAAGCTGGAAGCTATGCCTTCTTTGTATTTGATCTGATTTTTTCTCTCGATCCTCTCCGCGAGATTCAAATTTTCCTGGGTGGTAGCGTATTGTTCTATGGCCAGTTGGTAATCGCTTTTTGCCTTTTCGAGTTGCAAACGGATCTGTTCCTGGGTTTCTGTGAGTTGTGTCTTTGCTTTTTCCAAGGCTATTTTGGCCCTTTGGGTGCTAGCACTTCGCCTGAGCGAACTGAAAATGGGAATGCTGAGGTCGAATCCGAGGATGGATTGATCGAACCACTGCTGGTCACTGTCAAAGAAGGTAAAAGATTCGCTGAAGGCTGTGCTCCCGTAGTTAAGGAAGGCGTTCAGGGTGGGCAGGGCCCGACTCTTGGCCAGTTTGAGCTCGAAATACCTCTGTTCATTCAGGTTGTTCACCAGTTTAAAGTCCACGTTGTTCTCCATGATGAAAGGGGCGTCCAACACGGTGGGATCGACGTATTCTCGGGCGAGATCGTCCAAATTCTCCTTTAGACTGGTCTGGGCATCGAGCGGAAGTCCCATCACCAGGTTGAGCATCTGGAGGGTGATGGTCTCAAGTCGCCTCGCATTGTTCAACTGGCTTTCCACGGTAGAGAAAGTGATCTGCAATTGCTCTACACTTTCCTCTTCTGCGAGTCCGTTCTCGAATAACTTGCGGGTCTCGTATAGATTGCTGCTGAGGGCCTCGAGGTTTCTGTTGAGTATTTCTACGGATTCCCGAGCCAGGAGGACATTGCCATAAGCTTCTACCACGGCCTTTCTGACCTCCTGCCTTGTCTTTTCCTTGTTGTTCTGGCTGTAGCTCAAAAAAGCTTTGGTAGCCTGTACCCCTACAATATAAGACCCGTCAAAGATCTGCTGCCTGAGGGTGGCTGTAGCCGTGGCCTGTTGGGGAAGTCCAAAGACAATAGGCACGAAGTCCCCTGCTTGTCCGCCAAAGAATTCAGCCGGTACCAGAGATACGGGTTGCTTCAAAAAGTTCTGGTAACTGACATCCCCGGTGATCTGGGGCAAGCCCGAAGCGATGGTCTCCCATTTTTGCTTTTGGGCGTCGATGATGTCCCTTTCGGCGTTGACTGCCTTATAGTTGTTCTCCAGGGCAAAAGCTATGGCCTCTTCCAGGGTAAAGGAGGTGGGATTATCCTGAGCAAAACATACCATGGAAAGGAAGAGCAGAGCGATAGTAAAACTATAAAGTTTCATTTACTGGTTATTTGAGTGGATAATTTCATTGAGTATTTTACGACCCTCCGGGGTGACGATCCCCCTGAGGTGATATTCGAGATAGTCGTCCATAAGCTGTGTCTTCGGAAATTCGTCCTCTGGAAAAAGGGTGTGGTCTTTGATGCTGGTTACGCCGGTAAAATAGATCCTCGCAATAAAGTTCACATTCAGGTTAGGACGGTAGATCCCCAGGTCGATCCCTCTTCGGATATTATCGACCACACAGGTCTGCATGAGGTCAAATTGTCTCATTCGCATGGCGTTGTGTATGCGCGGATAATATTTCTGAAGTTGGAACTGGGGAGAAGCTTTTTCGTCCTTGAGGTGCTTCATGGCAAATTTTTTGATCTCGTAGAGTTCCTCTATCGGATTCTTCTGCAGGCTGCAAATGGCGTTGATGCCTTCGGAGATCGTTTCAAAAAGACAGGAAGTAGAGGCCTCGACCAATTTGGTCTTATTGTCAAAATGGGAGTAAATGGTCTTTTTGGATATGCCCATCTCATTGGCCAGGTCGTCCATGGTCACGCTTTTAAAGCCCAGGGAAAGGAACATGTCAGTGGCCTTATCCAGAATTTTTTCTCTCATAGGGGGCCAAAAATATAAAGGAAACTTTAAAAACAAAAAAAGTTTCCAAAGTTTTACGTTTCTTTAACATAGCCTTCTTATCTGGAATTTTCACTGTTTTTGAAGTGTTCGAAAAGGCTTTGTGATGATTTCCCCTATTTTTGAAAAAAAAAATTGCCCATGCAGCTTGTCGCGTTTTACAGAGATCGATTTGAAGAGCATCTCCTTTCGGGAATAAAACCCAGGGAGCCCAGGTCTTTGTATGATCCTGTTTTTTATATACTGAAACTGGGGGGAAAGCGACTGAGGCCGGCCCTTACCCTGTTCTCCTCCGAACTTTTTGGGGGAAGCTACCAGAATGCCCTGGGTGCTGCTCTGGCCATTGAGTATTTCCACAATTTCTCCCTGATCCATGACGACATCATGGATGAAGCTCCTCTCAGACGTGGGAAACCTACGGTACACAAGAGATGGGACCTCAATACAGGGATCCTCTCAGGAGACGTCATGCTAATTGAGGCATATAGATTCCTGGAAGAGTATCCCCCTGAAATTTTCAAAAGACTGACGACAGTGTTCAGCAAAACGGCCGTGGAAGTTTGTGAAGGTCAGCAATACGATATGGATTTTGAGACACGGGATGACGTTACCGTACCGGAGTACCTCAGGATGATCGAATACAAAACAGCGGTGCTGGTAGGAGCGTCCGTTAGGATGGGTGCGATCACGGCAGGAGCCTCAGAGGAAGATCAACAAAATATATACGACTTTGGCCTTAACTTAGGAATCGCCTTCCAGCTTCAGGATGACTATCTGGATGCCTTTGGGGACCCCAAGTCATTCGGAAAACAGGTAGGGGGAGACATCATCGAGAACAAAAAGACCTACCTCTATCTCAAAGCTCTGGAAATGGGTGATGAAGCTCTGGACAGGGAATTAAAGGACCTCTTCTCCATCCAGCCAAGGCAGGCCGATAAAAAGATCCGTCGTGTAAAGGAGATCTACTCCCAGACCGGGGCCACTGAGGATACTAAAAAAGCTATTGCCAGTTTCACCGACAGAGCGTTCTCCTGCCTTGAAAAGATAGACCTGCCTGTGGAAAAGAAGGAGATCCTCATGGAATTTGGGAAAGACCTGATGGGGAGAAAGGTATAGAGGAGATCGTCTACCAGCGTTTTTTCTTACCCGTAACCGCCCAGAACAAGTGGCGAATTAAGGATTTGATAAAAGGAATAGGATTTGGGGCCATCATAATGTAGACGTCCTCATACCAGCTCGTCTCCTCATCCAGGAACTTCAGGATAAGCTGGGGCTTCCGCTTTTTGAAAAGGGATTCGAAAATAGGCTTCCCCAATTCATTGTTTCTGTACAGGATGTTTAGCAACAGCAGGTCATAATACCAGAACCTGCTCTTCTTTTGAAAGGCAGACAGGGGTTTGTTACTCTTTAGATACCGAAGCAGCGCATCCGTTTTTTTGGCCGTATTCATAAAGGTATACCCTGTGCTGGGTTTACTCCAACCCCCGGCGGTACCGATGTGAAAAATGTGGGGGGTATTGTGCTGGGCAAAGTCGTAACAGGTCATGGGAATGCTGCCCTTTTCCCTATCTGTGATTTCATAATCAGGACATTTAAACTCGCGGACCATATATTCCCTGATGGCTTCTTCGTATTCTTCATCCCTGAGGAGTTTGGGCGAGAACAGGGTATATTCCACTAATGCCTCATATTCGCTGAAAGGAAGCACATACATAAACCGGGTATTCCCTTTCTGGGGGATGGAAAAATCCATAAAAGTGGCCCTTCCTGCATGGAATACGGGATCTTTGGTCCGTATGAACCAGCCGATAAAATGTTGTTTAAGAATGGGGTAAGCCGGGTCTTTTCCGATCTTCTGGTAGGTGAACAAACTATTGAAGACCTGCTGGGCCCTGTATACATTTTTGGTGGTGCGAACAAGGGCGGGGCCATCTGAGTCCTCGGAAATTTCGGTTACGGATTCCTGTAGGAAGGTTATGTGGGAATAGGTTTGTATCCTTGAGAGGTAATCGGAATAAAAATCGATTCCCCTCACCATCTTGTAGGAATATGGGGCTATGTCATATGTTTTTTTGAGATTCTCTCCTGAGAGATAGATCTGGTCCCATCTTTTGTGAAGAATCTCGTCAAAAGGTCCGTTATCTTTCTCCCAGTAACACCAGGTACGATCGTTAGTCCTTTTGGTTTCCCTGTCCAGCAACAGGATCTTCCTGTGCCGGAAAGCCGGGTCCTTTCCCATTCCATCGGCCAGCATGAGTCCTGCTGCACCGGCACCAATGATGATGAAGTCGTATTCTGTCATGGACCACTCAAGAAGCGCTAAGGTACGAATTATGGGTGTATCCTTCTACAGCCGATACCGTAGCCCTAAAAAGGCCCGTATTCCCTGATTGGGTCCGTACACGTAGGTAGGATCGAAGGTGAGGGCGTAGGGATTGTCAGGGGTGGCCACCACCTGCCCGTCAGGGTTATAGGCCACATTTCTGTCAAAGGGATCATCAGCTCTGGCGATAATAAAGGGCGCGCTTCTGTTGGGTGTCCAGTTAAGGAGGTTCTTCACCCCTCCGTAGATCTCAAAATTATCCAAACCAGAATAGGTGAGCTGTATATTTTGAATGCTCCAGGTAGGGGAGTATTCACTGCGGGGATCGAGCTCGCCCAACAAGGGGAGCCGCATAGGGCCATAGATGTTGCCTGTGTAGTCCAGCAGGAGGCGAAGGGGCCTGATCTCGTAGGTAATGCCCCATGTACCTGTGAATTGTTCCGTCAGGATCTGTCTGGTCTTTATGCCGTTCTCTGTACTTGAAACATCCATAAGCGTAGCACCCACCAGAACTTTGAGTCCGCTTGGCAATGCGAGGTCCATATTCGCACTGATCCCTTTGGAGATAGAATTGCCATCGAGATTGTCGTATATGATCTGATCCGTATTGGTCTCGTAATCGGGGATGATACGGTTCGTAAAGTAGGTGTAGAAGAGGGAAGCGTCCAGGTTCAGGTAAATGCCGCCCGAGCTGTAAATCTTTTTGGAGTAATTGATGTTGATGTTATAGGAGCGTTCGGGATCGAGTTCCTCCCTGATTACGACTTCCCTTGCGCCGGTCAGGGCTGCGTGTTCTTCCGTGAAGAGGTTAACTACCCGGAAACCAGTTCCCGCATTGAGGCGGAACAGGTCGGAATCAGAAACCTTCCATTTATAGGCGAACCTGGGGGTGAAGATGACTCCGTGCCTTTGGTCGAGATCGAGACGGGAACCCAGTAAAAGGGAGTGTTTTTCCCCAAGACCGATCTCGTCCTGGGCGAAAAGGCTGGGGATCCAAACCTCATCCGGATTGTTCCCGAACTGGTTAGAGGTTGCGGGGGTATTGTCATCGTAATAGTTGTACCGAACCGCTGCACCCAACAGCAGGTCGTGGGCATTCCATTCGGGCCCCCAGGTAAGTTGCCCAAATCCTATGCGCTGGTCGGCCAGATAGGTGGTGTTCCCATACACGGAATTCTGGTCGTGGCTGGTGTAGGAAAATGAAAGCATAAAGGGGGTATCGACCGGCAACTGGTATCTCCCGAGCAATTCCCACCGACTCGTATAAATGCTCTCTCCATAGATCTGGTCCCCTCCTCTGAATTCGGGTGTCCATTGCATTTCTCCTCCCCAGCGGTCCTCGTACAGATACCGGCCTGCCAGAGAGAATATACGTTGTTTAGGCCTCAGGAAATTCCATTTCTGGAATACGGAAATGCGGTTCTGAAGAGTGACGTCCGTGAAGTTGTCATTATTGTTGTCTATAGGGATGTCGTAGTTGAAGTAATTCAATCCCAGGAGCAGGGAGGTCTTATCGCCCAGGGCAAATTTCGAACCCAAATCGAGGTTGTATTCACCCCAGCCGGTCATGTATCCGTCTGCTTCGAGTTCCGGAGCTTCCGGGGGGTGTTTGGTGATAATATTGATCAGTCCTCCAACGGCTTCACTTCCATAGAGGGAGGAGGCCGGACCTTTGACGATCTCTACCTGAGAGATCAGTGAATTCGGGATGCCTGAAAGACCGTAAACGGTACCCAACCCGCTGATGATAGGCATGCCGTCAATCAGGACGAGGGTATAAGGGCCTTCCAGACCGTTGATATGTATATCTCCGGTATTACATACATTGCAGTTTACCTGGGGCCTGACGCCATTCACATTAGCCAGTGCCTCGAAGACATTAGGGCTGGGGTTTTTTTGAAGGAAAGCGGGGGAGTAGACTTCTACGGGGACCGGACTGGCCAGGCGCCTTACTGGTTTCAGAGTACCGCTCACCACGATATCATCGAGGGATTCGACCGATGGGGAAAGGGAGATATCCAGGACCCTGTGTTCATTTTCGGACAGCGTTATCTTTATGGCAAAAGGTTCAAACCCTATGGCGGAGGCAAGGATTTCATAGGTGCCCTTTTCCAGCGGTTCGAGACGGTATTGACCTTCTGCATCACTGGAAGTGCCGATCCGGGAACCCCTGATCCTGATATTGACGTCAGGAATGGGTTCGGAAACAGAGGTAACCCTGCCGGAGATACTGGCCATTTGGGATTGTCCCTGTAATGGAGCACCCAGGAACAATCCCAAAAACATAATCAATATCCATTTGATCGGGGCATCCATCATCAGCATCATAAAATTTAGACAAATCTAAAAATATGTTTTTACAAATAAAAATGTATTTTTGTTCTATTGAAAAGTATATGACGCAGTCAGAAGAGAATTACCTGAAGGCCATCTACCATCTGGGCCGACAGAATCCCGGGGTGATCTCCACCAACGCCATCGCGGAGGAAATGCAAACCAAGCCTTCCTCTGTGACGGATATGGTAAAACGCCTTGCAGAAAAAGGGTACTTGAATTACAGGAAGTACCAGGGGGTGAACCTCAGTGAAAAGGGAAGGCATAAGGCGCTTATGATCATCAGGAAACACCGGTTATGGGAGACCTTTCTGGTAGAAAAAATGAACTTTACCTGGGACGAGGTTCACGAGATAGCCGAACAACTCGAGCATATTCAAAGTGAAAAACTGATCGATGAACTCGACCGCTTCCTTTCCTATCCCAAGGTAGATCCGCATGGTGATCCCATCCCCGACAGGAACGGGGACGTGGAATCCCGAAATTCGAAACTTCTCAGCAATTTGGATATCAATGCCTCCGGGATTTGTATCGGAGTGCGGGATTCATCCAGTTCCTTCCTGCGGTATCTCGACAAGAACGAGATCGCCTTAGGGGATCGTATATACGTCATGGAGAAGGAGGATTTCGACGATTCCATAAGTGTTCGGATCGGCAACCGAAATCTTCAGTTATCTCATGCTATCGCTTCAAATCTCATTGTGACACAGGAACTGGAATAATGGAACAGGTAATCTCGTATTTTGAATCGATCAACCCTATATTGGGGGCTTTGTACGCTACGTTGTTCACCTGGGGCCTCACTGCGGCCGGCGCTTCCCTCGTGTTCTTCTTCAAGACCATGAACCGGGCCGTATTGGACGGGATGCTCGGATTTACCGGAGGGGTCATGGTAGCGGCAAGTTTCTGGAGCCTGCTCGCCCCCGGTATCGAAATGAGCCCCGGAACCGGATTTGTCAAGGTTATTCCGGCAGCCGTAGGATTTTTGCTGGGGGCTGCATTCATTTTTGGGCTCGACAAGGTTTTGCCCCATGTACACATCAACTTCAAACAATCCGAAGGGATCAAAACCCCCTGGCACAGGACCACCTTATTAACCCTCGCCATAACCCTTCACAATATTCCGGAAGGTCTTGCCGTAGGGGTCATGTTCGGAGGGGTCGCCGCCGGGTTCGAAGGGGTCAACATCGGTTTGGCGGTTGCCCTGGCCCTGGGAATTGGTTTGCAGAATTTCCCGGAAGGCTTCGCTGTGGCGATGCCGCTCCGCAGGCAAGGCCTTAGTCGGACTAAAAGTTTTCTTTATGGGCAGGCTTCTGCTGCCGTAGAGCCCATCGCTGCCGTTCTCGGGGCCTGGGCCGTACTCACTTTTCAGCCTATTTTGCCTTATGCCCTTTCCTTTGCAGCCGGTGCGATGATCTTCGTGGTGGTGGAAGAGGTAATTCCCGAGACCCAGCAGGACAAATATACCGATGTGGCCACCATGGGGTTCATAGGTGGGTTCATCATCATGATGGCCCTGGATGTAGGCCTGGGCTAGTACCCTGCTACAGATCACCGGACAGAAGTGAAAAGGCCCCTTCGGTCAAATAGGTTTCGCCTATTTCGGCAGGATCCTCAAACTCCAGGGCGGCATACCCCTGATATCTCTGTCCGACCTTTACCTGAACTTTCTCGAATATATATCCCCCGGCATTCTTTTCCTTTAATCTCAGTGCGTAAACCGTATCCTCTATCTCAACGAGGGCCGACTCAGGCAAGGAGGGATGTGTGTCCTGGGAAGTTATGATCTCTGCTTCCACGAACATCCCTGTCAGGAATCTGTGGTGGTCCTCTTCCTTTAGATGTGCGTGCACTTTTACGGTTCGATTCTCGTCTATGTGAGCACCGATGAGGTAAACCCGGGCCTCAAAGACTTCAGGGGAAGCTTCCGGGATGACGAACTGGATATGCTGCTCCTTGCTGAGTTTCATAATGTCTTTCTCAAACACTTTCAGTTCAAGGTGGATGTGGTCATTATCCGTGATCTCCAGGATCTCATCAGAAGGAGAGACGTACATCCCCTTGGAGACATTCATCGAAGTGATACTGCCTGAAATAGGGGAATAGAGGGTCGCTGTAGAGCTAATAAATCCCCCTTCCACACTGGGAATAGAAAAATTCAGCATCTTCAGTTTTTCCCTGAGGGCGTTGTACTGCGCCAATTTCCCCTTGTAATCGCTTTCCGCTTTCAGGAAATTCTTCTGGGAGGATATATTTTCAGCTACCAGCTGTTTTTGCCTCTCATAATCGGCCTGCATGAATCTCAGCTGTTGTCCGACTTCCAGGAAATCCTGCTGGAGAGTGATGAATTCCGGATTTTCGAGGACGACCAACGATTGTCCTTTCCTCACCTGATCGCCTACAAGCAAAGGGGTCTCCCTGATGTAGCCTCCCATGAAGGCACTGACCACGGCCCGGTTTTGAGGGGGTACGTCAATCATTCCCGTAGCTTGCACGGATCTTGGGAACGACCGTTCTTCCGGTGAAGAGAGTTGCATTTTGGCATTTTCAAACTGTTCTTCTGAAATAGTGATCGTCCTTCCAGGGGATTTTCCAGCCTCCCCGGCTTCCTGATCCTTTTGCTTACAGCCGGTCAGGATCGCTGTCAGAAGGGCGATATGGAGGCTTATTGTTCTCAGGGACATAGTCGTATTCGTTAAAGGGTTAGATAATTGATATTGATGATCGTCTGGTTGTAATCGTTGAGACTGTCGAGATAATTCAGCAGTATTCCATAGGCATTTTCGAGGCTTTGTATGTACTGAAAAAAGTCGATTTCCCCGTTTTTGAAGCTACTGATCGCGGTTCTCAGGATCTCATTGGCCAGATCTTTGCCTTCCTTCTCGTAATAAGACAGAGCCTTACGGTTTTGGAGAAGGGTCGCTTTCAGGGATTCCAGCCTGGTGCGAAGGAGGATTTCGTATTCCGCGGATTCCGAATCGAAGGCCTGCTTTTCGAGGGAGGAGGCCTTTATTCTGGAGGCCTGTCCCGAGAAGAAAACAGGTATTTTAAGTCCGAGCAGATAACCGTTCAGGTTTCCGTCCAGGGTTTCATTGGAGCCCTGGAAGTACTCCAGTGCAATATCGGGCAACAGCCTTTGCTTTTCCAACTGGTTCTCCGCCTTCAGCATTAAGGCCTTATCCCTGTAAAGGGTCATTTCCGGCAGGTCTTGCAGGCTGGGTTCCACCAATTCTACTTTCCTGTAGGGTTCCCGTAAGATCTCAATGGTATCCCCGGCTTGCAAGATTTGTAGTAGCGCTTTTAATGCCAGTTCGACTTCCTCTGCCGCCTTGTCTTTTTGAATGGCCACTTGCCGCTGCTTGGAGGAGGCGGTTATTTTTTCCAGGTAATTAGTTTCCCCCAGTTCAAATCGCCGTCCGGCCGCGTAGTCAAAATTCCTGTAGATACTGTCAAGCCTTGTGTAGATCAGTTCTTTTTCAAGGCGTACCTGATATTCATAATAAGCACTGGCAAGGTCCCTTATGAGATTTTTTTTCCGGACCTCATGGGCGTCTTTTTCCATGGCAGCCACTGTTTTTTGGACCTTACGCCTGGCCCCATAGACCGAAGGGAAAAGGAAATCCTGCCTGATCCCAAACACGTCCACGGGAAATCCGTTGACGGCTAAATTGTTCTCGTTATAGGTGTAATAGATCTCGGTTTTGTCAAATTCAAAGGCCGTTCCTTTGAGGACCTCGGATCGTTCATAGCGAAGCCAGGAAGCATTGAGCCCTGCGTTATTCTCCAGGGCGATTGGGATCAGCCCGTCCAGATCCCTCGGGGCCGATTGTCCTTGAACGGAGATGGAGAAAAGTATGATCAGCACACCAAGGGATTTTTTAAAGCGCCCCCTTCTTTTCAACTTGCCCGAGCTGACCTTTTCGAACATGCAGTAGAGTACGGGGAGTACAACCAGGGTGAGAAGAGTGGCCGATACGAGTCCGCCTATGACCACCGTTGCCAGTGGCCGCTGTACCTCCGCCCCGGCGTTGGTGGAGATCGCCATGGGAAGAAACCCAAGAGCGGCGGCTGATGCGGTAAGCAATACGGGCCGGAGCCTGTCCTTTGTCCCCTGTTTTATCAGAGTTTCCATATCCGTTAATCCTTTGGTTTTCAATTCTTTAAAATGTTCAATGAGGACGATCCCGTTGAGAACCGCTATACCGAAAAGGGCGATAAAGCCGATCCCAGCGGAAATACTAAAAGGCATATCCCTTATCCAAAGCAGGAAGACCCCTCCTATAGCAGCCAATGGGATGGCGGAGTAGATCAGGATTGCCTCTCTCAGGGAGTTGAAAGTGAAGTAGAGTAGGACAAAGATGAGCAGCAGGGCGATAGGTACCGCTATTTTCAAACGCGCCTTTGCACTTTGCAGATTCTCGAATTGCCCTCCGTAGCTTAAAGTATATCCTACAGGGAGCGAAATGTCTCTTTCGATCAGCATCCGGACGTCATCCACCACAGATTGCAGATCCCTGTTGCGGACGTTGATCCCTACCACTATCCTCCTCCTGCTGTTATCCCTGGAGATCTTGGCCGCTTCCTTCTGGTACGTGATATCAGCTACTTGGGAGAGAGGGATTTTTCCGCCTGATGGGACATCGATGTACAAGTTTTTGAGGTCCTCTATCCCTCGTCTCTGAGACTCTTTAAGACGCACGACCAGGTCAAACTTTTTCTCCCCCTCAAAAACACTACCTACGGTGCTCCCAGAAAAACCTGCAGAAACCATTTTGTTTAAGTCCTCGATATTTAGTCCGAAACGGGCGATCCTGGAACGGTCGTAGGACACGTTCATCTGGGGAAGTCCCGCGATCTTCTCCACGGTAATATCTGCAGCCCCCTCCACATCTTTGATCAGTTCCCTGATCTCCTCTCCTTTCTTCAGGAGGATGTCGAGGTCCTCTCCGAAGACCTTTATGGCAATATCGGCGCGAACTCCGGTGATCAATTCGTTGAATCTCATTTCAATGGGCTGGGTGAACTCTATTTCGATGCCCGGGATGACCAGCAAAGCCTCCTTAAACTTCTCGGCAAGTTCGTCCTTAGACCTTGCAGACGTCCAGGTGTTTTTGGGATGAAGGATGATGATCACATCGCTTTCTTCCATAGACATGGGGTCTGTGGGCACTTCGGCAGCCCCGATCCGCGTGACCACCTGTTTGACTTCCGGAAATTCCTTCAGGAGGATCTTTTCTATCTGTGTGGTGGTCTCTATCGTCTCACTCAGGGAGGTTCCGGTCTTCAGGATCGGTTGGATGACAAAATCCCCTTCATCGAGGGTAGGAACGAACTCCCCACCCATGGTGGAGAATATAATAATCGCGAATACCAATAGACTGCCGGCCGCACCCAGGACCAGTTTTTTCCTCTGTAAAGCCCAGTGCAAGGTAGGCTCATACCAGGACATCAGTTTTTTCATTAGTCGGCCTGCAAAATCCCTACCTTCCGCCCTGGCCGGTTTCAACAGGAGGGAGGAAATCACGGGGACATAGGTCAGACAGAGGATGATGGCTCCTATCAGGGCAAAACTGAAGGTAAGCGCCATAGGCCGGAACATCTTGCCTTCCACTCCGCTCAGGGAAAGAATAGGGATAAAGACGATCAGGATGATCAGTTGCCCGAAAATAGCGGAGTTCATCATCTTGGCTCCTGCTTCTGCTGCGACCTCATCTTTGAACTCGCTTCGTTCCTCATTTTTGAGGTTGAGAAGCTCCGACCTCTTTTTGGTGATCTGGTACGCCGTGTACTCCACAATGATGACTGCCCCGTCGATGATGATTCCAAAATCGATGGCCCCGAGGCTCATCAGGTTGGCGTCTATCCCGAAGATATACATCATGGAAAGGGCGAAAAGAAGGCTCAGAGGAATGACAGAGGCTACTACCAGGCCGGATCTGAAATTGCCCAGAAGCAGGACGACGACGAACACCACGATGAGACAACCGAAAATCAGGTTCTCTATGACCGTACTGGTGGTCCTGCCTATGAGTTCACTCCTGTCCAGGAAGGGATTGATATAGATCCCCTCCGGCAGGGAAGGGGAGATCTCAGTCACCCTGGTCTTCACGGCTTCGATCACCTTTTTGGAATTGGCATCCTTAAGCATCATCACCTGCCCGAGTACCTTTTCCCCTTCCCCGTTTCCGGTTATTGCGCCAAATCGCACAGCGCTGCCAAAGCCCACCTCGGCAATGTCTTTGATCAAAATGGGGGTCCCATCCTTGTTGTCCACGACAATGGAACGGATATCTTCCAGAGAACCGACCAGGCCTTCCCCTCTGATAAAATACGCCTGGTTTTCCTTTTCAATATAGCCCCCTCCGGTAACACTGTTGTTCTTTTCCAGCGCTGAGAAAACATCCCCTGCCGAAATTTCCATCGCATTGAGCTTGCGGGTGTCAATGGCAATTTCGTATTGCTTCAGTTTGCCCCCCCAGGTGTTGACTTCCACTACGCCGGGTATACCCGAAAGCTGTCTTTTGACGATCCAATCCTGAATGGTGCGAAGGTCTGCAGAGGTATACTTCCCTTTGTATGCCGGTTCCATTTCGAGGGTGTACTGGTAGATCTCGCCAAGCCCGGTGGTTATAGGTCCCATTTCCGGGTTTCCGAATCCTTCCGGGATCTTTTCGGAGGCCGATTTGATCTTCTCCGCAATCAGTTGTCTGGGCAGGTAGGTCCCCATGTCATCTTCAAAAACGATGGTCACCACGGACAGACCGAATTTGGATACAGATCTGATCTCTTTAACGCCCGGCAGGTTCACCATTTCCAGTTCAACCGGATAGGTGATGAATTTTTCCATTTCACGGGTAGACAGGCTTGTGGAAGTAGTGATCACCTGCACCTGGTTGTTCGTCACATCGGGTACCGCCCCAACGGGGATCTGTATCAGGGAGAACAGCCCGTAACCTATATTGAGAAGTACCAGAAGGAATACCAGGAATTTGTTCCTGATACTGAAATTAATAATGGATGATAGCATGATGTGCTGAATTATTGCAAATGCGTCAATCCCCCTTAGGAGGGAAAAAAAGATGAAGGTTCTTGAAAAACAGGGCAGGCCGGAAGGTCCTCACCCGACAAGTCTTGTGATCAGGCCTTTTTGGGCGGCTGAAAGATACCGGATCTGAATCCTGAGTAATCGGTTTGAAGATAATAGAATGCCTCTCCCTTTTCGGGCTCTGTGTCGACCTTTTGCTTATCCTGGGCAGAGGAAAACAGTACGTAGGCATTTGCTGCGTGATGTGTACAACACTGCTGTTGAAAAGGCAACTTTTCGTGATCGCCTTGTTCTTCCTGATGGTTCTTCTCGTGTTCGGCCTTCAGTTCACCGTAATGCTTGGAAATAAAAACAAAAAGGTTGTCCCCGTATTGTTCCTTGTGGAAAGAGGCGTGCTCCAGGAACTCATCTAAGCGTGATAGCTCTCCAAGGCTGATATTCAAACTTTGGAACAGGATGAGAATTGCGGATAGGGTCGAAAGCAGTTTCATACCAATCACTCTTAATTCAAATATACCAATTTTTACACACAATAAGATCCGCTACTCCGCCTTTGCGCCTCTGTGATTTTTCTCCCGTTCATTATACGGGATGGTATCGATGATATATTGCAAAGCAGCGATCCGTGCCTCCGTCTTCCGGTCGGCCTCTATGATGATCCAGGGCGATTTCTTGAGGTTGGTATGCTCGAACATACGCACTTTGAATTCCGTATACAGGTCCCAGAGTTCCTGGGCTTTGCGATCCACATCTGTCATTTTCCACCTCTTGAGCGGATTGGACTGAATGTCGTTAAAACGGAGTGCCTGTTGCTCCTTGGTGATGGAAAAATAGAACTTGATCAGGAAGATCCCGGAATCCATGATCATGTTCTCGAAGCTATTCACCTGCTCCATAAAACTGCGGTATTGGGATTTTGTACAGAATCCATTGACGGGTTCCACCACAGCTCGGTTGTACCAGCTGCGGTCAAAGAAGACCATTTCGCCTGGTTTGGGAAGCTGATTCACATACCGCTGGAAGTACCATTGGCCCTGTTCTTCCACGCTGGGCTTCGGCAGGGCGACGATCCTGAAGTGGCGGGGATTGATATGTTCGGTGATCCTGCGAATGGCCCCGCCTTTTCCGGCTGCATCCCGCCCTTCAAAGAGGACTACCACTTTTTTGTTCTTTTCTATGACCCAATGCTGTAGCCGGATCATCTCAGCCTGCAATTTATGGAAGATGAACTCATCCTTCACCTGCCTTAGCGCTTTAGGCACATTGGTCTTTTTATCTGCAAGCAGGAACTGTATCCCCAGGGGAGTATTGAGCAATTCGAGGTCTTCTGCGCTCAGGTCCAACTCATTGTTATGTTTTTTCTTCATGGCCTAAGTATCTATTTGCTCGATCTGCCTGTAGTACCTGAGTACTATGTTGGGATCGGGAAGGATGGTGGTCTTGCTTTTGAGCGCTTTGGTATAATCGAATTGGGACAACACATACCGCATACTCTCGAGTCGGGCCGTTTTTTTGCTGTTCGCCTTAACGATGATCCAGGGACTAAAAGTGGAATGGGTCTTGGAGAACATATGCTCTTTGTAATAGGTGTATTTATCCCAAAGCGCCTGTCCTTTCTGGTCCACAGGGCTGAATTTCCATTTTTTGAGAGGGTTGAGCAGGCGGGAATCTATCCGTCTCTTCTGTTCGCTCTTGGAGATAGAGAACCAGAACTTGATGATCTTTACCCCATCTTCGTACAACATATGTTCAAAACCGGGTACCTGTACCATGAACTGATTGTATTCCTGTTGATTGCAGAAGCCCATGACAGGTTCAACCACGGCCCGGTTATACCAGCTCCTGTCAAACAAAACGATCTCTCCAGGGTTGGGGAGCTCTTTGATGTACCGCCTGAAATACCACTGACCCCGCTCTACTTCCGTGGGCCTCGATAAGGCCACCACACGAGTGGTCCTCGGGTTGAGATGCTGTTTAAAGCGCTTGATGGTCCCCCCTTTGCCGGCAGCGTCCCGCCCTTCAAAAATGATGGCCACCCTCATTTTGTGCTTCCTCACCCATCGCTGGAAGTTGACCATCTCGATCTGCAACAGGCGGAGCTCTTCCTCATAGCGCAGATTCCTCAGGGCCTTGGCGACGGAAATATCTTTTTGGTGGGCGATTTCGATGAGGTCTTTTCTCCTCTTGGCACTAGAAAGGTCTTCCAGGGTAAACATGAAACGGTATGTGTATTTAAAGTTTGTCTTCCAGGGAAAGACCCGAAAAACTGTCTTCCCCCAACGCTTAAAGATACTGTTTTTGATGCTTCCTGAAGGAATGGAATGCGGTCAAATTATTTATGGTGGGGAGGTATCCCTTCCGGTACCCTCTTGTTTTAATGGCGCCTATTGACTATGTTTAGACCCCTTAAACAGGGATTTAAAGCATGCTCAAAAATAAACGAGCCTGACGGGCGTATGATGGCTGTAAAAAAAAGGCACTGGTTCTGGAATCTGGTCATTGGCCTGACCATACTGGTATGCCTCTCGGCCTATGTCCTCCATGCCAGGAATTGGATAAAGCAGGAGGAAGAAGGTTTCCTGCTCTTTTCAGGGTTTTACTTTTCCAGGATCCACTATGACGAAATAGAGACAATTTCTATGGTGCCCAGGATTCCAGAAATGGAACGGAAATCGGGTTTCTCCGTATGGGGCATCGAGAAAGGGGTGTTCCGTGACACCCTGGAAGGAGTCGAGGGGATCAGGGTCTATGTCGATGAGCTCAAATACCCTAAGATTTTGCTACAGATGCGGGGCTCAGCACCCATCTATTTCAACTTCAGGGATTCCCTTGAAACCCATTCCTTCTACGATTCCCTTTTAGAAAAGCTGGAAGGATCCACCCCTGAATAGGACCAGCTTTTGACCTAATATTTACTGGGGGTTAAGTTTTAGCATTTTTCAGGCAAATAAATTCGGTCCTATAGGATACTTATGCATAGTACATCTCCGTTTAGGTCCCAGTAAATCCTGATGAAATGACCAAATACCTCCTCATTCTTTATTCCTCTTCCCTCTTACAGGGTTATCCCAGAACGAACTCATCGTGGAGGTACAGGGTGTACAGTCGTCTATTGGGAACATCAATGTAGCCGTGTACAACAAGGCGGAGGGTTTTCTTAAATTCGAAGGAGTTTACAAATAGGACAGACCAGGGCAGTCGCCAGAAACACCCTTATCAGGATCCAAGATCTGCCAAGTGGTGAGTATGCGCTGGCCGTTTTCCACGATGAGTATGGGAACAACAGCCTGGACACCAACTGACTGGGAATCCCGAAGGAACCCTTCGGATTCTCCAACGCAAAGATGAAAACCTTCGGGCCTCCCAGTTTTCGGGAGTGTTCCTTTTCCCTTTCTTCTGACCAGGCAGTAAAGGTCAGCCTGTAATCCTAATCCTTACTCTCCAAATAACCGGGTGGTCTCATCCAGCGTACAGGCGCCTCTGGCTCAGGTTTCAGGAAGAACTCCTGTGTCTCTAATAGCCTCATAGCTTCCTGCACACTTCTTTCCAGTTGGGGGTCCCCTCCGTCAAGCACTTTTTTAGGATCCTGTATCACCTCAATATCCGGTGCAACCCCTTCACCCTCTACGGCCCATTTTCCATTAACATCGAAGAAACCTCCCCGAGGGGCCACCATGCGGCCACCATCTATGAACCGGGGTGTGTCCCAGGTGCCTACCAGTCCACCCCATGTGCGCGTACCTACAAGCGGACCCAGATTTTTGGCCTTGAACATATAGGGGAGCAGATCCCCTCCCGAACCTGCCCTTTCGTTGATGATCATCACCTTAGGGCCCCATATTCCGGCCATAGGGGTGGTCCAGGGACGATTGTCGTTCGCCTTGCTATTGAAGTATCCCAGGAGGGTGCGGTCCATGATGTCGATCATATAGTCTGCGGCCGATCCACCCCCATTATTCCGCTCGTCAATGATCACCCCTTTCTTGTCCTGTTGTGAAAAGTAATACCGGTTGAAATACTCAAAGCCCCTGCCACCTGTATTTGGGACATATACGTAGGCCAATTTGCCTCCTGAAAGGGCATCTACTTTCCGACGGTTGCCTTCGATCCAGTCCATAGTCCTGAGCATATACTCATTGCGCACAGGTCTGATCAGAATCTCTCTGGCCCCACCGGCGTCGGGAGTCGATGAAATGGTCAGTTGTATTTCCCGCTCTGCGGTCTGTTCGAGCAAGCTGTACGGATTGATCGCCGAGGTCAGTTTCTTCCCATTAATCGCCAGGATGTAGTCTCCTGTCTTCACATCGATGCCGGGGAGGTGAAGGGGGGCGTCGAGGTCCGGATTCCATTGTTCTCCTGTATAAATCTTGGATATTTTGTACAGGCCATCAGACACCTCCAGTTCGCAACCCAGCAGGCCCACGGGAACATTTTCAATATCGGGGAAGTCGCCCCCGGACACATAGGAGTGCCCGATCGCCACTTCTCCACTCATGATATCCACTACATAGTTCAGGTCCGTCCGGTGACGCACATGGTCTATCCAGGGGGAATACCATTGGTAGATAAGGTCCCAAGGGGCCCCGTGAACATTGTCCACATAGAGAAAATCCCTCATAAACCTCCAGCCTTCTTTGAAGATCTGTTTATACTCCGCCTGTGGGTCCACCTTCAGCTTGATATTTGTATCCAGTTTTCCTTCACTGTTTTTAAAGCTGCCTTTGGTCTCTGAAATGAACCAGGCCCCATTTTGTCTCAGCAAGACGTTCTTCCGGTCTGAGGAAGGGATGAATTCTGAAATATTGGTGGCGAATTCCTCTGCCTTCTCTTTTTTGACGTCGTAGGAATGAATCTTGAGATTTCGTTCGTTCGGGACATTTTCGGCTATGAACAACTGGTGTTTTGGCCCTTTGGCAAGGGACACATAATTTCGTTCTGCCAGTTCCAGGGGGATGATACGGGAATAAATACCCTGGGGATCTATTTTGACAACGACCTTCTTATCGGCTTCTTCATCCTCTCCCTTTTTCTTGCTTTTCTTCTCTGCAGGATCCGGAGTGTCAGCCTTTTTCTCCTCATCTGATTCTGGAAGGTTGGGAGCTTTTCCGGAGGCCGAAAGGACCAGAGCGTAGAGCCTACGCGTTACCTGGGGGTCATAGGAACTCATGTCGAGCCAGCCCGATTGCAGGCCGTAATTGGTGCTGGCCAGGAAGTATAGGTATTCTCCCCCTTCATCCCAGACAGGACTGATGGCATCTGCCATCCCATCGGTGAGTTGCCATTCTTTTTTGGATTGAACATCGTAGGCAAATACCGCTTTGAAATGACTGTTGAGTTGCTTGGAATAGGCGATCCACCGGCTGTCCGGTGACCAGACAGGGTTCATGGTCCTGTCGGGATGGGCATATCGGTCCGTCGCGGCCTTATAAACACTTCCATTGCCGAGTTCTATGATCCAGATGTTGTAATCCGTATCGGAATAGGCGATATAGTTTCCGTCCGGAGACCAGTCTGGCTGGAAATAAAAAGTGGGGTTCGGAAGAGGGTAACTCCTGGATTGTTGTCCTTCCTGGTCAGTGACCACCAGTTGATATTCCCCGCTTGCGTCCGAAAACCAGGCGATCTTGTCTCCCTGGGGGGACCATACCGGGTAGCGGTCTGCGACCCCCGGGGAATTGGAGAGGTTTCGATACGTCCCTTTCTCTTTAGGAATGCTGAAGACCTCCCCCCTGTATTCGAAAAGGGCCCTTTTTCCACTGGGCGATATGCCCGCATTCCCGAGATCATTGCCATTGGCCTCTTCCCACCGGGGCCTTGCGAAATTCATATCCCCTCTGACCTCCACAACGAGCTGGCTTGTGGCATTGGTTTCCGGGTTCAGGATATGGAGATAGCCGCCTTGTTCATACACGATGCTTCCCGGGCCTGAATCCAGGCTTTTTACATCAAACTTTTTGTGGAAGGTATGTTGTTGTTCCTGTCCCGTTGCGGGATCAAAGGACCAGATATTGCTGGCCAGATCGCGCTCGGAGAGATAGAAGACCTTGCCGTTGTACCAGACCGGGTCGAGGTGCCTTTCCGCGGTAGGCTGGGGGGTTCTTTGCAAAGAACCCGTGGCCAGATCGACGATCCAGATAGGCATGGCCTGTCCACCGCGATAGTTCCTCCATTCGGGATCCCATGAAGTGATCGGGGTATAGGCTACATATTTCCCGTCCTGAGAGATCTCCCCATAGGCCGCACGGGGAACAGCGATTGCCTGGGGCAATCCACCTTCAGGTGAAACGGTATAAAGTTTATTGGTCTGCGTGGGGCGCGCTTCCCTGCCTGAACGGAACAGTACTTTTCCATCGGGGGTCCAGCCCTGTACCACATCGTCACCGGGATGCCAGGTAAGTCTTTTGGGTTCCCCACCTCCCACCGGGATGATATAGACATCACTGTTGCCGTCATATTCTGCGGTAAAGGCGATCCAGGACCCGTCATCCGAGAAATGGGGAGAGAATTCGTAACCCTCATTGCTGGTCAGACGCTGCGCCTGTCCACCTGAGACCGGTACGATCCAGAGGTCATTGGCGTAGACAAAGACGATTTTCTCGTCGGAAATGGTGGGCTGCCTGAGGAGCTGAGTCCCCTGTCCTGTAGCCAAACCGGTTACAAGGAGGAGCACCAGAATATAGAATGTTTTCATTTTTGGAAGTTTATCTGAGGAAAGTAGATAAAAAAACCGAATGAATCAATCCATGGCATCCTATAACCATAGGGTGCAAAAATGAATCGGGGAAGTAGAATGGGAAATACCGAAGTCTATTCAGTAGTGATCTTAATGACTCCCTGCGCACCCCGGGACCCGTATTCTGAGGCATCGGAACCGGTCAGAACGATTATTTCCTTCACCATGGTATTATCAATCATTCGATCTATATCCCGGAATGAATTCCCTACAATGTAGCCATTGAGGACATATAAAGGCTCCGGGCTGCCTCCCCCGAAATCTGAGATATCGGTAGGACTGTTTATAAGAGAATTGCTGGTCTTATTGATAATGGGCACTCCATTTCGGACGATCACTCCTGGCTTCTGCCTGATCCTGTCAAGGAGGGAGATCGTCACCCGGTTCTTCAGCTGTAGCGTCTGATCAAGGCTAGTATCTGTAGCGGAGGCATTGTTCTTAGCGGGGCCACACGAAATAACGAGCAGCAATAGACCCATAAAACAGAAAATTCTCATAAGGCTTTGAATTGTGAAGCGGAAAGATACGATTTTCAACTTTTTAAAAAGGCCAAAAAAGGCTTTATGAGTACCTTTGGATAAATATGTTGTTATGATCTTATTGGTTCAGGTGGTCGGGGCCCTATACGGATTCCTGGCGGTTCTTTTCGGGGCATTCGGGGCACACGCCCTGAAGAAATCATTTGACGAGGAACAACTCAAAAGCTTTGAGACAGGGGTGAAATACCAGATGTACCACGGCCTGTTGCTGATCGTTCTCGGGTTTAACCTGGGATTTAACACCCCCCTTGAATCGTATCTGGCTTATTGCTTTATCTTCGGGACCCTCCTTTTTTCCTTTAGCATATACGGCCTTTGTATCACCGGGGCCAAAGGGAGGAAATGGAAGTTCCTGGGTCCGGTCACCCCTTTGGGCGGGTTGCTTCTGCTGTCGGGGTGGGCCTTGCTTTTCTATTCGTTTATTGAGGAGATCGTCTGAGGTCAATGGCATCCACAATCGTCCTTACCGCAATCTGCCGATGAGTTCTTCTTACCGATCCTCAGCTTTTTCGGAAGGACAAAGCGGTTGATCAAATATCCGAGTGCCACGGCTAGGGTGAGATATACCAGGATGGATTGCAGACTCATCATGCTATTTCAGGATTTGATAAGCCACCAAAGCTATAATATACGCAAAAGTACTCATGATCGACAATTGAGCCAAAGGCCATTTCCAGCTGTTGGTCTCCCGCTTTACCACGGCCAGTGTACTCATGCATTGCATGGCGAAGGCATAGAACAGGAGAAGGGATATACCTGAAGCGAGGTTGAAAAGAGGTTTATCTGTTCCAGGATTCACTTCGGCAGCCATTCGGTTCTTGATGGTCTCTTCTTCGTCATTGCCCACGCTGTAGATGGTCGCCAGAGTTCCCACAAAGACCTCCCTGGCTGCGAAGGAGGTCAGGACCGCGATCCCGATCTTCCAGTCGTACCCCAAAGGCTTCACCAGAGGCTCTATGGCTTTCCCGATGTTGCCGATGTAGGAATTCTCCAATTTAAAACTGGCTATCTCCTGCCTTACCGCTCTTTTTTCGAGGGAATCTTTTTTTAGGGCCAGGGAATCGAGCAATTGAGACCTGTCCATTGCCTGACGGTCTTCAAGGGTTTCCCGGTAGGCCTCCATCTTTTTTGAAATATCTTCCTGGTTGTAGACGGTAAACCCTTTTTCGGAAATGCGTTGTTTTACCAGGTCTTCAGCCTTAGTGAACCGGTCGGAGTACCCGTTCGAGCCCAGGAACCACAAGACGATAGAAATGGCCAGGATGATCTTCCCGGCCCCGTAGACAAAACTCTTTGTCTTTTCGATCACCGTGTAGGCCACATTTTTTAGCAGGGGAAGTTTGTAATTCGGCATTTCGATCACAAAAAAACTACGGCTCTTTATATCCAGGATCTTGTGGAGGATCATGGCCGAGAATAATGCGGCCATAAACCCGATGAGATACAGGAGCATCAGGGTAAGCGCCTGATAGCTAAGGCCGATGAACCTGCCTTCCGGGATGACCAGGGCAATGATGATCAGGTATACGGGAAGCCTGGCGGAACAGGTCGTGAACGGGGTCACCAGGATGGTGATCAGCCGCTCCTTCCAGTTCTCTATGTTCCTGGTGGCCATCACCGCCGGGATGGCACAGGCCGTTCCGGAGATCAGGGGAACCACGCTTTTTCCGCTAAGGCCGAAGGGCCGCATCACCCTGTCCATCAGAAATACCACCCTGCTCATATAACCGGATTCTTCCAACAGGGAAATAAAGAGAAAGAGAAAGGCGATCTGGGGAATAAAAATGACAATGCCCCCTATACCGGCCAGGATGCCTTCCGCGATCAGGTTAGTAAAAACGCCGGGAGGCAGGCTGTCCTTTACCCATTCACTCGCGGCTGCGAACTGTTCGTCTATAAAGTCCATCGGATAGCTGCTCCAATCGTAAATGGCCTGGAAAATGGTCAGCAAAATGATAAAGAAGATAAGGTATCCGAATACCTTGTGGGTGAGAATCTTGTCCAGGGTTGCCCTAAATCCCCTCGCTACCTTGAGGTCTACTTTATAGGCTTCCTTCAGGATCCCGTTAATGAACTGGTACCTGAGGATGGTCTCTTTTTGCTGGAGGCGTTTGAGTTCGGATTTAGACTTGGTACTGAAAGAACTCGTATCCGGGATGGTCTTTTTTTCAATGGGCATAAAGTTCACGTCCTGGGTGATGACCAGCCAGAGTTTGTAGAGGTCCTCATTGGGAAAGGTCTTTTTCAACCTTTCAAAATAATCGGGGGCGATCACGGTAGTGTCTACATTGGGTTTGGTGGAAAGGTTCTTGTAGTCCGCAATCAGTTCTTTGATCTTCTCGATCCCGGTATTCTTTCTCATACTTACCAGAGCGATCTTCGTATCGAGTTTCTTCTCCAGCAATGCGACATCCAGGGTAATTCCCTTTCGCCTCATCCGGTCGGCCATGTTGATCACCAGGATAGCGGGGATCCTCAGGTCCTTGATCTGGGTGAAGAGCAGGAGGTTGCGTTTGAGGTTCTCCACGTCGCTGATCACGACGACAACGTCCGGGAAATCCTTGTCGTTCCGATTTAGGAGGAGTTCCACGACCACACTTTCATCCAGGGAGGTAGTGTTGAGGCTGTAGGTGCCGGGAAGGTCCAGGATATGAGCTTTTACACCCCTTGGCAGTTTGCAGACACCTTCTTTTTTCTCGACCGTGATCCCGGGATAATTCCCGACCTTTTGCTTCAGACCGGTGAGTTGATTGAAGACGGAGGTTTTCCCGGTATTGGGGTTTCCGATGAGTGCGACATTGATGTTCTTGCTCATGAGGGGCTATGCGTCTTCGAGAATATCTACAAGAATCAAACGGGCGGTAGACCTCCTGATAGCGATATGAGAACCATTTACGTTTACATAGATGGGGTCCCTGAGAGGTGCAATCTGTATCATTTCGATTTCATTGCCCGGTAAGCACCCCAATTCGAGCAGTTTGATGGGCAGGATATCATCAGCACATTCCTTGATGATCCCTCTTTGTCCCATTTTAAGGTCGACTACGGTTGTGCTCAATTCTTATTTAGATTGATTTTAAGTAAGCACAAAAGTAAGTGAAAAAAATAGAATAACAGAAGTAATCCCGGTTTTAGTAGTTCTGGCCGAACGGGGCCTCTTTAAATTGAGGGGACTCAGGGTCTTTGGTAGGAGGCTTTCAGGATATCCAGGTCTTTCAGGAGGTTTTCCATGTCCTTCGGATCCGTGCCATCATAGGTGCCCCGTATCCTTTTTTCCTTGTCTACCAGAATGAAATTCTCCGTGTGGATCATGTCATAGGGCCCACCGTCCCCATCTGTCTTGACGGCCAGATAGGATTTTCTGGCGAGCTCGTAGATCTGTTTTTTGTCTCCCGTCACCAGGTTCCATTTCTTGTCCACTACCCCCTTTTCCAAAGCGTACTTTTTCAGCTGGGCCACGGAATCGATCTCCGGGGTCACCGAGTGACTAAGCAGCATGACCTCTTCGTCATCAAGGATCTTTTCCTGTATGGTGACCATATTTTCTGTCATGATCGGGCAGATAGAGGGACAGGTGGTAAAGAAGAAATCGGCTATATAGATCTTGTCCCTGTAATCCTCCTGGGTGACCGTATCTCCATTCTGGTTCATCAGGGAAAAGTCGGCAATAGTGTGGTATTTACGCACATAGCGGACCGAATCATCCACGAGTTCCGGATTGAAATCAGCCGGTTGGTAGACCGGGAGGGATCTTTTGGGCTGAAGGGCGTTGTAAAAAAGGAGGACGATCACCGCCGAAAGACCCAGCATCACCAGGCCCAGGAATCTGAATTTTCTGAAGAAATGGCGCATCCTTCTTTTTTTACAAAGGTACTGCAGGAGAACAAGCCAATCAAAACTTCGGGGAGACCTGGGCTGCTAAAACTTTCATAAAAAAACGGACCCCGCTGGGAGTTTCTTTTTATAAGACTATGGGAAAACGTACTTTTGTGGGTCTAATACGATTTTAATGAATCCCATCGTCATACAGACCATACAATTCTTTATGAGCCTTTCCCTGCTCATCATCCTGCACGAGCTTGGCCATTTCATCCCTGCCAAGATCTTCAAGACCCGGGTTGAGAAGTTCTATCTCTTTTTCGACATTAAATTCTCCCTCTTTAAAAAGAAGATCGGGGAGACGGTCTACGGAATAGGGTGGCTGCCTCTTGGTGGTTATGTAAAGATCTCCGGGATGATCGATGAGAGCATGGACAAGGAACAAATGCAACAGCCTCCGAAACCCTGGGAATTCAGAAGCAAGCCCTCCTGGCAGCGACTGATCATCATGCTTGGCGGTGTCACGGTCAATTTTATCCTCGCCGTGGTCATCTACATAGGGATGGCATATGCCTATGGGGAACAATTCATACCCATGGATAGCCTGAAGGGTGGTGTATGGGTCAAAGAGGAGAACATTGGAAATAAGCTTGGGATACAGACAGGAGATAAAATCCTCGCGGTAGATGGAAATACGGTAGAGACTTTTGACGGACTTTTCCTGGAGATAGTCAATGGAAATTCCATCACCATTGAACGCGATGGGGAGGTCATAGAAAAGGAGATCCCCATCGATTTCATTGCCACCTTACTGGAGGATGAAGAGAAGGTCCGTTTTCTGAGCCCGAGAATACCGTTTGTGATCGGTGCAATTTCAGAGAATTCCGCGAACAAGGATTCCGGTTTACAGGTAAAGGACAAGGTAATTGAAATAGGGGAAGATCCAATCTTCTATTGGGATGAGGCAAAAAGTATCCTCGGGAAATATGCTGGGCAGGAAACGGTATTGACCGTTGAAAGAGAAGGAAGGAAACAAGAGATACCAGTGATCATTAGTGATTCAGCAACTATAGGGGTTGCCTCCGGAATCCAAACCTTTAACGATTTAGACGAGGAAGGTTATATCAGGTTAGAGACAAAAAAATACTCCCTGGCCCAATCTATCCCGGCGGGGATAGACAAAGGGGTGACCACGCTTACCGGGTATGTAAAGCAACTTAAAAAGATATTTAATCCCGAGACCGGTGCTTATAAGGGGGTAGGCGGATTTGCCGCTATAGGCAGCATGTTCCCCGACTCCTGGAACTGGGCCGCATTCTGGAATACCACGGCCCTGATCTCCATCATCTTGGCCTTCATGAATATTTTGCCTATCCCGGCCCTTGATGGGGGGCACGTGATGTTCCTGCTCTACGAGATGGTCTCAGGCAGGAAACCCAGTGATAAGTTCATGGAGTACGCACAGATGACCGGCTTTTTCCTGTTGATCGCCCTCTTGTTGTTCGCCAATGGAAATGACATTTACAAGGCCATTGTGAAATAGAAAATATTGATCCGTTCTATTGGGGGATTTGAAAGAATGCGCTATATTTGCCCCCTCTAAAACAGGAATTATTCCTCCTTAGCTCAGTTGGTTAGAGCATCTGACTGTTAATCAGAGGGTCGCTGGTTCGAGCCCAGCAGGGGGAGCCAGGAAGTAGAGCGGAGCTCACTTCCTGGCGGTAAAGTGAACGAAGTTCTACTTTTCCGCCAAAAGAGTTAAGCCATCTGATATTAGATGGCTTTTTTTTATAGATGCTGGGTGAGAAAATTAACCACACCTTTAACCTTTAGCTCAGCAGGGGGAACCAAGTAGTAGAGCGGAGCTCACTTCCTGGCTGTGAAGTGAGCTTGCTCTACTTCACAGCCATCTAAAATTAAACCCATGAATTTTCATGGGTTTTTCTTTTTCTGCATAATTCATTCAGATACTGGTCGTATTTTTCGACATGGTACTGCCTTATTGCGTCTATGTGCTGTACAGTAAGAAGGATGGATTATTGTATCACGGATTCACGACCAACCTGGAAAAAAGGGTGATAGATCACAATTTGGGAAGAACAATTAGCACTTCAAAACGTAGACCCTTACAGCTAATTTATTGTGAATTCTTTCTGTACAAATCAGATGCGGTGAGGCGAGAAAAATATTTTAAAACTTCCCAAGGAAAAAGAATGCTCAAATTGATTATGAGAAGAACTCTTTCAAAACTGGGTTACAAACATGTTATAATTGGAAATTGAAGGTTTAAAGTCAAAGCCATCCACATCAGTGGGTGGCTTTTTTAGTAAGGAAAATGGGGTACTCAATCTTTATGCGGAACGCGACTCCCTCCAAGTGGACTATATTTTCTCCTATGTTTATGTAACTATTTCGGTGTTCATGTGGCAGATTTTGTTCTAAATTAGGGCCAAATCACCGTACACATGAAAACTTTGATAACCGTCTTGTTCACTATTATCCCTGTGGTTTTCTGGGCTCAAAGCGCAGATTACGTCGTGACCTCCTATTTGGAAGAGGGAATGAAGGCACCCAATACCCATTATATAGGGGAAGCCTGGTTAAACTCTTTGTTGAGGGCCGATGACGATTTTGCGTACAACATTACTAAAGCTACATTCAAGGCTAATTCAACCCTCGACTGGCATAAACACGCTTCTCCGCAGATACTGATTTACGTGGAAGGTGAAGGATATTATCAGGAAAGGGGAAAAGAACCCATTATACTCAAAAAAGGGGATGTGATCAGATGCGAAAAAGACACTGAGCACTGGCATTCATCAACAAAACAAAGCGATGTGACCTATCTGGCGCTCTATGGCGGAAACGAACCCACTACCTGGACCGGGGTGCTGACTCAGGAAGAGTACGATAAGGTTGCAGAAAAGTTAAGGGATTAAAGAGGGAAATATCCCATTACGACTTTTGCTGGGATTTTGTAATTTACATGGACCAAAAACCAGCAAAATGAAAAACAACCATGCTAAAGTCAGGGCACACGATGCCATCGTAGGGGTATTGTATCTAATCAGTGCGGGGTTGACACTCTACACCCAAAACCTCAATTTTCTTTGGATCGCAGTGGCCGTTGGAGGATTACAGATCCTCAGTCCCCTTACGAAATTTTGTCCGGTCTATTTTGTCCTGAATAAGATGATGCCGGATACAGAGCCTCTTCAGGACGGGAAATAATTTTCGGACGTACTCTTTTTGTACGTCATCGGAATACATCGCATTCATAGTTGTTCAGGAAACGGACTAATGAACCTCGTGTCGTCTGAAAGAATTAAGATGTGGATGGCAAACTGATGTTTCAGGAGAACTGAAAAGATGAATAACTTCGATCGAAAAGCCCACTGGGAGCGGGTCTATCAGACTAAAGAACTCAAGGATGCAGGCTGGTATCAGCCCGTTCCTAAAACCTCCCTGGATTTCATAGAAGCCATAAAGCTTCCCCTTGACTCCAGGATCATAGACATTGGGGGAGGGGACAGTTTGCTGGTCGACCACTTGCTTAAATTGGGTTACCGGGACGTCACCATCCTCGATATCTCGGAAACTGCCATTGAAAGGGCTAAAGCACGCCTCGGAGACCTGTCAGGTATGGTAAAATGGGTGGTCTCTGACGTCTCCAACTTCAGGCCATCGGGCGTATTCGACTTTTGGCATGACCGGGCGACCTTCCATTTCTTGACGGATAAAAGTGAGATCTCGAATTATGTGGAGACCGCACGGCAATCTATCCGGCCTGAAGGCATCCTGTTTATAGGCACCTTCTCAGATCGAGGTCCAAAAAGCTGCAGTGGAATCGAGATCAGACAGTATTCGGCTCTTAGCATGTCAGAACTTTTCAAGAAGTATTTCAAAAATATCCAGTGCTTTACGGTAGACCATAAGACGCCCTCCGGTAATTTGCAGAATTATGTATTCTGTGGATTTAAGAGATTGAAAGAAAATCCCTAAGATTTACAAAAGAAGATGGGATGGATGCTCCTGCTTCCATTGTACTTTAAATGATATATATCATTTTTTAAACCTCCTGAAATTGAGGAAATTTACAGGCCAGGCAAAAGAACAGAATTTGTAAATTTATTTCCTCAATGTGAATTATGAGATCAAAAAACCTAACCGTACTTTTTTTATTTCTCCTCATTTTATCCTGTGATACTGCCAATAAGAGTAAGTCAATCACTGGTCTGCCTGATCCTGTGGGGGAAAACAATGTGGCATACTACTGGGGAAAAGTGGCCCTGGAGGCCACAGCCAGGGACACCGAACGCTTTTTGCCACGTCCAACGATCACCTCCCGATACCTGGGCCTGATCTTTACGGCGGTCTTTGATGCCTGGGCCACCTATGATGAGAAGGCAAAACCGGTTTATCTGGAAAACATACCAAAACGGGAGGGTTCCTTAAGGGACAAGGAGATCGCGATCTCCTATGCGGCCTATTACGCCATGAAGGAATATTATTTCAGTGACTCCCTCTACTTTAAGGAACGAATGAAAGATCTTGGGTTGGATCCGGAAGTAAAGGACCTGGATCAGGGTTCACCCGCCGGTGTTGGGTACCTCGCCGCCAAGGCGGTCATTGAGAGTCGCAAAGGGGATGGCGCCAACCAGTACGGAGAGGAAGCGGAAGGCAACCCACCCTATTTCGACTATACCGGATACCAGCCGGTAAATTCCGTGGACGACAACAGTGATATCAACCGCTGGCAGCCCAAGTATTTTATCAGCCTGGAAGGAGAACGCTACGCCCCCGGATGTCTGACTCCTTACTGGCAGGAGGTCGAACCCATGACCTTGGAATCGGCAGATCAGTTCAGGTCTCCACCCCCTCCTTTATATGGCTCCGAGCAACTACAGAAGGAGGTGGAGGAAGTGGTCGCCATGCAGGCCAACCTCACGGTTGAACAGAAAGCCCTTGTAGAATTTATGAGGGACGGACCCAAATCGGTACAGCAGGCCGGGCACTGGCTGGTCTTCGCCCAGGAAATTTCCAAGATGGATGAGCACGACCTGGACGAGGACGTGAAGATGTACTTCCTCAATCAAATAACCGCCATGGATGCCTTCATCGCTTCCTGGGATTCCAAGATGCATTACGATTACGCAAGGCCCTATGCGCTTGTTCATGAGTATTTCAAGGGGAAAACCATAGATGGATGGGCCGGATACGAGCAGGGGTGGACCCAGATGAAAGGAGAACAGTGGAGGCCGTATTCACCTGATTCTTTCCTTTGTCCTCCATTTCCGAGCTACGTTTCCGGGCACAGCACGGTAAGTGGGGCTTGTGCAGAGGCTTTGAGGCTTTACAGAGGATCGGACACTTTTGAAGTCAGGGTACCCTTTGTCGCCGGATCCTATACGGAACCTGAGTCAGAATGGAAGGAGGTAGAACTGTATTTTCCCACCCTGACGGAGACTGCGAATATGGCAGGGATTTCCAGGGTCCTGGGCGGATATCACATCCAGGCTGATAATTTGGAAGGCCTGGCCCTGGGACGGAACGTGGCCCACCAGGCTTTTGAGTTCTACAAGGAACACATAGGGGAGTAGGCCTAATGGAGGTGTGAGGTGATTTTTATTGCTTTTTATCAATTCTGTAAAGAAGTTGGGAATTATTCTTTAACTTGTTATCTTTCAAAAGAAATTAAACCAATTAAACATGAAAACGATTACCAGCGAAATAAACCAGTACTGGGTCCATTTCCAGTCCGGAGGAAGTGATAAAAGCAAAGTTTATCCCCGGGCCCTGGTCAAGTGCTATCACGATGATGATTTTGTCGTTCAGGTCAATTTCTACCCGGATGGGAAGGTTCCGGAAAACCACTACGATAAAAGGAACAAATTAGTGTACCTGAGGTATCCACTCTCCATGTATCCGAATGTGATCGATCTGTTGAGATACGAGAAACCCATTTACTTCAGCTACAATATAGAATTGAAACTCGGCTATGTCCGCACCGGAAAAGAGCCTATAGGCGAAGGTGGGGCAGACGCGGATTTTTAGTAGAAGATATAAGTTTTCAAAATAATTATAAGAGTCGTAGGCGTACGGCTCTTTTTTTATTTCTGGCGAAGTCTTGGAGGTAGCGTCTGAGTAACTTATTCTATGATCCCCGTCTTTTTGGCCCGCTCTTCCCAGTTGCGGCGTGCCAGAAGCTGCAGGTCCTCCACATTGTCACTTTCGTCCATGATCTCAAGTCCCAGCAGGGTCTCTATGACGTCCTCCATGGTCACCAACCCGCTTACCGAACCGTATTCGTCCACGACCAGGGCTATGTGTTCCCGTTTCCGGATAAAGTTCTCGAACAATTGAGGAATGGGGGTGTCCCTTTTGGTAATGAGGATGTCCCTTCTGATATCCCCCAGCGTCAGTTTCCCATTGTCATTGATGATCTCTTCCATGACATTGTCCTTGAGGACAAAACCCGTTATGATATCTACTGATTCCCCATATATCGGGATCCTCGAGAACCTGAGATGTGGGTTGTTCTCGAAAAATTCTTCTATCGTCTGCTCCTCCGGAGCGATCTTCATTACCGCCCTCGGGGTCATGATGTCCTTGGCCAGGATCTCGTCGAACTGCAGCAGGTTCTTGATCACCTTGGATTCCGATCTCTCGAAAACCCCTTCCTCTTCGGCCATATCTGCCATGACCGTGAAGTCCTCCCTGCTGAGGATGCTTCCTTTATGATCTTTACCAATGAGTCTTGTAAATAGCTGAAGGGTCCACATTAGTCCGGTTACCTGCAGGGTCCACACCATAGCCCTGAGGATCTGGGTGGAAATGCCTGCCAAAGCTTTCCAGTAATTCGCCCCGATGGTCTTGGGAATGATCTCCGAGGCGACCAGGATCAGGATGGTCATGACCGTAGAGACGATCCCGACCATGAGGTCTTCGGTAAATGCGAATCCCATTACAGTGTGACTACGCTCCCCATAGAGGTCGGCGTATGCCACCTTTGCCTGTACACCTACCAGGATGGCCCCTACGGTGTGGGCCACGGTATTGAGGGTGAGTATGGCGATCAGGGGTTTGTCTATATCTTCCTTGAGTTCTTCCAGGGCGATGGCATAACTCCTCTTGGCCTTCTTTTTAAGGTTGATGAAGGTAGGGGTCACACTCAGCAGCACTGCTTCCAGGATGGAACACATGAAGGAGAAGAAGATGGCCAGGAAAGCGTAGAAAAGTAGTAAGCCCATGAAGCGTAATTCTCAGGCGAAGATACGATAAATTCAAAAAGCTTTGCCCGTAGAAGTGAGCTATAGGTCAAGGGAACTTACCGATACTTTAAGGATATTGGACGCGAACTGTCCATTTTTTACCTCTCGACCAAATACCGGATTTACCCTATCTGAGGGAAGGCGCGATTCATTTACCCAAAAAACAGCTGGGTTCATCCAAATTTGGAATGAACGAAAAGATCGGGTTTTATTTTGGACGCTTCAAATACACTAGTATGAATCTTAAACTTAACCCCATAGAGGTGGCGAGGTTCCTGATCTGTGTGGGGATCGCCTGGATCGCGTGGATGACGCAATATCACACGGGAGTTATTTTTTAACGCAGTATAAAAAAAGCGCTGCCATCCGGCAGCGCTTTGTATTTCATAACCCGGGAATTCAATCAATACCCTGCCCCAGGATATAGGGGGCTCCCATAGCCTTTAATTCACTTTCCAGCTGCGGAATAACGGTATTCCCTATATTACCGATCTCCGTGTAAAGGGAGGCCATCATGGTCTTTGCGATCCCGAGACTTTGCTTGTGGAGGGGCGTTGGGCCATAGGTCGTTGAAAGTCCGCGTCTGGCCACACTCAGATGATCCCCCGCGGTGGGAGGATTTCTTTCTCCTATCTCGTCTTTCGATTTGTTTCCTTCCAGCTTCTCTTCAAATGCGAATAGTTTTTGTTGCAGGTCGTGGAGTTTGGAAGCCATGGTACCTGGCGCTGCGGGGGTCCGGTTAAGGGCCACTTGCATCGCCTTTACCTTGTCCATACTCCTCTCCAAAACATCCGAAACCATATTCTCTTGGGTTGAGACCTCATTATAAGCGGAGATGTATGCATTGTAATCCTCATAGGAAACCCCTTTAAGGGTACTTTCGAACAAGGGTTCTACTTTAAAGGTGATGGGCCCATCGAGTTGGGTGACCACCCCATCCACCTCCTTGGAGAGGGTGGCTGTATAAGTGCCTGGCATAGCCAAGGGTCCAGAATTCCACCAGGAATTCCCGCCTCCGGATTCCTGTCCCGGCCTGATGGCCCTGCTGCTCGGGTGTCTCAGGTCCCAGGCAACCCTGTTCAGGCCTTTTTTAGAAGTGCCTTCCACATTGCGGATCACGTTGTTCCTTTCATCCCGGATGGTGATCCAGATTTTGGGATCTGCCTCCCGCCTCTCTTCTTCCAGGGCATCCCAGCCTGGGAAGGGAATAGAGGCATTCCTTTTTTCGAGTTCCTTTTCACGGTCCTTTCGCTCCTTGGTCATAGAGGTGAAACCTTCTGCCAGGGAATAGGTGAACCAGGCTCCAAAATCGGGGTTTTCGGCAAAGTAATAATCAGCGCCGGTATTTCCGACCACATCTTTGGGGACATACCAGGGGGCAGTCCTCGTGGAATACAGGGATCCTTCTTTTTTCAGGGTTGCATCGGTCATCTCTCTGAGGGCACTGTAGTCGTCCAGCACAAAAAATCCACGGCCAAAAGAGGCTCCTACCAGGTCATTCATTCCTTTATGGATAGTGAGGTCCCTGAAGGAGATCGTAGGCGCTCCAGGCACTTTATGCCAGTTCACTCCTCCATTCATGGAAGTGTAGAGCCCTTTTTCAGTACCCAGGAATAGCAGGTCTTTTTTGACGTGATCCTGTACCAATCTCCATATCAGGGTATTGTCTGGCAGATCCCCTTTGATGGACCTCCAGGTAGCTCCCTTGTCTGTACTTTTATAGAGGTAAGTTGAAAAGTCGCCTTCTTTGTGATTGTCCAGTGCAACATACACCGTATTCTCGTCAAATAGGTCTGCTTTGATGTCATTGACAAAGGAACTGGAAGGCAGACCGAAGCTGGTGACAGGGATACGGTTCCAACTGCCTCCACCATCGGAAGTCACCTGAATAAAACCATCATCCGTTCCGGCATAGATTACGCCTTCACGGACAGGGGATTCCGAGAGAGAGGTGATCGTATTGTAATTAGACATGGCCCCTACGTCCCAGGCATTGTCCCAGCTCTGCTGTTTACCCATGATGGGGAGGGTGATCCGCTCCTCGTTTCGGGTGAGGTCTCCGGAGATGGGGGTCCAGCTGTCTCCCCTGTCCTCTGATTTCCATACCCGGTAGGAAGCGAAATAAAGGCGTGAAGGTTTGTGCGGACTCACCAGAATGGGGGCATCCCAATTAAAGCGCTCATGAGGTTCGCCAGCTCTTGGCTGTGGCTGAATAAAAACCCGGTCCCCTGTGATCAGGTCCACACGGTGCAGCCCCCCCTGCTGGGTCTCTGCATAGATGATGTGATTGTGCACGGGGTCGGTGGCCGACTGGTGACCGTCTGCCCCGAGGGTCTTGTACCAGTGGGCATTGCGGATTCCCTGTCTTTCATCCGTACGGGATGGCCCTCCTGCAGAACCATTATCCTGGGTTCCCCCGAAGATATGGTAGAAAGGTTTCTGGTTATTGACCGCCACCTTATAGAATTGGGTAAGAGGCAGGTTTTTGATATAGCGCCAGGTCTTTGCCAGGTCGAAACTTTCGTAGATCCCAGCATCCGTACCTACGAGCAGGTAATCCGGATCATCCGGTCTGAAGGCGATCGCATGGTTATCCGAGTGTTTTTCATCTTCTTGTAACTCGGCAAAGGTCTTACCCCCGTCATCGGAAGTAAGGATGCGTACGTTCATAAGGTAGAGCCGGTCGAAAGCGTGTGGACTTGCGTACAGTTCCTGATAGTAATGCGGACCGGTACCTCCGGAGACGGTATTCGACATCTTTTTCCAGGAAGCGCCCCTGTCCTCAGAGCGGTAGACAGCCCCTTTTGTGCGATCAAGTTCGATGGCTGCATAGACCACATCGGGATGCTGAGGAGAAATGGCGATCCCGATCTTTCCCATATTGGAATTGGGAAGGCCCGAACTCAATTTTTCCCACGTTTCACCCCCGTCCTCAGAACGGTGCAGGCCAGAATCGGGCCCACCGCCCATAAGGGCTGCCACGGTTCGGTGCCGCTGCCAGGTTGCAGCGTAGATCCGGTCTGGATCCCTGGGGTCTAGCATGATATCGGTGACCCCGGTCCATTCATTACCACCCAGGACTTTTTTCCAGGTAGAGCCTCCGTCAACGGATTTGTACAATCCCCGTTCACCCCCCTTGCTCCATAACGGCCCCTGGGCTGCCACCCAGATCACGTCCGGATTTTCCGGGTGAACGATGATCTCGGAAATATGCTCTGAAGATTTAAGGCCCATGTTTTTCCAGCTGCTGCCACCATCTTCACTTTTATATACTCCATCTCCCCAGGCCACATGACGCCCACCGACGTTTTCCCCGGTTCCCACCCAGATGGTGGAAGGGTTGTTAGCGTCTATGGTCAGGCAGCCGATGGAATAAGTAGATTCCTTGTCAAAAATCGGGGTCCATGTAGTACCAGCGTTTTCGGTTTTCCAGACCCCTCCGGAACCGACGGCCACATACCAGATATTGGGATCGTCTGGGTGAATGGCGATGTCTGCGATCCTTCCGGACAGAAAGGCCGGCCCAACGTTTCTGAGCTTAAGCCCATCAAGGGAGAGTTTGTTTTCCCTGGTTTCAGAGGGAGTTGTTCCTCCTCTGTTTCTTTGTGAAAAGGCGAAGGAAGCGATCAAGACGAAAATCAGTGAGAAGAGGATTCTTTTTTTCATGGATAGTGTATTTGAGTTGTAATTTCAGGAAGGTCAAAATACGATAAAATTGGGAATAATGTGACAGATACTAACGAGAAAGATGGCGGTAAATGAGGCTCGATTCACTGCTTTATATCGATAATAAACAATGATGTTCACCAGAATAGATATATTTAAGACGCGAGAAAGAAGTATATGAAGATCAGGAAAATATTTAGGACCGGTTGCCTGTTGTGTATACTGATCACGGGGATCTCACCTCTCAGGGCCCAAACGGAATTAAAATTCAATGCGGCCTCAGCCCTCCTCCTGATGCCCAATGTGGGAATAGAGGTTCCGATCTCGCAGCGCTTTAGTTTTCAAATGGACCTGTCCGGTTCCTTCTGGGATTCTTTTGACGGTAAACCTCTGCAATTCACACAGGCTTTCGGGGAGGTACGATATTATGGTAAGGACGGGATAAAGGGCTTTTTCTTTGGAGGAAATGTCGGTTTTGGAATGTTTACCCTGACCAAGTATGGATACGATGAAGATGTATACCAATCGGGGCGAAATTACTATATAGGGGCCAGTATTGGATACAAAAAAAGACTTTCGGACCGATGGGCCCTTGAACTTTTTTTGGGAGGGGGGACTTCACAGGCCACCTACCGCGCTTACAGTCAGGAAACCCGCATGCGGATAGACATCCCTTTGGACGAGGAAAGGAATTACAACAAGAGTGGGGAGTGGATCCCTTATCGGGGCGGACTCATGATCGTTTACAGGCTTCTTTAAAATAGATGCTTTTTCATTCAAAAAGTATTCATAAATTTGCATCCCCATTATGGCCTCATAGCCTGCCTGCCGTCAGGCAGGTTCAACGGATAGCCCCGATAGCTATCGGGGGAAGTTTCCAAAGATTTTCAGAAGCGACTTCAACCCAATCATAGATGCATTTTGTATATATTATCCATTCTACTATTGATGGATCATATTATATTGGTGAGTCCTCCAATGTAAGTCAGAGGCTTCTTTTGCATAATTCGAAGGAATTGAATATTGGCAAGAGCAGATTGAAAATGCCATGGGAATTATTTTTTGTTTTGGAAACAGAAAATAGAACGGTCGCACTTAAAATTGAAATGCATATTAAACGGATGAAGAGCAGGAAGTATATTCAGGATTTAAAAAAATATCCTGAAATTGGACAAAAACTTCTTAAAAAGTATTCATAAATTTGCATCCCCATAATGGCCTCATAGTTCAACGGATAGCCCCGATAGCTATCGGGGGAAGTTTCCAAAGATTTTCAGAAGCGACTTCAACTCAATCATAGATGCATTTTGTATATATTATCCATTCTACTATTGATGGATCATATTATATTGGTGAGTCCTCCAATGTAAGTCAGAGGCTTCTTTTGCATAATTCGAAGGAATTGAATATTGGCAAGAGCAGATTGAAAATGCCATGGGAATTATTTTTTGTTTTGGAAACAGAAAATAGAACGGTCGCACTTAAAATTGAAAAGCATATTAAACGGATGAAGAGTAGGAAGTATATTCAGGATTTAAAAAAATATCCTGAAATTGGACAAAAACTTCTTAAAAAGTATTCATAAATTTGCATCCCCATTACGGCCTCATAGTTCAACGGATAGAATAGAAGTTTCCTAAACTTTAGATCCAGGTTCGATTCCTGGTGAGGCTACAGATAAGCACAAAAGGCCTTTGCGATGAGCAAAGGCCTTTATTTTTGAAACCGCCCACGGAAAACTGGTTTTCCAGTGGTGCGGGACAAAAATAAACCCCAACTGCGGAAGCAGTTGGTCTTTTGTATTTTCAGAATGAGACTTTCTCAGGAACAGCGCCCCTGAAGCAGAGCGTAGCTCGCTACAGGGGCTAGCTAATCTTGGTGAGGTAGGAGTGGGCTAAAAATAAACCCAACTGCGGAAGCAGTTGGTCTTTTGTATTTTCACCACGAGGTTCGTTCAGGAACAGCGCCCCCCAGAAGCAGAGCGGAGCACGCTTCTGGGGAAGCTAATCCTGGATTTTTCAGAGGCCCAGCCAAAAATAAACCCAACTGCGGAAGCAGTTGGTCTTTTGTATTTTCACCACGAGGTTCGTTCAGGAACAGCGCCCCTGAAGCAGAGCGGAGCACGCTTCTGGGGAAGCTAATCCTGGATTTCTCTGAGCGCCCAGCCAAAAATAAACCCAACTGCGCAGTAGTTGGTCTTTTGTATTTTCAGAATGAGGCTAATCCTGGTGAATGCGGAGAGGTCTCTTTTTTACTCCCCGTATAATTCCTAAATCTTACTTATATTAGACAATGTGGCAATGACTAACCAATCAACGCTATAACCACCATTAATGAAACCAACCTCCCGAGGAAAGATTGCCACTGAGGCCCGCACTGTATACAACAAAGTGATCGAGGTCTTTTTCGATTTCGCGTCCATCGAAGAACTCGATGAGATCATACATCCTGATTTCCTGGGGTACGGTACCGCCGCACATGAATTTTTTAAAGACGGGGAGGCCGTAAAGGGGATGGCGAAACTACAGGCTGAACAATTAAAGGGAACAAAATTCAAGCTGACACGAAAACCTGTTATTGAAAAATTATTGTCAGATGGATCTGCATTCCTGATCCTGGAGGATTTTGAACTCTATATTGAGGACAATGATCACAACCTGCCGCTCAGACTTTCTACCATTCTTGAAAAAGTATCAGACAGGTGGGTGATTACCCATTTTCACGGTTCCACACCCGATTCGGATATAGCCGAAGAGGAAGCCTTTCCCATGGAGGGCCTGCGGAAGAAAAATGAAGAACTGGAAGCGAAGATCCGTGAAAGAACCAGGGAATTGGAAATTGAAGCCGCATTGGAACGGGTCAGGGTTGCATCCATGTCTATGCAACATACTCATGAAGTCTCCGAAGTGGTCAAGGTGTTATTCGACCAGTTGAAAGTTTTAAATCTCGACTTCATTCAAACCTGGATCTCTATTTTTTACCTAGACCAGGAGTACCTCGATGTCTGGTTCAGTCGGTTCGAAGGACTCAACGATGAACCCATCTGTATTTCATTCCCCGCATCTTTGTTTGAGGAGACCTCCTTGAAATCCTGGAGGGCGGGATCGGATGTTAATTACGTCTCATTTGAATCCCGAGATGAAATTGAGGAATTCATGAAGGTGTGTAGTGAAGCCGCAAAGACCGATTATTTTCTGAGGATCATGGATTCACTACAAACGGATACCCTGGAATTCATTGAGGCCAATAACAAGTATGGCACCTTGTGTAAATCGGGGAAGTCAAAGCCAACGGAGGAGGAGGAAATGATCCTTAAGCGCTTCGCTAAGGTATTTGAACAGACCTATACCCGGTTCCTGGACTTAAAAAAAGCAGAAGCCCAGGCCCGGGAGGCTCAAATAAACCTGGCAGTAGAACGTGTGAGGGCCAAGGCATTGGCCATGCACAGGTCGGAGGAGATCATGGAAGTAGTGGCAACACTAAAAAATGAAGTGATGTCCTTAGAAATTCCGGATGTAATAGCAGCAACCATTTTTCTTGAGGCGGAAGAAAATAAGGTCCGGATGTGGGATTTATCCTCGCTTGAGAAAGACAATAATGACTATGAAGTTCCATTTGACATCACGTTTAAACTTAAAAAAAGAGATCCTCATTTATATGTAAAACGCGTATGGGAAAATCAAGAGGATTATTTTTTCGAAGAACAGGATCATAAAGATTTTACAAGAATAATTGCCTGGCTTCGTGAACAGGATAAGGGTGAAATCGCAGATGAGGTTAAGGCATTTATTGAAGAAACTCAATTAAGCAGGTTACATCATGCGGTAAAAAGACTGAATAATGGAAAATTAGCAATCGATCTATTGAATGCGCCTCCGGAGGAAATGAAAACCATACTCACCAAAATGGGTGCCGCATTCGATCTTGCATACCGACGCTTTGAGGATTTAAAAAAAGCAGAAGCCCAGGCGCGGGAATCACAGATTCAGCTCTCCCTCGAAAGGATCCGTGCCAGGACCATGGCCATGCAAACAACGGATGAGTTAACGGATGTACTTTCACTGCTTTTCAAGCAATTTGATATCCTGGGAATTGATCCGGCTTTTGCTCATTTAACCCTCTTCAATGAGGCGGATGACACTTTCTCGTTCAGGATCACAGGTACTTCAGGGCAGCGCCTTATTGCAGAACAAATCATTGATATGGCCAGCTACCCCGCATGGTATGATTCGTATGAAAAATGGAAAAAAGGGGATCCGGGGATCGTAGACTGCATAGACTATCCACCGGAGGTAGTGCCGGCGGTCTTTGAGATCATGAAACCGATCTTCAGTAAACTGCCCCCTGATTCGAAAATAAAGGCAGAAAACTTTCCCCAGGGCATCTATACCACCCAGGGGCATTGCCAGTTTGGTTATATCGGTTTCAACCATTCCAGAAGGGCCACCGAGGAAGAGAAAGAGATCGTAAGGAAATTCGCTATAGAGTTTGGCAGGCTGTACCAGCGGTTCCTCGATTTGAAACAGGCAGAGAGCCAGGCCCGGGAGGCCCAGATCGAAGCGTCACTGGAACGAGTGCGTTCGGCTTCCATGGCCATTCACAAAAGTGAGGAATTGCATAAGGTGGTATTAACCGTATTACAGGAAATTAACAGCCTAGGGTTGAATATCGATGCTGCCCACTTATTCCGGTTTGAGGAAGGGGATGATAAAGGTTTGAATATGTGGATCGCAGGGGATGGGGGTATGTATCCCTATGAAATTTACTTTCCATATATCAAACACGAAATATTTGACGGTATTTATGAGGCCCGAAAGAAAAACAAAAACTTTTTTGCCATCCCCAGGATGAGTAAAAAAGAAAAGGATCGTGTCTACCGCCATCTCCTTAAGAATACAAAAATTGAAATTCCTGAAGGCAGGCAAAATTATGCACTTAAAGCCAAATCTGCCGTCTATTCCGTAGCATTGGCAAAACATTCAGGAATAGCCCTCTTGCAATTTTCCGAAGATAATACAGGATTCAGTGCTGATGAAAATGAGATCCTGAGACGATTTTCTAACGTCTTTGAACAAGCTTATATCCGCTTTCTGGGGTTGGCAAAAGCAGAAAAGCAGGCGAGGGAGGCAATGATAGAAGCTTCGCTGGAGCGGATTCGTTCCCGGTCCATGGCCATGCATGCTTCGGATGAGCTCAATGATGTGCTGAGTGTGATGTTTGGGCAAATAGAATTGTTAGGTATAGATGCGAAATCTGCACATCTTACCCTAATGGATATAGACAACAACAAATTCAGTTTTAGAATTACCGGGAAGAGCGGAGCCGCCAATATTGGTGAACAGATCATTGACCTCGATGCCATGCCCACATGGAAGGAAACCGTGGAGAATTGGAAGAAAGCTAAACCTCACAGTCATCAATGCCTCGTTTATCCCCCGGAAATTTTACCCGATCTATGGAATTTGATCGATGAATCACTAAAGAAACTTCCTGTAAAGGAGCGGATTAGGATTAAGGATTTTCCAAACGGGGTTTTCGATTGTGAAGGGCACACCAAATTTGGCTATATCGGGTTTAACAATTCTAGACCGCCCACTGAGGAGGAGATCAGTATCGTCATCAGGTTTGCCAGGGAGTTTGAAAGAGTATACCAACGATTTTTGGATATTGAAAAAGCAGAGAACCAGGCCCGGGAAGCCCAGATTGAAGCGGCTCTGGAAAGGGTGAGGTCCCAGTCCCTGGCTATGCACAACACCAGCGAAATGCAGCTGGTAGCCAATGCGGTTTTTGAGCAGCTCCAGGCCCTGGGCATGGAAATGGATGTCGTTGGCATGAGCGGGGTCATTGAGGCCAAACAGGACTACGATGTCTGGATAGGGGGTGCACCCCTGGGATCGGCTTTGCGAATTCCCTATAACGAGGATACACAGGTACAGCGCGATTACAATAAGATGCTTAAAGACCGGCCGGAACTCTTCGCCAGAACCTATTCGGGTCAGGTCAAAAAGGAATACATCGACCGATTGCTTACCCACGGGGAATTTCCGAAAGCGCTTAAAAAAAAGATGGAAACATCCGACGCTTTCACCACCCTGATCGCCCCTAAAAAGAATTCCGGCATTCAGGTGGTGCGCTATTCGGATCAACCTTATACTGATCAAGATGCTGAGATCCTGAAACGATTCGCCGGTGTTTTTGAGCAAGCTTACATCCGATTTATGGATCTGGAAAGGGCAGAGGCCCAGGCACGTGAAGCCCAGATTGAGGCTTCACTTGAAAGGATACGGGCCAAGGCGATGGCCATGCATGCATCGAGTGAACTAAATGAAGTGTTATCGGTATTATTCGAGCAATTCAACACACTGGGAATCAATCCTGTATGGGCACATCTTAGCCTGATCAATCTGGAGGAGAACACCTTTACTTATAGAATGTCCAGGGCTGACAAGAACAACAGACTTTCGGGCCAGGTGGTGGACCTCGATGCGAGACCAGAATGGCAGGATGCGGTTAAAGCCTTCAAGACTTCCAAGCCAAATTCCGTTTCCTGTCTCGAATTTCCCAAAGAAGTTCTACCCCAGATCTGGGAGCTCTTCGAAGAATCATTCTCATCCATTTCCGAGGAATACCCGGTAAGGATGGAAGATTTTCCAAATGGTATTTTCAACACCCAGGGATATTGCAAGTTTGGATATATCGGATTTAATCACAATCGACCACCCACGGAGGAAGAAAAAGAGATCGTGGTTAGAATCGCCAATGAATTCGGACGGGTTTACCAGCGTTTCCTCGACCTGCAAAAAGCCGAAGCCCAGGCACGGGAGGCCCAGATCGAAGCTTCCCTGGAACGGGTGAGGGCCCGGGCGATGGCCATGCATCACTCGGAAGAACTACAGGATATGCTTTCGGTACTCTTCCAGCAGTATGATGTGCTGGGGATCAAACCCGTGAATGTTTTTCTTACCCTTTTCGACCTGCCTAACAACCGGTTTGTCTATCGCACATCTGGTAAGGGAGGGGCCAGGGCCATCGGGCAACAAACGGTAGACTTTTCAGCTACTGATATCTGGATGGACGTGGTACACCGCTTTAAGGAGCAGCGATCCGAAGATATCGAACTCATCCATTACCCGGTGGAATCCCTGCCTGATATTTTTGAGATCTTAAAGGAAGCTATCACCTCGGTACCGGAGGAGCATCAGATCAAACCGGAAGATTTTCCGGACGGGATCTACACCACCCATGGCACGAATGAATACGGGTTTCTGGGGGTTAACCATACCCGACCCTGTACGGAGAAGGAGAATGAGATCATCGTGAGGTTCTCCCGGGAATTCGGCAGGATCTACCGTCGATTCCTCGACCTGCAGAAAGCCGAAGCCCAGGCTCGGGAAGCCCAGATAGAAGCAGCCCTGGAACGCGTTCGTGCAAGGACCATGGCCATGCACAATACGGAAGATATTGCCGCTACCGTTACCACCTTTTTTAATGAGCTTATGGGTCTGCATCCGGATAGCTCCATTCGTTGCGGCATAGGTATCCTGAGTCAGTCAGAGCACATGGAATTGTGGACCGCCTCGGTAAAGGATGACTCAGAAACGGTCCTGCACTCAGGCACTCTCGATATGTCGCTGCATCCTCTTTTGGAAGGAGTTAAAAAGACCTGGGAAAGAAAGGCAAAGACTTTTTCCTATGAGCTTATTGGCACCGAGGTAAAAAAGTACTTCAATATCTTAAATAGAGCTCCGGATTACCCGGTTCATTTTGACTTGGATGCCCTTCCTAAGTCAGTATACCACAATAGTTTTGTATTTAAGGACGGAACTCTTTTCGTATTTACTGAGGCTCCATTAAAAGATGAAATCCGCTCTGTAGTTGTCCGGTTTGCCGCTGTCTTTGGCCAGACCTATACCCGCTATCTCGACCTGCAGAAAGCCGAAGCCCAGGCCCGGGAATCACAAATACAACTCGCACTTGAGCGGGTTAGAGCCAGATCTTTAGCCATGCAATCCAGCGATGAATTGCATGAAGTTCTGGGGGTCTTATTCAGACAATTTGACGATCTGGGGATTCAGCCGGTCAATGTATTCTTAAGTTTATTCGATCGAGAGAAAAGAACGCTTACCTACAGGGCATCCGGGAAATCGGGAAAGCGAATACCCGGGAAACAGGTGGTGGAAGTGGATAGCATGGAAGCACTCCGGGCGCTTTATGACAAATGGCTCACCGACAATTCCGATGCCGTTGAAATGATCTTTTATCCCAGAGAAGTGCTGCCTCAACTTTTTGGTATTTTCTCCGAAACCTTCTCGTCCATGCCCAAAGCTGATCGCATGGGCCCCGAAGACTTTCCCGAAGGGGGGTATTCCATAGCCGGATATACCCCTTTTGGCTATTTAGGCTATGACCATCAACGCAAGGCGACAGAGGAAGAACAACAGATACTTTCCAGATTCTGCACGGAGTTCACCAGGGTCTATCAACGCTTCTTGGATCTCCAGAAAGTGGAGGCCCAGGCGCGGGAAGCGCGCATTGAAGCAGCCCTCGAAAAAGTGAGATCCCAGTCTCTGGCCATGCATACCACAGGTGAAATGCAGGAGGTGGCCAATGCGATCTACGAACAACTGCATGCGCTGGGGCTGGATATGGAAGCCGTGGGGATGAGCGGGGCGATTGAAGCCAGGGAGGATTACGACGTCTGGGTGGGGGGTGTCCCTTTTGGAAAGGCCTTAAGGATCCCATACAACGAACAGACCAAAATTCAGCGGGATTACAACAAGGCGATCAAGGATAGGCCCGAGCTGTTTGCCAGGACGTATACAGGCAAGGTAAAAGAGGAATATATCAATCATTTGCTAACCCATGGCAGTTTTCCGGCTGCCCTTAAAAAGAAGATGAAAACCTCAAAGGCCTTTTCCACTTCCATCGCCTTTGCCAGGAATTCCAGCATTCAAATCCTTCGCTACACGAACCAGCCGTATTCTGAGGAGGACAATGAGATCCTGAAGCGATTTTCCCGGGTCTTTGAACAGGCGTACATCCGATTCAGGGATCTGGAGAGAGCCGAAGCCCAGGCCCGGGAAGCCCAGATCGAGGCCTCCCTGGAACGCGTTCGTGCCAGGGCCATGGGAATGCAAAAATCAGAAGAATTATCGGATGTACTGGCGGTCCTGTTCCAGCAGTTTGACGTCCTGGGTATCCGTCCCATCAATGTCTGGCTAAGTCTGTACAATGCAGAGGATCGTACCTTCACCTACCGGGCGACGGGTACGAGCGGTAAAAGGATTCACAAGCACCAGGTTATCGATCTGGACGCCATGGATATCTGGAAGGAAAGTGTGGAACAATGGGAGAAGGGGACCGCAGAGGCGGTCATTGTTACCCATTACCCCCCTGAGATACTACCACAGCTTATGGAGGTATTTGCCGAAACCTTTTCGGCCATGCCGGAGGAAGAAAGGATCAAGGCGGAAGACTTACCTCAGGGCGGTTACAACGTACAGGGTTATTGTAAGTTTGGCTTTATCGGGTTTAATCACATAAGGGTACCTACAGAGGAAGAAAAGGAGATCCTCAAAAAATTCGCTACCGAATTCGAAAGACTCTACCAGCGCTTTATCGATATTGAAAAAGCGGAAGTTCAGGCCCGGGAGGCCCAAATAGAGTCGGCTCTGGAAAGAGTGCGCAGCCGGTCCCTGGCCATGCAAAAGCCGGATGAACTGCAGGAAGTGGTGGCAGTAGTCGCGGAAGAATTAAAGAAACTAGGCGTAGTTCTGGATGTGGGAGGTGTAGTACTCTGTACCTATTTTGACGATTCAAAAGACGTTATCCACTGGACCGCTTCGGAAGATCCAAAACATCCTTCGGTTCCCTTCTTTCTTCCCTATTTTGAGGACACCCTTTTTGATGAAGCCTGGGAATCTAAACTCCGGGGGGATACGTATTTCGCTAAAGACTTTTCTTTTGAGGTTAAAAATGCGTGGTTTAAAAAAGCATTCGAAATTTCGGACTACCGAAACTTGCCCGATGAATACAAAAAACAATTACTCGATAGTAAAAGTCATGGATTAGCTTTTGCCTGGGCCAAAAATTCAGCGATCATGGTTCCTTCTTTGGAAGGAAACCTGCCTTCTGAAGCTGAAAAAGAAATTCTTTTACGCTTTGCGCGGGTCTTTGAACAGGCGTACATCCGCTTTATGGACCTGCAAAAATCGGAGGAACAGGCCCGGGAAGCCAAAATAGAAATGGCCCTGGAGAAGGTTCGCGCCCGTACCATGGCCATGCACAAAAGTGAGGAACTGGGGGAAGTGGCGGCTGTTCTTTTTGAACAGATCAGTGCCCTTACCTATGCTCCGGAGCGGTTCAATATAGCCATTGGCAATAGGGAAGAAGCGTTCTTTGATATCTGGGTGACAGATCAAAAGGGCCATGAGGTGAGCAAGCGATTTATGTTTCAGGTAGACAAGTCGCCTGTGGTCAAAGAAGTATTCAATGCATGGGGGAAAGAACGCTTCATTGTGCAGGACCTCCACGGCAAAAAACTGCAGGAATGGGTGCGTTATATGGAAGAGGAAATTGGACTCCCGTTCGACAAAGCCCGCTTAAGCGAGCACCGGTATATCAACTCTGTTTTTTTCTCCCACGGCTGTATAGGGATCACCACCAATGAACCTCCGGAAACGGAGACATTAGAGCTAATTGAACGTTTTGCCAAGGTTTTTCAGCAGACCTATGTGCGATTTCTCGACCTGCAAAAGGCTGAGGCTCAGGCCCGGGAAGCTCAGATCGAGGTTGCGCTGGAAAGGGTGCGTTCCCGTGCGATGGCTATGCACCAATCTGATGAACTCACGGAGGAGCTCGGGGTCCTTTTCGACCAGTTCGACTTTCTTGGAATCAATCCCGTCCTTACGCATCTCACCCTGATGGATGAGGAAAACGAGACCTTTACACTAAGGATCTCAAGGGGCGGAAATGAAAGGACCATAGCCGAACAACGCATTGATATCAATGCCGTGGAAAGCTGGAAACAATCCTTTGAGAATTGGAAAAGAAGCGATCTTCATGCAGTGGACTGTATTGACTATTCCCCTGAGATCCTGCCTTATGTCTGGGAGCTGATGGATGAGGTGATGTCTGCACTTCCTGAGGATCAGAAAATTAGGCCCTCGGACTTTCCCGATGGGTTGTATACCACCCAAGGGCACTGCAAGTACGGGTATATAGGGATCAATCAGACCCGAAAGGCCACGCAAGAAGAAAAGGAGATCGTGATCCGTTTTGCCAAAGAGTTCGGGCGATTGTATCAACGCTTCCTCGATCTTCAACAGGCCGAGGAGAGAGCCCGTGAAGCACTGAAACAAGCTTCTTTAGACCGCGTGCGCGGGCAGATCGCGAGCATGCGTTCCACGGAAGACCTTGAACGAATCACCCCCCTGATCTGGAACGAACTCACGGCACTGGGTGTCCCGTTCATTCGCTGTGGGGTCTTTATTGTGGACGAATCAAGCAGAACGGTTCAGGCCTTTTTGTCTGCTCCGGACGGGAGGTCGCTCGGCGCTATGAAGATCCCGTTTGATGCGGACAAGGATACTGCTGCAACCGTCGCCCACTGGAAAAAGGGAGAAGTATATCGCACCCATTGGGACAAGGGACAATTTCTCGCGTTTATGGCTACCATGATGGACCTCGGACAGGTCCGTGATAATAGAGAGTACCAGGGTGCCGAACAGCCGCCGGATTCCCTCTTCCTGCATTTTCTACCCTTTACACAGGGGATGCTTTATGTGGGCAATACGGTATCCCTGGATCAGGAGCAAATGGAAGCTGTAGGTTCCCTGGCCGATGCCTTTGCCATCGCCTACGCCAGATATGAGGATTTTGCAAAGCTCGAAAAGACCAAAAAACAGGTCGAAAAGACATTGAATGAACTCAGGGCTACCCAGAACCAGCTGGTGCAATCCGAAAAAATGGCTTCCTTAGGAGAACTCACTGCAGGCATCGCCCACGAGATCCAGAACCCGCTGAACTTCGTCAATAATTTTTCGGAAGTGAGCGTAGAACTCATGGAGGAGATGGAAGAAGAAATGAACAAGGGTGACCTGGAAGAAGTGAAGGCCATCATGGAGGATATCAAGCAGAACCTGGATAAGATCCACCATCACGGAAAACGGGCCGATGGGATCGTCAAAGGGATGCTCCAGCACAGCCGAGCCAGCAGCGGGGAAAAAGAACTCACGGACCTCAACATCTTGGCAGATGAATACCTCAGACTGGCTTACCACGGCCTCAGGGCCAAAGACAAGAGCTTTAATGCCACTTTGGAGACACAATTTGACGAATCCCTCGGTAAGATAAGAGTAGTGCCCCAGGAGATTGGTCGGGTGATCCTCAACCTGATCACCAATGCGTTTCACGTAGTGAAGGAAAAGAAAGAAAAGGCCGGTGAGGGATTTATGCCCACGGTAACTGTGACCACCCGTAAAAATGTGAAAGGGGTTGAGATAGCTGTCAAGGATAATGGCAACGGCATCCCGGAAGCCATACGGGATAAGATCTTCCAGCCCTTCTTTACCACTAAACCCACCGGGCAGGGGACGGGCCTGGGCCTGAGCATGAGCTACGACATCGTGACCAAAGGGCATGGAGGCTCTTTGGAGGTCGACACCACACAGGGGGTTGGGACGGTATTTACCATCTGTCTGCCTACAGAGACCAAGAACGATAAGCCATGACAGGACGAAAAGATATTTGGACTTCAAGTGTCATCTTCCTGATTTTGTTCTGGGGGAGTGCAATACTTTCTATGAAAGCGCAGTCAGAAAAGTTGCATTTTGAACAGATCTCAAAGGTGGACGACATTTCACTGGGGAAGATCAATGCAATCATACAAGACAGCTATGGTTTTATCTGGTTTTCCGATCAGACCAACCGCTGTATTCTTCGCTATGACGGAAGTCAGATGAAACGATTTGCGTTTGATCCGGAAAAAGAAAATGCTTTGGGTGGATTTTATCCCGAATGTTTTGCGGCCGATTCTGACGGGGCATTATGGATAGGATATAGCGACAAGGGAGTAGATCATTTCGATCCTGATACGGAAAGTTTTACTCATTATACACATGATCCCGATGACCCGGAGAGCCTTAGTGATGGTGGTGTAAGTGCCATACTTGTAGCTCATGATGGAATGGTTTGGATAGGGACAGATAAGGGTCTGGATAAATTAGATCCTTCTACAGGGAAGTTCACCCATTTTCGTAATGATGAAAGGGATGACTCCAGCCTCAGTCATAATGTCGTGAGGGCTATTTATGAAGATTCGGAGAACACACTATGGATAGGCACGGGTTTCCCCTGGAATAATGCGGGTGAAGGAGGATTAAACCGCTATAACCCTGCTACCAATGCATTTACCCGCTATATGTCCAATTCAGAGGACCCCAATAGCCTAAAGGCAAATCAGGTTCGGGCTATCTGTGAAGACAGTCGGGGTAATTTCTGGATTGGCACAAATAAAAATGGGCTTCATAAAATGGACCGGAAGACCGGGAAAATTACCCGCTATGAATTCAATCCTGAATTCCCAGCCTTCAGCATTCCCGAATCAACCATTAATATGCAACATATCACTTTTATTCACGAAGATTTAGAAGGATATCTTTGGATTGGCACCTATTCAGATGGGATTTATCGATGGAATCCTCTTTTAAATATCATGACGCATTATGGCACCCAGGGGTTACAATCTGGAAATTATAAGGAAAATTCTTCCTGGTGGTGCCATGTGTCTGATGGGGGCCTTATCTGGATTTCTACCCAGGAAAATAAACTCTTTCGGATAGATCCTTATATTCCTCAAATCTCAAATATTCAACATGGGGTACAAATTAGAAGCCTGGTTGTAAAGGATACTTCCGAGTTATGGATGGGAACATATAACAAGGGACTTTTTAGAAAGAATCAAATAACAGAAAGGATTGAAAAATTTACAAGCAATAACAAGGATCCCAGAAGCCTGAGTAATGACCATATTACAAACCTATTTGTAGACAGGAAAAGTAATCTTTGGGTTGGTACTTACAATGGGCTTAATCTTTTTAATGAGCCATCTAACTCTTTTACCAGGTTTATGCCAGATACGAATGATTCCGGCAGTTTAGTAAATGCCTTTATTTCCGATATCTATGAAGACAGTCGTTCTAATTTATGGATCGGGACCGTAAATGGAGTACATAAATTGGATCGGAAAAAAGGAACCTTTAAAAAATATACAAATCAACATATGAATTACTCCGACACTGCAGGCTGGGGAGTGAAAATTGTTGAAGATTTATCAGGGAAAGTATGGGTTGGTTCCGTTGAAGGTGGGGTTTATAATGTGAATGAACAAACTGATCAATTAGATCTTGTTTTCACGGGTCCTGCCATTAGGGATCTGTACGTGGACAAAAAAGGCATCCTATGGGCAGGTGCAAATACCGGCCTATGGAGTAGTGATAAGGGCTGGACAAAGATGTCTCCTTTTAAGATTGATGAAACCGGCATATTTTTAGGAGAATGGACATACACCTTATCCGGCGATACTGCGGATAATCTGTGGATCGGTACGGATGTAGCTATTGTGAAGCTAGGAACAGACCGAAAAAACAAAGAAATCTTCGGTATAAGAAATGGTGTTGTAGCAAACGGATTTCCTGATCTGAGTTATTCCTACAAAGACAAGGAGGGCCGGATGTATTTTGCCAGTAGTCCTAATGGGTACTATACATTTCAACCAGACGAATTTAAAAAATCTCCTGGTAAGATGGCTCTCTATGCCATGGACCTGAAAGTGAACAATGAGCCTGTTTATGCAAGGGAAAATGGTATTCTTGAAACCTCCCTTTATAGGGCAGGAAAAATTCGTCTTAATTACAATGAAAATAATTTCAGTCTAAGCTTTGCCGCGGTAGATCTAAGGGCGGAATTAAAGAAACGGATATTCTATATGCTTCAGGGATATGATTCGGAATGGCAGGAAAGCCTTTCAGGACAAAAAGTAACTTACAACAAGGTACCCCCTGGGAACTATTCTCTTACATATAGATCAGCCATTGGAAATACTGGTGATTGGGAGGAAAAAAGTCTTGGTATCTCTATAACACCCCCTTGGTGGAAGACCAACTGGGCTTATGCTTTTTATACGTTACTGTTGGCCCTAGGCATCTTTTTCTTTGATAAATACCAGAAGGGAAGGATCCTCGCAAAAGAAAAGGCATTGGCAAGAGAAAAGGAGTTGAAGCACGCCAGGGAAATCGAAAAGGCCTATACAAAATTAAAGGCCACCCAGGCCCAGCTGATCCAATCCGAAAAAATGGCTTCCTTAGGGGAACTTACTGCAGGCATCGCCCACGAGATCCAGAACCCGCTAAACTTCGTCAACAATTTCTCTGAAGTGAGCAAGGAACTCATAGCGGAGATGCTGGAGGAAATTCAAAAAGGGGATATGGAAGAGGCCCAGACCCTGGCAGAGGATATCGTCCAGAACCTTGAAAAGATCCATCACCACGGCCAACGGGCGGATGGGATCGTCAAAGGGATGCTGCAGCACAGCCGGAGCGGAAGCGGGGAAAAGGAACCTACGGACCTCAACACCCTCGCGGACGAATACCTTCGCCTAGCGTACCACGGCCTTCGTGCGAAAGACAAGAGCTTTAATGCCACCCTTGAGACATATTTCGATCCGGATGTCGGAAAAGTGAATGTAATGGCGCAGGACATGGGGCGGGTGATCCTCAACCTGATCACCAATGCTTTTTATGCGGTAAAGGAAAAAAAGGAAAAGGAAAGGGAAGGGTATACGCCCACAGTGACCGTAACCACCCGCAAAAAAGAAAATGGTGTGGAGGTTTCGGTAAAAGATAACGGGGAAGGCATCCCGGAGGCCATCCGTGAAAAGATCTTCCAGCCGTTCTTTACGACCAAACCCACTGGGCAGGGCACCGGCCTGGGCCTGAGCATGAGCTATGACATCGTGACCAAAGGTCATGGCGGAGAACTTAAATTGAAAACCAAACTCGGAGAAGGAACGACCTTCACGGTTCAAATCCCCTCAAGCTGAACAAGATGAGACCTTCCGCAAAAACCGAAAAAGAAATTCTGCACGTATACGAGACGTGGCTTCGCAGCTACCTGACGGGCGATGTGGGTACCTATGACAGTTATCTCGATGAGGAATATCATTTTATTGGTTCCACGAACAATGAAGAATTCCTTCATAAAAAAGAAACCACCCAACTCTTTAAAAAGACTGCAGATCAATTAGCCAATAAGACCGATCTGAGGAATGAAATCCGGATCCTGGAAGAATTCGAAGGTATGGTCTTTATTACCCACTTCTTTGATGCCTGGTTCCTCAATGGAGAAGAATGGTCTTATTATGGCAGGTTCAGATTCAGTTCCATCGCACGCAGGAATAAAGAGGGGTGGCGCTTTATATACCAACATTTCTCCATGCCTGATTCCAGGGCCGAGGAAGGGGAGACCATAGGCTTTGACCAGATCAGTGCCGAAAACCTTCAACTCAGGGAAGCCATCAAAAGGCGTACGATAGAACTTGAGAACCGCAACAGGGACCTCGAGATCGAGCGTTCCCTGGAACGTGTACGAACAGTCTCCATGTCTATGCGGCATTCGTCCGAACTGGCAAAAATTGGGGAGGTGATCTTTGAGGAACTGAAAAGTCTGGGCTTCAGTGAGCTCCGTAATTCAGAGATCGTCTTTAACCAGGAACATAAAGATGAATTGATCAGCTACTATTATTCCGACTACGGGGTGAGCGGCGTGATCAATATAGAGGTGAAGGGAAATCCGGTACTTGAGAAGTGGGTAGCAGTCATGAAAAAGGCTGACGATGCCTTTGCTGAGGTGTTCATATCTGAAAAGGAAATGGAGGAATGGCGAACCTACAGGGATTCCCTCGGATACCTACCCGATCCTAAGCTCATGGCGGCCAACAATCTGTTCTATTACTCCTATTCCATTGACCTTGGGGCCTTGAGTATATCTTCCTTCAGTGCCCTGTCTCCCGAAGAGTTGAAGATCCTGCAACGCTTCCGCAATGTCTTTAACCTCAGTTACCAGCGGTATGTCGATATAGAAAAGGCTGAGGCGCAGGCAAGGGAATCCCAGATAGAGTTAGGGCTGGAGCGAGTAAGAGCAAGGGCCATGGCGATGCAAAACTCGGAGGAACTAAAGGAGTTAATTGGAACTGTATTTGGTGAGTTGATAAAACTGGACCTGAAGTTGACCCGATGTGCCATTTGGGTATTTAATAAAGGGGAACTGTCTGCCAGATTATGGCTTGCAAATTCAGAGGACCCCCTGAAACCCGGCAGTTATTTCTTGCCGTATCACCAGCACGAGGCATACCTCGCCATAGTGGATGCCTGGAAGCAAAAAAAGCTAAAGTGGGTTTATAATTTAGAAGGAAGTAACAAAAAAACCTGGGATGAGTATCTCTTCCTCAATACAGAGTTCGCACGTTTACCGGATCATGTAAAGGCAGGAATGAGTGAGCCAGAACAGATCCACCTCTCTTTTACCTTTGGCAATTTTGGCGGCATACATGTTTCAGGACTAGAACCTTTATCTGAAGATCATTTCGATATTCTACACCGATTTGGGAAGGTTTTTGATTTGACATACACCCGGTTTAATGATCTGAAGCAGGCAGAGGCTCAGGCCAGAGAGGCTCAGATAGAGCTTGCTCTGGAACGGATCCGGGCCCAGGCCCTGGCCATGCGCGAATCTTCAGACCTGCTCGATATCGTCGTGACCATGCGAATGGAATTTATCAAATTGGGGCATGAGGCTCACTATTTCTGGCATATGCGCTGGTTGCCCGAGAAGTACGAGAAAGCGATGACCTCCGGAGATGGCACCCGGATCGGGATGGTCATGGAACTCCCGCGTCATATGCATGGGGATATCCCACTTTTGGCTACATGGGAAAAAAGCCGTGAACCCACAGTGATCTATGCGATGGAGGTTCAAGCTGCTGTGGATTACGTAAATAAAATGATCAGTCTGGGAGATTTCAAGCAGGTAGATCCCAATGCACCCAGTCCGGATGACATTCGCCAAATAGGCGGACTTACCTTTGTCATGGCCAGGACTACCCATGGGGAAATAGGTTATAGCTTGCCTGGTAAGTTTGAGGACATACCTGAATCAGATCTGGAGATCCTCATCCGTTTTGCAGGTGCCTTTGACCTGGCCCACAGGCGTTTTGAAGACCTCCAAAAGGCAGAATCACAAGCAAGAGAAGCGCAGATTGAAAACGCACTGGAAAAGGTGCGTTCAAGGACAATGGCCATGCAGAGAAGCGAGGAATTGCCCGAAGCGGCCAACAATCTGTTCCTGCAGGTACAGGGTTTGGGCATCCCAGCATGGAGCGCGGGTTACTGTATCTGGGAAAAGGAGGATAAAAAAGCCGCCCTTTGCTGTATGAGCAGCGAAGGGGAAATTCAGAAGTCGTTTATTCTGCCTTCCATAGGGGAGGGATATGACTTCTATCACCCGGCTCAAAAAGGGGATTCCTTCTATGTGCACGAACTGGGCGGAGAGGCCCTTGTGGAACATTACGAATTTATGCGTACCCTGCCCACGGTGGGTCAGATACTTGACGACTTGACCGCGGCAGGCCTTTCCCTGCCCACTTTTCAGATCTTTCATATAGTTTATTTCCCACATGGCTACCTCATGTTCATAACCTATGAGGAGGTGCCCCAAGCCCACGAGATCTTCAGACGATTTGGGAAGGTATTTGAACAGACCTATACCCGCTTCCTCGACCTGCAGCAGGCAGAGGCAAGGGCCAGGGAATCACAGATAGAGACCGCCCTGGAAAGGGTTCGATCAAGGACCATGGGCATGCAAAGATCTGATGAGTTAGGCCAGGTAGCCACCGTGCTCTTCAGGGAATTGAACAGGCTTGTTGACAACCTTTGGACTTGTGGTTTTGTATTGTGTGAAGAAGGACGGGACGAGGACGAGTGGTGGCTGAGCGCAGAGAATGGATTTATCCCCGCCTTCTACCTTCCTAACGTAGGGGACGTTACCCATAACAATATCTATAACGCCTGGAGGAACGGAGCGGATTACCATACCGAACAATTGGAGGGAGATGCCCTGCAGGAACACTATGACTGGTTGATGAAAATCCCGGTGGCCAAACAGATCTTTGACGATATGAAGGCCGCGGGGATTGAGATCCCCACCTGGCAAAAACTCCACTGCGCCTTTTTTAAGACCGGTTACCTGGTGATCATCACCCAGGTGCCTTGCGCTGAGGAAGAGATCTTCAAACGGTTTGCCCAGGCCTTTGACCTGACCTATACCCGCTTCCTCGACTTGCAGTTGAAGGAGACCCAGGCTCGAAAACTGGCTGAGGACAAAGAGCAGCTGGAGAGAACGCTCAGTGACCTCAAGGCCACCCAGGCCCAGCTGATCCAATCCGAAAAAATGGCTTCCTTAGGGGAACTCACTGCAGGCATCGCCCACGAGATCCAGAACCCGCTAAACTTTGTCAACAATTTCTCGGAAGTGAGCAAGGAACTCATCGAGGAGATGCTGGAAGAAATACAAAAGGGAGACATGGAAGAGGCCAGGGCCCTGGCAGAGGATGTCGTCCAGAACCTGGAAAAGATCCATCACCACGGACAGCGCGCTGACGGTATCGTCAAAGGGATGCTGCAGCACAGCAGAAGCGGGAGTGGGGAAAAGGAACCCACAGACCTCAACGCCCTGGCTGATGAATACCTCCGCCTGGCTTACCATGGATTGCGGGCAAAGGACAAAAGCTTTAATGCTTCCCTGGAGACCCACTTCGACCCGGATGTAGGAAAAGTCAGTGTAGTTGCCCAGGACATGGGCAGGGTGATCCTCAACCTGATCACCAATGCCTTTTATGCGGTAAAGGAAAAAAAGGAAAAGGAAAGAGAAGGGTATACGCCCACAGTGACCGTAACCACCCGCAAAAAAGGAGATGGTGTGGAGGTTTCCGTTGGGGATAACGGGGATGGAATCCCGAAGGCCATACGGGAAAAGATCTTCCAGCCGTTCTTTACGACCAAACCCACCGGGCAGGGTACCGGTCTGGGCCTGAGTATGAGCTATGACATCGTGACCAAATTGCATCTTGGAGAGCTATTGGTGACTTCAGAGGAAAGGAAAGGGACTACCTTTACAGTGATACTTCCTGCAGGAATTAAAGCATAGACTAATTAGAGAAAATGAATAACCATATAAACCAAGAGACCGATGAAAATATTAGTGGTGGACGATGAAAGAGATGTACAATTGCTCTTTCAGCAGCGTTTCAGAAAGGAGATACGGAATAGCGAACTCCATTTTGTCTTTGCCTTTTCTGGGGAAGAAGCGCTGACATATCTCGATGAACACAATCATGAGGCGGTGCTGATCCTTTCTGACATCAACATGCCGGGGATGAGCGGACTGGAACTGCTGGAACAGATCAAGAAAAATTACTTAAAACCGCCCCCTGTGGTCATGATGATCACCGCATACGGGGACAGGGATAACTATGACACAGCCATGAAACTCGGGGCGGATGATTTTCTCACAAAACCTGTGGAATTTGGTATCTTAAAGGAGAAATTAAAAGCCTTACTCTAATGGCAAAGATTCTGGTAGTAGATGATGAGACCGATCTGGAGGTCCTCATCAAACAGAAATTCAGGAAACAGATCCGGCAGAACGAATACGAGTTCAAGTTCGCCATCAATGGAGTGGACGCATTGGAAAAATTGAAAGAGGATTCCGGGATTGAACTGGTATTGAGCGATATCAATATGCCGGAAATGGATGGTCTCACCCTCTTGTCCAAGCTACAGGAATTGAATCCACTCCTGAAATCAGTTATTGTTTCGGCTTATGGGGATATGGAGAACATTCGCACCGCGATGAACCGCGGGGCCTTCGATTTTATCACCAAGCCCATCAACTTTGAGGACCTCAGCATCACCATGGAGAAGACCCTCAGACACGTCCGGGAATTGCAGCAGACCCTGAAGGCTATTAGGGAAAACAACATTCTGAAAATGTATGTGGATGAGAGTGTGCTGAATTTTATGGGCAGCAAGGAATACGAGACCACGGTCATGAGTAACGAAAACATCCAGGCTACGGTCATGTTTATCGATGTGTGCGGGTTTACCTCCCTAAGCGAGACCAGCAGTCCGGATGCCGTGGTCAACATGCTGAATTCCTATTTCGATGCCATGGTAAAGGAGATCATCGCTCAGGAAGGGTATGTAGACAAGTTTATGGGAGACGCGGTTATGGCCGTGTTCAGAGGGGAATACCACCTGGATCGAGCGCTCGACGCCGCCCTTGCGGTACGACAAAGGATCGGAAAACTTCCTGTGATCAAGGAGATGGGCGGGTACAGACCCAGTGTCTCCATCGGGATCAACAGTGGGGAAATGGTCTCGGGGAATATCGGTTCCTCCAGCCTTAAAAGGCTTGATTTTACCGTGATCGGCGATACGGTAAACATCGCCGCTCGGTTGGAATTTGCCGCGAAGGAGAATCAGATCCTGATCACGGAGAATGGCTATGAGCAGGTGAAGGAAGCATTTCAATGCAGGAAGGTCGGAGATATCCAGCTCAAGAACAAAAAGGAGATGATCACCGTCTATGAAGTGATCGAATAGGAACAAATACTCTCCTTGAACACGGATCTGATCTGAATTATCCCGAAGTTATATACCCACCAATTCCATTGATCGTCCGAATATGCCAGATCTAATAGAATAAAGGGCTCTCCCCAGCGTTCATATCTTACCAAAGGACTTTATCTCTTCTGATTTGACAAGAGTGATTAATCCTTTGTTGCAGAAATGGATCTAACCTAAAAATAACCTGGTGAGACATAGCATTCTATACGCTTTACTTTGTACCCTGATGGTGCTCTCCTGCAATCCAACGGAAGATCCTGATCCCATTTCTGATAATATCATTCGTTTTGGTATCCCACAACGCGTAATCGTTCAGGGTTATGATGGGCAGATCATGGAGCCTTTCCTGAGTCGAGATGGCGAGATCCTCTTTTTTAATAACCTCAACAACCCTTCGGTGAACACCAACCTACACTGGAGTACCCGCCTAAGCGAAACCCTATTTGAATACCGGGGTGAATTGAGTGGAGTGGCCACAGAAAGTCTTGAAGGAGTCCCGTCCATGGACCAGGAGAATAACCTGTATTATGTCTACACCGGCGATTATTTTCAGACACTTCAATCGGTGTACAAAGGTAGGTATAACGATGGGGGAGTTTCAGATATTTCAGTGGTGGAAAATCTTTCTCTGAATGAACCAGGCTGGTTGAATTTCGATGTGGAAGTCAGCAAGGACGGTCAGACACTCTACTTCGTGGATGGGCTCTATGATGAGAATGGTGGACCACGCCAAGCCAATATATCTATTGCGCGAAAGACCGGAGAGGTATTTCAGCGTGATCCTAACAGTGCATCCCTTCTTGCTGAGGTCAATACGGTGGACTTGGAGTACGCTGCGGCTATTTCAAGCGATGAGCTTAAAATGTGCTTTACGAGGATTATCGGTCCTATTTCCGTGGATTCAGAGGCCCGTATATACATTGCTACCAGGACTTCTGTTGACCTCCCTTTTTCGAATTCCCAGCTCATCACTGAGATCACAGGATTCGTGGAAGGTCCGACTTTTGCCACGGACGATAACGGGATCTACTATCACAAAAAGGAGAACGGAGATTTTGTCCTGTATTTTGTAGCAAAGATACCTTGATCCTCACGAGAGGATTCAAATCCTCTATTCTCTTAATCAGAATTCATTCTTTTTAGGGGGAAGGATTTAGCTCAAATTCTTCTATAAGCGGAAGATCCTTGGAGGATGTCCCTATTTGTATTAAATAGGTGCCTTCTTCCAGCTTCCAACCAGACCTTTTTTCATCCCAATAGCACAAATCTGTGAGGGGTACTCTTAAGGATATTTCCGTTATTTCTCCGGGAGTAAGCATTTTGGTCTTGGTAAAGGCCTTGAGCTCTTTTAAGGGACGATCGACCTCCGATCCGGGCTTGCCAAGGTAGAGCTGGACCACTTCCTTGCCGGAAAATTCCCCCGTATTCTTTACTCTGAGATCTACTTGCAGGATCTGGTCCTCCATATGGTAGGCCAGTGAATCGAGCCCGAAAGAGGTATAGGAAAGGCCGTACCCGAACGGATAGGAAACATCCAGACCCTTTTTGTCGAAATGGCGGTAGCCTATATAAATCCCTTCCTCATAGAGCGTAAAGTCCTCGTTTCTGACTTTCTCTTCCCCTTCTTTCTTTCCGGAGGAGAAGATCATATCCGTAAGGCTCATGGGTTTACCGTCTAATGGGAAGTTCGCATGGGAGGCGTGATCACTTACCCGGATCGGGAAGGTCATGGGAAGTTTCCCGCTAGGGTTCACTTTGCCACTCAGAATATCTGCCACGGAATTTCCCCCTTCCTGCCCCCCCTGCCAGGCGAGAAGGATGGCATCAGGCAGAGCCTTCCAGCTGGCGGTTTCTATGACCCCGCCAATATTCAGCACTGCGATGACGGGTTTTCCGGCTTGGTGGAAAACCTTGGTAGCCAGTTCGAGCATTTCCCGTTCTTCCCGACTCAGCAGAAAATCATCTTTTTCCACCCGGTCTCCTCCCTCCCCGCTGTTACGGCCGATGGTAACCACGGCAGCGTCACTCTCTGCTGCGATCCTTTCCATTTGCTCTTCGGTATAGGTGAGTTCCGGCGGATCATAGGGTTCGAACATGGCGTTGATCCCTTCCGGTTTTACGAATTCTTTAGGATGGTTTTTTTTGTGCGATTCGAAAGCTTCCTTTGCGATGGGCGTGATCCTGAAGGAGGAATTGCTGAACCCTTCTTCCCGGTTCGAGCCGGTATTCCGAAGCCCTTCTTCCAGGGACACCGTATAAGCCTCATTAACATCCCCTGAACCTGTTCCCCCCGCAATAAAGTCGTAGGAGGTCACTCCCAGCAGGGCGATATTGCTCATGCTTCTCAGGGGTAGAACACCGTTGTTCTTGAGGAGGACCATGCCTTCGGCTGCGGAGTTTCTCGCGATCTCCGCATGTGCGGTGAGGTCGGGATCATTCGTATAGGAGGAGCCTTTCAATTTTCCGGATTTAAAGATCAATTCCAGGATCCGCCTGACGGAAGTATCTATGTATTCCTCTGTCAATGTGCCGTTTTCCTGTCCTTCCAGGAGGGCATTCCATTGCTTTTTTGTGCCCGGTTCAAGCAGGTCGTTCCCCGCTTTGATCATGGCCACGGCGTCACTCCCCCCAAACCAGTCGGACATGACCAGGCCCTGAAACCCCCAGTCATCCCTCAGTACATCGGTCAGTAATTCGCGACTCTCCGCAACATAGGTGCCGTTAACCTTGTTGTAGGAAGACATGATGGTCCATGGCTGTGATTCTTTTACGATGATCTCAAAACCCTTGAGGTAGATCTCCCTGAGGGCCCTTTCAGAAATGACAGCGTCGTTGAAATTGCGGTTGGTCTCCTGGTTGTTGGCCACATAATGCTTTACGGAAGTACCCACCCCGTTCGACTCAATGCCGTTCACCATGGCAGCTCCGATGTATCCAGTAAGAACCGGGTCTTCGGAATAGTATTCGAAGTTCCGGCCGCAAAAAGGATGGCGGTGGATGTTGGCTCCGGGACCCAGGATGACGTCGATGCCGTATTCTTTTGCCTCTGTTCCCATGGTATTGCCAACTTCCCTGACCAGCTCCGTATTCCAGGTAGAGGCCAAAAGTGTGCCTATGGGGAAAGCTGTACAGTAGTAGGTGCGATCCTCTCCCTCCCGGGTGGGTTCGATCCGAAGTCCGGCGGGCCCGTCGGAGAGGTAAATCGTTGGGATCCCCAACCTGGGCGTGGGTACGATCGTGCCTACTGCTCCCGGGATACCTTTACCCGGTTCTACCCGACCCACGGCAGATGAGATACCTGAGCCTTTCAGCAGGTGTATCTTCTCCTCCAGGGTCATTTGAGCAAGCAGATCGGAGATGCGTTCCTCTGTGGACCTCCTCTCGTCCTCATAGACATCCAGCTCCCCGTTGCCGTTGAGGTCCCTGAAGGTATAGCCATTCAGGGTGATCTCTTCGATTTGGGTCTCTTCTTCGTAATCGTCCTCGAAGTTCAGAAAGGTCGATCTGAGATATAACCATCCGCCTATTCCTGCCAGGAGAAGCACAGCCAGGACAACGCCCAGGATTTTCAACGAGAGTTTTAGTCCTTTTTTCATGTCTTATGCTATAAGAATTAATACAAATGTAAGTGTTGCATCGAATTGATGTACGATCTTTAACGGACCTGATCCAACTCATATAAAAAGCCTAGGGTGAAGAATGGAAATCGAATTAAAAAAATCTCTTTACCTTCGTAAGAAAGCTTGCACAATATGCAGAAAACCGAGGTAAAAAACGTTTTTGTACAGGGGGCCATTAGCCCGGAATTTATAGCAAATTCTATCGCCAAACACCAGTCGAAGACCGGTATTGGGGCCCACGATATTTTCCTCGGACAGGTGAGGGCGGATGTGATAGGCGGAAAGGAAGTGCGGGGTATTGACTATTCTGCTTATGAATCCATGGCCAATCAGAAATTCCACGAGATCCGGGAAGCGACCTTCGGGAAATACGACTTGAGCTGCATGCATATCTACCACAGCCTTGGCAGGGTGGAAGCGGGGGAGATCTGCCTCTTTGTCTTTGTCTCCTCTTCCCATCGAAAGGTGGTTTTCCAGGCCCTGGAATTTGTGGTTGAGCAAATCAAAGCCGAGGTGCCCGTCTTTGGAAAAGAGGTCTTTGAAGACGAATCCTATCAATGGAAGGTCAACACCTGAGGTATGGTTGATATCACACACAAGCAGAATACGCTCAGAACTGCTGTCGCACAGGCGATCGTGGAGGTCAGTTCTCCGGACACCATCATGGCAATACTCGAAAAGAAAGTGCCCAAGGGCGATGTGTATGAGATGAGTCGGGCCGCCGGCCTCCTGGGAGTCAAAAAGACGGCCGACCTTTTACCAGATTGCCATCCGCTTCCAATAGAATATACCGATATCCAATACGAGATAAATGGACTTCAGATCCGCATCCTGATCACCGTAAAGACGAATTATAAAACCGGGGTGGAGGTAGAGGCCATGCACGGGGCCAGCATAGTGGCCCTGAACATGTACGACATGCTCAAACCCATAGACAAAGGGGTGGAGATCAGGAACATCAAGCTCCTGAAAAAGACGGGAGGCAAATCAGATATAGACCATAGCCAAACCGGCTAATCCCGCAGTGACCAGATCTCATACATGGGCTCCCCCCTGCTGTTCTTCCCTGTATGGTGCCAGTCGGCCCCCTTCCTCTCGTAGTTGAACTCCAGTTCAGCGCCTACCCTGCTATTATCCCTGGAGAAATACCGGATGATCTCGGTATAAACTCCATCCTTAGCCGTATAATCACCCCCTCCGGTGCCTGAGAACGCCATAGTTTCCGTATGGTAGGCAATCCATTGGAAATGCCCGTCCATCAGGAACTTCAGGGTCTTGCGCGGGTTTGTGTCCCCTCTTCGTTCCTGCCCGGTATCCGGACCTCTTGTGGCGAAGAGCCAGGTGCCATCCAGGTCCTGTTCCACCCCGGGGGCCTTTTCAAGGGAAATCGGTCTTCCCTCGTTAAGAACCAGTTTGCTCCCATCCATTTGGTAGGCCAGGACCATGGTCTTAGTCGAATCCTGTTCATAGGCAGAATTGAATTCCAGGGTAACCCGGAGCGAATCCTCAGACGAGGTATAAAATCCCCCTCTGGCACGGATAAAGTCGGGTGCCTTTGAAAATTCGGAATACACCAGGTACTCACCGTTCAATTTAACCTCATGCACATGTCCCGGATTATCGGGGTCGCTTCCGGTATAAACCCCCGGAGCGGGTTGTGCCAGCACGGAAGAAGAAATGAGGCATAGGACGAATCCCACATTCACAAGAGAAAAGACACGCTTCATAGGATCTGTTTTAACGCTTCAAGATACGAATACTTCCCCAATGAAACATTGGAATCCTAACAGGTATTCCCTATTTTATGCCCCCATATATTATATCTATGGTACATTTCAGATTTTTGTCTTAAAACCTGCGAATTTTATTTTTTTTTGATTTCATTTACACCCAGTACATGATATATCTCTGGAGCCCCGCAAAGGAAGTATACAGACAAAACAGCGCTTATAAGAACTCTATAAATCCACATATTCATTAATGAACATCAAGTACATTGATCTCATCGATCAAACCTATTATTTTCCTCAGGAGGAATTCACCCTGGATGAGGACAACCTTCTGTTTCACGGAATTCCCCTGATGCCTCTGGTTGAAAAGTACGGGAGCCCCCTTAAATTCACGTATCTCCCCAAGATCTCGAGGAATATTCACAGGGCCAAGGAATGGTTTGCCAAGGCCATTGAACGGCATAACTACAAAGGCAAGTACATCTACTGCTACTGTACAAAGAGCTCTCATTTTGAATATGTACTTCGGGAAGCCCTCAAGAACGATATCCACATCGAGACCTCCTCGGCCTTTGACATCAACATCGTAAACCAATTGAAGAAGGAGGGGATGATCAGGGACAACACCTACGTGATCTGCAACGGGTTCAAACGCGACCTGTACATACAGAATATAGCCGACCTGATCAACCAGGGACACCAGAATTGTATCCCGGTCATCGACAACTACGAGGAGATAGACCTGCTTAGCGAAGCCATTGAAAAGCCGTTTAACATAGGTATTCGGATCGCTTCGGAGGAAGAGCCAAAATTCGAATTCTACACCTCCCGTTTGGGTATAGGATACCGGAACATCGTCCCTTTCTACGAGAACCAGATCAGGGACAATGAAAAGGTGGAGCTGAAAATGCTGCACTTCTTCATCAATACCGGGATCAGGGACAATGCCTATTACTGGAACGAGTTGCTGAAATGTATGAAGGTGTACACCCGGTTGAAAAAGATATGCCCTTCCCTGGACAGCCTGAACATAGGCGGAGGATTTCCCACGAAGAATTCCCTGGCCTTTGAATACGACTACGAGTACATGGTGGATGAGATCGTGAACCAGATCAATACCGCCTGCAAGGAGGCTGACGTCCCCGTGCCCAACATTTTTACGGAATTCGGCAGTTTCACCGTGGGGGAAAGCGGAGGGGCCATCTATGAGGTGCTCTATCAAAAACAGCAGAACGACCGGGAGAAATGGAACATGATCGACTCCAGTTTTATCACTACCCTTCCCGATTCCTGGGCGATCAACAAGCGCTTTATCATGCTGCCCATCAACCGGTGGAACGATCAGTACGAAAGGGTACTGCTCGGGGGGCTCACCTGCGACAGCGATGATTACTACAACAGTATACAGGATATGAACGCCATCTACCTCCCCAAATACAGGAGGGATCAACCGCTGTATATCGGGTTTTTCAACACGGGCGCCTACCAGGAATCCATAGGTGGTTTTGGAGGCCTGCAGCATTGCCTGATCCCCACTCCCAAACACGTCCTCATAGACCGGGATGAAAATGGGGAACTGACCACCAAACTCTTTAGTGAACAACAGGAAGCATCTGAAATGCTCAAAATTTTAGGATATGAAGACATCTAGGAATTACGCTGGGATTCCGGACGAGTACGCACAGCTTGAGAAGTCGAAAGTAGTACTGATCCCGGTGCCCTATGACGGCACCAGTACATGGGGAAAGGGAGCGGATAAAGGACCGGAAGCCCTTCTGGAGGCCTCTGAAAACATGGAGCTTTACGATATTGAGACCGGTACCGAGGTCTATCAGCAGGGGGTCTTTGTGACCGAACCCGTATCCGAACTCTCCTCTCCGGAGGCCATGGTGAACAGTGTCCACAGGATCACAAAGGAGTACATCAAACGGAACAAATTCGTTACCCTCATAGGGGGAGAACATTCCATCTCCATCGGATCTATACGAGCCTTTAATGAGTGCTTCGAGAACCTGACCGTCCTACATATAGACGCCCATGCAGACCTGAGGGAATCCTACGGAGGCACGCCCTACAACCATGCCTGTGCCGTGTACGAGGCGAGTCAGCAGACCAACCTGGTACAGGTGGGAATCAGGAGTATGGATGCCATAGAAATGACGGTCATGGACACAGAGAAGACCTTTTTTGCCCATGAGATGGTCGATGACGAGTACTGGACGGACAAGGTGGTGGAATTGCTCACAGACAATGTGTTCATTACCTTTGACCTCGATGCTCTGGACCCCTCCATCATGCCTTCCACGGGAACGCCGGAGCCGGGCGGACTCCTCTGGTACGAGACCCTCGATTTTCTGAGACAGGTTTTTGAAGAGAAGAATGTGGTGGGATTTGACATCGTTGAGCTGTGCCCAGACGAAAGGGAACGCTCTTCAGACTTCCTCGCGGCAAAGCTGTATTACAAAATGCTGAGCTACAAATTCAGGGATGAGGCCGTGGAGGATGATTACGACAATACCTATGACAACAGCAAGGGCGGGAACAACAATTCCCCCCACAAATTTGACGAAGACGATGAGTAAAGGACCCATTTCAAATTTTATCTCCAAGTATTACCTCCATTTCAATGCGGCAGCCCTGGTGGATGCGGCCAAGGGATACGAGCAGCAACTGCAGGACGGGGCGAAAATGCTCGTTTCTCTGGCAGGGGCCATGAGCACGGCAGAGTTGGGAAAGATCTTTGCCGAGATGATCCGGCAGGACAAGGTTCACATCATTTCCTGCACAGGGGCCAACCTGGAGGAGGACCTTATGAACCTGGTTGCCCACTCCCATTACAAACGGGTACCAAACTACCGGGACCTCACTCCCCAGGAGGAGTGGGACCTGCTCGAAAAAGGCCTCAACCGGGTCACCGATACCTGTATCCCGGAGGAAGAGGCATTCCGCCGGCTCCAAAAGCACATTCACCAATTGTGGAAAGATGCGGAAAAGGCCGGCAAGCGCTATTTCCCACATGAATTCATGTACCAGATGCTGCTCTCAGGGGTGCTGGAGGAGTACTACGAGATCGACCTGAAGGACTCCTGGATGTACGCAGCTGCGGAAAAGAATCTCCCTATCGTCTGCCCGGGCTGGGAAGACAGTACCATGGGAAATATTTTCGCCTCCTATGTCCTTAAAGGGGAACTCAAGGCATCCACCGTAAAGTCGGGAATCGAGTATATGACCTTTCTGGCCGACTGGTATACGGCGAATTCCGGCAAGGGAATAGGGTTCTTCCAGATTGGGGGTGGCATAGCCGGGGATTTCCCCATCTGTGTCGTGCCTATGCTCTATCAGGATATGGAGCGTACGGATACACCCTTCTGGAGTTACTTCTGCCAGATCAGTGACAGTACCACCAGCTACGGCAGTTATTCAGGGGCCGTTCCCAACGAAAAGATCACCTGGGGTAAGCTGGGGATAGACACCCCAAAATTTATCATTGAGAGTGATGCAACTATTGTTGCACCACTTATTTTTGCTTATCTTTTAGACATGTAATTATGGATAATTTAAAGAGAGTCATAGTCGATTTCAAGAAGCTGACCCCCGAGGTCCTCAAACTCCTTGTGGAGAAATACCCCGATGGGTATGACGATGCACATATCATCACCTTTAAGAATGCCAATGGGGAAAGGATAGAAGCGGTTGAGGTAACCACGGATGACACCAAGTATCTGGTCAAGATCAGCGCCAAGCTCGAGGTCACCATGGCGAATTACGACGAGGACGATTACGAGGATTTTGATGACGATGATCCGGATGCTATACCGGATGTGGAGATCGAGGATGACGAGGACGATCAGGAAGATTAATTTACCATTATCCAACAGCCCATTCCTATGAAACACAGTGCTTTTCACCTTGCCCTGCCCTGTTACAGCGTGACCAAAACCAAAGCCTTCTATGTAGACGTCCTTGGCGCTAAACTGGGAAGGCACTCCACCCAATGGGCAGACATCGACCTTTACGGAAATCAGATCACTTTTACGAAATCAGGGGAATTCAACTTTGTATACAAGTCCTACAAGTTCGAGGACCAGGTACTTCCTTCCTTTCATTTCGGGGTGATCCTGGACGAGAAGTCCTGGAAGTCGGCCCAGCAGAGACTTTCGGTAAATGTGGAAGGGATGACCGAGGGGATCACCTTCCTTAAAAACAAGGCCGGGGAGCACACTTCTTTCTTTGTGGAGGACCCCAATGGGTACGTGGTGGAATTCAAGTGTTTCAAAGAGGCTAAACAAGTATTTGTTTCCCAGAATTCATGAGCCAAATTTATACCCCTTTTTACATCCATCCAGGCAATTCGCTAATGTCCATTCCATGTTAAAGGTCGTCGGCAGTGAGGAATGGTGTGTCTTTAAGGACCTGGGTATCCCTGCGATCAAGGCGAGGGTAGATTCCGGGGCCAAGACTTCCTCTATTCAGGCCAGCAATATTTCGGTATTCCGCAAAAGGAACCAGGACTGGGTAAAATTCGAGGTGAACCCTGTACAGGACAATCGCAGCATCACCCTGGAATGCGAAGGAAGGCTCATCGACAGGCGGATAATCAAAAGCTCCAGCGGTATATCTGAGGAGCGCTTCGTGATCAAAACCCCGGTTACCCTGGGAGATGACACCTTCGATATTGAGCTCACCCTGGCCAACAGGGATACCATGGAATTCAGGATGCTGCTCGGGCGGGAAGCGATCAACGGGCGGTACCTGGTCAATCCGGCCAAATCCTGCCTGTTGCAGACCTTTTCGGACGAGAGTATCTCGATCTCCTACGCCCCTTATATCAAAGAGAAGTCAGGGCTGAAGATCGCCCTCCTGGCGAGCAATCCCGAGTTGTACAGCAACAAGCGACTGATGGAAGCCGCAGAGGCGAGGGGGCATGAGATGGTATTCCTCAACGTGGAACTCGCCTATATGAAACTGGATGCACATTCCCCCGAGATCCGTTACAGGGGAGGGAATATCCTGAAAGAATTTGACGCCGTGATCCCGAGGATAAAACCTGCGGTCACCTTTTACGGCTGCGCCCTGATCCGGCAATTCGACTTCCTGGGGGTCTATTGCCAGAATTCTGCAGAGGCCATCAGCCAGTCGAGGGACAAACTGTTTGCTTCACAACTCTTTGCCAAGCACGACCTACACATCCCGATCACCGGATTTGCAAAATCTCCCATGGACACCAAGGACCTGATCAAGATGGTAAACGGGGCTCCCCTGATCATCAAGCTCCTGGAAAGCACGCAGGGGAAAGGGGTGGTACTCGCCGAGACCAACAAGGCTGCAGAGAGCGTGATCAACGCCTTCAAAAGTGTTCAGACCAACATCCTGGTACAGGAATTCATCAAGGAAGCCCATGGGCAGGACATCCGCTGTTTTGTCGTGAATGGCAAGGTGGTGGCTTCCATGCAGAGGCAGGCGGAAAAGGGAGAATTCAGGGCGAACCTTCACCAGGGGGGCAGGGCCTCGAGGATTAAGATCACGGCCGAAGAACGCAAACTGGCTATCAAGGCAGCCAAGATCTTCAACCTGAGCGTGGCCGGAGTGGATATCATCAGGTCAAACAAAGGCCCGCTCCTGTTGGAAGTGAATTCCTCTCCCGGTCTCGAGGGCATAGAGAACGCTACCGGCAAGGATATCGCCAACACCATGATCGTGGCGATCGAGAAGAAACTCAAATTCCACAACTGATCCTATTTTGCCTTCCTGGCCCTGAGCTGACGGATCATTTCCTCTGTAGTGCGCTCCAGGTCGAATTCGGGTTTCCAGCCCCAGTCTGACCTTGCTACTATATCGTCTATGCTACCCGGCCAGGTATCTGCTATCCCCTGCCTGAAGTCAGGCGCATAATCGATCTGGAATTCGGGAATAATGGCTTGTATGCTTTTGGCGATCTCCCTGGGAGTGAAACTCATTGCACCCAGGTTATATGAGGAACGAATACTCAGTTTGTCGCCGTCACTTTCCATGAGTTCGATGGAGGCCCTGATGGCGTCGTCCATAAACATCATGGGCAGTAGGGTATCTTCTTTCAGGAAACAGGTATAATGCCCCTCTTCTAAGGCTTTGATGTAGATCTCAACGGCGTAATCGGTGGTGCCTCCTCCGGGTTGGGTTTTCCAGCTGATCAGTCCGGGATAGCGCACACTCCGCACATCCACCCCGTATTTTGCATGGTAATAGGCACACCACCGTTCTCCGGTCTGTTTGCTGATCCCATACACCGTGCTGGGCTCCATCAGGGTGTGCTGGGGCGTATTTTCCTTGGGAGTGTTCTTCCCAAAGACCGCTATGCTCGATGGCCAGAAGATCTTGTCTATCTTCTTTTCCTTACCCAGGTTGAGCACGTTAAACAGGGAATTCATATTGAGGTTCCAGGCCCGTTCCGGGAATTTCTCTGCTGTGGCACTGAGCATGGCAGCCATAAGGTAGACCTCTTCCACCTCATAGTGCATGACGATATCTTCCACGGCATTGTAACTGGTGGCATCCAGGATCTCGAAAGGGCCGGATTCCATCAGGCTGTCTGCCCCTTCCCTAATATCGCTGGCGATCACACAGTCGTTTCCGTATTTCTCCCGAAGTTCCAGGGTGAGTTCTGTCCCTATCTGTCCGCAAGCCCCTAAAATAAGTATGGATTTCTGCAAGAACTGTTGAATTATTGAAGTTCGTTCCAAAGATAGCTTTTATTAAAATTTGTACATTCGTTCCATGAGAAAATTAATGCCCTTCCTCCTGTTCTTGCTGTTGCTTCAGGCCTGCAGGGAAGCTGCGCCGGAGGCAACAATCTCTGGAGAAGCAGTATCCTTCTTTTCGATGGATTCACTCCCGAGGCGGATCCCATTAAACCCCAGGGCCACGGAGATCGCGAAAGACTGGTCGGCCTTCAATGACCTGGAAAACGGATTCAATGCCCTGTCTACCGTTGAGAATCACGAGGATCTGGTCCTTGTCCTGGAAGACCTGGTCGAAAGGCAGAAAAGGCTGGAAGAGGGGGATTATCCCGAGAAGTTCAACATCCCCCAGGTGAAAAGCCGGCAAAAGGTGGTAAAGACTTTTATCTTCAAGACCCGGGCCGCAGCAGAATACAGGATAGACGCCACCCCTTCGGCAAAAGAAATGATGAAGGCTTACAACGCCCTCAGGTCACAGCTCAATGTGATCGTCAATAATACCTTAGACACTTTATTGATCACTGATGAATAGGATATTCTACACGGCTTTACTCCTCCTGATGGGGTTTAGGCTAAACGCTCAGGACACTGATATCGAAAAGATCCATACTGTGTTGGACCAATGGCACCTCGCAGCAACCCAGGCCGATTTCCAGGCCTATTTTGGCCTGCTGTCTGAGGAGGCTGTCTTCATAGGGACCGATGCTTCCGAAGTATGGAACAAGAAGGAATTCATGGATTTCTCCAGGCCGTATTTTGAACAGGGGAAGGCGTGGGATTTCAAGGCTGTGGACCGGAATATCTATCTGGATCCTTCGGGTGAAATTGCCTGGTTTGACGAGTTACTCGATACCTGGATGCAGCTCTGCAGGGGTTCGGGCGTGGTCCGGAAGGTGGATGGAGAATGGAAGATCGCCCATTATGTGCTGTCCCTGACCATTCCGAATGAAGAGATCGACCCGGTGATCGCATTGAAAAAGGAAAAAGACAGTACTTTTATTCAGACTCTCAGGAAACAATAAAGGGATACTAGCCGAAGTATTTGCAAATATAGGTTCACCTTAAATATAAAAATATGAAGAGATTCTTCTCTATCACCCTGGTTTTCATCCTCTTGCTGACTGCCTGCAGGGAGGAAGTAAAATCGGTTTCCGTAACTGATTTCTATGCCACCGATCTTTTTAAAGATGTTCAGCTGGCCGCCATCTACAAGGACTCGAAAACCTTCGTGGACCTGGTACCAGACAGACCTTATGGCGAACTGGTTGAGCTCTACCGGCAGGAAAAGAGCAAGCCTGGATTTGAGCTGGGTGAATTTGTGAAAGCGCATTTTAGTGATCCCTTTGTTTCCGCTCAGGCCATTGTGACCGATACTACCAAGAATATGTATGAACATATCAGCAGTATGTGGGGAAAACTCACCAGGGGACCGGATGTGGGCCATGCCTATTCTTCAAGGATCCCACTACCCCATAAGTACGTGGTACCCGGAGGTCGTTTCAGGGAGATCTATTACTGGGACAGCTACTTTACCATAGAAGGGCTGATGGTTGATGAACAGGAAGATCTCGCCAGGAGCATGGTCGATAATTTCAGCTTTTTGATAGATTCCATCGGTTTCATACCCAATGGAACACGGGCGTATTACCTCACCCGCTCCCAGCCTCCTTTTTTCGCCCTGATGGTGGATGCGATAAGCAGGGAGGATAAAGAGCTCTTTTCCGATTACTTCCCGTCTATCCTGAAAGAGTACAATTTCTGGATGGAGGGAAAAAAAGAGATCAAAGGCCCCAATTCTGCCAGCAAATATGCGGTCAGGCTAGATCAGGAGAGTTTTCTCAACAGGTATTGGGACAGTGGTATTGCCCCCAGGCCGGAGGCTTATAAGGAAGATCACCATCTGGCAGCGGGCCTGAGCACTGAGGCAGATAAGAGATCCCTCTACACCCACCTGAGGTCAGGTGCTGCCTCGGGATGGGATTTCAGCAGCAGGTGGTATCTCACCGAAGGTAATTTCGGCTCCACGAAGACGGCGGATATCCTGCCGGTAGACCTTAACTGCCTTATGTATTTTATGGAAAAAAGCATTGCCAGGGGCTACGCCCTCGCCGGTGACAGTGAAAATGAAACCCTTTTCCTGAACAGGGCAGAGGAGCGAAAATCAGCCATTCAGACCCTCTTCTGGAATCCCGGAGAGAACTATTTCTTTGATTACAACTACGTCCAAAAGTCTTTTGGAAGAACCCCGACCCTGGCAGGGGCTTTCCCTCTTTTCTTTGAGCTGGCTACCCCGGAACAGGCCGAGAGTGTCAAAGACAGGCTGATGTCTGATTTCCTGAAGGATGGCGGACTCGTTACCACCCTCGAACATTCAGGTCAGCAGTGGGATGCACCCAATGGCTGGGCGCCATTGCAATACATCGCGGTGGAAGGACTGCTGAATTACGGGTATGTCGATGAGGCGAGGACGATTATGGAGCGCTGGCTGGCCCTCAATGAACGCGTGTACAAAGATACCGGCAAGATGATGGAGAAATACAATGTGGAGGATATCAGTCTCCTGTCTGGGGGAGGAGAGTACGAGACCCAGGATGGTTTTGGATGGACGAACGGGGTGGCCCTGGTCTTCAGGTCATTGCTGGACGCCATGGATCCCGGGGAATAAATAGGAACTCATACGTCAGATCCCTGTGGAAACCGTGGGGCTATTCTTTCTTTTCACCGCTTCCCTTTCGGGATTCCAGGGCTTGTTTGCTGAGGCTGGCCAGGTTAAAATTAGGCTCTAATGCAAGGGCTTGGTCTATGGTGGCAATGGCGGTCTCTATATTGCCGTGGTCCATGTTGTATTGTACCAATCCCTTCAAGTGGAGCAGGGCAGCACGGAGGGAAACCTCATAGGGTTGTTGTCTTTCATAGAAGGCGTAGGTCATTCCGTCCTGTACCTCACTAAGTCCGGATTCGATATCTGCCATGGCCCCCTGGTTGTCCCCGGTCTGTATTTTGAGATCCGCCAGCTCATAAGCCAGATAGGCGTTGGGGGACCGTTTATTCAGGATCTCGAACTGTTCGAGGGCTCGTTTGGGCTGGTTGATAGCCTTCAGGCTGATAGCCTTTACCTGTACGGCCAGGTCTGAGTCTGCTTCGTTCTTTTCAATACCGATGGTATTGAGTGCCTGTATGTGCTGGTTGTTGTTCGCATAGACAAAGGCCAGTGTATCCCTTCGCTGCTTGGAGGGCGCGATCACATTGAGGTGGGTGAGGGCACTGATCACCCCGTTAACGTCCCCCTGGGATTTCATCGCCTTGTAATAGGCTTCGTAATGGGCCTTCAGATCAGAAGAGTTCTGACCAAAACCCAGGAACACGGACATCAGTAAAAAGACGGTCAACCTCGCTTTCATAACTAAAGAATTTAGTGCGGCAAAATTACTATTATTTTTTCGCTTCGTATACGAAATCCCTATAAATCATTGAATTGAACAGGCTTGAAAATTTAATTCACCATCCCCGGGGATACCTATTCAATAGGATGGTCTATATGGGTCTTGAATGCAAATCCCAGGGATTCCAGGGTTCTTGATTTGATGTATTTACCTGATTTTCCTGCGTACTCCTTTTTGTAGACGGGGGCGGCAAGCCCTCTGAGATGCGCCTCACGGGTGTAATAGTCCCTTTTTTTAGGATGTTCCGGATACACCCCGTTGATGATCTTTCCCCACCATTCCTTTTCGATCACGGCGCAGAGCAGGGAAAGGCAGTCATCCAGGTGGATGAGGTTCACAAAATCATCCCCGTTAGTCAGGTTCTGCTGCCCGGCCAGGTAGGTTACCGGATGGCGGTCCGGACCTATCAAACCTCCAAATCGAACCACTGTGCAGCTCATGGTAGGGTCCTTTGAAAAAAGGGCCTCTGCCTCCACCAGGGCTTTGGCCGACTCGGATACGGGTCGAGGTTCGGTCTTTTCGGTGACCTCCCCCTGAAGGTTTCCATATACGGAAGTACTGCTCACAAAAAGAATCTTTTGGATATGAGTGATCCTGCATGCCTCGTAAAGTTGTTCCATTTTGCCGGTGTAATCCCCTTTCTCCTTTTTTCGTTCCGGGGGAATATCGATGATCAGGATCTCCACTTCATTCAGGAATTCGATCAGGTGGCCTTTTACCCCGTCCCTGAAGAGTTCTACGTAGAATGCTTCGATACCTTCATCTCTCAGTACCTGAAGGTTCGCTTTAGTGGTGGTAGTACCGGAGACCGGGAAACCGAGGGAGATCAGCTGTCTGCCCAGGGGGAAACCCAGCCACCCGCAACCCAATATCCCGATACGAGGTTTCAATGCCTTATGGATTTAATGGTTATCACCGCATCATTCAACACAAAAGGCATGGGGATGTTCTCTTCCGGACGTGGGGGGATTTCAAATTCCGGATTTTCCAGGAGGTCATTCGAGGCTTCATAAAGGGTCAGGTTCAGCTCCTTTCCCCTGGGGATACTCACTTGGAGGAAGGTAGAGTCGTTGTTGCTGATATAATGGGTAAACAGCCTGTTACTCCTTCGATCCTTGAGGTAATAAGGTGAGAGTTCGATCCCGTTGATAGATGCGTTTAGAATGGGAGTATCTCCGGTAAATACCTCCAGGCGGTTTACATTGCGCTGCGGAAAGATCCCGACTTCCAGGAAACGGGTATCACCCAGCGTGGTATCCTTCTCGATGGTCACCACGGGTCCGGGTATCTCTTTTTCATCAGTTAAAGCCCAGAACGTATAACGGGAATTGTATTTGCTCCCTGGAATATTGTTCTCTGTTGAGCCCTGTTCCCGGATATCGCTTCCCATTACCCCTCGGGTCCAGGCAGAAAGGTCCTTTTCATAAGTAGCCCATTGAGCCTGTTTATCGTCCGTGTTGAGGACATAGACCAGGCTGGTAGGTTTCGCCCTGTCTGGCGTAAATCCGGAATTCAGGTGGGCGACCAGGATCGCAATCATGAATCCGGAAAAGGCCAGAATGCCCAGGGTCTTTTTCCACTTGTATTGGGCTGCCAGAGGTAACAACAAGGCGAAAATCAGGGGGGTGATCAGGGTGGTCGTAATGCCCATTTTCATGCCCAGGGCTACAGGGAACATGGAAGTATACGGGGCCAGGATAAAAATAGCCGGCAGCGCCAGGAACAACAACAATAGGGGATTGGGTTCTTTTTGGTATTGCAACAGCAGGAAGGAGGCGAGAAAGGCATATAGTGGAATGACAAAAAAACTGGCCCCGGGAAGGTATTGTGCCACGCCCCAGCAGATAGCCAGCCAGACGATCGCAGGGCCAACCAGCAGATCCGGCAGGGAGACTGATTTAAAACCCTGGTAGACCCAAAAACAGACGGCCAGGGAAAGCAATACCATTGCCAGGATATAGGTATGTCCGTTATAGGGAAACCCCTGGAGGATGTCTTTGTATCCCGGATAGGCGGCAGTAATGACCGTCCAGGCAAAATAACCGATTATTCCATTGATCATCAAGGTTACAAGCAAAGGGAGGAATCCCATTAGAGCCCCCTTTACCGTCAGTCTCTGATTTTTAAAACCCGCTATCAGGAGGATTATCAGGGCGGCCAGGGCAATATACCACATGGCCCAGATCCAGTCGAAGGGATAGGAGACCATCTTAAAGACAGGAATATTGAAATAGACGTGATCGTTAAGGCTTTTCATTTGCCCCAGGTCTGCTTCGCTGAAATGATGCAGCAAGGGCATAAGGTAACTGCCCTGGTGGGTTAGGGAATTGCGGTCTAAACGTTCATAGGAATCCCTGACGGTGTGATAGTCAAAATGGTCATCGATAAAGGCGAAGTTAAAACCTTCAATATCCCGGTCTTCCCGGAATACAGTGAGGTCCGTATCATTGGGAAGGAGCTTGTAGATGCTGTATGCGAGGGAGTTAGACACGGGATAGTCCGGATCGGCTGCGATGAATGCCTCTATGAGTTTTTCATTACCCCGGTTGGTCTCCATGAACATATAACTGGGTCCTCCGCTTCCCCTGGCCTCAAAATTCAGGATAAGTCCCACCTCGGATGTCCAGGGATGTCTGTTGGCGAAGAGGTCGGCTCCGTTCAGGCCCAGTTCTTCTGCGTCAGATATCAGAATGATGATGTCATTCTTCGGATTTTTATTTTTCTCCAGAAACGCACGCAAACCTTCAAGGATGGTGGCCACACCACTCCCTGCGTCGCTGGCCCCCAGGGATGAATGCGGATTGCTGTCGTAGTGAGAAAGGAGGAGCAAAGCTTTGCCACTCCCGCTGCCTCTGATCCTGCTCACGATATTCGTCGCCTTGCTGTAGTTACCCCAGTCGCCCGCCGTATATCCTTCCTGAAGGCTTACCTCCAGGCCTAATTCTTCCAGTTCCCGTACAATGTAGTCCCTGACTTCCTGGTGGGCCGGAAAACCCACCGCATGGGGTTTTTGGGAAATTTTCACCACGTGCTCAAGGGCGAGGTCCGTTGAAAACCCATAGGATCCTTCCAGACCCTTATCAGTAGGGGAGGGCATCAGGGAATGAAAGCTCCAGTAAATGGCAAGTAAGAGCAGGGGTATGGTGATCCAGAGCCTGGTGTTTTTCATCATCATTTATTCTTGCTTAAAAGTAAAAAAAACTCCCGGCCTGCTGCCGTTTGTCGACTAATTTTAAAAGATACACCCAAATTTGCTATATTTAAGGCTAACCATTTTAAAAACGAACAGGTATGGGTATTAAAAGTTTTATGGGCCGAAGAGCCAAGGATGTGTCCAAAAAAGAGTATAATGCCCCTATTTTGGTGGAGGACTATATGTCCAAAAAGCTGATCACCTTCCAACCGGACCAATCGGTCCTCGAGGTGATGGAATCCTTTGCAAAGAACCGCATTTCAGGGGGTCCGGTGCTTGACGACAACGGTTTTCTGGTGGGGATCATTTCGGAGGCCGACTGTATGAAGGAGATCTCTGAAAGCCGGTATTTCAACCAGCCTATATTGGACAAGAGTGTGGAGCGCTTTATGACCAAGGAAGTAGAGACCATCCCCCACGATATGAGCATCTTTGACGCCGCAGGAGTGTTCCACAAGAACAAAAGGCGTAGGTTACCCGTGATGAAGGACGGGCTTCTGGTTGGCCAAATCAGTCGAAAGGACATCGTGATAGCAGCGTTGAAACTCAGTAGTCACAATTACCAGTAATCCTTTTTTAAGAGCCAAGTTTTCAATAGCCTCTGAAGCTTTTCAGGGGCTATTCTCGTTTTACGATTATGTAGCAATCATTCCCGAGGGGAAGGTAACCGAGATCATACACAAAGAAATAGGTGTGGCCTTTTTTGGTTGTGTACAGATTGGTGATGTGTTCAAAATGAAACCCCATATCGAGTAATCGGCTCTTGGAGGTCTTCGCCTTCCCTCCGTCCAGGACAAAACTTTCAAGGATGCGGTAATTCTTTCGAAGCCTGTTGTTGATATTCCGGACGAGGTTCCTGCTGTCCTTGTTGAGTTTGTTGTTATAGGCATTGCGGCAGTAATCCGCACAAAATTTTTTATCCGTCCTACCCCTGATGGTTTCCCCGCATTCCAAACACCTCCGTTCCATCTGATCCTTCTGCAAACGAAGGAGTAAAGATCCCTGATCTTACCGAAGCTAACAAGCAGGGAAAGAAGGTTTTAACAGTTGCCCACCCGAACGAACCACAGCTCACTCCTCCACGATCAGCGCAGGCAATCCCAATTCACGATATTTGCGATTGAAGTCAGACATTTCCCTGTTCACAATGGCTTTCCATTCCATTTCGAATCCACTCCATTTTTTCATGAGATCCTCCATCCGCTGTTTTGCTCCCTGTGTAACTTTGGGTTCTGCCGCATCCACATAGTCTTTCAGGTTCATCAGTTCGGCGTTCAGCTGGTTGTGGAAATTGATCACGTCCTGGAAGGTCTTTTGTTTGGGCTGGATCAGGTTCTCTTCCCATGTTTCAATGCGGGTGACCAAACTGTCTCCCATGGAAAGGAGTTCCTGCGCCTTTCCGTTCTCCTTTAGCAGTTCTTTGTATGCCTTGACCTGCTTTTTGACCGATCGCATTTCACTGACCGCCCTGTGGATGTCGGATATGGTGGATTCGATGTCCGTCAGCATTTTTTGCTGTTCGGCATATTCGGCATCTGTGGCCTCCACATGTGGATTCTTCAGGACGGTTACTTCGGTCTCAGATATTTTATCGCCGAGTGAAAGCCGGAGTGTATAGACACCCGGATCTACTCTTGATCCGTCATAATTCCCATAGACGAACACTTGGTCCACAGCGGGAATAGGGTTCCGTCGGAAATCCCAGGTAAAGCGGTTATACCCTTTTTTCGCTGGGAGCACTTCGGGTTTGGAAGGTCCGCCCGGCCATGACTTAAATTCCTTGTCTGCCTTGCTGGAATAACTCCGGAGAACCTCCCCATTTTGTATGATCTCCAGGGTAAGTGCGATGCTGTCGGATTTCTCATTCAGATAGTAATCCACAGTCACTCCTTGTTTCGGGTTCTGGCCCAGCCCCGGAATGGGCCTGTCCGTGCTTCCCCCAAAAATCATGTAGGTGTCTTTGGGTTTGATGATCTTCAGGAACTGCCCGCTGAGGGGGGCAGCCTGGATCGCACCCAGATCGTCCAGGATCCAGAAGGAACGTCCTGCTGTGGCCGCCACCAGGTCGTTATCCTGAATGACCAGATCGTTAATAGGAACTACGGGCAGGTTGAGTTGGAAAGGCTGCCAGTTCTGTCCGTCGTTAAAGGAGAGGTAAAGTCCGGTCTCGGTGCCTGCATAGAGCAAGCCACGTCTTTTGGGATCTTCCCTCACCACTCTCACAAAGGTATGGGGTCCGGAGATACCTTCCGTGATCTTAGTCCAGGTCTGGCCATAGTCTGAGGTCTTGAAAACATAAGGTCTGAGGTCCATGAATTTGTACCGCATGGCCACTGCATAGGCGGTCGCCGGATCATGGGGGGAAACCTCAATACTGTTGATGATGCTCTCTCCCAGCTCCTTGGGTGTGGCATCTTTCCAGGTCTTTCCACCGTCACGGGTAATGTGAATTAACCCATCGTCGGACCCGGCCCAAAGCACCCCTTTTTCATGGGGCGATTCAACCAGTGACATCAGGGTGTTGTAGTTCTCGCCTCCGGCAGCCTCATTGGTGTATGGCCCCCCGCCAGGGCCCTGTTTTTTCTTGTCATTGCGTGTGAGATCGGGACTCACTACCGTCCAGCTTTGTCCCTCGTCGGTCGATTTAAAGACCACGTTCCCCGCGTGGTAGATGGTACTGCGGTCGTGGGGGGAAGTGATAATAGGAGCGTTCCAGTTATATCGGTATTTAAAATCAGCCGGCACATTTCCCAGGGCCAGTTCGGGATATTCCTTAATGGCCTTCCCTTCCCTCGAAGCTTTCACCCATTTTTCAATGATCCCCTGATAACACCCGCCATAGACGATTTCCGGATTGTCGGGATCAAAGGCGAGAAAGGCACTTTCACATCCTGCGACAGAATACCAGTCCTTCCAGTCGATCCCCTGACCGTTGGTCCTGCTGGCAATAGAGATGGCAGAATTATCTTGTTGACCCCCGTAGACGCGATAAGGCACCTGGTTGTCTGTGATCACTCGGTAGAACTGTGCCGTGGGCTGTATGGCCTGGGAACTCCAGCTTTTTCCCCCATTATTTGAAATATTTGCACCTCCGTCATTGGAGTTGATCATCTTCTGGTTGTCATAAGGGTGAATCCACAAATGGTGGTTGTCTCCGTGCGGGGTTGGGAGGGGGGAGAAGTTCTTTCCTCCGTCAATGGATTTTGTCACCGGGGCATTCAGGACATAGACCGTGTTCTCATCCTGGGGGTCTGCCAGGATCTCCATGTAATACCAAGACCTGGCAATATTGATGCGGTCTTTGCTTACCTGTGTCCATTTTTTCCCCGCATCGTCAGAACGGTATACGCCTCCTTTTTCCCCATCGGCCTCAATAACCGCAAATACGCGTTCAGGATTGGCCCTGGATACAGAGACCCCGGCCTTTCCAAATTCTTTCGGAAGACCTTCCTTCAGTTTGTCCCAGGTGGTTCCTCCATCTGTGGACTTGAACAACCCTGACATGGGTCCGCCTGATTCCATGGTCCAGGGGAAGCGCCTGTGCTGCCACATGGCTGCGTAGAGGATGAGCGGGTTCTTCATATCCATAGACAGGGAAGAGGCACCTGTGGTATCATCGAGATAGAGGACCTTTTCCCAGGTGTTACCTCCATCGGTAGACCGGTAGATCCCGCGGTCTTCTGAGGGGCCGTATTGGGCACCCTGGGCGGCTACGAAGATGATGTCCGGATTTGTGGGGTGAATGATTACATCTGAAATATGTCTGGTGAATTCCAGGCCGATGTGCTTCCAGGTCTTCCCGGCATCAGTAGATCTGTATACCCCGTCTCCCATGGAGGTCATGACACCCCTCGCGGCATGTTCTCCCATACCCACAACCACCAGGTTGGGATTGCTCTCAGACACGGCGATGGCGCCGACGGTCCCGGTCCTGAACTGGCCATCTGAGATATTCGTCCAGCTGATCCCGTCATCCGTGGTCTTCCAGACGCCTCCGCCTGTAATTCCCATATAATAGGTCATGGGTTCTTTGACCACCCCTGAGGAAGCTACGCTCCGCCCGCCCCGGAAAGGGCCGATATTGCGCCACTTTAGTCCGTGAAAGAGGGAATCTTCCACAGGGGGGGTAGGAGGAGGGGTTTTACGTGATCTTCTTTGTGCTTCAGCAGATGCCGGGAGGATCAGGATCAGGATCAAAATGATTTGAAGGAATTTCATAGGTATTGGTTATGGGTGATGAATTAAATATGGATTATTCTTCTATAGATGCAAAGGTCATCTGGCGGAATTTCCAACCGGTATCGTCTTTTGGGAGACCCTGGGTCTGTTTCATCAGGACGCCGATCACTTTTTCTTCGGGATCCGCAAAGTACTGGGTGTTGAAATAACCACCCCAGTCGAACGTACCTGCAGTGCCAGTCCCTCCCAGGGCCTCTCCTTTGGGAGTGACGACACCGAAGGCCAGGCCGTAGTAATATCCGCTGTCGCCCAGGGGTATGCCCATTTGATCCCCCATGATGCTCCTGATGGTGGTGGGACTCAGGATCCGCACCCCGTTATACCTGCCGCCGTTCAGATACATCTGCAGGAATATGGCGTAGTCCCTGGCCGTGCTACAGAGCCCGGCACCTCCTGAGAAAAACCGTTTTGCCCCTTTGATCGGATAGTCTGTGTCGTAAAAGGTAACAGGGTATTTTTCCCATCCATTTTCAACAGGTCGCTGCACGGTAACCAGCCTTTCGGCCTTGTCGATATCGAGATAGAATCCGGTATCATCCATGCCGAGAGGCTCAAAAAGGCGGGTCTGCAGGAATTCGTCAAAGGGCATTCCGGAAACGATCTCAATAAAATACCCTAGAACATCCAGTCCTTCACTATAGGTGAAAGACGCCCCTGGGTCATGGTGGAGCGGTAGAGCCGCCAATTTCTTGATATTGTCCCCAATGGGGATATCCTCTGTGGTATAGAGGTCTACGATCCCTGCTTTTGCATAGATCTTTCGTATGCGTTCATCTCCGTCTATGACCCCATAGCCGATCCCGGAGGTATGGGTGAGCAGATGCCTGATACTGATCTCCTTTTCTGCCGGCCGGGAGGTATAGGTGCTGTCTGCCTCGTTGAAGGACTCCAGGACCTGTGGGTTCTTGAACTCGGGGATATAATCGGAGATGGGATCATCCAGTCGGAATCTTCCTTCCTCCCATAGGATCATAACGGCCGTAGAAGTGATCGCTTTTGATTGGGATGCGATACGGAAGATGGCATCCCTGGTCATCTCTCTTTGGGAGGCGTAATCGGCGTAACCAAAAGGTTCATGTAACACGATGCCACCTTTTCTTACGATCAGAGCAACCGCCCCCGGGATCTCCCCTTTGTCTACCGATGCCTGGAGCATGGCTTCTATCTTGTCCAGACGCTCCCGGGACATTCCCACGGAGGAAGGCGACTTCTTGGAAAGGGCCTCTCCGGATGGTCCCTGGGGTGGTGAATTGCGGCAGCCTGAGGAGAAGGCCAGGAAGAGTATCAGAAAGGCTTTGACGGGTTTCATATCAGATTTGTTGCAGTTTAGTCGACTCCGCCTTCCCTGTTGGGGGACCTCGGAGTGGGCCACTCTCTTTTCTCCCCTGTTCTGGGGTCTGTAGAAAGAACCGCCTTTTCCCTGGAGGTCTTTTCGGGGTCTTCACTGGCCATATAGGCCAGGATGGCAGTGAGGATCACGTTGTTTCTCACATCGTCGAAGACGATCTTATCATAGGTATCCAGGTTTGTGTGCCAGGTGTAATTCCAATAGCTCCAGCTGAGTGAACTCAAGGAAAAGGCCGGTGCCCCTGCTGCTACGAAGGAAGCGTAATCCGAACCTCCCCTTCCGGGACTACCGGGAAAGGTGGTCTCTATATGGCGGGTGATACTCTCGGGTACGGCTTCCATCCACCTTCCCAGGTATTCGTAGGCGTGGAGGAATCCCTGACCTGAGAGGTTTACCACCCGGCCCGTACCGTTGTCCTGGTTGAAAAGGGCTTGAAGACCTTCCACCACTTCGGGACGGTCTTCCACGAAAGCACTTGAGCCGTTCAGGCCCTGTTCTTCGCTGCCCCACAATCCCACGATTATGGTGCGTTTAGGGTTGGGATACAATTTTTTCAGGATCCTAGCGGTCTCCATCATGGTGATGGTTCCTGTACCATTATCCGTAGCGCCAGTCCCCCCGTCCCAGGAATCAAAATGGGCAGAGAGTACGATATACTCATCCGGAAACTCAGTTCCGGGGATGGTGGCTATAGTATTGAAGGTAGGCACCCTTCCCAGTTCTTTGGATTCGGCAACGATCCTGATCAGGGGGTCACTTCCATTCTCCACAAGTCGATAAAGCATGCCGTAATCTTCCAGGGAGAGGTCAACCACAGGTATTTTTTTAGTATTTGCACTGAAGATCTTGTTCGCCCCGAAAGCGGATGACCAGCGGGATTGGACGATCCCTGAAGCGCCGGCTTTCTCCAGAGCCTCGTTAATGGTCCTGCTGTTGTACCCGGTATTCCTGATCTTCTGGTTCCAGGCATCTTCCATGGCATCCCGATCGGCTTTCATCTTCTCAAAGGATTCAGGTGTGGCAAATTCTTCCCAGTTGTAATCAGGGCGTCCTGTGGGTTGGGGCATGGAAACGAGCACAAACTTTCCTTTAACGGACGACACCCACTTCGCGAAGGCAAGGGAGTCTGTCAGAGTTGGTATGGTGATGAGATGGGCAGTAATCCCTTTGGAGGATGTCCCGGGGCTCCAGGCGAGTTGACGCCCGCTTAATGAAACTACCCTTGGGGACAGCATATCTATGTGAGTGATCCCTCTTTCCCATCCTCTCCAGGTTCCCCAGGCCTCGTTTTTGGCAGAAATCCCCCATTCGGCAAAAGTGGAGACCGCCCAGTCGTGAGCGTTCTTCATCTGAGGGGTCCCGACCAATCTGGGTCCGACCACATCCATGAGTTCATGGGCGAGTTTTGGAAGGTGTGAATTTTCTGTGGCTTCCTTCTCGAAGGCAGCGGCCATTTCGGCAGGGGTTTGTGCCTGTATGAACAGGATACCGGAGATGAGAAACAAAAGGAAATAGATCTTTTTCATAGGAGAAATGAGGTTTAATTAGAATCCCCAATATAAAAATAATAATCATGTGTGCCTTCAGTTCGACCGGCGTATTACCCGATCGAGGAAGGAAACCGTTTACAATCACTTACAAACGAAAATAAATAATTAACAACCAGCTCATTATCTGAGAAGGACATAGGTTTGCAGGGTCGGGATAAGAACCGAACGCATTAACTGTTTAACCGTAAAATGAAGTAATGATGAATGCAATCCGAAACAAAGTGCAGTTGATTGGAAACCTCGGGCAGGATCCTGAGGTAGTAAACCTCGACAGCGGGAACAAAGTAGCCAAGTTCTCGATCGCCACCAATGAGACCTATAAAAACTCGAAGGTGGAAAAGATCACTGAGACACAGTGGCATAATGTAGTGGTCTGGGGAAAACTGGCCGATGTGGTGGAGAAATTCCTGTTGAAAGGCAGTGAGGTAGCCGTTGAAGGTAAACTGATCCACAGGACGTATGAGACCAAGGAAGGAGAGAAGCGGTACGTCTCTGAGATCAAGTGCAACGAACTGCTGATGCTCGGGAAACAGTGATCTGTCACATGGTCGATAAAGGGGGTATTTTGCCCCCTTTTCTTTTTAAGTTCATGGAATATGACTAATTTTTATATCCTCTTTTCGGGGAATTTTTTTCATTGACGACCACGAGGTTTGGCTTATGAAAACCATTAAATTCATCGCGATTTTCTCTCTCACCCTTTTTTCCTTTTGGGGATATACCCAATGGGAAGATAATGGGATGGATCTCGGTGGATTCTATGAACAAATGGCCCTGAGTGATGCTCATATGGAGGAAACAATGAGGTTCACTTCCCAGGAGGATGAGGCCGACTACTGGAAGGATCAACTCAATTTTGAAAAAAAGTTGAAGGAAAAGGAGTATTCAGCTTATAAGATCTATATTTTCTACAAGAGAAGGGCCTACCAGTCACATCAAGCTGAATGCGATATCACCGTAAATCACGGAAAGGGATACAATCGTCAGGCCCTCTTTTACTCTGCCCAGGGAATTCCCGGAGAAAACGGCCCGGGTGATGTCTCTGTGGATCCAAAACCAAATTCCTTAGCGTCGAAGCAGAATTAACTCTGTTTACAGGTCAGGCAACTTTTTGAAGAAGGTCAAAACAGGGACAGCGTTTACAACGCTTGGTTTCACACTTTTTGAATTTCTTGCAACACTTCGATTTGCAATTTTCATAGGAAAGAGCGCGCAATGTGGCCTTTTGGGCCTTGACTTCCCGTTTTAATCTCTTTTTTATTTCCTTTTTCTTCTTGCCCATTCGGCCAAAGTGAATGAGTCAAAAATAATTATTTTTATTTAGAATCAATAAAAATAACCTGTTAAATTATTGGGTGGTATCTGAAGCTGCACTATCTGCGGTGATCTGCTGTACGTCCCGGTCAAAGAGGTAGAGTCCGCCCTTGTCATTACCAATAAGGTTGATCTTGTCCAGGATATTTCTGGCCAGGGCCTCTTCCTCGATTTGTTCTGCTACATACCACTGCAGAAAATTGTGGGTAGCATAGTCCCTCTCGTCCAGGGATACCTGAACGAGTTCATTGATGCTTTTGGATACAAAAATCTCGTGTTCGTAGAGTTCCTGGAACATTTTCTGAAAGCTGCCAAAATCCTTTTTAGGGGCTTTTAGATCCGTGATATGAGCATGACCTCCCCTTTCATTCACGTATTTGATCAGCTTGAGCATGTGCATCCTTTCTTCATCTGAATGGCGATACATAAAGAGGGAAATTCCTTCCAGACCTTTTACTTCGGCCCATGAGGCCATTGCCAGGTAAACCTGAGACGATTCGGCCTCAACGCGGATCTGTTCGTTGAGTGCCTTTTCCATTTTATTACTGAGCATAGATCGTATTTTCCATAAAAATAAAGAATCTCTGCCAATGCATTCATGATAAACATCAGTTGAATGAAAAGAATAGCCCGATCCCGAGATTTAGAAATAAAGTTCCCGGGCGAGGCGAAAGGTATTGGCATGGGCTTCCACAATAATCCTGATCTCTTTTGAATATCCTCCTCCCATGCTGCACTGCACGGGTATTCCCAGATCCCTGCAGGTACGCAGTACATAGGCATCCCTCTCTTTGCACCCCTGGGGGGTTAATGCCAGGGTGCCCAGTTTATCGGTAGACAGGACGTCCACACCACAGAGGTAAAAGATAAAGTCGGGTTGTACCTCCTCCATCAACCCGGGAAAAATCTCCTTGAGAATCCCCAGATACTCCTCGTCAGAAGTGCCTTTTTTTAAGGCTATGTCCAGGTCTGAATCCTCCTTTTTAAAGGGATAATTAGAATTGCCATGCATGGAAAAAGTAAATACCGACGGATCATTCTGGAAGATCTGGGCAGTGCCGTTGCCCTGGTGAACGTCGAGGTCTGCGATCAGGATCTTTTTCGCCTTCCCTTCCCTTTGCAGATACCTAGCCCCGATAGCCTGGTCGTTGAGCAGGCAAAAGGCCTCTCCACGATCGGTATAGGCGTGGTGGGTCCCTCCGGCTATATTCATGGCAATGCCGAATTCAAGGGCAAAGTCGCACCCCTTGATAGTCCCATCGGCAATGATGCGTTCGCGTTCCACGAGTTGCCCGCTCAGAGGGAAACCGATCTTGCGGACCGCTTTCTGAGGGATCCTCAAATTGACCAGGTCATGATAGTAATCGGCATCGTGGACAGAGAGGATGTACTGGTCATCAGGGATATCGGGTTCAAAGAAATTTTCCGGAGTGCAGGTGCCCTCGTATATCAGTTGCTGTGGGAGAAGTTCATATTTGACCATAGGGAACCTGTGGCCTTCAGGAAGGGGATGTTTGTAAATGGGATGGTATGCGATCTTCAGCAAGGGCTACTGTACCTTAATTTCAACTACATCCGAAACAAATTCGCTGTCATTTACAATCCCTTCAACATAGAATTTCACCTTTGGCAACCCATAATTCAGAAAACTAAACTGTCCCTTCCCTTTTGTGTCAAGGACCACATTAGGATGCCAGTCTATTGCCCCAAAGTTGTTAAAAAATTCTCCGAAATAATCATTGTACATGGGGTTATAAAAGCGTTTGTCAGAAGAAAAGGTCATGGGAATGTCGTAATTGACCAGGCTTTCACCACTTACCCTTGCTCTCCTGATCTTAGAAGGATCTGTGAAAATCTTGATGACACCACCCCCATCCGCTCTCAAACCTTCTCCGATACCCGAACGGTTGATCTCTATGTAATCTATTATCTCCATTGAAAAACGATACAATACGCTGAAATCTGTTAGAAGAACTCCGTCCAAAAAAATGGTCGGGGTAGCCTTGGGTATACCATTGCTAAAACTACCAGGATTTCTAGCAAGTATGGTAAATCGTCCGTTAGTTTCGTCAACGATGTATCCTCTTCCACTGAGGTAGGTACTCAACCACCAGTAGCGGCGATAGTCATTCTCTTCAAAAAAATCCACCCTGCCTACTGTTTTGTTTCTAATTTTCTCTATTCGATTCTTTTTGCTCTGTTCCAGAAGCAGGACCTCGTCCAGCTTTTGCACCTCATAAAAACCTTCGAAGGGCCTGACTTCCTCTGCACCTTTCAGGATTTGGGTCTCTCGATATCCCAACGGGGTCACCTCATTCAATCCCAGGGGAGGTATGGAGGACGGTTTGAATTGCACAAAGACCTTGGGCTGGAACCACATCCCATTCTTGTCGATGGCAGCCAGGACGAGTTTTTCGCCATCTACCGGAAAGAAGTCGTCCCTCGAAAAGAATTTTTGTTCCTCTCCCACGGTTACGAACTCTGAGTCGTTATATCTTGTGGGAGACACAAAGAAATCGTCCGTCGTTTTTTGATTAAATGTGACTTTGTAATACAGTCCTTTTTCGAAGTCGAACAGATATTTGGGCGGCTTGTTACGGATGGTATTCCACTGATAGCTGCTCCAGCCCTGGGTGATGAGCAGATTATCCAGCTCGTATTCCTTCCTGGGAGTAGGCTCCTTGAAGTAATAAGCTGCATTTTCCACCGGACCACGCAGGTAAGGAGAAAGGAGCGTGTAAGACGGCAGATTGTGATGCGCCTTACTGGCCGATGTATTTGCGGGCAGGACAGACACACTCACGCTATTCCAGTACTTGGGGTCCAACGCGTCCACTGAAAAGGAAACACGTATGGAGTCGGCTGCGAATTCCAGTTCGGGAGGGGTAATTTTGTGGATTGAAATACCCTGGTGATTGAAATAAAGCCTTTCGAGAATGGGCGTGCCGGAACTGTCAAAAAGGGTAAACACATTGATGCCAGGATACAAATCCGCCTTGGGAAAAACCTTTACTACCCTCGACTCTTCCCTGAATGAGATGTCTATCGCCTTAATACTATCTCCGTTGTGGATACTCAGCATAAACTCCTGGTTTTTTTGCCAGTTGTTTCTGAATTTAGCATTGAGGATGATCCCGAGTTGGTCCCTAAGATCCTTCAGCGTACAGGTTACCCCTTGTCGTTCGATATACCCAACGGGGACCCGGAAATCCTTGTTCGCGACCCTGAACTCGGCAAAGTAGTCCGTGCCGGGTTCGGGTATCAGAGAGAATCTCCCGATCCCGAAGGCATTGAGCTTAAAATTAGTGACTACATCGCCTTCAGTATTGACGACCTCTCCTTCCAAAAAAGGATATCCAAGTCCCTTTTCATCTTTGATGACCACGCCAAAATTAGCATTGATACCCACCAGTGCATGGCCACTTTCGGGAAGGACCTGGGCGTCTACAACCAGTTCTTTCTCTACAGGAGTGATCTCTTCGGTCTTGTCAGGATCGATCACGGTAAGGACCTGCTCAAAGTAATTCGGCTCCGAAAAGTTACGCATCCAGTTCGTATACGACTTAAAGTAGTACTGTCCTGAAGTAAACGTACTATCCAGATTGATCAGACCACTCCCTACACCGTTTTCTATCCTGATCAGCTGCTCTTTTACCGTCTGATTAAGGCTGTCCTGCACCACACAATACAGATTCTTTGTTTCCAGGGAGCGTTTTTTAGTGTCCTTATCCACTACATAGGCTTTATATCCAATTGCTTCCCCTTTGATAAATACGGATTTGTTGAGGTGCACGAATACTACCTCCCTCGGAAGTTCGGAATAAGCCTCAAAGGCCGGGATCACATCATCAAAGGACCCGGGGTTCTGGGCCCGGGAAAACAAAAGAGTGAAAAGAGCAAGGATACAGTAAAGAAATTTCATTCATTGTGGATTGCAGTTCCCTATAAAGAAAGGGGAATCCTACATAAAATAAAAGACCTGAAGGTGTTAAAGAACTATTAAATAAGTTCAGGAGATTAAGGCCCCATTAGGAACCTCAGATTGCTCAGGACTCAGAAAGGTCAGTTTACCTTCTGCATCCTCTGCCATGAGGATCATACCCTGACTTTCGACTCCTCGAAGAGGCCTAGGAGCCAGGTTTACCAGTACTGTTACTTTTTTCCCGATGATCTCTTCGGGGGAAAAGTGTTCAGCGATCCCTGAAACGATAGTCCTTTTGTCCAATCCCGTATCGACCTTCAGGATCATGAGTTTTTTGGTTTTCGCCATTTTTTCGGCCTCCAGGATGGTGCCTACCCTCATGTCCATTTTTGAAAAATCTTCGTAAGCGATCGTATCTTTTTGTGGCATAACGCTCTTGTTTTTTGAACTGTTTGATTCCCTGGTAGCTTGCAGTTTGTCCAATTGTGCTTTGATCTCCTCATCCTCGATTTTCCTGAACAAGAGTTCGGCCTCTCCCAGTTTATGCGCTTCGGGTAAGAGTACTTCACTGGCCGAGATACGATCCCAGTCCAGAGCATGACTCAGAGTGCCCAGGTTGAGCATCTTCTTCAATTTACCTGAAGAGAAAGGCAGGAAAGGTTCGCTAAGCACCGCCAGGGCCGCAGCGATCTGAAGGGCTGTATGCATGACAGTCCCAACCCTTTCCCTGTCTGTTTTGATCACTTTCCAGGGCTCCTGTTCTGCCAGGTACTTATTACCCAGGCGGGCGAGGTTCATGAGTTCCTGTCCGGCTTCCCTGAAGCGGTAGCGCTCGATGGATTGGGCTATAGTCCCGGGGAATTGACGAAGGGCCTCGAGGGTCTCCCTGTCCTCTTCCTTCAGAGTACCTGATGCAGGAACCACTCCGTCGAAGTACTTTTCAGTAAGCACGACCACCCGGTTGACAAAGTTCCCGAAGATGGCGACCAGCTCATTGTTGTTCCGTGCCTGGAAATCGGCCCAGGTGAAATCATTGTCCTTGGTCTCCGGGGCGTTGGCCGTAAGGGTATACCGCAGTACGTCCTGGGACCCGGGAAAATCTTCCAGGTACTCGTGCAGCCATACGGCCCAGTTCTTGGAAGTGGATAGCTTTTGTCCCTCCAGGTTGAGGAACTCATTGGCAGGGACGTTCTCCGGCAGGATAAAATCCCCATGGGCCTTGAGCATGCTCGGGAAGATGATACAGTGGAACACGATATTGTCCTTCCCGATAAAATGCACGAGTTTGGTATCCTTGTCCTGCCAGTAAGGTTTCCAGTCCTTTCCTTCCCGTTCTGCCCATTCCTTTGTGGAAGAGATGTATCCTATGGGCGCATCGAACCATACGTAGAGTACCTTCCCTTCGCCTCCTTTTACCGGAACAGGGATACCCCAGTCCAGGTCGCGGGTGACCGCTCTGGGTTTCAGACCGTCGTCAATCCAGGACTTGCACTGCCCGTATACATTGGGTTTCCAGTCATTCTTGTGATCTGAGAGGATCCATTTTTTGAGAAAATCCTCATACCGCTCCAGGGGCAGGAACCAGTGTTTGGTCTCCTTTAAACTGGGTTTGGCGCCGGAAAGGGTTGACTTTGGGTTGATCAGGTCGGTGGCATTGAGGGAAGACCCGCAATTTTCACACTGGTCGCCATAGGCCTCCTCATGGCCGCATTTAGGGCAGGTCCCGGTAACAAACCGGTCTGCGAGGAACTGCTGCTCCTGTTCGTCGTAAAGCTGAGCTGTGGTCTCCTCTATAAAATCTCCCTGTTCGTACATCCTGACAAAAAAATCACTGGCAGTTTTATGGTGGATGGAAGCCGAAGTACGGGAGTAATTGTCGAAAGTGATCCCAAAATCCTCGAAGGACCTTTTGATGATCCCGTGGTATTTATCGATAAGCTCTTTAGGAGAGATGCCTTCATTTTTTGCCTTCATCGGGATGGCGAACCCGTGTTCATCGCTTCCGCAGACGAAAACGACCTCCCTTCCTGTGAGCCTGAGAAAGCGGGCATAGATGTCTGCAGGCACGTAAACCCCCGCCAAATGGCCTATATGGATGGGACCATTGGTATAGGGCAGGGCCGCTGTGATTGTATATCGGGAAAATTCTTTCTGGTCTGTGGCCATCAAGTTCGAGGATTAAGGCACAAAAATAACCATTTTTTTATGCCCGCTTCCCGTCCGGAGAAAAAAGAAAGCCCTTGTATTCAGTGGTCCTATTTGTGTTTATGAACCTAAAATACAAGGGCTGCTATAGCGATGTAGGGATAGCTTATGCCACCATAACGGACTTTGACATTTTGCGGTCCTGTACCTGGATGCGATAAATGTATTTTCCGGTAGACAGGTGCATGGGCATTCTTTCTCTGATGTTGATCTCCACCGAGCCCTCGAACATCATCTCGTTGTAGATAGTACCCACATTCTGTCCCAGGATGTTGTAGAGCTGTATATCCACATGGGCGCTAAAAGGCATTTCCAGGTAGATATGCGGACTCTGATCTGTGGGGTAGAAGGGCTTATGTACAATGGCGTTCAACAGTTCTTCGCTCGGGTCCTCTGAATTCGGATCCATGGGCGTGGGCGGGGTAAAGGGTTCGTCACTGTAGGCGATGTCCGGGAATTCTACCCCACTGCAATTGAACCCGAGGTTAACCGGATTGTATGGGTGGTCCAGCAGGTGCTGTTCCACCAGTGGGATAGGCACACACATCCATTCTGCCAGGACCGTGGCGTACAGGTCCCTGAAATCCATGGTGTATTCCAGGTTCCCCCTGCCGTTAGGGTTTTCCAGGGAGGGGTGATCCCCTACAAAAGCGCTTCCATTCAGCCCCGATCCAAAGAAAAGGGTAGGAGCTGCCTTCCCGTGGTCAGTACCGTTAGAACCGTTTTCAAAGATCCTTCGTCCGAATTCCGAGAAGGTCATACTCAGCACCTTTTCATCCTGTTGGGTAAAGGTCAGGTCTTCGTAGAAATTGTTCACGGCTATAGAGAGGTTAGACATCAGTCGCTCGTGAGCCAGTGGCTGATTCCCGTGGGTGTCGAAACCTCCCATGGAGATCATGTACACCTTGGTACCGAGATTTCCTTTGATAAGGCGGGCCAATAAGGCCAGTTGCCTTGCGAACCCATTGTCCTGGTACTCAACCTGGTTTTGCCCCCTCATATAGGCCTCGTGGATCAAACCGGCGTATTCATAGGTTGTATTCGCAACTCCCCTGAGGAAGCGAAGCTGGTCACCGTACATACACTGGTTGAACAAGGCGGGATCCAGGCTGTACTGTACCCCGGTTTCCGCGATCTCCTCCAACTGATCGATGTTGGAGGTCACAAAGGCGTAGTTGGTCTCTTCGCCCTGGAAGACGAGGTTCCCGAATTGCCCGATCTGTATCGCAGCCGGTGAGGCTGGGGGGTTGATCAGGTAATCAGGGTAGATATTTTCAAAATAGCGACCCATCCATCCGGTATTAAGGCCGGAGAATCCGGTGGTGGTCAGGTCCGTATTGGCGTAAATGTCTGATCCTGTAAAGTGAGAAAGGCTCTGGTTCTCATACCCTACACCGTGTACTGCCTTGAACTGTCCTTCTCCCCACATGGATTCGAGGGCACTCATGTAGGAAGGGATACCAAAGTCGTCTGTGAGTTTAAGCACCTTGCTTTCCGGAATGTAGATATTGGGTCGGGCATTCGCATACACATCGTACTGTTGTATGGGTATCACCGTACTCAGACCGTCATTCCCTCCGGAGAGGCGGATGAGAATCAGGATATTGTCCGAATCGGCATTGGCTATGGCCGCTGTAAGGGGGGAGGGAGCAGAAGCGGTGAGCATATGGCTGCCCAGCATCATGGAACCCGAACCCGCTATTCCCAGGGCCTGCAGGAAGGACCGCCGACTCCAGAATTTGTGTTCCTCGTCGTGGCCATGGTTGTTCTTTATATTGATAGGGATATGATTATTACACATAACAGTAGGTTTATTTAAGTTGAAACTCGGGTTGTCTGGACAAATGCATCAGGAGTAAAAAGACCTGCTGGGGAACTTCAGGGCTTACGGAGAGCATCCAAAGGCCGAGGCCTCCTGGGATGTAGTCCGGGCCGTAATATTCTTCCGGAACATCATCGATCTTGAAGACATCCAGGGCATTTTGAAAATCCTGTTCGGTAAGCAAGCCAAGGGGGGTGAACTTGTTTACCAGTGCCCTCACCACGGTTTCGGGATTGCTGGTGTTGCTGTCAGCGGGCCCTACGGCATTCATGGCCAGGGTCCTGAACTGTTCCTGGTTGCCCTGGAAGAACAACTCGAGGAAGACCTCCAAGGTTAACCACCTGCCGATGATAAAGTTGGTATTGATCCACGTACGGTCTCTCTGCCAACCCGCAACATCCACGGGATCGAACAATTCCTGCCCGAGCATTCTGGTAGTATCTACTACATTGAGTATAGTATTGTCATTATATGCAAAGCTGGTTTCATTGATAAGGTTCAAATAGAGGTCGAACGGACTCTTAATGATGACCCCTATAGCCTCATCGTCAAAAAAGTGCTGGCTCCTGAAGAGTTGAGAAAGTACAGGGGCTATTTCGAAATTGTTGGCCACCATCGTCGCCGCCATCCCGCTGATAATGGTCTGCGCGTTGCCCGCATCATCGTCAGAATCGGGGTGAACGAAGTATTCATAGAGTTTGCCACAGATAAAGGTCGCAATCTCAGTGGGGCGTTGCTGAAAGAGGATGTCCATTACGTCATCGTAATTCCAGTTACCCGTCTGCCCCAGGATGGTCTTGGTTCCTGCATCGAAACTCGTGGGATCGAAAAGAGGTTGGGAGCATCCGACGTCTCCTCTTTCGGTGTAGCCGGACAAGGCCCTTGCAGTTTCAATGATATCCTGTTCTGTATATCCATTTCCTTCCCCAAGGGTGAAGAGCTCATATAATTCCCTTGCGTAGTTCTCATTGGGGTTGTTCCCGTTGTTATAGGCTCCATCGAGATAATAGAGCATGGCACTGGTGAGACCGATCTCGCTGACAAAGGTCTTAAAGTTCCCAATGGCATTTCGCTGCAGGCAATTGATATAATAATATAGGAATCCCGGACAGTTATAAACGTCCAGTTCTGTCACAAAGTGGTTGCTCCAGAAAAAGCTCAGCCGGTCGCGGAGGTTGTTGGTTAGCAATCCATTGGTATAGGCCACTGCCCATTCCTCGGTCTGGGCCCTTCTCAATTGACGGGCCAGATCATCGTCATCCGGGTAGTTGCTATTGTTCCAGTCTGCCCATGCCGGAGCGGCCAGGGGAGGCATGTTGATGGCCTCGTTGATAAGGGAGTCCACCAGGGTTCCCGCATTCTGGCCCACAGCCTGATCCACAGTCTGAACCGATGCACTAAATCCCAATCTTCTGTACAGGTGCGCCGCCCTGGTTTTATCCAGGGGAGTGGTGTAAGGCGCTAATGTAGAGGTGTTACAATTAACGAAAAATTCCATAGTTGTTTTTTAGGCTTTAAGAACGTTCATGTGTGTAGGGGCAAATTCTTAACGCTTAATACAATTCCTTAGTATGGAAAACACCAGAAATTCGATATCCGGATACCTAAAGTACAATCTCAGGCTCGAAATAACGGCCTTCTGCAGCCATTTTTCGATGAAATGCGCTATTTTGTTAATTTTCAAGGGAGTATGAGGCTGCAAAATGTATTGGGCAGGAAAGGGGAGGACCTTGCGGCGGGATGGCTTACCGAGAGGGGATATATCATCCTCAGGAGAAATTATCGTTTCGGAAAGGCTGAGATAGACCTCCTCGCCCAAAAAGGGGACATTCTTGCCGTGGTGGAAGTGAAGATGAGGCGTGCAGGGCATTTACAACCCCTGGACCTCTCGATCGGGCAGAAAAAGAGAAACCTTCTCATACAGGCAGCAGACCATTACGTACTTGAGAATTTACTGGATGTGGACGTGAGGTTCGACATCATCTATATCCTCCATTTTCAGGACCGATATACCCTGGAACACCTGCAGGCCGCTTTTTCTCCTTATTAGAAATCGTTTTATTTATAACATATTGTTATATTTGAAAGAAAAGAGATGAAGACCATTTCCTCTGTGGTTGAGCAATACATCCGGAAGAAACCCTTTCTTCAAAGTGCCCTGTCACAAGGGATCATCAACCTTACCTCCCTGTCGCGAATCATCAAGTCCGAAATTGAGGAAGAGTTGGGGAAGGACGTGCGCAATGGGGCTATCGTGATGGCGTTAAAACGACTCTCGGACGACCTCGAATTCAGGGCTACCCACCGCATCCTTAAAGTTCTGAAGAATATTGGGGAGATCACCGTTCGGTCTTCTCTTACCGACTTCACCTACCTCGTTTCGGAGACCATACTGGACAACCAGACCCAGCTCCTGAAGGAGGTCAGTAAAAACAAGGAAGTGTTTTACACCTCATCACGGGGGGTAAACGAACTCAACATCGTGGTGAGTAACAGCCTTGATGGGGTAGTGGAAACCCTTTTCAAAGGGGAGAAATGTACCCAAAAAGCCACGGATCTTTCTTCTATTACCGTCAAGTTGCCTGCTGAGAATGTTTCCGTTCCGGGGATCTATTACTTTATCTTCCAGCGACTGGCATGGGAAGGGATCGTCCTCTTTGAGGTGATCTCCACCACCAACGAATTTACCATCATCGTGAATGACGAACAGGTGGATATCGCCTTCAAGACCATCAAGGACCTGAAGAACCTTTAAGCGTGAGATGTGGTTCATCAGTTGACCTCCTGGGAGGCCTCCAAAGATTCTCCTACCAGGGAACTTAGTGCTTCCAGTGCCTCGGCCGTCGAGTGGATCTTGTCAAAGGTCAGGAGCAGTCTCAACCCGTTACGAGTTTGTTTTTCCTTGACTCGACACAGACCTGGATGTTTTTGTACGTATTGGAGCAGGTCCGTAAATACCCTGCTCTGATAGAAAGTAGATTGCTGGTCCCCAACGAAATACCCCAGGAACTTGCCTTTCTTCATCACTACTTTTTCCAGCCCTATCTTACTGGCCAGCCACTTAATGCGCACCGAGTTTAACAAATCGGACACGGGTTCCGGCAGGGGTCCGAACCGGTCCCGGAGCTGCCGTTGATATTCCTGCAGTTCATTTTCGTTCTTCAGCTCGTTTAGGTCGGTATACAGGGTCAGTCTTTCGGTGACGTTGTTCACGTAATCGTCAGGGAAGAGCAGTTCGAAATCCGAATCGATCTGCGTTTCTTTCGCATAAGACCGCTCTACCCCCTCTTCTTCATAAAGGTCCCTGAATTCATTCTCCTTGAGCTCCTCTACGGCTTCAGCCAGGATCTTCTGATAGGTCTCAAAACCGATCTCGTTGATGAAACCGCTTTGCTCCCCACCCAACAGGTCGCCCGCCCCTCGAATCTCGAGGTCCTTCATCGCTATGTTGAAACCGCTACCCAGTTCCGTGAATTCTTCCAGTGCCTGAATGCGCTTGCGGGCTTCGGGCGTCATGGCGTCGTATGTAGGGGTGATGAAATAACAAAAGGCCTTTTTATTGCTTCGTCCTACCCGACCTCTCATCTGGTGAAGATCACTCAACCCGAAATTATGGGCGTTGTTTATAAAAATGGTATTGGCATTGGTGACATCCAGGCCGCTTTCCACAATGGTGGTAGAGACCAGAACGTCAAATTCCCCGTTCATAAAACTGAGCATCAGGTTCTCGAGTTTTTTGCCTTCCATCTGCCCGTGTCCTACCCGTATCCTGGCATCCGGCACCAGCCTCTGCAGCATACCGGCTACTTCTTTGATATTTTGGATCCGGTTGTGTATAAAGAACACCTGGCCGCCCCTCTGGAGTTCATAGGAAATGGCATCCCTGATAGATGCCTCGTTCAATCGGATCACATGGCTTTCGATGGGATATCTGTTCGGGGGAGGGGTGGTGATCACCGACAGGTCGCGGGCGGCCATCAGGCTGAACTGTAATGTCCTGGGAATGGGGGTGGCCGTAAGAGTGAGTACATCCACGTTTTCCTTGATGGCCTTAAGTTTATCCTTGACAGCCACGCCGAATTTTTGTTCCTCATCCACGATGAGAAGCCCCAGGTCCTTAAATACCACGTTCTTGTTGACCAGCTGGTGCGTCCCGATAAGGATGTCGACCTTCCCTTCGGCCAGGGCTGTAAGGGTCTCTTTCTTTTCCCTGGAGGTGCGGAAGCGGTTAAGGTAATCCACCCTGACCGGCATATCGCTGAGTCGTTCTGTAAAGGTCCGGAAATGCTGAAAAGCCAGGATGGTGGTAGGCACCAGTACGGCTACCTGTTTCCCGTTGTCCACGGCCTTAAACGCCGCCCGAATGGCGACCTCTGTTTTGCCAAACCCCACATCCCCGCAAATGAGTCGGTCCATAGGCCGCTCCCGTTCCATGTCCTTTTTGATGTCCTGGGTGGCGGTCACCTGGTCCGGGGTATCCTCATAGAGGAAGGAGGCCTCCAGCTCGTGTTGCAGGTAACTGTCAGGTCCGTAGGCATAACCCTTGTCGAGCCTCCTTTTCGCATACACGCTGATGAGGTCGAACGCGATCTTCTTTACCCTCGACTTGGTCTTTTGTTTGAGTTTTTTCCAGGCGGCCGACCCCAGTTTGTAGATCTTCGGGACCGTTCCATCCTTTCCGTTGTATTTTGAGATCTTGTGCAGGGAGTGGATACTGACATAGAGGATATCCCTTTCTCCGTACATCAGTTTGATGGCTTCCTGGGTCTTCCCTTCTACGTCAATTTTCTTTAGTCCCCCGAACTTTCCAATCCCGTGATCGATATGGGTGACATAATCCCCTACAGTCAGCTTATTGAGTTCCTTGAGGCTGATGGCCTGTTTTTTGGCGTATCCGTTCTTGATCTGGAATTTGTGGTAGCGCTCAAAGATCTGGTGGTCCGTGTAACAGGCAACCTTCAGGTCTTCATCTATAAACCCATCATGGATGGGGATGACCAGGGTTTGATAGTGTACGGTCTTCCCGATCTGGTCAAAGATGTCGTGAAACCTCTGTGCCTGCTGTTCGGAGGAACAAAAGATGTAGTTGCGGTACCCGAGACGCTCGTTCTCGTTCAGGTTCTCCAGCAGGAGGTCGAATTTCTTGTTGAAGACCGGTTGAGGCCTTGTATTAAAAAGGATCTCTTCAGCATTGTCAGTATCGGACACCCCCTTGAAAGTGACCAACGGGAACTGCCCGAGTTCCGCTTCAAGTGTGTCGGCGCTGATAAATAATTCCTCCGGATGCTGATGCTTTATCTCCTCAGAAAGTTGTGCAAAGGCCTCTTTAGCCTTTTCAAAAAAGGAGGTGATCCGCTCGTGCAGCACTTCCATATCACTTACGAAGACCGTTGTATTCCGGTTGATATATTTTAGAAAGCTTTCCCTGGATTCCCTGGTGAACTTGTTCTCCACGTTGGGAATTATGGCAATCTTTTTCACCGGCTCAACCGAGAGCTGGGTCTCTACATCAAAGGTGCGGATGCTGTCTATTTCATTCCCGAAGAACTCGATGCGGTAGGGTTGATCGTGGGAAAAGGAGAAGACGTCCAGGATACCTCCCCGAACGGCAAACTCCCCGGGTTCGGTGACGAAATCCACCCGGTGGAACTGGTATTCAAAAAGGACCTCATTGAGAAAATCCAGGGAAAGGGAATCGCCCACCCTGATTTTTTGTGTATTGCGATCGAGCTCCTGGCGAGTGACCACCTTCTCAAAGAGGGCATCCGGATAGGTAACGATGATGGCCGGTTTCTTTCTCGAATTGATGCGGTTGAGTACTTCCGCCCTCAGCAGGACGTTGGCGTTGTCGGTCTCCTCGATCTGGTATGGCCTCCGGTAGCTTCCTGGGTAAAAGAGTACTTCTTCATCTCCTATGAGCTGTTCGAGATCATTCAGGCAGTAGGCAGCTTCCTCCTTGTCACGGAGGACCCAGAGAAAGGGATGGTCTGATGTCCTGAAGGCCTCGGCTACCACAAAGGATTTAGCGGATCCTACAAGGCCGTTGAGGAGGGTGGTTTGTTCGGATTGGGCAATAGCTTTCCCCAGTTTCCCTAGTTGGGGAGACTGTGCGTAGATAGGAGGGATGGTGTGTTTCGCCACCTGCAATTTTTGTGCAAAGATAAGCCCCAGGGTCGGCCCCTGCAAAGGAGGTCTATATTTTTATCACTGCAGCATCTGCTATGGCGTAGACTTCGTCCTCCTCACTTTTTTCCAGGACATGAGAACCTGTAAAAGCGCCGAAGGCAGGCAGGATGAGCTGGTGCTTGTTCTTGAAGAAACACGGCAACCTGAGGGACTGACGTCCATGGCCCCTTAGCCTTACAGCGGGGTGTATATGCCCTGAGAGATTAAAGTAGCCTGCCCGTTCTTCCGGAAAATGGGTCAGTAAAAAGGGCCCCCACACTAGTTCGGGGACCTGGGTGATGCCCAGGGCTTCGTACTTCAGGGGGGATATGATGTCGTGATTCCCGGAAATCAGGAGAAATTCCGCCTCTGTCTTTTTTACCCATTCCTCGAAACGATGCCATTCGCTGTTCATGCTGGAGTGAAAGAGATCACCCAGGAAACAGATCTTTCTGGGCCTGAAATAGTGGAGGTTTTGTTCCAGCACTTCGAAATTCTGTTCAATGGCCTTCTGGGGTACGGCAGCACCGTACTTTCTGAAGTGGGTGACCTTCCCCAGGTGGAGGTCGCTGATGAGCAGGGTGGCCTCTTCGCGCCAGTAGATCACTCCCGAGGGATGCAATTCTAAATGCTGGTCAGCTATGATGAGGGTCTGGGTCGTCATGTCCTCAAAGGTAAGAAGAAAGCTCTTCTGGGAAAGCCTATTTCATCAGGAGGGCGGTCATTTTTTTAATCCGGTCTGCCAGCTTTTCGCTCGACATCTTTTCCCTCAACCGGTCTGTGATGATAGGGAAGGAAAAAGGGGTGGGCTTACTGCAGGGTTTCCAGACGATCTCCTGCCTGCCTATGCGTTCCAGGGCGAGGCGGAGCCTTCCTTCTTCCAGCTGGTGCTCAAAGGTTTCCCGATAGGCCTGTAAGTACAACAGGTTGTCCGGTTCGTAGTCCTTAAAAACCTCGAACAGGAGTTGGGAACTGCTTTGCAGATGCTTCATCTTTACGCCCTTCTCCGGATAGCCGGTGAAGACCATACCGCTGATTACGGCGATGTCTCTGAATTTTCGTCTGGCCATTTCGGTGGAATTCAGGCTTTTTTGCAGGTCGTCCAGTAAATATGCCGTGCTGAAAAGATCATTGTCGATGATGGCCTGTATATCGATCTCCTGGTCCGAGAGCAATTCGAAGCCATAGTCGTTGAAGGCCAGGGAAAAGGTGATGGGCGAAAGAAGGCTCACCCGATACCCCAAAAGACTACCCATGGCTTCGTGAACGAACCTGCCTTCAAAGGGATAGAAAATATGGTGGTATCCATCCCTGGTCTTAAAGGTCTCTATAAGGAAGGTCCCTGGGCCCGGAACGAGGCTTTCCTGCTCCTGCCGGCGGAAGATTGGGGCCAGGCAGCGGATCGCTTCGGATTGTTCAGCAGGGGGGAGGTTTGCTGAATAAAGCTCTTCCCTAAGCAATTGGGACATTTGTGCCGACAGGGTTAGCCTGCCTCCCATCCAACTGGGTACCTTGTTCGTTTTTTTATTGGAATTCCTCACAAGGGCCTGCATATCCTTGATCCGGATGAATTCCAGATTCCTGCCCGCAAAAGTGAATACATCCCCAGGGGTGAGTTTGGAGATAAAGTACTCTTCTATGGAACCTATGTACCCGCCTTTCTGATATCGGACCGTAAGGTGGGCGTCGCCCACGATCGTACCGATCTGGAATCTGTGTCTCATGGCTATCCCCCTGTTGTTCACCACCAGCCTGCCATCGGGATCTGCCTCCACCTTCTTGTATTCGTCGTACCTCTGCAGGCTCTGGCTACCCATGACCAGGAAATTCAGCAACCAGCGCCATTCGTCCTCCGTGATCCCCTGGTAACAGAAAGTGCTTTTTACCTCCCGGTAGATCTCCGAAGGGAAGAACCCTTCTGACACGGCCAGGGTGGTTAGATATTGCACCAAAACATCATAACTACTCAGATAGGGGATACGGTCTTCCACTGCGTTTTTGGCCACAGCCTGCTCCAGGGCAGAGGCCTCCACCAGTTCTATGGCATGTGTAGGCAGGAAGTAGATCACGCTTTCTTTCCCCGGCCGATGCCCACTGCGGCCTGCACGCTGCATGAATCGGGCCACTCCTTTTGGCCCTCCGATCTGTATGACGGTTTCCACGGGGGCAAAGTCGACCCCCAGGTCCAGGCTGGAGGTGCAGACCACGGCCTTGAGTTCTTCGTTCCGGATGGCTTCCTCTACCCAGATCCGGGTGTCCTTGTTGATGCTGCCATGGTGCATGGCCATTTCCCCGGCGAGTTCAGGATAACGTTCCAGGATCTTCTGGTACCAGATCTCGCACTGGCTGCGGGTATTGGTGAAGATCAGGGTGGTCTTGCTTTCCCTTATGATGGGGATCACACTGTCCAGGAGCCTGAGCCCCAAATGCCCCCTCCAGGGAAAGGTCTCGATCTCTTCGGGAATGATGCTGACCACCCGTATTTTCTTATCGAGGCTCGCCCGGATAAGGACGGAATTGTTATAGGCGTTGCTTTCCGGACCCAAAAGGACCTGCCTTGCCTGTTCCAGGTTCCCTATGGTGGCTGAGATTCCCCAAATACGCAATTTAGGGGAGAGGGTCTTTAATCTGGACAGGGCGAGTTCCATCTGAACCCCTCTTTTCGTCCCCAGCAGTTCGTGCCATTCATCCACGACTATTGCACGGCAGTCCCAAAAGGTCTTGTGGTATCCCTTTGAGGCGAGCAGGAGTTGCAAGCTCTCGGGGGTGGTGATCAGCAGGTCGGGCATAGATTTGCGCTGGGCACTGCGCTCCCTGGTTGAAGTGTCCCCTGTCCTTATGCCTACCGAAAGGGGCAGGCCAAGATCATTTATGATGCGTTCTGCTGACTGCCTGATCTCCTGGGAAAGTGCGCGCAAGGGCGTGATCCAAACGGCTTTCAGGCCTTTGGGATGCTTTTTGAGGTAATCCGGGTTTTCCCGAATGTAATCCAGGACAATGGGGAACCACAGCGCATAGGTCTTTCCGCTCCCGGTAGGGGCGTTCAGCAATCCATTCTTTCCTTCGAGGTAGGCTTTCCAGGTCTCTTTCTGGAAAGGGAATGGGGTCCACCCCTGTTCGCGGAACCAGGACTCGGCTATTGAGAATGAAGGGATCTTTTTCATATCGGGATCTCAGGGAATGAGTTTTTTGAGATCGTCCAGGGTATTGGCCTCTTCAATGCTTTTGTCAGTCCGCCATCGGAGGATACGGGGGAACCGGGTAGCGACACCACTTTTGTGCCTTCCAGAAGGGGCCAGACCCTCAAAGGCGATCTCGAACACATGGTAGGGGGTTACGCTTCTCACCGGCCCGAACCGCTCCAGGGTATTCTTCTTGATCCAGGCATCCACTTTTCTGAATTCGGCATCGGTAAGTCCGGAGTAGGCCTTGGCGAAGGTTACCAGTTCGCGCTCCCCGTCCTCGGTCGTATTCCAGAGGCCAAAGGTGTAGTCGGTAAACAGATTGCTCCTTCTGCCATGTCCCCTCATGGCATAGGTCAGGACGGCATCAATGGTAAGCGGGTCCACTTTCCACTTCCACCAGTCCCCCTTCTTACGGCCTACCCTATAGGGCGAGTCCTTGCGCTTCAGCATGAGCCCTTCGCTTTTTTTCTCCCTGGCCCTGTCCCTTTCAGCGGCAAAATCGGACCAATGTTCAAAGCCCATGGTCCCGGAGAGATAGAGAGGTATGGATGAATCGGGAACCAGGGGTTCTGCTAATACTTCCAGTTTTTTGCGCCTCTCTTCGAAAGGCTGTTCCCTCAAGTCGACTCCCTCCCATTCCAAGAGGTCATAGGCCATCAGGATAACAGGTATTTTTTTGAGAAGGGCCTTGGAAACTGTTTTACGTCCGATGCGTTTTTGCAGATCGTTAAACGTTCCGATGCTGTTTTTGGGATAAGGGAGGATCTCCCCGTCGATCACGGTCCCGTTTGGGATGTGTTCCAGCAGAAGGGAGAACTCCGGGTATTTGTCCGTAACGAGTTCTTCCCCTCTGCTCCATACGAAGACCTCATCATTCCTGAAGATCACCTGTGACCTTATCCCATCCCATTTGTGTTCTGCCAGCCATTCGGATGGGTCACCCAGGTTTTCCGGTTCATCTTCAAGGGCATATGCGAGATAAAACGGATAGGGCTTTGACAGCAGGTCCGTTTTGTTTTTTTCGAGGACCAGTTCCTGGAAGCTGATGGTGTTGGGATCCCAGTCGCCCATGAGCTTATAGGCGAGGATATCCTCATCGATACCGGTTGCCAGTGACAGGGAACGGGTCATGAGTTTCTGGCTGATCCCTATCCTGAAACCGCCCGTAATGAGTTTGGTGAACACGAAACGCTCGTAAAAAGAGAATCCAAGCCAATGCTCAACCACATAGTTCTTTTTCTCTTCTTCTGATCTCTTTTTTAAGGGGATGAGTTCATCCAATACCTGAGCGAGTGGCTTGTCAATTTCCTTCTTGCCGGAAACCACCAGGGCAATGGTCTCAGCGAGGTCGCCCACGATGTGGTAACTTTCCTCAAATAACCAGTGCGGGACCCCGGCCACTTCGGACGCCCACTGCCTTAGCAGGGTTGTGTTCACAGGCCTGGAAGGTCGCCTGTGCGATAGGATGGCGATGGTCCATACCTTGTCCCGATCGGAGGCCAGGTTAAAATAGGAGGCGAGGGCCTTTACCTTAACGGAGGTCTTGTTGGTACTGTCGAGTTTCCGGATGAGTTGGGCAAAGTCCTTCATAAGCAATCACGTGATCTCGGCTCCCTCCGTGGAGTTCATTTCAGCCAGTTCCCCTTCGTACTGGGTCTCCTCGGTTCGTGCGTCCAGCCCTTTTTCCCTGAGGAATCGGGAGAAGATATCCGAATAGCCATGGGTACAAATAACGCGGGTAGCTCCGGTGGCCTCTATGCTTTCCAGAAGCCCAGCCCAGTCACAGTGGTCGCTTAGTACAAACCCCCTGTCTACGGCCCTCCTCCTCCTGGCTCCCCGAAAGGCCATCCACCCGCTGGCGGTCGCGGTTTCATAGGGGACCATTTTGCGCAGCCAAGGGCTGCCATGGGCACTGGGAGGCGCTAAAACCAGGTGTCCTCTGAGTTCATCCCTTTGGGTTTCTTTAGTGATACGGCTGGTTTCGGGTAAGGGGAGGAAGGTCCGGATCACCTCGTTCATATTTTCGATCGCGGCATGGGTGTAGACCTTACCAATGGAAGTGTCCAGGTGCTTCAGCAGGCGTTGTGCCTTGCCAAGGCTATATCCGAAAAGAATGGAAGTCTTTCCTTCCGATCTGTTCTCGGCCCACCATTCGTTGATATCCCTAAAGACTTCCTCCTGTGGTCTCCATTTGAAGGCTGGCAATCCGAAGGTGCATTCGGTGATAAAGGCGTGGCAGCGAACCGGTTCATAAGGGGTGGAAAGTCCGTCATCCCCGGTCTTGTAATCCCCGGAAAAGACCCAGACCTCCCCTTTGTATTCCACGCGGATCTGGGAGGATCCGGGAATATGCCCGGCCGGATGGAGGCTGAAACGGACCCCGTTCACCGTAAAGGATTCCCCCCAGGAAACCCCCGTACTGTGAATGTTTCCGAGTCGGTGTTCAATGATGGGGACATTACGTTCATGAGTGATATACCGTCCGTGGCCCCATCGGCTGTGATCGGCATGTCCGTGGGATATGATGGCCTTATCTACTGGCTTCCAGGGATCGAGGTAGACCCCGGCTTGCTCACAGTAGATGCCTTTATCGGTGAAGGCCAAGAGCGGGTTTTCCATAGCAGGGGCAAGTTACAAAATAATCCTTGCCACTCCTTGGAAGGTATTCGGGAATAGAAGGGTTTTCCCGGACCAAATGAGAAGCGGGATATGATAGGAATGACCTGATGAATGGGATGATAAGGGATAAATTTCATCCGTGAAATTTGAATATTTACCCTCCAAAAGGAGTATCTTTGAGGCCTAGAATTATATGTCTTATGCCGATTAAAGATTTATACGACCACAGCGAAAGGCGCAACAATCTGGCGCATTTTGCGGCCATCGCCTCACTGGCTGCAGTGGATGGTGAAATTAACCCCAGGGAGCAAAAGGTGATTGACAAATTTGCTGTGAAACTCGATATCACAGGAGAGGAGATCAAGGAGGTCATGAAAAAGGGAAATAAATATCCGATTGAAGCTCCTTATGAATCTGAAAAAAGACTGGAAAGGCTTTTCGATCTCTTTAAGATCATTTTTGCAGACGCTCAAATAGACGAGGACGAGGTGAGGTTGATCAAAAAATACGCCTTAGCTCTGGGGTATTCTTCGTCCAAAGCTGACGAGGTCATCCGCAAATCCATCATCCTTTTTAGGGGTAAATTCGACTTTGAGGATTACAAATACATGATGGAGCGCGAAAGGGACTAAGGTTTCCTGACCCTCCTCACTTTTGTGCAGCCATAAATTCTTCGGCCTTTTCCACCATCTTCCTGCTACCGCAAAAGAAAGGGATCCGCTGGTGTAGCTCCGTGGGTTGAATTTCCATGATGCGCCTGAAACCGTCGCTGGCCTTCCCTCTGGCCTGCTCTGCCAGGAATGCCATGGGATTGCACTCGTACAAAAGCCTGAGCTTACCCTCTGAAGCCGTACTGCTCTTTGGATAGATATAGATCCCGCCCTTTATCATATTGCGGTGGAAATCCGAGACCAGTGACCCGATATAACGGGAGGTATAGGGACGGTCATCCTCCTCTCTCTGGCAGTATTTGATATAGTCCTTGACTCCCTGGGGAAAATGGATATAGTTCCCTTCGTTGACGGAATAGATCTTCCCGGTTTCCGGAAATTCCATTCGTGGATGGGAGAGGTAGAAGGTGCCAATGGCCGGATTCAGGGTAAACCCGTTGACGCCGTCTCCGGTGGTGTAGACCAGCATGGTGGAGGTCCCATAGATGATATAGCCCGCGGCTACCTGGTTGATCCCCGGCTGAAGGAAGTCTTCCAGGGTCACCGGACTCCCGATGGGGGTAACCCTGCGGTAGATCGAGAAGATCGTACCCACGGAGACATTCACGTCAATATTAGAGGAACCGTCCAGCGGATCGATCAGGACCACATACTTGTTCTGATGTTTTTCGTCGTGGCTGTTTACGCTGATAAAGTGGTCTTCCTCTTCCGAGGCTATCCCGCAAACGATCTCCCTGTTCTTGAGAGTTTGAATAAAACGGTCGTTGGCCAGCACGTCCAGTTTTTGCTGGTCCTCCCCCTGTATATTCGTATCCCCGGCTGCCCCCAGGATGTCGATGAGCCCCGCTTTGTTCACCTCGTGATTGACCACCTTGGCCGCCAGGCGAATGGCGTTTATGAGCTTGGAGAGCTCGCCGGAAGAGTATTGGAAGGAAGATTGGTTTTCAATGATGAACTCTCCAAGGGTGGTGTTCTTTTTGTCCATTCTGGGGCTGTGTTATTTGCGCACAAATATCGGACATTTTGTGAAACTAAAACGATTTCGTAAGGCAATCGTTTTTTAAAATTATAACTTAGTGTTTTATTTGTAACAATTATGAAGATAGTCATCCGGGAGGCGAGGGCAACGGACATGCCTGCTGTCCTCGACCTGATCAGGGAACTTGCTCATTTCGAAAGAGAGCCCCATGCTGTGGACGTCACTTTACAGGACCTGGTGGAGGACGGCTTTGGCAGCTCCCCTAGTTTTCAGTGTTTCGTCGGGGAGGTAGACGGTGCGATCCGCGGGATGGCCCTGGTCTATCCCAGATATTCAACCTGGAAGGGCAAGGTATTGCATCTGGAAGACCTCATCGTCACTGCGGAGATGAGAGGGAAAGGTCTGGGCAATGCGCTCCTGGATCGTGTCGTGAAATACGGGTATGACCAAGGGGTAAAACGGATCAGTTGGGAGGTACTGGACTGGAATGAGTCGGCCATTGCCTTTTACGAACGCAAGGGTGCCAGGGTGATGCGCGACTGGGATGTGGTGCAGCTGGATGAGGCTGGAATCAAAAAATACTTAAACAAGTCATGAGGATATTCAAATTTGGAGGGGCCTCGGTAAAGGATGCCGAAGGGGTCAGAAATCTGGTGAAGGTACTGGGGGAAACGGGCACGGAAGATACCTTTCTCGTCATCTCGGCCATGGGGAAGACTACGAATGCCATGGAAGGGGTGGTCGACGCCTATTTTAAGGATAAATCGGCCCTGCCTGGGGCCATTCAGGAGGTAAGTGACTATCACCGGCAGATCCTGGACGGACTTTTTAAATCCGAAAAGCACCCGGTCTACCGGGATGTAAAATCCCTGTTCGAAGAGATCAAGGGTTTCCTGGCCTGGAATAAATCCCCAAAGTACAACTTCGTATACGACCAGGTGGTCTGTTATGGGGAGCTGATCTCCACTACCATTGTGAGTGCGTATCTCAATGAGGTGGGGGTCAGGAATACCTGGCTGGATATCAGGGATTACATCAAGACGGACAACAAGTATCGGGATGTGGGGATCGACTGGAAGAAGACACAGGAAAAGGTCTCAAAAGGCCTGGATAGAGGAAAACTCTATGTTAGCCAGGGCTTTATCGGAAGCGACGAAAACAACTTCACGACCACTCTCGGAAGGGAGGGGTCTGACTATACCGCCGCCATCCTTGCCTATTGCCTGGACGCCCATTCTGTAACCATCTGGAAGGACGTGCCGGGGGTCCTTAATGCAGACCCGAGGTATTTCGACAAATCACAGCTGCTCAACAAGATATCCTACAGGGAAGCCATCGAACTCGCTTTCTACGGGGCCTCCGTGATCCATCCAAAGACCCTGCAACCTTTGCAGAGGAAGGAGATCCCCCTTCATGTGAAATCGTTTTTGAACCCAAAGGATCCGGGCACCACGGTGGGGAAAGGAGAAGGGATAGATCCCAGGGTACCCTGCTTTATCGTCAAGAAGAACCAGGTCCTGATGAAACTTTCCTCCCTCGACTTTTCCTTTATTGTAGAGGACAACATCAGCGATCTGTTCAAACTCCTGCACGATTACCGGATGAAGGTCGACATGATTCAGAATTCAGCCATCAGTTTTTCGGTCTGTGTCGACAATAAATTCGGCCGACTCGAAGAACTCCTGAACCATCTCAAGGGAAAATTCAAAGTGGTTTGCCACGAAGGCGTATCCCTTTACACTATCAGGCATTTTGATGCACAATCCATTGAGTCCCTGCAGAACGGGAAAGAGGTTTTGCTCGAACAAAGGGGGAAAGAGACCGTACAACTGGTAGTAAAACAATAAGGCTATAGGCTGGATTTGCACCTTTCCCTACCTTGGGAGAAAGGCTATTTTCCTATCTTTACCCCTTAAATCACAGTATTGCATATGGGTTTAGTGACCGCCAAAGAAGTAGCGAAGGCCATCAATCTCGAGCGTTATGGTTTTTTCGGGACTTTTATGGGCTGGATGTTGATGAAGATTACAAAGCTTTCTTCCATGAATGCTTTTTACGACAAGCACAAGCATCTGGACGCGGTCTCCTTTATAGATGCCATCCTCGAACACTACGAGATCAAATTCGAGATCCCGGAAGAGGACATCAAACGCCTGCCCAAAGAAGGCGCCTTTATTACCATCAGCAACCATCCTCTGGGGGGTGTGGACGGGATCCTTCTCCTCAAACTGCTGCTGCAGCACCGAGAGGATTTTAAGATCATCGCCAACTTTCTCCTGCACAGGGTGGAGCCCCTGGCCCCTTTCATCCTTCCGGTGAACCCTTTCGAGACCCGTAAGGATGCCAAAAGCAGTATAGCCGGTTTTAAAAGCGCCCTGCAGCACATGCGGGAAGGCCATCCCCTGGGTATCTTTCCGGCGGGGGAGGTATCTACCTATAAGGACGGAAAGCTCATTGTGGACAGACCCTGGGAAGAAGCGGCCCTGAAGCTCATCCGAAAAGCAGAAGTCCCGGTGGTGCCCATCTACTTCCACGCCAGGAACAGCCCATTGTTCTACCGCCTCTCCCGTATCAACGATATTTTCAGGACGGCCAAACTACCCTCGGAACTGACCACTCAGAGGAACAGGGCCATCAAGGTGAGGATCGGACAGCCGATCTCAGTAACCTCCCAGAAAGAACACGAATCCCTGGAAGAATTCACAGACCTCCTCAGGAGGAAGACCTACATTCTGGCCAACGCCTACGAAAAGGAACGCCTGATAGACCAGATTCCCGGGAGTTTAAAGATCCCCAAGCCCCCAAGGAAAATTGCCAGCGCGGTTCGGACCGAGGTCATACAGGGGGAGATCGAAAAGCTGAGGGAAAAGGACTGCAGGTTGTTGCAAAGCAAGAACTACGAGGTATTCCTGGCCCAGAAAAAGGATATGCCCTTTATCCTGAACGAGATCGGAAGGCAACGGGAACTCACTTTCAGGGCGATAGGGGAGGGAACCAATAAATCCATTGACCTCGACCGCTTTGATGATTATTACCACCATCTCTTCCTCTGGGACGATGAGGATAAATGCATAGTGGGAGCTTATAGGATGGGGCTTGGTTCCCATATTTTCCCGGAGTTCGGTATAGATGGATTCTATCTGCAGGACCTGTTCGGCTTCGAACCGGAGCTCTACAGAATGATGTCCCAGTCCATTGAGATGGGCAGGGCCTATATCGTCAAGGAATACCAGCAAAAACCCATGCCCCTCTTCCTTTTATGGAAGGGGATCGTTCATACGACCCTGCGTTATCCCGAACACAAATACCTCATAGGGGGGGTCAGCATCAGCAACCAGTTCTCGAACTTCTCCAAATCGCTGATGATAGAGTTTATGAAATCGAATTACTGGGACCCTTATGTGGCACAGTATATCCACCCCAAAAAGGAATTCAAGGTAAAACTCAAGGATGCAGACAAGGAATTTGTCTTTGACGAGACCGAGGCCGACCTCAACAAGTTCGACCGACTCATAGAGGAAGTGGAGCCGGGGAGCTTACGCCTGCCAGTACTCATCAAGAAATACATCAAGCAGAACGCCAAGGTGGTCGCCTTCAATGTGGACCCTCTTTTCAACAATGCTGTGGACGGGCTGATGTACATACGCATAGCCGACCTTCCCGAGAGCACTGTAAAACCGGTTATGGAAGAATTCCAGGCCGAACTGGAGCGCAAACTGGCAGAAAATAACGGGGGCGCTTAGGAGAATTCACTTTTTACAAACTCCCTGCAGTACTCCCGGATCTCATTCCTGGCCTTCAGAAAAGCCGTGTGCCGTTCCTCCTCACTTCCCCTGACCTTGGAGGGATCGAAAAAGTTGTGGTGCAGGCGTCTGGCATTTGGAGCCGGGATAAAGGGACAGTTCTCCTGGGCATGGTCACAGACGGTCAGGATATAATCCCATGGAACCCCTGTGTATTCATCGACGTGGTTGGAGGTATGGGTGGAGATATCGATGCCGTCTTCCTGCATGATAGCCACCGCACCCGGGTTGAGACCATGGGTCTCTATACCTGCACTATAGACCACTGCCCGGTCTCCCAGGAAGGCCTTCAGATACCCGTGAGCCATTTGGCTGCGGCAGGAATTCCCTGTACAAAGGACGAGGATGTTTTTTTGTGACATAGTTTCGTATGAAGTTTTATTCTACTCCCACTTTCGGACTTCTGCGTTCAAAGATAAGGTTGTCTTTCCAAACCCCGTCCAGTCTACCGATGCGTTCCCTGTGCCCTATCTTTCTAAATCCGCATTCGAGATGGATACGCACGCTGCTTTCATTCTCGGGGAATATGCCCGACTGAAGGGTCCAAAAACCTTCTCGTTCACTCTCTGCGATCAGGGATTCCAATAACCTTTTTCCAATTCCCTTGCCTCTGTGATCCTTCCCTACATACACACTCACCTCGGCGACCCCTCCATAAACACATCGGCCTGAAACCGGCGACAGCGCAGCCCATCCACAAACAGTCTTTCCCTCAGAGGCAATGAGCCTGCAGGAGGGGATATGGGCCTTATCCCACAGATCGTAAGGGGGAACGTTCTTTTCAAAAGTGGCAAATCCCGTGGCTATGCCTTCGGCGTAGATCCTGGCGACCTCGGGCCAGTCTGTTGGGGTCATAGTTCTGATTTCCATGACAGGGAGTATTAACAGCAGCCGGATGCAGGGTCGCAACATCCGGAACCAGCAGGTTCTTCTACTTTAGTCACCCCACATGTTTCTTCCGCCTTACATAGGGTAGGAGCACTTTGGAGGGTGAAGGTAAGTTCTCTGCCATCAGTTTTAGCGCCCTTTACGTAGAGCTGGGCGGTATGGAAGGAGGAATTGCCGTACTCGAACCTGAGGACAGCCTCCGTATCCATGGGTTTTAAGGCATGTACCCTGTCCAGGATAGCCCTGGCCTTATAGGTGGAAAGGTACGTTCGCTTATCCGCTTCACCCGGGTTCTCCCAGAGTTGTATGACGGTCTCCCGCCACGAGTCCGATCTCCCCCCGCAGTCCACGGATTCAACGCTGATGTTTTTTACCTCCGTGATGTGGTAATTGGCTCCAATTCGCTGTCCGCTGCCGTATTCAAAGACCAGGGCTTTGGAGGAGTGTTCTCTGAGAAGTTCAAGGAATTCAGAAGTTTTCATTTTTCAGGTTTTAGCAACAGTGGGTACCTGTTTCATTAAAAAAAGTGTTCAGATAGGACTGGATCTCTTTCCATCGGTCCTGAGCAATGCAATAGCATACTTTGTTCCCCTCGATCTCCCCTTCTATAAGGCCGATACGTTTCAGTTCCTTCAGGTGCTGAGAGATCGTAGGCTGTGCCAGCCCAACCTCCTCCACGATATCGCTGCAGATACAGGCATTTTGTTTACTGATATATTCGAGGATCGCAATCCGTGCGGGATGACCCAGTACCTTAAAGATCCCGGCCAGTTTGTTCTGCCTGCTGTCGAAAATATCTGTTTTGGTAAGACCCATGTTATATTTGTATATCGCAATATTACGATAAACATTGATAATAAAAAAGTCGGACTGAAAAAATCCGACTTTAATTTCTTTAGAACCAGGGTTTTTTTCCGACCTGGTAGGTGTTGTAGAACTCTTCGTCCGATTTGGTCAGGTAGATGATCCCTTCTATCAACCCTATGAGCCCGGGTAACCAGAAAAACAGGAACCCAACGCCAATACAGGTGGTGGCATAACCCAGGAGCGTGACACCCAGGAGGATGACCCCTTCCTTGTTGTACCCGAGGATGAATTTATGGATTCCCAGGGTACCGAAGAGGATGGCCAGGATCCCGGCCAGGATCTTTTTGTTATCACCTCCCGCGGTCTTGAGGCCCTCCCGGAATTCCTCCGCAGTCTTTTTTGCCTCTTCCTTGAACTCCCCCGCAGTTTCCTTGGCTTCTTCTGCCGCTTTTTTAGCAGATTCCTTGGCTTCGTCAAAGGCTTCCCTGGCCTTGTCGCCCAGATCTTTCTTATCGTCAGACATAGTGTTTGTTGTTATGGTTAGAATGAGAATAAATGTAGTTTATTTTTTGTTTTCAAAGAAATGCAGAATCCACTGGTTCCCACAATTCAATCTTGTTCCCTTCCGGGTCCAGGATCCAGCCAAACTTCCCGTAGTCGTATTCCTCCATCTTCCCGACAACGGTCACTCCTTCCTCCTTCAGGGCGGCCAGCAGTTCCTCCAGGTTCTCAACCCGGAAGTTCATCATAAATTGCTTTTCACTGGGGTCGAAGTACTTCGTGTCCTCCTTAAAAGGGCTCCATTGTGTAGAACAGTCGTTCCCATCCTTGTCTTTCCACCAGAAAGTACAGCCGTACTGGTCTGTGTTCAACCCAAGGTGCTCCTTGTACCAGTCCCTGATCTTTCCAGGATCTTTGGTCTTGAAGAAAAAACCACCCAAACCTGTCACTCTGTTTTTCATGTCTTTTTTATATTTTTTTCATAGAGGTCGATCCATTCCCGGACAGACATTTTAGTGCACAATTCCCCTATGAGATCCAGGGGGATATCGTCCATCTTTTTGAATCGGACACAGCTTTTCCCCATATCCAGTTTACGGGTGGCGTATTTCGGATATTCTGCAGTGAACCAATCCAACAGATCTTTCTGCGCGTACAGACCCATGTGGTATAAGGCCACGAAATTCTTCTGGGAAGCGATATTCATAAAAGGCAGAGGTAATTCCGGGGAACAGTGGTACCCGTCCGGGTACAGACTATGGGGGACCACGTACCCTATCATGCCGTAACTCATGGTCTCTTCAAACCCTTTGGGCAGATGGGAAAGGATCGTTTTTCTCAGGGAATCCAAAGGTCCTTTCCGTTCTTCCGGGAGGAGGGAAACATATTCATCCGGGGTTTTGGCGTCATAGGTCATGGTCGTATGTTGGTGTTCGTGTGAGATTTTGAAATTCCGCCTTTTAAGATACAAAAAATCTCGCCTTGATCTTGTCAACCAGTGTCTGGGCGAGTTTTACCTTGCTCTCCTGCGTCCAACCTGCGATATGCGGACTCAGAAGGACGCGATCCGAATTCACCAGGTACTTGAAATCCTCTGGCATGGCTCCCTTTTCAAAGAGGTCCTCAAAAGAGGTCTTCTCGTATTCCAGGACGTCGAGTCCGGCGCCGAGTACCTTACCCGTCTTTAGGGCCTCCACCAGATCTGCCGTTTTTACGCACTTACCCCTGGCCGTATTCAGGAACCAGAATGGCTTGGCGAAGTTCTTGATAAAGGAGGTGTTCACCATGCCCAGGGTCAGGGATGTCTGAGGGACATGGAGGCTTACCACATCGGCTTTTTCCTGCAATTCCTCAATACCCACCTGCCTGGCAAATGCATTGCCTACGCCCTCGAGGATGTCATGGCAAAGGATCTCCACATCAAAACCGGAGAGTTTCTTTGCAAATGCCTGGCCAGTATTTCCGTAGCCAATGAGCCCGACGGTCTTACCATCCAGTTCCCAGCCCCTGTTGCCTTCCCGGTCCCAGATCCCCTGGCGTACCTCCCGGTCTGCCTTGTTGAGGTTGTTCATCAGGGACAGCAGCATTCCCAAGGCCTGCTCTCCCACGGCATTCCGGTTCCCTTCCGGCGCTGCCGCCAGAAAGATCCCCTTTTCCCGGGCGTAATCCACATCGATGTTCTCAAGCCCGGCCCCGACCCTCCCGATAAATTTCAATCGGGTCGCTTTCTCCAGGAAAGTCTTGTCTATTTTGAATCGGCTGCGGATGATCACCCCTTCAAATTCGTGGATGATCTTTTCAACCTCATTTTTGGGGGCGCTGTATTCCTCCGTATTTTGGCAACCCAGGGCGGCAAGTTGCCGTATCAGAAGCGGATGGTTCGTATCCAGATGCAGTACTTTCACGGGCTCAGATCTTTGGATATTCTGTTTGGGTCCTGGCGTCCAGTACGTTTCCGGTATGGGCGGTGGATTGCTTTTCGAAGAGCATAACAAGGACCTCCTCCCCATCCTTCGTAGCCGGGCAGTGTTCTATCCCCCTGGGTACGACGATGATCTCCCCTTCCCTGACGACCTCGGTTCTGTCCCTGAACTGCATATAAAGTGTACCTTGTAGCACCTGGAACAATTCGTCTTCCTCCTCGTGCGCATGCCAGACGAACTCTCCTTTTAACCTGGCCAGTAAGACATGCATGTCATCCACCCGGGCAATCTGGTGTGGATGCCAAGTTTCGCTTATCAAGGAATATTTTTCCATTAAATTAATCGCAATCATGGGTAATTACTTGATTGATTTTTCATCCTTTAAAGGGGGTTGACCCAGGACAGAAAGATGGAAGATGTCATTCCTCCCATAATGACCGTTCACATCAAAATCCAGCTTGCTGGCGGTGACCTCATCCAGGTCGAGGGTAGCCGTAAGGATGCCTGCTTCTCCCCATAAGGGTCCGGCCAGGATTTCCCCTCTCGGAGAAACGATCACGCTGCCCCCGGGACAGTTCACAGCAGATGTGTCTTCGAGCAAATCCTTGTACTGCGCAGGCAGCATGGCCTCCGAATAGTATTCATTGCATCCCAGGACAAAGCAGCGGCCCTCCAGGGCAATATGCCTCATGGTAGGTATCCAGGACTCTCTCGCATCTGCAGTAGGGGCGATATAGATCTCAACTCCCTGCCGGTACATGGCCATCCTCGCCAGAGGCATATAATTTTCCCAGCATATGAGTCCGCCTATTTTCCCGACCGCGGTTTTAAAGGTCACCAGGTCTTCTCCCGCTGCCTCGTCCCAGATGATCCTTTCCGAGCCCGTGGGCTTTATTTTCCGATGCACCCCCAGCAAGCCTTTTAGGGGTGAAATGTAAAGCATGGAACAGTAAAGGCTGCCGTTGAGGTCTTTCTTCTCGGTTACGCCCATCACCAGGTAGGCCTTGTGTTTTTTGGATAGTTCTTCGAGTTTGCGGACTTCCTTGGATCGGAGTTCAACGCTGTTCTTGTGGTATGCGCCATAGAGCCTTCGGCCTTCTTCGGTGCGGTTACCCACTGTGGCGCCAAAGGAGAATCCACGCGGATATCCCGGGATAAAGGATTCCGGGAACACGAGAAGATCGCATTCCAGGCTTGCGTACCGGTCTAGAAGTTCTTCTATTTTGGCTATTGTCTTGTCCCTGTCGAAAAAGACGGGACTGTCCTGGACAACTCCAACTTTTATAGGCATAGATCTGGCGAATTTTTCAGGATTAAGGTATGATATTTCGATCACATTCAGATGCCCAGCAGCAGCTTGGCAATGGTAAAGTAGATCAGGATCCCGAAAATATCATTGCTGGTTGTGATAAAAGGACCCGTGGCAATAGCGGGATCGATACCTCTTTTGTGTAGAAATAGGGGTGTGAATGTCCCTATGATTCCAGCCACTACGATGACCGTGATCAGGGAGATGGATATAGCCAGGGCGGTGACAAAGGTCCCCTTCCAAAACCAGGTAAAGAAAAGTAGTACAACGGCCAGTACAAAACCGTTGAGCAGTGCCAGGAACATCTCCTTGATGAGCCTGTTTCCAATACTTCCTTTGAGGTCGTCGTTCGCCAGTCCCTGCACGATGATGGCGCTGGATTGCACGCCCACATTTCCCGCCATAGCGGCTATGAGAGGGGTAAAGAAAAAGAGGATGGCATGCTTGCTGATCATTTCCTCAAATCCCCCCATGATGGCGGCAGCCCCGAGTCCGCCCAAAAGCCCCAGGAACAACCAGGGCAGCCTGGCCCGGGTAAGGATCCAAATACTGTCATCGGCCTCCACGTCCTGGGAAATACCGGCTGCAAGCTGGTAATCCTTCTCCGCTTCTTCCCGGATCACGTCCACAATGTCGTCAATCGTGATCCTACCAACCAGCCTTCCGATCTCATCGACCACCGGGATGGCCTCCAGGTCGTATTTAGACATGATCTTGGCTACCTCCTCGGGTTTTTCGTTCACGTTTACGAAATCTACCTGGGGGATGTACACGTCCTTGATTGGGTTGGTCGTGGAGGTCGTCAGCAGGTCTTTCAGGGAGAGGCGGCCTTTTAATTTATCCTCGTCATCGACTACGTAGATGGAGTGGACACGGGTCACATTCTCTGCCTGAGCCCTCATTTCCTTGACACACCTGAGGACGGTCCAGTTCTCATTCACTTTCACCAGCTCCTTGGCCATCAGACCCCCTGCGGAGTTCTCGTCGTAACGCAGCAGGTCAACAATATGCCGGGCGTGCTCCCTGTCTTCGATCTCGGAGATGACCTCCTGAACGATCTCCTTGGGGAGTTCTGCGATGATGTCTGCGGCATCATCCGTGTCGAGTTCCGCCAGTTCTTCGGCAATTTCCTTGGAGGAAAGGTTGTTCAGGATGGCTTCCCTTACATCCTCGTCGAGTTCCGTGAGGACATCGGAAGTTTTATCACTGTCCAGGAGCTTGATGAGATAGGTGGCCTGTTCCTCGTTGAGTTCATTGGCGATCTCAGCCACATCGGCAAAATGCACCTCCTTCATGAGATCCCGCAGGTCATCGTCCTTTCGGGCATCAATGAGCTCCGCGATCTCTTGCAGTAATTCCTCTGTGAGCTTAAAGGGTGTCATCAGCTATCTTCCTTGTCAGCGAAATAAATTCCGCAATACCCAGTTGTTCCGGGCGTCGGTCAAAGATAGCATCTTCTTTGAGATTATCGGAGAGGTTCATGGTTTTTAAACTGTTCCTCAGGGTCTTGCGCCTCTGGTTAAAAGCGGTCTTGACCACCCTGAAAAACAGGGCCTCGTCACAGCCGATCTCCTGCTGTTCTTTTCGCCTTAGCCTCAGTACGCCCGACTGCACCTTGGGTGGGGGATCAAAGACTTCGGGATGTACCGTAAAGAGGTATTCCGCGTGGTAAAATGCCTGCACCAGGACGGAGAGGATGCCATAGGTCTTGCTTCCTTCCTGCTCGCATATCCTTTTGGCGACCTCCTTTTGGAACATGCCTGAGAATTCCGGGATTTGTTTCCTGTGCTCCAGCAACTTAAAAACGATCTGGGTGGAGATGTTGTAGGGGAAATTGCCGATGATGGCGAAGGGTCTGTTCCCGAAGTATTCACTCAGGTCTGACTGGAGGAAATCAGCCTCCACCACCCTGAATGAACCTTCTCTCTTTGCCAGTTTAGGGTGCTCCAGAGGAAAGCTGTGGTTGAGGTAAACGATAGAATCCGAATCGAGGTCCATAGCAATCAGGTCCACATCCCTCAAAAGCAGATATTTGGTCAGTACCCCGGTACCCGGCCCGATTTCCAGGACATCCCTGTACCCTTCCAAAGAGAGGGTGGTGGCGATCCTTTTTGCGATCTCTTCGCTTTTCAGGAAATGCTGCCCCAGGTGTTTCTTGGCCCTCACCGGCCCTTTGTCCTGGTCATGCGCCCGACTCTTCCTCTTCGATCCGCCTGAAAAATTCCGGTTTCGTTTACTCATGAAAACTGTGATTAAAACCCGGTTTTCCCGAGGTAGACCCAGGCTTTGATCCCTGATTCAAGGGTTACATGCTTCCTCTCATAGGCCTCTCCTTCATAGGCGTCTACCAGCGTCAGCTCTTCTTCACTGATGACATAGACGAAACCATGTACGCTGTCATCTGTGTTTTCTGAACTTCGGATCGTGGGGTAGAGTCCACCCACCATTTCCTCCGAAAGGGTATGTGACCTCAGGCTGTCCTTGATCCCTCTCAGGGTGCGGGAGAAGATCATTTTCTGAACATCTGATTCCTGCAGGGTACCATAGGAAAAAAGATAGGCCGTGGCACTTTTCATAGGGGCTTTCTCAATGGTCAGGACCTCCAGTTCTGTCCTGAATGCGATAACGGAATCCCCGAATAGTTTCTCGGTCTCCTTTCTAAGTCTCGGGGCATCTTCCCTGTAGTAGCGTTCAAGGGTGTCGCGGTCCCTGGTCTTATACTGCACCGAATAGGAGGTGCCCCCGGTATCCTCCTCTGAGAGGATCCTGGTCATGGTAGCTTCCAGAAATTTACCGGTGGCCAGCACTTCGGGGATATGGGTGGATTTCATCCAGTCGAGCCAATGGGCAAGGATAGAATTTTCCACGTGCAGGGTCACATTGTATATCAGCATAAAGGCCTTTTTAATTGATCACATCCCCTCTGAGGATCCTGAAATACTTCCTGGCCTGGGGGAAAAAATAACTGTCCTGGTATTTGTACAGGATCTGCTCGTAATGGTATTTGGCCTTTTCAGGCTGATCCAGCACCGTTCTGAATAATTCGGCCATGGCGAAATGGGCATCATCTGCAAGGATGTCGTCCGCGTAGAATTCTATGATCTTCGTGTAATTAAAGAGGGCTGCATCGTAGTCCCCTGCTTCGGCCAGCAATTGTGCCTGCTTCAATAAGGCTTCGTCCTCAATGCTCTCACCTTTGTGCTGAAGCAGGATCTCGTCCAGGACCGCAATGGCTTCTCGCTTTTTGTTTTGATAGGCGAGCAGGTCTGCCCGGGCATATTTCTTCAGGGCAGTTTGGGTAGAATCTTCCAGGGAGTTGTCAGAGATCAGCAAACTAAGCTGCATGGCATCGTTGGCCGTGAGCTGTGAGGTGGAGCCTCTCAGCACCTTCAACTGGGTCAGTGCCCACTGGAAATCCCCTTTGTAGAAACTGGTCTGGGCCACCTTGAACCTGGCTTCCTGCCCGAGGATATCGTTCTTAAGGCTTTTCTGGATCTGGGAAAAATAGATAAGGGCCTCGTTAAAGCGCTGATCAAAGACCAGGATATCCCCCAGGGCCATTTTGATGTAGGCTTCTGCGTATTTCGGCAAAGGGAGTTCCAGGGATCTTTTCAGGATGGGGATGGCCTTGGCTGATTCACCCAGCTTAAAGGTCAGGAAATTCGCATAGGCGACCTGTAGTTGCAAGGTATTGGCTTGATACCCATAGGTGGTGACGAGTTCCTGGAACTGCTTTTCTATACCGGGAAAGTCCTTTGGAGAGGCTGTGAGGAGCTCGATGTCTATGAGGTTGAGCTGGGCATTCAGCTTTGTGACGGGATCGTTGCTGTTCTTTTCTATATAGCTGAATATTTCGGATGCAACGGAGGAAGATCCCTCATTAAGGGCATTGTTGCCGAGGGAGATCACCCTTTCCATGGAGGCTTCACCGGTCCTCTTGTATATGGCCTTTTCCTGCAGGAAGGCCGAGTTGAACTGCCTTTGCTGTACAAACAACCAGCTCAGCATCTCATTCCACAAAATGGCGGGTTCCTTTTGTGCTTTTTCCAGTACTACCTTCTTCAGCAATTGGTTGTTCTCTGCGGTGGGGTCTTCACTGATAAAATCACCGATCTTGCCAAGGACATTGCCAATACTGGCCCTGCCATTGCCCAGAAGTTCCAAATAGGCCTGAAACATTTTTTCAATATTTCCCTGTTCCCCATAGATCAGGGCGATCTGAAAGTGATAGTCCAGATCAGGATTGAGTTCCATAGCCCTTTCATAGGCTTTCAGGGCATAATCCAAAAGGGCATAACGCTGAAAACCCACGCCTATTCCGTAGCCGTAGTTGGGGTTCTTCTCAATGGCCTCCAGGGCCTTCTCGTAGTTCGATAGCGCCTGATCGACCTTGTTCTGCAGCCGGTAATTATATCCGAGGTCTATGTAAATGGTGGGGTAGGCACTGCCCGTGGCGATCCTGCCCTGCAAAAATGCCTCAGCCTTGGCGTATTCCTCCAGTTGCTGGTAACAATTCACCAGGTTCTCTGCAAAGTCCATCCTCCTCGGATTCTGTGCTACGAGGCGTTCATAAAAGGCCATGGCTTTCTCGTATTCCCCGTTGTTCAGGTATTGTTTGGCAAGGAAATCATCCTGACCCCACAAAGGGAAGGAAAGAACAAGGCATAACCATAAAACAAAGGTCTTCTTCATGGATCTAACTCAAAGGTAATCCAATCAGGGAAGAAATACTATTTAGGAAATCTTAATCTATGATGTCAAAACCCGTGTAGGGTATGAGGACCTCCGGAACTTTGATGCCCTTTTCCGTCTGGTAGTTCTCCAGGATCCCTGCCAGTACCCTTGGGAGAGCCAGGGAGCTGCCGTTGAGGGTATGGGCCAACTGGGTCTTTCCGTTTTCATCCCTGTACCTGAGTTTCAGGCGGTTGGCCTGATAGGTCTCAAAATTGGATACTGAGCTGATCTCCAGCCATTTGTCCTGTGCTGTGGAGAAAACCTCGAAATCGTAGGTAAGGGCGGAGGTGAACCCCAGGTCGCCTCCGCAGAGGCGCAGCACCCGGTAGGGTAGTTTCAGCTCTCTCAAAATGCCTTTGACGTGTTCTACCATGGCGTCCAGGGCTTTGTAGGAATTAGAAGGTTCCTCAACCCGCACGATCTCAACCTTGTCAAATTGGTGCAGGCGGTTGAGTCCGCGTACATGCGACCCGTAACTGCCCGCTTCCCGCCTGAAACAAGGGGTATATCCCGTATAACAAACAGGCAGGTCCTTTGCCTGGAGGATGGTATCCCTGAGTATATTCGTCACAGGCACCTCCGCGGTAGGGATAAGGTAGAGGTCGTCTGCCGTCACGTGATACATCTGGCCTTCCTTGTCGGGGAGCTGACCCGTACCAAAACCTGAGGCTGCATTCACCAGGTGTGGGACCTGTATCTCCTGGTATCCCGCGGCTGTATTCCGGTCCAGGAAGTAGGTGATTAGGGCGCGTTGTAATTTAGCGCCTTTTCCCTTGTACACAGGGAAACCTGCCCCTGTGATCTTTACGCCCAGCTCAAAGTCAATGATGTCGTATTTTTTAGCGAGTTCCCAGTGGGGTAGTGCTCCCTCCATGAGAACAGGAATGTCCCCTTCCCTCATGACCTCCTCATTGTCCTCAGAAGAATTTCCGGCAGGGACCAGGTGGTGGGGTACATTGGGGATGAGATAGAGGGCCTGGTCCAGTGCCGAGGTCACTTCATTTAACTCCTCTCCCAGTTTTTTGGATTCTTCTTTGAACTGTGCAGATCTCTCCTTGAGTTCCTGTGCTTCTTTGGCTTTCCCGGATTTGAACAGGATCCCGATCTCCTTTGAGGTGGCATTCAGCTGGGCCAGGGTTGCGTCCATTCGCGTTTGAATGGCCCTGCGTTTTTCATCGAGTTCGGAAACCTGGTTGAGCAGGGGCTCTGCATCAAGATTCCTTTTTTTCAGCGCCTTGATAAGGTCTTCCCTGTTTTCCCGTACGGTTTGTAATACTAGCATTCACCTGAGATTAGGGCACAAATTTACGCTTAATTGGCGAAATCGAAGGGACCGCCTGCCAGGGAATTTCAATCCGATCTGAGGGGGGATGGCAGGATCCAGGAATGGTGTTTGAAATGACTCCACTTTTCGGCGGCCAAGTCCACCGAAGGGTCGGTAAATGGCTGGAGTGGCTTTCCGTTGATGCTAACGCGTGCTTTGGCAAAGACCGAGACCTCCTTTCCTTCCTTGGCGTATTCCTTTCGCAGGAACTGGGCAAACTGCCAGATATAGTCCGGGTAACAGGATACCTTTTCCAACTGTTGGGAACTCAGGTATAAACCCGGATGAACGACGGAAGTCTCCCCTGTCTGATTTTCCCTGACCATAAACTGCACCAGGCCGGATCGCGCCCTCAGCATCATCCTCCAGCTCATTCGGTGGCCTTCCTCTGTCCAAAGGACGTCATCCGCTATAAAGTGATGGCGCAGTGGCAGCCCGATCTGGAATATGAAATAGATCCCCAGGCCGAGCAGGAGAGGCTTTTTGTATGTAGGAACGCGGATCTCTTCTCCTGCATACGGGGTTTTTCCCGGAAGGAAGATCCTGCGGATCGTTTCAGGCGGAAAGAAAAAGACTGTAAAGGCCAGGGCCAGATAGGGGAAAATGCCGATCTGGAACACGATGGAATTGAACAGGTGGAAAAAGATAGAAAATCCGAAGGCCCATTTCCTTGTGGGTTTCCAGAGGAGGGCCGGTACGATCAGCATGTCGAACACGATACCCGTAACACCTACCACATAATGCACCCAGGGGTGCTGCAGCCACTCCCCAATGAGGGGATAGGAGGCCTTTCCCTTTAGAAGGATGGCAATGATGGAGAAATCGAGCCAGTCTCCATAAAGCTTGGCGATGGCTGCGTAGGTATAAACTATAAACAACTGGAAGATCACGGTCCACCTCACCCAGGCAGGCATATGGTTGGAAAGCAGGGTTGGGTTTTTCCTGCTGTCGAGGGAAGCATATCGCTCTGCCGGTGTGAAACACATCAGGAAGGAGATGAGGATGAGCAGGTAGTAATGGTTGTTATAGGCGGTTTTTTGCATGAGGTAGACCGCGGTCCACATCAGGGTGAAGGTTATGATACTCCACCGGTATTTATAACCAAGGGCGATGCAAAGGCCCAGGGTACCCATGAGTGCAAAGTACAAATACATCCAGTTTCCCGGCAGGGGTTGCAGCCATTCAAAACCTATGAAAGTAAAAGTGAAGGCCGGTTCAATAAAGACCCTTCGCACCCAGCCTGTGAGGATGGCACCAAAACATTCGAAGCTGATCAGCAGTCCAAAAAAGATCCTGAAGACGATTAGGGGAGTGTTGTCTACCCTTTTAAATAACGCCTGCTGCCACATTTAACCCGAAATTATACGTTTCGCGCTCTCCGTGTCCCTGGACAATTGATCCTTCAGGTCGTCCAGGGAGTTGAACTTTTGTTCCTCCCGGATCCACTCCAGGATATGGACCTGTATGGTTTGATGGTAAAGGTCTGTGTCCAAATCGAAGAAATGGACCTCAATGCCGTGCTCCTGACCGTTTACGGTGGGGTTGTACCCTATGTTCATCATCCCGTGAACGGTTCGCCCCATAAGGGTACTCCTGACTACATACACCCCGTTTTTAGGGATCAGCTTATAGGATTCTTCGATCTTTAAATTAGCCGTGGGATAACCGAGCTGTTTACCCAGGCCTTTCCCCTTGATGACCTTTCCAGTGAGCATAAAGTCGTAGCCCAGGTAGGCATTGGCCGTGGCCACATCCCCCTGGAGCAGAGCATTCCTGATCTTAGTAGAACTCACCGCAACGGCTTCTATTTCCTGAGCCGGGATCTCCTCCACCTCAAAATCAAGGGCGTTGCCAAAGGCGATAAGGTCGTTGATATTGGCGTTCCGGTTACGCCCGAAACGGTGGTCATATCCAATGATGACTTTTTTGGTATGAAGCGCATTGACCAGGACATCCCTGACAAAGGCCGTTGCGCTCAGCCTGGAAAAGGTCTTGGTAAAGGGCTGGATGATGAGATAATCTATACCGAGACTGTCGAGAATCTGCTTTTTTTCTTCGATGGTATTGAGGAGTTTCAGATCTGTGTCCTTCTGCAGAACCATCCTGGGGTGGGGGAAAAAGGTCAGTACGATAGCCACCCGCTTATTCATTCTGGCATCATTTATGAGGCGCTCCAGGATAAGCCTGTGGCCAATATGGACCCCGTCAAAAGTACCTATGGTTATGACCGAGGCCTGGTTTTTATCGTATTTAGAAATGCTTTGGACTGTAATCACTCGCTGGAAAAATAAAAAAACTTATTTTTAATTTTTTAAAGTCCCCGAATGACGACAAAACTACGTCTTGTTTTGCCAATAACCATGTTATTTGCCTGCTTTTACGCTGCAGGGCAAACGGGATACTGGCAACCCGCCGAGGTAAAGAACGAACTCCTGCCCCCGGATATTGAAAGGCTGAACGACCAACAACTTCGATTTTATTCCCTGGAGAATGAAAACCTCAACAGGGAACTCACCCGTATCACTTCCAAAACAACTGACAAGACTCAGGTATTTTTCCCTTCCCCCGAGGGTAGACTGGAGGCGTATACGGTGGAAGAAACCCCCGTTTTTGACCCGGGGCTCACAGCCCGGTATCCACAGATCAGATCCTTCACTGGTACGGCTGTAAATGATCCCAACAAGAGGGTTCGCTTCAGTGTCTCACAAAACGGGATCGAAGCCATGTTCGTCATTTCGGGAGAAGAGAGAAAGTGGTTTATGCAGAGGGTTACCCGCCAGTCAGAGGAGTACGTCCTCTACAACCGGAAAGGGGATTCTGGGGAAGCCGATAAATTCGTGTGTGCCACTGAGGACAAACGGATGGAATCTGCCCGGGAAAGTACGGCCAAACTCGTTGATGATCAGCGCCTGAGGAAATACAGGATTGCTGTTTCTGCCACAGGAGAATACACTCAGTATCACGGGGGAACGGTCGCAGATGCCCTGGCTGCCATCAATGCCACGCTCACCAGGGTGAACGAAGTATTCATCACGGATCTGGGCATCACCCTGGAACTGGTTGCTGACAATGATCTGGTTATCTATACGAATCCGGAGACAGATCCTTACCAGGCGAATCTCAATTCAGAGGTACAAACCACCCTAAACAATTTGATAGGCGACCTCAATTACGACGTAGGGCACCTGTTCCACGAAGATACCAATGGGGGGAATGCCGGTTTTATCGGGTCGGTTTGCCGGACCAACCAGAAGGGAAGTGCCTATTCGGCAGCCCTGAACCCGCAAGGAGACCTGTTCGACCTGGATTATGTGTCTCATGAACTGGGCCACCAGTTCGGGGCCAATCACACCTGGTCATTCGATTCCGAAGGGACCGGAGTACAGGCAGAGCCCGCCAGCGGTTCCACGATTATGGGATACGCGGGAATAGTTCAGGGGGAGAATGTTCAGAGTAACGGAGATGATTATTTTCACTATTACAGCATCTTTCAGATCTCGGCCTATGTCCTTACCACCAGCTGTGCGGTGGAGACCGCAATTGCCAACTCACCCCCTGTAATTACCCCATCTGAAGACTATGTGATTCCGAAGGGTACCGCATTTGTCCTGTCCGGTGTAGCCTCTGACCCCGACCCATCAGACGTGCTAACCTACACTTGGGAACAGATAGACAACGGGGTGGTCACCACCAGTACTTTCGGCCCCCAGAATGCCAGTGGGGCCAATTTCCGATCCCTGCCGCCAACCACCTCCCCGAAACGATACTTCCCAAGGCTTTCCCGAGTGGTACAGGGTCAGTTAACGCAGACCAATCCGCCCATCAACTCTGCCTGGGAATCCGTTTCCAATGTACAGAGGGAGATGAATTTTGCCCTGACTGTAAGGGACAATGCAGCGGAAGGGGGGCAGGTCGCTTCTGATGTGTTGAATATACGTGTCAGCAATGCGGCCGGGCCTTTTACGGTTCTCTCTCAGTCTGCATCTGAGACCTATAGTGCCGGGACCGTTCAAACCGTGACCTGGGATGTGGCCAACACCAACTCCCCACCAATAAATGCTCAATTCGTAGAAATCCTCCTGTCTCTTGACGGAGGCCTCACCTTTCCGATCGTCCTGTCAGATAAGGCGGAGAACGATGGATCTCATGAGGTATTGCTGCCGGGGGATGCCACCTCTACGGCCCGGATCATGGTTAAAGGCCTGCAGAATGTGTTCTTCGCGCTGAACAGTACCAATTTCACCATTGAGGAATCTCCCTTTGTACTCCAGTTGGAGGACCTGGCCTTTGACGTCTGCCAGCCGGCAGACGAGGTCATTCCGTTTGTGTACCAGACCTACGGGGGTTTTAATGAGGAGGTGACCTTCAGTGCTGTCGGCTTACCCGGTGGACTAGGGGCGAGCTTCCTGCCCGGGACCGCTACTGCCAACGGAACCCCGGTAGACCTGACCATCTCCAATACCTCCTCCGTTGCAGAGGGTCAATATCCCATACAGATCAGAGCAACAGCCCCATCCTTTACCCAGGAGGTTACCGTGCTCCTGAATGTCTTCGACACAGAATTCCCGGAGGTCACTCTTCTGAGTCCCGCGAATTCCTCCTCAGGAATACCGCTGAGGCCAATCCTGAGCTGGGACACTCCGGCCATCAACAATACCTATGATGTACAGATAGCTTCAGACCCCTCATTCACGAACATCGTACAGTCTGCCAGGATTATCGACAAGAGTTATACAGCGGAGGCCCTGTTGCCCGAAACCACCTATTACTGGAGGGTTAAACCGGTTACAAACTGCGGGGAAGGAGTCTATGGAAGTGCCTTCAGTTTTACAACCCTGCCGGTAAACTGCAAATTCAAAAGCGCCCAGGGTCTGCCGGTATCCATCTCCTCAACGGGTACGCCAACGGTACAGGCTAGAATACTTGTGGTGGATGACCTGCCTGTGGCGGATATCAATGTCTCTTTAAATATCGATCACACCTTTTTATCCGACCTCATCATCAGCCTGATCTCACCGGCCGGTACCGAGGTTATCCTGACCTCCAATTCCTGTGGACAGCTGGAAAATGTCAATGCAGTTTTTGACGACGATGCACCTCCTTTTGTCTGTGGGGGCAACCCTGCCATCAGTGGTACGGTAAAACCCCTGGGATCCCTGGCCTCCTTCAATGGGGAATCCTCTTTCGGAGAGTGGATTTTGCTGGTCAGGGATACGGCCCCTGCCGATGGCGGACTTATACAGGACTTTACTCTGGAGCTCTGTGTGGAGGGCGTATTCAGGCCTGATGCGGACGGGGATAACGTTTTTGATGACGGAGACGACCTCTGCCTGGGAACGCCCCCGAATACGGAGGTTAACGCAAACGGATGCCCGGTGTACCGCTTTGAGCAGAACAATTTCAACGTACAGCTTACCAGTGAGTCCTGTATAAGCAATAATGACGGGGTGATCCGGATCACGGCAAATGCGGCTCTGGACTACTCCCTCTCCATCACAGGGAATGGAATCAATGAGACCTCCGCTTTCAACAACACCTTTGAATTGACAAACCTGTCTGCTGGAAATTATACGGCCTGTATTAACGGCACGGATGGAAGCATCACCTATGAGGAATTTTGTTTTGATTTTGTCATCTCCGAACCTGATCCTCTCTCTGTGCTCATCTCACTGGATCCCGATGCATCTCGGGCCACCCTCAGCCTCAGCGGGTCTCAATTTTACAATGTGGAACTAAACGGAATCCTGACCCAAACGACCGGTGCGGAATACACCCTTAACCTTAAGACAGGATTAAATACTATCAAGGTCACAGGTGCGTTGTCCTGCCAGGGAGTATATGAAGAAGTGGTCCTGGTAGGCCGGGATCCGGTGGTATACCCCAACCCGTTCCAGGGAGAATTGGAGGTATTTGTACCCCCGGTGGGTGAAAGGATTCAAGTAAATATTTACAACCTCCTTGGGCAGTTGGTGCACAGCGCACAGTATGCGGGCGGAGAAGAATCCATACGGATGGAACTCGGCAGTTTGCCGGCGGGTGTATATCTGCTCAGGGTAAGCGGGGAGTATATCAACTATTCAACTAAGGTCATAAAGCGATGAGAAAAGAATTTGTTTTATACCTGGGGATTTTGGCGATGGCTTGCGGGAAGGATTCACCCAAACCACCCGAGGCCGCCTTGCTGAGTTTTCCCTTGCAGAATTCCGAGTGTACTACGGGTGTGAGCCTGAACAATAATACGAGTCAGGTCGAATTCAGATGGCAGGAAGCCCGGTACGCAGACACCTATGAATTAAAGGTGACAAACGTCCTTACCGGCCTGTCCATCACCAACGCCCCGACCACTGCCCTCAGTTCCTTTGTACCCGTCCTAAAAGGTACTCCCTATAAATGGAGGATCACCACAAGGAATACGGAGACACAGGAGATCGGATTCAGTGAGGAATGGTTCTTCTACAATGCCGGGACCCAGACTACCTATCCGCCCTTTCCGGCCCAGTTGATTGAGCCGGCATCCGGTACACCTGTGGTCAGGGACCTCAACAATGAGATTACGCTTAAATGGACGAGTGGCGACGCCGATAATGATATCCAATCCTACGAGGTCTACCTGGATACGGATCCCGACCCCCAGCAGCTGGTGGCTTCCCCTTCGGTGAGTATCACCCAGGTAAAGGCCAGTGTGGCTATTGATACGGTCTATTACTGGAAGGTACTCACTCTCGACAGGGCCGGGAATATCTCGGATTCAGGGGTGTATTCCTTCAGGGTGATCCGGTGATCAGGTGTTGTTGAAGGTATTCATGGTGATGTTCACCCCCTGTAGTACAAAGGATTCTATGAGAGAAGCGCACCTGTCCAGTCGCTCTGGCAAGGCTTTGTCCTCTTCCTCATTCCATCTTCCCAGGACGTATTCTACCTGTCTGCCTTTGGGGAAATCAGACCCGAGTCCGAACCGGAGCCGGTTGTAAGTAGCGGTCTGGAGGGTTTGTTGCACATCTGCCAGGCCGTTATGACCTCCGTCGCTTCCCTTGGTCTTTAGTCGAAGGGTGCCAAAAGGAAGGTTGATATCATCGGTGATGATCAAAAGGTGTTCCAGGGGAATCTTCTCCTTTTCCAGCCAGTAGTGAACGGCTTTACCGCTGCGATTCATAAAGGTGGAAGGCTTCAGCAGGAGCACGCTACGCCCCTTGATCTTGAAGGACGCAGTGTCCCCCAGTTTGTTGGGGGCAAAGCTAATTTCTTTTTTTCCGGCAAGAGCATCCAGCACCTGGAAGCCTATATTATGCCTGGTGTGGACGTATTCCAATCCAATATTGCCAAGGCCTGCGATCAGATATTTTTTCATGGGGTCTTCTTCGTTTAGAAGGGTTGAAGATTTGCCGAAAAGGAATGAGAATAAAGAGCGCATATTAGGAAACTCACCCGGCTAAAATACAAAAGCATCCCAAGATTGGACCCGGGATGCTTTTTGAATGTTCTCGTAAAAATTATTCCTTCTCTTCAGCAGAGGCTTCAGCAGCTTCAGCAGGAGCAGCTTCTCCTTCTGCAGTCGCTTCAGCGCCTTCCAGTTCTTCATCATCACCTTCTTCCTCGACCACCACAGCGGCACGGGCCATCTTAACCTGTACCACAACCGTAGTATCGGGATGGAGGATGGTGAATTTGTCGTTCAGCAGGGATTCAACGGTGATGTTGTCCCCGATCTTGAGGGTAGAAATATCGATGTCGAAGAAATCCGGCAGGTTTGCAGGAAGCGCCCTGATGGCCAGTTTCCTTTTCCTGAAGAGGAGTCGACCCCCGTTCCTTACCCCTGGAGAATTCCCGTGCAGACGAACGGGAATGTTCATGGTGAGTTCCTTGTCCTCGAACAGCTGATAGAAATCGATGTGCAGGATGCTATCCGTTACCGGATGGAATTGAATGTCCTGCATGATGGCATTCACCTTCTTCCCGCCTTCCAGTTCAACCACAACAGTGTGGGCGTTGGGGGTGTACACCAGGTCTCTGAACGATAGTTCATCTGCTGCAAAGTGCAATGGCTGTTCCCCTCCGTATACCACGCAAGGGACCTTTCCAGCATTACGTAGGGCCTTCGTTGCCTTCTTGCCCACGCTTTCTCTTTCTGATCCTTTGATTGTAATTGACTTCATTATTTAGATTTAAATTGATATTTACATGATGAATTTTGAAGCGATCGAGGTGTTGTGGTGCACCCGGTGCATCACATCTGCGAAGAGATCTGCGCAGCTCAATACCTTTATTTTATCGCTTTTGGCGTGAGTCGGGATGGAATCCGTAATGATGAGTTCCTGTAATTTCGACTTCTGAATTCTTTCATACGCATTGCCAGACAGCAATCCGTGTGTGGTGATGGCGCGCACACTCAGGGCTCCGCGTTCCATCATGAGGTCTGCCGCCTTGGTGAGTGTGCCGGCGGTATCTACCATATCGTCTACGAGGACCACATTCCTGTCTTTGACCTCCCCAATGAGTTCCATATGGGAGATCTTGTTGGCCTTGGCCCGTTGTTTATAGCAGATCACCACATCGCTGGAAAGGGCCTTGGAATAGGCATATGCCCTTTTGGATCCACCCATGTCAGGGGAGGCGATGGTGAGGTTCTTCAGCTTGAGTTTTTCCAGGTAGGGCAGGAAGAGGGTAGAGGCAAACAAATGGTCTACCGGCTTTTCGAAAAAACCCTGTATCTGGTCTGCATGCAGGTCCATGGTAATGATGCGTGTGGCACCTGCGGTCTCCAGCATTTTCGCGACCAGTTTAGCGGCTATGGGTACCCGGGGCTTGTCTTTGCGGTCCTGGCGGGCCCACCCGAAATAGGGCATTACAGCGGTGATATGCCTGGCCGAGGCCCTTTTGGCAGCATCGATCATCAGTAGCATCTCCATCAGGTTTTCCGGGCCCGGATGAGTAGAGCCGATGATAAAGATGCGGGTACCTCGTATAGACTCCTCGAAGGAGGGTTGGAATTCCCCGTCGCTGTAGCGTGAAAACAATACCTTCCCCAGATCCGTCCCGTAGGATTTGGCGATTTTTTGCCCCAGTTCCATACTCTGGGTACAGGCAAATATTTTCGGTTCGGGCACTTGGTACGGCATGTCTAAATCCTTGTTCGCTAGTTTTTTAGGGCGCCTTTTTACAAAGGAGGTGCAAATTTAAACAAATATTTGTGTAAAGGCCGATTAATGGGCAGAATTTTAAGGGCTCAAAACAAATTATTTTTTAGCTTTGCAAACCCATTTGCCTCGGTGGCGGAATTGGTAGACGCGCTGGATTCAAAATCCAGTGATAGCAATATCGTGTGGGTTCGATTCCCACCCGAGGTACGGATAAACCACAAAAGAGTGGAAGTATGAGCGAGCTTCAAAAAAAGAAGCTCGCTTCTTTTTTTGAAGTGAACGAAATGCTTGCTTTTGTGGTTTTCAAAACGAGCTCGAAGGGAAGCTTGCCGTCAGGCAAGCAATCCCAGCGAGTTTTGATGCATGAGTTGTGCAGCGGGTTTTATTGAGAAGTAAACGAAATACTTCTTTTTGCGGTTTTCAAAACGAGCTCGAAGGGAAGCTTGCCGTCAGGCAAGCAATCCCGGCGATTTTTGATGTGCTACGCTGTGCGAAGTTGTAAACTTCGCACTTTTGTGATCATAATTGGTCGGAAAATTTCTACGAAGTGACACTCTTCGCGCAGTGGGTGGGCGGGGTCTTCTTCAGACGCCACCTTCTTTTTGCATGGCATTAGCCACGAATAGCGCACCTGTGATCACGAAGGGGATGGTAATAACCCCAATGATCCCGAGACTCATCCAAACCGAATGGTTCATGTTGTAATTCAGGGTGAAGACGACCGGACTCAGCACCAGACCCAGGATGAAGAAGAGTATACCTCCCAGCATTTCCCGTTTCCATGCAATTAGCAGAAGCAGGAGCAAGACGAACGACGGGATAAGGTGGATGAGGAAGGCCCCGAGCTGTTGCCAGAGCGTCAGGCCCGGTTCGAAGGCATCGAGTGCGAAAATGCTTATAAAGAGGATGGCCAGGATCCCTAGGACCCTGGGAGACCAGTACAGTATTTTACGCTTCTTTTTCAACTCTAAAAGATTGGATCCGAAAAATATGATATAATGCCATGGAGAACTATGATATCCGTCAGGATTATCGCCTAACTTTACATTGAACGCAAATTATACAGAGTGAAACATCATAAAGGCCTTGTCTTAATTTTATGGGGGAACTGATGATAGCTTCTTTCCTGATGTGTTCGGAAAAAGGCCAGGATCCCGCAGAGGTGAGCCCCCGATCGTTATGATGATCGAGAATTACCGGACCGGGTTGTTGAGGGAACTCTTTATGTCATGCCCTGAATTGAAAACCGGGCTTTCCCGCCTCGGGTTCAGCAGCCCTCATCTGGACTAATTCCTTATCTGTATTCCCTAGGCATTTGGCTGGGGGATGTCGCCCTGCAGTTTGTCGATTAACTCCTGCTATACATCTGCTCAGGGCAATTCGACAGGTCTCGATGAACGGTACTTTCTTTCGGTGATCTTCCGGCACCCTGCGGTTGGTCCAACTTTCAACATCGGTCGGCTAAAAGTTCTGTATCCCAATGGTGTGCCCGGTAGCTTTGTGAGTACTATTGAAATGAAAATTGTACTATATGAAGACACTATTACTCATGAGGGAGATTTACGTGGAAGCTTTCAAGGCACTGGAGATTTTTTTCGTCAGGAAATTCTTTAAAATCTTTGCCTGGTTTAGCTTTATCATGTTCCTGGTGGTGCTGTACGCTTTCGTGTTCCGCCTCTTCACCGGGTTTCCCTTCGACTAAAGACAGAATCTGAATTACCTGCCCCATGCGGAAAAAGTTTGACCTGATCGACCTGTTCATCCTGGTGGGATGCCTGTTCATCTCTTTTATGGTGTTCCTGATCATTCAGGCTTTTCAGTCGCTCTAGAGCAGGGTGGGCCAAACGGTCCCAATATTCGTACAGGCCGTACACACCAGGTGTACGGCCTTTTTCTTTTAGCATACGAATTTTAACATGGAAAAAATCCAAATACATGGAAATATTCCATATTTTAGCTATCCTTTTTCGACCGTATGCAAAAGACGATTTTACATCTGGATCTCGACACGTTTTTTGTGTCTGTGGAGCGACTCATCAACAGCGAGCTCAAAAATAAACCCATCCTGGTAGGGGGCACCAGTGACCGGGGTGTGGTGGCTGCGTGCAGCTACGAGACCCGGGGCTTCGGGGTGCATTCCGGCATGCCCATGAAGATGGCGCGGGAACTCTGCCCGGAGGCGGTGGTGATACGCGGCAATGCCGGGACCTACAGCAAGCATTCGGACCTGGTGACCGAGATCATCAAAGAGAAGGTCCCCGTCTTCGAAAAATCGAGCATTGACGAGTTTTATGCAGACCTCTCAGGCATGGACCGTTTTTTTGGTTGCTACCGTTATGCATCCGAACTGCGCAGGACCATCATGAGGGAAACGGGCCTGCCTATCTCCTTTGGCCTGTCCGTAAACAAGGTGGTCTCCAAGGTGGCCACCAACGAGGCCAAACCCAACAACCAGCTCAAGGTAGATCTCGGTTATGAGAAGCCCTTTCTGGCTCCCCTCTCCATCAAGAAGATCCCCATGGTGGGCGATAAGACCTACCAGATCCTGCGCAACCTGGGCCTGAGACAGGTCAGGACCATACAGGAAATGCCCGTGGATGTGATGCAGCGCGTACTGGGGGCCAACGGGAAGGTGATCTGGAAGCGGGCCAACGGGGTAGACAACACCCCGGTCATCCCTTTTTCGGACCGCAAATCCATCTCCACCGAACGCACTTTCGACAGGGATACCATAGATGTCGTCAGGCTGAGGGGGATCCTGATCGCTATGACGGAGAACCTGGCCTACCAGTTGAGGCGGGGCGAAAAGCTCACGGCCTGTATCGCGGTGAAGGTGCGCTATTCGGATTTCAACACCTACTCCAAACAGATGCGCATCCCCTACACCAGCGCAGACCATATCCTCATCCCCAGGATCCTGGAACTGTTCAACAGTCTGTACAACAAACGGATGCTGGTCCGCCTGGTCGGGATCAGGTTCAGCCATCTGGTACCCGGGAATTACCAGATCAACCTGTTCGAGGACACGGAGGAGGCCCTGAACCTCTACGCGGCCATGGACCGGCTTCGGGAGCGCTTCGGCGACAAGAGCGTTATCCGCGCCTCGGGCATGGGGGCGAAGACTATCGGGAGGATGGTGAACCCGTTCAATGGACAACCGCCGATCATTCTTGCTCATCGCAAACAATAATAAATTCCAAATTCCAAATTCCAAATTCCAAAAATGAGAGAGAAAATGATGAAAAATAGAAAGGTATATGATCTGGAAGAGCGGACGTACTCGTTTGCTAGAGATTGCAGAATATTTATAAAGAAATTACCAAAAACTCTCGGCAATGTGGAAGATGGTAAACAGCTTATCAAATCTTCAGGTTCTATTGGGGCCAATTACATTGAGGCAAATGAAAAATTAGGTGAGAGAGATCTTTACATGAGGCTCAAAATTGCCAGAAAAGAAGCCAAGGAAGCTTCCTACTGGTTAAGACTTTTAAGGGATATGAATGATACATATGAAAAAGAAGCCGAAATATTGATCGATGAGGTACTGCAGTTAAGAATGATCCTCTCTTCCATTCTCAACAAAGTATCAAAATCCAAAGAAGAGATTATATAAAATAGAATTCGTCAGCATTTATCCAAAGTTGGAATTTGGAATTTGGAATTTGGAATTTTTCTCAGGTGTATTTGAATTGCCATACATACTACAGCCTCCGCTACGGCACCTTCTCCGAGGTGGCCCTGTTGGAACTGGCCCGGGAAAATGAAGTCACCCGCCTGGCCCTTACCGATATCAATAATACCTCGGCCTGCCTCAACTTTGTCCGCAGGGCAGCGGATTTTGGGATACAGCCCATTTTAGGGATCGATTTCCGCAACGGGGTGGATACCTGTTTTGTGGGGATCGCCAAAAACAATGAAGGGTACCGAGAGCTCAACGAATTCCTTTCGGATCACCTCCACAGGGAGAAAAAAATTCCCGGAAAGGCCCCTGCTTTTCAAAACGCCTATGTGATCTACCCCTTCGAGAAAGTACTCCTCAATGACCAGTACCACTTTTCGGAATTTGAATACATCGGCATCTCGGTGGCAGACCTGAGGCGGTTGCCCTTTTCCAGGCTTATAGAATACAGGGACAAATTGGTGGTCTTACAACCCGTCACCTTCAGGAATAAGCGCGATTTCAATGCGCACCGTCTCCTCCGCGCCATCGACAATAATGTGTTGCTGAGCAAGTTGCCGGAAGAAGAGCAGGCCTCCCCCGAGGAAAAGATGTTTCCCGTCCGCAACCTGGCGGAGGTCTTTTCCGAATATTCCTTCATCCTGAAGAACACGGAACAGCTCATGCAATTGTGCAGCATCCATTTCGACTTCTCCTCAGAACGAAAACCGCAGAACCTGAGCACTTATCTCGGAAGCCGGGAGGCAGACGAGACTCTCCTGGAAGAATTGTGCCAAAAAGGGCTACCCTACCGCTACCCGGAGGTAGACGACCGTATCCTAAACCGCATGGCAAAGGAGCTGGACCTTATCAAGGACAAGGGGTTCGTCTCCTACTTCCTCATCAACTGGGATATCGTCTCCGAAGCGAGAAGGCGCGGCTTCTACTACGTGGGGCGGGGGAGCGGGGCCAACAGCATCGTGGCCTACCTGTTGCGGATCACCGATGTAGACCCCATTGAACTCGACCTCTACTTTGAACGTTTTATCAACCTCTACCGGACCAATCCGCCCGATTTCGACATCGATTTTTCATGGAAGGACCGGGAGGAGATCACCCGGTACATCTTTGACCGCTTTCCGCATGTCGCCCTGCTAGGCACTTATGTCACCTTTAAGTCGAGAGGTGTGATCCGGGAACTCGGCAAGGTCTTTGGACTGCCCAAGGCGGAGATCGACTTCCTCTGCGAAGGGCATTACAACCCCTCTGACCTGGATGGGGTCTCCCTCCTGGTCCTCAAATACGGCAACCTGATCAAGGACATGCCCAATTACCTCAGTATCCACGCCGGGGGGATCCTCATCAGTGACAGATCCCTCCACTGTTTTTCCGCCACCCACCTCCCTCCCAAAGGTTTTGCCACTACCCAGTTCGACATGGTGATCGCCGAGGACGTAGGCCTGTACAAGTTCGACATCCTGGGGCAGCGGGGCCTGGCCAAGATCAAAGAGGCCATAGAGATCCTGGCCTTCAACCAGCCGGAGGAACACGCCTCCATCGACATACACGACATCAAGGCCTTTAAGCAGGACCCGCAGATCAACGGCATGATACGGTCTGCCCAGTGTATGGGCTGTTTCTATGTGGAATCGCCTGCCATGCGAATGCTGCTCAGGAAACTGGAGGTAGACACCTACCTGGGCCTGGTGGCTGCCAGTTCCATCATCAGGCCAGGGGTGGCCCAGAGCGGGATGATGCGGGAGTATATCATGAGGCACCGAAATCCCGGCAGGGCAGAGGAGAAGGGACATCCGGTAATGCTCGACATCATGCCCGACACCTACGGGGTGATGGTCTACCAGGAGGATGTGATCAAGGTGGCCCACTATTTTGCAGGTCTCACCCTGGGGGAGGCCGACGTGCTTCGCAGGGGAATGAGCGGGAAGTACCGCTCCCGGGAAGAGTTTCAGAAGATCAGGGAGAAGTTTGTGGAAAACTGCCGCAGGAAGGGCTACGAGGACTCCCTCATCGACGAGGTCTGGCATCAGGTGGCCAGCTTTGCGGGCTATGCCTTTGCCAAGGGCCACTCGGCCTCCTATGCCGTGGAGAGCTATCAGAGCCTGTTTTTGAGGACCTACTACCCCCTCGAATATCTGGTGGCGGTGCTCAACAACGGGGGCGGTTTCTACCGACCGGAGTTCTACGTGCACGAGGCGCGTATGCTGGGCGCTGTGATCCATGCCCCCTGTGTGAACAGGAGTACAGCGGTGAACTGTATTTACGGAAAGGAGATCTACCTGGGATTTGCATACCTGAAGGAACTGGAGGCCCGGGTGATGGACCGCATCCTGAAGGAACGAAGGGCCCGAGGGCCTTTTGGTTCCCTGGAGGATTTCCTGGACCGGGTGGTTATCTCCATCGAGCAGGTGAGCATCCTGATCCGCATCGATGCCTTCCGCTTTACAGGGATCAATAAGCACGAACTCCTGTGGGAAGCCCATCTGTTCCTCAACAAAGGAAATGCGATAGACCATCCTAAACTCTTCCCGCCCGTCCACCAGGATTTCAGTATTCCACAGCTTCACTCCACAGACCTGGAGACGGCCTTTACCCAGTGGGAGCTCCTGGGGTTCTGCCTCTGCAGCCCTTTTTCCCTGCTGAAGGAACCTCCCAGGAACGACCACGGCAGCAAGGACCTCCCACGGTACGAGGGCCGTTATATCGACATCTATGGCTACCTGGTCACGGTAAAGAACACCAAGACCCATACGGGCAAGCGGATGAACTTCGCCACCCTTGTAGACCAGCAGGGGGAGGTGTTTGACACGGTCCTCTTTCCGCCTGTGGCTGCCAAATACCGTTTCAGGGGGCGGGGGATCTACCGTTTTTATGGCAAGGTGGTGAGCGAGTTTGGCTTCCTGAGCATAGAGGTGATGAAGATGCAAAAGGAGGATTACATACAGGACCCACGATATGCCGAAATGAAGACGGCTACGCAGAACAGGCTGTTAAGGGATAGGGGTAAAGAAGTCATTGATAAAGGTGCAACCCGGGCAGGAACATCCTGAATATTAACCGGGACAATTGAATATCTTTGAAGGAAAGTTATGCCGGAAACAAACATGCTAAAAATGAGCAAAAACAAAAAAATTGGGATCCATTGGATGGTTTGTTTCCTGATGATTGGCATGATCTCTTGTTCTTCTTCTGAAGTAGAAACAAGTCCAAAGCAGGAAGATAATCAGGAGGAACAACCCCTTCCTTTGACCGCAACTACTTTGACGGATGTGGCCTATGGCCAACATCCCCAGCAGAAGTACGATCTGTATCTGCCGGCCGACCGTTCCTCTTCCAGGACCAAAGTATTAGTACTCGTCCATGGGGGCGGGTGGATAGAAGGGGATAAGTCGAGTATGACACCCTTTATCGACCTCATCAAGGAACGACATCCCGATCACGCCATAGTCAATATGAACTACGTGCTGGCCACCCCGGTCCCGGTAGTCCCTGCCTTCCCCAATCAGTTCCTGGATATCGACCGGGTGGTTGAAAAACTGGTAGCCGAAAAGGAGGCTCTGCAGATCCTGCCCGAATTCGGGATGATCGGCACGAGTGCAGGAGCACACCTTTCCCTTATGTACGACTTTGTATACGATGAAGGGGACAGGATAAAATTCGTAGTGGATATCGTTGGCCCGACGGATTTTACACATCCCTTCTTTTCCGAAGACCCAAATTTTGAACTTGCCCTATCCCTTTTTGTGGATGAAAGCCAGTACCCAACAGGCACGGATTACGCCAAAGCCACCAGTCCGGTATTTCAGGTGAATCCGCAGAGTAGTCCGGTGGCCCTTTTCTACGGGGATCAGGATCCCCTGGTGCCGCTAGACAACGGTGTAGCCCTCGATTCAGCCTTAACGGCCAATGGCATCCCCCATGATTTTACCATTTATTCCGGAGGCCACGGGGATGACTGGGGTGAGGCAGATATTTTGGATCTGCAGGAGAAGATCAGTGGGTTTATAAGAGAATATCTCCTGGTTGACTGAGCCGAAATTCGTGCCCAAGCCCTTCCGACTGCTGTCGCAGTCAGTGGTCTTATTCTATTTCTTTCTTCAAGTGATTATACGTCCGGGATTGATTCCCTCACTTTGCTCGGGAATCCTTCCCGATAGCTATCAGGAGTGGTCCTGCAGAGATGCGGAATCCCTTCGCCTTCTATGCAGGAATGCGTTTCCAATTTCTACTTTTCAAGGCGAAGAAATGGAAATTTCCATTTAGGATGATTAATAATTTTAAACTTCAATCACTCTGTTTACTTTTTTTTTGGTATTGACTTGGCTCTATGAGAAGAGAAATTCCTACCTTACATAGGTTCTTGATATTGAAAATCAATATCTTAACAATCTATTTTGTGAATTTCACCTTTTTACGTTTTAAAAAAGACCGTTAAACAAAAAGGCGCGCAAACCGAATCAAATTCAAGACACATGGGGTTTTTAGATATTTTCAAAAAGAGGCCCTCATATGAAGAACTGAAGGCAAAAGCAGGAGAACTTGAAGCACGGGACGATTACTTAGAAGTGGCAAAAATCTGGAATCGTTATGGCTACTTAATACCGGACCAGAAAGCAACTTTTATACATCTTGCAGAAAATCTTGGAAGATGTGGTCATAAAAAGGAAGCAGCCGATTGGTATTATAAGGCTGTAAAGATCACTCCCGATAATTCGCCCGACTGCTCTGAAATTGAACGAATGTACGGGGAGGCATTAATGGAATGTGACAGGGATGTTGAAGCAGAAGTGCAGTTCATCATTGCTGAAGATGTTGATCCCAATAATTGGAATGTTCGGTTTAGCATGGGCAAACTGCATGAAAAGCTGGGTGAGAAAAACCTTGCTATTGGATGCTATTGTGAAGTTTATCAAAAAGCAACTCCTGAATCATCTGTTTGGAAAGAATCTCAACTAAAAATTAAGCAATTAGGAGGAAAAATACCTGAACTTTTTGAGCACCCGGAAAATCTAAAAAGGGATAAGGGTTCCAATACATCTCAAGCCACAAATAAGATTCAAGATCAGGATCCAGTTGAGGTCACAACCAATAATATTCTTTCATTGCCGGATAAAGCATTCTTTCTATATCTGGCCAGAATACTCCAGCGTACGGTGGGTCAAAATGCGCTCAAAAGTTTGGAGGGAAACGGGCCGTCTTTGAATGTAACACAGATTATCGAGAGCCTTTACAGAGAGTTTGAAGGGTATGCGGGGATATCTGGTTTACAGACTTATGAACAAGGCATTGTAAAGTTTGATGAACGAATAGATCAAACCAACAGTTTTGAGTTGAAAATCCTGACACAATGGTATTATGCTCGAACAGCCATTGTAAAATTTCAAACGGCTGATAAGCATGAACACAAACCATTTGAAGAAACAAAACTGGAGATGTTGAAAGCATGCGAAATGATTCTGGTTACAAGCGCGATGACATTTGGCTGGGATTACATACCCTCTGCACTTCAGTCCGCATGGGACCTGGATACCTTATTATTATTAAAGGAACAAAGTAAACTAGACCAGTTTATGGAATTAGGATTTGATCCTTTTGTCCATGTGGTATCTGATAAGAAAGGCCTAAGTCGTTTAAGACAGGTACCTTCTATTGATCTCGGCTCCAATATTCATGAAAAAGATACCGGGCTCCGGGAATTGGGGCAAAATCTCACAAAACAAAAGGAATGGATTCAAATAGAGGTACCTCCATTTACGGGAGATGCATATGTTGATGACTGCTTTACAATTAATTACCAGGAATTGCCGGATAGCAGAGATTGGTTTAGTATAAAGCAAATTAAAGAGGCCCAACATTACCAGTGGTCCGGCGATATGAATAAAGCACTTGAGGTGATGAGTAAGCTAGTTTCAGAATACAGCGATTTTGATATCGTTTATAGCTGGTCAGCTCAAGTTTACAGGAGAATGGGAAACTTTTCAAAGGCGATTGAAATATTGGAGGAGGGGCTTGATAAGGCAAAACTCAAGGGTGGTCTGTGTGGTGATTTGGGTTCTCTATACTTTGAGGAATTACAGGATTTGAAAAATGCAGTGAAGTGGTGGATAAGGTCATGTTCCATACAACTGGGTGGTGGTAAGGCAGACCTTGCTTTTTCTTTTCTCAATTTGTCTGCTGTAGTCAATCCTTTCCCATCAATGGATATACAAAGACAATGGCTTCTTAATCAGGCTGACCGTATTGATAACAGACGTACGCGTTTCAATGAAAAAGGATTGAATGACCGTCATCAAATGGCAATAAACCAGGGAGATCAATCAATGATCAATGCCATAAGGCTTTTATGTTCATATTATTCACATGGAAAGGATTAAGGAATAAACATAATTTCCCATTATGCAAATAGATTCTATGCCGCCCTCTGGTCTTTCTATTTTTATTCTTGACTACGATAAAATGGAGAACTTATATGGTCTTCAGGCGTTTCGAATGATTAAAATAGCCCTGTCAGGATCTAGTGGTATTTGCACTTTTTTCATGGAGATATCGAAGTAACGGCAGGAGGTCCATCTGTTGATCCGTAGTATTTAACGCAAATGGAAAGGGAAGGTACGACCACATTAGAATGCTGCACAAAATGAGTCGGAGCCCTTCCGCCTGCACAGCAGGCGGTAGTCTTTTTCCATTTCTTCGCACTCTGAGCAAGCTCAGGTGCTTCGAAATGAAAAAGCCCTCCACACTTTGTGCGAAGGGCTCTGCTTCTCTGCGGTCTGGACGGGACTCGAACCCGCGACCCCCTGCGTGACAGGCAGGTATTCTAACCAACTGAACTACCAGACCAATGATTTTATCCGTTTTTGAACGAACCCTGACGACAGTCAGGTTCAAATCTTGCTGCAACTGCTTTTAGAAAGCTAGTTTTTTTCTCGGCCACACCTACGGAGGTGTTTAAGAGGATGCAAATATACGTCGCTTCTCGAATTACACAAACAATTTCTGCAAAATAAACCCCCTAGCCAAATGCCTGCCTTTCAATCATAAAGGTGTTGAGCACTTTGGCAAAGGATTCCCGTATGTCTACCGGTACGTACTTGATCTTGTACTTGGCACAGGTAAGTTTTAAGGCAGACATAAACGCCCTGACCTCCTCTTCATAGGCATCCCTGATGGTATCTGCAAAAAGGTCTATATGCATCCCCGTTTCCACATCCTTGTAACGTTTGGGTGTATTCTCGAAATTAAAGGAGAGTTCTGTTTCCCTGTCCAGCAAATGGAACAGCACTACCTCGTGTTTGTTAAACTTCAAATGCCGCAGGGCATCGAATAGCTGTTCATCCTCCGCCTCTGTCTGGAACATATCGGTAAACAGGAAGACCAGGCTGCGCCGCTTTAGTTTTTCTGCGATCTGATGCAGATAGGTATAGGTCCTGGTTCCACTCCCTGAGCTTCTCAATGTGCCAACTTCATTGAGCCTGGCTAATAGCATCTGGTGGTGTCTTTCGCTGCCCTTTTCAGGGGAGTAATGGGTGTATTCATCTGAATAGATACTCAAGCCCACGGCATCCCTCTGTTTTTTGAGAATATTCATCAGGGCGGCTATGGCGAGTACCCCAAAACCGATCTTGTTCAGGTTGTCCGGCCCGAGCTGTTTTACTTCCGGATAATACATGGAGGCTGAATTGTCGAGGATCATATGACATCTGAGGTTGGTCTCCTCCTCGTACCGCTTTGTGTAGAGCTTGTCTGTTTTCCCAAAGAGTTTCCAGTCTATATGCTTCGTGCTTTCGCCCGTATTGTAGATCTTGTGTTCGGCAAATTCCGCAGAGAACCCGTGGAAAGGGCTCTTGTGTATCCCACTGATAAACCCCTCCACTACCTGTCTCGCCAGGAGTTCCAGGTTCTGGAAGAGTCCGCTTTGTTCCAGGTGTTGTTGCAGATCCATGCTTCTAAGATACGGATATGGCCTTACAATTAGGCCAGACTATCCATTTACGTTTCCCCAAACAAAAAAGCCCGGCAGAACCGGGCTTTAATATTTGAAAAAATATGATTAGAGCGCTGCGTCTATAGCGTCTGTATACACTTTTTTGGGAGATACTCCCACCTGCCTGCTTACGATCTCGCCATCCTTGAAGACAAGAACGGTTGGAATGTTTCTTACCCCATATTTGGCGGCATATTCCTGATTGCTGTCCACATCCACTTTGCCGACTACTGCTTTCCCTTCGTATTCGCTGCTCACTTCGTCGATGATCGGTCCTACCATACGGCATGGACCACACCAGGCAGCCCAAAAGTCGACCACCACGGGTTTGTCACTCTTTAAGACCACTTCATCAAAAGTAGCATCTGTTATTTCTAATGCCATGATTTTCTGATTTAAATTCATGCAAATTTAGACAATAAATTCCCGAATTCCTTACAGCCTGCGAATTCGTTTTCCCTATAACACCATTACCTGAGGCTATCAATTGAGTTTGTAATGTACCTCCTTGTCCTCCAGTGTGGCTAACAGTTCACTGCTGATCTGTACTTTTTGTTTCCTGCTCGAAAGAGTGACCTTGATCTCATCCTGCATCTCGTATACAGTAAAATGCAGGGGTTGCTTTCCTTTATGGGAACGTAGGGTATCCTTCAGGTCGAGGATCCGTTCCTCATGGAGTTGATCTATGTCGAGTTTGATGGTGAGCTTTTTAGCAAAATTTTCCATTACGTCCTGCAACAGTAGAAAATGGTTGAATTGCAGCCTGGGCTCTCCTTTTTTTCCGGTCTCCCTGTTCACCCATCCTTCACGTACAAAAACCTTGATAAAAACGAAGGAGTTGATCATCAGGAAATGCCGGAATTTCAAGTACTCTTCCCCAAAAATGCGAAATTCAAAGGAGTCCGTATAATCTTCGAGCGTAAAGACGGCCCATCCCTTTCCGTTTCTGGAAACGCGGTGCTGAACGTCCGTGATCACCCCCGCAAAACTCAATTCCCGGTTGATCTGGTCATCAAGATGGTGGAAAAAGGAGATGTTGGCGTTCGTAAAGGCCTTGATCTCGGCTTTAAAATCATCCAGGGGGTGGCCCGAGATATAGATCCCTACCACCTCTTTCTCCCGCCTGAGTTTTTCCATCGTACCCCATTCAGTACATGGGGGTACTACCGGCTCCGGAATTTGGACCTCGCTGGCCTCACCGAAAAGGCTCACCTGGGCAGAATTCTCGTTTTCCTGGTATTTGGCCCCGTACCGGATAACCTTTTCAAGGAAAGTGATCCCCTCTCCCTCCAGGTGGAAGTACTGTGCCCTGTGGGTCTCTCCGAAAGAATCGAACCCACCGGCAAGGGCCAGGTTCTCAAAGGCCTTTTTATTGGCTGCCCTGAGGTCTATGCGTTTAGCAAGATCGAACACGGACCTGTATGCCCCGTTCGCCTTGCGCTCCTCCACAATGGTCTTCACGGCAGAGTGGCCCACACCCTTGATGGCACCCATGCCGAAACGGATGGCACCCTCCCGGTTGACGGCGAATTTGTAGTAGGATTCATTGACGTCCGGCCCGAGTACCTCCAATCCCATCCGTTTACACTCCTCCATAAAGAAAGTCACCTGCTTGATGTCATTCATGTTGTTAGACAGGACGGCCGCCATATACTCTGCAGGGTAATGGGCTTTCAGATAGGCCGTCTGGTAGGCGATATAGGCATAGCAGGTAGAATGACTCTTGTTGAAGGCGTAAGAAGCAAAAGCCTCCCAATCCTTCCAGATCTTCTCGAGGACCTCTCTCGGATGCCCGTTCTTTTCCCCCCCGTCCAGGAATTGAGGTTTTAGTTTTTGCAGCAGGGAGAAGATCTTTTTCCCCATGGCCTTTCGGAGGATGTCTGCCTCGCCCTTGGAAAATCCGGCAAGCTCCTGGGACAACAACATCACCTGTTCCTGGTAGACGGTGATCCCGTACGTATCCTTGAGGTATTCTTCCATTTCTGGAAGGTCGTAGGTGATCTCTTCCTTCCCGTGTTTTCTTGCGATAAAACTCGGGATGTATTCCATGGGTCCCGGCCGGTACAGGGCGTTCATGGCGATCAGGTCGTCAAAGACAGTAGGCTTGAGTTCCTTCAGGTGTTTTTGCATACCGGGGGATTCATACTGAAAGATCCCTACGGTGTCCCCTCTCTGGAAGAGTTCATAGGTGTTCTGGTCATCCAGGGGGAATTCATCGGGCACCAGTTCCACTCCGTGTTTTGCCTTTACAATCTTGACCGTGTCCTTGATCAGCGTCAGCGTTTTCAACCCCAGGAAATCCATCTTGAGCAGGCCGGCGCTTTCCACAACGGAGTTGTCGAATTGGGTGACGTACAGGTCAGAATCCTTGGCTGTTGCGACAGGAACAAAATTGGTGATGTCATCCGGGGTGATGATGACACCGCAGGCATGGATACCAGTATTCCGAAGGGAACCCTCAAGTACCCTGGCCATATTAACCGTCTGTGCCTCCAGGTCATCCCCTTCTGAAATGTTCAGCAACTGGTTGATCTTTTCCATGTCGTCTGCCCTGAATTTCTTTCTCAGATCCTCTTCCGGGACCCCGAAGATCTTTCCGAGCTTAGACATGTTAGGGATAAGTTTTGCGATGCGGTCTGCATCCGGTAAGGGGAGGTCTAGCACCCTGGCCGTATCCCGTATGGAGGATTTAGCCGCCATGGTACCATAGGTGATGATCTGGGCCACCTGGTTCGCCCCGTACTTCTCAATCACGTATTCCATGACCTTGCCCCGGCCCTCATCGTCGAAGTCTATGTCGATATCAGGCATGGAGACCCGATCAGGGTTGAGGAATCGCTCGAACAGGAGGTTGTACTTCAAGGGATCGATATTGGTAATCCTCAGGCAGTAGGCCACAACCGAACCCGCGGCGGAACCCCGTCCCGGGCCCACGGAGACCCCCATATTCCTTGCTTCGCGTATAAAATCCTCCACGATAAGAAAATACCCGGGGTATCCGGAATTCTCTATGGTCGCCAGTTCAAAGTTTATCCGTTCCTCAATTTCAGGAGTAAGGTCCCCATACCGCTCTTTGGCACCCTGATAGGTAATATGCCGCAGATAAGCGTTCTCGCCCCTTTTTCCCCCATCGCTTTCATCTTCTACCACCCTGAATTCTGTGGGGATCTCGAATTTGGGCAACAAGACTTCCCTGGCCAGGTCATAGGGTTCGATCTTGTCTACGATCTCCTGTATATTCGAAATGGCCTCCGGGATATCTTTGAAAAGGAGTTTCATTTCCTCGGACGACTTAAAATAATATTCCTGATTGGGCAGGCCGTATCTATATCCGCGGCCCCTGCCTATGGGCGTGGCCTGTTTCTCCCCGTCCTTTACACACAGAAGGATGTCATGGGCCTCCGCTTCCTCTTTCCTGCAGTAGTAGGTGTTGTTGGTGGCCACCACCTTGATGCCGTGTTTTTGGGCCAGGGCCAGAAGAACCGGATTAGCCCTGTCCTCGTCCTCCTGGTTATGTCGCATGAGTTCGATGTAAAAATCCTCCCCGAACAGATCATGCCACCATTCCAGGGCTTCCTCCGCCTGTTTTTCTCCTGTGTTGAGGATCTTGGAGGCGATCTCCCCGTAGAGGTTCCCGCTCAGAACGATAAGGTCGTCCTTGTAACGGGTGACGATCTCACGGTCTATACGGGGAACGTAATAGAACCCATCGGTGTAAGCCAGGGATGCCATCTTGGCCAGGTTGTGATACCCTTTTTTGTTCTTGGCCAGGAAGACGATCTGGTATCCGTAGTCTTTCTGATTCTTGTTGCGGTGATCCTCACATACAAAGAATTCGCAACCCAGAATCGGCAGGATGGGTTTTTCGTCAAAATCCTCTCCGGCTTCTTCTGCACTTACCTTCCTGCCCGCGACTGCGGCATTATGCGATTTTACCTCCTTTACAAAATGGAAGGCTCCCATCATATTGGCGTGGTCCGTGAGGGCAACTGCAGGCATTTTTTGTTCTGCGGCTGCGGCCACGAGGTCCCGGATCCTGATGGTAGACTGGAGCACTGAGAACTGGGAATGGTTGTGCAGGTGCACAAAGGGAGTATCTTCCAGGCTTTTGAGGTTTGCCCTGATATCCTCTTTTGAAATATCGGGCTGGTCACTTACCTGTTTTGATTGGATAGCTTCCGAAGCCTCTTTCAGATTCTTGTGGGTAAGCCCCAGCAGGGGGATGGTGTCTGGGTTCGCTTCGCTGAAACGCCTGAAGTAATCAGGACCGGCATTTAATTCCCGGGCCGAGAATACCTGCAGCCGAATGAGTTCGAAAAAACAACGGCTGGTGGCCTCCACATCTGCGGAGGCGTTATGTGCTTCAGAAAAGGTTTCCTGGAAGAGGTACTCGTGAAGTTCCGTCAGGGTGGGGAGCTTGAATTTTCCGCCCCGCCCTCCGGGGATCTGGCAAATGGCCGCGGTCTCCTCGGTACAGGTGTCCAGCACAGGCAGGCCGAGCAGTTTGGAATCCAGGCCGGACCTGTGAAATTCAGCTCCCGTGATATTGATATCGAAGCCTACATTCTGACCCACCAGGAAATTCGTTCTTTCCAGGGCTTTGTTGAAGAGTTGCAGGGCTTCAGACAATGGGATACCCTCTGTTGCTGCCAACTCGGTTGAGATGCCGTGTATCTGCTCTGCATCGAAGGGGATGTCGAAGCCTTCGGGCCTGATGAGAAAATCCTTTTGCTCGATGAGATTCCCCATCTCGTCATGCAGCTGCCAGGCAAGTTGTACGCATCTCGGCCAGTTGTCCACATCAGTGACGGGTGCATTCCATCGTTTGGGCAATCCGGTGGTCTCAGTATCAAAAATCAGGTACATAGGAACTACTTAGCAGGCTGAATGAAGGGTTAAAAATACAGATTTATGAAGGCCGAAAAAAACCTTCTTCTCAGGAGTTATCAACCACAAAAAAAATCCGGCGTTAACCGGATTCTTCGATTTGGGTGATGTGATGATCAGGAGACGATCTCTTCGTACATTCTGGAGGTCTCCAGTGCCTTTTCGATCGCATTACGCTGTTTGCTCAGCAGATCTCTGGTGGAGTTTGGCAGGATCCATTCCTTGTTTTCCAGAATGTCCTTGTACGCCTGCAGGATTTTTTTCTCTCCTCGTTCCACCTCGTCGAGAATTTTTTCTGTCTCATTGGAGCTTACGCTGGAGATGAATTTCATCCACAGCCTGTGGAAGTCTCCTTTGATGCTTCTGCTGTCTTCGGGAAGGTTTCCGTAGGTGAGGATCTCGGATTTGAGCTCCTGTCCAAAATTGTATCGCTGGTTTGCTTTGTCTTCCAGAAATTTTTTAATGGAGGGATTTTCGACCTTATCAGCAGCCAGGGAATAGCCCCTTTTTGCGTCGTATGTCAGGATTAGTAAATCGTTTAATTTGTTTGAAATTTTTTCTGAATACTTCATTAATCAATCGTCATTTTAAATTCAAGTGTTATCGACTCTCGACAACTATAATAAGATATAAGAAATCCTCGGATAGCCAAGAAAATAAGGCACTTTATAATAGATTTAACGAAAAACCTTAAAGGGTGTTAAAGAACGGGTATGCAGTAGAAAAATTCAATCGAAGGGAATGATTTTCCCCTAGGGCGATGTCGTTTCGGCGCAACATAAACCTTAGGTATTTTATGGTTTTTATCCATATGAAAAATGAGTATTATTCCTATTTTGACCATCGAAGTCATGGAGAATCACTATGGTTTAAAATCGATCCAAACAGCTTTTTGATATGAAGTCCACATCCATACTTGCTGCAATATGTTTTACACTATGCATTACGGTTTCCTTCTATGGTTATGCACAGGAAAAGATTGAGATATCCTCCAGTCGGAATGAAGATAACTCCATCACCTATACCTATGAAAAACAGACCCCTGGGAGTCACCTTATAATTCTGGATATCCAGCAGATCACCAACGCCATACCCCCCAGGGAGTTTATAACTGTTTCCGGGAGAAGTGGAAACCTATTTACCCTCAAACCCATCAATGAAAAGACAGGGATAAATTTTCGGTTCAGTTACAGTTCGATCCGGGGTAAGTATGATCCCAAACCGGATTTCAACTTTGTCTACAGCCTGCCTTTCAAGAAGGGAAAGGAGATCAAAGTTGATGAACTATCTGCGATTGAGGAGCGCGCAGGTATTGGAAAACCTGAAAACTGGAAGGCTTTCATGTTCACGACCTCTTCGAGATCCGATAGTGTCTTCGTGGCAAGGAAGGGTCTCGTGGTGGAAGTTGTGGAGGACAAGGACCGGGATTACAACCTGGAATACTCCTTCAAGCAGGAGGCAAATTATGTCATCATAGAACACAGGGATGGGACCATGGCGCGCTATGATGTCCTTGAAAAGAACAGTGTTGTGCCGGAGGTGGGTCAGACGGTATTTCCGGGGGATTTCCTGGCAATGGCCGGCACTTATGATAAATTAGAGAACAAACAACTCAGGTTCTGGGTCTACTACCTCAATGAATTGGACAGGGATGTGCTAAGGAACCCCAGAAGAATGTCTGACGGGAATGTCTTTTATTCTCATCTCAATCCTCTTTTTTTAACATCGGAGGGAACCAAACGGCTGAAAAAAGGGGATTTCGCCACTGCTGCGATCCATGAGGAGCTCATCACCGCAGAAATGTCCAGGAGGGAGAAAAAGAAGCGCTCCACAGATTAGAACCGGGGTTTTTGAACCAAAAATTCTTTGCTTTTATTTCGTTTTGTTTCCCGAAGAAGATGTATATTTGCACCCGCTTTACAGTAAAAGCGAACAAGAAGAATTAATAACCGAGGGTCGGGTACCCTGCAAAAATTAATGTGATATGCCAGTTAGAATCAGACTTCAAAGACACGGTAAGAAAGGAAAACCTTTTTACTGGATCGTAGCCGCGGACAGCCGCGCTAAAAGGGATGGGAAATTCCTAGAGAAATTAGGGATCTACAATCCGAATACCAATCCTGCCACCATCGACATCAATGTAGACCAATCCGTTCAGTGGTTGAACAACGGTGCTCAGCCGTCAGACACTGCCAAAAGGATCCTTTCTTATAAAGGGGTTCTCCTGAAACACCACCTGATGGGAGGTGTTCGTAAAGGAGCCCTTACCGAGGAGGAGGCTGAAAAGAAATTCCAGGCCTGGGTCGAAGAGAAATCTAAAAAGGTTTCCGATAAGGAAAAGAATTTGAGCAAAGCTCAGGAAGAGGCCAGGAAGAAGGCTCTGGAAGCGGAAAAAGAAGTTAATGAGAAAAGGGCCCAGGCTGCTGCAGAAGCAGAACTGCCTGAAGCCCCTGAGGAAGTCCCTGCAGAAGAAGAAGTAGCAGCTCTGGAAACAGCCCCTACTCCTGAAGAGTCAGTTGCTCAGGAAGCAGAAGCGGCAGAAGCTCCTGCTGAAGAAACACCAGAAGCCAAAACCGAAGAAGCTCCCGAAGAGGAAAAAAAACCGGCTGAAGACAAAGAGTAATGGGATCGCGGTCTATGCGTAAGGAAGAATGCTTCTACCTGGGCAAGATCGTTTCCAAATACAGTTTTAAGGGGGAGGTCCTGATCAAACTAGACACAGACGAACCCGAACTATACGAAAATCTGGAATCAGTGTTCATTTCCCTTGGAAATAGCCTGGTTCCTTTTTTTATTAGTAAAAGTCAGCTTCACCGTTCAAACCTGTTGCGGGTCGACTTCGAAGAGATCAGCAACGAGTCAGATGCCGACAGGATCCTGGGGGCCGAGGTCTACCTTCCTTTAGATCTATTGCCGGAATTGAGCGGTAATAAATTTTACTATCACGAAGTCGTAGGGTTCACATTGATGGACAGCCAGTACGGCGATATAGGGAACATCCTTTCCGTGAACGATTCCGCTGCCCAGGCCCTATTTGTAGCGGAAAAGGACGGAAAGCAATTGCTTATCCCTGTGAGCGATGATATAATCACCGGGATAGACCGGGCAAAGAAGACTGTTTTTGTCACCACCCCTGAAGGCCTGGTTTCCCTCTACCTCGAGAATTAACCTGAAACCTGAGGGATTTATGGATTCTTCATCCCCTAAAAAGCCATTTCGATTTAAACAATTTGATATCCACCAGGACCGCTGTGCCATGAAGGTGGGTACGGACGGGGTCCTCCTCGGGGCATGGGCCCCTGTGGATAAAAGGCCCGCGTCCGTTCTGGATATTGGAGCGGGGACAGGGCTTATCGCCCTGATGCTGGCCCAACGTACGGAGGCAGAAACAATCGATGCCCTTGAAATAGACGATGAGGCCTACGAACAATGTGTGGAGAATTTTGAGGCCTCTCCCTGGGCCGACCGACTTTTCTGTTACCACGCCGGGTTGGACGAGATGGTTGAAGAAATGGAAGAACCCTACGACCTGATCGTCTCGAATCCACCCTTCCATCCCGAACAGGTAGACAGCGGATCTGAGGCCAGGAACAAAGCCAGGCAGAATAGCAGTCTCCCTGTTGAGGAATTGCTGCTGGGAGTGGACAGGCTTCTGGATCCCAAAGGCATCTTTGCGACGATCATCCCTTACCGTTCTGAGGATGCCATTATCAGCGCTGCATTGGGAGTAAACCTGCACCTGATCAAGGCAACCCGGGTAAAAGGGACCCCTCAATCGCCGATCAAGAGGAGTTTGCTGGCATTTTCGAGATCAGAAAAAATTCTTGTAGAGGAAGAACTGGTCATTGAACTCGAACGTCATGTGTACTCGGAGGCCTACATAACTCTGTGCAGGGATTTCTACCTGAAGATGTAAACTAGATCTTTCTCCTCAGCGGACGGGTCAGGCAGGTAGGTCCGCCTCCCCCTTTGACGCTGATCTCATTCCCCTCGTAGGTAGAGACCTGGCACCCAGCTTTAAGCAGCAGTTGCTCGGTGACAGGATTTCCTTTTGCCATCACACAACGCCTTGGCCCTGTGGCCAGGATGTTGCATCCCAGGCTGTCGAATTCGGCTTCGGGGACCTCCACAAGCTGATATCCCCTTTCCAGCAGGGTGTTGCGAAAGGCTATGGGGATAAGGGGGGAATATACGGCTGCCAGGTCCCTGTCTATGGGGCTCAGTACGGACATGAGGTGGAAGACATCCGAAGGTCCCCTGAAATGGGGTAGTTGAACTACGATCACCTCCACTCCCATGGGCCTCAGCAGACCGGTCAATTGTTCAATACCCGATGGATTGGTACGGTAACTGTGCCCCACCGCTAGCGTATGCCTGTCTAACCAGGCGACGTCACCGCCCTCAAGAGTTCCCGGCGGTTCGATCTGTCCTAGGATGGGAATATTCAGGGATTCATAAGATCTTTGTTGTGATGCAGGTTCGCCCTGCCTTAGCACTTTCCCCATCCTGCAAAGGATAACGCCCTGGTCCGTGATGATGCTGGCATCCCGGCAATAAATAGCATCCAGGGTCAGGGATTCCTCTCCTGTGAAGTACAACAACTCTGCTCCCGAATCTGTCAGGGTCTTATGAAATCCTTCGTATTCATCAAAGGCTTTTTGAATTTTCGGGACTGAGGTAAAATTGAGTGACCTCCATTCTGCCAGTGCCTTCTTTTCATTTCGGAAAGCCTCTCTCGCCGGCATGACGAACACCTTGTCCAGAGGAAGGTATTCCGAATGACTAGTGTATTCTTCTGACATTCTCTCGTGTTATTTAGATTTGTTTTTCCACTTCAGCCAAACGTAGAAAGGGGTGCCTGCCAGTAACAGGATAAATCCCCAGAATACTGCCTTTTCCCCTGCTCCGAACACAGCCCACAGGGAGTAGGCAAAGGTGAGGCTTCCCAGGACAAAGATCCCTGTTTTTGTCTTTTTGGTTCCATTTCTCTCGAGGGAGATAGTTACGTATGCCGAAGCAGAGAACAGGTAGGGTACCAGGGTGCATAGGGTAGACAGAAGGATAATGAATTTGAACTGTTCCACAAGTCCTTCCGAGTAATTCATAAGCATGACCAGGGAACTGAGGGCACTGCCAATGACAATTCCCCAGACAGGAACCCCGTTAGAATTTTCTTTCTGAAATATCTTGGGGAAAAGCCCATCGCGGGAAATAGCCCTGGCCAGCTGACTCTGGATCAGGATCCAACCGTTCAGTGCGCCGAAGGCAGCAATGGCAGCACCTCCGGCCACGATATAACTCCCTGTTTCCCCGGTCATGACCTTCATCGCATCGGCAAAAGGAGCCGGGGAATTCGTCAATTCATCCAGGGGAACCAGACCCATTACCGCAACGGTGCTGAGGATATATACCGCGGTGGTGATCAATGTCCCGAGAAGGGTAGCCCTGGGGATGGTCTTTTCCGGGTCCTTGACATTATCTGCCGGGATCGTGGCACATTCGAGGCCGAGGAAGGCGTAAAGGGTCATCGTTCCGGTGATGGCAATCGCATTGAAGGAGGATGTGTCACTGGCGTTGAACGGGATAAAATTATCCGCCTTAAAAAAGAAAAAGCCCCCAAGTATGATCACCAGAATGGGGGAAAGCTTAAGAATGGTGGTCAGTACCTGCATCTTTCCGGAGGACCGAACACCCCTCGAGTTGACCCAGGTAAGGAACCATATCGCAGACAGGCCGGTCATCAGGGCCACCACAGGCTCGTGATTCAAAACCGGGAAAAAAATACTGAGGGCACTGACAAAGGCAATGGAGAGGGCTGCAACCGCGGTCCAGACAGCGATCCAGTATCCCCATGCGACCATAAAACCCACATAGTCTCCGAACCCTTCCCTGGCAAATGCATAGGGTCCGCCATTATTATTCCGGACCATGTTGCTGAGCTTGCTGAAGACCAGGGCGAGCAGAAGGGCCCCCATGGAGGAAGCCAGCCAACCCAGGATACTGATTCCGCCGTATTCTGCCAGTGCAGCCGGCATCATGAAGATTCCTGCGCCGATCATATTCCCTATGACCAGGGAGGTGGCCATCCAGATCCCCAATTTGCCCTTACTCGATTTAGGAGACATAAGACGGGCCGTTAATCGAAAAGAATTCCATAATTTTAAATGTACAAATTAATAGAGACGTGGCCCCAAAATTCTTCATCGATCCGGATATCCGAAAAGCCAGTACCCTGCCTTCATACTTCTATCGCCACACCGAGGTCTTCGAAGCGTTAAAGGAGAAAGTTTTTTACCGTTCCTGGCAGTGGGCAGGGGATACCCTGGACCTGAAAGAAAAGGGATCGGTTTCCCCTTTTACCCTCCTTCCGGGATTTCTGGAGGAGCCTTTGCTGATGAGCAGGGATGGGCAGGGGACCGTCCGCTGTCTCAGCAATGTGTGTACGCACAGGGGAAACCTGGTCGTCGAAAGACCCGGAAAGTACAGAAAACTGGTATGTGGATACCACGGTCGCAGGTTCAGTTTGGACGGACGTTTTGAATTTATGCCCGAATTCGGGGAGACCATGGATTTCCCGAGGCCTTGTGATGACCTGCACACTTTTCCCGTTCGCCAATGGGGCCCTTTTGTCTTTGCCGGCCTGTCTCCTGCATTCGACTTCCAATCTGTGATCGATTGTATGGACGAACGTATCGGATTCCTTCCCCTTACTGAGTTCAAAAGGGATGCGAAAAGGGATAAGGATTACACCATCCAAGCGCACTGGGCCTTATATTGCGACAATTATCTGGAAGGATTCCACATTCCTTTTGTTCACGAGGATCTCAATGAGGTTTTGGATTACGGGAATTACGAAACGGTCCTCTATGACCATTGCAACCTGCAGATCGGTTATGCCGAGGGAACGGATGAGGTATTTGACCTGCCCAAAGGGCATATCGACTACGGGAAAAAGGTTGCGGCCTATTATTATTGGGTCTTCCCCAATATGATGTTCAATTTTTACCCCTGGGGCCTGTCTGTCAACCTGGTCCAGCCACAATCCATATCCCAGACCAAGGTATCGTTTCTGAATTATGTCTATGATGCGACCAAATTGGATAAGGGGGCCGGGACAGGTCTGGACAAGGTGGAAATGGAAGATGAGGCGGTCGTGGAGGGAGTCCACAAAGGGATCCGATCCCGATATTACCAGGCAGGCAGATTTTCCCCTACCCGGGAAAAAGGAGTACATCATTTTCATTCCCTCCTGGCCCGCTTTCTGGATAAGGCAGAAGAGAAATAATATCGATTCTTTCCCCTGAATATCTATTTCTATCCATTGGTTTGTTCTGGGCCTTTGAGTACCTTTGACAAAATTTTCACCTATGAGGCCCGATCTTTTTGAAGCACCGGATTACTACAACCTGGATGACCTGTTGAGCGAGGAGCACCTCCTTGTTCGGGATGCTGCCAGACAATGGGTAAAAAGGGATATTTCACCCATCATAGAGGAATACGCCCAGAAAGCGGAATTCCCTACACAGATCATCAAAGGCCTGGCGGAGATCGGGGCTTTCGGCCCTTATATCCCCGAAGAGTATGGGGGTGCCGGACTGGACCAGATCAGCTATGGGCTTATTATGCAGGAGATCGAAAGGGGTGACAGCGGGGTTCGGTCTACCGCTTCCGTACAGTCCTCCCTGGTGATGTACCCTATTTTCGCATATGGAACTGAAGAGCAAAGGAAAAAATACCTTCCGAAACTAGCCACTGGTGAATTGATGGGTTGTTTCGGGCTTACGGAACCCGATCACGGCTCCAACCCCGGGGGAATGGTCACGAATTTCAAGGACAAGGGAGACCACTTCCTTTTGAACGGAGCGAAACTGTGGATCTCCAACTCCCCCTTCGCGGATATCGCCATCGTATGGGCCAAGAACGAGGAGGGACGTATCCACGGCCTGATTGTCGAAAGGGGTATGGAAGGGTTTTCCACCCCTGAGACCCACAACAAATGGTCTTTGCGTGCTTCGGCTACAGGGGAACTCATCTTCGACAATGTGAAAGTCCCCAAGCAAAACCTCCTGCCCGGGAAAAGCGGTTTGGGAGCCCCTCTGGGATGCCTTGATTCTGCCCGTTACGGGATCGCATGGGGAGCCATAGGCGCTGCCATGGATTGCTATGACACGGCCCTTAGGTACGCCAAGGAAAGGGTGCAGTTTGGCAAACCCATTGCGGCTACACAGCTGCAGCAAAAGAAACTGGCTGAGATGATCACCGAGATCACCAAAGCTCAGTTGCTCGCCTTCAGGCTGGGGCAATTGAAAAACGAGGGCAAGGCTACCACCGCGCAGATCTCCATGGCCAAAAGGAATAATGTGGACATGGCGATTAAGATAGCCCGGGAAGCCAGACAAGTGCTGGGCGGAATGGGGATCACGGGAGAATACCCCATCATGAGGCATATGATGAACCTGGAATCCGTGATCACCTACGAGGGGACTCACGATATCCACCTGTTAATCACCGGAGCAGACATCACAGGACACCAGGCTTTCAAATAATCTCTTCGCCCCCAAAGACCTCCTCTGAGATCGCAATGATCTCGGCCTTATGGTCTCTTGCTCTTTCAGCCACGGCAAAAAGGCTTTTACATCGGTTCAGGTTCTCATCCGGATAGGAAACCCTGTAGTAGCGGTCGTTCTGGAGAAAATCCGTGAGGGCCCTCAGCCCGTGAAGAAAGGGCATAAGTACTGCCCCATGGGCGATGGCAGGCTTTTCGTCTCCTTTGAGGGCTAGTCCGCTTTCCCTGATCCCTTTTAAGAAGTACCTCACCATGTTGAGATCAAAGGAGATTTTAGCTAAGTCAATTTCATCCTCTGGGTTTGGATTGGCCAGGGTCCTGATGGCATCCCCCATGTCGAAATGAAGGAAACCGGGCATAACCGTATCCAGGTCCACCAGGCATTGTCCTTTCCCTGTTTCAGAGGAAAACAGGAAGTTGTTGAGCTTGGTGTCATTATGACAAATGCGGATGGGAAGTTCCTTCAGGTCTTCTTTTTCCAATTCGTCCAGGAGTTGATCTGCAAAGGCAATTTGCTCGGCAGCTTTTTCTTTCCTTTCCCTGGAGGCGTTCTCGAGGGCCGACCTGAACTCTTCCTTTCTTTTTCCCAGGTCATGAAATCCCGGGAGAACTTCCTTGAGGGTCTCAGGCGGGATATCCCCAATTAGTTTGTGAAATATTCCCAGGATCCTGCCCGCCTCGGTTGCTATGCCCGGATCGGAAGTATAATCAAAGGATTCGGCATGGGGCACAAAGGACATCAGGCGCCAATACTCACCCTCTTCATCCTTGTAGTAGGGACGGCGGGATTTCGTGTAAAGGAAGGAAACCGGATAATACCCTTCTCCATTCAGGGATGGAAGGATGGCCTCCAGGTTATCCATGAGTCCGGGGATATCCCGGAAGACATTTTTATTGATTCGTTGTAGCAGGAAGACGGGAGTCTGCCCGTCCTTGATGGTGTAGGTATCATTAATGTACCCCCGTAACAGAGGCTCTATCCCGTACGATTTGCGTTCGATCACAAAATGACCCAAAGCCTCTTCCGGTGTAATGCCTCTCATCCAATCAGTCTATGCCTGGTTAGTTCCAGAGGGGCGAACGGTACTGTCCCTCCTGTGTCATCATTTTCAGGTGGTCCATGGCCGTTTCCTTGTCATTGGCATAGGTTACCCCGAACCACATACTTTCGGATGGAATCACCTCCACTCGGGTCTCGCCTTGCTGCAACATGGCCTGGATCACGAATGGCAGGTACACCTCCCCTTTCTCCAGGTTCTCCCCTTTGGTGAGAAAACTTTTCAGGTCTTGCTCTATGCGTTCAAAGACAGAGGGCCTGCATACCCAGAAATTCATGCTGACCAGCTCATCCCCCGTAAATACTATTCCTGAATCGGCATCGGTAATCCCGTTCTCGTCTTCGGAGATCTCTGTTCGCTCCTGCACCGAACTCAGGAATTTCCCTTCCTGCTCACATACGCCCCTGGATACCGAACCATAAGGAGAGAGTGTGTCTTTCAGGGTATAGGCGACCAGGCCAAAAGTGTTGCCTCCCATGTCGCGTTCAACAAATCTGGCGGCGTTTTCAAAGGCCTTTTTCCCGTAATAGTCATCGGCATTTATTACAGAAAAAGGTCCGTTTATGACCTTTCGGGCAGACCACACAGCGTGGGCGGTCCCCCAGGGTTTTGCCCTTTCCCCGGAGTAGGATACCCCCTCTGGCAGGTCGTTGAGGTCCTGGGAGACCACATCGAGCTTTACGCCTTTCGGGATCCTTGCCGAGAGATATTCCTGAAGGAAGCTCACATTGTCTTTCTGGGTGATCACCACAATATGGTCGAATCCATTTTCCAGTGCGTCGTATATGCTGAACTCCATCAGGAATTCTTCTTTGGGTCCCAGGCCGTCAAACTGTTTCAGGGCTCCGTATCTGCTGCCCCTTCCGGCAGCCATCAGTAATATGGTCATCGTTCTTTATTTGAGCCCAAAAATAAGTTTTTGCAATAGAATACGAAGGCAGACAGGGAGAATTTCATAAATTCATCGACGATCAACAAATCAATAAGAATGAGATGACAAGCAGAAGGCAGTTTATCCGGAATACCGCAATCGCCGGGGCGGGGCTCAGTATCCTGCCGCACTATGCAGCGGCTGTACAGGGGCCATCGCCGAAAGAAGAACTGAGGGTGGGGCTTATCGGGGTTGGACTCCGGGGGACCAACCACTTGAGGAATCTCCTCCAAAGAGAGGATGTCCGAATCACGGCGATCTGTGATATAGACCCGGATCGCATCACCCTGTGTGAGGCCATGATCAGGGAAAAAGGTAAAGGGAAGGCCAGGGTCTATGGCAAAGATGACCTGGATTATCTCAACCTCCTGTCTTCCGATCAGGTGGATGCAGTGATCATTTCCACTCCCTGGCTCTGGCATACCCGTATGACGGTCGATGCCATGAAAGCGGGAAAATATGCCGGTGTTGAGGTCTCTGCTGCCAATACCCTGGAGGAGTGCTGGGACCTGGTCAATACCCACGAGGCCACGGGGACCCATATGATGATCCTGGAAAACGTCAATTACAGGAGGGATATACTCGCCGTGTTGAACATGGTAAAACAAGGGATCTTCGGAGAATTGGTCCATTTCCGCTGCGGGTATCAACACGACCTGCGGGAGGTGAAATTCAACGACGGCAAACAGCCTTATGGGGGAGGGGTCGAATTCGGGGAGAAGGCCATTTCGGAAGCCCGGTGGCGCACCCTGCATTCCGTGAAGAGGAACGCAGATGTCTACCCCACACACGGCCTGGGGCCGGTAGCAGTGATGGCCGACATCAACCGGGGCAATCGCCTGGTCTCCCTGACATCCCATGCGAGTAAGTCGATCGGGCTGCACAACTACATCGTTAAGAATGGGGGAGAAGACCACCCCAATGCGAAGGTGAAGTTCAAGCAGGGGGATGTGATCACAACGACCCTGGATACGGCCAGGGGGGAGACCATCATCATCACGCACGACTGCAACCTGCCGAGGCCCTATTCCCTGGGATTCAGGGTACAGGGTGCCAACGGTCTTTGGGAAGTAGACGGGAATCGCATCTATATAGAAGGGTCTTCTGAACCCCATAGATGGGATGACGCCACAGGCTGGTTGGAGCGTTACGACCACCCTTTGTGGAAAAAATATGGGGAATATGCCGCAGGTGCGGGCCATGGGGGTATGGATTTCTTTGTGCTGAACGCCTTTGTGGAATCGGCCAAAGCCAACATAGCACCCCCCATGGATGCCTATGATGCGGCGGCCTGGAGCGCGGTAACCCCATTGTCCGAAGCCTCGATCAACAGGAAGGGTGAACCCCAGGACTTTCCGGATTTCACCCGTGGTATGTGGATCAGACGGGAACCCTATTCCTGGATAAAGGATACGTACTAGTGATTATAATTGGTTTCTCAACTCAGAGCAATTTGGTAAGCCGAGTTCGCAGATGATTTTTGTCATGTTTTACCTGCCCTTCTCTGCGTAATTTTGAAGGAAATCTATTTGCATGAACAATCTGATCCAAAAGTACAATGTTCAGGGGCCCAGGTATACCAGTTACCCGACCGTCCCTTACTGGGATGTAAACACCTTTTCGGGCTCGGCATGGAAACAGACCGTGAGGAGGAGCTTTGAAGAAAGCAATGAAAATGAAGGAATAAGCCTGTACATCCACCTGCCCTATTGCGAGAGCATGTGTACTTTTTGCGGCTGCCACAAACGCATTACCAAGAGGCATGAAGTGGAGATCCCCTATGTGAAGTCGGTCCTTAAGGAATGGCAACTTTATTGCGATCTCTTCCCATCAAAACCCAAAATAAAGGAACTGCATCTGGGAGGAGGAACACCCACCTTTTTTTCACCGGAACACCTGAACATGTTGATTCGGGGGATTTTAAGGAGAGGGGAGATCGCGGAGGACTGCGAGTTTAGTTTTGAAGGTCATCCCAACAATACCACCAGAGAACACCTTCAGACCCTCTACGACCTGGGTTTTAGGAGAGTGAGTTACGGGGTGCAGGACTACAGTATAAAAGTGCAGCGCGCTATTTCCAGGATACAGCCCTTTGAGAATGTAAAAAAAGTGACCGAATGGTCGAGGGAGATCGGGTATACCTCGGTGGGGCACGACCTGATCTTCGGCCTGCCGCACCAGAGAATGGAAGACATTGAGGAGACCATGGCGCGCACCATGGCTTTGCGCCCGGACAGGCTGGCCTTTTACAGCTATGCCCACGTGCCCTGGATGAAAGGCAATGGACAGAGGGGGTTTAAGGATGAGGACCTGCCTTCGGCTGAGGAAAAAAGAAAACAATACGAATACGGAAAAAAACTCCTGACGGAGGCCGGCTACTACGAGATCGGGATGGACCATTTTGCACTCAAAAGCGATGGCCTTTACAGATCATTCACCGAGAAGCGGATGCATCGGAATTTTATGGGGTACACAGCGTCCAGGACACAGTTGATGATCGGACTGGGAGCTTCCAGTATAGGCGACAGCTGGTACGGATTCGCCCAGAATGTAAAGAGTATAGAGGAATACCAGCACCTGGTCGAGGACGGTATTATTCCCATATACCGTGGACACATTCTCAACAGGGAAGATTTGGTAATCCGGCGCCACATCCTTAACTTAATGTGCAGGTTGGAAACCTCCTGGGAGGAGGATCAACTGAAATTTGACGACCTCGACCTTGTCCTGGACCATCTGGAAGAGATGAAAATAGACGGACTCGTGGATACTAAGGCGTCTTCCCTGAGCGTTACAGAAGCAGGGCGGCCATTTATCCGCAACGTCTGTATGGCCTTTGACCTGTTACTGCATAGAAAAGCTCCTGAAAAAAGAGTATTTTCAATGACGATTTAACCCTTTAATTCCTATCCATGAAAACTATCATCGTTCCTGTCGATTTCTCAGAACAATCTGAATATGCCCTCAAGGTAGCAGCCTCCCTTGCCAGAAAACAGAAGGCGGAGATCCTCGTCCTGCATATGCTGGAACTCAATGAGGCCATGATCACCTCTTCGGAAGGATTCCATCCGGAACAGACCGTATTTCTGCTTAAACTCGCAGAGAAAAGGCTGGGAGAATTTCTGAACAAGGCTTATTTAAAGGGTATCAAGATCACCCCGGTGATCAAACATTTTAAAGTATTCGGGGAAGTTAACGATATTGCTGAGAAGCACAATGCAGACATGATCATCATGGGATCGCACGGCTCTGACGGCCTCAAGGAGATCTTTGTGGGTTCCAATGCCGAAAAGGTGGTCAGGTATTCTGAGATCCCTGTACTGGTTGTGAAAAGCGAGCTTCCCGATTTTAAGATAGACGATTTTGTCTTCGCCTGTAACTTCAAGAGCGAAAGCCTGAGCGCCTTCCAGAAGGCTCGCGAATTTGCCTCCAAACTGGGAGCAAAACTGCATATGGTTTATATCAACACCCCAGGGGATGATTTCCTCAGCACTCAGGACGCTTACGAGAAGATCAACAAGTATCTGGAAATGGCAGGGGCTGGACAGGAGGTGACCATCTACAATGATTACAGCGTGGAGAAAGGGGTGCTGAATTTCAGCGAGAGCATACATGCAGACCTGATAGGGATTCCCACCCATGGAAGGAAAGGGCTGTCCCATTTCTTTATGGGCAGTATAGGAGAGGATATCACCAACCACTCCAAGGTGCCTGTGATCACCTTTAAAATTTAAGGTAGTCAACGAACGGGAAGAGCGTTATCCAAAGCACTGTTTCCCTTCTCAGACAAGTCTCATCTTTTCCGGATCCCATCGAACGGGTTTCTCGGTGTTGTAGCTCTCATTTGCAAGGAGGGCTGCACCGGCCGCCCGCATGCCAAAGGTTGGGTCCTGTAGGACAGGTTCCTTATTTCTGATGGCCTTAAAGAAATTGTTGAAATGATCGTAATGACCTCCCGGGTAATCATAAGGGGCTTTCCATAGGGTCTCACCAGCGGATAGATCATCGGCCCTTCGATCTTTCGAACTGGCCCGGAACTTTTCGCGAAGCCGCTTTTGTTCCTCCTCCGTATAAGCGATCATAGAATAATCTCCAGGCACTGTTCCCAGTTTACTTCTCTGTAGACGAACCGAATTCTGACTGACCTCCATGGCGCCTTCTGTTCCGATCAGGCGAAAACCGCCCCCATCGCCTGAGCCCGCTATGAAGTTCACCCTGAAGGAAGCATTGAAGGCCGCATGGGTCGGCGTTTTTGGGTAGTCATACAGGGTAAGGGTAACATCCGGAACATCCCGCCCGTCCTTCCAATAGCGGAGTCCGCCTGAAGACAGGGCCCTCTCGGGGCCTTTGGAATCCAGGATGTAGTGTAAGGTTGAGAAGGCGTGAACAAAAAGATCTCCCGCAACCCCTGTACCGTAGTCCCTGTAATTTCTCCATCGGAAGAAACGGGTGGAGTCGAATGGCCTTTTTGGGGCGTTGCCCAGGAAGGTGTCAAAATCAACCGTTTCTGAACTGGCGTCGGTCGGAATGGGATATTGCCAGGCACCTTCTGAAGAATACCGGTCGTTGTACATGTCGAGCAGTACGATGTCTCCTATAGCTCCTTCTTTGTACAGCTGCCGTGCCTTTTCATTCCCTAGGGAGGACATGCCCTGGCTGCCCACCTGGCAAATGGAACCGGAACTTTTCTGGGCGTCTATGAGAGTTTTCCCTTCTTCAAACCGCTGTACCATAGGCTTCTCGCAGTAGACTGCTTTGCCTGCATTCAAGGCATCGACGGCAATTCTGGTATGCCAGTGGTCAGGGGTTGCCACGATCACAGCGTCTATGTCTTTGCGGGAGAGGATCTCCCTGTAATCCCGGGTCGTGAAGAGGTGATCTCCCCAGAGTTCCCTGGCACGGGCCAGTCGGCCTGTATAGAGATCACACACGGCCACCAGCTGAACTCCGGGAACCTTCAGGGCCGTGGTGGTGTCGTATATCCCCTGAATCCCTGAACCGATCAGGGCCAGGTTCACCTGGTCATTTGCACTGTACTTTAATTGAGGATAGACCCTTTCCAAAGTCCTCAATTCACCTTGCGGCATTGCCATGATGTAAGGAGCACTGCCTAGCATAGTACTCCCCAGGGCAGCTTTTTTTATGAAAGTGCGCCTGGATCCTTTATTACTCATAAATATCAGTTGTGTTATGCCTTAAAAGGTAAGGAAATTTTCAGCGTTTGTTCAGGTTCCGGGGATGGAAAAACCATCGTTCTTGTTGAGTTTTCCGGCGAGTTCCTCAATGCTCATGTGTTTCAGGGTGTTCAATAGGATGGCTTTGCTTGGATTGACTAAGTCGTGGAGGGGGCATGGGTTCTCCGCGTTACAATCTTCCAAGCCCAGAACACAGGATTCCAGTCTGTGGGTCCCATCGATCACCTCTATGATCCTGTATACGGGTAATTTCCTGTTCTCTTCTGTGAGATAATACCCTCCTTTGGGTCCCTTGGTCGCAGAGATGACCTGGTGTTTGGAGAGTTGTTGCAGGAGTTTTGCGAGATAGGCTTTAGGGATATCGGTATACAGGCTCAGGTCTTTCACCATTTTTTTATGAGCCTCATCGGTTTGACTAGCCAGATGGATCACCGCCGTTAGGGCGTACTTGGAGGAATTGCTGAACATAGTTTTCCGGTAAAGTTCGTAAAAAATACAATACAAGTATAAAAGGATAATAATATCCGAAATATGATAATTATCATACTTTTTCCCTTTTTCCGCACATAATTTAGCCCCGAAATTTAATCCGTAAATCCATGAAAATTACAAGTAAACTCATTGCCTTATTATGTGCTATCCTGCTTTTCTCCTGCGGGGGCAAAGAAGAAAAAAAGGACGGTTTCAGCCTGGAAAGGAGCAAGGTGGAGGAAGCTCCGGCCCAAACTTCCGTTGCATCCGATGAGGTGCCTGCCTCCCAGCGCATCACCCTGGATGAAAAAGGGGTTGGCCAGATCAAAGAGATCACCCTGGATCCCGAAATCAATACCGCTATGGCTGCCGAAGGCGAGGCCATCTTCAAGACCAACTGTACTGCCTGTCACAAGTTAGACAAGCGATTTATCGGCCCGTCTCCCAAAGGTATTTTGGAAAGACGCAGTCCGGAATGGATCATGAATATGATCCTGGATCCCCAACTGATGACGGAGCAGGACCGATGTGCCAAAGACCTGTTGGTAGAGTTTAATGGTGCGGCCATGGCCAATCAGAACCTGACCTTGGAACAGACCCGGGCAATCCTCGAATATTTCAGAACCCTATAAGATAAACTTCTATGAAAACAATTAGCACCTTAAAACTAATTCTGTTGTCATTATTAGCTCTGGCTGTATTTACCGGGTGTAAGAATGACGGAAAATCAGAAGCCGCAACAACCTCACCTGCTGCCTCTACCTCGGAGGCAAAAGAACAGGGCCAGGCCTTTATCGAAGATGATGAATCTGTGCCCAATGTCCTTCAGATCGCAATTGGATCTCCTGACCACACCACACTGGTAGCAGCCGTACAAGCTGCTGATCTTGAGAATGCCCTGGTGAATGCAGGCCCCTTGATGGTCTTTGCGCCCACCAATGCAGCCTTTGATGCGCTGCCAGCCGGTACCGTCGATGATCTTCTTAAACCGGAGAACAAGGACGCCCTGGCCAACATTTTAAAATACCACGTTACACCTGGCAATTACAGCAAGGAATTCCTGATGAAATTCAAGAAACTTGGACAGGCCAACGACCAAAGTGTCCCCATCGAAGTAAAAGACGGAGAAGTTTACGTAGGAGGGGCCAGGATCGTAGCCAGCATCAATGCAGGAAACGGGATCGTACACGTAGTGGACAAGGTCATGTTGCCTCCTTCAGAATAATAGATAAACCGTGAATCAAATAAATCAAATACAATGAAAAAAGTCAAATATTCAATGCTTGGATTGCTCGGACTGTCGATGATCTTCATCGGCTGTAATGACCCGGGTAAATCATCAAATGGAGCCCTGGCCTCCAGCGCAGCCGAAAAGGTCTATATCGCTCCGGGGCAAAGGGATTCCTATTACGCCTTCCTTTCCGGAGGATACAGTGGAAACCTGACGGTCTATGGCCTTCCTTCCGGGCGTATGTTCAAGGAAATCCCTGTATTCTCACAATTCCCAACCTCCGGGTATGGGTATTCCGAGGAGACCAAGCCCATGCTTAATACTTCTTTCGGATTTGTACCCTGGGACGACCTGCACCACCCGGACATATCCCAGACCAACGGGGAACTGGATGGTCGATGGATCTTTGTCAACGGGAACAATACCCCCCGTATCGCCCGGGTCAGCCTGAGCACTTTTGAGACCGAGGAGATCATTGAGATCCCCAACAGTGCCGGAAACCACAGTTCTTCCTTTATCACTGAGAACACGGAATACGTGGTTGCCGGAACCCGTTTTTCAGTGCCGGTTCCTCAAAGGGATATGCCCATCAATGAATACAAAGGGAATTTTAAGGGAGCTCTTTCTTTCATCAGCGTGGCACCGGATAACGGTCGGCTCAACCTGGAATTCCAGATCCTGATGCCCGGGTTTAACTATGACCTTTCCCGTCCTGGCAGGGCAAAATCTCATGGATGGTTCTTCTTCTCAACCTATAATACAGAAGAGGCCAATTCACTTCTGGAAGTAATGGCATCCCAGAACGATAAGGATTTCATCGCCGCAGTGAACTGGATGAAGATAGAGGAATATGTGAAAAACGGAGGCGGGACAAAGATGCCCGCTAATTATGCCCACAATGTCTATGACGAAGAAACCCACACCGGCACCTCTACCATGAAGAAAGAGGTCATTACTGTAGATCCTACAGATGTTCCCGGGGCGTTCTACCTGCTTCCCACACCCAAATCCCCTCACGGTTGTGACGTAGATCCTAGTGGTCAGTACATTATAGGAAGCGGCAAACTGTCTGCGGATATAACCGTACACTCCTTTGACAAGATGATGGCTGCCATAGAAGGTAAGAAATTTGATGGTGAAGCCTATGGTATTCCTATCCTGAAGTTTGAAGAAGTGATGGCCGGAACCGTAAAAAGCGGGGGCTTAGGTCCATTACACACCGAGTTTGACGACAAGGGCAATGCATATACCACCTTCTTTATCTCATCGGAAGTAGTTAAATGGAACGTAGGGACCTGGGAAGTACTGGACAGGAAACCCACTTATTATTCCGTAGGTCACCTCATGATCCCTGGTGGAAACTCCAGAAAGCCATTCAGCAAATATCTGGTGGCCATGAACAAGATCACCAAGGACAGGTATTTGCCCACAGGTCCCGAAATGGAGCACTCTGCCCAGATTTATGACATCTCCGGGGATAAAATGGAATTGTTATACGACTTCCCCACCCATGGAGAACCTCATTATGCCGCGGGTTGTCCTGCAGAATTGCTGGAGCCCAGGTCGAAGAAGATCTACAGGCTGGACGAGAACAAACACAAATATGTGACTAGTAGTCCGGATCAGGCCAGGGTGGAGCGAAATGGCAATGAGGTACACGTGTATATGTCTACGATCCGCAGCCATTTTACTCCGGATAATATCGAAGGGATCAAGGTTGGGGACAAGGTGTATTTCCACATCACCAACCACGAACAGGACTTTGATGTGCCTCATGGTTTTTCTATCATCGGACAAAATACATCCGAGATACTGGTTATGCCCGGACAGACCAAGACATCGGTCTGGGAACCTAAACAGGTAGGTGTGTGGCCGTTCTACTGTACTGATTTCTGTTCGGCACTACACCAGGAAATGCAGGGTTACGTAAGGGTATCTCCCGCCAATGCCAACGTCGAACTATCTTGGTCGTTAGGCGAATAAACAGGTGATTCCCTTCAGGAGAAAAGCGGGTAGAACCAAGATCCTGCCCGCTTTTTTTACGGGGTAATCCCATGTGTATTTTGAATTAACAATGATAAGCTCCAAATGAAAAAAGCTAGCATACTCATGATCGTTGGCCCTCTGTTCCTTCTGGGATTGTATGTGTTCCCCCTCTGGAATATCATGCTCGGGGCACCCCAATACCCGGATCCTTTGGGCATAAACATACATATAGACGGCATACGGGATGTCAATGAATTTGACATTCAGAATATTGACGGACTCAACCATTATATAGGGATGAAAACCCTGCCTAAACCGGAGGAGATGTGGGAATTCAACACCTTTCCAAAGGTGATCGGCCTTATGGTCTTTTTGGGATCTCTGATCGGTATTCTGGCTTACCTGGGAAAACTCAGCCACAAATGGTTCCTGGGATGGTTCCTTCTTATGTCTGTACTGGGGGTTCTCGGTATGTACGACTTCAATGCGTGGATGGTGGATTACGGCACCAACCTCGACCCCAATGCAATTATGAAACTCGCCAATCCGGACGGTACGCCCATGACCTACAAACCGCCACTGTTCGGGCATACTAAAATGCTGAATTTTGATGTAACTTCCTTGCCAGCGACCGGAGCATGGTTTATGTTCACGGGCATGATGCTGACGATAGGAGCCTTTTTCCTGGGGCACAAACATCAGAGATCGAATAAACTGTTTACCTGAATCGGAGAGATAAAATGAAAATATTCAGATATCTGGCTTATGGTCTAATTGTCGTTCTGGCTTCCTGTTCGATCAAACCCGAACCTATACAGTATGGGATGGACGGGTGCAGCTACTGCAGCATGACCATAGTAGACAGACAACACGCAGCCGAATTGGTGACCTCAAAGGGCAAAGCCTTTAAGTTCGATGCCTCGGAATGTATGATCAATCACTTAAATGAGCAGGTAGATTCAGATATAGCCCTCTACCTTGTCAATGATTTCTCCAACCCGGGAGACCTTGTGGATGCGAGGGCAGCTACCTTCCTTATCAGTGAGAATATCCCAAGTCCGATGGGGGCCTATCTCTCCGCCTTCAAGAACAGGGAGGCCGCTGAAAGGGTCAGACAGGCAAATGGAGGTGTATTACTTAACTGGGAGGAACTCCTGGAAAGGTTCAGCAAATGACCCTCCTAAAAACATAATGGTGATGTATTCGATAGAAAAAGGATTCAGATCCCTGGAGTACAAATCCCTCCAGATCAGAAAATTAGTGGCCTCCGATGCCCTGGAGGTCCTGGGGATCTCCCTGGAAAAAGGACATGCTTTCCCCGAGCACATTTCGCCCAGGGATGCGCACCTGCTGGTCCTTGAAGGCAGAATCCTGTTCCATATCCAGGGGAATACCTATGAGCTCCAACGCCAGGAGCACTTCCATTTTCCCGGTCGCATTGCGCATTACGTAAACGCGCTGGAGGATTCCAAATTCGTAATTATCAGATAAATTCACCCATGAAGTCAGTCCTCCTAATATTCCTTTTCTTTCTCTTGCCCTCGGGTTGGACCCAGGTTGCCGGGCAGGTGGAAGTTTGCCCGGATTGCGCGGTGAGTACGATTAAAAAAGGCATTGAAAAGGCTGGAGTCGGGGATACCGTCCTGATACGTAAAGGGACTTACCTTGAGTACAACATCGCAGTAGAAAAGCCTCTGACCCTTCTGGGGGAACCCGGTGCCGTGATCGACGGGCAAGATAAGGGTGAGATCCTACGGATCCTCGCGGATAGTGTGACGGTCGATGGGATCGAGATCAGGAATGTAGGGACCAGCTATACGACAGACTGGGCGGCGATACGCGTTGTTAAAAGTGAGTATTATCGGATTGAGCATGTCACCCTTAAGAACCTGTTCTTCGGGATCTATCTCGAGAGATCCGACAACGGTAAGGTCCTGAACAATACCATAATCGGCGATGCCAAAGACGAATACAATTCGGGGAACGGCATTCAGCTGTGGTATTCCAAGCACGTAGAAGTGAGAGGTAACCACGTACAGGGGGTAAGGGATGGTATCTACCTCGAATTTGCAGATGAGGTCGTGATCGCTGACAACGTCAGCACAAAAAACCTGAGGTACGGACTCCATTTCATGTTTTCGAATAACGACCGCTATACGGGGAATACCTTTGAAAACAACGGGGCCGGGGTGGCTGTGATGTTTTCCAGGAACATCAGCATGACGGGGAATACTTTTCGCAAGAATTGGGGCAGTGCGGCTTTTGGCCTTTTGCTCAAAGAGATCAACGACGCTGAGATCCGGGGGAACACCTTCGAAGAGAATACGGTAGGTATCAATATTGACGGATCGAACCGTGTGGTCTACACAGACAATCATTTCATTAAGAACGGCTGGGCCGTAAAGGTGCTGGGAGCCTGTTATACCAATTCATTCAGGAATAACAACTTCCTCTACAATTCCTTCGATATATCGTATAATAGCAAAATGAATGACAATGTTTTTGATGGGAATTACTGGAGTGAATACACAGGGTATGACCTGGATAAGGATGGCATTGGGGACGTGCCCTACAGACCTGTGAAACTGTTTTCCTATATTGTCAACAGAACACCAGAAACCATCATTTTGCTTCGCAGCCTGTTTATGGATATCATCGACTTCTCAGAGAAAGTCTCACCCATCTTCACTCCGGACAACCTGGTGGATGCTAACCCCATAATGAAGAGAAGGCAATGATTGAAGTGAATGGCTTATTTAAGAAATTTGGCAAGAACCAAGTACTCGACGGTTTGGATCTGGTCATGGGAGATGGCGGGATCATAGCCATCCTGGGGCCTAACGGGTCTGGCAAAACTACCCTTATCAAATGTCTCCTGGGGATGGTCATCCCGGACAAGGGTACCATAAAGATCGGGGATGTCCCGATACGTGGCTCCTGGAAATATCGGTCCGGGATCAATTATATGCCCCAGATTGCCGATTTCCCCGGAAATGTCAAGGTCAGAGAGCTCTTCGATATGATCAGAGATCTCAGGCAACAACCAGACAGACAGCAGGAACTCGCGGAACTCTTTGGCCTCGGGCCACATCTGCAAAAACGGCTCTCTACCCTTTCAGGAGGGACCAAGCAGAAGGTGAATATAGTCCTGTCCTTTATGTTCGACTGCCCCTTACTTATCCTCGATGAACCTACTACAGGTCTTGACCCCGCTGCGCTAATCCGGCTTAAAGAATTGATTCGGGAGGAAAAATCCCGGGGGAAGACCGTACTGATCACCTCACATATCATGGAATTCGTCGCGGAGGTGGCCGATGAGGTCATCTACCTGCTGGAAGGCAGGATCTATTTCCAGGGCACTGTGGATGAATTGAAGAAAAAAACGAGACAAAACAATCTGGAACACGCCATTGCGGCCATAACAGCTACGCCCGAAAATGCTTAAGATATTAAAGTACAGTTTTTATGACCTTATGCGAAGCCGGTGGAGCTACGTATACTTTTTGTTCTACTTAATGCTGGGCTTTGTACTGCTTTTTTTGAACAACGATGTGTCCAAGGCCGTGATCACCCTGATGAATATAATCATTGTGCTCGTTCCACTGATAGGAACCATCTTCGGGATCATGTACTGTTACAATTCCAAGGAATTCACAGAACTCCTCCTTGCTCAGCCCATACCCAGGAGATCTATATTCCTCGGGCAGTATTTAGGGGTGGCTTCCTCCCTTACCTTCAGCCTGATCTTTGGGCTCGGGATCCCCTTCGTACTATATGGATTATTTATGAGCGATGCCATCTTCGATTTCTCGCTGCTGCTGGTTACAGGTGCCTTTCTTACCCTGATCTTTACGGCCCTGGCTTTTAATATCGCCATCTCCAACGAGAACAGGATCATGGGTTTTGGATATGCCGTCCTCCTCTGGTTGTTTATGGCCGTGATCTATGACGGCTTGTTCCTGATCTCCCTGGTCATTTTCGAGGAGTATCCCCTGGACAACTTTTCCATTGCGGCCACCCTGCTGAACCCTGTGGACCTGTCCAGGACCCTTATCCTCCTGAAGCTGGATATCTCTGCCCTTCTGGGATATACAGGTGCCGTTTTTAAGCAATTTTTCGGCACGAATGCCGGACTAGTCATATCTGCCGTCATGCTTCTGTTATGGACCATTTTCCCTGTATGGCGGATGGTGTACGTAGCGAAGCGAAAGGATTTCTAAATCGGAAAGGGAAGGATAAAATCCCTGTAAAAACCTCTGGAAGGATGTTTTCTGGTTTTGAGGATCTTCTTCCCTTCTGTTTTTTTCAAGAGCTTCAGGATGGTGCTTTGGCGGTCTTCAAAGGGATTTCTTTTTCCCCAGGCAATCAAGATCGTGTCGGCGATCCGGATAGCGGCTTTGAGATGGCGGTTGTTTTCATGTCCGATATCTGTTTTATTTCCCTCAAACCCTTTGGTTTGTACCCGGGCAAACTGGTTGACGACGACACAGCGATTTACACCTGAAAACTCCGGCAGTCCCTTCTCAAAAACCAGTTTTTCCAGAAACTGCACCGATTTATCGGCGACCTTCTCATCCGCAACACTGGGATTTTGCATGATCACACAGACCGTCTTTCCCATTGCGCGTGAGGTGAGAACAAGGTTCAGGCAATACCGGTATTTTCGGCATGCTGAAAATTCTGCAGTGGCAGTGATATTCGGGAGGTGGAGGAATGCCATTATCTCTCCGGAATGGGATGTGCGGTGTCTTTCCTTTTTCGCTCGCCCAGCCACCAGCTTGGGGAAACCGGTTTTTTCTCAAGGTGGAAGCGTTTGATGGCGTAAAGTCGGATGTGCTCCACCAGATCGGGTACGGAATCCGTCACGAAAAGGAGCTTCATGTCGTCCGGACTAATACTTTCATTCTCGGCCATCACTTCGATATGCTGGCAAAGTTCCTTGTGGTACTCAGACCCGAAGATCACCACTGGGAAATTCTGGATCATCCTGGTCTGTATGAGGGTAAGGGATTCAAACAATTCATCCAGCGTTCCTATCCCACCAGGCATCACAATAAAAGCATAGGAGTATTTTAGCAGGAGGAATTTCCGGACGAAGAAATATGGAATATTGATCCAGCGGTGCAGATATGGGTTGGGTTTCTGTTCAAAGGGAAGGATGATGTTGCATCCCACGGAATAGCCCCCGGCCTCATAAGCCCCTTTGTTCGCTGCTTCCATGATACCGGGCCCGCCTCCCGTCATGACCGCAAAACCAAGCTTGGTCATCTCTGATCCGATCTCCTCTGCTTTTTTGTAATAGGGGTTTTCCGCGTCGAACCTCGCAGAACCGAAGACGGTGACGCAGGGGCCAATAAAGTGCATTTTCCGGAATCCCCTGATAAAACTCCACTGCACCCTGAAAGTGAATAGAAATTCCCTGAACCTGGACAGGGGGCCTGCAAGGAATGCAGATTCCGGGGCCTGTAGTCTAAAATTTTCCCGTTCTTCTTCCATGGTCCATTCTTTTGAATGACGGTCTATGCAATATTCAGGGCGATCTTCACCATTTCGGTGAAGCTGTGTTCCCTGTCCTCCGGAGTGGTAACCTTACCCGTTACCAGAGAATCGGAAATCGTGAGTACTGAAAGCGCCCTGACACCGTGTTTGGCCGCCAGGGTATAGAGCCCTGCTGTCTCCATCTCAACACAAAGGACCCCGTACTCTGCCCACCTTTTATACTCATCCCTGTCATCTTCGTAGTAGAGGTCATGGGTGAGGACATTTCCCGCTTTAAAGGGGATCTCCTGAGACTCGGCATAACGTACTGCCTTAAAGAGCAATTCGAAGTTGGCTGTAGGGGCATAATGGGCTGAGGGAAAACGCTCATCATTGATGGAGGAGGTGGTGGAAGCCGACATGGCCAGGATCACATCCCTGAGTCCGATTTCTTTCTGGTAACTTCCTGCAGTGCCTACCCTGATCAGTGTTTTGGCCCCGTACCTGGTCACCAGCTCGTGGTAATAGATCATTGCGGAAGGAATTCCCATCCCGCTGCCCTGAACGGAAATCCGCTTACCCATGAAATACCCCGTAAAGCCCAACATACCCCTTACCTGGTTGTAACACCGGGCATTTTCGAGGAAGGTCTCTGCGATCCATTTGGCCCTTAAGGGGTCTCCCGGGAGTAAAACGGTTTCTGCGATGTCGCCCTGTCGGGCCTGGATATGTGTTCCCATACTTCGGTTTTTATTCCTTCATCATTTGCACCCCGGAGGAGGTACCTATACGGCTGGCCCCGGCCTGTATGAACTCCAGGGCCGTGCTTTTGTCCCTGATGCCTCCTGACGCCTTGATCAGGGCCTTGTTCCCTACACTTTCCCTCATGATCCTGACTGCTTCCAGGGTGGCACCGCCCGGGCCAAACCCCGTGGAGGTCTTCACAAAATCAGCCCCTCCTTTGATGCAGCAGTCGCAGGCATGACGTATCTCCTCTTCCGATAAGTAAGCCACTTCCAGGATGACCTTGAGCAGGCGTTGGCCCATGATATCCTTGATCAGGCCGATCTCCCGTACGATCTCCTTACTCATCCCGGACCTCAGCCACCCAAGGTTCATGACCATATCGATTTCATCTGTCCCGTGTTCCAGGCAATAGCGGACTTCCCCTATCTTGGATTCGGTAGACATGGCCCCCAGAGGAAACCCGATTACCGCTGCCAGTTTGACCCCGCTGCCCAGGAGGTTGTTTTTGGCCAGAGGGAGGTAACCGCTATTGACACAGACCGCGTAAAAAGCGTAGTCTTTTGCCTCTTTACAAAGGGTATTTATCTCCTTCACAGTGGCGGTGGACTTTAAAAGGGTATGGTCTATGTAGGTATTCAATGGTTTCATCTCAATCTTTTCAGTCGCGTTCAAATCGCTCGTATGCAGCCCTTGAGAGTTCTTCCCGATGATCGGGGTGAGCAATGGATATCAGTGCCTTGGCTCTTTGATGGAGGTTCTTACCAAACAGGTTAACTACTCCGTATTCCGTTGCCACATAGTGAACGTGTGCACGTGTGGTGGTTACCCCGGCCCCGCTTTTCAGCAGGGGAGTGATCTTGGAGGCCCCATTCTTGGTCTGGGAGGTAAAGGCAAAAATAGGCTTTCCTCCATGGGAGAGGGAAGCCGCCCGGATAAAATCCATTTGTCCGCCCACCCCGGAGATCTGTTTGGTCCCCACGCTATCTGCGCAAATCTGTCCCGTCAGGTCAATTTCAACCGCACTGTTGATCGCGGTCACCTTCGGGTTCTGCAGGATGACGTTCGTGTCATTGGTATAGGCTGCTTCCTTGAAATTCACAATGGGATTGTCATCGACAAAGTCGTACAGTTTCTGTGAACCTGCGGCGAAACAGGTCACAATCCGCCCCGATTTCAGTGTTTTCTCTTCTCCGGTGATCACCCCTCTTTCGACCAGGGGCAGCAGGCCGTCTGAGAACATCTCCGTGTGCACGCCTAACCTCCGGTGATTGTCCAGATTGGTCAGTACGGCATTGGGGATATTGCCAATGCCCAACTGCAGGGTGGCACCGTCATCGATCAGCTCGGCAACGTGTTTGCCGATCTTGTGTTCTATTTCCGAAATGGCCCCCATGGGATGTACGTGCAGGGGTTTGTCTACTTCAATAGCCGCATGGATGGAACTTTGATGGATGATCCCATCCCCGTGGGTGCGGGGAACTCTTGGATTGATCTGGGCAATGACGAGTTTGGCCGTCTGTATGGCGGGCAAGGTTACATCGACCGAGACCCCTAGGGAACAGTAGCCGTGTTTGTCCGGGGGTGAGACCTGTATAAGGGCCACGTCCAGGGGCAGAATATTTCTCCTGAAAAGCAGGTGGATCTCACTGAGGAAGATGGGGATATAATCCCCTTTATTTGTATTGACGGCCTTCCGGACGTTTCCGCCCACAAAACAACTGTTTATTCTAAATGCCTTGTTGTATGGAGGAGAGGCATACATCACATCCCCTTCCGTATGTATGGATATGATCTCTACGTCTGATAGTTCCATATAGCGCTCACAGATGGCATTCATCAGGGTATTGGGGGTCATGGCTGCTCCCTGCAGGAACACCCGGTCACCCGATTTAACCATGGAGGCAGCTTCGGTCTTGGTAACAATTTTCATAGGGTTAAGCGTAAATTATTTAAGTGAAAGTCTCACTTCGATTCAGTAAACTAAGGTTGATGACATTCCATTTGTGCCGTAACCTGCGGGGATGCCGGTTTGGGTGAAACATAGGGGATCCCAAGGCCCAGGCCCCTGAGTATAAAGAGCACGCCAACCATAGCCACGAAGATAGGAATAAGTCTCCGGATCCTGGTGCGGACCGCGGGCCTCAGAATTCCGCCAAGATAGGCAGCCGTACTCATCAAGGGGATGGTACCCAGCCCGAACAAGGCCATATAGGAGGCACCCATTGCTGGGGAACCCATGGCGATGGAGGCAAACAGGGCCATATAGACCAGGCCACATGGCAGGAATCCGTTTAACAACCCAATGGTCAGGAACGTATCGGCCGTTCTTTTTTTCAGGGCATTCCCCAGGCCGGATTTAAGTTTGCCGACCCATCTGTAGACAGGTCGGGAAACCTCAAAAAGCCGGGCGATCTTTTTGGGGATCACAAGGGCAACCAGGATCAGGATCCCGATAATGATCGAAAGGTTTTGTTGTGCCCCAAATAGGTAGAGCCCTTTCCCAAAGAACCCGAAGGCGAGCCCCAGAAGTCCGTAGGAGACAATCCTTCCCGCGTGGTAAAGGAAGAGTTGTCCGAACATCCTGGTTTTACTCTCCCTGCTAAGGGGGAGCATAAAGGCAATGGGGCCGCACATCCCCACGCAGTGAAGGCTGCCAAATATTCCCAGTAGAAAGGCGGTATAGACCATTTCGATCAATTAATACATGAAACTCTTTTTCAAAAGGTAGGTCTCTCCATCATACTCCCAGTATACGGTCATGTCCCAGCGACCATCCAACAAACGTTTGTCAGGTATGAGCAAATGTGCATTGGATAAACTTATGGGAAAGTCAAAATCCAAGTGTTTATTGGATGGTCTGTATAGGGACACTTTACCTTTTATCTTTTCGGGGGACATACTCTCAGGAAAACGGATCAGCATTCCTGTCTCTGTCCTTTCCACCATCAGTGGGTGGGTAAGGGCCTTTGCCCTTTTCATCGCATCGATCTCCTGCTGAAAGACCAGTTCCTTTTTGTAATAGTCTTCCGTTACCAGGTCGTGATTAGACCTATCATCCAGGCTCATCCTGATGACAAAGAAGAGGATAAACCCGATAAACCCTGCAAAGGCCAAAACAATTCCAGTTCCCCAGTTCAGTTTCATAATTCTCGATTTATTAATTCCATTCCCCAGATTCAATAATAATTCCTCGGGCCCATGAATCGGGTGGTCGTGGTCTCCAGCAGGGTTTGCCCGCTGTAGACCCCTATCTTTAGCTTGTCCTTGTCAGTCTTCAGGTCTGCCGAGTGTATTTCGATAAAGAGGGTTCCCTCTGTCAATTTTTCAGCCGGCACCTCAAAGTTCTTATGGGTGACCACTTCGATCTTCCCGGGATGGGAGAGCAGCCTGAAATTCACATCTTCCACATCCTGGGTCGTCTTGTTGATCAGTTTAAAGGTGTATACATTGCTGATGATGTTTTCCTCCTTGCGCTCGTACAATTGCCCCGGCAGTCGAAGAATGGTGGCTTCGAGGTCGTTCCTGAGGAAAAGCATCCCTACCAGCACTCCGGTGAGGATCACTAATACTGCGGAATATCCCATCATCCTGGGGGTGAATGTGAACTTAGCCTTCTTCTCGATGTGGTCCTCACTGGCATAACGGATAAGCCCTTTGGGCAGATCTACCTTTTCCATAATGGCATCACAGGCGTCTATACAGGCCGTGCAGTTCACGCATTCGAGCTGGGTCCCGTTCCTGATGTCAATTCCCGTAGGACAGACGTGCACACATTGGAAACAATCGATGCAATCCCCATGTCCCAGAGCTTCCCGGTCCTCGCCTTTTCGGAATTTCTTCCTGCCCTTGTCGCCTTCTCCTCTTTTGTGGTCATAGGCGACCACGATGGATTTGTTGTCAAGCAAAACGCCCTGCAGCCTTCCATAGGGGCAGGCGATGATACAGACCTGTTCCCTGAACCATGCGAAGACAAAGTAGAACACCCCTGTAAAGATCAGCAGAGAGACCAATGTGCTTAGGTGCTGCTGAGGCCCGTCGGTAATGTAGCGGAGCAGGGTTTCGCTGCTGATGAGATAGGCGAGGAATACATTCGCAATCCCAAAAGAGATCAGGAAGAAAATACTCCATTTTACCAGGCGTTTCCGGATCTTTTCTCCGTTCCACGCCTGTTTGGCAAGCCTCATTTGGGCTCCCCTGTCTCCGTCTATCCAGTATTCTATCCTGCGGAAGACCATTTCCATAAAGATGGTCTGAGGACACATCCACCCGCAAAATATCCTGCCGAAGGCCACGGTAAACAGGGCCACAAAGATCACACCCGTGATCATGGAGATCACGAAGAGATGGAAATCCTGGGGCCAGAACGGATAACCAAAGATGTTGAATCTCCTTTCCAGGACATTGAACATCAGGAACTGGTTCCCGTTGATCTTTACAAAAGGGGAGGCAAAAAGGAAAACAAGCAGCACATAACTGACGTACTTGCGATACTCGTAGAACCTTCCCGAGGGTTTTTTGGGGAATATCCATGCCCGTTTCCCCTCTTCATTGATGGTCCCTATGGAATCCCGGAAACGTTCATTGTTTGCCACTTGTTATTGCCTTTGTACTATTGTTCATTCAGAGCCACCGTCGTGGAATCTGAGGCGGACTCTTCCTGTGGATTTTGATCCTGGGGCGCATTTTCGTCTATCCATATTTCTCCTTCAGGAGCCTTGGGATTGGCAGGTGTTGTCCCCTGAAAACTGAGAACATAGCTGGCTACCTGAGCCATTTCAGCCGGTTTGAGGGTCTGTTTCCAGGCGATCATTCCCTTGCCGTCCCTTCCCCCTTCGGAGATGGTCCTGAATACATTTTTAATCCCTCCTCCCTGGATCCAGTATTCATCCGTGAGATTGGGACCGATCCCCCCTCCGCCGTCTGCCATATGGCAAACCACGCAATTGGTCTCGAAGATCAGACGCCCCGCGTTGATATCGGATGCATCGGTGAGCAGAGTGACCGTATTGACATCCACCAGGTCCTTGGCAGTCTTGCGGTATTCTTCGATCGCTGCCTGTGCGGCTGCGACCTCCATTTCGTATTCCCGGGCCTGATCGTAGTCATTGAACACGTGGAAACGGGCCAGGTAGACCACCCCGAAGAGGATGGTCGCATAAAAGAGGTATACCCACCATGGAGGGAGCTTGTTATCCAGTTCCTTGATGCCGTCATAATTGTGGTCGAGGATGATCTCACCCTCCTCTTCAATGGGTTTGGAGCCCAGCAGTTTTTTGTACATCCGCTTGCCCCAAGCCCATTCCCAGGAAGCTGACTTCGCATTGAGGTACCGTTCCTTGGCCTCTTCCGGCAGGGTCTGGAAGAGCACGTTCTCTACCGACTTTACGATGAGCTCTATGGCGATCAGGATCAGCAGGACCATCAACAGGAACAGCTGTACCATAGGATACTCTATAAAGGCCGGTTTATCTCCTGAATCCACATAATACTCGACCAGGCCGAAGATCAAAAAGAAAATGAAGGGGATCCTGATCCACCAGGGTGACATAGTTCTCATGTTGCTTTATTTTGGTTGATTATCATCTAATGGGATTTCACTAACTTCTTTGATGTGCTCTTTGGAGGCGGAAAATACCCACCAGAACAACAGGGCAAAGAAGACAAAAAAGATCAGCAGGGAGATCAACGGATAGGTCGCTATCCCGTCTATACTCTCCATGTGGTTTTTGACGAATTTCAGCATGACTTATTTATTTTCTGATAATAGTTGATCGGTCTCTTTGACTTTGATGTCTGTACCCAGTCGCTGCAGGTAGGCGATCATGGCCACGATCTCACGGTCCTTCATTTCCACGAATTCCCGTCCGCTCTCCATCGCCCGGCTTTTGTCTTCCTCGTAGGATTTCGCAAAATCGGGATCGGAATACAGGTTCTTTTCGATCTGCAGGGCCTGTTCTTCCATAAGGGTGAAGGCGTTGCCGATCTCCTCTTCACTATAGGGGACTCCCAGGGAGACCATGGCCCGCATCTTGTCCTGTACGTCACTACGGTCATGCTTGTTCCTCACCAGCCACTGGTAGGCCGGCATGATGGAGCCGGAAGACATGCTCTGGGGGTCGTACATATGGTTCAGGTGCCAGTTGTCTGAGTATTTCCCGCCAACCCGCAGCAGGTCGGGACCTGTGCGCTTACTGCCCCAAAGGAAGGGGTGGTCATAGACGAATTCACCCGCCTTCGCGTATTCCCCGTACCGTTCCACTTCGCTCCTGAAGGGTCTTACCATCTGGGAGTGGCAGCTCACACAACCTTCCCGAATGTACAGGTCGCGACCTTCCAGTTCCAGGGGTGTATAAGGTTTTACACTGGTGATGGTCGGGATATTGGATTTTACCAGGATCGTAGGTACGATCTGTATGATACCCCCGATCAGTATGGCGATGGTGGCCAGGAGGGTCAGTTGTATGGGTTTTCTCTCCAGCCAGGTGTGGAAGGTCTCCCCAACCGTCCTTCTGGCGGACACCCTGGTAAGGGCAGGAGCTTCGGCCTTTTCGTCTACCACGGCACTACCGGAACGGATGGTGACCACGATGTTGTACAGCATGACGATAAAGCCGATGATGTAGAGGGAACCACCGATGGCCCGCATCCAGTACATGGGCATGATCTCATTGACCGTCTCCAGGAAGTTTCCGTATACCAGGCTGCCGTCCGGGTTGAAGTCTTTCCACATCAGTGCCTGGGTAAACCCGGCCACGTACATGGGAAGGGCGTACAGGATGATTCCCAGGGTACCGATCCAGAAATGGAAATTGGCCATGGGCAAGGAGTGAAGACGGGTCTTGAACATTTTTGGGACCAGCCAGTAGACCATCCCGAAAGTGAGGAAGCCATTCCAGGCAAGGGCCCCCACGTGCACGTGGGCAATGACCCAGTCGCTGAAGTGCGCAATGGCATTCACGTTCTTCAGGGAAAGCATGGGGCCTTCAAAAGTGGCCATACCGTATCCGGTGATCGCGACCACCATGAATTTCAGGGTGGGATCTACCCTCACCTTATCCCATGCACCCCTCAGGGTCAGCAGTCCGTTGATCATACCACCCCAGGAAGGAGCGATCAGCATTACAGAAAAGGCAACGCCGAGGTTCTGAGCCCAGTCAGGCAGGGCGGAGTACAACAGGTGGTGTGGTCCCGCCCAGATATAGATAAAGATCAGGGACCAGAAGTGAACGATGGACAGGCGGTAGGAATAGATCGGCCTGTTCGCTGCCTTGGGAACAAAGTAGTACATAAGTCCCAAAAATGGTGTGGTCAGGAAGAAGGCCACCGCGTTGTGCCCGTACCACCATTGCACCAGCGCGTCCTGAACACCCGCATAGACGGAATAGCTTTTCAGCGCGCTAACAGGTAGTTCCAGGCTGTTGAAAATATGTAGTACGGCTACGGTCACAAAAGTGGCCAGGTAGAACCAGATGGCGACGTATAAATGCCTTTGGCGACGCTTGATCATCGTGCCGATGAGGTTCCATCCGAAAGCCACCCAGATCACGGCTATGGCCAGGTCAATGGGCCATTCGAGCTCTGCGTATTCCTTGGAGGTCGTATATCCAAGGGGCAGGGTGATCGCAGCGGCCACAATGATGGCCTGCCATCCCCAGAAATTGAGGTTGCTCAGAAAATCACTGAACATCCGTGCCTTTAACAATCTTTGGGTGGAGTAATAGACTCCCGCAAAGATGGCGTTCCCAACGAAGGCAAAGATGACCGCATTGGTGTGCAGCGGCCTCAACCTGCCGAAGCTGAGCCAGGAGATCCCGTCCGTGAGGTTTGGGAACATGAACATAAAGGCCAGTAAAAGGCCTACCAGCATCCCGATGATCCCCCAGAACAGGGTGGCATAGATAAATTTCTTTACGATCTGGTTGTCGTAACTAAATTGCTGTACTTCCATAATTACATTTGTTTGCTTTTTGAATTGGTTTTTTGGATTTCAGGAGTCTTCCGCTCTTTGGTTTCATCGGATTTGAGTAACTCATCCTCAAAGAGCATCCGTACAGACGGGGTATAGGAGTCCTCGTACTGACCGCTCCGAACAGAATGTATAAAGGCAATAAAAAAAAGGAGTGCTACCATTATGCTGATGGTCAGCAACACGTAAATCACGCTCATACCTACCTGAATTCTGGTGTAAAACTACTTTGGCTCTGTTCCTTAAAAAATGACATAAATCAGTTTTTATTATTTAATGTATTTTCCTAGCCAGTTGGTTGCCATGGTGGTAAAGACAACGATACTGATCGAACTCAGGGGCATCAGGATGGCCGCCACCACGGGCTGCAACTGTCCGGTCACCGCGAAGTACAGCCCTACGAGGTTGTAGAGCAGTGACAGAACAAAGCTCATCCGAATGATCCCCATGGCTTTTTTTGAGGCCTGTATGTACTGGCCGAGATACTTGAATTTCCCGGCATCCAGGATACCGTCGCAGGCAGGGGAGAAGACATTGATGTCTTCCGAAAGTGCGATGCCCACATCGCTTTGAGCGAGGGCCCCTGCATCATTAAGGCCATCTCCAACCATCATAACCCGTTTTCCCGAATCCTGGAGACCGTTCACAAAGAGGAGTTTATCCTCGGGGCTCTGATTAAAGTACATAGGAGTAAGTGGGGGCAATAGGACTTCGAGGCGGTTTCTCTCCCCGTCGTGATCCCCGGAGAGAACCCCGATCTCTACCTGTTGTGCTAGTTGCTCCATCAGAGGTGAGATGCCGTCCCTGTACTGGCTCTGTAAAATAAAGTGTCCCTTGTATTCCTGATTCGTACTCAGGTGTACCACCGATCTGTCGGGGCTGCTGCTGGTACACTTATCGACAAATTCGGAGGAACCGATCTTGATGGAGGCAGATCCTTTGCATCCATACAGACCTTCGCCCAGGTGTTCTTCATACTGGTCGAGTACTGTGATATCGTGTTCTTTTAATAGTTGGTACAACGAGCGGCTCAGGGGGTGATTGGAAGCCCTAAGCGTACTTTTCAACAGGGAAGTTTCTTGGGGTGACAGGGCATCACCCTCATAGGTGATCTGGTCGTATTTCCGGGTAGACAGGGTGCCAGTCTTATCAAAGATCACCGTATTCACGCCTGCCAGTTTTTCAATGACGGCCGCATCCTTGAGATAGAACTTCCTCTTGCCGAAAATGCGGAGCATGTTTCCCATCGTAAAGGGTGCAGCCAGTGCGATGGCACAAGGGCAGGCAATGATGAGTACGGCTGTGAAGACGTTCCATATTTTAGAGGGGTCAGTAAATGCCCAGAAAATAGCTGATGTGAACGCTATGGTAAGTACGGCCAGGGTGAAGCGTTTACCGATCCGGTCTGTCAGGGTCTTGAACCTGCTTTCAGACCTCTCACCAAATACGGAATGGCTCCAGAGGCGTGTGAGGTAACTCTGGGAAACCTTTCCGTTGGCGAGGATCTCTATAGGCCCTCCGAGTTGTTTCCCTCCGGCAAAGAGTTTTTCGCCCCCGCCCACGTGTACGGGCCTGGCCTCCCCGGTTACGAAGCTGTAATCGATCTCTGCCTCCCCGTTTTGGAGGATCCCGTCTACCGGGATCAGCTCCCCGTGCCGGATGAGCAGTCGGTCTCCCTTTTCCACATCGTTGACCTGGACGATCTCCTCTTCTCGGGATTGGTTGATACGGGTAACGGCCACGGGAAAATAGGATTTATAGTCCCTCTCAAAGGAAAGGAAGGAATAGGTGCGTTTCTGGAAGTACTTTCCGAGGAGGAGGAAAAATACGAGTCCGCTTAAACTATCAAAAAAACCGCTTCCCCAGTCGAAAGTAATCTCCAGGGTACTCCGGATAAACAGGACGAGGATACCGAGGGCTATGGGCACGTCGATATTCAAGAATTTGCTTCTGAGGCCTTTATAGGCCGAAGTGAGGTAATCCAGGCCGGCATAGCATACGACGGGCACGGAAAAGGCGAACATCAGCCATCGGAATAGCAGTTTGTACTGGTCGAGCCAGAACTCTTCCACCTCGAAATATTCGGGAAAGGATAGGAACATGATATTTCCAAAAGCGAATCCCGCAACCCCCAGCTGGTAGATCAGCCTCTTGTCCTCAGGCTTTTTCTGCGGGCCCGAATCGGCGAGTGAAATGCTGGGTTCGTATCCTATGCGCGATAGCAGGATCGCGATCTCTTTCAAATCGGTCTCTGTGGCGCGAAAGGTGATCCTGACAGTCTTTTTTGGAAAATCGACCTGGGACTGCACTACTTCGGGAAGGAGCTTTTGCAGGTTTTCCAGGACCCAGATGCAGGAACTGCAATGAATCGACGGAATAAAGAACTCAACGACCTGGTGTTTACCGTTATTGAATTCCAGCAGTTGGGCCGCAATCTCAGGATTACCCAGAAAATCGAATTTGCCCGGGGCATAGTCGGGGGTCTTCCCGGCAGCCGACTGCAGCTCGTAATAGTACCTGAGGTCATTTGAGTCGAAAATCTCGTACACCGTCTTGCACCCCTGGCAACAGAACGACTTGTCCTGGAACAGTACAGCATCTATATCACAGGGGAGCCCGCAGTGAAAACAGCGCTCATTATCCATACACTAACTTCATACCTGAGGGCAAAGATGCGGACTGTAGCGTGCTCAAAATATGATATTAGTCAGTTTTGATTCTTAATTTTCATCCTCTAATACACCCATAGAATGATCAGAAAAATCCCGCGAATTCCATGGAGGACTCTTCAAATTGTCGTACCTTAGAGTACTGAAATCAGTACATCATGAACACCAGATGTGAGAATTGCATTATCAGGCAATTCAATTCTTTGCGGGCAATGAGCAAAGAGGAATTAAAACGGGTCTCCGATACAAAAACGACCAAGACCATTAAGAAAGGAGAGGCTATTTTTGCAGAGGGGGAAAAATTGAACGGCGTCTTCTGCGTCCGTGACGGAGTGTCCAAACTTTCAAAACTCAGCGCCAACGGGAAGGACCAGATCGTAAAACTGGCTTCCAAAGGAGAGGTCATGGGACAGCGCTCGGTGATCGCAGAGGAATCTTCCAATCTCAGTGCCATTGCCGTAAGCGACATGGAGGTCTGTTTTATCCCCAAGGAGGGGATCGTCGATGTGTTGCATCAAAACCCCAACTTCACCGTGGAAGTGCTGCGGCATATGGCCCACGACCTGAGGGAAGCAGATGACGTGATCGTAAACATGTCGCAGAAAACGGTAAAGCAGCGAATTGCGGAGGCCTTCCTGTACCTAAGGGACAACTTTGGGGAAGATGCCGATGGCTATCTCAGCATTACCCTTTCCCGGGAGGATATCGCCAACGTGGTAGGCACAGCTACCGAATCCTGTATCCGGATCATCTCCGAATTCAAGAAAAAGAAGTACATCAAGACTTCCGGTAAAAAGATAGGCGTGCAAAACGAAAAAGCACTTAGGGACCTTGTCGATGGGTTTTGAAAAAGCAGCCTGATTTACCTGCTTCACACCTCAAAGAGTTCATTTTACAGATCTTCTCAGGGCCCTTTTAAACCTGATAAATGTCATTGTTTCCGCTGGTTCGCTTCTCTACTTTTACCCCTGTTACTGTAGAGAAATTCCCATGAAACGTATTTTACTACCCACAGATTTTTCCGAGAATTCATGGAATGCCATCCGGTATATCCTGGAACTAATGAAGAAAGAGGAATGTGAATTCCATTTGTTGAACACCTATACCCCGGTCATCCCCACCAGTCGGTTTATGGCCTCTAACCTGCCGTCGAGCTCACTGGATGAGGGTAATAAGGAGACTTCCCTCAGGGGGCTGGAGGAGATCATGAAAAAGATCAAAAAGGGGTACAGGAACAAGAAGCATACCTTCAAGTTGAGATCGTCCTTTAATATCCTCGTCGAAGAGGTCAGGAATATCGTGGAGCAGGAAGGTATCCATCTGGTGGTCACAGGGACCAAAGGGGCATCAGGAGTAGATGAGGTCTTTCTGGGGAGCAATACAGTAAGGATCATCAAAGCGGTAAAGGAATGCCCGGTACTCACCATTCCCAAAGACTTTGCCTATGTGAAACCCCAGGAGGTGGTCTTTGCCACGGATTTCAAGAGGTATTACAGTCGCACCGAATTACAACCCCTGATCGACCTGGCCAAAAGTTTCAAGGCTACCATCCGCATTGTGTATGTACAGAACAAGATCAGGGCCCTTACTGAAATACAGCAATTCAACCTCAACATGTTGCGGAAGTATTTCGAAAAGATCGACCATTATATACACACCGTATCTGAACTGAATTCCGTTTCCAAGACCCTGGAGGTCTTTGCGGATGAGCTGGACATCCACCTTCTTGCCATGCTCAATTATCAGCATAGCTATATGGAACGAATGACCCGTGAGCCTGTGGTACGAAGGATGGCTTTTCACACCCAGGTACCCTTGCTGGTGATCCCTGAGCTAGGCATGAGCGCCCCGGGTAATCCAAAGAAAGAAAAGGAAATGCAGCTGGTGAAGTGAACTATTCCCGAATGGGGTGGTCTTCGTAAAAGTCTTCAAAAGTCTTGGTAGTGGTGTATTCATCCGTCAGGACCCTGTACACCATGTAGACGATCATTACCTGCCCCAGGACAGTGATATAGAAAACCCAGTTAAAGGGGAAGTCCATTGCCGCCATGATAGTCACGGTAAGCAGTACGAGGGTGGTACTTCCCACCCAGAACATTGCAGAATCTCTCATAACCTTTTAGGATAAAATTACGAGATATCCCGTACGTATCCTGTTAAGGAAATGGCAAAATCCGGGCGTTCCTATCAGTTCACCCCTGAACCCGTCCAAAACCTGACCGATGTAGGGATCTCTTTATCCCTTTCCAGCAAAAAGGGATCGAAGCCCTTCCTCACCATCAGGTACCAGGCGGTCGAGGAGACCGCAGGGGTCTTGTCTGCATGAGCCCAGAGTTGGGTGGCTCCGAAATTGGTCCCTGGATTCGACGTATAGGGCAGCCCCATGACCTCTTCATTGATCTCCCCGGGGATAAAGGCTCTATCCATCTCCAATATAATTTCCTGAACAGCTTCATGATGCTCTGCTACCTGGTAAGCCATGGCCATTTGGGCACTTCCCTCAAGCCACACCACGTCCCTGTCATCATCGAAACAATACCCGCTCACCGCATTTTTCTGGGCGGTAGCATGCTGGGTGGTAAGGAACCGGTCGGCTTTTTGCAATATTTCTTCCGGGTATCCGTCCAGGATGAGGTATCCCAGGGAATAGAGGTCCATTGCATGCTGGTAGGCCGGATTTTCCGAATCCGTGATCAGCGCCATTTCAAGAGGATCCCATCGTTGTTCTCCCAGGAATAAAAGGATACGCTCGTGGAACTCATCATAGCCCTTTACCGCGTTGAAGGCGGTGATGATTCCTTCGGTGACCCTGGGAATTGCACTCCCGTCTTCATTGGTGCCCCCTCTGAGTCCACCGTCTGTTTCCTGCAGTGATCGCAACCACGTTTCCAGGTCTCGAGCCATGGTATTATAGCGTTCAGACTGTGTGGTTTCGTGATAGTGGTTCAGGGCCCGGAGCAGCCAGGCGTTATCCCCCATCCAGATCCTGGAACCCCCTTCTCCTGAGGCATCCCTGTACTGAAAAAATCCCCCGTTGTTGGCGTGGAACTCCGATTGCAAACGCTCATTGAAAAAGTCGAAGATCCGCTCTGCCTTATCCAGATCGCCTTCTTCCATAAAGGTAAGAGCTGCAAGGGCATTGTCGTAAAGAGAGACGAAATTGGTGTACTCCGTACTTTCCACGAGTCCGCTGGACCTTTGCAAACCCGACATCCAATGGTACACCTTTTCGGGGGTGACCTCTGCCATTTCCTGCTGGGTTTCCTCAGCGGGGATATCGATAAGGACCGTTTCCGTGACGTGTTTCTCGTATACCGTGGTCACATCCTCCATACAGGAGGCCAGGCTCGAAATGAGTATCCACAGCAATACATTCTTTATCTTCATCGCAGGTTGTGTTTTGTCCCGAACCGGGGTTCAGAGCTTCTCTAAATAAACTCGCGTATCAGGCGGAACATACCCGATGCCGACCAACTCACGGACAAAATCGATTAAGGAATCCTGCTCATACCGTTCATCCTAAAATCCTGTTTATCATCTGGTTTTCGCGATTTTCCAAATCGGGGTGGATGGGTATTTCATCGATGATTTAAAGAGGCGTAAGGCCTTGAAGTCTCACGAAAGAGCGGAATAGACACAGGAATTGAGGTCCGGATATTCTATGTCGGCACAAATTCCCGCAGGGGATGCCGCATGTTTCAAAAAGCTTTCCTATCTTTGCCTTGTTGTGTTGGGCTTCATGAAAATGGAGCCGGTGTTGCGAACTAAGCGATTAGTAGCAGCCAATGAAAGGCTTTCCAAGTTGGGAGGCTTTTTTCTTTTTAAGGCGTGGTGATCCCCGTCAATGGTGACCTCAGACCGCGATGATTTCCTCCTCTTTCTTCCATATTGAAATTTTTCTTTCGGCCGTATTTGTTGTAATTTTAGGGACTAATTAAATGCCTCTGCACCATGCCGCTATATCACACTTTAGGGAAGATTCCACACAAGAGACATACTACTTTTAAGAAGCCCGATGGCAGTCTTTATTACGAGCAATTGTTCGGCACCATAGGTTTTGACGGGATGTCCTCCCTCATGTACCACATCCACAGGCCGACACAGGTGAAGGAGATCGAGAAGACGATAGACATTAGCCCTAAGGCAGCGGTTCAATACCATGTGAAGTCGAGATTGCTTAAAGGCCTGGAACTGCCTTCGGAGGACGACTATCTCACAAGCCGGAAAGTGATCCTTTTCAACGGGGATGCGCATATTGGGCTGGCGGCCCCCAGGAAGTCCATGACAGACTATTTTTACAAGAATGCAGACGCGGATGAGTTGCTGTTTGTCCACCAGGGTTCTGGTACTCTGAAAACCCTGCTCGGGGAGATCCCTTTCGGATACGGGGATTACATCCTGATACCCAGGGGGATGATCTACCAGATCCAATTCGATACTCCGGAAAACCGACTTTTAATCACGGAATCTTATCACCCCATCTATACTCCAAAACGCTATCGGAACTGGTTCGGACAGCACCTCGAACATTCCCCCTTTTGCGAGCGGGATTTCAGGCTCCCTCAAAACCTGGAGACCCATGATGAAAAAGGGGACTTCCTGATCAAGGTCAAGAAGCAGGGTCACCTCCACCACCTGATCTACGCCACCCATCCTTTTGACGTGGTGGGATGGGACGGGTACAATTACCCCTATGCGTTCTCCATACACGATTTTGAGCCCATTACCGGGCGTGTGCACCAGCCGCCACCTGTGCATCAGACCTTTGAGACCAGTGCTTTTGTGGTTTGCTCCTTCTGTCCGAGGCTCTACGATTATCATCCGGAGGCCATACCGGCCCCCTACAACCATTCCAATATAGATTCGGACGAGGTCCTCTATTACGTGGATGGGGATTTTATGAGCCGAAAGGGGATAGACAAAGGGTATATCTCCCTCCATCCCGCGGGTATCCCCCACGGACCTCATCCGGGGACCTATGAGGCGAGTATTGGGAAAAAAGGAACTGAGGAACTGGCAGTGATGATCGATACTTTCAGACCCCTGCAGCTTACACAGACCGCCCTGAACCTGGATGACGGAAAGTATTACCGTTCCTGGTTAGAGTAGGCTTTTTTCATGCATGATATAATGGATGATGCCGGCCGCGAGTTTGGCGGTCTGCTGGTCCCTGTCGTATTTCGGGTTGGTCTCAGCCACGTCCAAACCCATTACTTTTCCCGAAGTGAGGATCTCCTTCAGGCATAGCAGCACGATCTCCGGAGTAAATCCCATTGGGGATGCCGCGCTAACCCCCGGGGAGAAGGCCGAGGAAAACCCATCCATATCTACGGTCACATAGACACGGTCCAAGGTATCCAGGAAGCCTCTGAGACTTTTTTTCACGCCCTCCAATCGATTCAAAGTAAAATCCTTTAGTTCCAGATATTCTACACCCAATTCGCGGGCCCTTCTGAATAACTCAGGCGGATTGGCCTCTCTGCGGATCCCCAGGCAGAGATATTGAAATGGCTGGTCGATCTTCCTGCAATCCTCCGCGATCTGGTAAAAAGGGCTGCCGGAATGATTGCCATTTTCATGGGTTCTCAGGTCGAAGTGCGCATCGAAGTTGATAATGCCCAGGCTTTGAGAGGGGGGCAGGGTCGACCTTAGTCCGCGGTAATGGGCCAGGGATATGTCGTGCCCTCCTCCCAGGAGTACAGGAAATCCTCCCTGGTGGATGATTTTCGCCACGAGTTCTGACAGCATCTTCTGGGTCTCCTCCACATCACCCCCAATACAGCAGACATTTCCCAGATCGATCACCTCGTCCTTCGGAGAAAGGTGACTGGCCATTTTGCCAAGTTCCTTCCTAATAGCATCCGGCCCTTCTGCAGCCCCAACCCGGCCTCCATTGCGCCTGACCCCTTCATCGCATGCATAGCCTAACAGGGCGAAGGAACGGGCATCTGATTGGAATGTTTCTTCTCCCAAGGCCTCGGCCAATTGTACCTTCTCATGCAGGTATTCCTGCTGGCCGGAATTGCGGCCCGACCACAATGAGGGGTCCGGGGGAGTATATTTTCCATTCATGGTGAGCTGTTTCTTTAAGGATATTGCTTTTTATAAACCTTGTCGATGAGGTCGTCATCTACCAGGAAAGGCAGGGTGACCTTCATTTCCGGGGTTCGCTCCATTTCCCTTTTTATGGCGAAAAGGGCCTCCGGATTTCTGGCCCAGCTCCTGCGGGCAATGCCATTGTTTACGTCGTAGAAAAGCATTTTACGGATCCTGCCAGCCGCAGCCTCGCTTCCGTCGAGGACCATGCCGAAGCCACCGTTGATCACCTCTCCCCAGCCAACCCCGCCACCATTGTGTATGGATACCCAGGTGGCACCCCGGAAACTGTCGCCTATAACATTGTGAATGGCCATATCTGCCGTGTACTTACTGCCATCGTAAATATTGCTGGTCTCCCTGAAGGGGGAATCCGTTCCACTCACATCGTGGTGGTCCCTGCCGAGGACGACTGGGGCATTGAGTCGGCACTTTCTAATGGCCTCATTGAAGGCCAGGGCAATAGCTGTCCTGCCTTCAGCATCTGCATAGAGGATCCTCGCCTGGGATCCCACGACGAGGTTGTTCCTCTCGGCCTGCTCAATCCAGTGGATATTGTCCTGCATTTGCTGCCGGATCTCTTCAGGGGCGTGTTCCCTGATGCTTCTCATGACCTCAATGGCGATCTGGTCCGTTTTCCGAAGGTCTTCTGGATCGCACGAGGTGCAAACCCAGCGGAACGGGCCAAAGCCGTAGTCGAAACACAGGGGCCCCAGGATGTCCTGTACATAGGAAGGGTATCTGAAATCGGCGGTATTTCCTGCCATCACATCTGCCCCTGCTTTGCTGGCTTCCAGGAGGAAAGCATTGCCGTAATCGAAGAAATAGGTCCCTTTCTCTGCATGCGCATTGATGAGGGCCACCTGTTTTCTCAGGGATTCCTGAACCCTGACTTTGAATTGCCCTGGATCTTTCACCATGAGGGTGTTGGCTTCCTCAAAACCCATTCCGGCAGGGTAATAACCCCCTGCCCAGGGATTGTGGAGGGAGGTCTGATCGGATCCCAGGCTCACAAAGATGTCTTCTTCCAGGAATTGCTCCCAAACATCCACTACATTGCCCACGTAGGCCAGGGACACCACTTCTTTTCCTTTCATGGCTTTTCGTGTGCGAAGGACGAGTTGGGAAAGGGAGTCGTGAAGCTCGTCTACCCAACCCTGTTCGTGGCGTTTCCGGGCAGCAGCCGGGTTCACCTCTGCACATACGGTGACACACCCGGCAATATTTCCCGCTTTGGGTTGGGCCCCGCTCATTCCCCCTAGACCGGAGGTCAGGAACAATTTGCCCTCCGGACCTTCACCGGAACTGAGTACCCTCCTGAATGCGTTCATCACGGTAATGGTGGTCCCGTGTACGATGCCCTGAGGGCCGATGTACATATACGAACCAGCCGTCATTTGCCCGTACTGGGTCACCCCAAGGGCATTGAACCGTTCCCAGTCGTCCGGTTTGGAGTAGTTCGGTATCATCATCCCGTTGGTGATCACCACCCTGGGGGCGTCTTTTGAGGAAGGAAAGAGGCCAAGCGGATGGCCAGAGTACATATGCAATGTCTGTGTTTCGGTCATGGTGGCCAGATACTGCATGGTAAGGAGGTATTGCGCCCAGTTCTGGAAGACCGCCCCGTTTCCACCGTAGGTTATGAGCTCGTCCGGATGTTGTGCGACAGAAGGGTCCAGGTTGTTCTGTATCATCAGCATGATAGCAGCCGTCTGGGGCGTCCTGGCGGGGTAGTCCCCTATGGGTCGGGCGTACATGGGATAGCTCGGTTTGAACCTGTACATATAGATTCGCCCGTAGGTATTCAGTTCCTCGGCAAAATCAGCAGCGAGTTCCCCGTGCCAGTCTTTGGGGAAATAGCGGAGGGCATTGCGGAGGGCCAGGCGTTTTTCCTCATCCGTCAGGATCTGTTTCCGGGCCGGCGCATGGCTAACCTGGCTCCTTCCGGTGGTTTTTGGGGGGAGACGGGAAGGAATGCCTTCGAGCAGTTGTTCTTTGAACGATTTTTCTGTAGTAGTGCTCATGCTTTTGGTTTAGGATAAATGACTTTTCCCCTTTTGATGGTGTACATGGGCTGAAGGCTGCCCTGGTGGTAAAGGATCTCCCTGTGGTCGGATGTCGGGAAGAGGACCAGGTCTGCGAGCTTTCCTTTTGCAAGGACCCCACGGTCATGCAGGTTAAGGGCTGCGGCCGCCCTGAAGGTGATCCCCGCAAAGACCTCCGCCGTATTCAGTTTCTGCATAGCTCCAAGGATGGCTGCCTGGGTAAGGAGTTGCCCCATGGGAGCAGATCCCGGATTGTGGTCGCTGGCAATGGCCAGGCTGGCTCCGGCATCTAGGAGGTCACGGGCGGGTGCAAATCCACAACCCAGGCCCAGACTTGCCCCCGGTAGGGCAACGGCCACCACATTGCTACTTCCAAGGGCTGCGATCTCTTTTGAAGTGCTGGCCTCCAGGTGATCTGCACTGATTGCCTGGTAATCTATGGCAACCTGGCTGCCTCCCGTAGTGAACTGATCTGCATGGACCGTGATATCGAAACACAGGGCCCTGGCCTTTTTAAAATAAGGGATGATATCCGAAGGGGAAAAGGCTCCTTCTTCAATAAAGGCATCCACCCGTTTGGAGAGTCCTTCTGCCTTGATCTTTGGCAGTAGTTCTTCCCCCAGCACCTCCAAATATTCCTTCCTCGACCCTTTGAAATCCCGCGGAAGCATATGGGCTGCCAGGCAGGTGCTGACAAGATCGACAGAAAGGGATGCCCTGGCATTCCTGATCGCCCTGAGCATCTTGAGTTCCTCCTCTACCTGCAGGCCGTACCCACTTTTCACTTCCATGGTAGTAACGCCCTGAGCCAGGTGTTTCTCAGCCCTGGCAACGATCCCGAGGGTTAGTTCTTCCTCTGAGGCCTGTCTCGTCTTTGTCACCGTATCCCAGATCCCTCCCCCGGCTTTGGAGATCTCCAGGTAGGTGCTACCGGCGTTCCTCAGGGCGTAATCTCCGGCCCTGGAACCGCTGAAGCAAATATGGGTATGGCAGTCGATAAAGCCCGGAAGGGCAACCACTGGTATGTCGATGATCGTTATTTCCGCCCCAACCTCCCTGGCCTTGGATATGAGCCTTGAATGGTCATCGATCTCAAGGATAGTACCGTCTTTTACCAGTATTCCCTGATGGTGTAACACCTTTAGGGATTCTTCCCGTAGCCCACCCTTCAGAGAGAGGGCATCCATAGGGAGAAGTTCTGTAAACGGACCGATATAGGCGTAAGTATTCATGAATTAATACACTTCAAATTCTTTCCAGAAGGGGGTCTTGAGGGAATAGCCTTTTTTATTGCTGATGGCCCTTACCGCCTCAATGACCGACTTTTCCCTGATCATCCGGATCCCCTCTTCAATGTCGTCTGCGAAGACGCGGTCGCTGGATGCAAAGGAGACCTTTTTGCGTACCTCCTTATGGACCATTTCGAGGATGGCTCCCGATCTCAATGGTTTTCTGAACTCGAAAGCCTGGGCGGCTGTCAGGAGTTCGATGGCCAGGATCTTCTGTACGTTTTCTATGACCTGCAAGGCCTTCCTCCCTGCAATCGATCCCATACTTACATGGTCTTCCTGTCCGAGGGAGGTGGGAATACTGTCAGCACTGGCAGGGAAACACAAGATCTTGTTCTCACTGGCCAGGGCTGCGGAGGTGTATTGCAGGATCATATAGCCCGAATTGATCCCCGTCTCCTTCATCAGGAGTTTCGGGATGCCCGGACTATTGCCTTCCAAAGCGAGGTAGATCCTCCTGTCCGAAATATTGCCGAGTTCGGATGCTGCCAGGCAGGCATAATCTAGGGCCATAGCCAGGGGCTGGCCGTGGAAATTCCCCCCGCTGATCGTCAGGGATTCATCGATAATGACAGGGTTGTCCGTCACGGAATTCAGTTCAACCTCCAGAAGCTCTTTAAGGTGGAGCCAGGCATTGCGGGAAGCCCCGTGAACTTGCGGGATGCACCTGAGGGAATACGGGTCCTGAACCCGCTCACAATCGATGTGGTCTTCCATGATCTCCGATCCCTCCAGAAGGGACTTGATACGCCGGGCGACGTGCTGAGTTCCTTTAAAGGGCCTTAGGTCGTGGAGTTGGTTGTAAAACGGTTTAAGCGATCCCTGTAGCCCTTCTATCATCATGGCCCCAATGATGTCTGCATGCGTCAGGCAATTGTGGAAACCGTCCAGGACCTTGATGGCGTGCGCAGCGATGAACTGGGTGCCATTGATCAGGGCCAGGCCCTCTTTGGGGCCCAATTCTATGGGTGCTAACCCTGTTTTTTGCAGGAGCTGTTCCCCCGAGATCACCTCACCCCTGAAATGTACCTTCCCCAGGCCGAGCAGGGGTAAGAAGAGGTGTGATAAGGGGGCAAGATCTCCGGATGCCCCCACAGATCCCTTTGAGGGAACTATGGGGATGGCGTCATTCTCCACGTGCCAGAGGAGCCTTTTGAGAGTATTTTCAGAGATGCCGGAAAATCCCTTTGCAAGGGAGTGGATCTTGAGTACGAGCATGAGTTTTGCAATCTCAGGATCTACGGGATCTCCTACGCCTACGCTGTGACTTTGAAGGATATTTTTCTGGAGGATCCGCGTCTCTTCCCGTGAAATACTGGTGGTGCAAAGAGGTCCAAACCCCGTGTTGATCCCGTAGACAGGCTCCCCTGTATCTACGATACGCTGGACCACCCGGTGGCTCTCCCTGATCCTTTCCCAGGTGGCTTTTTTGATCTCCCCTCGAATTTCCAGCCTTCCGAGGGAAAGTGCCTTACCCGCAGTCAGGTGATCTTCCCCGAAATAAAAAATAGTATCTTTTTCCACCAACTCCTATGATTTGAATACCCTAAATGTATTCATTAAGTTTGAGATGCGCCAGAAATGGCAGAAGGCTTACACTCATGGACCATCACCTATTTTAATCCCACAGAAATTTATGATCATCGATCTTATCAAAAGTCGCCGCGCAGTATTCCCGGCCCAGTACAATGACAAACCTATAGACAGAAAGGACATCGAAAAAATACTCGAAGCTGCCCGTTGGGCTCCTACCCACCGAAAGACAGAACCCTGGCGTTTTAAGGTGCTGACAGGGGCCTCCAGGGAAAGTCTGGGATATTTCCTGTCTGCAAAGTACCGGGAAACAGAGCCCCGGCCCAAGGAGATCAAAGCCAAAAAGATCCTTGAAAAAACACAACAGTCAGCTGTTATCATAGCGATCTGTATGCAACGCGACCCGGAAGAAAGCGTTCCTGAATGGGAAGAGATCGCAGCGACGGCCATGGCCGTGCAGAACATGTGGCTTTGCTGTACTTCCATGAGGATAGGGGCCTACTGGAGTTCCCCTTCCCTTATCCGATTTATGGACGAATTCTTTCCATTGGCGGAAGGCGAAAAATGCCTGGGATTCTTTTATATGGGGTATTACGACGAAGAACCGGAACCCGGTGTCAGGTCCCCTGTGGAGGAAAAAACGGTCTGGCTAAATTAGAGGTGGCCCGGTTCAATAGAAGAAGGGGAAGAGTTCTGCCCTGTATTCCCAGGCCTTGGCAATAAAAAGACCCAGGAAGATCACCGTGACCACGAATTTGAGGAAGGTACCTGTCAGGAATCCGATAAAGGAACCGAAGGCAGCTTTGAGGGCCGATTTCTGGTCTGCCTTGTTCACTAATTCCCCCAAAAAAGCCCCGAGGAAGGGCCAGAAAACAATGCCAAAAATGCCGAGCACGGGAAAGATGATGGCCACCACCAGTCCGAGGGTGGTGCCTATCATTCCGGACCTGGTGCCGCCAAACCTCCGTGTTCCCATGGCCGGAATGATGTAATCCATGGCAAAGACCACAAGGGCTATCACCAGGGTGATTCCCAGGAACCACCAGTCGAAAGGCACGGCACTGGTGAGGTAGAGCAAGAGGAGCCCCACCCAGCTTACAGGCGTACCCGGTAAGACAGGCAGAATACTCCCCAGGATGCCTGTGAGCATCAGGATAAAACCGAGAACGAGCAAGACGATGTCCATGGAACTGTATTTCCGATAAGACTAAGGTAAGGCAGATTTGTTACACGGGATGGGAATTCGGTTTGACTAAAAAAAAGCGTAATTTTCAGCTCTGAATGCGTTCTTCTATGAGGGTTTTCGCTTTGTGCTGCTGTTTTTTCCTCCTGCTTTCATGTGACTGGCTGGCCAACCCCGAGTCTAAGACGCAGAAACTGGTGGAGGATGAATTGAGGGGGATCGACTGGAATGATGTGGATCAGTATCCCCTTTTTGAGGGGTGTGATGAGACCGCGTCAAAATATGAGCAGCGATCGTGTTTTGAGTTGACCCTCATGCAGAACCTCGGAATGAGTTTGCAGGAGTTCAGGTTTACCTCCAAGACAGACCTGCAGAGTACTGTACATATCGACTTCCTAGTGGAGACCACAGGGGAGATACAGGTGGTGGAGATGCAGAATGACAGTGCCCTTCAGGACCAGATACCGGAATTCCGGGAGATCCTAATAAGGAGCCTCAGGAATATGCCAAAACCCGAACCGGCGCTGAAACGCGGCATGCCGGTAAGGAGCCGCTTCAGATTACCCCTGGAGATAACCACAAAACAGAACGGGTGAAAAAAGAGAAGATCATCATGGGAATCGACCCCGGGACCACCATCATGGGGTTCGGGATCATCAAGGTCGTGGGCTCACAAATGTCATTCATCCAGATGAATGAACTCATACTCAAGAAGTACAACGACCCTTTTACCAAACTCAAGATGATCTATGACAGGACCATCTCCCTGATCGAAACCTATCATCCCGATGAGATCGCCATCGAAGCCCCTTTTTATGGCAAGAACGTCCAGTCCATGCTGAAACTGGGGAGGGCACAGGGAGTGGCCATGGCCGCAGGTCTTAGCAGGCAGATTCCCATCACCGAATACTTTCCCAAGAAGATAAAAATGGCCATTACGGGTAACGGAAATGCGAGTAAGGAACAAGTGGCCAGGATGCTGCAACAGGTACTCAAACTGGAGTCACTCCCTAAAAACCTGGACAGTACGGATGGGCTGGCCGCAGCCGTATGCCATTTTTACAACCAGGGAAAGGTCACACAGGGCAAATCCTATACAGGATGGGCCGCTTTCGTAAAACAGAACGGGGACCGAATCGATCGCTGATGGCCGGTGTATACATCCATATCCCCTTTTGCAAACAGGCCTGCCATTACTGCGACTTCCACTTTTCCACCAGCCTGAAGAAAAAGGAAGAGATGCTACTTGCTCTCGAAAAGGAATTGCTCATGCGAAAGGAAGAGTTGACAGGGCAGGTGGTAGACACCATTTACTTCGGAGGGGGTACGCCCTCCGTCCTGGACACTCAGGAGACCGACCGGCTGATCCAAACCGTATTGGATCACTATGTGGTGGGGGAGGACCCGGAGATCACCCTGGAGGCTAATCCGGACGACCTGTCTTCGGAAAAACTTGGACATTTTGCCGTATCCAAAGTGAACAGGCTAAGCATCGGGGTTCAATCCTTCTTTGATGAAGACCTCAGATTCATGAACCGTGCCCACAATGCAGAACAGGCCAGGGCAACCCTGGCAATGGCCAGGGAACAATTCGACAATATTTCCATCGACCTGATCTATGGTATTCCCATCGCGGAGGACGAACGCTGGAAACAGAATATTGAGATCGCTCTGAGTTACCAGGTGCCTCATATCTCAAGTTACGCCCTTACAGTGGAACCGGGAACTGCCCTGAAAAAATTCATTGACAAAGGCATCGTCCCTGAAGTGGATGATGAAAAGGCCGAGGCCCAGTTCCGTCACCTGGTCACCACGCTGGAATCGGCCGGGTTCCTGCATTACGAATTGTCCAATTTCGGGAAACCCGGGTATTTCTCCCGGAACAATACGGCTTACTGGCAGGGCAAGACCTACCTGGGGATTGGGCCTTCTGCCCATTCTTTCAACGGGCAGCAGCGGTCCTGGAATATTTCGAACAACACTCTTTATATCAAAGGGATCCAGCAGGGTCGACTCCCTGCTGAAACCGAAATTTTGACTCAAAGAGACCTGTACAACGAATACGTCATGACCGGACTGCGGACGATGTGGGGGGTTTCCCTCCAACGTATAGAACAGGAGTTTGGAAGTCATTTCCGGGAGTACCTCCTCAGGCAGGCTGAAAGGCATCTCGAAGACCAGTACCTGTATCTGGACGGGGATACGCTTCGGGTATCCCTCAAAGGTAAGTTCCTCAGTGACGGACTTGCGGCCGACCTATTTATGCTACCTTTAGAAAAGAAAACATAAACTCATATTATACTCCACTGAGCAATGATCATTTCATTTCAGATCGGCAAACGGAGGTTGGAGGCAGACCTGGATAAGCCCCTGGATATCTCCATCCCCCTCCATGCAGGACCTAACAACGTGAACGCATGGTATGTGGGACCTCCGCAGATCGAACCCCACCGGGAAGGGGACTTTACAGGAAGTGTACAAATGGGTGCCAGCACCAATTTCAATGATATCACCTTTAATCCTCATGCCCATGGGACCCATACGGAATGTCTGGGGCACATCACCCCGGAAATGGAGTCGGTCAACCAAACGCTGAAACGATTCTTTTTTCACGCCTTACTCATCACCCTTACCCCCGAGAGAGTGGGGGAGGACGCTGTGGTCTCCGGGGATCTGCTGCAGAAAGCCCTGGGCAGGTACCGGCCTGAGGCCCTTGTGGTAAGGACACTCCCCAATACTCGCGCAAAACTTTCCCGCCAGTACTCCCATTCAAATCCGCCCTATTTCTCTGAAGAGGCCATGACCTTTCTGGTGGCAAGAGGCGTTGAGCATTTGCTGGTGGACCTCCCCTCCGTGGATAGGGAAAAGGACGGAGGAAAACTACTCGCCCACAGGGCATTTTGGGGAATGGATGGAAGAAGGCGAACAGGAGCAACCATCACCGAATTCATCTTTGCCGGCAACGATATAGAAGATGGGGAATATTTGCTGGAACTGCAATTTGCACCCTTTGAGAACGACGCCAGTCCCAGCAGACCGGTACTTTATAAAATCCACTGAAAGCCCTGAATGTCTTTGCCTTTCCTTACCTTTATTGACAATACGAACGCATTATGGATGGCTTTATAGAAGCAGTGTTGGGCCTGATCCTGGGGGCAATCATCATGTACTGGGTCTACTCCTTTTTCAGGAAGAAACAGAACCGTGAAACCACGGAACGGCAATCGACCGTCCTTTTGGAGCGCATCAAAAGCGTGTGCAAACTGATCTCCGTGGAAGGCGACTTCGCCGAGATCTACAAATACGAGAACCGGAGGGAACGCTTCCTCAGCCTGGTCAGCAGTACCAAAAAAGCCCTTATTGTGATCAACGCCAAGGCCCATATCGGGTATGACCTGCAACAGATAGAACTTCGGGCCGACCCTTCGAACAAGAAGATCATCCTGGCCAATTTTCCCGAGCCACAGGTGTTGTCCATCGAGCCCAAACTAGAATTCTACGATATACAGAACGGACTTTTCAATGCCTTCAAGCCGAATGATCTCACGGCCCTGAACCAGGAGGCCATACAACACATCCGGGAGAAGATCCCCAAAAGCGGACTCATGGATACGGCCAGGAGGGAGGCCCTGGAGGCAGTGTTGCTGATGAGCAAGCTGGTGGAGACCATTGGATGGAAACTGGATTACTCGGCCCTGGAACTAAAGGAAAGTGAACGCCAAACCCTGGAAATAGGAACGGACTAAAAAACCTTGAATATGAAAAAAGTACTTCTGCTCTTCGCAGCGTTGACGGTAGTGATCTCCTGCAAAGAATCGACCAACTCAGCAGCGGACTTCGATCCTGCCTTCGTGCACTCCGTATACATTTGGCTCAAGAACCCGGACAGTGCCGATGACCGTGAGGCCTTTGAGGCTTCCATGGAGAAATTTATGAGCGGGACCCTCTATGCCAAGACCAAATTCCTGGGCACCCCACCCAGGGCCACGCGTGAGATCGTGGATGACACCTATACCTATAACCTGATCGTCACCTTTGCCTCCGCTGAGGACCAGGATAGCTACCAGACTGAAAAGTCCCACCTAGATTTCATAAAAGAATCCAACCACCTCTGGGACAAGATCGTCATTTACGATGCACTGGGCCTGCCCTCAGATTAATATTCGGTAAGATATGGATGTGGAAGAATTCAGGCAGTTCTGTCTGGCCAAAAAGGGGGTCACCGAGGAGTTCCCCTTTGATGAGGTCACCCTGGTCTTCAAGGTCATGGGCAAGATGTTTGCCTTGGTCCCATTGGAAAGGGTGCCTTCCCAGGTGAACCTGAAATGCGAACCCGAAAGGGCCCAGGAGTTGCGCGAAGAATATGACGGGGTTGTGATGCCGGCCTACCACATGAGCAAGACCCATTGGAATACCCTCTATCTCGAACAGCTGCCCCCGAAGCTTATCAGGGAACTGACAGATCTGAGCTATGACCTGGTGATTGCGAACTTCACCAAAAAACTCAGGACCGAATACGACGCCTTATAGGGTTACAGGCTTTTCACCTGCAGATCGTGAAAGGCATCGGCCTGCAGTCTGAGAAGCTCTTCGGCCTTTTGTTTCTTGTGGGCATATACCCTTTCCTCTTCTTTGATCTCACCGTAGATCCGTTCGTTCAGGGCCGCATCTGTAGCCATGATGTGCTGCCTTTGAGAAACCTTCTGGGTCACCCAGGCTTCCACGGTACTTTCCTCTTCCTCCAGTTTAAAATCATATGGCCCTTTGGGGGCGAGTAACTTCACGATGATAGGTGCGGTCTCAATGGAGAGGAAAAGCAGGAAGATAAAGAAGGATGGGAACCAGGGTAGTTCACCCAGGGCATTGATCCGGGCCATCAGGCCGTCGAAGCCGTCTATGATGGGCTGGGAGGTGACCACGGCATTCTCGTAATCGGCCGCGAGTTTCTGGATCTGGAATTCGATGGCAGCGATCCGCTTTGCGTTGTCGGCTTTCAGTTGCCTGAGTTCCAGCAGGGCTGCGTCATGCTTTTCGCGTTTTTCTTTGTACACCGGGCCTTTCCCTAACAGCATGGTCCCGGCCGTACCTTCTGCCTCTGAGATATAGGTATCGTATAGTGCATTGGTCTCTGCTTCCTTGGCGGCCACTTCCTCCTTGAGACGGACGATGTCCTGTTCCAGCTCCTGGACGGCAGGGGTGTATTGTTCCGCGATCTGGTTCTTGTTGGCCAGGGTGAATTCGTTCTTTTGTTCCAGCAGTACCCGATCGATCTCTTTCTCGAAGATCTTCATCTCCAGGGGTTTTGAGATGACCACGGCAATGATGACAGCCAGAAGGATCCTGGGTGTGGCCTGTAGGAATTCGCTCTTAAAACTGTTTCGCTTCTTGATGGTGGAAACGATAAAACGGTCGAGGTTAAAGATCAGCAATCCCCAAATAAGCCCGAATCCCAGGGCTGTGTATACATTGTCAAAAACCGTGTAAAGCGCATAGGCTGCTGCAAGAAAGGCCATGACCGCAGTAAAGAATACGGTAGCGCCTATTCCGGCGTATTTGTTGCGTTCGCCGGGGGAACAAGTGTCTAGAATAGAGGCGTCGGCCCCTGAACAGAGGATAAAAAAGCGTTGTATCATAACAGTGTTCTCAATTGATTGATAGACTATTAGAACGCGACCCCGGTAAAATTGTTACATAAAAAGGAAAGGAATTATGTTAAAGGTTCCTTATTTTGACATTTCAGTAAAATACTGATAGAAATAAGGAATGGTCTCTATGCCCTTCAGGTAATTTTCCACCCCGAAGTGTTCATTCGGGGAATGGATGGCATCGCTGTCGAGACCAAATCCCATCAGGATGGTCTTGCTTTTAAGTTCCTGTTCAAAAAGGGCCACAATGGGAATGCTTCCCCCAGAGCGTTGGGGGATGGGTATTTTACCGAAAGTCTTTTCGTACGCTTTTTCGGCGGCTTTGTATCCCGCGAAGTCGATAGGGGTGACATAGCCCTGCCCTCCGTGGTGGGGTGTGACCTTGACGGTCACCCCTTTGGGGGCGATGCTTCTGAAGTGGGAGGAAAAGAGTTCGGTGATCTCATGCCAGTCCTGGTGGGGCACCAGCCTCATGGAGATCTTGGCGTGAGCCTTGCTGGGGATCACGGTCTTGGCACCTTCCCCTGTATAACCACCCCAGATCCCATTTACATCCAGGGTTGGCCTGACGGAATTCCGTTCGTTGGTAGTGTATCCCTTTTCCCCGTAAACGGATTCTATCCCGATCTCATCCTGGTAGGCTTTCAGGTCGAAAGGGGCTTTGGCCATGGCTTCTCTTTCCTCTTTGGAAAGCTCCTGCACCTTGTCATAAAAGCCCGGAATGGTAATGCGGTTATTCCCATCGTGAAGGGAGGCTATCATTTTTGCCAAAATGTTGATGGGGTTAGCCACGGCTCCTCCGTAAAGACCCGAGTGCAGGTCCCGGTTAGGCCCGGTTACTTCGACCTCCACATAACTAAGGCCCCGCAGGCCCGTGGTGATGGAGGGAACGTCCCTGGCGATCATTCCCGTATCGGAAATCAGGATGATGTCGTTGGCCAGTTTTTCCTTGTGTTCCTTGACAAAGGTTACCAGGCTGTTGCTGCCCACTTCCTCTTCCCCTTCGATCATGAATTTGACATTACACGGAAGTTTGTTGTTCTTCACCATGTATTCCAGGGCTTTTACGTGCATGTACATCTGTCCCTTGTCATCACAGGCTCCCCTGGCGTAGATGGCACCTCCGGGGTGCAATGGGGTCTTTTTGATAACCGGCTCGAAGGGAGGGGAGGTCCAAAGGTTAAGCGGGTCCGGGGGTTGTACGTCATAATGGCCGTAAACGAGCACGGTGGGGAGGGACGGATCTATGGTCCTTTCTCCGTATACGATGGGGTAGCCTTCGGTTTCACAGATCTCGGTTTGGGTACATCCGGCTTCTTTCAGGGCGCTCTCCACGGTCTCAGCCATATGGAGCACGTCATGGCTGAAGGCTGAGTCGGCACTGATGGATGGGATCTTCAGAAGATCCATGAGTTCATTGAGGAAACGGTCTTTGTTTTGTTCGATATACGCTTTGGGTCCTTGCATGTGTCAATCATTGAATGGGCCTAAAATTACGAAAACCCGTGCTATTAAATTTGACGTGATGTCATTTTAAAGTTGAAAAATTGGATTATATTTGCAGCCCCGTTCAAAGCGGTAAATGCAGGCGTGGTGGTCCCGATATCCCGATAAATATCGGGAGGGAGGTAGCCAGCTAGACTTAATAAGCCTAGTGCCTTTTTTTATAGATGCAGGCGTGGTGGAATTGGTAGACACGCTAGACTTAGGATCTAGTGCCGCAAGGTGTGGGAGTTCGAGTCTCCCCGCCTGTACAGAAAAGAAACCTCCGATCCCCGGGGGTTTTTTTGTACGCGGAACGCCCGTATAGGCGTGGAGAGAGAAGTGTACCATGAAGGCGCAGTCCTTCATGGAGTCTCGCCGCCTGTACTGAAGCACTTCCAGTATTCAGGGTTTGCAAACAAATAATTCCTCACTAATCACAGCAACAATACTTCTCACTATTTACCTTCTCAAAACACTCCTTCCCTTCTTTAAAGGCGAAATACGAAAGTCCGAGAGTACCTAGGCTGTCTATGAATCCGATCCCAAAGAGCTCGTATATGCCACTGCTGAGGAGCAGGATCACGGACATATATACGCAGACCATGGTGCAATTGGCATCTGCCAGGATAGGAGCCGAATCGAGCCGGTGTCCGACCTTCCTTTTCCAGGCCACAAGGAGCCACATGACCAGAATGGAGATCACAGAGATCACCACGCCCCAGTAAGTCGTGATAGGTTTGTGGCCCGTCCAGATATTGTACAGGGAGGTGATCACAAGGCCTGCCACTAACAGATAAAAGGCCACTCCGGTAATCCTCAGGGCAGTCCGTTCAAACCCGTCCCTGCCGCTGTTGGGATTATTCCTGATCCGCACCACCATATGAGCGATCCCTAAACCGGAGATCACTTCTATAAAACTGTCCGTCCCAAAACCAAAGAGGGCCAGGCTTTCATCTTCAAACCCAAGATAGGTGGAGATAACGCCCTCGGCAATATTGTAGAGTATGGTAAAGACCGCCAGGCCAAAGGCCGTTTGGTACAACTTTCTGATCTCCGTGGCAGTGAGTGATTCCATGACTATTCCTTTCCCAGCTACTAAGATAGAATACTCCCGGATAAAAGATATGCGCAAAGGAGGTAGTTAAATTGAATCCATTCACCCATTAAATCAAAGCTTTTTCAGGAAGTCAATACTTTCCTTCAGGGCAATTTCAGGAGCTTGAACAGTGTCCTGTTCCACAAAAAAGTGTTTGACCCCCGCTTTTTGGGCTTCTTGTACGATAGAACGGATGTCGAGCACACCGTTACCCACCGTGGTCATATAAGGGAAAAGCTCAATCCACTGATCAGAGGTTCCCCCATCTCCTGAGAACGTAACGGATTCCTTCATATCCTTTAGATGCATGGCCAGGTAACGGCCCGGATAGGACCGGAGGTACTGAATGGGGTCGGCCCCGCCCGCACTAGTCCAGTAAATGTCCATTTCGAAAAAGACAAGGCCGTGATCTGTTCGTTCGAGGATGAGATCAAAGGGGATCACCCCTTCCACTTCCTGCAGGCCATACCCGTGGTTGTGGTAGATAAATTTAAACCCTTCTTTTTTGGCTTTCTCTCCGATGATATTGAACTCCTCGGCCATCCTCCGGTAATCGTCCAGGGAATTCCTTTTTTCCTCGGGAATGGCTGAAATTCCCATACAGTCGAGTCCCAGTGTTCGCGCCGCTTCCCCTACTTCCGTCATTCGGGTTTGCAGGGTCTCCAGGTCGATGTGAGAGGAGGTGGCCCTCAGGCCGTACTGTTTCAGGAGGGTTGCAAATTCCAGGATCGGTCGTCCAAAAAAACCGCTTCCTGAAAAACCCAGTGCGGGGGTTACACGTTCCCATCGGGCCCTGGCCGACTCGGAACTGAACGGAAAGGGTCCATAGAGTTCCACCTCCCTGTACCCCATTCGGGATAGCATCTCCAGGCTTCCTTCCAGGTCTTTCTCCAGTGATTTAGGCAGGGAAAACAACTGGATCCCTATGCTGTTCAGTTCTCTACCCGGAGCACAGGCCCCTGCGCCCAGGGCGAGTACAGCCCCGGCAGTCAGCGTAGTGTTTAGGATAAAATCTCTCCGGATCATATGATGGTGTTTCATCAGGCACCCACGAACCAGGCCCCCGAGTTATACTTTGACGGCTTTTAAGGTCAGATCGGGTTCATGGACCGTCAGGGAAAGGACCTCATTTTCCCTGACCTCAAAATGCACTTCTACAGAGGGGACCCCATTATAGGTAAAGACATTGGGGGATTTCTGGAAAAGGGCCCCGCCCGACTTTCCTAGCTTGCCCAGGGAAAGGTTGCCCCTCATGTTGTACTTCACGGAGAAACCTTCCTTTTCCCCTTCTCCGTACCGGTAGTCACCGGTGTATCTATCTTTTTCTTCCTGCGTCATGGGGATATCTTTCTCCTTCCGGTCTGCGGTCCCGAGTTCTTCCAGGTAAGCGATAAGCTGATTTGAAGATTCCACCTGCTCGTCGGAAAGGGGGATCCCATAGTCCGTTCGGAGACCTGCCTTCACATGACTCAGCAGGCTGATGCCGTGTGGGCCGGCAATGGATTCGATCCCGGGGGAGGATGCGATCATCGATTTCACGACCTCAAACCGACCGAACATTGCGAAGGTGAAAATATCCGGCCTGGCACCATGTTCGATAAGGAAATTAGCGATATCTCTGCGACCGACGTGGGAGGCAGCTCCAAGTGCCGTTTCCCAGTCGCCAAAGGCCCAGTCCCAGGTAGCCCTAGCCAGTTCGGGCCTGTGGGCGACCAGCTCCTTGACCCTGTCAAAATTAAAATGGGATGCACCCACAACCTCGGCAACTATGTCGTCATCTATGGAAGGATACCGGTGAAAGAGAGGCCCTTCTTTCTTAAAGCCTTCCCCGGGTCCCGCATTCCCTTTGGCGAATAAAAGACCTGAAAATGGCACCGCTAAAAGCCCGAAGACACCGCTCCTTACCAGGGTACGTCTCGAATAAGTTGTCATTTTTTTCATGATGAGATAAGATTTAGCTGCCTGTTACTTTGAGGAGGTTACCCGGCAAGAGTGAGATTGGGGTCCTGTCCCTAAGGTAAGAAATCATTTGCTGATCCCCCTGATTATCAGCCGACAAAATCCTCACGTGGTGAATAGGAAAGGTAAAAAGCGGGATTTTGGCGGGGTCTGAGTCGATCAAACTAAAATATTCAGATCCAGGACCGATCCGCACCTTTCTTGAAAAATCTCCTGTTTCTTTTCCCAAAGCTTGTAATCCTAATTACTCTACATTTAGAGAAGTCTAACACGGTGGAAGTACCGGTTGGAAATAGAAACAATCCATTAAAAAAAACGGAATTATGAACCCACTGAACGCTTTTGTAATTCGATATATACGACCTATAGAAATGCTCGGGGTGCTGATGCGAATCTTTAGTTTTTCCCTGGTGAGCTGGCTGGGGGAAGACAGCCCTTTTCTCTTTGTGTGGATCTTCAATACCTGTGATGCGGTATTGCTCTCCTGGACTTCTGTTCTGAAGAAAGACAATGCCTACACCTTGCTCAATGTATTTTGGATCGGAGTCGGTCTGATAGGGATCCTTCGCGCTTCAGGATGGATCTGATCTGTGATCACACCCGAGAATGATCTCTGGAGCCGGGGTGTTTTTGAACTCCAACTGAGCACGCATAGGCCGTAATCATCCCAGCAGGTGATCCACAGCATCTTCTATCGCCTTATCGAAATGATCCGAAGTGTCAAAGTATGCGATATGATTCTCTTCACAGGCCTGCTTAATATTTTTGCTATGTGCTATCATATTGTTGATGTGGTCTGCTATGTAATCGTCCGATTTATCGGTTAACCAGTCGTTCGTGCCCGTACTGAATTTTTTTATCTGTTCGATTTTTTTCCAAATGGAAACATCGGTATATCCCAGAAAACAGATCCGGATATTGTCCGGGTGTTTTTTTATTAATTCAGCCATATAACCGGGAAGTAGGGCTTCACCTTCGATTACGCAATCCGTTTCGACGTATATCATACTTTCGAGCATTGCCTGTAAAAATGGCCAGGATCTTTCGGCGATCTCATCGGGGAATAAGGTATCCCGTATTCCCACTTCCGGCATTCCATTCGTAAATCCCATCACCAGCCAATCGAGTGACAAATAAGTAATCCTTCGTTCTTCGAGGATTTTTCCGGCCATTAGGGTTTTGCCTGACCGGGATGCCCCGCTAATGATATACAACATTTTATATTCGAATTACTCTGTTCAATCACCGGACCGATCCTTTGGTCAAACGGTATTCTTAGAACTGCCGCGCTGTATTTTCAACTCTCTAAGAGTCTAAGATAAGAAACAGATCTCTAGGGGGCATTTATTTAAGCCGCTTAGAAAGCATAATTTGTCACAAAGCTAATCTGGTCAAAATTACTGCTGTTGAAGATGATTTCCGGGCCGGAATTGTTCCGGTTCTCCTTGTGAATGTAGAGCAGGTCGAAATTCAGGCCTTCCAGGTAGCCTTTAAGCTCGTAGTGTAGCCTTAAATTCAATTGATAGTATTCATCCAGGTTGTATTTGTTGAACTGGAAATCACCCACTTTAGCCCCGAATACTTCCGTAAAATCGAGCCCTACATAAAATCCTTCCCGTTTGAACCTGTGCGTGCCCGAAAGGGTGAGGACATCCACATCGCCAAGGCCCTCCAGACGGGACCGCGGAATAGAGGTAAAGAAATGGTCGCGCCCCAGTTCTTTGGGAAAGAGGAACCTTCCTGTGTCGAAGGCCCTGGTGTAAGCCAGGCTGAAATTCCAGGGCTCGGCTCCATAGGCCAGTTTTCCGCTGAGCACTTGGCCTTTCTCCTGGGGTTGTACGTATCGCCCGATGTAGGGAAGCCCGTCCTGGAATCTGTCTGGGAATTGGATGGCGTATTGTATTCCCAGGGTCCAGTCATTGTAATGCAGGTCCACCTCCAGCATGCTCGTATAACTGATGTGGTGGAGGTACCAGTGATTGGCTTTAAGATCTAAAGAGCTGATGTGATTTTCATACTGAAGCAGGGCGATGCCTTTGGATTCTGTCTTATCCCTGTAATCTGCCGTTTCCCCGTTCGGCTGGAAACCGTTGTTCACCAACCCGATGGCCTCGTTAAAGTCGTACCACTCCACCGTGCTCCTGGGGGAGACCCTGTCCAGCCAGCTTAGGGTTAGGTTCTGTCCTCCTTTTTGGTATTGAAACCAGATCCCTTTAAAGGCAAACGGTTTCATCCGTCCATCGCTCTCATTAAGCAGGGGGGTATCCTCTATGGCCAGTTTGCCATAAGTGAGATAGCCATGTTCGAAATTGAATCGGAGGTACAATTCCTCGAGTCGGTCCAGGTCGTTGAAATTGTCGAAATTAGTAATGTCGTAGAGCTCGTGCTCCCATTTGGAGATCTGGCCGGTCGTTTCATCGGCCTCATTGAGGTCTGTGGAGAACCCTTTGTAGGTGAAGATCCCCTTCACTCCCAGTTCAAACCCCTTGAATTCCCGGGTCTTGTAAGCCAGGGCCCCTCCGATTGCGTTCGTGTAGTAATCCTTGAGAGAGCCTTCATTCAGTGTAGTCATAAAAAAGTTGCGAATATGGCCTTCCACCTCCCCCCTGGTAAAAAGCTCCTTCAGGCTGTTCGGATCTCCAGGTTCGGGATGTTCCTGGGCCAGGACATGAATATACAGGAGGAAGAAAGGGATAAGGAAGATTCTTTTCATGGGTATTCGGGTTCCTGATCAGACTACTTGCGGAGTATTAAAATCTGCATGCAAAACTAGCGCTCCGGGCCTTCTTTGCCAGTAACCTGAGTTACGCTTCACCGGTGCGTTGAATAATCCTGGGATCCTACATATTTCTGATGAAGGAAGGAGAGGATCTATTGATTTAAAGACTCTGTTGCCGGACACCTTCATTTTTATAGAAATATTCCTTTTACAAAACAATTCTTCTTTTGTATCTTTGACGCCCTGTTTGCAGGTGTGGTGGAATTGGTAGACACGCTAGTATCAGGAACTAGTGCCGCGAGGCTTGGGAGTTCGAGTCTCCCCACCTGTACAGAAGAAATGAGAACCCTTCAGCAATGGAGGGTTTTTTTATTTCATGAATCAGCTCTGGCAGGATGCCGGTAGAAGTCTGAACTAACACACCCACCCGCGCACGGGTATCCGAGAAAATCCCATGGCAGTTTCAAAAATTTGTCAACTTTTTTCTGTTGATAAGTATTTAGTATGCTGATAATCAGATATTTTACGCATTGAATCGGTTCACTTTATGATTTTTATCATAAAACGGTTCCATATTTCTTGCCTACTTTTAGTCTCGTAGAATTCCTAACCGTAGATCCCATTTTTATGCAAACTACTTCCAACCCTGCTCTTTCCAAAACCTATACACAGGAAGAAGCTTTCGAAGCCTCCTTGTCCTATTTTGACGGGGATGACCTCGCAGCCCGCGTATGGGTGAACAAATACGCCCTGAAAGACTCCGAGGGGCTGTTATACGAGCGTACCCCGGACGACATGCATCGCAGGATCGCCCGGGAGATCGCCCGTATCGAGGCGAAATACCCCAACCCCATGTCCGAAGATGAGGTCTTTGGTCTCATTAAGAACTTCCGGTACATCGTACCCCAGGGTAGTCCGATGGCGGGCATCGGCAATCCGTTCCAGATCGCTTCCCTGTCCAATTGCTTTGTGATCGGTACTGAAGGGAATTCGGATTCGTACGGAGCAATCATGAAGGTAGACCAGGAACAGGTACAACTGATGAAAAGAAGGGGAGGAGTAGGGCACGACTTGTCTCACATTCGCCCCAAGGGATCGCCGGTCAAAAATTCTGCCCTTACTTCCACAGGCCTGGTTCCCTTTATGGAACGCTATTCCAATTCTACCCGGGAGGTTGCCCAGGATGGTCGCCGAGGCGCCCTAATGCTATCTGTATCCATCAACCATCCGGATGCAGAGGATTTCATCGATGCCAAAATGGAGCAGGGGAAGGTCACCGGGGCCAATGTCTCCGTGCGGATTGACGATGCGTTTATGAAAGCCGTGGAATCGGATGCAGCCTATACTCAGAAATTTCCGATCCACAGTGATACACCTAAATTTTCAAAAGAGATCAGCGCGTCTCAACTCTGGAATAAGATCGTGCATAACGCATGGAAATCGGCGGAGCCCGGGATCCTCTTCTGGGATACCATCATTCGGGAATCCGTGCCTGACTGTTATGCCGACCTCGGATACCGGACCGTCTCTACCAATCCCTGTGGGGAAATACCCCTCTGTCCCTATGATTCCTGCCGTTTGCTGGCTATCAACCTGCTTTCCTATGTGGAGGCCCCCTTTACGGAAAAGGCTGCATTCAATTTCCCGCTCTTCAAAGAGCACGTGGCCGCTGCCCAGAGTATCATGGACGATATCATCGACCTGGAGCTCGAAAAGGTGGATACGATCCTGAAAAAGATAGAAGATGACCCGGAAATGGAAGAGACCAAAAGGGTGGAACACAAACTCTGGAAGAACATACAGAAGAAAGCCAGGGAAGGCAGGCGCACCGGGATCGGTATCACCGCCGAAGGCGATATGCTGGCAGCCCTGGGCCTTCGCTATGGCAGCGAGAAAGCCAATGCGTTCTCCGTTGAGGTACACAAGACCATCGCCCTGGAAGCCTATCGGGCATCGGTACACACTGCCAGGGACCGGGGACCTTTCGAGCTTTTCGATGCCGAAAGAGAAAAAGAGAACCCCTTCATCCTTCGCCTGAAAGAAGCCGATGAACAGTTGTATTACGAAATGCTGGAGTACGGCAGGCGAAATATCGCCCTCCTAACCATTGCGCCCACAGGCACGACCAGCCTCATGACACAGACCACCTCAGGAATAGAGCCGGTCTTCCTTCCCGTATACAAGCGTAGGAGAAAGGTGAACCCGAACGATAAGGGTGTGAGGGTCGATTTTGTGGACGAGGTGGGGGATTCCTGGGAAGAATACCTGGTGTTCCACCATCAGTTCAAAGTCTGGATGACCGCTAATGGGTACGACGCACATAAGAATTATTCCCAGGAAGAGATCAATGCCATCGTCGAAAAATCGCCTTATTACAAGGCTACATCCAACGATGTGGACTGGCTGAGCAAGGTGAGATTGCAGGGAGCGGTACAGAAGTGGGTAGACCATTCTATCAGCGTAACCATCAACCTGCCTAACGATGTCTCTGAGCAACTGGTGGGGGAATTGTATCTGGAAGCCTGGAAAGCCGGATGTAAAGGGGTGACCGTGTACCGAGACGGATCCAGATCGGGTGTGCTGATCTCCAACGATGAAGAAAAAGAGGAAGAGGTCTCAAAACTCACTTCCTTTCCCGCCAAAAGGCCCCAGGTCCTGGAGGCCGATGTGGTCCGTTTTCAAAACAACAAGGAAAAATGGATCGCCTTCGTCGGACTCATAGACGGCAAACCCTATGAGATCTTTACCGGACTGGCCGATGACGAGGACGGGATCCTCATCCCGCGATGGGTGAACGAGGGCCTGATCATCAAGAACCGGGATGAGAATGGCATTTCACGCTATGATTTCCAGTACAAGAATGCGCGGGGATACAAGACCACCATCGAAGGGTTGTCCCATAAATTCGACCCCGAGTACTGGAACTACGCCAAGCTCATCTCCAGCACCCTCAGGCACGGGATGCCCATAGAGAAGATTGTGGACCTGATCGGCAGCCTCCACCTGGACAGTGAACAGATCAATACCTGGAAGAATGGAGTGGCAAGGGCGTTAAAGCGGTATGTGGCAGACGGGGTGGCCGCCAAGGGTCAGAAATGCAGCAATTGCAAATCAACGAACCTCATCTATCAGGAAGGATGTCTTACATGTACGGATTGCGGGTCTTCAAAATGCGGATGATGAAAAGAAATGCAATAGGAGCAATGTCATTTTCCTGAGAGAGAAAACAGGAAGATTACAAATAAATCAGCATTTGATCAGCATCAGGACCAGAATCCGAATAAGGCCAGGATCAGCGCTATAACAACGGATGCGAGAATCAATACGAGTACCGTTACCATGACGCGCAGAAACCCATTCAGTATTTTGGTGCCGATGTTCAGTTGTTCGTCCATGGTTCTCGTGCTTAGGTGAAAGTTACAAAAAATCCCGAACCCGGTCTTTTTTTGCATCCCCCAATTTGAATAAAAAATTTACGGGATATTATATTTAAAAGTCAGGTGGTAAAAATCTTCGATAAAAAGCGGATTCCCTGACCTTCACGGCTTTTGCGGACTCAACTTATTGCTTAGTTCCTCCAGGGATAGGCCTTTCGTCTCCGGCATCATGAATATCACAAACAGCAATTGCAGGACCATCATCAGCGCGAATATACCGAAGACCGTACCCGGCCCTATGCTGCTGAAAAGGAAGGGTATGGATGATGGGATGATAGCCGCGAGTACCCAGTGAACCGAACTACCGAAACTCTGACCATATCCCCTGAGATGATTTGGAAAGATCTCAGAAATAAATACCCATATAACGGTACCCTGCCCAATGGCATGGGCTGCTATGAAAACAAACAGGAACAGGGCGACGGCAAGGCCTTCCCACTCAAAAAAGAAAGCTGAGGCCACCAGGGTCAGGGAAAGGATGTAGCCCACAGACCCTATGTACATCAATTGCTTTCTGCCCATGCGATCGATCAGATTGATCCCAATAAGGGTAAAAACCATATTGGTTACCCCTATGCCGATACTGCTCAGGAGGGCAGTACTCGCTCCGAGTCCGGCTTCTTCCAGGATGCGGGGAGCGTAGTATAAGAAGGCATTGATGCCCGAAAACTGGTTGAAGAACGCGATGAGAAATGCCAGTAAAAGGGGAAAGCGGTACTTTCTGATAAAAATGGTCTCCCCCGGGATGGTGTTCAAATTCTCCAGTTTTACATCTTCCAGGAGCTGTTCGATATGACCCTCGGGATTTATTTCTTGCAATACAGCACGCGCTTCGTCAAAACGGGACCTGCTGAGAAGCCATCTCGGGCTTTTGGGGAGTCCGAAGGCCATTACGGTATAGATGAATGCGGGGATGGCCTCCACACCTACCATCCACCTCCAGGCATTTTCGCCTATGTTGCTGAGCAGGTAGTTGGAAAAGAAGGCGATGAGGATCCCGAAGACGATGTTGAACTGGTACAGGCCCACGAGTTTTCCCCTGTTTTTGGCCGGGGCTATCTCCGAGATATAGGTGGGGGCAGCCACGGTCGAAGCACCCACGCCGAGCCCTCCCAGGAAGCGAAAGACCGCAAAGGTAATCGGGTCGTTGGCAAAAGCAGAACCCACGGCTGAAACAGTGTAAAAGATACCGATCCAGACCAGCGTTTTTTTCCTCCCGAGCCTGTTGGTGGGAAATCCCCCCAGCAAAGCGCCTACCACAGTTCCCCAGAGGGCCATGCCGATGACCACCACTCCGTGAAAACTATCCGACGACTGCCACAGGGCCTGGAGGGTCTTTTCTGCCCCGGAGATCACTACCGTATCAAAGCCAAATAAGAATCCGGCCAGGGCAGCCGTGACAGAAAAGCGCAGAATCTTGCGGTCCATACCAAAGGGGTTTGTTGTAAATCTAGGAAAAATTAGATCTCAATCCTTTTATGGCGCCAGGATTCACAGGTCCATTTTGTCTTTGAGATAGGCCGTGATCTTTAGGGTGGCCCCTGTTCTGGAAGCTACGAAATCGGCATTGATCTTTCCTAGTCTGTTCCTTTCACGCTTGTTCCTTACGAGCTCCAGGATCCGAATTGAGAAGGATTCCGGGTTCTCTACCACAGAGATCCCGCCCAATTCCACCAGGTCCTCCGCCTCCGTGAATCCTTTGAAATCAGGGCCCGTCAGTACAGGGATCCCGAAGACCGCCGGTTCCAGGGTATTGTGCAATCCGGTGGCGAATCCCCCTCCCACATAAGCTATATCGGCATAGGAGTACACTTTGGTAAGAAGACCTATCGTATCCAGTACCAATATCCTGAATTCTGAAGGGTCCTGTTCCCCAAGCTCTGAATAAAACAGGGTTTTAGCAGGTAGGGATTCCCTGAGGGAATGGAGATGGCCTTCCTTGATGTCGTGAGGGGCGATCAGTATTCTCAGGCCGGCCGGTAATTCCGGCAAAAAAGAGAAGAGTAAAGCCTCATCCTCGGGCCAGGTACTGCCCATGACCAGACAGAGGTCGTTACCCTTAAAGCGATCCATAAATGGGAGCGTATTGTCTCGCTCCAGGATCTCGTTAACCCGATCGAAACGCGTATCCCCCGAAAGGGTGACCCCCGTGATCCCGAGTCTTTCCAGCAATTGCACAGACCTTTCGTCCTGTACAAAATAATGGGAGAATTGCCTGAGGGCCTGCCTCATAAATCCCCCGTATCCTTTAAAAAAGACCTGGTCCGGCGTAAACCTGCCTGAGATAAGGACCGCTGGAATTTGCCTTTTGGAGAGGGCATTGAGGTAGTTGGGCCAGATCTCGTACTTTACAAAGAGGGCGATCACAGGCTTTGTCAGATCCAGGAAGGTTTCTACCTTACTCCGGACATCTATCGGCAGGTAGGTGATAAGATCTACGTCCCCTGAATTCTTTTTCACCTCATAACCCGAAGGGGAGAAAAAGGTGACCAGTACCTTGTAATCGGAACAGGATTCTTTTAACGCTTTGATCACGGGAAGTCCTTGCTCGAATTCTCCCAGAGAGGCCGTATGTATCCAGATAACCCGGTCATTCTGTCCGAGGTGTTCCCTTAGAAAACTTAATACACCCCGTCGGCCTTCTACGAACAGCTTTAATTTTGGCTTGAAGAATGCGGCGATCTTCAGGAATTGCCAGGAGGCCGAGATCAGAAGATTGTAAAGGGAATACACAAGGGGTTCATTTGTCGCTAAAATAAGCTTCTTTGGGGAATTACATTGGCCGCAGTTCCTTAATTTCGTAATATTGCGGGCATAGTTTCAGGCATGAAAAAGATACAAATGGTTGACCTTACGGGTCAATACGAGGACATAAGGGAAGAAGTAAACCGGTCTATCCAGCAGGTCATGGATACAGCGGCCTTTATCAACGGTCCGGAGGTTCAGGGATTTCAGAAGGAACTGGAAGAATATCTGGGGGTAAAGCACGTGATCCCGTGCGCCAACGGCACGGATGCCCTGCAGATCGCCATGATGGGCCTTGGTCTAAAACCGGGGGACGAAGTGATCACCGCCGATTTTACCTTTGCGGCCACCGTGGAGGTCATCGCCTTGCTGGGGCTGACCCCGGTACTGGTGGATGTGGATGAGGAGACCTTCAACATCGACCCCGCGGCCGTCAGGAAAGCCATTACTCCGAAGACCAAAGCCATTGTTCCAGTACACCTTTTTGGGCAGTGCGCCCCTATGGATGAGCTTTTGGAAATAGCCGAGGAACACGGGCTCTTTCTTATCGAGGACAATGCCCAGGCCATAGGCGCCACCCATACTTTTAAGGACGGTAGCAAAAAAAAGGCGGGTACCATGGGACACGTAGCCGCTACCTCTTTCTTCCCCTCAAAGAACCTTGGATGTTACGGGGATGGTGGGGCTATCTTCACCAATGATGATGACCTGGCTCATTTTATCCGGGGGATCGTGAACCACGGGATGTATGAAAGATACCACCACGACGTGATTGGGGTGAATTCCCGCCTGGATTCCATCCAGGCCGCGGTTTTGAGGGCAAAACTGCCTCGTTTGGATACCTATTGCGAACGCAGGAGGCAAGCCGCGAGGAAATACAACCAGGCCTTCCGCGGGAACAAAGAACTTATCCTCCCAAAGACCGTGAACAATTGCGAAGGGATCTGCAGCACCTGTGACTGCCATGTGTTCCATCAGTATACCCTCAGGATCACCAATGGCAAAAGGGATGCCCTGGCGGCTCACCTATCGGAAAAAGGGATCCCGTTCGGGATCTATTACCCCATCCCCTTGCACAAGCAGAAGGCTTACGCGGACACCCGTTACAAGGAGGCTGATTTTCCTGTAACCAACCAATTGGTAAAAGAGGTGATCTCCTTGCCCATGCACACAGAACTCGACGACGAGCAGATCAGCTACATAACCACGACCATCCTGAATTTTATCTAGATCGATATGAAAATACTGGTAACCGGAGGCCTTGGATTCATAGGCTCACACACCGTTGTGGAACTTCAACAGGAAGGATACGAGGTGGTGATCATCGACAACTGCTCCAACGCCTCAGAGGACGTACTTGAGGGGATTACCTCCATCACAGGAAAGCAACCCCTCTACGAGAAAATTGATCTCAGGAACAAATCGGATGTGATCGGGTTCTTTTCCCGTCATCCCGATGTGGAGGGAGTCATCCATTTTGCCGCTTCCAAGGCGGTAGGGGAGAGCGTGGAGAAACCCCTTCTGTATTACGAGAACAACCTGTCTACCCTGGTCTACCTCTTACAACAACTGACCCGGAAGAACAAGGCCCATTTTATTTTCAGTTCGTCTTGTACCGTATACGGCCAGGCCGATGAAATGCCCATTACGGAGAACGCCCCGGTAAAACCTGCCGAGTCGCCTTACGGGAATACCAAACAGATAGGGGAGGAGATCATACGCGACACCTGCCGGGTCTGTCCCCAGCTGCAGGCTATTTCTTTGAGGTATTTCAATCCCATGGGCGCTCATCCCAGCGCTGAGATCGGGGAACTCCCCCTGGGCGTACCTCAGAACCTGGTACCCTTTATTACCCAGACAGGGATCGGGCTTCGGGAACAACTCTCGGTTTTTGGGGACGACTACCCCACGGAAGACGGTACCTGTATCCGGGATTACATCCATGTGGTGGACCTCGCAAAGGCACATGTGGTAGCTCTTAAACGCCTGCTGGAACAGGGGAATGAGGAGAACTACGAGGTATTTAATGTAGGGACAGGTACAGGGAGTTCGGTGTTGGAGGTCATCCGGAGTTTTGAACGGGTGTCCGGATCGAAATTGAATTACAAGGTGGTGGACCGCAGGGCCGGAGATGTTATCCAGGCCTATGCAGATACCTCCCGAGCCAACAGGATCCTGGGCTGGAAGGCCGAGTCGACCCTGGATGATGCCATGCGTTCGGCATGGAAATGGGAACAAAAGATACGGTCCTGACCCCCCTAGGGGATTTCCCTGAGGAGGTCCGTCCGGGCGGTTACTTCGTATATACCGTATGGGTAATGAATTGAGCAATAGTTCGGAGGTGTTGCGAAAGGCCGCTTCCCTCGACCTCTACCACAATCTGGTGGACCAGCTGGTCAAGGACTTTGCACTGGCCAACATCTCCTTCCAGCCCCGAAAAGAAGTATCACCGGCAGAGTTGACTGCCCTTCTCAGGGAAAAGGTCTATGTGTTATTGCTGGAAAGATTCCCGGACTACCTTAACCTCCTCTACATCATCGATGTGCCTGAAAACTCCCTTTCTTCTGGAGAGACAAGGGATGCTGCTGATATGGCAGAGGAAGCTGCCTACCTAATTCTGAAAAGGGAATGGCAAAAGGTATGGCTGAAACACAGCTATAGAGGGGGAGGGGTATAATCCCACTAAAAGAAAACCCTCACAAAGGGGATCCAGGCATTGGCGTAGATGCTTTTGTTCTCATCATACAGGACGTCATAGCGAATGCCGAAGGTGACAGGTCCGGAATTGTAACCGATCCCGAGAAAGAGCATAGGCAACCAGTAATCCTCCTCCACCGGTACTGCGTTGAACTGATACCTCCGATTTACCCGCAGCTGTTCGAATTCTGAGGAGAGCTGCAGGCCCTGGAAGGGTGTAAAATAGGCCAGTGCCCCGGCTCCGTAGGCCGTGAACCGGTCATCCCCGAATTTGGCATAGGAAAAACTGACATTGGTGCCAAGGGCCACATAGGGATTCAATGGATAAATGGCCGCCGGGGAGGCATTGATATTGAAGGAATTATTGCCAAATCCGATCCCGATGGCTCCTCCGTATCTCACCTTGCTCCAAAAAGGGTCATATGAACGGTTGCTCTGGCCCCTTACCTGAGTCAATCCAGACACAAAAAGAAAGGAGATCAGAAAAAGTATTCCTTTTATTTTTAAGGTACCTGACATAGGTTTGAAATTGTGAATATTAGAACGGGACATCCCTGCAAATAGTATTAAATATTGTATTTTTGATAAATTTTTACAACGGTAAGATCCGCTGATTATATGGACAAATATTCCTTTTTAAACGCTGCACATACCTCCTTTTTCGCTGAGATGTACGATAAGTACCTCACACATCCGGACAGTGTGGAGCCCAGTTGGAGGGCCTTTTTTCAGGGCTTTGATTTCGGGATGGAAAGCGCACTGGATGAGGTCGGGATAGACACGCATTCGGGTACCGCCACCCTGTCTAATGGGCAGGATGTAGTGATCCCCGAAACCCTGCAGAAGGAATTCCAGGTAGTGCGACTCATAGACGGGTACCGCAGCAGGGGCCACCTTTTTACGAAAACGAACCCCGTGAGGGAAAGGAGGAAATACTCCCCTACGCTCGACATTGAGAATTTCGGGCTTTCCGAATCAGATATGGACACCGTTTTCAATGCGGGGGAGATCATAGGGATAGGTTCCAACACACTGAGGAATATCATCTCCCACCTGCAGCAGATCTATTGTGATTCCATAGGCGTGGAATACATGTACATCCGGAGCCCCGAAAGAGTCGAATGGATTCAGGCCTGGCTGAACAGGAACAACAACCACCCGGATTTCAGCCCGGATCAGAAAAAACACATTCTCAGGAAACTCAACCAGGCGGTCTCTTTCGAAGGCTTCCTTCACACTAAATACGTAGGTCAGAAGCGATTCTCCCTGGAGGGGAACGAATCCCTGATCCCGGCGGTGGATACCATCGTTGAAAAAGCAGCAAGAATGGGGGTTAAGCAATTCGTGATGGGAATGGCCCACCGGGGCAGGCTCAATGTGCTGACCAATATTTTCGGGAAGGCTGCCAAAGATATTTTTAGCGAGTTCGACGGGAAGGATTACGAACAGGAGATTTTTGACGGGGATGTAAAATACCACCTCGGCTGGACGTCCGAACGGACAACGGAGAACGGCAACAAGATCAATATGAACATCGCCCCCAACCCCTCCCACCTGGAGACCGTAGGCGCAGTCGTGGAAGGGATCTCGAGGGCCAAGCAGGACGCGCATTTCCCGGATGACTTCTCGAAGGTGTTACCCATTGTCGTACATGGGGATGCCGCCATCGCCGGCCAGGGCATCGCCTATGAGCTGGTGCAGATGGCAGACCTCGACGGGTATCGCACCAACGGGACCATCCATATCGTGGTGAACAACCAGATCGGCTTTACGACCAACTATCTGGACGGGCGTTCGTCTACCTATTGCACAGATGTGGGCAAGGTGACCCTTTGCCCGGTCCTGCACGTGAATGCCGATGACGTGGAAAGTGTGATCCACGCCTCCCTTTTTGCCCTGGAATACCGTATGCAGTTTCAGAGGGATGTCTTTCTCGACCTATTGGGATACAGAAAATACGGCCATAATGAGGGGGACGAACCCAGGTTCACCCAACCCAAGTTGTACAAGGCCATCGCAAAACACAAAAACCCAAGGGACATCTACGCTGAGAGATTGATGTCCGAAGGGGTTATTGATCAGGACTTTGTCCGGCAGATCGAAGAGGAATACAAGTCGAGCCTGGAGGAAGAGCTCGAGGATTCCAGGAAAGAGGAAAAGACAGAAATCACCCCTTTTATGGCCGACGAATGGAGTGGCTTCCAGAATGTTCGGGAATGGGAGATGATGGAATCCGTGGATACTACCTACAACCGGAAAAAACTGGACGCCATTGCCGAGACCATTACCACCCTGCCTGAAGGGAAGAAATTTTTGAGGAAGGTGGAAAAGCTGGTCAGCGACAGAAAAAAGATGTACTTCGAAACAGACAATCTCGACTGGGCGATGGGGGAATTACTGGCCTATGGATCCCTGCTGGAGGAAGGTTTTGGGGTGCGAATGAGCGGACAGGATGTGGAGAGGGGTACCTTTTCCCACCGCCATGCGGTCATGAAGGTGGAAGAGAGCGAAGAGGAAGTGATGCTGCTGAATCACATCTCTGAAAAGCAGGGAATTTTCCAGATCTACAACTCCCTCCTTTCAGAATATGGAGTGCTTGGCTTCGACTATGGGTATGCCATGGCCAGTCCCAATACGCTGACCATATGGGAAGCCCAGTTCGGGGATTTTAGCAATGGGGCCCAGATCATGATAGACCAGTACATCTCTGCGGCAGAGGACAAATGGAAGCTGCAAAACGGACTGGTGATGTTCCTGCCTCACGGATATGAAGGGCAGGGGGCCGAACACTCCTCGGCCAGGATGGAAAGGTATCTTCAGTTGTGTGCCAGGGACAATATGTACGTGGCCGATGTGACCACTCCTGCGAATATGTTCCATTTGCTGAGGAGGCAAATGAAAAGCAATTTCAGGAAACCCCTGATCGTCTTTACCCCCAAGAGTCTGCTGAGGCATCCGAAAGCCGTTTCATCTGTAAGCGAACTGACAGAAGGCAGGTTCATGGAGGTCATCGATGACGAGTCCGCAAAGGTGGATAAGGTGAAGTCGCTGGTATTCTGCACCGGAAAATTCTATTACGACCTCCTCTCGACCCGGGAGGAACGCAACAGGGACGACGTGGCTTTGGTGCGTCTGGAACAGCTCTTCCCTCTTCCCGCAGAAAAGATGAGGGAGATCATGGCCAAATACAGCAAGGCAGAGGAAGTCGTTTGGGCCCAGGAGGAACCAAGAAATATGGGCGCATGGTCGCATCTTTTGATGCATTTTGAGGAAGCCCGTTCTTTTAGGGTAGCTTCGAGGCGTATCTATGCTGCTCCGGCAGCCGGTAGTTCGGTGCGGTCCAAGTTGAGGCATCAGCAGGTCATCGATTACGTCTTCGACAAGACCAAGGACAATATGACAAGACCCGCAATGAAAAACTGACCGAGGACCATGAGGACATTCCTGCTCTTTTTGCTTTTCTCCTGGGTCAGTTATTCTCAAAATGAGCTGCCCCAATACGCCAACATGATCTCTCAGGTAGCGGCCCTCTACAATGCCCAGGATTATCAGGGTATCTATCGCCTGTACGACGAGAACATGCAAAAGGCCCTCACTCCGGAGGAGAACCGAAAATTTTTCTCGGAGAATGTGAACCGCATCATGGGGAATATCAGGGAATGGGAATTCATTGGATATCAAAGGGGAGCCCATGTCTATCGCACCTCCTTCGAGAAGTCCATGACCAACCTGATGCTCTCCATCAGCGGGCAGAATAACAAGATCAGCGGTTTCTACATCGCCCCGGCCAGACCCATAGGTATCCCCGTACTCGAAAGGAATACCACCAAAATGATCCTGCCATTCAAGGAAGAGGTCTTTGTATATTGGGGAGGTACAACCGTGGAACAAAACTATCACGTTGCCGAGATCTCCCAGCAATATGCGTATGACATCCTGCAGGTCAGGGACGGAAGATCCTACGAGGGGGACCCAAAGCGCAATGAGAGCTACCTGGTTTTCGGGAAAGAGATCATAGCGCCCTGTGATGCCAGGGTAGTCCTGGTCATTGACGGGGTTCCGGACAATGAACCCGGTATTACCAACCCGGAACAATTGACGGGAAACACCATCGTCCTGCAGACCACCGCGGACGAGTATATCCTCATGGCGCATCTGCAGGAAGGTTCGATAGAGGTTGAAGAAGGAGAAGAGGTCAGACAGGGACAGGTAATTGCCCGCTGTGGCAATTCCGGAAATACCACAGAACCTCACCTGCACCTGAGCCTGCAGAACACGGTGAATATGGAGGAGGCAACCGGAGCAAAGTTGTATTTTGATCAGCTCAGGGTTAATGGGGAAATTAAAACGGATTATCTGCCTATAAAAGAAGATTTTATCAGAAATTTGGAATAACGTATTCAATACAAAAACAGAACCATGATATTAGAAATGAAAGTTCCCTCTCCGGGAGAATCCATAACTGAAGTCGAGATCGCTGAATGGTTGGTCAAGGATGGTGATTATGTGGAAAAAGACCAGGCTATTGCTGAGGTGGATTCTGATAAGGCTACGCTGGAACTCCCTGCTGAAGAAAGTGGTATCATCACTCTTAAAGCGGAAGAAGGTGATGCTGTTGCCGTGGGAGAGGTAGTCTGTCTGATCGATACAGATGCCCCCAGACCCGAAGGGAAAGGTGGAGAAGCCAAAGAGGCCAAAATTGAAAAACCCGTTTCTGAAGATAAACCAAAACCTGCTGAGAAGCCCAAGCCTGCTGAGGCGAAAAAATCCTATGCCAGTGGCACCCCTTCTCCTGCAGCGAGGAAGATCCTGGATGAAAAGGAGATTCCGGCCTCTTCGGTAAAGGGAACAGGCAAGGATGGCAGGATCACTAAGGAGGATGCGGTCAATGCCGTTCCATCCATGGGGACACCTACCGGTGGAAAAAGGGGAGAGACCAGGACCAAACTATCCATGCTCAGGCGGAAGGTGGCGGAACGACTGGTCTCGGCTAAAAATGAGACCGCCATGCTCACCACGTTCAACGAGGTCGACATGTCTGCCATTTTCGAGCTGAGAAACCAGTACAAAGAGGAATTCAAGGAGAGGCATGGGGTGAGCCTGGGCTTTATGTCCTTCTTCACCAGGGCGGTTATCCGCGCTCTTCAGGAATTCCCAGCAGTAAATTCCATGATAGACGGGAAGGACATGATCACCTATGACTTCTGCGATATCAGTATTGCCGTTTCCGGACCCAAGGGACTTATGGTGCCCGTGATCCGAAATGCGGAGAATCTTACCTTCAGGGGTATTGAGGCCGAGGTAAAACGCCTCGCCATACGCGCCAGGGAAGGACAGATCACGGTGGACGAGATGACCGGCGGAACTTTTACCATCTCCAATGGAGGGGTGTTCGGTTCCATGCTATCCACGCCCATTATCAATCCTCCTCAGAGCGGGATCCTGGGGATGCACAATATCGTGGAGAGACCCGTGGTGAAGAATGGGGAGATCACTATCGCACCCGTGATGTACGTGGCCTTGTCCTATGACCACAGGATTATAGACGGTCGGGAGTCGGTTGGTTTCCTGGTGGCCGTTAAGGAAGCCCTAGAAAGCCCCGAAGAGCTTCTCATGGGTGGGGATGTGAAAAAGGCCCTGGAGCTGTAGGTCATTATAAACGATCAGAAAAGCGCTCTTCAGGAGCGCTTTTTCTTTTTGAGGTAGAGGGTGCTGGTCTTGTAATCTATAATGGCCCTGCCTTTTTCCAGTAGGTCGGCGCCTATGATACCATCTACCGGAAGGGCTTCATGGGAGGTCAGGGCCTCGTTGATATGCCCGAGGTCAAACAGGATGATCTTTGTCTTTTTCCTTTTCCATTTCCCGATTTGCAAAGCGTTCTTTGTAGACAGTTGTGTCTCCATATCGGTGGCACCCGCTCCTGCGGCTTTCACCTCAGATGCCCTGGAACTGAGTTTGAAATATTCGATCTTATCCATACCCACACAGGTATTCGAAGCCCCGGTGTCCACGATGAACCTCCCGATTATTCCATTGATCGCGGCGGTGACCTCCATGTGATGGGTGGCCGTGATCGTCAGGGGTACTGCCAGGTATCCCTTCTTTTTTAAAAACGTCTTTAAGGTTCCCATTCCCGTGTTTTGTGCTAAAGATAATCCTATTTTTGTCACATGCTGATCACAGACACACACATACACCTCTATTCGGAATCTTTTGAGGAAGACAGGGCCCAGGTGGTAAAAAAGGCGTTGGCAAATGGAATTGAGCGTTTCTTCGTCCCTGCCATCGACTCAGAGTATACCGATTCCATGTTCCGGCTGGAAAAGGATTTCCCGGGGAAGATCTTCCTGATGGCAGGGCTGCACCCCACCCATGTAAAGGAGAACTACCGCGAAGAACTGGACCATGTCAGAAACCTGCTGTCTCAAAGGAAATTCTGGGCGGTGGGCGAGATCGGGATCGACCTGTACTGGGACAAAACGTTTTTTCCCGAACAACGCTTGGCCTTCAAGGAACAGATCGCCCTGGCCAAAGAATACGGGTTGCCCATCGTGATCCATTGCCGGGAATCCTTTGATGAGATCTTTGAGGTCCTGGAGGAGGAAAAGGGGGACGACCTATACGGGATCTTCCACTGTTTTACAGGGACCCTTGAACAGGCAGAAAGGGCGATCGGGTTTAACATGAAGCTAGGGATCGGGGGAGTGGTGACCTTTAAGAATGGAAAGATCGACAGGTTCCTGGACCGTATCGGACTGGAGCACCTGGTCCTGGAGACCGATGCCCCCTACCTCGCACCCGTTCCGCATCGCGGCAAACGGAATGAGCCTTCCTTTCTCATGGAGGTTTTGAACAAACTTTCGGATATTTACGGGGTGAGGGAAGAAGAAATAGCGAGGATCACCACAGAGAATTCAAGGCAGGTCTTTGGGGTCTGAGGCAGGTTGCATTAGGCAGGTAACTTTAACACACTCTATTCCGCATGTCCGTTAAAAAAGAACAAAGCAGGATCCTGATCATCTACACCGGAGGAACCATAGGCATGGTCAAGGATTACCACACCGGGGCCCTGAAGGCATTCGATTTTGCCAAGGTCGTCGATGGGATACCCGAACTGGGTCAGCTCGACTGTGCTATTGACAGTGTTTCCTTCAAATCGCCCATTGATTCCTCGAACATGAACCCTTCCCATTGGGTCGCTATAGCTACCCTGGTCGAAAAACACTACTCGGATTACGACGGCTTTGTGGTCTTACACGGGAGCGATACGATGAGTTATACCTCCTCTGCCCTGAGTTATATGCTGGAGAACCTGGAGAAGCCGGTGATCTTTACCGGCTCCCAGCTGCCCATCGGGGACCTTCGCACGGACGCCAAGGAGAACCTGATCACCTCCATACAGATCGCGGCTTTGAAGCAGGAGGGGTTGCCCGTGGTGCGGGAAGTAGGGCTCTATTTTGAGAACAAACTCTACCGGGCAAACCGCACCACCAAGATCAACGCGGAGCATTTCGAGGCCTTTGCCTCCCCCAACTATCCCATCCTGGCGGAATCCGGCGTGCACCTGAAAATACATCCGGAAAACCTGTGGAGAAATCGAATTAAAAAACCTCTAAAGGTGCACAAGGAACTCGATGACCGGGTGGCTATCCTCAAACTTTTCCCGGGGTTCAACAGGGACCTGGTCAGGAGTGTGCTCGGCATTCCCCATCTCAGGGCCCTGGTCCTGGAAACCTATGGGGCAGGGAATGCACCAACGGCCGACTGGCTGCTGGCCGACCTGAAAGGAGCGATCGACAGTGGATTGTACATCGTGAACGTGACCCAGTGTTCCGGGGGTGGCGTGATCATGGGGCAGTACGAGACCAGTAGAGAACTGGAGAAAATGGCCGTGATAAATGGTAGGGATATTACCACAGAAGCCGCCATAACCAAGCTGATGTACCTGCTTGGCAGCAAGGTTTCGGGCAATTCATTCGGGACCATATTCGAGACCTCCCTCAGAGGTGAAATGACCTAAATTTTAAGGGATAAAATTTTAAAGATCCCGATTTTTTTTGTTTCTTGAGCGCCCGTTCAAAACGGAATTTAGAGAGGTGGCCGAGTGGTCGAAGGCGCACGCCTGGAAAGTGTGTATACACCAAAAGTGTATCGAGGGTTCGAATCCCTTCCTCTCTGCTAACACCATGTGAAAGAGCTTCGCTCATGGGAGAAAAATTAGGATTTCTAATTTTTCCACTTATATTTGTCAAGTTGGCAAAATACGAAGGATTCAATGTCCTGAAGTGCAAATCTTTTAATTATTAATTGTTTATTTTTTATATCTTTAAACCTATTAACTAACTAAATTCAAGTTAAACAAAATGAAAAGATTATTCTCGATCCTGGCTATGGCTGGGCTATTTGTCCTAAGTACAAATACGGTAAGCGCAAAAGCGAATGCAATGGTTTCTAATCTCTCTGCGACTGTTGTCTCCGCGGCAATGACGATTCAGGATTCGCCAGCTGAGGAGATGGTGGAAGAAAAAGGATTCCAGCAAGTTTTGAAAGAGCAATTTATCCAAGGGGGTGCAGGATTCATGGGGATCGTACTTCTCTGTCTCATTCTGGGTCTGGCAGTAGCGATTGAAAGGATTATATACTTGAATATGGCTAGCACAAACACCGATAAACTGAAACAACAGGTAGAAGACGCCCTTGCCTCCGGTGGGGTTGAAGCTGCCAAGGAAGTATGCCGAAACACTCGTGGTCCGGTGGCTTCTATCTACTACCAGGGTCTCGACAGGGCCGGAGAAGGTGTAGAATCTGCCGAGAAGGCGGTTGTGGCCTACGGTGGTGTGCAAATGGGACAGTTGGAGAAAAACGTTTCCTGGTTGTCTCTCTTTATCGCCATCGCCCCTATGCTAGGGTTCATGGGAACGGTTATCGGTATGATCCAGGCCTTCCAGAAAATTAGCGCGGTGGGTAACCTCAGTGCCTCCCTTATTGCAGGAGACATCCAGGTGGCCCTTTTGACAACGGTATTTGGTCTTATTACTGCGATCATCCTCCAGATTTTCTACAACTACATCATCGCCAAGATCGATGGTATAGTGAACGATATGGAAGATTCCTCGATCACCCTGATCGACATGTTGGTAGATCACAAGAAATAATAAGCGCCTAAAGACAAAAGATTATGAATAAAATTGTAAAAATAGCACTGGCCGTTCTGGGTCTGATCTCGGCGATACTCTGGTATCAACTGCCCAGTCAGGACATGCCGGCCTCAGAAGCGGTGCAGAGTGGCGCCCTCACAGGGATGTTCACCATTACCTACATCCTTTTGGCTGTAGCCGTGGTGGCAAGTTTGCTCTTTACCCTGATCAACCTGGTCGCACATCCACAGAAATTGAAAAGGACGCTGGTCGTAATCGGGGTGTTCCTGATCCTGCTCGGATTCTCCTGGGCAATTTCCACTGGATCGGACGTGAATCTCGATGAGATGGCTAGAAGAGGAATCCCGACGACAGAAGAGACCGTCAAAAATATCGGCACTGGTTTAAATCTTTTCTTTGTGCTGGTTATAGTAGCGGTAGTCTCTATGCTGTATGGAGGAATCAAGAAGATGACAAGTAAATAATAAAGAACTGAGTTATGGCTAGAAGAGGAGGACCACCAGAAGTAAATGCCGGATCCATGGCAGACATTGCCTTCCTGCTACTCATCTTTTTCCTGGTAACCACTACCATCGAAACGGATGCGGGGCTAGACCGGATGTTGCCACCTATTGAACCGCCTGAAGATAATGTGATCATCAAACAGAAGAACATCTTCACGGTGAATATCAATAAGAGTGGGCAATTACTCGTAGAAGAAGAGTTGACCAACCTCAAGGACCTTCGCAAGAAAGCGATTGCCTTCCTCGACAATGGGGGAGACGGTACGTGCAACTATTGCAAGGGTAAAAAGGATGATACTTCTTCGGACAACCCCACCAAGGCCATCATTTCCCTGAAGAATGACAGGGAGACCAAGTACGGTACCTATATTACCGTTCAGAATGAACTGGTAGGTGCCTATAACGAGTTGAGGAACCGGGAGGCCCAAAGGCTTTACGGGCGTGATTTTACGGATATGGAGGCGGAGTATCTGAATCCGGAGACCCCGTCGAGTATTCGTGACGACCTTAAGGACAAAGTCCAGAGGATACAGGATCTGTTTCCTCAGAAGCTCTCTGAGGCGGAAACCGCGACTTCAAACTAATTTTTTAGGAACAAAAGACTATGGCTAAATTCACAAAGAAAAAAGACGGAGACCTGCCAGCTGTATCCACGGCTTCGCTTCCCGATATCGTATTTATGCTCTTGTTCTTTTTCATGACGGTGACCACCATGAAGGACAGTTCTCTGATGGTTGAGAACACCCTGCCGAATGCGAGCGAGGTGAAGAAGCTGGAAAAGAAGGACAGGGTATTGTATATCTATGTGGGAAAACCGACGAGGGATTACCAGAAGGTGTTCGGAACCGAGCCTAAGATCCAGTTGAATGACAAGTTTGCAAACGTTTCCGATGTGGGCGATTTTATCCTGGAGGAAAGGGCCAAAAAGCCACAGGAATTACAGAACGTTCTGACCACCGCTCTCAAGGTGGATAAGGATGCCAACATGGGTCTGATCTCTGATATCAAACAGGAACTTCGTAAAGTAAATGCCCTGAAGGTGAACTATACCACCTACGAGGGGGATGCTTTCAGGAACATCCAGTAGAATCGATAAAACAAGAAATAAAACGCCCCGATTTCCGGGGCGTTTTTTTATTGGCATTGATCCAAAAATCCTACCTTTAGGGGCATGAGGTCTTGCATTGCATTCTTCCTTTCTGCCTTTTGCCTGACGGTTATGTCTGCTCAGGATAGCTTACAGCAGCCCGATCTGAAGTATCTGGAGGACCAGTTTTACGTGGGCCTTACTTACAATTTCATAGCGAATAAACCCCAGGGTGTAAACCAGCGGAGTCTCTCCTATGGTCTTCAATTCGGATTTATCAAGGACCTTCCCCTGAACACTGAAAGAAATTTTGGCCTGGGGCTGGGGCTCGGCTACGGTTACAATTCGTATTACACCAACCTGCAGGTGGTTGAATTGGAGGATGGATTCCGTTATCAATTGCTGGATAGCGACCTTGGGGTAAAGCGAAATAAGGTGGAGACCCATTTGGTGGAAGTGCCTTTTGAGATCCGATTTCGAAATTCCACACCCTCAGAATACAGGTTCTGGCGCCTATACCTGGGGGCTAAGTTGGGCTATGTGCTGGGAGGCAGAGCGAAAACCGTAACGGCTGATTTTAAAGATTCCTTCTACGTGACGGACATAGAGAGATTTCGATATGGGGTCATGGCTAATTTCGGCTATAATACCTTCAACATTCACGTGTACTACTCCTTCAATAACCTCTTTAAGGATGGGTTGACACTGGATACCGGAGAGGACCTCACCTTCACCCCTCTGCGTATTGGCCTTATCTTTTATATCCTCTAAACCAGAAGAAATTCCTACAGCCAGAATTTCAGGGTGAGCAGCTGTGAGACCGCACCCACCAGAAACCCTATGAGAAGCTCCGTACGGGTGTGTGCCTTGAGGTACAGCCTGGAAGAGGCTACCAGGCCCGATGCGAAGAACATTAAGCTGATAGCCATGACGATATTGCGTTCAAAGTGAAAACTAAGGGCGATAAGATACATTAGGATACTGCCCATGCCCATCATGTGAAGGCTTGTCTTAAACGGGATATAAAGCAATAGGAGGCATGTACTGCTGGCGGCTATCAGACCCAGGAAAAAGAAGTACAATTCAACATTGTAATTGTCCGGTATGACCTTCAGCAAAATCATAAATAGGAGGATAAGGCTGATCATGAGGGGATATTTGCGTTCCTCTGTTTTCTCAAGGAAAATGGATCCCACGATCCCCAGGTTCTTCAGGATGAAGAAACTCAATATGGGGATAATGATGGTCAGGATAAATACCGGAAGTATGTTTCCGCTCCTCATCTCAAGGGTGGTATACTTGGGAGTGATCAGAAAATAGGATACGGTTCCCGCCAGGGGCACAAAGATGGGATGGAAGATGTAGGATGCCAGCTGGGAGAGAATTCGCATCAGATCTCTTTTCTTAGGCGGGCGACCGGTATGCCCAGCTGTTCCCTGTATTTGGCCACCGTGCGCCGGGCAATAGGATACCCCTTTTCTTTTAGAATGGATGCCAATTTATCATCGGTCAGTGGTTTTCTCTTGGATTCTTCCCCTATCACGGTCTCGAGGATCTTTTTGATCTCCTTGGTGGAGACGTCCTCTCCCTGCTCGTTTTTCATCGATTCGGAGAAATATTCCTTGATCAGCTTGGTGCCGTAGGGAGTGTCTACGTATTTGCTGTTGGCTACCCTGGATACGGTGGATACGTCCATGTCTATAGCATCCGCTATGTCTTTCAGGATCATAGGGCGTAGTTTGCGCTCATCCCCTGTCAGGAAATATTCCTCCTGGTACTCCATGATGGCATTCATGGTGATGTACAGGGTCTGTTGCCGCTGCCGAATGGCATCGATGAACCATTTGGCCGCATCGAGTTTTTGTTTGATAAAAAGGACTGCGTCCTTCTGGGACTTGGAACGTTCTTTAGCATTCTTGTATCCCGCAAGCATGTTGCTGTATTCCTTGGAAACATGAAGTTCGGGGGCATTCCTGCTATTGAGGCTCAATTCCAGTTCTCCGTCTACGATGCGAATCGAGAAATCCGGAACGATATGTTCCACGATTCGGGTATTACCTGAATAGGATCCCCCGGGTTTTGGGTTGAGCTTTTCGATCTCCGTGATGGCTTCCTTAAGCTGCTCTTCGGTGATATTGTGTTTTTGCAGGAGCTTTTTGTAGTGCTTTTTCGTGAAGTGATCAAAGGATTTCTCCAGGATCTCTACAGCCAGCTCTACCGCCGGTATGGGGTCCTTCCTCCTGAGCTGGATCAACAGGCATTCATCCAGGGAACGGGCTGCTACGCCTGGGGGGTCGAGCTCCTGTACGATCTCCAGTACCTTCTGGATGGTCTTCTGATCTGTGTAGATATTCTGGGTGAATGCCAGGTCATCCATGATATCGCTCACGGGTCGCCTGATATAACCGCTTTCATCCACGCTGCCCACCAGGAATTCGGCAATGGCCCATTCCTCATCGCTGAGGTAAAAGGTATTCAGCTGGTTGATCAGGTATTGATTAAAAGAGATACCTGCCGCATAGGGCACCGTCTTTTCTTCATCGTCTGCACTGTAGTTGCTGGTACGGGTGCGATAATCCGGGATCTCGTCATCGCTTAGGTAGTCATCAATATTGATGTCTTCCGTGTTGATGGTCTCGCTGTCGTTTTCCCCTTCGTATGCTTCCTCAAAATCATCCTCGTAGGAATCCGTTTCTTCTTTCCCGGATTCCAGGGCCGGATTTTCCTCCAATTCCTGTTTCAACCGCTGTTCAAAAGCCTGTGTAGGCAATTGTATGAGTTTCATCAGCTGGATCTGCTGAGGAGAAAGCTTTTGAGAAAGTTTAAATTGTAAGTGTTGCTTCAGCATGGGGACTTTACATTCTCATCACATAAAAGTAACGAATTTACCTTTAGAACTCCGCATTCTGCGGTGTTCTGGGAAACGGTATCACGTCCCGGATATTGCCCATTCCGGTGGCGAACTGTACGAGCCTTTCAAACCCGAGGCCAAAACCACTGTGGACTGCCGTACCGTATTTCCGGAGGTCCAGGTACCACCAGAGCTCTTTTTCCTCTATACCCAGGTCCTTTATCTTCTGCAGCAGCACGTCTAGTCTTTCCTCCCTCTGAGAACCACCCACGATCTCCCCTATACCCGGGAAGAGGATGTCCATAGCCCTGACCGTTTTGCCGTCCTCATTGAGGCGCATATAGAATGCCTTGATCTTGGCAGGATAGTCATACAGGATCACAGGGCAATTAAAGTGTTTTTCCACCAGGTAACGCTCGTGTTCGCTCTGCAGGTCGGCACCCCATTCTTCAATGATATACTGGAATTTCTTTTTCTTGTTGGGCTTGCTGTTCCTCAAAATATCTATAGCCTCCGTATAGGTCACCCTGACGAACTGGTTGTCGATCACGAACTTCAATTTGTCCATAAGGGCCAGATCGCTGCGTTCGGTCTGGGGTTTTGTTTTCTCTTCATCAAGGAGTCGTTGTTCCAGGAATTCCAGGTCTTCCCTGCAGTGCTGCATGATATAGCGGAGCACTTCCTTGATAAAATCTTCGGCCAGGTCCATATTGTCATGCAGGTCGTAAAAGGCCATTTCGGGTTCTATCATCCAGAATTCCGCCAGGTGCCTGGACGTGTTGGAGTTCTCGGCCCTGAAGGTGGGACCAAAGGTATAGACCTTACCCAGACCCATGGCATAGGCCTCTGCCTCCAGCTGGCCTGAGACCGTGAGATTGGTCTCTTTGCCGAAGAAGTCTTCCCTATAGTCTACCTCTCCCTCTTCCGTCAGGGGAGGTTTCCTGGCGTCGAGGGTCGTAACCCGGAACATTTCCCCGGCACCTTCCGCATCCGAACCCGTTATGATCGGGGCGTGGAAGTAATAAAAACCGTTTTTCTGAAAGTACTGATGTATCGCAAAGGCCAGAGCAGACCGTACCCGCATGACCGCAGCAAAGGTATTTGTTCGCACCCGGAGATGGGCCTGTTCCCTGAGGAACTCCATGGAGTGTTTCTTGGGTTGAATGGGATAGGTTTCCGGATCTGCCTTCCCGTGGATGTGCAACTCAGTCACCTGGATCTCCACGGCCTGTCCTTTTCCCTGGCTTTCCACGAGATTCCCTTTTACGCCTATGGCCGCTCCTGTGGCGATCTGCCGGAGTAAGGCATCGTCAAATTTCTCAAAGTCGACCACACACTGGATATTCTGCAAGGTAGAACCGTCATTCAGTGCGATAAATCGATTACTCCTGAAAGTCTTCACCCATCCGTTCACCTCCACCACCTGACCTCGTGGGGATTCTTGTAAAAGCGCTTTGATATGCGTCTTGACCATGTGCATTTTATTCTGATTAACCCCGCAAAGATAGTCCATTGGAGAGAACTTTTCGGACTGCAATCCCCATAATTCGAACCCTGTCCTCAGTCGTCAAGAGACTCCCCCTCGGGCAGTTCATCCTTGGGCAGGATGTCTATCTGGGGCTCTTTCAACACCGCCTTGTTGGCAATGCTTCTTTCCAGGGAGAGCAGGAGGGAGGGCAGCAGGATGAGGTTTGCGAGCATGGCGAAAAGCAGAGTAGCCGAGACCAGAGCACCCAGGGCCACGGTGCCCCCAAAACTCGAGAGAACAAAAACGGAAAAGCCGAAGAACAGTACGATAGAGGTATAGAACATGCTCACGCCGGTCTCCCTGAGGGCGGCGTAGACCGACTTCTGTATACGCCAGCGATTGGCCGTCAACTCCTGTCTGTACTTGGCCAGGAAATGTATCGTATCGTCCACCGAGATCCCGAAGGCAATACTGAAGACGAGGATGGTGGAGGGTTTTATCGGCACGCCCACAAACCCCATCACCCCGGCCGTGATAACCAGCGGAAGCAGGTTGGGGATCAGAGAGATCACGATCATCCTGAAAGACCGGAAGAGGTAGGCCATAAAAAGAGCGATCAGCCCGATGGCGAGAGCCAGGGAGAGGATCAGGTTTTTAACCAGGTATTTGGTGCCTTTTAAAAAGAGCAGTGCCTTCCCGGTCAAAGAGGTATTGTAACGGTCTTCAGGGAAGGTCTTTGTCAGGTTCTCACGCAGCCTCATCTCTATCTCCTCCATCCGCTCGGTCTTTACGTCCTTGATAAAGGTGGTGATCCGGGCTACCTGTCCGGTGCTGTCCACGAAATTCTTAAGCAGGTCGCTTTCTCCTTTCGACTTCCGCGCCACGTCCATGATAAAGGTATTTTCCTGGGAGGTCGGTAACTGATAATACCTCGGGATGCCATTGTAAAAAGCCTGTTTGGAGTATTTGACCAGGTCGACCACAGAGGTGGGTCGCGACAATTCGGGGAATTCCCTGATCACCTCGCTGAACTCCTCCATCCGGCGTAGGTTGGCCGACCTCAGTACGCCGTTCTTCCGTTCGGTGTCTACCACGATCTCCACGGGCATGATCCCGTCGAATTCCTTTTCAAAAAAGCGAATGTCCTTAAAGAAAGGGGCATTCTTTGGCATATCCTCTATGGGGCTTCCCGAGATCCTGATCTGGTAGATGCCGATGATACTCACCACCAGCAGGATCACGGAAGTGATATATACACTGATGCGCCTTTCCCTGACTATGCGTTCCATCCAGTTGACAAAAGCATCGATCCACCGCTTGTTGAGGTGTTTCAGGTGCTTTGTTTTTGGAAGGGCCATAAAGCTGTATACGATGGGGATGATCAGGAGGGAGAGGATAAAGATAAAGATGATGTTGATGGAGGCGACGATCCCGAACTCGGTCAGCAACTTGCTGTCTGTGATGATAAAGGTGGCGAACCCTGAAGCCGTGGTAATGTTGGTCATGAGGGTGGCATTGCCGATCTTGGAGATCACCCTTTGGAGTGAAAGGGCCTGATTACCGTGTTTCTTCACTTCCTGCTGGTACTTGTTGATCAGGAAGATACAGTTGGGGATCCCGATGACGATGATCAAAGGAGGGATCAGGGCGGTGAGTACCGTGATCTCATATCTCAGTAATCCGAGGATGCCGAAGGCCCACATCACGCCAATGATCACGACGCACATGGAAATAAAGGTGGCCCTAAAGCTCCTGAAAAAGAAAAAGAAGATCAGGGAGGTCACGACCAGGGCTGCGGTGATGAACATCCCGATCTCATCAATGATGTTCTGGGAGTTCATGGTCCTGATGTAGGGCATCCCAGAAATACGGACATCCAATCCGGTTTCCCCTTCAAAATTATGGATGAGCGTATGGAAGTCGTTCAGGATAAAATCCTTCCTCACTGAGGTATTGACGATGTCTTTGTCGAGATAGACGATGGTCCTTATGGTCTCGCTCTCCTTGTTGAAAAGCAGCTGGTCATAGAAGGGCAGGTCATTGAAAAGGCGAGTTCTGAGACTATCCAGCTCTTCCTGGGTTTCCGGCTCTTTTTCCAGGAATGGTTTGAGTTTGAACTCCTGCAGATCATTGTCTTTTACCAGTTCCTGGAGGTTGTCAGTGGAAAGAACGAATTCCACCTCTGGGAAGGCAGCGAGTTGTTTGCTGAGGACGTTCCAGCGATTGAATTTATCCGGGGTGAACAAGGTCGAATCTCGCACTGCCAGCACGATGGCGTTCCCTTCTTCCCCGAATCTGCTGAGGAATTCCTCGTATTCAATATTGGTGGGGTGGTCATCCGGCAACAGGTTGGCTTCCGTATTGGAGAAGCGCATGTTTTGCCACTGAAATCCGAAGAAGACCGTTATGGCAGCGATGAGTACAAGGATCAGGATACGGTTTCTGAGAATGATCCTGGCCGTCCTGGTCCAAAAGTTTTGTGAGAGCTTTGCTACCATTATAAATTCAAAAATGCCCTGAGAGGTCCTTTGTATGGCCGTGAATCTCCGAAAGTGAATCGAAAGGGCCCGGTCGGGAAACAGGGACTTCTCTAAAGCGGGTCAAAGGTAGAAAATGCGGGTCAGTGTTCCTAGTGTATACCCGGCGAATCCTCTATCTTTATCAAATAGTAATCAGGGGAATAAGGAAGATCCCAATGTCTGAACACAAGAAATTCTGGAAATTCGAGCGAAAGGTCTACAGGGTGCTGATCGTCCTTTGTACGCTGGTGCTGGTGGCAGCTATAGTCGCCTGGTATATTTCAGGGGGAGAAGGGAAATTATAGGACGGAAGCCCAAACCTCAGACCTTCATGATCTCGGCCTCTTTCACTTCCAGGATCTTGTCTATCCTCGTGACATAAGAATCCGTGAGTTCCTGAATGTCGATAATGGCATTCTTTTCGAGGTCCTCGGAAATGTCGAGGTTTTTGATCTCCTTGTTGGCCTCCTGTCTGGCGCTGCGCACCCCAACCTTGGCGTCCTCCGCTTCGGCCTTAGCCTGCTTGACCAGTTGGAACCTGCGTTCCTCTGTAAGAGGGGGGACATTAATGATCACATAGTCCCCATTGTTCATGGGGTTGAATCCCAGATTGGCATTCATAATCGCGGTCTCTATGACCTGCAGCATATTTTTTTCCCATGGCTGTACCGAAATGGTCCTGGCGTCAGGGGTATTGATGTTGGATACTTGGGAAAGGGGGGTCATGGAACCGTAATATTCTACCATAACGGAAGACAGCATAGCCGGACTCGCCTTCCCGGCCCTGATCTTTACCAGTTCTTTCTCCAGATGCTTAATGGCAGCATCCATGCTCTCTTTGGCAGAATCTATGACAAAATCAACCTCTTCGTTCATGAAATGAATTTAAAAACAAAATAACACAAAATTTTGAAAAACTAAAGGTTCACCACCGTTCCGATGTTCTGTCCGGAGACGATCTTGAGCAGGTTGCCCTTTTTGTTCATATCGAAGACGACGATGGGCAATTCGTTTTCCTGACTCAGGGTAAAGGCTGTGGTGTCCATAACCTTTAAACCCTTTCGAAGGACCTCGTTAAAGGAGATGGTGTCGAACTTGGTCGCATTCTTATCCTTTTCAGGGTCGCTTGTGTAAATGCCGTCTACCCTTGTGCCTTTGAGTATCACATCTGCTTCTATCTCGATAGCCCTGAGGACTGCCGCGGAATCGGTGGTAAAATACGGATTACCCGTCCCTCCTCCGAAGATCACCACCCGACCTTTTTCAAGGTGTCTCATGGCCCTCCTCCTGATAAAGGGTTCTGCCACTTCATTGATCTTGATGGCGGATTGAAGGCGGGTCTGTACGCCTTTGATTTCCAGGGCGCTTTGCAGGGCGAGACCGTTGATCACGGTTGCCAGCATCCCCATATGATCGCCCTGAACACGGTCCATACCGCTGCTGGCGCCGGCCAGTCCGCGAAAGATGTTCCCACCTCCGATGACGATAGCTACTTCGATCCCTTTTTCGACCACCTCTTTGATCTCATCGGCGTAGGCTGCCAGTCTTCCGGGATCTATCCCGTATTGCTTTTCACCCATCAGGGCCTCGCCACTGAGTTTGAGAAGGATTCGTTTATAAGCCATCGTCAGGTATTATTTGCAGACAAAAATAGTCAAAATTATTGAGGGCAAATCTCTATCTTTCTCCTTAAACTTTAAGTAATTTTAAGCGGCCATTTCACGAAACCATCAGAATGGCAAGGTCTTCCGCTTTAAAAACATATTGGATGTACAAAAACCTCTTCCTGGTTACCTCCCTGGCTCTTCTTCTCGGCTGTGGTGCGGCCAAATCAATAGCCACCGGTACTGAAAACCCGGTTCGGGTCAAAATCGACTTGCTAAACTCAGTGAATGACCAAGTCATGGTCCAGGTAGATCCCGGTCCTTTCGCGGAAAAGGAGGTCCTCTTCCTGATTCCAAAAACGGTTCCCGGCACTTATAGCGAAGACGATTTTGGCCAATACATCGAAGACCTGGTGGCGTTAGACTATAAGGGGAATCCACTCGAAACAGAAAGGAGGGACAACAACACCTGGCTTATTAAGGATGGGCGTAACCTGGATATGGTGCGCTATGCGGTCAATGATACCTTCGATTCGGAAACGGAAGTTGAGGACCCCGTTTTTTCCCCTGCGGGCACTAACATCCTCGCAGGAGAGAATTACCTGCTCAACCTGCACGGCTTTGTAGGGTATTTTAAAGGGTATACCGAAGTGCCCTACGAACTGGAGATCCAATCCCCTCCTTCCCTTGAACCCACTACCTCTCTAAAGAGGATGAACGGGAGCCAAGCCTCAAATTCACAAAACCTCTTCCGCGCAAAAAGGTACTTTGAGGTGATTGACAACCCCATCATGTATGCCAAACCTAATTCTGTCACCTTTCGCTTGTCTGACATCGAGGTGACCCTCAGCGTGTACTCCCCCAATGGAACCTATTCTGCCAAGGACCTGCATCCCAAAATGGAAACCATGATGCGGGCACAAAAGGAATTCCTCGGATCGCTGAGTGGAACCCAGACCTATACCATCCTCCTCTACCTCTCCCAGGCAAACGAAACCGATGCCATGGGATTTGGCGCACTGGAGCACCATACCTCAACAGTGTTGATTCTTCCTGAAATGCTCCCCAGACCTGCCCTGGAAGAAGCCATGGTAGATGTGGTCTCCCATGAATTTTTCCATACACTTACACCCCTTTCCGTGCATTCAAGGGAGATACAGTTTTTTGATTACAACGAGCCTGAAATGTCCATGCATCTCTGGATGTACGAAGGGACGACCGAATATTTTGCCAATTTGTTCCAGGTACAGAAAGGCCTGATCACAGACGGGGATTTTTTGGACAGGATGGCTGAGAAGATCTCTAATTCAAAAGCCTTTGACGACACCATGTCCTTTACCGTCATGAGTAAGAATGTACTGGAGTCGCCTTACAAGGAGAACTATCAGAATGTGTATGAAAAAGGTACACTGATCAATATGTGTCTCGATATTTTGCTCCGGGAAAAAAGTCGGGGGGAAAAGAGCATGCGCTGGCTGATGGTTCAGCTCGCCTCCAAATACAACGAAAATACACCCTTTAACGATCCGGAGCTCATAGGGGAGATCACCGCCATGACCTATCCCGAGGTCGGGGAATTCTTCTCGAGACACGTACAGGGAGATCAACCTATCCCCTATGAGGACTACCTCCTGAAAACAGGCCTGAAAGTGGAGCAAGGAGAGGTTCCTGCATCCTATTTTTTTAGGGGACAGATCCCGTATATAGATGCAGATCCGTCGGATATGGATACTATTTTTATTCAGAAGGGAATGGAACTGAACTCTTTTTTGAAAGGCCTTGGGGCCAAAGGGGGGGATGTGATCCTCGAGATCAACGGGGTGCCTATTACCCTCGACAGTATGAGGGCGATCGTGGGGGAGAGTTTTTCCTGGGACTCAAAAAAGGATATCCTGATGAGCGTCATGAGAGACGGGGAGAAGTTCGAGCTATCCGGCAAGGCCGGTATTCCCACGTATACTGAACGGAAAATCTCAGAAATGGAAGGGGTTACGGAAGAGGCTCTCGAGCTGAGGAAATCCTGGTTACATCCATAAAAAAACCGCCTCTTTGCGGGAGGCGGTTCGTCATCTTTTCCAGGGAACTTATCCCAGGGCAACTCTTGCAAATCCTGTTACCTCCAGGTTTTTGTCCACGGATTTTACGTACTGGGCAACGCTCATCTTGCTGTCCTTGATAAAATCCTGATTCACCAGGGTATTGTCCTTGAAGAAACGCTGCAGTTTACCCTGTGCGATCTTGTCGAGCATGGCTTCCGGTTTTCCTTCTTGCCTTAACTGGTCCTTGGCGATCTCAATCTCCTTGTCAATGGTCTCCTGGTCCACACCGGAAGGGTCCAGAGCAACTGGAGCCATTGCGGCTGCCTGCATGGCCACATCTTTGGCGGCCTCTTCTGCTCCGTCAACAGCGGCTGACAGACCCACGAGGGTAGCGATCTTGTTGCCCGCATGGATATAGGAACCCACAAAGGGAGCTGCCAGTTTCCGGAAGCCACCGATCTCTATCTTTTCACCGATCACTCCGGTCTGCTCGGTGAGCTTTTCCTGTACGGTGATCCCGTTGTAATTTGCATTCAGGAGGGATTCCTTGTCATTGAAACCCAAAGCCAGTTCGGCCAGGTCATTGGCCAGGCTCACGAACGATTCGTTCTTTGCAACAAAATCAGTTTCGCAGTTCAGGGAGATGATCACCCCCTGCGTTTTGTCCTTGTTGACCTTAGCTATGGCAGCACCTTCTGAAGATTCCCGGTCTGCCCTTTTGGCGGCAACTTTCTGTCCTTTTTTGCGCAGGATCTCTATTGCCTTGTCAAAATCACCCTCGGCTTCAACCAGGGCGTTCTTGCAATCCATCATCCCGGCTCCGGTGGTCTTTCTCAGTGTGTTTACGTCAGCAGCGGTAATTTTTACCATCATGTCCTTTTTTTATCGATGCCATTAATGGCTATCCTAATTATTGATTGAATTTGATTTATTCTACGCCTGCCTTGGCATTATCCTGCCATTCTTTCAATTCGTCCCATTTGCCTTCGGCAGCCATCTTGGCTTGTTTTGGCCATGATGCAGGATTCTTGGAAGCGTATCGTGAACCGGCTTCAGCGAGGATGACCTTGAGGTCGTCCTCTGTTTTCTCTGCCAGATCGGCAAAGGTCCTCACGCCTGCCTTTTTGAAGACTTCTGCGATCTTAGGACCTATTCCTTCTACTTTGGTCAGGTCGTCTGCAGCTGGCTTTTTTACTTTCTTGGGAGCCTCTTTCTGTACTTCCTCTTCGATCACTTCAGCCAGATCCTCTACTTCCGGAGCTGCCACGGCTTTTGGGGCCTCTTCTTCGTCCTCTTCTACCTCAACAACGGCTTTTTTCTTAGCCTTAGGGGCTTTCTCCTCTTTTCCTTCGTCATCATCCTGCTTCTCAGACTTTCGCTCGGTCAAACCTTCTGCAACGGCATTGGTCACATGGGTCATAATGATCTCGATAGACTTGGAAGCATCGTCATTGGAAGGGATCACAAAGTCGATAGGCCTTGGATCGGAATTGGTATCCACCATAGCGAAGATGGGGATGTTCAATTTCTGTGCTTCTTTAACGGCGATGTGCTCTCGCATGGTATCAACGATAAAGAGCGCACCGGGAAGTCTGGTCATCTCGGAAATGGAGCCGAGGTTTTTTTCCAGCTTTGCACGCAAACGGTCTACCTGCAATCTTTCCTTTTTGGAGAGGGTATTGAAGGTTCCGTCCTTCTTCATCCGGTCTATGGATGCCATTTTTTTAACGGCCTTGCGGATGGTCACAAAGTTGGTCAACATTCCGCCTGGCCACCTCTCGGTGATATACGGCATGTTCACATTGGCCACTTTTTCGGCCACGATGTCCTTTGCCTGTTTCTTGGTAGCCACGAAGAGGATTTTCCTTCCTGAGGAAGAAATCTTTTTGAGGGCCTCACAGGCATCCTCCAACTTGGCTGCAGTCTTGTAAAGGTTGATAACATGGATCCCGTTGCGTTCCATATAGATATATGGGGCCATGTTGGGATTCCATTTTCTGGTGAGGTGTCCAAAATGTACACCTGCCTCTAGGAGGTCTTTTACTTCTACTTTTTTTGCCATTTGTCTTAGTTTACGTTCTTTGGAATTAGCAATGCCAAAGTGGTATTCCTGTACGGAAAGCCTCTGACATTTAGATGCTAAACTAAATTTTACCGGGTCAGGTTATCCCTGGGAATGACCTGTAACTTCCGGAATTTTAAGTGTCCCATGACAAGGGACTTTCAATGAACTTGGGTTAATAATCGTTCGGGCTTTGTGAGCCCAATATTCAAAATCTTAACGCTTGGAGAACTGGAATTTCTTCCTCGCTTTTTTCTGACCGTATTTCTTTCTCTCGACCATCCTTGGGTCCCTGGTGAGCAGACCTTCTGGTTTCAGGGTCTGTCTGTTCTCTTCATCGATCTCGCAAAGAGCCCTTGAAAGAGCCAGCCTGATGGCTTCGGCCTGACCGGTGATCCCGCCTCCGTACACATTTACCTTAACGTCATAAGCGTCGTCATTGCCTGTAAGAGAAAAAGGCTGTTTTACCTTGTACTGCAGGGTGGCAGTTGGGAAGTAATCGGCCAGATCACGGCTGTTCACGGTGATGGCACCCTTCCCTTTAGAGAGATATACACGGGCTACGGCTGTTTTCCTTCTGCCTATTTTATGTACTACATCCATTACTTGAGGTCGTTGAGGTTAATTAGAGTGGGTTTTTGAGCTTCTTGCTGATGTTCGGATCCCGCGTATACCTTGAGGTTCCTGAACAACTCAGCTCCTAATTTGTTCTTGGGCAGCATTCCTTTTATGGCTTTTTCAACAACAGCCGAAGGATTCTTTGCTTTCAGCTCACTGGCCGTGAGTGAACGCTGTCCTCCAGGATACCCGGTGTGCCGGATGTAGGTCTTTTGATCCCACTTGTTTCCGGACAGTTGTACCTTTTCGGCATTGATCACGATCACGTTGTCACCGCAATCCACATGAGGAGTAAAATTGGGTTTATTCTTTCCCCTCAGGATAGAAGCCACTTTAGAGGCCAGTCTTCCGAGTGTCTGACCATCCGCATCTACCAGCAACCATTGCTTCTCCACGGTAGCTTTATTGGCTGAAACAGTCTTGTAGCTCAATGTATCCACTACGTCTTCTTTTAATGTTAAACCTTTTTTCCCGAATAACGGGCTGCAAATGTACAATTATTAAGTTGAATTACAAATGGTTGTTTTTCTCTTTTTAAATTTTTTTATACGATTTTACGATCCCTCTACAGGTCAAAGATACGGGAATGGGTATCGGAAACGTTCCCCAGGTTTTATCAAAGTATACTTTTCAAAGGTTTCAGGCGTTAATAAGGGTAACTGTAAACTTGTGATGATGATCAAGAAGGCAATATTCTATATGGTATTTGGGTTGTTCCTGAGTGGATGTTCCACCGATAAGATGGCTGATGCCTCCACTGATAGTATTCTGGGGACATGGGAATTGACCGCTCTCGACCTCAATGAAGGTTCGGCAAGCACTGAGGAGGAATTCGCTCAGGACATTCTCGATCTGCTCTCCGCCTCGAATTGTTATCTCCTGACGCTTACCTTTGAAGAAGACGGCACCCTGGTTACCACGGATGCCACCAATTATCTGGAAATAGGAGTTAATGGCCAGGGGACGGGACTGGAGGTCCCATGTCCGACTCAAAGGGATACCTATAACTCCACCTACACCTACGCTGAAGGTGTCCTCACCTTTATCGATGAAAACCAGCAAACCGTTTCTGTGGAAGTAACCATCAGCGGCAATGTTATGGTCTTGTCGGCTCAGGATCTCGATGTGGAAAACTTCAATGCCGGAGGAAACCTCCTTTTTACAAAAAGGTAAGGGTCCTCAGTACTTACACACCCAGTATATTTTTCGTGATATAGGGTTCGAAGCATTTAGTGGGCTTCAAGCCAGTTCGACCCCACACCGATCTCTACATCCAGCGGTACCTTCAGGGTATAGGCCGACTCCATTGATTCTTTGATCAGGTCGCTTACCTTTTCAAGTTCTGGTTTATAAACATCGAAAACCAGTTCGTCATGGACCTGAAGCAGCATTTTGGTCTTAAACCCTCCTTCTTCCAGTTTTCGGTGAATGTCGATCATGGCGATCTTTATGATGTCAGCGGCGCTACCCTGTATGGGCGCGTTGATGGCATTCCTCTCAGCGGCTCCCCGGACCACGGCATTGCTCCCGTTGATGTCCTTCAGGTACCTGCGCCGGCCCAGGACGGTTTGGACGTATCCATGCTCACGCGCAAAATCGACCTGGTCTGCCATATACTTCCTCAGCTTTGGATAAGTTTTGTAATAGGTGTCAATGAGTTCCTTGGCCTCCGTCCTGTTCAGGTCGGTCTGATTGCTCAGCCCAAAAGCGGATACCCCGTAGATGATCCCGAAATTTACGGTTTTCGCATTGGCCCTCTGCTCCCGGGTGACCTCCTCCAGGGGTACGTTGAAGACCTTGGAGGCAGTAGAGGCGTGGATGTCCTCCCCTTTTCGGAAGGCTTCTATCATGGTATCCTCATCGCTCAGGGCGGCTATGATCCTCAGTTCTATCTGGGAATAGTCTGCTGCGAGCAATACGTGGTCCTCATCTCTGGGTATGAATGCCTTTCGCACTTCCCTTCCCCTTTCCGTCCGGATGGGGATATTCTGCAGGTTGGGGTTGTTACTGCTGAGTCGGCCTGTAGCCGCCACGGTTTGCATGTAGTCTGTATGCACCCGGCCGGTGCGCTCCTCCACCTGAGAGGGCAAGGCATCCACATAGGTGCTCTTTAGTTTGGTGAGGCCCCGGTATTCCAGAACGTCCCTGATGATCTGGTGGTCCTTGGCGAGGTAGGAAAGCACATCCTCTGCGGTGGAATACTGCCCGGTTTTGGTCTTTTTCGGTTTGTGTACGAGTTTGAGCTTGTCGAAAAGGATCTCACCCAGTTGTTTTGGAGATCCGATATTAAAGGTCTCACCTGCTTCCTCGTAGATCTTTTTTTCCAGGGATGCGATATCCTTGTCGAGTTGTCCTGAAAGACCTTTTAAAAATTCCTGGTCGAGGTTGATCCCTTCCAGCTCCATATCGGCCAGAACCCTGAGCAGGGGTATCTCGATTTCCCTGAACAGTTTCATCGTCTCTGCCTCTTTCAGCTCTTTTTCAAAATGCCGGGCAAGTTGCAGGGTCACGTCCGCATCCTCAACCGCGTACTCGGTCTGTTTATCGAGGTCGACCTCCCTCATACTCAGCTGGTTCTTTCCTTTTTTGCCTATGAGTTCGGTGATGGAAACTGGAGTATAATTGAGGTAGGTTTCGGAGAGCACATCCATGTTGTGTCTCATATCGGGGTTGATCAGGTAGTGGGCCAGCATGGTGTCGAATAGGGGGCCTTTTACCTCTACGCCGTATTTGCGCAGTACCTTGATGTCGTATTTGAGGTTCTGCCCTACCTTTTCGATCCCTGTGGAAGCAAAGAAAGGCCTGAGTTTGTCTATCAGGGCATCTGCTTCTTCCCGCTTTTCCGGGAAAGGGAGGTAGAAGCCCTTTCCGGCCTCCCAGGAAAAGGCGATTCCAACCAGTTCTGCCTCAATGGGGTTGAGGGAGGTGGTTTCTGTGTCGAAACAGACCTTTGCCTGTTTCATCAGATTAGACAGGAATAGTTCCAGGGCCATCCCCCCTTGCACACTCTGGTAGACATGGGGGACGTCCTTGATGGTCTTCCTGCTGGAGACCACTTCCAGGGTAGCTGGTTCCTCTCCATGGTTGCCAAAAAGGGTGAACTGCCCGCTGCCCGCAGCCTCTGCCTGTTTTTTCCCGGTTTCCGTACTGGTGACCATGGTGGGAGTGCCTTCCGTCTCTCCTGAAAAGATCTTGATAAACTGTTCCCTGAGTCGGCGGAACTCCAGTTCCTCAAAGATCTCCTGTACTTTCTCATTGTCTGGAGCGGATAGTTCGTAATCTTCGGCGTCAAAGGTGACATCACAGGTCACGCAAATGGTGGCCAGTTGCTTGGAGATCCTCCCCAGCTCTGCGTGTTCTTCCACACGTTCCTTCATCTTCCCCTTGAGCTTGTCCGTGTTTTCCAGCAGGCCTTCCACAGAACCGAATTCCGCGATAAATTTCTTGGCGGTCTTTTCGCCCACCCCGGGAAAACCGGGTATATTGTCGGAGGCATCCCCCATCATGCCCAGGTAGTCTATGACCTGCTCGGGACGTTCTACCCCAAAGCGTTTCTGTACCTCCGGTATTCCCCATATCTCTATCCCATTGCCCATCCGTGCGGGGCGGTACATAAAGATGTTCTCGGAGACCAGCTGGCCAAAATCCTTGTCAGGGGTCACCATAAAGACCTTGTACCCTTCCTTTTCGGCCTGTTTGGCCAGGGTACCTATGATATCGTCGGCCTCCAGACCTGAGATCTCCACGCAGGGGATATGCATGGCCTTGAGGATCTTCTGTATGTAGGGTACCGCGATTTTGATGGCATCAGGGGTCTCATCGCGGTTGGCCTTGTATTCGGGGAAAAGTTCCGTGCGTTCGGCACTCCCATCCTTGTCGAAGCAAACGGCAAGGTGGTCCGGTTTCTCCCGTTTGATCACATCGAAAAGGGAATTCATAAATCCCATAATAGCTGAGGTATCCATCCCTTTCGAATTGATCCTCGGGTTCTTGATCAGGGCGTAATATCCCCGAAAGATCAGGGCATAGGCATCCAGCAGAAAAAGTCGTTTTTGTTCGGCCATGAAGGAATTTTAAGCGGTTCCCAAAACTACAAAGAATATATGCCAAACTAAAGGGTCTGGCGTCAATATACGTTCAACTTTTGATATAGCTGGCAGCCGGAATATTCTCATGTCCGGCTGTGCTGTATTTCCGGTAGGAAAAACCGGGATGTATACAAAAGGCCCCGGTTTCCCCGGCCTTGTTCACCGCTATAAAGCCGATCTGTATGTCCCTGTAGTTCTCTTTTTTGGCAATGATCCTCCTCACGCCTTCCTCACAGGCTTCCTGGGGGGATTTTCCCTGTCGCATCAATTCCACGATAAGGAAGCTTCCCACGGTTCGGACCACCTCTTCTCCCATCCCGGTAGCCGTGGCACCGCCTACCTCATTGTCTACGAACAACCCGGCGCCGATGATAGGGGAATCGCCTATCCTCCCGGCCATCTTATAGGCCATGCCACTGGTGGTGCAAGCCCCTGCGATATCCCCATTGGAGTCGATGGCGAGCATGCCTATGGTATCGTGGTTCTCGATGTTGATGACAGGCTCGTATTTCGAGGTCTTTTTCCATTCCAGCCATTCCTGGCGGGATTTCTCGGTGAGCAGGTCTTCCTCAGGAAACCCCATTTCCAGTGCAAATTTTTTGGCGCCTTCCCCGGCCAGCATCACGTGGGGTGTTTCTTCCATGACCTTTCTGGCCACGGATACGGCATGGACGATATCCCTCAAATAAACGACGGCCCCACAGCGGCTGTCCTTGTCCATGATACAGGCGTCCAGGGTCACATGCCCGTCCCGGTCTGGTCGGCCCCCTTTTCCGACCGACTGATTCTCCACATCGGCCTCCTCGACCATAACACCCTTTTCCACCGCATCCAGAGCTGTGCCCAGTCCATGGAGGACTTCGTAGGCTTTTGCCGTGGCATTGGGCACGTCCCAGGTGGCTATTACCATGGGGCCTGAAAGGGTTTTCGCTTCAACCTTCCGGCCTTCTGTCTCCTCTTTGCAGGCCGCAGCCCAGGCTCCCCCCATTAATGCTGCACCTCCGAGCCCGCTGTTTTTCAGGAACTTTCTTCTTTCCATACCATTGTGTTGATTACATTTATGCGATTAAAGATAGGGATTATGACCGTAGAAGTTTGCGTGACCTCACTCGAATCTGCGCGGATCGCAGAGCAGGCCGGAGCACAGAGAATTGAACTTTGCTCTGAGCTTTCCCTGGGCGGGATCACCCCTTCCTACGGCCTGATCAGGACCGTAAAGGAAGCCCTGAACATCCCGGTACACGTGCTCATCAGACCCAGAAGCGGAGATTTTACCTATTCTGAAGGGGAGTACCGGTCCATGCTCGAGGATATCGAGATCTGCAGGTCGCTCGGAGTGGAGGGTGTAGTCACCGGGGTGCTCGATGGAGACCTCCAGGTCGATTGGAAAAGGACCAGGGAACTACTAAAAGCCAGCGAGGGATTGAACCTTACCTTCCACAGGGCATTCGACTGGGTGCCCGACCCTGCCGGCGCCTTTCAAAGGCTACAGGAAATGGGAGTGCACACTTTGCTCTCCTCCGGCCAGGCCCCTTCAGCTGAAAAAGGACTTGGAGTATTGAGGGAATTGCTGGCCCTTTCCAACACTTGTACGGTAATGCCCGGAGGGGGGATCAGACCTGGTAATGCGAGGCTATTTAAGGAAGCGGGATTCCGCGCCATCCATCTTTCGGCCGGGAGGCCGGTAAAGAATACGGTCAAACCACCCCCCATACCGATGAGGTCGTCCTCATTCCTGTCGGAAAACGAGGTCCTCCGGGTGGATCCGGAGATGCTCGGGCAGGTGATCAAAAGCGTTAATTAAGTCTAAAAGAGCCGGATAAGGCTGACTAAAGAAATATATTTGCAAAAAAGTATATGCTTCGCTGGATCGTTTTTATTGCCATCTATTGTATCATGGGATTCTATTCCCTGCAGGCGATCAAAACAGCATCCCGCTTTCCCTGGGTCTATTACGCCTTCATGGCCCTGGGGCTTTTAGTCCTCGGCAATTTTATCTACCAGTTTACATTTGGCGATAGTGAAGGCAGTGTGCTCAACCGGCCCAAAAGTTATGCCTTCGGTTTTCTTATCGCCATGCTCACCTTTGAGATCATCACCATCGTATTCCTGTTCTCAGAGGACATCTTCAGGACGTTCTCGGCCCTGATAGCAAGAACATTCGGATCATCCACGGAGTTTAGCCTGCCGGCGCGTAGGCGCTTTTTGAGCATGATCGCCATGGGCATTGCGGCAATCCCGTTCGGGGCTCTGCTCTACGGGATGTACAGGGGGAAATACAATTTTAAGGTTCTGAAATACGATCTGGAATTTGAGGACCTCCCGGAGGGCTTCCACAACTACCGCATCACTCAGATATCAGATATTCACAGTGGGAGTTTTGACAATCGGAAGAAAATAGAGTATGCGGTAGACCTGATCAACCAGCAGGCCAGCGACGTGATCCTGTTCACAGGAGACATGGTCAATAATATTGCCCAGGAGATGGTACCCTGGAAGGATCTGTTCTCAACCCTGACCGCTAAGGACGGTAAGTTCTCCATCCTGGGTAACCACGATTACGGGGATTATGTGCGGTGGGAAACCCCGGAACTCAAAGCCCGGAACCTGGAAGCGCTGAAGGAACTGCAGAAAGAGATGGGGTTCGACCTCCTCCTGAACGAAAGCCGGTACCTGCAAAAGGGAGGTGATAAACTGGCCCTTGTTGGCGTGGAGAACTGGGGCAGGGGAGGATTCAAAAAGGCAGGGGATCTTAAAAAAGCCGTCAGCCAGATAAACAAGGACGATTTCAAGATCCTGATGAGTCACGATCCTTCGCATTGGGAGGATGTGGTGATACAGGACGAGTATCACTACCACCTCACCTTAAGCGGCCATACCCACGGCATGCAGTTCGGGATCGAGATACCCGGATGGGTAAAATGGAGTCCCGTGAAATGGCGCTATAAATACTGGGCGGGCATTTACGAAGAACTGGGGCAGTATATCAATGTGAATCGGGGATTTGGGTTCCTGGGCTATCCGGGTCGGGTCGGGATATGGCCGGAAATCACGGTCATCCGTCTCAGGAAGAAAGGACTAGTGTAAAAAATTCGTTAAAGAATACCCTCGAAGCCGTTGATTTCCTTGGTGTTTAACATTTTTTACTACATTTGATTTATAACCCAACTTGAAACTATGTCTAAATTCGGTGAACTGATAGATCTCAATGTGCCGGTTTTACTTGATTTCTATGCTGAATGGAATGAACAGTCCACGGCCATGCACCCGGTACTCAGGGATGTTGCGGCAGCCCTGGGAGACAAGGGCAAGGTGATCAAGATCGATGTGGACAAGAACAAGGAACTCTCACAGGCCCTCAGGGTTAAAGGCCTTCCCACCTTGATGATCTACAAAAAAGGTGAAATGGTATGGAGGCAGAGCGGTGAGCAGGACGCCAATACGCTCATCGGCATTCTGAACGAATATATTTAATCTTCAAATCCCGCAGCCGAACCGCAATCCATCATCAAGTGGGGTCTTACTAATTCTGTGGTTCTTCGATTTCCTCTACCAGGGCCGCATCCGTTTGAATTGTATCCGAGACGGGCACGGTATCTATGAGGTCTTCTCCCTCTGAATCTTCTTCGGGAAGTTCTTCCAGGAGGTCGTCCCGATAAAAATGACTGAACTGGTCGATCTGGTCATTGAAAATGGCCGTTTCCTTTTCTGCCATCTCGCGGTCATCATTTTCGATCAGGATGTCTATGATCCTCCGGTAACCTTCCATGTCCCCAATAATATCTTCCAGTTTGTCATACTGTTCGTCAAGGGGGGTTCCCTGATAATAAAACAGCCTGCTCTGGTAGATATCTTTGAGCTCCCTGAATAGTTCCCTCGCTTTGGTGGTCTCTCCCACCTTGTAATACCCATCCAGAAAGGGCACCACAAAAGTGTAGAATCCGTAATAGGCCACGGGCAGGTTTTCCATGGTAAGGTCGATGATCTCGCGGGCCTTGTCTATCTTGTTCTCCTCGATCAGCGCCTCTACCAGCCTGGCCAGGTTGCTTCGGAAGGACAGTCCCTGGGTGCGTGTCTGGGGATCGTGGTAGATATCCGGACTTCCCGAATTGCCCCATTCCCATCCTTTTACGATTTCGTACATAATGTCCGTGTCTATGCGTCCCATCTCATAGGAACTGGGGTTTTTGGTTTTGATGGGCACGAGTTTGTACGCCATTCCCTCTAACTGAAGGTAGTCCTTCATCCAGATGTATTCGGCCTTGTCAAAGCTGCCCCCGGAAAAATAGATAGGCCTTTTCCAATCGTTGTTAGCGATGATGTCGAGCATCATGATTCGGTTCTTGGGCAGGGCCTGTGGCAGGTCGATGTCAATATAATCCACGATCAGGGCAGAATCTTTTTCCTTCACCAGGCCGGACTCCAATACGTTCTTTTTATTGACGGGGATCCTGATCTTATTGGTTGGGTAATACACCAGATCGAGGGTGCTTTCCGAATACCCGCTGGTGTCTGCTCCCTGTTTTTCCAGGAGGGAACCCAGCTTGGTCTGTGGATTGTTGCTGCCGATCCAGTTCATAAAATCCTTGATGTCCCAGCGCTTGTCGGTGATCCCCTGGTAATAGATCACATCCCGGTTGCCGTACCGGTACAGGTCGTGAGTGAGCTGGGAAGGGATCGGATCGCTCCTGTATGCTTTCCGCTTCATCTGGTCCACATACCAGTCGGTGGCGAACAGGCTGGTGCAGATTACCCGAACATCGTTGCGATATCCTTCAATTTCCTGAACATACCACAGCGGGAAAGTATCGTTGTCTCCTATGGTGAACAGCATGGCCCCAGCCTCTTCCTGGCATGAATCCAGATAGGCCATGGCCGCAGACCTTGCCGTATACCGGCCAGACCGATCGTGGTCATCCCAGTTCTGGTAAGCCATCACACCGGGTACACTCAGCAGGCAGATTAGGGTGACTATCGGGGCCCAGATCTTGGGTTTCAGCAGTTTGCTGAATTCTTCGTATAGACCATATACTCCGATCCCTATCCAGATCGCAAAGATGTAGAAAGAGCCTACCAGAGAGTAGTCCCGTTCCCTGGGCTGAAAGATATACGGGTTGGTGTAGAACTGAATGGCAATACCCGTAAAGAGGAAGAATACGAACAGGACCCAGAATTGTTTTGGATTTTTAGATATTTGGAAGACCAGGCCGATTATTCCCAGTAAAAAAGGCAGGAAGAAGTAGGTATTCCTCCCCTTGTTCTCCAGGACATCTTTCGGCAGGTTTTCCTGGCTACCCAGGCGAAGGCTGTCGATGAAACCAATCCCGCTGAGCCATTCCCCATTCCCGTTGTAACGCCCCTGCACATCGTCCTGCTTCCCTACGAAATTCCACATAAAGTAACGCCAGTACATATACCCGAACTGAAACTGGACCATGTATTTGATATTCTCCCAGACGGTAGGGGGCTGTACTTCGAGGTATTCGCCGAACTGCCTGAGGAAACTGATGTATTGCCCTGCATCTATCTCCCCGTTGGCATAGCCGGTTTTCACCTGATTGACGGCCTTTTGTAATTCTTCATTGCTGGTAGTCATCCTGAAGTCGAGCGGCCCGAAAAACTTCATGTAGTTCTCGGCGTGCTGCTCACTCCACATCCTGGGCAGCGGCCCCATATGGTTGGGGTTGGGCCCCTGGATCGCATCCTCGTATTTATTGACAATCACGTATTTGCCAAGGGCTTCGTCCTTTTCGTACTTAGGCTTGTCATCCCTGTCGGGTCCGGGAGTGGCAAAGGCATCGGAATAATAGGCGCCGTAGATAGGACTGTCTACCCCCGGGTATTGTTCGCGGTTGTAATAGGCGAGGAGGGACCTGGCATCGGAAGGGTTGTTCTCGTTGATCACCACATTGGCATTCGCCCTGATGGGCAGCATCAGCCATGAGGAGAATCCCAGGAAGAGGAACATCCCACAAAGCACCATGGTATTAGCCGTCACATAGTTGTTCCTTCGGGTATAACTCAGGGCGTAGTAAAAGACTCCTGCGAAGATCAGGCCCATAATAATGGTCCCCGAATTGAAGGGCAGGCCTATGCTGTTGATAAAGAAAACCTCACTCCACCCGAAGAGTTTGAGCACATAGGTAAGGGAGAATTTATAGACCAGCATAAGGATGACCACCACTGAGAGGTTGGCGAGCAGGAAGTTCTTCACGGTGGTCGTTTTATACTTCTTAAAATAGTAGAGCAGGCCAATGGACGGAATGGCGAGGAACCCCATGAACTGGATCCCGAAAGTGAGGCCGACCACAAAGGAGATCAGGACTAAATATTTGTTGCCACGGGGGTGGTCCAGGTTGTCTGTCCATTTCAGGCCCAGCCACAGTAGCAGGGACATAATAAGACTGGCCATGGCATAGACCTCAGTCTCTACGGCGTTAAACCAGAAACTGTCAGAAAAGGTGAGGGCGAGGGAACCTACGACACCGCTGCCCAGGACCGCTATGGCCTGAGGATTGGATAAAGGTCCGCTTCCCGCGATGAGTTTTCGCGTGAGGTTGGTGATGGTCCAGAACATAAAAAGGATGGTAAAGGCACTGGACACCCCAGACATATAGTTCACCATTCTGGCAACCTGATCGGCCTCCAGGGCGAACATTGCAAAGAAAGCACCTATCATCTGGAACAGAGGGGCTCCCGGCGGGTGAGCTACCTGAAGTTTGGCCGAGGTGGTTATGTATTCCCCTGCATCCCACCAACTTCCGGTGGGTTCAACCGTAAGGCCGTAAACGATCAGGGCTATAAAAAAGACTCCCCAACCGGTCAGGGAGTCCCATTTATCGAAATTTTTTGATACCATCTGGTCTTGCTTTTTCCAACAAAGGCGAAATTACTAATTAAAAAATTTATGGGGATCAATATTTCCCAAAGGTTTAACATCCGCTAATATTGCCAGGCCCCGTGTGGATTGTATTCAAATTTATTTGTGCAAACAAAACTTTGTCTTAAATTTGCACGCTCTATTGAGGCATTGGCCTATGGTGTAATTGGCAACACTACTGATTTTGGTTCAGTCATTCTAGGTTCGAGTCCTAGTAGGCCAACAAAAACCCCGGAAGTTTTCCGGGGTTTTTGATTTTTATCACTTCTCCATCCGATCATCCTCGCCCTTCGTATACAAATTCGCCCTGGCCTCAAGGAATGAAAGCACAAATGCGGCTAACAGGTCTCCTGCCTCGGCAAATGGACCTAATATATACACGATCTCAGCCATGTCACAGGGCGATAACTGGGCTTCATTTTCCAATTTCGGGAATCCTCCCGTCGATTACTGCGAGCCAGGGGTAGCGATCAAATCGACATGGAAAGGCGGCGGGTACAACACGATCAGCGGGACTTCCATGGCCTCTCCACATGCCGCAGGGATTTTACTTTTGGGTAATATCGCCAATGGAGGAAATGTCAACGGGGATCCCGACGGAAATGCAGATAGTATAGGGGTGAATTAAAACTCCCCAAACCAATTAATTTTAAAAGGCTCCTGCAAAGGGGCCTTTTTTTTTGGTATCTATTCCATTTCCCTCTCTTCGCCTGAATAGGAGTCTTCCGCTTCAGACATACCACCCGGGAGGTTCTCCCCGGATTCTGCCTTCACCAATTCCTCCTCATCCCCGACGAGGTCGAGAAGAGTTTTTCCCTTGCGCTTATCCCGTATCATGGCCCAGGTCATGACCAGGCTGCTGCCGATGATCACAAAGAGCAGGATTCCGGGTTCAAAGGTAGCCACCTGAGCTTCCACAGGAATAGCATAGAACAGCAGGACGGTGATGAGTCCCCTGGGGGCAATGAAGAGTTGCGGCAGGATATCGCTCCCGTAAAAGGTCCTGAGCAGCACAAATCGCACCAGGTAGATCGACAGGATAATCAGCAGGCTGATCAGGGCCACGCTAAAACTGAAGAGGGAGGCGATGGCGATGGTGAGCCCAAAGATCACAAAGAAAAAGGTGCGGACCACAAAGGCGGTCTCCAGGGTCACGATGTGGAGTTCGTGGTAGATCCGATGGGCCTTTTCGTAATCCAGGAAATGGGCCAGCTTGCCTCTGAAGAACAACTTCATGTTGGCGATGATAAGGCCGAAGATGAGGATGATCAGCAGGGATGAAAGGTGCAGCTGTTTGCCCAGGGCGTATAGCAACAGGAGTACGGCGATGAGGAGAAAGAGCTTGGCCTGGCTCTTGATCTCCTGGAAGATCAGGATGATGGCGTAACTGGCGACCACAGAAAGCACAATGGTAAGCACGATGTTCAATGCAAATCCCCCGGCCCCACCCTGGGAAGCGGGGTTTAGTTCCCCAACCAGGAAGTAAAACATCATGATCCCCATGATGTCCGAAAACGTACTTTCATAAATGTGGAATTCCTTTTTGGAAGGGACCAGGCCGCTGACGCTCGGAATGATAATGGCGCTGGACAGGATGGAGAGGGGGGTGGCATACAACCAGGCCGACTGCATACTCATATCCGGGACAAACTGGTAGAGGATGAGGGCGGCCAGGTAGGCAGAACCCAGCAGGCCAATAAGGGCCACCCCCATGGATTTGAGGATGGGGACCAGTTTTTCCCTTTTCAGCTCCAGTTCCAGGGCAGCCTCCAGGACGATCATGATCAGCCCGATGATCCCGAGGACTTCCAGGGCCGGGAAAAAATCGACCTTATCCGAGGTGAGGTATGAAAGCACGAATTGCAGGATGACGCCCAGGAAGATCAGCAGGAGGACCGAAGGGATATTGGTCCTTTTGGAGATCCCATTAAAGACAAAGGACAGGATGAGGATCACCGAAGCCTCAATGATGATATTGTAAGAAGAGAATATATCCATAGGTGTGAGGATGTCTGAGGTTAATTGATTGAAGATAAAGGTACGACTAAATCCATACAGGAAGGTGCCACAGGGGATGAACCCATTTAAAGAGTCAGTTCCAAGTTCGATTTGGATTAAGAAAATTTGTTTATCTTTGCACCACTGAAAGGATAGTAAAGTATTCATGAGGGGACCGTTAAGTCCCCTCTTTTGTTACTCGTATTTATGTTGAAGGAAGAGGTAAAAGCCCGGTTAGACCAGATATTTCTGGATAATCCATCGCTTTTTCTGATCGAATGCACGGTGAGTCCGTCTAATCAGATCCGTGTGGTGATCGACGGGGATGAAGGGGTGACACTGGAAGACTGTATGACGGTAAGCCGGGCGATTGAGCACAATCTGGACAGGGAGACTGTGGATTTTTCCCTGGAGGTGACCTCCCCGGGGGCCACGGAACCCCTGAGCATGCCCAGGCAGTACAACAAGAATATTGGCAGAAAACTGGAAGTGAAGACTTCCGAGGCAACCATAACAGGGACCCTGGTCTCCATCTCGGCAGAAGGCATTCGGCTGGAATGGAAATCGAGGGAACCCAAACCCATAGGAAAGGGAAAGACCACGGTGCTAAAATCGGAGGAAATACCTTTTCCGTCAATTGTAAAAGCGAACGTAGTACTTAAATTTTAATTAGGATCAGCATGGAAAATATCGCATTGATCGAATCGTTCTCGGAATTCAAGGATGACAAGTTCATCGACCGGGTAACCCTGATGGCCATTCTGGAAGACGTCTTCAGAAATGCCCTCAAAAAGAAGTTTGGATCGGATGACAATTTTGACATCATCATCAATCCGGATAAGGGTGACCTTGAGATCTGGAGAAACCGGGTGGTGGTACCAGACGGGGAGGTAGAAGAGCCCAACGAGCAGATCTCCCTTTCCGCAGCGAGAAAGATCGAACCCGATTTCGAAGTGGGGGAGGATGTGTCTGAAGAGGTTAAACTGATCGACCTCGGGAGGAGGGCCATTCTCGCCTTGCGTCAGAACCTAATCTCCAAGATACACGAACACGACAATACGACCATTTACAAGCAGTTCAAAGACCTGGAGGGGGAGATCTACACTGCGGAAGTTCACCATATAAGGCATAAGGCCATCATCCTGCTGGACGACGAGGGCAACGAGATCATCCTGCCCAAGGACAAACAGATCCCATCCGATTTTTTCAGGAAGGGAGACAACGTCAGGGGTATCATCGAAAGTGTGGAGCTGAAAGGGAATAAGCCCATGATCATCATGTCCCGCACTTCTCCTGTCTTCCTGGAACAATTGTTCTTCCAGGAGATCCCTGAAGTATTCGACGGATTGATCACCATCAAGAAGGCCGTGAGGATCCCCGGGGAAAAGGCCAAGGTGGCTGTGGACTCTTATGACGACCGTATCGACCCCGTCGGGGCCTGTGTGGGGATGAAAGGGTCCCGTATCCATGGCATCGTCAGGGAACTGGGGAATGAGAACATCGATGTGATCAACTGGACCAACAACCCCCAGTTGATGGTTACCCGTGCCCTAAGTCCGGCCAGGGTCACCTCCGTAAAGCTGAATGACGAAAATATGACAGCCCAGGTCTACCTGAAACCGGAAGAGGTCTCCAAGGCCATCGGCCGGGGAGGACACAATATCAGGCTTGCGGGGCAACTCACCGGGTATGAGATCGACGTCTTCAGGGAAGGGGTGGAAGAAGATGTGGAACTGACCGAGTTTTCGGATGAGATAGAGGCATGGATCATTGAGGAATTGAAGAAAATAGGACTGGATACAGCCCGAAGCGTCCTGGAACAGGATGTGGAAGACCTGGTCAAAAGAACGGACCTGGAAGAGGAGACCATCCTCGATGTGGTGCGTATCCTCAAGGCAGAGTTTGAAGATTAAGCTATATATTAGCGAAAAATTTAGAGAGTAAACAGTATTTATGGCAGACGACTCAACAATAAGGCTTAACAAAGTTCTGAGAGAACTCAACATCTCCCTGGACAGGGCGGTCGATTTCCTTGCCTCCAAAGGGCATAAGATAGACGCGCGTCCTACCACCAAGATCACGGAGGAGGTGCATCAGGTTCTCCTGGACGAATTCCAGACCGATATGAGCAAAAAGGTTGCTTCCATAGAGGTTGGAGAAGAGAAGCGGAAGGAGAAAGAGGCCATAAGACTGCAACTGGAACAGGAACAGGAGGAGAAGCGCCTGGCACGTGAAAAGCGGAATGCCGCGTCTGAGGTGGTAAAGGCCAAGGCGGAACTCTCCGGCCCTAAAATGGTGGGGAAGATCGATCTGGACGGGGACAAAAAAGCGAAGGCGGAAGAACCTGCCAAAGCTCCGGCTCCTGAGGTCGAGGCTGAAAAAGAAGTGCCAGCTCCACCGAAACCGGTAGAAAAGAAGAAAACCGAAAAGGCCGCAGAGAAAAAGGCTCCGGAACCCGCGAAGGAAGAGGTGCCTGAGACGATAGAGACGAAATACCAAAAGCTTTCAGGCCCCAAGATTATGGGGGATAAGATCGACCTGTCTAAGTTCGAAAAGCCCAAAAAGAAAAAAGAAACCGCTGCCAAGGCGGATCCTTCCGACCGTAAAAAAAGGCGGAAGCGCATCGTCAGCGATAATGGATCCCGCGGGGGTGGCCGTGGACGCTTTGACGATAAACGCTCCAGATCGGGCGGAGGTGTCAAGGTGGAACCCACCGAAGAAGAAGTACAAAAACAGGTACGCGAAACCCTGGAGAAACTGCAGGGAAAATCCAAAAAAGGAAAAGGAGCCAAATACCGAAGGGACAAGAGGGACATGCACCGGCAACAGTCCGAAAAGGACCTCGAACAACAGGAACTCGAGAACAAGGTGCTCAAGGTCACCGAGTTCGTTACCGTCGGGGAGGTGGCTACCATGATGGACGTCCCATCCACCCAGATCATTTCGGCCTGTATGTCGCTTGGTATCATGGTCACCATGAACCAGCGCCTTGATGCGGAGACCCTTTCCATCGTGGCCGACGAGTTTGGCTACGAGGTGGAATTCGTTACCGCAGAGATAGAAGAAGCTATTGAAGAAGAGGCGGATGCTCCTGAGGATCTCAAGCCAAGGGCCCCGATCGTCACCGTGATGGGTCACGTAGACCACGGGAAGACCTCTTTGCTCGATTATATCCGTAAAGAGAATGTGATCGCAGGGGAGAGCGGGGGTATTACCCAGCATATCGGAGCCTATGGGGTGGAACTGGACAGTGGACAGAAGATTACCTTCCTGGATACACCGGGTCACGAGGCCTTTACCGCCATGCGGGCAAGGGGTGCTCAGGTAACGGATATCGCGATCATCGTGATCGCTGCGGATGACGACATCATGCCACAGACCAAAGAGGCCATCAGTCACGCCCAGGCAGCAGGGGTTCCCATTGTTTTTGCCATCAACAAAATTGACCGCCCTACCGCCAATCCGGAAAAGATCAAAGAGGGTCTGGCTGGGATGAACCTCCTTGTAGAAGACTGGGGAGGTAAGATACAGTCTCATGACATCTCCGCGAAAACCGGGGCAGGGGTTAAGGAATTGCTGGAAAAGGTGCTCCTGGAAGCAGAACTCCTCGAACTTAAGGCCAACCCGGACAAACTGGCTTCGGGAACCGTGGTCGAGGCCTTCCTGGACAAGGGTAGAGGCTATGTTTCTACGGTCCTGGTGCTCGGCGGAACGCTTAAGATCGGGGATTATGTCCTCGCCGGAACGTGCAGCGGAAAGATAAAAGCCATGCAGGACGAACGGGGCAAAACCGTGAAGGTGGCAGGTCCTGCCACTCCTATTTCTATTTTGGGACTGGACGGTGCTCCCCAGGCGGGTGACAAATTCAACGTCCTGGAAGACGAAAGGGAAGCCAAACAAATTGCAGCCAAGAGGAGTCAGCTTCTCAGGGAGCAATCCGTAAGGACCCAAAGACATATCACCCTGGATGAGATAGGCAGGAGGATCGCTCTGGGCGATTTCAAGGAATTGAACATCATCCTCAAAGGAGACGTGGACGGTTCTGTCGAAGCACTTACAGACAGTTTCCAGAAATTGTCTACGGATGAGATCCAGGTCAACATCATCCACAAGGGCGTTGGGGCCATCACGGAATCGGACGTATTGCTCGCTTCAGCCTCTGATGCCATCGTCATCGGATTTAATGTCAGACCCATGGGCAATGCCCGTGACATTGCAGACAAGGAAGAGATCGATATCCGTATTTATTCCATCATCTACGATGCCATCAATGACCTCAAGGATGCCATGGAAGGGATGTTGTCGCCGGAGATCAAAGAAGAGATCACGGGAACGGCAGAGATCAGGGAGACCTTCAAGATCTCCAAGATCGGTACCATTGCCGGATGTATGGTGACCAGCGGTAAGATTTTTAGGAATTCCAATGTGAGACTCATCAGGGACGGCGTGGTGATCTACACCGGGGAACTGGCCTCTCTCAAGCGTTTCAAGGACGATGTGAAGGAAGTCTCAAAAGGATATGACTGCGGTCTGCAGATCAAGAATTACAACGATATCAGGGAAAACGATATTGTGGAGGCCTTCCAGGAGGTAGCCGTGAAGAAAACTCTCTAAGTTGGGGAGATACAAGAACGAAAAAACCTGCCAGCCGGCAGGTTTTTTTTATGGTTTCACATCAGGTGCTTCAGTTCCCTGTCTGAGGTCTGAGGATAATGGACTGTGGGTATTTCTTCCTGACTTCGGCAAAGGTTCGCTCTACGTCCAGCCTGTTGCTGAACCTGCCCAGGTGCACCCTGTAGGTGGGGGAATCAAAGATGATCCTGGCGCCGTACTCAGGAAAATCCACCGAAGCGTCTGCCTTGAGATTTGTCGCCTCCGTGTAAGACCCAAAACCTATCTGAATAGTGAAATATTCGGTCTTGGAATTCATCTTTTTATAGATCTCCAAAAGCCTGGTGATCTCGGGATCCTGTTCAACGGTCGCCAACCCCTTTTGCGAGATCCCTGCAAGGGGTAAAAGCAGCAAAAGCATTGTGTATAAAGCGGTTTTCATAGGTTTCAGATCTAGAGATAAAACGTTGTTGGCAAAGGTAAATTATTAAGGCTTAAACATAATAAACTTCCCTTATTTAGAATAATTATAAATTATAGATTATCGATAGTTAACGATTTCCCAAATAAAGTCTATTCCGTATTTTTGTCCCCAATTTCACGGCCGATAACAATCCATCTTTCTTAGGGTTGAGAAAATATCGTGCCAGCATTTCGATAGAAATAATTTCAATATGAAAAAGGTTTCGTACCGCTCTCAGATTTCTTCTCTTTTCGGTATTTTTTTGGTAGGTAGTCTACTGCTTTCGAATAATCTTTCTGCCCAGGATGAGGCAGCAGCTACAGATGCTGCAGCCACCGAAACCGCTGCCACGGAAGGAGCGGGTGATCCGGTGAAGGGCAAACAGTTATTCAATCAGAACTGTGCGGCCTGCCATGCCCTGGACAGGAAGATGACAGGGCCTGCTTTGGCCAATGTGGAAACTCGTCTCGCCGAGCAGGAAGGTCTTGATAAAGAATGGCTTTATTCCTGGATCAAGAATAGTGCTGGGATGATCTCATCCGGGGACGCCTATGCCAATAAAATCTACGCGGAATACAACCAGGCTGCCATGACGGCCTTCCCTACCCTCAGTAATGCGGATATAGACAACATCCTTGCCTATACGGCGGCTCCCCCTCCTGCTCCTGTGCAGGCGGCTGCGACAACTGCAGCGGTACCAGGTGCAGCGGCCCCTTCCTCTGGAATCACCAACGAAGTGATCCTCGGGGCTTTGGTACTCGTCTTTGCCTTGTTGGTGATGATGCTGATCCTTGTGAACAATACCCTCAGGCGGATAGCCGAGGCCAACGGAGTGGTCGTCGAGAAGGCCAAGGCCGAAAAGAGGATGCCGATCTGGATGGCCTTTGCCAAAAACCAGTTCCTGGTTTTGGTCTCCGTGATCTTCCTCCTTCTTGCCAGTGCGTATTACGCTTACGGATGGATGATGCAGATAGGGGTAGACCAGGGATACCAACCCATACAGCCTATCCACTATTCTCACAAGATCCACGCCGGGGACAACAAGATCGAATGTAAATACTGCCACTCCTCCGCAAGGGTCTCCAAGCATTCAGGGATCCCTTCCTTAAATGTATGTATGAATTGCCACAAATCGATTTACGAATACAAGGGCAACCCCGAAGGTCCTTCCGCTGAAGATCTGGCCAATGGGTACACGAACGAATTCTATACCGCTGAGATAAAGAAATTGTACAAGGCCGTGGGATGGAATGAAGAGGAACAGCGCTACACGGGAGAATCCAAACCCGTGGAATGGGTTCGCATTCACAACCTCCCTGACCTCGCTTATTTCAACCACTCACAGCATGTCTCCGTTGCCGGCATAGAGTGCCAGACCTGCCACGGACCCGTGGAAGAGATGGAGATCATGTACCAGTACGCCCCCCTTACCATGGGATGGTGTATCAACTGTCACAGGGAGACCAACGTGAACCTGGAAGACAACGCGTATTACGAAAAGATCCACAAAGCCCTTTCGGAAAAATACGGGGTGGAGAACCTGACGGCTGCACAGCTGGGCGGACTCGAATGTGGTAAATGTCACTATTAAGAACAATACAGAAGCTAATTACAGATAGATCGTATGGCATCAAATAAGGTATACTGGAAGAACGAGGCGGACCTGCTCCCTGCGGATTCCAATATTCAAAAGCTGAGAGATAACGAGTTTCCAGCAGAGATTCCGGTAGACGAATTTCTGGGCGACAAGGAGGCCTTGTCCGATTCAAAGACAAACAGGCGTGACTTCCTGAAGTATATCGGATTCAGTACTGCGGCTGCTTCACTGGCCGCCTGTGAAGGTCCCGTGATCAAGTCGATTCCCTACGTAGTGCAACCCGAAAGGATCGTGCCCGGTGTAGCCAATTACTACGCTACGACCATCGCCAACGGTTTCGATTTTGCCAGCATCCTGATCAAGACACGGGAGGGAAGGCCGATCAAGGTTGAGAACAATAAAGAGGCTGCTACTCACGGCAGTGCCAACGCAAGGGTACAGGCTTCGGTCCTCTCCCTGTATGACAGCACCAGGCTCCAGGGGCCCCTTTCAAACGGAGAGCCGGCAGAATGGGCTGTCCTGGACGCTTCTGTCAAATCTAAATTGGGTGCTCTGGCCGGTACGGGCAAACAGGTGGTACTGCTTACCCAGACCTATGCCAGCCCTTCTACTGACAAACTGATTGCCGATTTCACGGCTGCTTATCCTAATACCAAACACATCACCTACGATGCCATTTCAGAGGATGCTGCCCTGAATGCGTTTGAGATGGCCTATGGGGAAAGAGCATTGGCCGATTACCACTTCGACAAGGCCGAACTGATCGTATCCTTCGGGGCCGATTTCCTGGCCGACTGGCAGGGAGGCGGTTATGACGCCGGATATTCAAGGGGACGAGTGCCTAAGGCCGGGAAGATGTCGAGACATATTCAATTCGAATCCAACATGACCCTCAGTGGGGCCAATGCAGACAAGCGCATCCCCCTGAAACCGTCCGAACAGAAAAAAGCCCTGGCAGCTCTTTACGGGAAACTCAACAACAGCCGGGTAAGCACAGACTTAAGCGAATCGGTCCTGGCCGTGGTAGACAGTGTCGCCGCCGAGATAAGGAGCAAAGGGAACAAGGCGGTGGTCGTTACCGGTCTGGACGATGTAAACGCCCAGAGAGTGGTTCTGGCCATCAATGAGATGCTTGGCAGCGAAGCCATGGATACGGCTGAACCCAAATACGTCCGTCAGGGAAATAATGCGGAGGTAAAACAATTGATCACTGACATGAAGTCGGGTAATGTAGGCCTGCTGATCATGGATGGGGTCAACCCGATGTATACCCTGCCCAATGCGGGTGAGTTTGCGGAAGGCCTTGAAAAAGTTGACCTGTCCGTAACCTTCTCTACCAATTGGAACGAGACCACTGAGCGAACCCAGTTTGCCGCTGCAGCCAATCACTTCCTGGAATCATGGGGAGATACCCAGGTTAAGAAAGGCCATTACAGCCTTATACAACCGACGATCCGGGAACTTTTTGACACCAGACAGTTTCAGCAATCCCTGTTGCTCTGGATGGGAAGCGATCAAAGCTATTACGAATATATCAAAGCCAACTGGACGGGATCTATCCTGGGAGATACATCCTGGAATCAGGCCCTGCATGACGGGGTTTTTTCCTCCACTGCAAATGAGGAGGAGGAAGTAGATAGCGAAACGGTTTCCGCTATTGCCCCAGACGGAGTGCTTGCCGGTGCGGTGCAGAACCTGGCCGCTGCCGCTTCGGAAGGAATGGAACTCACCCTCTACAGCAAGGTAGGGATGGGAGATGGTCAGCAGGCCGGCAACCCATGGCTTCAGGAATTCCCTGATCCTATTACCCGGGTTACCTGGGATAATTACCTCACCATCTCCAGAGCGGATGCAAAGGAACTAGGCCTGGTCAATGAGAATGCGGCCAATGGCGGACTCGATGGAAGTTACGCGAACGTAACCGTCAACGGAGTTACTCTGAACAGTGTACCGGTGATCATACAGCCCGGACAGGCCAGTAACACCGTTGGTTTATCCTTTGGGTATGGCCGAAAAGTGGGGATGAAGGAGGAGATGCAGACCGGGGTCAATGCCTATTCCCTCTATACAAACTTCAGCAGTGTTCAATCTGTCAAGGTGGAGAAAGCCCCAGGCATGCACGAATTTGCTTGTATACAGCTCCAGAATACCCTGATGGGAAGGGGTGAGATCATCAAGGAAACCACCCTCGAAAAATACAATACGGAAGATTCACATGACTGGAATCCGGTGCCGGAAGTCTCCCTTAACCACCAGGAGGTCCCCGCCACTACGGTCGACCTTTGGGAATCCTTTGACAGGTCTGTAGGTCACCACTTCAACATGTCTATCGACCTGAACGCCTGTACGGGTTGCGGGGCTTGCGTGATAGCCTGCCATGCCGAGAACAACATTCCGGTCGTTGGGAAGAGTGAGGTGCGCAAATCCAGGGATATGCACTGGCTGAGGATAGACCGTTACTACTCGTCCGAAGACACCTTCGCCGATGACAATATCAAAAAAGACGAATTCTCCGGGGCCTTCGATTCAAAAGCCGGTTTCGAGGAAATGGAAAAGGCAGCGGAGAACCCGCAGGTGGCTTTCCAGCCGGTCATGTGCCAGCACTGTAACCATGCTCCCTGTGAGACCGTTTGTCCGGTTGCCGCTACATCGCACAGCCGCCAGGGACAGAATCACATGGCCTATAACCGTTGTGTGGGAACTCGCTACTGTGCGAACAACTGTCCTTATAAGGTACGCCGGTTCAACTGGTTCCTCTACAATAACAACGACGAGTTCGATTTCCACATGAACAACGATCTGGGCAAGATGGTTATCAATCCGGATGTGACCGTTAGGTCCAGAGGGGTGATCGAGAAGTGTTCACTCTGTATCCAGATGACCCAGAAGACCATCCTGGATGCCAAGAGGGAGGGTCGTGAGATCGAGGATGGAGAATTCCAGACCGCCTGTTCGAATGCGTGCAGCAACGGAGCCATCATCTTCGGAGATATCAATGACGAAAAGAGTCAGGTAGCAGCCCTTAAGAAAGAAGACAGGATGTATCATTTACTGGAGGCAGTAGGTACTAAGCCGAATGTCTTCTACCATGTCAAGGTACGCAATACTGACGAAGCATAAATTAGAAGAAAAAACCTAACATAACAGAAATCTATGGCGTCGCATTACGAAGCACCAATTAGGAAGCCCCTTGTTATAGGAGACAAAGACTACCACGACGTTTCGGTAGACATCGCAGCTCCTATAGAAGGAAGGGCCAACAGGCAGTGGTGGATAGTATTTTCCATAGCCCTGGCGGCACTACTCTGGGGAATAGGTGCTATTATTTATACGATTTCCACGGGTATTGGTACTTGGGGACTCAATAAGACGGTCAACTGGGCCTGGGACATCACCAACTTCGTATGGTGGGTGGGTATCGGTCACGCCGGAACACTGATCTCAGCGGTACTATTGCTCTTCCGTCAGAAGTGGAGAATGGCGATCAACCGTTCTGCTGAGGCCATGACCATCTTTTCGGTGATTCAGGCTGGATTGTTTCCAATCATCCACATGGGTAGGCCCTGGCTTGCGTACTGGGTAGTTCCGATCCCGAACCAATTCGGTTCACTCTGGGTCAACTTTAACTCTCCTCTGCTTTGGGACGTATTTGCGATCTCTACCTATTTATCCGTATCCCTCGTATTCTGGTGGACAGGGTTGTTGCCCGACTTTGCGATGATTCGCGACAGGGCCGTAAAACCTTTCCAGAAGAAGATCTACAGCCTGGTGAGTTTTGGGTGGACAGGAAGGGCTAAGGACTGGCAGCGCTTTGAAGAGGTTTCCCTCGTTCTGGCAGGTCTGGCTACTCCGCTGGTACTCTCTGTACACACCATCGTATCCTTCGACTTTGCCACCTCCGTGATCCCGGGTTGGCACACCACGATCTTCCCTCCCTATTTTGTGGCCGGGGCGATCTTCTCCGGTTTTGCCATGGTACAGACCCTTTTGATCATCATGAGGAAAGTATCCAACCTGGAGGCCTATATCACCGTTCAACACATCGAACTGATGAACATCATCATCATGGTGACCGGTTCCATCGTAGGGTGCGCCTATATCACGGAATTGTTCATAGCCTGGTACTCAGGGGTGGAATACGAGCAGTACGCCTTCCTGAACCGTGCTACAGGACCTTACTGGTGGGCCTACCTGCTTATGATGAGCTGTAACGTGGTTTCACCTCAGGTGATGTGGTTCAAAAAGATCAGGACCAGTATCGTGATCTCCTTTGTGATCTCCATCGTGGTGAACATCGGGATGTGGTTCGAGCGTTTCGTGATCATCGTGACCTCCCTCCACAGGGATTACCTTCCATCCTCCTGGACCATGTTCTCGCCCACCTTTGTAGATATCGGGATCTTTATCGGAACGATTGGGTTTTTCTTCGTACTGTTTTTATTGTATGCCAGGACCTTCCCCGTGATCGCGCAGGCAGAAGTAAAGTCCATCCTGAAATCCTCCGGATCCAAATACAAGAAATTGAGAGATGCGAGTAAACCCCTTTACCAGATGCCCTCCGGTAAGGCACCGATGAAGGAAACCAGGACAGAAGCCGTTTCCCAGCAAATTCCAAGGGCCGATGCATCCGAACTACTGGCTAAATTAGGAACATTCGATCCTGCGAAGGACAAGGCAGACGATTTGAAAAAGGTAAAAGGGATAGGGCCCAAAATGGAAAAGACCCTGAACCAGATCGGGATATTCACCTTTGCCCAGGTCAGTAAGATGACCGAGGCGGAATACGATATGTTGGATCAACTTACCGGGGCCTTCCCGGGCAGGGCACAGAGAGACGACTGGGCGGGTCAGGCAGAGAAATTAAACAAGAAACAGTAATTATGGCCTCTAAAGTTATACATGCTTATTTCAACGATGATGACATCCTGATGCAGGCTGTCAAAAAGGTAAAGGCTACCAAACACCACATCGAGGAAGTGTATTGCCCTTTTCCCGTACACGGGCTGGACAAGGCCATGGGCCTTGCACCCACGCGCATCGCCATCACCTCCTTCATGTACGGCTGTCTGGGACTGATTGTGGCCATCGTGATGATGAACTATATCATGATCGTGGACTGGCCTCAGGATATAGGCGGAAAACCGAGTTTCAGTTATATCGAGAACATGCCTGCCTTCGTCCCGATCATGTTCGAGATGACCGTATTTTTTGCAGCTCACCTCATGGTGATCACCTTTTACCTCAGGAGCAGGCTCTGGCCATTTAAAAAAGCGGAGAACCCTGATGTGAGGACCACCGATGACCATTTCGTCATGGAAATAGAGGTGCACGGAGATGAGAAAGGCCTGATGACCCTTTTGCAGGAATCGGGAGCAGTAGAGATTAACAAGGTAGAAAAGTAGTTCAGGAGATATGAAGCATTTACTCAAAATAGGAATATTATTCACCGCTTTGGTGGGCCTGATCTCTTGTGCAGACAAGGACAAGCCTAACTACCAGTACATGCCTAACATGTATTTTCCGGTGGGCTATGAGACCTATCAGCAGGTCGACTTCCTGCCCAATGGCTCAGAAGCCATGCAACCGGCAGAGAATACCATCTCCAGGGGTTGGCTGCCCTATGAGTTCGCCAATGATCTGGCCGGCAAGGACATGGCCAGACTACAGCCAAGTCCGCTCGACTCCCTCAATGCGGAAGCCAACCTGGCAGTTGGAAAGGAATTATACGATATCTATTGTGCAATCTGCCACGGAGCAAATGGAGACGGGCAGGGTACACTGGTAAAAAGGGAGAAGATCCTCGGAGTGCCGAGTTATGCCGATGCCGCCAGGAATATCAATGTAGGTTCCACCTACCACACGATCTATTACGGCCTGAATTCCATGGGTTCCTATGCCGGGCAACTCAACTACGAGGAGCGCTGGCAAGTGGCAGAATACGTTATGAAACTCAAGCAGGACCTAACTAAATAAGATACAGACAGCAACTATGTATACGTTTTCTAACAGACTTAAGATCGGAGCAATTGTCCTTATGGCCCTGGGAATCCTTGGGATGGGGGTAGGATTTGTTTCCGTCCCTTCCACACCGGAAGAAGCCAGAGCGATGGTGACTGCGCATGACGACGACGGGCACGGAGGAACGCATGCCGAGGAAAGCGAACATCCTGCTGCGGCAGGTGAGCACCCCGATGCGGCAGAGCACCCTGCTGAAGAAGCCGGTCATGCCGCCGAGTCGGAGCACGGAGCTTCTCACGATGAGCACCTCATGCATCAGCTTCAGAACAGGCCGTGGTCTGCACTCTACGTGGCCGCCTTCTTTTTCTTTATGATATCTCTGGGGGTTCTGGCGTTTTATGCCATACAACGGGCTTCCCAGGCCGGATGGTCGCCCCTGCTCTTCAGGGTTATGGAAGGAATCACCTCCTACCTGGTCCCCGGGGGAATTGTCATCTTTGTTATCTTCATCCTCTCGGTAATGCACTTTAATCACCTCTTCCTATGGATGGATCCGGAAGTAGTGGCTGAGGACAAGCTCATTCAGGGGAAGGCAGGTTATCTGAACCCGACCTTTTTCCTGATCCGCGCCGCGGTCTTCCTCGGTGGCTGGATCCTCTACAGGGAGGTCTCCAGACGTCTGTCGCTCGCTCAGGACGAAGCAGAGGACAACAAAAACTTCGTAAAGAATTTCAGGTGGTCTGCGGGCTTCCTGGTCTTCTACCTCGTCACTGAATCCATGATGTCATGGGATTGGATCATGAGTATCGACCCCCACTGGTTTAGCACCCTGTTTGGGTGGTACGTATTCGCCAGCATGATGGTTTCCGGCATCACTGTGATCGCCATGGTAACCATCTATCTCAAATCCAAAGGGTATTTGCCCGATGTGAATGACAGCCATATCCATGATTTGGCAAAATTCATGTTTGGATTCAGCATCTTCTGGACGTATCTTTGGTTTAGTCAGTTCATGCTGATCTGGTATGCGAATATTCCCGAAGAGGTCACGTATTTCGTTACTCGTATCGAGGATTATAAGTTGCCTTTCTTCGGCATGGTCGCAATGAATTTCGTGTTCCCCCTTCTGGTTCTTATGAACAGTGACTACAAGAGGGTTAACTGGTTCGTGATCATGGCGGGAATCGTAATCCTTGCAGGGCATTACATCGATGTGTTTAATATGGTGATGCCGGGTACTGTGGGTGATCAGTGGTTCATTGGGATCCCTGAACTCGGAGCTGTGTGTTTCTTCGCTGGAATTTTTATTTTATGGGTGTTCAGGTCTTTGACCAAGGTCCCCCTCCAGCCCAAAAGGAACCCTTTTATCGAGGAGAGCAGGCATTTTCACTATTAATGATTACAGTAACTTATTTAGTTTAGATAATGACTACATTACTTACGATACTTGTTTTAATCTTAGTGGCCATCGCGATCTGGCAAATGACCAAGATCTTTGAATTGTCTCAGATCAAGGCAGAGAATTCCCAGGTGGCCAGTGATAAAGACAACAAGTACAACGGGTACCTGATGTTTGCCTTCCTGATCTTTATTTATGGCATCACCATATTTAGTTTCTGGAAATACACCAAGGTACTCCTTCCGGAAGCAGCCTCGGAACACGGGCAGAGTTATGACAGCCTGATGCTCTGGTCATTCGTGATCATCTTCTTCGTACAGACCGTGACCCAGGCCCTCCTTCACTACTTCTCCTACAAGTACAAAGGGGAAAAAGGGAAAAAGGCTTTGTTCTATGCGGATAATGACCGACTCGAATTTATCTGGACCATCATCCCGGTGTTCGTCCTGGCCGGACTTATCCTCTGGGGGCTTTACACCTGGACCAATATCATGGACGTCAATGACGAGGACGATCCGCTTATCGTGGAGCTGTACGCCCAGCAATTCAACTGGACCGCGCGCTACGGGGGAGCAGACAATGTCCTGGGAGGCGCCAACGTGCGCATGATCGATATCGACCGCGCTAACGTTCTTGGGCTGGATGAGTCGGATCCCTATTCGAACGACGATGTGATCGTGAAAGAATTACACCTGCCCGTTGGGAGAAAGGTCAATTTCAGGTTCCGTTCTCAGGATGTATTGCACTCTGCATATATGCCCCATTTCAGGGCGCAGATGAACTGCGTTCCGGGTATGATCACGGAGTTCTCCTTTACTCCTACGATAACCACGGAAGAAATGCGCCTCAACCCCGACGTGATCGACAAGGTGAAGAGGACCAACGCCATCAGGGCGGAACGGGCTGCCAGCGGGGAACCCAATTCCGACCCATGGGAATTCGACTACATCCTGCTCTGCAATAAGATCTGCGGGAAATCCCATTACAACATGCAGATGAAGATCATTGTCGAGTCGGAAGAAGAATACAACGCGTGGATGGAAAGTCAACAGACCTTCTCCCAGCTCATGGCATCCATGAATTAAAATAAAATCAAGGCTAGAAAAGAAAATTAATAAAAATTAAATTAGATTATGTCTGCTACAGCACACGCACATGTTGATGATCACGCTCACGATCATGGGCATCATCACAAGGAGACGTTCGTCACCAAATATATCTTCAGCCAGGACCATAAAATGATCTCCAAGCAGTACCTGATCACGGGTCTGATCATGGGGATCATCGGAATAGCCATGTCGCTTCTCTTCAGGATGCAACTGGCCTGGCCGGGAGAATCTTTTCCCATTTTTGAGGCCCTTCTGGGCAAATGGGCTCCAGACGGGGTAATGGATGCCGATATTTACCTCGCCCTCGTGACCATACACGGAACCATCATGGTGTTCTTCGTACTGACTGCGGGATTGAGCGGTACCTTTAGTAACCTCCTGATCCCATTGCAGATCGGAGCAAGGGATATGGCCTCGGGCTTCCTGAACATGTTGTCTTACTGGATGTTCTTTACTTCGAGTGTCATTATGGTGATTTCCCTCTTCGTGGAAGCAGGTCCTGCGGCTGCGGGATGGACCATCTATCCGCCACTTAGTGCCCTGCCTATGGCTCAGCCCGGATCCGGAATGGGTATGACGCTCTGGCTGGTTTCCATGGCGATCTTTATCGCATCATCACTACTGGGATCTCTGAATTATATCGTAACGGTCATTAATTTGCGCACCAAGGGGATGTCCATGACCAGGCTTCCCCTGACCATATGGGCGTTCTTCGTAACGGCAATTATCGGTGTGATCTCCTTCCCCGTCCTCCTTTCTGCGGCATTGCTGTTGATCATGGACAGAAGTTTTGGCACCTCTTTCTTCCTTTCGGATATTTTTATTCAGGGAGAAGTATTGCATTACCAGGGAGGATCCCCGGTACTTTACGAACACCTGTTCTGGTTCCTCGGACACCCTGAGGTATATATCGTCTTATTGCCTGCTCTCGGTATCACCTCTGAGGTGATGTCGACCAACGCCAGGAAGCCTATCTTCGGGTACAGGGCGATGGTGGCCTCTATTCTGGCCATTGCCTTCCTTTCCACGATCGTATGGGGGCACCATATGTTCATTTCCGGGATGAACCCTTTCCTCGGGTCTGTGTTCACCTTCACAACCCTGTTGATCGCTATCCCTTCGGCAGTAAAGGCATTTAACTATATCACGACGCTCTGGAAGGGGAACCTCCAGTTGAATCCAGCCATGCTGTTCTCTATCGGTCTGGTTTCTACCTTTATCACGGGTGGACTTACCGGGATCATCCTCGGGGACAGTACCCTCGATATCAACGTGCACGATACCTATTTTGTGGTGGCTCACTTCCACCTGGTAATGGGGATTTCTGCACTTTACGGTCTTTTCGCCGGGGTATACCACTGGTTCCCAAAGATGTTCAAGCGCATGATGAACAAGAATCTGGGGTATGTGCATTTCTGGGTAACCGCGGTCTGTGCCTACGGGGTCTTCTTCCCGATGCACTTCGTGGGAATGGCAGGAGTGCCCAGGAGGTACTACCAGAATACGGCCTTCCCGATGTTTGACGAGCTTACAGACGTGAACGTGCTGATCACTGTGTTCGCCCTGATCGCAGGTGCGGCCCAGCTGGTATTCCTTTACAACTTTGTACACAGTATGTTCTACGGCAAACCCACCGTTCAGAACCCATGGAATTCCAACACCCTTGAGTGGACAGCGCCAATCGAGCACTTCCACGGTAACTGGGAAGGAGAGATCCCCCATGTACACCGATGGGCATATGACTACAGCAAAACACTTCCCAATGGGGAGTACGTGATCAAAGGGCAGGATTTTGTTCCCCAGAACGTACCCCTTCACAAGGATGAAGAGGAGTTGAATCACTAAAACCTCCTTTGCAAAACTGAAACCCATCCGTTGAAATTTGATTCGGATGGGTTTTTTGCTTTTTGGTATGGTGTGCTTTGTATTCATGTTCTTGAAGAAATTGTAATATCTTTATTTCAGATAATGTCCAATAATTTCCAGCTTCCATGAAAATAGCCTTGAGATTCCTACTCGTCCTGTTCCTCTTCACCTGTACTTTAGAATTGCAAGCCCAGAGAAAACCCAAATTGAAAGGGAACCGAGAAGTCACTACGGTGACGGAATCCCTTCCGCCTTTTTCCAGGCTCGAACTGCTACACGACCTGCAGATCGTTTTAAAAAGATCCGCGGAAGAAGCGTATACAATTACCGCTGATGATAACCTGGTGGATGTGATCAAGTTCAAGGTGAATGACGGAACCCTGGTTATCTCCTCCTTTTACGATATCACGGCAAAAAAGGAACTTTCCATTGTCGTTTCCTTTTCCCAGCTCGATGCGATCATTGTACAGGCCGGAAGGGTTGAAACCGGGGAAGGGGAAAAACTCAATACCGATGCGTTGCGAATTGAGACCCGGGGAGATTCCCGTGTCGTACTCGATGGAGATGTGGGCAACCTCTCGGTTGAAATGCGGGATAACAGCAAAGGGGAGTTCACTATGACCGCAGACAGCCTGGCCGTAGATATGCGACAAAAGTCGGACGCTCAGCTCTACGTCAATTCCTTTTCAGGCTCTGTAAATATTCAGGACAATACTGTTCTTCAGATGGAGGGCACTTCGGGTAGTTTTGACCTGGAGATAAAAGGGGATGGTAAATTGCGCGCCCAGGACTTTGAGGTGGATGATCTGAGGGCGTCTTTCTCCGGATCAGCGGATACCAGGATCTTTGCGAGGAACCGGCTTCAGATCAGCCTTACCGGGACCTCCAGGTGCTATCTTTTCAGTGAACCCGAGATCACCCTTACCACATTTAAAGACAGCGCTGAATTCTTTAAGCGAAATAAATAAGGTTCCCCTTTCACTTTGGAAAAGGGAACCTCAATGATCTGATAAACCCCGGTTCAGGACTCTACGGAAAGGGAACTTCTGGGTCCGGCCTTTACGATCTCCGCGTTTACACCCTTCTCAAATTTTTTGAAGTTCTCAACAAAAAGGGAAACCAGTTTGTCCTTCACCTGCTCATATCGCTCCTTGTCTTCCCAGGTGTTTTTAGGGATAAGGACCTCGGAAGGTACTCCGGGGCAACTTTCAGGGATCATAAACCCGAATTCTTCATCCTTTACAAAGGAAACACGGTCGAAGTCTCCATGGTGTATGGCATCGATCATGGCCCTTGTGTACTTCAATTTGATCCTGGATCCCACACCATGTGCGCCTCCGGTCCAGCCGGTATTGACCAGCCAGGCGGTAGCTTTGTGATTCCTGATCTTCTCGGCCAAGAGTTCAGCGTATTTGTTGGGATGCCACATCATAAAAGCAGCACCGAAACACGCGCTGAAGGTCGCCTGAGGTTCCGTGATACCCATCTCGGTCCCGGCCACTTTGGCGGTATAACCCGAAATAAAGTGGTAGCTGGCCTGTTCGGGCGTGAGTTTACTCACGGGTGGCAAGACACCAAAGGCGTCGCAGGTCAGGAAGATGATATTTTCCGGATGGCCGGCAATACACGGGATCTGTACATTCTCAATGAAATGGATAGGATAGGATGCCCGGGTATTCTGGGTGATGGAGGTGTCCGTATAATCCACCTTGCGGGTCTCCTTGTCGTACACTACATTTTCCAGGACCGTTCCAAAACGAATCGCGTTGTAGATGTCGGGTTCATTCTCTGCTGATAAATTGATGGCCTTGGCGTAGCATCCGCCTTCTATATTGAAGGTACCCTCGTCTGACCAGCAGTGTTCGTCATCCCCTATGAGTTTGCGTTTGGGATCTGCACTCAGGGTGGTCTTTCCGGTACCTGAAAGCCCGAAGAGAATGGAAACGTCCCCTTTTTCTCCCACATTGGCAGAGCAGTGCATCGGCAGGACGCCTTCCAGTGGCATCAGGTAGTTCATAATTGAAAAGATGCCCTTTTTCATCTCTCCTGCGTACTGGGTTCCCAGTATGACCACTTCTTTGGCTTCCAGGTTCACATCCACGCTGGTCTTTGAGGTCATTTCGGAGGTGTAGCGGTTTGCAGGGAAACCACCTCCATTAAAGATCACATAGTCCGGTTCTCCGAACTGTTCGAGTTCTGCCGCCGTTGGCATGATCAGCATATTCTGCATGAAAAGGGCGTGATAGGCCCGGGTACAGATAATCCTAACTTTAAGCCTGTACTTGGGGTCCCATCCAGCAAAGGCGTCCACCACATAAATACGGGGCCTCGTGTTGAGGTAGTCGAGGGCACGCTCGCGGTTCACCATATAAGTGTGTTCGTCCAGGCCGATATTGATAGGTCCCCAGTCGATATTTTTCTCTGACTCCGGGTTTCTCACTACCCGTTTGTCTTTTGGACTTCTTCCCGTTTTCTCGCCGGAATAGACCAAAAGAGCTCCTACATCGGAAATGGCCGTTCCCTCTTCCTGCCGAAGTCCCAGTTCGTAAAGAACCGGCACGCTGCTGTTCCTGTATATCTCCCTGACCTCGATCCCGTACTTCCTTAAATCAAATGTTCCCATGAATATGATATTTATACTGATTAATTGAATTGCTTTTGTAAAATTTGGAAAATTAGACCAGTTAAAAGATGATATTTGTCATGATAGGAGTTTTGACTACTACCCAGCTGTATTTTAAACTGTAAAAATCCCTTGTGTTTTTCACTATCTTTGAGTTTATGAACGAACATCTGGACCCAACAGCGGATCATTTCTCCCAGGAGGAGCTCGACATAGAAAGGGCCCTGAGACCTGTATCCTTTGACGACTTTACCGGGCAGGAATCCGTGCTGGAGAATCTGCAGATCTTTGTGCAGGCTGCCAATATGAGGAATGAGGCTTTGGATCACACGCTTTTCCACGGTCCTCCGGGCCTGGGTAAGACCACCCTGGCACACATCCTGGCCAATGAACTCGGGGTAGGGATCAAAGTGACCTCAGGCCCGGTCCTCGACAAGCCCGGGGATCTCGCTGGCCTGCTGACCAACCTGGAAGAGAGGGACGTTTTGTTCATAGATGAGATCCACAGGCTGAGTCCTGTGGTCGAAGAATACCTCTACTCTGCCATGGAGGATTACAAGATCGACATCATGATCGAATCGGGTCCCAATGCGAGGTCGGTTCAGCTCAACCTCAATCCCTTCACCCTCATCGGAGCTACCACCAGGTCGGGGTTGCTGACGGCTCCTATGCGCGCGAGATTTGGTATTCAAAGTCGACTTGAATATTACAATACAGAACTCCTTTCCACCATTGTGGAGCGCAGTGCGGAGATCCTGAAAGTGCCGATCACCCAGGAGGCCGCCATCGAAATCGCGGGCAGGAGCAGGGGAACCCCCCGTATCTCCAATGCCCTTTTGAGGCGGATCAGGGACTTTGCGCAGATCAAGGGGAACGGGAAGATAGACCTCGATATTTCCAGGTTTGGCCTCAAAGCCCTGAACGTGGATACCCATGGCCTGGACGAGATGGATAATAAGATCCTGATGACCATTATCGACAAGTTCAAGGGCGGCCCGGTGGGGATCTCCACCCTGGCCACGGCAGTTTCGGAAAGTGCCGAGACCATAGAAGAAGTGTACGAGCCCTTCCTTATCCAACAGGGATTCATCATGAGGACCCCCCGGGGCAGGGAAGTGACCGAGCTCGCCTACAAACATCTGGGGAGGATCAAAGGGGGTACCCAACCCGGCCTGTTCTAGATGGCAGATCTCGCGACCGTTTCTCTCCTTGAAGTGCTGAAGAACAGGAAGCGCATCCTGGCCAACCCCCTGCCTTTCCATTCCGAGAACTTTGAAAGATACGGAGACACTTTTAGGGTGAAGGTAGGACCCGGCAAGCCCGTAGTATTCACCCGCGACCCGGAGATCATACAGCAGGTGCTTCAGAAACAGCAAAAGAAATTCAGCAAATCCCCCCTCCAAACCAAAGACCTGGCCAAGTATATCGGCAATGGCCTCCTAACGGCAGAAGGGGAGCACTGGAGGGTGCAGCGCCGGATGATACAGCCGGCTTTTCACAAGAAAAAGCTGGAAGGCCTCCTGGCTACCATGCGAAAGGCGATCAGAGAAGAACTGGAGCGTATCCTGCCTGGCAGGGAACAGGACGTCTTTCCCCTGATGGGGGACCTGGCCTTTCAGGTGGTGGCCAAATCCCTTTTCAGCAATTCGGATATACGGGAGAGGATGAGGGAATTGCAACACATCACCGAGACCAATCAAAAGATGCTGATCCGTGAGATGCGGCAGCCCTACCTGGTCTGGTGGTTTAAACTCAGCGGTAGAATAAAAAAACACCTGGCCTATTCTGAAAGGGGCCGGGAGATCCTCAATGCCCTTATCGAGGAAAGGGTAACCCAGCAAAGGGAAGAGGACGACCTGCTCGATATGCTTCTCAGAGCCACCTATGAGGACGGTACGCATATGGAGCGCCGCCAGCTCATAGACGAAGTGTTGATCCTCTTCACCGCCGGCCATGAGACTACGGCAAATGCCCTGAGTTTTACCCTCTTCCTGTTAGCGACCCATCCGGAGATACAGGAAAAGGTGTATCAGGAGGTCATGGAAAGTAAAAGGGAGAATGAGAATACCCTGGAAGGAATCGCGCGTTTTCAATACACCCAGCAATGCATAGAAGAGGCGATGAGGTTGTATCCCCCGGTCTATGTGATAGACCGGATGGCAACGGAGGCCGTGGAGCTATCCGGGCACCGCTTTCCGGAGGGCGCGTTGTTATTGATGTCCGTATACGAGTTGCACAGGTACCGGTCTTTCTGGAAGAATCCGGAACTTTTTATGCCCGAACGTTTCAGCAGGGAAAGGAAAAAGGAGATGGGTGCGTACTATTATCCCTTTGGCGCAGGTCCTAGGATGTGTATCGGTAATAACTTTGCGATGTATGAAATGATAATGACCGTTGCCGAAATCATTGGAAATTATCGCCTTTCGTCAGTAAAAAAGAATGTTGAATTGGTGCCTTTAATTTCTCTTAAGCCTAAGTCTGTTCGTATTAACATGCTTCACCGATAGCCGTAATACCCTATTTTTTCGTAAAAAATGTCCCAAAACTGATCAAAGTCATTTCGCTTCTGCCCAATATTTTGTAATTACAATGGGATAAGTTGCGCAAAATCCTCTTGCTCATGATTGATGAAATTATTGTGATTCAAAATGACCGACCAGTTTACTCGAAATACGGAATTCATCAACAGGCTGAAGAATATTCTTGAGGCCCAGATAGGAAATGAATATTTTGGAGTTACAGAACTGGCAAATGAGGTAGGCATTAGCCGGTCAAGCCTGCACCGTAAAGTGCATGCCTTCAATGGTAATTCCACCAGTCAGTTTATACGGGAATTCCGACTGCAGAAAGCAATGGAGCTACTGCTCAAAGGAGAGGAAACGGTTTCTGAGATTGCATATCAGGTTGGCTTCAGCAGTCCTACATATTTCAATACCTGTTTTAAAGAGTACTACGGGTACCCTCCAGGTGAGGCCAAATTAAGGGCAGACAAAATGCCAATGGAATCGGTAACGATTCCCGCTGACGGTGTTAATAAATTGAAGTACATAGCGATTGGTAAATTAAGGTTTACTAAGAAATGGGCTATCATACTTTTAATAGGGATCGGAATAATCGTAAGCTGGACTACTCTCTATTACTTGGGTATCAATAAAGGCGTGAAAGTCGCGAGCACTCCTAATTTAGAGATAGAAAATTCAATTGCTGTCCTGCCCTTTAAGAACTGGAGCGGAGATCCTTCATTGGAATACAGAAGTGATGGGATGACCAATGCCGTTTTAACAAGGCTTAGTTTTGTTGAAAACTTACGTGTAGTACCCTTTACGTCCGTCCTTAAATATAAATTCTCGGATAAGGACGCCCCATCCATAGCAAAAGAACTGGGGGTGCAATACATACTCCAGGGTAGTCTCGAGTTATCCGGAGACAAGGTAAAATTTACTCTGGATTTGATAGACGGCCCCTCTAATACCCTTTTATCTTCCGAGGATTACATGGGGGCATGGCAGGAAGATATATTCGTTATGCAGGCAAAGGTTGTTGAAGATTTGATCGGTCAATTGAATATTGACGTCAACAGTAATGAACTTATAGCAATAGAACGGGTTCCGACACAAAATAAAGAAGCCTACAATATCTGGTTAAAGGCAAAGCATCAGGCTTTGAAGTATACCGAAGCAGGAATGGTCAATGCTATCCCGTTATATCAGGAAGCTATAGGCCTGGATTCTAATTTTGTTGAACCTTATGTGGATCTGGCTCAATTATACCTTTTAGGAGGTGCAAGTTGGGGGTTTTACACAGAAAATGAAGCTTGGGAAATTTCTAAAGACCTATTATTAAAGGCAATTGAGATTGATGATAGCTATTCAAAAGCAAAAGCAGTTTTAAACGATGGCTTATACCTCTATGAATGGGATTTTGAAACCATGGAGCAGAACTATCAGACAAATAGCGACATAAGTATCACCTATTGTCTTATGACGGGAAGGCATGACGAAGCTTTGGCAAGGAATGAATATCTGAATTCAGAAAATCCTGCAAGTGTATTTCTGATCACTTCAAAAGCATTGGCATTATATTTCTTAAACAGAAATGAAGAAGCCTTGAAATTACTAGATAGTTCCGATAATTTGTATTCGGATCACATCATGTATTTAAGGATAGCATCAAGGGTGTATTTCTATATGAACGAATATGACAGATCATACGTTCTTCTCAAAAAATTCCTGCAAAACTATTCGGAACGACCACCAACGGTATTATGGATACTTGCTACATGTGAATATAAAAAGGGCAATATTGAAATAGCTAATGATTATCTGGCACAAATTGAGAACAATTATCAAGAAGGAGCGTCCGGTAGCCCGGCCTGGTTCACAGCACTTTTCTTTGCTTCGATTGGAGACCATGAACAGGCTTTTAAGTGGTTGCAGAAATCATACGACAGGCATGAAGTAGAAATGATATGGTTACGTGAGGAACCCCCTTTAAAACCTTTACGTTCGGATCCGCGCTATGTCGAACTTTATAATAAAGTAGGCTTCCCCATGCCACCGCACCCCAACTGATAAATAGTACTAAAATTCACTTTTCTGCCACCCCTATTAATAACTTTCAAAAAAACTTGTAAGCATCCGGCACATACCTGTTTAGTCCTGCAACACGATTTAAAAGATCTTTGTTGTGTAAATAATTGATTAGTAACCCTTTAAATCGTTAGTCATGAGAAAAGCAGTATTTGGCCTTTTATTTTTAGGTCTTGCCAGCCTGACGTTTGCACAGGACCGTCCAAAGGATGAGGTCCGCACAGTAGAACTGGAGGGTGTTGTGTTAACCTCTCCCAATTATGCATATCTGGCTGAAGTGCAGAATGCAGAATCCTCAGAAGTTGTAAAAAAACTGGAAAGAAAAGTCGCCTCCTTCGACCTTAAGGAATCCCCTATTTATAATAAGATCGATAAAGCATACGAGGTGTTCTTTTCCAATAGCAAAGGGAAGATCTTAGCTGTCTATGATGATAATGGAAAGATCCTTTCTGCCTTTGAAAGATTTGGGGATGTCATTGTTCCGGACCCCATCAGGAATACGGTTTTCCAGGCTTATCCTGACTGGAAGATGAACAGTAATAAATATTTGGTGACCTATTATCACGATAAAGGTGCCAAGAAAACTTACTATTTCCAGCTTGAGAAAAATAATAAGAAGAAAAACCTGAAATTGACATGGGAAGGAATGGAGTATTAGTCGGTAATGACTGTATTGCTAATGAAATCGCCTGAACTTGAGTTTAGGCGATTTTTTTTTTGGATGAACTACTTTGACCGCTGATGATTAGGATTCTGTATTTTTGAACATAATGATGACAGTAAAACAGAGACATACCCAACTTTTAAAAGCCGAAGCCCAACGCCTCGGCTTTTTATCATGCGGTTTTTCTAAGGCCGAGTTCCTTGAGGAGGAGGCACCCAGGCTCGAGAAGTGGTTGAAGCAGGGTATGCAGGGAGAGATGCGGTATATGGAGAATCACTTCGACAAAAGACTCGATCCCCGAAAGCTGGTCGATGGGGCGAAGTCCGTGATCTCCCTTTTGCTCAATTATTACCCTACCCGGCAACAGGAGGAAGGGACCTATAAGATCTCTAAATACGCATACGGGAAGGACTATCACCAGGTGATCAAGGCTAAACTCCGGGAGTTACACGCGTTTATCAACAGGGAAATTGGAGAGGTGAACGGCAGGGCTTTCGTGGATTCAGCACCTGTTCTGGACAAGGCCTGGGCGGCGAGAAGCGGACTGGGGTGGATAGGGAAACACAGTAACCTTCTTACTCAGCAGACCGGTTCATTTTATTTTATAGCAGAGCTGATCGTGGATCTGGAACTGGAGTACGACCATCCCGTCACCGACCATTGTGGTACCTGCACCGCCTGTATTGACGCCTGCCCGACCCAGGCCATCGTACAGCCCTATGTGGTGGATGGGAGTAAATGCATCTCCTACCTCACCATCGAATTGAGGGAGGAGATCCCGAGTTCATTTAAGGACAAGATGGACGACTGGATCTTCGGGTGCGATGTCTGCCAGGATGTCTGCCCCTGGAACCGTTTTTCCAGACCCCACTCCGAACCCCTCTTTGATCCTCATCCTGATCTGCTCGAAATGAGTAAAAAGGATTGGGCTGAGATCACGGAAGAGGTGTTCCGGAATGTTTTTAAAGGATCGGCCGTAAAACGGACAAAATTCAGTGGCCTGAAAAGAAATATCGCTTTTACGAAACCCCGGGACTGACCTCGTTGTCTGCAAATGCAGGCACCCCAATTTTCTTAGATAGGTATGGGGATCTGAGATAAAATGTTATCTTGACGGCTGTTTATCCTAAAAAAGATCCCGGGTTAAGGGAGGCGATCAAGAATATGAACATAAGAAAACCCGAACTCAGTTTTTGGCAGATCTGGAACATGAACGTGGGGTTCTTCGGGATCCAGTTCAGTTTTGGGTTGCAGCAGACGGCGATCAACCCCATATTCTCTTTTTTAGGTGCACACCATGAAGAACTTCCCCTGCTGAACCTGGCAGGTCCTGTGACCGGCTTGTTGATACAGCCCCTGATCGGAGCGATCTCAGATAAGACGTGGTCTCCTAAGTGGGGCAGGAGAAAGCCTTTTTTCCTGATCGGGGCTATTGTTGCCAGCCTTTGTCTTTTCGCCTTTCCTTTTAGTCCGCACCTCTGGTTTGCCGTTGGACTCCTCTGGATCCTGGACGCTGCAAATAATACTGCCATGGAGCCCTACAGGGCCTTTATCGGGGACAAGCTCCCAGACAACCAGCTCACCTACGGTTTTCAGATGCAGAGCCTTTTTGTGGGAGCAGGAATCACCCTGGCTAATTTCTCCCTTTTCCTGTTTCAGGACTGGTTTAGTGTACCCCAGGTAGCGGGTGACCTGTGTACTTCAGGCACGGAGGCGGTCACGGCCATTCCCAAATGGGTGTATTATTCCTTTTTCCTGGGGGCCTTTGCCTCGGTGACCACCATCCTCTGGTCTGTGTGGAAGACCCCTGAGATCCCTCCCTCAGAGGAGGAACTGGCGGTCATCAAGGAGCGGAATGCAGGAAAATTAGGAGCTGAAAAGATCTTTGAACCCCTTGTCGAGATCTTCCACGCCATTGGGGATATGCCCAAGTTGATGTGGAATCTCGCAGGAGTGTACCTCTTTCAATGGTATGCCCTTTTCGTGTACTGGCAGTTCATCACACCCATGCTAAGGACCAGCCTGTACGGTATCAGCAACGAGGATACGAGCAGGTTCGACAACATCATGGCTGCATGCCAGTCGGGTGCTGAGATCAGTGCGACCGACATGACCTTTGCCCAGAATATCCAGCTGCTTTCCGAGCAGGCCCTGGCGCAAACTGGCCTGATGAACGGGACGTACAATATGGTCACGATGATCGTCGCCCTGGCCCTAGTGCCATTTGCTCGAAAGTACAGTTCAAAACTGGTATATGTAGCCAGTTTGTTCCTAACCGGGATCGCTCTGTTGAGCATGCCGTATATCAAAGATCAGTTTCTCCTTTTATTGCCTATGATCCTGTTCGGAATCGGCTGGGCGGCTATGATGGGAATTCCATATGCCATGGTTTCAAAGGTCATACCCGAGGAACGCAGGGGGGTCTATATGGGGATCGTCAATATGATGATCGTTATCCCCATGCTCATACAGACCATCTCCTTTGGTTATGTGATCAAGAACTTTCTCGGCAATAACGCGGTCAACGCCATCCTTTTCGGGGGGGTCTTCTTTATCATTGCGGCCTTCCTCGCTACCCGCCTGAGGGTGTCCAAAGAACACAGGTAGTCCCGAGGACTCCCACTCATTCCCGAATTCTCCACTGCGTATCCCCGATATACAGATGGGGCTAGAAGCGATTCTTTTTCAAGGGAAATACCCTTACATTTGCGAAAGACTTTTAAGATATGGCCAAAGACAAGAAAAGACGGGAAGCCCTTATTTACCATGCAAAACCTACGCCCGGTAAGATCAAGATCGTCCCGACAAAACCATATGCGACACAGAGGGACCTGGCATTGGCCTATTCTCCCGGGGTGGCGGAGCCCTGTCTGGAAATAGCCAAGGATGTTGAAAACGTGTACAAATACACCGCGAAGGGAAACCTGGTGGCGGTGATCTCCAACGGTACGGCTGTCCTCGGGTTAGGGGACATAGGGCCGGAGGCGTCCAAGCCGGTGATGGAGGGCAAATCCCTCCTGTTCAAGATCTTTGCGGATATTGACGGGATGGACATCGAAGTAGATACCAAGGACGTCGATAAATTCATAGAAACGGTAAAAGCCATTGCCCCTACCTTCGGGGGAATCAACCTGGAAGATATTAAAGCTCCCGAAGCTTTCGAGATAGAACGTCGCTTAAAGGAGGAACTCGACATCCCCGTGATGCACGACGACCAGCATGGCACGGCTATCATTTCCTCAGCAGCCCTGATCAACGCTCTGGAACTGGCCGGAAAGAAGATCGAAGAGGTGAGGATCGTGATCAGTGGAGCAGGGGCTGCGGCAATTTCCTGTACCCGCCTGTACAAGGCCCTGGGAGCCAAGGAAGCTAATATCATCATGGTAGACAGCAAGGGTGTGATCCGAAGGGACCGGGAAAATCTCACTGCCGAGAAAAAAGAATTCGCAACAGACCGCGATTTCCATAGTCTCAAGGATGCGCTCAAGGATGCCGACGTCTTCATAGGTCTTTCCATAGCGGATACCATGACCCCGGCCATGCTGAAATCCATGTCCGAGAACCCCATTGTCTTTGCCATGGCCAATCCCGATCCGGAGATCAAATACAGCCTGGCGGTCAAGACGAGGAAAGACGTGATCATGGCAACGGGCAGGTCGGACCACCCGAACCAGGTCAACAACGTACTGGGCTTCCCCTTTATTTTCAGGGGGGCGTTGGACGTCAGGGCCACCAAGATCAATGAGGAGATGAAGATGGCTGCCGTATTGGCACTGGCCCGTTTGGCCAAGCAGCCCGTACCTGAACAGGTGAACATCGCCTATGGGGAGACCCGTCTCACCTTTGGTCGGGAATACATCATCCCCAAACCTTTTGATCCCCGTCTCATCGCTGAAATTCCCCCTGCCGTCGCCAGGGCGGCCATGGAAAGCGGGGTGGCCAAAATGCCCATTGCCGACTGGGAGAAATACCGGGAAGAATTACTGCAACGCTCCGGGGATGACAACAAGGTCATGCGCCTGCTGATGAGCAGGGCAAAGAGCAATCCCAAACGGATCGTCTTTGCGGAAGCAGACCAGCTGGACGTCCTGAAGGCCGCTCAGATCGGCTACGAAGAAGGAATCGCCCATCCCATCTTGCTGGGTAATACGGAAGTGATCAAAGAGCTCAAGAAGGAACTTGAGTTTGATGCGGATGTGCCCATCATCGATCAATACGGGCAGAACTCTTATGATAAACGCATGTATTATGCGCAAAAATACTGGGAGGCCAGGAGGAGGAATGGTGCCACCCTCTACAGTGCGAAAAGTCGCATGAGGGAACGTAACTACTTCGCCTCCATGATGATCCTGGAAGGCGATGCGGATGGGATGATCTCCGGCTATTCCAGGTCTTATGCCACTTCTATAAAACCCGTTTTTGAGGTGATCGGAAGGGCTTCAAATGTGTCCAAGGCCGCTACGGTCCACATCATGATCACCAGCCGGGGTCCCCTGTTCCTGGCCGATACCTCTATCAACATCGACCCAACGGCAGAAGAAATTGCCGAGATCGCCAGGATGACGGCTAATTTGGCCATCGCCTTCGGGTTCGACCCGGTCATGGCCCTATTGTCCTATTCCAACTTTGGCTCTTCGAACCACCCCCACGCGAGAAAGGTAAAGGAGGCGGTCAGGATCCTGCACGAAAATCATCCGGAACTCCAGGTAGACGGGGAAATCCAGACGGATTTTGCCCTGAACAGGGAGCTGCATGAAAGTCAGTTTCCCTTCTCGAAACTGGCCGGGAAAAAAGTAAATACCCTTATTTTCCCCAATCTGGAAGCGGCGAATATCACCTACAAACTCCTCAAGGAACTGCACGCTGCAGATACCATTGGGCCCATTATGCTGGGGCTGAAAAGGCCGGTACATATCCTGCAACTAGGGGCCAGCGTCGAGGAGATGGTCAACATGACCGCCGTGGCGGTGATCGATGCCCAGGAAAGGGAGAAGAGAAGGAATGCAAAGAAAAAACAGAACAGGCGTTGAGGTGTTGATGCCCGTCTGCCTCAAGGAATAGACCCATGATTACACATCTGCAGGGACGACTCGTAGAAAAATACCCCACTCACGTGGTCATAGACTGCCATGGGGTAGGCTATTTCGTGAACATTTCCCTGAATACCTTTTCCCAGTTGCCTGAGGGGGAAGATATCCGGCTTCTTACCCATCTGCAGGTCAAGGAAGATTCCCATACGCTTTACGGATTTATGGACGGTAGCGAACGAGAGGTCTTCAGGATGCTCATATCGGTTTCGGGTATTGGGTCGAGCATTGCCAGGACCATGCTTTCCTCCATGGACCCGATACAGATCAGGAACGCCATCGCGGAAGGAAATGTGCCCGCGATACAGGCAATCAAGGGAATAGGGGCAAAGACTGCACAGCGGGTGATCCTGGACCTCAAGGACAAGATTTTAAAAATTTACGATCAGGACGAAGTTTACTCAAATTCAAACAATACAAAGAAAGATGAAGCGTTATCTGCTTTAGAGGTGCTTGGCTTCCAGAGAAAGCAGGCCGAAAAGGCGGTTGACAAGGTTTTGGGCCAGGACGCTTCACTAAGCGTAGAGAACATTATCAAACATGCGCTGAAAAATTTGTAATAAGTTTGAAAACAGGGGCAAACACTTTTCTTAAATTTTCATTTAAGCTATTTTTCCTATCCTTCATTTTCCTTTGGGCAAACGTTGCCCGGTCCCAGGAAACGGATGAGCCGGTTACCGATTCTGTACAGACGGGAGTGGCTTTGGGAAAGATCAAGATGCCCAACCCCAAAAGCATTGTTTCCAAGTACACCTACGACCCCCAGCTAGACCGATATATCTACACCGAGACCATTGGGGATTACGATATCAGCTACCCGGTTATCCTGACTCCTGCACAGTATCTCGAACTGGTTCGCAGGGAGAATATGAAGGGCTACTTTAAGGACAAGATCGATGCCTTCTCCGGAAAGAAGGAGGGCAGCGAAGAAGCCAGGCGAAACCTCCTCCCAAATTTTTATGTGAACAGCAATTTCTTCGAATCCGTTTTTGGGGGGAATACGATCGAGGTGATCCCTCAGGGTTCTGTGGCCATGGACCTGGGTGTTATCTGGCAAAAGAATGACAATCCGGCCCTTTCCCCCAGGAACCGGACGAACCTCTCCTTCGATTTTGACCAGCGAATCAGCCTCAGTATGCTGGGGAAGGTAGGGGAGCGCCTCCAGGTGACGGCGAATTACGACACAGAAGCCACTTTTGATTTCCAGAATCTGGTCAAGCTCGATTATACCCCGACCGAGGACGACATCATCCGAAAGATTGAGGTGGGAAACGTCAACATGCCCCTGAACAGTTCCCTCATCACCGGTGCACAAAGCCTTTTTGGGGTAAAGACTCAGCTGCAATTCGGGAAGACGACGGTAACGGCCGTTTTTTCCGAACAACGTTCTCAGAACAACACCGTGGTGGCCCAGGGTGGAGGCACAGTGAACGAGTTTGAACTCACAGCCCTTGATTACGACGAGGACCGCCATTTCTTCCTCGCCCAGTATTTCCGGGACCAGTATGATCAGGCCCTTGCAAATTATCCCTTTATCCGCAGCCAGGTACAGATCACCCGTCTCGAGGTATGGGTCACCAACCGTAGCCAGCAAACGCTGAACGTGCGGAATGTGGTAGCCCTGCAGGACCTTGGAGAAGCCCTGGAGGAAAAGACGAGGATCGGCAGGGCAAACGGTGCTCCCGCAGGTTTTTTCAATTTTTCGGCTACCAACCCGGAATTGCCCAGGAACGGGGCGAACGACTTTGACCCGGCCCTGATCGGCAATGGAGGAGTGCTCACTTCGGATATTCGCGACATAGCCACCGTAGATAGTGGATTTAATATCAATACCGGATACCAGATAAACCAGGGGTTCGACTATGCCATCCTGGAAAATGCCCGCAAACTGGAGGCCACCCGGGATTACCAGTTCAATTCCCAACTGGGGTATATCTCCCTGAACCAGAGACTCAGCAATGACGAGGTACTGGCAGTGGCTTTCCAGTACACCTACAACGGAGAGGTCTACCAGGTGGGAGAATTTGCCAATGGAGGGCTGGACGCAACTACCGTAGCGGGTGGCGTAACCCCCCAGATCACCAACAACACCCTGGTCCTGAAATTGCTCAAGAGCAATATCACCAATGTGAACGATCCCATTTGGGACCTGATGATGAAGAATATCTACGCCACCGGAGCCTTCCAGTTGAGCGAGGAGGATTTTAAGTTGAATATCCTGTATTCAGACCCTACGCCCAGGAACTATATTACTCCTGTGGATCCCAATGCAGGCTGGCCCAATGTGCCCAAGCCTCTTGAGGACCGGATCTTGCTAGACGTCTTTAACCTGGACCGGCTGAATATCTACCGGGACGTGCAGCCCGGGGGGGACGGGTTCTTTGATTTTGTGCCCGGGATCACCGTGAACACACAGGGAGGGCAGATCATTTTCACCAAGGTGGAACCCTTCGGGGAATACCTCTTTAACCTCCTGGGAGGGGGAGCTTACGATGTGGATAATGACCAGGGATACAACGTGAACCAGCAGAAATACGTCTTCCGGAACATGTACGCCAATACGAAGGCCGCTTCCCTTCAGGATGCCGAAAAGAACCGGTTCAGGTTGAAGGGCCGCTACAAATCACAAGGCAGCAATGGCATCCCGATAGGGGCGTTTAACGTTCCCAGGGGCTCTGTCAGGGTCACTGCGGGCGGAAGGCAGCTCCAGGAAGGTATTGATTACACGGTCAACTATCAGGCTGGGACCGTACAGATCCTGGATCCCAGCCTCCAGGCTTCGAATACGCCCATCAATATCTCGGTGGAGAACAACGCGGTGTTCGGGCAGCAGACACGGCGCTTTACAGGGGTGAACATAGAGCACCAGTTCAACGAGAAATTCGTCCTTGGGGGAACCCTCCTCAACCTGAACGAACGTCCCCTCACCCAGAAGTCGAACTTTGGGATAGAGCCTGTGAACAACACCATCTTTGGTCTGAATGGGAATTTTTCCACGGAGGTTCCTTTTCTGACCCGCCTTGCCAATAAACTCCCGAATATCGATACAGACGTGCCTTCCAATATCTCCCTGAGGAGTGAAGTGGCCTATCTTATCCCAAATTCCCCGAAAAATGCCGATTTCAGGGGGGAGACCACGACTTACCTGGACGATTTTGAGGGGGCGCAGGCCCTTATCGACATAAGGTCCTCCCTGGGCTGGTCCCTGGCCAGTACGCCCCTTGAATTCCTGGACGAAGGGGAGACCGCCCTGCAAACGGGCTATGAGAGGGCCAAGATGGCATGGTATACCATAGACCCCATTTTCTTTACGAATCAAAGGCCTCCCGGTATCTCCGATGACGACATCTCCACCAATGAGACCCGGAGGGTGTTTATCGATGAGGTTTTTCCGCAGATCGATATCGCACAGGGACAAACGACCGTGCAGAATACCCTCGATATTGCCTACTATCCCAACCAGAAAGGTCCCTACAATGCCAATCCCAGCTTCGGATCCGAACCGCCCAATGAAAAATGGGCAGGGATCATGCGTTCTCTGAGCAGTACTAACTTCGAACAGTCGAATGTGGAATTCGTGCAGTTCTGGGTCATGGACCCCTATGTGGACGGGATTGCAACAGGCCCGGGGGAATTGGTCATCAACCTGGGGAATATTTCCGAGGACATCCTGGCCGATGGACGGAAGCAATATGAGAACGGGCTGCCCGGGGTCAACAGCAACGACCTGACCACCAGCACCATCTGGGGCCGGGTCCCCGCCACCCAGTCACTGGTCTACGCCTTTGATGCCAATGAGACCAACAGGGGGCTGCAAGACCTCGGTTTTGACGGTCTGGATGACAATCAGGAGGCTTCTCAGGGGTACAATGGCCCCGCGGATGACCCAGCACTCGACAACTACCAGTACTACCTCAACAGGGAAGGCGGTATCCTGGAGAGGTACTTCGATTTCAACAACCCTGATGGAAATTCACCCGTTGCAGTGACCAATACCAACAGAGGGTCTACCACCCTGCCGGACGTGGAGGATATAGACCGGGACCTGACGATGAATACCATCAACAGCTATTACGAATACCGTATACAGATCAGGCCTAATACAACGGTCAACGATCCCTATGTGACGGATATCAAGGAGGGGATTACTCCCAACCTTCCCAATGGGACACAGCTGAATCGCAGGTGGATACAATACAAGATCCCATTGAGTGATTTCACCGATGCGGTAGGGGGGATCTCCGACTTCAGGTCTATCAGTTTCATGCGGATGTACCTGACCGGCTTTACAGATGATATCGTCCTGCGCTTTGCAACCCTCGACCTGGTTCGTGGCGATTGGAGGAACTACACCAAGAGCCTCCAGTCCAATAACGATGACCCAGCAGACGACGGCACCATCGTGGACGTGAATACGGTCAATATCGAGGAGAACAATTCGCGAATTCCTATCCCGTATGTGCTGCCTCCGGGGGTGTTCAGGGAACAGCTCAACAACAACAATACGATCATCCGTCAGAACGAACAATCTCTTTCCTTTGTTATTGAAAATCTGGAACCCCAGGATTCGAGGGGAGTATTCAAGAACGTGAACATGGATGTGCGGCAGTATGAACGCCTGAAAATGTTCATGCACGCTGAGAAGATCCTGAATTCGGACTATTTGGACGACGATGTGCCCCTGGTGGGATTCCTGAGGATAGGAACTGATTTTTCCGAGAACTTCTACCAGATCGAGGTGCCTCTGCAGTTCACTTCTTTCGGCGCCACTTCCCCTGAGGACATCTGGCCTGCTATCAATGAGCTCGATATAGCCCTGGACGACCTTAAGAAGGTCAAGTCTCAGGGAATCTCGGATCAATCCCTGGGGGACGTCAATTATTATGAGATCGTGGACGGCACCGCGGTACCGGTAGCCGAATTTGCGCCCCGAACCCCCGGACAGATCCGTATCGGGATTCGGGGGAACCCTTCCCTGGGAAGTATCCGAAGCATGATGGTAGGGGTGAAGAACATAGACAATACACCCGCCAGGGGTGAGGTGTGGTTCAATGAATTGAGGTTGGCCGGGCTCGACAACCAGGGCGGCTGGGCTGCCATAGCGGCCTTTGATGGTAATATTGCCGATTTCGCCAACGTGTCTGCCACAGGGAGCAAAAGCACCTCAGGCTTCGGAGCCATTGACCAGATGCCCAACGAAAGGGCCCGGGAAGATGCGATCTCCTACGACGTGGTGACCAACGTGGAACTGGGCCAGTTGCTGCCAAAAAAATGGAATCTCCAGATCCCGTTCAACTACGGGATCTCAGAGCAGCTTATCACCCCTGAGTTCGACCCGGTCTACGACGACCTCAAACTGGAGGATCGCATAGCCGCAGCAAATACGGCCCAGGAGGCTGAGGAGATCCGGGAACAGGCCGAGGACTATACGAAGCGCTCAAGCATCAACTTTATCGGGGTTCGCAAGAACCGGGGGGAAGAGGCTCAGGCCAATTTTTACGATGTGGAGAATTTTACCTTTAACTATTCCTACAATGAGACAGAGCACCGCGACTTTGAGGTCGCCAATTTGAGGGACCAGAACGTGCGCGCCGGATTTGTCTACAACCACAATTTCAGGCCCGCCAGCGTAGCTCCTTTCGCTAAGAAGGACTCCCTGTTTACGGGAAAATACTGGAAATGGCTCAAGGACCTCAACATCAATCTCCTGCCCACGAGTGTCTCCCTCCAAAGCGACATCAACCGCCAGTTTAACCAGCAGCGCTTCCGGGATGTGCTGGAGCCAGGCGTGGAACGTCTCGAACTACCGGTCCTGCAACAGAGGAACTACCTGTTCAATTGGCAGTATGCGCTCAATTACAGCATTACCAAGTCCCTGCGTCTGAACCTTACGTCATCCAACAACAACATCGTGAGGAACTATTTTGAAGAGGAAGGGAACCCCAATTCCCTGATCGACCAGGAACTCAACATTTGGGACGGATTCTTCGATATAGGGGAACCCAACCGCCATGCCCAGCAGATGCAGCTGAATTACGAATTACCGCTTAACAAGATCCCTGTACTCGACTTCATCAATGCGCAGTATACCTACACCAGTAATTTCGACTGGCAGAGAGGGGGGGATGCGATCCGTGAGGTGACCGGGGAGGATATCAACACCATTCAGAATGCCAATACGCATAACCTGACAGCCACCCTGAACATGCAGCGGTTCTACGACCAGATCGGACTTAAGAAGGAGACCGGCAAGGGAACAGTAACCCCGGTTAGGAGGGACAAGGCAGGAAACCTCCCTACAGATGCCCAGGCACCCCCGCCTCCCAAGAAAACGACGGGCCTTTGGAATACAGCCGTGGATGTACTTACCATGGTAAAAAGACTGAACGTCAATTATAACGAAAACAACGGGCAGGTCCTGCCCGGCTATACCCAATCCATCGGTTTTATCGGGACCACCAGGCCCAGTCTCGGTTTCGTCTTCGGCAGCCAGGCCGATGTGCGTTTCGAAGCGGCCCGTAACGGCTGGCTCACGGTCTTTCCCGAGTTCAACCAGCAATTCATCAAAAGGACCAACAAACAATTGAATATTACCGCTACCGCTCAACCTGTTCAGGACCTTACCATAGACCTGGTAGCAGACAGGCAGTTCTCCAGCAGCCTGCAGGAGAATTTTAAGGTGGAAGACGGGGAATATATCGTGCAGACCCCCAATACTTTCGGGAATTTTAGTATCTCCACCGTCATGCTGGGTACTTTCTTCGCCAGGAGCGACGAATTCACCTCAGATAACTTCGAGACCTTTAAGGAGAACAGGATCGTGATCGCCAACCGTATCCTGTCTGACCGGGGGGGTGCAGACGAAGGCGTAGATGCAGACGGGTTCCCCATCCGGTACGGCAAGACGAGTCAGGATGTCCTGCTTCCGGCATTTTTTGCGGCCTATACAGGGCAGGATGTGAACCGGGTAAACCTGGATGCCTTCAGGGATATCCCCATACCTAACTGGAACATCAAGTACACCGGCCTGATGCGGAACAAATGGTTCAAGAGCAAATTCAAGCGTTTTTCTCTCAGCCATGGCTACAGGGCGGCCTATAGCATCAATAATTTCCAGACCAATCTAGAAAGACAGAACGGGACCATCGACCCGGAAAACCAGGATCTGCTTTCGGAAAACATCATCAATAACGTGGTCCTGACGGACCAGTTCAACCCCCTGATGCGGGTCGACTTCGAAATGAAGAATTCACTCAGCGTGGTTGCAGAGGTCAGGGCAGACAGGGCTCTGTCCCTCAGTTTCGACAATAACCTGCTCACGGAGATCAACGGGAAGGAATACACGGTAGGACTTGGCTATCGCTTCAAGGACGTGACCTTCGTCACCAATATCGGGGGCGAAAAACAAAGGCTAAAAGGGGATCTCAACCTCAAGGCAGATGTAAGCCTTAGGGACAATATCACCATTATACGGAACCTCGACCTGGACAACAACCAGATCACATCGGGACAAAACCTGCTGTCCGTAAAATTCACTGCGGATTACGCCCTTACCAAGAGCCTGAACGCCCTCTTCTTCTACGACCATTCCTTTTCACAGTTCGCGGTTTCCACAGCCTTTCCCCAGACCACGATCAACACGGGCTTTACCCTTCGGTACAACTTCGGGAATTAAGGGAAATAGTTTTTTGAAATCCAAGGCAGAATCCGTTACATTTGCCTGCATAACTAATTTTCAGAAGATGAACATACCATCCGATTTGAAGTATACCAAGGATCACGAATGGGTCCGGATCGAAGGGGATACCGCAACGGTAGGCATTACGGATTTCGCTCAGGGAGAACTTGGAGATATCGTGTACGTAGAGGTGGAGACCCTCGATGAGAGCCTGGACAGGGAAGAAGTATTCGGGACCGTGGAAGCAGTAAAGACGGTGTCCGATCTTTTCCTGCCCCTGAGCGGGGAGATCATCGCCTTTAATGAAGCCCTGGAGGACGAACCCGAAAAGGTAAACTCAGACCCCTATGGAGAAGGATGGATGATCAAGATACGTTTCAGTGATGAAGCTGAGATCGATGACCTTCTCAGCGATACCGCCTACAAGGAACTCATTGGTGCATAGGGGCAAACTCCCGGGAATCGCCTTTGTATCCTGGATGGTTTTCATCACCGTCATGAGCCTGGTCTCTTTTGATGACGACACCTCCCTGGGATTGAATATCCCCTATTTTGACAAGATCGTACATCTTGCCTTTTACCTGATTGCAGGGATACTGGCTAGTCTGTATTTGCAGTCAGATAAGACGGGTGAAGGAGGCAGAAAAGCAAGGAGGATCAAATTCCTCCTGGGGCTTATAGGGTATGGTATAATTATTGAGGTACTTCAAGGGAGTCTTACTACCTACAGGAGCGCGGAAATCCTGGATGTCCTGGCCAATTCAGCCGGGGCCCTGCTGGGAATCGGGTCTATGTGGGTGTTAAATACGAAAAGAGCCGGTACGAATTAAAAATTTATTACGGTTTTTATAAATTAATAGTTAAATTAGCGAACCTGTAAATCCAAAAGTATGGAACTGAAAAAGAATCCAAAAGCCGATTTAAGAAAGAACAGCGGACTCTATTTTGTCCTGGGGCTGGCCGTGGTGATGGGTCTGGTCTTCATCGCCTTTGAGTGGAAGACCTACGATAAGGCTGCGGACTATGATATCTCTCTGAACGTAGAGGATATGCTGGATGAGGAAGTGCCGATGACGGAACAGATCAAGACACCACCCCCTCCTCCGCCACCAGCGGCGCCTGAGGTGATCGAGGTTGTGGAAGATGAGGAAGAGGTGGAAGAGACCATCATTGAGTCTACTGAGACCAGTCAGGAAGAAGAGGTTATCGAGGTGGATGATGTAGCTGTCGAAGAGGATGATATAGACGTGGATGTTCCTTTCGCTGTTATTGAGGACGTACCCGTTTTCCCCGGATGTGAAGGGGCGAGCGATAAAAGGGCCTGTTTCAATGAAATGATGCAAAAGCACATTATCAAGAATTTCCGATATCCCGAGATCGCCCAGGAAATGGGGGTTCAGGGAAGGGTGAACGTGATGTTTACCATCCAGAAAGACGGAACCATCGGAAACATCCGCTACAGGGGTCCGGATAAAAACCTTGAGGCTGAAGCCCTTAGGATCATCGAAAAACTCCCACGGATGACACCCGGGAAACAAAGGGGAAGGCCTGTACGTGTGCCTTTCAGCATCCCGATCGTGTTTAAACTCCAATAGAGAAATAAAGTGTATTCAAATATGAAAACCCTGGCCAATCGGCCGGGGTTTTTTGGTATGTTTCTTGTGTTTGCTTTTAAAGTAATCTAAAACCATTAACGATGAAAAAAGCAGCACCAAACAACCCGGTTTCGGGTCCGCGACCCGAAGCGAAAAATGAAAAGCGATCTTCCTGGATAAGGAAACGGGAGGTAAACAGGAGAGGGAAAGGAACCCTCTACTTTCAATTGGGGCTCATCCTGGCGATGGTCTTTGCCTACTTTGGGCTCGAGGCTTCTTTCAGGACCGAAGTCTATCAAGACTCAATAATAAGCTGTCCGATTGGTGAGGTACTGTTAGTGGAGCAGGAACAGGTCCTGCTTGGGGAAACACCTATTGCCCGTGAGAATAAGGCTGTGAAAAACCCTGCCGAAATTATCATCGATGATTCTGATCCGATGGACATGGAGGCGGTTATAGAGGTAGAATCCCCTCAGTTTCCTCCTTTGCCCCTCGATTCAATAGCTTACAGTGATCCGTCAAAAGAGGAACCTCCGGTTATCCTGATCGACCTGGTGGATGAAGTACCGATTTTTCCTGGATGCGAGAAGGTCGACAAGGAAGAGCGCCTGGCATGCTTTAATGAAAAGATGCAGGATCACATAAAAAGGAATTTTTCCTATCCACAAGCGGCAATCGATCTCGGAGTTAAAGGAAGGGTGAATCTCAGTTTTACGATCGATGAAAAGGGCAGGGTAAGTGCCCTGAAATTCAGGGGTCCTTCACCACTCCTGGAAAAAGAAGCGGAGAGGATCATTCTGAAACTTCCGGTCATGGTGCCGGGAAAACAGAATGGAATTCCGGTAAGGGTTCCATACAGTTTGCCCATAAACTTTTTACTGAATTAGGACATCATTTACGGGTTTCACCCCAAGGTAAATGCTGTCGATAATCCCGGCTAGTTTTTACTCAGACTCTTGTAGATGGTCTCACGGATCCTTTCCGGAGAGATGAACCCTGACCCATAAGTTGCGTCATAGGGGGCGCCTATTTCGGGGTCAGACATCACCTCCTCCAGGCTGGCTCCGGATTCTATGGCGTCCAGGACCCTGGCCTTGAGGTGTTCCAGCATGGATATATATTCCGTCAGTTCCTGTTTATTCGAAGGCCTGCCATGACCCGGGATAATCCGCGTTTGATCATCGATGAGCATCAGGGCGCGTTTTTGGGTCTCAATCAACCCATCTACACTGCCCCCGCTGCCCAGATCGATATAAGGGTATCTCCCTGCGAAGTAAGTATCGCCCATGTGCAGCACATTGTTCCAGGAAAAATAAACAAGGGCATCGCCATCTGTATGGGCCTCGTGAACGTGGAAGCCCAGGATGGTCTCATCCTTGTCAAAAAAAGTGATCTGATCCGAAAAGGTGAGTTCCGGAAGCATCCTCTGGTAATATTCCGCATCGATCTTGCCCTCTTCCAGGCTAGCCTTTTCCCTTTCCATCACCCGGTTCCTCACATTGTCATGGGCCACCACGGTAGTGCCCACCTCGTTAAAGCTGGCATTCCCGCCCGTATGGTCCCCGTGCATATGGGTGTTAAAGAGGAAGGCGAGGGGCTTGTCCGAGATCCGGGCAATGGCGGCTTTGATCTTCTCACTGAGTCGGCTGAATTGGTCGTCTATCATAAAAACGTATTCAGCCCCTTCGTAAATACCGATATTTCCCCCCTGGCCGGTAAGCATGTAGACCTGAGGGGACAGGGTGTCTATGGTGATGGTCACCTCCTGATCCTGGGCCGGGGAAGTGAATGGCAGCAGACCGAGCATGGTTAAGGCGATGAAGGATGAAAAATGTTTCATGGGATTTGAGATAGAAAGGATTCCTAAAGATAGTATAAAGCCGGGCAATTCGTTGCAAAAATATACTGCGGGCCGTATCTTTGCAGCCTTATAAAAATGTGGATGAAGTCGGCGGTAGGCACGGTAACCTCATATTCCTGGACATTGATTTTTTCTGATTTTAAGGAGATCACCAAAGCAAGGCTGGCCTTGAGTGTGGTCTTTTCCTCTATTGCCGGATATTTTCTGGGGGCTTATGAGATCGAATGGTCTTCCGTGGCACTGCTCGCAATTGGAGGGTATTGTATGGTGGGTGCCTCCAATGCTTACAACCAGGTCATTGAGAAGGACCTGGATGCCCTTATGTCGAGAACGCGAAACCGTCCTGTCCCATCCGGACGCATGACCCCTCGTACGGCCCTGACCATTGCTGTGGCTATGACGGTTCTCGGGGTGATCATCCTCTACTTCCTGAATCCAAAGACGGCCATGTTCGGGGCGATCTCCATTTTTCTTTATACCAGTGTGTATACACCTCTGAAGACCGTTACTCCCCTGGCAGTGTTTGTAGGAGCAATCCCCGGGGCCATTCCCTTTATGCTGGGGTGGGTGGCGGCCACGAACGATTTTGGAATTGAACCCGGCACCCTTTTTATGATACAGTTCTTCTGGCAATTTCCCCATTTCTGGGCCCTCGCCTGGATGCTCGACGACGATTATAAGAAGGCGGGTTTCCGTTTGTTGCCCACAGGGAAAAAGGACAAAGGGACCGTAGTGCAGGTGATTATGTACACGGTCTGGATGATCATCATTTCCGTGATCCCCTACTTTGGGATCACGGGCAGGTTACAGCTTTCCCTCACAGGCGCAATCATCATCTTGCTGATGGGTCTCGCCATGCTGGGGTTTGCTTTCCGCCTTTTCGAGAAAAGGGACCACACGTCTGCCAGAAAACTGATGCTGGCAAGCGTCTCCTATATAAGTCTTATGCAGCTGGTTTACGTGGCTGATAAATGGATATCGCAACTATGGATCTGACACAGGGAACACAAAAGGAGAAGAACGAAAGAGCCAAGAAGATGATGCTCTGGTTTGGTATCATCAGCCTGCTGATGGGCTTTGCTGGATGGACCAGTGCCTTTATCGTGAGCAGCTCCCGGGAAGACTGGTTAACGGACTTCCGTTTGCCTACGGCCTTCACTTACAGTACGGCCGTGATCATTCTCAGCAGCCTCACCTACATTCTGGCCCGCAGGTCAGTGAAAAACGACGCCCAGAAAGCAGCTACGGGATGGTTGCTGGGTACGCTGGGTCTTGGGATCCTGTTCATCGCACTCCAATTCACCGGTTTTAACGAGATCATCGCACAGGGCTATTATTTTACGGGTCCGACCAGCAATATCACCATGTCGTACATATTCCTGATCGCTGCCGTGCATATCCTGCACGTGGTGGCCGGAATCATTTCCCTCCTGGTGGTAACCTACAACCAGATGCGGGGTAAGTACGGGGCCGGTGAAATGCTGGGAATAGATCTGGGAGCCACGTTCTGGCACTTTTTGGATCTTTTGTGGGTCTATCTGGTGCTCTTCTTTTATTTCTTTTAGGCAGGCGAAAAAAAACTCTCCCATTGGGCTGGGATTCGCTTTTCTTTAGTGTAAAAAAATGTATTTTTGCTAAACTTATCTTAATAAGACCGATTATATATGGATACGACGATCTCTACGGGAGCAGAAGAAGAAAGTGTATGGGGTGGGGGTAACCGTCCTCTTGGGGCGAGTTACGGAAAACTTATGATGTGGTTCTTCATCGTTTCCGATGCTTTGACATTTTCCGGATTCCTGGCTTCTTACGGATTCTCCAGATTCAAGTTCATCGAGACCTGGCCGATTGCAGATGAGGTCTTCACCCACGTACCCTTTGTACACGGAAACTTCCCCATGTACTACGTGGCCTTTATGACCTTTATCCTGATCATGTCTTCCGTGACCATGGTACTGGCCGTGGACGCCGGCCACAGGATGATGAAGAACAGGGTGATCCTCTATATGTTCCTAACCATTATCGGGGGGGCGATCTTCGTCGGATCCCAGGCCTGGGAATGGGCTACCTTTATCAAAGGAGACTACGGTGCCCTTGAAACAAAAGGGGGGCGTATCCTGCAGTTTGTTAAGGCCGATACGGGCGATCGCGCTGCCCTGGCCGACTTTGCCGAAGTGATCCCTACGGAAAGAGAAACCCTTGGAAGGAGCGACGGGTTTTGGTTTTCCAGCGAGTCCTCCCTTCCTACGTATTCCCTGGAGGAAGTAAAACAAGGTTTCCTGGCTAACCCTAATATCCTGATCCGCACTGAAACGCTGAATGAAGAAGGGGAAAAGACCCTGCTGACCCGGGAGGAATCCCTCGCAAAGATCAAGGATGCCACTCTTGTGGTGGAAGGGGCCAACCTGATCCGCAATGAATATGGAAGCCGACTTTTCGCAGACTTTTTCTTCTTTATAACAGGATTCCACGGATTCCACGTGTTTTCAGGGGTTGTGATCAACGTGATCATTTTCTTTAATATCATCCTGGGCACTTACGAGCGAAGGGGCCACTATGAGATGGTGGAAAAGGTAGGATTGTACTGGCACTTTGTAGACCTTGTCTGGGTATTCGTATTTACCTTCTTCTACCTTGTCTAATTATTTGAAATATCAGAATAAAACGCATTACGCATGGCACACGAACACAAATTAGCGATCTTCAGAGGTGCACTGAAATTTAAGTCGAACACCCAAAAGATCTGGGGTGTCCTCATCTTTCTCTCCGTGGTAACCACGGTAGAGGTGGCCCTGGGGATCACGAAGCCACATGTACTGGTGGTCAATACTTTTATAGGGATGAAGCTGCTCAACTGGATATTTATCATCCTTACCTTGGTCAAGGCGTACTATATCGCATGGGACTTTATGCACCTTCGGGACGAAAAGAGTTCCCTCAGAAGAGCGATCGTATGGACACCCATCTTCCTGGTCAGTTACCTGATCTTCATCCTTCTCTTTGAGGCGGATTATATCTACAACGTCTTTAAGGACGGGTATCTGCAATGGAATTTCTAACATTGAATTAACAACATAAAAAGACGGTATCACAGCCGTCTTTTTTATTTTTGTAAGGCGATAAAAATGGCGATGAAAAAGACCTTTGTCCTCGTAGTTTTGTTCATACTCCCGTTGGTTGCTTATCTTTTTTTTGCATCCGGGGTGAACAATTTTGGCCGGCTTCCCACCCTGACAGAAGGAGTTTCTGACCTGCAGGCCCTGGATACGGATGTGCGGTTGCAGGACAAGATTACCATCCTGGGATTCCTCGGGAGAGATGCAGCCATAAGAAAGGGAAACGCCTTCAACCTCAATCAGAAGATCTACAAGAGGTTCTACGAATTCAGGGATTTTCAGGTGGTCATGGTCATGCCAAAAGGCACTGAAAACATTGCCCGCGAGATCCAAGATGAGCTCAGCGAACTGACTGACACTTCCAACTGGCAATTTGTGTTTGGCGAGGATAGTGTGATCGAAGTCCTTTTCGCCTCCCTCAGGTCCGACCTGGAGCTCGACCAGGGCCTGGGTACCCCTTACGTGTTTATCATAGACAAGGAAAGAAACCTCAGGGGGCGGAAGGAAGATGAGGACGAGGGGACCAAATACGGATTTAATACCAATTCCGTGGCCGAGCTGAACAACAAGATGGAGGACGACGTGAAGATCATCCTGGCAGAATATCGCCTCGCCCTGAAAAAGAACAACGCCCAAAGGCAGAACTGATGAAGAACAAGTACTCCTACGTGTGGGTTTCCCTGGTGGTCCTGGTCTTTGGTATTATTTTTATCCCCAGGATCATAGAGCGCATTAAGTCGGGCAGCGTAGTGGAGAACACCCGGATGAACATCGCGGAAGGAGGGGAGAGGCCCCTTGAATACATCACCCTGAACAACAAAAAACGCAGGGTCCCCGAATTCAGTTTTCTCAATCAGGACAGCCTGCTGATCACGAATGAGGATTACAGGGGTAAGGTCTATGTAGTGGAATTTTTCTTTACAACCTGCCCAACCATCTGCCCTGTTATGAACCAGAACCTGGTGGAAATCCAGAACGAATTCAGGGAGTTCGACAATTTTGGAATTGCCTCTTTCACCATCAATCCGGAGTACGACACGCCTATGGTCCTTAAGGAATACGCAGAGAAGTACGGGATTACAGATATGGACTGGAACCTGCTCACGGGCAGGCAGGAAGAGGTGATGAAACTCGCCAATGAAGGCTTCAACATCTTTGCGTCCATTTCCCCGGATGTCCCAGGTGGGTTTGAGCACTCAGGGCTCTTTGCCCTGGTCGACAAGAACGGGTACCTCCGATCCAGGAAGGATGCCTATGGCAACCCCATCGTATATTATCGAGGGACGATCAAGGAAGACCAGGGAGAGAACTTCGAGGGAGAACAGGAACAGATCAGTATCTTGAAAGAAGACATTAAAAAATTATTGCAGGAATAAGATGAGTACGATTACGTTCAATGAAAAACAAGTTAGTAGGGGGATCACGATCATTTCAATTTTAATACCTGTGGTGGTTGCTATACTATTCGGGGTGAGACTTCCCAATGTGGAACCCCTGAGTTTGCTCCCCCCTATCTATGCTGGGATAAACGGGTTAACCGCCGTCCTTCTAGTAGTGGCCGTCTGGGCCATAAAAAATGGGAATCGGCAGTTGCACCAGAGACTCATGACCACTTGTATCGCCCTGTCCCTCGTCTTTTTGGTGATGTATGTGGCCTATCACATGACCTCAGACAGCACAACTTATGGAGGAGAGGGTTGGCTGAGGTATCTCTACTACTTTATCCTGATATCCCATATCCTGCTTTCCATTGCGATCATACCTCTGGTATTGCACACCTATGCCAGGGCCTATTTAAAGAATTACGAGAGGCACAGGAAACTGGCCCGTATCACCTTCCCTGTCTGGCTCTATGTAGCCGTTACAGGGGTTATTGTGTATCTTATGATCTCCCCTTACTATAGCGTTTGACCTTTATTTTAATATGAGAACCTCACCACCTATCCCTAAATCCCTGCTCCTGATACTGCTTCTTGGGATCTCGATGATATTCCCGGAATCGGCCAGAGCCCAGTGTGCCATGTGCCGTGCAGTCCTCGAAAGTGAGGGGAATACTACGGTAGCCGAGGGTATCAACAATGGCATTGTGTACCTGATGGCCATTCCGTATATCCTGATAGGTGCCTTGTTCTTCTTCATCTACCGCAAACTCAAATCCTGACCGAACCTTAATTTTAACACTGATTTAAGGTATCTTCCTGTAACAATTCGGACCTGGGGGAGTCTATTTAATATCCCATCAATTCTAACACTAACCCAATGTTCGATCTTGAGAGATGGCAGGAGATCTTCGACACCATCCGCAAAAATAAATTGCGCACCTTTCTAACGGGTGTTTCCGTAGCATCGGGGATCTTTATCCTTGTGATCCTCCTTGGCTTTGGCCAGGGAATGCAGAATGGGATTGCCCGGGAGTTCGAAGAGGACGCCTCCACCAGTGTATGGGTATGGCCCGGGGTGACCTCCAAAGAATTTAAGGGTCTTAACCCGGGAAGGAGAATTCAACTTCGGAATGAGAATTTTGAATACGCAGGTGCGATTTACAGGGAAGAGATAGAATACCAGTCTCCGAGGTATTTTGTCAATAATGTGCAGATCAATTACGGCAAAGAATCCCTGGCTTACGGTATACAGGGCATTTCAGACAATTTTCAGTTTATCGAGAATGCAAAAATGGTGGAAGGCCGTTTCATCAATGCCCAGGATTTGTCCAATACGGCCAAAGTGGCTGTTATAGGGAGAAAAATCAAAAAGGATGTCTTTAAGGAAATCGACTCACCCATAGGGGAATTTATCACTGTTTCGGGTATTCCCTTTAAGATCATAGGAGTATATGGTGAGACGGAGGAAAGGGAAGAGGAGCGTATCTATATTCCGATCAACACGGCTCAGAAGGTTTTCAATGGGGCCGACAGGATCAACAATATGGCCTATACGCTTCCTCCGGCAGAAAATTTTGATGAAGCGGTCGCCCAGGCAGTGGCTTTCAAGGAAGGTTTGAGATCTTATTTGCAGCAAACACATACCGTGGCACCGGATGATACCAGTGCCATTCAGGTTTGGAGTGCCCTGGAAGAGGCCAAGAGATACTTCAGTCTTACAGGAAATATCAAATTCTTTTTCTGGTTTGTCGGCATATGTACCATCATCGCCGGTGTTGTGGGAGTAAGCAATATCATGCTTATCGTGGTCAAGGAACGCACGAGGGAGATCGGGATCCGCAAAGCCCTGGGTGCGAAACCGTGGTCCATCATCGGAATGATCCTCCATGAGGCGATCTTTATAACCACGATTTCCGGTTTTACCGGGTTTATTTTTAGCATGGGCCTTCTGGAAATTCTGGGACCCCATGTGGAGGTTGATTATGTGGTGAACCCTTCTGTGAATTTCAATGTGGCCCTGGCAATGGTCCTTGTACTTGTTATCGCCGGAACCGTAGCCGGATTCTTTCCTGCATGGAGGGCTGCCCACATACACACCATAGATGCGTTGAGAGATGAGTAGAATGAAAGTCAGTCGAGATGTTTAGCAGGGATCGCTGGAAAGAGATTTTAGAGGTGCTGACCACGAATTGGTTTCGTACAGTACTTACTGCCTTTGGGGTGTTCTGGGGTATTCTGATCCTCATCATCCTGCTCTCAGCAGGGAAAGGGCTGGAAAATGGGATACGCGCCGACTTCGGGGATATCGCCACCAATACCATGTTCATGTGGACGAGAAGTACCACAAAAGCGCATATGGGACTGCCGATTGGCCGGAATTTCAATTTCAAAACCGAGGACGTAAATACCCTTAGGGAGAAATTTCCTCAGTTGAGATTTATCTCCCCCCGCAACCAGCTCGGCGGATGGGGTGGAAATAACAATGTGGTACGGGGCCTGAAAACCGGGGCGTACAATGTCTATGGGGATTATCCTGAGATCATTCAGCAGGAGCCCATGGCCATCACGGCCGGGCGTTTCATCAACCAGAACGATATAGACAACAAGAGGAAAGTGGCTGTGATAGGGCTGGGTGTGAAGAATGAGTTGTACGAGGCAGGAGAAGAGATTTTGGGTTCCTATATCAAGATACAGGGGGTGAATTTCATGGTCATCGGAGCTTATAAAAAACGGTCTGGCAACGGGAACGGAGAAGAGGGGCAGAAAGAGATTTATGTTCCTTTTACAGCCTTTTCCCAGGCCTTTAACCGGGGGAATAACGTCGGCTGGATGGCTATTACCGCAAAGGATGGATTCCCTATATCCGACCTGAAGATGGACATTGTGAATGAGATGAAACAAGTGCATAAGGTTCACCCGGATGATACAAGAGCCGTAGGGTTTTTTGATCTTTACGAAGAGTTCAACCGTGTCGAAAGCCTTTTCGGAGCCATGAGCTTTATCGGGTACTTTGTAGGGATACTGGTGCTCCTCTCTGGGATCATCGGAGTGAGTAATATTATGCTCATCGTGGTCAAGGAACGCACCAAGGAGATCGGAATCCGAAGAGCCCTGGGAGAAGATCCCTGGTCTATCCGAAAACAGATCCTGTTAGAATCGATCTTCCTGACCATTATTTCGGGTATGGCGGGGATCGTGATGGGCGCCTTGTTCATCTACGGAGTCAACGCCATTTTAGACGCCAATGGCCCGGTGGACATGTTTCTGAACCCCAGCGTTAACCTCGGAGTAGTTTCTGCGGCCCTATTTATATTGATCATTTCCGGCCTTCTGGCGGGTTTTATCCCGGCCCAGAGCGCGATCAGGGTCCGCCCTATAGACGCATTGAGAACTGAATAACATTAAAAACGATCTAATCCACTTTAAAACATGAAAAAATCTGTTACTATATTCATCCTGATACTTATCCTGGTCACCTTTGGAGGGGCCATGATCTACCTCTATCAGAAAAATGCCGAGGATCCGGTCGTTTATGAGACCGAACAGGCAGAAAAGCGTACCATAATCAAGAAAACGGTGGCTACGGGAAGTATCCTGCCTCTCGAAGAGGTGCTGATCAAACCCAATATTTCCGGAGTCATAGACGAGATCTACGTGGAAGGGGGAGATTTCGTGAAATCCGGAGACCTGATCGCTAAGATCAGGGTGGTACCCAACCTGAATGCTCTGAATGATGCAAAAAATGCCATTGAAGATGCCAGGATCAACCTGGAAGATCAGCGGAGGAATTTTGACAGGCAGAGTGAACTGTTTTCCAGGGGCGTGATCTCCAAGGTGGACCTGGAGCGTGCCCAGGTGACCTATGACCAGGCCAAACAGGCCTATTCCGCAGCCAATAAGCGATACGATATCGTGCAGACAGGGACCACCAGGGGACTCAGCAATGCGGCAAATACCCTCATAAGGGCCACCGTGAGCGGAATGGTTCTGGAAGTACCCGTGGAAGTGGGCAACCAGGTGATTGAAAGCAATAATTTTAATGAAGGAACCACCATTGCTGCCATAGCGGATGTCAATAAGATGATCTTTGAAGGGAAGGTAGACGAATCGGAGGTGGGCAAGATCCGGGAGGACCTCCCCCTGGAGATCACCGTAGGAGCTATAGAGAACAAGGTCTTTAACGCCGTGCTCGACTATATTGCGCCCAAAGGCAAGGCCGAGAATGGAGCCATACAATTCGAGATAAAGGGAACGCTCAACAAGGGCGATACAGTCTTTATCCGTGCCGGACTCAGTGCCAATGCTTCCATAATCCTGGCCAGGGCAGACAGCGTGCTGGCGATCAAGGAGGCCCTTGTGCAATTCGATCCGGAGACCAAAAAGCCCTTTGTTGAGGTGGCTACAGGAGAACAACAGTTTACCCGTAAAGACCTGGAATTGGGGATCAGTGACGGGATCTACGTGGAAGTACAATCCGGGATCTCCCAGGAAGACCGGATCAAGGTCTGGAATGCCCTTCAACCTGAGTCCTTTGGCGGATAGCCTATTTTAACATTATTTTTTAACAATTGTTGTAACATTTCCACATCTTGTCAGTCCAATGACAGGATCGGAATCTGAAAAAGAAAAGCACTGACCATGATTGAAATAAAAGATCTGCACAAATCGTATAAGATGGGAAGCAATTCCCTGCACGTGCTCAAAGGGATCAACTTTAAGGTTGAAGAAGGCGAGCTGGTAGCCATCATGGGGTCTTCGGGTTCCGGCAAATCTACCCTCCTGAATATACTCGGGATGTTAGACGAGGCCGATTCTGGATCGTACGACCTGGACGGTATTCCCATCAAGAACCTCAACGAGACCAAGGCAGCTAATTACCGCAACAAATTCCTGGGGTTCATCTTCCAGTCGTTTAACCTGATCAACTACAAAACGGCTTTGGAGAATGTGGCCCTTCCGCTCTATTACCAGAAAATGCCCAGGAAACAGCGGCAGGAGAAAGCCATGAAGTATCTGGAACAGGTAGGACTGAAGGAATGGTCTCACCATTTGCCAAGTGAACTATCCGGAGGTCAGAAACAAAGGGTGGCCATTGCACGGGCTATGGTGGCAGAACCCAAAGTGTTACTGGCCGATGAGCTTACAGGGGCATTGGACAGTACCACTTCCTATGAAGTGATGGAACTGATCCAGAACATTAATGACCAGGGAAACACCATACTAGTCGTTACCCACGAACCGGATATTGCCCAAATGTGTAAGCGCATCGTCCATTTAAAGGATGGGGTGATCGTCAAAGATGAAAAAATAAAACAAGTTAGGGCCAAAGCACATGTTTAGCAGAGATACCTGGCAGGAAATATTTCTCACCATCCGGAAGAACAAACTGAGAACGGTTCTTTCCGGATTTACAGTGTCACTGGGTATCCTCATTTTCGTGGGCCTGGTAGGGCTTACCAACGGGCTTCAGAATACCTTTGAATATTTCTTTTCCCAGGATGCTACCAATGTGATATACATCTTCCCGGGTCGAACCTCCATCCCTTATAAAGGGTATAAATCCCTCCGCCAGATCGAATTCGAGAACAGCGATTTAGAAGACATTAAAAAAGACTTTCCCATGTTCCTGGAGTATATCTCCCCCAGGATCTTCAGGAGTGCCCTGGTCAAATACAAGGAAGAATCCAACAACTACACCACCATTGGGGTCGACTGGGGGCAGCAGTTCGCCGAGAAGACCATTATGATGAAGGGGCGGTACATCAACCAGGAGGATGTGAAAAACCGAACCAAGAACGCGGTTATCGGCAGACTGGTAGAACAGGACCTTTTTGGCAGCATGAATTCCATGGGGAAGTACATCGATGTGGGGGGAAGTGTCTTCAAGGTGGTCGGGGTGTTCCAGGATGATGGAGGGGACAATGAGGAACGACAAGTGTATATTCCATACACTACCCGGCAGCTTATCGAAAAGAACACGGACAAGATAGGCCAGATCGTGATCGGTTTCAAGGAAGAATTGGGGTATACGGGAGCTATGGCTTTTCAGCGAAGTCTGGAAAAATATCTCAAGCAGAAAAAATTTATCAGTCCGGAGGATGAGAATGGTTTTTTTGTCCGGAATGTAGCAGAGAATTTAAAACAGAATCAGGATTTTGCGGGAGTTTTGGCCATCATCGCAGCCCTGGTAGCCTTCGGAACCATCATAGCGGGGATCATTGGGATCAGCAATATCATGGTATATGTAGTAAAGGAGCGGACCAAGGAGATCGGAATTCGAAAGGCGATCGGGGCCACCCCAAGGTCGGTGATCTCCGTCATCCTTTTGGAATCAGTTTTCATCACTACCATATCCGGATTTTTGGGAATGATATTAGGGATTGCCCTACTGAGCAGTCTTGGAAATACTTTGATGGATGATTATTTCATTCGAAACCCAGGGATAGGGACCGGGCTGGCAATCTTTGCCACCCTCCTGCTGATCCTTTTCGGCACCCTGGCGGGGTACGTCCCGGCCAAGCGCGCAGCCAGGATTAAACCAATTGTAGCACTCAGAGACGAATAGTATGCGGTTCTTATTTGATAAAAATACGTGGCAGGAGATCTTCGGTTCTATAGGCAAGAACAAGACCCGGACGATCATTACCGTCATTGGTGTCTTGTGGGGGATCTTTATCTATATCGTTCTGGCGGGAGCTTCCAAAGGTCTCGACAACGGGTTTGAACGGAATTTTGAGACCGTGGCCAAAAACAGTATCTGGACCTGGTCCCAATCTACCAGTATGCCTTACGCGGGTTACAAGACGGGCAGGAGGTTATCCTTAAAAGTGCAGGATGCCACTACCTTGCAGAACCGCATCCCCGAGATACAATATATCGCTCCGGTGAATACCAAAGGAGTTTTCGGGGGAGAAGCAGCCCTTGGGGTCCGCGGATTGAAGTCCAATAGCTATCCTGTGTATGGATATTTCCCCGTCATCGCCAAGATGGCCACCCAGAAGATCTATGACAATGGCCGATTTATCAATGAAGAGGACGAGGAACAGGCCCGGAAGGTCTGTGTGATCGGGGAGCGCACCCAGCAGGAACTGTTCGACAAGGACGAAGACCCTATCGGAGGGTACATCAGGCTGGACGGGATCTATTTCCAGGTGGTAGGGGTACATAAATTCACTCAAACCACGCCCTTTGGGACCGATGGGGACGTTTATATACCGTTCTCCACCTTTAAAAAGCTATACAATACCGGGGACAATGCCCAATACTTTACGATCGCTGCCTATGACGATGCAGACGTGGTACAGGTTGAGAAAGACATTAAGGCGGTCCTGAAAAGCATACACAGGGTTCATCCGGATGATGAGAGGGCCTTCGGCGCCTTTAACCTGGGGGAGGTCTTCAACAGGATCATGGGGTTTGCCAACGGACTCACCTTTGTCTCCCTGATCGTGGGCCTCGCCACCATCTTAGCCGGGGTGATCGGGATTGGAAATATCCTGTTGATCTCTGTGAAGGAAAGGACCAAAGAACTGGGAATAAGAAGGGCACTAGGGGCCACACCCAGGGAGGTGCGTTCACTCATCATCCTGGAATCGGTTTTCCTGACCATGATCGCAGGGATCGTCGGGATCATCATGGGTGCGGGCGTACTCAATCTAATCAACAATCTTACTCAGGATAATGATTTTCCGTATACGAATCCTACCGTCCCTATACCCCTGGTGATCGGTGCGCTGCTGGTGATGGTGATCCTGGGGACACTCATCGGCCTCATCCCGGCTCAGCGGGCGGTCAGTATCAAACCTATAGACGCACTAAGAGAAGAATAAAAACTAACAACTTTAAATAACACACAGAGAAAATGAACAAATATGTAAAATACGGACTGATCGGGGTCCTTGTGTTAGGCGCACTGTGGGCGGCTGCTTTCTTTATCAAGTCGAACAGCAAGGGAGCCATCACCTATGATACCAAAAAACCATTCATCTCGAGTATAGAGAAAAAAACTGTGGCGACGGGGAAGGTCATTCCCCGGGAAGAGATCGAGATAAAACCTCAGATCTCTGGGATCATTGACAAGATCCTTTTAGAGGAAGGGGAAGATGTCAAGGCAGGTGACCTGATCGCTGTGATCAAGGTCGTCCCCAACGAACAGGCCCTAAACTCGGCCCAGGGAAGGGTTAGGAATGCCGAGGCAGCTCTTGCTAACCTTCAGATAGAATACGACCGGAACAAACAGCTTTACGACAGAGGGGTCATCTCAAATCAGGATTTCAACAACCTGAAACTTAGATATGACCAGGCCGTCGTCGAAGTGGAAAACTCCAAGGCCGACTACCGTATCATTCGCCTGGGTTCAGCCGGAGGATCCTCCAGTGCTAACACCAACATAAGGGCCACCGTGAACGGGACCATTCTGGAGATCCCGGTGGAAGTAGGAGACCAGGTGATCCAGAGTAACAACTTTAATGATGGGACTACGATAGCGACCATTGCGGATCTCAATTCTATGATATTCGAAGGAAAGGTGGACGAAGGAGAGGTAGGGAAACTGAAGATAGGTATGCCCCTGGAGATCAGTCTTGGGGCCGTAGAGAACCAGAAGCTGGAAGCCAAGCTCAAATTTATCGCCCCAAAAGGAATTGAAGAGGCCGGGGCGGTTCAGTTCAAGATCGAAGGGGATGTGGCCGTAAACGATTCCATCTTTATAAGGGCAGGCTACAGTGCCAACGCTTCCCTGGTCCTGGAAAAGAAGGACAGCATCCTGGTGATCCCGGAGGCCCTTCTGCAATTCGACAAAGAAACTGATAAACCCTATGTGGAAATCGCCACAGGGGATCAAAAATTCGAGCGCAGAGATATTGAGATCGGTATCTCTGACGGGGTAAATGTGGAGATCCTTTCCGGCCTGACCGAAGAGGACGAAGTAAAGATCTGGAACAAGACAGAGCCCATCAAGCGTGGGGAGGATGAGGAAGAAGCGAACAGCTGATCGGAATAAATCACAACTGAAATCAAGAAATAAGCAATCAAAAAAACGAGATCATGAGATATAGAATAACCCTCTTTTTCCTTCTGCTTACCGTGGGGACACTCACAGCTCAGATGAGAAAGTGGACACTGGAGGAATGTGTGACCTATGCCGTAGAGAACAACCTGACCGTAGAACAATTTGCGCTCGATCTTGAAAATGCGAAGATAGACAGGTCTGATGCGATCGGGGATTTCCTGCCCAGTCTGAATGCCCAGATGAATACTTCCGGGAATACGGGACTTGTCCTTGATCCGACCACGAACGTCTTCGTTACGTCCACAATTTTCTCTGCCAGTGGAAACTTTACCTCAGGGCTTACCCTCTTCGACGGCCTCAGAAACATACACCGATTGAACAGGGCCAAACTCAACGAGATCGCCAACCAGTACAGGCTGGACAACCTGGTGGACGACATCCGACTTAATGTCGCAAATAACTATCTCAATATCCTTTCGAATAAGGAAACCCTGAAGGTGGCCCAGGCACAGTACGCCGTAACCGTTGAAGATCTGAAAAGGACCAGGGAACTGGTCGAATCCGGGGTGGTACCCAGGGGAGACCTCCTGGAAGTTGAGGCGACAGCAGCCACACAGGAGCAGACCATCATCAACAATGAGAACCAGGTCCTTTTGTCGAGGATCGCATTGGCACAGTTGCTGCAGATCACGGACTACGAGAATTTTGACATAGCCGAGGAGGAATACAATATACCCCCTTCTGATATCCTCAAGTATTCCCCCAAGGTGATCTTTGACAAGGCTCTTACTTTCAGGAATGACATCAAATTTTCCGAAACCGGAGTAGAACTGGCGGAAAAAGACCTGCAGATCGCCAAAGGTGCGGTCTATCCGACCGTAGGTGCGTTCTTTAACTACAACACTAGGTATTCAGACCAGACCCGTGACCCGATTACAGGAGAAAAGATCGCCTTCAGGGACCAGTTGTGGATCAATGATGGTATCTCCTACGGTGCACAGCTTACTATTCCGATCTTCAATGGTTTCAGTACCCGGAACAACATCAGGCGTTCTCAGATTGGGGTGGAACAGGCCAGGCTGCAACTAGAGCAGACAAAGTTGGATCTGGAAACCACCATCAACCAGGCCTATGTGGATGTACAGAACAGCGCCAAGGCCTATGAAGCTTCACAGAAAACCCTGGATGCCAGAAGGACGGCCTACGAGTATACCAAGGACCGCTTTGAAGTGGGGTTGATGAATGCCTTCGATTTCAGCCAGGCACAATCCCGGGTAGACAATGCAGAAGCTGAAGTAGTCAGGAACAAATACAACTACATCTTCAGGATTAAAGTGCTGGAATTCTTTTACGGTCTTCCCATTGTCCTGAACTAGACTATCTTTGTGGCCTTATGGCCTATATACTGCAATTAGAAACGGCATCAACCAACTGTTCGGTCTCCGTAGCGGAAAACGGCATATTACTGGGGAGCAGGGAGCATAACAGCCCTTCGTTCTCCCATTCTGAACAACTACACCTCTTTATTGAGGAGGTCATTGCCCAATCGGGCATCTCGATACACGATCTCGATGCGGTTGCGGTAAGCAAAGGTCCGGGGTCCTATACCGGACTAAGGATCGGCGTTTCGAGTGCCAAAGGGCTATGCTACGCCCTGGGGATCCCCCTGATCTCAACGGCTACCCTGCGTTCACTGGCCTTACAAAAAAAAGTACGGGAAGGGGTGCTTATCCCCATGCTCGACGCCAGACGGATGGAGGTCTATACAGCTGTCTATTCGGCTGATCTCACAGAGCTGGAACCGACCAAAGCCCTTATCCTTAAAAAGGATTCTTACCTGGATTATGCCAACAAAGGCCCGGTACACCTGCTGGGTAGTGGTGCCTCCAAATGCCGGGGTCTGTTGGATCATCCGAATTTCGAGATCGACGATTCTCTGGTACCCTCATCCACTACTATGTGCGAGGAAGCCTTTGAGAAATTCAAAGGAAAGCAGTTCGAGGATGTCGCTTATTTTGAACCTTATTACCTGAAGGATTTTATCCTTCAGTCCGGATCGAAGACCTGATTCAAGACCCTGTAATAGTCCCTATGCTTTTTGGTGCACGTCTATCTGTGGGAATGGGATCTCAATGCCCGCTTTGTCGAACCTCAGTTTGGTCTCTTCGATCACGTGGAAATGTGCTGCCCAGAAGTCCTCGTTCTTAGCCCAGAACCTCAAAGTCAGGTTTACCGAACTGTCTGCAAGTTCTCCTACAAAGACCACAGGTGCGGGTTCTTTCAGGATCCCCGAGTGCTGTTCACAAATTTCGAGAAGGATCTCTTTAGCTTTCTTGATGTTGGAAGAATATCCTATCCCGATCTCAATTTTATCCCTTCGCGTGTCCTCGGCGTTGAAATTGATGATGCTGTTGTTGGAAAGCTGGCCATTGGGCAAAATGGCGACCTGGTTTCCGAAGGTATTGAGTTTGGTGGTGAAAATGGTGATTTCCTTCACCGTGCCGTCCACACCCTGTGCCGAGATAAAATCACCTACCTTAAAGGGCTTGAAGATCAGGATAAGTACCCCTCCTGCAAAATTGGAAAGTGACCCCTGCAATGCGAGACCGACCGCGAGCCCGGCTGCACCCACCAAGGCCACTAAGGATGAGGATTTTACTCCTAATTGGCTGATCACCAGGACGAAGAGAAGTAACTTCAGGGCGATATTGATAAAACTTTGCAAAAAGGTCTCCAGCGCCTGGTCGTAGTCCTTTTTCTGAAAAAACCTGTGAACCATCCTGTTGATGAATTTAACGATCCACCAACCAACAACGAGAATGACCCCGGCGGTAATGAGGTTAGGAACAATTTCCAATAACCAGTTCATCCCCTGGTCCAAATAATCCTGAAATTCATCAAAAGAAGCCATACTCTTGCGTTTTGCTGCAAAGCAAAGAAAAATAGGGGCCAATTTCAAATCAAGATCTATAAAGTCTTGTTAAGTGCGATCAGAGGGAGAGCTGTTCAATGGCTTCATCAGGTGAGGAGACCGGCAATTGACATGCCCCCGACTCACAGAGATAGATCAGGGTCTTGTCTTTTTGGATGCGGTCTTTCAGCAAGCTCAGGGAACTTTCTGTCACTCCCCCGGCGAACATCGCATTCGGTAAATAATACCGACGCAGCGTATGGGCGAATTCCTGGGCCGATCTTCCGGTGATCACGACCTCTCTGAAAGGGAAGGCCCGATACAGGGGTAAATGCATCCAATGAGCATGACTGTTCGGGTTTTCCAGGATACTCTCCCTCATTTTCAACAACATCTTTTCGGAAATTTCACCGTATTTACCATCTGGATAAAGCAGGGAGAGCTTGAAAAGGTTGATCGCCATGACCGAATTCGAAGCCGGGGTAACATTGTCCGCGGTCTCCAGGGAACGCCTTACCGTTATTTTCTCGGTATCCCCAGTGAAGAAAAATAATCCTCCAGTCTTGTCGTAAAAATGGTTCAGGCAGTGATCGGCGAGTCCTTTTGCTTTCCGTGCCCAGCTCTCCTCAAAACAGACCTCATAAAGGCTGAGGTAGGCATCCATGAGGTTGGCGTAGTCTTCCAAAAATCCTCCGATCGTACTTTTCCCTCCCTTGTAGTTGTGACAGAGCCCTCCATTTTCCTTTACTACGGCTCTTTCCAGGAAAGCAGTTGCCTCCAGGGCCAGTTCGAGGTATTCTTCGTGTTGGAGGTGGCGGGAAGCGTCGGCCAGGGCTTTGATCATCAGGGCGTTCCAGGAAGTGAGGATCTTGTCGTCCAGTCCGGGCCTTGGCCGCGATTCCCTTTGCCTGAACAGGATCTCTTTACAGGAATGGATCCTATCCGCCAAAACTTCCGTGGTAATCCCGTGTTTTTTCGCGATCTCTTCCTCAGTGGAATCCCTGATAAGTACGTAAAGGTCCCCCTCCCAAAGTCCGTAAGTATTGATATTGTAATAGTCGGCTAAAATTGGAAAATCCTCATTGAGCAATTCCCTGAGCTCCTTCTCCGTCCACACGTAATAGGCCCCTTCTTTCAGCATACCCTTGCCGTCCAGGCTATCCGCATCCAGGGAGGAATAGAACCCTCCTTCCGGGGCTGTTAATTCCCTCCGGACAAAGGAAATGGACTCTTCCACCACCCTTTTGTACAAGGGGTCTTTGGTGGCTGCGTAGGCCTTCGAATACATGGAGATCAACTGTGCGTTGTCATAGAGCATTTTTTCGAAATGGGGAACGTGCCATTTCACGTCCACGGCATATCGGGAAAACCCTCCACCAATGTGGTCGTAGATTCCTCCGTAAGCCATACGCCTCAAGGTAGTATGAACGTATTCTCCTGTATCCTCGTTACCCGTGAGTGTTGCATAGTGGAGCAGGAAATCGAGGTTCACGGGCATCATGAATTTAGGGGCCCGCTTATAACCGCCCAGGAAAGTATCGAAATACTGCGACCAGTGCTGTACTGCCGAGTTCATTTCTTCCAGGGAGATGGAATCTGTTTTCTCGGGAGTCGGTATGAGGTTGATGGCTTTTAATCCATCAGTGAGCTGGGCGGCATAGTCGAGAACCCGGGTTCTGTCCTGCTCATACAGAGCAGCCAGTTGTTTCAGCACGCTGATCCAGGAATCCTTTTTGACATAGGTCGCACCCCAGAAGGGACGCCCGTCTGGCAAGGCGACAATATTGAGCGGCCATCCTCCGCTTCCGGTCATCATTTGCAGGGCATCCATATAGATATGGTCGATGTCCGGCCTTTCCTCCCGGTCGATTTTAATATTGACAAAGTTGCCGTTCATGACCTTTGCCACTTCTTCATCCTCAAAACACTCGTGTTCCATTACATGGCACCAGTGACAGGCCGCATACCCAATACTGATCAGTAGCAGTTTATTCTCCCTTTGCGCAATCTCAAGGGTCTTTGGGTCCCATGCATGCCAGTCCACCGGATTGTGCGCGTGTTGCAACAGGTAGGGGCTTGTTTCGCGAATAAGGGAATTCGTATACTTAGGAGTGGCAGACAAGGCTCTATCGATTTTAAGGCAAAAAAAAAGCACCCGAAAAGGTGCTTTTCGGCTTGGTGGTTTTTCTAGTTGACTTCGAAAGTGATCTTTACATTGACCCGGAAGTCATCGATTTTACCGTTTTTCACGGTAGCGCTTTGTTCATGAACGTAGACAGAACGGATGTTCTTTACGGTCTTCGAGGCCTGGGAAACAGCATTTTGTGCTGCGTCTTCCCAGCTTTCACTGGAATTCGCCAGGACTTCTATTACTTTTAAAATAGCCATGTTATAATGCTTTTTTGATTCTTTTAAAGTTCGAAAGAAATTAAGACAATAGCAAATAAACAGGAACCTATTACCCGTTGATGGCCACTACTTCGCTCACCTTGTCTCCCAGCATATTCTTCAGCATGGTCTCGATCCCGTTTTTCAGGGTAAAAGTGGAAGAAGGACAGCCGCTGCACGCGCCCTGGAGGATCACACTCACCGTCCGTTCCTTTTCGTCATAGGACTGGAAAAGGATATTGCCCCCATCGCTGGCTACGGCTGGTTTCACGTATTCCTCGAGGATCTGAATGATCTGTTGTGAGGTTTCATCGGTCGACCCGGCAAGTCCTTGTTTATCTGCTTTTTTTGCCTGTGTACTTGCGGCAAGGGCCGATACGATCTCCTTTCCTTCGGCAATATGATTGCGTATCATTTCCCTGAGTTCCATGGTGATCTCATTCCAATCGGCTACCTCGAACTTGGTAACCGAGATATAGTTCTCGTCCATGAACACCTCTTTTACGTAGGGGAAGTGAAAAAGTGCCCTGGCCAGCTCGGAATCCTTCGCCTCGTCTATATTTTTAAATTCGAAGGAAGAGGGAACCAGTTTTTTGTTGGCTACAAATTTCATCACCGCCGGGTTTGGGGTGACTTCCGCGTAAAGCGTTACAGGGACGCTGGCTTTCCGGGTATCTTCTACGATAACTGGTGCACCTGAATTGAGGTATTCCACCAGTTGCTGGGCCACCTCATCTCTGACATCGTCCCACTCCACGATGTCATAGCGTTCTAGCGCTATAAAATTCCCTGAGATGTAAACGGTCTTAATAAAGGGCAGGTAGAACAATTGCTGAGCCAGGGGTGAAGCCTTGGCCTCATCTATATTTTTGAATTCGTAATTAGACTGGGTGGTGAGGAAGTGATTGGCCTCGAATTTGAGGATGGCCTTGTTGCTCGTTTCCTTCACGGTGATCACATACTCTTTCATAGTCCGGATTTTTGGCAAAAATACAACCAATTTTCGGGCTGGAGAAGATATAATAATGTTCGCTTTGTGCCGTTATACATTATATTTGAACATCTGGCTATACACCTTGTCCCATCTTTGATGAGAAAAATCTTTTTTATTTTGTTCGCTTACCTTGGTTGCCTTGCATATGTGAAGGCACAGGAAGGAATACCGGTTTATTTCGATTACTTGTCGGACAATTATTATCTCGTACATCCTTCTATGGCTGGGATCGGACCCGGTGGAAAGATCAGGCTCACGGCGCGCAAACAATGGTTCAACGTAGACGAGGCACCCAACCTTCAGACCCTGAGTGTGAATTATCGCATAGGGGAAACACCCAGTGGAGTGGGGGTAATCCTTTTTAACGACGCTAACGGGTACCATTCACAGACAGGATTAAAAGCGACCTATGCGCACCATTTGCCATTCGGGGAGGATATTCGGTTGCTGAACCAATTATCTTTTGGCCTGAGCGCCGGATTTATCCTGAGCAGCCTGGATGAAACCGAATTCAGATCCGTGATCCCCGATCCGGTCATCAGCGGAGCCCGCAACAGTGTGGGTTATTTCAATGTAGATTTTGGGATGTCTTATAGCTATATGGAATTCTATGCCCATGCCACCCTTCTCAACGCTCTGGGAAGTGGACGGGATCTCTACACCGCCATTGAATTCGACAATTTGAGGAGGTATTTGTTCTCTGTCGGCTATATCTTCGGCAAAAGCGAGTGGAGGGTGGAACCTTCCGTGCTCTTCCAGCTCACGGAGTTTACGGAAGAGGAAACCATTGATATCAACGCCAAGGTATACAGGGATGTATCCTTTGGGACAGTCTGGGCCGGACTTTCCTACCGAAGGAGTTTTGACGGGGCCCAGTACCAGGCCAATGGGCAGTTCGGGGAACAGAGACTGCAACTCTTTACACCTATCATTGGGTTTAACTATAACCGATTTATGTTCTCCTACAATTATTCCTATCAGAACGGGGATATACGATTTGATAATGGGGGATTTCACCAGATCACCCTCGGGTATGATTTTGGACCGGAGAGACAGAACCGGTACGACTGTTTCTGTCCTGCGGCGAACTAAAAAGGGGACTCCGGGCTGATACCCGAAGTCCGCTTTGCTAAACTGTCCTTACCACTTACTCCCAGTACAGATCCTTGGCAGCGGCCTGTTTTTTTATAGCTTCCAGGATGGCTTTTTCCAGTTCCCCGGTTTCACTTTTCTGGACCTCATTGAGATAGGTTTGTCTCTTGGCGTTGGCCTGCTGGATCTCCTCCTGTATATCCTGGCGTTCCTTTCTCTTTTCATCAAGGAACATCCTGATCTCAGAATCGGATTTATCTCTCAGTGATTCGGGAAGGGTTTCCTTCTTTATCCTCGCTAGGTCAAAGTCGTCGCTTGAAGAAGCGTCCACCAGGTCCCATCCGGCGTTGTTGTAATAGGCAGAACTCTTGCTCACCGCTCTTTTCACGGCCACGGCTTCCTGCAGATCCATGGCTTCCGCATCCTGTTCGACCTGTACCGCCATGCGTTCGGCACCTTTGGTCCCGTAAGATACATAAGTATTATTCAGACGCTTGTTCAGCCTGATGATGATCTCATCATAAGGGGTTTTGACATGCACGACCTGTCTGTTGTGGTCAATGGCCATGTATTCCCCTCCTGCGAGCCGGGCTCCTTCCTGCCATTGTGTTTGTATGCCCAGGTTGTAATCCCCGCAGAAGATGGTGTTTACGATCACCCCTCTTTCCTTCGCATGGAGAACAGCCTCCCTGAAATTCTTTCTTCCTTGCGTAAAGGGTTCATTGCCAGCGATAAAGACCATTTTCAGGTCGTCTGGGTTTTTCCCCCAATCCAATTGCTGCAAGGACTGATGGATCACCTGCCCGCAATATTCCTCTCCCCCGTTGGTGGTCAGGGAAAACAGTTTTGCTGAAATTTCATCCAGATCCCCGCTAAACCCGAGCACCTGTTGTATATACCCTTCCTGAGAAGAGAGATCATTATTACCGTATTGATACAACGCGATCTTCAGGCCGGGGCGTCCTTCATTCCTGCATTTGGCATAGGTGAACTGGTTGACAATGTCCCATAGCTGTGATTTAGCCTGGTTGATCAGGCCGTCCATGCTGTTGCTGGTGTCCAATAGCAGGGCGATTTTAACCGTGGGTGGTTCTGGTTTCAGAAAGGAATGCTCATGAGTAGCTTCTTGCTTGGTATTGGCATTTTTCCTTCCCTGCTCTGAAAAGGCATAGCCGGTTCCTATTCCGAATAACATCAAGGCGATCATTGATTTTTGGGCAATTTTTTTCATATCAAATACATTAAATGGGTTCTTAATCAAGGGAAAAGTAGGGCGTAACTTTTTCTGAAAAAACCAGAAATGAGGGAAGGTGTTCCCTGAATGAGTGAACGGGCCCTTTGCCTGAGTAAAGGGTTGAAAAGCTTTCACGCTCAGGGAGAAACGCTCTTCCTGCTGTTTTTTAGAATGGAGTAAAAGGACTAAGTTTATCCTATGATACGTTTGACCAATACAGGTTTTCTGATAGCGGTTTTTCTCCTTTCCGTTTCCCCGGTCTTTGCACAGGTTCAGTCCTCGACAAAGAAGACGGACAATCGCGAGGAGGGCCTGACCTTATACAGGGCTTATCTGGATTCGGCGAAAACGTATAAGACAAAGGACTTTCAGAAAAGCATCGACTATATCGCCCGATCCATCTCCGAATTGGACTCCAGGGACAACAGAAGGGAACTGGCGTCCTCACTGGCACTGCTGGCTGAGGTGTACGGATACTACGGACAATCAGACCTCGCCATTGCCAACTACAGGGATGCTCTGCAAGCCCGGTATAGTCCGGCTACCACTCTAGCCCTGGGAAAGGCCTATGTGCGCAATCGCCAATGGGAAGAAGCCTTGGCCGTTTTGGAGCCACTGGAAGACGACAGCTCCCTGGCGCCTTATAGCCGCGTCGAGGTGTATGAAGCGATGGGCGAGGCACACGCAGGATTGGGAGGGGTAGACAAGGCCCTCGCCTTCTTCCGGCAGGGGTTGACCATCGCAACCAAGAATCAGATAGGACCCAAGATTCCCGACCTCAACTCCAAGATCGCAGACACCTATGCCAGCGTAAACCGATTGAAAGAGGCGAATGCCTATTACAACAATTCCCTGATGGAAGCGGAGAAACAGGCACCCCAGAGAGCCGTCCGGGAAAAGGAAAAAGTGGCGGATTTTTTGAATAAGAGCAACCGTTTTGACGATGAGATCAAGTTGCGGAAGAGCAGTTTAAAAGCGCTGGACGCTCTCCCTGCACCAACCAGGCAGGAAACAGGCATCGTGTCAGGGCAGGATTCGGTATCGAGGCAGCGGATCAACTATAAAATTGCGAATGCCTATATCGCCCAGGACCAGTATGATGAGGCAATACCTTTTCTGGAACGCAGCATTGCTGAGGCCGGAATGGAAGAAGACCTGGTGGTTCAGAAGGATGCCACGCGTGAGCTTTCTGAAGTGTACAGGCGACAGGGGGATTTTACGAAAGCCCTGGAAACCTATCAGAAGTACGTGGCAGTGGTCGATACCCTTTACGCCCGCAAAGAACAGGAGATCTCCCGGGCAGCCCGGCTTAATCGGGAAATCGCCTCGATCCAGAATCGCATAAGCGGCCTGGAACAGGAGCGGGAACTTTCACAAAGCAAATACGATCTGGCATTGGCAGAACAGCGGCTAACGGAAGAAAGCAACAAAAGACAACTCTGGATCATCTATTCCCTGCTTTTCGGGATGCTTTTTATGTCGCTCGCCGCCTTCTTTTTCTACCGCAGTACTCAGAAACAGAAACTGGCGAACCATTTGCTGGCGCTGAAGTCCCTGAGATCCCAGATGAACCCTCATTTTATATTTAACGCCCTGAATTCAGTAAATAACTATATTTCCAACCATGATGAAAGGAGTGCAAACAGGTATCTCAGCGACTTTTCAAAGTTGATGCGTACCGTACTGGAGCACTCAGAAGAGGACTTCATCGGTCTGAGTAAAGAAGTGGAGCTGCTGGAACTGTACCTGAAGCTGGAACATTCAAGATTTCCGGATAAGTTCGACTACAGGGTGGAAGTCGACCCTTCTGTGGACAAAGAGGCCTTTAAAATACCACCTATGTTGTTACAACCTTATCTCGAAAACGCCATTTGGCACGGACTTCGATACAGAGAAACCAAAGGAGAGCTCAGCTTGCGGATATCCCAAAAGGAAGAGAATGTCCTGGAGATCTGCATCGAGGATAATGGCATCGGCAGGAAGAGGTCGGCGGAATTAAAGACCCCCCACCAAAGAAAACAAAGGTCGACGGCCATGCGCAATATACAGGAGCGGATAGCCATCCTAAACGATATGTACAAAACACACATAAAGGTCCGGGTACAGGACCTGGATGAGAAAGGTACAGGAACACGGGTTCTACTCACATTAATAAAAGGCGAATGAAACTGAAGGCAGTGATCATAGACGACGAAATGTCGAGCCGTCAAATCCTCCGCAACTATCTCGGGGAATACTGTGGGCAGGTACATATTGCCGGTGAGGCCGGGACGGTTGCGGAGGGTCTGGACCTCATTCTCCGTGTCAGGCCTCAGTTGCTATTCCTGGATGTGGAGATGCCGTTCGGCAATGCTTTCGACCTCCTTGATGAACTGCCGGAAAGGGATTTTGAGACGGTATTTGTGACGGCCTACAGCCAATATGCCATGGAAGCACTGAATCAGCATGCAGCCTATTACCTGATGAAACCCATAGATATCGATGAACTGATAAGGGCCGTGGCCTATGTGGAAGAGGTAATTCAAAAGGAGAATAGGCTTAAGGACCGGATTCTCTCCTCCAGATCGCCAAAGGCGGAAGGCAAGATCACTTTGCCCCAACAGGACGGGTTTCAGGTACTGGATGTTTCGGAAATCCTCTATTGCAAGGCCGATGACAACTACACGGAGATCCATCTGCCCGGGAGGAAGATCCTTGTGAGCAAGACCCTGAAATACTTTGAGGAAGCCCTTGCTGATTTCCCCTTTGTTCGCATCCACAAGTCCTTTTTAGTGAATATCAACGAGGTAGTCCGATACAAAAAGGGCAAGGGAGGCAGTGTCTTGCTTTCCAATGGAAAGGAACTGATGGTATCCGCTTCCCGGAAAAAGATATTACTTTCGCATTACGAATGAGACGGGTGTAGCTTCACCCTGAATTTCAACCAGAGGACATGATCATCAGAGCAGTTAAGGGAAAATCCCCGGAATTCGGAAAGGATTGTTTTATAGCCGAAAATGCGACCATTGTCGGCGATGTGGTAATGGGAGACGAATGCAGCGTCTGGTTCAACGCGGTGGTGCGGGGAGACGTGCATTACATCCGGATGGGGAACAAGGTGAATGTGCAGGACGGTGCCGTCATTCACTGTACGTACCAGAAGGCACCGACGAATATAGGCAACAATGTGTCCATAGGGCACAATGCCATTGTCCACGGATGTACCATAGAGGACGACGTACTGGTGGGGATGGGCAGCATTATCATGGACGATTGCGTAGTGGGTTCTGACAGCATCATTGCGGCGGGAGCCGTATTGACCAAAGGGACGATAGTTCCCCCCGGTAGCGTCTTTGCAGGCATGCCGGCAAGGAAGATCAAGGAGGTGAGCAAGGACCTGAGTGAAGGGGAGATACGCAGGATCGCCAATTCCTATGTGAAATACGCGAGCTGGTTCAGGGACCCGGAATAGGATCCCCCTGAATTCCTTATTTTTGATCTCTAATTAAACCCGATTGAGGATGAAAGCATATGTATTCCCCGGACAGGGGGCACAGTTTAGTGGTATGGGGCTCGACCTGTATGAGAAATACCCGATTGCACAGGAATTATTTGAAGAGGCGAACGACATTTTGGGATTTGCCATAACCGATATCATGTTCGAAGGCACGGCAGAGCAACTCAAGGAGACCAAGGTCACTCAGCCGGCGATCTTTTTACATTCCGTCATTCTTAGCAAAGTTCTTGGCAAAGCTTTCCGGCCCGATATGGTGGCGGGACATTCTCTGGGTGAATTCTCAGCCCTGGTGGCCAATGGAGCTCTGAAATTTGCAGATGGTCTTACACTGGTCTCACAACGGGCAATGGCCATGCAAAAAGCCTGTGAGCGGACACCGAGCACCATGGCGGCCGTTCTTGGATTGGATGACGCAGTGGTTGAGGAGATCTGTGGGTCGGTTGAAGGTGTGGTGGTGCCCGCCAATTACAACTGCCCGGGACAGCTTGTGATCTCTGGAGAGACCGGTGCCGTTGAGAAGGCTTGTGAAAAACTGAAGGAAGCAGGAGCCCGTAGGGCGCTCGTCTTACCTGTGGGAGGGGCCTTCCATTCCCCGATGATGGAACCTGCCAGAGAGGAATTGGCTGCGGCTATTGAAAGCACGAGTTTTTCGGAACCAACCTGCCCAATCTACCAGAATGTGAATGCCATGCCCGTGAAAAAGGCCGCGGAAATCCAAAAGAACCTCATAGCACAGCTGACGGCTCCGGTACGTTGGACCCAGAGTGTGCAGCGTATGATCGCCGATGGGGCCACCGTCTTTACGGAGGTGGGTCCGGGCAAGGTTTTACAGGGGCTGGTCAAGAAGATCGACCCTGGTGTGGAGGCCTTCTCCGCAGAACTTCCGGGTGATTAAACAACCCTTATTTCTGGCCGCACTTACCGTACATCTGAAAAATGGTTAATTAGGCCTTATAATTAGTTCAGGGCTGCTTTTTTTAGTAATATTGATCCCCTCTTTTTTGAAGAGCCGTTTGTCGATCAGGTGGCTAATTCAATAACTTTTTGGGGTTGTATATGAGAAAAGAAGGTCTTTTTACTAGTGGTTTAATCACAGTCCGATTAGTATTAAAATTTTCCCTTTTACTTTTTTTTCTGTTATCAGGGATAAGTCTTTTTGCTCAGGTTCCATCGGGTTATAGTGTAACGATAGACCAGGATCCGATCACGGCGGGCAATCAGGCGGCTGTGAGTTTTACCTTTGCGGGGGCGGAAGTTGGTTCGACATACAATTACAGTTTTACCAGTAGTGGAGGCGGCACTCCGGTTACGGTCACCGGGGGTGGACCTATTGTCACTGCTACGGATCAGATTACGGGGATCGACCTGAGTGGTTTGGGTGATGGGACGATCACCTTGACGGTGAGTTTGACCAATGGGAATGGCCAGGGTGCTGATGTGACCGATACGTCTACGAAGGCTACGGCAGTTCCATCGGGTTATAGTGTAACGATAGACCAGGATCCGATCACGGCGGGCAATCAGGCGGCTGTGAGTTTTACCTTTGCGGGGGCGGAAGTTGGTTCGACATACAATTACAGTTTTACCAGTAGTGGAGGCGGCACTCCGGTTACGGTCACCGGGGGTGGACCTATTGTCACTGCTACGGATCAGATTACGGGGATCGACCTGAGTGGTTTGGGTGATGGGACGATCACCTTGACGGTGAGTTTGACCAATGGGAATGGCCAGGGTGCTGATGTGACCGATACGTCTACGAAGGCTACGGCGACTCCGAGTGGTTATGCGGTTGTAATAAATCAGGATCCCATCACCATTTCCAACCAAGCCAATGTCAGCTTTACTTTCTCAGGCGCAGAACTCGCAGCCACTTACAATTATAGTTTTACCAGCAGTGGAGGCGGTACTCCGGTTACAGGTTCGGGCATTGTTGTATCGGCTGGTGAAACTATAGGAGGGATCGATGTCAGTGGATTGGGAGATGGCACTATTACTTTGAGTGTTACACTAACTAACGTTAATGGTACGGGTCCTGCAACTACAGATAACTCAACTAAAATTTCTGATTCCATCAGCATCAACGATGTTTCTCAGGTGGAAGGCCAATCGGGAACTTCTCAGTTCATTTTCAACGTAATTGTGGACGGGGGTGGAGTTGCCGCAGGGAATATCGGTTTTACTTATAACACGGCCAATGGGACGGCCACGGCAGGACAGGATTATGTGGCCGTGGTTGGAGGGACCGGAACCATTACGGCAGGAACGAGCAGTACAACTCTCTCGGTTACAGTGAATGGGGACACGTCGGTTGAAGCCAACGAAACCTTTTTTGTCAATTTGAGTGCCCCCGTCAACGCTACCATCAACGATGGTCAGGGACAGGGGACCATACAGAATGACGACAGCGCTTCCATCAGTATTGATGATCCAAGCCCAATAAATGAAGGTGATTCCGGGGTACAGACCCTTACTTTCACTGTGTCACTGGGTCAGTCGGATCCCAACAACCCCATTTCTGTGAACTATCTGATCAGCGGGGGGAATGAGGATACGGATGCAGGTGTTTTGAACTGGATTGCCGGTGATACGGATCTGAACAGGACCATTTCCGTTACCACAAATGGAGATACCCTGGTAGAGGGTGATGAGGATATAGTCATAACCCTGAGTAATCCGAGTTCCAATGCCATTCTTGCAAAATCAATAGGGATTAGTAGCTTCCTGAATGATGACAACGCCAACATCAGTATCAATGATCCGGCCTCGGTTCCCGAAGGTGATTCCGGACCCAGTATCCTCAATTTTACGGTGAGCATAGATCAATCTGATCCATCAGCGGCTATTTCGGTTGATTATATTATCACAGGCGGGAATGAAAATGGCACTGGTGGTACTCTGACCTTCCCTGCCGGTACGCCTACCCTGACCCAGACCGTTGTCGTGACAACTACAGGGGATACGGCAGTTGAGGCTGATGAGCCAATTACAGTACAACTTGGTAACCCAGTCGGAAGTGCAGTCATCTCTAAAGCCATTGGAAGCAGTAGCTTCACCAATGACGACACTGCCTCCGTTACTATCAATGATCCTGCCTCTATCCCGGAAGGCAATGGTGGAGTGAGTACCTTGAATTTTACAGTAAGCATAGACCAGGCCGATCCGAACAACCCTATCACCCTACAATATACTATCAGCGGAGGTAATGAGAACGGCACGGGAGGAACACTGACCTTTGCGGCAGGTACCACGACATTGTCACAGATCATACCTGTGACCACCAATGGGGATACCGCAGTAGAGGCGGATGAGACTATTACTGTAACCCTGAGCAACCCCAGTAGCAATGCCGTTATCACAAAAGCAGTGGGCACGAGCAGTTTCACCAATGACGATTCCTCGACGATCAGCATCAATGATCCTACCCCCGTACCGGAAGGGGACACCGGGACAGCAACCCTTAATTTTGCTGTGACCCTGGGTCAGGCCGATCCCAACAATCCCATCACAGTGGATTACGTGATCAGTGGGGGAAATGAGAATGGCACCGGGGGGACTTTAACCTTTGGAGCAGGTACCACAACCCTCACCCAGTTTGTAACGGTAACCACTGCCGGAGATTTCATTGTACAGGCGGATGTACCTGTTACAGTGACACTGAGCAATCCCAGTCCAAACGCCACCCTGGCAGCAGACAACGTGGGTAGTAGCAGTTTCCTGGATGATGATATAGCAGGGTTTACGGTATCGCCTTTGACTTTGGCTACTTCTGAAGGCGGTACAGGACAGAGCTTTACGGTTGTGCTGAACAGGGCACCGGCCACTGATGTGGTGATCCTTCTCAATTCTTCGGATACCACCGAAGGCACTCTTAGTGCAAGCAGCCTTACCTTTACTACCGGAAACTGGAATACCGTACGCACGGTCAATGTGATACCATTCGATGACGATTTTGTAGACGGGGATCAGGTATATACCATTACAGCGAGTATCGATGATGCCAATAGCAATAATTTCTTCGACGCCTTACCGGATCAGACCATAACGGTCACGAACAGTGACAATGACGCTGCCGGGATCATCATCACACCTATCAGTGGAAATACCTCTGAGGCAGGAGTATCTGCTAACTTTACGATCTTCCTGGAAAGTGAGCCTACCGGAGACGTAGTCATCCCCCTTAGCAGCAATGATACAGGTGAAGGTACGATCGCCGTGAGCAGCGTGACGCTGAATACGACGAACTGGGATACCGGGGTCAACGTTGTGGTCACGGGAGTGGACGACACCTTTGTGGATGGACCAGTCTCTTATGCCATCATCACGGGTAATCCGACCTCCTCGGACCCTAATTACGATATCCTGACAGGGGCCAACCTGGCGGACGTGTCGGTGACCAACAACGACAATGATACCGCCAGCCTGAGCATCAACAACAGGACCTTTAGCGAAGGAGTGGTAGGTGGAGTTGCTGTATTTACGGTGACACTTACTGGAGAAGTGGAGGCAGGTCTGACAGTGGATTTTGCCACTTCTGATAATACTGCCATAGCGGGATTAGATTATACCGCCACCAGCGGTACCCTGACCTTTGCGGGTGACAACGGAGAAACCCAGACCCTTGAGATACCTATAACAGACGACCCGATCGTAGAACAGAGCGAGATCTTCCTGGTGACCCTGAGCAATGTTGTAAATCCCGGGAATATTACCTTTTCCAAAGCGATCGGTATTGGTAGTATCACAGACAATGATGCGGCTAATGTGATCATTGATGATATTTCTGTGATAGAATCTGATGGACCTGCAGTATTCACGGTGACTTTGACGGGAAATGTTCCAGGAGGTTTTTCGGTAAACTACGCCACAGGGGATGGAACCGCCATAGCGGGAACGGACTATGCAGCAACTTCCGGATCTGTAAGTTTTTCAGGTATAGATGGAGAAATACGAACTATCAGCGTTCCACTGATTCCGGATAATGTTGTGGAGCAGGGGAACGAAGACTTTTTTGTGAATTTGACCTCGGTAAGTTCCGTACTGGTAACGATAGGAGATTCGCAGGGGGTAGCCACCATCCTGGATGACGATGCCTGCCCAGCCGGAAGCAGCGCACCTGTTCTGGATCCCACGGTCCCAACAGCATTTTGTGATGTTACGAGCCAGGACCTGGATGAATATACGAACACTCCCCCTCCTGCAGGAACTGAACTCAGGTGGACCACAGACCCGGCCAGTATTCTCGATCCGGATACGCACCTATTCTCTTCGTTAATCAGCTCTGATTTTCCGGGGACGTATTACGGATTTTTCTGGGATGATGCGAATAATTGTGCCAGCCCGACCCTGGATGTGACCCTGGAATTCAATACCACCCCCGAGCTTATCAGCTCAACAGGGGCAGAAATATGCGGGGAAGGCTCCGTAACCCTTAGTGCGGTGTTCTCCGAGGGAACCGTAAACTGGTTCGCGGCCCCGACCGGAGGGGCTCCCCTTTTTGAAGGAGAAGACTTTGTGACACCTAACATCACGGTAACTACCACCTATTACGTACAGTCCGATTCCAACGGCTGCATCACGGCCAGGTTCCCGGTAACGGCAACCGTTTTCGATCCTCCTTCTGCTGGAGTACCCAGCGATGCCACGGCTTGTAATGTAGCCATCAACGGGCCTACCAGCCTTGACCTGGACGATCAGCTGGAAGGGGCAGATCCCGGTACATGGAGTATAACTACGGATCCCTCCGGAGGGGCTCTGACCATCTCTGCAGAAAATGTGGTCGATTTTGACGGACTGGCCGATGGGGATTACGTGTTCACCTACACCACTACCGATGCACAGGCACCCTGTGTGAACGAGTCGGTAACCGTTACGATCAGGGTGACTGATTGTGCGGTAGATACTGATAATGATGGCCTGACGGACGGGCAGGAAAACGCAATCGGCACGGATCCCGGAAACCCTGATACGGACGGGGATGGACTTACCGACGGGGAGGAAGTAAATAACATCGATGACCCCAATACGTCTGCTATTCCAGAAAGAGTTTCGGATCCTTTAGATCCCTGTGATCCATTCCTGACGGAGGACTGCAACCCTGAGCCCATAGATCTCGCTGTTGAAAAAACGGCAAATATTCTTACAGCTACTGCAGGGGAACAAGTGATCTTTACCATCACGGTAACAAACTTATCCGATACCCGCGTAGTGGATATTGAAATTTTAGATCTTCTGGATAGTGACTTTTTATATATTTCAGATTTGCCTGGGACAGGTAGTTACGACGTGACAACAGGAATATGGATGATCCCAGAACTATTGCCCAACGGAGAAACATCACTGGCCATTACGGTAGAGGTGAATCCGGATCTTGATCGATTTATTACTCTGACCAACACGGCTTCCCTGCGAACATCCCTGCCAGTGGATGGCAATAACACCAACGATACCTCAGTCGTATTAATCGATACCAGCCCCCAGATACCGGAAGATTGTGGAATTGAATTCAATCAGTTCTCTCCCAATGGCGATGGAACAAATGACCGTTTGATTGTGAATTGTATTGAGCTATTCCCTAACAATAGCCTGGAGATCTTTGATCGGTATGGTAACAGCGTTTTCTCATCCAGAGGATACGACAATTCATGGGATGGCACTGGAAAAAATGGAGACCTGCCCAAGGGTACTTATTTCTATATTCTGGATCTGGGTGAAGGTCAGGACGTGCAAAAAGGATGGATTCAAATTATACGATGATGACAAGAGGATTACGGAGCTACAAATATTTGATTGTCCTGACCATGTTCCTTCTCTTATTTTCGATGAAGGGATATTCACAACTCGAACCTCAGTATACTCAATACATGTATAATATAGGCAGTATTAATCCCGGCTATGTCGGTTCGGTAGATAATGCCGAGATCGCTGCGCTGTACCGCGCTCAATGGATTGATATTGAGGGAGCACCCAGAACCCTTCGATTTGGGACTAATATTCCATTTAGTAATGGAAAAGTAGGTATGGGGATCAACGTAGTAAGCGATCAGTTTGGACCAACCAGCCAGACCTATTTTGATGTGGCCTACTCTTATCAGGTAAATCTTTCTTCGGATACCTATTTGTCATTTGGGATAGATGCTGGAGGAGGGATCCTGGATATTGATTTTACAAAAGGAAATTTCGAAGAACCTGATGAGCCATTATTGACCAATAATGTTTTCAATAAATTTTATCCCACCGTGGGGGCTGGAATTTTCATGTATTCTGAAGACTGGTACCTTGGAGCATCGGTGCCTAATTTTCTGACTGGACTTACCAAGGACGAAGAGATAGAGGCCTACTTTAATGATCGTGTCCAGGTGAATGTGATCGGAGGAGTAGTCCTTGAGCTCAGTGATAATTTAAAATTTAAACCAGCTTTCCTGGCCGGTTATTTTGAGGGGCTTCCCTTCAGGTTCGATCTCTCAGCAAATTTTCTGATCAGTAATCTGTTTACTGCAGGTGTTGGATACAGGGTAAACAATTCGCTTAGCGGGCTGGCAGGGTTTCAGATCTCCAGCGGAGTATTTTTAGGATATTCCTATGATTACAGTACTACTTCTCTTGGACAATATAACCAGGGCTCTCACGAGATGATATTGAAATTCTTCCTCGGTGAAGGAGGGAACAGACAATCAGACCGATCCAAAGGGAAAAAAGGAAAACCAAAACAAGTAGATAACCCCAGATTCTTTTAACTTTAGGGGATGAAGCTGAGACAATTTATTTTCCTTTGTTTTCTTTTAGTCACGGGATTTATCCCTGCGCAGGACGACCTTTCCAGGGCCGATATCCTTTTTCTCGAATATAAGTACGATTTGGCTGTTAGGGAGTATCTCAAGGAAATGAGAGAAAACCCCCTCTCCGTTGAACAGTATCTCAACTTAGCGGAATCCTATTTGAAATTGGAAAATTATGATCTGGCAAGTAATGTGTACAATCAGGTTCTTGAAAAGGATTATGAACTTCCGGCGTACCATTTGAACAAAATGCTTGTCGCCTGGAAAATGAACCAGGAAAATGGGTCCGTACGAAAATTTATGGAGGATCATCCTGATCAATTTGTACCTGAATTGAGGGAAAATGCTCAGTTTAATTTCGATCTTCAGGAAACGGACGGGGATAAACAACTGTCGGCCAATATTTTTAATCTAAACGATAATAGTCCCAATTCCGACTTTGCACCATCATTTTATAGGGATCAATTACTTTTCACAAGTGCTAGGACCTCCAATGATTCAGGAAAGAGAGGTAGTTCGCAGCCCTCCCCCTATTTGAATATTTTTGTAGCTCGATTGGATCCATCAGGGAATATTCTGGCCAGCAGGACTTTTGAAAATATTCCAAAGTTTGAATTTCATCAGGGAACACCTTTTTTTTCGGAAGCCCTTGAAGCAGTTTTCTACATTCGATCCAATGAGGCGAATGGCAACCTGGTTTTTGACGACAATGGAAAAAATGCGCTGGCATTAGGTTCTGCAGATCGTAACGGTAATTTCCGTTTTCTGTTAAAAGACCTCAGTACCTCCTTCTACTACCCGTTCTATGAAGCGGAAACTGGTAAGCTTTACTTTGCAGCCAATTTCAAGGATGGATTTGGAGGTACGGATCTCTACTACGTTTACACAAATAATGGGTTGATCATGTCATCTCCCATTAACCTCGGGCCCCGGATCAATACTCCTGGAAATGAGATCGCTCCCTATATCTTCGAGGGGAGCCTGTATTTTGCTTCGGACGTCTTTTACGGCCTTGGCGGAATGGATACCTATAAATCGGATATCCTGGAAGAGAACACCTACAGTATCCCAATCAACCTCGGAAGGGGATTGAATTCGGAAAAGGATGATTTCGGCTTTATCATCAAAAACTACAGGGAAAACAGCCTTATTGGATACTTTGGGTCTAACAGGCCTGGAGGGAAGGGCAGTGATGACCTTTATGGCTTTATCATCGAAGATAAACCGGGGATCAAAACTTTCACACTCAACGGAAGTGTCGTAAACCTGCAGACCAACGAACGTATCCCGGAGGCTGAGATCCGCTTGTTGGATAAGGCAGGGAAGGTCATCAAAGAAGTTAAGACGGACAATAAGGGCATGTTTCGCATAGAGATCCCCTGGCAGGACGCCATTACGGTTGAGGCTACCAAAAACAGGCATTCCAGGTTTTCTGATAAGTTTGAGGGAGAAGGCATGGAGGCTATCCAGAATGCCCCTTTCAGTATGGGGATCGTGAGTATAGATGACCTTGTAGAGAAGACGGAAGATCAGACCGTTTTGAAATTGAATAAATTCTATTTCGATAAAGGAAAGAGTGTCATTACTCCCGAGATTGCTGTGGAACTGGAAAAGGCGGTGGATGCGGTTGCGAAGTTTCCCCAACTTCAGCTCAGGATCGAATCCCACACGGATAGCAGGGGTGGGGCAGCGACAAATTTCCGCATCTCACAAAGCAGGGCCGATGCGATCAAGGATTACCTCGAAAGTCACGGCGTGTCTTCTTCTAACATTCTTTACTCTATTGGCTATGGGGAGGATAAATTGCTAAACGATTGTACTGACGGAGTATTCTGCCTGGATACATTCCACAAAAAGAATGAGAGACAATTGATCGTTGTCCTTAACTACGACCTCCTGTTCTAAAAGAGAACCATCCAACAATAGTACAAAGCGAAGAGGGACAAAAAAATGATACCCGCATAGGTGAGGTACTGCAATCCTTTACCGGGATGAAACGCCTTGGGCAGGTCTTCACTCATCACGTTCTTGAGGTTCATATACCCCACTATGGGTGCCATGACGAAGGAAATAAAGGTTGCCAGGGCCACCAGGGTCCCCATATTGGCACCAAAGGCGGTAAGCACCACATAATTCACAATAGCGAGGCCAATGATCCCTATGGCAAAATACTTCCTTCCTGAATAATCCTTGTGCTCAGGTGTCAGGTGTTTGATGATATCCAGACTCACCCTGGCAATGGCGTCATGTGCAGTCATACAGGTGCTGAACATGGTCGCAAAGGCGGAGACCGCGATAAAGATATACGCCCATTTTCCGATGTGTGTAGTAAAGAGCTGCACCACCTGGTCTGCAAAGGTAACCGCACTATCACTTAAAACCGTTTGAGTTCCATAGAGGGTCATCCAGCCGATGATGAGAAAGAATACGGCCAGCAAAGCGGTCATATAATATCCGGAATTGAATTCCTGCAGGGCTTCGTTCAAGGGTAATCTCCTCTGGGTCACTTTCTGCTTTTCCAGGGTCCACAGGCTGATCCAACTACTGGCTTCCACGGCTGTAGGCATCCAGCCCACAAGCCCGATCAGGAATAGTATACCGACCTCATCAAAGACCGGGGATGGGGTAAAATCCTGAACAGGTTCCACCTGACCCTTGAACAGGACCAGTACAGTGGTGACCAGCAGAGCGAGAAACAGGACACTGACCACGAATTTGAGGGATAATTCCAGGAATCGGTATCGGCCTATGATCAGTACTGCAGATATAAAAATAAAAAGGCCCAGGGCCACTGTGCTCACGCCGAGACCGTCGACCTTGAAGAGGTTGATCAGAAGACCGGCGGTGACCACGTAAAGAGCCGCAAGGATCGTAAACGTGGTGACCAGGGTGATGAAGGCATACAGCCAGAGATAGGCCTTCCCCCTGTTGCGGTAGCCTTCTATCAGGGAGGTATTCGTCACGGTAGTGTATCGTATGCCGTATTCAAAAAAGGGATATTTCAGCAAATTGGCCAGGATGATGGGAATGACCATGACCCAGCCGTATTGTGCACCGGCTTTTGTGGAGAGGACCAGATGGGACGTTCCGATGGCCATGCTCGCAAATAGCAGGCCGGGTCCCAGGTTCCTGATCAGGGTCTTGATACTTGGCATATACAGGAATCTGCTCTAAAGTAGGACATTTTATGCAATTCGCGAATCGGAATATTCAAATCTCCTGGTTAGACCGCGGTTGGGTATTCATCAGAAGGTCTACAAAGACCTTTACCCTGGCAAAGTATTCCCTCACCTGTACCTTGAAGCCTTCGGATCCTTCAAGGTCCGTGGCGTTGAAACCAATGGCGTACATTCCTTTCCTCGAAGCGAGGTAGATCGCCCTTTCGTTCTGGAATTTTTGGGAGATCACGGTGACACTGTCCAGACCGAATACCTCTTTGGCCCTGACCATGGAGTCCAGGGTGCGAAATCCGGAAGGATCGAGCATTATACTGTCTTCAGGTATTCCCCCAGCGACCAGGTCTTTTTTGAAGGTATCGGGTTCATTGTAATACCTGGTGGCATTATCCCCGCTCACCAGCACGCGATCTATCTTGCCGGCCTTGTAGAGGGCAAGCGTCGCACTGATCCTGTGAGTATAGTAGGGGTTGTTCCCCCCGGCTATGAGTCGGCTTGAAGTACCCAGGACAATACCGACCTTATTCCTGGGGATAGCGTTTATACTGTTGAATGTTTTGCCTTCGGCACCCTGGTCGATTACGGCATCACAGATCAGGAGAGTAACCAGAGGCAGTATCAGGAGAACCAGAAGAAGATTGCGCAAGCGTCTTATCATCGGGAGATAATCAGGCTGATAAAGGTAAGGAAATGCCTGCTATTGCGATCAGGGGATCCAACGGGATTCCCTTTACAACTAAGTATTTCCGCAAATATTTAATAATCAAAAAGATAGAACTTTTTAATCTGTGCTATGCTTTCTTTTTTTACGCCCGTTCTGCTTAAAATCTCGAGATCATCCATGAGTACTTTCTTCAATTCCAGCGGATTCTCAGGTTGAGACCCAAGGAATCCGGCATAAAATGAGAGAGCGAGGTCCATATTGTTCTCCAGAAGCTCACAATGGGCTTTATTGCACCACAACAAATTCAAGCCGGCGTCCAACTCTAATCCCCTCTCTATGTGTTTCCTCGACTCCCCGGCCCTTTCAAGCCTCAGGAGATACCAGGCCATATCGTTATGGGCCAGGGCGAGTGCTTTCCTGAACTCCTCATTTCCGGGATAGAGTTCGTACTTTTCTTCGAGGAGTTTGATCAACGCCTCCTGATAGATCCGTTTTTCTGAGGGCTCAATGGTTCCGTGTATCTCCTCCCTCAGGGAATCCGACTCGACTTTGACGTATCTCAGGGTGAGTTCTTCCATGTCGACATTGTTGAAATACTCCAGATGGGATGCGCAGTCGGCCCGCATATTTCTAAGGACCAGGCGATCGTCCGAAACACTATCCAGCAGATCCCTTACTTCCATAAGGAGTTCCAGGCTTTTTTGACGGTAGGACAGATCTAAGGTAGATTCGAGTTGTATTTGATAGAGTTCCACGAGGTTCAGTGCGGTTGCACAGGTATCTGGCCCAAACTGCTCAAGTTCCCGTCGCATCAAATTTCTCCTTATGGCCAGGGCTTCGGTAAAATAATGCAGGGCATTGTCCAAATCCTTATCCTCAAAATACAACAAGCCCAGATTGTGGAGGGAGGTTGCGAGGTAATGGGTGTATTGATCTGGATATTCCTCAGTGAGTCGATGATAGATGGCGATGCTATCCCGTACCATCTCAATGGCCCTTTGAGATTCCTTCATAGTATTGTAAACGATTGCCAAACTGTTAAGGGTGGATGCTTCATAAGGTAGGAAGATATCAGCATGTGTTTCTGCCAATTTCCTGTAGTGATCGAGCGATCTATGATAGGCCTCCACCGCTTTTTCGGCTTCTTCCATAGAGTGGTAGGTAACCCCCAGGTTGTTGTGAAGTGCGGCCATAATGGCCTGCACGGAACTTTCATCTGCTTCCGGCATGGATTGGTAGACCTTCAGGGCTTTGTTGTATTGTAACTGTGCGTCGTGAAGATTGAATTCATCCGTATAAATGAGGCCGAGTTGATAATGGGCTCTGGCGCGCATTGCAGAGGGCCCGGGGAGATTTTCGTAAATGCGGATCGCATCCTTAATATGGGTTTTGGCTTTCAGCGGCTTCCCATCCTGAACATATGCCTCAGCAAGGGCAAAATGGGTGTTGGCAAGATGCGGCAGGAAGGTCTGCCCTTTCTCTTTTACCAGTGTACCATAGTCTTCCAGGGCTTCGCGATAATGCGAGATGGCCTTGGGTATTTCTAATTGCAGGTACAGGGCCGCCAGGTTGTTGTGGGCTGCTGCCATGTCTGCCTTGTCCTCCTTTGATCTCCCCTTCTGTAATAGCTGCAAGGCAGTTTCAAATTGGGTAATGGCATTTGCCGGTTGTTTAGAGCGCTGGTAGAGTCGGCCCAGCACCATATGCAGGTCAATCTGTTGCCTGAGCCCGGTGGCCTGTTCCAGGGCCATGGTGTATTCTGAAATGGAATCTTCCAGCCTGTCTGTCCTCAGGTAGGCCTCTGCATTCCTGATTCGATCTTTAAAAGTGACGGTCATCATGGTATTATCAGGTTAATGTGGTTTGACGTGTTGTTGAATGCAATTCGATCTCCCTGCAGTGGTGTACGAAGTTTACTCTGGCCATTTCTTCGTAAGCTACCCCTTGAATGTATACGGAAGGTTTTTGCATATCGAGCAGGGCAAACCCCTTCTCTCTGAGTCGGTCGAGAAGTGCTTTAAGCAGGGAGACGGATATCGCGGAATTGGGTCCCGCCTGGTATTCTCCGAAAAACAGGTTTCCCAGGGCTATTCCGAAGATACCTCCTATCAAATCATCTCCTTCCCAGGCTTCCACAGAATGGGCAAAATCCATCTTATGCAGTTCTGTAAAAATGCGATACATCCGCTCGGAGAGCCAGAAGGGATTCATGTGTTCCTGGTCGTTATACTGGCGCTGGCATAGACGCAGAAGGGCCTCGAAATCCCCATTGAACCGAATTACATACTCCTGGTGAGGGCGCAGTGGTATTGTGGCGTCCATTAAAGAAGATTCAGGAAAGAGTACGATCCTGGGATCCGGGGACCACCATTGGACCTTTTTCAGGGGATGATGCCAATAATAGACCCCAGACCTATAGGCAGTGAGGAGGTTTTCTGCCGAGAGGGTCCCACCTACGGCCAGAAGTCCGTCCAGATCCGCAAAATGGGGGGGAGGAAGTTTGAATTCATCTGTTGTCAGTTCAAAATAAGGCACGGTATAATCATTAAGGAAAGTCTGGAGGTTGGAGCTCATTGAGCTCTCCGAGTTGTTTTAGGACCTCGAAGGTTTTTCTGGCTTCTGCTTCGTCGACCACACTGATAGCCGCCCCGACGTGCACCATGATGTAATCGCCTGCGCGCGCCTGGGGCACAAGGGTAAGGCTTACTTCCTTGATGACCCCGTCAAAGGATACTTTTCCCACCCGGAAGGTCTCGTCCAGTTGGGATGTGATGGCGATGAGTTTACCGGGGATGGCAAGGCACATAAGGTCAGGGATTAAGTGAAACTTCTTCTTTTCGCGCCTTCAGGGTCTCCTTTAACCAGGCATACCAGGCATCCATTCCCTCTCCGGTGGTGGCAGAGACCTCAAAGAAGGACAAGTTCGGGTTAACCTGCAGGGCAAATCTTTTGATCTCGCCCAGGTCTACATCCAGATAAGGCAAAAGGTCTATCTTATTGATAATACACACATCCGCAGTATGGAACATATCCGGGTATTTGATGGGCTTATCCACGCCTTCTGTGGTACTGATGATCACTATCCGTTTATCTTCCCCCAGATCAAACATGGAAGGACAGACCAGGTTGCCAACATTTTCGATCATCAGGACCGCATGGTCCTTCATCTTGAGTTTTTTGACTGCCTCATAGACCATATCGCTCTCCAGGTGGCAACCTTTTCCGGTATTGATCTGGATCACCGGCACCTCCAGGGCGGCGATGCGGTTGGCGTCATTGAGCGTTTGCTGGTCGCCCTCGATCACGTAGAACGGGATCTCCTCCTTCAAGTCGCGTAGCGTCCTTTCGAGCAGGGCCGTTTTCCCGGAACCGGGGGAACTTACCAGGTTGAGAGCCAGGATGTCCTTTGCATCAAAGAAGCCTCTGACCTTCGCAGCCATCACCTCATTGGCCTGGAGGATGTCCTGCTCCACTTCGAGGACCTTCCGTTTATGGGGATCCCCGGAGTGCTGATGGGTATGGGAATGATGGTGTTCATGGTCATGCCCGTGAGAATGGGCATGACTATGGATGTGCCCGTCCTTATGGTCGTGATGGTGATGGTGATCATGATCGTGATGGTGGTAATCATTGTGTTCATGTCCATGTTGGTGTTCGGACGGTTTCAGGATTCTGACCCCGCCCTCTTCGCTTCCGCAGCCGCAAGTACCGCACATAACTGGATTTTTTAAATTAAACTACTTCCAGGGCCTTCACCCTCAATTCCTTTCCCTGCAGGATACCTTTAAAATTACTTTGGCATTTAGGGCATGCGTCGTAGAGATGTTCCATCTCAAAGATCGTATCACAGTCGACGCACTGTCCTTTGGCCCTGATCTTATGGATATGCCTTTTCGCGTGTTCCAGCACGGTGTTCTTGACCGCAGCAGGCCATACAAAGTCCAAAGATTCAAACTCTATCCCTGCCAGGGTTCCTATCTCAAGTTCGATCAGCTCCACGGATTTCGCCCTGGCCTTAGCCGTTTCCTTTTCAGCGATCCTGACGATCCCCATGGCTACTGACAACTCGTGCATATCCCGTCAAATTGAAAACATAGTAAGATACAATAGTAGCAAATTGAAAATCTCCGGGATATGATAAAAATCATATTATGAATGAGTTAGAGTAGATACATTTAGTCAAATTGTACCTATCCCAATGAATCAGATTTAAAATAATTCCATCACATCATGGCCACGAAAACGGAAACTAAACAGACCTATTATGAGAGTATCATCAAGCAGGGATACTCCAGAAGGGACTTCATGAAGTTTGCCACCTATATCACTGCGTATATGGGACTGGAATCCTCCATGATCGCACAGGTTGCCAAATCGCTTGAGACGAGCTACAGATTACCTGTGATCTGGGAACACTATCAGGAATGCACCTGTTGCAGTGAGTCCTTTATCAGATCGGACCACCCCATCGTGGCCGATATCGTTCTAGACAAGATTTCCCTGGATTATACCCTTACCCTTATGGCGGCTTCGGGACACCAGGCCGAGGCGGCAAAATTAGCTACCATGGAGAAATACAGGGGAGAATACATTCTTTGTGTGGAAGGCTCTGTACCTATGGGCGACGATGGTAACTACTGTTGTATTGCCGGCAAAACGGCTAAGGAGCAATTCCTGGAAGCAGCAGAGGGAGCCAAGGCGATCATCGCATGGGGAAGTTGCGCATGTAACGGATGTGTCCAGGCTGCATATCCCAACCCAACTGAAGCCACACCCATCCACAAGATCATCAAGAACAAGCCCATCATCCGCGTTCCCGGATGCCCACCCATTGGGGAGGTCATGGCCGGGATCATCGTGCATGTGGTGACCTTTGGAAGATTGCCCGAACTCGATGGACTCGGCAGACCCAAGGCTTTTTATTCCAAGAGGGTTCACGACAGCTGTTACAGAAGGCCTTATTACGACGCCGGACTCTTTGCAGAGACCTTTGATGACCAGAATGCAAAAGATGGTTACTGCCTTTACAAAGTGGGTTGCCGCGGACCGATGACCTACAATTCCTGTGGTACGATCCGCTGGAATAACGGGGTGAGCTTCCCCATTCAGAGTGGTCATGGCTGTATAGGCTGCAGTGAAGAGGATTTTTGGGACAATGGTCCATTCTACGAACGGCTTACAGGACTGGCAGGGTTTGGTATCGAGAGCTCTGCGGATACTATCGGTAAGGTCGCAGCCGGAGTCGTGGCAGGAGGTCTGGCGGCCCATGCGATCGCTGCCAATATCTCCAAGAGGAAAGAACTCAAGAGCGAGATCTCCAGTGGTAAATCAAATGAAAAGAATTTAGAAAGATAAAAATAAGATCATGGCTAATCGAATTGTAGTCGACCCCATCACTAGGATTGAAGGTCACTTGCGAATAGAAGTAGAGGTAAAGGACGGGAAGATCACCGAGGCCTACAGCTCCAGCCCTATGGTACGAGGCCTTGAGAACATCGTAAAAGGCAGGGATCCCCGGGATGTCTGGGCATTCGTTCAAAGGGCCTGCGGAGTATGTACTACCGTACACGCCCTGGCCTCCGTCCGGGCGGTTGAAGATTCCCTGGGTATCCAGATCCCACCCAATGCGGAACTCGTCAGGAACATTATGGAAGGGGCTTTGTATATGCATGACCATTCCGTACACTTTTACCATCTCCACGCACTGGACTGGGTAGATGTGGTGAACGCCCTCAATGCCGATCCGGTAAAGACCTCCGAGATCGCGCAGAGTATTTCTAATTGGCCCAAGAGTTCTCCCGGGTATTTCTCCGATGTGAAGAAACGCATCACCAAGTTCGTGGAAAGCGGACAACTGGGCATCTTTGCCAATGGATATTGGGGACATCCCCAAATGAAACTCCCACCCGAAGTAAACCTCCTGGCAGTGGCACACTACCTGGAGGCACTGGAATGGCAGAAGGAGATCGTGAAGGTTCATACCATCTTCGGAGGTAAGAACCCCCACCCCAACTACCTGGTAGGTGGTATGGCCTGTGCAATCAATACGGAGAGTCCGGGCGGACTCAACGCAGAGCGACTGGCCTATGTAGGCCGACTTCTGGAAGAAGGGAAACGATTCATCGAGCAGGTCTACATCCCGGATCTTCTGGCTATTGCTTCCTTCTACAAGGACTGGGGGGCTATCGGCAAAGGCTTTGGAAACTATATGTGTTACGGCGACTTCCCAACCAATGGATACAATGACATTTCCAGCTTTAAGTTCCAGCAGGGGATTATTCTGGACAGGGATCTCTCCCAGGTCTATGATGTGGATCACCGCAATGAGGATATAGCGGAATTTGTCAACAACTCCTGGTATGAGAACTATGCCGAAGGGGCAGATAAAGGGAAACACCCCTGGGATGGTGAAACAAACATCAAGTATTCCGGGCCTAAACCCCCATATGAATATTTGGATGTTGAGCAGAAATACAGTTTCATCAAGACACCCAGATGGAGGGGCAAACCTATGGAGGTTGGTCCGCTGGCCCGTCTCCTGGTGAACTACGCCCGGGGAAACAAGGAAGTGCAGGAAGCCGTAAACGGTGCATTGGCTCACCTCGATGTGCCTGTGGATGCGCTATTCTCCACTTTGGGCAGGACCGCTGCCCGGGGAATAGAGACCCAGCTGGTCGCCAACTGGACCATGGAGTTCTACAACACCCTCTTGCAGAATATCAAGAACGGGGATACCCGTATGGCCAATATGGACAAATGGGAACCCGAAAAGTGGGCAACCGAATCCAAGGGTGTTGGTTTTTCAGAAGCGCCCAGGGGATCACTGGCCCACTGGATAAGGATCAAGGAAGGAAAGACGGAAAATTACCAATTGGTGGTGCCCTCTACGTGGAATGCATCTCCCAGGGACCCTAAAGGACAACGCTCGGCTTATGAATCGACCCTGCTGGACACCCCTGTGGCAGATCCTGAATTGCCGTTGGAGATCATCCGGACCATACACTCCTTCGACCCATGTCTGGCTTGTGCCGTGCATCTGTACGACGAGCACGGGAACCATATCTCAAAGGTTCAGAACATCTCGAGTTGTGATATCTAAATCCTGATGTGATGAGAACAAGAACCTATAAACGCGTGTATGTTTGGGAACTTCCGGTACGAATATTTCACTGGGTGAACGTGCTTTGCCTCACTACCCTGGCCATCACTGGATTTATTATCGCAGATCCGCCTGCCCTCATGTCTAGTGCAGAGGCCAGTGAAAGCTATTGGTTCGGCACGGTAAGGTTTATCCATTTTGCCGCTGCCTATATCTTTTTCTTCAATATGATCCTGAGGGTATACTGGGCCTTTGTGGGCAACCGATTTGCCAGCTGGAAGGCGTATTTCCCAAGGGACAAAAAGATGTGGCGCAACCTCTGGCATGTCCTGAGGGTGGATATTTTATTGCAAAATGAAAAGAACCCCGATATCCAGAATATCAGTGTGGGGCATAATACCATGGCGGCCCTGTCTTATCTGGCCCTGTTCGTCATAGCCCTGGTCCAGGTGTTCACTGGTTTTGGATTGTATTCCTCAATGTCTGGATGGTGGCTGGCCGACCTGTTTGCCTGGGTAGTGCCCTTTATGGGAGGCGATTTTATCGTGAGGACCATCCACCATGCCGCTACCTGGCTGTTCATCCTGTTCACATTGATCCATGTCTACCTCGTATTTTATCACGACTGGCTGGAGGGCAGGGGAGAAGTTTCCTCCATGTTTGGTGGGTATAAATTCGTCTCCAAGGAACGTATGTCGAAGAAGGTGCCTAACAGAACGAATGTAAAACCTCCGGTTATTGAGCCGGAACCCGAAACCACCCATTAAAGTAACAGAGCAGTCTATGGGCATATCCAGAAAGATCGAAACCCCTACTGCCGTCAGCAGTGATGCCTTTTTCTTTGAGAAAGACAAATCCTCGAGCTTACTCGTATTGGGAGTTGGGAATTACCTCATGGGGGACGAGGGAGTGGGGGTGCACCTTATCCAGGAGATGGCCTCCATGGAGCTGCCTGCCGAAGTGGATATCCTGGACGGAGGAACGGGAGGATTCCTGCTACTGAGTTGTTTTGAGGCATACGGAAAAATCATTTTTGTGGACGCTACCATGGATGGTAAGCCCGCAGGTTCCGTTTCACTTCTGAGACCTAAGTTTGCAGCCGATTTTCCTTCGGCCCTCAGCGTACATGACGTGGGTTTGAAGGATATGATCGAAGCGGTCTACCTGATGGATTCACAACCGGAGTTGTTCCTTATAACGATCTCCGTTTCCGGGGTCACTCCCATGACGGTCGACCTTTCTCCGGAAGTGGAGGCAGCTATCCCCAAAGCAATAGATCGGATTTTGGAACTGGTCAGTTCTATCAGAAATGAAATCACACCGGAAACATGACCTACAGGATCGTGATCAAAGGACAGGTACAAGGGGTCGGGTTCCGGCCCTTTGTATATTCTGAGGCCGCTCGTCTGGGGATCAAAGGGACGGTATCCAACAATGAGGAGGGGGTTATTATCTATGCCTCTGCCACTGACAACGATCTCCAGCAATTCTGCAAACAACTGGTCACAACCCCTCCCAGGGTCGCCAGAGTAAAGTCGCACTCCGTCCAACAAATGGAAGAACGGGAATTCAACGATTTTTCCATCGTCCCATCTGAGAAGAATGCCAGGCTCAACCTGCAGTTAACACCCGATTTTGCCCTGTGTGAAGATTGTGAGAAAGAGCTTTCAGATCCTGCAAACAGAAGGTTTAACTATCCCTTTACTACCTGTACCTACTGTGGTCCCCGATGGGCCATCACCAACGCTTTTCCTTTTGAACGCGACCATACCAATATGGTTTCATTCCCGATGTGTAAGGACTGCGTGAAGGAATACGGGGATCCCCTCGACAGGCGGTTTCACTCTCAGACCAATTCGTGCAGCCACTGTGGGGTTCAGCTCGCCCTGACGGATCATTCAGGAAAAGTGCTCAGTAGAGATCCTGAATCTATTTGCCAAAAGGTTCCTGAGATTCTCCTCCAGGGAAAGATCCTGGCTGTAAAGAATACCAGCGGTTATCTCCTCTGCTGTGATGCCCGGAGCGAGGATACGGTTATGGAACTTAGAAGGCGAAAGCGAAGACCCACCAAACCCTTCGCCATTCTCTATCCCTTCCTTTCGGCTTTGGAAAAGGACCTGAGTTTACACGAAGATCATCGAAAGGAACTCACAAGTGCAGAAAGACCTATCGTTCTCCTTCCCGCTGATGGCTATAAGGGGGACCTGGCTGTAAGAGCACTGGCCCCTGGACTTAGGCAATTGGGTGTGATGATTCCCTATACAGCACTCATGTCATTGATGATGCGAAATATTCATTTCCCCGTCGTCGCCACAAGCGGGAATATTCACGGGTCGCCCATCCTGAGTTCTGAGGAAGAAGCGGTTGTGGCATTGAAGGAGGTCGCTGATTACTTCCTGCACCACACTCTGGAGGTCACCAATCCACAGGATGATTCTGTAGTGAAATACTCGGAGAAAACCTCTCAAAAGATCATCTTTCGCAGATCCCGTGGCTATGCTCCCAATTATTACGGGAGCTTGCCTGTGCCACCCAAAAAGGTCATCGCCATGGGAGCTCACCTGAAAAGCACCATTGCCTTCTTTCCCAACGACTTCCTCTATCTGAGCCAGTACTTGGGAAACCTCGACCATATGGACGTTTACCAGCGATTCACAGATACGGTCGAATTCTTTGTAAGGGTTTTTGAGACCACCCCCGAGGTGGTCCTCCACGACCTCCACCCGGCCTATGCCAGTACACAATTTGCATTGGTCCGGGCCCGCGAATGGGAAGGGGAAGCCCGTGGGATCCAGCATCACAAAGCCCATTTTGCTTCTGTTTTGGGAGAAAATGAGCTCTTTAGATCCCCGGAGCCCGTATTGGGCGTGGTATGGGACGGCACAGGTTATGGCGAAGACAGTGCGATCTGGGGGGGTGAATTTTTCGGTTATAAGATGGGGAGGATGGAACGCCTTGCCCATTTCGAATACTTTGACTGGCTGGCCGGGGATAAAATGGCCCTGGAACCCCGACTCTCCCTTTTTTCGCTTTCGGGAACCGCAATGACCCCTGTATTGGAGGACAAATTTACCCCGGAGGAAATGCGGATTTACGGGAAGGTCATTCAAAAGAATACCCTGAAAACTTCCTCGGTGGGCCGCATTTTTGATGCTGTGGCGTCACTGCTCGGGATCTGCGACAGAAATTCGTACGAGGGAGAAGCCGCCATCCTGATGGAGAACTGCCTTACGGGATATGATCTCAATGAATGCCATCCTTATGTGGACTTAGGGGAAGACGGAAAACTCCCTTCATTTGACCTGATCACCAGGATTCACGAAGATATGCTGGCAGGCGTGCCTAAAGATCAGATCGTACGTGACTTTCTCTTTACCCTGGCTACAATCATCTTTCAGGTGGCGGAGCGATTTAATATGAATCATATCGCATGCAGTGGGGGAGTTTTTCAGAATGCCACCCTCGTAGACATGGTCCGGGAAATTGGTAAAGACAATTATAAGCTTTACTTTAATAGGGCTTTGTCTCCCAATGATGAGAACATCGCTTTTGGTCAGATAGCCTATTACGTACATCTTAATCCGGAATCATGAAATACCTTAAGGAATACCGGGATTTGAAACCTACCAGGGATTACCTGAAGCTGATAGAAAAGACAGTGACAAAACCCTGGAACATCATGGAGATCTGTGGAGGACAAACCCATAGCCTGGTCAGGAACGGAATACTGGAACTTTTGCCGGAAAACGTTCGGATGATACACGGCCCCGGATGCCCTGTTTGCGTGACCCCCCTCAACCTGATAGACAAGGCGGTAGAATTATTGCAAAAGGGCGTCATCTTGTGTTCCTTCGGGGATATGGTTCGGGTTCCGGGAAGCCGGTTGAGTTTGCAGGAGGCCAAGGCCAATGGAGGGGACCTCCGAATCTTGTATTCTCCCTTGGAAGCTGTAAAGATCGCGCGGGAAAATCCCGATAAAGAAGTGGTCTTCTTCGCTGTGGGATTTGAAACCACTGCTCCGGCAAATGCCTTGTCGGTGTTACACGCTCAGAAAGAGGGCCTGACCAACTATTCCATCCTGGTCTCTCACGTCCTTGTTCCTCCTGCCATGCGCGGGATTCTCGATGATGAGTTCTGTAATATCGATGCCTTTCTGGGAGCGGGCCATGTCTGTGCTATCATGGGGACGGAGGAATATCCTCCTCTTGCAAAAGAGTACAACATCCCCATTGTGATCACGGGTTTTGAACCACTGGATCTGGTTGAGGGGATATACATGGCCGTAAAACAACTGGAAGAAGGACGGTGCGAGGTTGAAAATCAATACGCCAGGGTGGTCCGGAGGGAAGGGAATACCGAGGCGAGAAAAGTGATCCATACCCTCTTTGAGATTGGTGACAGGGCATGGAGAGGGATAGGCGTCATCCCGAATAGTGGATATATCATCAGGGAGGAATACAAGGCGTATGATGCCGAAGTGAAGTTCGGTATGCACTCCATTCAGGCCCCTGAGAACCCAAAATGTATTGCCGGGGAGATCCTGAAAGGGATCAAAAAGCCCCATCAATGCAGTGAGTTTGGGAAGACCTGTACCCCAGCCAGCCCTCTCGGGGCGCCCATGGTCTCGTCTGAAGGGGCCTGTGCAGCCTATTATCACTATTCTGATAACCTTATTTCATCCTGATTCTCTGAGCCAATGAGCAACAAATATTCTCATATTCACCTGGGCCACGGCAGTGGAGGTCTTATGACCCGTGAATTGCTGGACGAGATCATCTTCAAGACCTTTAGCAATCCTTTTCTCGATAAGAAACACGACGGTGCTATCCTGGACATTGCGGGGCCTCTGGCGATGTCCACAGACAGCTTTGTGGTGTCTCCCATATTTTTCAAAGGCGGCAATATAGGTGAACTTGCAGTTCACGGCACCGTAAATGACGTAGCCATGTGCGGTGCGATCCCGCTTTATCTTTCCCTCTCTTTTATCGTGGAAGAAGGATTGCCTGTCCCCCAGTTCCGGGAGATCGTAGATTCAGTGAAACGGACGGCCGATACCTGCGAAGTGCAGATTGTGACCGGGGATACCAAAGTCGTGGAGAAAGGCAAGGGTGACAAGATCTTTATCAATACCACAGGGATTGGGACTGTTCACCCCAGGGCTAGGATATCCGCAAACAGGATCCAGGAGGGAGACAAGATCATCCTGAATGGCTTTTTGGCCCAACACGGAATGGCCATCATGTCGCAGCGCGAAGGCCTGGAATTCGAATCGGATATTGTAAGTGACACCACTTACTTGCATTTCCTGGTCAGGGAGCTGCTGGATGCTTTTGGGGAAAAGATCCACCTCTTCCGGGACCCCACCAGGGGAGGCCTCGCGAGCGTCCTGTCCGAGATCGCCACGGATATTGGGAAAGGAGTGGTGCTGTACGAAAAAGCCCTGCCCGTGGAAAAGCAGGTGGCTGCTGCTTGTGAGATCCTTGGTCTGGATCCCCTTTATGTGGCCAACGAAGGGGTGCTGGTGGTCATAGCCGATGCCTCCGTAGAAGCTGAGGTCCTCGATCTCATGAGGCGAAATCCTAAAGGTGAACATGCCGTCACAGTGGGTTCATTCACCACAGAACATCCCTCAAAGGTGGTCATGCACAGTAGTATAGGCGGTAAACGCGTAGTGAGCCCGCTTCTGGGAGAACAACTGCCCCGTATCTGTTAGAAGTTAAAAATCCAGTAGGTCCCGATGACGATGGCAAAAAGACCTCCGGAAAAACGGATCCCTTTAAAAAACAGATCGTTATGACCGTTTTTGGTCAATGAAGCTACCTTTCCTAAAACAAAGGTGTACAAGGTCATCGACAGCACAATACCCGCACCGAATCCAAGGATATAAGCAGAGGCGTCGGTATTGTCTTCAAAACTCAGTACAGGCAGGAATAGCAGGAAATGGGAAATTCCGGCGAGCCCGTGCAAAAGCCCGATTGAAAAAGACGCCCAATGCGATTGTTTGGCACTATCTGGGTGTTTGTGGTGGTGGCTTTTTTCCCGACTGTGATTATGGGGGTGTTTGTGGATCAGCGGACCCTGTTCGCTGTGGACGTGAAGATGGGAATGCCCTTTCTCTTTTCTGAACACCCTGTAAAGCGCCCAAATCCCTATGCCGAGAAGGACGAAGCCGACCAGTTGTTCACTGTAAGCCGAAATAAGATCTACGGGGATCAATTCTTTGAAGAGTGCAAACAGGATTCCTATTCCCAGCATGCCGGCCAGATGCCCAAGACCCCAGGAAAGTCCAATCTTCCAGGCTTTGCGCTTCGATTCCAGGGCGAAGGGAGTAACGGCTGCGAGGTGGTCCGGTCCCATGATCACGTGGAGCATGGAGGCCATCAGGGCAGCGACAAAAGGAAAGGAACTCACCATGGACGCGAACAGATTAGAGAAAGCTTCCTAAAGCTACGATTTTCTTTCATTTTGAATTCAAAAAAAGCGACGCCCCGGAGCCGGGACATCGCTTTCCATCTTATTCGAGGGATCTACTGCCCATGGTTTTATTTCCCAAAGGAATAACTGGCACCCATCATGAACATCGAAGTCGTCATATCGTAGGCGACCTCACTTTGAGGGATGGCCCCGTAGGGAGGGGAATTCTGGATGAACTGTGGATTCAGGAGGGGCCCTGAGGTGGCATCCCCGCTCGAACCATAGTGATAAACGGCATCCAGGGAGAAACGGTCGCTGAACTCATAGCTCAACCCAAACTGGAACGCATTCTTGATGATGGCCGTGGCAGGTACGCTGAAGAATGCGAGATCACTGTTGATGGGGTTTGAACTGTAGGTATAACCCAGGCGAAGGGGTAATTTATTCACTCCCTTATACTGAATCCCTGCGGATATGATATTAATGTTCTCCCAGCCGAACCCGGCGACTGAGAACGTGGGAGTCCAGCCAGATTCTGCAAAACCTTCTGTATTCTCATAGTCTACTAGCCGGTAGTCCAGGGCCAGGTCTACATTACCCAGGGAATACCCCAGTCCGAGGGAGTAAATAGCGGGATAATTAATCTTAAAGTCATTGGTAGAGGTGCTGTTGTCCAGATAGGTATTATCCAGACTGAAATCACCAAATACCTGTTTGGTTTTATAGGAAGCACCTGCCTTGAAACCGGAAGGACTCTGATAGAACAGGCCAAACTGGGCTCCGAAGCCAATCGCGGTGGCCTTATCCGCATTGGGATAACCTGCTCCGGTGGGGTTGGCTGTGGGGTTTGGGATCAATTCTAGGGTTGCAAAGTTAAAGGTAGGCTCGATCCCTATGGAGAACACATCCGACACTTCATAGGCCCAGGTGAGTCCAACCTGCAGCAGGCTGTAATCGGATTCTACCCTACCAAATCCTCCCATATTCTGTGGCATATTGATGGGGTTGGTACCACTCTCCGGGAAGGTCACACCAAATCCACTGATCCCAAAGGCAGAGATCCCAAGTGTGTGTTTGCTATCGGGATAGGTCCATACATAGGCCAGGGAAGGAAGAATGGATACTCCGCGATCGTCGGCTGTGGTCCCGCTGAAGAAATTCCCTGTGGGCTGACCATTGCTGTCAAATTCAGGGACAGTAGAGCTGAGCTCCGGAGAAGAAAAAAACAACCCAATGTCTAACTTCAATTGATTTTCATCAAATACGGAGATCGAAGCGGGGTTCCATTGCAGTGCCCCGGAGATGTCGAGGGGTTGTGCAGTGGCTGCTCCGCCCATGGACATATTGACGGAACCCACTCCCTGCATAATATGTCCGGCCTGTGAAAAGGCCACTGTGGCCAGCAGGCTCATTCCGAAGGTAACCAGATAGTTTCTCATAGTGAATAGTCTTTTGCGATCCGATTTTTGTTGAATTAATGAGGTGATCGCTGTTATATATTGGCACAAATGTAAAGGCAAGAAACAGGTAAATTCCTGACGAATGTCATAGGATGCTACCAGTGTAACCTGGGTTACACAAGTTCTAAATACTTGATAAACAATATGTTGAATATTTATTTTCAAATTCTGCCATCATCCTAGATCCCATTCATAGAGAGAGGTGAATACCTTTAAAAAAAAGGTCTTGATGAAAGGTCAATCACTAAAGCATTCAATGTGCACCTGCATTCGGTGAGAAGAATCGGAAAGGGTCACCATACCCTACCTTGAAAGGCATAATATTTTCTATCTTTAGCTATTGATCCTAAAATTGAACACTATGAAACTTCCTCTGATTTCTAAACTGATATCTTTTGCATCTCTCTGTTTGGTCGCTCATGGAGATCTGTTAGCTCAGCAAACTCCTGAAGTTGTGGGCCACTGGGACCTCGAGGTACAACTGGAGGACCAGTGGGTGCCTTCCTGGCTCGAGGTCAAACAATCAGGGACCGAAGCCCTGGTTGGCCATTATGTCAGTTTCGCCGGAAGTGCCAGGCCCATCTCCGAGGTGCATTACAGGGATAGCCTGGTCAGTTTTAGTATTCCCCCTCAATGGATAGGCACGCACTATATGATGTTTACCGGTACCGTCAACGGAGATGCTATGGAAGGCACTCTCCTGGATCATACGGGTATGCCCCATGCTTTCAGGGGTGTACGGGCGCCAAAATTACTGTATCCGGATCCGGAAAAATGGTCGAAGCCCAAGGCATTGCTGAAAGAGAACAGCCTCGAAGGCTGGAAAGCCCAGGGGAACGGCCCGAATCAGTGGTTTGTCAAGGACGGAGTACTTTCAAGTCCTGCTTCTGGCAGTAACCTTATGACCGAAGAAAAGTATATGGACTTCAAACTTCATATCGAATTCCGCTACCCGGAACATTCAAATTCAGGAGTATACCTTCGTGGGCGTTACGAGGTACAGGTTGAGGACAGCTATGGAAAGGATCCTTCTTCGGTCTACCTTGGAGGTGTTTACGGCTTCCTGACACCCAATGAGAATGTCGCGAAAAAACCAGGGGAATGGCAGTCATATGATATTACACTGGTAGGAAGACGCGTTACGATCGAGGCTAACGGGAAGACCATCATCCACCGTCAGATCATCCCGGGGATCACCGGAGGAGCTCTGGACAGCCGGGAAGGGGAACCCGGACCTATCTTTTTGCAGGGAGATCACGGTCCCGTGGAGTATCGAAACATAACGATCGCCACTCCTGTTCAATAGGCATTATTAAATAGGAACACTGATTATTCAAATGAAATACATCTTTTCGATATCGCTCATCGCTTTCGTATTCTGGTCTTGTCAGGATCAGAAGGAATACAGTTCCGTAGACCCGGTAAACTGGGGAAAAAGAACCATCCGCCTTCCTGAGGCAGACTCACTGGTGACGGGGAGCACCTATTTATCAGTGTACTCACAGATCTACAGTCAGACAGAGCACCTAACGCACGACCTCACCGCGACGGTAAGCATGAGGAACATGAACCGCGTGGATACGGTCTATCTGACAAGTGCCGAATATTTCGACACACATGGCAATCTGATCCGAACGTACTTTAAGAATGTGATCTTCATTGCTCCCATGGAGACCATTGAGATCGTAATAGACGAACACGACAGGGAAGGGGGTACAGGGGCGAACTTCTTATTCGACTGGGCGACGGCAGCGGGAGTTACCGAACCCCATTTTGAGGCTGTCATGATCTCAACTTCGGGTCAACAGGGCCTTTCTTTCGCCACTACAGGACAGCGTTTAAAATAAGAAGAACTAAAGATCTTTTTATATAACTGAACAGGACTTGTTCCGATCGGCTTTAACCAGAATCAACTACAATAGATCTGACCATATGAAAAAGGTTTTGCTTTTCACGGCCTTCATCTTATTTGGGTGTTCCTCCCCGGTACCCGTTTCTTTTGGAGAAGTGTTAAAGGACAGTCCTTCGATCATAGGCAAGGCAGAATACCTGAAATCCCCTTTTGTGACCGCAGGAGACCGTGTGTATTTGGTCGGCCACCAGGATGGGAGCTTCCCGGAACTGGGATGGCATATCACAGGAGAGATGGGAGGGTTGTGGGACCATCCTGTCAAACTACTCGATGGTTTTGATATCCAATTGACCGTCGGGGAGACCCCACTGATGCTAAATAAAGCAAGTTCATTTACCAACTACCCCATGGCCAACCGCCATACCTTTGTATTTGAGGAGGTGGGGATACGGGCAGATCGCTGGCAATTCGTCCCGGATGGAAAGGAAGGGATGCTCGTGCAGTTGGTGCTCACCAATGAAACGGGCGTCAAAAAAAACTTGGAAGTCTCCTTTACGGGTCATGCCGACCTGCGGCCTACCTGGCTGGGTGAAAGGACGAACATGGTAGATGGTCAGGACCGGATCTCATTCGATGAGGACCGGGATACCTGGGTTGCAAAGGACGAGGAAAATCCGTGGTACCTGGTCTTTGGGGCCGACCTGAAATCGAGTTCCCATACCGAGGCAGAAACCCCATACCGCGGAAAGGGTGTTTCGGGCACATTGTCGTATTCCCTGAATCTAGACCCTCGCGAGACAAGGACCCTTACCTTTACTTTGGCAGGCTCCTACACCTCCGAGGAAGACGCCTTATCGACCTATACCTCCATTAAAACCGATGCGGTCTCCCTACTAAAGGCTAAAAAGACGAGATATGAGGCATTGGCCGGTCGATCCAGACTCACCATCCCCGACTCCGCTTTGCAGCGAACCTTTGAATGGCTGAAATACAATTGCGACTGGCTGGTGCGGACCGTTCCTGAGATCGGCAGCGGAATTACCGCAGGGATACCGGACTACCCCTGGTGGTTTGGGGTGGATAGTGAATATGCCCTTAAGGGTTATATGGCCGTAGGTCAGACTGAGGCGGTTTACAATACGATCGCCCTTCTCGACAGCCTGTCCGAAGTGACCAACGGAAACGGGCGCATCGTTCATGAAGTGTCTACGAACGGAGCCGTATTCAACGAGGGGAATATAAACGAAACCCCGCAGTTCGCTTCTCTGATCTGGGAGGTATACCAATGGAATGGGGACAGGGCATTCCTGGAACGTTATTTTCCCACGGTCAAAAAGGGATTAAACTGGCTGATGTCGGAAAAGGACTTGGACGGAAATGGGTTTCCTGACGGGTTCGGGATGATGGAGATCCACGGGCTCGACAGCGAAATGATAGACGTGGCGGCATACACCCAGCGTGCCTTTGCAGATGCTTCGGCCATGGCCTCTGAATTGGGAGAAGTGCAGCTCGCAGCGCAGTATCAGGCTAAAGCCGATCAATTGAGGGAGGACATCAACAGAAAATTTTGGTCAGAGGAATTCAATTCCTATGCCGATTTCATCGGAACGGACCAGCAAGCACTTCACCTTATAGAGGATGCCATCGTCCGGGCCGATACCCTGAACAAACCCTGGGCCGTAGAAGAACTCAAGGCCACCAAAAAGTCCATTTTGGCTAATCCTTCTGCCACCCCAAGGCCCTTTGTCCTCCATCACAACTGGGTGGTGAATACCCCCATGGAAATGGGGATCGCTGATCCTGACAAGGCGCTAAGGGCCCTGGAAACCGCCGAAACCTTTGTGAATCCTTTTGGTGTATTTGTTACTGGGATAGACCGGGACGAGTCGGCCGGCTCAGACGAAGGCTCCTTTAAAGGGTCAAAGGTATTTTCCTATACGGGGGCTGTGATGACCCTGCCCACGGGAGTGCAGGCCGTGGCAGAGAACAACTATGGCAGGCCTGACCAGGCCCTGAATTACCTGCAGCGAATGGCCCGTACCTTTAGCTATGCCCTGCCAGGCAGTATGTACGAGGTGTCCCCGGATTACGGCATGATCACCCAGGCCTGGAATATCTACAGTTTCGCCATCCCTATCGTTCAGCAGTTTTTCGGAATACAGCCCAGGGCTTCAAAAAAGCAGGTCGTGGTCACTCCTCAATTCCCCCAAACTTGGCCCAGTGCTTCACTGGAGAACGTGGTCATCGCAGACAACGCCCTGTCTGTTTTTTACGAAACCACGTCCAATGGCTACAAAATTCGGGTAGAACAGGACCGGCCCGGGTGGGAAATCCTACTCAGAATAAGGGACGAAAGCGATCAAAAAGGATTTATGGTCATGGTGGGCAAGGAAGAGGCCGTGCCCGTGGAAGGTTTCTATGAATTTAGGACAACGGAAACGGAGCTGGAGTTGCAGGTAAGCTTTGACCCCTCGTAAATTCAGGCCGCTGTCCGAAGTTCATTCGCCCTTTTCCCTTTACTTTTTTATCTTTAGGAACATTCACTTAAAAAGCTTGTAGAAATGAGATCACCATTGATCAGTCGCCCTATTACCATTCTTTTAACCACCCTGGTTATTATCCTGTCCGGTTGTTCCAACCTTCCTGATGCGGTGTTGGAATCCCCGAATGAGGAGATCAGGATCGCCTTTGGTCTTACGAGCGAAGGAATCCCGCAATATGAGGTCTTTTATAAAGGAAGCCCCGTAATCCTTCCTTCGACCATGGGTTTTGATTTCAAGGAGATGCCTTCCCTCAGGGACGGTCTGAAGATCAGTGAGATCAGCTTTAACACCAAGGACGAGACCTGGCCCATGCCCTGGGGGGAACAGGACAGCGTACGCAATCTTTACAACGAGATGCGCATCGCCCTGGAAGAGACCAAAGCTCCCAACCGCAAATGGGATATCGTTTTCCGGGCCTTCGACGATGGGATAGGATTCCGGTACGAGTTCCCTGAACAACCCGGTATGGAAGAGATTCTGATCACGGACGAGAATACCGAGTTCAACCTAACCGGGGACCACCGGGTGTGGTGGCAGCCGGGCGACTGGGATATTTACGAACACCTCTACAACGAGACGAACTTCTCCGGGATAGATGCGATCTCCAAAAGAAACGACCCCAACCTGAAGGCGACTTACATCCCTGAGAATGCCGTCAACACCCCCGTAACCATGAAGACGGCCGAAGGGGTCTACCTGAGTTTTCACGAAGCAGACCTTACCGATTATGCCGGGATGACCCTGAAAGTGGATCCTTCAAACAACCGTATGGTGAGCGAACTGGTGGGATCCGAGAGGACCGGGGGAAAGGCGGTGATCTCAGCTCCCTTCAACACCCCCTGGAGGACGATTCAGATCGCAGACAGGGCCGGGGACCTGATCGAATCCGGACTCGTCCTTAACCTCAATGACCCCAATGCGATTGGGGATGTGAGCTATTTTACCCCCATGAAATACGTGGGGATCTGGTGGGAGATGCACCTGGGAAAATCCACCTGGGACATGGAAGGGAGCCAGAGCATGAATACCTTTACGAAAAGCGGAGAGGTCAAACCCAACCACGGGGCGACCACTGAGAATGCGATGAGGTATATAGATTTTGCCGCCGAGAACGGGATCAAGGGCCTTTTGGTAGAAGGCTGGAATACCGGCTGGGACAAATGGATCAATACAGACGACCGGGAAGGGGTGTTCGATTTCATGACGCCTTATGCGGATTACGATTTTGACAAGGTCATGGCCTATGCCCGTGAAAAAGGGGTGGAGGTGATCATGCACCACGAAACTTCTGCAGCCCCTCTCACCTACGAAAAACAAATGCCCGTAGCCTACAAGTTCATGAAGGACAACGGGATGAATAGTGTTAAAACAGGGTATGTAGGCAAGATCATTCCCAAAGGGGAATACCACCATGGCCAATGGATGGTAGAGCACTACCACAAAGTCCTCGAAACCGCTGCGAAGTGGAAGATCGCCATCAACGCCCACGAACCTATAAAGGATACCGGGAAGCGACGCACCTATCCCAATGCCATCGCTAGGGAAGGGCTGAGGGGACAAGAATTCAACGCCTGGTCTGCTGATGGGGGAAATCCCCCGGACCATTTGCCCACCGTGGCCTTTACCAGGATGTTGTCAGGACCCATAGATTTCACCCCCGGGATTTTTAATATCAAGTTTGACGAGTACAAACCGGATAATCAGGTGAGTACTACCCTGGCACACCAGCTGGCGTTGTATGTCGTCATATACAGCCCTATCCAGATGCTGGCCGACCTGCCGGAACACTACACGGAGAACGGGAAACCGCACCCTGCTTTGCAGTTTATACGGGATGTGGGGGTCGACTGGAGCGAAAGCCATGTCCTTGACGGGGAAGTGGGCCAGTTCGTAACCATCGCCCGCAAGGAAAGGGGCACAGGCAACTGGTTCGTCGGTGGAATCACTGATGAGGAGGGAAGGACAGAAACTGTTCGGCTCGATTTCCTCGACCCTGGCAAAACATACAAAGCTGTACTTTACAAGGATGCGCCGGATGCCCACTGGGATGACAATCCCGAGGCCTATGAGATCACCTCCATGGACGTGACCTCAGAAGACCGCGTTGAGGTGAAACTGGCACCCGGTGGCGGGTTTGCGCTGAGTCTGATGCAAAAATGACGGGTAATCGCAAGTCTGTGACTTGTGGTATTTTCCTTATCGAATGGTAAACGATTTGCAGTCAATCGGTTTATCTTTTCAAGATGAGCCGCAACTACAAATTTCACAACCCAAAGGCAGCTTATTTCGTTTCCTTTGCCACTGTGTATTGGATAGATGTCTTTACAAGACAACCTTATTTTCAGATACTGGCAGAGGCAATCACATACTGCCGGAAGGAAAAGGGAATGGAACTTTTTGCCTATTGCTTTATGCCTAATCATGTCCATTTTATCTTTCGGTCTTTCAATGGAGATCCAGCCTCATTACTCCGGGATTTCAAGAAGTATACTTCAAAAAGAATCGTTACTGCCATACGGGAAAATTTTCGGGAAAGTAGAAGAGAATGGTTGTTAGAAATGTTCGGGAACGCAGCTTCGAAAAAAAAGAATGTCAAAAATTACCAGCTTTGGCAACATCATAACAAACCTGTAGAACTGTGGAGTGCCAAAGTGATCAAACAAAAATTGGATTATATTCATAAAAATCCGATTCGTTCAGGATTTGTAGTACATCCGGAAGAGTGGAAATTTAGCAGTGCAAGAAATCTTCAGGGTGATCATTCCGTAATGGAAATTGATGATATAGGGTTTTTGGGGTAGAATATGGTACCACCAGTCTGGAGACTGGCGGTAGCGGTAGCAAGATTCAAAGCTCACACAGTTTATTTTTTTTGATTTTGGCCGCTCTGTTCTATCTTCTTCAGCAGCTCCACCTGCCTTTCCATGAGTTCTGAGATCCCGCTCAACAATTCGATGTTCTTGGGAGTGGCTTCCGATTGGTTTTTGGGATCATCTGCCTTGTTTCGGATCTTGTTCATGACCTTGACCACCAAAAAAATCGTAAAACCAATGATCAGGAAATCAAATCCTGCTTCCAGGAGTTTGCCATATCCTATGGCGATCTCCTCCGGCTTGGTAACCCCATCCAGGGTGACAGCCTCCCTTAAAATGATCTTCTTGTTCTCCCAGTTGATGCCATCAGTCATAAAGGAGAGGGGAGGGAGGAAGATCTCCTTCACCAGGACGTTGACTACATTGTTAAAGGCCGTCCCTATGATCACCCCAATGGCGATGTCGATCATATTTCCTTTTACGGCGAATTCCTTGAATTCTTTGATGAGCTGGAGTTTCATGATTAAATATTTTTCTGCCCTTTGGTTGCAGTAGATGTTGAGAATATTCTTATCGAAATATATTAAAATATCGTTCCTGATGCTAGTCCAAAACTAAACCTATGCCCAAGAGAGTTAAATTTTGAAAGGGTTAGAAAATCTTCAATACTTTTAGAAGAGATACTTGCCGATTAGCGTATGACAGGAGAGGAACGATGAATAGAACTCTCCTTTAATTTTATGAGTCTCTGAGAGACTTTAATTTTACAGAATCATTGAATGTCGACCTGCACATCGTGTTTGTCGAAATTTATTGCCTTTACTTCCTCTAGTTTCTTTTTTTGATGGACATTCTATAAATGGTAAATCATGAAAAACAGACGAATTATTTTAGTGATGGGAGTTTTTCTGTTAAACTCCTGCATCGTAAAGTCACTTTTCCCCTTTTATACGAAAGACAGTATCTCATTTGAACGGAAATTTATAGGGAAATGGCATGATGAAAAGAACAATTATTGTGAGGTGTTCTCCTTCAAGGAGATGTACTTGAAAGACAAAAAAGTTTCATCCCCTGAAGACCTGTCTCCTGAAGACCTTGAGGAATACAAAATGTACAAGGATGGATACTATGTGGAGCTTTCAGACGAGGATAGAAACGCATCCTTTGTGGCTATGCCATTTAAGATCAGGGACCAGCTTTTTCTCGATTTTTCACTCTTTGATGTAGATATGAACACCATTAATCCGGTAGCTACGGGACATTTTGTAGGCATGCATACCCTGGCAAAACTGGAATTTTCAAATGATAACAACTCGGTGGAATTACTTTGGTTTTCAGAGAAGAAACTGGTTCAATTGTTGGATGAAGATCGGATAAAGATAAAGCATGAGAGAACAGGGGTGAATCAATCGGGATATTTGCTGACAGCCTCATCGGAAGAATTGGAAAGATTCATTACTAAATACATAGATTCTGATATTCAGGATAAATGGAAAGGTGAAACCATACAATATTACTTTAAGCGATAAATGAACAGTGTTGAATTGAAAATATCAAGGAGTCACCTCAGGCCGTTGTTGTTCAATGCTATTCTTTGGTCTGCGGTCTTCGTGTTATTGCTCTTTTCATTTTCACATTTCAAATTGCCTAAAAAAATAGATTATATCTATACGGGAAGTTTTTTGGTCACGATCATTATACCCGTTCTCATAAACCTGTATCTGATCATTCCCGTTTTACTGAAACGGGAAAGGTATCTGCCGTTCATTCTGTTTTTTATCCTCAATTTATTCGCTTTTACTCTGTTTAACAGGTGGTTTTTCAATTATTTTATAGACTTTGTATTTCCGGATTATTTCTTTATCTCCTATTATTCAATCACAGAGTTAACGGGGATATTTTTTATTTTCCTCTTAGGAACCACCTTGCTCAAGCTCGCTGAGGACTGGATCCACTTTAATACGGCGGAAAACCGTCAACTGAAAATAAAGAATCAGCAGATCCAAATGCAACTTGCCTCCCTGAGATCCCAGATGAATCCGCATTTTTTGTTTAATTCACTGAATGTGATCTACGCCCTTGCCCTGGAAAACAAGGAAACGACCAAGGACGCCATTGTCCAGTTATCGGATGTCCTCAGATATATTATTTATGATTCCAATACTTCGCGGGTGACCTTAAAAGAAGAGTTGCTTTTGTTGAAGAATTATATTGCATTTCAAAGATACAGGCATAAAGAAGCTGATAAGATCCTATTCAAGCAGGATGTGCAGGACGAAGAGTTCTCTATATATCCCATGCTCTTATTGCCTTTGGTTGAGAATAGTTTCAAACATGGAGCCCCCGCTAAGTCAGATGAGAACTTTATCTCCATAGATTTCGTTCAAAAGGACAATGTATTTCAATTTACCATTGAGAACCACAGAAGGGAAGACTATGAAAATTTAAATGGAGGATATTCAGGTGTGGGGTTGGCTAATATCAAAAAGAATCTTGAAATTGTATACCCGGATGCCCACGAACTGGAAATAATCGAAGGCAAAAACAAGTATAGCATATCGCTTAAATTATACAAGGATGCTCCTTAATTGCCTGATCGTAGACGATGAACCCACTTCTCAAAAGGTGCTGGAGACCTTTGTGAACAAGGTCGACTTTTTGGATCTCGCCGGAATTTGCGGAGATGCCATGGAGGCCCTTCAGCATCTCCAGAAAGAGAAGATAGACCTCATGTTTCTGGACATCAACATGCCGAAGATCTCTGGATTGACATTTTTAAAATCACTTAAAAACCCTCCTGAAGTCATATTTACTACGGCGTATTCAAAGTATGCGATTGACGGTTTTGATCTGAATGCGGTGGACTACCTTCTAAAGCCTTTTTCTTTTGACCGATTTTATACAGCAGTCACCAAGGTGTTAGAGAAGAGTGCTCAGATAGGGCCCACAGACCGCAGGGATCATTATTTGATAGTCAAGGCAGACAAGACCCTGCACAAGGTAAATATCGATGATATCTTATTTGTAGAAGCCTACGGGGACTACGTAAAAATCCATATCGATGACCATTTTCTTTTGACCAACAGCACCTTTACCAATATCCTGGATCAATTACCTAAGAAGAAGTTTATCAGGTCCCACAAATCCTTTGCCATCAATCTAGATAAGCTCAATAGCCTGAGCGGCAACCAGGTGTTCATAGGGAAACACAAGATCCCCATCGGACAAAAGTTCAAATCCGATTTCCTTAGAATCCTGAACAACCTCTGATTTTTTTAATCCTTCGACACATCGGAACTTCCCCTTCAACTAAGTGAAATAGCACCCTTTTCTTCGGTTTTCTCTAGTGTAAAACGGATTGTCGGTCAATTCTCATTGTTTGCCATGGGCAAAAACGTGTTCGACGAATTGATTTAATAATGTTCTGATTTTGTTCTTGCTTTAGTTTATAAAACAAATCAATTACTAAAACACTTCAACTATGAAAACACTCTTTTCCACAGTATGCATTATTGCAGGATTATTTAGTATGAACGCCCAAAGTATCGGTGTCCGGGCCGGAGCCGATTTTGCAACCGCCAAGGCGGATTTTGATGGGATTAAGATCAGCGACAATGAGACCGGATTTTACATTGGATTGTTCACCGAGATCCAGGTATCAGAATCTTTGGATATCAGGCCGGAGATCAATTATATCGCCATACAGGACCTGGACCAGATTCAGGTACCCGTGTTGGCACAATTCGGTTTGTCTGATAAGTTCAATGTGGCAGTGGGCCCCAGTTTCGGATTCCTGCTCAATACCGAGGAAGGTGAGAAATCATTCAATTTTGGGGCAGCTTTGGGCCTGTCATTTGATATTTCAGAGAACTTTCTCATAGAGGGCAGATACACCTTGGGATTGTCCAACCTGGTCGAGGACAATGAGTTTGATGCCTCTTTAAAGCTCAGTGGATTCCAATTGGGTCTTGGATATAAATTTTAAAAGGATGATACATATCCTATCGAGATTCAACTACCTATCTAAAGATTTCAAATCATGAAAAAGATACTATTTAGCATGCTGATAATGTCTGCGATCGCTCTGCAGTCTCAGACAAAACTGTACGTCCACCCCGATGCCGAGACTTATGTGGCCGGTACGAAGACGATCGCAATATTGCCATTAGACACCTCGGTAAAGCTAAGGCCTAAGGAGTTAAAGGATTTCACACCCGCACAGATCAGGGAAATTGAAAATGAGGAAGCGCTCAATATTCAAAAAGCGATGTACTCCTGGTTTCTGACCAGGGAGAAAAGGGGAGAACTCCTGGTTGGCGTTCAAAATCCGACGATCACGAATTCACTGCTAAAAGATGCTGGAATAGAGCCTTTAAAGGCATTCGAGCAAGTATCTGCAAAGATCTGTGAGATTCTTGGTGTGGATGTGGTGGTCACTGGCAAATATTCTACAAATAAACCCATGTCTGATGCTGCGGCATTAGGCATGGCCGCTTTCGGTTTTGTTGGGGCGACCCAGAATGCGACGGTGAATATGGACTTTATCCATATGGATAACGAAGTGGTGGTCAACTATTTTAAGAATGTCAAAGGCGGATTGGGCTCTTCTGCGGATGATCTAATCAATGTGCTGATGCGGAAAGTGTCAAGAAGGATCCCTTATACAAAATAGACCAGGTAACAGATAAATTCTTATTATTTGTTAAATGCAGGTATGATTAATTTTGGGCTAACAGCACCTGTTATAAATAGCTACCTTCCCACTAATGCAAAATCTTCTTTATTGAATAAATCCAGTACCGACCTGAATGGTTAAAGGCCGGTACTTGGATTTCATGTTCGAATTGGACAGGCCAAGAGCAGGGACTTCGCTTAAATAATGTGGCTAAATAATTACAAGACCGCCGGCTTTTAAAAAGTCACATAATTAAATAATCAATGCTGTTACAAAATAGAGACGTCAGAATAAACAATTATGACCGAGAAAAAAATCACTATCTCAATTGCATCTGAGGAGGATCGAGATAAAATCTATCATCTTAGACACGAAGTATACGGCACTGAATTAAGGCAACATTCAGAAAATGAATTAAAACTTTTTCGCGATAGATTAGATGATTTTAATACTTATATCTGTGCCAAAATAAATCAGAAAATAGTTGGCTTTATAAGCATTACTCCTCCCCACATGGATCAGTTCTCTATAGATAAATATCTTAACAGAAAAGACCTGCCTTTTAAAGTCGATGAGGGCTCATATGAGATGAGAATATTAACAGTCATTCAAGAGTATCGTGGACGGCCTATAGCATTAGCTCTGATGTGGTCAGCCTTTAGGTGGATTGAATCAAACGGTGGTACAAACATCATGGCCATTGGTAGGACTGAAGTTTTAAGCATGTATTTAAAATTAGGTTTTAAAGCAATGCAAAAAACCATTAAATCAGGTGAAGTAAAATTTGAATTACTTCTGGGCAATGTTGGTGCACTAGGCACTTTTGCGGACAAAAATTTAAAACAACTTTTTATAAAGTTAGAAAGTCAGTGCAATTGGCATTTAGCGATCCCTTTTTTTAAACCATCAGAATGTTATCATGGCGGTCATTTTTTTAAGGCCATAGGAAATGAGTTTGACAACCTAAACAGACGAAAAAAAATTATTAATGCTGATGTTCTGGACGCTTGGTTTGATCCATCTCCAAAAATCCTGAAAGAATTAAATAAACATCTTTCCTGGATCAGTAAAACTTCGCCGCCAACTGATTGCAGTGGAATGGCTAATAGTATTGCAAAAATGCGTGGTGTTAAACCTTATAATATACTGCCAGGAGCTGGTTCTTCAGATCTCATTTTTCTGGCCTTCAGAGAATGGCTGACTTCCAAATCACATGTTCTTATACTTGATCCGATGTATGGTGAATATGAACATGTTTTAAAGAATATTATAGGATGCAAAGTGGATCGACTAAAATTGTTTAAAGAGGAGAACTATAATTTAAATCCTGATAGGCTTGTTTCAATGGCCAAAAGCAATTATGATCTCATAGTAATTGTCAATCCAAACAGTCCCACAGGGCAGTACGTTTCTCGAACAAAATTGGAAACAGTTCTGAAGCAAATCTCGCTTCCAACACGCATTTGGTTAGATGAGACATATGTAGAATACACAGGTAAAAATCAGTCCCTCGAAAAGTTTGCAACCAAAAGTATGAATATTATAATCTGCAAGTCAATGTCTAAAGTGTATGCGCTAAGTGGTCTGCGCTCTGCCTATTTATGTGCATCACCTTATCAACTTGAAAAGCTCAAGTCTATTTCTCCTCCATGGGCTGTAAGTTTGCCGGCCCAAATAGCAGCAGTAATTGCAATAAAAGACAATGATTATTACGAAAAATGCTATGAAAAAACTAAAGTCTTAAGAGATGAGCTTTCAAGAGAGCTGATGAAAATCACAACATTAGAGATTATTCCAACTAAAGCAAATTTCATTCTTTGTTATTTACCAGAAAATGGTCCCAATGCCGATTTTATTGTATCCAAATGCAGAGAGAATGGACTTTTCATTAGAAATGTGTCTAATATGGGGACCAATTTCGGAACACATACCATTAGAATTGCTGTAAAAGACAGAGCGACGAATCATATGATGATTAAAATTTTTAAAAAAGTTTTAATTAAATCCTCCATAAGAGATGCTAAAATTTGTAGCGTATAAAAATAATGGACAGGTCTAGCTATACTCTGCCACTTCTATATCTAGTTTCAAGTATTTTATTTATCGGATGTGCCTCGTTCCCTAAAAGATCCGTTATCGATCAGTCGCCAATTATTTTAAAGATATCGTCAATAAATGGTAGATATGAACTTGAACCCATTTATTCTGGGCCTACAAAGGATACTGCCAGGACCTGGAACTTAACAAGTTCGGATTTGGGGGTTTATCATACCTTTTATGATGAACTAAATAATGGATGGCTAACTAAAAAAATTATAGTTGATCCCTCAAAACGATATTCATTTACAATTGAGGTTATTGATAATAAAAAATTGGCGATAGATTATTTGGAAGGCGATAGTATTATAAGGCAGAAGAAAATAAGATTTGGAATTAGAAATGATGGTTATCTGTATTTAAAAAATCGGAGTTTCAAAATGAGGGGCATTCCCTATTTATTTGGTGATATTGATAAAAAAAGAATCCGTTTAACACTGAATAGGGATAATAATTTACTTTTTGAAACGGCAGAATTTCACAGTGGTGGATTGTTTCTATTGATGATTAATCCATTCACTAAAATGAAGTATGAAAAAATATTTCTCCGAATAGAATGAAATTTCCTATCCGCTTGCCAATTAAGATCATATGAGTAAAGCCTCATATGATTTCTAAAAGGCTGCATGTACGCTGGGCGAATTACCAGTATTTGATCAGATACGTCACACTTTTATCAATACCGATAAAATAATTCTCATTTTTAAATTCAGGAAGAATGATTTTGTTGATTACTTTCTCACAAACTTCATCAGTTATTCTTTCCCTCGTTTCTATACCGGTCACTATACTTATTTGACCAATGGATCTGCTAAATAAAATTAGAAGACCATTATTGGGATCCCCATCAAGGGTACCCCATTCTTTCGCTAAATGGGTTGCGAAATCTAATATGTCTTCATAAGGTTCAATTGAATCTACGGTTACAATTGAAATTTTTCGCTTGTTAATTAATTCGAATTCTGATAATCGCTTTTCCAGCTCACTTATTTGCTGTACCGTAAATAGATTCTCGAAATCTGATACGTATCCCAGAGGTTCTCGGAATTTGTCAGGCAGTGAAGCTTCTTTTAATTCAGGCTTGACTTCAGCATCGGAACTATTCTTTACGGACTTACTATCATTACAGGATGAAAATAGAAATAGGCACACGATTATAATTTTGTTTTTCATATCGATTCAAATAGTGTTAGTAAATGATATGCAGCTTATTGGTTAAAGATTAAATTAATCCTTGATGCAGTAATGTAGGTCAAAATATCAGTACTAGAACCAATTATGAATAAAAGAATTAATGGACATGCATAGGTATTTTAGTGCGTCCGTGGATGTGATAGGTATATGAATTTCAAAAAATAAATGGTTAATAAGTAAAGTTGAATTCTAGAAAAAGCCGGCATTTCATGCGGCTCTTACTCTGGGAAAATTGGAAATATCTATTAAAAAAGCGGGAATTAACTCCTTCGTCGTTGAGTCCCCCCCGAACATCTTGAACGAGAAAAAGCCGGCATTCCATGCGGCTCTTACTCGGGTATTGAATTTTTGATAAGTGAGGCGGGAATTACTCGTCCTGTCGGACTTCGTGAGTCCCGTGACGTCATTTTGAACGAGAAAAAGCCGGCATTTCATGCCGGTTTTTTATTTCATCCGCCTTCGCTCAAGCAAGCTTGGCTTGGCGACCTGAAATAAAAAAACCAGCGCGCTGCGCTGGCTTTTTCTCGCATCTGTACTCGAGGCGGGACTTGAACCCGCACGGCCGTAATGGCCATTGGATTTTAAGTCCAACGTGTCTACCAATTCCACCACTCGAGCCTCCGGTAGAAACTTGATAAAACAAAAAAACGCTGCATGCAGCGTTTTCTCTGAGCGAAAAACGGGATTCGAACCCGCGACCTCCACCTTGGCAAGGTGGCGCTCTACCAACTGAGCTATTTTCGCATCATTGTAAATAGCTTCCAAGCTTAAACGCATACTGCATTTGTTTGGCGCTCTACTCCTGTACTCAGCTAAGCTGTAGTACAGGAAGCTATTTTCGCATGTGTACAGAACAACGCATCTCCAACAGATGCGGACGCAAATTTAATACAATTCTGTAAAATCCAAAGAACTTTCGGGGGAAAAAGAAAGTGGGGAAACCTCCAAAGTCCTCAGGAAGTGGCCTTCTTGTTCTTGGTTAGCAAGCGCTTGATCTCGTTGAGTTTCATCAGGGCCTCCACGGGGGTGAGGGTATTGATGTCCAGGGTAAGGATCTCGTCCTTGATCTCCTCCAGCAGGGGGTCATCGAGATGAAAGAAACTCAGCTGCATCTCAGAGGCAGCTGCCTGCAGTTTTCCGGTGAGTTCTTCGCTCGAATGGCTCTGCTCCAGTTTTTTCATCACTTTCTCAGCCCTGTGGAGCACCTGCTGGGGCATACCGGCCATCCTGGCCACGTGTATCCCGAAACTGTGGGCGCTTCCACCCGGACTTAGCTTTCGCAGGAACAAAACCTTATCCTTTAATTCCCTGACGCTCACATTGAAATTTTTGATCCTCTCAAAGGTCGCAGCCATTTCGTTCAGTTCGTGGTAGTGAGTGGCAAAAAGGGTCTTTGCCCTGCTGGGATGCTCGTGGAGATACTCTGCTATGGCCCAGGCAATGGAGATCCCGTCATAGGTGCTCGTACCCCTTCCTATCTCATCCAGCAGCAACAAACTGCGCTCGGAGAGATTGTTCAGAATAGAAGCGGTCTCATTCATTTCCACCATAAAGGTGGATTCTCCCAGGGAAATATTGTCGCTTGCACCTACACGGGTAAAGATCTTGTCTACCATTCCTATGGTGGCTTCATCTGCGGGGACAAAACTCCCTATCTGTGCCAGCAAGACGATAAGTGCCGTTTGGCGAAGGATGGCAGATTTCCCGCTCATGTTGGGCCCGGTGATCATGATGATCTGCTGGTTCTCCCTGTCGAGGATCACATCGTTCGGGATATAGGCTTCACCGGGAGGAAGCTGGTTTTCAATGACCGGGTGCCTCCCCTGGGTAATATGAAGGGCTGTGGAATCGTTCATGGACGGGACCACATACCGGTTCTCCCTTGCCAGTTGAGCAAAGCCACAAAGGCAATCGAGGCTGGCAATCCCTTTGGCCGTTTCCTGTATGGAATGGATGTATGCATGCATCCACAGCACCAGCTGGGAAAAGAGCTGCTGTTCCAGCTCCAGGATACGCTCCTCCGCACCCAGGATCTTGGCCTCATACTCTTTCAGCTCTTCCGTGATATACCGCTCTGCATTGACCAGGGTCTGTTTCCGGATCCAGTCTTCCGGGACCTTGTCCTTATACGTATTGCGAACCTCGATATAATAGCCGAAAACGTTGTTGGAGGCGATCTTCAAACTGCTGATACCGGTGCGCTCTGTCTCACGGGCCAGCATTTGGTCCAGGTAATCCTTTCCGGAGGTAGCCAGGCCGCGAAGCTCATCGAGCTCTGCCGAAAATCCGGGAGCTATTGTATTTCCTTTCAGAACATTTACAGGGGCATCCTCACTGAGCACTTCTTTGATACGCGTCCTGAGTTCCTCACAAGTATCCAGGCTTTCCCCGATCGCATCCACAGCCTGGTTCCCCGTTCCGGTCATCCACTGCTTCACCGGAACGACGGCCTCCAGGGAATTCTTCAGCTGAACGGCCTCCCTGGGGTTGATCCTGCCTGTGGCGATCTTGGCGACCAGTCTTTCCAGGTCCCCCATTTTATCAATGCGTTCCTGCATTTTCCGATGCAGACCTTCCTCTTCCAGGAAATACGCTATAGACTTATGCCTGCCCCGGATCTTTTCCAGGTCTTTTAGGGGGAATGCCAGCCAGCGCTTCAGCAGGCGCCCTCCCATGGGGGATTTTGTTTTGTCTATCACCTGAAGCAGGGTCACCGCTTCCGGGTGAGGGGATTGGTAAAGTTCCAGGTTCCGGATCGTAAACCGGTCCATCCAGACATGGTCTGTATTTCCGATGCGTACCAGACTGGTGATATGCTGTAACCTCCTGTGCTCGGTCTCGGACAGGTAGTGCAAAGCGGCACCGGCCGCTATGATCCCCAGTGTGAGGCCAGAGATGCCAAATCCTTTCAGGGAGGCCGTTTTGAAGTGGTTGCAGAGGGATTCATTCGCGTAATCCTGCTGGTAGATCCAATCTTCCAATAAAAAGGTGTGATAGGCCGTGCCGAAGGTTTCCGCGAAATCCGTCTTGTGTTTTTTGGAAATCAGGACCTCACTCGGGTTAAAATGCTGCAGGAGGGTGTCCATTTCTTCTGCACTGCCTTCCGAGGTTAAGAATTCCCCCGTGGAGATGTCCAGCATAGCGATGCCATAGGCTTTACTTCCAAAATGGAGGGCACAGAGGAAGTTGTTGCTTTTGGAAGAAAGGATGTCATCATTCAGGGCTACACCCGGGGTAACGAGTTCGGTGACACCCCTTTTGACAATTGTCTTGGTCTGTTTGGGGTCTTCCAGCTGATCGCATATGGCCACGCGTTGCCCCGCTTTTACCAGTTTGGGCAGATAGGTATTCAGGGAGTGATGAGGAAAGCCCGCTAGTTCCGTGCGATCTCCGCCGTTGTTTCTCTGGGTAAGGATGATCCCGAGGATTCGCGAGGCCTTTACAGCATCCTCCCCGAAAGTCTCATAAAAATCACCTACGCGGAATAGCAAGAGCGCATCAGGATACTTGGTCTTGATGGTGTTGTATTGCTTCATCAGCGGGGTCACCTTCCCGGTTTTTTTCATAGTGTTTCCTTTTGATCCTCCTCTTTGGGCTTATCTTTACACCTGTAAAACGAAGGTATCGATTTGCCCAGGCAATGTAAACACTTGTTGATATTTTGGGATAACTTGGACCATCGGATATCGATTTGAGACCGAATGCGCAAACTGCTGAACAAAGAGCTGGACCGGCTGGATGTCGAGGCCTTTAAAGAGGCCGAAAAAACGCCCCTTGTCCTTATCCTCGAAAACATTCGAAGCCTTCATAATATTGGGTCGGTCTTCCGGACTGCGGACGCATTCCTGGTCAAAAAGATCTACCTGTGCGGGATCACGGCCACCCCTCCCCACAAGGACATACGGAAAACGGCCCTGGGAGCCACCGAGAGTGTCAGCTGGGAATACCGAAAAGATTGCCTCGGACTCATCCTTGAACTCCGGGAAACGTATCGCTGCCTGGCCGTGGAACAGGCCGTTGGGGCAGATCAACTCAACACCTTCAAACCCTCAACTGAGAAACCGTATGCCCTGGTCTTTGGAAACGAGGTAAAGGGGGTGACCCAGGAAGTGGTCAATGCCTGCCAAGGGGTACTGGAAATTCCACAGGAAGGGACCAAACACTCCCTGAACATCGCGGTAAGCGCCGGAGTGGTAGTGTGGGATTTTTGGAGTAAACTCCGTGAAATCTCCAAAAACAGGTAGGAATACTTTATTTTTTTGAACGCGTTTGTGAAGCTGCGGTAAAATGCAGGATGCGGTCCAGCACGTATTCGTAATCGGCGGGATTTTGAACAAAATCGAGCTCACTTACATCCAAGATAAGCGTTTTTTGTTCTGGATAGCTCTTTATAAAGTCGAAATAGCCCTTGTTAATGCGTTCCAGGTAATCGGGTTCGATCCTTTGCTCATAACTCCTGCCCCTCTTCCTTATATTCTCCAGCAAACGGTCCGTGGTCTGGTATAGGTAGAGGTAGAGATTCGGTTTGCGAACCTCGCGGTACATCAGGTCGAATACTTTCCTATAAAGGAGGTATTCATCAGGTTGAAGGGTGATCTTTGCGAAGATGAGGCTTTTGTACACGTCGTAATCACTCACCATGAACTTCTTGAACAGGTCGAACTGAGTGGTGTCTTCCGTGAATTGCTGGTATCGGTCGGCCATAAAGGACATCTCCAGGGGGAACGCATAGCGCGCCTGGTCTTCGTAAAACTTAGGAAGGAAAGGGTTGTCCGCAAAGCGCTCGAGGACGAGTTTAGCCTTGTAATCTTCTGAGATCCTCTGAGCAAGGGAGGTTTTTCCAGCTCCTATATTCCCCTCAATCGTCACAAAATGGAGGTCAGCGAACTTCTCTTCCCAATCCGTATGGAGTTTGATATCGGTCTTGGTCAGCGTGGATTCGTCCCTGCATTCCTGCAACAGGTTGCGCGTATCCTTATTCAGAACGGGATGGTAGAATTGGGGCGCAATGTCGGCCAGGGGTTTCAGTACGAATCTCCTGAAGGGGATACCGGGGTGAGGGATCTTTAAACGCTCACTTTCTATTGCGATTTTATCGAAATAGAGGATGTCAATGTCAATAGTGCGCGACCGGTATCCCTCCTCTTCAGATCGAATTCTACCAAGGGACTTTTCTATTTCGAGTATGTGGTCCAATGCCTGTTCCGGGGTCAGAGCCGTTTCAATTTCCGCACAGGTATTGAGGAAGGGATCCGATTCAAAACCCCATGCCGGGGATTCATAGACCGGGGAGATCTTTTGTACTGATCCTATTTTCTCCCCGACCAGGAATAGAGCTTTCTGCAGGTAATAGACCCTGTTCCCCTCGTTGCTTCCCAGGGATATATAGACCGTATGAAGAGGTGTCATAGTTCTGGCAAAATAATGAAAAAGAAATTGAATAAGACCCATTAAGGTATTCACTAGAAGCTGACGTTTTCCATTCTGGCAAGCCCCGTGAAATAGGGGATGCCTATAAGTCCATTTTGTGAAAATATGGAGGGTTGATTCAAGGAGATTAGCACATTCACTATCTTTGGTCCGATTAAAAGATCCTTATGAATTTTTTGAGAAATCTGTTGGCTGCGATCCTGGGAACCCTCATAGCCTTCGGCATCCTGTTTTTTATGTTCCTGATCTTTATCAGTCTTGCCGGTGCGGAAGAAGGGGTTGTGGTAAAACGCAATTCCGTACTGGACCTCCAGATCAAGGACCCCATCAATGACTATACGGGTAATAATGAGGCTGACCCCTTTGCCGGACTGTTTGAAGATGCTGTGGGTCTTGATGATATCCTGCATGCGATTGCCGTGGCAAAGACGGATGACAGGATCAAGGGGATCAGTGTGCGGAACCAGTTCGTAATGGCCGGATGGTCCCAGGTAAAGGCGATCAGGGATGCGCTAACGGATTTCAAAGAGTCCGGAAAATTCGTCTACGCCTATGCCGACATGTACATGCAAAAGGATTATTTCCTGGCCAGTGTGGCAGACAGTGTCTTCCTCAATCCGGTTGGGAACATGGATTTCAGAGGGCTTTCAGCTGAAGTGCTCTACTTTAAGAAATTGCAGGAAAAGACAGGAGTAAAGATGGAGGTCGTGCGCCATGGAAAATACAAAAGTGCCGTGGAACCATTCCTGCAGGATGAAATGAGTGAAGAGAACAGGACACAGATCCGGGAATTGCTCGAATCCATCTGGGCCAGTATCCTGGATGATGTATCCTCGGACAGAGTATTGGAGCCGGCAGACCTCAATGCCATTGCGGATAGCCTCGGTGGAAGAACACCTGCCCTGGCCCTGCGTTCCGGACTCATAGACGGGACCTTGTATATGGACCAGTATGAAAGCCGGATCAAAACTGCCCTCGGGATCTCTGATGACGAGGATATCGATTATGTGGAGCTCAATGATTATATGAAAGAGGCCCGAAAAAAATCGATTTACAAGGGGAGTGACCGAATAGCCGTGATCTATGCGCAGGGTGAAATTTTCTACGGGGAAGGCGGCCCTAACTTCATAGGGCAGGGACTTATCAATGAAGCCCTTATCCGAGCCCGGGAGGACAACAAAATAAAAGCCGTGGTCTTACGGGTGAATTCCCCAGGAGGAAGTGCCCTCACCTCTGATCTGATCTGGAGGGAAGTGGAACTCACCAAAAAGGTGAAACCGGTGGTGGTTTCCATGGGCGACGTGGCTGCCTCAGGAGGATATTATATAGCCGCCGCGGCAGACAAAATCCTGGCAGAGCCTACGACGATTACCGGATCCATCGGGGTCTTTGGAACCATCCCAAATATCAGTGAACTGGCCAGGGATATCGGGATCAATGCAGAACAGGTAGAAACCAATGAATATTCAACCGAGTACTCCCTCTTTGAACCGATGAGCCCCGAATTCAGAAATGTGATCACAGAAAGCATAGAGAACACCTACCAAACCTTTCTTCAGCGGGTAGCTTCAGGTAGAAATATTACGGTGGAACGTGCAGACAGCTTGGCCCAGGGCCGGGTGTGGAGCGGGACAGAAGCTCTGGAACTGGGTCTTGTAGACCAGCTTGGCGGTCTGGATGATGCCATTGAGGTGGCAGCTGAATTGGCAGATATTTCCTCCTTCAGCATTCGGAGGTATCCCAGGTATAAATCCAATTTCGAGATGCTTATGGAGGATCTCTCAGGAGCCAGTGAGAGAGCCAAGGAAGACCTGCTGAGATCAGAAATGGGGGAGGACGGCTATCGTCTTTACAGGGAAGTCAGAAATGCCGTTCAACAAAAGGGGGTACAGGCCAGGATCCCTTTCAGCATAACCATTCGATAGAAAATGACGGATAAGGACAGGAAGGTTGCCTATAAGATCTATCTGTACCTGGGGGCCCTATTTATCACCTCCCTGGTCGTATCCAACCTCATTTTTCAGAAATTCTTTTATTGGAGACCCTTTGGTGAGATTTCTGTCTACGGCGCCTCCCTCTTCGAGATCTCGGTCGGGATCCTCCCGTACCCCATCACCTTCCTGATCACAGACCTTATCTCGGAGATTTACGGGAAGAAAAAGGCCAACCAGATCGTAACGGCGGGTATCTTTGCTTCCTTCTTTTCCATGGGGATCATCCTGCTGGCAGAATTGGCTCCAGCCATCCCGGAATCGCCTATAGATGATGAGACCTTCAGAAAGGTGTTCGCCCTATCACCGATCGCTGTCCTCGCCTCTATGATCGCCTACCTCTGCGCACAATATGTGGATATCGCCATATACCATTTCTGGAAAAGGGTCACAAAGGGAAAATACCTATGGATACGGAACAATTTTTCCACCTTCCTCTCCCAGTTCATCGATACCTTTACGGTGGTAGGCTTGCTTTGTATCTTCGGGGTCCTGCCGTGGACCCTCTTTACCGGTCTCGTGATCAGCGGATTTTTATTTAAGGTATTTATTGCGGTCTTAGACACCCCTTTTCTTTATTTTTTCGTATATATCCTAAGGAAACGGTTTGGATTGAAAATGGGCGAGGAGATCGTCCTGGATATCTGATCCTGATTTCCCGTCTCAAAATCTCATAACATGAAAAAGAAAGTTGTAAAAATTGCAGCTGCTATCCTGCTGATCCTCATCGGAGCCATTGTTGCCCTGCCCTTCATCCTGGAAGGCAGGATCGGCCAGATCATAAAAAATAAGGTCAACAGCAATATCACAGGAACCTTCGATTTTGCCGATGCCAGCCTTAGCCTGATCCGGAGCTTTCCCAATGCCCACCTGCGCATAAAAGAAGCCGTGCTGACCACGGCAGCGCCCTTTGAGGGGGATACCCTGTTCAGCGCAGCCAGCATCGATCTCTCCCTTTCGGTCTACGAGCTGTTCAAGGGTGCATCGGAACCCATCAAACTACGGGAACTTACCCTGGAAAAGGCCTATGTCAATATTGTGTTTGATGAGGAAGAAAGGCCCAATTACGAGATAGCCAAAGAGAAGGATTCCCCCGGGGAAGACCCTTCCGGTGAAAGCGGATTTACCCTGGACCTGCAGGAGTATGGGTTCACTGATTCCCGCCTGGTATACACAGACAAGGCAGGAGGGATCTACCTCGACCTAACAGGACTACAGCACAAGGGTTCCGGAGACCTGTCCCTGAATGAATCCAGGCTGGATACCCGTACCGAAGGGCTGGTAAGCCTGAGTATGGACGGCACCGAATACCTGAACAGGCATAAGGTGGTCCTTGATGCCCTTCTTGGGATCGACCTCCAGACCAATACCTACACCTTCCTGGAGAATAAAGGGTTGGTAAACCAACTGCCCCTGGTGTTCGAAGGTTTTGTGCGCGTGGAGGAAGACTTTAATAAGGTCGACATCACTTTTGAGACCCCCTCCTCTGATTTCAGGAACTTCCTGGCCCTGTTTCCGGAGAAATACTCCAAAGACATCAATGGGGTTAGCACTACAGGCGACTTTGTGGTCAAAGGCGAGTTCAAAGGCAGGATAGACGAAGAGCACATTCCCGCATTCCGAATAGACATCCGATCAGATAAAGCTTCCTTTAAATATCCCGATCTGCCCAAATCGGTAGACAACATCGTCCTAGCGGCAGAGATCATTAATGAAACGGGGTTGGTAAAGGACACTTACGTTACGGTTGAAAAGGCCTCCTTTAACATCGATCAGGACCGCTTCGCCATGGAGGCAGACCTCAGGGACCTGACCGGCAATACCCGGGTGAATGCTCACATCGATGCGAATATGAACCTGGCCAATCTGTCTAAGGCCTATCCCTACGCGGCCGAACAGAACCTCAAAGGTCTGCTCAAGGCAGATGTGACCACGGCATTCGATATGGCCACGCTGGAAAATAAGCAATACGCCAAAACTCGTACCTCCGGCAAGTTGAGCTTGGAGGGATTTGAATACAACAGTGAGGAACTGACGGCCCCTGCCAGGTTCAGCCTGGTCTCTATCGACTTCAAACCTGAGAGGATCACCCTGAACCGAATGCAGGGCAACCTGGGGAAAACCGATTTTGACATCAAGGGTACCCTTTCCAACCTGTTGGGCTTTATGTTCAACAAGGAGGACGTGGAGGGTGTATTCAGCCTTGAATCCAACACCTTTTCCCTCAATGACTTTATGGTGGAAGATACCGAGGCAACTTCGGGTGAGAACAAGAAGGCAGAGACTGCATCCGTCAAGATACCGTCCTTCCTGAATTGCAGCATTGATGCCAGGGCCCAGACCGTCCTATATGACAACCTGGTCCTGAGGGATGTTGAGGGAAACATAAAGGTAAAGGACGAAACGGCTACCCTTAGCAATTTCTCTTCTTCCCTTTTCAAGGGCAAATTGTTGTTGGACGGTTCCGTATCCACCAAAGGTGAAGTTCCGGTTTTTGACATGAAGCTGGGTGTGGAACAATTTCAACTGGCGGAGGCATTTAGCAATCTGGATCTGTTAAAGGCCCTGGCGCCTGTGGCATCAGCCCTGCAGGGAAAATTGAATTCCCGGATTTCCCTTTCCGGCATCCTGAGTCCCGAATTCACACCCAAACTGGAAAGCATCACCGGTGATGTGTTGGCTGAGATCTTCGAGACCAGCATCAATACAAACAAGGCCAACGTGCTCAATGCCATGGCCTCACAGCTCCAGTTCTTTGACCCTGCAAAACTCAACCTGAGCGGATTAAAGACTACCCTTTCATTCAAGGACGGAGTGGTTACCGTCCGCCCCATGACATTTAAATACCAGGATATAGCCGTAACAGTAGATGGCAGCCATAGCTTTGACAACCAGCTCAATTACAGGGCCAGGCTGGATGTTCCTGCCAGATACCTGGGTTCTGAAGTGAACAGCCTTATTGCCAGGATCAATGACAACAGTTTGGAGGACCTGACTATTCCCGTAGGGGTGTCCATAGGTGGGAACTACAGCAGTCCCCAGGTGAAAACGGACCTTACCACAGGGGTGAAGGACCTCACGGCCAGCCTGGTGGAGATACAGAAACAAAAGCTTCTCAATCAGGGTAAGGAAAAGGCTTCTACTCTTTTGGAAGGCCTTTTGGCAGGGAAGAAGGCAGACAGCACGGGCACAAAGACTACCACAACCGATGAGGTGAAGAAGACTTTAGGGAATATCCTGACCTCAGGGACCCAGAAAACGGATTCGACCCGCAGGGACAGCACGGCGGCCGGAACGCCAAACCAGGCGGTTAAAGAGGCTGCGAAATCGGTACTGGGGGGTTTATTGAAGAAAAAGAAGAAGGATTCCGTAGTGGTGAAAAAAGACTCTGTCAACTAAGACTCAGGCCTACGTAATAGCCCTCGCTTCCCCTGACGTTAAAAACAGTATTATCCTCAAAGAGGAGATACTGTCCTTTGATGCCGATTAGCTCTCCTTCGAATTCAGGGGTCTTTTCCAGGTTCAGGCTCTTTACCTTTTCGGGGTAATGGAGGACCGGAAAATGGATTTCAGTCTCCTTGTTGTTTTCGATAAAGTAAGGCGCAGCTTCTTCAGGGATATAAGGGCGTAGCTTATTGCGCCAATTCACGAGATCCTCATCATCTATCTGGTTGGTCAGCATCTTCCGCCAATTGGTCTTGTCTGCGATGTGTTCCTTTAGGGCCACTTCCGTGATCCCTGCCAAATACCTGTTGGGAACTTCCACGATCTCTATGGCCTCATGGGCACCCTGGTCTATCCACCGTGTGGGCACCTGTGACTTGCGGGTGACACCTACCTTGATGTTGCTCGAATTGGCCAGGTATACGATATGGGGCTGCAATTGCATCCTCTTTTCGTATTCGAGGTCCCTGTCTTCTTTCCCCAGGTGAGCGGTGCTAAGCTCGGGATGCATGATCCATTCCCCGGCCGCAGGGATCTCGTAAAAACAACTCCGGCAGAACCCCTGCCTGAAAATAGGTCTTTCCAGTCCGCAGTTGAGGCATTGATACCGAAGGAAGTTGATTCGCAATTTCTGCCCGAGAACCTGGTTCACATTCAGGAAATCTGTTTCGAACAACAGGTAATACTGGATAGGGTCCCCGACCTCCGTTCTCATCTTGCGCAAAACCCCTTCAAACTGCATAGGCTGGTTTGTTTAGAAATTCGGTTAAAATTGCTAACTTTTGACTCTTTATCAAAACGGGCCAAAGATACCTAAAAATGCCGATTCCATTATTCAATTCCATTGCTTCCTGGCTGCTCAAAAAGCGGTATCACCAGATTGAGCTGTTTCTTAAGTACCCGGCCGAGGTTCAGCAGGAAGTGCTGGAACAATTGCTCGAGATCGCCGAGGACACCGAGATCGGCCGCCACTACGGATACACATCCATCGAAAACTACGAACAATTCAGGGATCGGGTACCTATCATCTCCTACGAGGAAGCTGAGCCCATGATCGAGCGGAGCAGAAGGGGAGAACAGAACATTTTCTGGCCCACCGCCATCAAATGGTTTGCCAAGAGCAGCGGTACCACCAACGCAAAAAGCAAGTTCATTCCGGTAAGTACTGAGGCCCTGGAAGACTGCCACTACAAATCGGGTAAAGATCTCCTATGTTTGTATCTGAACAACAACGAAAATTCCCAGCTCTTCACAGGGAAAAGCCTCAGGCTTGGCGGAAGCAAGGAGTTGTATGAGGACAACGGTACTTTTTTCGGGGACCTCTCGGCCATCCTGATCGATAATATGCCCTTCTGGGCAGAATTGAGCAGCACCCCCAGCAATAAAGTATCCCTGATGAGCGAATGGGAATCCAAGATGCACGCCATTATCCGCGAGAGTATTCAGGAGAATGTGACCAGTTTGGCGGGAGTGCCATCCTGGATGCTCGTGCTTTTGAACAATGTCCTGGAGGAGACCGGGAAACAACATCTCTTCGAGATCTGGGAAAATCTGGAGGTGTATTTTCACGGGGGGGTGAGTTTTAAACCATACAGAGAACAATACGACAGGCTTCTTCCCAGAAAGAATTTCAGGTACTACGAGATCTACAACGCCTCTGAAGGATTCTTTGCCATTCAGGACAGGAACAATGCGGATGACCTCCTCCTGATGCTCGATTACGGCATCTTTTACGAATTCATCCCTATGGACCAGTATGGTACCGAGGAGCAGAAGACCATCCCCCTGTGGGAGGTGGAGACCGGAAAGAATTACGCCATCATCATCACCACTAATGCTGGCCTCTGGCGTTACAAAATAGGGGATACCGTCAGGTTCACTTCCACGGATCCCTATCGAATACAGATCACGGGCCGGACCAAACACCATATCAATGTCTTTGGGGAAGAACTCATCATCGAGAACGCAGAAAAAGCTCTGGAGCAAATATGTCGGGAAACCGGAGCTCAGATAAAGGACTATACAGTGGCCCCTATCTTTATGTCAGGGAAGGAAAAAGGGGCGCATGAGTGGATGATCGAATTCCGGAAACCGCCTGAAAAGATGGGTGACTTTACAAAGTCTCTGGATAAGGCACTCAAAACCCTGAACTCTGATTACGAGGCCAAGCGTTACAACAATATGACCCTGAATATGCCAACCATTCACATAGCGAGGGAGAACCTCTTCTACGACTGGCTGAAATCCAAGGACAAGCTCGGAGGCCAGCACAAGATCCCCAGGCTCTCCAATGACAGGGCCTATCTGGATGAGCTTCTCCAGATGAACGGGTAAAAAAACAATACCTGTATATCCCGAATACCCCAGGCTTTAAGCTACTATATCGATAAAACGCATCCGATCGTCAAATAAATAGGTCGACATTCCCCGATAATGCCCAACTTGTTGCACCGAACTTAACCACAACTTTATCATCATGGCAGAAAAACTGGTTATCCTTTCCGATTTATGGGGGTCTAAAAAAGGTCTTTGGATCACCTCTTACCTAGGGTATCTGCAGCAATATTTCGACATTCAATATTATGACACCTTCCAGTTGGCGGATGTCGACCTGGTTGTTTGCTCTTCTGAGAACCTGTTGAAGTCCTTTGAGCAGGGAGGTATGGAAACGGCTGTGGCTCAGCTCATGAATAAGGAAAAGAAAGCGGCACACTACCTCACATTCTGTTGCGGGGGTACCGTGGCATGGCATGCTGCCCACAGGGGCCTGCCAATGAAGTCGTTGTACGCCATGGCCCCTATGAACATTCCCGATGATATTCCTGCTCCCGACTGTCCTGTTCGTTTGTTGTACGGAGAAAGGGACCAGCATATTCCGGCCGAGGAATGGGCCGTAAAGAAAGGAGTTTCATTGGAGGTCTTATCGGATTTCGGACACGAGCTGTACTCGGATGAAAAGATCATCCAAAAGGTCTGTCTGACCCTCCTGGATGCGGTAATCCACAAAAAATTTCAGATTTAAGAGACCGCCTTTAGCTTCTTGATGGTCTCGTAGGAAAGTTTTTCCTCTGCATATGGTTTGGTGACCTTGAATTCCGTGTCATCACTGCTCGGAAGTTCAAACATAGCATCTGTAAACACGGCTTCGCATAAAGATCTCAGCCCTCGTGCTCCCAGTTTGTATTCTATAGCCTTGTCCACGATATAATCCAGGGCCTGTTCTGTGATTTGGAAGGTGATTCCGTCCATGGCAAACAGTTTTTCGTACTGCTTTATGATCGCATTCTTGGGTTCTGTTAGAATCGCCCTGAGTGTTTTCTTGTCGAGCGGATTCATATGGGTGAGCACAGGCAACCTCCCTATAATCTCAGGGATCAAACCAAACTCCTTCAGATCCTTGGGGATGATGTACTGCAATACATTATCCTGGTCTATGTTTTCTTCTATCCGGGCTGCGCTATAACCGATGGCCTGCATGTTCAGCCTTTTGGTGATGATGCGCTCGATACCGTCAAAGGCACCTCCGGCTACAAAAAGGATATTTTCGGTATTTACCTCGATAAATTTCTGGTCGGGGTGTTTTCTTCCTCCTTTTGGAGGGACGTTCACTACCGTGCCTTCTAGAAGTTTTAGTAGCCCCTGTTGTACGCCTTCCCCTGAAACATCCCTGGTTATAGACGGGTTGTCGCTTTTGCGTGCGATCTTATCGATCTCATCGATAAATACGATGCCCCTTTCGGCTTTTTCCAGGTTGTAATCCGCTGCCTGCAGTAATCTGGTCAATATACTTTCTACGTCTTCTCCCACATATCCGGCCTCTGTGAGCACCGTGGCATCCACGATAGCGAGAGGTACGTTCAGCATCTTGGCAATGGTACGGGCCATCAGGGTTTTTCCTGTTCCGGTCTGACCTACCATGATGATGTTGCTCTTCTGGATCTCGATCTCGTCCTCCTTGGAACTGGGTTGAAGGAGTCGTTTGTAATGGTTGTATACGGCTACGGAGAGCACTTTTTTGGTACGCTCCTGTCCGATAATAAAGGTATCCAGAAAGCCCTTGATTTCCAGCGGTTTTTTAAGAGTCAATTCCGAAGACAGGTCGTCTGTCTTGGATTGCTTGGACTCCTCAGCCACTATACCGTGTGCCTGCTCGATACATCGATCACAGATATGGGCATCCAGGCCCGCTATCAGCAGGTTCGTTTCGGGCTTTTTCCGACCGCAAAAAGAGCATTCTAGGTTTTCCTTTGCCATTTTTCTCTGTACTATCGCCTATAATAACGAAATAATTCTGATTTTGGTTCACCAACCGGTCCGTCGGTTAGTTTTCACGGATAAAACACAATCATTAGTCTTTATCCCTTTCCAGGATTTCGTCTATCATCCCGTAGGCAAGGGCCTCCTCTGCTTTCATCCAGTAATCCCGGTCACTGTCCTCGTACACCTTGTCAAACGGCTGGCCTGAATGCTTGGAGATAATGGTGTAAAGCTCATCCTTGATCTTCAGCACCTCGTTCGCTGCGATCTCAATGTCACTGGCCTGTCCCTGCGCCCCTGACATGGGCTGGTGGATCATCACCCTGGAATGCTTGAGTCCGCTTCGTTTGCCCTTTTCTCCTGCGCAGAGCAGAACGGCTGACATGGATGCGGCCATACCCGTACAAATGGTGGCGACGTCAGGTTTAATGAACTGCATGGTATCATAGATGCCGAATCCTGCGTACACGCTCCCTCCCGGAGAATTGATGTAGATCTGTATGTCTTTGGAAGAGTCTGCACTGGCCAGGAACAACAATTGTGCCTGGACAATGTTGGCCACCTGGTCGCTGATCCCGGTGCCCAGGAAAATGATGCGATCCATCATCAGCCTGGAGAAAACGTCCATGGCTATGGCGTTTAACTGGCGCTCCTCAATGATATTGGGGGTCATGTTCACGGGATACATACTCCTGAGGATGTCATCGTAGTACAAACTGCTGATCCCCTGATCTTTTATTGCGAAATTTTTGAATTCTTGTCCGTAGTTCATATGTGGAAAACGATATTAAAAAAATTGAGCCGAATCGTATACATTCGGCTCAGCTAAGATACTTAATTTTCATGAAAATCGATGGCAGGATACAGTTGCCTATCAATTTTACAATAGTCTTAACACCATGACAGGAAGGTTATTGTTCCCCTTATTTGAACCGGTGAAAAGGGTTACCCGTACACTTCCTTCACGAAGTTTTCATAGGTGACTTCTTTCACCTTCAGGTTGGCTTTTTCCTTGTACAGGGCCAGCAATTTCTGGCTCATGAGTTGTTCTGAAAGGCGTTTTACCTCTTCCTGGTTACTCATCACCCTTCCTGCGATGGCATCCAGCTCTTCTTCAGCCGGATTCATCTGGCCGTACTGGGCCATCTGGGATTTGATGAAACCTTTGGTAAATTCCTTCAGCTCGTCGAAGGTGAGTTCGATATTGTGGTCCTTGATGATCTTTCCTTCGATCAGCTGGTACCTCAACCCCTTTTCGGACTTCTCGTATTCGTCATTCGCTTCTTCCGGGGACAAAGGTTTTTCCCCTGTCATTTGGATCCATTTTTTAAGGAATTCAGAAGGCAGGTCGAACTTAGTGGTCTCGATCAGGCGCTCTGTCACATCGTTGAGGAGCTTCTGGTCTGCCTGCTGTTCAAATTGCTTTTCGGCATCTGCCTTGAGTCGTTCCTTCAGTTCCTTCTCAGAGGTGATCTTATCCTTGCCAAACAATTTGTCGAAGAGCTCCTGATTGAGTTCCGCAGGCTGCCTTTCATTGATCTCCTCAATGGTAAAATTCACCTCTATATTCAGGTTGTCAGCCTTGTCGCGGTTGATGCCCAAAGCTCCCGAGAGCAGGTAATCCTCCTTGAAAAGCCCCTTGGTCTTAAGGGTTACAACATCCCCCGGCTTTTTACCTGTAAGGGATTCCAGTACCTTTTTGTTCTTGATCTTGTCGAGTTCGAGGGTCGACTTATGGTCTATTTCCTCCGCCTGATTGGTAAAGGTACCGGTAACCTCGTCCTTTTTGCCCACTTCCTTCTTGGAGATCAGTTTGCCGTACTGTTTGCGGATACGTTCTATCTGCTCCTCGATCATCTTTTTATCTGCTACGATCTTGTAGTGTGTGACGGGTTTTTTTGTTTTGAGGTTCGCGTCGAATTCCGGGGCGAGGCCAAGTTCGAATTCAAAGGAGAATTCTTCACGGTCCCAGTCGAAACTATCCTGCTGCTTCGGCAGGGGGTTGCCCAGTACGTCAAGCTTTTCCTCGTTCAGGTATTTGTTCAGATTGTCCTGCAGCAACTTATTTACCTCATCCACGAGCACGGCCCTGCCGTACTGCTTTTTGATCAGTCCCATGGGGACCTGTCCTTTCCTGAACCCGGGGATGTTAGCCTGCCTTCGGTAATCCTTCAGTATTTTCTCCACCTTGTCGTGGTAATCCTCTTTGCTGATGTCGACCTTAACAACTGCGTTCAGGTCATCGATCTGCTCCTTGCTAATGTTCATGAATAAATGTGATTTATGTGCCCAAAAGGGAGGCAAAAGTAGTACATTTTACACTGTGGAACAAGTTTTTAAGGACTTGTGCCCCCCGCTTTTTATTTCGCCTGCTCCGGTTCTTTCAGAGCAGAGAAAAATATGGATTGCACAAAAGACAGCAAGAGGCTAAAAAGAAGGGCCCACCAGAAATTATCTACCGAAAATCCGGTCACGAGCCAATCTGCCAACAGGATAATCAGCGCATTGATAACCAGGAGGAATAACCCGAAGGTCAGGATGGTCACGGGTAAGGTGAATATGATCAGAATGGGTTTGACGATAAAATTGAGCAGGCCGAGAACCAGGGCCACAATAACGGCTATTAAAAAGGAATCTACGTGTACACCTCCCAGCAGATTCGCCAGCAATATTACGGCCAGGGCTGAAAGGAGCATCCTCAGTAAGAATTTCATAATCTCGGAATTAGGGTTTAAAAAAAGGCACGCCCTGAAGCGTGCCTTTAAATTATAAAAATTATCTGATTACTGGATGTATAATCCGGTGTAATCCAGAGGATCTACCCCTGGAAGGTTAGAACCGTATTTGGCATTGATAGCATCCACGATGAGGTTGGCAACAAGGGCATATCCTCTTGGAGAAGGGTGAACCCCGTCAAGGGAGAATCCTCCTCCTCTGGCATAGGTAGCTGTGATCGTGCTTCCGTCACTCAATGGGATCCCCACATCAGCAATAGTTTGCAGGTAGGCTTCAGCATCCACAAAAGCCAGGTCGTAGGCCTGGGCCAGTGCCTCAATAGTCTGGTTGTACGAGGCCTGTGCGGCTGTTACCGATGCCTGTTCATCCGGGGTAAGTACCCACTTGTCTGCAAGGGGAAGGGAAACGCCTTCTACGGAAAACTGACCTGCCAGCTGGGCAGAAAGTCCCTGGGCTACCAGATTCTGAACGGAGGTGGCGTTGACCGTCCCTATGACAGTAGCGCTCGGAAAGACGATCAGGTCTTCCGGGGTAGCTTGTCTGGACTGCCCGTAGGTGGTTCCCAGCAGATTGGCGACCAGAGGGGCCGCCTGGGGAGGCAGACCGAATTGGGCGATAAAGGCTTCAAAGGCAGGCCCGTTTGCCAAAAGTGCCCCTGCGATCGTAGCTGAAATATTGGGCAGGCTCTCATCAATGATCACTACTGGACTTGCTTCGGTCTCCGAAAAGACCACTATGCGTTGTGTCTGACCAATGGCCGTATAGATCTGGTTGAGTGTGCCAAAAATTGTATTCAGCAGAGGGATCTGAGGCCCGAAAGCCGGGTTGGTTGGATCCAGGGGGTTATGAGGTACGGCGGTGAAATAGGGGATAGTGGTAACATCCGGCAGGTTGAGGACTACCCCGTCAGCTCCATTCGCGGTCAATGCCTGCAAAAGGCCATCGTACACACTGGCGAAAACATTCGGATCCGTGATGTCATTACTGCCATAGGTGCTTGGATCCAGGTTTCCGGTTTGATCTACTCCCGATCCGCCTGAAGTGGCAAAACTCAGGATATCATTATTGCCTATCCACAGAGTGAAAAAGGTTGGGTTCTGGGATACAGCGTCACCAATGATCGTAGCAGAGGCAGAACTGGCAAAACGGGCGTAATAAGGGTTGGCCGCCCCAATGGGTACTCCGGCAACATTTCCGTATCCCGGAGCCACCAGGTGAAAGCTTTTGGCTCCCGGCACCCCCATGTTGTTGAATGGACCTGTTAAGGTATTGCCGATCTCCGTGGAACCCTGCCCTGAGACAGGTACCGGGGTAGGCGATCCACTGGCAAACGAGAGGATGAGCCTGTTACCCAGGATGGGTGTTCCATTGAGAGTAGCCCCACCTAAATTGTCGGCCATGAAGGGAATAGAAAAAGAGCCTCCTCCTGCAAGCGCAAAATTCTGGGCCAGCATGTTAGGAAAAGAAGCCGTTTGTCCATCGATAAACAGGGCCGCATCGGAATATCCTGCGGTCAGAGAATTTCCCACGGCCACGTAGTTTGAAAAATCCGCTGTTCCGCTTGTGTAATTGACCGGTTCCGGCGGCGGGTTGGTGATCACCGTAGCATCGTCGTCACTACAGGACATTAACAGCATCCCGAAGAATGCCAGAAGGGCAAAAAGCTTTTTCATTGAGAAGAATTTGAGTTGATAGTACGTAATGAATGTCAGTGGTCTCAAATTTAACCAAAATTATGACACACGCAATTTTGCCCCGGTAGAATTACGGATCCTTCGAAAAAACGACAAGCGTGTTATGAATTCAGGAAGGACAGGGTAAATTCAAGAAATTGATCGGGATTCTCGGCATGCAGCCAGTGGCCTGCATTTTCGACCGTTTTGAGAATAGCCCGGGGGAAGTGGACCCTGATTCCTGAGAGGTCTTCTTCCTGCACGTATTCGGAGCGGCTGCCTCTTATAAATAGGGCTGGCCCTAAATACCTATCAGTACTGCCTATGGATTCGCCAATTTCGTTCATCCTTTCTGACAGGACCTCAAGATTGAAACGGAAGGCCAGCTGGTCTTTCTCCTTCCAGTACAGATTCTTCAGCAGGAACTGTCGGATTCCCCAGTCACTGATATGCCGGGAAAGGGCCTCGTCTGCGGTGGTCCTGGAAGTGAGGTCTTGGGGTGAGAGGGACCGCAACCCGTTCAGGATGTAATCGTGGTGGGGGGGATAGTATTTGGGGGCGATATCGGCAACGATCAGGGAAATGACCTTCTCGGGATAGGTGCAGGCAAATTGCATGGCCGTTTTCCCTCCCATGGAATGACCCAGGACATGGGCAGAAGTAATCCCGTGTTCTGCCATATAGTTCTTGATGTCTTCGGCCAGTACGGTGTAGTTGAACTCCTCGGACCAGAAGCTCCTGCCGTGATTCCTTTGGTCTATCAGGTGTACTTCAAACCCTTCATCTGCATAGTGGGTGCCGAGGGTCTTCCAGTTGTCTGACATGCCGAGGAAGCCGTGCAGGATCAGCAGGGGTGGGCCTGATCCCATTACATTGGCGTACAAACCTTTCATGACCTCAGTCTGTGTTTGTACATGTTGACGACATTTTCCAGCCCAAGGTAGATCGCTTCACAGATCAGGGCGTGGCCTATGGATACTTCCAGCAAGTGAGGGATCCCTTTGCTGAAATACCCGATATTATCGAGGCTGAGGTCGTGTCCGGCATTGATCCCCAGCCCCAGCGAATGAGCCAGCTCGGCGGCCTCCGCATAGGGTTTGATCGCCCTTGCAGGATCTTTCTCGTAAACACTGGCGTACATTTCGGTATAGAGTTCAATACGGTCTGTTCCCGTCTCAGCGGCTCCCTCCACCATGGCGGGGACGGGGTCCACAAAAATGGACGTGCGTATCCCCCTGGCCTTGAATTCACTGATCTTTTCCTTCAGGAAGGACAGGTGCTTTTTGGTATCCCACCCGGCGTTTGAAGTGATGGCGTCCACAGCATCGGGCACCAGGGTTACCTGAGCAGGCCGTACCTCCAATACCATCTGGGTAAATCTGGGGTTCGGGTTTCCTTCAATGTTGAATTCTGTCTTAAGCACCTCTTTTAGGGCATAGACATCCGCGTATCGGATGTGCCTTTCATCGGGCCTGGGGTGTACGGTGATCCCATCTGCACCGAAGTCTTCAAGATCCCTGGCAACCGCTATGACATCGGGTACATTTCCACCCCTCGCATTCCTGAGCGTGGCCATTTTATTGATGTTGACACTGAGTTTCGTCATGGAGAACATATCATCGTTGAACCGCCGCAAAAATACGAATTAGGCATGCCTTTTGATCTATTTAATTAGTAATTTGCAATAATTTTAAAGGTCATGTCCATAGAATCCCATATCATCCATACCATCCCGGTCTTTGACGTCCAGGACCTCCTTGAAGAACCCATCCACTTTTTCAAGAATAGCATCTATTCGCACGTGGCCGTCACAGAAGACCAGAAATTGCTGGGGTTACTCTCGGAGAATGACCTCGAGGCCTTTGAGACAGGGGAGAAGATCTCCAGTTTTAAAGCCAACCTGGAATCTTTTTACGCCCATAAGGAGACCTCCTGGCTGGATGTGCTCGAACTCTTTTCCCGCAATGAGGCCAATATCATTCCAGTTCTGGACGAGGAAGCCCATGTCATGGGTTACTACGACCTGAATGATTTTGTGGGCGTCTTTATCGACACCCCCTTCTTCAAGGAACCGGGTGCCATCCTGGTAGTGGCCAAGGGCATCAAGGACTATTCTTTCAGCGAGATCGCCCAGATCGTCGAGAGCAACAATACCAAGCTCTTCGGAGCCTTTATTACCGATGCGCGGACCGATGTGGTACAGATCACTATCAAGGTAGGCACCAACAACTTCAATGAAGTAGTGAACACCTTCCGCCGCTATAATTACACCATCCTTTACGGCAATAAAGCCGATCAGTTCCTGGAAGACCTCAAAGAACGTTCGGATTATCTGGACAAATTCCTCAACGTATGAAGGTAGCCATTTATGGTCAGGCCTTTCAGGACAACGGACTTACCTATGTCTTCGAATTGCTGGATGAACTGGCCAAAATGGAAGCCGAGGTGGTTATAGAAGCCGATTTTTTCGACCTGCTACGTACCCAGCAAAAAGAAATACAGTATCCGACCTTTGATCATGCTGAAGGGCTGAGCAGTGATTTTGATCTCTTTGTCAGTTTCGGGGGAGATGGTACCATCCTTCGCGCCGTTACCTATGTGGGGGATCTGGGGGTTCCTATCGTAGGGGTAAACACAGGCCGACTTGGATTCCTTTCCACCTATAAAAAGGAGGATGTGAGACAGATGGTTCACCAATTCCTCAGGGGCGACTATATCATTGTGGAGAGAAGCCTGGTATCGGTTGAGGCCGATCCCGAAATAGAGGAATTCAAGGGGTTGAACTACGCCCTGAACGAGGTCACCGTTAGCCGTAAGGATACGACCTCCATGATCACCATAGAAACCCATCTCAACGAGGAATACCTCACCTCCTACTGGGCAGACGGACTCATCATCTCTACCCCCACTGGATCGACCGGTTACTCCCTCAGTTGTGGAGGCCCGGTCATGACCCCGACCGCTCAGTCGCTCGTCATCACCCCCATCGCACCTCACAATCTCAACGCCAGGCCTCTCGTGATCTCCGATGATACCGAGATCCGAATAAAGGTTTCCGGGAGGGAGGACCAGCATATGGTCTCCCTGGATTCGAGGCTGGCCAGCATCGACAATGGAAAGGAACTCCTGATCAGAAAGGCCGACTTCACCATTAAAATGATCGAATACGCCTCGGAGAGCTTCCTGAAGACCATACGCAATAAATTGCTATGGGGACAGGACAAGCGCAATTGATCCCAGAACAATAAATACCTCAATTCCTTGTTTATCAAAAAACAAAAGATCTTGAGTTTGCCGAGTCCTACTGCGAATATGGCTTATATTTGCCCGTTTTATAAGGAAATGAGAGCATTGCTGTGCATTGTATTGACCCTCCTGGCCTTTCAGGCGAAGGGTCAGACCTATGAGGTCGGTCTGCTGGGAGGTGGGCTTAACAATATAGGGGATGTGGGTCGGATGAATTTCATCTCTCCTTCAGGTCCCGCGTTTGGCGGAATTTTCAAGTGGAACAAAAGCAAGCGCTACGCCTGGAGGGCCAGTGCTCTTTACGGAACTTTTACGGCAGATGATGCAAAGTCCGATATGGCCTCCAGACAGCAACGCGGGTATATCCTGGACCACACCCTCCTGGAGGTGTCCGCAGGCCTGGAACTCAACTTTGTGGAATATAACCTGCATTCACTTTCTCAGGCATTTACCCCTTACCTATACACAGGAATTGCGTATTTTCGCTATGATTTTAATTATTTCGACGCCGGAGTGCTGCAGGAAACAGGTCAGAAGGAAGGCTCTTTCGCCATTCCCATGACCGTGGGAGCGAAGTTGAGGCTAAATCAGTTCCTGATCCTCGGGGCTGAGGTGGGTGCCCGGTACACCTTTACGGACAATCTGGACGCCAGTAATCCTGAGGGGTCGAATTTTGAGCAATTCCGGTTCGGGAACATACTGAGCGACGACTGGTATGTATTCTCGGGGCTTACCCTGACATACACCTTTGGCAGGGTGGTCTGCTCAGATTGCTTTGAGTAAATAGAAGGATGAACACTATAGAAGAATTGAAAGCGGGTCCATTGCCCACTCATTTGGCTATTATCATGGACGGTAATGGCCGATGGGCCAAACAACGCGGGAAACTGCGGATCTTCGGGCATGAGAATGGCGTCAAATCTGTGCGCGAAGTCGTGGAGAATTGTGCCAAGATAGGGATCCAGTACCTTACCCTCTACGCTTTTTCGACCGAAAACTGGAAACGCCCCAAATTGGAGGTAGACACCCTGATGAACCTCCTGGTCGCTTCCCTGAAGAAGGAACTCAAGACACTGAACAAGAACAATATCAGACTCAATGCGATCGGGAGGATCGATTCACTTCCGCCCAAGGCACATGCAGAGTTACTTGAGGTGATCGAGAAAACTTCTATGAATTCTGCCATGGTCCTGACCCTGGCTTTGAGCTACGGTGCCCGCGAAGAAATACGACACGCTGTACAGGAAATTAGTTTCAAAGTTAAAAATAATATAATTTCGCCCGGCGATATTGATGATGCCATTATTAATAGTCATCTTTACACGCACAACCTGCCAGATGTCGATTTGCTTATTCGTACCAGTGGGGAACATCGGATAAGCAATTTTTTGCTTTGGCAGATCGCCTATGCCGAATTGTTTTTTACAGACGTTTTTTGGCCCGATTTTCGAGGGGAACATTTGGCAGAAGCTTTAAAGAATTACCAGAACAGAGAACGACGATTTGGAAAAACAAGCGAACAACTCAACTAGGGGTGTGAATAGTTTCATATTGAGAAAACTCCTTTTTATCTTCCTTTTTCTTTTGTGTTCCGGCACCCTTTTGTCACAGGACATTCCTTACGACAATGGGAAAAAGTACATCCTCAAAGGCCTGGAGGTGACCGGGTTGCAGAGTTATAACGAACAGACCGTCAAAACCTATACCGGCCTCAGGGAAGGGCAGGTGATCACGGTTCCCGGAGACCAGATCAGCGATGTGCTGAAAAAACTCTGGGGTCTCGAACTCTTCAGTGACATAACTTTTTACGTCACTAAAATAGAGGGGGAGGATATCTACCTCGAACTCAACATCAAGGAACGCCCTACCCTGTCTAAGGTGACCATCTATGGGGTGAAAAAGAGGAAGATAGACGAGATCATCAAGGATACGGACCTTAAAAAAGGAAAAAAGATCACCGAAAGTCTCATCGCCAATACCAAGAACTACCTTCAGAACAAGTACAAGAAACAAGGGTACCTGAACACAAAGGCGACCATTGCGACCTCCAGGGATACCTCAGAGGCCAATGCAGAAAGCATGGTCATCAATGTCAGTAAGGGTAGCAAGGTCAAGATCTCACAAATTGCCTTTGAAGGAAATGAAGAACTCTCCAACAAGCAATTGCGGAAAGCTCTCAAGAATACGAAGCGCAAGAGATTAGGACGGTTCTGGAAGAAATCCAAATACATTCCCGAGGATTACAAGGAGGACCTCTCCTCCCTCATTGACAAGTACGCGGAAAACGGCTTCCGGGATGCCCGTGTCCTTTCAGACACCATTGAAAGGGTCAGCGATGAGAATATCAAGATCACCATCAAGGTGGAAGAAGGGAACAAATACTATTTCGGGGATATTGACTTTGTAGGCAATTCGGTCTATACGGATCGTCAGCTCTCACAGGTACTGGGGATCAAAAAGGGCTCTACCTATAATGGGGTACTCCTTCGGGAGCGAATAGCCGATGACAGCAAGCCCGATGCCGATGACCTTACCAACCTCTATCAGAACAATGGCTATCTGTTCTCCCAGATCAACCCAGTCGAAGTATCGGCGGAGAACGACACCATCAACTTTGAGATCAGGATTATAGAAGGGAAAGAGACCTTCCTCGACCACGTAACCGTTACCGGGAATGACAAGACGAATGACCACGTTATTTTCCGTGAGATCAGGACACGCCCCGGCCAGAAGTACAGCAAGGCAAATATCATTCGGAGCGTAAGGGAACTCGGACAGCTCGGCTTTTTTGACCCTGAGCAGATCGCCCCCGATATCCAGAACCCGGACCCCAATTCGGGAACGGTCGACCTTGCCTACAGCCTCGTGGAATCGGGATCCAGCCAGATCGAACTTCAGGGGGGATACGGCGGTGGTGGATTTATTGGAACCCTCGGATTGTCCTTTAACAACTTCTCCATCCAAAACCTCTTTAACGGGGAGGCCTATAAACCGGTTCCCATGGGAGACGGACAGACCTTTGCCCTCAGGCTGCAGGCCAGCCGTACTTTTAGGGTATACAGTCTCAATTTTTCAGAACCCTGGCTGGGTGGCAAAAAACCCGTACGTTTCAATATGTCTCTTTCCAGAACCCAGCAGTTCCTGGCTTCCTTTGGCAACAATGGTCGTATTGAAGTGGATAAGAATCAGCAATTCTCCATCACCGGTATCACCCTTGGTCTGGCCAAAAGGGTTCAATGGCCCGATGATTACTTTACAATTTCCCACGCCCTGAGCTACCAGCTGTACGATTTCAGGAATTACCGGACAGGACTCTTTAACTTTGGGAACGGACAATCCAATTCCCTGGCCTATACCTTTGGGATCTCCAGGAGTTCGGCAGGGCCGGGGAGGATCTATCCCATAGAAGGGTCCATCTTTGAAGTAAGTGCGAAATTCACTCCGCCTTATTCCCTCTTCAGCGACAAGGATTTTGCATCTCTGAAAGCCAGAAGTGAAGAACTCACCGAACTGCAAACGGAGAGAAGGCTGGCGGGAAGTGACCTGACCATCGCAGAACGGAATGAACTGGAAAGTGTAGACCAGGAGCGCTTCCGATGGCTGGAGTACTACAAGATCAAATTCAGGGGCGACTGGTATTCGAGGCTCGTCGATAAACTGGTCCTGAGGACCAATGTGGAATTCGGCTTTCTCGGGAATTACAACAGCGATGTAGGAGAAGTTCCTTTCGAACGGTTTTTCCTGGGAGGGGACGGACTGGGAAGGAATTTTACCCTGGACGGTCGTGAACAGATACAGCTAAGGGGGTACGAAAACAACTCCCTCACCCCTGTAGATCCTATCACCTTTGCGCAGGAGGGGGGAATCGTGTACAACAAATACACCATGGAACTCAGGTATCCCCTGACCCTGAAGCCTTCCGCCTCTATTTACGGCCTTACTTTTTTGGAAGCGGGGAACTCCTTCAACAATTTTAAGGACTTTAATCCGTTTCAACTAAAAAGGTCGGCCGGTGTGGGCCTGAGGATATTCATGCCTGCCTTTGGTTTACTGGGGATAGATTTTGGCTACGGATTTGACGAGGACCTGAGACCACAGTCTGCGGGTAATGGTCCGAGTGGTTGGCAGACTCACTTTATCATAGGTCAGCAATTCTAAGCTTTTTCAACTTCCCGATAAAAAGGTAAAGCGCTCATACTAAAAGTTTTAGTAATTTTGGCACGATATTTTCTATGTACTAAATCTGAGTAACATGAAGACAAACGTTCTTTTAATTATGGTTGTGTTCCTGGCCGCTTCCAGCACCTTTGCTCAGCGGGGTGTTAGGATCGGATACGTAGACATGGAGTATATCCTGGAAAATGTAGAGGAGTATCGGGAGGCGAATGAGCAACTCGAGAACAGGGTGCAGCGCTGGAAACTGGAGATTGAAGAGAAACAGGCGGTGATCGATCAGATGAAGAAGGACCTGATGGCTGAAAAAGTACTGCTTACGAACGAACTGATCGCAGAACGGACCGAAGAGATACAGATCCTGGAAAAGGAGATGCTGGAATACCAGCAAAACCGGTTCGGACCCAATGGCGACCTGGTGCTTCAGAAGCAAAGGTTGATCCAGCCGATACAGGACCAGGTATTCAACGAAGTACAGGCGATCGGGGCCAATAAAAAGTACGATTTTATTTTCGATAAATCTGCGGATGTCGTAATGTTGTACTCCGAAAAAAGGCACGATATCAGCGAATTAGTGCTGAGAGGGATCGCCCGGACACGAAGGGTGAGCAAACCGAACAAGGCTGATGAAAAAGCCAGGTTGGCAGCCTTCGAAGCAGAAGCCGAAGAGGAGGAAGAGGAATTGACCGACGCTCTTCGGGAAAGACTGGAAAAGGCCCAGGAAGCTGATTCCCTCCGAAGGCAGACGGCAGATGAAAAAAGGGCTGAACAACTCAAGCTCAGAGAGGAAAGGAAAAAGGCCTATGAGGAAAGGAGAAAGAAACTCTTAGAGGAACGCGAAGCCAAACGCAAGGAAAAGGAAGAAGAAAGGGTCAAGCAGACCGAACAGAAAAAAGATACAGTAAACCAAAATTAGAATTCAATTAACACTCAAATAGTAAATTTAAAGTCATGAAACACTTGAAGAAAGTAGCAGTAGCCATCATATTATTCGTTGCCGCTACGGGGTTCGTAAACGCACAGAGCAAAGTTGCTCACATCAATGTAACTGATCTCTTGTCGGCTATGCCGGAGATGAAGTCGGCCCAGGCAGAACTGAAGAAATTGCAGGAAACCTACAAAGCCGATATTGAGAGTTCAATGACAGAACTTCGCAATAAGTATACCCAATACCAGAGCGAGGCTTCTGCCAAAACAAAGGAAGAGAACGAAAAGAGGGCCATAGAGCTCCAGGGATATGAAAGGAATATAGGTGAGGCCCAGCAGGCTGCACAGCAGGAGCTGGCCAAGAAACAGGCAGAACTGTTCCAGCCGATCTCTGAAAAGGCCATGGCAGCCATCGAAAAGGTCGCTGCTGCCCAGGGCATCGAATACGTGATGGATTCTACCCAGGGAGGCGGACTCATCGTTGCCAAGGGGAAGGATCTCCTTCCGGAAGTAAAAAAGGAACTGGGATTCTGATCGCAAAACAATCCCGTTAAAAAACCGTCCTGCAGAGGACGGTTTTTTTATTTTTACAGGGAGAAACGTTGAATAAAACAGGATAGATTTTGGACAACAGGCCCATTGGGATTTTTGATTCAGGGGTAGGAGGGATATCCATCTGGAAAGAACTCAGAGCAAAACTGCCCTCCGAGGATACTATCTACCTCGCAGATAGCAAGAACGCACCCTATGGAGAAAAAAGGCCCGGACAGATCCTGGACCTGAGTATCAAGAACACCGAGCTGCTGCTCAAAAAGGGCTGTAAACTCATCGTAGTGGCTTGCAATACGGCCACCACCAATGCCATTGACCACCTCAGGGCCACGTATCCCATACCTTTTATCGGGATAGAGCCTGCGATAAAACCAGCCGCACTCGGATCCTCTTCGGGTAAGGTCGGCGTGCTCGCCACCCGGGGAACCCTCAGCAGTGAACTTTTTCACAGCACCGCGAAAAACCACGCCTCACATATAGAGATCCTTGAACAGGAAGGTACAGGACTGGTGGAGCTCATTGAGCAGGGAAAGGCCCAGGCAGAAGAAACACGCGCCCTGATCCGAAAGTACATTCAGCCCATGGTCGCTTCGGGGATAGACCACCTCGTGCTGGGATGTACGCATTATCCCCATCTGATACCCCTTCTGAGGGAGGAATTGCCGGAGAGGGTCAGGATCATCGATTGTGGGGAAGCAGTGGCCAGGCAGACCTTTCGTATCCTGGAAAAACACAGTCTCCTCTCTGGGAGGAAGGAAAGGTCCATTCACCAATTTTACACCAATAAAGACCCTGAGTTGCTGTCTCTTTTCCTAAAAGGGGAAGACTACCAGGTCTCTTATCTCGATTTCTGACGTCGGGTGTAGGTTTGATAGGTAAAGGGCACGGCATGCCTCTCGTCTGCAGGGTGCAACTCCTCCTTGAGAAGTTCCCATTGAGTGGGATCGATCTCCGGGAAGAAGGTGTCTGCCTCATAGGTTGCATGTACCCGGGTAAGTTCCAAAAGGTTGGCATCGGCCATGGCCTGGGCGTAGATCTCCCCACCCCCGATGATATAGACGGTCTCTTCATTTTGAGTCAGGGCGTAGGCCTCCTTCAGGGAGTGCACGATGGCGCATTTCTCGTGTGGCGTTGAATAAGACCTGTCTCTGGTAATGATGACATGAAACCTGTTCGGGAGGGGTTTGGGAAAACTTTCAAAGGTCTTCCTTCCCATGATGATGGTGTGCCCGGTGGTGATGGCCTTGAAGCGTTTAAAATCGTCGGGCAGGTGCCATAACAGATCGTTGTCCTTCCCCAAAGCATTGTTCTCTGCGGCCGCGGCTATGATGATGATGTTCCTCATTCCGCTTTTTTTTTAGGGGCCGATGAAATGGGAAACTCTTTTTCCACCTCTTTTTGAAGGGCCGCTATTTTCTCTTTCTGTGCGATGATCAGCTTTTCGCGCTGTGACCTTTCCCAGTCCTTTCCCATAAAAGGAGAAAGGATAAAGACGTTGACTAAATGTACCAGGAACAAGATGCCCCATAACCCAATGGCCCAATAAGACCAATCGTATTCGGCTCCATAGTTGAACACCTTATTCAACAGAACCAGACCTACCGCCCCAATGAGAAACCACACAAAATGCCTGTACAGGTTCTTCTTTTGGTTGATCCGCTCCTGGGCGTGCTCTATCAGTTCGTGCTGTTCCAGATCCATTCCGGATTCCTTTCTATGTTTTGAAAACATCTGAATCGCTATCTTTAACAACAAAGATAGGCCAATTCCGAATTCCCCTTCAGGAATGTGGATTCAAAACCCATTGAAAAAGGGCAGAATTTACAGTTCGGAAAAGGCTGCACCATTCATATTATATATGTCGACAATCAATTTTGAGGTCCTGAGAAAATCCTTTCCTGTGGCCGGGCAAACCCTTTACGCAAACACAGCTGCCATTGGCCTTATGTCCGAGGAACTTTTGGAATGGAGGCAGGAACACGATCTCGACTTCCTCATAGGGGGGAGTGACATGAAGATGGAGAGTTTCCAGATGATCTCCGGGGTGAGGGATACCCTGGGGAAATTCCTGGGGTGCCACCGCCAACGGATCGCCCTTCTCCCGAATTTTTCGCTGGGCCTGAATTTACTCCTGGAAGGCTTGCCCCGTGAATCGAGGGTGTTGTTGCTAAAAACGGATTACCCGTCGGTGAACTGGCCCTTCGAGAGCCGTGGGTTCCCCATCTCCTATGCACCCCTGGATTTTGACCTGGAAGAACAAATAGATAAAAAGCTGAAAGAGGAAGGTGTTGATGTGTTGGCCTTCAGTCTGGTGCAATGGGAGAACGGGCTCAGGATCGATCCTGAATTCATAAGGTACCTAAGGGATCAATATCCCGATCTCCTGCTTATCGCAGACGGCACCCAGTTTTGCGGAGCCCATGAGTTCAATTTTGACACTTCCGGTCTGGACGTCCTGGGGGGAAGCGGGTATAAATGGTTGCTCGCGGGTACCGGTAATGGGTATATGCTTTTTTCTGAAAAAGCCTCAGGTCGGTTATTTCCAAAATCTACCGGTTTCAACGCGGTTAACGGCAACCTTGAGGAAAAGGGGCAGATCCGTCTCCCGAAACACCTGGAGCCCGGCCACCTGGACAGCCTGTGTTTCGGGAGTCTTGGATTCTCCGTAAACCGACTTACAGATTGGGGTGCGGGCAATATCGAGAGGTACAACAGCCGTATTATCGAAAAGGCAATGGAGAGCCTCATATCCCTGGGCCTCCTGAGAGAAGAGGTCGGCAGCAGGAAAGTCCACGGTAATATCCTCAATATCAGGGGAGACGACCGTTTGTTCGAATACCTGGTTCGGAATGAGGTCTGCTGCTCACAAAGGGGAGGGGGGATACGCTTGAGCTTTCACCTGTACAATAATGAGAGTGAGATCGACCGGCTCACAGAGATTCTGAAATCTGCAGATCCTTCCTTGACTAGTCCGGAAAAGTAGAGGTGGAAAATTGTGGATGTCAATTTTTTGTAACGGTATTATTAGGAATTTGATAATAATTCGTTAATCATTGGAAATGAGCCTTTTAATGTAGTAATTTTGCCTCGAATTTTAAAACCGATTAAAATGGCAATTACTAAACAATACTTGAAAACAAAACCTGTAGTGAAGGTAACCTTTACGGTACCTGCAGAGGACGCTAAGAAAGTAGCTGTGGTTGGAGATTTCAATAACTGGAACCCCAAAGGCAGCATGCTGAAAAAATTAAAGAACGGAAACTTCAAAGGAACATTCGACCTTCCCAAGGAAAATTCCTATGAATTCCGCTACCTGGTAGACGGCGCTTATGTTAATGAGACCGAGGCCGACCGTTATCAGTGGAACGACTTCGCCGGTGCTGAGAACGCCGTGCTGGAACTTTAATCCAGGAGATTAGAAAAAATTATAATCCGGGGTCAGCATATGGCTCCGGATTTTTTTGTCTGCTGATTTTGATTAAGCAGATTATTGACTTTTTTAATTACGAGTTTTTACCGACCTTCTAATTCCGGCTAATGTAAGGTCATAATTGAAATAGGAATCTATTGCGTTGCCTTGAGCGTTTTTTGCTGATGTAATAGGAATGTCTCCACTGTTTAAATATTTGGTAAGAATTTCGACAACTTTCTTGTTTTCTGAAACTACAATAGGATTTATGATCGATCCTTTTTTATTTATCTCAAAATAGACTTTAGCTTTTATATGTATATTACCATTAGGACGAATAGAAGTAGTTATTTGTTTCATAAAATTCTCTTCCATTTTTGCGTTAAAACAAGCTGACCAATCTTTTTCCTTTTCACATCCTTGAAACAATGGCGATACAGCAGCGGTATTATAAGAAACAATATCTGTTGAACCGACCTCTTCATTCGAAGTTACTAATAGTGCAGTTGGTTTTTGAGCTATTTCATCATTTAGTATAAGATTGAATTCTATTGGGTAGGAATAGATCATTGCTACAGGTTTGCCGTCTAACATAGCTGGTTGAAGTTTAGGGATCGCTTCAACAATTCGCATACCTTCATTCTCAAAAACCTTTTCCAATGATCGTGTTCGGATATTGCCAATTACGCCCATTGAGTCAACCACAAATTGAACATACACAATCCCTGAAAGTTGATTTTCCAGTGCACTTTTTGGGTAGTCAAAATTTGCAACGGTATGTGCTCTTATTTGATTATTAAAGCATTCTTCAGTCCCTTTATTGGTACAGGGCAGCTCCTCAAAATAAGGAGTAGATGATACCTCTTTTATACTATAAGGTTTAGCCTCCTGGCCATAAAAAGAAGAGAAAATACCTAGAAAGAGAGTAAACCGAACTACCTGAATCATGCACTAATTTAATAATTAGAAACCTATGTGCATTTCATGATAGGGGCAATTTTCCTTAAAATTGAATTAAACAGCCACCATTCCTTTAATATGGGGATGCGGATCGTAATCCAGGAGGGTGAAGTCCTCAAACTTGAATTCAAAGATGTCCTTTACCTCGGGGTTAAGTACCATTTTGGGTAACGGCCTGATATCTCGGCTCAGTTGCAGTTCGATCTGCTCCAGGTGGTTGTTGTAGATATGGGCATCCCCGAAAGTGTGAATGAACTCTCCGGGCTCGTATCCGCAAACCTGGGCCACCATGAGGGTAAACAGGGCGTAGGAGGCGATGTTAAAGGGGACCCCCAGGAAAATATCCGCACTTCGCTGGTAGAGCTGGCAAGAGAGTTTGCCATCGGCCACATAGAACTGGAAGAAAGCGTGACAGGGGGGCAGAGCTGCCTTCCCATCAGCGACGTTCTCGCTGAAAGATTTGGATGAATCAGGCAGCACGCTTGGATTCCACGCCGCCACCAGCATCCTTCTGCTGTCTGGGTTGTTTTTAAGGGTGGTGATAAGTTGCTGGATCTGGTCGATGCCGTCTCCGTTCCAGTTGCGCCACTGGTAGCCATACACCGGACCCAGGTCCCCGTTCTCATCGGCCCATTCGTTCCAGATCCGAACCCCGTTCTCCTGCAGGTACTTCACATTGGTATCCCCCTGTAGGAACCAGAGTAATTCATAAATGATGGACTTCAGGTGCAGTTTTTTGGTGGTCACCATGGGAAAGCCCTCACTGAGGTCGAACCGCATTTGGTATCCGAATACAGAGATAGTGCCTGTACCGGTGCGGTCACTTTTCTTGTTGCCTTTCTCTAAAACGTGCCTGAGGAGTTCGTGATATTGCTTCATTGGAAATCTTTCATTGGGTGTGGGCATAAAAATAAAAAAAGCGTCACTTTGATTCGGCCGTGGTCTCCCCCTTGTTTTGAAAACTTATCAACGAAGGGTGAACCTTGAAGCTATCCCAGGATCATTCCGGCAAAAGTGGCTGAGAGCAGGGAGGCGAGGGTGCCGCCAAGAACGGCTTTCATCCCGAATTCTGAGAGGGTTTTTCTCTGACCCGGGGCCAGTGAGCCTATACCGCCGATCTGTATGCCTATAGACGCGAAATTGGCGAATCCGCAGAGCATATAGGTGGCCATGATCACGGACTTGTTGTATGCGAAATGCGTCCCGTTGCTAAAATCCTTCAGGTCGGCCAGCTGTATGTAGCCAATAAATTCGCTGGCGGCCAGTTTAACACCCAGTAACTGCCCCATAAGGAGGATGTCCTCGGAATTGACCCCGATCAGCCACATCAGGGGGGCGAAGATCACACCCAGCACCGCCTCAAGTGAGAGCTGGTCATAGGCAGAATTCGCACTGATCCAGGGGTTTAGGGAGGTGAGGTCGCCCACCCATCCCAGGATACCGTTGATCATGGCGATAAAGGCCACAAAAACCAATAACATCGCCCCGACATTTACAGCCAGTTTAAGGCCTTCCGTAGTGCCGTTCGCAATGGCATCCAGGATGTTGGAGCCAATTTTTTCTGTGGAGACATGGATCTCTTTGTTTATGGCTTCGGTCTGTGGATACAGCATCTTGGAGATCACGATGGCCCCGGGGGCTGCCATCACGGATGCAGCGATGAGGTGACGGGCGAATTCGAGCCTCAGCTGTTCGTCATTTCCCCCCAGGAACCCGATATAAGCTGCGAGTACCCCACCTGCCACCGTGGCCATCCCACCAATCATGACCAGCAGGATCTCCGAGCGGTTCATTTTTTCGAGGTAGGCCTTGATCAGCAGGGGTGCCTCGGTCTGCCCCAGAAAGATATTCCCGGACACACTCAGGCTCTCGGCCCCGGAGATACCCAGGAAACGGGTAAGCAACCAGGCGAGGCCCTTGACGATCTTTTGGATGACCCCCAGGTAATAAAGGACGGAGGTAAGAGCCGAGAAAAAGATGATGGTGGGCAGGATCTGAAAGGCGAAGATATAGCCGATGTTGGGGTTATCCAGGTTGAGCAGTCCGCCGAAGATAAATTCGCTCCCCGCCATGGTATATTTCAGGATCTCGTTGAAGAACTGCCCGAGCTTGTTGAAGAACCATTGTATAGCCGGGACTTTCAGGATGCCGATGGCCAGGGAAAGTTGTATACCCAGGCCTATGGCGGTGGTCCTCCAGTTAATGGCCTTCCGGTTGGCTGAGAAAATATAGGAGATCAGCAATAGGACCAGCATGCCGAGGACTCCCCTCCAGAGGCTGTCCAGGGAAAAGCCCTGGTTCGGGAGAATGGGGCTGGCCGGATTTGCCATGGGATTGCTATCCGCAAGCTGTAAAACAATCGGTACGCTGTCATTTAAAAGGCTGTCTGAAGGGACGAGTTCCTGACCCAGAACAGGGAAGGAGAGCAGTAAAACGAATGACAGCATCCAAAATCCTGGCTTCATAGGTGTGCGCTAGCAGATCATTTGCGTTTGGAGATTTCGTCCCTCAAACGGGCGGCCTTTTCATAGTCTTCACTGGCCACGGCCTTTTCCAGTTCTTTTCGCAGTTCGTCCATGCTCAGCTCCTTGTAGGGAGCCTGAGAACCCGGGTCTATCTCTACCGTCTCTCCTTCCTGCAGGATCTCGTCTACCACAATGCTGTCATCGATCTCCTCTTTTTCCTTTTCCTTGGAAGAGAATTTGAGGAAGATACCTGCTTTGTCAAGAATGGTCCTGTAGGTGAAGATGGGCGCATTAAAACGCAGGGCCAGGGCAATGGCATCGGAGGTCCGGGCATCGATGATTTCCTCTACCTTGTCTCGTTCGCAGATGATGCTGGAGTAGAAGACCCCATCTACTAATTTGTGGATGATGACCTGTTTGACAACGATGTCGAACCGGTCCGCAAAATTCTTGAAAAGGTCATGGGTAAGTGGCCTGGGAGGCTTGATTTCCTTTTCCAGGGCGATGGCTATGGATTGGGCCTCAAAGGCGCCGATCACGATGGGCAACTTTCTGTCCCCTTCAACCTCATTCAGAATAAGGGCATAAGCCCCGTTCTGGGTCTGACTGTAAGAGATGCCCTTTATTTTTAACCTGACTAAGCTCATAATCACTCCAATACCAAAAAGGGCTGTATAAATATAGGGAATGTCCTAAGTATTTAAACAGCCCTTCGAAGGCACAAATTAACAAAATTTAGGCGTTCTGGGCCTTAAATTCCTTTAATTTTTCGATGAGTTTAGGGACCACTTCGAATGCATCACCGACAATACCATAATCTGCTGCTTTGAAGAAAGGGGCTTCGGGATCGGTGTTGATGACTACCTTTACCTTGGAGGCGCTGACCCCGGCCAGGTGCTGTATGGCACCGGAGATCCCAATGGCGATATAAAGGTTGCTGGCCACCGGTTTACCGGTTTGGCCCACGTGTTCCCCGTGAGGCCTCCAGCCCATATCGCTGACCGGTTTGGAACAGGCAGTGGCTGCGCCGAGGACCTTAGCTAAGTCTTCAATCATTTCCCAGTTCTCCGGACCTTTCAAACCCCTTCCGGCAGACACTACGATGTCTGCATCTGCAATGGTGACCTCCCCGGCGACCTTATCCACATTGACGGATTTGGTGGAGAATATCCCCTCTTCCAGAGAAGGACTAAAGTTTTCCTCGGTCAGAGCCGACTTATTTTCATGGACACCAAAAGCGTTGTTGGAGACCCCTAAGATCTTGATGTCCGTGGTGATCTCCGTATGGGCAAAACCTTTATTGCTGAAGGCCATGCGTTTAACGACCAAGGGCGACACACTGTCGGGGGCAGCCACGACGTTGGGGACATATCCCGCCTTGAGCATCCCAGAGAGCAGGCCTCCCAGGTATTTGGAGTCCGTACTGGAACTCAGCACCACGACCTTGACCCCTTCCTTTTTTACAGCCCCGGCAATCGCGGATGCATAGGCCTTTGCATTAAAGGCCTTCAGGGAGTCGGCCTGAACTTTCAGCACCTTGCTTACCCCGTAGTTACCGAGGGCGGAGGTGTCTTCTACCCCGAAGCAGACCGCCGAGACGGTCGTACCCATATCCTGGGCCACTTTGTAGGCATAGGATGCCGCCTCCTGGGCACTTTTCTTAAATTTTCCGTTTTCGGATTCGGTATATACTAGAACAGACATATCGGTGTATTTCTTTGGATTTGTATGAGCTTAAATGACTTTCGCTTCGCTGTGAAGCAGGTTGACGAGTTCTCCTACGTTATCTGCATCCACGAGCTTTACGGGCCCTTTCGGAGCAGGCTTGTCGAAGGTCTTGTCTGACATCGCGTGAATGGCCTCCACAGGTTCAACGACGTTGAGTTTTTTCTGACGGGCCATCATGATCCCTCTCATGTTGGGGATTCTGAGGTCAGATTCCTCAACCAGGCCTTTTTGGCCTCCGATAATAAGAGGTAAAGAAGTTTCCAGGGTCTCTTTTCCCCCGTCGATCTCCCTTACGGCCTTTACTTTATTTCCTTCTATCTCCAGGCCAATACAGGTGTTCACGAAATGAATATCCAGCAGGGCTGCGATGATCCCGGGAACCATGCCCCCGTTGTAGTCAATGGATTCCCTCCCCGCTATAATCAGGTCGTAACCGCCGTTTTTTATCACCTCGGCAAGTTGACTCGCAACGAAGAACCCGTCTGTGGGTTCGGCATTGATCCTGATGCCCTCATCGGCCCCTATGGCCAATGCCTTGCGCATGGTGGGTTCCACTCCGGGACCCCCTACTGTGGCCACGTGAACGGTGGCACCCTGCTTTTCCTTGAACCACATGGCCCGGGTAAGGCCAAACTCATCATTGGGATTGATCACGAACTGCACCCCGGTAGTGTCAAACTTCGTCTGGTCTGCCGTGAAATTGATCTTGGAAGTGGTATCCGGAACATTGCTGATACATACTAATATCTTCATCTGAGTAATGCTTGTTTTGAGAAATAATACGGCTTCAAAGATAACCAAATAAAACCAAAAATACTATGCATGCATAATAAATTTTTAAAATGTTTTTGCCGTTACCGCCGGTTTAATTGATGGATTATTTGCTATTTTTGTTCGCATTTTGATGTGATTTCAGGTAGAGAAAAACAAGTTTATGAAGACAATTCAATTCAGGGAAGCGATCGCAGAGGCCATGTCGGAGGAAATGAGGCGGGACGAGTCGATTTACCTCATGGGAGAAGAAGTGGCAGAATACAACGGGGCGTACAAGGCCTCCAAAGGGATGCTGGACGAATTCGGACCCCGCAGGGTGATAGACACTCCGATCTCAGAACTTGGTTTCGCCGGAGTTGGAGTAGGTTCTGCCATGAATGGCAACCGACCTATCATAGAATTTATGACCTTTAACTTTGCCCTGGTAGGCATTGACCAGATCATCAATAATGCCGCCAAGATCCGGCAGATGTCCGGTGGACAGTTTGATTGTCCCATCGTATTCAGAGGGCCAACCGCCTCCGCGGGTCAGCTGGCTGCCACCCACTCCCAGGCCTTTGAAAGCTGGTATGCCAACTGCCCGGGCTTAAAGGTGGTAGTGCCATCGAATCCCAAAGACGCCAAAGGCCTACTCAAATCGGCCATTCGCGATAACGACCCCGTGATCTTCATGGAATCCGAACAGATGTATGGAGACAAGGGAGAGGTGCCTGAAGGAGAGTACACCATCCCATTGGGTGTGGCCGAGATCAAACGGGAAGGTAAGGATGTCACCATTGTGTCTTTCGGGAAGATCATCAAAGAAGCCTACAAGGCTGCCGAAGAACTCGAGAAAGAAGGGATTGAATGCGAAATTATCGACCTGAGGACGGTAAAACCCATGGATACGGAAGCCATCCTCAGATCCGTGAAAAAGACTAACCGACTGGTGATCCTCGAGGAGGCCTGGCCTTTTGGGAATGTCGCCACCGAAATTACTTACCAGGTACAACAAAAAGCCTTCGATTACCTCGATGCCCCGATCGCCAAGATCAATACGGCTGATACGCCTGCGCCTTATTCTCCCGTACTGCTGGAAGAATGGCTGCCCAACCATGAAGACGTGATCCGGGCCGTAAAAAAGGTGATGTACAAGTAAGAACACCACAATATTCCCGACAAAACTTCGTCTTCCTAATGCAGGCGAAGTTTTTTTATCCGTAATTTTTCAGGATAATTAAGTTGAATGACCAGGGGTTTCACATAAGGGTACCTCCATTTCCCAAAAGACCGCCGAGCTTTACACTATGAGAATACGCCTTTTCCCGATCCTTTTCCTCATTGCCGGTCTCTGTGTGGCCCAGACCAAGGTGAGTGGGATCGTCGTGGATGAAGTCGGCGAACCGGTGGCCTTTGCCAACGTCATCTTCCCCAATTCTACCCTGGGGACCATCACCAATGACAACGGGCGATTTTATCTCGAATCGGATACCCGGTACAACAGTATACTCGTTTCGTTTATCGGCTACCAGACCCTGGAAGTCCCTTTGCCTGCGGCCGTGAATTACGACCTGACCATCGTACTGCTGGAAGGGGAACAGCTCGATGAGGTCGTGGTGTATTCGGGCAAACAGTCCAAAAAGAACAACCCTGCCATCGACATTCTGCGAAAGATCTGGGCCAAGAAGAGGATCAACGGCCTTCGCAAATTCAAACAATACGAATACGACAAATACGAAAAGATAGAATTCGACCTCAACACCATAGACAGTGCGCTGATCAACAGCCGCATGTTCAGGGGGCTGGAATTTATCTTTGCCGACCTCGATACCTCCCGCATCACGGGAAAAACCTATTTACCTATTTTCCTCAACGAGGTATTTTCCAAGGTGTACGGAAATAACCTCATTCCAAAGGAAAGGGAGGATGTGCTCGGCAACAGGAATTCGGGTTTCAGCAACAATCAGGCGATCACCGCCTTTGTGCAGGACCTGTACTCGGATTACGACGTCTATGCGAACTACCTGAAGTTCTTTGACAAGAGTTTTACGAGTCCGCTTTCCCGTACCGGGATAGATGTGTATAACTATGTCCTGACGGACAGCGCGTTCATCGATAACAAGTGGTGCTATCATATCATTTATTACCCCAGGAGGAAGAACGAACTTACCTTCAAAGGTGATTTCTGGGTCAATGATTCCACTTACGCCCTGAAAAAGATCAACCTGCAGGTAACCAAAAGTGCCAACATCAACTGGGTGAAGGAGATCTATATTGAACAGGACTTCGAGGTGGTCAACGATTCCGTTTTCCTTTTGAAAAGGGACTATATGCTTTCCGATTTTGCCCTGAACAAAAAAGAGAGTTCCAAGGGAATTTACGGGAAGCGGACCACCGTATACGACCACTACATATTTGACAACCTCCGGCCTGATGAGTTCTACAGGACAGCCACGGATCCATATGATCCCAGGGTCTTTCAACAGGATAGCACCTTTTGGAACCGCAGCCGACTGGAATCCCTGAACAAGGACGAGACCGGGATCTACACCCTCCTGGATACCCTGAAGACGGTGCCGAAGTTCAAGACCTATTACAACCTGGTGAGCATTTTGGGATCCGGCTACGTGGAGATAGACAAATGGAATCTGGATATTGGGGATATCTACAGTACTTTCGGGTACAACGACGCTGAGGGGATTCGTCTCAGGGGAGGGGCTCGCACCTTTTTCGGGCAGAATGATCCCTGGCGACTGGAAGGGTACATGGCCTACGGTTTTTTGGATCGGAAATTCAAACACGGGTTCTCGGCCAAATTTCTGCTGGACCGGAAAAGCAGGCTTATCATCTCAGGGGGGAATCGCCGCGATATCGAACAGCTGGGCCTGAGCCTGACAGCGACCAACGACGTTCTGGGCAGGAGCGTCGCTTCTTCGTCTGTCCTTACCGTAGGGAACAACGACCGGCTTTCCAATATCAACCTGAGCACCTTGAACCTCGAGGCAGAACCCCTGAAGAATTTCAGGATCCGTTTTGGCGGGTCGTTCAGGACACTGAGTTCTGCATTGCCCGAGGCCTTTAACCTGGACTATGTAGACCCGGATTCCCCAACGGGTATTTCCTCCGAAGTGAAGCAGTTCGACCTGACCACCAGCCTGATCTTCACCCCCGGGAAACGCACCATTGGCTATGGGGTGGAAAGGCGGGATGTGAACGACGAATACGCCACCCTCTTTCTGAATTACACCAGGGGACTCGAAGGATTTCTCGAAAGCGACTTCAACTATACCAGGTACCAGTTCTCCTATACCCAACCCTGGCAGATCGGGGGTTTTGGCCGACTTCTGAGTACCGTGGAAATGGGCAAGACAGTGGGTACGGTGCCTCTGAGCCTTCTCAATGTGATCCCGGGCAATCAGACGCTATTCACCCTATATAATACCTTTCCAAACCTCGATTTCTACGAGTTCGTGACGGACACCTACGTGGCCCTGCACCTCGAACAGAATTTCAACGGCAGGTTCTTTTCTCGCATCCCGGTGATACGGGACTGGAATCTACGGGAGATCGTGGGGATCAGAGGCGCCTGGGGCCAGCTTTCAGAAGAGAACATCGCCCTGAACAGTCCTGCCAACATCCCCCTTAATGCCCCTTCCGATAAGATCTACTGGGAGTACTCCCTGGGGGTAGGGAATATCTTCAAGATCTTCAGGCTCGATTTCAATTTCAGGGGGAATTACCTGGAAAACCCCGAAGCAAGGCCGTTCAGCGTAACCGGAACCTTTGGCTTCCACTTCTGATACGGTCATTCGCCTGGCTCCCATTCCCATTCGTTTACAGGGAAATAATTGCTTTTTTATTCTAATCCGTTTTACTACTTTTGCAGCCGCTTTAACAGATAAATAACAAATCAAAATGGAATTGATCGTAACCCTTTTACCGGCATTTGGTGTTCTCGCCTTGCTGTTCGTATTATTCAAAAACATATGGGTGTCCAAACAGGAAGTGGGAGATGCCAATATGGCCAGGATCGCGAAAAATATAGCGGACGGTGCCATGTCTTTCCTCAAGGCAGAGTACAAGATCTTATCGATCTTCGTGGTGGCTGTAGCCATCCTGCTCTACTTCAAAGGTGAAAATGAAGTAGGATCCAACGGAATGGTTGCCCTGTCCTTTGTGGTAGGTGCCATCTGTTCGGCCCTTGCCGGATTCATCGGGATGAGGGTCGCCACCAAGGCGAATGTGCGAACTACCCAGGCTGCCAGGACTTCTCTCGGGAAAGCTCTTGAAGTGGCTTTTGCCGGAGGTTCCGTCATGGGACTGGGCGTTGTCGGATTGGGTGTGCTGGGCCTTAGCAGCCTGTTCATGCTCTACCAGAATATCTGGCCCGAGGCAGAAAACCTCGCCATGGTGTTGAACGTTCTTTCGGGCTTTTCGCTTGGGGCGTCATCCATTGCTCTCTTTGCGCGTGTTGGGGGAGGTATCTATACCAAGGCCGCGGATGTTGGGGCCGACCTCGTCGGAAAGGTGGAAGCTGGAATTCCTGAAGACCACCCCCTCAACCCTGCCACTATAGCCGATAACGTCGGGGATAACGTGGGAGATGTTGCCGGGATGGGAGCCGACCTTTTTGAGTCGTATGTAGGATCCATTATCGGTACCATGGTTTTGGGAGCGTATATCATTACGCCTGATTTTGCAGGCCTGGGTGCTGTGTACCTGCCCCTGGTCCTTGCCGCGGTGGGGATCGTTATGTCCATCATAGGGACCTTCTTCGTAAAGGTAAAAGAAGGGGGGAACCCTCAGACTGCTTTGAATATTGGCGAATTTGGTTCTGCCGGTCTCATGATCATTGCTTCCTATTTCCTCATTTACGGCATGATCCCCGATACCGTTGAAGGCTTGCCGTTCGGTGCCTGGGGTGTATTTATGGCCACTATCGCAGGACTGGTAGCCGGACTCGGAGTGGGAAAGATCACAGAATATTATACAGGTACAGGTACCAAGCCTGTAAGTGCCATTGTGCGTCAGTCCGAGACTGGTGCCGCAACGAATATCATAGCCGGACTCGGAGTTGGGATGATGTCTACGGCCGTGCCGATCATCCTGATCGCTGCAGCCATTCTCGTATCCCATTATTTTGCTGGACTTTACGGAATAGCCATTGCAGCTGTAGGAATGCTCGCTAATACAGGCATTCAGTTGGCTGTTGATGCCTATGGACCTATTTCTGATAACGCTGGGGGTATCGCCGAGATGGCGGAACTTCCCAAAGAAGTTCGGGAGAGGACGGACAAGCTCGATGCAGTGGGTAATACCACAGCTGCCATCGGTAAAGGTTTTGCGATCGCCTCTGCGGCCCTAACAGCCCTGGCTCTTTTCTCTGCCTTTATGAAGGTGGCTAATGTAACCGCTATTGACGTAAGCCGTCCCGATATCATGGCAGGTTTGCTGGTAGGGGGTATGCTGCCCTTTGTCTTCTCAGCCCTCTCCATGAACGCCGTTGGCCGTGCGGCCATGGCCATGATCGAGGAGGTAAGGCGCCAGTTCAGGGACATCCCAAAACTGAAGGCTGCACTGGAGGTGATGAGAAAATACGATTCAGATATTTCCAAGGCCACCCCTGCAGACCGAAAGATCTTCGATGAGGCAAACGGGGTCGCTGAATACGAGAAGTGTGTCGCCATTTCCACCAAGGCCTCTATAAAGGAAATGGTTTTACCCGGACTTTTGGCTATCGCTGTACCGGTTGCTGTCGGCTTTATCGGCGGCGCTGAAATGCTCGGTGGTCTCCTCGCGGGTGTAACTACCGCAGGTGTACTGATGGCGATCTTCCAATCGAACGCAGGAGGTGCCTGGGACAACGCCAAGAAGATGATCGAAGCTGATGGAAGAAAAGGGACCGATGCCCATAAAGCTGCTGTTGTAGGGGATACCGTAGGTGACCCTTTCAAAGATACTTCCGGACCCTCCCTGAACATCCTGTTAAAGCTTATGTCCGTAGTGGCCCTGGTGATCGCGCCTAGTATCGCCCTGTCAGCAGATGAGGTGACGGCCTACAACCAGGATAAAATGTCCGGAGCTGCAGTGGAGCAGAGTATGCAGAAAGAGGTGAAGGTGCAAATGGAAAAGAATGAGGACGGTACCGTTACCGCCACTGTAGTGACAACCACCACGGAAAACGGAGAAAAGGTCGCAGATAAACAGGTCTTTACCGGAACAATGGAAGAAGTAAAATCAAAGATCGAAGCTCTCAATGCCATGGATAACGGCTCTGAGATAAAGATCAAAAAAGTAATCGAAAAGGAAGTCGAACAGAACTAAACTTCCTTTTTCGGAAAATAAAAAAGCCCTTGAGAGATCAAGGGCTTTTTTTATGTTATTCGGTGGTCTGGTTTAAAACAATCCGTTAATCTCTGCATCGATCCTGTTGATGACCTCCCCCAGGTGCTCAGGGTTATCGACAAAATCCAATCGATCCACATCTACGATGAGAAGATTCCCCTTTTCATAGCCGTGCACCCAGGCTTCATAGCGCTCATTCAAACGGCTCAGGTAATCGATAGAAATACTGTTCTCGTATTCCCGTCCTCTTTTGTGGATCTGGTTGACCAGGTTGGGGATGGAACTCCGGAGGTAGATCAGAAGGTCCGGGGGTTGTACCAGGCTTTCCATCAGCTCAAAAAGGCTGGTGTAGTTAGTGAAATCTCTGTTGGTCATAAGCCCCATGGCATGGAGGTTGGGGGCGAAGATATGGGCGTCTTCGTATATGGTACGGTCCTGGATCACATTTTTACCGCTCTCGCGAATCTTGAGGATCTGCCGGTACCTGCTGTTCAGGAAATAGATCTGCAGGTTAAAACTCCACCGTTCCATCTGGGTGTAGAAGTCGTCCAGGTAAGGATTATCCACCACATCCTCAAAATGGGCCTCCCATTTGTAGTGTTTCGCGAGTAATTCGGTCAGGGTCGTTTTCCCTGCCCCGATGTTTCCGGCAACGGCGACGTGCATAGGATACTGGTATTAGGCTTTTGGTCTTTGAAAGGACAGCAATATACAAAGTATATCCACTTCCCGGAAAATCTTTTCGGTGTAATGACCGGATTTTGACCCCTCATTCACGCATATCCGGTTACAGTACAGGAATGGCGTAAAAGTAAGTGTCAAATTTTGTGAAGACCTAAATTAACCCTACTTTTGAGCCCGAATAAGAGGACGGATTTGACTGATTGCAACCTCTGAAAAAATGCTAAAGCAGTTTCCTGCGGCCCCCCGTATTTCAAACTCCTTACAGCATCGCTCAGACCCCGTTCTCTGATAACAAGAGAAAGCATATGCCCTATTTATTTACTTCAGAGTCTGTCAGCGAAGGCCATCCCGATAAAATCGCGGATCAGATCAGTGATGCCCTCCTGGATAATTTCCTCGCTTTTGATCCTGAGAGCAAAGTGGCCTGTGAGACGTTGGTCACTACAGGTCAAGTGGTCCTGGCAGGGGAAGTGAAGAGCCATACGTATGTAGACCTGCAACAGATCACCCGGGAAGTGATCAACCGGATAGGGTACACCAAAGGAGCCTATCAGTTCAGCGGGGATTCCTGCGGGATCATTTCCCTGATCCACGAACAGTCCAAGGACATCAATCAGGGCGTAGACCGGGGTACCAAGGAAGAGCAGGGGGCTGGAGACCAGGGTATGATGTTTGGTTATGCCACAAAGGAGACGGAGAACTATATGCCCCTGGCACTGGATATCTCCCATAAGATCCTACAGGAACTGGCTTCCCTGAGAAGGGAGGATGATGATATCACCTATTTGCGGCCCGATGCCAAGGCGCAGGTGACCATAGAATATTCCGATGACAATGTGCCCCTGCGCATAGATACCATCGTGATTTCTACCCAGCACGATCCCTTTGACGAGGACGACCTGAAGATGCTGAAAACCATCAAAAGCCATCTTCTGGCCATCCTTATTCCCAGGGTGAAAAAGAGATTACCGGAGAGCATCCAGGCGCTTTTTACGGATGACATCAAGTACTACATCAATCCTACGGGGAAATTTGTGATCGGAGGCCCCCACGGGGATACCGGGCTCACCGGGAGGAAGATCGTCGTGGATACCTATGGTGGGAAAGGAGCCCACGGAGGAGGCGCGTTCAGCGGAAAGGACCCCAGTAAGGTGGACCGAAGCGCGGCCTATGCCGCCCGCCATGCCGCCAAGAACCTGGTCGCGGCAGGGGTTGCCGATGAGATCCTTGTTCAGATCAGCTATGCGATAGGGGTCGTCCAACCCACGTCGGTTTTTGTGGATACCTATGGAACGGCCAAGGTAGAGATGACGGATGGGGAGATTGCAAAGATCGTTTCCAACCTGTTCGATTTCAGGCCCTTTGCCATTGAGGAACGCCTGAAGTTGAGGAATCCTATCTATCTGGAAACCGCGGCTTACGGGCATATGGGGAAAGAACCCCGGATAGTGACCAAGGTCTTCGAATCCCCCTATAACGGGCGGATCAAACGGGAAGTGGAGTTGTTTACCTGGGAGAAACTCGACATGGTCGACCTCGTACAGGAAGCATTTAACATATAAAATTTATAGGATAATTAGGAAATTATTAAAATCCCTTCCTATATTTGACAGTTCAAAGTTCAAACTCTTATTGATTAGTTATCGAGAAAGGTGGAGGGACTAGACCCTTTGAAGCCTTAGCAACCCTTTGTGTCCAATGCAAAGAAGGTGCTACATTCTATCCCGTGTATTCGGGGCAGATAACACAGATCCATTACCTCGGGTAATATCTCTTTCTTTATAACTTTTTTGATTTGTACGCCAGCCGTAAGATGCTGACGTGTGGTTTGGCTTTTTTATTTCATGTTTAACAAATAAAAAAACTAAAATCATGAGCGATCAGAAATTTTCGACCCGCGCTTTGCACGCCGGTCACGACACCAAAGCGCACGGGGGCACCCGGGCTATTCCGATTTACCAGAGCACTGCCTATGTGTTCAACAACTCCGACCATGCGGCCAATCTGTTCTCCCTGGCGGAATTTGGGAACATCTATACCCGCATCAACAACCCTACCAACGATATCCTCGAGCAGCGCCTGGCCTCCCTGGAAGGAGGTATTGCTTCTGTGGTGACCGCTTCGGGGACTGCGGCCATCAACACGGCCCTCCTGGTCCTGCTAAAGGCCGGAGATCACATCGTGGCCTCCAACAGCTTGTACGGGGGAACGTATAACCTCCTTAGTGTGACCCTGCCCAGACTGGGGATCACCACCACCTTTGTCGATCCCTCGGATCCCGGGAATTTCGGAGAGGCGGTGCAACAGAACACACGTGCCATCTTTGTGGAATCCCTCGGGAACCCCAAGCTGGACGTTTTGGACCTGAAGGCTATTGCTTCCCAGGCCAGGAAAGCTCGTATCCCCTTTATAGTGGACAATACGGTAGCGACCCCCGCATTGTTGAACCCCATTGAACATGGAGCGAATATCGTGATCCATTCCCTTACGAAATATATCAATGGGAACGGTACAGCCCTGGGCGGTGCCATCATCGATGCAGGCACGTTCGACTGGGCTAATGGTAAATTCCCGGAATTCACCGAACCCTCTGCGGGATATCACGGCCTGGTCTACCACGAAGCCCTGGGCCCGGCAGCCTTTATCGCCAAGGTGCGTATAGAGGGCCTCAGGGATCATGGGGCGTGCCTGAGCCCTTTTAACGCCTTCCAGATCCTGCAGGGGTTGGAGACCCTGGAGGTCAGGATCAAAAAGCACAGTGAAAATGCCCTGGCCCTGGCCCAGTGGCTGGAATCCCGTAAAGAAGTAACCTGGGTGAATTACCCCGGACTCAAAAGCAGTCCGCATTATCCACTGGCTGAGGCTTATCTGCCTGCAGGTCAGAGCGGAATTCTTACATTTGGGGTGAAGGGAGGCTATGAGTCGGCCAAGAAGATCGCAGATGAGACCAAGGTATTTTCTCTTTTGGCAAATATCGGAGATACCAAGTCCCTGATCATCCACCCGGCGAGTACAACCCACCAGCAACTGGATGACGAGGCACAACTCACTACCGGCGTGACTAAGGACCTCATCAGGTTATCCGTGGGACTGGAGGATCTGAAGGACCTGACGGCCGATCTCGAACAGGCCTTTGCCAAAATAGATAAATCGGTTCTGGCCTAATCAACATACCAATTCTATGACCGGAGAGAAAGAAGAGGATAAGGTGATTCAACCGGGCACAAAACCTAAGTCCGTACCCGGACTTGAGCGGTTGAGTATCCCGGGATTTACCACCCTGAGTGGTATTTCCCAGGATATTCTCTTGTCCTATCAGGTCTTTGGAAAGCCTTTGCATTCGGCCCCGGTGGTCCTGGTCAATCACGCCCTTACGGGTAATTCGAATGTAGTAGGATCCCATGGATGGTGGAAGGATCTGGTAGGAGAAGGGAAGTGTATTGATACCCTCAGGTATACCGTACTTTCGTTCAATATTCCCGGGAACGGTTATGACGGATTCCTCATTGAGAACTACCGGGACTTTGTCGCTTCAGATATGGCCAGGATCTTCCTTCAGGGACTTGACTTACTGGGGGTACAAAAGCTCTTTGCCATCATCGGAGGTTCCCTGGGTGGGGGGATCGCATGGGAAATGGCTGCCCTGAACCCCGAGATCACGACCCACCTAATCCCGGTGGCATCCGACTGGAAATCAACAGACTGGCTCATTGCCAATTGCCAGATCCAGGAGCAGTTCCTGGTCAATTCAAAGAACCCTGTCCACGATGCCCGCATGCATGCCATGCTCTGTTATCGAACCCCTCAATCCTTCAAGGAACGCTTTCAGAGGAGTACGAATGAGGAATTGAAATTGTTCAACGTGGAAAGCTGGCTGATCCACCACGGCCGAAAGCTCCAGGAGAGGTTTCAGCTATCGGCCTACAAGCTCACCAACCAGCTCCTCAGGACCATTGATATCACCAGGAGAGGGGAAGAGGCTTTCAGAAAACTACAGCAAAGTGATACCAACATCCACATCATAGGGGTGGATTCCGACCTTTTCTTTTCAGCAACAGAGAACAAAGATACCTATAAACAGATCGCCCAGGCGAGGAGCAACGTCACTTATGGGGAGATCAAGTCCCTGCACGGGCACGACGCCTTTCTCATCGAATACGAACAAATGGCCCAGCTACTGGAACCGATCTTCGACCGCGACAGTGCCCAGCGGCGGTATAAGGTCCTAAAATTCGGAGGCAAATCCCTGGCCAACGGCGAGGGGATCGAAAGGGTCCTGGAGACGGTTGTCTCAAAGGTCAATGCAGGGGAAAAGATTGCAGTGGTGGTCTCCGCAAGGGAAGCCGCGACGGATCAGTTACTGGCCATCCTGGAACTCGCCGCCGCAAGGAGGGATTACAAAAAGGAGTTTGAGGCCTTTGAGTCTTACCAGAGGCATAGCTTTAAGAACGTAGACCTTTCTGAACAGTTCAGGGAACTGGTTCAACTGCTTGAAGGGGTCTCCCTCCTGGGGGATTACAGCCCGAAGATCCGCGACCAGGTCCTGGCTATCGGGGAACTCATTTCCACCAAACTGATGACGAAATTGCTCATCGGGAAAGGGATTAATGCCGTATGGGTCGACTCTCGGAAAGTATTCGTGACCAATGACCACTTCGGGGATGCCACGGTCCTGGAAGAGGTGTCTAAAGACAAATTACTCGATCTTTTCTCTACCCTTGAGCGGGACGTGACCCCGGTTATCCCGGGATTTATCGGGGCTACCCGGGACGGGGCAACGACCACCCTGGGAAGGAACGGCAGCAACTATACGGCAGCCCTGCTGGCCAACTTCCTGGATGCGGAGGAATTGCAGAATTACACCCATGTGGATGGGATCTACACAGCAGATCCCAGGTGGGTCCCTGAAGCGAAACGCATAGACAGGCTTTCCTACGAAGAGGCCAATGAACTGGCCAATTTCGGAGCCACCATCCTCCACGCAAAGACGATCATTCCCTTGCTGGAGAAAAACATCCCCTTGCGTATCCTCAACACGTTCAACCCGGAAAATGAAGGGACGCTCATCAGTGCTAAGTCGAACGGAGAAGGAATACGTTCCCTTTCTGTACTTGAAAATGAAGCCCTCGTCAACTTGGAAGGCAGGGGACTCTTGGGGAAAGTAGGGGTGGATGCCCGGATTTTCAGGGCCCTGAGCAGGCGCAACGTCAGTGTAAGCATCATCTCTCAGGGATCTTCTGAAAGGGGCATAGGCCTTCTTGTGGGGGCGGAAAAAGCCGAGGTCGCCCGCAGGGCCCTGGAGGAGGAGTTCGAATCCGACTTTGAGTCGAGGGACATCAACACCATCACCATCGTTAAGGACGTTTCCGTGATCTCCATCGTGGGCCAGGACCTGAGCACTTTCCACAAGCCGTTCAATGCCCTGATCAAGAATCAGGTCATTCCCCTCCTCTTCAACAATACGGTCACCGGAAAGAACATCAGCCTCGTGGTCCGGAAGCAGGATCTTCACAAAGCACTCAACGTGATGCATGGTCAGATCTTCGGGATCAAGAAGCACATCAACCTGGCCGTGTTCGGCCATGGTAACGTAGGTGGTACCCTCCTCGACCAGGTGATCGGTGCCCGTGCTTCCATAGCAAAACGGAAGGGAATACAGCTCCGGGTCTTCGCTCTGGGGAATTCAAAGACCCTTTTATTGAGCAAGGAAGGGATCGGCCGCGATTGGAAGAAGGCAATGGAAGAAAAGGGGAAGCCCTATTCGCTTCGGGAGGTCTTTGATTTTGCCAGGGAACACCACCTGGAGAACCTGATCGCCGTAGACAATACGGCAAGCCAGGATTTTGTGGCCCATTATTTTGATTTTGTAGAGAATGGATTCGACCTTGTCTCTTCCAACAAGATCGCCAATACCCTGGGATATGATTACTATCAGCTGCTCAGGGAGGAACTGCACCGGTTCCAGAAGCAGTACTTGTACGAGACCAATGTGGGGGCCGGACTTCCCCTGATCGATACGATCAAGCTCCTCCATCTCAGCGGGGAGAACATCACCCGGATCAAGGGGATCTTTTCGGGTTCCCTGAGCTATATTTTCAATACCTATTCGGAGCGGGATGTCCCCTTCTCGGAGGTCGTGCGGGATGCAGTTGAGCGCGGCTATACCGAGCCTGATCCACGGGAAGATCTTTCCGGGATGGACGTGGGAAGGAAGTTGCTGATCCTCGCCAGGGAACTCGAATTGCAGAATGAGATCACGGATGTACAGGTTGAAAATCTGATTCCGGAGGAGATGAGAAACCTCTCTCTCGAGGCATTTATGGGTCGGCTAGACGAGCTCGACCCTCTGATGGAAGAGCGGAAAAGGTCCCTGGCCCCTGGACAAGCCCTGAGGTATATAGGGGATCTGTTCGGAGATCTCCAAAGAGACAAAGGAAAGCTGGAGGTAAAACTGGTAGCCGTGGAGAGGGAGAGCAGCCTGGGGCAGGTACGCGGTTCAGACTCCATCATAGAGATCTACACGGATTCTTACGGGCAACACCCTATCGTAATTCAGGGTGCCGGTGCCGGTGCCGCGGTGACCGCGCGTGGGGTGTTTGGAGATATCCTCCGGATTGCGGAAAGAATCTGAGCTTTTCCTAAATTGGGAATATGAAAAAAAGGAAGAAGAAATTCGAGACGGATGCCGTAAGGACACAGATAGAAAGGTCCCAGTACCTGGAGCATTCCAGCCCGGTCTACCTGACCTCCAGTTTTGTGTTTGAGGATGCCGAGGATATGAGGGCTTCCTTTGCGGAGGAAAAGGACAGGAACATCTATTCCCGTTATGCCAATCCTAACAGCACTGAATTCATAGAGAAGGTATGCAGGATGGAGGGCGCAGAGGCCGGTTTTGCCTTTGCTTCCGGGATGGCGGCCGTGTTCTCGACCTTCGCCTCCTTGCTCAATAGCGGGGACCACATCCTGGCCGCTCGTAACATTTTTGGATCCACCCACAGCCTCTTTACCCAGTTCTTTCCCAAATGGCAGATCACTCACAGCTATTTCAGGATAGATGATCTGGAAGGGATAGAAGAAATGATCACCCCAAAGACCAGGATCCTTTATGCAGAGTCGCCCACCAATCCAGGGGTAGACCTGGTGGATCTGGAGCAACTGGGCAGGATCGCTAAAAAGCACGACCTCATTTTTATCGTGGACAATTGCTTTGCCACCCCGTATTTGCAGCAGCCGATCCGATTTGGAGCCGATCTGGTCATACATTCCGGCACCAAGCTGATGGACGGGCAGGGGAGGGTGCTGGCAGGGATCACCGTTGGAAGGGCCGATCTGGTGGACAGGATCTACCGTTTCTCTCGAATAACAGGTCCCACATTATCCCCATTCAATGCATGGATACTTTCCAAGAGCCTTGAAACACTGGCCCTCAGGGTAGACCGGCATTGCAGCAACGCATTGGAAGTGGCCCGGTATCTGGAAGGGCATGAGAAGATCAACTGGGTAAAATATCCGTTTCTGCCCTCACATCCCCAATACGACCTGGCCAGGAAACAGATGAAAGCAGGGGGATGTGTGGTAGCCTTTGAAGTGAAAGGCGGACTTGAGGCCGGGCGTGCCTTTTTTGATGGGATAGAACTCCTTTCCCTGTCTGCGAATCTCGGGGATTCCAGGAGTATCGTCACCCACCCGGCATCCACCACTCACAGCAAGCTGACCGATGAAGAAAGGCTGGAAAGCGGGATAACCCCGGGAATGGTCCGGATCTCGGTGGGACTGGAGCACGTGGAGGATATCGTCGCCGATATTGCCCAATCCCTGGAGAGGATTTCCTGAGGGCCCGTATCCTGCTTTTCCCTATCTTAGCTGTATGCTTTCCAGGAAGACCAAGTATGGCTTGAAGGCCCTGACCTATCTCGCCGGACAAAAGACCAAGGAACCGATCGCGATCGCAGAGATCGCACGGCATGAGAATATTTCTCAAAAGTTCCTAGAGAACATCCTGCTCAGTTTGCGGTCCACAGGATTCCTCGGTTCCAAAAAGGGCAAAGGAGGGGGCTATTACCTGATCAAGGATCCCTCTGAAATTCCCATGACCACTGTGATGAGGGTTCTGGAAGGACCAATAGCCATGGTGTCCTGCGTCAGCCTGAATTTTTACGAGAAATGCGATGATTGCCCCGATGAACAATCCTGTTCCGTTCACAAACTCATGCTGAAGGTCAGAGACAGCAACCTGGATGTGTACCGAAATACGTCCCTTGCCGACCTTTTGATCAAGTAAGAATTCACAATAACCCCCAGCATTTTTTAGAGATATTTCCGAATTCCCGTCCGATTTTTATTAATCTATAAAAACTATAGGGTAATTAGAATAAATCTCTGGAAATATCGCTATACTTTGAATAATAATGATATTTTTGAAAAATCTAGTAAAGCGATAGGAATAATAATATAGTAAAATTGAGTGCCCTATGAAATTTACGGACCAACACCTGCAACACCTCAATACTCAGTTCAGGGGTATTCCCACGGAAGAGATCATAGGCTGGGCCCTGGACTATGCTCGCAGGCCGGTTGTGACCACTAATTTTGGTCCATTTTCTTCCTCTATCCTGCACGCGGTCACCTCTATCAAAAAGGATGTTCCGGTGATCTGGTGTGACACGGGGTACAATACACAGGCCACTTACCGACACGCGGAAGAGGTCATCAATGCTCTGGAACTGAACATGAGGATTTACGTGCCCAGACAGACCCGCGCAAGGAGGGATGTACTGATGGGAGGAATCCCAGATATAGATGATCCCGGGCATCGGGAATTTACCTGGCAGGTAAAGCTCGAACCTTTTCAGAGGGCAATGGAAGAACACAGCCCAGACGTTTGGTTCACCAATATCAGGAAAGGTCAGACCGCGTTCAGGGATACGCTGGATATACTCAGCATCAGCAAAGAAGGTATTCTGAAGGTAAGCCCGTTCTATCATTTTAGTGATGCGGAATTGAGCAGGTACCTAAAGCATTATAATCTCACTAACGAACTGGATTATTACGATCCGACGAAAGTGCTGCAGCATCGTGAATGTGGCCTGCACTTATAACCCCATCTCAAGGCATATTTTTTTGGCTTAATAACCTATAAAAAAGATAGGAATAATAGATAATGAAAAGTTTCAGGACGGAAATAGAGGATCCGATAGTTGAGCAGGATATTCTGGACCTGGAAGCCAGGATCAGGGCTTTCAAGGGAGGAGAAATACAGGAGGAAAAATTCAGGAGTCTTCGCCTGGCCAGAGGGGTGTACGGACAGCGACAACAAGGGGTTCAGATGGTGCGGATCAAGATCCCTTACGGTAAGCTCAATGCTGCCCAGCTGACCCGGATCGCCGATGTGGCCGATGAATATTCCACAGGTAGGCTCCACATCACCACTCGCCAGGACATACAAATCCATTATGTGGACCTTGAGAGAACTCCTGAGCTATGGGCCGAACTCGAAAAGGACAAGGTGACCATGCGCGAAGCATGCGGCAATACGGTACGGAATGTCACCGCCAGTGAACTGGCGGGCATAGACCCCGAAGAACCTTTTGATGTTTCCCCCTACGCCCAGGCTCTCTTTGAATATTTTCTCAGAAATCCCGTAGGTCAGGAACTCGGTAGAAAATTTAAGGTCTCGTTCTCATCATCGGAATCAGATACAGGCTTGTCTTACATGCACGACCTCGGTTTTATCGCCAAGGTCTCAGAGGGCGTAAAGGGGTTCAAAGTGATGATAGGGGGTGGACTCGGGTCACAGCCAAGACAGGCCGATGTACTCTATGAATTCCTGGAAACAGACCGTATCATCCCCTTGATGGAAGCCGTATTGAGGGTGTTCGACAGATTCGGGGAGCGGAAGGTAAGAGCAAAGGCAAGAATGAAGTTCCTTTTGAAAGAGCTCGGTCTGGATGAATTCAGAAAGTTACTGGAAATAGAAACCAGGGCCGTTCCTTTCTCCGTATTCTCTATCGAAGGGAATGAGAATACCCATAAGGACAGGAACCTAAAAAATGCACCTGAATCGCCCGTACAGGATCACCTCCTTTACGAGCAATGGCAGAAGACAAATGTGGTAAACCAAAAACAAAAAGGGTCTGTTGCGATCGGTATCAAGGTGTTCCTGGGCGATTTCTATACACACCAGGCCAGGTCCCTCGCAAAGTTGATTCATTCCTATGCCGGAGATGAAATCAGGCTGACCCTGAGGCAGAACATCCTTATCCCTTTCGTCCCCGTTGCCTCCTTGCCTTTCTTTTACAATGCACTGAAGCAGATGGGATTGGCCGACCCCGGATATAATACCTCAGCAGATATCACAGCCTGTCCGGGGACAGATACCTGTAACCTCGGTATTGCCAGCAGTACGGGGATCGCCACCGAACTGGAACGCATCATCAGGGAAGAGTACCCCAACTATGTGAATAATTCGGATATAGTGATTAAGATCAGTGGCTGTATGAATGCATGCGGGCAGCACAGCATGGCACATATTGGTTTTCAAGGCATGTCGATAAGGACTCCCGACAAAAGGGTCGCACCCGCTTTACAGGTATTATTGGGAGGTGGTAACCTGGGAGACGGTCGCGGTGTCTTTGCTGACAAAGTATGTAAAATCCCCAGTAAGAGGGGGCCGGATGCCCTGAGACAGGTTTTGGACGATTACGAAAAGAACGGAAAAGGCCAGCCCTATCACTCGTATTATGCGCAAAAGGGACAAATGTATTTCTATGACTTACTCAAGCCTCTGCTGGACACCCAAAATCTAAGACCCTCAGATTTTGTGGATTGGGGAGCTTCCGAACGATATGAAAAAGCGATAGGCGTAGGGGAGTGTGCAGGGGTGATCATAGACCTCGTATCCACCTTATTTCTGGAAAGCGATGAAAAGTTGGCCCAGGCGCAGGTTGCTTTGGAGGAGGGAAGATGGGCAGTAAGCATCTATTATTCTTATAGTGCACTGATCAATACCGCAAAGGCCCTGCTCACGGCCGAAGATGTGAATACAAATACCCATATGGGGATCATTCAGGAATTTGATGCCCTTTTCATCCGGACGCAAAGAATTGAATGGATGGAATCCTATGAGGATTTTGTGTTGAAAATTAACCAGGAGGCCCCGGGAGCCGGTTTCGCAAACTCCTACTTCCGAGAGGCAGGGGATTTTATCAATCGGGCCAAGGAATACCGCAAACAGGAACTCAACCATGCATAGCCTCAGAAAACTCACCCTTGTCGGGGCCGGACCGGGCGATCCGGATCTTATCACCCTCAAGGGGATTAGAGCTCTGAAAGCTGCGGCTGTCGTACTCTACGATGCCCTGGTACACCCTGACCTTTTGGGATATGCCCCTTTGGCGGAACACATTTTCGTGGGAAAGAGAAAGGGGTGCTATGCCTACCAGCAGGACCAGATCAATGAGCTCATCGTGAACAGGGCGAATTCTCACGGACATGTAGTACGTCTCAAAGGGGGGGATCCGTTTGTTTTTGGTCGGGGTTCGGAGGAAGTGGAATATGCTGTAAGACACGGTCTGGAAGTAACCGTAATTCCTGGGATATCTTCGTGTATCGCGGTTCCTTCGGGCCAGCATATACCTGTGACCAAACGCGGTGTATCCAAGAGTTTCTGGGTGATCACAGGGACGACAAGCAAACACGAATTGTGTAGGGATATCGCACTGGCCGCCAGGTCATCTGCCACCGTGGTGATCCTTATGGGTATGGCCAAACTCAAAGAGATCGTCGGTACATTTTCCCGGGAAGGTAAATCCGACCAGCCCGTGGCAGTCATCCAGAATGGAACCCTCGCCAACGAGAAGGTAGGCACAGGCACGATAGGGACCATCCTTGAAGTGGTCGAACAGGAGCAATTGAGTAATCCGGCGATTATCGTGATAGGAGAAGTGGTAAACCACAGAGATCAGCTACTCAGGCTCCAACAGGAGTATAACTCTGAAATCCTTGTCTGATGGAACGAAATAATCTCTACCCCATTTTTTTAAAGACCAGCCAGCTCCACATACTGATTGTAGGGGGAGGCTACGTGGCGGAGGAAAAGCTGCATTTTCTGTTGAAATCGAGCCCGGATGCCAGGGTGACGATGGTAGCCCCATTTTTTAGGCCTGAGACTTCCAGGATCGCTGACCGGCATCAGGTCCGTAGGATAAAGGAGCCTTATCATCCCGAGCACCTGGATGGGCAACACCTCGTGATCGCCACTACCGATGATCCCCAGGTGAATCTACAGGTATACAATGATTGCAGGCAGCGTCACTTGCTGGTCAATGTGGCAGATAACCCACCTCTCTGCGATTTTTATATGGGCGGAATCGTCACCAAGGGCCACGTGAAGGTCGCTATTTCCACCAATGGGAAATCCCCCACCACCGCCAAGCGCCTGCGTCAGTTCTTCGAGGCCATCCTTCCCGAAGATATCAGTCTGCTCGTCCAGAATCTGCACGCCTACAGGAAGACTTTGGGAGGCAGTTTTGAGGACAAGGTGGTTAAGATGAATGAGATCACGCGTCCTCTGGTTGAGGATCAAACCTGATCGTCCTCGTCCTATTCCTGTAAAAATTGGAATAATTCCTTGTAAATGACCGCGGAGTAGATTTTCTTTGTGGTGTTCATTCATACATTGAAAACGTTATCAAGAAAGGCGGAGGGACTAGACCCTGTGAAACCTTAGCAACCCTTTAACTCCTAAAGAAGGTGCTACATTCTATCGCGCTGCGTGCGGGACAGATAACTCTCGATCGGGAATCCTGATCTCCCTCTCTCTTGATATATCATTTTTTGACTTCCCGAAAGGGGTTAATTTCAGTACTATGGCGAAATTAGAGGATATATTGCAAGAGAGGATACTCGTCCTGGACGGGGCCATGGGAACCATGTTGCAACAGTACCGTTTTGGCGAATCCGATTTCAGAGGGGATAGGTTCACCGACTGGCCCCATCCCCTGCAGGGAAATAACGACCTCCTTTCCCTTACCCAGCCCCAGGCCATCAGGGAGATCCATACCAAGTATTTTGAGGCAGGAGCTGACATTGTCGAGACCAATACCTTTTCCGCTACCTCCGTGGCTATGGCAGACTACCACCTGGAGGCCTATGTGGCTGAGATGAACAGGGAATCGGCCAGGATCGCCAGGGAGGTGGCCGATGAATTCACAGCCCGGGAACCTCACAAACCGCGCTTTGTGGCCGGCAGTATAGGGCCAACGAATAAGACGGCCAGTATGTCTCCGGACGTCAACGATCCGGGATTTCGCGCCATTTCCTTCGAGACCCTCCGGCTAGCGTATTACGAACAGGCATCGGCCCTTTTGGAAGGGGGAGCGGATATCCTGCTGGTTGAGACCATCTTTGATACCCTGAATGCCAAGGCCGCCCTCTTCGCCATAGAAGAACTCAGGGAAGAGAAGGGGATACCCATCCCCGTGATGATAAGCGGGACGATCACCGATGCCTCCGGCAGGACCCTCTCTGGCCAGACAGCGGAATCCTTCCTGATCTCTGTGTCCCATATCCCATTCCTTTCGGTTGGTTTTAACTGTGCCCTTGGCGCGAAACAGTTGGTTCCCCATTTACAGGTCCTCTCGGCCAGGACAGACTATCCGGTATCAGCCCATCCCAATGCTGGGTTGCCCAACGCCTTCGGGGAGTACGACCAGAGTCCGGCTGAAATGGCCTCCCAGATCAGGGAGTATCTGGAGAAAGGTCTCGTGAACATCGTAGGAGGATGCTGTGGGTCGACGCCCGAACACATCCGCGCGATCGCAGACATGGTAAAGGAATACAAACCCAGAAAATGCTCCATACCTGCGTGAAGAATTCACCTTCCCATAAAGTAAATGCCGGCACCCTCAATGAAGGGCCGAACTCTGTGGATTTCAGGCCCATGAAGCTTTCGGGTCTTGAACCCCTGGTCATTACCCCGGAAAGCAATTTTGTCAACGTAGGGGAACGCACTAATGTGGCCGGTTCCCGACAATTCCTCCGCCTGATCAAGGAAGGCCGGTTCGATGAAGCAGTAGAGATCGCCAGACACCAAGTGGAAGGAGGGGCCCAGATCATTGACGTGAATATGGACGATGGGCTCATAGATGGGAAAGAGGCCATGGTGAAGTACCTCAACCTGCTTATGGCCGAACCCGATATCGCACGGGTCCCGGTCATGATCGACAGCTCCAAATGGGAGATCCTGGAAGCCGGCCTTAGGGTGGTGCAGGGAAAATGTGTGGTGAATTCCATCAGCCTTAAAGAAGGGGAGGATGAATTCACCAGGCAGGCAAAGTTGATCAGGCGCTATGGTGCCGCTGTTATCGTGATGGCCTTTGACGAAAAAGGGCAGGCGGATACCTATGACCGACGTATCGAGATCGCGAAAAGGTCCTATGATATCCTCGTGGAAAAGGTGGGGTTTCCCCCTGAAGACATCATTTTTGATCTGAATGTATTTCCGGTGGCCACGGGGATGGAAGAGCACCGGAAAAATGCGGTCGACTTCATCGAAGCGACCCGCTGGGTCCGCCAAAACCTTCCCCACGCCAGCGTGAGCGGGGGCGTGAGTAATATCTCCTTCAGTTTCCGGGGGAATAATACCGTGCGGGAAGCCATGCATTCCGTCTTTTTGTACCATGCCATCAAGGCCGGGATGAATATGGGGATCGTGAACCCGACCCTGCTTGAGGTCTATGACGATATCCCCAAAGACCTGCTGGAATACGTGGAGGACGTGATCCTGGACCGAAGAGATGACGCCACAGAACGATTATTGGATTTTGCCGAAAGGGTGGTGGGGAAGTCCAGGCAAAACCAAAAGGACCTGAGTTGGAGGCAGCTGCCCCTGCAGGACCGCATCACCCGTGCCCTGGTGAAGGGAATAGACGAATACATCGAGGTGGATGTGGAAGAAGCAAGACAGCAGGCCACCAAACCCATTGAGGTGATCGAAGGCTACCTGATGAATGGTATGAATGTAGTTGGTGACCTTTTCGGCAGCGGAAAGATGTTCTTGCCCCAGGTGGTGAAGTCGGCCCGGGTGATGAAAAAGGCCGTAGCCTACCTCACCCCTTTTATAGAAGCGTCAAAGGAAGCCTCCCAAAGGGGCAAGGCGGGAAAGATCCTCATGGCCACCGTAAAGGGCGACGTACACGATATCGGCAAGAACATCGTAAGTGTGGTGCTCGCCTGCAACAACTACGAGATCATAGACCTGGGGGTGATGGTTCCCCCGGAGAAGATCATACAGCAGGCCAGGGAACACCAGGTGGATGTGGTGGGGTTAAGCGGCCTTATCACTCCCTCTCTGGACGAGATGGTCTTTCTGGCCAAAGAAATGGAACGACAGCAATTCAGGGTCCCCCTGCTGATCGGCGGAGCCACCACGAGTAAGGCACATACGGCGGTGAAGATCGATCCCGAATACATGTCGGCCGTAGTCCACGTAAACGACGCTTCACGGGCGGTAACCGTGGTAGGAGACCTCCTCCAAAAGGAAAGATCGGACGCCTATAAAAAGGGAATAAAGACGGAGTATGCCGACTTCAGGGAGAAATTCCTGGAAAGGGGGAGGAAGAAGGAATATATTCCCCTTGGGGAGGCACGGAAAAACAAATTAAAGCTGGCCTGGGATTCTGCTGTGATCGAGGAACCGAAAATGCCGGGCAGGCACGTCTTGACTGAGGTAGACCTCGGCCTGCTCAGGCCATTTATCGACTGGACTCCCTTTTTCAGGAGCTGGGATCTTCACGGGAAATATCCGGACATACTTAAAGACCGGGTTGTGGGGGAGCAAGCCTCCAGTTTGTTTGCGGATGCCCAGAGAATGTTGGATAAACTCATAAGGGCACGGGGATTGCAAGCAAAGGCCGTCTTCGGGCTCTTCCCCGCAAATTCAGTAGATGACGATGATATAGAAGTGTACCTAGATTCGGAGCCTGAACCCGCAGTTTTCCGGACCCTCAGGCAGCAGTCTAAAAAGAAGGTAGGGGTGCCCCATCTGGCGCTTGCGGATTTTATCGCTCCGAAAACCACGGGGATCAGGGATTATATAGGCTGTTTTTGTGTGACCGCGGGATTTGGGACAGACACCTGGGTGAGGAAGTACGAAAAGGACCTGGATGATTACAGTGCCATTATGGTAAAGGCTCTGGCAGACAGGCTCGCTGAGGCCTTTGCTGAGTACCTTCACAGGGAGGTAAGGACCAAATATTGGGGTTATGCGAATGGAGAAACCTTCTCCAACGACGAACTGATCAGGGAGAAATACCGGGGGATCAGGCCCGCACCTGGATATCCTGCCTGCCCGGACCATCTTGAAAAGAAGACCCTGTGGGATATCCTCGAGGTAGAAGATGTGATCGGAGTAAAACTCACCGAAAGCCTGGCCATGTACCCGGCCGCCAGTGTAAGCGGCTATTATTTTGCCCACCCGGAATCCCGATATTTCGGTCTGGGGAAGATCACGGCCGACCAACTGGAGGATTTCGCCCGCCGAAAGGGGATCTCTCTGGAAGAAGCCCGGAAATGGCTGTCACCCAACCTGGCAGAAGAATAAGTATGATAGGATGAAAGTAACAGAACACATAGCCAATGCAAAAGGGGAGACTTTGTTCTCCTTTGAGATCATCCCGCCCATCAAAGGCAGGAGTATACAGGAGTTGTATGACAATATAGACCCCCTGATGGAATTCAAGCCGCCCTTTGTGGACGTGACCACCTCACGGGAGGAATACGTGTACATAGATCGCGACGGGTTACTCGACAAAAAACTCACCCGCATGCGCCCGGGAACGGTGGGCATCTGTGCCTCCATCATGCACAAATACGATTTGGACGCGATTCCACACGTGCTTTGTGGGGGGTTTACCCGGGAGGAGACGGAATACCTGCTGGTGGATTGTCATTACCTGGGCATAGACAACGTCATGGCCCTCAGGGGGGATGCCATGAAGGAGGAAAAATATTTTGAACCTACTCCTGGAGGTCATCAGTATGCCTCGGACCTGGTCAGGCAGATACGCAATCTCAATTCGGGCCAGTACCTGCACGAGGTCATAGAAACGGATAGCTGCTCCGATTTTTGCATAGGGGTCGCAGGGTACCCGGAGAAGCACATGGAAGCTCCTTCCATAAAGACCGATTTGAAATGGCTTAAGAAAAAAGTGGACCTGGGGGCTCATTACATCGTCACCCAAATGTTTTTCGACAACCGCAAATTCTTTGATTTTGTAGCTGCAGCCAGGGAGATCGGCATTGATGTGCCAATCATTCCGGGTATCAAGCCTATAGCCGTCAAAAGGCACCTTCAACTGCTCCCTCAGGTATTCCGGATCGATCTGCCTCAGGACCTGATAGATGCCGTGGAGAAATGCAGGGATAACAAGGCTGTGAGGCAGGTGGGCATAGAATGGGCCATTGCCCAGTCCAATGAATTAAAGAAGGCCGGTGTGCCTGTGCTGCACTACTATTCCATGGGTAAAAGCGACAATATCCGGGAGATCGCCAGGGCCTTATTTTAATGGAAATCAAGAAAGGGCTGAGAGATACACCAGCCGATTAATTCCTATTTTTACGCCCGGATGAAGAACTGGCTCCTTCTTATTGGTCTGCTATGCCTTAGGGGAGGGATCTCCCAGGAAGGCGAGACCCCTGAATTGTGGACTCTGGATGCTACCCCTTTTTACGGCTCCATCCTCCTGCACAATACGGATATCTCACACCTGATCCGGAAACACCCCTCCGGGATCATCCTCGGATTCAGCAAGCAGACCTTCGGGCACAAAGGGTGGGAGGGACGATTCAATTATCCGGATACAGGCGTCTCCCTCGTTTACCAGGACATGAACAACGGAACCCTGGGTGTCAATCTCGGGGTCTATTTGCATTACAATTTCTATCTGCTCAATCGGAATCTCCAGTTTCGTATTGGTCAGGGGGTGGCCTACAATACCAATCCCTATGACAAGGAGGAGAATTTCAGGAACAATGCCTACGGTACCCACCTGATGAGTTCCACCTTCCTCGTTTTTAATTATCTGAGGCCCAACCTTTTCAGAAACCTTGGAGTGAAGGCGGGTATCTCCCTCATTCACTATTCCAATGCCAACGTAAAAGCACCCAACACTTCCACCAACACCTTTGCCTTCAATGCAGGGGTGGTCTACGATCTCAAGGGCGACAGGCAAACTCCCTTTCTCGAAGCAGTGGAAGAGCCTATAGAGGAACCGGTCAGGCTGAACCTGGTATTCAGGACGGGGATTAACGAGAGTGATGTCATCAACTCTGGTCAGTTCCCCTTCTACATCCTCTCGGCCTATGCAGACAAAAGGCTGGGCAGGCTGAGTGCCATACAATTAGGTGCGGAGGTGTTCTATTCCAACTTCCTGAAGGAACTTATCCGTTTTCAGTCGATCTCCTTTCCGGAATTGAATGTAGATGGAGACACGGATTTCAAAAGGGTGGGTCTCTTCCTGGGGCATGAATTGTTCATTGACAAACTCAGTGTGATCACCCAGTTGGGATACTATGTGTATTACCCCTTCGATTTTGAGGGACAGGTATACAACCGGGTGGGGGTGAAGCGCTATTTCGGGGATCGCTGGTTTGCGGCATTAAGCCTCAAATCCCACGCGGCTAAGGCCGAGGCTGTGGAACTGGGCATAGGGATCAGGCTATAACAGATATGGAAAAGGGAAGAATAGTACATCGTTTGCTTTGGATCGCTTTCATGGGGGTGATGCTCTGGGGTTGCAACGGAGAAAATGTGCCCGATTGTTTTCAGAATGCAGGAGATATCGTCAGGGAAGAGGTAGAGCTTCCTTGCTTTCGGAAGATCACTGTTTTCGAGGGGGTACAACTCATTCTGGCCTCAGGGGTTGAGCAGCAGGTCCTGGTGGAAACGGGGGAATACCTGAGGAAGGAAGTGACTGCGACGGTGGAAGGTGACAGGTTGGTTCTTAGAAATGAGAATAATTGCAACCTCTTCAGGGAATACGGAATCACAAAGATCTACGTGACTTCACCTGATATCGACGAGGTCAGGAGCAGCACGGGCTGGACAATCGCCAGTGAAGGAACACTCACCTTTCCCAATCTCGCACTTATCTCGGAAAGCTTCAACAACCCGGAAACGGAGACCACGGATGGTGCTTTCGACCTGGATGTGGATGCCCAGCAGGTCAGCGTGGTCGCCAACGGGATCGCCTATTTCCGGCTCCGGGGTGCAACCCAGCTATTTGCTGTCACTATTGCTGCAGGCGATTCCAGGATCGAAGCCGAAGAGCTCCTGGCCCGGGAAGTGGAGGTCAACCACAGGGGAAGCAATGACATACTCGTGAACCCCCAGGAGATTTTGAGAGGTGTGATCCGGGGTACGGGTGATGTGCGGAGTTATAATCGGCCCGACTCGGTTTCCGTGGAGGAGCTCTTCCGAGGTAAGCTGATCTATATCGACTGAGGTATGCGCTTTATCACTGATTTTTTCAAAACGCTTTTTTCGGCTGCATCCAAGCAGGAAAATGTGAATTCTGCCCTGCTACTGGACTCTTCTTTTCAGGAGCTGGTGGACGAAAGGAAAGTACCGGGGATGGCCCTTACCGTCCTGCATAGTGGGAAGACCCTCTATCAAAAAGGCTTTGGCTATGCCGACCTCGAAAAAAGAATACCGGTCGATCCCCGGAAAACCCTCTTCAGGATCGCCAGTGCGTCCAAACCTCTTGCGGCCATGGCGCTGGCCAGGATGGTTGCCGATAAGGAGATCGACCTGGACGAATCCCTTTACACCTATGTTCCTTATTTTCCGAAGAAAGAATACGACTTCACCCTCAGGCAGCTGGCAGGACACACCGCAGGCATCAGGGGTTACAAAGGGAGGGAATACGCCCGGAACGAGTCCTTGTCCATTCGGGACAGCCTGGCGATCTTCCAGGATGACCCCCTGCAGTTTAAGCCGGGGACGGGATTCCTGTACAATAGTTTTGACTGGGTCCTTATTTCCCTGGCCATGGAAGAGGTGAGTGGGATGCCTTTTTCAGCTTATGTGAAGGAGAAGGTACTCCGACCCCTGAATATGGAGCATACCTTTGAGGAAACACCGGGAAACCTCCCGGATCACGCCGCCGTCTGTTACACAAGATCGAGATCGGGATTTCGCCCGGCTATCCCAGTCGACAACCGTTACAAGCTGGCCGGAGGAGGGTATCTCTCCACTTCCGAAGACCTCGCCAGGCTGGGGAGGGCCTGTTTGGATGATTCTCTCCTGCCTTCGGAGGTGATGCGAGCTTTTCTCACTGCCCAGGAAGTGGAAGGTCAATCCACCTACTACGGCCTGGGATGGCAGGTGAGCAGGGATGCTGCAGGAAGAGAATTTGTTGGCCATGTGGGAAATGGTGTGGGCGGATACAGTAACTTTTTCGTCTATCCGAAAGAGGAGATTGTGGTATCCCTATTGATCAATTGCACGGATCCCAAGGTACAACATATTATTGATCAGGGTCTTGATCACATGTTTTCCGCGCTAAAGGATTTTTATAACTGATTTTTAAATTCATAGCAAAGGGAATCCCTGTAGCTATATTACGAGCGAAATCTGTTAGGGTAGCACCCAAAAAGGACAGGGTATATCATGTCTGTCCATTTTTTGATTAAATTTTAAATCTTTCTCTGACATTGTGTAACAAACGATGTACTTTTAGTACTTATTCCAAAACCCATTAAATTCATAACACTGAAAAAAATGAAAACAATCAAATGCATACTGGCCATTGCGATCATGGCCCTTCCTTTGATGGGCTCTGCCCAGACCGCCGATGAAATCGTGGAAACTTACTTCGAGAATATCGGAGGGAAGGAAAATTTAAGGAATCTTCAGGGGATGAAGATGACCGCCAAGGTAAACCAGCAGGGCATGGAAATCCCTCTGGAGATCATTCAATTAAAGGATGGCAGGCAGATGACGCTCATCAATTTCCAGGGAAAGGAGATCAAGCAGGGAGTTTTTGACGGAGAGACTTTGTGGAGTGATAATTTCATGACCATGAAGGCCGAGAAGAGCGATGCTGAAACTACAGAGAACTTTAAACTCAACACGAATGATTTCCCCGATTCCTTCCTCGACTACAAGGAAAAGGGTTATACCGTGGAACTCATGGGCACCGAAACCATTGAAGGAACGGAAACCTTCAAGATCAAGTTGGTAAAGGAACCGCTGACCATCGATGGAAATAAGGAAGAAGATGTGAGCTACTATTTCTTCGACACCGAGAATTTCGTTCCCATCTCCGTACAGTCAGAGATAAAATCCGGCCCTGCCAAAGGGATGATCTCTGAGATCACCCTGAGCGATTATCAGGAAGTGGATGGTTTGTACTTTCCATTCTCCATGACCCAGGGAGTCAAGGACCAGGGTTCAAGTCCGTTGACCATCCTCAGCATTGAACTCAATCCTGCCGTAGACGATGCTGCCTTCGCTTTTCCGAAAGAAATGGCCACAGACGAGAAAAAGTAATTTATAAACCACGGACCCTTTGCGAAAAGGGTCCTTTTTTTACCAAGGCGTATGAAACAGACCATATTTTCATTCATGCTGGTGGCGTTGCTGTCTCCTGTTGTGACAGAAGCCCAGGCTACCGGTTCTATAGACGGAAAGGAGTTATTCGGTGATATGACGGCCCGTCATATAGGCCCCGCCCTGATGAGCGGACGTGTGAACGACATCGAAATGCATCCTTCGAACAGCAGGATCCTCTACGCAGGTGCAGCTGGTGGGGGTGTTTGGAAATCCAATGATGCCGGGACTACTTTCAATCCCATTTTTGACGAGTACTGCCAATCCATTGGTGCCATTGCCCTCGACCCCTCAGACCCTGACAATACCATTTATGTGGGAACAGGGGAGACCTGGACCCGCAACTCCGTTTCTATCGGAGATGGTCTGTACCGGTCTAAGGACGGGGGCAGCTCCTGGGAAAAGCTCGGATTTGATAAATCTGAGCGCATAGCCAGTATTATTGTGAATCCACAGGACCCCAATGAGATTTTTGTCGGTGTCCTCGGCGCACTTTGGGGAGATAGCGATGAGAGAGGCGTGTATAAGTCGACCGACGGCGGACTTACCTGGAGCAAATTGCTCTATATCGATCCGAAAACCGGGTGCGCAGATCTCGCCATGGATCCTACCAATCCTGATGTGCTCTATGCGTCCATGTGGGAATTTCGAAGGACGGGTTGGTCCTTTACTTCTGGGGGCAGCAACAGTGCCCTGTACAAGTCCACCGATGGAGGGAACACCTGGAAGAAGATACACAATGGTTTTCCCGAAGGAGACCTCGGGCGTCTCGGAATCGCCGTGGCCCCGTCTAACCCACAGGTACTATACACGGTCATAGAAGCTGAAAAGGACGAACGAAAAGGACTTTACCGAAGTGATGACGGCGGGCTGAGCTGGAGTCAGCTCAATAATGACTTCGGCATTACCGTGAGGCCTTTCTACTTCTCGCGAATCGTCGTGGATCCGAGGGACGAGAACGTGGTGGTCAAAGGCGGACTAAGCGGTTCCATTTCCCGGGATGGGGGGAAGACCTTCAAGAATCTGGGGAATATGCACAGTGATATCCATGACATCGCCTTCAGTATCAAGGATTCCGACATTATGTACGTGGGGACCGATGGGGGTATTTACCGGAGCTGGAACGGGGGCACGACCATGGAGATCGTGGAGAACCTCCCTCTCTCCCAGTTCTACCATATAAGCCTGGATGATGCCACTCCCTATAACGTATATGGTGGGCTGCAGGATAATGGCTCCTGGTATGGTCCTTCTTCCTCCCCCGGTGGGGTGGAGGCACGCGACTGGAATTCAGTAGGGGCCGGGGACGGTTTCAGGGTCTTGAAACACCCGACCAAGAATATCATTTATTCGGAAATGCAGGGGGCTGAAAATGTGTGGAGGATAGATGTGGACCGGCAACTGAGCAAGAGCATCCAGCCGCAACCTTCAAGGGGTGTGGAAAAACTGAGATTCAACTGGAACCCGCCCATGGCCGTCAGCACCCATCAGCCCGATCGATTCTATATGGGCAGTCAGTATCTGCACAAGTCTGAGGACATGGGAGACACCTGGGAGATCATTTCCCCGGACCTCTCGACCAATGACCCGGCCAAGCAGGCCCAGGAAGACTCCGGGGGCCTTTCCATGGACAACTCAGGGGCAGAGAACCATACCACCATCTTTACCATTGCCGAATCTCCCCTCGATGAGAAGATCATCTGGGTGGGCACGGACGATGGCAACATACAAGTCACCCGGGATGGGGGCAGGACATGGACCAATACCGTGGGCAACATCAAGGGGCTGCCGAAGAATACCTGGTGCTATCATATAGAAGCAAGTGTGTTCGATAAAGGGACAGCCTATGCCGTATTTGACGGGCATACCATGAACGATATGACTCCCTATGCCTATAAGACTACGGACTTCGGCCAGACCTGGACGAACATTATCACCGATCAGGTAAAAGGATTCGCCAGGAATATTCAGGAAGACTACGAAGATCCGGACCTCCTTTTCTTAGGAACCGAGTTCGGCCTGTACATCACCATGGACGGTGGTAGTAACTGGAGTAAGTTCACCAACAATATGCCGGCAGTCGCAGTTCACTTTATCGATCTGCACAAAGGGACCAACGACCTGGTCATGGGAACCCACGGAAGGGGCGTCATCATCATCGACGATATATCTCCCCTGAGGGAGCTAGACGAAGAAGTCATGGGCAAGACCCTGCATTTCTTTAAGAATGAACCCACTGTGATCAATGAAAAAAGCTCTTTTGCGGGAAATTTTGGCACAGAGACCCAGTTCGTCGGTAGAAATAAATCAAAGGATGTACTGATCAAATACTACCTGAGTAAGCGGCATACCTTCGGAAAAATGACCATGGAAATACAGGACATGGAGGGGAATACGCTCATGGAACTCGGACCCGGAAAATCAAAAGGGATCAATATTGTGAACTGGTCCTATAACCTAAAACAACCGAAGGTGGCTAAAGGCAAGACCTTCAGTTTCGGAGGATTCACCTCCCCACAGGTCCCGGCGGGTACATACAAGGCCGTGATCACCAAAGGGAAGGAAACCTTTGAGCATACGTTCGACCTGGTATATGACCAGGACAGCCCCCTGTCCGGTGAGGATCGAAAACTCAAGCACGAAGTGACCATGAAGTTATACGACATGACCCAGCAACTTGCCTACCTGGTTTATGAGGTCGATGAACTCATTGCTAAACTCGAGGCAGACAAGGAAAAGAAGACGACCGCCAAGCTCAGGGAGCTGAAGGAAACCCTCGTGGTGACCACCGGGGACAACTATGTGGGCCTGGCTGAACCCCAGCTCAGGGAAAAGCTCGCCGACCTCTACAGCAAGGTGGCATCGAGTTATGACAAACCATCCGCTGCCGATATGGAGAATCTGAGCCTTTTGACGGATCGATTTGACAGTGCGGTTAAAACACTAAATACGCTGAAAAAGAAGATAAAAGGTATAGAAGCCGTGGAACTGATGGACTTCGATTCCTTTCTTGAGGCGAAATAAAGGCACATCAAAGCCAAATAAAGACCACCGTTAAAGCGGTGGTTTTTTTTTGTCCTGCCCCCTTTCTTTGATCGAAATAGTTAACTTTATGACGGTCCTGCTTTGGAGTAGGATAATCCCGGTATACATTCCAGAGCCGGGAGGAACAGATCAACACCTGAACAAATTATGAAAAGACGAGATTTCCTCAAGAACACGGCCGTAGCCTCCTCTGTATCCCTTCTTCCTGCTTCCATGTGGTCCTCTTCCCAGGAAATGGTCCTGCGTACTGCTCATATAGGCGTGGGCGGCATGGGGGCAGAGGACCTCAAATCGATCTCTTCCCACGAGAAGGTCAAAGTGGTTGCCTTATGCGATGTGGATTCAAATAACCTGGAAGCAGCCAGGCAATTGCATCCCGATGCCCGGGGTTTTGCAGATTACCGGATGATGTTCTCCCAAATGGCTGATGAGATCGATGCAGTAATTGTTTCCACCCCTGATCACAGCCACGCCCCGGCCAGCATGCTGGCCATGCAGCTCAACAAACCGGTGTATTGCCAGAAACCCCTGGCTCACCATGTTTCGGAGGTACGGGCGATGAAAAAACTGGCAGATGAAAAGAACCTGATCACTCAAATGGGGATACAGGTGCATTCCTTCTATGATTATAAGCTCGCAACCCTATTGATCCAATCGGGTATCATAGGAAAAGTATCCACAGTCCACGCCTGGTCTCCCAAGAACTGGGGGTATGACGGTCCCAAGCCCACCGGATCGGATCCTGTCCCCTCCAATCTCGACTGGAACCTCTGGCTGGGAACGTCAGCTGACAGGCCTTATAAGGCAGAGGTATACCATCCCATGAACTGGCGTAAGCTGGTCGACTTCGGTTGCGGGACCCTGGGAGACATGGGGGTCCATATCTTTGATACTCCCTATAATGCCTTGGAATTGGACGTTCCCTTCACTGTAAAGAACAAGTGCCGCAAGCCCAATGGCTTTGGCTATCCCGAGAAGAACACGGTAACTTACGAATTTCCGGGGACCCCCTATACTGCGGAGACGCTGAAATGGGTGTGGTACGACGGCAAAGGAGCACCTCCTGGACATAAGGACCTCAGGTTGCCGAACAAAGAGAAACTCCCCTTGCAGGGAGCGATGTTCATTGGGGAAAAAGGCCGGCTCCTGTTACCGCATTTTATGGAGTTGCCAAGGCATATCGTGGATGGAAAATACGTGGAGATCGATGTCTCACCCTTTGTTTCCTCGGGTGAATTGGGAGAACCCGTCAGGGACTATGCCCTTGAAGGCAATAAGCACTACCACCAGTTCGTCGATGCCTGTTTGGGTACGGATACCTGTACGGCCCCCTTCTCCTATGCAGCCAGGTTAACCGAGACCATTTTGCTTGGTGTAATTGCAGGCCGCTTCCCAAATAAGAAGCTCCATTGGGACAGTGAAAATGCCAGTTTCAGGGAAACCAAGGCGAATGAGTTTCTCTCTGGGAATTACCGTGACTTCTGATTTGAGGACTTTCCATTTTTTCAGTATCTTTTAGGGAACTGAAGAATAGAAAAACATGCCTTTTAGAACAATTTGGGAAGAACGCGGGATCAAATGGGAGTTTTACGGGCATGTGACCTCGGCGGAGATCGAAAAGGCGAATGAAACTTTCTTCAGCGACCCTCGCTCAGAAAAAGCCAAATACCAGATCGTTCATACCCTGGAAACTGAAGGCGTGGAATGGCGGCCCATGGAGATGGTGGAGATCACCATGAACGACGTACAAGCCAGCAGGTCAGGGATGCAGCTCAAACTGGCCTATATCGCAGACAATGAACGGATCAGAGAAAAGATCGAGAAATACGTGGCCATGTCTAAAAACCTCAATTCAGAGTGGCAGTTCAAAGGTTTTAGAGATGAGGTATCAGCCCGGGAATGGATCTCGGCAGGATGAACTTGTCTTTCCTTGAGAAGAGTAAATGTCTTAAGTGAAACCTATTTACGGTATTATCCATTTGAGGATTATCGATATCAACATTTTTTAAATTCACCTATGGCTAACAACAAAATGCTGGTCGATGAACGCCAGCGGGATCTCGGGAATTTTATGGTGGGAAGGCTTTTACCTTTCAGGGAGAAAAGGCAGGTAGGACCGTTCACCTTTATCGACCATATGGGTCCGGCTGAACTGGGTCCGGGAAATTATTTCGATGTGAACCAGCACCCACACATCGGGCTCTCCACCCTGACCTACCTGTTCGAAGGGGCGATCGAACACAGGGACAGCATTGGCTCTGTACAGGTGGTCAAGCCTGGTGATGTGGGTTTCATGACCGCTGGCAGGGCCGTGACACATACCGAACGCACCCCGGCACACCTCAGGAATGGGAAGGCCTTTTCCATGCACGGGTACCAGATCTGGGTCGCCTTGCCAAAAGAACTGGAAGAAATGGAACCCAGGTTCGACTATTTTCCGGCCTCAGACCTCCCCAGGTGGCAGGAAAACCACTGTGAGCTCATCCTGGTGGCCGGAACGGCCTTTGGGAGAAAGTCACCTCTGCAGGGGTATTCTCCCCTTTTTATGGTCGACATCAGGGCAGATGAGGACGCCCAACTTGATCTGGGCAAACAGATCCAGGGAGAGGTGGCCTTTGTGATCGTCAAAGGGTCTATCCAATTGGATGGGGAAGAAGTAGGTCAAGGGCAGATGCTTATCAGCAAAACACGGGAAATGTGCACTATGGACCTAGGGAAAGACACCAGGATCCTCCTCTTTGGGGGAGAACCCCTGCAAGAGGAGCGGTATCTGCTGTGGAATTTTGTGTCATCGGACCGCGACAGGCTCAAGGAAGCAAGGAAATTGTGGGAAGAAAGAAAATTTCCGCAGGTACCGGGTGATCAGACCTATATCCCTTTCCCTTAAAAAGTAATTTATTAAGCTGGCCCAGGGGGACTACAGGTTGAACCGGTACGTGGCCTTGATTAGGAAGGTGTTGTTCGCCTTTTGGTTCAGCAATTGGTCGTTGATGATGGCCCCGAAAGAATCGTCCACATTTCCGTTCCCGGTAATACCCTGTGACCAGACGAGGAAAATCTCCGAGCCCGGAATGTATTCCCACCTCAGGACCAGGTTCGATCTGAACTGAACAAAGGCAAAATCGGGGTCCCCGAAGCTGTAATCCACGACTCCATTTCGATCTTCGTCTATTTCATAAATTCCATTATTGAATCGGATCTGGTCATCCCCATACCAACGCACGCGCTCTTCCAGATCGAATGCTGTAGAATTGACAACATAGTTGAAGTCAGAGAAATCAGCCTTAAAAATAAATGGCTGGCCGTAGTACTGCAAGCTGAGGTTTGGGTTGAGGTTATAATTGATCCTCAGGGTCGTACTCAAGGTCTCCTGGTCGATGGCCCCCAGGATATACCTGGACTGTCCTCCAAAATTCTGTTCACTGACATATTGGGTGCGGTTGGGACTCTGAGAGTATTCGGTACTCAGGGAGATACTCAGGGCGTTTATGGGTTGGTAATTTAACCGGAATTCATAATTGTAGAAAGAAAAATTGTTCTGGGTGGCTTGTGAATTGACCGTGCCCGCGATCACACTCAATTTTTTTCGTAGGTCAGTTCCCAAAAATGCGTACCAGTAATTCTCTTCGTTATACCTCCATCGGGGCCCCCCTCTGAGGAATGTATTCGTAAAGATCCTCGGTTTGTGGGCTGCCCCGAAATCGATCAGGTAATTATTGGTGAAGTTGATGAACCCGTTCAATTCATATTGTATGCGATTGTAATTTCCCTGAAAGTCGAATGCAGAAGATAATTCCACCTGAAAATTGGCCTGCCTGAACCAGGATGTAGGTTGGTTGAAGACTCGCCTCAAACTGGCGTATTGCCTGATGTCATCGGCCTGGCGCAAAAAACCAATGTCGTTGAGCTCCAGTTCGGGCGACTTCCAGTATCCCCCGAAATTATACCTCCAGTTCCCCCCTCCGCTTTTTCCGATCTCAAACCGCCCGCCTGTTCCGCTCAAGGATGTCCTGGTCGTATCCACGCTCACATGGCTGGCATCCTCCCGTTGGAAGAGATGGGTAATCGATCTCTGCGTCTGGCTGATGGCTTCCTCATCCCCAAAGACTTTACTAAAAGCTACAATACCCTCTACGTAATACGTTCGGTTCTTCCAGTTATGTCTGAAATCCAAGCCGCCGCTATAGGCATCCTTGTGCAGGAAATCCAGATTTTCTTCCAATTTTCTGTTGGTAGCGGTAAAGATTCCTCCCACATATGAATTCCGGTCGTTGAAATCCTTTTGTACCCTCCCAACCAGGTAATTGGTGAGGGGTTCCACGATTTCTCTTCGCTCCGTACCCATCAGAGGAAGACCGTTGAGGATTTCTGGACGATTGTCTAGTCTGATTTCCGCAAATTCCTTGGCCGTGACACTTTCCAGCAATCCTACAGACCAGCCGTTGGCGGTTTTCCCGCTAAATTTTGCCGCTCCGAGTATGGTTGTAAAATTAGGGACATCGGCATACTCTCCCAGGGCAGAGTTTTCAGTCGTAAATCCCTGTGGCGTCCGCCCTATCCTGCGGGAGAAGAACAGGTTGTCGGGGCCGCCTCCAAGTCCGAAGTCGAATACATTCTTATTCTCGACAAAAAATGGCCTTCGTTCCTGAAAGAAGATCTCAAATCCGTCCAGGGCTATGGCTCCCGGATCCGCATCAACCTGTCCGAAGTCGGGATTGATGGTCAGATCAAGGGTAAGATCATTCGTAATTCCGATTTTAGCATCGAGTCCGCCTGCGAACCTCGAATCACTCCCGTCCCGAAAGGGATTTCCTTCCTGAGCCTCATAGGTGTCTAACTGACTGAGCATATAGGGCTGTATCTCTAATTGTTTCTGTGGGATGAGGCCGATCAAACCTTGTAATTCACCGAATTCGCTTACCCACCCCGGAGGGTTGGCATCTACCGGCTGCCAGACAGATCTTTCCTCATTGTTGAAGTAGCGGCGGGTGGCCTGAAGCCCCCAGATCTGATCCTGGGCTTTGCTGAACCTCAACTGGCTCAGTGGAATTCGGATCTCGGCGGTCCATCCGTCCTCGACGATCTTTGTGCCCAGGAACCAAATGGGATTCCAACTGCTGTCAAATTCCTCGTTATTTGATACGAATTCGTCACTTTTTACACTTGAGGATGAAGCGGTAAAGGAAAAGGCTGTACGGTCATCATTGTAACTGTCGATATTGATCTCTACCCAATCCCCCGGAAAAGTATCCCTTCTTCCCAGTCGGCGTTCTATGGTTTTAGGGTCTTCCTGGAAGCATTTGAAGGCGACATAGAGGTTCTTGTCGTCGTAGAGGATCTTCATTAGCGTTTGTTCCGTAGGGGAAGTGCCCGTATCGGGCGTGAATTCAATAAAGTCACCCGTCCATTCCACCAGATCCCAGACGCCCTCCTCCAGGTCTCCATCGATCTTCGGAGGGGCAGACTCACCTATGGATCTGGTTGTGTACTGCCTTTTTTGTATCGTACTGTCGCGCTGCTGACCGAAACTTTTCAGACATAAGGCAGTCAGGATGCAGACAATCAGAAAAGGATGTCGCATTGGCTAGTCGTTCTATGATAAAGACTCCTAAAAATGGATAGTGTTACAAAATATTCTTCAAATTCTTCATAGGGAATGTTGCCTATCCCGGGTCAAAGAGACCTGCAGGAGTACTGTACACCAGGGGCATCGGCAAATATTCAGTACCTTTAATTTAAAATAATGACAGGTGAATGTAAGTACGCCGACATTTTTGCAGAATAAAGGTATGGAATCTGCGGATTCGATTACAAAAACACGGACGATAGGGAAACGTTTCTCTGGGAGAACGGCGATCGTCTTATGCCTTTTGCTCGTTGCGGGTGTTATGCAAGGCCAGAAAAAAGAATTAAAGAAGGCAGTCCATGCCATTCAGAGCGGATGGCTCAGTGAACTCAATTCAACCCGGAAAAATACACCTCCCTATACCGGGATCAGCGGACTCATGTATAAGGATTCTCTTCTCGTAGGACAGGATGCCATTGAGGGAATGTGGAAACGCCTGAACGGGGAAGACAGAATTTTAAAATACGACACCATCACCTTCTTTCAGCTATACGAAAACCAGATGCTGGTCCACGGGGTCTACACCACGGCCGGGGGAACAAAAATACCCGGAGTGATTGCATGGAAATACGACCAGAGATGGTATAAGGCTTTCGAGGCGGTTGCACCCAAATCAGACAGAATGGGGGACCACAAAACGGAGATCGGACTCCTGCGTTCGTCCTGGGAACTATACGCGAATCAACATCGGCCAGACCTGATCGTGAAGAACATTTTTTCCTCCAAAGGCAAATACTTTTACAGGGGAAAGGTCCATAAGGCCATGGAGATCGCTGAGGCGTATGGATATATGAGGGACAAATCCTATAGTATCAACCTAACCCCGCGAAAGATCATCCCCTTTAATGACCGACTGGTCTGCGAGATAGGTATCTATGATGCAGGGGGCAAGGGACTTTACGTTCTCCTGTGGGGCATGGAGGGTGATGACTGGAAATTGCTTCTCGATTTTAACTTCTAGACCCTGACAGGTGATGAAAGGGATAAATCCACTGGGATATTCGGGAACCCCCCTGGCAAAGAAGCTGGGGATCAAAAGGGGACAGAGGGTAAAACTCTTCCATCCGCCCGAAGGGTATTTTGACCTTTTCGAGGATCTGCCCGATGATTTCGAACTGCTCCCGGAAGAGGATACCGGGATCGACTTTATACACTACTTTGCCCTACAGGCCGATCAACTCGACCGGGACCTTGGGACACTCAGAAAACAGCTGAATCAAACGGGAATGATCTGGATCTCCTGGCCAAAAAAGGCCTCTAAAGTACCCACGGACCTCGACGGGAATGTCGTACGGGACCTTGGACTGAGGCATGGCCTGGTGGATATCAAGGTCTGTTCCGTGAACGAGATCTGGTCTGCCCTGAAATTTGTTATTCCCGTCAGGGATAGAACTGCTTGATCTTCCAAAAATGAAAATAAATACATTTTTCCTCCTCCTGGCCCTTTTTGCAGAGATCCTCGGCACCATAGGAGGGTTCGGCTCCTCAGTCTTCTTTGTGCCCCTGGGAAACTTCTATTTCGACTTTTATTCCGTTCTCGGGTTGACCGCCATTTTCCACCTTTCGAGCAACCTGAGCAAGATCTTTTTATTCAAAAAGGGGTTGAACAAATTCCTGATCCTTTACCTTGGAATCCCCTCGGTAGTCTTTGTCGTCCTCGGCGGCTTCCTGTCCAAATACCTGAACACCTATGTGCTCGAATTCTCACTGGGTATTTTCCTGCTTGGCCTGAGTTTGCTTTTCCTGATCAAAAAGGAACTCATTGTACTTCCTTCCAAGAGGAATTCCCTTCTGGGAGGTGCGATTTCCGGGTTTTCGGCCGGACTTCTGGGTACGGGGGGAGCAATCCGCGGGCTTACCATGGCGGCCTTTAATATGGAGAAGAGCGTTTTCATCGCCACCTCGGCCTTCATCGATTTTATGATCGATTTTACAAGGACCTTCGTCTATTACGAGAATGGTTATATACACGATCACGATCTGATCTACGTCCCTTTCCTGTTACTTATAGGGATCGTGGGTACTTACCTCGGCAAGAGGATCCTTCACTATATCCCCCAGGCCAGGTTTAAAAACCTCTCCCTCCTGCTGATCCTGATTATCGGATTGGTGACGGTCGTCAAATTATTTCTTGAAAACAGGGAGTTGGGCTTTTGATTTATAGGGGAATGGTCCGATATTTGGATATCGGAGCACTGATAATCTAATCACCAGAATATGATATACAGAACCTTCAACGCGCTATTACTCCTGTTTTGCATCCAACTCACCCAGGCTCAGGAGATCAGGGAAATAGAGGTGAAAACCACCGTAAAGGATGTGACAGTTTTTATTGAAGGGGCGCAGATCACCCGGAAAAAAGCCGTAGATGTCCCGGCCGGTACCAGTTTGCTCAGGTTCACTGACCTTTCCCCTTTTATAAATGGGAAAAGCATTCAGCTCAAAGCAGATGGCAATGTGATCGTCCTTTCAGTAAACCCCCAGCAGAATTATATGGAAAAACTGGAGAAGTCGGCCGAACTCCTGAACCTCGAGGCCCAGTTGGAGAAGGTGAGGAATGAGATCAGAAAAGTGCGCACCTACCTCGATATCCTCAATGAGGAGGTCGTCTTTTTACAGGCCAACAAGGTCATAGGCGGCAACCAGACCCTTACGGCCACCACCTTCAAATCGGCCGCGGAGTATTACGGCAGTCAGCTCACCACTTTAAAACTCAAAGAGCTGGAAAGGAAGGCAGAACTGGACGAGCTTTCCGTGAAGGAACGCGACCTGCAAAACCAGGTCAACACCCTGACCGGAAAAAAGGAATACGCCAATGGAGAAGTTCTGGTAAAGCTGGAGGCAAAAAGGGCTGGCAGGACCAACCTGGAACTGTCTTATGTGGTAGGTAATGCGGGCTGGTTCCCCTCTTATGACATACGCTCCACCAATATTGATGAACCCGTTTCCCTCGTATACAAGGCCAATGTAAAACAGGATACGAAGATCGACTGGAAGGATGTGAATCTCAGGCTATCCTCGGCCAATCCCAATATTTCCGGTACCGCCCCCGAATTGCAGACCTATTTCCTGGATTACAATACGCTCCCCCCTGTTTATAATCGGACAGTAACTGAGGTGAGCGGGATCGTCCGTGGACAAGACGGGTATCCTCTCCCTGGTGCCAATATCCGCGTTGCGGGATCGACCATAGGGACACAAACCGACTTTGATGGGCGATACTCGATCAGTGTCCCTGCCAATGCCACCAGTCTGCAATACAGCTATATCGGTTTTGTTACTCAGACCCTGCCCGTGAACCGCTCTGTGATCAATGTAACCCTGATCGAAGATTTTCAGGCTCTTGAGGAAGTAGTCATTGTTGGTTCGGGAAGAAAAGAGAAATTGGCTGTAGAAGATGGCCTTGCTGGTGCGGCGCAAGGTGTTGTGATAAGAGGGGTCAGCACGGTTCCCCTCCAGCAGGTTGAGAAGCAGACGACAGTCGACTTCGTCATAGACCTGCCCTATACGGTGAATTCGGACAACCAGACCTATACGGTGAACATGGCAGACTATGCCCTGCCCGCCCATTACCAGTATTACAGCATCCCCAAGATCGAGAAGGAAGCGTTTCTCATCAGCAGTATTGCCGACTGGGAGAAATACAACCTCCTGGAAGGGGAGGCCAACATCTTTTTCGAGAATACCTTCGTAGGGAAGACCGTACTGGACGTCCGTTATGCCTCTGATACCCTCGACATCTCTCTGGGAAGGGACAAGGCGGTTTCCGTGAACCGGGAAAAGATCACGGATTTTAGTTCTAAGAAGTTCGTGGGTACGAGAAAGGAGGAGTCACGCGCGTGGAAACTCACCGTTAAGAACAACAAATCCAAGCTTGTTAATATCCTGCTACTAGACCAGGTGCCCGTCTCTCAAAGGGACGAGATCAGGGTGGAGGCAGAAGAACTCAGCGGGGGCAAACTCGACTCCACTACCGGAGAGGTAAAATGGGAACTCAGGCTTAACCCTAACGAAGAGAAGGTGCTTACCCTCAGGTATGTGGTAAAGTATCCGAGAAACAGGAATTTGGTTATTGAGTGAGACCCTATAGAGGGATCTTATTTGTCCTTATTTCGATCGAAATACTGTTTTAAAGAAGTATTTAGGTGAGTTTTTATGCTTTTTACTTACTTTATGGAACAATTACCTGATTCCTATGTTCCAATATAGACCAAGAATAATATTCCTCGAGCATCTGGTTTTTTATTCAGTCTTGGTCCTGATCGGAATCTTATCTATGACCTCCTGCAGATCTGACGTAAAAAAACAGGATGCTGAAATAACAAAACCTGAAGGAACCATCGCCTTTGTATCCAACAGGGATGGGAACATGGAGATCTACCTTATGGACGGCAATGGAAAGAATGCCAAAAATATATCCCGACATCCCGACCTGGATTACAGCCCTTCCTGGATGCCGGATGGTTCCGGCATCATGGGCTATTCCAACAGGGATGGGAATCCCGAATTGTACCTTTACGACCTGAAGCGGGATACGGCCATTCGATTCACGGATCATCCTGCCCAGGATGTCCTGCCTTCAATTTCTCCTGACGGCAAAGAGATCGTCTTTATGAGCGATAGAAACGGAAAAAGCCGTTCGGTGTTTAAGATGAAGTTCGATGGGAGTGACCTGGTGGCCTTAACTGATAATGATGCTTATGAGGAAAGTCCCGCCTGGTCTCCGGATGGCACGCATATCCTCTTCACTCGCCAGCTGAGGCAGGAGGGCGATACCACATATGCTGCCAACGGGGAGATCTTCAGAATGAGGTCAGACGGCAGTCTGGTTGAAAGGATCACAAACAAACAAGGGTACGATTCCGGGGCAGCATATTCCCCGGACGGGAAGCAGATCGCCTTTTACGGCCCTGAAGGGGATACCTTCGAGATCTTCCTGATGAACGCAGATGGCAGTGATATCAGGAATATTACAAGGGATACGCTCGACTGTTATTCCCCTGCCTGGTCTCCAGATGGGAAGTGGATCGCCTACACGGCAGGAAGAGGTGAGAATTACGACCTTTATATCATTCATCCCGAAAGTGGGGAAAAGAGGCGTCTGACCTTTAGCACGGTCAGGAATCAATCCCCTGCCTGGTCTGCTCTGAATACAGATTGAAAAATGGCCTCCACAATAAAACGCGCCCTTTATGAAACGACTTTTCAGATTTTATTCGACTCTTAACAAACCAGTTCTTCAAAGATCTACCTGGGCGGAAGTGGTTCTTTTTTTTCCAAGGTTTATCTGTGGGATGTTGCTGGCCATCGATTTCGGGGCTTCAAAATTCGGAGTGCCCTGGTCCCCTGCAGATCGCGAACTGGGGCTTTTTGAGGTAGTCTACTGGTTCCCGGAGGACGTCGCACAATTCGGGGGCATCTTTGCCATGTTTCCGGTATTCTTTGCCTGGATGGCCGGGTTTAGTGAGACCATTGGAGGCCTGATGCTGGCTCTTGGATTCAAGACGAGGGTGGCCGCCTTTCTGATCCTCTGCACGATGCTGGTCGCCATTTTTGGTCAGAAATGGGAGGAAGGTTTATGGGGGATGCTGCCGGCCATGGGTTTTCTTTGGGTGAGTTTATATACCCTGGTGATGGGATCCGGGAAATTCGGACTTGATTTTTTGTTTATCAATAAATCACCTCGATTTGAATTGGTTGAAGAATAAAGGGGGAGTCGTCCTTTTGTGTTTCATCCTGAACCTGGGAGTGCGCGCACAGGATGACAATACAGGGACACATGAGCGATGGGAGTACATCCTTGTGGATACGGGGGATGTATTGCAGATCGCTTTGCCCGTTACCGCCGGGTTGACTACCCTGATCAAGAAGGACTACAGGGGAACCCGCGATTTTGCCTTTTCCTTCGCCACCACCATGGTATTGACCTATTCCCTGAAGGCGATCACCAAGAGACAGCGCCCTGAAGGCAGGAATGCCTATGATTCCTTCCCATCCGGCCATACCTCCGCTGCTTTCTCCGGGGCCTCCTTTATTCAAAGGCGATATGGCTGGAAATACGGAAAATATGCCTATATTCTTGCGGCTTTGGTGGGAGTGAGCAGGATGGAAGGCCCGGACGGATTTCACGATATCTATGACGTGCTCGGAGGAGCTGCGATCGCCGTAGGGAGTACGTATCTGTTCACCAAACCCTTGTCTAATGAAAAACTCAGCGTGGCTTTCCACGCACAGCGGGATGTGAAACTCATTTCCCTCAGGTTCCAATTTTAACATCTATCACCAATGACAGACATTCAGATCGCACAAAGCGTCAGGGAAAAACACATCAGGGAAATTGCCGCCATTCTGGAAATTCCCGAAGAAGAGCTCGAATACTACGGCTCCAACAAGGCCAAACTACCCTTGCACCTGATCCGCGAGGATGACGTGGAAAATGGCCACCTGATCCTGGTGACCGCCATTACACCGACTCCGGCAGGGGAAGGGAAGACCACGACCTCCATAGGGCTGGGCGATGCTCTGAACCTGAGTAAAAAAAAGACGGTCGTCGTACTGAGAGAACCCAGCCTGGGCCCGGTCTTCGGGATCAAAGGAGGGGCAGCCGGGGGAGGCTGGAGCCAGGTGATTCCCATGGTGGATATCAACCTGCATTTTACGGGCGATTTCCACGCTATAGAAAAGGCCAACAACCTCCTGGCAGCCCTGATCGACAATAACATACAGAACAAGACGCGCAACCTGGGCATAGACCCTCGTACGGTCATCTGGAAACGCTGTATGGACATGAATGACCGTGGACTCAGGAATATCGTCGCAGCCCTCGGCGGCAAGGCCGGGGGAATTCCCAGGGAGACCGGGTTCAACATCACGGCGGCCTCTGAGATCATGGCCATTCTCTGCCTCAGCAAAAGCCTGGAGGATTTGCAGGAAAAGTGCGGGAATATCTACATAGGGGATACCTGGGACGGGAAACCGGTATATGCCCGGGACCTCAATGCTCAGGGAGCAATGGCCGTGCTTTTGAAGGACGCCATTAAACCCAATCTGGTCCAGACCCTGGAGGGTAACCCAGCCATCATCCACGGGGGTCCTTTTGCAAATATTGCCCAGGGGACCAATTCCATCCTGGCTACCAAAATGGGCCTGAGCCTGGGGGACTATGTGGTCACTGAGGCGGGCTTTGGGGCAGATCTCGGGGCGGAAAAATTCCTCAATATCAAGTGCCGTGAGGCCGGCCTTTCCCCTAAGGCGGTGGTCCTGGTGGCGACCATACGGGCGTTAAAATACCACGGGGGCAAGGCTTTGAATGAATTGACCCAGGAAGATGTGGAGGCTCTTAAAAAAGGCATGCCTAACCTGGAGAGGCATATCAAAAGCCTGCAGAGCTTTGGCATCCCTATCGTCGTTTCCGTGAATGCCTTCAGCAGTGATACGGAGGCTGAAAAAAAGACCCTCCTGGAACATTGCAAAAAACTCGGCGTCCCTGCGGCATTGAGTTATGGCTGGGCCGATGGGGGCAATGGCTGCGTGGATCTTGCTGACCTGGTCGTAGAGGCCGCTGCGGGATGCAAGGGGAAATATACTCCCACTTACGAACTCAGAGATTCCATCCGCACCAAGATAGAAAAGGTCTGTAGTACGATCTACGGGGCGAAGAACGTCATCCTGACCAACAAGGCAAGAGCACAGATGAATCGGTTTGAGCGAATGGGATATGGGCAACTTCCGGTTTGTATCGCCAAAACTCAGAAAAGCCTGAGCGATGATGAAAAATTATTGGGCAGGCCGGAGAATTTTGAGATCAATATAAGGGAATTCGAGATCGCGACCGGAGCGGGATTTATCATCCCCATTGCCGGTAACATTTTAAGGATGCCCGGGTTACCTGCCACGCCTTCGGCGGAACACATTACCATAGATGCGGACGGAACTATAAGTGGACTCTTTTAAGAAAGATCCTATGAAAATCAGAAACCTGCTCCTGGTCTTTTCCCTTTTGGTGACCTCCCTCCTTTGTGCGCAGGAGGAGAGTGAAGTGGAACTCAATACAGAAACCGGCACCCTGAAAGGCAGCCTGGTCATTCCGGAAGCGGAGGCTAAATTCCCGGTCGTCCTTATTATCCCGGGCTCAGGTCCCACAGACCGCAATGGCAACAACCCCATGATGTCCAATAACTCCCTTCAAATGCTGGCAAAAGGCCTCGCTGAACAAGGGATCGCAAGTCTTCGGATCGATAAAAGAGGGATTGCCGCCAGTGGTTCTGCCGTCTCCAAAGAAGAAGACCTCAGGTTCGAAACCTATATAGACGATGTGGTTGGTTGGGCGATGAAACTCAGGAATGACCCAAGGTTTTCAGAGCTCATAATCGCAGGTCATAGCGAAGGTTCCCTGATCGGCATGATCGCCTCAGAACGCGTAAAAGCAGAAAAGTTTATCTCTCTGGCCGGGACCGGAAGACCGGCTGCCGATATTCTCAGGGAACAGTTGAGTTCTCAACCCCCTGGTGTTACTTTGATGACCAATCCTATTTTGGATTCCCTGGAAATGGGCAGGACGGTTGATAATGTAAACCCCATGCTGAATGCCCTTTTCAGGCCTAGCGTACAACCCTACCTGATCTCCTGGTTTAAATACGATCCGGCTGAAGAGATCGCCAAACTCGATTGCCCGGTCCTCATCCTGCAGGGTACCACCGACATACAGGTGCAGGTAGAGGATGCAGAATTCATGGCCGCAGTTAATCCGAATTTCCGAAAGGAGATCCTGGAAGGCATGAATCACGTGTTGAAGGAAGCACCTGCAGATCGAATGGAAAATTTAAAGACCTATAACGACCCCACTCTGCCTTTGAAGGAAGGCTTGTTGAATATCCTGGTAAGTTTTATTCACCAGAACAAATAACTCCACACATGATCCAAAAAATTCTTATCCGCTGTAGATATAAAATGTATTCTAAGGCTTTATTCGGCCTGTTAAGTGTGGTCCTTATTTCCTGTAAATCCTCCCCTTCCGAACAGAGGGTCGTGGAAGGCCTGCAGGAACCTGTAGAGATCATTAGGGACCAGTGGGGTATCAACCACATATATGCGGAAAACGAACACGACCTCTTCTTCGCACAGGGGTATGCTGCGGCAAGAGACAGACTCTTTCAATTCGAGGTCTGGCGCAGACAAGCCACTGGCACCGTGGCCGAGATCCTGGGGGAAAGGGCCCTGAAAAGGGATACGGGTACCCGCCTGTTTAAGTTTAGGGGTGACCTGCAACAGGAGATGGGCCATTACCACGAACGGGGTTCTGAGATCATTACTGCGTACACGGAAGGGGTCAATGCGTACATAGAAGAAGTGCTCAGGGATACGACCCTCCTCCCTATAGAGTTCAGGATGCTCGATATCCTCCCTCAAAAATGGACCCCCGATGTTGTTATTTCCCGCCACCAGGGGTTGCTGGGCAATATCGGAGCTGAACTCGAGATCGGCAGGGCGGTAAACACCATAGGAGAAGAAGCGGTAAGGGACCTGTATTGGTTCCATCCCAAAACCCCTGACCTCGAAATAGACCCTGCTGTAGATGCCTCCCTCCTGCGGGATCATATCCTGGAACTCTATTACGCTTACAGAAGACCGGTCCGATTCCTACCTGAGGACCTACTCCCTCAATACAGAAAGAGGGGTAGCGCCTATCAACCTGACCTTGAACCGACACCTGTAGACAGCCTTTCCATTGGCAGCAACAACTGGGTACTGAGTGGTTCCAAGACCTCTGATGGTCATACCCTTATGGCCAATGATCCCCATCGCACCATCGCTGTCCCTTCCCTTAGGTATATGGCCCACCTGGTGGCTCCCGGATGGAATGTGATAGGAGGGGGAGAACCCGAGATCCCAGGGATCTCCATTGGGCACAATGAATACGGAGCCTGGGGACTGACCGTCTTCAGTACGGACGGGGAGGATCTCTATGTATACGACCTGAACCCTGAAAACCTCGAAGAATACAAATACAAGGACGGATGGGAATCCATGAAGACCATCAGGGAAACCATCCCGGTTAAAGGGATGGAGGCGGCTGAGGTGGAATTGCGATATACGAGACATGGGCCGGTCACCTATGTGGATAGTATAAACCTGAAGGCGTATGCCGTGCGATGTGCCTGGCTGGAACCCGGAGGGTCTCCTTACCTGGCCTCCCTCAGGATGGATCAGGCCCGGAATTGGGAAGAATTCAGGGAGGCCTGTAACTACAGCCATATTCCGGGGGAGAACATGGTCTGGGCAGACAGGGATGGCCATATCGGATGGCAAGCAGTAGGGATAGCCCCGGTTAGGAGGAATTTCAGCGGCCTGGTGCCCGTACCCGGTGACGGAAGATATGAATGGGACGGGTATCTGCCCATTATTGAGAAACCCCATGAAGCAGACCCTGACAGGGGATTCATAGCCACCGCCAACCAGAATGTGACCCCGGACACCTATGAACATTGGGATGCCATAGGTTATGAATGGTCCGATCCGTACAGAGGGGACCGGATCGAAAAAGTCCTCAGCACAGATACCCTCTTTACCCTGGAGGACATGACGGCCCTGCAGGTGGATTACCTTTCGCTTCCCGCGAGGACGCTGGTGCCCATGCTTTCGGGACTCGACCTGGATGGGCTGGCTGCCAGGGCCCGTGACCGTCTCTTGCCATGGGATTTCAGGCTGTTGCCAGAAAGCGTGGAAGCCGGAATCTATGTGGCCTTTGAGAAAGAACTCAGGGAGAAGGCCGCCCGGGAGTTTATCCCGGAACGCGCACAGGGGATCATTGAGGATATTCAATTAAAACGGGTGGTCGACTGGCTCCTGGACCCGTATTCAAGATTTGGCCCACGCCCCGAGGCAGGCAGGGACAGGTTTATAGAGGAAGCCTTCACGGCAGGGGTGGAGTCCCTGCGCATTTCCCTGGGGGACGACCTCGAAAACTGGAGGTATGGACAGAAGCAATACAAACACACCTATATTTATCATCCGCTTGGCAGGTCGGTCAATGAATCATGGTCGGATTCACTCAATCTCGGACCTCTGCCAAGGGGTGGGAACGGTTACACCCCGGGATCGACCGGGAATAACGACAGGCAAAGCAGTGGAGCCTCTTTCCGGATGGTCGTCACAACAGAGGATTGGGACAGGGCTTTAGGGACGAATGGCCCCGGTCAGTCTGGGGACCCGGCGAGTCCCTTTTACGATAACCTCTTCAAACCCTGGGCCGAAGACCGGTATTTCCCCGTGTATTATTCCAGGGATAAAATAGATTCCGTAGCCGTTGAGAAGCTTAGAATCAATCCGCGTTAGAGAAAGACCTCAGGAACCGGTCAATTCTGTAAATAGGCTTTCGAGGTTCTTGTTCTTCCTGCTCAGCTGGAGGGTTTTCAATTGGTTGTCATGGGCGAAATCGAAAACCGCGGGCCTCATGTCCTCAGGGTGACTGAAAGTGATCTCGTACATAAAACCCGACAGGTTCTTCACATGGGTCACATGCGGGATTTTCATCAGGAAGGCTTCTTCCACCCGGTAATCGAATTCGACCTCGATGATCTGTTCTTTTCCTTCCCTGAGCTCCGTCAGTTTCTTGTCTGCTACCAATTCTCCCTTGTTGATGATCAGGACACGGTCACAGACAGATTCCACTTCTTTCATGATGTGGGTGGAAAGCAGGATCGTCCTGTCCTTGCCTAGGTCCCGGATCAGCCTTCTGATATCCAGCAACTGATTGGGGTCGAGCCCAGTCGTTGGCTCATCAAGGATCAGGACCTCCGGATGGTGCAACAAGGCGGCGGCAAGACCCACTCTTTGTCGGTATCCCTTTGAGAGTTGTACGATCTTCTTACGGGCTTCGCTTTCAAGGCCTACTTTCTGAATGCTTTCCATCACATCTTCCATGGTGGCACCGTAAAGTTCTGAGATGAACATAAGGTACTCCTTTACGTACATCTCAAGGTAAAGGGGGTTGTGCTCGGGAAGGTAGCCTATGCTCTTCTGAACACTTCGGGCTTCGGTAGCCACGTCGAACCCATTTACCCAGGCCCTGCCATCATCGGCGCTCAGATAGGTAGTGAGTATTTTCATGAGGGTGGATTTCCCCGCTCCATTGGGCCCCAGAAAGCCGACTACCTCTCCCTTGGCTATCTGGAAAGAGACGTCTTTAAGGGCCGGTTGGCCATTATAGGCCTTGCTGAGGTGTTCAACTACGATAGACATGATTCTGTTTTACGTCATAAAAATAAACAAAGTCCCCCGAACTAGGTTTTTGTCTTTAGTGATTGGGCCTTGAAATTGAGTGGTCCGACTTGGGAAATGTGTGAACAGGAAGACGAGAATTATGGATTTTTCATAAATATCAGCGCTTTGAAACATTTTTAGCAGATTTACTCCGCAAAACAGCGACTTCGAAAAAAAATTCCACCAAAATGTCGAATTCTCGATTTAATAATTACCTTAGCTGGAGTTTTTTAATGAAGACCATGCTTTTGAACATCTGGAACAGCTTCTATTTTTACTTCTTTTTTCAAAAGAGGAAGGGACTGTTGTAGCCAGGTGTTATACCATATAAGCAAAGTCCCGAACCCATCGGGGCTTTTTTTTTGATTATTAGCAGTGAAGAAACGTATCGCAATTCAGGGAATAAGAGGATCTAACCACCACCAGGTGGCAAGAGAGTATTTTGGGGAGGACATAGACCTGCTGGAATGCCTTTCCTTTCACGGCCTGGTGGATGAGCTCCTGGCCGGGAAAGCAGACAAGGGCGTCATGGCCATCGAGAACTCCATCGCAGGTTCCATTATCCCCAATTACGCCCTGGTCTATGAGAACGACCTGCACATCATTGGGGAACACTACCTCAATATCCACCATAACCTCATGGGACTGAAAGGACAGTCCCTTGCGGATATACGGGAAGTCAGGTCCCACCCCATGGCCCTTTTGCAATGCCGGGAATTTTTAAAGACCCAATCGCATATCAAAATGGTGGAAGACGTGGATACGGCTGAGACCGCAAAGGGCATTCAGGAAAACCAGCTGTCAGGGATCGCGGCCATAGCTCCCAAAGCAGCCGCTGAGCTTTACGACCTGGAGATCATCGCCCCGGAGATACAGACCATCAAGAATAATGCAACCCGCTTTATCATTGTAAAAACGACCAATAAGGAATTGCCAAAGGAGACCATTAACAAGGCCTCCCTGCGCTTTTTGACAGACCACAAAAGGGGGAGCCTGGCTACGGTGCTGAATGTAATGAGCGATTGCAACCTGAACCTCACCAAGATCCAAAGTCTTCCGGTCATAGAAACCCCCTGGAAATACGCCTTCTTTGTGGATGTCACCTTTGAGTTGTACGACCACTTCGAGAAGGCCAAATCCCTGCTCACAATCATGTCAGAGGATTTCAGGGTCTTGGGAGAGTATAAAAATGTAAGGTTATGATAGATCCGGCAGACAGGCTCCATACCGTAGAGGAATACTATTTCTCCAGGAAGCTGAAGGAGGTCAGGGGACTGGCAGCATCAGGCCGCCCAATCATCAATATGGGTATTGGCAGTCCGGACCTCGCCCCCTCTGAGGAAGTGCTTCGCACCCTTAAAGAGGCCATAACAGACCGCGGAGCTCACCAGTATCAGAGCTACCAGGGATTGCCTGAGCTAAGGCAGGCTATTGCCGACTTTTACCGGGAGAAGTTCGGCGTTTCCACTGATCCGGAAAAAGAGATACTACCCCTTATGGGCTCCAAGGAAGGCATCATGCATATCAGCATGGCTTTCCTGAACCCAGGGGATGAGGTGTTGATCCCCGACCCCGGATACCCTACTTACCAGGCCGTTACTCGACTTGTAGGGGCAAATCCCAGGCCGTATCCCCTTAATGAAGAGCGGGGGTGGTTCCCGGATCTCGAGCAGCTCGCCCGGGAGGATCTCTCCCATGTAAAACTCATGTGGGTAAGCTATCCGCATATGCCTACCGGTGCCACGGTGACCCTGGATCAGTGGCAGGAACTGGTCGACTTTGGCCGGAAACACCGTATCCTCCTGGTGAACGACAACCCCTACAGCTTTGTCCTGGGTTCAGACCCGAAGAGCATACTGCAGGCAGAAGGAGCCGGGGAGGGGGTTCTAGAACTCAATTCCCTGAGCAAGACCTTTAATATGGCCGGCTGGAGGGTAGGGATGGTCCTGGGTAATGCCGGACTTATCCAGGCCGTCCTGAAAGTAAAAAGCAATATGGATTCAGGCATGTTCTACGGGATCCAGAAGGGTGCGGTGGCCGCCCTGAAAAGTGGACGGGCCTGGTTCGAGAACCTCGACAGGATTTATGGGGAAAGGAGGGAACATATGTTCCGGCTAGCGAGCCTGCTCGGGTGTACCTATGACCCAGAGGCTGTTGGCATGTTCGTATGGGCGCGCCTGCCGGAAGGGGCACCGGGTTCAGAGGAATTCATTGACAAACTGCTGTACGAGAAAGATATATTTGTGGCCCCGGGGACCATTTTTGGCAGCCAGGGGGAAGGGTATATCCGATTCTCCCTTTGCGTGGAATCGGAGAAGATCGAAGAGGCGATTTTGAGATTTAAACAAGACAAATGAAAATTGGAATCATAGGAGTGGGTTTGATTGGGGGTTCCTTTGCCCGGGACCTGAAAAGGGTGCTGCCGGATGCTGAGATCTTCGGGATGGACAACAACCCCGACCACTTGAAAACGGCCCTGGAATTGGGGATCATAGATTCGGCAGGTAAAGGGTCCTCCTTAGCCGAAGCGGAGATCGTTTTCCTGGCCATTCCCGTAGATGCTGCCGTAAGGGAATTACCATCCCTGCTCAACACCGTAGGAGATGAGACCCTGGTGATCGATGCCGGTTCTACCAAATCCCTGATCTGTGCGGTTGTCTCCAACCACCCGAAGCGCAGGAATTTCATGGCCTGCCATCCCATTGCGGGTACCGAGTTCTCAGGTCCGAGGGCAGCCCTGGAGGGATTATATGAAGGAAAGACGAATATTATTTGCGAGGTGGAGAAAACGGCCTTCAAGCTGCAGGAAAAGGCGCTGGACCTGTTCTCCAGGATCGGGATGCGGATCCGATACATGAACCCGGAGGCACATGACAAACACATTGCTTATGTGTCTCACCTCTCCCATATCAGTTCATTCATGCTCGGAAAGACGGTGATCGAAAAAGAGAAGAACGAACGCGATATTTTTGATATGGCGGGAAGTGGATTCGAATCCACCGTCAGGCTGGCAAAAAGCTCTCCTGCCATGTGGACCCCTATCTTTGAGCAGAACAGGGAAAATGTGCTGGAGACCCTTCGGGAATACATCCAAAACCTGGAGGCATTCAGAAAAAAACTGGCGGATGATGACATGGAAGGCATCTACCGCGAAATGGAAGATACGAACAAGATCAGGGAAATCCTGAAAGGAATACCATTGAACAAAAAAGAAGCATAGCATGGAAAATTCAAAAGATTTGAGACGTTGGCTGGATGACATGGCCCTGCCCCACCCATTGGTGATCGCAGGACCCTGTAGTGCCGAGACCGAGAAACAGGTGCTGGAGATCGCCCACGATCTCAAGGATACGGATGTCAACTATTATAGGGCCGGAATATGGAAACCCAGGACCCGGCCGGGGAATTTCGAGGGAGTAGGAGCCATCGGACTCAAATGGCTACAGAAGGTCAAGGAGGAAACCGGATTAAAGACCGCTACCGAAGTGGCCAACAAGGCGCATGTAGACCTCGCCCTAGAACACGATGTGGACCTCCTGTGGATAGGGGCCCGGTCTACGGTAAGCCCGTTTATCGTCCAGGAGATCGCCGATGCCCTGGAGGGAACGGACAAAGTGGTCCTTGTAAAGAACCCAGTAAACCCTGACCTTTCCCTATGGTTGGGCGCCGTGGAACGGCTGCATTCTGCGGGGATCAAAAAATTGGGGGTGATCCATCGCGGCTTTTCCACTTATGAAAAAACAAAATACCGGAACATACCCGAATGGCAGCTGGCCATTGAATTGCAGACACGGTTCCCGGATCTGCCCCTGATCAATGACCCCTCCCACATCACAGGAAAGCGGGACATGATCTTTGATGTTTCACAGACCGCTCTGGACCTCAATTTTGACGGATTGATGATAGAGACGCATTGTGACCCAGACAACGCCTGGAGCGATGCGGCCCAGCAGGTAACCCCCAAACGACTCATACAGATCATGGAAGACCTCAGGATCAGAAAGGAAACGGACGAGGAAGCCGAATACAAGAGTAACCTCAGTAATTTACGGGCCCAGATAGACATTCTTGACAATCAGCTTATCGATCTCCTCGGGAAGAGGATGCAGGTCTCTGACGGGATAGGGTTGTTGAAGAAACAGAAGAACGTGGCCGTGTTGCAGACCAACCGTTGGAATGCCATCCTCGGGAAGATGATCCTGGAAGGGGAGGCTAAAGGACTGAGTGAGGAATTTGTTCTCAAGATGTTCAAAGCCATCCACCAGGAGTCCATCAACCACCAGGAAAAGATCATCAATTCATAAAAAGCTGCCTGAACTGTAACAAGGACGACTTCCAGTAGTCTTTAGAAAAACAAAAACAGGTAAGATGAAAAGAACAGTATTTTTCGCCGCCCTGCTCATGGGTTCAATGGCAGTGGCTCAGCGCATTGTGGACAAGGAGGTCGGGGAATTCAGGGAGATCAAGGTATACGACCTGATCGAAGTAAACCTGATCAAGTCTGATGAAAATCGCATCCTGATCAAAGGTGACCACGCTGAAGACATTCAGTTTGTGAATAAGAACGGCGTCCTGAAGTTGAGGATGCAAATAGACAAGAAGTTCCAGGGGGAAGACACCCTGATCGAGGTCTTTTACACAGGGCTGGAGACCATCGATGGAAATGAAGGGGCCAAAATCGTATGCAATGAGACCGTCAAAACCAATCGAATCACACTGAAGGCCCAGGAAGGGGCTCAGATACTCATCGGCCTGGATGTGGAACAGGTGGATGTCCGTTCAGTGACCGGAGGGATCATTGAGGCTTCCGGCCTTGCAAAGAACCAGGTGATCGTCCTCAATACTGGAGGGATCTTTGAGGGCCGTGATCTCAAAACATCCGTCGCCTCCGTTAAGATCAGTGCAGGGGGAGAGGCCACCCTGAGTGCCACCGAGAAGGTAGATATCAATGTAAGGGCAGGAGGAGATGTATATGTCTACGGGAACCCCGGTGAGGTCAACCGGAACACCTTTGCCGGAGGCAGGATCTATATTAAGGAGTAACTTCCGGAAAAATCAGAACAAAACCCTGAACTGATCGGTTCAGGGTTTTTTCTTTGGTAAAGATCCTTTTTACCGCTTGAAGATATATCGCGTGATAAAGATCCCATTGTCGTCCCCTTTTCCACCATCACTTTCCACGGCACTGGTCACGAAGGCCAGTTCCCATCCCTCAGAAACCATAGTATTGATCATAGAGGTGATCACAGCATCGTTGGCAGCAATATTTTGAAAACGTATTCCTCCGATGTTGTAGAAGTTCAATAGTTTGGTCTCCTCAAAATTCTTGACCCGGATCTCTCCCCGGTCGGCTTTATTCCGGGTGTTGTCGTCTTCGGTCTGAACACTCGTGAATTCCTTGTAATCCTTGTCTTCAAGGGCATTGATGATTCGGGACCGACCAAGTCCGCTTGGGACTATAGATTCCACACTGGTGATGACCTTGAATTCCTGGGCTGACAGGAGAAAGGGGAAAATCAACAAGGGAAGCAGCAATAAATGGCATTTTTTCATAATAGTTGTATTTAAGGGTTGACAGTTTGCTGATTAAAGATACCTCAATGTATAGAAGTAAAGTTGTTTCTTTGCAGGGAGATATGAACAAGGATGAACGGAACTGTTTATAAATCTACCGGCAGCTGGTACACGGTCAAAACTCCTGAAGGAGAGGTGTACGAATGCCGTATCAAAGGCAAGTTCCGGATCAGGGGGATCAAAAGTACCAACCCCATTGCCGTGGGAGACAGGGTGAGATTTGAGCTCGAGCAAACCGGGGACGTGACCTATGGGGTGATCCACGAGATCGAGGACAGGGTCAATTACATCGTCCGCAAATCGGTCAACCTTTCCAAACAAACCCATGTCATCGCGGCCAATGTAGATCAGGTCTTCCTTCTGATCACCCTCAACAACCCGAAGACCTATACCATATTCATCGACCGCTTCCTTACCACAACCGAGGCCTATGACGTTAAGACGGTCTTGTTGTTCAACAAGATAGACACTTATGCGGAAGAGGAACTGGCCGAGATCAAATACCTGTCTGACCTGTATGGCAAGGTGGGGTTTACCTGTCTGGAAATCTCTGCAAAGACTGGTTTTAACGTAGACCGGGTGAAGGAAATGATGATCGGCAAGACCAGCATGTTCTCCGGAAATTCCGGGGTGGGGAAGTCGACCCTGATCAATGCCATTGAACCCTCCCTCCAGCTCAGGACCGCGGAGATCTCAGAACAACACCTGCAAGGACAACATACGACCACATTTGCGGAGATGTTCGATCTGAGTTTTGACGCCCGTATCATAGACACGCCCGGCATCAAGGGATTTGGCCTGGTGGATATGGAAAAGGAAGAGATAGGGGATTATTTCCCGGAATTCTTTGCCCTGAAACAGGATTGTAAATTCAACAATTGCCTCCATATCGATGAGCCGCACTGTGCGGTAAAAAAGGCCCTTGAGGCCGATGAGGTCTCCTGGAGCCGGTATAGAAGTTACCTTCAGATGGTCACAGGAGAAGGGGATACCTACAGGGAGGACGAATTTGAAATAGAATGACTTTTTCTGACGACATAGCAGGCAGGGAATGAGGGCAGTGATTCAAAGGGTTAGCTGGGCCCATGTGACCATAGAGGGCAAAAGGGTCTCTGAGATCCAAAAGGGACTGCTCGTTCTCTTGGGAATCGAAGATGCCGATACCCTGGAGGATATCGAATGGTTGTCCAGGAAGATCGCCAATTTGCGTATCTTCAACGACGATTACGGGGTGATGAACAAATCCCTGATCGATGTGGGAGGCGAAGCCATCGTGGTAAGCCAGTTTACCCTGCATGCAAATACAAAAAAAGGGAACAGACCTTCCTATATCCGGGCCTCAAAACCGGACGTGGCCATCCCTCTTTACGAGGCTTTTGTTAGGCAGTTCGAGAAGGACCTGTCTAAGCAGGTGGGCACCGGCATATTCGGTGCGGATATGAAAGTGGCCCTGCTTAATGATGGGCCTGTGACCATTTTCATCGATACAAAAAACAAGGACCTATGAATATCAGCAATGCACAACAGGCCGTAGATGATTGGATCAGGGCCCATGGGGTCAGGTACTTCAATGAACTTACCAATATGGCTCAGTTGACCGAAGAAGTAGGGGAGGTTGCCCGTATCATCGCCAGGAGATACGGGGAGCAAAGCGAAAAACCTTCAGATAAGGAGAAGGACTTGGGGGAAGAACTCGCGGATGTCCTTTTTGTGGTGCTCTGCCTGGCCAACCAGACCGGGATAGACCTGCAGAAAGCCTTTGACAGGAAACTCGATCTCAAGGCAAAAAGGGACCACAAACGCCATCAGGAGAATAAAAAATTAAAGTAGGACGGAGCACTGGCATCCGCGATTAGACAACACCAAAATTCCCTTAAATTGAATATTTACCTAGAAGGCCCGGTTAGGACCATCCCCGATACTGAGATCCGCATGACGGGTTCCAAGAGCGAGTCGAACAGACTGCTCCTGCTTCAGTCCATCTTCCCTGAATTGCAAATAGAGAATCTCTCCAATGCAGATGATGTAAAAGTGATGCAGGAAGGGCTAAAGGCTCGTTCGGGTACGGTAGACATACACCATGCAGGGACCGCCATGAGGTTCCTGACCGCTTTCTTCGCCACCCGCGAGGGGAGTGATGTAACCCTCACCGGTTCTTCCCGCATGCAGGAGAGGCCCATAGAGGTACTGGTAGAGGCCCTGAGGGAATTGGGAGCAGACATCACTTATCTGGGGGAAAGGGGATATCCACCCCTGCACATCCGGGGTAAAAGCCTGCAGAGATTCCGCGTTAGCCTTCCCGCAGACATCAGTAGCCAGTATATCTCCGCCCTCTTGCTGGTGGCCCCGGGAACGCCTTCCGGCATTGAACTCGAATTACTGGGGAAGATCACATCCGTACCTTATATCCGGATGACCCTCTCTCTCCTGGAGAGCCTGGGGATCTCAACGGAATTCAGCGGGAACAGGATCACTGTAAAGCACGCGCAGCGAATTGAACCGAAAACTCTCAGGGTGGAATCCGACTGGAGTTCCGCATCTTACTTTTACAGCATCGTTGCCCTCAGTCTCCCTGGCACCCGTCTTGCGCTCTCTTCTTATCGTCCGGATAGCCTGCAGGGAGACAGTATTCTGGTGGAGGTCTACAAACAGTTCGGCGTGGAATCCCGTTTTGAAGGATCGAGCCTGCACCTTGAAAAAGTATCCGATGTGCCGAATGTCAAGGGCGCAATACCGCCCAAAACGATATCGTTGCACCTGGCAGATGCCCCTGATATTGCCCAGACCGTGGCGGTCACCTGTTTTGGCCTGGGGATGGGCTGCAAACTCACCGGGCTGCATACGCTAAAAATCAAGGAAACAGACCGGCTGGAAGCACTAAAAAATGAGCTTAGCAAAATGGGGGCGCAAATCCGCGTCTCAGAAAATCACCTCGAGCTGGATCCCGGTGGAAAGATCTTAAGTAATAAATCCATCGCTACCTATAACGACCACAGGATGGCCATGGCCTTTGCCCCACTGGCCCTGAAAACGAGCCTGTTTATTGAAGATGCAGGGGTGGTCTCCAAGTCGTATCCCGATTTCTGGGAAGACCTCAGAAAACTGAATTTCAGGATCCGGAAGGAAGCCCGGTGATTTAATCTCACTTTTACTTGACAACCCCTGTGGGAGCGTCGTATATTTGCACCCTTTGAATCAGCCCCCAATTTTCAGGGTTAGTCCTGAGTGCAGGCTGATGGTTGTCGACCTGAACAGGATTTGATATTCAAGAAATACGCATCTATGAAACTTTCTCATTTTAATTTTGAACTCCCCAAAGAATTACTGGCAGAATACCCTGCTGAGAACCGGGATGAATCCAGATTGATGGTGGTCCACAGGGATACCGGCAAGATCGAACACAAGATGTTCAAGGATCTGATCGATTATTTCGATGAGAACGACGTGATGGTTTTGAACAACACCAAGGTCTTTCCCGCCCGTTTGTTTGGGAACAAGGAGAAGACCGGGGCCAGGATAGAAGTATTCCTGCTTCGGGAACTCAATGAAGAACAGCGGTTGTGGGATGTACTGGTGGATCCTGCCAGGAAGATCCGAATCGGTAACAAGCTCTACTTCGGAGAAGACGAAAGCCTGGTGGCCGAGGTGATCGACAATACCACCTCCAGGGGCCGTACTTTGCGATTCCTCTACGACGGGGCTTATATCGATTTCAGGAGAAAACTGCGGGAGCTGGGCGAAACCCCCCTTCCCAAATACATAAAACGCAAGGTAGAGCCCGAGGATGAGGACAGATACCAGACCATTTACGCCAAGCACGAGGGAGCTGTGGCAGCTCCCACGGCCGGACTTCACTTTTCCAAGCACCTGTTGAAAAGACTGGAGATCAAAGGAGTAAAATTTGCCGAGCTTACCCTGCATGTGGGATTGGGGACCTTCAACCCCGTGGAAGTGGAAGACCTCTCCAAACACAAGATGGACAGCGAAGAACTGATCATAGACGAAAGGGCCACCGAGATCGTGAATTCTGCCAAGAAAAAGAAAAGAAGGATCTGTGCAGTGGGTACTACGGCCATGAGGGGGCTGGAGAGTGCGGTTTCCTCTGAACAAATGCTCAACACCTTTGAGGGATGGACCAATAAATTCATCTTTCCCCCATATGATTTCAGTATCGCCAATGCCATGATCACCAATTTCCACCTGCCGAAATCAACGCTTCTGATGATGGTCTCTGCCTTTATGGGCCATGACCTGATGAAGCGGGCATACAAGGAGGCGATCATCGAGGGATACAGATTCTATTCCTATGGGGACGCCATGCTGATCCTCTGATTCAAAAAACCATCCCTGCCCCGCTATTTCCGGGGCGGGGATCATATGAACGCCCATGGAACCCGTGCAAAAGAAGGATATCAGGGCCCTCTCCAGGGAAGATCTCAGGTCTTTCTTCCTCACAAGGGGGGATCAGGCCTACCGGGGCGACCAGGTCTATGAATGGCTGTGGAAGAAAGGCGCCCATTCCTTTGCCGATATGACCAACCTCTCCAAAGACACCAGGACGGTACTGGAAGAAGAGTATGTGATCAACCATATTGAGGTAGACCGCATGCAGAGAAGTCAGGATGGGACCATCAAAAATGCGGTGCGTCTGCACGACGGACTCGTAGTGGAATCGGTCCTGATCCCAACCTCCAAAAGGACCACTGCCTGTGTCTCGAGTCAGGTGGGTTGCAGTCTCGACTGCAAATTCTGCGCTACAGCGCGACTCAAGCGAATGCGTAACCTCAATCCGGATGAGATCTATGACCAGGTGGTGGCCATCGATCGCCAAAGCAGGCTTTACTACAACCGCCCCCTGAGCAATATCGTCTTTATGGGGATGGGGGAGCCCTTGATGAATTACAACAACCTCCTGAAGGCCATCCACAAGATCACAGGAGACGAAGGCCTCGGAATGTCCCCCAGACGTATCACTGTCTCTACCTCAGGGGTCCCAAAAATGATCCGGAAACTGGCTGACGAAGAGGTGAAGTTCAAGCTGGCCGTTTCTCTCCATTCAGCTGTGCAAGAGACCCGCACCTCCATCATGCCCTTCAATGCCTCCTTAACCCTCTCAGATCTCAGAGAATCCCTCGTGTATTGGTATCAAAAGACCAGGAGTAAGATCACTTATGAATACGTGGTCTGGGAAGGGGTCAATGACAAGCGGGAGGACGTTGACGCCCTGGTGGAATTTTGCAGATTTGCCCCGTCTAAAGTCAACCTCATTGAATACAACCCCATCGATGATGGCGATTTCAAACAAGCCGGGGATCAGGCCATCGCCATGTACGTGGAGACCCTGGAAGCCCATGGGATTACCGTCACGGTCAGACGATCACGGGGCAAGGATATAGATGCGGCCTGCGGGCAATTGGCGAATAAATCTTGAAAGGCGGATTCAATAAAAAAAATACAGGTGATTTCGGGAATATAGGTCGACTTCCGGCTAGGCCACACCTTTTTTGCCTAATTTTAAGGAGTCACATTGTGTGCGAACCAAAGTATCTTCCGTGAAAATCGTATCCCAGATTAAGGAGCCCGTAAGCAGGGAAATGGAACTCTTTGAACAGAAGTTCTTTGAATCCATGTCTTCCAAGGTGGCCCTCCTGAACAGGATTACCTATTACATTGTGAACCGCAAAGGCAAGCAGATGAGGCCTATGTTCGTCTTTCTGACCGCAAAGATGGTCAGTGGGGGGGAGGTGAATGAACGCACCTATCGAGGGGCCTCCGTCATAGAGCTTATCCACACCGCTTCCCTGGTTCACGACGATGTAGTGGATGAGAGTTACAAGCGAAGAGGTTTCTTCTCCATCAATGCCCTGTGGAAGAACAAGATCGCTGTCCTGGTGGGGGATTACCTGCTTTCCAAAGGGATGTTGCTCTCCGTGGATCACGGGGATTTCGATCTGCTCAGGATCATCTCGGTAGCGATCCGGGAGATCAGTGAAGGGGAATTGCTGCAGCTCGAAAAGGCGAGGCGCCTCGATATCAGCGAAGAGGTGTATTACGATATTATCAGGCAGAAAACGGCGACCCTTATTGCGGCGTGTTGCAGCCTGGGGGCCTGTTCCGTAAAACCCGATTCGCCGGATGTGGAGACCTTTCGTAAATTCGGGGAGCTTTGCGGAATGGCCTTTCAGATCAAGGACGACCTCTTTGACTACGGGGAGACCGCCATCGGTAAACCCACGGGTATAGACATCAAGGAACAGAAAATGACCCTGCCGCTCATATACGCTTTAAATACGGCCTCCGAAAAGGACAGGCGCTGGCTTATCAATTCGGTCAAGAACTACAACAAGGACAGGAAGCGGGTAAAAGAGGTCATACAGTTCGTGAAGGATGCGGGCGGACTCGAATACGCAGAATCAAAAATGCACGATTACCAGGACCAGGCGTTAACGCTTCTGGATTCCTATCCTGACTCCACCTACAAGGATTCCCTGAAGCTCATGGTGAATTACGTGGTGGACCGTAAAAAATAGGGTTTTAGAGATATTTTTTCTAAAAAAATTATTTTTTTTCTGATCCAGGCAACGTTTTTGCGATCTATCTCGTCTATGTAAGTGAAGGACACCTAACATGATGATCATTTCCCTGTACGATAATCCGAAGGCTATCTTAAAGAAGGCTGCCAAAGGCAACCGTGCTGCTCAGAAACAGATTTATGAGACGCATGCACCTAAAATGCTTTCGATCTGCAGGCATTACATAAGGGATTTGCAATTTGCAGAGGACGTGATGATTACGGGCTTCGTAAAGGCCTTCCAACACCTTCATGCCTTTCGGAATGAAGGGAGTTTTGAAGGGTGGTTAAGACGGATCATGGTGAGAGAGGCCATAACGTTTCTCAGGAAAAATCAATTCGTAGTATACGATTCTGAAGTTGTGGAGAATACTATGGAAGAACAGATCTATCAGGAATCCCGTTTGGGGGAGGAAGAAGCCCAGGAACTTATTGATGCCCTGCCTGAAGGTTATAAATTGGTTTTTGTGCTCTATGCGTTCGAAGGGTACAAACACAAAGATATCGCAGAGCTCCTGAAGATCTCAGAGAATACCTCGAGGTCTCAGCTTTACAGGGCAAGGCAATTTCTGCAGGATAGGATCCACAATCTGGAGATCAGTAAACGCGCTAAATAGAAATACCAGGATCATGGAAAAGAACCGGCTGGACAAGAAAATAAAGGAAACACTCGAAAACCGAAGGATCTGCCCTTCCCGGGGAGCCTGGAACAGGATAGAGGAACAGTTAGGCAGTGAGCTGCCTTCACCGAATAAGACGTACTGGAGGTTCGGCATAGCGGCCGGTTTCATAGGGATTCTGTTTGTTTCAGTGTTGTTGATGAACCGGAATGAGGAACCCGGCTCTGTTAATATAGAATTGGTGGAAACCGATTCCCAGCCTGCGGAAGAAAAACGGACCGGGGAGGAATGGATCGATCCACCCGAATCGGAAAAATGGGCTGTTCTCTCTGATCCCGGTCTGGGAGCAGAGACGATCCCGGAGAATCGGACCGCAGAGGGTAAACTGACGGAAAAGCAGATCGTCCGTTCGCCCAAGACCTTTGAAGAGAGCCCTGTTAACAGATCAATACCACATGATAAAGTGGATATCATGGTCGCCAGGGTGGTTTCCCAGGTTGCCAGTTTGGAAGACTCGGGCGCAATGGTGGAAGATGAGGTCATTGATTCTCTGCTTCGTTCGGCTCAGGAACAATTGATCCAGGAAAGGGCAGCTTCAGCTTCTCCAAAAGTGGATGCCATGGCCCTGCTCTCTGAAGTGGAGGGAGACCTTAACAGGTCTTTCAGGGATCAGTTGTTTGATAAATTAAAGGAAGGCTATCTCAAAGTCAGAACAGCTGTAGCGTACAGGAACCAATAATCATACTCCATAACCGATTTATTTGCTTCATCCCTCGGGACGAGGCCAGAGTGAGTTTATTCATCAATCATCAATTAAAGACCAATAAAATGACAGCAATTTCAAGGATTACAGCGGTTTTCATCCTGTGCCTGATGGCACATCACCTCGGTGCTCAGGAAAGAACGGAACAAAAAATCGATTCACTGAGACAACAGAGAGTTCTCATTGAGCTACAGGAAAAAGATGCCTTAAAGAATGAGGTAGAGGCCATTGTAGCACGTCAGAAGAATGGGGAGATCAGCCTGGAGGAAGCCCGTGTCCTCAAAGAGGAAGCCGCCCGGAAAAGGGCCTTGAATATAGAGAACAGACTGGCCATCATAGACAACACCATTGCCCTGTTGGAGCGCAATGAAGGGGAAATACCTACCGTTCAGGACAGTACCAGATACCTTACCAAGATAGAGATAGGATGGGGCCACCGGGATGAGAGCAACAGCCGGGTTTTCGGGATCAGATATTCCGACAGGAATAAAGAGAGAAAGATCGTGTATGACAGACGTACCTATTCGGATCTGGTCCTCGCTTTCGGGATCAATAATGCGATCATCAGCGGACAGTCCCTGGGGGATTCTCCCTACGAATTGGGAGGGAGCCGGTTTTTTGAACTGGGAGTTAACTGGAGGACCCGGGTATTCAGGAATACGAATTTCATGCGATTGAATTACGGTCTGTCCCTGCAAATGAACGGCCTCAATCCGAAGGACAATCAGTATTTCGTGGCAAACGGGGACGAGACCACTTTGGAGACCTTTGATGTGGACTTGAGAAAGTCGAAACTCCGGATGGACAACCTGGTCGTTCCCGTGTATTTTGAATTTGGTCCTTCCCGAATGACCAAGACGGAAACCAGGTTGAGGTATTCTATCCGAAATCAGTTTCGTATTGGCTTTGGGGGGTATGGAGGTTTTAATCTTGGCACCAGACAAAAACTTAAATACGACCGCAATGGAGAGCGTGTCAAGGATAAATTGAAAAGGGGGTATAATACCAGTGACTTCGTATATGGCATTGGAGCCTACGCAGGGGTGGATGGCGTCTTGTTGTATACCAAGTACGACCTCAGTCCTATCTTTAAGGAGGCCAGTGTAGATCAGAGGAATATTTCCTTCGGGCTCCGCCTGGACCTTGACTGATACCTTATGGGTTTTCCGGGTGAAATTCTCGCTTGGAAAGATATGTTAGTAAACAGGGATTTGTTTTTTTAACCGTCCCTGTTTATGTATTTTTAACCAGCTGTAAATCGCTCAGTTTGATCTCAAAATCTACAATAGACCAGGTATACGAAATGGCCCGTGTGGAGGAGGTGATCGGGGATTTTGTCAACCTGAAGAAATCCGGTTCCAACTTCAAAGGCCTAAGCCCGTTCACGGACGAACGCACTCCCAGTTTTATGGTCTCTCCTGTAAAACAGATTTGGAAAGATTTCAGCAGTGGCAAAGGGGGCAACGTGGTGGCATTTTTGATGGAGCACGAACACTTCACCTATCCGGAAGCCATCAAATACCTCGCAAAGAAGTATCAGATCGAGGTAGAGGAGACCGAGCAGTCTGATGAACAAAAAGAGCAGGCCAATGAACGGGAAAGTCTCTATCTGGTCTCCGAATATGCAAAGGAGTATTATGAGGGGGTCCTTTGGAATACAGAACCCGGAAAGGCCGTGGGCCTGTCGTATTTCAAAGAACGGGGGTTCACAGAGGAGACCATTCGTCTCTTTGGCCTGGGCTATGGGTTAGACGAATGGGATGCCTTTACCGAACAGGCCCTGGAAAAAGGGTATCAGCTGGATTATCTGGAGAAAACAGGTCTGACGATCGTGAAGGACGATCCCCGAAATCCAGGTCAAAAGCGGAAGTTTGACCGGTTCAAAGGGAGGGTTCTCTTTACCATACATTCCCTGAGCGGCCGGGTACTCGGGTTTGGTGGGCGTATCCTGGGGAATGACAAAAAAGCCGCAAAATACCTGAATTCTCCTGAAAGCGAGATCTACCACAAGAGCAAGGTGCTCTACGGGATCTATTTCGCCAAACAGGCCATTGCCAGGGAAGACAACTGCTACCTCGTTGAAGGGTATACGGACGTAATACAAATGTACCAGAGGGGTATACGGAACGTGGTGGCTTCCAGCGGTACGGCCCTTACCCCGGAGCAGATTCGCATAATCAGTCGACTCACAAAGAACATCACCGTTCTTTTTGACGGGGACGCCGCCGGTTTGCGGGCTTCCCTGAGAGGGGTCGACCTGATCCTGGAACAGGGGATGAACGTCCGCATCTGCACCTTCCCTGCCGGAGAGGATCCCGATAGTTTTGCAAAGAACAACGCCTATGAGGATGTGGTCCTGTACCTGGAAGAGAACTCAAAGGATTTTATACAGTTCAAAACCTCACTCCTGGCTAAGGAGGCAGCCAATGACCCCATAAAAAAGGCAGATACCATCCGCGATATCGTGGGCAGTATCGCCAAAGTTCCCGATCGTATCAAACGGGAGATCTACGTACAGCAATGTGCGGCCATGATGAATATCTCAGAAGAGGTACTGTTCAATACGCTGGCCCAGATCGGAAGGAAGGATTTTCAGGAGGCGAGCAAGCGAAGGAACCAGGAAACAAAGGCCTTTGAAGTGGTCCGGGATACTCCGGCCGAAGCGCGGGTGGACGTGCAATACGAGCTGGAGCGCAAGATCATAGAAATACTCCTGCTTTACGGTAAGGAAATGGAGGAATTCGAAGACCTGGTCCTCAAAGAGAATGAGGAAGGAGAACTGGTGCTTGAACCGGAACGCGTGGAGGCCAGGGTCTATGAAAAGATCTACCTCGACCTGCAGGAAGATGAGATAGAACTCACCCATGACCACTTTAAAACGATCTACTACAGGCTCATGGAAGCCCTGAACGAAAAAGAGGATTTCCAGATCGCAGAATTTTTGCACGAACTCGATCAACAGCTGGTCAATGATGTTTCATCCATCCTTATGGAAGAGGAGAAATACAACCTCCACAATTGGGAACGCAAGGATATCTATCCCAAGGAGAAGGCCAGGACGATCGCCCAGCTGGTAAGTGAGACCATACTCACACTGCGCTGTTTCCTGATCAAGAAGAGGATCCACAGCCTCCAGCAGGATACGGAGGAAAAAACCGAGGACAACAGTGAAGTACTGGAAGAGATCGTGCATTACCTTCAGCTGAACAAATTGCTCAACAACAAACTGAACAGGGTCTTGTCCTGAATGTCTCTGATCGACCAAAGAGGTAAGAGGATAAAAAAAACCTCCTGAATCATCAGGAGGTCTTTCTATAGTTAGCTTGGTATTCTTTAATACAATTCGAGGGCTTTTGCCTGCTGCAAGAGATCCACGAGGTTATCCACGTTGAGTTTTTTCATCAGCCTGGATTTGTAGGTGCTCACCGTCTTTTCATTGAGGTTGAGACCCTCGGCCACATCCTTGTTGCGTTTGCCACTGGCCAGAAGTTTCAGTACCTCCACTTCCCTGGTGGAAAGTTTTCTGAAGAATCGGCGTTGTTTCTGGGTGCCTTCGTCAAAGGCGAGTCGTTGCGCCAGTTCGTTGGTTATGAACATTTTACCCTGCCCGACTTTTTTAACGGCTGAGATGATGTAATCGAGGTCTGCGGATTTAGACAGGTATCCAAATGCACCTGCCCTGATGGTACTGAGGGCGTAGACATCCTCAGACTGGCCACTGTAGATGAGTACTTTCACATCAGGATACTCTTTCTTCATCTTTCTCAGGGTGGCGATACCGTTTATTTCAGGAATGTCCATTTCCAGGATAACAATATCCGGTTTCTTTTTCTTAAGGGCTTCGAATAGCTCGTTTGTGGTTGAGACGTCACCAAGTACTTCAAAATCCGCAACTGTATTGAGGACCTCCTTGATTCCCAATCTGACAATAGGGTGGTTGTCGGCAATTAAAATGTTGATCATCGTTGGTTATTTCTAGACAAATAGCGTAAGAATTACGCCTAAACCTAACACGCAATGTAAGGTTTTATTGTCTAAGTTCTATGGCAAAACTGTAAAAATATTAAGGTTTTACTACAATTTGCCGCCAACAATTCGTCTTAAATGCCCTATTTTCAGGTGATCGGTCATTTCAGAGTCTCCGGAATCTCACAAATGGGTATAGGAATCATCTTATGTTTGTTCGCCGTATTGAACTTCTTGTAGATTGCGAAAACTTCCGCTTCCCTTCCTTTAAAATCCTGTATTTTCCTCCTCTCCGTATCCATTTTTATGGCCCATTCCAATTCGGGGTAAGATGCACCTATCTGGTCTTCGTCAGTTCGGTCGTCTCCCCAGAGTCCGTCTGTGGGAGGCGCCATCAGGATGTCCTCATGCACCCCGAGGTATGAGCCCAGTTCATAAACTTCGGTTTTGAGGAGGTCCGCAATAGGGCTGAGGTCTACCCCCCCATCCCCGTATTTCGTGTAGAAACCAATGCCAAAATCCTCGACCTTGTTTCCAGTACCTGCGACCAGGTATCCCTTGAGGGCAGCGAAGTAATACAGGGTGGTCATGCGCAATCTGGCACGGGTATTGGCAAGTGACATAAAGCGCTCCTCTTCGTTCTCCACCTTGGGCAGGGCGCTCACAAGCTGGTCAAAGACCGGGGTCAGATTTACGGGTTGCCTGCTCACATTGGGATAGTTTGCAATAAGCCAGTCTATGTGCTTGTCTGCACGGGTTACCTGGTTCTCGCTCTGGTGTATTGGCATTTCCACGCAAAGGACATCCAGGCCCGTTCGGGCGCAGAGGGTGGAGGTCACCGCTGAATCGATCCCACCGGAAACTCCTACCACGAAGCCCTTCGTCTTTGCATTCGTACTGTATTCCTTGAGCCAATCTACAATATGAGCTACTACTTTATCCGTTTGCATGATCTTCTAGAATTTAATTGAAATGCTGTACCTTTGGGCTCGTAAAAATAACCCCTGCAGACGTAATATTAAAGCGCTAAACCCATTACTTTTTATGATCAGGTCCTTCTTTCTTGGAATCCTTTCTATTCTCATTTTATCAGGGTGTGCAGATGAAAAAGCAATTCCGGAGGAGATCCTGAATCAGCCGGTGCAACTGGAAATAAAAAGGTTTGACAGGGAGTTTGCCCAAACCGATGTTAATAGTCTGCCGGACCTCAAAGCGAGATACCCCTATTTCTTCCCTCCTCAGTACTCGGATAGCATATGGCTTGCTAAACTACAGGATACCATCCAGGTTGAATTGAGGCAGGCCGTGGACAGCGCCTATGCCGATTTCGGGGAAGAAGAAGAGGAACTCACCCTGTTATTTAAACACGTCGCATACTATTTTCCGCAATACCCTATCCCTGACCTGATTACCCTGACCACGGATGTGGACTACGAGAACCGCATCATCCTGACAGATTCCCTTCTGCTTATCGGTCTGGATAATTATCTGGGGAAAGATCACAGGTTCTACGCCGGGATCGATCGCTATATTGCGAAAGGTCTGGACTCCCAGTACCTGGAGAGCGATATAGCCAGTGCCCTGGCTAAGAAAGTGGTGCCATTTCCTGATGACCGGAGCTTCCTGGCCCAGATGATCTATTACGGAAAGGAGCTGTACCTGAAGGATCTGCTGCTGTCCTGGCAGACCGACGGGCAAAAAATAGGGTATGAGGAGGAAGAACTGGCCTGGGCCCGGGCGAATGAAGAGCAGATATGGCGCTATTTTGTCGAAAGGGAATTGCTCTACAGCACAGACTCAAAACTGGCGCCCCGTTTCCTGGACCCTGCCCCGTTTTCTAAGTTCAGGCTGGAACTCGACAATGAATCCCCTGGACGATTGGGCCGCTACATAGGATGGCAGATCGTAAGGGCCTTTATGGAGCGCACGGATACTCCTGTAAACCGCTTGTGGACCACACCGGCAGAGATCGTATTCAAGGAATCCAACTACAAACCCCAGAAATAAGGCTATGTAATGAGTCGTAACAGATCGTGATTCCCACCGAGATGTTTATTGGCGAATTACATCTGACCTGTAAAAAATCTAAAAATACACAGATGAAAAAGGAAGAGACCTCAGAGATCCTGCTCAGGATCACCCTCGATGAGAACCGCATCCCCGAAAAGTTGAGCTGGTCTGCCCAGGATGGGGGGATCGTCGACGAGGAAGCCAAAGCCATGCTACTGTCTGTTTGGGACAGCAAGAACAAAGAGTCTCTCAAGATCGACCTCTGGACCAAGGACATGCCCCTGGATGAGATGAAGGTCTTTTTTCACCAGACCCTCCTTTCCCTCTCAGATACTTTTATGAAAGCGACCCAGGACGAGAAGATGACGGCTACCATGAAGGATTTCTGCGCCTATTTCGCTGAGAAACTCGAACTGGAGGGCTAATTGGCCATAGGCACTTCCATCAGCAACAACTTGGAAGGCTCCATGGTACTGAATTCTAAGGAATCCGTCTCCCACACCCCCAGGCCATCCCTTCTGTAAACGCGTTCTCCGGCCACGTCACAGGAACCCTCCAGCACAAAAATATACAGTCCGTTGCCCTTCTTTTTAAAGGTGTAGGGGATCACAACCCCGGAGGTTAATTCACCTAAATGAAACCAGGCGTCCTGGTGTATCCAAATGCCTTCATCTTCGGGAACAGGCGAAATGATCTGATGGAACCGGTCCCTGAGATCTTCCGGTTCAAGGGTGATCTGATCGTATCTCGGGGTCACATTCGCCTTCTTGGGCAGTACCCAGATCTGAAGGAATTTCACCGCCCTGTCCGAATTCCTGTTCTTCTCGCTGTGGCTCACTCCGGTCCCTGCACTCATAGCCTGTATATCGCCTGAACGGATCACTGCTACGTTGCCCATGCTGTCCCTGTGCTCCAGGTCACCTTCCAGCGGGATGGAAATGATCTCCATATTCTGGTGGGGGTGGGTACCGAAACCCATCCCCGGGGATACTTCGTCATCATTGAGAACCCTGAGAACGCCAAAATTCATTCTGGATGGATCGTAATAATTTGCAAAGCTAAAGGTGTGATATGAGTTAAGCCACCCGTGATTTGCATGGCCCCGGCTATCTGCCTTGTGGAGGATCTTTTTCATAGGTATTATTTTTGCCCTTCTCAGTCGTAAGGAAAAGGAATTCCTGACGACTCTTCCCGGGGAATTAATCTATTTTTCCGGAGAAACAAAATTCGGTACTTGTGGGCAGAGATCCAATTCAAAAATTACTGTTTGTATACAATGCAGATTCGGGCCTGGGAAACGGTCTTATCGACGCGGCCCACAAAGTGCTGAGCCCGCATACGTATGAGTGCAGGCTGTGTGAATTGACCCATGGCACATTATTGGAGAAACCGGAATGGAAAAGATTCAGGAAGAAATCCGTCGTTCCGATGGAATTCCTTCACAAGGATGAATTCCGCAAAGCCTATGCTTCTAAATTCATGCCGGCCCTGACCTTTCCCATCGTCCTGGAAGTTACCGATTACGAAATGAACATTTTTCTGGGGACCCGGGAACTCAATGCCCTCGCAGGGACGGAAGACCTGGTCCGGGAGATTGAAGTCCGTTTACAACTTTAGTGAGCCTGGTTTTTTAAGGCCTGAATGATCCCTGGCCCTGTTGAGCATGGTAATCAGAATTGATCTGCCCTATATAATCCAGGATCTCGTCCCTGCCCGCAGATTTTAAAGAAGAGGTGACAAAATGAAGGGGGGCCTCCTCCCAAACTCCCTCGGTCATCGTCTTGAGGTAGGCCTTTACCTGGCGTTCTATGGCGTTGGGCTTGAGTTTATCTGATTTGGTGAAAACGATGGCAAAGGGGATGCTGTTTTCTCCCAGCCATTCCATGAAATTGAGGTCTATGGGCTGAGGATCGTGGCGGATATCCACCAGTACAAAGGCGCTGATGAGCTGTTTCCTCTTAAGAAAATACTCGGTGATATACTTCTGGAAGGTCTTTTTATCCTTTTTGGAGACCCGGGCATACCCATATCCAGGGAGGTCCACCAAAAACCAGTTATCGTTGATCCTGAAATGGTTGATCAACTGGGTCTTTCCCGGCCTGCCGGAGGTTTTAGCGAGGGATTTTCTCTCCGTCAGCATATTGATGAGGGAACTTTTGCCGACGTTAGACCGACCTATAAAGGCGTATTCAGGGATGGGGTCCGAGGGGCAGCTGGCCACACTGGAATTACTCATGACAAAGTCGGCCGACTTTATTTTCATGATCTCCCGGACTTAGAAATTGCGTTGCTCAAGCCACTTGGCAAGGATCTCGTTAAATTCATCAGGATGCTCCATCATAGGGGCATGTCCGCACTTCTCAATCCAGAAGAGGTCTGAATCGGGAAGGAGCTCGTGAAATTCCCTGGCTACGTTCGGGGGTGTTACCGAATCATTTTCGCCCCAGATTATACAGGTAGGGGTTTGCATGTGAGGCAGGTCCTTAGACATATTGTGCCTGATGGCGCTTTTGGCAATAGCCAGGGTCTTGATCAGTTTCATCCGGTCATTCACCGTGGCAAAGACCTCGTCCACGATCTCCTTGGTGGCTACCGCCGGGTCGTAAAAAACGTCCTGTGCCTTCTTTTTGATGAATTCGTAATCTCCCCGCTTGGGGTACCCATCCCCCATGGCACTTTCGTAAAGACCGGAACTGCCGGTTATAACAAGGGCCTTAACCATTTCCGGATAGAGTTTGGTATGCAGCAGTCCAATATGCCCTCCCAGGGAATTTCCGAGCAGGATCACGTCTTTAAGACCTTTGTATTCAATAAACTGCTCCAGGAACTTCGCAAAATTTTTGACGTTGGTCTTTAGCATGGGCATGCTGTATATAGGCAATTCAGGGACCAGCACCTGGTACCCTTTCCTGGGAAAGTAATTGGTGACCCCTTCGAAGTTACTCAGACCCCCCATCAAACCGTGAAGGATGATCATAGGAGTACCTTCTCCTACTTCTATATAGCGGTATTTTCCGTCCTTCTTAATCGTATTCTCCATGCTCAACAGCTTCTGTTGTCAGTGGGCAAATATAGGCATTTCCCATATATGGGGCCATTTAATGAGATATGAGAATTCTTACCTCCATATGATAGAAGCGCTTTTTCGCACATCTCCGCCTTGCGGAGATAGTCCGTGCACTAAGTGGAATTTCCGGTTCAGATTTGGAAAAAAAACAAACAAAGTGGTAATTTGTGGTAAATAGTGGTAATAATTTCTATATATTTGAGTTTATATACAGAAGACCAACCAAGTTTGAATGATCAGTTTCATTGGGACATATGATTGCAAAGCCGATGCTAAGGGAAGGGTAATGATACCCGTTACCCTTAAGAATCAAATGGCCCCGATCATCAACAATGGTTTTGTTATCAAGCGTTCGGTATTCCAGCCTTGCCTCGAACTTTATCCTATGGAAGAATGGAATTTGCTGATGCAGAAAATGAACCGAAAGAATCGATTCAAAAAGAAGAACAACGACTTTATAAGGAGGTTTTCAGCTGGCGTCAAGCCTGTGGAGGTCGATGCTACCGGCCGCCTCCTCATTCCAAAAAATCTTATAGCCGTGGCCGGGATCAACAAGGAAGTGGTGCTGAGCTCAGCGATCAATATCATCGAGATCTGGGATAAGGACAGCTATGAAAAGGTACTCGATGAGACGGCAGAGAACTTTGCAGAATTGGCCGAAGAGGTCATGGGTGACGATGGCGATGAGCTATCATAACCCCGTTCTGCTTCATCCTGCGGTGGATGGACTTGATATAAAAGCGGATGGCGTCTATGTAGACATCACCTTCGGAGGAGGAGGGCATTCGCGGGAGATCCTCAGAAGGCTGGGGGAACAAGGCAGGTTGATTGCCTTTGACCAGGACGAGGACGCTCTGCAAAATGAGATAAAGGATGATCGATTTACCCTGATCAATGAGAATTTCAGGTACCTCGGTCAGTTTTTAAAGTTCTATGGCATTCGGAAAGTGAACGGCATCCTGGCTGATTTCGGGGTCTCTTCCCATCAGTTCGACAGTGCAGAGAGGGGATTTTCCACTCGTTTTGAAGGGGGACTCGATATGAGGATGACCAGGCGCAACGAGCTCTCGGCCTTTGACATTGTAAATACCTATCCGGCAGATCAGCTGAGCCAGGTGTTGAAAGAGTACGGCGAGATCAGGAACGCCCAGGCGATGACCCGGGCCATCATTTCTGCCAGGAAAGAGAAGCCGATCAGGACCTCTTCTGAATTAAAGGAGGTGTTGAGGGGATTTTTGCCGGCCCATAAGGAGCACAAGATCCTCGCCCAGGTCTACCAGGCGATACGGATCGAAGTGAACCAGGAGTTGGAGGCGATCAAAGAGTTTTTACTCCAGACCCCCGATCTGCTGGTGACAGGTGGCAGGCTGAGCGTGATCAGTTACCATTCCCTGGAGGACCGCCTGGTAAAGCGGTTCATATTGACCGGGAATTTTGAAGGAGAACTGAAAAAGGACTTTTACGGCAAACCGCTAAAGCCCTTTGATAAGGTGGGAGGCCTGATCGTACCGACAGAGGAGGAGATCAGAGAGAACAACAGAGCCAGGAGTGCGAAACTGAGAATAGCAGAGAGAAGATAACCATATAGACCATTAAGATGAAAGAGGGAATTGTATCCATATTAAAAGGGAAGTTTCTGGTAAGCGGGGACGCGCCAAAGAACTGGCTCTTCCTTGTTTTTGCCTCTTTCCTGGCCACTATCATGATTTCCAGCTCCCACAGTGCAGACAAAAAGGTGCACCAGCTTGCCGCCCTGAATGAGGAGGTCAAGGCTTTGCGCAGCGAGTTTGTCGAGATGCGATCCGATGTCCAAAAGCAAAAACTGGAGTCGACCGTAAGACTGGCAGTAGCCGAAAAGGGTCTGCTTCCCTCTGAATCGCCTCCAAAGAAGATCAAAGTTAAATCCGCTACTCCGTAATGGCCTTTAACCCGAAACATATCCTTACCAGGTTATACCTCGTCTCGGGGACCATGTTCCTTTTTGCAGGTCTGGTCCTTTTTAAATTGGTGAGCATACAGATGGTGCAGGGCGATAAATACAAGGAACTGGCTCTGGAACGCACCGAGAAGATGTTTACCATCCCTCCAAACCGGGGTAATTTGTACTCTGATGACGGCAGTTTGCTCGCTACCTCGGTCTCCAAATACTCCATTCGGTTTGATGCGGTTACCGTAAAGGACGAAGATTTCAAGAAACTGGTCGGTCCACTTTCCAAAGAATTGGGGAGGCTCCTGAACAAGCCCGCCTCCCATTTTGAACAACTCCTTCGCAAGGCAAAGGCCCAAAAGAACCGGTATGCTCTTATTGCCCGCAACCTGGACTACTCCGAGTATATGAGTGTAAAGGGGTTCCCGCTTTTCAACCTGGGGCCGTACCGGGGCGGACTCATCGTAGACCAGAAGACCGTTCGCGAACACCCTCTTGGCAAGATAGCCGAAAGGAGTGTGGGGTATGAGCGTTTCGACGAAAATGGCTACGCCACCCGGGTAGGTCTGGAAGGTGCCTTCGGGGAATACCTGAGGGGAAAGGAAGGCAAACGGCTTAAACAAAAGATCGCTAAGGGACAATGGAAGCCTATTGGTCTTGATAACATTATAGAACCCCAGGACGGGTACGATGTGATCTCTACGATCGATATCAATATCCAGGATATAGCCCATCACGGGCTTTTGAAGCAACTCGAAAAATACAAGGCAGACCACGGCTGCGTGATCGTGATGGAGACCCATACGGGTGAGATCAAGGCTATCTCAAACCTCGGCAGGACCGAAGAGGGTAAATACTACGAACGCCTGAATTACGCAGTAGGAGAATCCCACGAACCGGGATCTACCTTTAAACTGATGTCCCTCGTGGCGGCCCTTGAAGACCAGGTGGTAGATACCAATACGGTAATCGACACCGAAAAGGGCAGGTGGAGGCTCTACGACCGAGTGGTAAGGGATTCCAAGCACGGCGGATACGGGGAGATCACGGTGTCAGAGGCCTTTGAGGTCTCTTCGAATACGGCCTTTGCCAAAATGATCCACAACGGATATAAAAATGACCCACAGGCTTTCGTGAATCGACTCAGGCAAATGGGGTTACATGAAGAACTGGGCCTGCCCATAAAAGGGGAAGGCCGGCCGGTGATTCGCAACCCGGGAGACAAAGGGTGGTCCGGTATCTCCCTGGCCTGGATGTCTCACGGATATGAGGTCTCCCTGACACCTCTTCAGATCCTCGCCTTTTACAACGCTATTGCCAACGACGGGCAATTGCTGAGGCCGAGGCTGATCAAGGAGGTAAAGGAATGGAACAGCACCATCCAGAAATTCGAGAAAGAGGTGATCAATCCCATGATCTGTTCTGAGGAGACCGTCCGGAAAGTACAGCAACTGCTCAAAAATGTGGTGGAAAAGGAACACGGGACAGGACACAGGCTGTACACCAGTGATTTTTCCATGGCAGGAAAAACGGGGACAGCCCAGAAGAATTACGTGGGGAAGGATCCTGATAAGCTAAAGTATATATCCACTTTTGCGGGCTATTTCCCGGCAGATGACCCCAAGTATTCCTGTATCGTGATCATCCATGAACCGGATAAGAGCGTGGGGTATTACGGGGCTGATGTTTCGGGCCCGGTATTCAAATCCATCGCCCAAAAGATCTACGCCAACAATCCCATGGTGGATGAGGTGGCCGACCTGGACCCATTCAACGAGGCACTGGAAGATGCCTATGAATCCTATTTCGAAGAAGTACAAAAGGACCTTCAAACCATTCCTGACCTGAAAGGGATGAGCGGGATGGATGCCGTGTCCATTCTGGAGAACCTCGGTCTTCAGGTAGAGGTCAGAGGTAACGGGAAAGTCAAGAAACAATCTGTGAGCCAGGGAACCCGGCTGAATCAGGTGACCAAAATAATTCTGGAATTGTCATGAAATCGCTTAAGGACATCCTGTACGGAGTAGGCCTCACGGCAGTGAGCGGGACCACCGCCAAGCTCGTGAACCACATCTGTTTCGATTCCAGGGAAGTCGGCATGGACGATGTATTCGTGGCCATTCGCGGGACCCAGTCAGACGGGCATGGATTTATTGAGAAAGCGATCGCCTCAGGCGCAAATGCGGTGGTTTGTGAACAATTGCCTGAAAAACTGGTGAATGAGGTTAGCTACCTCGAAGTGGAAGATTCCAAAAAAGCCCTTGCGGTGATGGCCGCCAACTTTTACGAAAATCCTTCAAAGAACCTCAAATTGGTGGGGGTTACGGGTACCAACGGAAAGACCACAGTTACCACCCTGCTTTACAGATTGTTCAAAAAGGCAGGTTTTAAAGTGGGTTTAATCTCCACCATCCGGATCATGGTAGACGAGAAGGAATACCCCACCCGACATACAACGCCGGATGCGCTCACCATCAATCGATACCTGTCCCTGATGAGCGAGGCAGGGGTAGAATACTGTTTTATGGAGGCCAGTTCTCATGGGATCGATCAGAGACGCACGGCCGGACTCGTATTTGCGGGGGCCATTTTCACCAACCTTTCCCATGATCACCTCGATTACCATAATACTTTCGCCGAATACCGGGATGCGAAGAAGAGACTCTTCGACGAGTTGCCCAAAAATGCCTTCGCCCTGGCCAACATGGATGACAAGAACGGTTTGGTCATGCTGCAGAATACCAAAGCGAGAAAATACACCTACGCCCTGAAATCCTATGCGGATTACCGGGCCCAGATCCTGGAAAACCAATTCAGCGGGCAGTTGCTGAAGATCGATAACAATGAACTCTGGACCAAACTCATCGGGCATTTCAACGCCTACAACATCCTGGCTATCTACGCAACGGCCGATCTGATGGGTCTGGATAAATTCGAAACCCTTAAACTTCTCAGCGAACTCGAAAACGTCGACGGGAGGTTTCAATACCATATCTCTAAGAATCGCATAACGGCTATTGTTGATTATGCCCATACGCCGGACGCTTTAAAAAATGTGCTGGAAACAATCAGTGCATTGAGGACTGGAAATGAAAGCGTCATCACCGTAGTGGGGTGCGGTGGTGATCGTGACAAGTCTAAGCGTCCGGTAATGGGGCATATCGCCTCCTCCATGAGCAACAAGGTGATCTTCACCTCTGACAACCCCAGATCCGAACCCCCGGCGTCCATTATTTCGGAAATGGAAGCAGGAGTGGAACCTCAGCACTCTCTGAAGGTACTGGCCATTGAAAACAGGGAACAGGCTATAAGGACGGCCTGTCAGCTGGCTGGTGCACAGGACATAATCCTTCTTGCTGGAAAGGGACATGAGACGTACCAGGAGACGAACGGGAACAGGGTCGACTTTGATGATTTCAAGATCGTGAAACGCATTCTGGAAGAATTGAAAAAATAAGCAGTATAAACTATGCTATACTATCTGTTTGAATATTTGGAAAAACAATACCAGTTCCCGGGAGCTACCCTTTTTCAGTTCCTCACCTTCCGGGCAGCCATGGCGGTATTGCTTTCCCTTGTATTGGCGACCACCCTCGGGAAGCGGATCATCCTGCTACTCAGGCGCAAGCAGATAGGGGAGACGGTCCGTGACCTCGGGCTGGAAGGGCAGCAGCAGAAACAGGGAACACCCACCATGGGAGGGATTATCATCATTATGTCTACCCTGGTCCCCGTACTTCTGTTCGCAAGATTGGACAATATCTATGTGATCCTGTTGATCGTCACTACTCTCTGGATGGGGATCATCGGATTTATAGACGACTATATAAAGATCTTCAGGAAGAACAAAGATGGCCTTAAAGGAAGGTTTAAAATCCTGGGACAGGTGGTCCTGGGGTTGATGGTAGGTGCTACCCTGTTCTTTCATCCCGAGGTCACCATGAAAGAAAAGAACAAGACCACGATCACGGAGCGATTCGAGGTCAGGGATGTGGAAGGGAAGGAATTGAAATCGACCAAGACCAACATCCCCTTCTTTAAGAACAATGAGCTCGACTATGGGGAAGTGGTTTCCTGGTTTGGCGCAGATCCTCAGAAATACGCCTGGCTGGTCTTTATCCCTATCGTGATCTTTATTGTCACGGCGGTCTCCAACGGTGCCAACCTGACGGATGGGATCGATGGCCTTGCCGCAGGTACATCTGCGATCATCGTACTTACCCTCGGCATTTTCGCATGGGTCTCCGGTAATATTATTTTCTCAAACTACCTGGACATATTCTATATACCCAGGGCAGGGGAACTGGTCGTCTTTATCTCGGCCTTTGTGGGTTCCCTGGTGGGATTTCTGTGGTACAATGCGTACCCGGCCCAAGTGTTCATGGGGGATACGGGAAGCCTTACCATAGGCGGGGTGATAGCGGTCATCGCCATCATCGTGCGAAAGGAACTGCTCATCCCCATCTTGTGCGGGATCTTTTTTGCAGAGTCCCTCTCGGTCATGATGCAGGTGAGCTATTTCAAGTATACCAAGAAGAAATACGGGGAAGGGAGGCGCATTTTTCTGATGTCGCCCCTTCATCATCATTATCAGAAGAAAGGCTATCACGAAAGCAAGATCGTCACCAGATTCTGGATCATCGGGATCTTGCTGGCCATCGTGACCATAGTAACCCTAAAGGTACGATAGGATGGATCGCCTGGTGGTTCTGGGAGGAGGCGAAAGCGGAGTGGGCACAGCCATCCTGGGGAAAAAGAAAGGATATGAGGTATTTGTCTCGGACAAGGGACAGATCCAGAAAAAGTACAAGGACGTTCTTATTCATTTTGGATTGGATTGGGAAGAAGGCGGTCATTCGGAGGAGAAGATCCTCAATGCAAGCCTGGTGATGAAGAGCCCGGGGATCCCGGACAAGGCACCCCTGGTGCAAAAACTCATCGCAAAGGGCATTCCCGTGATCTCCGAGATCGAGTTTGCATCCAGGTATACGCAGGCCACCATTATCGGGATCACCGGGAGCAATGGAAAGACCACCACCACCATGCTGACCTACCATATTTTCAAACAGGCGGGCCTGTCAGTGGGTATGGCGGGAAATATCGGCGATAGCTTCGCCAAAATGGTGGCTGAGACCGAAAAGGACTATTACGTCCTGGAGATCAGCAGCTTCCAGTTGGATGGGATCACGGATTTCCGGCCTCACATCGGGATGATCACCAATATCACCCCGGATCACCTGGACCGGTACGACTACGATTTTACAAAGTACGTAGCGTCTAAATTCAGGATCACCATGAACCAGGGCAAGGAGGATTATTTCATTTATGACGGGGATGATGAGGTGATCACCTCCCACCTAGAGAACCACCCGGTCCGGGCCGTATGCCTGCCCTTCTCATTGGAAGGGGAAGGAAGAGAAGGAACCAGCCTTAGGAAAGAACAATTTATTATAAAGACACAAGAGGACATTATGGAATTAGCATCAGATTCATTAGCACTGGAGGGAAAGCACAACCTCAAGAATACCATGGCCGCGATCACGGCGGCCAAATTAGTGGGTATACGGAAGGAAGTGATCCGGGAGAGCATACAAAATTTTCAGGGTGCCGATCACAGGCTGGAAAAGGTGCTGAAAATACACCATGTACAGTACATCAACGATTCAAAGGCCACCAATGTAAATGCCACCTATTACGCCCTGGACAGTATGACCACACCTACGGTATGGATCGTGGGAGGGGTAGACAAGGGGAATGACTACAAGGTGCTCATGCCCCTGGTTCGCGAAAAGGTAAAAGCCATAATTTGCCTGGGTATGGACAATTCCAAACTCAGGGAGGTATTCAGCAATGCGGTAGACATTTTTGTGGAGACCTACGCCATGTCCGAAGCCGTAAAGGTAGCTTACAAGGTTGCCGAAAGGGGGGATTCCGTACTGTTGTCACCAGCATGTGCGAGTTTCGACCTCTTTCAGAATTACGAAGACCGGGGCAATCAGTTTAAGGAGGCCATCAAAAACCTTTAAACAATGAAGATATTCAGCCACATACAGGGAGATAAGGTCATATGGGCTGTGGTGGCCCTGCTGGCTTTGTTCTCATTCCTGCCGGTCTACAGCGCCAGCAGTAACCTGGTCTATGTGGTGGGGAACGGTACCACTATGGGTCACCTGGTGAAACACGGTCTCTTACTCTTTCTTGGATTTGGCATCATTTACGGGGTTCACAAGATACCGGCACATTATTTTAAAGGGCTGTCCATTATTGCGATGCCCGTGGTACTGGCACTTCTGGTGTATACCCTGGCACAGGGTACTACCATAGGGGGAGCCAACGCGAGCAGGTGGATCCGGTTACCCCTGGTGGGGATCACCTTTCAGACCTCCACCCTGGCTTCAGTGGTCCTGATGGTGTATATCGCCCGCTACCTCTCGAAGATCAAGGAGAAGGAGATCACTTTCAAGGAGAGTATTTTACCTCTGTGGTCCCCTGTATTTTTGATCGTCATGCTGATCCTGCCTGCGAACTTTTCCACGGCAGCCATCCTTTTCTTCATGGTTCTCGTGTTGTGTTTCCTGGGGGGCTACCCTGTGAAATATCTGACCGGGGTCGTGGGAATCGGGCTGTTGGGGTTATTGCTATTCGTGCTGGTGGCCAAGGCGGCTCCAGACCTTTTTCCAAACAGGGTAGACACCTGGATGAACCGGTTGGAAAGTTTCTGGGATCCAGCAGACACGGAGGCAGACTATCAGATAGAAAAAGCAAAAATTGCCATTGCCAGCGGGGGCCTCGTGGGTAACGGGGCAGGCAAGAGCGTCATGAAGAATTTCCTTCCTCAGAGTTCTTCGGATTTTATATATGCCATTATCGTGGAGGAATACGGGCTAATTGGGGGTTTCTCCCTCATGTTCGTGTATATGCTCCTCCTTTTCAGGATCGTGGTCGTAGCCAATGCCAATACCTCGGTCTTCGGGAAATTGCTCGTAGTGGGGGTTGGCTTGCCGATCGTATTCCAGGCACTCATCAATATGGCAGTGGCGGTAGAACTGTTTCCCGTCACAGGACAGACCCTGCCGCTTATCAGCAGTGGGGGTACATCGATCTGGATGACCTGCCTGGCCATTGGAATTGTACTGAGTGCGAGCAGGAAGAATGAGCAGGCTGAAGAGCAGAAGGAAATAGATGAGAATAACCCTTTAGAAGTCTTGAGTGGGCAGTTATAGGATCATTCTCTCAGGAGGAGGCACAGGAGGGCATATCTATCCGGCAATCTCTATTGCCAATGAGTTTAAAAGGAGATTCCCGGATGCAGAGATCTTGTTTGTGGGAGCACAGGACAGGATGGAGATGGAAAAGGTGCCTCAGGCAGGATACGAAATAAAAGGATTGTGGATCAGTGGATTACAGAGAAAACTAAGCGTAAAGAATCTGCTCTTCCCAATTAAAGTGATAAGTAGTTTGATAAGAGCGAGAAACATAGTAAGAAAGTTCAATCCGGATGTGGTAGTCGGGACAGGCGGCTTTGCAAGCGGACCTGTTTTGCAGGTGGCCTCCCGCAAGGGTGTACCCTGCCTGCTGCAGGAACAGAACTCCTACGCGGGGATCACCAATAAATGGCTTTCCGGGAAGGTAGACAGGATCTGTGTGGCCTATGGGGGGATGGAAAAATTCTTCCCAAAAGAGAAGATCGTATTTACGGGGAATCCCGTGAGGGCCGCTCTGGTTAATCTCCCGGAAGATGCGAAGGGATCATACGAATTCTTCGATCTCCTCCCGGAGAAAATGACCCTCCTGGTTCTCGGAGGAAGCCTCGGATCTAGGCGTATCAACCAGCTCATCGAATCCCAGCTTCCCTTTTTCAAGGCATCGGGATTACAGCTCGTCTGGCAATGCGGCTCTGGGTATTACGAACAATACAAACACCTGAATTCTGATACTGTAAAGGTATTTGGATATTTAAATCATATGGAACACGGCTATAGAATTGCGGATATCATTATTTCCAGGTCAGGAGCCGGTTCCGTCTCAGAACTCTGTATGGTAGGCAAACCTGTCATGTTCATCCCTTCGCCCAATGTGGCGGAGGATCATCAGACCAAAAACGCATTGGCTTTGGTGAAACAGCAGGCCGCGCTTATGATAAGGGAAGAGGAACTCGATGCGGAGTTCAAACCGGCCTTCGAGGAGCTGCTAAACTCCGGAGAGAAGCGAGCAGAACTCGGCAGGAACATCAAAAGTCTGGCAAAGCCCGGGGCTACGGAAAGTATTGTGGATGAGATCGTGGAATTACTCAATAACAGGCATGGATAGATTCGATTTCCATAGGGTTTATTTTATCGGGATCGGAGGCATAGGAATGTCTGCCCTGGCCAGGTATTTTGTATTCCGCGGTATGGAAGTGGCGGGCTATGACAAAACCCCATCACCCCTGACCATGGAATTGGAGGCCCTGGGGATGGATATTCATTATTTGGATGATCTTTCCCTTGTGCCGGCTCCATTCCTCGATCCGTCAGACACCCTGATCGTTTATACTCCAGCCGTGCCAGTGGATCACAGTGAATGGACTCACTTTAAGGAACACGGGTTCAGGGTTCAGAAGCGATCTGAGGTCCTTGGAACGATCACTCGGGACACCTTCTGTTTCGCTGTGGCAGGAACCCATGGGAAGACCACCACTTCCAGCATACTGGCACATTTGCTCAGGGAGACAGGTACACCCCTCACGGCTTTCCTCGGAGGAATTTCAGAAGACTTCAACAGCAATTTTATCAGTGAGGGAGACGAATACTCTGTGGTGGAAGCAGATGAATTTGACCGATCCTTTTTGAGACTCCATCCGAACGTGGCCTGCATAACCTCTATGGATGCGGACCATCTGGACATCTACGGTGACCAGGAATCGCTGCGTGCATCCTTCCTCGAATTTGCCTCCAGGCTCAAACCCGGCGGAAAACTCTTCGTAAGGAACGGGCTGCCCTTAAAGGGCATCACCTATGGAATTGAGGACGATTCCGATTACTGCATAAGGAATATAAAGATTGAACATGGCACCTACATATTCGATTTGGGCACCCCTGAAAGAACACTCGAAGGGGTGAGATTCAATAAGCCGGGCAGACATAACCTGCTCAATGGCTTAGTGGCTTTCGCAATGGCGATCCAGGCCGGTCCCCCGCCGGATCGCCTCGCGAAGGCACTGGAAACCTTCAAGGGTGTACAGAGACGTTTCTCCTATAAGATCCGGAAGGACAACCTGATCTTTATTGACGATTACGCCCACCACCCAGCGGAAATCGACGCCGTGCTGGAAGCGATCCGGGAAATGCATCCGGGGAAGAGCATCCTGACGGTCTTTCAACCCCATCTGTTTTCCAGGACCAGGGATTTTATGGAGGATTTTGCCAAAAGCCTGTCCGGATTCGACAGTATTCTGTTGCTGGATATCTACCCGGCCCGTGAAAAACCGATCCCCGGAGTTACTTCCCAGGGCTTGTTGGAACGGATCTCAAACCCGAAGAAAAAACTGGTCACAAAACAGGAATTGGCCAAAGAAATAAAGGCACAAAATCCCGAGATCCTGGTAACGCTGGGAGCAGGGGACATAGGCCTTGAAGCAGACTCACTAAAACGCGAATTTGACTATGAAAATTAATTGGAACTATATCAAAACGTTCTGTTTAATAATCTGTATAACAGGACTTTATGCATTTTCTAATCATCGAAATGCCGTCAGACCCATCGGTGAGGTGGAGATCGTTTTTGAAGGAGACAACAATGTATACCTATCCAAGGATATGGTTAATAAATTGTTAATACAAAATTACGGAAGCATCCTGATGGAGGATAAAGAAAAGGTAGTTTTGAATACTATAGAAAAGGTCCTCGAGACCCATGATATGGTGAAAAGTGCCCAAGTATATCTTACTATTGATGACAAACTTACATCCAAAATTTTCCAAAGGCAGCCCATAGGCAGAGTTAAAGGGAATTCAACTTTCTACCTTGATGAGGATGGAAAATCTATGCCCTTATCCAAGTTGCACTCCGCCAGGGTACCTATCATAACAGGGGAGATTACCGGTAAGAGTCTGGATGATGTATTTGAAATACTGAAGTATATAAACAAGGACGATTTTCTCAGGAAGAACGTGATCGGGATTCACATTCTTTCTGAAGAGCGGTACCAGTTAAAATTCAGGGTGGAGGATTTTATCGTGAACCTGGGGGACGTCAGGGACCTTGAAGCGAAGTTCAAAAACTTCAAGGCTTTCTACGCGAAGGCCCTAAAAGACAAATCCCTCAAGGATTACGCCGTGGTAAGTTTAGAATTTGACAACCAAGTTGTGTGCACAAAAATATAAGATTATGGATCAGGTAAATTACTCAGTGGGTCTCGATATAGGAACCACTAAGATCGTGGCGATTATCGGTAAGGAAAATGAATACGGCAAGATCGAAGTATTGGGTATCGGCCGGTCTAAAAGTCTGGGGGTACACCGTGGTGTGGTGAACAATATCACCCAGACCATAAAATCCATTCAGCAGGCAGTAGAGCAGGCAGAAGCCAATTCGGGCTTGAAGATAGGGTCAGTAGTCGTAGGGATCGCCGGGCAGCATATCCGGAGCCTGCAACACAGTGATTACATCACCCGGGCCAATTCCGAGGAAGTGATCAATGAAGACGATCTGGAGAAATTGTGCAATCAGGTTTACAAGCTGGTAATGTTACCCGGAGAAGAGATCATCCACGTGCTGCCTCAGGAATACAAGGTAGACGGACAGGCTGAGATTAAGCAGCCCATCGGCATGTATGGCGGACGTCTCGAGGCCAACTTCCACGTGGTCGTAGGGCAGGTATCCTCGATCAAGAACATAGGAAGGTGCATAAAAAGTGCCGGTCTGGATCTGTACAATATTACGCTGGAACCCCTTGCTTCTTCCGAGGCTGTGCTGAGTCAGGAAGAGAAGGAAGCCGGGGTGGCCCTGATCGATATCGGGGGAGGTACCACAGACCTGGCAATCTTCAAGGACGGCATCATCAGGCATACGGCCGTAATCCCTTTTGGAGGGAATGTGATCACTGAAGACATCAAGGAAGGATGCTCCATCATTGAAAAACAGGCAGAACTCCTTAAGATCAAATTCGGCTCGGCCTGGCCAGGAGAGAACAAGGACAACGAGATCGTTTCCATTCCCGGGCTAAGGGGCAGGGAGCCAAAGGAAATCACACTGAAGAATCTGTCCAAGATCATTCACGCCAGGGTGGTCGAGATCATAGAGCAGGTATATGTGGAGATCAAGAATTACGGACACGAAGAACAGAAGAAGAAATTGATCGCCGGTATCGTCCTGACGGGAGGTGGAAGCCAATTAAAACACCTCAAGCAACTGGTCGAATACATCACGGGAATGGATACCAGGATTGGCTATCCCAATGAACATCTGGCCGGAGATTCCGATGCAGAGATCGCGAGTCCGCTTTACGCAACGGCCGTTGGATTGTTGATGAATGCCGTAGAGAACAAGGACAAGCGTAGGTTAAAGACCCTGGAGGCAGAAAAGGAACGGGAGATGGTCATGCAGGGCCATGAGGAAACGGTTACAGCCACGGCCAAGAAAAGAGAGCGTAAATCAGTCTTTGACAGGTGGTCAGAAAAACTAAAGGATTTTCTGGACAACGCAGAATGAAGAAAAGCAAAACAATAAACCCCTAATAAGAGCAACATGAGCAAGAACACCGAATTTGAAAATATTTCCTTTGACCTCCCCAAGAATCAAAGCAATGTCATTAAAGTGATCGGCGTCGGTGGTGGAGGAAGCAATGCGATAAATTACATGTTCCAGGCTGGGATCAATGGCGTGGACTTCGTGATCTGCAACACGGATTCTCAGGCCTTACAGAACAGCCCGGTACCGAATAAGATACAGTTAGGAGTTTCCCTGACGGAGGGACTTGGGGCAGGGGCCAATCCTGAAGTGGGGGAGCAGGCCGCTGTGGAAAGTATGGAGGACATCAAGCGTATGCTCGATATCACCACAAAGATGATCTTTATCACAGCCGGAATGGGAGGAGGTACCGGCACAGGAGCGGCTCCTATCATTGCGAAACAGGCGAAGGCCATGGACATCCTTACGGTGGGGATCGTCACCATGCCTTTCCAGTTCGAGGGGAAGATGAGGTGCCATCAGGCCCAAAAAGGGATAGAGAGACTCAGGGAGCACGTGGATTCCCTCATCATCATCAACAATAACAAACTTCGCGAAGTGTACGGGAACCTTGGCTTCAAGGCTGGTTTCTCCAAGGCAGATGAGGTTTTGGCCACTGCGGCCAGGGGCATTGCAGAGGTGATCACCCATCACTACACCCAGAATATAGATTTAAGGGATGCCAAGACTGTGCTATCAAACAGCGGGACCGCGATTATGGGATCTGCCATGGCTTCAGGCTCTGCCCGGGCCACAGAAGCGATCATGAAGGCTCTGGACTCCCCCTTACTGAACGACAACAAGATCACCGGAGCCAAAAACGTATTGTTGCTCATCGTTTCTGGTACCAAGGAGATCACCATTGATGAAATAGGGGAGATCAATGACCATATCCAGGCCGAAGCAGGCCACGGTGCCAATATTATTATGGGGGTAGGAGAGGATGAGGAACTCGGTGATGCCATTGCCGTGACCGTGATCGCCACCGGCTTTAATGTAGACCAGCAGGATGAGATCGTCAACACGGAGTCTAAAAAGATCATACACACTCTGGAAGACGACCAGAAGGCAGAACAGAATCTCTCTGACAATCCCGTGGAAATAAAGGAACTAAAGCTTGAGGTCGAAGAAGCAGAACCCATCGTCAAACACGTCCTTGAGGTGGAAGATGAAATGGACCTGGTTCCCACGACGAATTTCATACGCAACTTTCATGTGTTCTACGACGAAGTGGTAGCCGAGGATATCGATGAAGACAGTTTTGTGATCATCGACTCTAAGCATGCCCTTTTCGATATGGAAGTAGTGGATCCGGTTACCGTGACTCCCAAGGAGCAAAAGAAGGAACAGATAACCATGAGCTTCGACCTCCCTTTGTACGAAGAGAATTCTGAAGAGGAAGAAAAAGAGCACGTGATCACCTTCACCCTGGATGAAGAGATCAGCGATATGGATGTGAACGAGCATATTGAGGTCATCCCGGTCCTGGAATACAACAAGGAAGGGGAAAAGCGATATAGCCTGGATGATTATATGGAATTGGAATCCAAGCTTACGGGAGCCCGCTCCAAGGCGGAGGATTTCGATCCCAAGATCGTGGAGGACGAACTCGTCTTTGAGCACAAGACCGTCAGTGCCTTTGAACAGTCGAACAGGGAAGAGCAAAAAGGAGAGATCGATCCAATGAACTCTCCCATCGAAGAACTTCTGAAAGCCAGGGCGGACGAGCGAAGGAGAAAACTCAAGGATTTCAATTACAAATTCCAGAACAGCCTCAACCACATTGAGGAAATAGAGAAGGAACCTGCCTACAAACGCCAGGGCGTCAATCTAAGTGATAGCCCAAAGGAAGGAAAGGTATCGCGCACCACCCTGGGGGAGGATAGCAATGACGAGATTCAATTGCGTTCCAACAATTCATTTTTACACGATAACGTAGATTAGTTAGTTTTTTGTTCGGTTACTTTAACCTAGCCAAAACCCGAAAGCATGCCAGTCCTTTCGGGTTTATTTTTTTAACTTCGCAGGACTAAAAACTGAGGTTATGAGCTTACAGGAAAAGGTTATGCAGGAAATGAAGGCAGCCATGAAAGCTAAGGATTCCGTAGCCCTGGAATCCCTTCGGGCCATCAAATCGGCCATACTGCTTGCTCAGACAGAGAAAGGAGTAGGCAATGGATTGTCAGAGGAAGAAGAGATCAAAATGGTTCAAAGGCTCGTGAAACAACGCAAAGACAGCGCGGCAATTTACACAGAGCAGGGGAGAGAGGACCTCGCCTCAACCGAGTTATCACAGGTGGCGATCATTGAAAAGTTTTTGCCCGAACAATTGGATGAAGCCACTATCGAAAAGATGGTCAGCGAGACCATTCAGGAACTGGGGGCCGATGGGATGAAGGATATGGGCAAGGTGATGGGTGTGGTCTCCAAAAAGCTGGCAGGACAGGCCGATGGTAAGACTATTTCGAACATCGTGCGTAAACAACTGACCTAGTTTTGTTCGTTCGGAAATAAACTTTTTGTGTACCTTTGCGCTCGCTGGAAACACAGCGCATCACGGCCGCGTAGTTCAACTGGATAGAATATCAGATTTCGGCTCTGAGGGTTGGGGGTTCGAATCCTCCCGCGGTCACACATAAATGGTCCAATAAGAAAAAACGCCAAGCTTGCTTGAGCGTTTTTTTGTTTGGACCATTTTCAACGCGGAGCGTTGAGGATCACCGAAGCGTGAGCGAAGGTAATCCTGCGGAGCGTTGAGTATCACCGATCCCGATAGTCCCGATAGTTATCGGGAGGAGGCAATCCTTTATTTTCAAAACACGTGCCCACTCTTGGAGGGGAGCGTTGAGGATCACCGATACGATGGTCACATGGAGGATATGATTCATTGTTTCGAATGTTCATGCCTGGTTCAAAAGGGATGTACGGGTGCTTTTCCGGGGCGTACGCCTCCTCCCCGAGTATCAATTTCGTGTTTTACCCTGAAAGTACCATGCGTGTTCATCTAGAGGCTTCTTCATATGAAGCTGAATATCAGCAAATAATTACATCACCTGAATAAGATATAGAGAGTTCGAGAATTGAAAATTAGCACTTCATTAACAGATAAAAGAGATTCATTATCTATTTTTGGAACCGATGCGACATAAAAGATTTACATCTGTTATCGCTATTCTTTTGCTCGGTGTTTTCCTCGGAATCAAAGCCCTGGATTATCACCCCCTCACACATTCACAGGACGAACCCGTTAAATGTGAGCTTTGTACCCTTTCCCTTCTGCATGAGAGCACTTCCTTTGACAGGGTAGTGAGTGTAACTTACACTCCTGTCTTCTGGGACAAACGCATGGAATCGATGGGACCGGTTGCTATTATCCTCTTCGAGGATGACCCAGTTTTCCCCTCTCTTTTTGGCAGACCCCCGCCTTTTCTGGGTTAGTCCCAGGAGTCATCCCAGAATATTTCAGGGTTCTCAACTTCTTCAGAAGTTATGAATCCATCCCTAAACCTTCATCTTATTTACATGTATCTCAGATACTTCTTAACGGTTTGCGCAATTCTCACAGTAACCTTTGGCTGGAGTCAGGATTGCAATTATACCCTGAGTGGCAAAGTCCTGGATTTCCACGATAAAAAACCCCTTGCCGGTGCCACCCTTTATATAGCGAGGCTCGACTCCTACGCTTATACCGATCTGAATGGCACCTATTCCTTTAAGAACCTCTGTGTCGGCACTTATGAAGTGGAGGTTATGCATCCGGAGTGCCGCACCTTGATTTTCCCTGTTGAAATCAAGGGAAGGACGAAGGAGGATTTTCTGCTGGAGCACCACCTGGAAGAATTGGATGAAGTCCGTGTAATTGGCAGTATCTACGCAGATAAAACGAATTCGGGACTTGAAAGCAGACTGTCTGAAAAGGCCCTTTTGCAGAACAGTGGTACCAGCCTGGGGGATGCTATTAAGGGGTTAAGTGGAATCTCCAGCCTAAATACCGGAGCGACCATTGTGAAACCTGCCATCCATGGGTTAAACGGAAGTCGGGTCCTGGTTCTCAATGATGGGGTCCGGATGCAGGATATGGAGTGGGGGGATGAGCATGCTCCTAATGTGGATATCAATGCGGCCGGCTCCATTACGGTCATCAAAGGGGCTTCAGCCCTGCAGTATGGAGGAGATGCTATTGGCGGGGTGATCTTAATGGAGCAAGCTTTCTTGCCTGGAACGGATACCCTCTATGGAAAGACCGTTCTCAACGGTTTTTCGAATGGCCGAGGAGGCAGTATCTCAACAGACCTTACCAAGGTATTCAGAAACGATGGTTTTATCCGATTACAGGGTTCATTCAAACGTCTGGGTGATCAGGAGTCGCCCGATTATATCCTCTCCAACACAGGTGTCTCCGAAAAAGCTACTACTCTTGAGTTCGGAAAAAGGACCTTGAACTGGGGGATACAGGGAAAGTATTCATTCTACGACGCTGAAATCGCCATCTTAAGGGCTTCCCATATCGGCAATATTGACGACCTGATCCGAAGCATCAACAGCGGAGAGCCGGAGATTATCAGGCCCTTTACTTATGATCTGCAAAACCCCCGTCAGCAAGTGACACACCACCTGGGTAAGATCTCAGCCTATAAAAGGTTCAAAGGACTTGGCAAATGGAGCGCCCAATACGATTTTCAGCAGAACCGGAGGAAGGAGTACGATGTGCGAAGGGGAGAGCTCAATGATCAGGCTTCCCTAGACCTGGAACTCACCACCCATTCTTTCAGCACTGATTTTAAATGGGATGCAGCAGAGAAACTCGATTGGACTACCGGACTTATGGGCAGGTATCAGGAGAATTTCCCAAATCCCGCAACCGGCGTAAGACGGTTGATCCCTGATTACGAGCGGTTGGAACTCGGGGCGTTTGTAACGGGAGAGTATGCATTCACTCCCCAATGGAAACTCGATGCCGGTCTCAGATATGATTTCTCCAGGATAGACGCGCTAAAATACTATCAGACCTCGCGATGGGAGGAAAGGGGGTACGACAATGAGTTCTCCGGGATCGTTCTGGAAGATCTGGGCTCCCAATTGCTGACCAATCCTGTATTTACCTTTAAGAATTTTTCCGGCACCACGGGTGTCAATTATTCTAGCAATAATACGACCTTCCTCAGGTTTAATTATTCCCTGGCACAACGTGCTCCCAACCCTTCTGAACTTTTCAGCGATGGCCTCCACCATTCGGCTGCCCGTATAGAGTTGGGAGATCTGAGGATCAAAAGCGAAACCTCCCACAAGATATCCGCCTCCTTTGAAAGGCGTTTACAGAATTGGGGTTTTACCCTGGAGCCCTATGCCAATTTTCTGACGAATTTTATCCTGCTGGAACCAACCGGTTTAGAATTTACGATTCGGGGTGCTTTTCCGGTCTGGAGCTACCGGCAAACAGATGCCCGTTTGCTCGGGATAGACGCCTCCGCTTATGCCAACTGGCACCGAAACTGGCGGACAGAACACCAGGTTTCCCTGGTGAAGGGAAAGGACCTGTCACAAGATCTGGCATTGATCAATATGCCTCCAGTCAACTTCAGGAACAAGCTTGATTTCCTGCAAAAAGAGTGGCACGACTTCGAGATATCTCTGATCAGCGACCTCGTGCTGAGGCAAAATGAGGTGCCACCGAATATAGTGGTATTCTCTCCTGAACAACAGGAAGATGTGGTACTGGAGATCAATACGCCCCCTCCGGCCTACCACCTCCTCGGTTTGAGTTCCTCGGCCGATTTTTCCCTGGGAACTTCAAGCCGACTGACCACTTCTCTCACCGTCAGCAACCTGCTCAACAGTTCCTTCAGGGATTACCTGAACCGGCAGCGGTTCTTTGCCGACGGACTGGGGAGAAACATACAACTGCAATTCATAATCCATTATTAATTTAATTCAACTTGAAAATCATGAAAAATATCAAATCACTTCTTTATTTGTCTATTGGATTTCTCACAATTACCTCCTGCTCCGATGACGACCCCGCTCCGGAACCGATCAATGAAGAGGAGATCATAACCACTTTTACGGCCACCCTGGTCCCTCAGGGAGGTGGAACGACCATCACTCTTCAGACAAGGGATCTCGATGGTGACGGACCTAACCCGCCTGTGGTCACTGTTTCCGATGATTTGATGCCAAATTCCATTTACGACGGTACGATCGTTCTCCTAAACGAAACAGAGACACCGGCAGAGAACATTACGGACGAAGTCGAAGCAGAGGATGAGGAACACCAGTTCTTTTATACTGTGGGAGGCGGACTCAATGCAAATGTGGAGTACGCAAATTTTGATGGTAACGGAAATCCCCTGGGAACTGCTTTCACCCTTACCACCACCGCATCGAGCAGCGGGACCCTGGCCTTTACCCTGAGGCACGAGCCCACAAAGCCCAATTCCGGACTTGCGGATGCAGGAGGGGAGACAGACCTTGCGGTGACCTTCAGCGTCACCATCCAATAATTTCGGAATAAGAGGATAGTTTCACTCCTGAGAACTAGATAAAGGGATCCCTCCGAGTGTATCCGGTCTGTTTTTTAGCCTGGACATTGTGGAGGGATCTCTTTTAGAAATATCTCTTCCTGCCTGTAGGTTTTCTTGCAGAGCAGATTCTTATTAAAACAGGAAAAAAGTCTTTATTAGACGGCTGGAACAGATCGCTCGTTAACGATATGCTCCACGATTACCTTGGCGTGTATACGGGAGTTTTCGATAAACCATTTGTGGGTTTCCATGCCGCCGCAGATCACCCCGGCCAGGTACAAGCCGGGTACATTCGTCTCCATCGTATCCGGGTCGTATTCCGGTAGTTTTTTCTCGTCATCGGATAAATGTATCCCCATGGACTGCAGGAATTCAAAATTGGGCATGTATCCGGTCAGTGCCAGCACAAAATCGTTCTCGATCCGCTTTTTGCCCTCAGGCGTATTCAGTACGATCTCCTTTGGAAGGATCTCCGAAACTTCGGTGTTGAAATAAGCCTTAATACTGCCTTCCTCAATTCGGTTGATGATATCGGGCCTGACCCAGTATTTAACCCGTTGTCCAACTTCAGGACCTCGTATGATCATGGTGACTTCAGCCCCTTTCCTCCAGCATTCCAGGGCGGCATCAACCGCCGAATTACTGGCCCCTACCACAGCAAGTTTCTGACTGGCGTAAAAATGAGGGTCCTTGTAATAATGCGATACTTTATCGAGTTCCTCTCCGGACACTTTCAGGGTATTGGGCAGATCGTAAAACCCTGTGGAAATGATCACATTACTCGCCTCGTAAGAGGCTTTTTCAGATTCGATCCTGAAGAACTCAGAATCCTTTTTGACGGTATTGACCTTTTCAAAAAGATGAATATTCAGCTTGTTTGAGGTGACGATCCTGCGGTAGTATTCGAGGGCCTCATTCCTCTTCGGTTTGGCCTCCTTACTGATAAACGGGATCTCATCGATTTCCAGCTTTTCAGAAGAGGAAAAGAACTGCATATTCACCGGATAGTTGAAAAGAGAGTTGACGATGGGACCCTTTTCAAGGATCAGGTAGGTCAGTTTTCTCTTTTGTGCTTCCAGACCGCACGCGATCCCGATCGGACCTCCCCCCACAATGATAACATCAAATACCTTCTTCATTCTTTGGTTCCTTTTCCGATTAGACGTTCCATACCTGCAAAATTAACAAAGATCCTCCAGAAACCCGGGAGGAATTCGGGATACAAACCTGACAATTATCATGATTTATTGGTGTTTAGAATCGGATATTTAGGATATCAAAATAAAAGACAACGCCATGACGATCTCCATAGATATACCCATCTCCACCATCATGACCAAGCATATTATCTCCGTGGATGTCAAAGACGGCCTCGACAGGGCAGAGCACCTGTTCAAAAAATACAATATACGGCATATGCCTGTAACCAAGGGAGGGAAGATCGTCGGTATGCTCAGTATGAATGACCTGTTAAGGCTTAGTTTTGCAGATGGGGCATTCGTGGAAGAAGGAAATATCAAGTCTGAAATCTATGAGATGTTCTCTATCAGTCAGCTTATGGTACGCACCCCGGAAACGATCAGTTCCACCAATACCGTTAGGGATGCCACAGAACTGCTGGTAAAGCGGAAATATCACTCCCTGCCCGTGGTTGATGATGGTGAGGTAGTGGGAATGGTGACCACCACCGACCTTTTGAAATACTATCTCTCTATGTTCTAGGAGACCTTCACGGATGCCATCTCAGCAATAATCGCTTTGGGATCCTTAGCCTTAAAGACCGAACTGCCGGCCACGAGGACATCGGCACCGGCATCTATCAGTTTGGAGGCATTATCAGGTCCCACTCCTCCGTCTACTTCGATCAGGGCAGAAGATTCCTGATCCTTCAACATCTTTTTGAGTGTCCGAATTTTATCATAGGTGGCGGGTATAAAGGATTGGCCTCCAAAACCGGGGTTGACACTCATCACCAGGACCAGGTCTAGGTCTTTTAAAATAAATTTCAGAAGGGAAACATCCGTGTGAGGATTGAGGGCCACACCTGCCTTCATCCCCGCTGCCCTGATTGCCTGTACCGTTCGGTGGAGGTGTTGGCAGGCCTCGTAATGAACTGTAAGTAGATAGACCCCAAGGTCTGCAAAGGTCTGGATGTATCGGTCCGGGTCAATGATCATAAGATGAGCATCCAGCGGTTTGGACGCGTGTTTTGCAATGGCTTTGACCACGGGCATCCCGTAAGAGATATTGGGGACAAATACCCCGTCCATAATGTCGAGGTGGTGCCAGGCCGCATCACTTTCATTGACCATTTCCACATCCCTCTGAAGGTTGCCGAAGTCTGCCGCCAGGAGTGAGGGGGCTATTTTTACTTGATTCATTATTCAGCTGTATTTCACTTTATAAAAGTAATCAAATGAAAAGTTTATTTGGCAACCCCCAGTTATTTAGTGGCAGTCTGGGCGGAAGAATTAAGGCGGATAAGATCGCTTTCAGCGGCAATATAACCAAAAGAAGTCCAGTTTTCACCTTCTACCATTTCGTTCAGTAGTTCATATCCTTTATCAACTTTACCTTCCATCAGATACCAGTTGGCCAGTCCGTAGGATATGGCATCCGAAGCTGCCGAGGAGCCCTCATCAGGGAGTAAGGTTTTTTCTGGGATCGATCCTTTATAAAACAGGCAAAGGTTATGGTAGCTGTGGTTCTCAATGATCTCAAGTTCCCGAGTAATGGGGAGCAGGAGACTATCTGCCGCCACATGGTTTCCCTGTCGCCTTTGAATCATATAGAGCCAATGCGTGCTCGACACCAGGTTGTCATGGTTGGAACTGCTCCTGAGGCAGTTTAGATAAGCAGTGTAGGCCTCCTCGTAATTGCCTTTCAGGTAGTGGGCCAACCCCAGGTGGTACCAGATATTTCCGTGGAGAGTACTTACCGGAATATTCATCGCATTCGGGATCCCGTCGGGTTCTGTCTCATTGGTCGTACCCTCTATGAGTTCTGAGGCTTTTTCAAGGTCGGCAATAGCTTTGTCGAATTCCCGTATCGAGATATAGCGGTGTCCGCGGTGTCTGTAGAGTCGCGCTTCATCCGGGAATCTCCTAAGTCCATTTGTATAGATCTCGATGGCGTCCTCGTAATTCCCCAAATAGGCCATTCTGCGACCGTACCAAATGAGGAGATCTACGTCTGTACTGTCCTTTTCGTGAGCTTTCCTGGCATCCAGGTATTGCTGTAAGGGTTTGCCACTGGCCGATTCCCTGCTGATAACTTTCCCCAGGGGAGTTTTGAAGGGTGGGGGAGTCGCGGGCAATTCCGGTCCTGTATCCTGGCAGGAGAAGGACAGCAACATGAATAGTAAGCCCGGGATTGTGATTCCCACCTTCATGGTGAACTGGGAGATGCTTCTGGTCTCCACGATTGCCGAATGCTTTGCCATGTTGATCTTTTTTGGGTGATAAGAACCTTCTTTAAATGAAAAACTCCGGTAATCAGCCGGAGTTTATTCATCAATCAAAAAACGAACAGTCATGATACACTGTTGTTATCGTTAAAATTACGCTAAAATCTCCAGTTATCCAATTCCGGGATCGGTCTTTCAGCGAATTTTATCTATGGTTTACCCCAGGTATGTCTTCAGGATCTTGCTTCTGGAAGTGTGTTTCAGCCTTCTGATCGCTTTTTCCTTGATCTGTCTCACACGCTCCCGGGTAAGGTCAAAGGTCTCGCCGATTTCCTCCAGGGTCATGGAATGCTGCCCGGCTAGTCCGAAATAGAGGCGGATCACATCTGCCTCCCTGGGTGTGAGGGTCTCGAGGGCCCTTTCGATCTCAGTTCTCAGGGATTCGTGCAGGAGATCCTTGTCTGGATTTGGAGATTCACCGCTGCGAAGAACGTCGTAGAGGTTGGAATCCTCACCATCTATCAAAGGTGCATCCATAGATACGTGTCTCCCTGAGTTTTTTAGGGATTGCTTAACATCCTCTACGGTCATATCGAGTTCCTTGGCGATCTCTTCGGCAGAAGGCACCCTTTCGTGGGCCTGCTCAAGAAAAGCGAAGGTTTTGTTGATCTTGTTGATGGAGCCGATCTTGTTCAGTGGCAAACGCACGATCCTTGACTGCTCTGCCAGGGCTTGCAGGATGGATTGTCTGATCCACCACACTGCGTAGGAAATGAATTTAAAACCCCTGGTTTCGTCAAAGCGTTGAGCGGCTTTGATCAGGCCGAGGTTTCCTTCGTTGATCAGATCGGGAAGGGTAAGACCCTGGTTCTGATACTGTTTGGCTACGGAAACCACGAATCTCAGGTTGGCCTTGGTTAACTTCTCGAGGGCCGACTGGTCTCCTGCTTTAATCCGTTGTGCCAGTTCTACCTCTTCGTCAGCCGTGATCAGGTCTACCTTGCCAATTTCCTGGAGGTATTTGTCCAGTGACGCCGTCTCCCGGTTGGTCACCTGTTTTGTAATCTTTAACTGTCTCATCTAATAGGTTCCTTTCAATTTAGGTTATAGTGCATGGACTGCATCTATTTATACGTATAAAACAGAGGAATGTTACAAGTGGGTTAGGAAAATTTTATTAAAATGTTAAAAAAAACAAAAAACCCCGGCATTTCGTCGGGGTTTTGCTGTTTATCGGAGGATTGTATCAATCCCTCCTATCTCTTGGAGGCCTTCTCTGACCCCCTCGATCATTGCGATCTCTGCGGTCATTCCTGTCATTCCTGTCATTTCTCGGAGGTCTCTCCTTATACCCTTCCGGTTTTGGCAACAGGGCCTTCCTGGAAACCTTGTCCTTCTTGGTCCTGGGGTCGATCCCGATGTACTTCACGTCAAAGACGTCTCCCATGTTCACCACATCGGTTACCTTATCTGTGCGCTCCCACGCCAGTTCGGATACGTGCAGCAATACTTCGTTGCCGGGTGCTTCCTGGTATTCTACAACGGCCCCGAAATCGAGGATCTTAATGACCCTGACCTCGTAGACATTGCCTACCTCAGGCTTAAAGGTGATGGAATCGATTTTGGCGAGAACAGCATCTATACCTGCCTGATCTGTACCTAAAATTTCCACGATTCCTTCTTCCGTTACCGGATCTTCATTGATGACGATCGTGGTCTTGGTCGCTTTCTGCAGTTCCTGTATCACTTTTCCACCCGGACCAATAAGGGCCCCGATGTATTCTCCAGGGATGGTGGTGGTGACCATTTTCGGCGCGTGAGGTTTCACATCAGGTCTTGGTTCGGCGATCGCATCAACAAGGGTCTTCAGGATGTGTAACCTGCCTTCCCTGGCCTGTTTCAGCGCTTTTACCAGGATCTCATAAGAAAGTCCCTTGACCTTGATGTCCATCTGGCAGGCGGTAATCCCATCTGCGGTCCCGGTCACTTTAAAGTCCATATCACCCAGGTGATCCTCATCCCCAAGAATATCAGAGAGGACGGCATACTTGCCTGTCTCAGTATCTGTGATCAGTCCCATGGCGATCCCGGATACGGGTTTTTTCAACTGTACCCCGGCATCCATCAGAGCCATGGTTCCGGAACATACGGTCGCCATGGAAGAGGATCCATTACTCTCGAGTACTTCGGAAACAACACGAACGGTATAAGGGCAATCTGCAGGAATCATCCTTTTAAGGGCCCGCTGGGCCAGGTTACCGTGTCCTACTTCCCTCCTCGAGGTACCCCTGATGGGCCTCGCCTCTCCGGTGGAGAAAGGGGGGAAATTGTAGTGCAAATAAAAGGTCTCCTCTCCTTCGTAAGAAGGCATGTCGATCTGGTTAGCCTCCCTGGAGGTACCCAGGGTAACCGTAGCCAGGGCCTGTGTTTCCCCTCTTGTAAAGATGGCAGATCCATGGGTGGAAGGCAGGTAGTCTACCTCGCACCAGATCGGCCTGATCTCGTTAGTCTTTCGCCCGTCGAGCCTCAGTCCTTCATTGAGGGTGAGGTCCCTTACGGCTGCTTTTTCAGCCTTGTAATAGTATTTACCGATCAGGTCTCCTTTTTCCTCGAGTTCTTCCTCGGAAAAAGAGGCCATGATCTCATCCTTTATCTCGGAGAAGGCAGCACTTCTTTCCTGTTTGGCTGAACCTGCCTTGGCCACTGCATAGACCTTGTCGTAGGCCATATCGTGGATCTTTTTTTCAAGGGCCTCATCTTCAGCAGCAGTCTCGTACTCCCTTACTTCTTTCCGGCCAAAGGCTTCGGCCAGTTTCAGCTGTGCAGCGCACTGTACTTTGATGGCCTCATGAGCAAATTTGATAGCCTCGACCATATCCTCCTCAGAGATCTCTCCCATTTCACCTTCCACCATCATGACGGAATCTGCGGAAGCACCGATCACCATGTCGATATCGGACTCTTCGAGTTGTGCCCTTGTCGGGTTGATGATGAACTCACCGTCCACACGGCCCACGCGCACTTCAGAGATCGCACATTCGAATGGGAAGTCTGAAAGCTGAATGGCAGCCGAAGCGGCGAGTCCGGCCATGGCGTCCGGCATCACATTATCGTCATGAGACATCAGCTGGATCATCACCTGAGTCTCATAGTGGTAGTCTTTAGGGAAGAGGGGTCTCAACACCCTGTCTACCAGTCGCATGGTCAGGACCTCCCCATCGCTGGGCCGGGCTTCTCTTTTAAAGAATCCGCCGGGGTAGCGGCCTGAAGCTGCAAATTTTTCTCTGTAATCCACGGTCAGCGGCAGGAAATCGACGTCTGATGCTTTGTAGTTGGATACTACGGTGCAAAGCAACATGCATTTGCCCGATTGAACAACCACGGAACCGTGTGCCTGTTTGGCGAGTTTTCCGGTTTCGATAGAAATGGTCCTACCGTCACCGAGGTCAATGACCTCTTTAAAAGTCTTAGGAATCATAGAAATTAGTTAAACCTGTAACCGATACAGGATTGTTAAACAATGGTCTGCCGCCCTCATGGCCGGCTGTAGTTGTGTTGTTGTGTTGTGACCAATGAAAAACTAAGAGTAAGCTTTTTAAGATTGCCCCTTTCGGGGACTTGGCAATTAAAAAATGGGGAAGTGAGACTTCCCCATTTTCTTATTTTCTGATATTCAGATCTTTGATGAGTTCTCGGTACTTTTCAATGTCCTTCCTTTTCAGGTAGTCGAGCAGACTCCTCCTTTTTCCTACGAGCCTTACCAGTGATCTTTCGGTGTTGAAATCCTTCTGGTTGTTTTTAAGGTGCCCCGTAAGGTGGTTGATCCTGTGGGTAAACAAAGCGATCTGCGCTTCTGTGGAGCCCGTATTGTTTTCGTCTCCTCCGTACTTTTTGAAGATATCCTTCTTTACTTCTGCAGTTAAATACATGCCAATATTGTCTTTAATGATTTTTATGTATTTGATTGATTTTCAATCGAGGTGCAAAGATAGAAATAATTTCTCAATGCGATCCGCCCAGGGAATTTTTTTATCAGGACGTTAAACCTTTCTTAAAGAAATGGGTCCTAGAGGGGTAATCTTTAAAAACTACATTATGAAAAAGAGTCTCAAAACATTGAACTACACAGCCGGAGTGCTCATGGCAACTGCCTTGTTGTTTTCCTGCAACAAAGAAGAATCCTCACCCATAGCTGAGTCAGAGACCTTCGAGGTCGCTGAACTCAAGGTAAGCGATGAATCGGAACTGATCTCAGAAGAGATCATGAGTATAGCAGAGGATGTTTATATGGCGGATGAAGCCCAGGCCACCGCCAAGTTTTCGTATCATTCTGATTTTCTCCCGGACTGTGTGACCATTACAACAGTGGTTACCTCAACTACCAAAGAACGCACCATTGATTTCGGGGAGGGTTGTGAATTGCCCAATGGGAATGTCCTCAGCGGGATCATCTTTTTGAGCTATTCCAAAGACATGGAAATGGCGACCAAAACGCTCAGTCTTTCCCTTGAGAATTTCACCTTTAACGGTGTGGCCATCGAGGGGGCTGCTTCCATCCTGAGGATGCGGGCCAATGAGAATGGCAATCCCCAATCGGATGCGAATGCCAGTTTCTCAGCTACCTGGCCTAACGGGGATACGGCGAGTTTTACCGGGGAGCGGACCAGGGAGTGGATCGAAGGGTACGGCAGCGGCTTCTGGGGAGACAACGTATACCTGATCTCCGGAAAAGGTACCTTTACCGGCCCCATGGGCAACGTTTTCATCAAAGAAACAGTGACGCCCCTGAGAAGGGAACTGGCCTGCCGCTTTATAGTAAGCGGTGTCCTGAACATCTCCAGAAATGATGCCACGGCAAGCCTGGATTTCGGGGATGGCAGTTGTGACGCCAAAGGGTTGCTTACCTATCCCGATGGCACCACTAAAGAGATCTTCCTCCGAAGATTTTTAAATAACTAGAGTGCGACAAAAAAAACAGCCCTGATCTCCAGGGCTGTTTTTATTTTCGAATGGGTTCGTTCTGTATGAGGTCGATGTAGAGATTGACCTTTTGTTTGAGTTCGCTTCTGTGAACGATAAAATCCAGAAAACCGTGTTCCTTTACGAATTCTGCGGTCTGGAAGTCCTTTGGCAGGTCCTTTCCGGTTGCCTCTTTGACCACCCTGGGCCCGGCAAAACCAATCAGCGCCCCGGGTTCCGAGATGTTGATATCCCCAAGCATGGCATACGAAGCCGTTGTCCCACCCGTGGTCGGATCGGTGCAAAGGGAGATGTAGGGAATCTTCGCCTCGGCCAGTTGTGCGAGTTTCGCGGAAGTCTTGGCCAGCTGCATCAGGGAGAGTGCTGCCTCCATCATTCGCGCCCCACCTGATTTAGAGATCATCAGAAAAGGTACCTTCTTTTTGATGGACATGTCTATGGCCCTCGCGATCTTTTCACCTACCACACTTCCCATGGAGCCTCCTATAAAACTGAAATCCATACAGGCCACCACCAGGTCTTTCCCCATGGATTTGCCGATCGCTGTGCGCACGGCATCCTTGAGCCCTGTCTTCTTCTGGGCAGATTTAAGACGATCTACGTATTTTTTTGTATCCTCAAATTTGAGGGGATCCTTGGAACTGAGTTTGGGATCGAGTTCGGTGAACTTATTGTCGTCAAACAGGATTTCGAAATATTCCTTGCTGCCTATCCGCACGTGGTAATCGTCTTCAGGACTTACGTAGAAATTCTTGGCCAATTCCTCGTATTCCACGATCTTACCGGTTGGAGACTTGTACCAAAGGCCCTTGGGGGTATCCTTCTTCTGTTCCGTTGCGGTTTGTATCCCTTTTTCTTTGCGTTTAAACCAAGCCGTCATAGTCAGATCATTTAAATGGGAGAAATTGCCTAGAGGGTATTCACATTGTTGAGGTCCTCAAAAGCTTTTTTCAATCTGGCCACGAAGGTCTTTTCTCCTTCCCGTAGCCAGACCCGGGGATCGTAGAATTTTTTATTCGGTTGATCGTCCCCATCAGGATTCCCGATCTGGGATTGCAGGTATGGCCCTTTGGCCTTAAAGTAATCCCGAATACCTTCCATAAAAGCGTACTGAAGGTCTGTATCTATATTCATCTTGATGACCCCGTACCCTATCGCTTCCCTTATCTCCTCGACGGTAGATCCCGATCCTCCGTGGAATACAAAGTCGATATGGTTGTGCCCTACCTGGTACTTTTTAGAGATATATTCCTGAGAATTCCTCAGGATCTTGGGAGTCAGTTTTACATTGCCGGGCTTGTAGACCCCGTGGACATTCCCAAAGGCGGCCGCAATAGTGAACCTGTGGCTCACCTTGGAGAGTTCCTCATAGGCATAAGCCACCTCTTCGGGCTGTGTATACAGTTTGGAATCATCCACATCGGAATTGTCCACTCCGTCTTCTTCTCCCCCGGTGATCCCGAGTTCGATCTCCAGGGTCATATCCATTTTTTTCATCCTGCTCAGATACTCCTTGCAGATGGCGATGTTCTCTTCTAAGGGTTCCTCCGAGAGGTCGATCATATGGGAACTGAAGAGGGACTTACCGGTAGCTTTGAAATGCGCTTCACTGGCATCGAGAAGGCCGTCTATCCATGGAAGTAAATTTTTAGCGCAGTGATCAGTATGTAAGATGACAGTGGCCCCGTAGGCCTCTGCCAGTTCATGAATATGCTTCGCCCCGGCGACCGCCCCTTTGATGGCTGATTGCTGCCCTTCATTGGACAAACCTTTTCCTGCATTGAACTGAGAACCCCCGTTGGAAAATTGGATGATGACCGGCGATCTGAGGGCCGCAGCGGTTTCCAGAACGGCATTGATGGTGTTGGAGCCAGTGACGTTAACGGCGGGAAGTGCAAAGCCTTTTTCCTTAGCATAGGCAAAAATCTTCTGTACGTCATCTCCCGTAGCAACCCCTGGTTTTATATTATGAGCCATGTTTTTTCTTTGATTATTTGGTTTTGGTACACGGGCAAAAGTAATAAAATAATTAGGTCTAGAAGGGATAATTGATCCCTATTTGTATAACCGCATTGCCGAAATTGTACTCTCTGAACCATCTTTTTGAGGGTGCTTCTGCAGGATTATAGGTCTTAAAACCTGCATCCACCCGAAAGACAAAATAGGTGAAATCGTACCTCAGCCCTAAGCCTGTCCCAAGGGCGATATCCGCAAGGGAATCGAAGCCGTTAAACGTTTTGTTCGGGTCGTCCACGTTATCCCATACGTTCCAGATATTCCCCGCATCCGCGAAGAGGGCTCCCTTGAAATTTCCAACCACCGGGAAACGGTATTCCAGGTTGAAGGAGAGCTTCAGGTTGGCCTCGTTGAAGTCATTAATGTCACTAGACCGTCCGGGTCCCAGGGAATAAGGGAACCAGGCCCTGTTGTCATTGGATCCCCCTGCGAAGTAACTACTGACGAAAGGTACACTCTCAGAGTTCCCATAGGGCACGGCAATTCCGACAAAACTGCGGAAGGCCAGGACGTTCGATCTGCTGAGGTCCCAGTGCTTGATAAAGTCGAATTCCGTCTTTATATATTGCGAATAGGGTACACCAAAGACCAGGAGGTTGTCATTGTCATTCTGGTTGAAAGGAACCAGGTAAGACAAGCCTGAAAGCAGGTTTCCAGCACTTTCCAATTTGAGGCGGAACTGGTAAAAGCTGTTGTCGTTGATCCCGCTCTTATTATTTTTCGTAAAGGTGTAGTTGCTGGAAAAGATCAGGTTGTTCTCTGTTAGACGGTCCCTCCTTTCCTCGATCCGGCTTACATCTATGAAATCTTCCCTTGTGGTATTTACCATACCGTCGATTACAGCCTCGGTGAAACCCGTTGTCCCTTCAGGGATGATGAGCCTGAGGTCATCGGGGTCATCCGTGGGCTCAAAAAAGTCGGCCAGGGCAGGATCGTCCTCATAATTGTTCGCAATGTTATCGAGTTGTCTGAAACTGCTGCCATACACATTGAAGAATCGGTCAGGGTTTACGTTGCGCACGTAGAGGATATTCAGAAGTTCCAGGGTATTTTTCCTGAAGAGGTCTGGTGTCCAGGTATACCCCAGAATACTGTTGAGGGTCTGTTTATCAAGACCTATGTTCTTCTGGAAGCTCGTACCTGCAGAGATCCTCGTCTGGGGCAGCATGTAATATGGGATGACCTTTTCCGTGGGCAAAGGGAACCAGATCCTGGGGAAAGTAAGGTTGATATCTGCCCCTACCTCCGAAAAGAAATCCTCAGGGAGGGAAGTGTCACTGAGCAGCCCGAAGGTACCCCGGGCCGAAAGGCTGAGGGTCTCAGCACCCCCGAAGACATTTCTCGTGATCAGGGAGGTACTGAATCCTATCCCCAGTCTTTGGATGTTGGAATGGGTCACATCCAGGTTCAGACCGAGGGAATACTTGGACCTCGCCGTCAGGAAAATATTGGAGATCAGTTTGGACTGGGTACTGTCCTCCAGGATCTGGATGTTGGGATACTTAAAAGTGTTGAGGTTGGTGATCTGCCTGTAGGTCCGCAGCCTGTCGAGGTCCCTGTATAGGCTGTCTTTTTTAAAGAAAATGGCGTCGGTCAGGGCTTTGGGCTTATAACGCAGTTTATCCTTGAAGTAGATCGTGTAATTTCTGTATTCCGTAGACTGCATGGACCCCGGGTCATCACCAAATTCATAGTCTGCAAAAACATTGATCCTGTCAAAGGAGAAGACCTTATACTCCGAAGTGGTAATGGCAGAATCCCCCCGCTTACGCAGGTTCTCAATGTTGAGTTCCACGGTCATTTGCTGGTCGTCCCTTGTTTCGGCCGTATCCCGCAGAATATTGTAGGTAATGGAGCTCTCCTGGAAGTTATAGACGCCCGAATTCCTGAAGAGTTCGGTAAGTCGCTGCCTTTCGCTGTTGAAGTCGGCAAAATCAAATTGCTTGCCCTCGAGGATAAAGGATCTTGCAGTGTTTTTCCTGTAGATGGAATCTATGGCCGGGGAGGCGATGCTGTAGGTTAGTGAATCGATAAAATAGGGTTTTCCCAGGGATATGAGGTAGTCTATCCCAGCCCTCTGTTTTCGTTTTTCCTCTTTGATCTCAAAGGTGGTGGAGTTGTTGAAGTACCCTTTACTGTCGTAATAGGTCTTGAGTCGCTGGAGGGTTTTTCTCGACCTGGAGGTGTCGATAATCACCGGTGCCTCTCCGATCTTTTTCAGCCATTCGCTGTATCCTTTGACCAGAAAAGACTCCCCCAGGGCGTCCACCTGCTTGTTGGAAAGCAGCTTGGCCAGCCGTTCCTCCCTGCCGGGTTTGCGGTTAAGCCAGGCCTGAAAGGTGGAATCCGGATCCTTTTTTGCCAGGTTATAGAGATTCAGGCGCAAGGGATAACCCAGGACACGCGTATTGGGCTCCTGCACGATGAGGCTCCTGGCATCTTCATCGAGCACCCTTTCCCCGTCTGTATATATCGCATTTTTTGTGAGCAGCAGCTCATTTTCCCCTACCCGTTTCAAAGTATTACATGAAGAAAGCCACGCGATAAGCAGGAAGATACCTATTTTAGCACCGCGGCCCTTAAGAGGAAAGGAGGAATTCATAGGAATCAAAAATACATTATTTGGATGGTTGGAAAAAGTCAAATAAAGTATATCAGGAGCCTGCAGCAAAAAAAGCACCGCAAGGCCAGCGGCCTCTTTGTAGCCGAGGGTGTAAAGCTGGTGAACGAACTTCTGCTGTCTGGTTATTCCCCCAGGTTTCTCTATACGACCGACCCAGAGATCCTTCCCGAAAATGTCCCTCCCTTTGAGGTAGTGAAGGAGGCAGATCTCATCAGGATGAGCGGACTCCGATCTCCCAACAAGGTGCTGGCAGTGTTCCCGATTCCCGAATCATCCCCTTTTATCGGGGAGGGCTGGATCCTGGCCCTGGACAGCGTACAGGACCCCGGAAACCTGGGTACCATCATCCGTTTATGCGATTGGTTCGGTATTCCTAACCTGGTCTGTTCAGAGGATACGGTGGATTGTTACAACCCCAAGGTCCTGCAGGCCACTATGGGCTCCATCGCCAGGGTCAACCTGTTCTATACTCCTCTGTCAGAATTCCTGTCGAATTCAAAAAAACCCGTGTATGGGGCCTTTATGAATGGGGAGAGCGCCTATGGTGTCCGATGGCCGGATTCCGGTGTTCTGGTCATGGGAAACGAGGCTCACGGTATCTCAGGGGAAGTGGGGGACCACATCCATAAAAAAGTGAGTATCCCCCAGTTTGGCAGAGTCTCCGCAGAGAGCCTGAACGTAGCCACGGCCACTGCCATCCTGCTGAGTGAATTGAGAAGGAATCCCGGGAACTGATCTATTCGAAGGTAAAATTCACAAAAACTCCCCTGGTGCGAAGTGCATCGATGTTTCCCGTCCATGGGCTGGAGGGGTCGTTGTCCGGCACCAGTTCGTCCGTAATGGCAAATACCCCCCTGATGGAGGGGGAAAACTTAAAATATTCCGTATAGAAATCGATCCCGAAACCGAGTTCGTAATTATAAACCTGTTTTTTCATCCTAAAAGTCCCGCTGCTATTGTCATCCAGGCTGGCTTCATTGCTGCCGAGGTTAAGTGAGGCCGATACACCTCCCACGAGAAAGGGTTTCCAGTTCCCTATCCGTTTGGTACTGGCCTTCAAAAGGAGGGGGAAGTTGATGTAGGTCGACTTTACCTCCCGGATCGCATCGTTCTCCTGAGAAAACCCAGGGAAACCCAGGGTGCGGGTTCCGTAATAAAGCCCGGGTTCAAAGCGAAGATCGAAGTGTTCGTGCAACCGTAACTCCCCGATCAGTCCGACATTAAATCCGACCGATTTATTCACCAGAATATCCTGCAGGTCGTTCCTGTACTCAAATTTGAAATCGTACTGGTTAAAACCCAGAAAGTACCCCCAGTTCAGCAGCCTTTTGTCTTCGTTCTCCAGATTGAGGATGGGCTTTTCATTGAACTGTGCAGAAAGCTTCGTTCCGTGAACAAAAAGGATCAGGATCAGCAGAAGGAAGGATCGTCTCATAAACTACTTGGTGGCGATATAGATGGAGGCCACGCCAAAGGTTTGCGGCCTGTTCTCCATACCTATAAACCCGATTTCCTTCAAAATATTGTTGAAGGCTTGCCCATGAGGGAATACCGAAGCCGATTCGCTCAGATAACGATATGCGGAGCGGTCCTTGGAGAAAATCTTGCCTATGGTAGGGAGCATATACTTGGTGTAGAGGCTATAGCCCTGTTTGTACGGGGTTTTAGTGGGAACCGAGGTCTCCAGGACCACCAGGGTTCCACCGGGCCTCAGAACCCTATGGATCTCGCTAAGCCCTTTGTTGAGGTTCTCGAAATTCCGGACCCCAAAAGCGACGGTCACGGCATCGAAGCTGTCATCCTCAAACTGCAGGTCCTCGCTGTCTCCCACCAGCATTTCCACCCGATCCTCCAACTGTTTTTGAAGTACCTTTTTCTTTCCCACTTCCAGCATTCCCCTGGAAATGTCGAGGCCAACGATCCTCCTTGCACCGGTGGCCACCAGGTTGATGGCCAGATCCCCCGTACCTGTTGCGATATCCAGGATGGTCTCGGGAGATTTATCCTTGAGGATTTGCACGACCCTCTTCCGCCACTTCACATCGATCCCGAAGGAGATCACCCGGTTGAGCCCGTCGTATTCCCCCGAAATGGCGTCAAACATGGTGGTCACCTGTTCTTTCTTTCCCCTTTCGGTATCCTTGTATGGAGTCACATTCCTCGACATAGCTCTGATTTTGCGCAAAGATAACACAAAGCCGTGGTTCTGAGTGTGCGATCGGTGGAGACCTCACTTCACAAAACTATGCGCACGGATAAGCAGGGATGAAATAAAATTGTGTAATTTTGCTTCGCGGTCCATGCAACTCTTCCTTTGGTAAGTGCCGTGGAAATTAGATCGGGATTGAACTTCCAAGACGGTCTGTACAATATGATTAAAGACCTTATTTGCTCATGAAGATTATCATCGCCGGTGCAGGCGAAGTAGGCTTTCATTTGGCTAAATTACTCTCTTACGAATCACAGGACATCACCCTGATAGACACCAATAAAGAAAGTCTGATCTACGCAGACAACCATTTGGATATAAGGGTTTTGAGAGGGGACGCTACTTCCCTTTCGGTATTGCAGGATGCCCGTGTTGAGAATTCGGACCTGGTGATCGGGGTCACCTCCTCGGAAACCACCAATCTGACCCTCTGTATGCTGGCCAAACAACTGGGGTGCAAAAGGACGATCGCGCGGATCTCCAATACTGAATTTCTCGATTACCGCGAAAAGATCAATTTTCCGGAACTCGGGATCGATGAATTGATTTCGCCAGAGGAACTCGCGGCCTCGGAGATACAGTTACTGCTCAATCAGTCGGCCTTCCACGACACCTATGAATTTGAGAATGGCGCTCTGATCATGGTGGGGGTATCCCTTCCCAAAAGCGCTCCTTTTGTTGGAAAGTCGGTAAAAGAGGCGGCATCCATCTTCCCTGAACTCCATTTCATGCCCATCGCCATGCAGAGGAGGGGAACACAGTACACCCTGATCCCCAGGGGGGATACCGTGTTCAAGGCCGATGATCAGGTGTACTTTATCACGGACAAAAAAGGGGTTGACGAATTGTACAAGCTCACGGGGAAGAAGAAGGAATCCCTGAAGAATGTAATGATCCTGGGAGGCAGCAAGGTAGGCTTTAAGGCAGCACGGGACCTTTGTGCCAGGAAGTTCAATGTAAAACTCATTGAAAAGAACAAGGAAAAGGCCTTCGACCTGGCCGATATTCTCCCCAATGCCCTCGTCATCAACGGGGATGGCCGTAATGTGGAGTTGCTGGAAGAGGAAAGCCTCGAATCCATGGATGCCTTTATCGCAGTAACGGGAAATTCAGAGACCAACATCATGTCCTGCCTGGTGGCCAAATCAAAACATATCAAGAAGACCATCGCCCTGGTAGAGAATATGGACTATTTCCAACTCTCCCAGTCCATTGGTATCGATACCCTTATCAACAAGAAACTCCTTGCGGCCAACAACATCTTCAGGTATATCCGGAAAGGAGAGGTAGTGGCACTGACGCGGTTGAACAACCTCAACGCCGAGATCCTGGAATTTGTCGTCAAATCCGATTCCAAAATGGACGGACAGGTAATCCGTGATCTCGACTTCCCAAGAAATGCGATCATTGGAGGAGTTATACGGGAAGGCAAAGGGATGGTCGCCCTCGGGGATTTTAAGATCTCCGCCGGAGACCGGGTGGTGGTTTGTTGCCTGCCCCAGGCCATACAAAAGATCGAACGCTTATTCCTGTAAGATGGGGTTTAACGCCAAAATCATAATTCACCTCATGGGCCTTCTGCTGCTTTGCAATGGGGGCTTTATGCTGCTGGCCGCTGTGGTCAGCGGTATCTATGAGGACGGAGTTACCCTGGATATCACCCTGGCCTCCATCGTAACCATGATGATAGGTGTAATGGCCATGTTCCTCACACGGGGTCACGACAAGGAGGTCTCACGGAAGGAGGGATATATCATCGTCACCTTTGGCTGGATCATCATGGCGGCTTCCGGCGTTCTGCCTTACATATTCTCCGGGGCTATCCCGGATGTAACCAACGCATTTTTCGAGACCATGTCCGGGTATACCACCACGGGGGCCTCCATTATTGACGACATCGAGGTTCTCCCCGAGGGGATCCTCTTCTGGCGCAGTCTCACCCATTGGATAGGCGGAATGGGGATCATCGTCCTGGCCATAGCTATCTTGCCGTTACTGGGGATAGGGGGGATGCAGCTTTTTGCAGCGGAGGCACCCGGGCCCAGTGCAGACAAGTTGCACCCAAGGATCACCGATACCGCAAAACGACTCTGGCTGATCTATTTTGGATATACCGTCGCCGAGACCATCCTGCTCAAAGTGGCTGGGATGTCTTTTTTTGACGCTATCAACCATTCCCTGGCCACCTTGTCCACAGGGGGATTTTCTACAAAGAACTCCAGCCTGGCCTACTGGAATGATCAGCCATTGATACAGTATATCGTCATTGCTTTTATGTTCCTGGCAGGGAGCAACTTCGTGTTGAGCTATTTTGCCTTTAAGGGAAAGGTGCAGAAGGTTTTGAGGGATGAAGAATTCAAATATTATTTCGCATTTACCCTGCTTATTGTGGCCGTTGTAGCTTTGGTAATCTACTTTAAGGCAAATGTGCCGGTATCGGATTACCATCCAAAAGTGTTAGGCCAGGCAGAGAGTGCTTTCAGGCACGCTCTTTTCCAGGTGGTAGCAGTGGTGACGACCACAGGGTTTGTGTCGGCCGACTTTACCGCCTGGACGCCTTTTATCACCGTTTTCTTCTTCGGGCTGATGTTCGCTGGGGGATCGGCGGGATCGACGGCCGGGGGGATCAAGATCATGAGGCATATCCTCATTATCAAGAACGGCTTGCTGGAGTTTAAGAGAACCCTCCATCCCAACGCCGTGATCCCCGTAAGGTTCAATAATAAGACGGTCACGGAACACGTGGTCTATAACGTGATCGGATTCTTCGTGCTCTACATGCTCCTTTTTGTGATAGGCGCACTGGTTCTCGGTTTTTTAGGACTCGATTTTGAATCGTCCATCGGGGGCGCCGCTTCTTCACTGGGGAATGTAGGACCCGCCTTTGGCAGTTTGAGTCCGCTGAACAATTTCAACAGCCTGCCTGCCCTTGGGAAATGGTGGTGTGGCTTCCTGATGCTGGCGGGAAGGCTTGAACTCTTTACTGTACTTATCCTGATGACGCCCTATTTCTGGAAAAGGACCTAAGGGGTACTACAGCGCCTTTTTGATCCTGGCAACGGCTTCCCGTATCTCGGCCTCGGAAGCGGCATAGGATATGCGGATGCAATCCGGATTGCCAAAAGCCTCACCGGTCACGGTGGCCACGTTGGCGTGTTCCAGAAGATACATAGCGAAGTCAGAGGCGTTGTTGATCTTGTTGCCTTTCAGCTCCTTTCCGAAATAGTCTGAGATGTCCGGGAAGACATAGAAGGCGCCTTCCGGGACATTGAGCTTAAAGCCTTCGATCGTTCCCAGGAGGGAAAGGATAAGGTCTCTTCGCTCCCTGAATTTGTCGATCATGTATTGGATGCTGCTCACCGGTGCTTCCAGGGCCGCAATGGTCGCCCGTTGCCCGATGGCATTAGCCCCGCTCGTGATCTGCCCCTGATATTTTGTACAGGCCTTGGCGATCCAGTCGGCCGCGCCAATGTACCCTATCCTCCAACCGGTCATGGCAAAAGCCTTGGATACGCCGTTCACGGTGATCGTCCTCTCGTACATCCCGTCGATGCAGGCGATACTGGCGTGCTTTCCCCTGAAGTTTATATGTTCGTAGATCTCGTCAGAGACGACAAAGATATCCGGGTATTCCCTCAGTACCTCGGCCAGGCCCATAAGTTCTTCTTCGCTGTAGACGGAACCACTTGGGTTGCAGGGAGAACTGAACCAGAGCATTTTGGTTTTAGGGGTGATGGCTGCCCTGAGTTGGGAGGGCGTCATTTTGAAATCGGTCTCAATGGTAGTGGGTACCTCAACAGGTGTACCTTCGGCCAGTTGCACGATGTCACTGTAGCTCACCCAGTAGGGGGCCGGGAGGATGACCTCATCCCCCTTGTTGAGCATCACCATGGCCACGTTGGCCAGAGATTGTTTGGCCCCGGTAGAAACGACGATCTGGCTGGGGGCATACTCCAGGTTGTTATCTCTCTTGAACTTTTTCGAGATGGCCTGTTTGAGGTCTGCATATCCGTCAACAGGAGAATAACTGCTATAATTTTCGTCTATAGCCTGTTTTGCGGCTTCCTTGATGAAATCAGGTATGTTGAAGTCGGGTTCCCCCAGGCTTAGGCCGATAATATCTTTCCCTTCATTCCTCAGTTCCCTGGCCTTGGCGGCCATAGCGAGGGTGGCCGAAGTAGACAGTTTTTTAATTCTATCGGATAAGGCGTTGCTCATTGTGATCGATCTGATTATTGATACTGCACCTGCGGGTTTCTGCCGAGTTCCCTCAAGTGTTTGAAGTGCGAAATTATAGCTTTTCTGGTAGTTTTATACTCATTGTAGGGCAAATTAAACTCCCGGGCCGTTTCTTTCACAATTTTGGAAATTTTTGTGTAATGGATGTGGCTGATGTTGGGAAAGATGTGATGCTCTACCTGATGGTTGAGTCCGCCTGTAAACCAGTTGACGATCTTGTTCCGGGTACCGAAGTTAACGGTTGTGAAAAGCTGGTGAATGGCCCAGGTGTTCTTCATGGACCCGTCTTTTTCGGGAAGAGGGGTTTCTGCCTCATCCACTACGTGGGCCAGCTGGAATACCACACTCAGGATAACCCCGGCTACGTAATGCATGACAAAGAAGCCCAGGAGGATCTTCCACCATGCGATGCTCAGAAAGATCATGGGGATTACGATCCAAATGGTAATATAAATGGCCTTGGTGATCAGGAGAACGCTCCAGTTCACAAAGGGATTGGGAAATTTACCATATGATAGCTTTCGTTTGGTATATCGGTACATCTGCATGAAGTCTGTCGTTACGGCCCAGTTGAAGGTGAGCAGGCCGTAGAGGAAGACGCTGTAATAATGCTGGAATTTATGGAAACGGTGCCATTTGGCGTGTTTTGAAAATCGCAGGATCCTGCCCGCCTCCAGATCCTCATCATGGTTGTGGATATTGGTATAGGTATGGTGCAGTACATTGTGTTGCACCTGCCAGTTGTAGACATTTCCGGCGAGGATATAAATGCTACTGCCCATAAGCTTGTTCACCCATTTTTTGGTGGAATAGGAGCCGTGGTTGCCATCGTGCATAACGTTCATTCCCACTCCGGCCATCCCCACTCCCATGGTCATGGTCAGCAGCAGGTTGGCCCAATTAGGAAGATTGAGGGTCAGGATGAGGAAGTACGGTGCTAGGAAAAGGGAAAACATGACCGCGGTCTTCAGGTGCAGTTTCCAATTCCCGGTCTTTTTCAGGTTGTGGGTTTCAAAATATTCATTGACCCTTTTGTTGAGTGTTCTGAAAAAATTGGCCGAGTCCTTTCGCGAAAATCTTATTGTCGTTTTCTCCATAATTGTGATTGAAAGTTGTAAAGATAACGCAATGCGATTCTTTTTAATGCCTAGGAATTCATAAAATATCAGAAACAGGTCGGACGATTTGTGGTATTTTTAACCCTTAAACTCCGGTATATGGACGAAGAACGGATTCTTCATTACTTCCCTGAACTTACAGAAATGCAAGTGGAACAATTTAAAAAGTTAGGGGATCTCTACAAGGATTGGAACAAAAAGATCAATGTGGTCTCCAGAAAGGATATAGACGAATTGTATCTCCGGCACGTATTGCATTCCCTGGGGATTGCTGAGGTAATCTCCTTTCTCCCCGGGGCCCGTGTCCTCGACGTGGGTACAGGAGGGGGCTTTCCGGGTATTCCGCTGGCCATACTGTTTCCTGAAACGAGTTTTACACTGGTCGATTCCATCGGGAAGAAGATCAGAGTGGTTCAGGAAGTGATAGACGGACTGGGATTACAAAATGCGACCGCCCTGAATATGAGGGTAGAGGATCTCCGGGAACAATATGATTTTATCGTCAGCAGGGCGGTAGCTGCCATGCCAACTTTCGTGCACTGGGTCAGAGGGAAAATTAGGAAGAAGTCTGTCCACCCACTAAAAAATGGAATACTGTACCTGAAGGGAGGAGATTTGACGGAGGAATTAAAAGGATATGACAACGCCGTGATATGTGCCTTGTCAGATTATTTTGAAGAAGACTACTTCAAAACTAAGGTAGTGGTGCACCTGCCCCTGAAATTTAAAGCACAGTTATAAGCTCAGCAGGGACAGATAGGAATAGCGACACTTCTTGGCGTACCTCTTTATGACCTGGTATAAGCCCATGTTTTTGGAAGCAGACCTTTTCTCGGTTTTAGATAGGGGATCGGAGTATGTCATGACACTTGTATTTGATTTCAAAGTTACAAATAATTTACAATTACTTAACGTTAAGTTTACATAAAAAGTATTCCCGATAGGCTACGACCTGTTCTGAAATAAAAAACCCCTGAGGGATAGCCACTCAGGGGTCGGTATACACTTGTTTTGGGTCTATCCCAGGAAGGGATATCTGTAATCCTCGGGGCTCACAAACGTCTCCTTGATCAGGCGGGGAGAGACCCACCGAAGAAGGTTCTGGGCCGATCCGGCCTTGTCGTTCGTCCCTGAGGCCCTGGCCCCACCGAAGGGTTGCTGCCCTACGACGGCCCCTGTGGGCTTGTCATTGATGTAGAAATTACCCGCCGAATCCTGCAGGGCCCGGGTGGCCTCCTCTATGGCATAGCGGTCTGTAGACATAACAGCACCTGTAAGAGCATAAGGGGAGGTTTTATCTACCAGTTCCAATACGCTCTTCCAGTCCTTGTCCTCATAAATATATACGGTAACCACAGGCCCGAACAATTCGGTCTCCATGGTCACATAATGCGGATCCGTGGTCAGGATTACCGTGGGTTCAATGAAGTACCCCTTGCTCTTATCGTACCCTCCTCCGGCAAAAACCGAAGCCTCCTTATCCTTTTTGGCCCTGTCTATGTACGAGGCCAGTTTGTCAAAAGACCCTTCGTGAATGACGGCCGTGATGAAATTGATCATGTCTTCAGGAGACCCAGGAGGGTTAAAGGATTCCATGTCCTTTTTTACTTCCTTCAGGATCTCGTTTGCGGTGGATTTTGGGAGGTACACCCTGGATGCAGCACTGCACTTTTGCCCCTGGAACTCAAAGGCACCGCGGACAATAGCCGTGGCTACCTGCCGGGGTTTGGCACTGGGATGTGCGAGGATAAAGTCCTTACCCCCGGTTTCCCCAACGATACGGGGATAGGTCTTATAAGTATGGATATTATTCCCTATTTGTGTCCAGAGGTTTCGGAAAACATCGGTGGATCCCGTAAAATGAAGACCTGAAAAATCAGGGTGATTAAGGACCTGATCTGTGATCATCACCGGGTCTCCATAGACCACATTGATCACCCCATCCGGGAGGCCTGCCTCCTTAAAGACGTCGACCAGCACCTTGGCTGAGAAGATCTGGCTGTCACTGGGTTTCCACACCACGACATTCCCCATCATGGCGGCACTGGCGGGAAGGTTCCCGGCAATGGCCGTGAAATTGAAAGGGGTAATGGCATAGACAAAACCTTCCAATGGACGGTATTCTACCCGGTTCCAGATCCCTTCTGCGGATTCCGGCTGCTCCTGGTAGATTTGCGACATATATTCTACGTTGAACCTGAGGAAGTCTATGAACTCACAGGCCGCATCGATCTCCGCCTGGTGAATGGTCTTGGACTGAGCGATCATGGTTGCCGCATTGATCCTCGCCCGGTAAGGACCTGAGACCAGTTCAGCTGCCTTTAGGAAGATGGCAGCCCTCTGTTCCCAGCTCAGGTTTGCCCATGCTTTCCTGGCGTTTAAAGCTGAATTGATGGCGTCAGTCACGTGCTTTTTTTCGGCGAGATGGTACTGACCTACCTTGTGTTTATGGTCGTGGGGAGGGGAGAGTGGCCGGGTGTTTCCCGTCCTTACCTCCTGAGAACCAATATAAAGGGGAATGTCCTCATTCCCATTGTAATACGCCTTGTACTGCTTGATAACAGCCTCTCTTTCCGGGGTCCCCGGAGCATAACTTAGTATCGGTTCATTATACGCGACTGGAACCTGGAAAAAACCTTTACCCATGATCTGACAGATTTAATTTAAACGGTGCAAAGGTACGAAAAGGAGGGGAGTTTCCCAGACTAATTCAGGGCGAAGGGCGCGCTGAATTTAAAACTGGGCACGAAGACCCTGAACTTCTCCGTAGTGGAGAAATTGACCATGTTGTAGTACCCTTTCATGGAGCCTATCGGTGAGGAAAGCAGGCATCCTGAACTATAGGTATGAGACTGCCCGGGTTTGATCACGGGTTTCTTCCCGATGACCCCTTCCCCGTCAAGGACCTCCATCTCGTTAAGGGCGTCGTAGATCTGCCAGTGGCGTGAAGTGAGTTGAACAGAGTGCTTGCTCTGATTCTCGATGGTTATCGTGTACCCGAAGGCGAAATGCGTTTTGTAATTCTTGAAGAAAGTGCCTTCAAAACTCGTGGCAACTGAAATCCTAATCCCCTTGGTGACCTGCGTAATCATCTTCACGTATTCTTAAGCTTTAAAGTTCTTATCTCCACTTAGACAAATCTCTTGCGTTTAGTTCGAAATAAAACAATTGCACTTTCAAAAAAGGTATTAATCCTACTAGAACTCTCCGCTCCGGGAAAATTTGTGTCTCGAAAGATAATGATTTAGGCTGTTCCGAGAAGAAATCACCTCATTTTTTCGGTGTACAGGAGGATTTCTCTGGCCAACCTAAGTGGATCAGTTGCTGATGGACCGGGAATTGGCCGTTCCTATTCCTATGATCCCGTCATAGAGATCACCGAAATTCCGGTAATAGACCAGGATGAGGTAGTTATTCTCGGTAAAGTGGAAATTTCCGCCCACTGTACTGATATCCACACTGCCGTCAGGTTTTTTGAGGGCGTAGGTATAATTGTAAAACCCCTGCTTGAGCAGAAGGGTGGACTCCAGATACCCATTCGTGTTATTGTACGTCATCCTGTTGCTTTCTTCCAGGGAGTAATTGTTGTACTTTCCGTAGATGTACACCTCGTCCAGGCCGATGCGCTCCGTGTAGGGCAGGGCAAAATGGACCTGGGTGTACTCTGCCTCCCGGGACGGGTCGGTCCCCTGAAGGGTTCGGATAGTGAAATCTCCATTGATATCCGGAAAATAGGTATATTCCCTGTCGAACCTGTAGACGTCCGGAAAGAGGAAATGCTGGTACAGGTCTTCGAATTCGATCCTGGAAATGGCTGCAGTGGGTGCCCTGAGATCGCTGGTGTCGAAGTTGAGGTATTCGTTCCCCCCCTCAAAACTCGTTTCCTGATCGTAGCGGTATACCAGATCATTGCCCAGGACGTACTGGGGTGAAATGTCCTGTAACATAGTGGTCCACTGGTAGTTTTGCAGGATGGCCACCCTGATCTCCCTTTTGGGGTTTACCCAGGGAAAACCGGCAGAGTTGATGGTGAATTGGACGGATTGTCTCTCGTTGAGGAAATTGAAATCCCTGGAACGCCTCACCTGAGCCCCCACGCGGACGAGGTTCTGGTAGACCACGAATCGCCTGGAGAACTGCAGCTCGTAGGAACTGTTGTATACCTCCAGGACATAGTTGCCGCTGACCTTGAGCCTGACATTCTCATTAGGGATACGAAGCTGGTAGTTGGAATAAGGCTGAAGGGTATTGTAGCTGTTCTCGTAATTGATGATCCGCTGGTTATCGATGCCGGTGAGGTATTGTGATTTTAGCAGGTCGGAAGGAGTCCAGTCGTAATCACAGTGAATGATGGAATAGTAATAGTCCTGTTCCACCGCCAGCAGATCATCGAACTCCAGATAGATCTCCTCCCCCAATTGTACTACAGGAAATTGATCCTCCGTGGGCCCGATGAAGATGACGGACTTGATATTCTCCGGTGGATTTACTTCCATTTGTACCTGAGCAAACCCTTGGAAAACAAAGCAGCAGAGAAAGAAATGTTTAAGATTTAAACGCATAAAAGGGTTAAATGTGAACCAAAGGTAAACAAAAACCATGCCCATGGAATTCACTTCGTTATAATGCCCAAATTTATAGGCAATAATTATGAAAACTTTCTATTTAGTGGTATTTTTGGGCACATTTTTCCATAACAGTAAAAGGGTTCTATTTCATGTCCAAAGACATTCGAATTAAAAAGGGGTTAAATATCAACCTGGTAGGTGCAGCGGAGCCTACGACTTCCAAAGCCGCCCTCAGCAACGTACATGCTATCAATCTTTCTGATTTCCACGGCCTCACACCTAAAATGATTTTGAAGGAGGGTGCCGAGGTAAAGGCTGGAGAACCTTTGTTTTTCAATAAAAAGGTGGAATCCATGATATTCGTTTCCCCAGTGAGCGGTGAGCTCGTCGAGATCGAAAGGGGTGCCCGCAGAAGGATCCTTACCCTCAGGATACTCGCTGATAAAAACCAGGAATACGTCACTCATAAGGTGCCTGATCTGGCGAAGATCTCCGTAGCTGATCTGAAGCAGTACCTGCTTAAATCGGGTTGCTGGCCCTTTATCAAGCAAAGGCCTTATGACCTTATCGCTGACCCGGGCGTGACCCCCAAGGCCATTTTCATATCCGGGTTCAATACGGCTCCTCTTGCGGCCGACATCGAATATGTCCTGGCAGGGAAAGAAAAGGAATTGCAGGCTGCCCTGACCGCCCTGGGTAAACTTACACCAGGACCGGTTCACGTTTCCGTACGGGATAAGGGAGCTTCTGTCTTTTCCAAAATGGAGGGAATAGAATTGCACAAAGTCTCTGGTCCACACCCAGCGGGCCTTGTAGGGACTCAGATCAATAAGATTGACCCAATCAACAAAGGCGAAAGGGTCTGGACCGTGGGTGCAGCAGACCTCGTCATCATAGGGGAGGCCCTGCTGACAGGCAGGTTTAATGCCGAACGCCTTGTGGCCCTGGCCGGATCTTCCATCAAGAAACCTCAGTATTACAAGACCAAAATAGGGGCAGAAGTGTCCACTTTCCTCTACGCCAGCGGGGTAAACGACAAACACTTCCGCGTGATCAACGGGGATGTTCTTACGGGCTCCAAAACGCGGCCGGACGGTTACCTTGGTTTTTATAACACCACCGTTACTGCTATCCCTGAAGGGGACGACTACGAGTTCTTCGGATGGAACAAGCCCGTCTTTGACAAGATCTCCACTACCAGGGCGCTGACTTTCTCCTGGTTACAGCCCAATAAAAAATACGACCTCACCACCAATACCAATGGAGAGCACCGCGCTTTCGTGGTCACCGGCATGTACGAGGAGGTGTTCCCCATGGACATCTACCCCCTGCAGTTGCTCAAGGCCTGTATGGTCAAAGACCTGGATGAAATGGAACAATTGGGGCTTTACGAGGTCATTCCCGAGGATTTTTCACTGACCGAATTCATTTGTATTTCCAAACAACCGCACCAGCAGATCATTAGAGAAGGATTGGATTTATTACATAAAGAAATAGGATAAAGAATATGAGTAACAAGAGATTGACGTTTAAGAAAAGGTTGCATATCATCAAGCACCAACTCAGAGGCAAAAAGTTAGCTCCGGCCTTCAATGCCTTCCATACCTTTTTGTTCACTCCAGACGAGACCACCCATTCCGGGGGACACATACGTGCGGCGGACGATCTGAAAAGAACTATGAACACGGTCATCATCGCTTTGATACCCGTCTTGTTGTTCTCCATGTTCAATGCCGGGTATCAGTATTATAGTGCCGTTAACGGGTTCCCTGAAAACTTCTCGGTCTGGAATGATTTTCTTACCTGGGACAACTTCTGGATCGGGATCATAAAAGTCTTGCCGCTTGTGGTGGTTTCCTATGGGGTTGGACTTCTGGTGGAATTCATCTTCGCAGTGATCAAAGGACATGAAGTGGAAGAAGGGTATCTTGTCACTGGGATGCTCGTACCGCTGATCGTGCCTATTGATACTCCCCTGTGGATGCTGGCTGTTGCCGTTGTATTCGGGGTGATCATTGGTAAAGAGGTCTTCGGTGGAACCGGGATGAATATCCTGAACCCGGCTCTCACCATCAGGGCTTTCCTGTTCTTCGCTTATCCAACCTGGATGAGTGGTGACAAGGTATGGGTCTACCAGGGCATGGAAAGGGCGGGCACTCCCGATGCCATATCTGGGGAGACCATCCTGGGGTATCTCGCACAGAACAGTCAAAACGAATTCTCATATACGGTTTCCGATATGTTCTTCGGGTTTATTCCCGGCTCCGTAGGGGAGACATCGACCTTTCTGATCCTTTTGGGCGGACTCTTCCTGATCTTTTCCAAGATCGCCAGCTGGAGGATCATGGTGAGCGCCGTTGCAGGTGCCCTGGCCATGGGTCTGATCTTTAACGGGGTGGTGGATGCAGGCTGGATCACTGAATCCAGCAAATTCTACGGCCTTATGAGCTTTGATTTCTGGAAGCACCTGATCGTCGGAGGGCTCGCATTTGGGATTGTCTATATGGCCACGGACCCTGTGACGGGGTCCCAGACCAATAGGGGTAAATGGATCTATGGCTTCCTCATCGGGTTTATCTCCGTGATGATACGGGTATTCAACCCGGCTTATCCGGAGGGAGTATTCCTCGCGATACTGTTGATGAACGTCTTCGCGCCTACCATTGACCATTACGTGGTACAGGCCAACGTCAAGAGGCGAATGAAGCGATTCAAGAATGCTGTGATCCTGCCAAAGGATGCAGAAGAAGCTAAACTCAAAGTTGAAACGATATAGCAGATGAATAAAGAAAGCAATATTTATACAGTTCTCTTCGCCTGTTTGATGGTTGTTGTCGTGGGAAGTGTCCTTGCCTATCTCGCATCGGCACTCAGTGCGAAGATCAAAGAGAACGAACGTTTCGAAAAACAGCAGAACATCCTGTACGCCATGGGCGTAAACCAGAACGAGGATGAGGGAAGCGTTAATTTCGTTCCCACTGAGGTTGTAGAACGGGAGTTCTCCACCTATATCACTGAACAGTTGGTCATCGAAGGAGACAAGATCACCAAGGACGACCAGGCGTATATGATAGACATCAAAAAGGAACTCGACAAGATGAAGGAAGGGGCTACACCCAAACTTCCCGTCTTTGTCGGGCAAAAGGATGGAGAGACTTTTTATATAGTACCCATGTATGGCAAAGGCCTGTGGGATGCCATCTGGGGCTTTATGGCGCTGGATAAGGATATGGTGGTCCAGGGTGTGTATTTTGACCACAAGGCCGAAACCCCGGGTCTGGGTGCCAACATTAAGCAGCGTTACTTTATGGACGACTTTACCGGTGAGACTATCCTTAACGGATCTAACTACGCCGGGATCAAAGTTGTAAAGGGCAATAACGATCCTGTGAATGAGATCAAGGATGACAATGAGGTAGACGCACTGGCGGGTGCCACTATTACTGGTAATGGGGTCTCGGCTATGATCTCCAAAACCGTGAACCTGTACAAGGATTATTTTGAATCATTAAGAAATCAAGGATAAGATGGCATTACTTTCTAGAAAAGATTCCAAACTGATTTTAGACCCCCTGGCGGACAACAACCCGATCACCATTCAGGTTCTCGGTATATGTTCTGCCCTGGCGATCACCGCAGAATTGAAAGCCTCTATAGTGATGGCCCTTTCCGTACTCTTTGTACTGGGCCTGGGGAATGTCGTGATCTCCTTGATGCGGAATATGATCCCTTCCAAGATCAGGATCATCGTGCAACTGGTCGTTGTCGCAACGCTTGTGATCATAGTTGACCAGGTTCTGAAGGCATTTGCCTACGAATTGAGCAAGACTCTGGCAGTTTTCGTGGGTCTGATCATCACCAACTGTATCATTATGGGCCGGTTTGAAGCCTTCGCCCTCGGAAACGGCGTTTGGCGATCCTTCCTTGACGGGATTGGTAATGCCGCAGGATACGGGGTCATCCTGATCATTGTAGGCTTTTTCAGGGAACTGCTGGGATCGGGCACTCTATTGGGCTTCCCGGTTCTCGGAAATCCGATCGAAAAGACCGGGCTGTACGCTATGGGATACGAGAACAACGGGTTTATGCTGTTGTCACCCATGGCGCTCATCGTGGTGGGTATCCTGATCTGGTTTCAACGTTCGCGCAACCCTGCACTGATAGAAGAAAATTAATACATCCTATACAACGGTATTATGTTAGAACATACAGAATTATTTTTTAAGTCGATTTTCATAGACAACATGGTCTTCGCCACCTTTCTGGGGATGTGTTCCTACCTGGCGGTTTCCAAAAAGGTGTCTACGGCAGTAGGTCTGGGAGCAGCGGTCATCTTTGTACTGGCCGTAACGGTTCCCCTGAACTGGCTTTTGGATCAATATCTCCTGAGGGATGGTGCCCTGTCCTGGCTCGGACCGGAATACGCAGACTACAACCTGAGTTTCCTGTCCTTTATCCTGTTTATCGCCACGATTGCTACCATGGTTCAGCTCGTGGAGATCGTTGTTGAGAAGTTTTCCCCCGCCCTGTACAACTCCCTGGGTATCTTCCTCCCCCTGATCGCCGTGAACTGTGCGATCCTGGGAGGTTCCCTGTTCATGCAGGCACGGGAGATCCCTTCCCTGGGTCTCGCTTTTAATTACGGCCTTAGCTCTGGAATAGGCTGGTTCCTGGCCATCCTCGCCATTGCTGCGATACGGGAGAAGATCCGGTATTCTAATGTGCCACCTCCGCTGAGGGGACTTGGGATCACATTTATCATCACCGGACTCATGGCGATTGGTTTTATGAGTTTCGGAGGGATGCTCACAGGGGGCGACGAAGCCGCTCCTGTACCCGAAGAGACCGCGGTACAGAAGAAGGCCGAAGAAGAAAAAATGAATTTGGAAGAGGAGACAGAACAAACAACTGTTTCCTATAACGCTATAGAAAAAGAATAAGCATGTTTTTAGCTACAAGTACTCTTGGTACCATCCTGATCACGGTAATTGCCTTTATGGTCCTGCTTTTAATGCTGGTCGCACTGCTGCTCTTTACCAAGGAAAAATTATCGCCCTCGGGCCCGGTGACCATCACCATCAACGGGGAGAAAAAGATAGAGGTGGCCTCCGGGAACTCTCTCCTCTCCACCCTTGGGAACCAGAAAATCTTCCTTCCATCTGCCTGCGGTGGGGGAGGTACATGCATTCAGTGTGAGTGCCATGTGCTTTCCGGAGGAGGAGAGGCCCTGCCAACAGAAACTCCTCATTTTTCGAAAAAGGAGCTCAACGAAGGTGCCAGGCTGGCCTGTCAGGTAAAGGTGAAACAGGATATGAACATCACTATCCCGGAAGAGGTCTTCGGGATCAAGAAATGGGAAGGTACGGTCGTACGAAATTACAACGTGGCCTCCTTTATTAAGGAATTTGTAGTGGAGATCCCCGAGGATATGAACTACAAGGCCGGGGGGTATATACAGATCGAGATTCCACCCTGTGAGATCAAATACGCCGACATAGATATCACGGCACACCCGGAAGAGCACGAAACCCCGGATAAATTCAAGACCGAGTGGGACAAGTTCAACCTCTGGCCCCTGGTGATGAAAAATTCGGAAGTGGTGGAAAGGGCCTATTCCATGGCTTCTTACCCTGCAGAAGGCAGGGAGATCATGCTCAATGTCCGTATCGCAACCCCACCATGGGACCGTTCCAAGAATGGCTGGATGGATGTAAACCCGGGAGTGGCCTCCTCTTACATCTTCGCCCAGAAGAAGGGAGACAAGGTTACTATTTCCGGGCCTTACGGGGAATTCTTTATCAACGAGTCCGATGCGGAAATGCTGTATGTGGGCGGAGGGGCTGGTATGGCACCGATGAGGTCCCACCTCTACCACCTCTTCAAGACCCTGAAAACGAATCGAAAGGTCACCTACTGGTATGGAGGTCGATCCAAGAGAGAGCTTTTCTACATAGACCATTTCAAAAGGCTGGAAAAGGAATTTCCGAACTTCAAATTCTACATGGCCCTTTCAGAGCCCCTGGAGGAGGACAACTGGAAAGTGAAGGCGGATCTGGACAGTCCGGGGGACGGCTTTGTGGGCTTTATTCACAATTGTGTGATAGATAACTATCTCAGCAAGCATGATTCTCCCGAGGATATCGAACTCTATTTCTGTGGCCCGCCCCTGATGAACAAGGCGGTCCAGAAAATGGGAGAGGACTTTGGGATCCCGGATGAGAACATCCGATTCGACGATTTCGGAGGATAATCCAAAGACAAAAAAAAGAAAAACCGATATCCCAGTATATCGGTTTTTTTATCCTGTTAAAATGAAGGAACTCACGGAACAAGAATTGCACAACCTGGCAATGAACATTGTCGGGAAAGAACTCGAGGCCGATGGTTTCGAGTTCATGGGGATCAATAGCAAACTCAGGAAGAACCCCCAATTCGTCTGTCTTAAGAACAAGGAACTCCACTTTATCGTGGTCAGGAATATCCCCTATCCGGAGGATCCCGTAAATTACGATAAAGCCCTTATGGAGAAAGTTAAGGAACACGCTCTGAAGTTTGAGGCACGGACCTATTACGCAGGGGTGGGCATTTCGAATGCCTCAGACCGTAACAAGCCCGTCCTGCTCAATCAAGAATATCTGGTACACTATGAAGGCCTTATTGAAATTTAATTCTGTTGTAGCCGTACTGATCATCCTGGTGGTCAGCCTGGCCTCTTCCTGTGAGCCCGGAAAGGAAGATACTAAAAACCTCGCCCTGGGTGAAGCTTTGGGGACTACTTACTCCATTATCTATCTAACGGTTGATTCCCTGGATTTGCAGGAAAATATAGATTCCGTTTTCAGGGTGGTCAACCGGTCCATGTCTACCTATATCCCGGAATCTGACATTTCCAGGATCAACAGGGGGGATACCTCCGTCACAGTGGATGCTATGTTCAGGGAGGTACTCGACCTCTCACGGGAGGTGTATGGGAAGACCGATGGGTATTTCGATCCCACCGTGGGCATACTGGTCAATGCCTGGGGGTTCGGACCTTCAGAGGGGGGGATTACAGACAGCCTTCAAATTGCGGAACTGATGACCTACGTGGGCCTGGATAAGATCACCCTGACCCCGGACAACCGCATCCGCAAAGCGTATCCGGAGATGCAAATCGATTTCAATGCGATCGCCAAGGGATACGCCATAGACCGTCTGGCGGTAATGCTAGACAGCCACGGGATTGAGAATTACCTGGTGGAAGTGGGAGGAGAGATCGTGGCCAGGGGGACCAACACGCTCAAGGGCCAGCCCTGGGTCGTAGGCATCGATGATCCACAGGTGGAGGTAGGGCGAAGGCTTAAGCTCACCCTATTTCTGGAGAATGAGGCCCTGGCCTCATCCGGGAATTATCGGAAATTTCGGATCGATCCCGGTACAGGGGAGAAATACGTGCATACAATCGACCCAAAAACTGGTTTTACAAAAAGTTCGAATGTGCTCTCTGCCAGCGTGATAGGTCCTTCCTGTGCCATAGCCGACGCTTTTGCCACTGCTTTCATGGCCATGGATTTGGAGTCTTCCATACAGTACCTCGAAAAGGATAAAACCCTGGAGGCCTACATCATCTATCTCAACGAGGAAGGGGAGGTCAGTGAATTCTTTACCCCCGGATTCAGGGCGAAGGTGAGGGAATGATCAGGGTTTGCGAACCAGGGGGATCACTTCGTCCCTGTAAAGCCGGAATTTTTCAACTTCTGCAGTAGGTAATTTGGATGCATAGGCAACAGGTTCCACAGCAAAACCTGCGTCTTCCAGTTTTTTGAAATAATCCCGTCCGTAGATGCGGACATGGTCGTACTGCCCAAAGATCTCTGCCCTTTTCTTCCTGTCCGTGATACTGTCGTCCTCAAAGGTTGTCTCCCGGCTGAGATCCTGTGGGATCTGGAAAATACCCCACCCCCCCTTTTTCATGACCCTGTACAATTCCGACATGGCCTTTTTATCATCCGGTATATGTTCCAGGACATGGTTGCAAAGGATGACGTCAAAACTCCCATCATCAAAGGGGAGGTCACAAATGTCCGCCTTTACGTCGGCGAGTGGGGAATGGAGGTCCGTAGTGGTGTATTTTAAATGCTGAAGCCTTCTAAAACGCTTGTAAAATGCCTGTTCAGGGGCAAAATGCAGGACACTGTACGCGGTTTTGAATAAGTCAGTTTCCCGAACAAGGTACAGCCAAAGGAGCCTGTGCCTTTCCAGGGAGAGGGTAGAGGGGGAGAGTACGTTATCACGCGGGTTTTCATACCCGTACGGAAGGAATTTCCTGAAGCTCCTTCCATCAATGGGATCCGTATAGGTCTTTCCTTTGAGAAAGATAGAAAGCAGGGGTCTGGCCGCATAACTCATGCGTATGAGCAGGGGACGGGGAAATAACTTCAGTATGAGCGTAAAGACCTTTTTCACCCTCCTGGATTAGCCTTGAAGTTTGGTCGCCCGGAAGGGTTCTTCCTCTTCACTCTGGATCCCCAGGGCTTCGTATATATATTGAAAGGTAGAAAGGAGCTCCGGCCGTCCATTGACCAGGGCCACATCGTGCTCGAAATGAGCACTGGGCTTTCCGTCTGCCGTCAGGATCGTCCATCCGTCCCTCAGTTGTTTGATCCTTCGGGTACCCATGTTAACCATGGGTTCAATGGCTATCACCATGCCTTCCACGAACTTCTTTCCCCTGCCGCGCTTTCCGTAGTTGGGTATTTCCGGAGCCTCGTGGAGTTTCTTTCCTAAACCGTGTCCTACCAGTTCCCGGACGATTCCGTAGCCCTCCGCCTCGCAGTGTTGCTGTATGGCGTAGGCCACATCCCCGACCCGGTTACCGATCCTGAATTGTTCAATTCCCTTGTAAAGGGATTCCTTAGTCACCCTGAGCAATTTCCGGACCTCTTCGTCCACTTCCCCCACTTCGAAGGTATAGGCGTGGTCCCCGTAAAATCCATTTTTTAGGGAACCGCAATCCACAGAGAGGATATCCCCTTCCTCCAGAGGTGTATCGTTCGGGATGCCGTGTACTACCTGGGCATTCGGGCTGAGGTTAAGGGTGTTGGGGAAGTCGTACATCCCCAAAAAGCCGGGTTCTGCCCCATGGTCCCTGATAAATTCCTCTGCGAGCTTATCCAGGTACAGGCCTGTAACCCCGGGTTTGATCTCTCCGGCCAGCATCCCCAGTGTTTTGGAGACGATCAGCGCACTCTCGCGCATCAATTCGATTTCTTCCGCCGTCTTGACCTGTATCATATATGAATTTTCTGGAGAGTGTTATACAAGAGATTTTCGGGTCATGGCCGCAGGTTGTTCAATCCCCATCATATGGAGGATGGTGGGGGCGATATCACCGAGTACCCCATCTTTTACGGCTTTGATGTCTTGGTCTACCACTATCAGAGGAACGGGATTGGTGGTATGGGCCGTGTTTGGGCTGCCATCGGGGTTGATCATGGTATCACAGTTCCCGTGGTCCGCGATGATCAGAGTACTATACCCGTGTTTCAACCCTTCGCTGACTACTGCCTCTGCGCATTTATCCACGGTTTCAACGGCCTTGATGGCTGCTTCCATGATTCCTGTATGGCCCACCATGTCCGGATTTGCAAAATTCAGGCACACAAAATCAGCCTCCTCCTTCCTCAATTCCGCAATGATGGCATCCCGCACCTCATACGCGCTCATTTCGGGCTGTAGGTCGTAGGTGGCTACTTTAGGGGAAGGGCAAAGGAGCCGTTTTTCCCCTTCAAAAGGTTCTTCCCGCCCTCCGTTAAAGAAGAAGGTAACATGAGGATATTTTTCCGTCTCAGCAATGCGAATCTGTTTTTTTCCGGCTTTGGCAAGCACTTCGCCCAGGGTTTCCTGAAGGTTCTCCTTGTCGTACACCACCCTGATATTTTTAAAGGTGTCGTCGTAATTAGTCATAGTGACGTAGTACAGCTTCAGGGCCTTCATGTCCTGTTCAGGATGATCTTTCTGTGAAAGGACCTCGGTGAGTTCCCTTCCCCTGTCTGTCCTGAAATTGAAGAAGATCACGACATCATCTTCCTTCAGGGTGGTGAGGAGCTGGCCGTCATCTCCCGTTGCTACAATGGGTTTCAGGAATTCATCGGTGACCCCCTGGTCGTAACTCTTTTGTATGGTGGCGGGCACATCGGTGGTTTTTTCCCCTGTTCCCTTTACGATCAGGTCATAGGCAAGCTTGATCCTTTCCCAACGCTTGTCCCTGTCCATGGCGTAATACCTGCCGATCACGCTGGCCAGCTTCGCCTTTTTATCCTTGCAAAAAGTGTTGAGGTCTTGTAAGAATCCTTTGCCGCTTTTCGGATCCACGTCCCTTCCATCGGTAAAGGCGTGAACGAATACCCTGCTGAGGCCAAATTCCTCAGCTGCCGTGATCAGTCCTTTGAGGTGATCGATGTGGCTGTGGACACCTCCATCGCTCACCAGCCCAAGGAGGTGGACATTCTTGTCATTTTCCCGGGCATAGGTAAAAGCTTCCCTGATCACGGGCTCGTCCTTCATGGTATTCTCCCGTACGGCCTTGTTGATCTTGGCGAGGTCCTGGTACACAATTCTTCCGGCGCCCAGATTCATATGACCGACTTCGCTGTTGCCCATTTGCCCTTCTGGCAGGCCCACATTCATCCCATCGGTGAGCAGGTTGCTATTGGGATACTTTTTATAAAGGGATCTGACAAAAGGGATATCAGCCTGCTCTATGGCGGATACCTTGGGATCGGGTGATTTGCCCCATCCGTCAAGGATCATCAAGATGACTTTCTTATGCATTTGCGTAGATGTAATTCGATAGAACCCTCAAAAATAGCACGATTAAATGGGCTATACCACTTTAAGACCTGCTTTTTCTAAAAATACAAAAGGTGTTCCGGGAATTGGTGGTGGAGGTAAATATCAGGAAAGCCCCGGGCTTATGCCGGGGTCCTGAAACGTTCTATAACACCTGGTGTTCTCGTAAAAGGGTCCTAGAATTCGAAACCTGTAAAAGCCCTGTAGAAAAATGCGTAGAATGCCATCATAAGCATAATCGCGCAAAAAGCGGAATAGGCTTTTAGCAATAAGACCACATATTCCGGTTTGCAATCATCGAAGGCCTGCAGGTATAGATTCTTAAAGTGCGTAAGTGTTCCCATATAGTCTTAGTGTTCTACAAGCTATAAGGGTTAAATCGGGGGCAACATTTGACTTGGGAGAATTTCAAAGATAGAAAAAAAAGGACATGAACCTAATTTTGAAGGATGATTTATGCGAATTATCCGCCTCGGTACTTTTCGATAGATTCCCGTATCCTTTCGATCCGGTTGTCGGGGTCAGGATGGGTACTCTGGAATTCGGGAACCCGGTTGGGTCCTGCGGCCTGTTTAAGGATCTTCATGACCTCTATCATTTCTTCGGGATTATACCCCGATCTGATCATAAATCGCACGCCCAGGTCATCGCTTTCAAGCTCATCGCCCCTTCCATTCTTCAAAAGGGTATTCTGCCCGATGGCACCGACGATATTCCCTGCATCAGCACCCACCTGAGCTCCCATGCTGATGGTTTGCCAGTAGCTGCTTTCGGCAATTCTTTCTGCGGAGTGCCTCCCTATCACGTGTCCAATCTCGTGGCCCAGAACTCCTGCGAGTTGTGCTTCATTGAGTTTTGAGAAAAGGGCGTAGGTGATGAAGATCTGTCCCCCCGGAAGGGCAAAGGCATTGATGGTATTTTCATCTGCCAACAAGTGGAATTCGTATTCATAAGGGGTTTCCCGTGCAATACTGTTCTCCACCAGTTTGTCTCCCACGGCGTCCAAATAGGCCTGCATGCGATTATCGGGGTAGAGTCCGCCGTACTGCTGTGCGATCTGGGGCGTACTTTGGAGGCCGATAGCGATCTCCTGGTCTGCGGTCATATTGATATGCTGTACCCTGCCCGTATACGGGTTCTTTTCCTTGTTGCTACAACGCTGTACCATGGCAAAGGCCACGATGACCAGGCCGATAAATATCCGAAGTTTCCAATTCGCTCTTCTCATACCGGCGTTGTTGCAAAGTAAATTTTAGAGGAGGGTCTGATTGATGTCCAGAATATTGTCCCTGATATAGGTTTTGATGAAACCGGTGGTCAGGTACTCACTTCCCAAAAAGTCCTCTTCCACGAGGAGCTGCAAAATATTCTTCTTTCGAAATACTTCCAGCATGGGAACGGAGAGGGGGGCATAGCTGTAGTGCCAGGGCTCGTATTTAAAACCCCTGCGTTTCGGTTCTTTGGTGTACACCAGATAAAAACCATATTTATTGGCATTTATGTCCATCCAGGCTTTCAGATCGGCAAATGGGCCGCCTTCTTCAAATTTCGAAGGCACCAGTACATCGCCTTCGGTAGGTTTACTCCCGTCAATGATATCGATATCCGTACCCCAGTGGTGTCTGCTGGTACCCGGGATGGTGGAATACTCGATGATCTTGTCTATGGCTTCCAGGGGTTCCATACCGTCGTCCTCCGTAAATTGCAAATACTTCCGCTCGAAGATGGCGAGTTGGCGGTCGAAGCTTCGGAAACTGGATACGATCTGAATATCGATCCCATCCTGATAGGCTGCTTTTTTCATCTCCATAAAGGCGTCATAAGCTTCCTTCCGCAGGTTGACATCCTTCCCGAAGAGTTCGATATCGGCCTTGCCCATCAATTCTTCTATGGAATATTTTTCATCCTGTGCAAAAACTGCGGTGAGGCCGGAGAAGAGAACAATGAAACAAAGCCCGGTTGTATAATAGGATCGGATTTTTCCCATGGATTCGGAATGCTTTTAGGGAAGAAATGAACACCTTCCCGGTTATTGGACTCTAAATTAATACAATTTCAACAGTTTTGACCTCCCGGTTCGAAGGTATTAAGTCAAATCCGTATTTTATTTTGGTCAGGTTTCAGGCCTAGTTGGAAATGTAGAGATAGCCCTGGTGTTTCTGCCGGAGGTCGTGCATGGTCAGAATATAAAAATAGATCCCGGAAGCCAGGCCTCTGCCCCGTTGAATAGCCGATTCCCTGTTCGATTGCCCGTTGAAATCGTTCCGGTAGTTAGCCTTGGAATACACCAGTACACCGTAGCGATCAAAGATCTCCAGGAGGTTGTTTGGGGATTCTGCAATGCCTTCCAGCTCCAGCATGTCGTTGGTGCCATCCCCATTGGGGGTCATAAAGTAGTTGTCCAGATCCACGGTGTCATAGGTTTCCAGACGATCGTCATTTCCGCCAAGGGTCAGGATCTCGTAGTCGCTGGGCACGAATTCCTCGGAGGTTACTGAGCCGTAAGCCATCCCGCCTTCCACGGCAGAATTCCCCAGGTTTACCCACTGGTTCTCTGCTTTGCTCCATCCCACGACTTTGATATCGCTGAGGTATTCCCCCAGTGAACGCACATTGCTGTGCATGTCCCAGGTAAGGGTTACCCGAGAGGGCACATCGCTTTCCAGACGCCAGAATTCCCTGTCACTGACAGAGATAAAGTCGGTAGCTTTTCGGTTGGTCAGGAATGACTGGTTGAGTGTTTTGGAGTCATTGGGATCTTCGAAGAAATAGGCGCACTTGGCCATGGCGTTGATCGCTACAGATTCGATCGTCAGGGGCCGGAGTCGTTCCTCATTGCCGACGGGGAATACGAAAGTCGACTTATTGGTCATCCCCCCATACCCATCGATCTTGGAGGCGCTGCTTTCCCCTATGTAAAAGGCGTCGTCCAGAAAGTTGGAATAGACCGCTGTTCCTGACTTGGCAGTGCGGATATCACCGGTCACCAGGTTTACATTGTTGTTGACATTGACGGTAGTTTGAAGGTTCAGACCGGCGGGTACGTCAATTTCGGTATCGTAAAGGGTAGGGGCAAAGGCTCCGGAGATGGTCAGGGGCACATCATTGCCGTAGAAACCAACCAGTCCGGTTGTCTGTTCAAAGCTCCCGTCATTGACCAGGTCGAGATGGAAGCCGACCTCGGCGTTGTTGTGTATCTGTATCGCACCAAAATTATGTACAGAATCCTGGGCTCGGATGTTCCCGAAAAATAGAAGTGCTAATATGATAAGGCGATAATTCATCTTTTGTGTGAGATTCTCTTCTATCGATAAGCTGTATACATTATCAATAAAGCATCTGTATAATTATCTGTATTCACCGTAAATCCATCAGGGTTGAACTGAGTAATCCTGGCGGTAGTTAGGCCGAGGTTGTCCCCGTTCTGGTTCCCATATCGAATCCCTATGCAGTGCGAACTGGAGGCGTATCTAGATATATCATTAATGGAATTTCCGTGTCCCCCAACATAAATCACTTGGTGTGCAATGCTGCTTCCGTTATCACGGGCGAAACCATTCATGGATCCAAAAGAGTTTTCCAGTCCACGTTCATTGTTCCGGATCCCATTGTCGGCATCGAGATTGAAATCGTCCACATTGGCATGGGCCGAAAAGGTAATGCTGGTGGGTTGGAAAGGCAATCCCGAAATAGTCAGGTTGCCTGTGCCGTTTATCTGGAAAGCGCCTACATAGACACGGGGTAAATTATCTACATAGGATTTGTTTGTAGCATCCTGAGACCCCGTTGGATTGCCGAGATTTATTATTCTCTGACTTCCGGCGTCGTTCCCGGAGGCCAGGGCTTCCTGTAGGGTCTGATCATCCGTGCTACCGGGATCAGCCCTTTCCCATGAAGCACCGTTAAAAACATACATCCTTCCTTCCGTGGTATTGTACAACACCGCACCTCTTTCAGCTCCGGTTATCGTATTCATCTCAACTGTTGTAGCATTGATGAGTCCCAATAACAGGCCCGGGTCTATTTGAGCATTCAGGCTCAAACAGGTCAAAAAGGTGACTGCGTATATCAGGTTTCTGATCATAGATTCCTTATAAGTCCAACACGATGAACATGAATTCCGAATTATATCGGGATCGATTCGTTCCACCATTATCATTGTCGCCAATGATCACCTCAAAATTTGTCGAGGTTTGATTTTCATAGGCAATTCCCGGATCGTCATTTCCTGCGCCTCCACGACCGGGTTGAGTGAGCTGAATGATGTAATCTGCATCAGAAACGAGGCCGGCGGGTAAATTCACCCTGTAGTGCCCGTTCCCTGATAGCTTTGTTACGGTGATACCTGAAGTAGCTCTTATCACAGAACCATTGGAATCGATTTTCCCAAATGCCTTGATCGGGCTCTCATAGAACGCACCTCCATTGGCTCCTGTTGAGATACTGTTGTTGGCTTCTGAGCCCACAACATTGGCAGTCTGGGAGGTTGAATCCTCGTTTACATAAGTAATCACTCCTGTAGATGTATTCTGTGACAGGTTGGTCGTGATATTTGTTGCAGGATCCCCCTGAGGTCCCTGAGGTCCGGCTGGTCCTTGGGGCCCAACAGGTCCCTGCGGTCCCGGATCTCCCTGGGGTCCCTGAGCACCATCAGCGCCGTCAGCACCGTCAGCACCGTCAGCTCCTGCGGGTCCTTGGGGCCCTACGGGTCCAATCGGTCCTTGCGGTCCGAGATCTCCCTGTATTCCTTGTGGTCCTTGCGGTCCCGGATCTCCTTGCGGTCCCGGATCTCCTTGTGGTCCCTGAGCTCCATCAGCCCCTGCTGGTCCTTGTGGCCCTACCGGTCCTATTGGTCCCTGTGGCCCGGGATCTCCTTGTATTCCTTGCGGTCCTTGTGGTCCAGGATCCCCTTGTGGTCCTTGTGCGCCATCTGCACCGTCAGCCCCTGTGGGTCCCTGAGGTCCTACCGGTCCTATTGGTCCTTGCGGTCCCGGATCCCCTTGAGGTCCCTGAGCACCGTCAGCCCCGGCAGGTCCTTGCGGTCCCGGGTCACCTTGTATTCCTTGTGGCCCTTGCGGACCCGGATCTCCCTGCGGTCCCTGGGCACCGTCTGCTCCGTCAGCCCCTGCTGGACCTTGTGGTCCTGCTGGTCCAACTGGTCCCTGTGGCCCGGGATCTCCTTGTATTCCTTGCGGTCCCTGCGGACCGGGATCTCCTTGAGGTCCCTGAGCACCGTCTGCGCCGTCAGCTCCTGCGGGTCCTTGTGGCCCTGCTGGTCCTATCGGTCCTTGTGGACCGGGATCTCCTTGAGGTCCCTGAGCACCGTCTGCACCGTCAGCCCCTGCTGGACCTTGTGGTCCTACCGGTCCAACTGGTCCCTGTGGCCCGGGATCTCCTTGTATTCCTTGTGGTCCCTGGGCACCGTTTGCGCCGTCAGCTCCTGCGGGTCCCTGAGGTCCTACAGGTCCTATCGGTCCTTGTGGACCTGGATCTCCCTGTATTCCTTGTGGTCCTTGTGGTCCGGGATCTCCCTGTGGTCCCTGGGCACCGTCTGCACCGTCAGCACCTGCTGGTCCTTGTGGTCCTGCTGGTCCTATCGGTCCCTGCGGACCAGGATCTCCCTGTATTCCTTGTGGTCCCTGAGCGCCGTCAGCCCCGTCAGCCCCTGCGGGTCCCTGAGGTCCTACCGGTCCTATTGGTCCTTGTGGTCCGGGATCTCCCTGTGGTCCCTGAGCACCATCTGCACCGTTCGCTCCTGCAGGTCCTTGTGGTCCTGCTGGTCCTATCGGTCCCTGCGGACCAGGATCTCCCTGTATTCCTTGTGGTCCCTGAGCGCCGTCTGCACCGTCAGCCCCTGCTGGTCCTTGTGGTCCTACCGGTCCTATTGGTCCCTGTGGCCCCGGATCTCCTTGTATTCCTTGCGGTCCTTGTGGTCCGGGATCCCCTTGAGGTCCCTGAGCACCGTCAGCTCCTGCGGGTCCCTGCGGACCAGGATCCCCTTGAGGTCCCTGGGCACCGTCTGCACCGTCAGCCCCCGCGGGTCCTTGCGGTCCTGCTGGTCCAACTGGTCCTTGTGGTCCGGGATCTCCCTGCGGTCCCTGAGCACCATCTGCTCCGTCTGCACCGTCAGCTCCTGCGGGTCCTTGTGGCCCTTGCGGTCCAGGATCTCCCTGCGGTCCCTGAGCACCATCTGCTCCGTCTGCACCGTCAGCCCCCGCGGGTCCTTGCGGTCCTGCTGGTCCAACTGGTCCTTGTGGTCCGGGATCTCCCTGCGGGCCCTGGGCACCGTCAGCGCCATCCGCTCCTGCGGGTCCTTGCGGTCCTGCGGGTCCAACTGGTCCTTGTGGTCCGGGATCCCCTTGTGGTCCTTGTGCTCCATCTGCACCGTCAGCCCCTGCGGGTCCCTGAGGTCCTACCGGTCCTATTGGTCCCTGTGGACCGGGATCTCCTTGTATTCCTTGCGGTCCCTGCGGCCCCGGATCTCCCTGTATTCCTTGAGGTCCTTGAGGTCCTTGAGCACCGTCTGCTCCGTCAGCCCCTGCGGGTCCTATTGGTCCTTGCGGTCCTGGGTCTCCTTGTATTCCTTGTGGCCCTTGTGGTCCGGGATCTCCCTGTGGTCCGGGATCTCCTTGTATTCCTTGTGGTCCCTGCGGACCGGGATCCCCTTGTGGTCCTTGTGCGCCATCTGCACCGTCAGCCCCTGTGGGTCCCTGAGGTCCTACCGGTCCTATTGGTCCCTGTGGTCCGGGATCTCCCTGCGGTCCCTGGGCACCGTCTGCTCCGTCTGCACCGTCAGCTCCGGCGGGTCCCTGAGGTCCTACTGGTCCAACTAGTCCCTGTGGTCCCTGAGCACCATCAGCACCATCCGCTCCTGCGGGTCCTTGTGGCCCTGCGGGTCCCTGAGGTCCTACTGGTCCTATTGGTCCTTGCGGTCCTGGATCTCCTTGAATTCCTTGCGGTCCCTGCGGACCGGGATCTCCCTGTGGTCCCTGAGCACCGTCTGCTCCGTCAGCCCCTGCTGGACCTTGTGGCCCCGGATCTCCCTGTATTCCTTGCGGTCCCTGCGGCCCCGGATCTCCTTGTATTCCTTGGGGTCCCTGCGGACCGGGATCCCCTTGTGGTCCTTGTGCGCCATCTGCACCGTCAGCCCCTGCGGGTCCCTGAGGTCCTACCGGTCCTATTGGTCCTTGTGGTCCCGGATCCCCTTGAGGTCCTTGTGGCCCCTGAGGTCCTGTCAGATCCGAAGAGGTAAAGGAAGTGCCATCTGAATAATTGATCGTAAATGTACCGTTCCCGTTATCGGCAAAAGTGAATGTCCCCCGATTGGTGGTCCCATTGCAGAGGTCGGCCCACTGAGAACCGGTATAAAAAAATACGCAATCGTCCTCGGTGTTGTATACGAGGGCTCCCCTCAGGGGCTTAATTGCTTGCATCTGAGCCGTAGTCACACGGGTAAGTACAAAGGCCTTGGTGGTACTTTCCAGCTCGATGATGGAGGCCGAGTTGATTTGGTTGGGATTCTGCCCGATCTTTACCTGGGCAGAAAGCATGTGCCCGATAAAAAAGATCAGAAAGGGAAATAGGTATCTTGTATTCATCTTAAAACTTTAGCGCTTGTTTTAAAGTCTGATAAAAATAGCGCTGAAGCCCCTGCAGGCAGAATAATTGTTGTGTAGCTATGAAAAGCTGTGGTGAATGGAAAATTCGGCGGAGATCACCGAAAAATATGACTGTTCAGCGAGTAGGGAACAGCTTACAATCAGCGTTCCAGGAAGAGGAATCCCTGGAAATTGAGCCCCAGGTCATCCAGGGAAATGATGTAAAAGTAAAGACCTTCGGGCAAGCCTATATTCCGGTTCAGGACCATGTTATCCACATTGGAAATGCCCCTGAACTCATCCCTGTAATTGTCCATTTGAAAGACCTTTAATCCTCTGCGGTCGTAGATCTCCAACCGGTTGTTAGGCGACAGTTCCAGTTCCGGGATCTCCAGGAAGTCGTTGATGCCGTCTCCGTTAGGGGAGAGGTAGTAATCTTCCAGCGCCAGTAATTCTTCCGGTTCATCAGCACTGCCGAAGGTGAGGATCTCATAATCGTCCGGAATAAATGGGGCCGATCTTACGATCCCTTCAGCCAGGTCACCTGCCAGGCTTTCCCGACCGAGGTTCACCCACTGTGATGAGGCCTTGCTCCATCCCATAACGGTAATACTGTTGACGTCCGAAGTGAGTCCGGCCAGGTTGCTTCGCGCATTCCAGCTGAGGGTGACCCTGGAGAGCACTGAGCCTTCCAGACGCCAGAACTCAATGTTACTGACCCCAAAAATATCTCTGGGCTTTATTTCTGTGTTGAAACCCGGAAATGTGGACGGGTTGTTGGGATCCTCGAAAAAATAGGCGCAAAGAGCCATGCTATTGACCCAGTTTGAGTCAAGGATCAGCGGGCGTAGTTGCTCTCCATCGCCCACCGGGAAAGCAAAGTTCTGCTGTCCGCTCAGGGAGGTGTATCCATCTACTTTAGAATTGTCACTTGCCCCTGTAGAAAACGCATTCTGTAGGTAACTGTATGAAATGGAAGGGTTATTTCTGGGTGAAATAAAATCCCCGAGAAAAAAATCCGTGTTATTGGTTATAGCCAGAGAGGTATTGAGCAATACCCCACTGTTGTTAAAGATCTCCACATCGAACAGTACAGGGGTGAGGGCCCCTGAGACGGTGATCGGTTCGGAGCCGTAAAATCCGGCAAGTCCGCTGTTCTCGTCAAAAGGTCCGTCATTGATCAGGTCTGTATGGAAACCGATCTTCCCTTCCTCATGGATCCTGAGGTTCCCGCTATTATACAGGGCAGTTTGACCGAATGAAGCGATACTAAAAATAAAAATGAATATGTAGACCGTGTATTTCAATTTTAGTAATCAAATACAGTAAAATACCATTGCCCATCCGGAACCAGAGCTCCGGCTACATCAGTTATCTGTACGATGAATGATGATAACCCCTGACTGAACACCGTGATCACATACCCATCGGAAACAGTCAATTGGATAGTGTAGTTTGTATCAGGCCTGGCGGCTGAGAGCGTAACCGTGTAAAGTCCGCCGGAACCTCCTATGGACGTAGCCCCGAACAATTTCAAGGCAGCTCCTGCATCTGCCTTTCCAAAAGCGATAGGTGAGGTTCTAGGTAGCCAGACCACGTTGCCACCATTATTGGTTACCAGTTGGGTGTTATTTGGCCCTGGCGCAATTTTGGTGTTTTGAATGGTGGCATTTTGAATATTGCCATTGGAAATGGTATTAAGGGCAATATCTTCTCTGGTGATGCTTCTATCATTTATCTGCAGACCGGTTATGGATTTGACCTCCAGGTTGAAATTATTATCTGTCCTGGTAATTGCAATGGTGGTATCCAAATGTACAATTGGATTGTTCGTGATGGTCAATCCCAGGGCCTCGCATAGATTGAGCCAATTCTCCCCGTCGTAATAGTGCAGGCACTGAATATCCGTATTATAGACCATAGCACCCTCAATGGGTATAATGGCATTCATCTGGGTTGTGGTGACCCTATTGATGACGAAGGCCCTGGTGGTGCTTTCCAATTCTAGGATGGAGGCCGGGTCGATATTTTGAGGATTATCCCCGATCTTGATCTGGGAATAAGCCCCTATCCATAAAAGGGTTATAATCCCGCAAAGGACATGTCTGAATTTCATTTTCATATGCGTTCTCTCAGAAAAAAGGCAAATACAAATGTAGAACTATCTCGGACTCGGGCTAAAGAATTACCCCGAAATACCGATTTTTGGGGTAAACCACCCTGGTTGTCCGACTTTGTGGAACTCCCCGGAAATTTTCGTAAATTTTAACTTGAGATCGTTCTTCCTTTGGAGGTAGATCCCCTTTTTAACATAAGTTTTAGGACGTTTAATTTTTTTTTGATCTCAACTTCTTATTTCTTTATCTCCGCAGAGGTAACGGCGTTGCTGGTTAATTCCAGCGCGGCATCTCTATCACCCTTAACACCATGAAAAAATATCTGATCCTATTACCCGCACTTCTCTTCCTGTCCTTCGGATTTTCACAGAACGAAGACCGCAGACCCCTGCGCGGACAAGTGTTATACCGCAATGTGCCCGTGCCCAATGAGAACGTGATCAACACCACGGCCGAACGGGCCACTATCACCAATGACAAAGGAGAATTCCTGATCAACGTCAGGGAAGGGGATGAATTGGTCTTTACGGCTGTGAACTACCAGATCGAGATCCTGAAGATCACGCCGGAGATTCTTCAGAAAAATCGCCTGGTGGTAGAGGTGAATGAAAAGGTCACGGAGCTTGATGAGGTAACCGTCAGTCCCGAGAACCAGAAGAAGTTCCTGCAGCTTCAGAATGAAGAATTCAAGGAATATGTCTACGAAACGGATGCGACCTCCGAGTTCAGAAACATCGCCATGGACCCCAGTGGGGTGCAAATGAGGGACGGACTCAACTTCCGGAATATCTTCAAGGCCCTTTTTCTCTCCGGAAATAAGGATGAGACCGCAGAGCGTGCCCCCCTGAAGGTGAGCGAGGTCCTGAGGCAGGTGTATGACGACGATTTCTTCGTGCGCGACCTTCAACTTACACAGGACCAGATCGATGCCTTCCTGGTCTATTGCGACAACAATCTCCCCGCCCAGTCCCTTTTGAGAAAGGACAATGAATTTCAACTGATCGACTTTTTGGTGAACCAGAGCAAGGAATTCAGAAAAGGCCTCAATGTGGAAGACTAGCTGGCTCTGTATTTCGGTTTTTCTGATCTGTCAGGCCATGTGCGGACAGTCCCTCTTCAACACCCAGCTCAGAGGTCAGATCCGGTTCGAAAACAAGGGGGTTCCGGATGTACATATCATGAATACCTCTGCCGGGCGGGCGACCATCTCCGATGAGGAGGGTTTTTTTTCCGTAGAGGCCTCTCCGGGGGATACCCTGCTTTTTTCGGCTGTGCAGTATCAGCGCAAAAGCCTGGTGATCTCTGCTTCTGTCCTGGAAAGCAGGTTCGTCTATGTGAACCTGGAAGAGTTCGTCAATGAACTCGATGAGGTGGTGGTGCGTCCGTATAACCTTTCAGGGGACCTGATCAGGGATATGCAGAACATGAAAACAGATCCGGTGGTGACCGCCTCTACCCTTGGGCTTCCAAATGCCAATGTGAAACCAATGATGCAGAGTGAACGCCTGCTGAAAGAAGCATCAATCGGCCCTTTTCAACTGGGTATGATCACCGCCATACCGTTCAACCCGCTGATCAATATGATCACCGGGAGAACCAAAATGCTTAAAAAAAGGGTGGCCCGGGACAGAAAATACCTCCTGACCCAGGAAGTACGAAAATATTATCCGGACAGCATCTTTGTCAGTCGGATGGGTATTCCGGCCGACAGGATCGATGATTTTATGTATTATTGCGAGGTCGATTCAACCTTCGATTCCATCGTCTCCTCGGAGGATCATATCGCTATTCTTAACCTGCTACTGATTAAGAGCAAGGCTTACAAGGAAAATAATCAACTCGATTAGACATCCCTGGCACGGGAATTGACGCCTCTAGGAAAAAAATAGAATGGGTATGCACAAAATGATCATCTTGTTCCTTTCAACCCTCCTTAGTGGGTTGAGCGCTCATAAGTTCTATGTGAGTGTGACCCAGGTGGAATACTATGCCCCGGATCAGGCCATCCAGATCACGAGTCGTGTCTTTATAGACGACCTGGAGAAAGCCCTCCTGGAGCGATATGATGCAGAACTCTCTTTGGGGACCCCAAAAGAAAGGCCCGATGCCAATGGCTATATCGACAGATACCTCAGAGCCAAGTTCTCCGTAAGAATAAACGGAACACCTGTTGAGTATAAGTTTCTGGGCAAAAAGGTAGATAACGATATCCTGGTACTTTTTGTGGAGGTTCCCGAGAGGCCCCTTGAGGGCCTCAGATCCGTCGAAATACAGAACGAGGTTCTGATGGATGTGTACGAAGAACAGAAGAACATTGTCCACTTCAGATTCGGGGAGATAAAAAAGAGTTTTGTACTTCTCAGGGAAAGCAATTCCGGAATGTTAAACTTTTAAAAAGTACACCTGCTTTCTCTTCGGAAAATCCTATTTTCCGCGCCGGAAAATTCAAATTATATCAAAATTTTATGGATCGATTCAAAAGTATCAGCACCTCATTGCTCCTTCTCTTTGCCGTGGTTTCCTTTGCCCAGGAAAAGACCACACAGGAAAGGGAACCCGGGCATACCAATCAGAACAAGTTCAGGCAGATGTACCAGGAGTTCGCCACACCCAATATGTATCGTTCGGCCTCAGGCACACCAGGCCCCAGTTATTACCAGCAGCAGGCCGATTACAAGATGGATATCGTACTCGATGACAAGAACGCCAGACTCTATGGGGAAGAAACCATCACCTATCACAACAATGCCCCGGATGCCCTGGAATTTTTGTGGTTGCAACTAGACCAGAATGTGAGGGCCAGGGATTCCAAGTCGCCTCTGAGAAACGGGAATGGGGTCAACATAGCCTACACTACGGGAACCTTTGCGCAGACTTACATGACCGAGGGTTTTGACGGTGGGTTCAGGATAGAATATGTGAAGGATGCCAGCGGGAAGCCACTGCCTTATACCATCAATCAGACCATGATGCGTGTAGACCTGCCCGAACCGCTAAAGACAGGAGACAAGGTTTCCTTTGCGGTAAAATGGTGGTATAATATCCCTGACCATACCGTAGACCGCGCCAGGTCTGGTTATGAATATTTCGAGAAGGATGGAAACAGGGCATATGTGATCGCCCAGTTCTTTCCTCGCATGGCCGTGTACAGCGACGTGGAAGGATGGCAGAACCACCAATTCTGGGGGAGCGGGGAATTTGCCCTGCCCTTTGGCAACTACGATGTAAATATTACCGTGCCAGCCGATCATATCCTGGATGCGACCGGAAGGCTGTTGAACCGCAAGGACGTCTTCAGCAAGGAAATGATGAATCGTTATGAGGAGGCCCAGAGATCCTATGATAAGCCTGTGCTTATCGTCACCCAGGAAGATGCTGAAAAGGCTGAAAAAGGATTTTCCGAGAAGCAGAAGACCTGGAAATTCAGGGCGGAGAACGTAAGGGATTACGCCTTTGCTACCTCCAGGAAATTTATCTGGGACATGCAGGCCGTAAGGATAGGAAACAGGGATGTAATGGCGGTCTCCCTCTATCCCAAAGAAGGCAACCCGCTATGGGAAGAGCTTTCCACCAAGGCCGTGGCCAGCACGCTCAAATCCTATTCGGCTCACACCTTTGATTACCCATACCACAAAGCCATCTCGGTCCATGCCAAGAACCAGGGAATGGAATACCCCATGATCTGCTGGAACTACGGTAGGCCCAACGAGGACGGATCTTATTCTGATCGCACGAAATACGGCATGATCAGCGTGATCATCCATGAGGTAGGCCATAACTTCTTCCCCATGATCGTCAATTCGGACGAACGCCAATGGGGATGGATGGATGAAGGGCTGGATACCTTTATGCAATACCTGGCGGAGCAGGAGTTCGGTGAGGCCTATCCCGAAGCGATCGCCCCCAATGACAAATACCCGTCCAGAAGGGGGGAACCTTCCAAGATCGTCCCTTACATGAGCGGGGATCAAAGTACGATTGCACCTATCATGTCGAATCCTGAAAACGTCTTTCAATTGGGTCCCAACGCCTACGCCAAGCCTGCAACGGCTCTGAACATCCTGAGGGAAACAGTGATGGGCAGGGAACTCTTTGACCATGCCTTCAAGACCTATGCCCAGCGGTGGATGTTCAAGCATCCCACCCCGGAGGACTTCTTCCGCACTATGGAAGATGCATCCGCAGTGGACCTCGACTGGTTCTGGAGAAGCTGGTTCTATACAACCGACTACGTGGATATAGGTGTAAAAGAAGTGAAAAAATACATGGTCAGTGACAAACCCGGCAAAGAAATGAGGGAGTATATGGCCGCACGTAACATGACAGAATCAGACCTGCCTCCGCTGGTCTATCTGGTTGAAGAGGAGAGCGAGGATGCGGATCAGGACCTGAAAGGGAGATCCCCCAGTGAGGTCTCCGTTCCTCTGAAGGAATTCATGATGGACAATCTCACAGCCGAGGAAAGGGCCAGGATCAAAGAACCGCGGTATTTTTACGAAGTTACCTTCGACAAACCCGGGGGAATCCCCATGCCATTGATCGTGGAATACACCTATGCCGATGGTAGTACCGAACAGGTCACCTATCCGCCAGAGATCTGGAGGAGGAACGATGCGGAGGTCAAGAGGGTGATCTCCTCCCAATCCGAACTCGTTGCGGTTACCGTCGATCCTCGAGCGGAAACAGCCGATATAGACGTGACCAACAACAGCTGGCCCAAGAAGGAATCCCCATCCGAATTCAACCAGTTCAAAGAAGGGATCAAGGGCGATTAATCGCACTACAGGAATGCTTTACAGGTCCCGACATTTTTTGCCGGGACCTTTTTATTTAACACAATGGGTTCCAAACTTGATTATATTTGTAGTATGCATTCACTAGTATTCTTATTTATCAGCGGAGCCGAAATTTTCTTCATCATGTTCATCGTGGTGATGGTTTTCGGTGCCGATAAGATCCCCGGAATCGCCAAAAGTCTGGGCAAGGGTATGCGACAATTAAAGGATGCCACAGAAGATATCAAGCAGGAGATCCAGAGAAGTGCGGAGAAACAGGGTATCGATACGAGTATTACGGAAGATATCAAAAAGGAGATGAACCAGGTCAAAAAGAATATTGAGGAAGTCTCCGGAACCATCAAAAGAAAGTAAGGCAGCGGATGTGGGACAGGCTTATAGATTGGGACCGCAACACCTTTATCTTTCTGAACAGCCTGGGAATCGAGGAATATGACGGCTTCTGGTCCTATGTGACCCACACTTCCTCCTGGCTGCCCCTCTTTGCCCTCTTTTTTGTCCTGTTCCTGGTCGCTTTTTCCCGAAAAGAGGCATTTGCCAGGATCCTCACCACCCTTTTGTTATTCGGTTGTGTCATGGCCCTGATGTACCTTACCAAGGAATTTGTGGCCCGACTCAGGCCTAACAATTCAGAAGAGTTGAGGGGAATTATCCGGGTTTTATTCAGGCCGGAAGACTATAGTTTCTTTTCGGGGCATGCGGCCAATTCCTTTGCCATCACCACCCTGGTGGTTCTGTTCCTCCGAAAAAAGCTCCCCTGGGTATGGGTATTTTATATCTGGCCCCTTCTGTTTTCACTAAGCAGGATCTATGTGGGCGTGCATTACCCACTCGACCTGATCGCGGGGTCTTTTGTGGGCATCGTGATGGCCCTTCTCTTCTATCGCGGTTTTACCGGTCTGATCGCACCCTACTTAGGGTCAGGCCATCCCGGATCGGCAACATGACCGTCTCCACCCTGGGATCCCGCTTAAGCATGTCATTGTAATCCAATAGGGCCCTGGTGGCCTTGTCTGTGGGGTCAAGAGGTTCAATCACCTTCCCGGACCACAAAACGTTATCAGACAGAATGATCCCTCCTTGTTTTGTCCTGGGTAAAACGGCCTCAAAATACCGGGAATATTCCTTTTTTTCTGCATCGATAAAGATCAGATCGAATTGGAGGTCCAACCCCGGAATGATATCGAGGGCATCTCCCACGTATTGTTTAATTTGCTTTCCATAGCCCGAAAGGTCAAAATACTTTCGCTGTATCCCCTGCAGTTCCTCATTGATGTCAATAGTATGCAATTCCCCTCCTGGACGAAGGCCCTCGGCAAGGCAAAGGGCGGAATATCCCGTATAGGTGCCGATCTCGAGGATGCGGAAAGGTGAAATGAGCTTGGAGAGCATACTGAGAACCCTGCCCTGATAATGGCCGGTGATCATCCTGGGCTGCAAAACCTTCAGGTGGGTTTCCCTGCTCAGGGCTTGCAGGTACTCGGGTTCATTTTCAGAGTGTTCGGTGATATACCCTTGCAGGCTTTCCGAAAGAAAATGCATGCGGATCTTTTTGTAAAAATAGGCTTTTTGCTCTACTTTCATCGAGGCAATCAAAACCCGCTTAGGATGAAGATCACCATCAGGGAAGCCGTTCGGGAAGACCTGCCCGTGCTTCTTCAGTTCGAACAGAGACTCATTGAGGCAGAAAGGCCCATGGACCCTACTATTCGCCAGGGAGAATTGCATTATTACGACATAGGAGCCTTTATAGAGGATAAGGAGGTAAGGGTCCTGGTCGCTGAGGTGGACGGTCAGATTGTGAGTTCCGGATACGGAATAGCCAAATCCGCCAGGCCTTATCTCGATCACCATCAATACGCCCACCTGGGCTTTATGTACACCCTGCCCGAATTCAGGGGCAGGGGTATCAACGGCATGATCATAGAGGCCCTGAAGGAATGGGCAGGTCTGAAAGGACTGAGGGAGGTTCGCCTGACGGTTTATCAGGAGAATGGACCCGCCATTGCCTCCTATGAGAAGTCGGGTTTTGAAAAGCACTTGCTTGAAATGCGCCTCCGTCTTCCCACAGGGGAAAAGGAGTAGGTGTATAGCGGGTTAGACGGGCTTGTTGTATTTTTGCGCAAAAGATGACTATGACCTTCGAAAATACAGCAGAGTTCGCCAGACAACTCGATGCCTCGGATCCCCTGGCCTCATACCGGGATCAATTTCATTTCCCTGCACTTGAAGGACAACAGGTCATCTATTTTACAGGAAATTCCCTCGGATTACAGCCTAAAAGGACGGCTGCTTTTGTGGAAGAGATCATGAAGGACTGGAGGGAACTGGCGGTGGAGGGACATTTCTATGCCGATAAACCCTGGTGGGACTATCACGAACGACTGGCAGGTCCGCTCTCCAGGGTAGTGGGGGCAAAACCTTCGGAGATCACGGTTATGAATACCCTCACTGTTAATCTTCACCTCTTGATGGTCTCCTTCTACCGGCCTTCTGCCAAGCGCTACAAGATCCTCTGTGAGGAAAAAGCCTTTCCATCAGATCAGTATATGTTCCAGAGCCAGATCAGGTATCACGGCCTGGAGGTATCAGATACGCTGGTGGAGGTCCGGAAGAGAGAAGGCGAACACCACTGGCGTACCGAGGACGTCCTGGCCAAAATCGATGAAGTAGGGGATGAGCTCGCCCTGGTCCTCCTGGGCGGGGTGAACTATTACAACGGACAGGTCTTCGACATGGAAGCGATCACCCGGGCCGGTAAGGCTGCGGGGGCATATGTGGGATGGGACCTCGCCCATGCGGTGGGGAATGTAGAACTCGCATTGCACGAGTGGGATGTCGATTTTGCTGCCTGGTGCAGCTATAAATACATGAACAGCGGACCCGGGAATGCTTCCGGGGTCTACATCCATGAGCGTTACCACGGGAGGACGGATATCCCCAGATTCGAAGGCTGGTGGGGCACAAAAAAAGAGACGCGTTTCCTGATGCAGCCTGCATTCGACCCCATGGAAAACGCCGATGCTTGGCAAATAAGCAATGCCCCTGTCCTCGCCCTTGCTCCCTACCTCGCTTCCCTTGAAATGTTCGAGGAAGTAGGGATGCCTGCCCTGATTGCAAAAAGAAACCTGATCGTTTCTTACCTGGAGTTCATCCTGCGCGAGATCGGTAAGGAAGTAGGCAGCGTCTTCGAGATCATTACCCCGGAAGCCAGAGGAACCCAACTTTCGGTTTTCCTCCACGGTGAAGGGCGATCCCTTTTTGATTACCTTATGCAGCAAGGGGTGATCACGGACTGGAGAGAACCCAATGTCATCCGCCTGGCCCCGGCCCCTTTTTATTGCTCTTTTGAGGATATGTACCGCTTTGGGCAGATCCTTAAAAAAGGTATTCAGAAAACATAACTTCGATCCATCTTTCACAAGCCTATGAAGTCACTCCGACTGATCCTTTCCAATCCACGGTATTTTGGTCCGGCCTGGGCCTTTGCCAGTTTGAACATACTTTTCGGGACCTGGGCCATTTATATCCCCATGGTGAAGGAAGATCTGGGGATCGACAAGGCTACCCTCGGGATCGCCCTGTTCTTTTTGTCCTTTGGTGTCTTTACCGTTTTTCCCGTCGCCTCGAGGATCGTCAATTACCTCGGGGTAGGCCGGGCCACCTGGTATGGAATCCTGGGTCTTTGCCTTACGGCCCTTTTCCCGCTGATGGCCAATAGTTTCCTTACCCTTGCCCTGGCCCTTTTCTTCTTTGGTTCCGCGAACGGCCTGCTGGATATCGCCATGAATACCCTGGTTACAGAGATCGAAAAGGAGGATAAACAGAATTTTATGTCGGCCTCCCACGGCTTTTTCAGCCTGGGTGGAGTTTTGGCCGGACTGGGGAGCTTCCTAATCCTCGTTTTTGAGAACAGGATGTTACATATGATTGCGGCGGTGATCCTTGTTCTTTCGGTCAACCTTATTTTTTCAAAGCGATATCTGCATATCAAGGCGGCACCGGTAGAGAAGGAACCCTTCAGTTTTAGAAATTTCAAACCCCTGTTGTTACTGGGGGTTGTCTCTTTTGTGGTCATGGCCAGCGAGGGCGCTATCGTAGACTGGAGTGGTCTGTTCCTGAAGGAAGTGTCCCTTGCCCCTGAGGCCCTTTGGGGAGCCGGGTTCCTGGGATTTCAGATCACCATGACCCTGGGCCGATTTCTGGGAGATGCCATCAGTGCCAGAATTGGGTCCGTAAGGATCGTGGCTCTTGGATCTTCTATTGCTATTGCCGGGTATCTTTGCGTTCTCGCAGGCCATACCTACATGGCCATCCTGGGATTTGCCCTGACCGGACTCGGATTTTCAGTGATCATCCCAGAACTTTTCCGGATTGGTGGGAATGTGAAAGGAGTGGAATCATCCCAGGGGGTAGCCTTTATCGCCGGTTCCGGATATTCTGGCTTTTTGCTGGGCCCTGTCATCCTCGGCTTCCTCGCTGAGCAGTACTCCCTCAATACGAGTTTTTCGGTCCTGCTCACAGGGGTAGTGGTCGTGCTCTTTACTTCCTTGTTGATGAGGAAAAACAGGATCAGGAAAAACTGAACCTACCGGATCACCTGCACGTTCGTGAAATAAAGAGAAAAATTCCCCTCCTTATTCTTGTGCATGGTAGAGATATTGAGTCCGTTCAACTCTTCATAACCCTCCCATGTGGTCACACTGGAAGGTTCCGGACTGTTGCCCTTCCGGAATACCCATTCGCGGACCAGGAAGTCCTCTCCTAAATAAAAATCATAGGCATCACCCGGGGTATACCCGCCATCGTTCCCGTAGACCACGGTCAGTTTGGTCAGGGAATCGCTGCTGATGGGGGCCGGAACTTTTTCCTCAACGGAGTAGGTAAGATTGTTTTTATCCCATGTGATGTTGATGGGGGCCAGCAGCCAGTATTTGTCATTGATAAAAGCGGCATCTGCCCTCTCCGAAAGGCTGTCTACAGCCCTGCGGTTATACAGTATGGTGTCTCCCCTTGATATGCCCCTGACCTCCTGGGATTTGGTATCCCATACCCATTCCCTTTCAAAATGTACAGTGTCCCGGTCCACGTTAAAGGTGAAACGGATCTCCTTAACCTTATTCCAGTTCTCCATCCCATGTGCCTTTGCGACCTGTTCCAGAATGTTCATTTCTTCTTTTGGAGGGGCCTTTTTTTCTGTTTTACAGGCAAACAGCAGACAAAGCAAGGCCGAGAGAGTCAGGAATTTTTTCATGTGATTTTTTCAATTTTTTCCAAAGATAACAGGTTTGGATAAGTTACCTATCAAACATTTTCCGCTTCCCCAAAATATTCTTTGTAAGTTCAAGTGGATATCGCAAAGTGTTCAAGTCAGATGACCGAGGATTGAGGAACATTCTTTTTCTTACAGAAACTAGTGGAGCCGGTTTTCAGGTTTTTTATAATCTACTGAAATAGAGGGTCTTGATTATGTGCAATTTTGGCGCGGGCCGACTTGTCAAAATGGGCGGTAAATGCGTACCTTTGAGGGCAAATAAAAAGTCATTATGAGTGCAAAGAAAGGTAAGGTACAGGAGGCCATAGACGAGAAGTTACTTCAGGAGAGAAAAGTATTCCTGTGGGGGATGGTCGACGATGATTCGGCTAAACACGTTATCGACCGACTCATGTACCTCGACATGCAGAACAACAAAGAGATCCAGCTCTATATCAACAGCCCGGGGGGCTATGTCACTTCCGGCTTTGCCATATACGATACCATCAAATCCCTGAAAAGCCCGGTTTCCACCATTTGCACGGGACTGGCCGCTTCCATGGGTTCCATCCTCTTGTCCGTAGGGAAAAAGGGGAGGAGGTTTATCCAGCCCCACGCCCGGGTCATGATCCACCAGCCCAGCGGGGGAGCCCGAGGACAGGCTTCCAACATAGAGATCCAGGCCAAGGAGATCATTAAGACCAAAGAACTGGGAGCGAAGATCCTCGCGGAAAATTGCGGGCAATCCTTTGATAAGATTATGAAGGACTTTAACCGCGATTACTGGATGGGTGCCGAAGAATCCGTGGAATACGGCATCGTGGACGGGATCCTGGAATAAGGTAATTCCCATAAAAAGACAAAGTCCGGTGAGATGATCACCGGACTTTTTATATATAGACGCCAGAGGCGGAAGGTACTTGATATACGGTTCAGGAATGCCTTATGGATGACGGAGGCGAAACCGTATCAGAAGTCTTCCGGATGTTGGATTATCTTTCGTGCCCTCTCACGGATCTGCTCCATTTCCCCTTTGTCCTTCTTCGACAGTAAATTCAACATCATTCCCATCCGAGGATTGTCCTTGAACACTTCTTTTTTGGCATCCAGGAAATTCCAGTATAAAGCGTTAAAAGGACAGGCGTCTTCTGAGGTTTTCGCATTGTGGTCATAGGAACAGCCAGAACAATAATCCCCCATCTTCTGGATGTAGTTGGCACTGCTCACATAGGGTTTGGTGGCGACGATCCCTCCGTCTGCAAACTGACTCATCCCTCGGGTATTGGTGATCTCCACCCATTCTACGGCGTCGATGTAAATGCCCAGGTACCAGGCGTCTACTTCGTCAGGATCGGTCTGGGTCAGCAAGGCGTAATTCCCCGTGATCATCAGTCGCTGTATATGATGGGCATAGGCCTCATCCAGGCTTTGACCAATCGCGTGTTTAAGGCAGTTCATCCGGGTCTTTCCCGTCCAGAAGAAATCTGGCAGCGGATGGTGGTTCCCCAGGGCATTTTTTTCCTTGTACCCAGGCATTTCCTTCCAGTAGATACCCCTCATGTACTCCCTCCAGCCCAGGATTTGGCGCACGAAACCTTCGACCTGACTGATATCGATCTCCTCCTGCTGTTCGCGATAACTGCTCAGCACGGCATCGATGACCTCCCTGGGGGAGATCATCTTGGAATTCATGGAGAAGGAAAGCCTGGAATGGAAGAGGAACTTTTGTTCTGTATGGAGGGCATCCTGATAGTCACCGAAATGCTGAAGCAGATTTTTGCTGAAATGATCCAGGAGAAGAAGGCTCTCCTCCCTGGAGGTCGGCCAGTTAAATCCTTGCGCATCGATATTACCAATGGTTGAGACCCCTGCCTGGCGGATCTCCTCCAAAAGTTCGCGCACGTCCTTTCTCAGGTCGGGTATTCCGGGGATCTCAGGGTCCCCTTTCCATTTCTTCCGGTTGCTCTTATCGTAATTCCACTGCCCCCCTTCGGGTTCACCCTGGTCCATAAGGATACCGTATTTTTTCCGCATCATACGGTAGAAGGATTCCATGACCATTTGTTTCTTTCCCTCAAAAAAGTCCTTGAGCGTATTCCGGTCTGTAAGGAAGTGTTCGGTATCCCGATGACCTACCTCTATTTCCAGGGATGAGGTGATCTCACGCAGTTGCAGGTCGAGGCGGTATTCGTCAGGAAGAAGGTACTCGAACTTCTCTGCCTCCTGTTTTTCTATCTGACCCTGGATAAGTTCCTTGAGGTTCTGTGGATTGTCCTGCTCGCCAATCCGGAAATAGACTACCTGGTGCCCCTGGTTTTTTAATGATTCGGCAAAGGACCGCATAGAGAGGAAAAACGCGACCACCTTTTGGATATGGTGGCGCACATAATCGGTTTCCTGTCGCATCTCTGCCATGAGATAGATACAATCGGGATTTACTTCCTGGAACCAGGGGTGCTGGAGGTTCAACTGGTCGCCCAGGATGAGTCGGAGTGTTCTCATTGGCTTTGTATAGCGTTTAAAAGAGGCTGGTCTGCAACCATCTGTTCTGAAAAGTTCCGTGGGGGTCGTACTGGCTGGCCTGACGTTGGATATTGAATTTCCGGTCCCGCGGGTCATTGCCCACTCCGCTGTTGTACATCCAGTTTCCCCAGTTGCTGTGGACATCGTAATCGAGCAACATGGCTTCAAAATACGAAGCCCCTATCCTCCAGTCCTGTTGCAGTTCCTTGGCCCAGTAGGAGGCCACATTCTGCCTTCCCCTGTTGCTCATCCATCCGGTCTGTGCCAGTTCTATCATATTCGCATTCACAAAGGGTTCGGCCGTGTAACCATGTATCCATTCCTTCCTTGCTGCTTCGGAATTAACCCAGGTGTAGTCCTTGTTTAATATCCCTCCCAGATGAAAGATGCGGTCTCCGTATTTCAGGGAGATATATTTAAAGTAATCCCTCCAGATGAGTTCAAAGATGAGCCAGTAGGTGTCCTGGTTTTTTCTGATCTCCTTTTCAAATCTTTTGACTTCCCAGTATACCGTTTTTGCTGACAGGCTGCCATTCGCAAGCCAGGGGGAAAGTTTAGAACTGTAGTCCTTCCCAACCAGGCCGTTTCTCGTTTTTTTGTAGAAGGCCAGTTTTCGGGTCTCCCAGAAGTATTCCTGTATGCGCATCACAGCGGCATTTTCTCCTCCCCGAAAGGGAAATGCAGATTGGGGGTGCGTGTCAAACGGTTCAAAACCCAGGTCCTCTAGAGAGGGCAGGGGATTGGTATCTGGAATTAGGTTTGTCTTGGGTTTGGGGTCGGGAGTGGCGAGCACCTGGCGTACGCGGGTCGATTTCTCACAGGCTTTCCTGAATTGGGTGAAAACTTCCGGTATTTCCGCGAATTCCCGGTAGGGGACATCTTCCGGATGGAAGAGGAACTGGTCGTAACTCTCTTCGAATTCGATTCCCTTCAGGGTGTTTTCCCTGACCCCGTTCAATTCATTCAGTTCATCACGGGTCCATTCCTTCTGCAGATATACCTTTTGGATGCCGTATTTTTGAACGATCTCTGGGATGACCTCTTCGGCTTTCTTCACGTACACCAGCAGACTGATATTTAGGGAAGCCAGGTTCTTATTCAGGTCTCCCAGGCTTTCCAGCAGGAATCTTGCCCTGAATTTCTCCATTCGCTTAAACCCGTATTCCCCCGGTTCAAAAAGTCCGGGGTCTATACAGTACACCGCCACTACCCCTGCCTCCCTGCAGGCCTTTGTCAGGGAGAGGTTGTCTGCGGTCCTAAGGTCATTCCTGAACCAGATCAGGGCTTTCTTCTCGATGTCATTCTCTCTCATGCTCAGGTTTTATTTTTTGATTCTCTCCGGCATCGTTCACTGCAATATCTCACCTCCTCCCAGTTCTTCTCCCATTTTTTCCTCCAGCTGAAGGGTCGGCCGCATTGCCGGCACAGTTTCTCCGGCAAAAAGGGTTTTTTATGTGCCATGGGCCAGCGGCTTTGTCGGGTGCCCGGGCCTGGCGTAGTCAAGCCTGCCGAGGAACTCCGGCAGTGCATACCCATCCAGACCGGTGGAGGCGACTGCATCTATCTTATCCAGCCTTACGAACCCATCCGGGTCCTGTATGCCTTCAGGAAGATATATGTGTTCTATAGTCCCTATGATCAGCAGGCATCCATTCTCCTCCAGCGTATAGTGATTTTTATAGCGGCACCCTATTTTTAAATTACTTTCAGCCACATAGGGAGCTTCAAATGGGGCCATGTACTCCTCTGTAAAGCCCACAGCCCTAAACTCAGATTCATTCTGTCCGTATTTTGCTGAGGTCTGATGCGCCTGTTCCACCATCTTGGAGCTAACCTGGTTTACGGTAAACTGTCCGGTTTGTATGAGATTGTCAAAGGTATCCCTCCGTACTGTTAGAGGCCTGAGTAAAAAACCCAGCATGGCCGGAGAACTGCCGATGTGCAGTACGGAGTTGAAGATCGCAACATTGGCATTTCCCCCGGAAGACCGTGTACCAATGAGATTGCACGACTTATACCCGGACATGCTGTTGATCATATGGGCCCGGTAACGGGAGGGCAATTCTTCTATCCGTTGGGAGTCTAAATGCAACATACTTGACATTGTTAAACGAAATTAATTAAAAGTTAAACAAAACTTCGTTAAGGGTATAATAAAATCTCGGGGAGCCCAATACGTATTATTTCTTACTTTTACTTTTCAAAAGCATTCCCGAGGGAGAAAGATGACTCAAACCCCCAAGAACATTGCGATAGTTGGATCAGGTCTCGTAGGATCTCTTCTGGCTATCTACCTCCGTCGAAGGGGGCATAGCATTACGGTCTTCGATCGGCGCCCGGATATACGCACTGTTGAATTTTCCGGAAGGTCCATCAACCTGGCGATGAGCGACAGGGGCTGGAAGGCCCTGCGGGAGGTCGAGTTGGAAGAGGAGATCAAAAAGCTGGCGATCCCACTAGACAAGCGGGCGATGCATGTGCTGGGAAAACCCCTCTACTACCAGAAATACGGGAAGGAAGGAGAGGCCATCTGGTCCATCTCCCGGGGGGTACTGAACCGGAAAATGATAGACCTGGCTGAAGAGGCAGGGGCCCTTTTCAGATTTGAGGAAAAGGTCTGGGATGTAGACCTTCCTACGGCGACCCTTTACACGGGAGAATCGGAGAAAAGTGAGTGGAAGGCATATGAGTATGATCACATCTTCGGATGTGATGGTGCCTTTTCCAGGGTCAGGCACAAGATGCAGCGCAGGAGTCGATTCGATTACTCCCAGGATTTTCTCGACGTCGGTTACAAGGAACTCACCATACCCCCAAATGAGGACGGCACCCATAAACTCGACAAGCATTCTTTCCACATCTGGCCCAGGGGAAGGTTCATGTTCATCGCCATGCCCAACCTGGACGGAAGTTTTACCTGCACGCTTTTTCTTCCTTTCGAAGGTGAAGTTTCCTTTGAGAATATCAGGACGAAAGCAGAGGCTACCGCATTCTTTACTACCTATTTTCCCAACGTGATGCAGGATATCGAAAACCTGACATTCGACTTCTTTAAGAATCCTACCAGTGCCATGGTAACCATGAAATGTTATCCCTGGACCTATTGGGATAAGGTCGCCCTTGTGGGGGATTCGGCCCACGCTATTGTACCTTTTTACGGGCAGGGGATGAATGCAGGCTTTGAGGATATCCATTCGTTCAATGACATCATGGAGCAATACGGGGACGACTGGGAGACCATTTTCCAGACCTTCCAGAAGGAACGCAAACCCAATGCGGATGCTATCGCAGAACTCAGTTACCGGAATTTCGTCGAGATGAGCAGCAAAACGGCAGATCCCGCCTTCCTGCTCCAGAAGAAGATTGAAAAATGGTTCGCGGATAAACACCCTGAACTCTGGGAGCCTACTTACTCCAGGGTCACTTTCTCAGAAAGGTCCTATGCAGAGGCACTGGCTATAGGAGATTTCCAGGAAGGGATCATGAAGGAGGTTATGGCCCTGGAAGGCATAGAAAAGGAATGGAACAGCAAGAAGGTGGAGCATCTCATGCTGCAACTCCTGAAAGAGAAAAAAGAAGCGGTCTAAGGATCGTATGGCCCCTTTATTTCCGCTCTTCTCATCGGCATGCTGTCTATGATCTCAAAGATCTTACCCGGATTTACGGGAAATTCGCCTTCCCATTTCACGCCACCGTCCAAGCCGATGAGCAGCACCCCCTGAAATCCTTTATTTTCCGGGGAATCGGCATTATTTTTTAAGATCTTGAAATCCTTATCCATCAGGATACCATCCCGGCATACCAGTATCACCAGCTTTCGTTCCTCCAATTCCTTTGGAAAGGCTTTGAAAGCTCTGACCTGTTTCTCACTTTGCACCAGATCCTTATCTTTTTCACAAAGAAGCAGGATGCGGTTCTTCCACCGGTAGTCCTTAAGCTCCTGGGAAGCTGCATCCGTGGTCATAAGTACAGATAGGAAGGTGAGGAGGAGATACGATCGCATTGCTGGTCTAGGGTCATAAATTAAAGGTATAAAAAAAGCCATCTTTCTGGGATGGCTTAACGTTTCAGTTGTAATATTCTAGATCTTGTCGAACATCTTGTGCATTTTTTCCTGCTCCTCCTCGGCCAGCACCGGATCCACAAGGATCCTTCCGCTGTGCTCGTCGGTGATGATCTTTTTTCTGGAAGCGATCTCTACCTGCACCTGTGGGGGTATGGTAAAGAAAGAACCTCCGGAAGCGCCTCTTTCGATAGGGACTACAGCAAGTCCGTTCTTAACATTGGAACGAATCCGTTTGTAGGCCTGTACCAGTCGCTCTTCGATTTGCTGTTCAAAAATGTCAGATTGTTCCAACAGGGCTTTTTCTTCTTTTTCAGTCTCGGCCAGGATCGCGTCTAATTCACTTTTCTTGTGTTTAAGGTGGGCTTCCCTCTCAGAGAGCTTTTCTTTGGTTTCTGCGATCACCTCTTTTTTCTGTTCTATCTGAGCCTTGAATTCCTTGATGTTCTTTTCGGCCAGTTGTATCTCCAGTTCCTGGTATTCCACCTCTTTGGCCAGGGAGTTGAATTCCCGGCTGTTCCTCACATTTTTCTGTTGCTCGGCGTATTTTTTGATCAGAACCTTCGACTCATCGATAAGGTTCTTCTTTGCAGTGATCTCGTAATTAATGGTTTCCAGGTCGGTCTTGAGTTTGTCCAGTCTGGTCTTTAATCCCAGTACCTCATCTTCGAGGTCTTCCACTTCAAGGGGGAGTTCTCCTCTTACATTGCGGATCTCATCCACTCGGGAATCGATCAGTTGGAGATCGTAAAGGGCCCTTAATTTCTCTTCAACCGTAGCTTCTTTTTTTGCTGCCATATACTAAAAATACTTAATGGGATTGGTTTTGCTTTCCGATAAAGCGATTGCAAAATTAGGGATTTTTTTCGTAAGATATTCTGCCAGAAGGTTTTTTGTGTATTGTTCCGATTCGTAGTGCCCTATATCTGCCAGCAGGATTTCATTTTCTGCCTCAAAGAACTGGTGGTACTTCAGGTCTGAGGAGAGGAAGACATCGGCCCCGTGTGCTTTGGCGGCCGGGATCGCAAAGCCTCCGCTTCCCCCGAGAACCGCAATGCGCTGAACCGGTTTACCCAGGAATTCTGAATGACGGATACACCCCGTCTGCATCCGCTCCTTTACAAGGGCCATAAAATCCTTTTCATTCATCGGTTTTTCCAGGGTCCCTATCATTCCCATGCCTTCCAATTGGTTGACATTGTCCAGAGTGGTAATCTCATAGGCCACCTCCTCATAAGGATGGCTTTCAAAAAGAGCCCTGATCAGTTTTTTTTCAAGGCGGGTAGGAAAGGTCAAATGGATTTGGACCTCTTCGGTAATTTCCGTTTCCCCTTCTATTCCCAGGGTGGGTTTGCTGCCTTCTTCAGGTCTGAAACTGCCTTGCCCGTGTATGGTGAAGCTGCAATGGCTGTAGTTCCCGATGTTCCCGCCCCCCGCTTCAAAAAGGGCTTCCCTGACCTGTTCAACCGCCGCCTCAGGTACGTAGGTGACGAGTTTCTTGATGGTCCCGGATTTGGGAATCAGGATCTCGGGATCCCTGATCCCCAGCACTTCGCAGATCCTCCCGTTCACCCCCTGCATCACATTGTCGAGGGCGGTGTGTACACTAAAAATGTTGATTTTGTTCTCGATGGCCTTGATGACGGTCCTCTCTACATAGTTCCTGCCCGTGATCTTCTTGAGCCCCTTGAAGATGATCGGATGAAAGGTGACGATAAGGTTGAGGTTCCTGGCGATTGCCTCATCCACGACCTCCTCCAGGGCATCCAGGGTTACCAGGATCCCCGTTACTTCGTTTTCGGGGTGACCGAGCAGCAGTCCGACGTTGTCAAAATCCTCGGCAAGGCCCAGAGGACATAGTTCCTCAAGTATATCGGCAACTTCTCGTACAATCATGGTTAAAAAGGCAGAAGTCCAAAGATAAAATATTATATTTTCGTTCCGATGCAACTCCTTAGAAAAATAGCTTTCCCTTTTTCCCTCCTATACGGACTGGGGGTCTACCTGAGAAACCTCTGCTATGACGCCGGGATTTTTACTTCCGTTTCCCCGGATACGCCAACCGTCTGTGTGGGGAATCTGAGCACGGGAGGTACGGGGAAAACACCCATGATAGAATGGATGCTGAAGACATTGGGTACAGACCGCAGGCTGGCTGTGCTGAGCAGGGGGTACAAAAGACGCACCAAAGGCTTCTTTATCGTCCACCCGGAATCGGACCCACAAAATTCCGGGGACGAACCTCTTCAGATCGCCAGGAAGTTTCCCGGAGTGACCGTGGCTGTGGAGGCCAACAGACTCAAGGGGATAGAGATCCTGACCAGGGAGGTCGCGCCCGAACTCATCCTGTTAGACGACGCCTATCAGCACCGCAGGGTGAAGGCCCGTATCAATGTGCTGCTCACATCGTATTCAAAGTTGTACACCGATGACTGGTATTTACCAACGGGCAACCTCAGGGACCACAAAGGTCAGGCCCAAAGAGCCGATGTGATCGTCGTCACCAAATGTCCTGCCGAACTCAGTAAGGAAGAGCGGGAAAGGATCATTCAGAAGCTAAGGCCATTATCCCGCCAAAAGTTGCTTTTCAGTACGCTGGCTTACAGTGATGAGCTCATAGGCATAAGTGGAAGGGTGCGGTTCTCCTCCCTGGAGAAGCGGGAAGTGGTTTTGGTTACGGCGATTGCAGACCCTTCACCCCTGCTGGAGTATCTGGATCAAAGGGGGATCCGATACAGGCATCTTCGCTTCCCGGATCACCACTATTTTACGGAGGCTGAGATAGAAGGTTTTAAGGAGGCGGATCTTCTCCTGACCACCGAAAAGGATTTTACACGAATGGACGGAAGGGTCCCGGAAGCTTATTTCCTGCCCGTGGAACACAGATTCCTGGCAGATGGCAGGGCACAAATGACCTCACTCCTTCAGGCTCTATGAGGCAGATTTCTTCTGTTTAGGTTCCAGGAAATTTTCCCCGATCTTATGGTAGAAGACCTCGGGTTTAAAAGGTTTTGTGACCACGTCGTTGCAGCCTGCGGCATAGAAGGTCTCCAAACTGTCGTCCAGGGAGATGGCCGTAAGGGCGATAATGGGGGTCTGACGGTCGAATTTGCGTATCTCGATGGTCGCCTCAACCCCGCTGATGCCCGGCATATGGATGTCCATCAGGATGCCGTCATACTGATTCTTATTGGCCTTGTCTATAGCCTCCATTCCGTTTTCCGCGATATCGCAGGTAATGCCCCTTTTAGCCAGCATTTTCTTGGTGATCACCTGGTTGATCTTATTGTCCTCCACTACCAGCACGTGCAGGCCGTTGAGGTCGTATTCCTTCTGTTCTAGCTCGAAAGGCACATCATCCACTATGCTGTCCTTGGATTTCATGAGCAGTTCGAAGTAGAACGAACTGCCTTTTCCGATCTCGCTCCTCAGTTGGATCTCACTGCCAAACAATCCGAGAAGGCTTTTAACAATGGTGAGTCCGAGTCCCGTACCCCCGTATTCCCGGTTGATCTGTATGGATCCCTGTTCAAAACTGTCAAAAATATGCTGTTGCTGTTCCGGGGTGATACCGATGCCGTTATCCCGTACCTCGAAGTACACCGTCACATCGTCCTCCTCCTTCTTCAACAATTTGGTGATCACCTTCACCTCTCCATTCTTCGTGAATTTTATGGAGTTACCGATGAGGTTGATGAGGATCTGTGAGAGTTTTAACGGGTCGCTCATCAGGTGCTGGGGAATATTATCGTCGTATTCCAGGATGAGCCTGGTGTTCTTTTCCTTGGCACTCTGTTGCAGAGATTCAATTACCTCACTGATGATCTTTTTCAGGTAGAATTCGATATGTGCCGGCTCCAGTTTGTCTGCATCGATCTTGTTGATCTGGAGGATGTCATTGATGAAGTTGAGGAGGTAATCCCCTGAAAATTTCAGGGACTTCAGATGTTCCTTCTGGTGATCGGATGGGTTTTCCTCCAAAAGGAGGTGTGTAAGCCCTGTTACGGCGTACAAGGGCGTCCTCAATTCATGGCTGACTGTAGAAAGGAAGTTGGTCTTGGCCTCCATGGCCTGAACAGCGGCGTCCCTGGCGGCCTGCAGTTCCTTGTTTTTGGTCTGCAGCAGGTCATTGGTCTTTAGCTTGATCTGATTGTTCCGATAGAGAGAAACCGCCAGGAGTGAAATGATGGTTAGAAAGGCAGAGGTTAGGATGGCTGTGATCTCTGAGCGGTTCGCAGATTCACTTAACTCCTCGATTCTCTGGTCTTGCCTTGAAATCTCGGCCTGGGCATCATCCATGGCCAGTTTATCAGCCTTATTGGTTTCCACCTTAAGTTTGTCCAAAGTAAAGAAGGAATCCCTGACATTTAAAATGCTTTCTTTGTATTGAAGGGCGTTTTTGAACTGCTGGTCCTTCTCATAGGCCATGGCCAGGAATTCATTGGCCTGCAGGAGCTCAATGGGGAACTTGTTGTCCCTGGCCAGGTTGAGTGCATTCAGACCGTTCTTGATGCTCTCCGGATAATTACCTGTCTGGAAGTAGAGTTCAGCGAGGCCGAGATTCGCCTTGGTGATGAGGTAATCTTTCTCGACAGGGTCAGAATTGACAAGCAGGGCGTTAAAGCTCACGGCCGCCTTTTCGTAATCCTCAATGCGCATATAGATCATCCCTTCGAGCAGGACCATATTGTTGAGCAGGTTACGGTCATTGCTGAGTTCCTTGGCGTCATTCAGCGATTTTAATGCCCGGAAGTTCAGGTCGGCATCGAAAAGCAATTTGGCTTCCACAAATTTTGAGAATCCTTCTCCTGAAGGGTAAGACCTGAAGGTTTCCAGCATTTTATTGGCCCGGTCTTTGTAAAATTCGGCCTTATCCCGGTCTCCTCTCAGTAAATTGAGGAGGGCAAAGCGGTGATAGCAGGAGATCATGCCCTTTTCGTTCAGGGAACTCTCGGCAAACTGCTGTGCCTGGTCCAGCACGTCAAAAGCCTCATCGATCTCGTTCTGGTTACGAAGGGTTACCGCCTGCTTGAAGTACTCCTCCAGGGTTTTTTCGACCGAATTGGCATCCTGGGATTGCACAGGCACAAACACCAAAACTGATACCAGCAGTATCAGTAGTGCGAAAGTTTTTTTATTTGGCCTGAGAACTGTCAAATATATCCTTTGCGTTCCATTAATTCTATCACGTCGATGATCCTGCTGCTGTAACCTGTCTCATTGTCATACCATCCAATGACTTTTACCATTTTACCGAGCACGGAAGTCATCATAGAATCAAACGTACAGGAATAACAACTATTGTTTATATCGATAGAAACTATAGGGTCTTTCGTATAAAAAAGTACGTTTTTTAGCTCATTTTCGGCAACCTTCTCAAATGTATCATTAATTTCCTGAATGGAAGTGTCTTTTTTAACGTTTAGTGTGATATCCGTAAGGGAGCCGTTCGGCACCGGAACTCGTATGCCGCAGCCTCCTATGGCGTGGGCAAGTTCGGGAAAAATACGGGTGAGTGCCTTGGCGGCTCCGGTAGTAGTGGGGATGATGGACTGACCGGCAGCACGAGCCCTTCTCAGGTCCTTGTGAGGTTTGTCGTGCAGGCTTTGGTCAGAGGTATAGGAATGCACCGTGGTGATATACGCCTGTTCAACACCCCAGTGGTCGTTCAGCACCTTGATCATGGGTGCGGCATTGTTGGTGGTACAGGAGGCATTGGAGATGATATCGTCTTTTTCAGTGATCAAATGATGGTTCACCCCGTAGACGATCATCCTGATCTCCTGGTCATCGGGAGGTACGGATAAGATCACCTTGCGGACCCCATTCTCTAAATGCCCCGCCAGGGCCTTGCGGGTCTTGAACTTCCCGGTAGCTTCCAGGACCAGGTCCACCCCGGATTCGGCCCATGGGATATCTTCAGGCCTTTCTTTCCGGGTCATGGCGATCTCCTTCCCATCGACTTTCAGGAAATGGTCAGACGCTTCAACCGTGCCCTTAAAAGGGCCGTGAATACTGTCGTACTTCAGCAGATGTCCCAGGGTTACGGGATCTGAAAGGTCATTGATGGCGGTTACCCGGATCTGTGGATGGTCCTGAAGGAGGCGGAGGAAGGTCCTGCCGATACGGCCAAAGCCGTTGATACCTACACGGATTGTTTTCATAGGTTTAGACTGGAAGAATTTCCGAAGTGGGAATGGCTGTGTTGGTGCGGGGACCTAAAGCACATGCTTGTGGGCCTTATAGGAGGAACGTACCAGGGCGCCACTCTCTACATGCCTGAAACCCATTTCCAATCCCAGGGTCTGGTATTTCTCAAATTGATCGGGAGTGATGAATTCCTTGACCGGGAGGTGTTTTTTCGAAGGTTGCAGATATTGCCCGATGGTCACTACATCCACCCCCGCCCCTCGCAGGTCTTTCAGGGTCTCGATCACTTCCTCTTCCAATTCCCCCAGACCGAGCATGATACCCGATTTTGTCCTGTTCACCCCTTGATCCTTAAGGTATTTCAACACGGACAGACTGCGCTCGTATTTAGCCTGTATCCTCACTTCCCGGGTAAGCCTTTTTACCGTTTCCATATTGTGGGATACAACCTCTGGAGCCACGGCCACGATACGGTCGAGGTGACGTTCTATCCCCTGGAAATCAGGGATCAGCGTTTCGAGGGTCGTCTCGGGGTTCATTCGGCGTATGGCCTTTACGGTCTCCGCCCAGATGATAGAACCCATATCCTTTAGATCATCCCGGTCTACGGAAGTGATGACCGCGTGCCTGATTCCCATGATCTTGATGGACCTGGCTACTTTCTCAGGTTCTTCCCAGTCTACCTGTTCAGGCCTGCCGGTCTTCACCCCGCAGAAGCCGCAGGATCGGGTACAGATATTTCCCAGGATCATAAAAGTTGCGGTACCTTCACCCCAGCATTCCCCCATATTGGGGCAACTGCCCGAGGTGCAGATGGTGTGCAGGTTGTATTTGTCTACAAGGCCTCTGAGTTGAGTGTATTTCTTGCCGGTGGGCAGTTTTACCCTCAGCCATTTCGGTTTGCCTTTTGGCGGGGCCAGTGTAGTGGTTCCTTCCTCCTTCATATGCGCAATTTGTGCAAATATACGAACAAAAACTTACGTGAATTAGGCCCTGAGGCAAGAGGTTTATTGCCCTGTGATCATCTCAGCCAGCAACTTTTTTGCCCGGAGTAGTTTAACCTTTACGTTGTTGATGGGCTCGCCCAATTGCTCGGCGATAGCTGCATAGCTCAATTCCTGAAAATACCTCAGGTTGATCACTTCCCGGTAATGGGGTTTGAGGTTTTTGATATGCCTCAGCAAACTGGCGAGGTTCTGTTCTTTGATGAGCTGGTCCTCTGCTGTGGGGGCGTCATCCAAAACCTTTTTGATCACTTCCTGGTTCCCGAAACTGTTGTGCTCAAGGATATTCCTCTTCCTTTTTCTGAGGAGGTCTACGTGGATATTCTTGGAGATGGTAAATAGCCAGGTCTTGAATTCATAGGTGGGGTCGTAGGTATGTATCTTGTCGAATGCCTTTGAAAAGGTCTGTATGGTTATATCCTCTGCGTCGTTCTCATTCTTAGTTCTGCCCAGTTGGAAGTTGTACACCTCGTTCCAGAAACGATCCAGGAGGGTGCTGAAAGCCATTTGGTTGCCCTCTTTGGCTTTTTCGATGATATCCTGAAGTGGTTGAGAGGAGATGTCCAAAATTTTACGTTAGCGCAGGGGGGGTAAACTGAAGGAAGCGGACTTATGCCTGGGAGGCCTCATTTCTGCATTCCTGTTCTTCGGGTAATTTGCCGCACATTCCGCAAGGTTCCCCACTCTTGTTGAGAAACGGACTCTGGCTGGCACAGGTCCCCGCGAATTTCCCGTCTTTCTGTGTCCAGATCTTAATGGCGATGCCGGCAAAAGCAAGGGCCAGAAGGCCTATGGTCAGTAATAATAGCTTCATGATGCTGCTTTGTGCAAAGATACAAAAAATAAGACCCCGAAAAGGGGTCTGTCAGGGGGGAAGATCTTTGTGCCTAATACGAAATATTGGCTACGATATTCTGAACCGTCGGACTCACATTGCCGCCATCGGGTTCTATAGTGATGTAGCTGATCGCATTTTCCCCGTACGGCAGGGCCAATAGCTTATCCTTGTCCTCTATCTTCTTTATGATACCGAGGTTGACCATTTCGCCGTTTACCTCTGCCCACATCTGATAACACTGATCTTCAGGCAGATTAGGGAGATTCCTCACGTTTATGTAAGACAGCTTCTTGACCGGGTTCACATAGGCCACCGCCTTCAGATCACGCGCTTTCTCATTGCCGTTCACGTAGAATTTCTTGGTCTGGGGGTTGTTAAGGACGATGAACTGGTTACGCACGTCCTCCAGCTGCTGCTTCATGTCTGCTTCCAGGTTCTGGATACGGTTGTTCACCAGCGTATTCTCGTCCTGCAGGTTCTGATTCTGGTTCCAGAAGAAATAAGAAGACCCTGCAAAGAGGAAGGCCGCAACACTGGCAGCGATCGCATATCTCCTGATCTTCCTTCTCCCCCGGTCCTCTTTCCTGATCCTTTGAAGGATCCTGGCTTTTAATCCTTCAGGGGAAGGTCGGGAGTGCAATTTGGCGTAAGCCTCCAGGTTTTCCTGTAATTCCTCGAACTGTTTTCGCACTTCGGGGTACATCACGATATAGCGTTCAACCCTGGCCGCTTCCTCCCTGGAGGTGGCTCCCAGTAGGTATTTCTCCAGGAGATCGGATTCCAAAAAGATCTTTATTTTCTCTTTCATAACTTCAGTATTAGAAGAATCAACATCACCATGGAAGTCCCGTAAATCTTCCCGAGTTCCCTCAGGCCGATTTTAAGCCTCGATTTTATGGTTCCCAGCGGAATGTTCAGTTCGTCACTCGCTTCCTGCTGGGTCATCCCCTGAAAGAACAACGCGTCCAATACTTCCTGGTACTTGTGTTCTATCTTCCCGAGGTTCTCTTTCACATCCATGAATTCGGGCCTGATATCTTCAATTCCTAATTTATATACGTTTGAAACATCCAGTTGGATTTCCTTATCGGATTTTGTCTGTATACTCCGGAGCTTGTCGATGGCCGTGTTTCGGATGATCCTGAATAGCCAGGTGAAGAGCTTGGCTTTGGCCGGATCGTAGGAATCGGACTTTTTCCAGATTTTCACAAAACTCTCCTGTACCACATCCTGGGCGAGTTCTTCGTCCTTCACCACCTTGAAAGCAACGCCGTAAAGTGTATCCCCGTAGTGGTCGTACAAAAGGGAAATGGCCTTTTCATCCCTCTCCTGGAGTAACTCTACAATGTGTTTCTCAAGCAGTATGCTCATGGTCAGGTGAGATCAAAAAAACGACTTCCGGAACGTCCAAAACTATCACTTGTCGCGTATATAATGGGAATGCTAAATTATAAAATTGATTCTTAACTCGATGGAATCTGGCATTTAATTAGACAAATGTGCAACTGGTTATTGCGCATTTGGTTTTTGGTTAGTTTGGTTTGAAATAGCCCCCGGCACCTTTGGTCCGGGGGTTATTTTATTCTGTATTGCAGTACTGATCCCTAGAGGATATTGACCTCGGGCTCTATCGCGATCCCAAATGTATCGAGGACCTGCTGGCGAATTCTGGTAGCCAGATCGAGGATCTCTTTTCCGCTTGCCTTTCCGTAATTGACCAGGACCAGGGCCTGGTGCTGGTGAACGCCCGCATCGCCAACGCGCATACCTTTAAACCCGCAAGTATCTATAAGCCAGGCAGCCGGGATCTTCACTTCCTTCTCTGAGATCCGGAAGAATGGGACCTGCTCGTACTTCTGCTGTATTTCCGAAAGTTTGGCGACCCCCACCACGGGGTTCTTGAAGAAACTGCCGCTGTTCCCCAATAACGCGGGGTCCGGCAATTTCCGCTGCCTGATCCTGATCACGGCCCGCGAAATGTCCTGTATACCAGGGTGGAGTACTTCTGCTGCCCTCAATTCTTCAGCAATGGTTCCGTACTCTGTCCTGAGCACGTGATCTCGGGAGGTCAGCCGCAGTGTTACGGAGGTGATAGCGTATTTGTTCTTACCTTCCTTTTTGAAGAAGGAATCCCGGTATCCGAAACGGCAGTCTTCCAGGGAAAATGTGCGCTTTTCGCACGTAGCTATCTCCACGGCCTCACAACTGACGAAACTATCCTTTAACTCTACCCCATAAGCCCCTATATTTTGTATGGGGGCGCTTCCCACACTGCCCGGAATGAGGGACAGATTCTCCAGTCCGCCCAGATCCCTCTCCAGGGTCCAGAGTACCAATTCGTGCCAGTTCTCTCCCGCCATTACCCGGATGGTGCTGTGGGTGCCTTCTTCTTCCAGGATCTCTTTTCCCAACAGACCGATATGAATGACGAGGGCATCCAGGTCTCCGGTCAGCAGCATATTGCTGCCCCCACCGAGGATCAGTTTGGGAGGATAGTTCTGTTGCCTAAGTACCCAGTCCAGTTCCTCAGGGGTAGTGACGTGGGCAAAATAGCGCGCACGGGCTTCTATGCCAAAAGTGTTATAAGGTTCAAGGGAAACGTTTTCCTGTATCTTCACGCCGAGGGATATCGTTTAAGGGCTTCCTTGAGAATGGCTACGGCCCTGATGAGCCTGTTTTTTTCCAGGACATAGGCGATCCGGATCTGGTTCCTGCCCAAACCTTCGGTGGCGTAAAATCCACCGGCCGGAGCCACCATGACGGTCTGCCCATCGAGCTCAAACTTTTCCAGCAACCATTGGGCAAAGTCATCCGCATCCTCCACGGGTAGTTCCACCATGCAATAGAAGGCTCCCTGAGGTCTCGCAACCCGTATCCCTTCAATCTTTGAGAGTTCCTTAACCAGAACGTTCCTCCTTTCGGTGTATTCCTCAATGACCTCATCAAAGTAACTCTGAGGGGTTTCCAGGGCTGCTTCGCTCGCTATCTGGGCGTAGGTGGGAGGGGAGAGCCTGGCCTGGGCAAATTTCATGGCCGTGTTGATCACGGAACGGTTCCTCGTTACCAGGAACCCGATACGGGCTCCACACATACTGTATCGTTTTGAGACGGAGTCGACGACGATGCTGTGCTCCTCCAACCCCGGTTCCTGCAGGATGGAATAATGCCGTAGTCCGTCATAGGCAAATTCCCTGTAAACCTCGTCTGCTACCAGGAAGAGATCGTGTTTCTTCACCAGGGCTGCCAGTTTTTGGATTTCCTCCTTTTTGTACAGGTAACCCGTGGGGTTGCCCGGATTGCAGATCAGAATGGCCCTGGTCCTGGGACCGATGCACTTTTCGAATTCCTCGATAGGGGGTAGGGCGAAATTGTCCTCTATCCTGGAGACAATGGGAACCACCTTTATTCCGGCCGCGACTGCAAAACCGTTGTAATTGGCGTAAAAAGGCTCCGGAATGATTACCTCGTCCCCTGCATCCGCAATGCTCCCCATCACAAAGGAAAGGGCTTCTGATCCTCCCGTGGTGACGATGATATCCTTGTGAGTGATGTTCACCTGGTGCCCGGCGTAGTATGCAGCCACCTTTTTCCTGTAGAGGTCTGTACCTTCGGTCCGACTGTAGGAGAGGACTTCGATATCGTTGTTCCTGACCGCATCGAGTGCTACCTGGGGAGTTTTAATATCGGGTTGTCCGATGTTGAGGTGGATGACGTCCACCCCTCGTTCTTTGGCTTCTTCCGCAAATGGAACCAGTTTGCGAATAGGAGATTCCGGCATGGCCTGCCCTTTTCTGGAGATCACTGGCATGTACCTAATTTTCCGCAAAAATGGGAAATACTGATGGAGAAAACAACAGATCCATACGAATCTTCCGGATTTTAAAGAATGTTAAAGACAAAGCAACCAAAGGCAATATTTCGTACCTTATGGAGAGAAATCATTAGTAAGTGAGATAAGTGAAACCTCGAATCTGGATAGGGATCCTCTTCCTGTGGTGCATTTCCTTCAGTGGAAATGCACAGAAATTCCAATTGCCTGAAGGAACCAAATCTCAAAAAATCAAATTTCAGCTTATCAACAACCTGATTGTCATGCCCCTGGAGGTCAATGGGGCTAAGTTGAATTTTATTTTGGATTCTGGGGTGAGCAAACCCATCCTCTTCAACCTTTCCGACCAGGATTCCATCGAACTGAGAAACGTATCTGAGATCACCATCAACGGACTGGGAGCTGGAGAACCCATCAAAGCCTTAAATTCGGAGGGAAACAGCTTTAGGATCAAGAAGATCAGCAATGAAAACCAACAGCTGTTCGTAGTGCTCGACAAGGATATCAACTTCTCCCCAACCCTCGGCATCCCTGTGCACGGGATCATAGGATTCGACCTGTTCCGCGACTTTGTTGTGGAGGTAAATTACGGCAAGAAATCCATTCGGTTTCACGATCCCGATCACTACAGTGAAGGGAACAAGGGTAAAATGCAGTCCATTCCCATTACTATCGAGGACCGCAAGGCCTATATAGAGGGGCTTGTGAGCTTTGACCACATGCAAAATGTACCCGTAAAACTACTGATGGATACCGGCAGCAGCGATGCGGTATGGTTGTTTCAGGATTTGGATAAAGGAATCAGCATACCCGAAAAACACTATGTAGATTACCTGGGCAAGGGTCTGAACGGAAGTATCTTCGGCAAAAGGACACTGGTGAGCAAGGTACAGCTCGGAGATTTTGTCCTGAACGATGCCAAGGCGGCCTTTCCCGATATGTTCTCCTTCAGCAGCATCAAGGACCACGGAGACAGGAATGGAACGGTGGGAGGTGAGATCCTCAGGCGCTTTAACATCATTTTCAATTACCGGGAAGGAGAGGTGAGCCTCCGCAAGAACACCTACTTCCACGAACCGTTCAAGTTCAACCTGGCCGGCCTTGAGTTACAGCATAACGGCGTCCGTTACATAGCGGAACGAATCAACGACAGCCGAGGGGTGGTCAGGAGCGATGAACGCGCATTCGGGGATGTACAGATCCTGATGGAGAACAGGACCCGTCTGAGCCTGGTTCCGGAAATCATCGTGTCCGGTATTCGGGCAGGAAGTCCGGCAGATGAAGCCGGCCTGAGGGAAGGGGACATCATCCTGGCCGTTAACGGGAAGCGCGTGCACAAATACAAGTTGCAGGAGATCCTGAACATGATCAATGAGAAAGAAGGTAAGAAGGTCCGCCTTCTTATCGAGAGATACAATTCTGACCTGCTTTTTTCCTTCACCCTCAGGGATGTGTTCGAAAAAAAACCCTGACAAGTTGCCAGGGTTTTCCGAATTCATATAGGATTATGAAGGCTTATTTCCCATCAATTGGTTTTACTTCGCCTTTTATCTTCAATACTTTGGTAGGGGTGTCAGCGTTGGATATCACGGTAATGGCCTTTCTGATAGGCCCCACCCTGTTAGTGTCATATTTCACTTGAATTTCTCCGGTTTTACCAGGCATAATTGGCTCTTCCGGCTTTTTAGGGATGGTGCATCCACAGCTCGAACTCACTTTAGAAATGATAAGCGGAGCCTCCCCTGTGTTGGTGAATTCAAATACCCGTATTCCGTCACTCCCTTTCTCGATCTCACCGTAATCTACGGTCTCAGTTTTGAACTGTATTTTGGCCTTTTTTTCCTGAGCGTGAACGCTTAAGGCCATCAGGCCAACAAACAATAATAAAACTATTTTTTTCATCACTTAATTTTTTGAGTGAATCTCAAATGTAGCATATTTGCAACAACATCCAAAATTCTTTTGTTATCTACTAACGTTACTTATTTTTGTTTCGTATTTCATTCACGGATTTTAATCGTTTTAACGTCCAATGCCGCAAATACCGCATAAATCCGTTGCTTTTACCCCTATTTGTCAAGAATCGTACCAAACATGAATATCCCTTCAAAATATGATCCCGTTACCATTGAGGACAAATGGTATGCCTACTGGCTGGAGCACAAATACTTCCATTCTGTTCCGGATGAAAGGGTGCCTTTTACCATCGTGATCCCCCCACCCAATGTCACAGGGGTATTGCATATGGGTCACATGTTGAACAACACCCTCCAGGATGTTCTCATACGCAAGGCCCGCCTTGAAGGTAAGAACGCCTGCTGGGTACCTGGGATGGACCACGCCTCCATTGCCACCGAGGCAAAGGTGGTTGCCAAACTGAAGGAAGAAGGCATCCGCAAGGCAGACCTTTCCAGGGAAGAGTTCCTGGAGCACGCCTGGGAGTGGACCCATAACTACGGAGGGGTAATCCTGGAGCAATTGAAAAAGCTGGGTTGCTCCTGTGATTGGGACAGGACCAAATTCACCATGGACGAGGACATGTCTGCTTCTGTGATCCGCGTCTTTGTCGACCTGTACAGGAAAGGACTCATTTACAAGGGTTACCGCATGGTTAACTGGGATCCCGAAGCAAAGACCACCCTTTCTGACGAAGAGGTGATCTACGAAGAGAAACAGGGCCAGTTATTTTTTATCAATTACGCGGTTGAAGGGAGTTCGGAAACCCTGACCATCGCAACTACCAGGCCTGAGACCATTCTGGGCGATACGGCCATTTGCATACACCCCGAGGACGAACGCTTTGCACACCTGAGAGGAAAGAAAGCCATCGTCCCCGTTTGCAACAGGGTCATCCCCATCATACAGGACGAATACGTGGATATGGAATTCGGTACGGGATGTCTGAAGGTGACCCCGGCCCATGATGAGAACGACTGGAAACTGGGAGAAAAACACGGCCTCGAGACCATTGACATCTTTAACGAGGACGCCACGCTGAATGCCTATGGCCTCCATTACCAGGGCAAAGATCGCTTTGAGGTTCGGAAGGAGATCGTCAGGGAACTCAAAGACCTGGGGGTACTGAACAAGGTAGAGACCTATACCAACAAGGTGGGTACATCTGAACGCACCAAGGCGGTCATTGAACCCCGTCTGCTCGACCAGTGGTTCCTCAGCATGGAAGAATTGGTCAAACCCGCGCTGAAAGCGGTGGTCGACACCAGGGAAGTCCGGTTTTTCCCCAAAAAATTCGAGAATATTTACCGGGTCTGGATGGAGAATATACGCGACTGGAATATTTCCCGCCAGTTGTGGTGGGGACAGCAGGTCCCTGCGTATTACTACGGAGACGGATCCGATGAGATGGTGGTGGCGGAGACGGCCGAAGAAGCATTGAAGGAGGCCAGACAAAAAAGCGGCAACCCCGGGCTGAAGGCCGAAGACCTTCGGCAGGATGCGGACGTCCTGGATACTTGGTTTTCGTCCTGGTTATGGCCGATAAGCGTTTTCGGGGGAATACTGGACCCGGATAACGAGGAAGTAAATTATTATTACCCTACTAATGACCTGGTCACTGCCCCGGACATCATCTTTTTCTGGGTAGCCCGCATGATCGTAGCAGGATATGAATTCAGGAACACGCGACCCTTTGAGAATGTTTATTTCACAGGGCTGGTCAGGGACAAGGAAAGACGAAAGATGTCCAAGCAACTGGGTAATTCGCCGGATGCCCTGAAACTGATCGAGCACTATGGGGCAGACGGAGTCAGAGTAGGGCTTCTGCTGAGTGCCCCTGCAGGTAATGACCTCCTTTTCGATGAATCCCTCTGTCAGCAGGGTAAGAACTTTGCGAACAAGATCTGGAACGCCTTCAGGCTTGTCAAGGGCTGGGAGGTTAAAGAACTTCCCCAGCCAGAAGCTGCGGCAATGGGGATTGAATGGTACGGGGCCAAGCTCAACGAAACCCTGGTGGAGGTGAATGATCACTTTTCCAAATACCGCATTTCGGATGCCCTGATGGCCATCTACAAACTGATCTGGGATGATTTCTGTTCCTGGCTTCTGGAAATCGTCAAACCCGCCTACCAACAACCCATAGATCGTGAGACCTACGCTTCGGTGATCGGTTTCTTTGAAGACAATCTAAAGCTTCTCCATCCCTTTATGCCTTTCCTGACCGAGGAGATATGGCAATGTATGGCCGAGCGTTCACCGGAGGAGGCCCTGGTCATTTCGTCCTGGCCTGAAACCGGTGATCCCGATAAGGAAATCCTGGAGGGCTTTGCCTTTGCCGCAGAGGTGATCTCGGGGATACGCACGATCAGAAAGGAAAAGAACATCGCCCAGAAGGAAGCCCTTACCCTCCTTCAGATAAGCGGGCAGCAGGATACCTCTTCCTGGGATCCCGTCATTGAGAAACTCGGGAACATAAGCAATATCGGGACGGTAGAAGAAGCTCCCGAAGGAGCCCTGTCCTTCAGGGTGAAGAGCAATGAATATTTTATACCGGTATCCGGCGCTGTGGACCTGCAGGCCGAGATCGTAAAGATCAATGAGGAATTGACCTATACCAGAGGATTCCTGAAGTCCGTCGAGAAAAAACTGTCCAATGAACGCTTCGTGAACAACGCCCCAGAATCCGTGGTCGCCATGGAAAGGAAAAAAGCGTCTGATGCAAGGGAAAAGATAGAGACGCTCGAGAAAAGTCTGGCAAGCCTCTCATCATCCTGAGATTTTTCCTAAGAAAAAGCTAATAAGGACCCCATTTTCAATCCCTTGTGATATATTTAGCCCAAAAGACAAAATGAAAAAGTACATCGCGTTCTCACTTGCTGTGATCGGCCTCTTCGCCCTTTCTTGTTCCAACGATGGGGATTCGGGTTCCAACCAGCCAAATATTATCATCAAGCCCCGTACCGCTATTGCGGACGCCGCTTTTGAGCAGGCTCTGGTAGATCTGGGAATTGACGATGTTGTGGACGGATCTGTACTGACAGAGAACGCTGAAATGGTCACCTCCCTGGTCATGGACAACAAAGGAATAACCAGCCTGCAGGGGATTTCGGATTTTACCATGCTCGAAAATCTCTCCGCGAATAACAACCAGATCAGCAGTCTGGATCTCTCCGCAAATACCGCCCTGAAATTTGTTTTCGTCAACAACAATGATCTCACGAGCATCAACGTAACAGGGTTGGCTATTCTGGAAAAGCTTTCGATCCCCGGAAATAATGTTACCCTCCTCAATATTTCAGGCAATACTGCCCTGCAATTGCTGGACATCAAAGACAATACCCTGGGTGCCATAGACCTGTCTAACATCCCCAATAGTCTGCAGCTGAACACTTTTGCTGTGGAGAATAACCCCCTCACCTGTATTCGGGTGAACAGTGAGATCCTGAACGACATTCCGTCCCAATGGACCAAGGACCCCGAGGACAATTATGCCCTAACCTGTAATTGATCCACTGATTACGCAGGCCAAAACCCACTGAATTCGAGGCAGTTTCTTATCTTTAAGGAAACATCGAATGCCATGAAGCAACTCTTTTTACTCATCGCCCTTTCTCCCTTTCTGCTGCCAGCTCAAAAGGGCAATTCGAAGGTCTTGCCCGCAGAGATACAGATAAGCACGGCCACTCTGCCCCTTCCTGAAAAAGAACGGGAGGGCGCAATGGTTTATGGTTTTAATGCTGAAGGTAGACTCATCGTGTTGAGGAAAGGGTCTAATAACATGGTCTGTATCGCTGATGATCCGAACAGGGAAGGGATCAGTGTCAGCTGTTACAGCAAGAGACTCGAACCTTTTATGGCCAGGGGGAGAGAGCTCAACGCCGAAGGAAAATCTCAGGATGAGCGCAATGCCATCCGGGGGGAGGAGATCGCTTCGGGAAAATTACAGATGCCCAAGGAACCCAGCATGCTCTATGTTTTTTTCGGAAAGGAGGAGGATTACGACCCGGCTACGGGAGCATTGGCCAATGGAAAATTCCGCTATGTGATCTATACTCCATTTGCGACCACTGAATCCACAGGCTTACCGGATAAGCCCCATGCACCGGGCATGCCCTGGCTTATGGACCCGGGGACCCACAGGGCCCATATCATGGTAGGGCCGTTCAATTAGAAATCAAGGGTGTTTTCACCTCGCTTTGGTTCCACAAGGCCAGCAGGACCGCCACGATCACGAGATTTTTCACGATGTACTGCCCGGTGAGGGTCAGCACAAGCGGACCTGTACCAAAAACCTCTTCAGGCAATAAGAATATAGGGGAGAAGGTGAGAAGGATATGGAGCAGAGCCATGGAAATGGTAAATCTGCGAAATACGTTGAGCAGGAGCATGCATCCCAAGCTACATTCCCAGATCGCGAGGAGGATCAGAGACAGGCGGGCATCCAGCATATGGAAGGTCAGTTTGACAATGGTCTCTGAGGCCAGGCCTTCAGCCGGACTCATTCCCGGAAAGAATTTCAGGGCCCCAAACCAAAGGTAGACGATACCCAGGGAGCAGGAGAGATAAGAGAATCGTTTCGAGATCTTGTTAACCAAAAGGGCTCTGCTCATGATATTTCAGTTTTTTATTGATTGTTAAAAGGATCCTGGAGTGCGGGATCCAGTCTGACCTTGTTGTTTCCCAGTCGATACGCCACCGATAGATTGATCACATAATCCGCAAAAGCGGCATCCCCGTTCCTGGGATTGCCGGTATTGATCTCCGTTTCCCTGTCTGTGACACTTTGAGGTCTTTCCCTTCGCACCGCAAAAGGGACGTTGACGTTCAGGGAGAACCCCTGGAACATATAGCCGATACCGGGGTCGATAGACAACACATTCCCCGGCCTTCTGAATCCATCGCTTCCCCCGATGAGGTCCTTTACCGGAACGGCGTCAAAGCGACCTCCCAGAGAAGCGGAAAACCGGTCTGAAAAGGAATAACTCGAACCGAGTCGGACCGAATACTGATCCGGTACGGACATGATGGCCTCGTTTTCAAGGATTGGGCTCAGCGTTTCCCGAAAAGTCCTGATTTCATTGGTTTCCCTGGGGTTGATCAGATAAAATCCTCCGGAGTACAGAAAGAGGCTGGTGCTGAGCTGCTGATACCACTGGTAATCCAGCGTGATCCCAAAACCCCCATCCCCCGGTTGTATGGACTGGTCTACAGGCCGGACCTCCGGGCTGCCCTCCGGACCGACATTGTAAAAAATGTCAGTGGCATTGTAGTTCCCGGTGGGTAATTTTAACCCTGCCCCCAGGGCGAGATTCCCCTTGAGATGTGAGGCCGGATCAAAAATCCAGTACCCAACACCGAGGCGGATATCGGCCAGCCCTCTGGAGAATGTGGTGTTGCGTTCATTCCTGCCGTGTTCGTAAAGAGAGGATCTCGTATTGATCACGGTGGGCAGTGTGATGGCTGCATACCACCTGCTGCTCAGTCCGTAGGTAAGGAAGAAATCCCACGCATGGGAGTGGTTGATCACCTCGGTGCCGTTGGCGACCCGGTCCGGCTCTTCCTCCGTACCCCGGAAATGCCTGAAGGATTTGAAGTAGCGGTAATTCACTCCAAATTGCAGATCCCCTGTGTTCAGGATGTTGTTCTCCAGGTTGTTCCCTACACAGGATGAGAAATGCCGGATGGCCACACAGCCCTGGGCAGATACCCCGTGTTGCCTGGCGAAGACCAGGAAAAATAAAAGGAAAACTGGCTTTGAAAGTTGTATTTTCATCGTAGTTGACTGCCGTGAAAGGGTCCCTCATAAAAAAGCTAACCGGGAAGGTTAGCTTTTTATAGAGACTTGAATGGTAACTAACTAAACTGTTCGAATTAACTTAATAACTTTAGACCAAGATACTGGGTTTGGAAAAGGATACGGATTAAGGGTTGGGCAAAAAAAATTAAGGAAAGGTTAAGGGCATTAAGAAAAGAATAAGTCTTCAGACAGAAACAATATTTTTACTTAATTGGGGAAGGTTTGAGCAAAAAGAATATCTATATAGCCGTCTTCGTGGTCTCGGTCATCGGCCTTGCCATAGTGCAATACAGGTATCTCGAGATCGGACTTAGCCTCGCCAGGGTTCAGTTCAGCAAAAACCTGGTCACCGCTGGAGATGAGATCAGGAACGACCTTACCGCCAGGGATCAGATGACCTTCCTGCTGGGGAAGGCCCTGCAGCGAGACTCGACCTATTTCAGGCTCAGTATTGACAGCGTGCAGGACGCCTCCAGATTCTTCCTCAACGATTTCATCTCGGAACGTTTGCTGAGGGCCGGAATAGAAGCTGAATTCAGCTATGATCTCTTCTCCAAGGATACTACTTATTACCTCCAGTCCCCCAAATCATTCACAGACCGGGACAGGGAGGTGAAATATCCTATTTTGCTTGAGGGATATTTGCCTGAATTGCTCGGGGAACGGCTTATCCTGGAATTGAAATTCAGGGACCTGCGATCGTATTTTCTGTTCCAGCTCAACGGACTCATCCTGCCGAGTCTGCTTTTTTTGATAGGGATCGTGGCCGTGATCATCTGGATCCTGAGGACCTATTACTGGCAAAGGAACCTGATCACCCATACCAATGAATTCATCAATAACCTGACTCATGAACTGAAGACCCCGGTATTCTCTATCGGGCTCGCCAGTAAACTATTAGACCAGAACGCCACGGAACAGCAGAAACCCGTTCTCGAAATCATCCGCCAGCAGACAGACCGACTTTCAGGACATATAGACCGCGTACTGGATCTGGCCCGGATGGAATCCAGAAAGGATATCTTTCACCTCGTCGAGGTCGATTTCCGTCCCGTCCTGCAGAAACTCTGCGAGGATTTCAGTACGCTGGTAGCTCTGGAAGATGTACGCTTTACCTTTAAGCTGCAGGCAGGGCATTATCCTATACGGGCCGAGATCTTCCACCTGGAAAATGCCATCAACAACCTCCTGGACAACGCAAAAAAATATTCAGATGATCCGATTATCGAGCTTCGGGCAACGCTTGAAAAAGGCCATCTTGTCATCAGGATAAGAGATAACGGCAGGGGTATTGGTCCTGAAGATCAAAAACGTATCTTTCAGAAATATTTCCGTGTGGGCGAGGGTGACCTCCACAAGGTGAAGGGATATGGCCTCGGTCTGAGTTATGTCAAGAAAGTCATTGATGCGATGAAAGGAAAAATCAATCTGGAAAGCAAGCTTGGGGAAGGTACGGCGATTTCCATCCAAATACCCCTGATCCATGGCTGACAACCTTCCCAAAATAATGCTGGTTGAAGACGATACTTCCTTGGGGTATCTCCTGACGGAATACTTGCAATTGAAGGGATTCAAAGTATTCTGGGCATCGGGAGGCAAGAAGGCTATCGAAAAACTGGAGCAGGAAGAGTACGACCTGGTGATCCTCGATATCATGATGCCCGAAATGGATGGATTTACTCTTGCAAGTACCATCAAAAGTCGGTATCCGGACCTGCCGTTCATTTTCCTTACCGCTAAATCCCTTAAGGTTGACGTGTTAAAGGCCTTTTCCCTGGGAGCGGTGGACTACCTTAAAAAACCCATAGATGAAGAGGAGCTGGTGGTGCGGATAAAGGCATTGCTGTCTCATATCAAGGGGGCAGACCCGGCAGAAGAGGAAAAGCCCAATGATATTCGCCAACTGGGGAAGTACACCTTTAATCCCCTCAACCAGGAATTGCACTTCAAGGATGAGGTTATACACCTCACTTCAAGGGAGAACGAATTGCTGACCTTTCTTTCATCCCGCATCAACAAACTGTCTGCCCACAAGGATATCCTGATGGCCCTGTGGGGGAGCCATGACTATTTCAAACAGAAAAGCCTGAATGTATTTATCACACATCTTCGCAAATACCTGGAAAAGGATGAGGATATCCGGATCGAAAATGTACACGGCCAGGGCTTTATCCTCAGGGTACGGCAGGCAGGTAACTGATCTCCGGTATTTCAGTTAAATGAAGTATATTTAATCTCGGAACACAGCTGTTACCACTGCCATGGAAACCTATGCCAACGCGCTCTTATACGCCATTCCCTTTTTTATTCTTCTCCTGTTGATTGAGATCCTGTACGGGCATTTCGCAAAGGATCAGCAGCACAAGGTTCTGGATACCGTCAGCAGTATAAGTTCTGGCCTTACGAACATCGTCAAGGACTCCCTGGGACTCGGAGTGATCCTCGTGAGTTATCCCTTCCTTCTTGAATACTTGTCGTTCACCGAGGTGAAGGCGACCTGGCTGGTTTGGCTGACGGCCTTCCTCGCGATCGATTTTGCCGGGTACTGGAACCATCGCCTGAGTCATCACGTCAACTTTTTCTGGAACCAGCACGTCATCCACCACAGCAGTGAGGAGTTCAACCTGGCCTGTGCCCTGAGGCAGTCCATTTCCAACCTTCTGGGGTATTTTCCACTTTTTTTGATCCCTGCGGCCCTGGTTGGGGTGCCGGCAGAGGTGATCGCGGTGATAGCACCCGTACACCTTTTTGCCCAGTTTTGGTACCACACTCAACACATAGGCAAAATGGGATGGCTGGAATATATCATCGTAACCCCTTCTCAGCACCGGGTGCACCATGCCATTAACCCTGAATACATCGATAAGAACCTCGGGCAGATACTCTGTATCTGGGACCGCTGGTTCGGTACCTTTCAGGAGGAATTGGAGGAGGTTCCACCCCAGTACGGCGTATTGAAACCCGCCCATACCTGGAACCCTATCCTGATCAATTTTCAGCACCTTTGGAGGCTCATACTCGATGCGTGGAGGACCCGGAGCTTAAAGGATAAATTGCGGATCTGGTTCATGCCCACGGGATGGCGCCCAGCCGATGTAAAGGAGAAATATCCGACAGAGATCATAGAAGACGTGTATTCCTTTCGGCGATATGAGACAGCGGCCTCTCCCTTACTGAAGGGATATTCTATTTTCCAGATGACAAGTACCCTGGCCCTCACCCTTTTTATGTTCTACAATTACACGGACATTGGTTTTGACGGACTTCTGCTCTTTGGGGCCTTTATCTTTCTGGGTATTTTCGGATATACGAGCCTTATGGACCGACGGAACTTCGCATTCCCTGTTGAGTTGATCAGGAGTGTGGCCGGATGGGCCTTTATCGCGATCACGGGCGACTGGTTCGGGATAGATACCTACTGGAATTATGGGAGTCTCCTGGTAGGCGCGTATTTTGGGATCACCGCTTTGGGGGGATTCTACTTTACCTTTGTGGAGAGAAATGAAACGGAACAACAAATCGCTATCTGAACTTTATGGCTTCAAGACCTTATATACTTACTGAGACCCACTGGCTTTGCCTCAAGGATGCCATATTCGACCTGGCCATCTTGCCCTGGGGTGCCACAGAGGCGCACAACTACCACCTGCCCTACGGCACGGATATTTTTGAGGCGGATTTCCTGGCGGCGGAGGCAGCCAAACAGGCCTGGGACCGGGGCGCAAAACCCATCGTCCTTCCCACCATTCCCTTTGGGGTGAATACGGGTCAGTCTGATATCTACCTCGACATCAACCTGAATCCCAGTACGCAGATGGCTATCCTCAGGGATGTGATCACCGTTCTGAACCGGCAGGGACTCCGTAAATTACTGATCTTTAACAGCCATGGGGGCAATAACTTTAAAGCCCTTGTCAGGGAATTGGGCCTGGAGTTTCCTGAGATGTTCCTTTGTGTGTCGCACTGGTTCAAGGTACTCCATGATCCTGAGTACATCGAGGAGAAAGGGGACCACGCCGATGAAAGGGAGACCAGCCTGATGCTATACTTCAGACCGGACCTTGTGCTCGATCGGAATACCTGGGGCAAAGGAAAATCGAAAAACTTCAGGATAAAGGCATTTTCTGAGGGTTGGGCCTGGGCGGAAAGAAGGTGGTCCGAAATCTCAGAGGACACCGGGGTAGGGGACCCGTATAAGTCGACTGTGGAAAAGGGAGAGAGGCTTTTCAGGGAAGTGAGCGCCAAGATGGGGGAACTGGTCTATGAGCTCTGCAAGGCAGATACGGACGACCTCTATGCCTGAACTTAAAAGGAATTGATCCCGAATTCCTTCTTTACCAGAATGATGTATTTTTCCATGGCCTCTTCGGGCTGCAAGTTCTTGGCCTGGATCAGGGCATTTGCCTTGAACGCATTGATCAGGGGAGTCTTACTGCCAGGATTGTCGAAATTCTGGTGGGCGATCTTGTAATAGGCGTAGAGTTTCAGCAACAGGTCAGGAGCCAGCGGATCCGTATAGTTGCTGATAAAGGCAACGGCTTTCTGGAATTCGGCTTGCAGATTATCCTTCTCCATCATCAGTGTTTAATGACGCCAGGCAGGTGACCGCACCTTTGACTTTTTGGTTAAGCTTTACAGACACCATGGCGTTCAAAGGTAAAAATACATCCACACGAGAACCAAATTTAATAAAACCACTTTCTTCCCCCTGCTGCACACTTTCTCCTTCTTCGGCGTAATTTACGATGCGCCTTGCCATGGCACCTGCGATCTGGCGGTAGAGAATATCACCGAATTTCGGGGTTCTGATCACGACTGTGGTCCTCTCGTTCTCTTCACTTGATTTAGGATGCCATGCCACCAGGTATTTGCCGGGGTGGTACTTGGAGTATTTGATGACACCACTGGCCGGGTATCGAGTTACATGCACGTTCACCGGCGACATGAAAATGGAGATCTGCAGCCTTTCTTCCTGGAAGTATTCCGTTTCCATTACCCGTTCTATGACCACCACTTTGCCATCCACCGGGGCATGGATCTCGTTGAAATTCTTGTTTGAGACCCTTCTGGGGTTCCTGAAGAACTGAAGGATGGATACCAGGATGAGTATAGCGACTATCTGTACCGTTATCCTTACCCAATCTGCCGAGATAAACCGGTCAGCCAGAAAGACAAGGATTGCGATGATGAAAAAAGTAAACAGGATGATCTTCTGCCCCTCTTTATGAAACATAGGTAAAAATATTTAGAACCAAATAGGCAAATGGTGCTGCAAATATAAGACTATCCAGCCTATCGAGCATACCCCCATGTCCCGGAAGGATGGCTCCGCTGTCTTTCACATGTGCCAGCCTTTTGAGCTTGGATTCGACGAGGTCTCCAAGGCTTCCTGTAAGGACGATGACCGATGCCAGGATGACCCATTCTACGGGTTTTATTATGGGTTCGTACTGTGACAGGATATAGGCTGCAACCAGGGTAAAGACGAAGCCCCCTAGTGTGCCTTCGACTGTTTTTTTCGGGGAAACCGCGGGATAGAGTTTGGTACGGCCGATGGATTTACCCACCAGATAGGCAAAGGAATCGTTCACCCAGATCAGGATAAAGATGCCCATGATGAGCATTTTGGCAAAGTCGTCGTCCTTGTAGGGGATCATGGTAAGGAAGATACAGCCACCTCCTATATAGAAAAGGCCGATGATAAATTTTTCATAGGCCCTGTAAAACTTTTTTTTCGAAAAAAGGAAATAGATCAGTACGATGTTTACGGTAATGGAGAGGAACATCAGGATGTTGATCAGTACTGCGTCCCTGATGATATAGATAAAGAGCCACCAGATCCCAAGATAGGCGGCAAAAATGTGGTACCCCCTCAGGCCGACAAGCTTTTTGTATTCGTAGAGGCAAGCAAGTCCGAAGACCATGAAAAGGAAGTCGAAGGCATCAGAGCTAAGGAAGACGGCAGAGAGTAACAGAATTACATAAACCACCCCCGTAAGTAAGCGCCTGAGAAGTTCCTTCATCCTACAAGTCTTCCAGAAGTATGAGGTACAAGTGTTTGGAACTGCTTCCGTAGGTTAGAAAATCGTCTGCATTCTCATTGGTAGCCTGAAAATGCTTAATGGTCGTGATATTTGCGGGAATCCCCTGCCGGTATTTTTTCTTGATGGCCTTGAGGCCTTCACCGATGCTTTCCACAAGCTGACTCGTAGTGGCGAACACGATGACATTTTCGGGGAGTTCGCTTAGTTTTTTTTCCTTCAGCTGGTTGGAGCATACCAGGATAGAACCATTCTGGGCGATCAGGTGTTCACAGGTAGTGAAGAAGACCGCGCTATCGTTCAGCTTATGGGTAAAGGAGATACTCTCCTTTGCGAACTTTTCTTCCAGCCTTTTGTCCATGACGAAAAAAGGAGTTTCTTCCCAGTGATTTTCCTCCATGATGTTCTTCAAGGCTTCCGAGACCTCATCGAGGGAATCGCAATAAAGGAACTTTCCGCCGTTCTTCTTGAAGTGAATGGTGAATTTCTCGTCTATCGGGAGATTGAGGTCCGGCATATGCACGCCACGGGTCTCGACGGTTTCCTTGGAAACCTTCTTTTTCTTACCTCCCCCAAATAAACTGGAAAAAATACCCATAGGCTGTTTCAATACTTATCTAATGTACTCATTTATAGAACGAAACGCGATAATTATTTATTATCCTTCGTCAGTTCTTCCGGTTTTTCTTCAACTGGTTTCTCGGCCTTCGCCTTAATTTCCCCCTTAACCGTTGGTTCCTTTTCCTCTAGTTCCTCTTCGGTCTTTGCGATCTCCTGTCCTTTCTTGTCAAAATTCTTTTCGAATGGCCTTTTTCCGAAGATCTTTTCCAGGTCTTCCTTGAATATGACTTCCTTGTCCAGCAATCGCTCGGCGAGTTCCGTCAGTTTATCCTTGTTCTTCTCAAGCACCTCTATCGCCCTGGCGTACTGTTCCTCGATCAGTTTGGAGATCTCCTCGTCAATTTTCTGGGCGGTCTCCTCGCTGTAGGGTTTTGTAAAGCCGTATTCGTTCTGGCCTGAGGAATCGTAATAGGTCAGGTTCCCTATGGTTTCATTGAGGCCGTAGATGGTCACCATGGCCCTGGCCTGTTTGGTCACTTTCTCCAGGTCGCTCAGGGCTCCTGTGGAGATCTTGTTAAAGATGACCTTCTCGGCCGCGCGGCCTCCCAGGGTGGCACACATTTCATCCTTCATCTGCTCGGGCCTAACGATCAGGCGTTCCTCGGGAAGGTACCACGCAGAGCCCAGGGACTGACCCCTTGGGACGATGGTTACCTTGACCAGGGGCGCAGCGTGTTCCAACATCCAACTCACCGTGGCGTGGCCCGCCTCGTGGTAGGCAATGGTCCTTTTTTCCTCCTTGGTGATGATCTTGTTCTTTTTTTCGAGCCCACCCACGATCCGGTCTACAGCGTCCAGGAAATCCTGTTTTGTGACGGCTTTCTTCTCTTTTCTCGCGGCGATCAGTGCTGCCTCGTTACAAACATTGGCTATATCGGCTCCCGAGAACCCCGGGGTTTGCCTGGCAAGGAAATCCAGGTCGAGTGTCTCAGCCGTTTTGATGGGCCTCAAGTGGACCTCAAAGATCTCTTTCCTTTCGCGTATATCTGGGAGATCCACATAGATCTGCCTGTCGAACCTACCCGCACGCATCAGGGCTTTATCCAGCACGTCTGCTCGGTTGGTCGCTGCGAGGACTATTACGTTGGTATTGGTACCGAAACCGTCCATTTCTGTCAGCAACTGGTTCAGGGTATTTTCCCTTTCGTCATTAGAACCCGTAAAATTATTTTTACCCCTTGCCCGACCGATGGCATCGATCTCATCGATAAAGATGATGGCCGGAGCCTTGTCCTTGGCCTGCTTAAAGAGGTCCCTCACACGGGAGGCCCCCACACCCACGAACATTTCCACAAAATCGGAACCCGAAAGGGAGAAGAAGGGTACTTTGGCTTCCCCTGCAACGGCCTTAGCCAGGAGGGTCTTTCCTGTCCCGGGTGGTCCTACCAGAAGGGCCCCCTTGGGGATCTTACCTCCCAGGGAAGTGTATTTATCTGGATTTTTCAGGAACTCCACGATCTCCTCTATCTCTTCTTTAGCTCCTTCCAGTCCGGCCACATCCTTGAAAGAAGTACGGGTATCTGTTTTCTCGTCGAAAAGTTTTGCCTTGGATTTACCGATGTTGAAGATCTGTCCTCCGGCACCCCCGGCACCTCCTCCTGACATCCTCCTCATAAGGTAGATCCAGAGACCGATGATCAGGACAAAAGGAAGAATTGTGATGAGCAGGTCAAAAAATAAATTCGACTCTTTGTCGAACTCCACGATGGTACTGAGGGAATTCTCCTTCCTGATCTCCGTGATCTCATTCTGGAAGATCTGAAGGTCTCCAAAGTCCAGTACGTATTGCGGAATCTCCGAAGTCGTAGGGAAGAATGGTTTGTTCGCTACATCCTTGTGGACATCCTTTGCCAGGGCATCTTCGGTCAGAAAGACCTTGGCCTGATCGGTATTGGTAATGATCAGGATCTTGGCAATATCTCCCGCCCTCAGGTATTCCTGCAACTCGGAGGTAGTGATCTTCTTGGTGGTCGCCAGGCTGCCGCCACCAAAAAAATTAAACCCTATCAAAAGCACCGCGACCAGCCCATAGATCCACCACGAACTGAATTTCGGTCTTTTCTGAGGGGTATTATTGTTATTTTCTTTAGCCATTTTTTTATTGATTAAAACTACTTTCCACCATGGTCACCTTCGCATCGCCCCATAGTCCTTCTATGTCGTAAAATTCGCGTACCTGTTTCTGGAAGACGTGGACCACTACATTGACGTAGTCCAATAGTACCCACTCGGCATTGTCAGAACCTTCCACATGCCAGGGTTTATCCTGAATTCCTTTACTAACCGTTTTTTGGATTGAATTTACGATCGCATTTACATGCGTATTGGAGGTGCCATTGCATAAAACAAAGTAGTCGCAAACAGTATTTTCTATGTCTCTAAGGTCGAGTAGATTGATTTCTAGCCCTTTAACTTCTTCAATTCCTTGTAGTATAAAAGCGATTAACTCATCTGCGCTAGCCTTTCCTTTCTGCATCCAAAAGTTTTAGTTTATACAAAGTTATTATTTTTTTATTTTTTCGACCCTAGTTTTTAACATAACATTGTACAGCCAAAAGGGACGATATTTACTATGCTTATCATCAAAGTCGGTGCCACGGATTCCACCAATCTCCATTTAAAGAGGATGATGGCTGAAACCGAACTGCCGGACTTTACCGTTCTGACTGCAAATGCCCAGCACAAGGGGAGGGGGCAAGCGGGAACACATTGGATATCTGAACCCGGTAAGAACCTGACCTTTAGTGTGTTGAAATATTTCGAAGGACAGGAGGCTTCCGGCGGATTCCTGATTTCAAAAGTGGTTTCCCTGGCCCTGGTGGAGGTCTTGCATGCTCTGGAGATTCCCGAACTTTCCATAAAATGGCCTAACGACATAATGTCAGGTAATCAAAAGATCTGTGGAATCCTGATTGAAAATACACTGAAGGGACAGGCTCTTATCCATTCTGTGATCGGCATCGGGATCAATGTGAATCAGTCCGATTTCAAAAACCTGCCACATGCGGCCTCTCTGTCTCAGATCACAGGTGTCCAGCACGATCTGGATGCGTTGCTCGACCGCGTATTGAATAGTCTCGAGAAAAACCTGCAAAAGTTGGATAAGGCTTTGGGCGAGGGGATCCACCGTAGCTATGACCACCTGCTTTTCCGAAGAGACAGCCTGGCGGAATTTGAGATCGGGGGGAAGATCGTTCCCGGAATTATCCGCGGGGTATCACCCGATGGAACACTCCTTCTGGATAGGGAGGGAAGGCTGGAATCCTATGCCCTTAAGGAGATCGCCTTTCGGTTATAAGGCCCTGAACAGACCTATATCTTGGTCAGGTTTTCTGAAAGTGTGCCTATGAAATTGGTGATGGGGCTTTTGATCATCATCGCCATCATCGCATTGAACTCCCCTTTGAAACTCAGGGTGACCTCACTGCTGTCTGCATCCTTCTCCTCTATAAAAGCACTGAGGGTGAAGGGAAGTTTATCACTGGCCGCTCCCAGGACCACCTTTTCGTGGGGGACCTGCTCTTTTCTCTTCAGCACTATCTGGGGCATTCCACTCAGGGCGAAGAGGAAGGTGTCCTCGTCAAGGATCTCGAATTTGTCAATGGATTCGGGCATCAGTTTTTCGAAATTCTGCAGGTCTGTAAGGAAGTTGTACACTTCCTCCTTGTTCTTGGCTACGGTCTTTTTTGGGGTCTCTATATGCATGGGATCAAGGTTTCCACTGGGCGGGGTCTTTTCTCCATTCCATCAGGGTTTGGAGTTGTTCTTCTTTGATATAATGGGATTCTGAAGCCAGTTCCACAAGGGTCTGGTAATCACTCAGGGTATGGAGTTCCACCCCTTTCTTTTCGAAATTCTTTCGGGCAAGGTCAAAGCCGTAAGTGAAGATGGCGACCATGCCTTTTACCCTGGCACCCCCTTTGAGTAGGGCGTCCACAGCATTCAGACTGCTTTTGCCGGTACTGATCAGGTCCTCGATGACCACAACGGTCTGGTCTGGTTCGAGCAGGCCTTCGATCTGGTTTTGCCTTCCATGTGACTTGGCTTCGGGTCTCACATAGATAAAGGGGAGACCGAGATATTCCGCGACCAGTACCCCGACCCCTATCGCTCCTGTAGCCACTCCGGCAATGATATCGGGTTTGCCGTAGAGCTCTTCCACCTGTTTCGCGATCTCTTCCTTGATGAAGTTTCGGATGACCGGGAATGAGAGGAGGATACGGTTGTCACAATAGATGGGAGAATTCCAGCCCGAAGCCCATTTGAAAGGATTTTCGGGTCTCAACTTAATTGCATTAATTTGCAAAAGGAGTTCAGCCGTTTTACTGGCTGTATGCTTGTCCAAAATCATTGCACAAATGTATAAAGTTTTTGTAAATGACGCTCCTCTTGTTTTAACAAACAAACTCTCGGAGACCGTCAACGGGGAATATTTTCCCCTCAATGGGACAGCGATCCTTACGGCCATTGATGCCCTGGCCAAGAAAAAGCTGGAGACGGCCTATATCTACCACCCCAACCACGAAGAGATCCTGAAAAAGTTCACCAAGAAGATCCCCCTCGATGTGGCGGCCGGAGGTGTGGTCACCAATAAGGAAGGGAAGGTTCTCTTTATATACCGCAATGACAAATGGGACCTCCCCAAGGGCCGTTTAGACAAGGGTGAGACCCTGGAGGAATGTGCCATACGCGAGGTGGCAGAGGAGACGGGGGTAGAAGGGCTGAAGATAGAGAACTACCTCAAGACCACCTACCACGTCTTCAAAAGAAAGGGGAAATACATGCTCAAGGAAGTCCACTGGTATGCCATGAAAACCTCCTATAAGGGAAAACTCGTCGGACAAAAAAGCGAGAATATAGAGAAGGTGAAGTGGAAAGGGCCGAAAAAGATCAAAAAAGCACTGGAAAACTCCTATACAAATATCCGCAGCCTCTTTGAGATAGATAATTTCCACTAGGCCACCCTGGTGATCTCCAGGATGTCATTTTTTCTGATCGGTTTATTCTTGAAGTCGATCACATGGCTGGTCAGACCCTTGAAACGTTCCCATTGTTGCCTGTCATAGGCGTCGATGGATGAGGTTACGATATTGATCCTGATCTTGTTCTCCACCTGCAGATCGAGGAATTTTTCCAGGAATTGCCAGCCGTCCATGATAGGCATATTGATATCCAGGAAGATCACCTGGGGGATCGTTTCCCCTTTTTGGACCATCCCGCTAATATCATCTATGGCTTCTTTCCCATTTACGTAGGTCTTGATCTCGTCGGCCAGATCGAGCATGTTCAGCATCTTTTTGATCCCAAATACCGTGATGGGATCGTCGTCAATGATACATACACTGTTAATTTTGCTCATTGAAGAAGATTTTGAAGGTTGTTCCTTTCCCGACGACGCTCTCTACTTTGATCTTACCGTTCATGGCCTCAATTTGATTTTTTGTAATATACAGCCCTATTCCCCTTGCTTCCGGGTTTTTGTGAAAGGTCTTATACATCCCGAAAAGTTTGTCCCCGTGTTCATCCAGGTCTATGCCCAGTCCGTTGTCTTTGATCAAAAGGACGGTATATTCCCCCTGGGATTCTGCACTCAACCGGATCACGGGTTTGCGCATGGGGTCCCTGTATTTGATGGCATTGGTGATAAAGTTCATCAGGATACTTTCGGCATAGGCGGGTACGGCCTTGATTTCAAGGTCTTCCTGTACATCATTGATGATCAGGGCGTTGTTGTTTTTCAGGTAGGCCGTAAGGTTTTGCTCCACGGCCTTGATCTTTTCGCAGAGGTTGACCGGTTTTTTGTCTAGGTTGATATTCGTGCTGATCGCCACTACCTCGTTGAGGTTTTCAAGGGTCTCCAGGAGGTTGTCAGAGGCTTCCATCAGCATCTTGATGATCTTGTTCTTTTCTTCTACATCGGTCTCGCTCACCAGGAAGTCGAGCAGCATGGAAAAATTGGCGGTGTGCGACCTCAGGTTGTGGGAGACGATATGGGCGAAATTGACGAGTTTCTTGTTCTGGACCGAAGTGACGTTGATCAGATCGTGCAACTCCTCCTCCTTTCTTTTGAGATCAGAGATATCGAGACTGATACCAATTAGGCCTTTCACCTTTTTATCCTCACCTAGAAGGGGGATCTTGGAAGTGAGGAAAGATGTCACGGTTCCGTCCTTTTTCACGCTGATAGTCTCCTTTCTCAACATGGGTTTCAGGTTTTGGATCACTTCCAGGTCTTCTTTCCGGGAGATCTCGGCAGATTCCTTGTCGTAAAAATCGAAATCGTTCTTTCCGATCACGTCTTTTTCATTCAGGCCGACATAGTCCAGCTCGGACTTGTTTACAAGGACCTTTTTCGAATCGAGATCCTTGATGAATACATTGAGGGGCAGGTTGTCTATCAGGGTCCTCAGCAATTTTTTCTCTTCTCTGAGCTGTGCCTCTATGCCCTTGCTTTCGGAAATATCCTGGGCTGTCGACCAAAGCAGTTTTCGACCTTTTTTATTGCCCACCAGGGAACCGCTGACCAGCACGGGAAATTTGGTACCATCCTTTTTTACGTATTCCTGTTCTTCCGGTCCAAAGGCCTGGTTGTTCTCAATTTCTTTCTTGATCCTCAGCAACTGGGTCCTGGATCCCGTTACGAGGATATCCTGTACCTTGAGTTGTCCCAGGTGATCCCGGGTGTATCCGGTGGTTTGTTCGAAAGAGGTATTGAAGTCGAGGATCTCGCCGGTGTCAAAATCGCTGAGAATGTAGCTCGATGGGGAGAGTTCATAAAGCGCCCTGAACTTTTGTTCACTTTCTTTGAGCTTGCGACGGGCAGCGACCATCTCCTTGATCATCCTCCCTTCTGCAAGCAGGGATATGATTTTCTGGTTTTCGTCGTATATGGGTTTTATACTGAAATCCACCGGGATGGGGTTCTTATCCTTGTCGAGTACCACGATCTCACTTCTCATGAACTCGCCAGCCGCAGCGGTCTTCACCACTTGTTTGAGGCCGTCTTTGATATAATCGGGGATGGGCCACCAGTAGGCGTCCCAGAATTTCTTGCCGATGACCTCTTCCTCTTTCAGGCCTGAAAAGGTGAGTGCTGTTTCATTGACCTCCAGGAAGGTTCCCTGGGTATCCAGAATGCCAGTGAACTGGTATGAGGAATTAAAGATGCCTTTAAAGTGCCGTTCCTGACGTTTTACCTGTTTTTCGTTTTCCAGGGTCGGGGTAATGTCCCGGAAAGTACCTACCAGGCCAATAAGCTTGCCTTTTTTGAAGATCGGTTTACCCGTGGCGATCACCGTGATCTCATGGTTCTTGGCCGTGATCAGCTCGCAGGTCAATTCGTAGGGCTCCCCATTCTGTATGGCCCTGTCTACTGCCATGGCCATGGCATTACGGCTGTAACCTTCCTTGTAGAAACTGATGGCTGTATCGATGTTGGGTTCGTAGGTAGGGACCACCTCGTGGAGTTTTTTTGTGATTTCGCACCAGGACAACCGGTTCCTTTCCACGTCAAACTCCCAGCTACCGATGTTAGTGATCTCTGATTTGGCCTCCAGCAGTGTTTCGATTTTACTGCTCTGTATTTCTGCCAGGATGCGTTCAGAGACATCCTCGGTATGAAGGATAACGCCTATGATGTTTTCCTTTTCGTCATACCAGGGAATATTCTGCCATTCGAACCAACGGAGGTTTCCCTCTTGATCGAGGGTGTGATGCAGGCTTTGCTGGCTGGGGTTTCCCTTCAGGCATTGTTTGAGAACCTTCTCCCAATCCTTGGAAATCGTGCCGAAAAGGTCTTTCAGACTGGCTCCGATCGCATCTTTTCGGACAAAATCAAAATCATTGATCCATTTGTCAGAGACATAGACCACTTCGTATTTTTTATTAATGAAAGCAGTTGCCGTCGGCAACTGTTTTACGAGGTAGTCAAAGGTCACTGTAGGGGTTCCACGCAACATTCTGTCGTAATTTCCTACTAAAGTATTCGTATAATTCAACATTCCTCAATGATTGTTGTGAATCCGCCTAAACTCGTTGTGTGTTCCCACTTTTCCAATGAAAGTAGGTAAATACCTGGCTAAAGTAAGAAAAATCTTACATATACTGATTCTCTTTTTGCCTTATGCGGAGTCTCCGGTTGGAAGATAAGAATTGAAGACGGTTGAAGAAGATTGGCGCGAGATCAGAACCTTACAGTGTCAGGCACCAGGGAAGTATAATCCCCTCCATTGCGGATTACGTCCCTGACGATGGAAGAACTGATATAGGATTTTCCTGAGGAGGTGAGTAAAAAGACGGTTTCTATACCCGAAAGTTTCCTGTTCGTATGCGCTATGGCCTTTTCGAATTCGAAATCCGCCGGGTTGCGCAAACCTCTCAGGATGAACTGCGCATTTACCTTCTTGCAAAAATCGATAGTAAGCCCTTCATAGGTATCCACCTTCACATTTGAATGTCCTGCAAAGGCGTTTTCAATAAAGGTCCTTCTCTGATCCTCTGAGAACATATAGGCCTTTTCGGCATTGGTCCCGATGGCAATGATGATCTCGTCAAAGAGGTGGATCCCCCTTTCTATGATGTCGAAATGTCCCAGGGTGATGGGGTCAAAGGAACCGGGAAAAATAGCGCGTTTCATAGGCCGATCGCTTATGCTCTTTCAAAGGTACTCAAATTTGTTTTAAAGCCTCTTCCACCGCGCTTGAGAACAACTCCGTCAGCGTGATACCGGCGGCTTTGGCCTGCTGGGGAAGGATGCTCTGTTCGGTAAGTCCGGGGGTGGTATTCATTTCCAGCATATGGGGAATACCGTCGATAAGGATGAACTCGCTGCGCGAATACCCCTTCATGTGAAGGACATCGTATGCCAACCTGGCTACCTCCTCAACCCTGGACCTTTCCTCCGAAGAGATCCTGGCAGGGGTGATCTCCTGGGATTTTCCCTGATACTTGGCCTCGTAGTCGAAAAAATCGTTTTCGCTCACGATCTCGGTGATCGGGAGGACCCTGGTCTCTCCCCGGTAGGTGATCACACCCACGGACACCTCCGTTCCGTCCAGGAAGGATTCAATGATGATCTGATCATCCTCCTTGAAGGCGTGTTCTATTCCCATTCTGAGATCCTCCGCTTTTTTGACCTTCGTGATACCGAAACTACTGCCGGCCCTGTTGGCTTTTACAAAACAGGGAAGACCCACTTTTTCCAGGATCTTATCCTCATGTATCGGATCCCCGGAGTTCAGGTAATAGGATACAGCCGACTTAATTCCGTAGGGCTTAAGGACGCTGAGCAGGTCCCGTTTGTTGAAGGTTAGGGCAGCCTGGTAATAGTCACAAGAGGTCTGCGGGATATTCAGCAGCTCAAAATAAGCCTGCATGAGTCCGTCCTCCCCGGGGGTTCCGTGTACAGCGTTGAAAACGCATTGAAATGCGATCCGCTCACCGTTGAGCAGGACCGAAAAGTCGGACCTGTCTACCGCATATTCCCTGTCCTGGTCATCCAGGCAAACCCATTTTTCCGTAGATATGATGACCCGGTAGGGAATATACCTGGTTCGGTCGAGGTGTTTGTAGACATTCTGACCGCTGAGTATGGAGATATGGTACTCGCTGGAATAACCCCCCATGATGATGGCGATATTCGCTTTCATAGGCAGCGGGATTGGTTTGTAAACATGGCGGGAACCGTTTTTATAACGGGTTCAAAGTAAAGAAAAAAGCATTCCGTTTCCTATCTTTGCCTGGCGATACCTGAAAACTTTATGAGGAATTTTATCAATTTTCTCCGCAGCAAGACCTTCCTGATCAACCTCGGGCTGGGTCTGGTCGCCATTTTGGTGATCTCCTGGCTCACCCTGCAGTGGCTCAAAACGTCGACCCACCACGGGGAGCTTGTCGAGGTGCCCAATGTGTCCAAGATGTCCGTGATGGAAATGCGCGAGGCCATCGAAGAGGCCAATCTCAGGTATGAAGTACTCGATTCTGCCAACTATGACCCGGATTACCCTCGATTCTCAGTGATCGAACAAAACCCGCCCGCCGGGAATTTCGTGAAGGAGAACAGGAAGATCTACGTGACGATTAACCCTTCGGGATACAAAAAGGTCACCGTCCCCAACATCGTACAGGTGACCCAGCGCAATGCCACCTCTATGCTCAGGGCGGTTGGTCTCGATGTAGAGAGGATCACCTACATAGACGAACTGGGAAAGGATATGGTCTATTACGTTCGGTTCAAGGGCAAGAATATCCAACCGGGGGACAAACTTCCGAAGACCTCAAAGATAGAATTGATCTGTGGGAATGGTACCATTCCCGGGCAGGCAAGGATCAAGGCCGATGCCCAGTAAGCTTCCAGACCCGAACCCGGTCTCAGATCCCGGGGAAGACGACCTCTTTGAACATTTTCGCTTTGTGGCGGGCAAAGGACAGGAACCGCTCAGGGTAGATAAATTCCTGATGAATTTTATAGAGAATGCCACCCGCAACAAGATTCAGCAGGCTGCCAGAGGGGGAAATATCTGGGTCAACAACAAGGTGGTCAAGCAGAATTACCGGGTGAAGGCAGGGGACGAAGTTCGCGTCCTTTTCGAACATCCTCCTTACGAACTCCTTCTCACCCCTGAGGACATCCCCCTGGATATCGTTTACGAGGATGAAACCTTGCTCGTGGTGAACAAACCCGCCGGCATGGTGGTGCACCCTGGCCACGGAAATTATTCGGGCACGCTGGTTAACGCGCTGGCCTATCACATCAAGGACCTTCCTGAAAATTCTAGTGGCAGGCCCGGACTGGTACACCGGATAGACAAGGACACTTCCGGCCTCCTGGTGATCGCGAAGACCGACGAGGCCATGGCACACCTGGCCAGGCAGTTCTTCGAAAAGACCAGTGACCGCCAGTATGTGGCCCTGGTCTGGGGCAATATGGAGGAAGAGGAAGGCACTGTAGAAGGTGCTATTGGCCGCAATCCCAAGAACAGATTGCAAATGCAGGTATTTCCGGAGGGAGAGCAGGGGAAGGAGGCCATCACCCATTACCGCGTCCTGGAACGCCTGGGCTATGTCACTCTGGTGAATTGTGAACTGGAGACCGGCCGTACCCACCAGATCAGGGTGCATATGAAGCACATAGGTCACACCCTGTTCAACGATGACAGATACGGGGGGGATAAGATCCTGAAAGGCACCACCTTTACCAAATACAAGCAATTCGTAGAAAATTGCTTCAAGATCCTACCCAGGCAGGCCCTGCATGCCAAGACACTCGGTTTCGATCACCCAAGGACAGGTAAGCGGATGCAGTTCGACTCCGAGATCCCTGAAGACATGGCAGCCTGTATCGACAAATGGAGGCAGTACGCAAGGCACAGCCAATAGTATAAGCCCTTTCGATATCCCTATTGATAACAATTAATCCGCAGATTCCCTTTTTGGGATAATCCTCCCTATTTTCGCCTAAAACTGCGCGTTATGAAGATCGTAATTTCCCCGGCTAAGTCGCTCGACTTCGATTCCAAACTGCCTACGGATCAATATACAATGCCCGATTTTTTGGAGGAAACTCAGAAGATCCACAAGGTATTGGCCAGGAAGAAACCCAAAGCCCTTATGAACCTCATGGATATCTCCTCCCAACTCGCAGAACTCAACTGGGAACGAAATCAAAGCTTCAGTCTGCCCTTTACTCCGGATAATGCCAGGCCTGCCCTGTACGCTTTTAACGGGGATGTCTATACCGGATTGGATGCCTACTCCCTCTCAGAGGATAAGCTGCCGGCCATTCAGGAAAAGCTGCGTATCCTCTCCGGACTTTACGGCATGCTCAGGCCTCTCGACCTTATCCAGCCCTATCGCCTGGAGATGGGTACATCCCTGAAGATAGGCAGGAAAAAGAACCTGTACGACTTCTGGAAAACTACCCTTACCTCAGCCCTGAACGAGGAGATGGATGAAGGGGAGATCCTGGTGAACCTGGCGAGCAATGAATATTATTCGGCCCTGGAGGAAAAGAAACTCAAGGCGGAGGTAATCACCCCGATCTTCAAGGACTGGAAGAATGACAAACTGAAGGTCTTAAGTTTCTTTGCTAAAAAGGCAAGGGGTTCCATGGTGCGATACCTTATAGAGACGGGAGCAAACTCCCTGGAAGAGATAAGGGGATTCGCTGAAGACGGGTACCAGTACAGCAGAGAACACACCCTCAGGGAGAACCAACCGGTCTTTGTGCGGTAATATTTCGGGGAAGTCAGCGTTTTACCTATAAACCCTTCATTTTTCCAAAATGAGAAAGTCACTTTTCATACTGGTTTCCCTGATCGTGCTATCTGTATCCTGTTCAGACAGGGATGACGATCTCACATCGGTCCAACTCCGCATCAAGAACTCCAGTTCCCTCACTTTTGACCGGGTCCTGGTGGAGAATGAAGAGCACATCTATGAGAACGTGGGGTCCGATGCCTTTTCTGATTACCAGGAATACGAATCGGCTTACCGGTACAATTACATTCAGATCACCTCCGGGGAGGAGACCTTTGTGCTCCAGCCCATCGACTTTGTGGGAGAGGAAGAACTCCCCATCGGCCTTTATACCTACGACCTCAGCATTACGGAAGAGGGGGAGGTCGTCCTTGAATTCGTGATCGACTAGGTCTTCCCTTTGATGCTGATCTTTTCCTCGACGGTGGGTCGTTTTTTGATCTTCCTGCGCCTTCTTACGCCATAGGACTTGTTTGCGATCTTACCGCGCTTGCTGCCTTTATCTCCTTTTCCCATTTTATGAAAGTTTTCCTTAAGGTAATCAAAGTTGCCCAAAAGGTCAAGTGGGCCAGGCAGTCAACCCTTGAAATGAAATAGGATTAAGAGTATCTTTCACCTTCAAATAAAACAGGTTTGTTCAGGCATACTCATCCCTATCCGCCATTTCTCTTTCCCGGGGCCACGAAAATGATCGTTGGGACACTTCCCCCACCCAGGTTCACAACGGGTGAACTTTTACCGGGAGACGTGGATTTCTGCTATGGCAGCAGGGACGGGCAGCTCTGGCCAATCCTCGACAAGATCTTTCAGCTCGGCCTCAACTATGAGACCACGGAAGCCGCGGTGGAAGAACGGAAGCAATTTTTAAGGGACCGGAAGATAGCCATCTGCGATGTGGTGGCCTGTGCGTGGCGGGATAAAATGGATGCCTCCGACCTGGGGATGAAGGATATCGAACTGCGTGATCTGCTCGGGTACCTGGAAGAATTCCAGAAAATCCATACTCTCCTGTTCACAGGGGGGAATAGCCTCAACGGGCCGGAGTATCTCTTCCGCAGGTTGTTAAAAGGCCATGCGATATCGCTGCGCCCTGTAGAGAAGGAGGTGCCACGGATCCACGAATTCGATCTGGGTGTAAAAGGCAGAACCATCCGGACGGTTTCTTTGACGGCGCCTTCGGGGTCTGCAAACCGGGCCGTGGGGAGCATGAGGGAGTTTAAGCTTAAGAAAGAACAAGACCAATCATTCACTACCCTAGATTTCAGGGTCATGCAATACAGACCCTATTTCTGAAACAAAAAAAGAGCCCTGCTTATGAACAGGGCCCTTTCACGAGAACACTATGTGAAAATGAAAAATTGTTTTCTTGATTTACTCCTGCAATGTAGGACAGGTTTGAGGAGAAAAATAATTTGTGTTGTGAAGGCTGTTGGTTTTGTTGTCAGGATGCATTATTTTGTTATTTAGGGCCGGAACTGACCGTCAAAAACAGATTATTGCAGACCTTTACCCGGGTTTAACCTCAGGCAAACCTGGGGGCCATCCAAAACTAGCACAGCATTATGCCAAATACCAAGCGATTAGAAGAATTCAAGAAACTGGTCACCAACAAGTTCTATGTCTACAACAGCCTGTTCCTGAACCTTCCTTACCAGAACATTGAAAACATAGGGGTGATGATCCCCCTTCTCTTTCAGCAGTGCGAAAAGGGATTGCAGTCTGGCCAGAACCCCCGGGAGATCATGGATCATTTCTTCGAATACTACGCCCAACTGTCTACAGAACAGGAACGGATCGATTTCATGTTCAAGATCATTCAATACGTGGAGCGGCAGGTGGTATTGTATGACAGCGTGGAGGACGCCGCATTTCCCAGGTTGCACGAATACAGTACTTCCAGGTCTATCCGGGATTACTTCCAGATGGCGAATAAATCCAGCAACTGGAACGCCATTTCCAGGCAGCTGGAGAACTTCAGTGCCCGTATCGTCCTAACCGCCCATCCGACCCAATTCTATACCCCCTCGGTCCTGGACATCATAGAAGAGCTGAGGAAACTGATTCTCGATGACAGGATCAACGACATCGACCTTGTCCTGCAACAGTTGGGACTCACCTCCCTGATAAACGCCAAAAAACCCACCCCCCTGGAGGAGGCCCGGAACATCATTTACATCCTCAGGCATATTTATTACGATGCCGTGGGCGAACTGTATTCCTATATTAAGAGTCATATCCGAAATGAAAAATTTGAGAATTACAACATCCTGAAACTGGGGTTCTGGCCTGGGGGCGACCGGGACGGCAATCCCTTTGTCACCGCGGATATCACCATGAATGTGGCAGACGAGCTCCGGATCACCCTGATGAAGTGTTACTACAACGAACTGAAAGGGCTCAGGAAAAAACTGACCTTCAAAGGGGTGCAGGACCCCCTCAATTCCCTGCTCGACAAGCTCTACGTTTCCATGTTCGACGTGGAGAAGCCGCTGAGTTACCAGGAGATCATCACTCCCCTGGAGGAGATCCGGGAGGTCGTGGATCAACAGTACCAGGGACTCTACAAAGGCGACCTTGAGAAGCTCATGGACAAGGTCAATATTTTCAGGACCCATTTCGCCATCCTCGATATCAGGCAGGACCACAGCAAGCACTACCAGCTCGTGGAGGAAGTTCTTTTAAAAGCCGGAATGATCAATAGCTCCCTTTCCGAACTGAAGGAGAAGGAACTCACCCGCATCCTGCTTAAGGAACAGCTCGCCTTAAAGGAATCCGACTTTGAAGACGAGATCCACAAGGATACCATCCGCAATATCAAACAACTCAGGTCCATCAAGGCCAAGAACGGGGATGAAGGGTGCAACCGGTATATCATCAGCAATTCCGAAGACATTTTTTCCGTCCTCTTTGTCTATGCCCTCTTTCGATGGTGCGGATACCGCCCTGACGAGATCGCCTTCGACATCGTACCCCTATTCGAAACCATGAAAGGAATGGACCGGTCCGAAAAGATCATGACCACCTTGTTCGCCCTGCCGGAATACAAGGCCCACCTGGAGAGAAGGGAGCTGAAACAGACCATGATGCTGGGCTTTTCCGACGGAACGAAAGACGGGGGTTACCTGCGGGCCAACTGGTCTATCTTTAAGACCAAAGAGACGCTATCGAAAGTTTGCTCTAAACACGGGTACAAGGCAATCTTTTTCGATGGAAGGGGTGGGCCACCCGCCAGGGGAGGGGGCAAGACCCACAGGTTTTACGCGGCCCAGACCCGGGATATCGCCAACAACGAGATACAACTCACCATACAGGGACAGACCATCACGAGCACCTATGGCACTAAGGAACAGTTCATCCACAACTCCGAGCAACTCCTCACAGCCGGCCTGTCTAATAACCTGTTCGGAAAGGAACATAAGATATCCGCTTCATCACGCAGGCTGATAGAGCAACTTTCCCAGTTGAGTTTTGATAAATACGATGCTCTGAAACAACACCCCAAGTTCATTCCTTACCTGGAGCACAAGAGTACCCTGAAATACTACACCCGCGCCAATATCGGAAGCCGGCCGGGAAAAAGGGGGCAAAAAGCCAAACTGGAGCTCTCGGATCTAAGGGCCATCTCCTTTGTTGGCTCCTGGAGCCAGCTCAAACAAAATGTTCCTGGATATTACGGGATAGGGACGGCCCTCCATACCCTGGTGGAAAAAGGAAAACTCAGGGATCTCAGGAAACTGTACCGGGAAGTGCCCTTCTTTGAAGCCCTTATGCTCAACAGTATGATGGCCCTTTCCAAGTCGTATTTTGAGCTCACCGCCTATATGAAGGAAGATCCGGAATTCGGGGAATTCTGGGAGCTGCTGCATGAGGAATACGAGCTTTCCAAGAGCATGTTGTTGAAGATCAGCGGGTTCAAGATCCTGATGCAGAACGAGTCCATCTCCCGGGAATCCATAAAGATCCGTGAGAACATCGTACTGCCCCTGCTTGTCATCCAGCAATATGCCCTGGCTAGGATAGCAGACGAGGACAACCCTCACAAGGAGGTATACGAAAAGATCGTGACCCGTTCCCTCTATGGAAATATCAATGCGAGCAGGAATTCAGCCTAGGCCCTACCGTACCGCATCTTAAGGAAGAAGTTTTTTCACCGTTTTTCATGCCTAGCGCAGAGGAGGTTACATCCGACTGCTAAGCAGGGAATAAAATGTTTTGATCCCGTACTCGATCTGCCCGATCCTAAGGTTTTCGTTGGGGCTGTGCTGATTGTTGTCGGGGTTGACCATGGGGACAATAAAGGCGGGGATCTTCAGCTCGTTGACAAAAGGAGCGATAGGGACCGTTCCGCCCATGATCCTGATCTGTACCACGGGCTGGCCAAAGGCATCGCCCAGCGTTTTCACAATAAAATTCCCGTACGCATTGTCCAGGTCCGTCCTGAAGGCATCGGTGACCGAACCCTCATTGAGGGTTACTATCCTGGGATGTTGTAATCTTTCCTCCCGGGTTGGGATGGAATCGGTCACGAAATACCCCTGTTTTTCGATATAGGTCCTGACCAGTTTTTTAAGGCGGGTGCCATCGGATTCGGGCACCAGCCTGATATCTATTTCGGCAGTTGCTGTAGCGGGGACGATGGTCCTCGCTTTTTCTCCTATCCAGGCTGAACCCAGGCCCCTGACGTTCAATGACGGGTACTGCAGGGATTCCTGATAGAACTGTCCCACCAGGTCCGGCGTGTTGATTCCAAGATACTCATTGATCTTCCGATTATCTTCCGGTACGCTTTTCAGCACCTTCATAGAAGCATCGTCAAGACTTATCCCCTGATAGAATCCCGGAATGGTTACTCTTCCCTCTTCATCCTTCATGCCCGCTAATAATCGGGCCAGTCGGAATCCGGGGTTTGGGGCATAATTGCCATAGTGACCGCTGTGCTGAGGAAATTCCGGCCCGTAAGTGGTGATGCTCAGGGAAGTGATCCCGCGACAGCCGTAGACCACGGTAGGCAGGCCAGAGGCGTGTACCGGCCCATCATTGATAAGGAGGAAATCAGCCGCCAGCAGGTCCCTGTAATTTTTTACCGCTTTTGGTAGGGGCTTGCTGCTCTTTTCTTCTTCCCCGTCCAGGATCACTTTTATGTTGAAGGGCAGAGACCTGTTTTCCTTTCTCAGGAGGTCGATGGCGTTGAGGAACATGACGATGGGTCCCTTGTCATCTGAAGTCGACCTCCCGAAAAGACGCCAGTCGTAATTGATATCGTCCTGCAATTGATCGAAGGACACCTCGGTGAAACTCCCATTTTCAGGAGCCTTTAAAACCACCTTGTAGGGGTTGGCCTGGTCCCATTTGGAAGTATCCACGGATTGTCCGTCAAAATGCATATAGAGGAGTACCGTGGGTTTGCCATCTTCCATCGGCAGGGCGGCAAAGAACAAAGGCCTGCCTTCCGTGGGCAGCACGGTGGTGTTAAAACCCCTGTCATTGAACTGTCGGGTAAGCCAGCTGATGTTCCTGTTGATGTCTGCCTCGTCCAGGGCGTCGTTGGGAATGGCCACGAATTGCACGAGTTCATCGATGGCGTGGCGTACCTGCGACTTCAGTGTCATCTCATCCTGCGCATGGGAGAATATCCCCAGGAAAAAGAAAGAAAGGATTCCAAGTGATCGTTTCATGGTTCAGCGGTTTTGGTGCCTAAATGTACATTTTTCTCTATCTCTGAAAGAAATTCCACGCAATTTTCAGGGACTCTTTCTGATAGAACGGATAAAGGGTGCAATGCCGGTTTTTCCGTCTTCAGTCAGCATTTTGATAAAGGCCGATCCTATGATAGCCCCATGGGCATGGGTGGTGGCCTGCGCAAAAGTATCGGCATTGCTGATCCCGAAACCAACGATCTGGGGATTCTTCAGGCCCATGGAATGGATCCTTTCAAAATACGCCCGCTGTTCCGGCCCGAACCCGTCCCTGGCACCTGTGGTACTGGCCGAACTCACCATATAGATAAATCCATCGGATCCTTCGTCTATCTTCCGTATGCGTTCATTTGGGGTCTGGGGGGTGATCAGAAAGACATTGAGGAGGCCGTTCGCCTTAAAGAGTGGCTCGTATTCCTCCTGATACACATCCAGCGGGAGGTCCGGTAGGATGAGGCCGTCAATGCCCACTTCCCGACATTTTTTGCAAAAGGCTTCCACGCCGTATTGCAACACGGGGTTGAAGTACCCCATGATGATCAACGGGATGTCTGTCTTCTCCCTTATGCCTTTCAGTTGCCGGAATAAAAGTTCGGTATGCATTCCATTTTTCAGTGCAGCCGTGGAACTGGCCTGAATGGTGGGTCCGTCTGCCAGGGGGTCGCTAAAAGGGAGGCCTATTTCTATCATGTCGACCCCCGCTTCATCCAGGGCTTCGATGACGGGGACGGTGTCTTCCAACTTTGGGTACCCGGCTGTAAAATAGATGGACAGCAACTTGTGACCCGATCTCATTTTCTCTTGAATCCTGTTCATAAACTCTATTTCTTTAGTCGAAAATGCTCTCCTTTACAGTTTAAAATAATCGATATAGGTCTGCAGGTCCTTATCGCCCCGTCCGGAGAGGTTGATGACGATGATATCGTCCGGTTTGAATGTCCTGTGATCGAAAATGGCAAAGGCATGGGAGGTTTCAATGGCAGGGATGATCCCTTCGAGCTGGGAAACCATGAGTCCGGCCGCCATGGCCTCATCATCCGTAATAGCGATAAAATCTGCCCGCCCCGATTTGTAGAGATGGGCATGCATGGGACCTACCCCGGGATAGTCGAGTCCGGCCGAAATGGAATAGGGTTCCGTGATCTGCCCATCCCCGGTCTGCATAAGCAGGGTCTTACTGCCGTGTATGATCCCTACCTTCCCAAGGGCGGAAGTGGCGGCACTCTCCCCGGAGTCCACCCCTTTCCCTGCCGCTTCGACGGCGATGATGCCTACCTGTTCATTATCCAGGTAGTGATAATAGGTGCCGGCTGCATTGCTCCCGCCACCCACGCAGGCAACCACGTAATCGGGATCTTCCTTTCCTTCTTTTTCCTTCAGTTGCCATTTAATTTCTTCAGAGATCACAGCCTGAAATCTGGCAACCATATCCGGGTAGGGATGGGGTCCTACGACGGAACCTATGATGTAGTGGGTATTCACGGGGTTGTTGATCCAGTCCCGTATGGCCTCGTTGGTGGCGTCCTTCAGGGTACGGCTCCCGGATCTTGCAGGTCTCACCTCAGCTCCGAGCATTTTCATCCGGGCCACGTTGGGAGCCTGTCGGGCGATATCCACCTCCCCCATGTAGACGATGCATTCCATCCCCATAAGGGCACAGACCGTAGCTGTGGCCACTCCGTGCTGGCCGGCCCCGGTCTCAGCGATGATCCGGCTCTTACCCAGTTTCTTTGCCATCAGGATCTGACCTATGGTGTTGTTCACCTTATGGGCCCCTGTATGGCAGAGGTCTTCCCGCTTCAGGTAGATCCTGGCCTTGAATTTTTCAGAGAGCCTCTTGGCGAAATAGAGGGGGGTGGGCCTTCCCACGTAGTCCCTAAGAAGTTGCCGGAATTCTTCCTGGAAATCCGGTTCACCCATGATTCTCAGGTAGTTTTGCCTGAGTTCCTCCGTATTGGGATAGAGCATCTCAGGGATAAAGGCTCCGCCGAACTCCCCGTAATACCCTCTTTCGTCTGCTTGATACCGATTCATTTTCATCACATTATTTTTTTTATAAAGGTTTGTAGCCGGCTGGGATCCTTCAGGCCCGGCCGTACCTCAAAGCCGCTGTTCACATCGATGGCGTGGCATTTCTCCGCCAGGGGGGTCTTGAGGAAATGCCGCAGATTTTCCGTTTCTGCCATTCCGATACCCCCGCTGAGGAAGAAGGGGGTGTTGAGGGTATAGCCCTCCAGGAGACTCCAGTCGAATGCAAATCCATTCCCCCCGGGCAGTGGTCCCTTGCTGTCAAAGAGGAAATAATCGACCCCGGGCTCGTAGGATCTCAGGGAGTCGAAGGAAAAGCTTTTATCTACGGCAAATGCCTTGACCACACCCGTCGGCCCCTTGCGGCCTTTTTCGTGTTCTATCACGGTGGATAGTTCTTCCTTTAGGGAGATGCAAAAATCGGGGGATTCATCCCCGTGCAATTGTATCATATCCAGGGAGTGATCCCTGGTCTTTTCCAGGATATAAGGGATGGGGGCATCCACAAAGACCCCTACCTTCCTGATATGGTCAGGGAGTTCGGGCAGGGAGCCTGAAAAATATCTGGGGGAGGGTTCCCAGAAGATAAAGCCGAGGTAATCGGGCCGGAGTGAGGCCACTTCCTGCATATTCTCCGGGAATTTCATGCCACAAACCTTGATCTTCATGGTTCCATTGCTTTGATGAATTCCATGGCCTTGATCCCGGGCTCGTCGGCAGCCATAAAATGCTCCCCTATCAAAAAGCCCCTGAATCCCGCTTTCCTCAGGTCCTTAATGGCTTCGGGCCGGGAAATGCCGCTTTCGGAAACTTTGATCACCGCCTCGGGGATAAGGGGTGCGATCCTCTTGCTGGTTTCCAGGGAAACTTCAAAGGTCTTCAGGTTGCGGTTGTTGACCCCAACCATCTGTATCCCAGGTATGAATGCTCTTTTTAGTTCGGCCTCGTCGTGTACCTCGAGGAGGATCTCAAGACCGAGGCTACCTGCCAGCTCGGTGAAATCTTTTATTTGTCGGGTCTCCAGGATGGCGGCTATGAGCAGGATCACATCGGCTCCATGGGCCTTCGCCTCCAGGATCTGGTACTCGTCTATGATGAATTCCTTGCGCAGGAGAGGGAATCGGGTGGTGGAACGGGCTATGAGGAGGTCCTCCAGGCTGCCCCCGAAGAAGTGTACGTCAGTAAGGACAGACATCCCGCAAGCGCCCGCACTTTCGTATCCGGCAGCCACCTCTTGCACCGGGCTGTGCTGGTTGATCTTTGGGCGGGAAGGCGATCTCCGTTTGAATTCCGCAATGATCCCGGAACCACTCTTTTGAAGTGCCTGTGAAAGCGAGTTCCCCTGCCTTTCAAATAGGGGGCTATGTTCGAGATAACGAGGGGGTACAAGGGATTTTTTAAGGGCGATTTCCCTCGATTTCTGCTGTACTATTTTTTGAAGGATATCCATGGTCAGCTGATTTCTTGGAGGGTTTTGAAGGTTTTTAGTCCAGCACCGCTGTTCAGGGATTCCATGGCGATCTCAAATCCTTCTTTCGGGCTGAGATCCTTTACGGTGGCGATAGCAATGCCCGCATTGGCGCAGACCACATGTTTCTGGGCTTCGGTACCCTTCCCCTGGAGCACGTCCATAAAGATCTGCGCGGAGGCCTCTATAGAATCTCCTCCGGCGATATCGCCTCCCTGTATCTGACCTATGCCAAAATCTTCAGGCAGTAACATAGCCTCGGTCGTATGGGAAATGGTCTTGGTACGTCCGGTCAGGGAGATCTCATCATAACCGTCGAGGGCGTGGAGGATGGTGTATTTCTTGTCGGTGTTCTGGTAAAGGTAGCCGTACATCCGGGCGAGCTCAAGATTGAAAACCCCCACGATCTGGTTTTTTGGGAAGGCCGGATTTACCATGGGGCCGAGCATGTTGAAAAACGTCTTGACACCCAGTTCCCTTCGGATGGGGGCGACGTTCTTCATGGCCGGATGGAACAGAGGCGCGTGCAGGACGCAGATCCCGGCAGTATCCATGCATTTTCTGAGAAAGTCTTCCTCATTGCTGAAGCGGATACCCAGGAATTCGAGCACGTTGCTGCTGCCACAGGTAGAGGATACGCCGTAATTCCCGTGTTTGGTCACCGGTATTCCCGCTCCCGCCGTTACGAAGGATGCAAGGGTTGAAATATTGAAGGTGTCCTTCCCGTCTCCCCCTGTACCGCATAGGTCGACAGGGTCATAGGCCGACAGGTCTACCGCCAGGCAAAGTTCCAGCAGGGCATCCCTGAAACCTTCGAGTTCTCCTATGGTCACGCTACGCATCATATACACCGTGAGAAAGGCCGCGGTCTGTGAAGGGTTGTATTCCCCCCTGGCCATCCTGATCAGGATGGAGCGGGCGTCTTCCCTGCTCAGGACCTCGTGGTTGATCAACCGGTTCAATGTTTCTTTCATGGTTTTTGCTCTATCCAGTTCGCTAATATCTTCTTGCCCTCAGGGGTGAGGACGGATTCAGGGTGGAATTGTACCCCGCTCACATCGTATTCTCTGTGCCTGAGAGACATAAGCTGACCATTGGCATCAAAGGAGGTCCCTATGAGATCAGGGGGGAGGTCAGGGTCTACCACCCAGGAATGATACCGACCTACCGAGATCCTCGAAGGCAGGCCAATGAATAAAGGGTCGTTTTTTACGATATCTACTTCGGTCGCCACTCCGTGATACACCTCGGGCAGGTTGATCAATCGACCCCCAAATACCTCTCCTATGGCCTGTTGCCCCAGGCATACCCCAAAGATACTCCTGCTGGGGGAAAAGGTCGCTATGATCTCCTTGAGCAATCCCGCCTCATCCGGGATGCCCGGACCGGGGCTCAAAATGATCTTTTGAAAGGGTTCCACGTCCTGCAGGGATAATTTGTCGTTTCTTTTAACCGTCACCTCGCATCCCAGGTCTTCCAGGTAGTGCACCAGATTATAGGTGAAACTGTCGTAGTTGTCGATCATCAATACCTTCATCATCCTAGAGGTCTTCAGCGATTTCAAGCGCTTTGTTCAGTGCACCCAGTTTGTTGTATGTCTCCTGCAGTTCCGCTTCCGGGTCGGAGGCGGCCACAAGACCGGCTCCTGCCTGGTAATACAGGGTATGGTCTTTGCTGAGGAAGGTCCGTATCATAATAGCGTGGTTGAAGTTCCCGTGGAAATCCATGAAGCCGATCGCCCCTCCGTAATACCCCCTGTTGGTCGGTTCGTATTCTTCTATCAATTGCATGGCCCGGTGTTTGGGAGCTCCGCTGAGGGTGCCGGCCGGAAAGGTATCGGCAACCACTTTCAGGGTGTCTATGTCCTTCTTTTTCATAGCGCTGACCTTTGAGACCAGGTGGATCACGTGGGAGAAGTACTGTACTTCCCTGTAGTTTTCTACCTTAACCCGGGTTCCGTTCCTGCTGAGGTCGTTCCGCGCCAGGTCGACCAGCATCACATGCTCACTGTTCTCCTTCGCATCCTCTGAGAGTTTTTTGGCGAGTACCGCATCCTCTTCGTCATTTCCCGTCCTTTTGAAGGTCCCGGCGATAGGATGGATCTCGGCCTTCCCGTCCTTCACGATCAGTTGTGCCTCCGGGGAACTTCCGAATATTTTGAAATCCCCATAATCGAAATAGAAGAGGTAGGGAGAGGGGTTGATGGACCGCAGAGCCCGGTAGACGTTAAAATCATCACCTTTGAACCTCTGGGAGAACCTGCGAGAAAGGACGAGTTGGAAGACGTCCCCCCGGTGACAGTGTTCCTTGGCCTTGCCCACGAATTCCCTGTAAGCCTCGTCTTTCAGGTTCGTCTCACGGGCGCCAGACTTGGCAAAGGTATAGGAGGCGAAATTACGGGCATTCAGCAATTGCTCTATCCGGTCTATGTTGTTTACCTGCTCGTAGCAATGAGCAAAAATATAGGCCTCATTCTTAAAGTGGTTGATCGCAATGATATTCTGGTAGACCGCATAGTAGGCGTCGGGAATGGGAATGTAACCCTCCTTTCTCTGGATATCCACGTCCTCGAAATACCGGACTGCATCGTAGGCCAGATATCCAAAGAGGCCATTGTTGATGAATTTGAAGTCCTGCTCAGATACCTCAAATCGTGATGCAAAGTGATGTATAGCCCCAGCCACATCTGTGTTGGGGCCGATAGGGGTTTCCTCTATGTTCCCATCCGGGAAGTTTTCGGTAATACATTCATTCTCTACTGTGATGGAAGCGATGGGATTGCAGCAGATATAGGAAAACATATTGTCATTGGCCCTGTAGTCGCTACTCTCCAACAGGATGCTGTTGGGGAAGGTATCACGTATCTTCAGGTAGACGCTTACCGGGGTGATGGTGTCAGCAAGGATCTTCTTGTAGTGGGTCCGCAGTTTGTAAGGCATTTTTTCAATTCGTTTAAAGATCTACTTCAGGTTCTCCAGGAAAGCAAAAAGGCTTGTCGTGACAGACAAGCCTTTTTGTACAGTAGTACTTCAATGTGCTTCGCTCACGACATAGGACGTAAGTTCTTCCACCACCAAGTATGTACTGTAATTCTATTCACGATTCCAAAGATAGAAAGGATTCCGATATATTCAAAGCCGGGCTGTGAAACTTATTCAATTTGATCTCCTGGTTACGGTCTGTCAGTATTTAAGTGGCATACGCTGGGACCTGTAGAGGATATCCGTCTGTCCCCAGGAAGGTGTTTTATTCCCGTTCACACTCTTCATGTACACGGTCGCTTCAAAGACTTCCTTTCCGCTCTCACGGTCTACCTCGACGATCTTTCCTGCCAACCTGCCTCCTTGCTTGGTATAGCCAGAAGTGACCAGGATGGTCTGGGTCTCCGGCAGGTAGTCCACGTCACTCACAATGGTGGAAAAGAAGCTGCTTCCCCTTTCTTTGCCGTATTGCCATAGTTGTTCCACGGTCTTGTTTTCTTCATCGATCCTGTATTCCACGGCCCGGGAATACTGTATCTGGGAATCGTAGTTCCGATAGGTGCCGTTGTCGAATACGAGCAAGGTGCCATCAGGGCTTATTTTGGGAGCATGGGGTCCCCATGTGAAGTCGAATTCATCGGCGCTCTCCGTACCTATCTGTACAGAGTTTGGAAATGGCTTTCCTTCCCCGTCCACGGCGGTGAGCAGGAAAGGAGCCGTCTCAAATCCGTCCCCATTCCTTCCGGAAGGCCCCCAGTTCTTTTTTGGAGCCAGGATCCATTCGAGTTCGTTGTTCCAGGATATTTTAAACAGTCCCTGGTTTTTCCCCGAAACGATGATGGAGTTGTCCCGTGGATCAAAGGCGAGACCGTTCATATGTAACCAATCCCCCGGCCTGAAGAAATTCAGATCTTTCCGGCTGACGTCCATTACATTTGCCATATCCCATTCCCTTGCAATCCGAGCGTTTTTTCGGTCGTAGAGGATGATGAAATCGCTGTCGGATTCCACGAAATTTCCGTCGAGTTTGATAAAATTGTTTCGCTTGCCCACGGCGATCAGCAGGTTGCCATCCGGGAGTTCCACCACATCGTGGTGCATCCCGTAGTTGTTGTTGATGGAGGTCTCACCAATAATCTTACCCAGCATATCGAACTCGTAGATCACGTGCCTGCTGACCATCAGCAGGGTCCCATCGCTGAGCCGCTGGAAGGGGCTTACCATTTTTTCGGCAAAGCTGAGATCGAGATACCATCGGATATTCCCTTCATCATCGAAAATGAGAGGTGTAGAACTAAAGGTGCCCCTGTTGGCAAGATGGAGGTCGCACCCATGCATTCCCCCGGCCATTTTATCACGGTCCAGGATATCCACCACGATGTGTGGGAAATGCGAAGGCACTTTATCAGTCAGGATGTTTACAGTATCCCTCACTTCTCCTCCGGCGTAGCTCAGGGTAACAGCCACGCGGTTCTCCCGGTCGGGATAGAGACCCACTACCGGGATCTCCAGAACCTTGGCCACCTCTTCGAACTCCTGTTCTACCGGGATGCTCCCCAGTACTTTAACTGTTGCTTTCACGGGTTGCTCAGCTTCTATACGGAGAAGGGCTGTCAGGGGAGCAATTTTATTAGGGTTGAGCTCAGGTTCGATAGAATAATCAAATCCTGAACTGCAACTGTTCAGGAGCCATATACATAAAGAGACGAAACAAGCCACCGGGATGCTTTGGATTCTGGTCATGTCAGAGAAGTTTGCCCAAAAATAGAATTTTAGGAACAATTTTGCGACCAGCTGCCCGGAAACAAAAAAATCCTGCACAGTAACTGTACAGGATTCTCTTGTAAAGAATGGATTTCTTAGAACTGCAGATCCACTACAAGGTCAAATTCGTCGTAGATGGTCGTGTCTCCCAGATTCTCAAAAAAGCTTCCGGAGCCATAACGTACGTTGTACTCGGCCCTGTCTATCTTAGCGGTAGCAGTAGCTTTGTTTCCATAGATGGAGACGTCAAAAGTGATGGGTTTGGTGATCCCTTTGATGGTCAGATCGCCGGTCACTTCATAGGAATTTTTTCCGATCGACTTCACATTGGTAAAGACCAGGGTGGAGGTCGGGTGTTTCTCGACACTGAAGAAGTCGTCAGATTTCAGGTGCCCTTCAAGCTTGCCTTTTGAGTCGCCCTCAAGATCTGTGGAGATCAGGCTGGTCATGTCTACGGAGAAGTTTCCGCCTACCAGGGTAGATCCGTCAAAAAGGAGATTCCCTTCGGTGAGATTGACCAGACCTGTATGAGATCCGGTTACCTTATAGGCCTTCCACATAACGGAACTCTCTTCGGTTTTAACGGCTTTGGTAACTACTTCTGTGGGTTCGGTGGCTGCGGAAGCAAAAGTTCCGAAAACCACTGCCATGGTAATACTGAGAATTGTTTTTTTCATGTTGTTCAAATTTTAAGATTAGATTCTAGTTAAGGGTTTATATAAGTGTGAATAAACTTTCTTTGGGTCTTCTGACCTTTTTGTAATGCTGGGTCTCATCCTCGGTTGACCTGTAACCCAGGGCCACTACCACAGAGGTGGTGAGGTCCTGTTCCTCCAATTTGAGGATACGGTCATAGGTCTCGGCCTCGAACCCTTCCATAGGGCAGGAATCGATCTCCATAACCCCGGCAGCGGAAAGCAGGTTTCCTACGGCCAGGTAGGTTTGTTTGGCTGCCCAGGTTTCCTTGGCTTCCTCAGGGAGGGGGACCAGTTTGGATTTCATAAAATCTCCATAAGCTTTAAGACCTTCCTGTGGGATCTCCCGGACGTTGCTCACCTCGCTGAGATAGCTGTCGATGAGTTCTGCTCCGAATGTTTTTTTGCTGGCAAACACAAAGAGGTGGGAAGCATCCGTGATCTGAGACTGTCCCCAGGAGGCTTTTCTCAGTTCGGTCCTGATTTCCGGGTCTTTTACGACGAACACGTGGTAGGGTTGCAGGCCGAAGGAGGATGCGCTCAGGCGCGTGGCCTCCACGAGCAGGCTCAGGTCTTTTTCGGAAATGACCTTTTCACTGTCGAATTTTTTCGTGGCATAGCGCCAGTTCAAACTTTCTAAATACGTTTTCATAGCAACTTAAAATTTGTTTAATAAGGTGTTCAATTCTTTTAGTTCTTCTTCGCTGAGGTCGGCCACAAGTTCTGCTTCGGTACGCTGCATCACGGCATCCATTTCCTCGAGCACGGCCAGGCCTTCCCCTGTGATGGTGATCTCCACCTTTCTCCTGTTGGCCTCACAAATAGACCGGTCTACTAAACCTTTGGAGAGAAGCTTGTCTACCAGACGGGTGGTATTGCTCATCTTGGAAACCATGCGCTCATTAAGGGTAGACAGGTTCGCGGGTTGATCGCCCTGACCACGGAGGATCCTCAGTACGTTGAATTGCTGAAGGGAAACGCCAAAGGGTTTCAACGCCCAGGTAATGCGTTCCACGATCTTGTTGTTGACCAGCATCAAATGGATCAGAGTCCTGCTGGGCAGGGGCATCTTTTTTTTGGTCTTTATGATTTCCTCTACATTCATGTAGTTACAACAATTGTATATACAAATGTAATATAAATTTCCTCTCCACGAGATCTCATGATGGTAAAAATCTGTTAAATCTTTTTTGAGCTCCCTAAGGTCCAATTCTTCAAACTCTGGGTTTGAGTGTATTTTATATAAGGAAGTATTCCTATTTTTGCCTACTAAAATCTGAATTATGGCAGATCTCTCACAGGAAGAATGGGCCCGGATGTCGGCCGAGGATCCCAACAGTGTCATCCTGGACGTTAGGACCCCGGAAGAGGTGGAGGATGGAAAGATAGGGGATGCGATACATATCGACATTTATACCGGTCAGGCATTTGTCGATGCCCTGGAAAAGCTGGACAAGAGCAAAAACTATTATGTCTACTGCCGCTCCGGGAACCGAAGCGGGCAGGCCTGTGCGATCCTGAACAGCCTCGGCTTTCCAAATGCCTACAACCTAAAAGGGGGTATTTTGGAATGGGAAGGTGAACTTCAATAAACCGGTAAGGACACTTTTTTGAATGTTGATTGCAGCCTGGAAGCCTATCTTTCAGGATGCGAGAAACCGTACTTCATCGCCTTTGGGAGGAGCAGTATCTGTTGTGTATCCCATTGTTTACCACATCTGGTGAGACCCTTCAGGTATTGGCAGCCGGAAAGCCCAATTCCGGTTCAGGACCCGATTTTCATTTCTCTAAGTTACGCATAGCGGATCATCTCTGGTCTGGGCATGTGGAAATACACTTGCATGCTTCGGATTGGTACCTCCATAAACACCATCTCGATAAGGCCTACAACGCCGTGATCCTCCACGTGGTCTGGAAGGCCGATGCCGAGGCAAGACGGGAAGATGGGACGTTCATTCCCACCCTGGCACTCTCAGATTACGTCTCCGAACAAGAGGTCTTTAAAATAGCCGCAGCACTTGGGCAAAGTGCAGATAACCGTTTGCTTTGCAGTACTCACCTGAATAAGATACCGGAACACCTTAAGCATTCCTGGATGGAAGATCTGTTCGAAGAGAGACTAAACGGAAGGTCAAACGAATTTCTTCACTGGGCGGAAGATACTTCGGATCATTGGGATGAGGTTTTTTACAGGGCCCTTCTGAGGGGTTTCGGACTCAACCGAAATGGTGAGGCCTTTGCGAGTCTGGCCACTGCCTTGCCTTTTCAGGTCCTTTTAAAAGTCAGGACAGACCTCCTTGCACTCGAGAGCCTGTTCTTTGGCCTCAGCGGACTCCTGGAAAGGATCCGGTTCCCGGATGAATATTCCCAGGCCCTGATTAGGGAATACGCTTTCCTGAAAACAAAATTTAAACTCAGTTCGGACGCCTGCCAGACCCCTGTCTTTTTTGCCCTTAGACCGGCTAATTTCCCTACGGTAAGACTCTCACAAATCGCTGTTTTACTTCACAGAAGCCCGAATTTATTCGACCGGATCACGAGGGTGGAATCCCTTGCGGATCTGAGAGTTCTTATGAAAACAAACACCAGTTCGTATTGGAAAACGCATTATTCCTTTGGGAGGGGTTGCGTATTTACTTTGAGGGAGACCTCGGCCCGCTTTACGGATCTGCTCATCCTCAACACGGTAGCCCCTTTACTTTGGGCGTATCGAAGGAAGACTGGCAAGACCGGATGTCCTCCGGTCTGGAAATGGATAGGAGCGATCAGGGCGGAGAATAACCGGGTTACCCGCCTTTTTAATAAGGAAGGGATTCCTGTTAGAAACGCCGTAGGATCCCAGGCACTCCTCGAACTCCACAATAACTACTGCTGCAAAAATAAATGTCTCCAATGCAGGTGGGGCCGCTATTTATTGTATGGAAAATACTAATTTTAGGGCATGAATATCTTCTACCGCCTGCTGTACTTTTTTCAGAAACGGGGATTTGAGGTCTCCCGCCGGATTGCGGAAAGACTGGGTATCCGGGCTCGGGTTGTGCGTATCACGTTTATATACCTGACCTTTGTGACCCTGGGATTCGGATTTGCCCTCTACCTGTTCCTGGCTTTCTGGCTGCGGATAAAGGATCTCATTTATACCAAACGCACCTCAGTTTTCGACCTGTAAGATGATAAGACTGTTTCGTTCAAAGATCTACCTGGCCTTGTCACTCATGGTGATGGTTCTTTTGGTGGGGGTGATGGGCTATAGGTACATCTCGGATTACAATTGGCTCGATGCGCTCTACATGACGATCATCACGGTCACCACGGTTGGGTTCATGGAGGTAAAACCCCTGGACGCAGAGGCGAAGATCTTCACGGTAATGCTCATCATCAGCAGCGTGATCATCTTTTCCTTTGCCCTCTCGGTGATCACGGAATACATCCTCAGTAGAAATTCATTGCAACTCCTAAAAAAGAAGAAAGTGAAAAACCAGATCAACAGTTTGTCGAACCACGTGATCGTCTGTGGTTATGGGCGCAATGGCATGCAGGCCGCAGAGCGGCTCAAGGCGTACAAGCGTCCTTTCATCGTCATAGAAAGGGACAAGGAGATCATCGAAAAGTACGAGGATGAGGTACTCTTTGTGGAAGGCGATGCCAATGAGGACAATGTTTTGATTGAGGCCGGGGTGGAAAGGGCCAGTTATTTGATCGCTGCCCTGCCAGACGATGCGGAGAATTTATTTGTGGTGCTTTCGGCGAGACAGCTCAACAAGAACCTGTTCATCATCAGCAGGGCCTCCAAGGTCACCTCCCAGAAAAAATTGGAGCTGGGTGGGGCCAATAAAGTGATCATGCCCGATAAGATAGGAGGGGACCACATGGCCTCCCTGGTCGTGATCCCGGACCTGATCACCTTTATGGACAAACTGTCCATGGAAGGGGAACACACGACGAACCTGGAGGAAGTGGCTATCGAGGATTTTGCGGATCAGGTGGATTGCAATTCCCTGCGCGATCTGGACCTGAGGAGAAAGACCGGCTGTACCATCATCGGGTACATCGAGCCAAACGGGAAATACATCATTAATCCCGAGGCCGATATGCCGCTCATGCCCAAGAGCAAGGTCATCGTATTGGGAAGGCCCGAACAGATCCGAAAACTGAATGAGATGTTCCACATTCAGTCCTGACATTTGGGAAAGTTTATTTGATTCGGATACTTTTTTTTAGGATATTGCCCGACCGTGCAACCTACCCTCCTTTAAATTCTTATATGACAGATATAAAAAATTACATCAGCATTTTTCTGTTCCTGTTCTCTGTGACCCTTTTTTCCCAGGATCTGGTGGTCCGTGGCGTCACTGTGAACCCATCAGATAATATCAATGACGGGACGATCAAGCTCGAAGTGGAAGGGGGCATTCCTCCCTATACCTATAAATGGAGCAATCAGCAGACCCCTCAGACGGCCAATACCTCGGTCGGACTGGTAGAGGGCATCCCTTACACCGTCACCGTAACAGATGCGGCAGGGGCTTCAGTCACCAAAGAATTCACGGTGGAAACCCAGTCCATCCCCGAGGTCTTTAACGGGAACATGGCACCCGCGGTAAGTGCCCTTGGCAGTGTGCTCTTCTGGGATCCGTTCGAGGCTACCGGGATCTACGACCCTGTAGTGTATGCAGACGTGAAATTGGTCCCGACCCCGGGCTGGTCTGCAACTGTTGAAGACCGTTTTGTCCTGAAACAATGGTTGGCCGATGAAGGTGCCGAAGTTAAAAAAGGTCAGAAAATAGCCCTGGTCTCCAGTAGCGACGGATCTGTGGATACCGTAATGGCTTTGGCCAATGGAAAACTGAAATATCTTGTAGGGGAGGGAAAGGTCATTTACAATTCTGATAACAAGGAACACGTCATAGAACAGGGAGCGCATTATCTCGCGGAGATCGAGTACGATACTCCGGAGATCATCCGTCATCCTAACGGGGATCCTGTGACCAAAAACATCCCTTTTATCGTTATATGGCTGGTCCTTGGGGCCACCTTCTTCACCCTGAGGATGGGCTTTATAAACATAAGGGGTTTCCGGCACTCCATAAGTCTGGCTAAGGGAAAGTACGACGACCCGGATGCCCCGGGACAGGTGACCCATTTTCAGGCCTTGGCTACGGCCGTTTCCGGGACGGTGGGGTTAGGGAATATAGCCGGGGTTGCCGTTGCGGTATCCCTGGGTGGGGCCGGCGCAACTTTCTGGATGATCGTTTGCGGCTTGCTGGGCATGTCATCCAAATTCGTGGAATGCACCCTGGGCGTGAAGTACAGGGATATCCTGCCGGACGGCCGCGTCTTTGGCGGACCTATGAATTACCTGAGATACGGTCTCGAGAAAAGGAATATGAAGGGATTTGGAAAGGTCCTGGCAGGAGTCTTTGCTGTACTGGCGGTAGGGGCCTCCTTTGGTGGGGGGAATATGTTCCAGGCCAATCAGTCCTTTGAACAACTGGCCGGGCAATTCTCCATGCTGGAAGGGAATGGTTTCTGGTTTGGTATCGTAACCGCGATCCTCGTGGGAGTGGTCATCATCGGTGGGATTCAAAGCATCGCGAAGGTAACGGGCAGAGTTGTGCCCATTATGGCTTCCATCTATATTCTGGCGGCCCTTGCCGTGATCATTGTAAATATAGAGAATATCGGTCCGGCCTTTACGGCCATTTTTGAGGGAGCGTTTAGTCCCAGTGCCCTAAAGGGCGGGGTTATAGGCGTACTGGTCGTAGGTTTCCAGCGTGCGGCCTTTTCCAATGAGGCCGGTGTAGGCTCTGCGGCCATCGCCCACAGCACGGCAAAGACCAATAACCCTCCTTCAGAAGGATTTGTGGCCTTGCTGGAACCCTTTATTGATACCGTGGTGGTGTGTACCCTCACAGCCCTGGTCCTCATTTTCACGGGAATGCACGAAGTAGAAGGAATGGCCGGGGCCCAGCTCACCTCCGATGCTTTTGGCAGTGTGATCTCCTGGTTCCCATATGTCCTCGGAATAGCGGTCTTCCTCTTCGCCTTTTCCACCATGATCTCCTGGTCGTATTACGGGATGAGGGCCTGGACCTATCTGTTCGGTAAAAGCACGCGTTCGGAAATGATCTACAAGATCCTGTTCTTAGTCTTTGTGGTTGTCGGAGCTTCGGTAAGCCTTGGTGCGGTACTCGATTTCTCGGATATGATGATCCTTGCCATGTCATTCCCCAATATCATCGGCCTGTACATTATGTCAGGAGAGGTGCGTAATGACCTGAAAGAATACTGGTTAAAACTAAAGAACAACCAACTTTACACTAAAAAAAAGTAGCTGATGCATAAATTGATCGCCCCCCTGGCCCTGCTCCTGCCCGTTCTATCCTATTCACAGCAAACTGAGGAGCCCGGCCTGGACGAGCGCATCAACGCCTGGTTCGAGCCCATCACAGCCGTCTGGGAATCCATCGTCTTCTGGCAGGTCCCCGGCACCGGTATACCGCTGGTCGTGATCATCCTCGTTCTGGGTGCAGCCTTTTTTACGCTTTATTTTGGTTTTGTCAATATCCGCCGGTTTCCCCTCGCTATCAATGTGGTCCGCGGCAAATACGATGCCGTTGAAGGACCCGAAGGCCATGGGGTGGAGAAGGCCGAGGTCAATATTGTGGATGGGGACCTGGCTGATACCATTCGGGATGAGAGCAAACACGGGGAAGTGAGTCACTTCCAGGCCCTTGCCACGGCGGTATCAGGGACGGTTGGCCTGGGGAACATTGCCGGAGTGGCTTTGGCCATCGCCATAGGCGGACCTGGAGCGACATTCTGGATGATCGTCTGTGGCCTCCTCAGTATGAGTACAAAGTTCGTAGAATGCACCCTGGGAGTGAAATACCGGGACGTAGATGAAAAGGGAACGGTATACGGGGGGCCCATGTATTACCTCTCAAGGGGGTTGACCGAAAGGGGTTTTACCGGCCTTGGGAAGGTCCTGGCTGTTTTGTTCTCAGTCCTCTGTGTTGGCGCTTCTTTCGGGGGCGGGAATGCGGTGCAGTCTAACCAGGCTGCCGAGCAGCTTGCCGCGATGATGGGACTTCAGGGAGGGTCTACCGGATTTATTATTGGGGTGGTCCTCGCTATCCTGGTCGGGATCGTGATCATAGGCGGCATCAAACGGATAGCCGCCGTCACGGAAAAGATCGTACCCTTTATGGCGGTCATCTATGCCCTCGCCTGTTTTGCGGTGATCTTCGCGAATTTTTCCTATGTGGATGACGCTTTTGTCCTGATCTTCGAAGGCGCTTTTACCCCTGAGGCCGGTCTCGGTGGCCTGTTCGGAGTGCTGATCGTCGGTTTCAGGCGGGCGGTCTTCTCGAACGAGGCGGGTGCGGGTTCTGCAGCCATCGCACACTCGGCTGTGAAGACCAAGTATCCTGCAAGTGAGGGGATCGTGGCCCTGCTGGAACCATTTATAGACACCGTAGTGATCTGCACCATGACCGCACTTGTGATCATCTTCTACAACAGCGGAGGCATCTTTGAATACGGGGGGGATGGTGCCGGAAATGTGATCGTGAACGGGGAAAGCCTCGGAGGCGTTACGCTGACATCCCTTGCCTTTGAGTCTGTACTTCCCTGGTTCCCTTATGTATTAACCCTGGCTGTGGTTCTCTTTGCGGTTTCTACCATGATCTCCTGGTCGTATTACGGCCTTCAGTCGTGGAAATTTCTCTTCGGCCGCAGTAAAACTGCAGACCTGACGTATAAATTGCTGTTTATCGCCTTCGTGATCATCGGGGCTTCCGCTTCCATGGGCGCTGTCTTTGCCTTTTCGGATGCCATGGTCCTCGCGCTGGTGTTCCCTAATATGCTGGGCCTGATGTTCCTCTTCCCCAAGGTTCGGGAGGAACTGGCAAAATACCTGGAGGCCATCAGGGCCCTGAAGACCTGAAAGCAGAATGCTATGAGATCCCCTTTCCGATATACAAAACAGGAAAAAAGGGGGATCGTGATCCTGCTCATTTTGATGGCAGGGTTTCAGGTCGTACTTCTTTTTTATGATTCCGGACTAAAGTATCCCGACCTGCCATTGATGACAGCAGACAGTTTGTCCGCCATCTTCCCTGACAGTTCTTTCCTCAGAGACCGGAGGGAGAAGAAAGACCAAAGGCCTTTTAACCCCAATTTCATTTCAGACTACAAGGGATATCTTTTGGGAATGTCCCCGGAGGAATTAGACCGCCTGCACGCCTTCAGGAAGGATGGAAGGTATGTGAATTCCGCAGAGGAATTTGGTCGCGTGACGGGGATCTCAGACAGCCTGCTCAACACCATTGCTCCTTCTTTCTCCTTTCCGGATTTCCGCTATGATAAAGTAATCGGAGAAAAAAAGGTCCCTGTTCCTACAGGTTTCATGGACCTGAATGAGGCCAGGGCGGAAGATCTCCGGTCTATCCCCGGAATAGGTCCCGTACTGTCTTCCCGAATCGTCCGGTTCAGGGACAGACTCGGGGGTTTCCTGTTGGACGAGCAACTGTTCGACGTATACGGCCTGGACGAAGAAGTGGGCAGGAAGGCTTTGAAGATGTTCAGGGTAAAACAAATACCGAGGATAAAAAAGATCCCGCTCAACACGGCCGGAGTAGAAGAATTGAGTGAACTGGTCTATCTCGGAAAGAAGCTCGCAGGCCGAATTGTGGCCTACCGGGATGCGCATGGGAAGTTCGACTCCATCGAACAATTAACAAAAATTGAAGATTTTCCATCAGAGCGGATTGGCAGAATTAAGCTATATTTGGCCCTGTAAAAAAATTGCTAGAATGATCACTGGAACAATGACTGAATTTGGGTTTGATTACTCGGAAACGCAGCGTATGGTCGCCGAATCGGCCAGGCAATTTGCAGAGCAGCATATCAGGCCCTATGTGATGCAATGGGATGAGACCCAGGAATTTCCTGTGGAGGTGTTCAAAAAGGCCGGCAGGATGGGATTTATGGGCATTCTGGTGCCTGAAAGCCTCGGAGGCTCTGGACTGGGATACCACGAGTACATCGCTATTATAGAGGAGATCTCCAAGGTTGATCCCTCTATAGGCCTTTCCATTGCCGCCCATAATTCACTTTGCACAAACCATATCCTTTCCTTCGGGAATACGGAACAAAAAGACCGCTGGATTCCAAAGCTCGCCTCTGGAGAATGGATAGGCGCCTGGGGCCTGACCGAGCACAACACCGGTTCCGATGCAGGCGGGATGAATACCACTGCGATCAGGGAGGGAGACGACTGGATCCTCAACGGTGCCAAGAACTTCATCACACACGGAAAAAGCGGGGATATAGCCGTGGTCATTGCCCGTACGGGAGAGAAAGGAGACAGCCACGGTATGACAGCCTTCGCTATAGAGAAAGGTACCAAAGGCTTTAGCAGTGGAAAGAAAGAGGATAAGCTTGGGATGCGCGCCAGTGAAACGGCTGAACTTGTCTTTGACAATTGCCGCATCCCGGATGAGAACAGGTTAGGGGAGATCGGAGACGGTTTCATTCAGTCCATGAAGATCCTGGACGGGGGAAGAATCTCCATTGGGGCACTTTCCCTGGGTATCGCCAAAGGGGCTTACGAAGCTGCTCTGAAATACTCCAAGGAAAGGGTACAATTCGGGAAACCCATCAGCTCTTTCCAGGGAATATCCTTCAAGCTGGCCGATATGGCCACGGAAATAGAGGCCTCGGAACTGTTATTGCACAAGGCCGCCTTCCTGAAGAACCAGGGGAGGAAAATGACCAAATTGAGTGCCATGTCTAAAATGTACGCCTCCGAGACGTGTGTCAGGGTGGCCAACGAGGCCGTCCAGATCCACGGGGGTTACGGGTATACCAAGGACTTCCCGGTGGAGAAATTCTACAGGGATGCAAAACTGTGTACCATAGGGGAAGGCACTACCGAGATACAGAAAGTGGTCATCGCAAAGAATATTTTGAAATAAGTTTGTTTCTTTTCCCTATTTCGTTTTATCTTTGCGACCCGAATCCCAAAAGAAAGGAGGTTGTAGCCCATGTTAATTATACCAGTAAAAGAAGGAGAGAACATAGACCGAGCGCTGAAGCGTTTTAAGCGCAAGTTCGACAGGACAGGCACGATGAGGCAATTGAGGAAGCGTCAGCAATTCACAAAACCTTCTGTAGAGCGCAGACAGCAGATTCAGAAAGCACAATACATTCAAGGTCTCCGCGATAAAGAGGAGATGTAAACTCAGAAATCACTCAATAGAAATCCCGCAATAGCGGGATTTTTTTTTGACCTCAACTCAGGCTGGCTTTTGTATCTTTGAGATATGGGCTTCGATGCGTTTATTTCCTACCTGTCTCTGGAGAAGAAATATTCACCCCATACGGTAAAGGCCTACAGAAAGGATTTGGAAGAATTCAGGGACTTTCACCTGTCTAGGGGGGGAGACACTGGGATCGATCAGGCCAACTACGGGGAGATCAGGGAGTGGATCGTGGACCTTGTGGAACAGGGTATCAGCAACCGCAGTGTGAACCGTAAGGTGACCGCCCTGAAGTCCTATTACAAATTCCTTCTCAAAGTAGGGGACATCCCTGCAAATCCGCTTGCCCGGCATAAGGCGCTGAAAACCCCCAAGAAGGTAGAGATCCCCTTTTCGCAGGCAGAGATGAACGAGTTGCTGAACAGCATTTCATTTGAGGACAACTTCGAAGGGCTTCGCGACAGGCTCATCATAGAATTGTTCTACGCCACCGGGATCCGCCGGTCCGAACTGATCAACCTGGAGATGGCCGACCTCGACCTGCCTAACCGCACCATAAAGGTTTTGGGAAAACGAAATAAAGAGAGGATCATCCCCCTGCTGGCAGGTATGGTCCACCTCTTTGAGGCCTATCTTACCCTGCGGGATGAACAAACAGGGGCCGGTGAGACAAAGGCAGTTTTTTTGACCTCCCGAGGTAATAAAATATATGAAACTCTTGTTTATAGGATTATAAATGGATATTTTAGTAAGGTGTCCTCTAAGGTCAAAAAGAGTCCGCATATTCTGAGACATACCTTCGCGACTCACATGCTGAGCCAGGGAGCAGATCTGAACTCGGTAAAGGAACTCCTGGGGCACTCGAGTTTGGCTTCTACACAGGTCTATACACACAACAGCATAGCCGAACTCAAAAAGGTTCATTCCAGGGCTCATCCCAGGAACAGGAAGTAAAAAATATCCCTTTTGAAGTTTTGTTTAACCCTAAAAAGTTTGCCAATGAAAGTACATACGCAATCTGTGAACTTCACTGCCGATATCAAGCTGATAGAGTTCATACAGAAACGTCTGGATAAGCTGGAACTGTTTTACGACAGGATCGTCAATTCAGATGTGTATTTAAAAGTGGAGAATACGAGTGCTAAAGAGAATAAGATCGTAGAGATCAAGGTGCATGTTCCGGGCGATGTATTCATCGTTAAAAAACAATGCAAATCATTCGAGGAAGCCGTTGATTCTGCCTGTGATTCTCTGGAAAGAAAATTAGTCAGCAAGAAAAGGAAACCAAGGGGTTCAGTGGCTTTAAAATTTTTGTGAAATAGTTTTGTTTAAAATAAAAAATATCTACATTTGCAGTCCGTTAGAAATAGCGGACTTTTTTGTGCTTGAAAAAGCGGTCAAAGCCGATGTAGCTCAGCTGGCTAGAGCACGTGATTTGTAATCTCGGGGTCGTGGGTTCGAGTCCCTCCATCGGCTCGAAAGTTCTTGAAAAGTTAAAGGTTCGGGGAGATACTCAAGCGGCCAACGAGGACAGACTGTAAATCTGTTGGTTTTTACCTTCGCAGGTTCGAATCCTGCTCTCCCCACAAAGATTTTTTCAAAGTGGGCGTCAAAAGCTGGCTTTTGAAAGGCCACGAGAAAAAATCTTTGATCCTGGACCCCCGGTTCAGGATCACCGAACGGAGAGAGGTAATCCATCCTGGACCCCCGGTTCAGGATCACCGAACGGAGAGAGGTAATCCTCTTGATTTGGAAGGTTCATTGAAAAGGAAATGTGGGCGTCGAAAGCTCGCTTTCGTAAGAACACGAGAAAAAATCTTTGATCCTGGACCCCCGGTTCAGGATCACCGAACGAAGAGAGGTAATCCTGCCTTGAGCGGGAAACCAAAGAGGGGATTGCCTTACCTGACATATTGAATACCAAAATTAATGCGGGAGTAGCTCAGTTGGTAGAGCGTCAGCCTTCCAAGCTGAATGTCGCCGGTTCGAACCCGGTCTCCCGCTCTAAAACTTTGAGTGAACGTTTGCTGTTTGGGGTGATGGTTACACGGGGTGTGGTCATAGATACCCCCGGACATGAACTCAAACCCAAAATGCCGACGTAGCTCAGGGGTAGAGCGTTTCCTTGGTAAGGAAGAGGTCACGGGTTCAATTCCCGTCGTTGGCTCAGCGATAAGAAAAATTTGGACACTAATATAAACTAAGATTAAAATTCACAAAAATGGCAAAGGAAACCTTTAACCGTTCCAAACCGCACTTGAATATAGGTACTATTGGACACGTAGATCACGGTAAAACTACATTGACTGCAGCTATTACTACTGTATTGGCCAATGCAGGTCTCTCCGAAGTAAGGAGCTTCGATTCTATCGATAATGCACCTGAAGAAAAAGAAAGGGGTATTACTATCAACACGTCTCACGTAGAGTACCAGACTGCCAGCCGTCACTATGCGCACGTTGACTGTCCTGGTCACGCTGACTACGTGAAGAACATGGTTACAGGTGCTGCACAGATGGATGGAGCCATCCTCGTGGTTGCTGCAACAGACGGACCTATGCCACAAACCCGTGAGCACATCCTCCTCGGACGCCAGGTAGGTATTCCTCGTATCGTTGTCTTCCTGAACAAGGTGGATATGGTAGACGATGAGGAACTTCTGGAACTCGTTGAGATGGAAGTAAGGGAACTTCTTACGTTCTATGAGTACGATGGTGACAACGGACCTGTTATCGCTGGTTCTGCCCTGGGTGCTCTGAATGGTGAGCAGAAGTGGGTAGACACCGTTATGAAGTTGATGGATGCTGTTGATACCTGGATCGAATTACCAGAAAGGGATGTGGATAAGCCTTTCCTGATGCCAGTTGAAGACGTATTCACCATCACCGGTCGTGGTACTGTTGCCACAGGTCGTATCGAAACAGGTGTAGCCAATACTGGTGACCCAGTGGAGATCATCGGGATGGGAGCAGAAAAACTGACTTCTACCATTACCGGAGTTGAGATGTTCCGCAAGATCCTCGACAGGGGTGAAGCCGGAGACAACGTGGGTATCCTCCTCAGGGGTATTGAGAAATCCGATATCAAGAGAGGTATGGTTATCTGCAAGCCAGGTTCTGTAAAACCACACGCCAAATTTGAGGCTGAGGTCTATATCCTGAAAAAAGAAGAAGGTGGGCGTCACACCCCATTCCACAACAACTATCGTCCGCAGTTCTACGTAAGGACCACAGACGTTACCGGAACCATCAACCTGCCTAGCGGAGTTGAGATGGTAATGCCTGGTGACAACCTTACGATCACTGTCGACCTGCTTCAGCCAATCGCCCTTAACGTCGGTCTGCGTTTCGCGATCCGAGAAGGTGGTAGGACTGTAGGAGCCGGACAGGTTACCAAGATTTTAGATTAATTCTAAGAAGTAAATAAGCTTGAGGGTATCCCGCTACGGCGGGATGCCTTTCAATGCAAATAGATACGGGTGTAGCTCAGTTGGTAGAGCACTGGTCTCCAAAACCAGGTGTCGGGAGTTCGAGTCTCTCCTCCCGTGCACAGTCAGAAAAATTCGGGGGTCTTACGAGAACGGTTGATTTTCCTCCCTCCATTTAACAAGAACAGCATGTTTACCTACATAAGAGAATCCTTTGAAGAGTTGAAACACAATGTCTCATTGCCTACAAGGGCTGAGGCGTCCAACCTGATGGTGATCGTAGCTGTGTTTTCCATACTGTTCGCCCTGGCCACCTGGGGTGTGGATACGGTTTTCAGCAAACTGATTCAACTGTATTTTAACACCTTAAATTAAACTAGGTCATGTCTGAAGTGCTGGAGAAAAAATGGTATGTGGTAAGGGCCGTAAGCGGTCAGGAGAATAAGATCAAGGGCTATATAGAGTCTGAGGTTGAAAGGGCTGGTTTTGGGGATTACCTGGAAGAGGTGCTGGTACCTACCGAAAAGGTAGTGCAGATCAGGAACGGGAAGAAGATCAACAAAGAGAGGGTCTATTTTCCGGGATATATCATGATCAAGGCCAACCTGGGCGGAGAAATGGTACACATCATCAGGTCCATCACCAATGTGATTGGATTTCTGGGTGAGACCAAAGGTGGAGACCCGGTTCCTCTGCGCAAGTCGGAGGTAAACCGCATGCTCGGGAAGGTGGATGAACTGGCCGTCAATACGGACAGTGTCGCAATTCCTTTCGTCCTGGGTGAAACCGTAAAAGTTATAGACGGACCTTTCAACGGTTTTAACGGAACCGTGGAAAGGATCAATGAGGAGAAACGCAAGCTGGAGGTGATGGTGAAGATCTTTGGAAGGAAGACACCTCTGGAGCTGAGTTACATGCAGGTAGAAAAAGTATAATACAAATGTTACATATATAAAGGCTGTGTTGCTTCCAAATTAAACACGGTTTTGACATTTAATTTTAAACAATGGCAAAAGAAGTAAGTAAAGTAGTTAAACTACAAGTTAGGGGAGGTGTCGCGAATCCGTCGCCACCGGTTGGACCCGCTTTAGGTGCTGCCGGCGTTAACATCATGGAGTTCTGTAAGCAGTTCAATGCCAGGACCCAGGACAAGCAGGGCAAAGTCCTGCCTGTGGTTATCACCGTGTACAAGGACAAGTCGTTCGACTTTGTCGTTAAAACACCACCAGCGGCAGTACAACTTATGGAAGCGGCTAAGATTAAAAAAGGATCTGGCGAACCTAACCGAGTGAAAACAGGGAATGTTACCTGGGACCAGGTGAAGGCCATTGCAGAGGAAAAAATGGTGGACCTCAATGCGTTCACCGTTGAATCTGCCATGAACATGGTTGCCGGAACTGCGAGATCCATGGGGATCAAAGTAGCAGGTAAAAAACCTTTTTAAATCTTATTTAAGGCATTTTATATGGGAAAATTAACCAAGAAGCAAAAAGAAGCCAGGGCTAAAATTGAGAAGGATAAACTCTACTCCCTGGAAGAAGCTTCTGCCCTGATCAAGGAAATCACCAAAACCAAATTTGATGCATCTGTCGATATCGCGGTCCGCCTGGGTGTGGATCCGCGTAAGGCGAATCAGATGGTGCGCGGGGTCGTGACCCTGCCCCACGGTACGGGTAAGGACGTGAAAGTCCTCGCCCTGGTGACCCCCGATAAGGAAGCGGAAGCCAAGGAAGCCGGTGCGGATTTCGTCGGTTTGGATGAGTATCTGGAAAAGATCAAAGGCGGGTGGACAGACGTTGACGTCATCATCACCATGCCCAGCGTAATGGGTAAACTCGGACCCCTCGGAAGGGTACTGGGCCCACGCGGGCTTATGCCCAACCCAAAGACAGGGACCGTGACCATGGATGTGGGCAAGGCCGTATCTGAGGTGAAAGCCGGTAAGATCGATTTCAAGGTAGACAAGACCGGGATCGTACACGCTGCAATAGGAAAGGCCTCCTTTCCTGCAGAGAAGATCGCGGGCAACGCCAAGGAACTCCTCGACACCCTGATAAAGTTGAAACCCACAGCGGCCAAAGGAGTATACATGAAGAGCATCTACATGTCAAGCACCATGAGTCCCAGTGTTCAATTAGATCCCAAAGCGGTTTAATTCTGAAAACGTAAAGTAATGACAAGAGAAGAAAAAGCTACGGTAATACAAGATCTGACCGCACAGCTGGCCGAGAATTCGACCATTTACCTGGCCGACATTTCGGGCTTGGACGCATTGACCACTTCAGAACTGAGAAGGGCCTGTTTTAAGGCCAATATCAAGTTGTCTGTGGTCAAGAACACGCTGCTGGCAAAAGCCATGGAGGCTTCTGACAAGGAATTCGGGGAGCTCCCTGAGGTACTTACAGGGAATACATCCCTGATGTTCTCAGAGATCGGAAACGCCCCGGCCAAACTTATCAAAACCTTCAGGAAAAAGGCTGAAAAACCCATGTTAAAAGGGGCTTTCATTGAAGAGGCCATCTTTGTGGGGGACGATAAGTTAGATACCCTGATAAGTATTAAGTCTAAGGAGGAAATGATCGGAGAAATCATCGGATTGCTCCAGTCTCCTGCCAAGAACGTGATCTCCGGCCTGAAGTCGGGTGGTGGCAAACTCGCAGGAATCCTCAAGACCTTATCAGAAAGATAATCAGTACGCACTAAAACAAGTATATTTTAAAATTTTATTAAACGATAGAAAAATGGCAGATTTAAAAGAATTCGCAGAACAGTTGGTCAACCTTACCGTAAAAGAGGTAAACGAATTGGCTGACATCCTTAAAGAAGAGTATGGCATCGAGCCTGCTGCTGCAGCGGTAGCTGTTGCTGCTGGTGGAGCTGCCGGAGGTGGAGAAGTTGAAGCCGCTGAAGAGAAAACTGAATTTGATGTGATCTTGAAAGCAGCTGGTGCCTCTAAACTCGCAGTGGTAAAATTGGTAAAAGAACTGACCGGTCTTGGTCTGAAAGACGCAAAAGACATCGTGGACAGTGCACCAAAAGCCGTTAAGGAAGGCGTGTCTAAGGACGAAGCCGAAGGCATCAAAAAATCTTTGGAAGAAGCAGGAGCAGAAGTTGAGCTTAAATAATTGCTACGACCATACGGTTTTGGTTTAGGTCTTTCCGCCTTACGGTGGCTAGACCTAAACCCTTTTATAGCTAGTATATGAAGTCATATACCACCCACCACAGTATTCACGTTCAAAATTTTGTCCATAGATGTTCACAAAACAGACTGAAAGATTAAGTTTCGCATCCGCTAAGAACATACCGGATTACCCGGATTTCTTGGACATTCAGATTAAATCATTTCAAGATTTTTTTCAGCTTGAAACAAAATCTGACGAGAGGGGCAATGAAGGGTTGTACAACACCTTCATGGAAAACTTTCCCATTACCGATACCAGGAACCAATTCGTTTTGGAATTCCTCGATTACTTTATAGACCCTCCGCGCTATTCCATTCAGGAGTGTATTGAACGCGGACTCACCTACAGTGTACCTCTCAAAGCCAGGTTAAAACTGTATTGTACAGATCCCGAGCACGAGGACTTTGAGACCATCGTTCAGGACGTATATCTGGGGACCATTCCCTACATGACTCCCAGTGGGACTTTTGTGATCAACGGAGCCGAAAGGGTAGTTGTTTCCCAGCTGCACCGTTCCCCCGGTGTCTTCTTCGGACAGTCCTTTCACGCCAACGGGACCAAATTGTACTCTGCTAGGGTCATTCCGTTCAAAGGGTCGTGGATCGAGTTCGCTACGGACATCAACAGCGTGATGTACGCCTACATCGACAGAAAGAAAAAATTACCGGTAACCACCTTGTTCAGGGCAATTGGTTTCGAGAGGGATAAGGACATCCTCGAGATCTTTGACCTTTCAGAGGAAGTAAAGGTGACCAAGACCGGACTTACCAAAGTGCTCGGACGCAAACTCGCTGCAAGGGTTCTCAATACCTGGCACGAGGATTTCGTGGACGAAGATACAGGAGAAGTGGTCTCGATCGAACGTAACGAGATTATCTTGGACAGGGACACCATCCTGGAAAAAGACCACATACAGCAGATCATAGACGCCGATGTGAAGACCATCCTCCTTCACAAGGAGAACAACGCCCAGAGCGACTATGCCATCATTCACAATACCCTGCAAAAGGACCCCACCAACTCGGAAAAAGAGGCCGTAGAGCACATCTATCGCCAGTTGAGGAACGCCGAACCACCGGATGAGGAAACCGCCAGGGGCATCATTGACAAACTGTTCTTCTCGGACCAGAGGTACAACCTGGGCGAAGTGGGAAGGTACAGAATGAACAAGAAACTCGGACTCGATATTGGGATGGACAAGCAGGTCCTCACCAAAGAGGATATCATCACCATTATCAAGTACCTCATAGAATTGATCAACTCCAAAGCGGAGATCGACGATATTGACCACCTTTCCAACCGGAGGGTGAGGACCGTGGGCGAACAGCTATCCGCCCAGTTTGGCGTGGGACTGGCACGTATGGCCAGGACCATCCGCGAGCGGATGAACGTTAGGGATAACGAGGTGTTTACACCCATCGACCTGATCAACGCCAAGACCTTGTCTTCGGTGATCAATTCCTTCTTTGGAACCAACCAGCTGTCCCAGTTCATGGACCAGACCAACCCCCTTGCCGAGATCACTCACAAGAGGAGGCTTTCGGCTCTGGGACCAGGCGGACTTTCAAGGGAAAGGGCCGGTTTCGAGGTCAGGGACGTTCACTATACCCATTACGGCAGGCTTTGCCCGATCGAGACCCCTGAAGGACCGAACATCGGTTTGATCTCGTCCCTTTCGGTTTTTGCCAAGGTGAATTCCATGGGCTTCCTGGAGACGCCTTATCGCAAGGTGGCCGACGGAAAAGTGGATACGAAAGAATACGTCTTCCTCAGTGCTGAGGAAGAAGAAGGTATGAAGATCGCTCAGGCGAACATACCGCTTAAGAAGGACGGTACCATAGATCGGGATAAGGTCATTGCCCGCGAGGAAGGCGATTTCCCCGTGGTAGACCCAGCCGAAGTGAACTACACGGATGTGGCGCCCAACCAGATCGCATCCATTTCCGCATCCCTCATTCCATTCCTGGAGCATGATGATGCGAACCGCGCGCTTATGGGATCCAACATGATGAGGCAGGCAGTACCTCTCTTGAAACCCCAGTCTCCCATCGTGGGAACCGGGCTCGAAAGGCAGGTGGCTTCAGATTCGAGGGTATTGATCAATGCAGAGGGCGACGGGGTCATCGAATACGTGGATGCCCAGAAGATCGTCATCAAGTACGACCGCAGCGATGAGGAAAGATTGGTGAGTTTTGACGAGGATTCCAAGACCTATGAACTGGTCAAGTTCCGCAAGACCAACCAGGGAACCAGTATCAACCTGAAGCCTATCGTCAGGAAAGGCGACAAGGTGAAAAAAGGACAGGTCCTTTGCGAGGGATATGCTACCGAGAACGGAGAACTGGCCCTGGGTAGGAACCTTAAAGTGGCCTTTATGCCCTGGAAGGGATACAACTTTGAGGATGCGATCGTGATCTCTGAAAAAGTGGTTCGCGAAGACATCTTTACCTCAATCCACATCGATGAGTACTCCCTTGAAGTAAGGGATACCAAACTGGGGGCAGAGGAACTGACCAACGACATACCGAACGTGTCTGAAGAAGCCACCAAGGACCTGGACGAATACGGAATGATCCGCATCGGTGCGGAGGTCAAGCCCGGTGATATCCTCATCGGTAAGATCACTCCGAAAGGGGAATCCGATCCTACGCCGGAGGAAAAACTCCTTCGCGCGATCTTTGGAGATAAGGCAGGGGACGTCAAGGACGCTTCCCTCAAAGCCTCTCCATCGCTCAGGGGTGTGGTGATCGATAAGAAATTGTTCTCCAGGTCTATCAAGGACAAGCGCAAGCGTTCTGAAGATAAGGAGGCGATCAACGCCCTGGAACTGGAATACGAAGTGAAATTCCAGGAGCTGAAGGACGTTCTCGTAGACAAGCTCTTCAAACTGATCAACGGAAAGACCTCCCAGGGGGTTGTCAATGATCTAGGAGAGGAAGTATTGCCTAAAGGCAAGAAATACACGATGAAGATGCTGAATGCCGTGGACGATTTCGCCCACCTGGTAAGCGGCAGCTGGACCACGGACAAGGCTACCAACGTAATGGTGGCAGATCTCCTGCACAATTACAAGATCAAGCTGAACGACCTCCAGGGGAACCTGAGAAGGGATAAGTTCACGATTTCAGTTGGAGATGAACTCCCAGCCGGTATCATGAAACTGGCTAAGGTGTACATCGCCAAAAAGAGAAAGCTGAAAGTGGGGGATAAGATGGCCGGACGCCACGGAAACAAAGGTATCGTGGCACGTATCGTTCGCCAGGAAGACATGCCTTTCCTGGAAGACGGAACCCCTGTGGACATCGTGCTGAACCCGCTGGGTGTACCCTCGAGGATGAACATCGGTCAGATCTACGAGACCGTATTGGGCTGGGCAGGTCAGAACCTGGGGCAGAAATACGCTACCCCAATTTTTGACGGTGCCACCATTGACGAGATCGATAAACTTACGGACGAGGCCGGCATCCCGAGATTCGGACACACCTATCTTTACGATGGTGGAACCGGGGAACGCTTTGACCAGGCTGCTACCGTGGGTGTGATCTACATGCTCAAACTGGGCCATATGGTAGACGACAAGATGCACGCCCGTTCTATCGGACCTTACTCGCTGATAACCCAGCAACCTCTGGGAGGAAAAGCGCAGTTCGGTGGACAGCGATTCGGGGAAATGGAAGTTTGGGCCCTTCAGGCCTATGGAGCCTCCGCAACCCTCAGGGAGATCCTTACCGTGAAGTCGGATGACGTCATTGGAAGGGCGAAGACATACGAGTCTATCGTCAAAGGAGAGACCATGCCGGAACCTGGATTGCCAGAATCCTTCAACGTATTGATGCACGAGCTCAAAGGGCTGGGCCTCGATATCCGACTGGAGGAATAATTAGAGTACCTGTTATACAATAATATAGTATCACCAATAGCATTATGGCTAGACATCACGATAACACAGCAGTAAAGAGGTTTAACAAGATATCCATCGGTCTGGCTTCTCCTGAAGCCATCCTGGCGGAGTCGAGAGGAGAGGTCCTCAAGCCTGAGACGATCAACTACAGGACGCACAAACCGGAAAGGGATGGGTTGTTCTGTGAGCGTATCTTTGGTCCTGTAAAGGATTACGAATGCGCCTGCGGGAAGTACAAGAGGATCCGCTACCGCGGGATCGTGTGCGACCGTTGCGGGGTTGAGGTCACCGAGAAGAAAGTGCGAAGGGACCGCGTAGGGCATATCAACCTGGTCGTTCCCGTGGCCCACATCTGGTACTTCCGTTCCCTGCCCAATAAAATAGGATATTTGCTGGGCTTGCCGTCCAAGAAGCTGGATATGATCATCTATTACGAAAGGTATGTGGTGATCCAGCCGGGGGTCGCAAAAGGCCCTGAAGGAGAAGAGCTGGAGATGCTCGACTTCCTCACGGAAGAGGAGTACCTCAATATCCTGGAGACCATCCCGCCGGAAAACCAGTACCTGGAAGATTCTGACCCCAATAAGTTCATCGCCAAGATGGGAGCGGAATGTCTGATCGACCTCCTTTCAAGGATCGACCTCAAAGAACTTTCCTATGACCTGAGGCACAAGGCCAATACAGAAACCTCCAAACAGAGGAAGACTGAGGCTCTCAAAAGGCTGCAGGTAGTAGAAGCCCTGAGGGAATCTCAGGACAACCGTGAGAACAGGCCGGAGTGGATGATCATGAAGGTGATCCCCGTGATCCCACCTGAACTGAGGCCTTTGGTGCCATTGGATGGTGGTCGATTCGCGACCTCTGACCTCAATGACCTGTACAGAAGGGTGATCATCCGAAACAACCGACTCAAAAGGTTGATGGAGATCAAAGCCCCTGAAGTGATCCTCAGGAACGAAAAAAGGATGCTGCAGGAAGCTGTGGATTCCCTTTTCGACAATACCAGGAAGGCATCTGCCGTCAAAACAGAATCCAACAGGCCGCTGAAATCCCTCAGCGACTCCCTGAAAGGAAAACAGGGTAGGTTCCGCCAGAACCTGCTCGGAAAACGTGTGGATTATTCCGCCCGTTCCGTGATCGTCGTCGGTCCGGAAATGAGCCTGTACGAGTGCGGGTTACCCAAAGATATGGCCGCCGAACTCTACAAGCCTTTCGTGATCCGAAAACTGATCGAAAGGGGGATCGTGAAAACGGTAAAATCGGCTAAAAAGATCATAGATAAGAAAGAGCCCGTGGTATGGGATATCCTGGAGAACGTCCTCAAGGGACACCCGGTATTGCTAAACCGGGCCCCCACCCTTCACAGGTTGGGTATTCAGGCATTCCAGCCAAGACTGATCGAAGGTAAGGCGATCCGCCTGCACCCACTGGTGTGTACAGCATTTAACGCCGACTTCGACGGAGACCAGATGGCAGTTCACCTGCCGCTGGGTCCGGAGGCCATCCTGGAAGCACAGTTGTTGATGCTGGCTTCTCACAACATTCTGAACCCCGCCAATGGTTCGCCTATTACCGTACCTTCTCAGGACATGGTACTCGGGTTGTACTATATGACCAAGGAGCGTAAGTCTACCAAGGAAAGACCCGTAAGAGGGGAAGGCCTGACATTCTACTCCTACGAAGAGGTCGTTATCGCCTTTAACGAAGGCAAGGTGGAACTCAATGCCGGGATCAAGGTAAGGGCCAAGGATTTCAATGAAAAAGGAGAGCTGGTCAATCAGATCATAGAGACCACTGTGGGAAGGGTACTTTTCAACATGGTCGTGCCAGAAGAGGCCGGATATGTGAATGAGGTCCTGAACAAGAAGTCGCTCAGGGACATTATCGGAAAGATCCTTTCCGTGACGGACGTGCCAACTACGGCCGAGTTCCTGGACAAGATCAAGACGATGGGATACGAGTTCGCCTTCAAAGGCGGCTTGTCCTTCAGCCTCGGGGATATCATCATCCCGGAGGAGAAATACGATATGATTGCTGATGCCAACCAGCAGGTGGATGGTATCATGATGAATTATAATATGGGTCTGATCACCAATAACGAGCGTTACAATCAGGTGATCGATGTGTGGACCTCCACGAATGCCATGCTCACCGAGCTGGCCATGAAGCGGATCCGTGAAGACCAGCAGGGCTTCAACTCTGTATACATGATGCTCGACTCCGGTGCAAGGGGATCCAAGGAACAGATCCGTCAGCTTACGGGTATGCGCGGACTGATGGCAAAACCCAAGAAATCGACCGCAGGAGGTGGGGAGATCATCGAAAACCCCATCCTGTCGAACTTTAAAGAGGGATTGTCCATTCTGGAGTACTTTATCTCCACCCACGGTGCGCGTAAAGGATTGGCGGATACGGCCCTGAAAACGGCCGATGCGGGGTATCTTACCCGTAGGCTGGTAGACGTGTCACAAGACGTCATCATCAATATAGAGGACTGTGGAACACTCCGCGGCATCGAAGTTGAAAGCCTCAAGAAGAATGAAGAGGTGGTGGAAACCTTAGGGGAACGTATCCTGGGAAGGGTATCCCTGCACGACGTCTACAATCCTCTCACTGAGGAACTGATCCTCAGGGCAGGTCAGGAGATCATGGAAGCCGACGTGAAGAAGATAGAAGCCTCACCCATTGAAAAAGTGGAAGTGCGTTCTGCTCTTACCTGTGAGGCTCAGAAGGGTATCTGCGCCAAGTGTTATGGCCGTAACCTCGCTACCAACAAGATGGTACAAAGGGGTGAAGCCGTTGGTGTGGTAGCTGCCCAGTCTATCGGGGAACCCGGAACACAGCTTACACTGCGTACTTTCCACGTGGGAGGTATCGCTGGTAACATTTCCGAGGACAACAAGTTGGAGGCCAGATTCGACGGTAGGGCTGAGATCGAAGATCTGAGGACCGTAAAAGGAGAAAACAATGAGGGCAAACCCGTAGACATCGTGATCTCCAGGACCTCTGAGATCAAGATCGTGGATAACAAAACGGGGATTACCCTGAGTACAAACAATATCCCTTACGGTTCACAATTATTTGTGAAGAACGGTGCTAAGATCGAGAAAGGCCAGCTGATCTGTCAGTGGGATCCCTATAACGGGGTGATCGTTTCTGAATTCACCGGTAAGATCGTATATGAGAATATAGAGCAAGGAATAACCTACCAGGTAGAGATCGACGAGCAAACCGGCTTCCAGGAGAAGGTGATCACCGAATCCAGGAACAAGAGACTCATCCCGACCCTGTTGATCAAGAACAGCAAGGACGAGGTATTGAGGTCTTACAACCTGCCAGTTGGTTCCCACATCATGGTAGATAACGGGGAGAAGATCAAAGAAGGAAAGATCCTTGTGAAGATCCCACGTAAGTCGGCCAAGACCGGAGATATTACAGGAGGTCTGCCAAGGGTGACCGAATTGTTTGAAGCCCGTAACCCTTCCAACCCTGCCGTGGTCTCTGAGATCGACGGGGTGGTATCCTTCGGGAAGATCAAGAGGGGGAACCGTGAGATCATCATCGAATCCAAGTTGGGGGAACAGAAGAAGTACCTCGTAAAACTCTCCAACCAGATCCTGGTACAGGAGAACGACTACGTCAGAGCAGGAATGCCTCTGTCAGACGGATCTGTGACTCCGGAAGACATCCTCGCCATCAAAGGACCTTCTGCCGTACAGCAGTACCTGGTCAATGAGGTACAGGAAGTATACCGACTCCAGGGTGTGAAGATCAACGACAAGCATTTTGAGGTGGTCGTTAGGCAGATGATGAGGAAGGTAAGGATAGAGGATCCGGGAGATACGATCTTCCTTGAGAACCAGCTGGTCCACAAGGACGACTTTATCCAGGAAAATGACGAGATCTTCGGCAAGAAGGTCGTGGAAGACAAAGGGGACTCTGAAAACCTGAAAGCCGGACAGATCATTACTGCCCGCGAATTAAGAGACGAGAACTCCATCCTGAAAAGGGCTGATAAGGCACTGGTATCCGCACGCGATGCTATTGCCGCAACTGCCACCCCTGTACTCCAGGGGATCACCAGGGCCTCCCTCCAGACCAAGTCCTTCATCTCTGCGGCTTCCTTCCAGGAAACCACCAAGGTGTTGAACGAAGCGGCCGTAAGTGGCAAGATAGATGACCTCGAAGGTCTGAAGGAGAATGTGATCGTTGGACACAGGATCCCTGCAGGTACCGGAATGCGCGACTATGAATCCATCATCGTAGGCTCCAAACAGGAGTACGACGAGATCATGGCCCGCAAGGAAGAACTGAAATTCTGATAAAAAAAGCCCTCAACCTTCAGGTTGGGGGTTTTTTATTCAACCTAAAATCAAACTCATGGCGGAGAAAGAGAACAAACAGAAACAGATCAATATAGAGCTCGATGAGAAGACGGCGGAAGGGGTGTATTCCAACCTGGCCATCATCAACCATTCGGTCTCCGAATTCGTGATCGACTTTATAAGCCTTATGCCCGGAGCCCCCAAGGCCAAGGTAAAGAGCCGCATCGTACTCACCCCCCAGCACGCCAAGAAATTCCTCAAGGCGCTCAACGAGAACATAAGTCGTTTTGAAAAGGCGCACGGGACCATCAAGGATTACGAGCAACCGCCCATTCCGCTCAATTTCGGACCTACGGGCGAAGCATAAAGAACAAACCCATGGCGCAAGTCATGGGTTTTTTCTTTCTCAGGCGTTCAGTTTACATGGGTAAAAATGAAAAGCACATAAAACTTTGGGGGAAGGACCTGGACCTGTTTGGTTGTTCCTGTTTGTAGGTCAAAAAGGATTTCCAAGTCTTTACATCAATCGAACTCCGACGTAAAATGCAATTTTACCCTGGGGTATTTTTGCTGGGTCATCTGCAGTGAAAAAGCCGAATCTGCCAGAAAGACCAGCTGCCCCCTCTTGTCCTTTGCAAGGAATTTTTGCTTTACCCTCTTGAATTCTGCGAATTCCTCACTCTTGGGATCTTCCGGTTCTACCCAGCAGGCCTTGTGTACCGGGAAATTCTCATAAGTGCATTTGGCCCCGTATTCGTGTTCGAGCCTGTATTGTATCACCTCGTATTGCAGCGCCCCTACCGTACCGATCACCTTCCGGCCGTTCAACTCCAGGGTGAAAAGCTGGGCTACGCCTTCATCCATCAACTGGTCTATCCCTTTGTTCAATTGCTTGGCCTTCATGGGATCTGCGTTGTTGATATACCGGAAATGTTCCGGTGAGAAACTCGGGATCCCCTTGTAGTGGATGACCTCACCCTCTGTGAGCGTGTCGCCTATTTTGAAATTTCCCGTGTCGTGCAGACCCACAATGTCTCCCGGAAAAGAGATATCCACTACCTCCTTTTTTTCCGCGAAAAAGGCGTTTGGACTTGAAAATTTCAGGTTCTTCCCCTGCCTGACGTGCAGGTAGGGTTTATTGCGTTCAAAGGTCCCTGACACTACTTTCACAAAAGCCAGGCGGTCCCTGTGTTTTGGGTCCATGTTAGCGTGGATCTTAAATACAAAGCCCGTCATCTGTTTTTCGTCTGCCTTTACCACCCGCTCCTCTGCCTTTTTGTCGCGGGGAGGAGGTGCGATCTCAATAAAACAGTCGAGTAGTTCCCTCACCCCGAAATTATTCAGGGCCGACCCGAAGAAAACAGGTTGCTGGTTTCCCTCCAGGTATGCCTCCTTGCTGAAGTCGGGGTAGACCCCCGAGATGAGTTCCAGGTTCTCTCTCAGGGTTGCAGCGGCCTTGTTGCCGATGATCTTTTCCAGTTCCGGGTTGCTGAGGTCGTCAAAAGCGATGGTTTCCTCTATATTCTTTTTGCTGTCCCCGCTGAAGAGGTTGATATTCTTCTCGTAAATATTGTAGATCCCCTGGAAATCGTATCCCATCCCTATGGGAAAGCTCAGGGGTGTAACGGACAGACCCAGCTTCTGTTCCACCTCGTCCAGCAGGTCGAAGGCGTCCTTTCCCTCCCGGTCGAGCTTGTTGATAAACACGATCATGGGGATCTTGCGCATCCGGCAGACCTCGACGAGTTTCTCCGTTTGTTCCTCCACCCCTTTGGCCACGTCTATGACCACGATCACGCTGTCTACCGCTGTGAGGGTTCGGAAGGTATCTTCTGCAAAGTCCTTGTGCCCGGGGGTATCCAGGATGTTGATCTTCTTGTCCCTGTACAGGAAAGCCAGTACGGAAGTGGCCACGGAAATACCTCTTTGCCGTTCGATCTCCATAAAATCGCTGGTGGCCGATTTACGAATCTTGTTGTTCTTTACGGCTCCGGCTTCCTGAATGGCACCCCCGAAAAGCAGTAATTTCTCCGTCAGGGTGGTCTTCCCTGCATCGGGGTGGGAGATGATGCCGAAAGTCCGGCGTTTTGCGATTTCCTTTTTGAAATTCACTGTAAAAAATTTGTGCAAAAGTACGTGTTTTTATCCTATCGAAAACGTCGGACTTTGAATAGTATAAAGAGGATCACTGTCCTTTTTTTACTTAAACAGCCGTCCGGTCTTTCAGTGGAACATCAAATAATTGAAATTCTCTATTCTACAGAGTAAAGCACGCATTTGACGATAAAAAAGGTCGATAATCGATAGGTATCCCTTTAGCAGCAGATCAGTTTATCGATTTTTCAGGTCGGTCAAAGAGATGCGGGTTGGAAAGTGCGCAAACAATTTGAGGATCGCTGCGAATACCATATATTGCACGGTACTTTCAGACCCCCAAAGTCTTACCCCTTGTTCTTGCTACCCGCCATGGTGCTTAGTTCAAAAAGCTAACACATATGGAGAACATTACACTGTTGAAAACGAGGAAACTATTCCTCACTATACTCACTTTCATCCTTTGTCAACTTCTGTCGGCAATTACCCATGCGAATACCTCCATGGTAGCAGGTAAATTCATTGAGAATAAAGATACAGATGGAGATGGCGTAAGGGATTCTGACGAACAACGGGATGGAACAGATTCAAACGATCCCTGTGATTTTGTTCTTGCAAGCCAGACCCTACCCACGAGTGCGGCTTGGAATCTCGCAGATTGTGACGGCGATGGTGTGACCAATTACGACGAGATATGCGATAATACAGATCCCCTGGATCCCTGCTCCTTTGGTCCCAATCACATTACCGTAGAACAATGCGCAGACTACGTGATTTCTGACTGTGACGGGGATGGGGTTACCAATGGGGAAGAACATACTGACGGGACCGACCCATTTGATCCCTGTGACTTTGTCTTGGGCAGTCAGACCCTGGACCCTTCTTATGAATGGAATAACCTGGATTGCGACGGGGACGGAGTGACCAATGAAGACGAGGTAAACGACCAGACCGATCCCCTGGATCCCTGTTCCTTCAACCCGGAAAGCATTACTGTAGAACAATGTGGAGATTATGTGATCTCCGATTGTGACGGAGATGGGGTAACCAATGGAGATGAAGACCGAGACGGGACGGATCCGTTCGATTCCTGTGATTTTATCCTGGCCAGCCAGACCGTAGATCCCTCCTATGAGTGGAACAACTTGGATTGTGACGGGGATGGAGTGACCAACTCAGACGAGGTGGATGACCAGACCGATCCCCTGGATCCCTGTTCCTTCAACCCGGAAAGCATTACTGTAGAACAATGTGGAGATTATGTGATCTCCGATTGTGACGGAGATGGGGTAACCAATGGCGATGAAGACCGAGATGGGACGGATCCGTTCGACCCCTGTGATTTTATCCTGGCCAGCCAGACCGTAGATCCCTCCTATGAATGGAACAACCTGGATTGCGACGGGGATGGAGTGACCAACTCAGACGAGGTGGATGACCAAACTAATCCTCTGGATCCCTGCTCTTTCAACCCGGAAAGTATTACCGTAGCTCAAAGTGGTGACTACCTGCTGGCCGACTGTGACGGGGACGGAGTGACCAATGAGGATGAGAACAACGACGGCACCGATCCTTTGGATCCCTGCTCCTTTGTACTTGCAAGCCAGACCGTAACCCCTTCAGGGGAATGGGATAATCTGGACTGCGATGGAGATGGCGTGACCAACTCCGACGAAGTGGATGACCAGACCGATCCTCTGGATCCCTGCTCGTTTAATCCCGAAAGTATTACGGTAGCTCAGAGTGATGAATACCTGGCTTTGGATTGTGACGGAGACGGGGTGACAAACGGGGATGAAAATAACGATGGGACCGATCCTCAGGATCCCTGTTCCCTCCTTTTGACGAGTCAGACCCTCGATCCCTCAACTGCATGGGATGCGATTGACTGTGATGGGGACGGAAACCCCAATGGTGGAGATCCTAATCCCCTTGTGGCAACAGCTGTAGACGATGAAGGTGAAACCGCTGCTGAGACGGCCGTGACCATAAATATCCTTGCCAATGATGACTATCTACCAAATAACGATCCCAATAACCTGGGTACGACCCAAATTACTCAGATAGGTGGTTCGGCCACAGGTACTGTATCTTTTGATCCGGAGACCGGGGAGCTCACATACACCCCTGATATCACAGAATCGAATTCGACGGTGACCATCATTTATCAGGTATGTAATACAGACCCTGAACCCGATGTCTGTGCTTCCGCTACTGTAACCATTACCGTAGGTGCCAATGTGATAGACGCAGTGGACGACGACTTCAGCGCGAATCCCGTAGACGGGGTCACCGGAGGCGTAGTTCCGGACAGCAACGTTCTGGACAACGATACTTTGAATGGTGAACCGATCGATCCTGCCGATGTGGTGCTGACCAGCACCCCTACAGGTCCGCTTACCGTGAATCCTGATGGTACAGTAACCGTAGCACCCAATACAGGTGCCGGAACATACACTATCGAATATACTATCTGTGAGGTAGCCAACCCTACCAATTGCGATACAGGTTCTGTGACCGTGGTCGTGGATCCGGGTGCCAATGTGATAGACGCAGTGGATGACGACTTCAGCGCGAATCCCGTAGACGGGGTTGCCGGAGGCGTAGTTCCGGACAGCAATGTCCTGGATAACGATACTTTGAATGGTGAACCGATCGATCCTGCCGATGTGGTGCTGACCAGCACCCCTACAGGTCCGCTTACCGTGAATCCTGATGGTACAGTAACCGTAGCACCCAATACAGGTGCCGGAACGTACACTATCGAATATACTATCTGCGAGGTAGCCAACCCTACCAATTGCGATACGGGTTCTGTGACCGTAGTGGTGGATCCGGGTGCCAATGTGATAGACGCAGTGGATGACGACTTCAGTGCAAACCCCGTAGACGGGGTTGCCGGAGGCGTAGTTCCGGACAGCAATGTCCTGGATAACGACACCCTGAACGGAGAACCGATCGATCCTGCCGATGTGGTGCTGACCAGCACCCCTACAGGTCCGCTTACCGTAAATCCTGATGGTACGGTAACCGTAGCACCCAATACAGGTGCCGGAACATACACTATCGAATATACTATCTGCGAGGTGGCCAACCCTACTAATTGCGATACGGGTTCTGTGACCGTAGTGGTGGATCCGGGTGCCAATGTGATCGACGCAGTGGATGACGACTTCAGTGCCAACCCCGTAGACGGGGTTGCCGGAGGGGTAGTTCCGGACAGCAATGTCCTGGACAACGATACTTTGAATGGTGAACCGATCGATCCTGCCGATGTGGTGCTGACCAGCACCCCTACAGGTCCGCTTACCGTAAATCCTGACGGTACAGTAACCGTAGCACCCAATACAGGTGCCGGTACCTATACTATCGAATACACCATCTGCGAGGTAGCCAACCCTACCAATTGCGACACAGGCTCGGTGACCGTAGTGGTCGAGGGAGGTCCGAATATTGTTGTACTCAAAGTGGATACCTTTAATGATGAGAACAACGATGGCTATGCCCAGGCTGGAGAGACCATCAGCTATACCTTTACCGTGATCAATACAGGTACGGTGCCGTTGGGTAATATTACCATAACCGATCCGCTGGTAGAATTAGTGGGAGGTCCTTTGACCATTCTTGAGCCGGGAGAGACAGATAGTACTACTTTTACAGCTACCTATACGATTACACAGGCCGACATTGACGCCGGTAGTTTCCAGAATACAGCCACGGTTACGGCCTTTATTCCGGATAACGGACCCATCAGTACCCTTTCTGATGACCCTGACGACCCAACAGACAACGATAGTGACGGGGATGGAAATCCTGATGATCCAACGGTCACCGTGCTGAATGGTGCTCCCGGTATCGACGCTGTGGATGATGATTTCAGTGCCAATCCCGTAGACGGAACAACCGGGGGTGTGGTACCCAACAGCAATGTACTGGACAACGATACCCTGGACGGGGTTAGTGTGAATCCCGCTGATGTGGTGATCACCTCAACACCTACAGGTCCGCTTACCGTAAACACAGACGGCACGGTCAGTGTCGCTCCTGATACGGCCCCTGGTACATATACCATAGACTACACCATATGCGAGGTGGCCAATCCTCAGAATTGCGATACCGCAACCGTAACGGTGGAGGTAGGTGCGGGTCCGAATGTGATCGATGCGGTGGATGACGACTTTACGGCCGAGCCTGTGGATGGAACTACCGGTGGGGTAGTCGCCAACAGCAATGTGCTGGATAACGATACGCTGAACGGGGAACCCGTTAATCCTTCGGATGTCGTCATTACGTCTACACCTACAGGGCCGCTTACCGTGAATACGGACGGTACGGTCAGTGTGGCTCCGAATACAGATCCCGGTACCTATACTATAGACTACACGATCTGTGAGGTGGCCAATCCGGAGAATTGTGATACAGCCACCGTAACTGTGGAAGTGGGCATGGGCTCCAATATCATTGATGCTGTGGATGATGATTTCACTGGCGTAACCGTCGATGGAGATGCCGGAGGCCTGGTCGCAAACAGCAATGTCCTGGATAATGATACCCTGAACGGAGAAGCTGTCAATCCTTCGGATGTCGTTATTACGTCTACACCTACAGGTCCGCTTACCGTCAATCCGGATGGGACCGTGAGCGTCCAGCCCGGCACAGCGCCCGGCATCTATACCATTGAGTATACGATCTGTGAGATCGCGGATCCTGAGAATTGCGATACGGCCACTGTGACCGTCCTGGTCTCTGAGATCATTACGGACTTCAAGATCGAGGTAAACCAGATGGTAACTCCCAACGGGGATGGAAGGAACGACTTCCTGTTTATCCGCGATGTGGAATACGCAAGGAATAATACGCTGCGCATCTTTAACCGATGGGGAGTTGCGGTCTACGAGGGTGCCAACTACAACAACCAGAATAACGTTTTTGACGGCAGATCAAGAGGACGTTCCACGCTGAGTGTGAATGACTACCTGCCGGCAGGGGTTTATTTCTATATCTTTGAATACGATCTGGATCAGCAGAGGATCACGGATTCCGGTTACCTGTATTTGAGTAAATAACAGAAGAAAATGACTATGAGACTTTATAAAAATCCTTTTGTACTCTTATTTTGGGTAACGGCTCTTTGCGGTTCTCTCCAGGCACAACAGGATGCACAGTACACCCAGTACATGTACAATACCATGAGTGTGAACCCCGCCTATGCCGGATCGAGGGGGCAGCTCAGCATCGCGGCCATGTACAGGGCGCAGTGGGTGGGCCTGGACGGTGCTCCCAAAACCCAGACCCTGAACCTGCATTCCCCCATCAGGAACAGCAAGTTGGGATACGGGCTCTCCATTGTGAATGACAACATAGGGAACGGGGTGGTACAGGAGACCTATTTCGATGCGGTGGTTTCCTATACGCTCGATTTTGCGGACGACCGGAAACTCTCCTTTGGCCTCAAGGCCGGGGGGAATCTCCTGAATCTGGATTTCCAGCAATTGCGGAATTTTGACAACGAACCCATCAATGACGGGGCGGATATCACCAATAACTTTTCCCCCAACATCGGGTTCGGTCTTTATTATCACACCAACAGGTATTACCTGGGGCTTTCCGTACCCAACCTGCTGGAATCGGATTATTTTGACAATTCGCAGCGGGCGGCAAATACCGTGCAGTTCCAGTCGACCGAGCGAATGAACTTTTACCTGATCACGGGATATGTTTTCGATCTGAATTACAACTTCAAATTCAAACCTGCCTTCCTGATGAAGGCGGTAGGCGGGGCTCCATTGCAGCTCGATTTTTCCGGGACTTTCCTGCTGAACGACAAGTTTTCCTTTGGCGCGGCCTATCGCTGGGATGCGGCTGCCAGTGCACTTTTTGGCTTCCAGCTGTCTGATCAGCTGATGCTGGGACTTGCCTATGACCGGGAGATCACCGAACTGAGCGGTTCCCGTTTCAATGACGGTTCCTTTGAGGTCTTCCTGAGGTTCGAACTGGTGCGCTCTTTCCGCGGCCTGGTATCACCTAGATTCTTTTAATTATGCTCTCCATGACAAAGCGTTTACTGATCACCTGCATATTTTTCTCAGCGACCCTAGGCAGTATTTTTGCGCAGGGTGTGCCGGAAAAGAAAAAAGAAAAGTACACCTACACCATGTACACCAGGGTGTACCAGAAACGCCTGATGGAAAAGCCGGATAAGGTGAAGGATACAGTATTGATGAAACTGGCCGATTCCTATTATTTTATAGCAGATTACCAAAATGCCGCAAAGGTCTATGAGGTCCTGTATCAAAGGGCGGCTGAAAAACCGGAGTTCGAGGTTCCGGTTGAATACAATTTCAGGTATGGCCAGAGTCTGAAGGCCATCGGACGGGAAAAGGAGGCCAGGGAAAAACTTGCCACCTTCCTGGATGAATCCGGGGCGACGTCTGTGGTACAGACCACCCGGGTATACGAATTAAAGGACCTCAAACAGTATTTCAAGAACCTCAGAGACAGTGTGAACCTCACCTATTTCTCAGACTTCGCGCCGATCTTTTACAAAAAGGGGCTCCTGTTCTCCTCAGACCGGGATACGGGTAGTTTCCACCGTTACCGTCACAGCGGGACCAACAAGGACTTCCTGGACCTCTATCAGCTCGATTATGACGCGGATTCCCTTATGGTCATTACCAAGATAAATTTTGGGGGGAACGGGATCAATACACGGGAAGCGGAAACCACGGCGATCAAGGTGGATGAATCCACCGCCACATTTTCCCAGGATGGAAGGACCATGTATTTCACAGCCTCCAATTTCAGCGATGGGGAACTGGTCAAGGACTCCGACAATATCGTACGCCTGAAGATCTTTAAAGCAATTCTTGGAAACGAGGGGTGGATGATCACCGATGATTCCTGGTATCGAAATCCAAATGCAGATAAATCCTTCAATGCCGATGGGTATTCCTTCGCAAACCCCGCCCTGAGTCCGGACGGAACCAGGCTCTATTTTACCTCAGACATGCCGGGCACTAAAGGCTTGTCAGACCTTTTTGTGGTCCAGATGAATGAGACCGGGATCTCCGGAAGGATTGACAACCTGGGTGACCGGGTGAACACCCAGTTCAGGGAGAGCTTTCCCTTTGTAAGCAAGGAGGGAAAACTTTATTTTTCCTCAGACCGCCTGGGCGGGAAGGGCAGGATGGACGTGTATGCGGTCGACCTGAATGCAGAGGGCATGGTGGCTTCAGTTCCCGAAAACCTCGGGGAACCGGTCAATACGTCCTTTGACGATTTTTCCTTTATCTATGACAGCGATGGGGAATACGGATTTTTTGCTTCCAACAGGCCACGGACGGTGACCCTGGGGAGGAAAAATGTAGAGGATACTTCTGATAATATCTATGCCTTTACGGCCAAATGTATCAATCCAAAAGTGCTGACCGGTATTGTCCGCGACAGGACCACTCTGCTGCCCCTGTCCGGAACCACCATCAATATCATCGATGACAATAACGAGGTGATCGCCTCTACCTTTACCGACGAGGAGGGGGCTTATGAGGTGACCATAGACCGAAACAGGAACAATTTTGTGAGGGCTACGCGGGAAGGATATACCACGGTGGAGGAATACCTGGAGATAGACCCCTGTGAGCTGAGAATGGTGGATTTCTATATGGAGACCGATTGTGTGGACTACGGCACGGACCTCGCCAAATTGCTGGGCCTCGATCCCACCATCTTTTTTGATTTCGACAGATTTGAGATCCGGGACGACTATAAGGACGAACTCGATATCATTGTGGATGCCATGACCCTCTATCCCAGTCTGAGGATACAGGTGAATTCACATACGGATTCCAGGGGTCCCAATTCATATAACCAGCCACTGTCCGAACGCAGGGCCAAAGCCACGGTGGAATATATCATATCCAGGGGCATCTCCAGGGACAGGTTGAAATACGCCGGCTACGGGGAGACCAAACTGGTGAACGAATGTGCGGATGGGGTGAGATGTTCTGCTGCTGCACACCAGCAGAACCGCAGGTCCGAATTCCTGATCCTCTGTGAGGACGGGGAGAATTGCTGCTATTAATTAATACGAAAATTCTTACGTATTTCAGGTTTTACAAGTCCCGTGTTTTCTGGGATGATCGATTAACGGACACGCCTGAATTTTAATCCAAATCTGGATTGAGACTTCAATATTCGGGGCCTAGACCTTGCTATAACCCCCGTTCACAACATTCTTTTAGGCGGGCTGCAACCTATGGTTACTTTTAGAGTCAAAGAACGTTGACCACAAAAGATGAGATTTAGACAGAGTCTGAAGTTTTTGATTCTGGGAATAGTATGTTTCCAGGGTTCCCTGCTGTTCGGGCAGGATACCTTTTGGGACAATTTCAATACCGCATCCTACTCCAATAATAATGGAACCCTCAGCTTTTCGGCGGATTGGGTTGATAACGAGGATGGGGACTTCAATAATGGAAGGATACAGATCAATTCCAACCAGCTTCGTTTTGAGAACATGGATGGTGCTGAGATCAGCCGTACCCTGGATATGACCGGAGGAACCGGGGTCACCCTCACAATGAGCTATAACCGAACCAGTGGGAATGAGCGTATTGCCGTGCAGTTGTGGAACGGCACTGGATGGAATGAAGTGGCTGTATTGAATGGAACAGGCACTGTGAACTATAGTCTGGCAGCGAATGAGATCTCAGCGAACTCTGAGATCCGATTCGTTACAGATAGCGGGGGATGGAGCAATGGGGAGATCATTTTTGTGGACAATGTGATCTTCAGCGGAAACTTTCCTCCAAATATCACCATAGACAACGTGACCGTCAATGAGGACGACGGTACGGCCACCTTTACAGTGATTTTGACCAAGGCAGTCTCAGGCGGTCTAACTGTAGACTATGCAACCAGCGACGGTACAGCCCTGGCAGGAAGCGATTATACAGCCACTAGCGGTACCCTCGTTTTTGCAGGTACAGCGGGGGAAACTCAGAATATAGTGGTCCCGCTGATTGACGATGCAGTGCCGGAGTTTATCGATGAGACCTTTAATGTGGTCCTGAGCAATGTGAGTGATCCCTCTGTGATCGTAGCTTCAAATACAGGAATAGGAACGATCATTGATGATGAATACGCCTTTAATGCTCCCCTGGTCCTCACCCATGAGTTCGACGGGTATATGGATTATACCTCCACCGCGGGAACGCTCAGGACGGAACCCAATACGGGGAATACCTGTGCGATCACCACCAGTTCCAGCAATACCCTTAGCAGCCCTATCCCAGCTACGGCCACCATTGAACAGGCTATCCTGTACTGGGCGCATTCCGGAGCTACTCCCGATACGCAGGTCACCTTCGACGGGACTACGGTAAATGCAGAGTTCTTGTATGGAACTACCCTGACCAACCGGTCCTTTTTCGGAGGAAGGGCCGATGTTACGGCCATTGTGACGGCCGTTCCCAACCCATCTACCTATCTTTGGACGTTTTCAGGGCTTACCATCGACAATACCAACCCCTATTGTAACACCGCTACTACTCTTGGAGGGTGGTCCCTGATGATATTTTACACAGATAACAGCCTGCCTGCTTCCACCATCAACGTGTATGAGGGTTTTAGCGGGGAAAGTAATTCTTCTTCTTCTTATACCCTCAGCGGGTTTTTTGCCATCGGCGCCACCGGATCCAAGACCACGGTGCAGTCCTGGGAGGGTGACCAGACCCTGAGCAACAATGAAAGCTTAACGGTGACCACAGGGTTAGGTACTTTTAACCTGGTGGGGGACGGAGATAACACGGGCTTACCCACAATCAACCCATTCAACTCAACACATTACGACAATACATCTGCTCCGGTGGTTAACAATACTAATTCCCACGGGGTAGACCTGGATACCTATAATATTTCCCCATTCATATCTCCAGGGGAGACCTCTGTGACGACGAATGTGGGGTCCGGCCAGGATTTCGTGATCCTTAATACGGTGACCCTGAAAGTGCCTTCAAACCTGACCACAGGGATTGTCTTTGAGGATGTCAACTATGGAGGTGGTCCTGGTCGCAACAGGGCCACGGCAGGAGGAGTACCTATTCCGAATGCCACGGTGGAACTTTATAATGGAGGCGGAAGCCTGGTGACCACAACCACGACCAATGCCGCGGGCCGCTATGTATTTGCCGGGATGGCCAATGGGGCTTATACCGTCCGGGTAGTGAATAACAGCGTTCGATCAACCCGCCCCGGGGGCAGTACCTGTACCACCTGCATCCCTGTACAAACCTTTAAGACCGACTATTTGGCTAGCATTGTAGTCGAAGATACCAATAGTGTAGGAGGGGAGGACCCCTCTGGAGAGGACCCTGGTCCTGGTACATTGAATAATGCGCAGTCCATTTCCAGTTTCACCATTCTCAATGAGGGGATCGCCGGGATGGATTTTGGATTTAATTTCAATACCATCGTCAACACCAACGAAGAAGGACAGGGCTCCCTGGAACAATTTATTGTGAATTCCAATGCCCTGGGTGAAACCGGGCTGGATATAGAGGCCAATGCCCTTTTTGATCCTGGTGCGGGGGATGATACCTCCGTATTTATGATCCCGCCAGCGGGAGATGCCCTGGGAAGGCCCGCGGATGGCAATTACAATGGGAATTATTTTGAAATAGATATACCAAATCCGGTTACTTTGACATCCATCACAGGTGACAACACACATATAGATGGGAGGACACAAACCGCCTATTCCGGCAATACCAATACAGGCACAGTGGGTGCCGGAGGTAGCCCTGTTGGGATATCTGCCACCAATTTGCCCTCCTTTGATCTACCCGAGATCCAGTTATACAAGGGATCCGGCAATGTCCTTACCACTCAGGGAACGGCTGCTGTAATAAGAAATATGGCGATCTATGCCAACAATAACACCGCACTCATTATCAATGGAGGTGATGTTACCGTATCTAATATGTTATTAGGGGTAGATGCCACCGGAGCCAATGGGGGTAATATTGACTATGGGATTTCCATGAATAATGGGGCTTCCATAATTGACGGTAATTATATCGCCACCAATCAGGAGGCCGGCATAGGGATTGCAGGCGGAACATCCACTCTGGTGCAAAACAATCATATCACTTCAAACGGGAATGGACCATGTGCCGATAATATAAACATCACAGGGGGTTCCGGAGTGGTGATACAGCAAAACCTCATTGAACTATCGGGTGCCATGGGCATAGAAGGAAGTGGGATCGCCGGAGGGGTGACCATTACTGAAAATACCATTACCACAGCCGGACAGAACGGGGGCAATTGCAGTGGGCAGAACGAAAATGCGGGCATTAGGCTCGAGGGCAACAATTCTTCCATTACCCAAAATATCATCTATCAGAATGGGGGTGCAGGGATCGTTTTAGGTGGCGGAAACACTTCCGGCAACCTGATCTCTCAAAACTCTATTTACGCCAACGGCACCAGTGCGGATGCTTTGGGGATCGACCTCGACCAGGCCGACGGGATGGGGGATGGAGTGACCCTCAATGACAATGGGGACAGCGATACAGGCCCGAATGGAGCTGCGAATTTCCCGCTGATCAGCGCAGCCTACATGGAGGGCTCCAATGTGGTGATCAAAGGATGGTCACGCCCCGGAGCTACCCTCGAATTTTTCCTTACCGATATCAATGAAGGAACTGCCACAGCAGGGGATAACCAGCTAGGGTACTCAAAAGACTACGGAGAAGGACAGATCTACCTGGGAAGTGCCGTGGAAGGTAGCGGGGCAGATTCTGATGCCGGTTCCTCTTCCTATTTGGATACGGACGGGAATACAGATAATACCAATCGCTTTGAAGTGCGCATTCCGGCGCCTCCAGGTTTAAGTGTAGGGAACCTGCTAACAGGTACTGCGACATTAGCCAATACTACCTCAGAATTTTCTCCTTTCTCAGAGATCGTGGTAAGAACCGTGATCACTAACAGGCGGATCACCTACAGGGTCAACCCGAATTAGATCCAATTTCCGCTTTTTGGTACGAAAGTTCAAGTAAGCGGATCAGGATATTTTCAGTCCTGAAAACCGGCACCCGGGAGCAGGGAAAACGGACCCAAAATCGCCTTACAATTCGACCTTCATTTCTGGTCCACCAATTAGACAGATTTTCTGTTTTTTGTTGAAAATTCCTACGAAATCACCCTTCGATAAAGCCCATGATTATTGGGATGATCGACCAACGAAACCTTAAGGATTATAAGGTTTTTTTCGTGCAAAACCTCAAGTATCGGGTTCTAGACCATGCATTTCATCGAGTACACAACAATTATTTTCACAGGGGTAGGTTCAGGTTAAATTTGTTAGTTGATAATAATGTATCGGGTGTAAACCCACAAAGAATCTAGTGAAAATAGAAAGGCACATACTTAAGTTTTTAACCATGGATAAGAAGATCCTATTTCTTCTGTTTCTGGTCTCGGGATTTGCGTTTTCACAGACCACTGTGAATCTGCAGGATCAGTGTAACTGCGAGGTACTCAGCGGTACCGCAGTGAACTCCCCGGGTACCACGACACCAACCGGTGCCGATACGGGAGATATTTACGTGAATACCAATACCGGGGTGATCTACTTCTGGGACGGGAATACCTGGGAGCTCACCTCCTCGGACGACCAGGTCCTGCAGAATTTCAGTTTTAACCCGGCCACCAATATCCTTTCCCTGGATATTGAAGGTGGGAACACGGTAAACGTAGACCTGAGCACTCTCAGCAATGCAGGTACCGATGACCAAGCCCTCAGCCTGGCAGGAAGCATCCTGACCCTGGAAGATGGGGGGTCTGTTGATCTTACGCCTTTCTTAGATAATACAGACGACCAAATCATTACAGCTTTTAGCATTGACGCAAGTAATATTCTGACCCTTACTCTTGAAAATGGCAATACGCGGACTGTGGATCTTTCCGGACTGGTCGGTACCGACGACCAAACTGCAGCGGAAGTTACCTATGACAACACGGCTTCTGGACTGACCGCTACCAACGTTCAGTCGGCCATCGATGAGATCAACGCCCTGGCAGGAACGGTTTCCCTGGTAGACAACGGGGACGGCACCTACGACTTTACGGATGCCGCCGGAAATACGACCACCATTACGGATACCTCGATCTCCACCCTGGTGGACAATGCCGATGGCACCTATACCTATACGGATGAGACAGGAGCCACCCAGGTCATCGATACCCGGGCCTCAAGTAACCCATACGACAATACCGCATCAGGCTTAACCGCTACCAACGTTCAGTCGGCCATCGATGAGATCAATGCTTTGGCAGGAACGGTTTCCCTGGTAGACAACGGGGACGGCACCTACGACTTTACCGATGCGGCCGGAAATACGACAACTATTACGGATACCTCGATCTCTACATTGGTAGACAATGCCGATGGCACCTATACGTACACGGATGAGACCGGAGCCACCCAGGTCATTGATACCCGGGCTTCGAGTAACCCTTATGATAATACCGCATCAGGCTTGACCGCTACCGATGTACAGGCCGCGATCGATGAGATCAACGCCCTGGCAGGAACGGTTTCCCTGGTAGACAACGGGGACGGTACCTACGATTTTACGGATGCCGCAGGTAATACCACTACGATCACCGATACCAGCATCTCCACTTTGGTGGACAATGCCGATGGCACCTATACCTATACGGATGAGACCGGAGCCACCCAGGTTATCGATACCCGTGCCTCAAGTAACCCATATGACAACACGGCTTCCGGACTGACCGCTACCGATGTTCAGGCTGCGATCGATGAGATCAACGCCCTGGCCGGAACGGTTTCCCTGGTAGACAACGGGGACGGCACCTACGACTTTACCGATGCCACCGGAAATACGACAACTATTACGGATACCTCGATCTCTACATTGGTAGACAATGCCGATGGCACCTATACTTATACGGATGAGACAGGAGCCACCCAGGTCATTGATACCCGGGCTTCGAGTAACCCATACGACAATACCGCTTCGGGCTTAACAGCCACCGACGTCCAGGCTGCGATCGATGAGATCAACGCCCTGGCAGGAACAGTTTCCCTGGTAGACAACGGGGACGGTACCTACGATTTTACGGATGCCGCAGGTAACACTACTACGATCACCGATACCAGCATCTCCACTTTGGTGGACAATGCCGATGGCACCTATACTTATACGGATGAGACAGGGGTCACCCAGGTTATCGATACCCGGGCTGCGAGCAACCCATATGACAACACGGCTTCCGGACTGACCGCTACTGATGTTCAGGCTGCGATCGATGAGATCAATGCTTTGGCAGGAACGGTTTCCCTGGTAGATAACGGAGACGGCACCTACGACTTTACCGATGCCGCCGGAAATACGACCACCATTACGGATACCTCGATCTCTACATTGGTAGACAATGCCGATGGCACCTATACCTATACGGATGAGACCGGGGTCACCCAGGTTATCGATACCCGGGCTTCGAGCAACCCTTATGATAATACCGCTTCGGGCTTAACGGCCACGGACGTTCAGTCGGCCATCGATGAGATCAACGCCCTGGCCGGGACTGTTTCTCTGGTAGACAACGGAGACGGCACCTACGATTTTACGGATGCCGCAGGTAACACTACTACTATTAGCGATACCAGCATCTCCACCCTGGTGGACAATGCCGATGGCACCTATACCTATACGGATGAGACCGGAGCCAGCCAGGTTATCGATACCCGGGCTTCGAGCAACCCTTATGATAATACCGCATCAGGCTTGACCGCTACCGACGTTCAGTCGGCCATCGATGAGATCAACGCCCTGGCAGGAACGGTTTCCCTGGTAGACAACGGGGACGGCACCTACGATTTTACGGATGCCGCAGGTAACACTACTACGATCACCGATACCAGCATCTCCACTTTGGTGGACAATGCCGATGGCACCTATACCTATACGGATGAGACAGGGGTCACCCAGGTCATTGATACCCGGGCTTCGAGCAACCCTTATGATAATACCGCATCAGGCTTGACCGCTACCGATGTTCAGTCGGCCATCGATGAGATCAATGCTTTAGCCGGGACTGTTTCCCTGGTAGACAACGGGGACGGCACCTACGACTTCACCGATGCGGCCGGAAATACGACCACCATTACGGATACCTCGATCTCCACGTTGGTGGACAACGGGGACGGAAGTTTTACCTATACGGATGAAACCGGTGCGACTACCATCTTTGCGGAAACACTGACCACGCTGGTTGACAATGCCGATGGTACGTTTACCTATACCAATGAAGACGGTACTGCTCAGATCATCAGCAAGTCAGATATTATTGACAATTTTGATGGAACCTACGTCTTTAACAACAATGATGGAAGTCCGGTCACCATTGACACAAGGGCGATTTCAAATCCTTACGACAATACCGCTTCGGGTTTAACGGCCACGGACGTTCAGTCGGCCATCGATGAGATCAATGCTTTGGCAGGAACCGTATCCCTTGTAGACAACGGAGACGGCACTTATGATTTTACGGATGCCGCCGGAAATACCACTACGATCACCGATACCAGTATCTCCACTTTGGTAGACAATGCCGATGGCACCTATACCTATACGGATGAGACAGGAGCCACCCAGGTCATTGATACCCGGGCTTCGAGCAACCCCTACGACAATACCGCTTCGGGCTTAACGGCCACGGACGTTCAGGCTGCGATCGATGAGATCAACGCCCTGGCAGGAACGGTTTCCCTGGTAGACAACGGGGACGGCACCTACGACTTTACAGATGCCGCAGGTAACACTACTACTATCACCGATACCAGCATCTCCACTTTGGTGGACAATGCCGACGGTACTTATACCTATACGGATGAGACCGGGGCCACCCAGGTTATCGATACCCGGGCTTCGAGCAACCCTTATGATAATACCGCATCAGGCTTGACCGCTACCGACGTTCAGTCGGCCATCGATGAGATCAATGCTTTGGCAGGAACGGTTTCTTTGGTGGACAACGGAGACGGCACCTACGACTTTACGGATGCCGCCGGAAATACGACCACCATTACGGATACCTCGATCTCTACATTGGTAGACAATGCCGACGGTACTTATACCTATACGGATGAGACAGGAGCCACCCAGGTCATTGATACCCGGGCTTCGAGTAACCCCTACGACAATACCGCTTCGGGCTTAACAGCCACCGACGTTCAGGCTGCGATCGATGAGATCAACGCCCTGGCCGGGACTGTTTCTCTGGTAGACAATGGAGATGGTACGTACGATTTTACTGATGCTGCCGGAAATACCACTACGATCACCGATACTAGCATCTCCACTTTGGTGGACAACGCCGATGGCACCTATACCTATACGGATGAAACGGGAGCCACCCAGGTCATTGATACCCGGGCTTCGAGCAACCCTTATGATAATACCGCATCAGGCTTGACCGCTACCGATGTTCAGTCGGCCATCGATGAGATCAACGCCCTAGCAGGAACGGTTTCCCTGGTAGACAACGGGGACGGCACCTACGATTTTACGGATGCCGCAGGTAATACCACTACGATCACCGATACTAGCATCTCTACGTTAGTGGACAATGCCGATGGCACCTATACCTATACGGATGAAACGGGAGCTACCCAAACTATTGATACCAGAGCCAGTTCAAATCCCTATGACAACACGGTTTCTGGCTTGACTGCTACCGATGTCCAGGCTGCTATCGATGAGATCAACGCCCTGGCCGGAACGGTGGCACTTGTAGACAATGGGGATGGTACCTACACCTTCACCGACGCTGCAGGAAATATTACGACGATCAGTGATGCGAGTATATCCACCCTGGTCAATAATGGGGATGCGACTTTTACGTATACCGATGAAACAGGAACTTCGGTTACTATCGATCTAATCAGCGCCGATGCCAATAATGACATTATTGTAGGCTCGGATGGTGGATTATACCTGAATGTAGCTTCTGTGGCTGTTGGTGAAACGATCACGAATATAGCCGATAATGGGGACGGTACCTTTACCTATACCAACGAAAATGGAATTCCACAGACCATTAATAAAGCTGATGTTACTGATAATGGGGATGGAACCTATACATTCGACAATAATGATGGATCTCCCGTAACCATAAGCACCATCGCTTCCAGCAATCCGTATGACAACACCGCTTCCGGACTGACCGCTACAGACGTACAGGCCGCGATCGATGAAGTTTCCGCTGGAAGCACAGATGACCAGAACCTGACTTTGGCTGCTAACACCCTCTCCATAGAAGATGGGAACAGTGTGGACCTGAGCCCGTATCTGGACAACACGGACGATCAGAACATTTCCGGCTCTAGCCTGGTAGGGACTAACCTTACTATCGGTATCGAAAACGGGGCTTCTGAGATTGTGGACCTGTCCTCTCTGGTGGGTACCGATGATCAGAATATTTCCGGGTCCAGCCTCGTAGGGACAAATCTGACTATAGGAATAGAGAATGGTGCCTCAGAAATTGTAGACCTGTCTTCCTTGGTGGGAACAGACGACCAGAACCTCACCCTGGCTGCGAATACTCTCTCCATAGAGGATGGGAACAGCGTAGACCTGAGTCCGTATCTCGATAATACAGACGATCAAAACCTGACGGGAGCCACTTTAAGCGGAGCCAACATCCTGCAGATCGATATTGAGAATGGAACCTCCACTACGGTAGACCTTTCTTCCCTGGTAGGCACGGACGATCAGACCGCTGCCGAGGTAACCTATGATAACACAGCCTCAGGCCTTACCGCCGCCGACGTTCAGGCTGCGATCGATGAGGTGGCTGCAGGAAGTACGGACGACCAGAATATATCCGGCTCTGGCCTTGTGGGTACCAACCTGACTATCGGGATAGAGAATGGTGCCTCAGAAATTGTAGACCTTTCCTCTTTAGTAGGTACGGACGATCAGACTGCTGCTGAGGTGACCTATGACAATACAGCTTCTGGCCTTACCGCTGCCGATGTACAGGCTGCGATCGATGAAGTAGCCGCAGGAAGCACAGATGACCAGAACCTGACCCTGGCTGCCAATACCCTCTCCATAGAGGATGGGAACAATGTGGACCTGAGCCCGTATCTGGATAACACAGACGATCAGAACATCTCCGGTTCCGGCCTGGTAGGTACCAACCTGACCATTGGCATCGAGAACGGTGCTTCGGAAGTGGTAGATCTTTCTTCCCTCGTGGGAACAGACGACCAGAACATCTCCGGCTCTGGCCTGGTGGGTACCAACCTGACCATCGGCATCGAGAATGGTGCTTCTGAGGTCGTAGATCTGTCTTCTCTGGTAGGAACCGATGATCAAAATCTTTCAACAGATAATACTCCCGGTAATATTTCCATAGAAGACGGGAATACGCTCACGCTTAATGTGGACGATGCGGATGCAGACCCGACCAACGAATACAATACAGGTGTAGGCATGAACGCCGGAGCACTGGAGGTAACGGATGCCGGGGGAACCCTGTCTGCGAGCCTGATAAGCACAGATGCCAATAACGATATCAGTGCAGGATCAGACGGCGCGCTATATTTGAATGTAGCTTCAGTAACTATATCGGAGACCATCACGAACATTGCTGACAATGGAGATGGTACTTTTACCTATACGAATGAAAATGGGGTACCACAGACCATTAGTAAATCGGATGTCACAGATAATGGCAATGGAACCTATACTTTTAACAACAATGACGGAACACCTGTTACAATCAATACAACAGCAGCTTCCAACCCCTATGACAATACGGTATCAGGCCTTACCGCTACTGATGTACAGGCTGCGATCGATGAAGTAGCTTCAGGAAGCACAGACGACCAGAACCTGACAGGAGCTACCTTAAGCGGAGCCAACATCCTGCAGATCGACATAGAGAATGGAACCTCCACTACAGTAGACCTTTCTTCCTTGGTAGGCACGGACGATCAGACCGCTGCTGAGGTGACCTATGACAATACAGCTTCTGGCCTTACCGCTGCCGATGTACAGGCTGCGATCGATGAGGTGGCTGCAGGAAGCACAGACGATCAGAATATCTCCGGTTCCGGCCTGGTAGGCACCAACCTGACCATCGGCATCGAGAATGGTGCTTCAGAGGTAGTCGACCTGTCCTCTTTGGTAGGTACAGACGATCAGAACCTGACCCTGGCTGCCAACACCCTTTCTATAGAGGATGGGAACAGTGTAGACCTTAGCCCTTATCTGGATAATACCGATGATCAGAACCTGACAGGAGCCACCCTAAGCGGAGCCAACATCCTGCAGATCGACATAGAGAATGGAACCTCCACTACAGTAGACCTGTCTTCCTTGGTGGGAACAGACGACCAGACCGCCGCCGAGGTAACCTATGACAACACGGCTTCAGGGTTGACCGCTGCCGACGTACAGGCTGCGATCGATGAGGTGGCTGCAGGAAGCACAGACGACCAGAACATCTCCGGCTCTGGCCTGGTGGGTACCAACCTGACCATCGGCATCGAGAATGGTGCTTCTGAGGTCGTAGATCTGTCTTCTCTGGTAGGAACCGATGATCAAAATATTGCGAACCTGGCAATCGATACCGGAACGAATATCCTTACTGTGGGAATTGAGGACGGTACGAGTCAAACGGTCGACCTCTCTCACCTGGATGATCCGGGTACAGACGACCAGACTGCTGCCGAGGTTACCTATGACAATACAGCTTCAGGCCTTACCGCTGCCGACGTACAGGCTGCGATCGATGAGGTGGCTGCAGGAAGCACAGACGATCAGAACATCTCCGGTTCCGGCCTGGTGGGTACCAACCTGACCATTGGCATCGAGAATGGTGCTTCAGAGGTAGTCGACCTGTCCTCACTTGTGGGTACAGACGATCAGAACCTTACCCTGGCTGCCAACACCCTCTCTATTGAGGATGGAAATAGTGTAGACCTGAGCCCGTATCTTGACAACACCGATGATCAAAACCTGACAGGAGCTTCCTTAAGCGGGGCTAACATCCTGCAGATCGACATAGAGAATGGAACCTCCACTACGGTAGACCTTTCTTCCTTGGTAGGCACGGACGATCAGACCGCTGCTGAAGTTACCTATGACAATACAGCTTCGGGCCTCACCGCCGCCGACGTTCAGGCTGCAATCGATGAGGTAGCAGCAGGAAGCACAGACGATCAGAACATCTCCGGCTCTGGCCTTGTGGGTACCAACCTGACCATCGGCATCGAGAATGGTGCCTCAGAGGTAGTGGACCTGTCCTCTTTGGTAGGTACAGACGATCAGAACCTTACCCTGGCTGCCAACACCCTCTCCATAGAGGATGGCAACAGCGTGGACCTTAGTCCCTATCTGGATAACACAGACGATCAGAACATCTCCGGTTCCGGCCTTGTGGGAACCAACCTGACCATCGGCATTGAGAACGGTGCTTCAGAGGTAGTCGACCTGTCTTCTTTGGTAGGTACAGACGATCAGAACCTTACCCTGGCTGCCAACACCCTCTCCATAGAGGATGGGAACAGCGTAGACCTGAGCCCGTATCTGGATAACACAGACGATCAGAACCTGACAGGAGCCTCCTTAAGCGGGGCCAACATCCTGCAGATCGATATTGAGAATGGAACCTCTACTACAGTAGACCTGTCTTCCTTGGTAGGCACGGACGACCAGACCGCTGCCGAGGTGACTTACGACAATACGGCTTCAGGCCTGACTGCCGCAGACGTACAGGCTGCCATCGATGAGGTGGCTGCAGGAAGCACAGATGACCAGAATATTTCCGGTTCCGGCCTGGTAGGTACCAACCTGACCATCGGCATTGAGAATGGTGCTTCGGAAGTGGTCGACCTGTCCTCTTTGGTAGGTACAGACGATCAGAACCTTACCCTGGCTGCCAACACCCTCTCCATAGAGGATGGCAACAGCGTGGACCTGAGCCCGTATCTGGATAACACAGACGATCAGAACATCTCCGGTTCCGGCCTGGTGGGTACCAACCTTACCATTGGCATCGAGAATGGTGCTTCGGAAGTGGTAGACCTTTCTTCCCTCGTGGGAACAGACGATCAGAACATCTCCGGTTCCGGCCTGGTAGGTACCAACCTGACCATCGGCATCGAGAACGGTGCTTCGGAAGTGGTAGATCTTTCTTCCCTCGTGGGAACAGACGACCAGAACCTGACCCTGGCTGCCAACACCCTCTCCATAGAGGATGGGAACAGCGTAGACCTGAGCCCTTATCTTGATAACACAGACGATCAGAACCTGACAGGAGCTACCTTAAGTGGGGCCAACATCCTGCAGATCGATATTGAGAATGGAACCTCTACTACAGTAGACCTGTCTTCTTTGGTAGGAACAGACGATCAAACCGCTGCCGAGGTTACCTATGACAATACAGCTTCGGGCCTCACCGCCGCCGACGTACAGGCTGCGATCGATGAGGTGGCTGCAGGAAGCACAGATGACCAGAACCTTACCCTGGCTGCAAACACCCTCTCCATAGAGGATGGCAACAGTGTGGACCTGAGCCCCTATCTGGATAACACAGACGATCAGAACATCTCCGGTTCCGGCCTGGTGGGTACCAACCTGACTATCGGCATCGAGAACGGTGCTTCGGAAGTGGTAGACCTTTCTTCCCTCGTGGGAACAGACGACCAGAACATCTCCGGCTCCGGCCTGGTGGGTACCAACCTGACCATTGGCATCGAGAATGGTGCCTCAGAGGTAGTCGACCTGTCCTCTTTGGTAGGTACGGACGACCAGAACCTGACAGGAGCCTCCTTAAGCGGGGCCAACATCCTGCAGATCGACATAGAGAATGGAACCTCCACTACGGTAGACCTGTCTTCTTTGGTAGGCACGGACGACCAGACCGCTGCCGAGGTTACCTATGACAACACGGCTTCAGGGTTGACCGCTGCCGACGTACAGGCTGCGATCGATGAGGTGGCTGCAGGAAGCACAGACGACCAGAACATCTCCGGCTCTGGCCTGGTGGGTACCAACCTGACCATCGGCATTGAGAATGGTGCTTCGGAAGTGGTAGACCTTTCTTCCCTCGTGGGAACAGACGACCAGAACATCTCTGGTTCCGGCCTGGTAGGGACCAACCTGACCATCGGCATCGAGAACGGTGCCTCAGAGGTAGTCGACCTGTCCTCTTTGGTAGGTACAGACGATCAGAACCTTACCCTGGCTGCCAACACCCTCTCCATAGAGGATGGGAACAGCGTAGACCTGAGCCCGTATCTGGATAACACAGACGATCAGAACCTGACAGGAGCCTCCTTAAACGGGGCTAACATCCTGCAGATCGACATAGAGAATGGAACCTCTACTACGGTAGACCTTTCTTCCTTGGTAGGCACGGACGACCAGACCGCTGCCGAGGTGACTTACGACAATACAGCTTCAGGCCTTACAGCCGCCGACGTTCAGGCTGCAATCGATGAGGTGGCTGCAGGAAGCACAGACGATCAGAATATCTCCGGTTCCGGCCTGGTGGGTACCAACCTGACCATCGGCATTGAGAACGGTGCTTCGGAGGTAGTCGACCTGTCCTCACTTGTGGGTACCGACGATCAGAACCTTACCCTGGCTGCCAACACCCTCTCCATAGAGGATGGGAACAGCGTGGACCTGAGCCCGTATCTTGACAACACCGATGATCAGAACCTTACAGGAGCTTCCTTAAGCGGAGCCAACATCCTGCAGATCGACATAGAGAACGGAACCTCCACTACAGTAGACCTGTCTTCCTTGGTGGGAACAGACGACCAGACCGCTGCTGAGGTGACCTATGACAATACAGCTTCAGGCCTTACCGCCGCCGACGTTCAGGCTGCAATCGATGAGGTAGCAGCAGGAAGCACAGACGATCAGAACATCTCCGGCTCTGGCCTTGTGGGTACCAACCTGACCATCGGCATCGAGAATGGTGCCTCAGAGGTAGTCGACCTGTCTTCTTTGGTAGGCACAGACGACCAGAACCTGACCCTGGCTGCCAACACCCTCTCCATAGAGGATGGCAACAGCGTAGACCTGAGCCCTTATCTGGATAACACAGACGATCAGAACATCTCCGGCTCTGGCCTTGTGGGTACCAACCTGACCATCGGCATCGAGAATGGTGCTTCGGAGGTAGTGGACCTGTCCTCTTTGGTAGGTACAGACGACCAGAACCTAACCCTGGCTGCCAACACCCTCTCCATAGAGGATGGGAACAGCGTAGACCTGAGTCCATATCTTGACAACACCGATGATCAGAACCTTACAGGAGCCTCCTTAAGCGGGGCCAACATCCTGCAGATCGACATAGAGAATGGAACCTCCACTACAGTAGACCTGTCTTCCTTGGTGGGCACGGACGACCAGACCGCTGCCGAGGTTACTTACGACAATACGGCTTCAGGCCTTACCGCCGCCGACGTTCAGGCTGCAATCGATGAGGTAGCTGCAGGAAGCACAGATGACCAGAATATTTCCGGTTCCGGCCTGGTAGGTACCAACCTGACCATCGGCATTGAGAATGGTGCTTCTGAGGTCGTAGATCTGTCTTCTCTGGTAGGAACCGATGATCAAAACATTGCGAATCTGGCAATCGATACAGGAACCAATATCCTTACTGTGGGTATTGAGGACGGCACGAGTCAGACCGTAGACCTCTCCCACCTGGATGATCCGGGTACAGACGACCAGACTGCTGCTGAGGTTACCTATGACAATACAGCTTCAGGCCTTACCGCTGCCGACGTACAGGCTGCGATCGATGAGGTAGCTGCAGGAAGCACGGACGATCAGTATGACGATGAAGTGCCTTTAAGGACGCCCATCGATGTGGATGAAGGAGGGGAGGCCTCCCCGACAGCGGAAACCACTGTACAGGAGGTTATCAATGCCATTGCCCCGATCACCTCTAAGGCAGCGAGGATCTTCTATCCCCCGTCCATAGCGATAGACGCGTCTGCGAATGGAGTAGGATTTACGGAAGACTTGTATGCACAGTACATCGCCCAGTTTGGAACACCGGCAGTGGCAAGTACGGGTGCACCGGCAGCACTGCCCACTTATGCAGCTTCGGAGCTCTATTACTACGTGACCTATGCAGACCCCACGGTGTTTGCCAACATGAGTATAGATGCCAATGGCGTACTTACCTATGATATCATTGGGCAACCCACAGACTACAACTCCCTCATTAATGTGGTATTCGTTGTAAAATAAAGATAAACCGACCCTAAAAGGCTTGAAAACAGCTCGCATATATAAGCTTTTGGTCCTCAGCATTGTTTTTTCATTGCTGGGGATTCTCGCATCTAATGCGCAGTTTCTGTTGCAGGCCCCTAATAGTGGTGATGAGTCCAATTACAGGTGGTATGAGGCCTCTGCCCCGTCCACCGTACTCTCCACCAACTTCTTTTACGAGACCTCTACCCCCGGAGTGTATTACGCAACCTATGACGGTACCCTTTGCGGGTCCAATGCCACTGGGTACTTTATCCTTACAGATTGTGAGAATCCCGATAACCAGGTGACCCTTGATATTTCGGCCAATGTTTCAGGCAGTGCAACGGTGAGCTGGACACCAGCCGTAAGCGGGGATCAGTTGAGACCCGTCGTTACGGCAACCACTACGGTGACCAGGTATACCGCTACGCTGACCAAGGTGGGTAATTCCATGGAGTTACCCTCTTTCACGGTGGTTTGCCTGCAACAGGCCGCTACTCTGGTGGATGATTTCATCACTCTTGTCGAAGACACGTCGACCCTTATCCCGATCTATGCGAATGACAGTGGTATTCCCGGGACAGGGACTTTGACGACCACAGATCCTTCCAATGGTACGGTGGTCATTGATGACAACGGAACGCCTAACGACCCTTCAGACGATATCGTACAGTACACCCCATTCATCGATTACAACGGTCCGGACTCCTTTACCTATACCGTCTGCAACACCCTCGGGGATTGTAGTACGGCAACAGTGAACATTGATGTCACACCCTATCTCGATTTAGTGGATGATGCAGTGGCAACCATCCTCGATACCCCGGTGGATATTTTATTCTGGTCAAATAACGATAATGACCTGCCCGTGAACGGAACCATGACCACGACCAACCCATCGAACGGAACACTCATCCTGGATGACAACGGAACACCCAATGACCCAACTGACGATGTGATCACCTATGTTCCGAATCCGGGATTCCTGGGGGCAGATGATTTTGTCTATACCATTTGTGATCTGTTAGGGAACTGTGGTTCTGCGACTATTTACATTTATGTGAATGAACCCGATGTGGACCTGGATGCCGATAATGATGGGATCGTGGACGCTTTTGAGGACCTGAACCTGGATGGGGACAACGACCCTTTCACCAATCCGACGGATACAGATGGGGATGGTATTCCGGATTATCTGGATATCGACAGTGATGATGACGGTATCCCGGATAACGTGGAGGCCCAGTCCACCAGCGGATATATCCCACCATCCGGGCAGGATGTCAACGACAATGGTCTGGATGACGCCTATGAGAACGGGGGTAGCCTGGGTCTGCTTCCGGTGGATACGGACGGGGATGGTATACCGGACTATGTGGATGAGGACAGTGATGATGACGGGGTACCGGATAATATTGAAGGGCACGACCATGACCATGACGGTATTCCCGATGTGACCTATATCGGTTCAGACAAGGATAACGATGGTCTGGATGACGGGTATGAAGGCAGTTCAACCATAGATGTGGACGTCAATGATGAGATCGACAACCCATACAGGGATCTGCCAAATAATGACGGAGATGAAGAATCGGATTACAGGGATACGGATGATGACAACGACCGTATACCCACCGTAGACGAGGATTATAACGGAGATGGAAACTGGGCCAACGACGACGAAAACAACAACGGTACACCGGACTATCTGGAACCCAATGCCATCGTGGCCGACATTGAGGTCTTTAACGTGGTAACTCCCAATGGGGACGGGATTCACGATGTTCTGGCCATACGCGGACTTGAGGATTATCCCAATAACACCATCAAGATCTATAACCGATGGGGGGTTCAGGTCTTCATGACCAAGGCTTATAATACCCAGGGGAACGTCTTCGATGGAACCTCCCAGGGCCGTGCGACAATAGACCAGGACAACAAACTCCCTGTAGGAACCTATTTCTACATCCTCGATTTTGAGGACAATACCGGTGCAATGAAGTCCCTGACCGGCTACATTTACCTTAACCGATAACCCATGAGACCAAAACCAGCCAATACCATCATAACCAATATAGTGCGAAGTAGCCTCCCGCTGATTTTGCTGTGTTTCTCACTGCAGATAAGTGCGCAACAAGACGCTCAATACACCCAGTACATGTATAATACGGTAAGTGTGAACCCCGGGTACGCCGGCTCCAGGGGACACCTGAGCATTGCTGCTCTTTACAGGGCCCAGTGGGTGGGCCTGGAAGGGGCGCCGAAGACCCAGACCTTTAATTTCCACACCCCGGTGGGGTATAGGGGGGTAGGAATGGGCCTTTCTATAGTAAATGACCAGATCGGGCCGACGTCGGAAACGTATTTCGATGTGGATTTCTCTTATACCATCCAGCTGGCTGCGGAAAAGAGGTTGAGTTTTGGATTGAAGGGAAGTGTGCATATGCTGGACATACGTTTCTCAGAACTCAACCAGGACTGGACCAATCCGGGAGGTCCCGATCCCACCCTCCAGCAGGATATCCAGAACAAACTATCCCCCAACATAGGAGCTGGGATCTATTACCACACCGATAAATACTATCTGGGCCTATCGGTACCCCGTTTTCTTCAGACCTCTCATTTTGAGGAGTCATCCCTGTCTACGGCTACTGAACAGATGAATTTCTATCTCATTACGGGATATGTATTCCAGATGAATCCTCTTTGGAAGTTTAAACCCACCCTTTTGTCAAAAGTGGTACAGGGAGCGCCTTTACAGGTGGATGTCTCGGCAAATTTCATGTATAATGACAAGTTTATCATGGGAGCCGCCTACCGCTGGGATGCAGCCGTGAGTGCCATGGCAGGGTTCCAGCTGTCGCCCGAATTCCTGATCGGCATGGCCTATGACCGGGAGATCACGGAGCTGGGTACCGCGCGCTTTAATGACGGGTCCTTCGAGATCATTCTTCGATACGATTTTATCAAGGTGAAGGACAACCTGAAATCTCCTCGTTTCTTTTGATCGGCTGATCTCACCGACCTTATTCACTTAAGTTTTAAGATACACTTAACCCATATACATGGGGAAAGGTATTATTTTTACCGGGTGGAAGAAGAAAAAGTAATCCTTGTAAACGAGAAGGATGAGGAAATCGGGACGATGCCCAAAATGGAGGCTCATGAAAAGGCCGCTCTGCACAGGGCATTTTCTGTGTTTGTAATGAATTCGAAAGGGGAGACCATGCTACAGCAAAGGGCTGCCCATAAATATCATTCCCCCCTTCTCTGGACCAATACCTGCTGCAGCCACCAGCGTCTGGGCGAATCGAATATTCAGGCTGGGAAAAGGCGACTCCGGGAAGAGATGGGATTTCAGACCGAACTGCGTGAACTGTTCAGTTTTATCTATAAAGCCCCGTTTGACAACGGTCTCACAGAACACGAACTAGACCACGTGATGCTGGGCTACTACGAAGGCGAGCCCCAGATCAATGAGGATGAGGTGGCTTCCTGGAAATGGATGACACCCGAAGATATCAAGAAAGACATAGAGCGTTCTCCTGATGCGTACACGGCCTGGTTCCGGATTATTTTTGAGAAGTTCTACCACCACCTCATTGAAAATATGAAATCCAGATGAAAGTAAAAGTAAGCCGAAGGGCCCACTTCAATGCCGCCCACAGATTGTACAGACCCGACTGGAAGGATGAGAAGAACGAGGCAGTTTTTGGTAAATGCAATAACCCCAATTTTCACGGTCACAATTACGAGCTTATCGTAAGTGTCACAGGCGAGATCGATCCTGAGACCGGATTCGTGATCGACGTCAAGATCCTAAAGGACCTGATCAAATCCGAGGTGGAAGATGCCTTTGATCACAAGAACCTCAACCTGGAAGTCCCTGAGTTCAGAAAACTTAACCCTACCGCAGAAAACATTGCCGTGGTGATCTGGAACAAACTCAGACCGCATATCAAAAAGACAGACGACCTGGAAGTGGTGCTCTATGAAACGCCGCGTAATTTTGTAACCTATACCGGATAATGGGATTAAAGGTAGGTGACAGGATCCCGGATTTCTCCCTGGCCGATCAGCACGGTAACACATTCAGCACCGCTGATTATATCGGCAAAAAACCGATGGTGATCTTTTTCTATCCCAAGGACAATACCCCCGGTTGTACCAAAGAGGCCTGTTCATTCAGAGACAGTTATGCGGAATTCGCCGACAGAGGAGCGGAGGTCATCGGCATCAGTGCCGATTCTGAATCCTCACATCGTAAATTCGCATCCATGTATAACTTGCCTTTCGTGCTCTTATCTGATCCCGGGAACAAGGTTCGTAAGCTTTTTAAGGTCGAAAAGGCTTTGTTCAACCTCCTTCCCGGAAGGGAGACCTATGTGGTCGACAAAAAGGGTCTGGTGGTCATGACCTTCAACAATATGGGTGCTTCCGGGCATATGACCAGGGCGCTGAAAGCGATAAAATCGATCACATGAATGGGTTGTATCCACTTAAATTCCACCCTATCCTAAAGGAACGCCTGTGGGGCGGGACCAAGCTTGCCGAGAAACTCAATAAGCCTATCACCAGCGATATTACGGGCGAAAGCTGGGAATTATCAGGAGTAAAGGAAGACGTTTCCAGGGTCGCGAACGGGGACCTCAAAGGTACCTCCCTGAATGAACTCATCGATCAATGGGGCGAACGATTGCTCGGCAGGTCGGTGATGGAAAGATTTGGTTCGGAATTCCCGATCCTCATCAAATTCATCGACGCCAAACAAGACCTCTCCATCCAACTGCATCCACACGACGAACTGGCGAGGTCCAGACATAACTCCTTTGGCAAGACAGAGATGTGGTATATCATGGATGCGGATGAGGATGCCAACCTGATCGTGGGTTTTAATCAACCCATGACGCGCGAAAAATACGTGAGAAGCCTGGAAGACAGAACCCTCCTGGACTACATGAATTACGAAAGGGTAAAACCGGGAGATACCTTCTTTATCAACACGGGAAAGATCCATGCCATAGGGGCTGGGGTATTGCTGGCAGAGATCCAGCAAACTTCCGATATCACCTACAGGGTCTATGATTTTGACCGTCGAGACAAGGAGGGCAAACTCAGGGAATTGCATACGGACCTGGCCCTGGATGCTATAGATTTTGAAAAGAAGGACGATTTTGTCGTTACCTATGAGAGGAAGCAGGATGTAGTGAACCCCATGGTGGATTGCCCCTATTTTAAGACCCAATTCCTCAACCTCCAAAAGGACCTCGTCCGGGATACACAGTCCAGGGATTCTTTCACCATTTTCATGTGTGTTCATGGGGAAGCGGTGATCGCAAACGAAAACGGGTCAGCATCACTAAAAAAAGGGGAGACCGTGTTGCTGCCCGCCTCCTCTGCCAGGATCGAAATACGCACATCCGGTTGTGAGCTGCTGGAAGTGACCGTGTAAAAGTATGCGGGCTTATTTCCCAATACCGTGGATATAGGTTACTTTTGTATTAAATTTCATAAGAGATGGCAAATATTCGCGATTTAAAGAAAGACATCAACTACGTCTTGGGCGATATTATAGAGGCAGTATACATCTTCGAGGAGTCGAATAATACCCCCGGCTCCAAGGAAGGCACAGAGATCATCGACAAGGCGATAGCCACTTTTGATGACCTGATCGCCAAGGTGAACCAGAAGAATGTGGAGAACCGGAAGGCTCACCTGAAATCAGTTCGGGAGGAGTTGGAAAAGGAAGCCACCAGCCTGGTAAACCGACTCAACAAAATGGGGTAACCTCCCCGATTATTCTGATCTTCGTTCCTCGAGAAGTTTCTTGAGGGCCTTGCCGTATTTTCCGTCGGCCACCTGAGGATCCAGCGAATTATAGAGCGAATCCAGATATTTGATGTTGGCATCTGCCACTTCTGAAAGCGCAATATAAGGGGCGATATGGGATCCCGTATGGCTCATGGCGTAATTCAGGGCATAGAGATAACTTCTCCTGATGTTCCTTTCATTTGCCTGCTGAAGGGAGTCCACAGAGGCGGGATCCTTGAGAATTTCAGGGTCGCTCGCCGCTCTCAGTTGTTCCAGATTCTCGGTGTTGAACCTGCTCATCATTTCACGGAATTCTTCCAGTTCCTTCTGGGTGGTCGATCCGGTGACGACCGCTTTGGTGTCGAATGCATTCCAGAGGGTCTGAATGTTGATCTTCCCGGGTTCTCCAAAAAAAGTGATACGGTCATTAATCTCGTTCTGGTCTTCTTTCTTTAGGTAGAGATAGAATATCTCAGGACTCTCCACCGAGGTCGTGAACAGGAAATCCCCCTTCCCCCTCATTTCCAGGGAATCCAGGGATACCAATGTGGAATCTTCCACCTTTTGGAGGTATAAAGTCCCCTTTTTCAGGCCTTTGACAGTGCCACTGACCTCCATGGTATCGGCTTTTTCGCCAGAGCAGGCAGATATCAGGATGGCAATTGCCAGAAAGTAGCAAGGGTATTTCATGGGTGTAAAATTTTGCCCAAATATCCGTAAAGTTTATGGAAATCTAAACATGGGAGGCAACTTCCATCAGCAAAGCGCAAATATAGGCCCCGGCTGTTCCGATCACATACCCCAGGACGGCGAGGAGGATTCCCACTGAGGTAAGGGAAGGGTGAAATTCGGCTGCCACGATGGGGGCAGACGCCGCACCACCTACATTGGCCTGGCTCCCCACGGCGAGGAAGAAAAAAGGCGCCTTGATCAGTTTAGCGACCAGGATAAGGAGTCCGGCGTGAATGGAGATCCATATGAGTCCGATCAGGATCAGCCCGGGATTTTCCAGAACCTTGCCCAGATCCATCTTCATGCCGATCGTCGCCACGAGGATGTAGATGAATAACCCGCCGATCTTGCTGGCTCCTGCCCCTTCATAGGATTTTGCCTTTGTGAAGGACAAGAGGATCCCTACCACCGTGGCGAAGACTACCATCCACAGGAATTCCGATCCAAGGGATGAAAGGGCTTTTTCTTTGTTGCGGATGATCTCGAAATTCGACTGCAGGTAATCTGTAAAATGGAATCCCAGATAGTGCGAGATCCCTACCCCTGTAAATGCAAGGCAGGTGAGGATGATATAGTCCCTGAGGGTGGGAATACGTGCGATTTTGGCCGTATAGGCAGATACCTTTGCTCTGAGCTGGTCGATGGAACTGGTGTCTGCCTTCAGCCAGCGATCGATGCGTTCCGTCTTGCCCACACCGAGCAATATGATGGCCATCCAGATGTTGGCCACTACGATATCGATCAGGACCATTCCCCCAAAATTGGCCGGGTTGTACTGGAATACCTCCAGCATGGCAGCCTGATTGGCACCTCCGCCTATCCAGCTACCCGCGATGGTGGCCAGCCCGCGCCACACCGCGTCGAACCCCACTCCACCAACGGTCTCCGGGGAAAAAATGGAGACGATCAGGATGGCTAAGGGGCCCCCGATAATAATCCCTGCGGTTCCTGTCAGGAACATGATCAGTGCCTTGGAACCCAGGTTCAAAATCGCTTTTAGGTCAATACTGAGCGTCATCAAAATAAGCGCGGCCGGCAGCAGGTACCGGCTGGCTATGTAATACAGGTTGGAGGATTCCTCGGAGATCAGTCCCAGACTGGTCAGAATGGCCGGGAGCATGTAACACATCAGCAAGGTGGGAACCACCTTATAGAACTTGCTCCAGAAACCCGTTTCAAGGGAGGAAGTATAAAATACAAAACCAAGACAGAGGCAAAGCAGGCCGAGGATGACCGTATCATCGGTCAGAGGAAAGTGATCCATAAACGCGTGTATTCAGCAATAGAGTCAAATATAAAGATAATTGACCGGGGGAAGCTTTTTCGCTCTCAGATATTGAGCCAGTAGGTGACCTTCAGGTTGATAGACCGGACTTTTGGGGCGAATGTGTTGACGAAGTAATTGTCATTGTATACCAGGAAAAGGTCGGATAAGGGGGCAAAACGCCATTGCAGCCTGGAATTGATCCCGAGATTGTCCCGCTGATTGCTGTACTGAATCAAAGTCGACCAGAAGATCGATTTGCTAAAGGTCAGATCAAACCTAGGACTAATCAGCCAGATATTCGCACTGCCATAAGGTTCCGGCAACTGTATCTGGTCATACCTGAAGTTCATGGAGACGACCGCTTTGGGCTGCAGGCGAAAGTTTACCCCTCCTTCCAGCGAAAAAATATCCCCGTTAAAAAACCGGCCGATGGTAGGTTCCATGGAATATGAAAAAAGACGTCGCCTGTCTGATCGGTACTGAAAACTGACAGAATTGTAATAATAGCCTTGCTCGCCGGGCAGTGGCAGGGCATCATCACTCCGGGTAGGGTCAAATTCGTCTAATAAATAGGTATACTCATGCGAAAATGAGGCTTGCGCCTCAGATAGATCGTTAAAGCGCACCTCCCAGTCGAGTCGGGCGGTATAATCCGTGTTCAGGAAATCCCGGGTCGGACTCCAGATAAAATTCGGTAAAAACCTTATGCTGTGGTTTTGAATAATTCCCTCCTTTGGCCAGAATACCCTCCTCATACTGAAAATACCCTTGAAAATATCGGTTCTACGGATAAAGCCGAGATCAGACTGATAATCTTCCCCCACAAACACAGCTTTACTGAAAAAGTTCCAGTAACGGGAATTATATTCCAACTGCATTCCAGATGAAAAGTCTTCATCACTTCCCGCGGGCTCAAAGGATTTGTGCAGGAAGGCCCGTCCGCTCCATAAATTGTCTTCTGATATGAGGTTATAGTCGATTCCGACAACCCGGTTATACCGATCTTCTTCGGACAGAAAGTCGTAGTCCTGGGTCGATTGTCGGTTAATAAAGAATAAGCCGATGTTGGAACGGGAGAAAACCTGCTGCTGAACGGCCATCATCATGTTGTTGTTCGTGGCAATCTCATTGGCCACATCAGCCTCGGTTTGTATGTTGAGGAAACCGATTCTAAGTCTTTTATTCAGTTTTCCACTGAGCCTGACCCCACCTAGGATGCTATTTTCAATGGTGTTACCGGCCGTGTCCCGGGCAATACCGATTCGTCTGGAAAAAAAGGGGTTACTGTCCCGGGAATCCCCGAAGTCTGCAAACAGGTCATTATTGTCGATAAAGAATTGCCGCCTTTCGGGGAGGCCAATTTCAAAACGCGTCAGGTTGGTGATCTGATTATCCACTTCTACCTGGGAAAAATCGGGGTTGACCGTGATATCCAGGTTCAGGCTGTTCCCAATGGACACCTTGGCATCACCACCTACTTTAAAATCATTGGTCGAGGTATTATTATCAAAATCCCGGGCGGTCAGATAATTAATATAGGGAATAACGGCAAAAGGTGTCCTGGATTTACCCAGCGGTTTTTCAAAAACCATATCCCCCATAAAGGTAAGCCCAAAAATATTCTGATTCTGTGGAATGCGCGCCCAGGTACTGTTTTCATTACTTTGGGTGTCAAAGCGGTAGCTGTTAAAACGCCATTTGGTTTCCCCCTCCCGAAATTTAAAGGAGGTCAGGGGAATAATCATTTCCGCCGTATAATGGTCATCGAAGATCTTAGCATCTCCTCTCCACTTTACATCCCAGGAGATGGTAAAGCCTCTCAGGTCGAGTCCCCCTCCCGAAACCAGGCCTTCCCGCAATACCCCATAGGGATTTATCCCAAAGAGAAAAGCGTTGTTACCATCATTAAACGTATCGAAAAGCAAGGTGATGTTGTCACTGTTCCCTGCGCGAAAATCACGTCGAAGCGACTCAACTGCATAGTTTTTGCCATCTGTATAAACGGTAATCCCTATGTACAGGTTCTTATCGTCATACAGCATTTTTATATCCGTTTGTTTAAGGGCCTGTATGGAATCTGCGGGGAAGTATTCCCAGAAATCAGAGGCGCTCTCCGCTTCTTCCCATATGTGTTCGTCCAGGATGCCGTCTAGGTTTATAAAATCCTGAATGTACTTGACCTTAAAGGATCGGTTCTTGGAACTGAAGTTGTTCTGACCAAAGGAATACTGGATACAAAAAAGCATCACGAAGGCCAGCAACACCTTCCTTATCACTATGCGTTCAGAAAATAACATTCCGGCAAATTTAACATTTTAAGCGTTAAAGAAATCCCAAATTCGAGGATACCTTTCGGGAATTCTGAGGCACTTTTGAATTCGTTCACTTGGATACAGTGATATGAGCAAGGTATTTCAGGTCTTGTGAGTAAAACGGAGTAACATAACCTGAGAGAATTAACTTGCCGGTAAATTGTCATCCTCTATTTTTGCAGAAAAAGGAAAACAGATGAAAAAGTTTTTGATCCTCTTTTTAGCATTTGCCAACCTCGCTTTTGGGAATCCCCCTTTCTGGGGAAAAACCGGCCACAGGGTAGTAGGGGAGGTTGCGGAGATGCACCTGAGCAGAAAGGCGAGAAAAATGGTCCGTAAGATTTTAAATGGCAGGTCTCTGGCTTCGGTATCCAACTACGCAGACGATATCAAATCGGATTCGCTCTACAATCAATACTATCCCTGGCACTATGTCAATTATCCGGCAGACAAGACCTATGGGGAAGAGCCTCCCAGCGAAGAAGGGGACATCGTCATGGCCATTCAGACCTGTATTGGGAAATTGGAGGACCGTCAAACCTCGGATGATCAACGGGAATTTTATCTCAAAATGCTGATCCATTTCATCGGAGACCTGCATCAGCCTCTTCACGCAGGATGGGAGGAAAACCGGGGAGGAAACGACATTGAGATCCAATGGTTCCGGGAGAAGAGCAACCTGCACAGGTTGTGGGACTCGGATCTCATCGAACATTTTGGGATGAGCTATACCGAATTGGCAAATGATCTTCCTCCAATGTCAAAACAAGCTTTGCTGGAAATGCAGGCAGGAAATGTACGTACGTGGGTAGATGAGTCTCACCGGCTGGCGACATCTATCTACGGGTCTGTAACTCCGGGGGAGCGCCTTGGCTACCGGTATAAGTATGTATACTGGGAGACCGTCGAGCGGCAATTGTTAAAAGGAGGTGTGAGGCTGGCAGCGGTCTTGAACGACCTGTTCCGTTAGCGTTTTGAGATCTTATTGCCTGTGATCTGGCGTTGTCGGGTGCTTTTGAATCGGGTGCTGTCTGCGGATCTCAGTGCGGAGTGCTTCGTCTGCCTGCCCTGTACCCGTTTCCGCCACATTCTGAAACTGCTGGGCTTCATTTCCCTCCTCATGATCTCTATGGTCTCCTGTTCGGAGATGCCAAATTGGAACTGAATGGCGTCAAAGGGGGTGCGGTCTTCCCAGGCCATTTCAATGATACGGTCCAATTCTCTTTCGGTGAACTCTTTTTTCATAGCGAGGCAAAGATAAAAAGAATCTAACGGATCAACGAATGACCCTGAAGGTTAGGTTGATCCGCTCTCCAATAGGCCTCTTTGTTTTGGGGACCTGATGCAGCCAGCAATGCTGTGTTTCTCCTTTCATGATCAGCAGACTGCCGTTCTCAAGGATCATTTTGTGCTTTAAAGAAGGATCTTTTTTGTGTTTGAAGTGGAAAGGACGTTCCTCTCCCAGGGTTACCGAAGCGATCACCGGATTCCTTCCGAGGACGGATTCATCATCGGCATGCCAGCCATTGCTGTCCCGTCCGTCCCTGTAGAGGTTCAGCAGGCAGGTAGTGAAAGATGTTTCGGGCAGCAGGCGCTCTATTTTTTGTTTTATTTCCAGGAGTTCCCCGGTAAATAAGTGGGGAATCATGGTGATGTTGGAGTAGGCGTAGGGTTTGCCGTTATTGGCGAACAAGGCCGTAAGCCTGGGTTGGGGGTAGGTCTTTCCGAAGACCCGGATATCGTCCTGTTGCCAGGGGATCTCCCTTCTCAGGGTCTCAAAGAGACGGGCTGCTTCTCCAGGGCTAAAAAAACCGGAGAAATACTGAATATCACTTTCGGGCAACTCAATTTTCAGGGCTTCTGTCTGCATACGGGATTCAGCTGATGACCTTTTTGAGCTCATTCCTGTATTCCGAAGGATTTTGTCCCGTAAATGCCTTAAAGGATTTATTGAAATGGGAAAAGTTGTTGAAACCGCTTTCAAAGCACACCTCCGTAATGCTCATGGGTTGTTCTGCCAGTAATTTGGAAGCGTGCACCAGCCGGCATTCGTTTACGAACTGAACAAAGGTCTTGTTGGTGATCTTCTTGAAATACCGGCAAAAGGAAGGTACCGTCATACTCACCATGTCTGCGATCTTCTCCAGGGTAATATCTTCCCTGAAATTCTGTTTGACATAGTTGAAGACCACGTTGATACGGTCGTTGTCCTTGACCTCGGTTTTCAGGGAGAAACCATCTGCATTCAACACTTTGTACTCCTCTGAATGAGCTAGTTCATTGAGGATGTTCAGGATGGAAAGGAGCCTTTGGAAGTCGGTTTGGTATTCCAGCACCTCCATTTTTTCTCCTATCTTCCTTTTCGTCTTGCCTGAAAATGCGATCCCTCCGGAAGCGAGTTCAAAAAGGGCCTGTATCTGTTTCATCTCGGGGATCTTGAAGAAATCATTCCCCAAAAAGTCCTGTTTCATCTGGATGACCGTCTCCTTTTTATTTCCAGTGAGCTTATCCGTCATTCCACAATGCGGCAGGTTGCTCCCTATCAGGATGAGGTCCCCGTTCGTATAATAAGAAACATGACTCCCGATCTGCCGTTTTCCAGCCCCTCCGTTCACATATACGAGTTCTATCTCAGGGTGGTAATGCCAGACGTTGTTCTTATTGAGACGTTCCTCGTCGAACTTCTGATAGGTGAAGGAGTTACCAAAGTTAGGTTCAATGGCCTCAAAAGTAGGTTTCTGTTGTATCATAGTCATCCTATATACGCTTAAAATTACTCATGTGGTTGTTGAAAGGACTTTGCAAAATTATCCAAAAAATATGGAATATTACCATTTATGATATTCTTAACGATTATTGCTGTTAAAATAGAACAGATATAGGCCAATCCTGCTGTAGTGAACCCCGTGAATTGAAGGTAGATTTGTAGGGAGTTTAATTCATCAATCAAAAAGAAACAATCATGAAAACAATTAAAAAAATTACTGCAATGGCTTTGATCCTGGTATCAGCCACAACCTTTGCTAACACCGTGAGCTCACTGCCTTCAGTTAATGGAAAGGAAAAGGAATTAAAAGAAGGACCTTACTTTAGAAAATCGGGGGACAAATTGTTCCTGAATTTTTTCAACAAGGAAATGGGGGATGTACAGATCAAAGTGATCGACAGTGAGAACCGGGTCCTTTACAGCGAGACTCTTAAATCTACCCTGGTAGTGGAAAAGGCCTTTAACTTCGGGAATGCCGAAAAGGACAGCTACAAAGTGGTGGTGAGGGATGCGAACGACAGCTACGCTGAGTATTACGTAGTGAAGTAAGTTTAGTTAATTCAGCGAAAGGGGGGCCGTCAGGCCCCTTTTTTTTGGTATCTCCCTAACTTTACCTTTGTGCGGTCGGGCAGAAATGGACATTCTAAAGCACGTCTCAGCATTTCCTGGTCCTTCTCTTTGGCGTAGAGAAGGGAATAAAGATCGGCTATGCTCAGTGAATTCTCAGCTTTTTCCAGAAGGCTGAACCGGTCTCCCATGCCCACCTGCCCCGGCCTGATCACCTTGAGATAGGTGCCCGGATGGCCGTGGTGTATGAATTCATCAATGATCTTCTGATCCCCAAAGCGAATGCCCAGTTTATAACAAGGCTCCCTTGGAATGGTGACCTGAACTACGGCTGAACCCAGTTCGTAAACCGAACCCGATAGAAGATTCGATTCATCCATTCTTTCGAGGGTGATATTCTCCCCAAACATGCCCCAGGACCAGGGAAGGTCCGGAAATCGTTCCTTCCAGTAGCCATAGTGTTCTGAAGAAAATAGGTAGCAGGCTTTATATTCCCCTCCGTGATGTTTGCGGTCTGTGACCGTATCCCCGTCTACATCCTCATGTCCCAAAAAAATCGGGTGAGACACAGGATATTTGAAGATCCCGGTCTCCTCGGTTTTACCTTTCCAAACAAAACGTGTGGGTTTGCCGATATTGGTAGCAATGACCTTCATGCCGTAAAGATAGGCAAGGCCGACTAAGGATCCGAAAGACAGGAGCCATCTTTTTCAGTACGGGATCCAAAAGGTCACAAATCCTGAGAGGTATTTCTTTTCAGGACCTCCTTCATTCTCTCCCGTGTACCCATATCCTCCCCTTTGAATTCTGTCATTTGGAAGAAAAGGATGTCCTGTCCTATGTTCTCCAGATCGTAGGTAGCGTGCTTATCCTTGTGTTGCAAGAATTCAGAATCCCCTTTCTCCAGGTGCATCAGAATGATCCTGCCATCGGAGAAGCGTGAGATCACCAGGCCTTCAGACCCGGCTACCCAGTAATAATCCGATTCGATTCTGCGGAAAGGGAGTCGCTCTTTCGGGAGAAGTACCACCTCCCAGATCCGGAGGTAATCATTTTCAAAGAGTATTTTCTGACCCAGATCGGGACTGATCTTATTCCTTTTCAACTCCTCGATGTGGTCGGGATTCCAGGTATTGAAATTACCCGCATCGTTGATCGAAGTGTACTTTAGCAGTTTTGCTTTCTGGTTTTCCTTTGTGGTCATAGCGATTCCTTTTTAAAAATCCCCCAGTTGGATTAAATCCCTTTCTAAAATCTCCAATCATCAACAAGCCGACCGGGGGGTGTGTGGCACACTGTCAATAATGAACTCAAAGTTTTATCAATTATTTCCCAGAGACAAGCACGAAACCTTGCAGATAGGTTTGAAATTCGGAAATCAGAACAATTATGGTCTTTTGCTCCAAAGTTTTGTGTCCGAAATCAGGAATCAGTACTCCTGAAAAACAGATGGATAAAGGGGGAAGTCCCAAAATGGGTATTTTGAAAATGAACAGGATGCAACTATTATTCCTTGTATTTGGTAGGCGTAGTCCCTGTTACCTTCTTAAAGGCGGCGTAAAAAGCACTCTTACTGTGAAATCCGACTTCCTGCCCTATACCTTCGATACTGAAATTATGGGTGTTTGTATCATTCAGGATCCGTTTCGCTTTCTTAATGCGCAATTCGTTGATATAGGTATTAAAATTCTGTTTGGAGACGGTATTTATACTCGCGGAAATCCTCTTGGGATGTATATTTAGTTTATCGGCCAGATCCACAATCGTCAGTTCACTGTTCAAAAAAACTTCGCTTTTGATCATGTAAGAATCTATGGCCTCCATCAGTTCCTTAAGGTCCTGGCTGTCATTACGCGTAGATCTCATACTTTCCATCAGGCCAGCCTTGTAATTTATGAGCGTTCCCGAATCTCTTTTCCCGAGGATGGACAATACATTCTGCTGTTTCATCCCGTGGATGGCCACCCAATAGATCGCAACCAGATCCAGGATGGAAAAGATGATCTTAAAGTAGTAATTATCTGGAGATATAATGTAGAGAATATGAATAAATACAGAAGATATAATACTGTATATCAAGTAAATACGTATCCATGTCAATAACTTATTCTCCAGTTCGGAAAAAGTGTTTTCGACTTCAATTCGGTGCTTCTCGAGAAGTCTCAGATTCCATATGCCTATGATCCAGGAATAAAGTATGCCCGCAAAAGTGAAAACCAGTTCGTACCAGTAGCTCTGAGCGATCTCCACTTTGGCGGGATACGGTTGGAAATATATGTAAACCTGGAGCATAAAGGAGAGGATACCCGGATATAGGAGCCAGTATTTCGTCTTTTGTTCCGAGAAGATGGAGATTTGCTGGGTGTAGATGAAGAATACGGCAAAGAGCAACCAGGAAAAATCAAAAGGCAGGAGGAACCATTCAGGGAATTTTTCATCAAGACCTAATCCTCCGGGGATGAAAATCAGCAACTTCAGGGAAAACAACAGCAGGTAAAGTCCAAGTAAGCAGGTACTTCGGGAGTGCCTGAAATTCATTGCTATCAACAGCACGCCCAAAGTCAGGCCTTGTAAAAGGCCTAGGATATCGAGGGCTGATTGAAAATTAAAGTTCAGTTCCAACAATCAAAGGAAAACATAGGCTTTACAATATTAAAAGTAAATATAGTGGATTGTTTCTTTTTAACTACTTAGGGGGTCTCAGGAATGAGTTTTATTTCCAAGAGCCATCAGGATCCTATGGGACTCCAAGGAAGGAGGAGTATCCGACGGGAATTATTTCCATAAAACAAGTCGCTGCACAGGATTGCCCGGTGAGTTAAAAAGGAAAGAGAGGACGGTAAAAGCTTTGCCGAGAGGATGCGGTCCCCGATTTCTCTATATGGATGTTCTCTAATACGGAAATGCAGACCCCATTATGGTGAAAAATCACGGAACCGGAAGGCACAGGGTTAATTACGGTCAGAATCCTGTTTGCGGACCAAAAGGTAGATGGAGTATCCGGTGAAAACGATGAGGAAGGGAAGTAGCAAAAGGTCGTAGCGGGTAACCCCTTTTGAATAGGTCTGGACAGCTGAACTCACATCCAGGGACCATGCAAAATACACTGACCAGATAAAGAGTATAAACAGGATAAAACTCTTCTTGTTGGAGTTCATCTAAAATAAATTTCTTTAAAGATGCAAATTGACAGGAAAGTACCCCAGGATAAGGAGTGGATAGAGGTTCTGATTTCTGAAATTAGAACCATAATCCCATTTGAACGAGCACAAATTACCCATGAGTGCCGCAATCCCATTCCTTCTTTGGGAATGGAAGCTGTAGAGGGGAAAGGTGATGGGTCATTGAGTTATTCAGAGCTTGGAGGCTATGCGGCCCTGCTGTCTCTGTATTGGGTGGGTGTAGTGCCGGTGAATTTCTTGAAGGCTGAATAGAAGGCGCTTTTGCTTTTGAAGCCTACTTCGATACCGATCCCCTCCACGCTTAAATGGGTCCCTTTATCAGTTTTCAGCAACTCCTCTGCTTTCCTGATACGATACTCGTTGATGTAGGAGTTAAAGTTTTGTTTGTCTACGGTGTTGATGGCTTCTGAAACCAGTTTTGGATGCTCATTGATACCGTCTGCGAGATCCATGATGGTGAGTTCCGGATTGATAAAACTTTCGTGTTCGTCCATGTACTTGTGGATCTGGGCCATGAGGTTTTCCAGTCTTCCAGGGATCACTTCGGGAGTATAGGACCTGGGTTTCGTTTCATCTTTTGAGCCTTTTGGGGTCCATTCATTTGAGATCAGGGATCTCACATTCCTTTGGGTGATACCGAAGTAGGATACCCAGTAAATGGCGATCAGGTCCATGATCGAAAAGATAGTATTGTCCTCAAAACCCAAGGGATACACATAGGCTATGATATGGCCAAAGACGGAAGTGGCCAGCAGGTAGATCAGGAAAAACCGGGCCCATCGCAATTCTTTGGAGGCGACAAAGGAATAGGTGTTCAATACCTCTATTCTGTGCCGGTAGAGCAAACGCAGATTCCACAGGCCTACCCCCCAGGAGAAGTAATTGCCGAGGATCCAAAATGTCAGGATGTGCCAGTAGCTGTCTTCTATGACCACCTTGGTTTCATAGGGCAGAAAGTAGATAATACACTGGGCCAGGATAGAAATGATCCCGGGAATTAAGAGCCAGTATTTGATCTTCCTGTTTGAATAAACGGATACCTGCTGTGTGTAGAGGTAAAAAAGCGGGAACAGGATCCAGGAAAAATTGAAGGGGAGAAGAAAGAATTCGGGATAATTCCGTGATATCTGGGTATTCACAGATATCCAGGTGGCCAACTCCAGGGAATAAAACAACAGAAAAAAGCCGAGATAAAAGGTACTGCGAAATTTGCGGATGCTGAGGGCCATCAACAGAATGGCAATGGTAATTCCCTGAACCAGGCCTATGCCATCCAGCAGAACTTGAAAATCTATGTTTAGGTACTCGAGCATGTAATCGTACTACTATTCTAACCGGCACACCAAGGGAATTCTTCTGCAACAGGAATAGAGTGTATGATACAAAAATAAAACTTTCTAAGGGCCTGAACCGGTTCAAATAAAAAAACCAAGGAATTCCTTGGTTTTTAATTGGCCTTCTGGATTTTCTGCTATTCTTCTTTTTCCAGTTTTTTTGTCAGCGTGAAACCCAGGTAGAGCCCGAGTCCGGACATCAGGAAAATGGTCCCTGGATAGGCTACGTCCTCATCCATTCCCAATGAGCTTGCCATAAAGGAAGCCAGGAAAATGGCGAGACCTATGCCGGTCAGTAACAGGGCCAGATTGAGAATGAGCACCTTCCAGAATGGGGCCGCACCTTCTCTCTTGCCTTTCACAAAGATGCTGGCATCTGCCCCTTTTTCGATAAGAGCCAGACGCTCTTTATTCCTTGTTGTAAAATACAAGTAGCAAATGGCAAATACCACCAGGAACATGCTGATAAAAACAATGACTTCTCCTCCCATTTTTTTTGATTTAGATGAATACTATTTGCCTGGTATGACGGCTGAAATCTGTCATGGGTTACACAAAACGGATATTTTTTTGAATACATTGTAACCTCCGGCCCCTCAGAACCGTCCTATGAGACAGATGATGCCATCAGAAGATCCAGTACTGGTAAAACGCACCTTATCGGGAGACACCCAGGCATTCGAATGTTTGGTAGAGAGGTATAAGCATATGGTATTTACCCTGGCCGTTAGAATGCTCAGAAACAGGGAAGAAGCAGAAGAATCTGCCCAGGATACCTTTCTGAAGGCATACAAAAACCTGGAGAGTTACCGGGGTGGGGCCAGGTTTTCAACCTGGTTGTACAAGATCGCTTATCACCATTGTTTAGATCAACTAAAGAAAAGAAAGAGTCGACCCGAAACAACAGACCTGGACTCCCAAAGAATTATCAGCCAAGGGTATGAGGCGGGAATTTTGGATAAAATGGAAAGGGACCACAGGCAACATCATATACGGGTCGCCATTCAGAGTCTGGCAGAGCAGGATGCGGCCATTATCACTATGTATTATTTTGAGGAATGGAGCATTAAGGAGATCTCGGAGGTGACAGAATTGAGTCCGCAGGTGGTTAAAGTACGACTCTTCCGCAGCAGAAAGCAATTGGCCTCCTCTTTACGCCCGATCCTGGAAGCCGAAAAACAATAGATCATGGAAGGAGAAAAAGAATGGGATGACTACATCAGGAAGTGTCTGAAAGACCTGACCGAAGAAGCACCCCCCGAGGGTTTTACAGCACAGGTCATGAAGGCCGTTGGGGCAGAGAAGAAATATGTTCAAAAGTCCGGGTATGCCCCTGTCTTCTCCCGAACTTCCTGGGTGCTGGTCGCCATTGCTGCCTTCACCCTGTTGGTTCTGGGGTTCACGGCAAAAGGAGATCAAGCCCTATTCGGGCTCTTCACCCCGGATTTGGATCTGATACCTGGCTCAATGAGGTTTTGGGAAGGGATTGAACCGGTGGCTGGCACCCGTATTCTCGTGTATGCGTCACTTTCCCTTTGCAGCTTTTTCTGCCTGCAGATCTTCCTGCTGAAAAAGAGTTGGGAACACAAAAAGGTCTATTTCTGATCTGGCCAGAGACGGTTTTGTAGCTGAAATACCGTGCGTTAAAAATACCAATAGGCCCAGTACATCAGCCCAAATTGCAGGGGAACCCTGAGTATCAGGATCCATTTTGGGATACCGGCACCTTCCTTCTCGCCTCTTAGCATGTAGAAATGTACCAGGAGGAAAACAGCCAGCATTGCTATGATCCCGAACAGGGAGAGGTTTCGCGTAAAGGGGAAGCACAGCCCCACGGCCAGGAGTATCTCGACCAGGCCGCTGATATAGACCAGTTCCCGGTGATAGGGCAGATAGGATGGCATGATCCTCATATACGCCTTTGGTTTGAGGAAGTGCATCAAACCGGCAAAGGCGTACATGGCAGCCATCGCGTAAAGGTGCCAGGGTTCGTTCACAGGGTAAAAATAGAAAGACCGCTCGGTAAAAGCGGTCTTTTCAATAGCATTTTTCCTGTTATTTCATCATTTATTTCACCATTTCATAACTTCTCTTGATGAAGTTGGTGAGTGCTTCTCCTTTAAGCAGTCCCTTCGAAAGGCGTGCGAGGTCGAGCGACTGGTTGATCAGTCTTTCCCTCTTTTTGGCCGTTTTGGTATTCAGGATCTCGCTGACCAGTTCGTGGTTGGTGTTGACCACCAGGTTGAACATATCGGGCATGTTGCTCATGCCGAACATCCCACCACCACCGGTTTTTTGCATTTCCTTCATCCTCCGGATAAATTCAGGCTCCGTGATGATGAAGGGTGCTGCCTGGCTGTCCATGGCTTCGAGCTGCACCGTATACCCTTTTTCATCCAGTACTTCCTCTATCTGTTTTTTTAGGGTATCCTTCTCATCGTCCGAAAGCTTGCTGATCTTGGTGTCCTCTTTCTTGATAAGGTTATCGAGGTGGTCTGCATCCACGCGAGCGAAGGAAAGGTCTTCCTTAGAAGATTCAAGTTTTTGAAGCAGATGCCCTACAATGGGTGAATCGAGTAGCAGTACCTCGTATCCCTGGTCCTTTGCCGCATCGATATAGCTGTGTTGCTCTTCCTTGTCAGACGCATACAGGACCACCAGTTTGCCATCCTTATCCGTTTGGAGAGGGGAGATCTTTTCCTTCAACTCCTCAAAGGTGTAGTAAGCCCCATCTATGGTAGGATACAGGGCAAAAGATTCTGCCTTTTCGAAGAACTTCTCTTCTGAAAGCATACCGTATTCTATCACGATCTTGATGTCGTTCCACTTGGCCTCAAAATCCTCACGATTCTCCTTAAAGAGGGAGGTAAGCTTGTCAGCCACCTTCCGGGTGATATAGGAAGAAATTTTCTTAACCGCCCCATCTGCCTGCAGGTAAGATCGGGAAACGTTCAGGGGGATATCGGGAGAATCGATGACCCCTCTGAGCATGGTGAGGAATTCAGGCACGATGCCTTCCACATTATCCGTTACAAAGACCTGATTCTGGTAGAGCTGTATCCTGTCCTTCTGTATATTCAGATCGTTTGTGAGCTTTGGAAAATAAAGGATCCCCGTGAGATTGAAAGGATAATCCACGTTGAGGTGAATATGGAATAGGGGTTCCTCAAATTGCATAGGGTACAGTTCCCTGTAGAATGCCTTGTAATCCTCATCCTTCAGGTCCGTTGGTTTTTTGGTCCATGCCGGATTGGGATTGTTGATGATGTCATCCACCTCTTTGGTAGGAGCGGGATCTTCCTTTTTGGCCCCTTCCGGTTTTGGCAGGGTTTCGGTCCGTGTTCCGAATTTGATCGGAATGGGCATGAACTTGTTGTATTTGGTGAGCAGTTCCCTGATACGGTGCTCTTCCAAAAATTCCTTATCGTCTTCGTTGATGTGAAGGATGATTTCCGTACCTCTGTCCTTTTTCTTTCCCTCTTTCAGGGTGAACTCCGGAGTACCGTCACAGATCCAATGGGCCGCGGACTCGTCCTTATAGCTCTTGGTGAGGATCTCCACTTTTTTCGCTACCATAAATGAGGAATAGAATCCCAGGCCAAAGTGTCCTATGATCCCGGCATCTTTTCCCGCATCCTTGTATTTATCCAAAAATTCTTCTGCCCCTGAAAAGGCGACCTCGTTGATATACTTCCGCACCTCTTCCTGTGTCATCCCGATACCCTGATCAATGATATGCAGCTTTTTACCTTTCTTATCGACCTTCACCTCGATAAGAGGGTTGCCGTACTCCACCTTGGCCTCACCAATTGAGGTAAGGTGTTTGAGTTTCAGGGTCGCATCGGTTGCGTTGGAAATTAGTTCTCTCAGAAAGATCTCATGATCACTGTAGAGGAATTTTTTGATAAGGGGGAAGATATTCTCTACGGAAACATTGATTTTACCTGTAGCCATTGTCTTTTTAATTTGATTTTGGCTTTAACGGAGCAAAAAAAGTACCAGAGCGATATGGAGTGACAAACTGACACCCCGGTTGGACAAGAGGGGGTCATGCAAAACTTTAACAAATATTTTTGTTTAATAAAATGATATATAAATTAAACATTATTTATATTTGTATCGATTGCTAAAAAATCATTGCTATGAAAAAGTAAAATTGGTTTTAGTAATCAGTTTGTTTATTAATTGGTTAGGTTGTTAGAAAGCGTGTCTTTTATCGGAAGGCACGCTTTTTTGATTTCCCTTTTTATTCTCAAATCCTTAACACTATTAGTGTTTATAAATATCTAACTTTGCTTGAACAAAAATTAATAAAAATGGCGGCGAAAAAATCTCCTAAAACCAAATCCGTATCGGAAATCGTTTCGGCCTATATGACATACGTACTGGATCATGAGGAAAGGCCTGTTTCTGTATACAAATTCTGCAAGTCAGTAGGGGTGACAGAAAAAGACTTCTATCAGTCGTTCGGATCGATGCAGAGTCTGCAAAAGGAGGTCTGGAAAATGTTTTTTGAAAATACCATAGAGGTTTTACATAAAAATGAGGAATACGAGCAGTACGGAAACAAGGATAAAATGCTCTCCTTCTTTTTTACTTTCTTCGAAGTACTGACACTCAACCGAAGCTATGTGCTCTTCTCTTTGTCCGAAAACAGGATGTCCCTCAAAGACCTCGATCAGCTCAAAGGGTTGAGAAAGAGGATTCTCGAATTCGCCAAAGAACTCATCGAAGACGGGAACGCAGAAAAAGCCTTTAAAATTTCAAGGCACAATCCTACCCTATTCTCGGAAGGTGCCTGGTTACAAACACTTTTCCTTCTGAAATTCTGGATGGCCGACTCCTCCCCGGGATTTGAGAAAACGGATCTAGCCATTGAGAAATCGGTTCAGACCATTTTTGATGTCTTTGACAATACCCCTCTGGACAGCCTCCTCGATTTTGGGAAATTCCTGTTCAAGGAAAACATGGCCTGATCGGGCCTCCCTAAATCAGCTGGTGCATGAAAACTTTAGATAAGATCCCTACAGGAAAAATAGAACGAGCCGGAAAACTCGTCCGAACCGGCGTGAAAGTTGGAGGGAATTACGTCAAATATTACAGCAAAAAGCTGGTGAACGGGGAAACTTCTCGGGAAGAACTGGACGAGAACAATGCCACCGATATTTACGACGGACTCAAAAGCCTGAAAGGGAGTGCCTTAAAAGTGGCCCAGATGCTGAGCATGGAAAAGAATCTGCTGCCGAGGGCCTACGTGGAGCGCTTTTCCCTTTCCCAGTTCTCCGTTCCCCCTTTGTCGGCTCCCCTGGTAAGGAAGACCTTTAAAAAATACCTGGGGCAGTATCCTGAAGAGGTGTTCGACAAATTTGAAAAAGATTCCATAAATGCAGCCAGTATCGGACAGGTCCATAGAGCCTGGAAGGACGGGAGGGAACTCGCCGTGAAAATCCAGTACCCCGGAGTGGCTCAGAGCATCTCCTCAGACCTGGCCCTGGTAAAACCCATCGCCATGCGTATGTTCAACCTCCAGGGTAAAGATTCTGAAAAGTATTTTAAGGAGGTGGAGGATAAATTGATGGAGGAGACCAATTATATCCTGGAGTTGGAACAAAGCAGGGAGATCTCTGAAGCCTGTGCGCATTTGCCTAACCTGGATTTCCCTAAGTATTACGAAGAACTTTCCAGCGAAAGGATCCTCACCATGGATTGGATGAAAGGCACCCATCTGAGTGAGTTCGCCCGAACCTCATTTTCTGAGGAAACGGGAAACCTGCTGGGCCAGACCCTCTGGGATTTCTACATGTACCAGATGCACGGCCTGAGAAAAGTGCACGCAGATCCTCACCCCGGGAATTTCCTCATCAGTGCAGACCACAGATTGATCGCCATTGATTTTGGCTGTATCAAGGAAGTGCCGGATGAATTCTACGTGCCTTACTTCGAGCTGGCCCGCAAGGAAGTCATAGAGGATGAAATCCTTTTTGAGCAAAAACTGGAGGCCCTGGAAATCCTCACTCCACAAGATACCCCGGAAGAAAGGAAATTCTTTAAGGAATTGTTCAGGGAACTGTTAACCCTCTTTACCATGCCCTTTAACCAGGAGACCTTTGATTTTGGTTCTGATGAGTTCTGGGGCCGGATAGCAGACATCAGTCAGCGTTACTCTAAGGATGAACACATCCGCAAGATGAACGGTAACCGGGGTTCCAGGCATTTCCTGTACATCAACCGGACCTTTTTTGGCCTGTACAACCTTTTGCACGACCTGAAGGCTCGGGTGGAGGTCAACCATTACCTCAAATTCATGTAAAAAATTTATTCGGATCCGGCTTCTGAGTCGGCTTCCCTGTTCTTCACGTATTTCTCAAGCCACTGATCCTGTTCCCAAAGCAGGTGTAGAATACTTTCCTTTGCCCGGTAGCCATGACTCTCCTTGGGCAGCATGACGAGCCTTACGGTAGCACCCAGCCCTTTGAGAGCATTGAAATAGCGCTCGCTCTGCATCGGATAGGTACCCGAATTATTATCAGCCACGCCGTGGACCAGCAACAGGGGCGTTTTCATTTTTTCTGCATGCATGAAAGGCGACATGGTGTAATAGACCTCGGGGGCCTCCCAGTAATTCCTCTCCTCACTCTGAAATCCGAAGGGCGTCAGGGTTCGGTTATAGGCTCCGCTACGTGCGATCCCGGCTGCGAAGAGGTCGGAATGCGATAAGAGGTTGGCCACCATAAAGGCACCATAACTATGGCCTCCAACAGCCACGCGGGAAGGATCGATATACCCCATGGCATCCACGGCATCGATAGCCGCTTTTGCATTGGCCACCAGTTGTTCCCTGAAAGAATCATTGGGTTGTTCATCGCCTTCCCCTATGATGGGAAAGGCCGCATCATCCAGGACCACATACCCCCTGGTGACCCAGTACACCGGTGAGCCCCAGGAGGGATAGGTGAATTCGTTGGGATTCTGGGTATTCTGGGATGCGCTGTTCTTGTCCTTGTATTCTCTGGGATAGGCCCAAAGGATCATGGGCATTTTTTCCCCGGAGTTCTTGTCATAGCCCACCGGCAAATAGAGGGTGCCGCTGAGTTCCAATCCGTCCTCACGCGTATAGGTGATCACTTCCTTATGAACATCCTGTATGCTTTTAAAGGGGTTGTCAAAAAAGGTGAGTTGAGTGGGCCCTTTTCGTTTTTTCAGGTGCTTGTAATAGTAATTGGGATAGGTGTTTTTCGATTCGATCCGCACCAGCAATTCGTCTTTCCCGACATGGTAGTCGAGCAGTTCCTCCATTTGGTCGGTGAGTTTTGATTGATACATCCTTTCTTTTTTAAGGGTGTTCAGATCCATCCTGTCTACAAAAGGGAACTGTCCGTCCTCGGAATACCCATCCCCCAGGAGATAGGCATTATTCCCGGAGTCCAAACTCAACACCATGGCCCCGAATTCATTGCGCTTCATCACGAACGAACCGGGATCGCTGTACACGTCCTGATAATTCCTGTCGAAAAGTACCACCGGTTCTTTTCCGGGATCAGACGGGTCAAAGGCATAGGTCTTGGTGTTGCGTGTGTTCCACCAGTAATCATATGCCACGGCCAGGTCTTCCTTTCCCCAGTTGATGTAGCGGAACCGATTGATGGTCTTCAGGATCTGGGTTCCCTTTCCAGTAAATGGCGCCTCAAGTAGGTAGATCGCATCCCGGAAAGGTACATCCACCTCGGGATCCCCTTCATCCAGCGCCTCTGCATAGACCAGGGTAGCGCCCCTGTCTGATCGCCAGCTCAGGTCCCTCATCCCTTTGCGCTCGGCCATGAATCCCTGGGGCAGGTCTTCTATCAGAGGTACCTGGAGCAGAGTATTTACGAGATCTCCCTTGTTCGAATAGATGGTTGTGGTAGAAGGAAAACGGGAATACGGTACCAGGTAGGAGAAAGGTTGTTCCACGGTGACCACCATGACATATTCCCCGTTCGGTGAAAAACTGATGCTGCGGTACATGGCAGCAGACTTCCAAAGGGTCTTGTTCCCGTTCAGGTCCACCTTATACAGTTCGGACAGAGCCAGTTGCTCGAAATTGAATTCGTCCGTTGGGTTGGAAAGCAGGTCCTGATAGGTCCGATTCTGTGCCTTTTTACCGTCGTTGGTCGAGATGGTCGGGCCCTCCGGAACGGCTTCTCCCTGGTCGATCAGCTCCTTTCGGGTGTCCGGAAGCATTTTGACCAGCAGGGACGAGCCGTCTTTGAACCAGTTGATCACATCCCCCAGGTTGGCATTCACGGAGGCGTCGGTGATCTTCTTTACCTCGGCCTTCTCCAGGTCAAGAACCCATACCTCTACCCCCTGGGCGGTGGTGTTCGTGACGGCCACCATGGATTCATCCGGGGAAAAGCTGAAATTGGCAAGCCTTGGATTTTCGGGCAGGCCTTTTACCTGGACAGCTTCTTTCGCGGAAGGCGATTTTATCTCAATATTGTTGTAATAATTGGTTCTACTTCCAATATTGGTTACGGGGTTGATCCTCAAGCCTGCCAGCCGCATTTCGGGTTCAGAAAGTTCGGCTATGGTCTTGTACGCATCCCGGTAGAGCAGGAGCATGTGTTTTCCATTGTCTGTCATCCTTACCACCGGGGCCAGGGGAGCATTCACAAGGTCGAGGATCTCCTTTGAAGGTTTTTGATAGGTTAGTTTTTCCTGCAAATACGCTGCCTGCGGGCAGAACACAGCAACAAAGAGGAAAGCGATTAAAATACGGTTCATGCGGATTTTCATGATATATGATTTTGAACGGATAAGTTACTATTAAACTAGTATACCTTCCAAACGATGTGAAGAACTTCTGAGGCTTCCATCGTCTTTAAGGCAATCTTTTCTGCTATTCTTTAGGTAAGCAAGGCAAGAATAGGTATTTTAGAAAAACGAAACTAAACAGGGAAAGGGGCGCTACCCCCTTTCTTATATTAAACTCATCCTAATATGTACAATTCTAGAATATCGGGTCTGGGTTTTTACGTGCCCGATCACGTAGTGACCAACGATGACCTTTCCAAGTTGATGGATACCAGCGATGCGTGGATACAGGAACGCACCGGGATACAGGAGAGGAGGCATGTGGTCAAAGGAACGGACACTACGACCTCCATGGGAGTAAAGGCGGCGAAAAAAGCCATAAAAAACGCGGGAATACAAAAGGACGATATCGATTTTATCATTTTTGCCACCCTGAGCCCGGACTACTACTTCCCGGGTCCGGGCGTACTGGTGCAGCGGGACCTGGATATTAAGACGGTGGGGGCCCTGGACGTGAGAAACCAATGCTCGGGCTTCGTGTATGCCGTTTCGGTGGCAGACCAGTATATCAAGACCGGAATGTACAGAAATATACTCGTCATCGGGTCTGAACTGCACTCCGGAGGCCTCGATTTTACCACAAGGGGCCGGGGAGTTTCTGTGATTTTCGGAGATGGCGCCGGCGCCGCCGTCCTCACCCGCGAGGAGGACCCAAAAAAAGGAATTTTATCGAGTCATCTGCATTCCGAAGGACAACACGCCGAAGAGCTCTCCCTTTTGGCTCCTGGGATCGGGCACCGCTGGGTAACCGATATCCTCAGGGATAACGACCCGGACGATGAATCCTATTATCCCTACATGAATGGACAATTCGTCTTTAAGAACGCTGTGGTCCGTTTTTCGGAAGTGATCATGGAAGGGTTGGAAAAGAACCACCTTACGGTGGAGGATATCGATATGCTGATCCCTCACCAGGCCAACTTGAGGATATCCCAGTTCATACAGCACAAGTTCAGGCTTTCTGATGACAAGGTGTATAACAATATCATGAAATACGGGAATACCACGGCAGCCTCTATCCCCATTGCCCTTACGGAGGCCTGGGAAAAAGGTAAGATCAAGGAAGGAGACCTCGTGGTCCTGGCCGCCTTCGGAAGTGGCTTTACCTGGGGCAGTGTCATCATCCGTTGGTGATCCATAGCCAGCAGTTATCATGGGAAGACCCTCAGCAGTCATCAGTGAGTCACATCGGGAGTTCATCTCCCAGCAAAAAATCTTTTTTGTGGCTACTGCCACAGCAGACGGAAAGATCAATCTTTCTCCAAAGGGCATCGACACTTTCAGAGTGGCCGACCCCAACAGGGTCCTTTGGCTGAACCTTACGGGCAGCGGGAATGAAACGGCGGCCCATGTGTTGCATTCCGGAAGGATGACCATCATGTTCTGCGCCTTTGAAGGTCCCCCCAACATACTTCGACTTTACGGACAGGCCAGGGTCTTACATCCGGAGGATCCCGAATTCGGGAGTCTGTTATCCCTTTTTCCGGACATTCCCGGTACAAGACAGATCTTTGAAATGGAGGTAGAACTCGTGCAGACCTCCTGCGGGATGGGCGTTCCCCTCATGGAATTCAAGGGAAACCGCAAGGAATTGATCCAATGGGCCAGGGAAAAGGGGGAGGAAGGGCTACGGGAATACAGGTCGAAAAAGAACACGACCAGTCTGGATGGTCTGCCCACCGGTACAGTAGGGTTGTAATAGCAAAACCCCGGCAGGAATACCGGGGTTTCGTACTGGTCTGAAGGCACGGGATCAACCAACCCAAAATCCCGATTGCCTGAGACCGATATTGATCGCTACAAGATACCTCCGCTGCCCTGTTTCGTATTGTCATCCCTGTTTTTACGCCTGGAGGCCCGGTTCTTGCCGCTTCCAAATCGATAGGAAATGCCCGCATACACATTCTGACTTTCCCAATTGAATTCCCCGGTCTGCAGGAAAGGTCGGTCTCCGTCAAAGGCAAACCGCATCGTATTGAACACGTCATTGAAATTGAGACTGAATGTTCCTTTGTTCTGAGCAAAACCATAGCGGAGCCCCAGATTTACGAAATACATGGGTTCTACTGAAAACTGGATATTCTGATTTTGACCCCGGTAGAATCCGAACAACTGGAGGGTCAGGTCCTTGGTCACTGTAAAGCTATTGTTCATCCTCAGGTTCCAGGCCGTATTTTGAACCTCCACTCTTTCAACGACTATATCTTCGAGGGACGCTTCGGAATTGGACCCCTCCAGGCTTTCCGTCACCCCTCTCTGGGTCTGGGAATACAGATCGAAGCTCCCGTTGATATTCCACCATTTGGCGGGTTTGTAGTTTGCTGAAAACTCCATCCCATACGCGGAGGTGTTGTCGAAGTTGTCGAAGGTAAGAATGAGTTTGTTCAGATCGAGTCGGTCTACGTACACCGCCCTGTTGATCTCGTCCTTGATAGTCCTGTAAAAAATCCCCGAGGTGAGGCTCCCATTCTTTATCCTCCTCGTGTAATTCAGTTCGAGGGATGATGTAAATTGAGGAAACAGACTGGGATTCCCAAAGGAAGAGATCAGGGGGGTTGCCCATTCTCTGATGGGGTTGACCTGGGTAAGGCCGGGTCGGTCCACCCTTCGGCTACTGCTCAGCTGTAACTGGTCTTTTTCGTTTGGGGTATAGGTTATAAAGGCGGTAGGGTAGATCTGTGTGTACCGGTCGTCAAACGCCCTTACTGAATTGGTATCTGCCTTTACTGTGACATCTTCGATCCGGGCGCCGATCTGATAAGACCATTTCTCGAAGTTCTGGCCGAAGGTCGCATAGGCAGAATAGATATCCATCCCATAGGTAAAAGCCGTTGATGGGGTAGGCCTCAGGTTGCCATTGGCATCGAAGGATAGTCCGGTCGAACGGTAGTCCACCTCAGTCTCAAAGTTTCTGGATTCCAGTCCGGCCTCGATCTTGGAGATAGAATCCAGGGGATTGACGTAATCCAGGTTAGCGATCGTCTGTGTCCTTTGAGTTGCCACGAAATCGCGGTAATTCGGAAAAAGGGAATTTCCGCTGATCCTGAAAGCCGACTCCTCATCATCTTCGAACCTGTTGTGGTCGATTTCCAGCTCCAGGTTGTGCCCCTCTTTGCCGAAATCGAGCTTGTAGTCAAAATTGTACTGTTCGCTCTGGTTATCGTTTACAGGGATGAAAGTCTGACTGTTGTTGAGGCTCGTATCATCGTAATAAACTACATCCGTAAGGCCCTGTCCCTTCCCCTGAAAGATATTCTGGTTGGTAAAGAAGGAAAGGGTGTTCTTTTCGTTCAGGTAAAAATCGAACCCTATTTTATAGAGGTAAGACTTGTTGTTGTTCATGAATTCAAAGAACTGCTGGGAATTCTCCACTACCCTGTAGATGTTCCCGTCATTGACGTATTTGCCAATGTTAGTGCCTATATTTCCGTACAGGTTTAGTTTGCCATTGCGATAATTCAGGTCGAGGGAGGCATTGTATTTGGCTTCTATCCCTACGGTAAGCCCTGTGTTGAGGTTCCCGTTAAAACCGATATTCGCATTTTTGTGAAGGATGATATTGATGATGCCGCTCATTCCCTCGGGGTTGTATTTGGCCGAAGGGTTTGTGATCAGCTCAATCGACTTTATGGAAGAGGAGGGAATTTGCCTTAGAAGCTGGGCCACGGGCACGTTAGACAGTTTTCCGTCTACCATGACCCTCACGTTGGAATTGCCGCGGAGGGAGAGTTCACCCGTTTGCTGATCGATATTTACCGAAGGGATGTTGTTCATGATATCTGAGGCGGTAGCCCCGGCCGTGGTGAGGTCCTTGCCTACGTTGACCACCTTCCGGTCTATGCGTTGCTCTATGGTGGTCCTTTCTGCCACGACCTCCACCTCCGACAAGGATTCAGCCTCCTCGGCAATGGTAATGGTGCCCAGTTGAATCTTGCGATGCCCTTTGTCCAGGATGACCTCCTGGCTATGGGTTTTGTAACCGATATACTGTACCTCCAGAATATAATGTCCGTCTGGCAATTTTTCGATAAGGAAGGAGCCATCTTCCGTGGTTATCCCTCCCGAGATGGTCTTAAGGTCCATGGATTTGATCACCACGGTGGCATATGCCACAGGTTCACTGAGATCCTGATCGATCACTTTTCCGAGTATGATACCGTCTTTGGGGTCGGGGTTTTCCGGGTCTGTTTTGGCGAAAACCGCAGTAAAGGCCAGAATGGCCCATAGGAGGGTTACTTTTTTCATGACTGTTGATTAATTGATTGATTGACTGATTGATGATACAAGTAAGACGCCTATTCCTGATATTTGTAACGGATGAAGGTGAATTTTAACGATTCGAAACAGATTTTTATAAGGGGAAAGAGTCCGAATGAAAAAACAAAACCCCGGTGCAGGACCGGGGTTTCTATCATTGGTATGCCGCACTAAACACTAACCATTAACTTTGAAAATACAGCCTCCCAATGAATGAGCTTTTTGTAAAAGACGGAAGTCCGACCCATACGTTACAGTTCTTAACACACTTTAACAGCGAACAAAGGATATGAGTAAGACCCTGGTATTCGGAGCCTCCTTAAAACCCTACAGGTACAGCCATGTGGCTATAAAAAGATTGGTGGAAGCAGGGGAGGAGGTCCTGGCCTTTGGGATGAGGGAAGGCCATGTGGCCGGTGTGCACATCAGGACTTCCTGTGAATCGTTTGAGGACGTCGACACCATCACGCTCTACATGAACCCCGATAGGCAGCGGCCCTTCTACCAGACGATCCTCGACCTTAAACCCAGAAGGGTCATCTTTAATCCAGGGACCGAGAATCCAGAATTCTATGATCTGCTCGAAGAAGCCGATATCGAAGTAGAGGTTGCCTGTACGCTCGTCATGCTTTCCATTGGGCAATACCGGTAAGGGATGGTCAGACCCGTTTCCGGATCAACCACAGCCCCAGGAAAGTGATGAGTCCATTGATCGGGAGGAGTTCATACCCGATCTGGTAGCCCCCGAGCACATCTGCCGGCAGATAGGAAAGCCCGATGATGACCAGGACGCAGGAGAGGGCGACTACCCAGACCATCCGGTCGTATATCTGGTATTTGGTAAAGATTCCGAAGGCAAAGAGACCCAGTAAGGGCCCGTAGGTATAGGTGGCCACCGTGAGGAGTCCGTCTATGACATTCCGGTCTAGCAGGTACTTAAAGCTGATCACTACCAGGATCAGGAGCAGGCTCATCCCAACATGTACTTTTTTGCGAAGGCTTTTTTGGAGACTGACTTCTCTTTTTTCTATCCCCAGAAAATCAACGCAAAAGGAGGTGGTCAGGGAAGTAAGGGCGCTGTCTGCACTGCTGTAAGCGGCGGCGATCAGGCCCAGGATAAAGGTAGAGGCCACCAAGCTTCCCAGTCCGCTGTTTAGGGCGATCTCGGGAAACAACAGATCCGACTTGGGCTCCCCGTCCATCAGGGGAAGGGCCACTCCGTAGCGATTTGCATAGATGAATAAAAGGGCCCCAAGCAAGAGAAAAACGAAGTTGACAACGATCAGGATGATACTGAAGGTTACCATGTTCTTTTGTGCGTCTCCCAGGGATTTACAGGTGAGGTTCTTTTGCATCATGTCCTGATCTAGTCCGGTCATACAAATGGTGATGAACATCCCCCCGAGAAAGGATTTTACGAAGTGGTTCTTTTGATTGAAGTCGTCCGTAAAAAAGACCTTACTGTATTCCTTCAGTTCATCGGAATTCAGGAATTCAGAAAAGCCCCACCCCAGTTTTTCGTTGATAAAGTAAATGGAAAGCCCTACAGACAGTAACATGAACAGGGTTTGCAGGGTATCCGTCCAGACGATGGTCTTGATCCCGCCACGGAAGGTGTAGATCCAGATGAGCAGGATGGATATGACCACGGTGAGTTCGAAGGGAATTCCCCAGGCGTCGAAGACGAACTGCTGTAAAACGATGGCAACCAGAAACAGGCGAAAAGAAGCGCCCAGAACCCGGGACACAAAGAAAGAAATGGCCCCTACCTTATAGCTCACTATCCCAAATCTGCCTTGGAGGTATTCGTAAATGGAGGTAACATTCAGCCTGTAGTAAATGGGCAGAAGGACAAAGGCGATGACAAAGTAACCCACCAGATAGCCCAGGACCACCTGCATATAGCTGAATTCAGAAGCTTCTACCCAGCCCGGAACGGAAATAAACGTGACCCCGGAGAGGGAGGCACCTATCATCCCGAAAGCGACTACGAACCAGGGCGACTTGTTCCCGGCCCGAAAAAAATCGGCATTGGAATCATTGCGTCCGGTAATGTAGGAGATCACGATCAGGACCAGGAAATACGCGCCGATCAGCAGCAGAATACGGGAGGCATCCATTCGAATTAATTTCCGGCCCAAAGTACAAAAAGTAAAAATAGTACGTAATTTTGTCCGTATGGAATTTTCGTCAAAACTCCTTGAGAACGCGGTCTATGAAATGTCCCAGCTGCCCGGGGTGGGCAAGCGCACGGCGCTGAGGCTGGTGCTACACCTCCTCAAACAACCCGCCTCCCAGACCGGAAGGCTCACCCATGCATTGAATACCCTGAGGGAAGAGATCAAATTCTGCAGGAATTGCCATAATATCTCCGATCTCAGCCTGTGTGAGATCTGCTCCAACCCCAAGAGGGACAACGGTCTGATCTGCGTTGTGGAAGACATTCGGGATGTGATGGCCATTGAGAATACTAGCCAGTACAACGGGTTGTACCATGTGCTGGGAGGCAAGATCTCCCCTATGGAAGGGATCGGCCCACAGGACCTCACCATTCGTTCCCTTGTGGAAAAGGTGAAAAGCGGCGAGGTGAGGGAACTCATCTTCGCCATGAGCTCAACCATGGAAGGGGATACGACCAACTTTTATATCTACAGGCAGATACAGGATGAGGGTGTGAAGACCTCTACGATTGCCAGGGGAATTGCCGTAGGTGACGAGCTGGAATACGCTGATGAGATCACCCTGGGAAGGAGTATCCTTCACAGGATTCCTTTTGAGACCTCCCTTAAAGCAGATTGACAGAATAGGGAAAATATAAAAATCCGACCGAAAAATTATTATTTTTGCAAAAATATCAAACCTAACAAGGCCCTTACTAAGAATATGTCAAAGTTCGAATTGAAACTCCCTCAGATGGGGGAAAGCGTAGCGGAAGCCACCCTAACATCCTGGCTCAAGGAAGTAGGGGATACGGTAGAGTTGGACGAGGCGGTATTCGAGATCGCCACGGATAAAGTAGATTCCGAGGTCCCCAGCGAGGTGGAAGGGGTCCTTGTAGAAAAAAGGTTTGGGGTGGATGACGTGATCAAGGTAGGTGAAGTGGTGGCTGTCATCGAGACCGATTCAAAGGGCGAACCCGCTTCCACTCCTGAAGTGGAGGTGAAACCGAAGGAGGAAGAAGTATCCGAGGCCGTGAGTACTGAGATCGAGGAACACCTGAGCCGTGCCAGGGAAACGGTCTCTGCCGCTCCTGCGGTGCAATCCGGATCAGAGCGATTCTATTCTCCACTGGTAAGGAATATCGCAAAGCAGGAATCCATCTCCCAGGAGGAGCTGGACGCCATCGCAGGAACGGGCCTGGAAGGCAGGGTGACGAAGAACGACATCCTTGCCTATGTAGAATCCCGCAAGAATGGCGATGAAAGGAAGACTGAGGTCAGGGAAGCACAGCCCAAGGCCGAACCGGTTGCTGAGAAGGCACCTGCCAAGGCTGCCGAAGCGCCTCATAAGGTCACCACCGCCCAGGTTACCGGAGCCGACGAGGTTATCCCCATGACGCGTATGGGAAAACTCATCGCCCATCACATGGTGGAAAGTGTGGCTACCTCTGCCCATGTCCAGAGTTTTATAGAGGTGGATGTCACCAACGTGGTCAAGTGGCGCAACAAGGTCAAGGATGCCTTTGAAAAAAGGGAAGGGGAGAAACTGACCTTTACTCCTATCTTTATGGAAGCGGTGGCCAAGGCCCTGAAAAAATACCCCATGGTGAATATTTCCGTAGACGGGGATACGGTCATCAAAAAGAAGAACATCAATATAGGGATGGCGGCGGCCCTTCCTGACGGGAACCTGATCGTTCCCGTGATCAAGAATGCAGACCAGCTCAACCTGGTCGGGATGGCCAAGGTGGTGAACGACCTGGCTAACAGGGCAAGGAACAACGCCCTCAAACCCGATGAGATCAAAGAAGGTACGTATACCGTGACCAACGTAGGTACATTCGGCAGTGTCTTTGGCACTCCCATTATAAACCAGCCCCAGGTTGGGATACTGGCCCTGGGTGCCATCCGTAAGATGCCTTCTGTGATCGAAACCGAGGAGGGTGACTTTATCGGGATCCGCAGCAAGATGTTCCTCTCCCACAGCTATGATCACCGCGTAGTGAACGGTGCTCTGGGCGGTATGTTCGTCAAGGCGGTGGCAGAATACCTGGAGAATTGGGACATGGACCGGGAGATCTGAGCCGGTTAGACCGATCGGATAGCCAATCTCCGAACCCTTTTAACAGCACAAAATGAAATTGAACCTCAATAAACCCATTTGTTTCTTCGATCTCGAGACCACGGGAACGAATGTGGCCAAGGACCGAATCGTCGAGATATCCATCCTGAAGATAAAGCCGGATGGCAGCAAGGAGCAGCGTACCTGGCTGGTGAACCCCGAATGTGAGATCCCGGAAGCTGTTGTAGCCATCCACGGAATTTCCAATGAGACGGTGGCGAATGCCCCTACCTTTTCGGCCCTTTCAAAGGAGATCTATCAGTTCATCAAAGGCAGCGACCTCGCCGGTTTTAATTCGGACCGCTTTGATATTCCCCTCCTGGCCGAAGAGATGCTGAGGGCGGGAGTCGATTTCGACATGAAGAATATGGTATCGGTTGACGTGCAGACCATTTTCCATAAAATGGAGCAGCGCACTCTTTCTGCGGCCTATAAATTCTATTGCGACAAGGACCTGGTAGGGGCACATGGTGCCAAGGCAGACACCGAAGCCACCTACGAAGTGCTGCTGGCTCAATTGGAGCGCTATCCCGACCTGGAAAATGATGTAAAGAAGCTGGCCGACTTCTCCACCTATCGGCAGAGCGCTGATTTTGCGGGGTTCATAGGCTATGACGAAGAGGAGGAAGAGGTCTTCACCTTCGGGAAACACAAGGGGAAGAAAGTATTGGAGGTACTGGAAGAGGAGCCCGGGTATTTCGGGTGGATCCTCAATGCGGATTTCCCGCTCTACACCAAAAAAGTGCTTACCCAGATCAAATTGCGCAAACTCAACAACAAGCTCTCCTAGAGAATCTCCCGGATATGAAACTCGTCTGTATAGGGCGTAATTACGCCGAGCACATCAAAGAGTTGGCCAATGAAAGGCCGTCAGACCCGGTTGTTTTCATAAAACCAGATTCTGCGGTACTCCCCAAGGAACAGGATTTCTATATCCCCGAATTTACTCAGGATGTGCATTACGAAGTGGAGGTACTCGTCAGGATTAAAAAGGTCGGGAAACACATCGATCCGAGATTTGCCCATAAGTATTACGATGATATTGGGTTGGGCATCGACTTTACCGCCCGTGACCTCCAGGCCAGACTCAAGGAAAAAGGACTTCCCTGGGAGAAGGCCAAAGGTTTTGACGGAGCTGCCGTCATCGGTAAATGGATAGACAAAAAGGAGCTCGGTGACCTGAGGGACCTCCACTTCGACCTGTCGCTGAACGGGAAGCTGGTACAGCAAGGACATACCGCAGAAATGTTGTGGCCCATAGACGAACTTATTGGGTATGTCTCTAGATTTTTCACCTTAAAAAAGGGGGATATTCTCTTTACCGGAACGCCTGCGGGAGTTGGCAAAGTAAGTCCAAATGATTACCTTTCCGGCAGATTGGAAGGGACGGAAATGTTTCGTTTAAAAATTAGGTAGATGATCTACAGCCTGGATAAATTGAATGAGATGGCGGAGGGAGATGATGATTTCGTCCTCTCTGTGGTGACTGTGTTTTTGGAGGAAGTACCCCAGGACCTCGAGGACCTGGAGAAAGCCATTGAAAGCGGGGATTACGAGAATGTCTACCAACTTGCCCACAAGATCAAACCGAATGTGGATATACTGGGGATGGAACAGACCAGGGCGATCGCCCTGGAGATAGAGACCCTCGGAAAGGACGAAGCCAACATGGATCGGATCAAAGAGAAATTTCCCGCCCTCAAAAAGGACATCCATCAGGTCATTTCGGAGCTGCACAAAGATTTTGATGTATAATGCATGCGGAGATCATTACGATAGGCGATGAAATCCTTATCGGGCAGATCGTCGACACCAATTCTGCATTTATTGCCTCGGAACTCAATAAAATAGGGATCTCCGTATTCCAGATCACCTCTGTACAGGACGACAGGGACCATATCCTGAAAGCTCTGGAGGAGGCTTCCTCCAGAGCACAGATCATCCTAATGACCGGAGGGCTGGGGCCTACCAAGGACGATATCACCAAGCTTACCCTATGTGAATACTTTGAGGATTCCCTGGTACAGGACCCCGATGTGCTCAAAAACATTGAATACCTGTTCAAGACCTATATCTCCACCCCCATCTCTGAAGTGAACCGCAGGCAGGCTATGGTTCCAACTAAGGCCAGAGTACTGCCCAATGCCCATGGAACGGCCCCGGGCATGTGGTTTGAACACCGAGACAGGGTCTTTATTTCCCTTCCGGGAGTGCCTTTTGAGATGAAGGAACTCTTAACAAAACACGTGCTTCCGGCCATCGTATCCCGTTTTAGTCGGCCTTACATCCTCCACAAGACCCTGATGACTTATGGCCTGGGGGAAAGTGCGATAGCTGAGCGTATCTCGGACATTGAGGATTCCCTCCCGCCCTTCATCAAAATGGCCTACCTTCCAAACCTGGGAAAGGTCCGGCTGCGGCTTACGGCCAAGGGGGCAGACAAGGCCGTGCTGGAGAATGGGATCCGGGAGGTGTCTGAAAAGCTGTACGCTACCATAGGGGATATCATCTCGGGGGAAGAGGATGCAGGCACCCTGGAAGCCGTAGTGGGCCAATTACTGACCTCGAGGCAGATGACCATGGCTACAGCAGAGAGTTTTACAGGGGGAAGGATCGCTGAACAGATCACCTCGGTACCCGGGGCTTCTGCCTACTTCGTCGGGGGGATGGTTACCTATGCCACCCGAACAAAGACAGACCTGTTGAAGGTAAGTGAACAACTGATCAGGGAACATTCCGTGGTCAGTGCTGAAGTGGCTTCGGTTATGGCTGAGAATGTCCGGAAGATCATGGGATCGGATTTCGGGATCGCCACCACCGGAAATGCAGGCCCTACAAAAGGAGATTCCGATGCCCCTGTAGGAACGGTATTCATCGCCGTGGCGAGTGAGAAAGGTACTGTGGTCGAATCGTTTTCCATGGGAAACCACCGGGTGAGGATCGTCCAGAAAGGGGTTCATAAGGCCCTGGAAATGTTGCGGAAAGAAATTTTAAAATTCTGAGAAAGATTTTTGCTCTTCCGTGAAAATGACGTAAATTTGCCACCTGATTAAAATCAAGTAAAGAAGAGCGGCATGTCTAAAGTTTGTGAAATTACCGGGAAGAAGGCAATGTTCGGAAATAACGTTTCTTTTTCGATCAACAAAACCAAAAGAAGGTTTGATGTGAATCTTTCCAAGAAAAGGTTCTACATCCCGGAAGAAGACCGATGGGTTACCCTGAAGGTCTCTGCCAGGGCTCTTAAAAGCATCAACAAAAAAGGAATTTCTGCCGTGCTGAAGGAGGCCCGTCAGAACGGATCTATAAAATAAGCCCAACACCAGGATACTATGGCCAAGAAAGGAAACAGAGTTCAGGTGATCCTAGAGTGCACTGAGCACAAGGAGTCCGGTATGCCCGGAACTTCCAGGTACATCACCACCAAGAACAAGAAGAATACTCCGGACCGTCTGGAGATCAAGAAGTTCAATCCCATTCTGAAAAGAATGACCGTTCACAAAGAGATAAAGTAAGAAGACATGGCTAAGAAGACCGTAGCAACCCTGCAAGGGAGTTCCAAAAGACTGACAAAAGCGATCAAGATGGTGAAGTCGCCCAAAAGTGGTGCCTATACCTTTGTCGAATCCGTAATGTCCCCTGAAATGGTAAACGACTGGCTGGCTAAAAAGTAGTCAGCAATCTCATATCATCCAAAGCCGCTACTCTGAGTTAGCGGCTTTTTTATTTCTTATATTTGATGCTTCCAAGCACCGACCACCTATGAGTATCTTTAAGAAAATATTTTCCTCCGAGAAGAAACAGAGCCTCGATAAGGGGCTTGAAAAGACCAAGACCAGTTTCTTTACCAAACTCAGCAAGGCGGTCGCCGGCAAATCGCGGGTGGATGACGATGTACTCGACAACCTCGAGGAGGTGCTGGTCACCTCAGACGTCGGGGTAGAGACCACCCTGAAGATCATTGAGCGTATTGAAAAGCGTGTTGCGGAAGATAAGTACATGGGCACGGATGAACTCAACCAGATCCTCAGGGAAGAGATCGCCGGATTGCTGTCCGAGACGCATACGGGAGAAGGGACAGATTTTGAATTGCCCGGGGATAAGAAACCCTATGTGATCATGGTGGTCGGGGTGAACGGGGTGGGTAAGACCACGACCATTGGAAAACTCGCCCACCAGTTCAAGAACAAGGGATTTTCAGTAGTCCTGGGTGCTGCCGATACTTTCAGGGCTGCAGCTATAGACCAGTTGCAGGTATGGGCAGACCGGGTGGAGGTACCCATTGTCAAACAGAAGATGGGAAGTGATCCTGCTTCCGTGGCTTTCGATACCCTAAGCGCGGCAAAATCCAAGAACGCCGATGTGGTCCTGGTCGATACGGCCGGTCGCCTCCACAACAAGGTCAATCTGATGAACGAATTGAGCAAGGTAAAAAGGGTGATGCAAAAGGTGATACCCGATGCCCCGCATGAAGTATTGCTGGTTCTCGACGGTTCTACCGGCCAAAATGCCTTCGAGCAGGCCCGGCAATTCACAAAGGCCACCGAAGTGAGTTCCCTGGCTGTGACCAAGCTCGATGGTACTGCCAAAGGAGGTGTGGTAATCGGGATCTCTGACCAGTTCCAGATCCCCGTAAAATATATTGGAGTAGGGGAAAGGGTGGAAGACCTGCAGGTGTTCAACAAGTACGAATTCGTAGACTCCTTCTTCAGTTGAGACCGCCTTACTGCATAGGGCTCCTTATTCTGTTCCTCTCATCGTATTCAACCCGGGGTCAGATCGAGCATCCAAAAGCCAGTCCGTTCACGAGGGTGGAGCAACAGATCGGCCTGACCCGTATCAAAATCGAATATTCGAGGCCCGCAGCCAGAGGGCGGGAACTTTTTGGCGGGATTGTCCCTTACGGCAGGATATGGAGAGTTGGGGCGAATGAATCCACAAAGTTCACCTCAGATACAGAGATCATAGTCCTGGGTAACCGCTTACCCCCGGGAACTTACGCACTTTACGCCTTTCCGGAAGAAGATGGTTGGGAAGTGGCCTTCCACATGAACACCACCCACTGGGGAGACGGCAGGACGGCTTATGACCCTGCCGAGGATGCATTCAGGATTAAGGTGGCCCCCCGGAAAGAAGAAGCATGGCAGGAGAATTTCCAGATCAGTTTTGACTCCATACACCACAACGGTGCTCTTTTGTTATTGAAGTGGGGACATACCGTGATCCCGATTCCTTTGGAAGTAGATACGGAACAGACCATGCGCACCACTATCAGGAAAAGCCTGGAAGGCGATCCAACCCCCCAGACCTATTATGAAGCGGCCAGGTACCTGCAGGAAGAAGGGCTGGATACGGAAAAGGCTCTGGACTATGTGCAGACCGCCATTGACCTGGGTGGGGATACGTACTATTTTTACCGGGTAAAATCACTGCTGCAAGCCCGGATGGGCCTGTACAGGCAGGCAATAGCCTCAGCTGAGCGTTCCCTTGAACTGGCGGACGCAGAGGGAAAGGATGAGTTCGTTCGGATGAACCGGGAAAACATAATAAAATGGAAAAATTGGGAAAAAGAAAGAAAAGAGTAGGTGTACTCCTGTTGCTGGCCACAACCCTATTGTTTATCGGGTGTAAGAATACGAAGGCTCCTGAAGAGGACATCGTCTTGTGGACCCCTTACAACGATTCTGCCGAAGTTGCCGCCAACAAGGAGCACGAGAACCCGAGGATGAGGTATAAATTGATACAGTCGAGGGTGCTCGATAAAAACGATATCTTCCTCCCCCTTTACCGGGAGGTGAATGCTTTTCCCGAAGCGAGATACGAAAGTTTAAAACCCCTCATCCTGGAGCAGGATATCCCCTCCCTGCAAAAGGCCATTAAGGCAGGAAAGCTCACCTATGAGGAACTGACCCTGTTCTATCTCAAGCGGATCTACCAGTACGAACTGGATAATGAAACGACCCTCAATACCGTCATCGCCCTGAACGCGCAGGTCCTGGAAGAGGCCAGGGAGCGGGACAGGAACCGCAAGGACGGACAGCACCCCATCTACGGGATGCCTGTTCTGCTCAAGGATAATATAGACACGGACGGGATGCGGACCACGGCAGGAGCACTGGCCTTTCAGGAAAACACAACTTCGGATGCCTTTATCGTCAAACAACTGAAATCTCATGGTGCCCTGATCCTGGGGAAGGTGAACCTCAGCGAATGGGCCTACTATCTATGTGACGGATGTCCTGTTGGGTACAGCGCCTATGGGGGGCAGACCCTGAACCCTTACGGGAGGAGGATCTTTGAGACCGGGGGTTCCAGCTCGGGAAGCGGGACGTCCATGGCAGCCAATTACGCCGTGGCTGCAGTGGGTACGGAAACTTCGGGGTCCATACTTTCCCCTTCCAGCCAGAATTCTGTGGTGGGACTCAAACCGACGATCGGACTTTTGAGCAGGTCGGGTATCGTGCCTATATCGAGTACGCTCGACACCCCCGGGCCTATGACCCGGAATGTGACCGACAACGCCATTCTGCTGGATGCCATGCTCGGCAAAGATCCGGAGGATACGGCTTCCGTGGAGAAGGAGCAAGGTGCACACTGGTTTGATCAGCTCGGGAAGGAAGACCTCCGTGGGAAGCGTTTTGGGGCATTTTCGAACCTCCTGGAAAGGGATAGTATCTACAGCCGAACCCTGGAGTTATTGAAGGAAGCCGGGGCAGAGATCACGATCCTTGACCCACCCGGAATTCCCCTCGACGGGTTTTTAAGTATCCTGAACCTGGATATGAAGGAAGACCTTCCTGCCTATATCCGGAAAAATGTACGGGATACGAAGGCCGTGACAGTGAGGACTGTGCAGGACGTTATGGACTTCAACCTGCAGGATACCCTGGTACGAATTCCTTACGGACAGGGGCGACTGAAAGCCGTGGTAACAGACAGCACGTCTGTCGAAGACCTGCTGAAGATCAAATCGGACCTGGAAAAAAGCAGCAGGGATTTCTTCAACACGGCCATGGATACGCACCGACTGGACGCTATACTCTCCATCAACAATTACCACGCGGCCTATGCGGCAGTGGCCAAATACCCGGCCCTGACCGTTCCTATGGGGTACAAGACCAATGGAGAACCCATCAGCCTCACCTTTATAGGCAAATCCTTTGAAGAGCCTGAGTTGCTTCAGTTGGGCGCTGCCTTCGAAAAGATCAGTAAAGTGCGAAAAATTCCAGAGGGATATAAATAATCTACCTCAGATATCGTGCACATCCTGAGCTATATCGTATTTTTGCACCTCATTTAGCCACATGCGTACAAAAACACGTAAAAAGAACAGGATCAACGTAGTGACCCTGGGTTGCTCCAAGAATGTATACGACTCGGAGGTGCTCATGGGACAATTGCGCGCCAATAACAAGGAGGTCGTCCATGAGGAGGAGGGCAATATCGTGGTAATCAATACCTGTGGTTTTATAGCCAACGCCAAGGAGGAAAGCGTCAATACCATCCTGGATTTTGTCAGGCAGAAGGAAGAGGGCATAGTGGAAAAGGTATTCGTGACCGGCTGCCTGAGCGAACGCTACAAACCCGATTTGCAAAAGGAGATCCCTGACGTGGATGCCTATTTCGGGACCACGGACCTGCCAAACCTGCTCAAGGCCCTTGGGGCCGACTACAAGCATGAACTGGTGGGGGAACGCCTGACCACCACCCCTAAGAATTACGCCTACCTCAAGATAGCCGAAGGATGCGACCGACCCTGCTCTTTCTGTGCCATTCCTTTGATGCGTGGGAAGCATCGCAGCACGCCTATCGAGGCATTGGTCTCTGAGGCCGAGAAACTGGCGGCAAAAGGAACGAAAGAACTGATCCTGATCGCACAGGACCTGACCTATTACGGCCTGGACCTGTACAAGAGACGTAACCTGGCTGAGCTTTTAAAGGCCCTTGTGAAGGTAGAGGGGATCGAATGGATCCGTCTGCATTACGCCTTCCCTACAGGGTTCCCCATGGACGTACTCGAAGTAATGCGGGAAGAACCCAAGATCTGCAATTATATCGACATCCCCCTCCAACACATCTCGGACCCTATCCTGAAGAGTATGAGAAGGGGTACCACCCAGGAAAAAACCACGCGTTTGTTGAGGGAATTCAGGGAGGCAGTCCCCGATATGGCCATCCGCACCACCCTCATCGTAGGGTATCCGGGAGAGACGGAAGCCGATTTCGAGACGTTGAAAGCCTGGGTAAAGGCCATGCGTTTTGAGCGCCTGGGTTGCTTTACTTATAGCCATGAGGAAAATACCCATGCCTACAACCTTGAGGATGATGTTCCGGAATCCGTAAAACAGCAACGCGCCAGTGAGATCATGGAATTGCAGTCCCAGATCTCCTGGGAACTGAACCAGGAAAAGATCGGAAAGACCTTTCGCTGCATTATAGACCGGAAAGAAGGAAATTATTTTGTGGGTAGAACGGAATACGATTCCCCCGATGTAGACAATGAGGTACTCATAGACGCCACAAAATACTTTCTGAGGGTGGGCGATTTTGCAGATATCCATATTACGGAGGCAGCGGATTTTGACCTGTATGGTATTCCGGCAAAGTAGGCGCGAGTCCTAAAAGAAAAAAAGCGCTGTAGATATCAATCCACAGCGCTTTTCTTATGATTGCAAATTCAATTAGTTGCCTTCACTCAGGGAGAAACTTCCATCTCCTGTGAAGTTTGTTACCTCAATAGTAACCGTCCATATTCCAGAGGCCCCGGCAGAGGTTACCCCGCTAAAGGAATCCGGCTCTGCACCTCCCTGGATTGAACGGTCGAGTACAGTGACTTCTTCTGAATCCCGAACGATCATTCGGAAACTACCTTCAGAGGTAGCGGTAATATCCGCATTGTAGTCGGCTGTACTCAAATTGTTGTTCCAGCTGAAGATCCGGGTTGCGGTACCCCCATTGCCTGTAAAGCTCGCATCGATGTCTCCGTTGAAATCCGAACGATCCCCAACGATGAAATCAGATGGGCTCGTATTCAACCGGGTGCCATTGACTGTTACCCTCACAAAGGCGTCGTCATCCTTGCTGCAGGATGCAAGAAACAGCATTGCCGGCAGGGCCAGGAACAAGGTCCATTTTTTTAAGAAGTTTAATCTGGTTGAAATTGTAAAATACATGATAAAAAAATTTAGGGTTTATTATATGTTAACAACTTCAACGGCTGAATTCCTGAAAAATTTTATATTTTTTTTTTTTGAAAATAGAGTCGGCCATTTACAGTAAAATCGGAAATTGAGGACCCCAGCAAAGGCTCTTAGTACGCTATAAATAGGCATTGGAGATCAGGCGCTCGACCGTTGGATGGTCGCTCCCTCCTTTAGGCTCAATAGTGATATTGAGGGATTCGGCCCGGTCTATATAGGCAAGGGCGACCAGTTCCTGGTCTGTGGGTACCAGCCCCATACTGATCATTTCCCCGTCCACATCTGCCCACATCTGGTAGGTCTCATTCTCTGAAAGGGGTGGGAGTGCTTTGGGGTTCACCATGACGGATCGGGTCTTGTGATTCACATAGGCCACGGCCCGTGCTTCGGGGGAAAGACGATTGCCCTTCAAAAGCACAGGGATCATATCCCCGTCATTGAGCATGGCATTCAACTGTTGTACCTCCCGCATTTCTCCGGAGAGGATCTCCAGGGTCTCTTTAAGTTGTTGCTGTTCCTCCCTGGCCAGTCTGATATTCTCCTCTGCTTCCTGCCAGCGGGTGTACAACCAGAAGGTGCTCAGGGCGAACAGGGCCGCCATGGATGCGGCGACCAGGAGTCGGGTTCGGTCATAGGTCTTCGTCCCTTTCAGGGAACGTATTCCTTCCTGAGAAGGTTGTTCTGTTGTTTCCAGTTTGGTCTCCAACCTTTTTCTCACCGAGGCGGGGGGTGCAATGGCATTTTCCATCGCCAAGTTCTCAAAATCAGCTTCCAATCGGGTAAATTCTTCCCTGAGCACTGGGTCTTCAGCCAGGACCTGTTCTACCTGTTCCCGTTGGTTGCCATCGAGTTCATCCAGCAGGTAAGCCAGCAAGAGTCCTTGTTCTAAAATGGTCTTCCTATCCATGTTCAATCACATCTAAGCACAGTAAAAGAAGGGTGAACGCTGTGGGATACTTTTCCCTGAGCTGGATGAGCGCCTGCCTGACATACGATTTAAACGTACCGAGGGGCACCCCCATGATCTTATGGGCTTCCCGGTGCGTATACCCTTTAAAATAAACGAGTTCGATCACCTTTTGATGGTGGTCCTCCAGTTTCATGACAACTCCATTCAGCGCTTCGAAATCCTGTGTGGTTTCCTCTTCTCTTATATCCTTATATACACGCATGTCTTCGGTTTGGATGAGGGGATCTGATTTTCTCAGGGCATTCAGGGTCTTATTCCTGGCAATTCGGTAGGCCCAGGTATAGAACTTTCCTTTAGAAGGGTCGAACTGGTCAATCTTTTCCCATATAGTCAGGAAAATCTCCTGCAGGAGGTCTTCGGCCATTCCCCGGTCCCTGCACATCCTGAGTACCACCCCGAAGAGGGCACCCGAATATCGGTCATACAGGGAATACAAAGCGTTCTTGTCGCCTTCCCTGAGCCGTTCTATCTGTAGGTTCTCATCCATAGCAGGTGTTAAAGATATGATAAAAATCGGCTTGGCTCATCTATCGCAAAGTCATCCGTGTATATACAAGAGAAGAGTGCACTAAAACATTTAATTCTCACTAAAACTAAAAACAAATCATGAAAAAAGTAATCTTTATTCTTTCGACTGTTGCCCTGCTGATGGGGACCACAAAAGCAAATGCTCAGAACAATTCTCAGGACATCGTAGACATCGCTGTCTCCGTGGATGATTTCTCCACTTTGGTAACAGCTTTGAAAGCGGCTGACCTCGTAGGTGCCCTGCAAGGAGATGGACCCTTTACAGTCTTCGCTCCGGTAAATTCCGGATTCGCCAAGATAGATGCAAATACCCTGAATGCTCTGCTCCAGCCTGAGAACAAGGAAAAACTGGCTGCGATCCTTACCTACCATGTGGTATCCGGAAAGATCACGGCTACAGATGTGGTAAATGCGCTGAAGAAAGGAAATGGCAAAGCCGAACTCACCACCCTGAACGGAGGAACAGTAACAGCCGTACAAAAAGACGGTGGGATCTTCCTGATGGATGCTAATGGCAATTACAGCAAGATCGCCAAAACAGACGTAATGGCTTCTAATGGCGTGATTCACATCATCGAGGATGTGGTTATGCCCAAATAGTTGGTTGGTTGGTTGTTGAGAAAGAGCATCGCCCCTGGCGGTGCTTTTTCGTTTTTAGGAGGTTCATGCTGAGGGCATGCGATAGCCTAAAGCGGCCAGAAAGAAACCAGGGCCAGTTGAAGGAGCAGGAAGAAGAGGAAGGGGATCACCAGATATCCCATGATGTCCCGGGCCTGTATTTTTGTGCCCGATCCCAGGACCGGAATGATCACCAGTAGAAAAAAAGGCTGTAAAAGATTGGTGAGGCTTTCCCCATAGGCCACGGACATGGCGGCCCTGGAGATCAGCGCATTCAGCTGTTGCTCCGGCAGACCAGCCCCAATTTCCTGCACGGCCTGAAGGATGGAAGGTCCTATCACCGCAAACTCACCCCCGGCTGAAGGGATAGCGAAGTTGACCAGTGCTCCGGAGAGAAAGGCAAAAAATGGCACGCTATCCACGCTGGCTACGGAGGCCATCCACAGGGCCAGTTTTTCCCCCAGTCCTGTATAGATCATGATCCCCATGATCCCTGCGTAAAAAGGGAACTGAAATACGATCCCGGAGATGTTGCCGCTGGCTCTTTTCATAGCGATCACATACCTCATGGGGGTTCCGTGAAGGTAGAGTCCCAGGATCAGGAAGGTAAAGATCATGACATTCAGGTTCAGGTCGAGCCCCCGGGTCATAAAATGATGGATCAGATACACCGTCCCCGAAAGGGCAATCACGTATTGAATGATCATGCTATTGTTCAACAGGTCGGAAAAGGCCTTGTAGGGGAGTTTTAATAGGCGTGCTTCCTCCCGAATGGGGGTCGTATTTTGCCCGGATTCGGGTCCGAGCATGGTTTTGAGGGTAGGGACGTCTGCAGACCTGGGCGCGAGATAATGCATCAGTAGGGGGCCTGTGACCAAAATGATCCCCATCATGACGAGGTTGAGTGAACTACCCAGGGTATCCGCCGTGGGAAGGGTCGAACTGAGGATCCCGGCTTCCAGGATAAAATTCCCCGGGGTATTCAACAGTAAGGGAATGGAACTCGACAGGCCGCACACCCAGATCAGGTTCGAGAAATATATACACGCGATGAGATAGGGATAGTGTATTCCCTTGATCCTCAGAGCCAATTCCCTTCCCAGGACAGCGGTCACGACCATCCACCCCCAACTTACCAGGCAAAACAATGATCCCAGCAGGACCACCAGAAAATACACCTGCCTTGGGCTGCGGATCTTTCCCGCCAGGGTATCAATGCCCCTGTTTACCAGGGGAGACAGAGCAATGGAATAGCCCGTTACCACCAGTAAAACCATCTGCATCCCGAATTCGAGCAGCAACCAGAAACCGTCATACCAGGAGCGGATCACCTTCATAGTGGAGGCCTCTGTCCAGGTCATCGCCAGGCCCGCTGTGATCAGGGTGAGCAGAAGGGCAAAGACAAAGGCATCCGGCATGAACCTTTGAAATATATCCGTGAATTTTTTACCTAGTTTCTGTATCATCTGGTCTATTGAGATACTTATAACATGGGGATCAGACTTGCGGAATCGATCACCGTGGCGAATTCCTTATGAAGGCTGGCAAGGCAGATCCTGTGGACCAGGTCGGCCTCGAATGCTTCCCCATCAGGGCCTAAGGTATTAAAAGTAGCCGTTGCATCTGAGATGACATAGGTGTTATACCCTAAATTACCGGCCATACGTGCTGTGGAGGAAACGCAGTGGGCTGTGGTGAGACCCACCAGTACGAGGTCCACGATGCCTTGATCTTGCAAAAGTTGATGCAGGTGGGTACCCAGGAAGGCGCTATTCGTATCTTTTTCCAGGATGGTTTCCCCTGTTTCCGGTGCGACGATGTCCTTGATGTCGTTTCCTATCCCTCCCGGACTAAGGGGTGAGGGCGGACTTCCCCTGTGTTTAATATGGAATAGGGGATATTTTTTTTCCCGCCATATCCTGAGAAGTTCGGCTGCCTGGGTTTCGGCATGTGGGTTATTCCTGCCCCCTCCGTAGTAGTCGAGTTCGTCCAGCCCTTTCTGGATATCGATCAGGAGCAGGGCCGGGGGTTGTTTAAATCTCATGTGATGATCATATTGAATTCCTACTTTTCTTCGATCTTGTAAATCACCGGATTAAACGCTTTTGAGGCCACCACTACCTTGTCTCCGGGACTGAGGCCTTCCACTTCCGTGGGATGTGCCGCCACCTTCACGATCTGGTTTCCGATCAGGACACTGGCCACTGTGATTACACTCTGTACCTCCAGTTCCAGGAGGGTTCCCGTAAACTGGAATTTTCCACTGAGTTTGTTCCCCATAAAAACTTGCTGAGGGGTACCCATCTTGCTGATCCTGCCTTTGTCGAGCAGAATGGTCGTATCCGAAAGCTTGATGATCTCTGCAAGATCATGGCTTACCATGAGGGTGGTGAGTTTAAATTTACGGTGGGATGACAGGATATATTCCTGTAGTTTCAGCCTCATAACCCCGTCCAGGGCGGCCAGGGGTTCATCCAGTAGGAGGATATCGGGCTGTTGGGCAAGAGCCCTCGCAAGGGAGGCCCTTTGCTTCTGACCCCCGGAGAGGGTGTCCGGATACCGATCCTGCAGGTCATGCAGGTCCATGTCTACTATGAGTTCCTCAATAAGCCCGGGAGGTGCCCCCTTTTTCTGGGCGAATTGCAGATTGCCCCGCACTGTCATATTGGGGAAAAGGGCATTCTCCTGGAATACGTACCCCACATTCCTCTTTTGGGGAGGCATATGCACTCTCTCTTTCGAATCGAACCAAACCTTCCCACCCTTGCTGATCCGCCCCTTATCCGGGGTAAGCAAACCTGCCAGGCTTCGTAATAGGGACGTTTTTCCGGAGCCCGAAGGGCCATAAAGGGTGATAAATTCCCCTTCCTGTAACTCCAGATCTACATCGAGGGTAAAATCCCCACCCCTGGCCTCGAGTATTTTACGGACCCTGATCTCTATCATTTCCAAAAACGGTTTACATATCCTCCATTGATCAGGTAAACCGAGAGTAGGAGAACAAAAGTGAGGGCAAAAAGGATTAGGGAATAGCTATTGGCGGCTGCATAATTCAGGGCCTCTACTTCATCGTAGATGGCTATGGAGGCCACGCGGGTCTTGCCCGGGATATTCCCCCCTATCATCAACACCACCCCGAATTCGCCTACCGTATGGGCAAAAGACAGGACAATCCCGGTTAGCAGGGATTTCCTGATATTCGGAAGAAGTATTTTGAACAATTGGGTGGAGGCCGACTTCCCCATGGTGGCCGCTGCTTCCGACAGGGATGGCGGCAGGGATGAAAGCCCTGTCTGAATGGGTTGTACCATAAAGGGCAGGCTGTAGACCACGGAAGCCAGTACGAGTCCGCCAAAAGAAAATACAAGTCGGATCCCCAGCCATTCATCGATCCATGCCCCAAAGGCGTTGTTCGGGCTGAATGCCAGCAGGAAATAAAAGCCGAGGACCGTGGGGGGAAGCACCAGGGGCATACTGACGAGGGTTTCCAGGAAGGGTTTCAGCCCCGATCTCGTCTTGCTGAGCCAGTAGGCCAGAGGGATTGAGACCAGCAACAGAACAAGGGTCGTCGTCAGGGCCAGTTCAAAGGTCAATATCAGCGGATCCCAGTTCATATCGGTGACAACATGATTTCATTGAGTTTGATCATAGCCCGGACGGCTGTCCCGGGCTTAAGCCCCAGTTCCCCTGCAGACCTCGTACTGATGATGGATCGAATCCTGCCAGAAGGGCATTTCAGGTCCAGGCTGCTGAGCAGAACCCCTGTTTCCAGGCTTTCCACTACACAGGGGATCTGATTGCTCAGACTTATTCCGTCGGTGCCCTCAAGGCCTATCACTACTTCGGTTTCCTTAAAAAGCACCTCTACCTCCCGGCCTGCAGCCAGATAAGGGGCAGAATCCGGAGTATCGATAACGATGCACCTTAACTCCATGTCAACCGGTACGATTACCGTGACCAGGGATAAACCCCCATCGGATTCAATAGTACTGATATGCCCACGGAACTTATTCATTTACCGAATATCCAAAATTTTTCAGGACCGCCTTTCCTTCCTTAGAAAAAAGATACCGATAAAACTTCCTGGCTTCTGGTTTTACAGCTTGCCCCGTTTGGATAAGTACTACCCCATGGGGCAAAGGATTGTACGCCTGGGGGTCGACCTCCACCCAGCTTCCTCTGTCACGGAGTTCCGGACTCATGACCGTGGAAAGGGAGGTAAATCCCAACTCGGCTGCAGCCGACTGAACAAATTGGTTGGCCTGTGCCACACTTTCTCCCATGACCAATTTGCCTCTGACCTGTTCTTCCAGACCGTAGAATTCCAGGGCTTCCTGCGCGGCCCTGCCATAGGGAGCGATCCTGGGATTAGCCAGGGCGATATGCCGGACCTCATCGGAGACCAGGAGCTCCACGGAGGGTCTGATATCCGGTCTCATCGTCCATAACACCAGAGAACCAAAGGCGAAGACCTCAGGTTTTTCCAAGGTACTGCCTGCTTTGAACAGGGACTCCGGATAGGTGAGGTCTGCGGAGAGGAAGAGGTCATACGGAGCCCCCTCCCTGATCTGAGCAAAGAGTTTGCCCGAAGATCCGGGGATCACCTCACAGGCGATGTTGTGCTCCTTTTCAAATCCGGCTACCAGGGAATCTACCGCATACTGGAGATTGGAGGCAATCGCAATGCGAAGAGTGCCACCGGCTTCCTGCTTCTCCCTGCACCCGGTCCAGAGGAAGACGGCCAAGAGGATCAAAGACCATTTAACAAGAGTTGTTTTCATCAGGTGTGATTTGGGTACACGGTCATGCAGGGCTCATGATAATCCAGAGGATTAAGGAATTATATGTTCACGAATTCAAAGCTTGCCATGGGGATCTTTCGCAGGTCCATTTCGGTTTCGTGGAGTAGTATGCCATGTTCGAGATACGCCTTGAGATTGGCCATCCAGAAGGTCCATCCGTTGCTGCAACCCACATGCAGATTCATTTTGCTCTCCTCATCGGTGGGGATATTGGCCTGAGTAAGGGTCACCAGGACATGGTCGCCTTCTTTTTTCAGTTCTACGGTCACCCTGCAGTGATCCGCGAATGAGAATTCGACCCTGTCCTTTCCATTGGCATACAGGATCTCCCCGGATTCTTTTCCATCCCAGTTAAACCAGCGCCAGGTATATCGGTCCCCTTTCTGTATGAAGGATTCCTTTGCCCTCGTTTCCCCTGTCTTCGACAGGTATACGGCCTCCATCAGGAACCAGGAACAGATACCTTCTGTCGTAGTCCAGCTCCAATAAAGCTTCTCAAGGGAGGCCCTGATATAGATCTTCTTGGTAAAACTTTCAAATCCGGGTAATGACATGATCCTATCTTTTTCTGTTCAGCTCGATTTGGTAAAGTCCTTCTCCGAGGGCTGCCAGGAAGGGGATACCTGTCTCATCGTATTCGTATTCATTGTCGTTGAAGATCTGGTCCTCATTGACCAGGATGGTGGCCGTAATAAGGAATTCAACCCCGTTCTGCTCATCACGGACATAGGCGCAATCGGTCAGGGTGCCATAGGCATACCCTACCTTGTTATAGATCTTTATATGTTCGGGCATGGGCTTTTGTGTGTCGCCGAACAAGAAGAATTTCCCGTAGCTGTCGTAATATTCGACCGGGTCGTATCCCGCCTGTCTGGGAAGGATTTTCATGGCATCTAACAGAAAAGTACGCTGGGATCGGCTGAGATGGAACTGCTCCACCTGGGGATAGGCCTCGGGAAAAATGACCCGCTTCAGGACCTCATGCTGGGTGTCAATAGGATAATAGTTCTTCAGGCTGAAGTCGAATGGCATCTCCATCAGGGTATCCTCTTCATAAAAGCCCTTTCCTTTTGTGACCCCCTTTAATTCCAGAGGTTTCGGGGGAGTGTTGAACGTCCTGGGGAGGACGGTTGTCGTGCTGTCGTTCAGATAGACCACCAGGGGTTTGGTCGTCACCTCATCTGCATCCGGCACCGATAGCCTGTGCGAGATCCTTGCCGGGCCGATATTTTTTTTGCGAAATGCCTCATTGATCGCATCCTGCCCCAGGAATTCGAGTAACCGGTTATTGGCGGCATTATCACTGACGGCGAAGATCTTGATGATCTCCTTCCCAAAAGTGGTTTCCAGGGTATCCCCTTCAACATAGAATCGGGTATTGAGGTCGAGATTACTGCTCCGGTTGACCTTTTCCATGGCTAATACGGCGATTGGGAACTTCACCGTGCTGGCGGGGTAGAAGTATTCTTCCTTATCAACCTGATAATCAAAATCCCTGAAGACGAGTGAATCTCCTTTTCGATCGATCTGGGTGTACCGTATCTGTACTTCGTACGGCTCGGGGTTTTCCATGACCTTCCGGATCCTGGGATCTTCTGAGGATAGCACCTGGTCCAGTGGGTCCTTTGGAGGTTGATCACCCGAGCATCCCAACAGGCAGGTGATCATTATACCCGTTAGAAAGGAATGGATCGTAAATGTAATAGGTGAATTTCTCATAGCCGCTTCCAAGAAATTTTAAGCTGAGGGGTCATCTGTGTACACTTCCCCCCGGTGAGGTCTCAGGGCATCCCGGATCTGGATCATCATGGGTTCTTCCACGACCATGAATGCCACGGAATGCTGCTCGGTTACCGCCTGGTGACCGCTTATATCCAAGTGGAGTTTTTCTTTTCTGATAAACTCGGACAAGTGTACCGCGTGATGCCTGGCTATCTCAAGGGAATCGGGACCCCTGAAATCCCATAATAATTTGATCTTCCTGTTACTGCCCATAATGCCCGGGTTTACGATTTTGCTTCGGCAAAGGCTTTAAAGTCCTTCATGAATTTGAGGGTCTGCTTTTTAAACGCACCAGGCATAAGAAATGCCATCATTTTCATAAAGAAACCGTTGAAGTGAAATTCGGATTCCGAGATCCATTTGGTGGAATGGTCACCCACGGGTTTAAAATAATTCTTTTGGATATTGTGTACCCCTTTGGCATCATAGGTGCCATGGAATTCATGAGGAAGATTTCGCTTTATGATGGTCTCTATCATAACGACCTCTCGTTTCCCCATTTTGTATTTCAATTCCATTTGAGCGCCTTCCTTGCCTGGGATCCCGCTGAGGTGTTGCACAGACATCAGGTCTTTTTGCCATAGTTTCATGTTCTCCGTACTGTCGAATTTTTTTATGAATTCTGACAAGGGAACCTCTACGGTTATTTCAGTGAGATATTTCATGAATGGATAAAGGATCTCCCCTAAAATACTAAATAATGGGGATTAGAGACTAAAAATCTGTTAATGCATGGGGTTATCCTTGTTCAGGAGATTCGAATTCTTAATTTTGCGGAATGCATTTCGCATTGGGAAATCGATTACATCCGGGGTTGCTTTTAGGGAGTATCCTACTCATCCTGACCCTCACCTCCTGTGAAGGGCTCTTTAAAAGTGAACCGGAGAACGCCCCGCTGGCCAGGGTGGGGGACACCTATCTCTACCGGGAGGATATACAGTCCTTACTCAACAGCACCGTCAATGAGCAGGACAGCGCTTCCCTGGTGACCAATTACATAAATAACTGGGCGGTCAAACAACTCCTCTACGAAAAGGCCCAGATCAACCTCACCGAGGAGCAGATAGAGGAATTTGAGAGACTGGTATCCAACTACAGGATCGACCTTTTAACCAGGGCTTACAAAGAGGCCTTGGTGCTCCGGGGAGAGGATACCACCATAACCGATACCCAGCTCCGCCAGTTCTATGAACAGGAGAAGGAGAATTTTTTGCTGAAGGAAAAGGTGGTCCAACTTCGGTTTGTCCAATTGCCCAAACAGTTTCTCAACAAGGAGGAGGTAAGGCAACGGCTAGACCGGTTCAGCCCGGAGGATCAGGTGTTCCTCGACTCCATAGGGGTACAGTTCAAAAAACTGAACTTCAACGATTCCCTGTGGGTGCCATTGAACAGGATCATTCAGGAGATCCCTCCCCTGAACTATGAAAATGAGGAAAGATACCTAAAAAAATCACAATTTTTTGAATTGGAGGACTCCCTGGGGGTATATTTGGGAAAGACAGCAGAGGTGAGGTCCCTGAACGAGATTGCTCCTCTGGGTTATATCAAACCTACCCTGAGGCAGGTCCTGCTCAACAGAAGGAAGCTCGATTTCCAAAGAAGACTGGAGATCGAACTCCTGGATGAAGCCGTTAAACAAAATGAATTTGAGATCTATGAACAAGGAAAGAAATAAATTTTTGACCTTCCTCCTGGTACTATGTGCCTTTGTGGGCAATGCCCAGGAAGGAAATGAGGCCGTCGAGGAATCGGTTGAGCAGGTCGGGCAGGAATCTGCCATGGCCGCTGCTGACACCGTGAATACCTTCAAAAGAATAAAGCTGGATGGTATTGCCGCCGTGGTGGGCGACTACGTGATCCTGGATTCGGATATAGAAAAGACCTTGATCGACCTCAGGAGTCAGGGGGCCTCTACGGAGGATATCACCCACTGCAGCCTGCTCGGAAAACTGATGGAAGATCGCCTGTATGCGCACCAGGCCGTACAGGACAGTATCCTGGTATCCGATGACGAGGTGAACGCCACCAGCGACCGGCAGATACAGCAACTCATTCAACAGGTAGGCTCTATGGAGAAGGTGTTGCAATTCTACAAAAAAGAGAGTATTGAGGATTTTCGGGAGGAACTCTACAATATCAACAAGCTAAGAATGCTTTCAGAGAAGATGCAGCAAAAGATCGTCAGTGACATCAAGGTCACCCCGGAAGAGGTGCGACAATTCTTCCGAAAGATCCCGGAAGATGAGAAACCGGTATTCGGTGCAGAACTGGAGATCTCACAGATCGTGAAGATGCCAAAGGTACCAGAGGAGGAAAAGCAAAAGGTGATCAACAAGCTTCGGGAGATCAAAGCCGATGTGGAGGATAATGACGCGAGTTTCAGCGTAAAGGCCATCCTGTATTCCCAGGACCCCGGATCCAAGTCGAAAGGCGGGTTTTACAGTATGACCCGAGAGACACCTTTTGTGAAGGAATTTAAAGATGTGGCCTTCAGCCTACAGGAGGGGGAGATTTCCGAACCTTTCGAAACTGTATTCGGCTATCATATCATCTTCATAGAAAAGATAAGGGGGCAGGAGCTAGACCTCAGGCATATTCTCATTCAGCCAGAAATCCCCCAATCCGCCATAGACGATGCCAAAATAGAACTCGATACCATCCGCAAGCACATCCTGGAAGGAAAATACACCTTTGCCGAGGCGGCCCTTAATTTCTCCGACGAGAAGGAGACCAAGTTTGACGGAGGCCTCCTCAGGAACCCCATCAATTTCGATTCTCGTTTTGAACTCACCAAGATGGACCCTACCCTCTACAACCAGGTGCGAAACCTTAAAGACGAAGAGATCTCCTACCCATTGCTGGAGGCTGACCCCAGGGGAGGGCCACCCAAGTACAAGATCCTGAAAGTGACCAACAGGTATGATGAGCACGTTGCCGACTTCGCCAAGGACTACCTCAAGATCCAGGAGCTGGCCCTTAGGGAAAAGCAGTACAAGGCCATACAGGAGTGGATGGACGAGCACATTGAGGACACCTACGTCAGCGTAAATGCAACCAACAAATCATGCGACTTTGCAAATAACTGGGTGAAGGAATAGAACATGTCTGACGTAAAGGCCATTGAGGAATTAGGAAAAAAACACCAGGCGCTTAAAAAGGAGATCGCTAAGGTCATCGTTGGGCAGCACGAGGTCATCGACCTTATCCTCCTGTCGATCTACACCGGGGGACATTCCCTTCTCATAGGAGTGCCCGGACTCGCAAAGACTCTGATGGTCAACACCATCGCCAGGACCCTGGGGCTCGACTTCAAACGCATACAGTTTACCCCGGATCTCATGCCCAGTGACATCCTGGGAAGCGAGGTATTGGACCAGAACCGGACATTTAAGTTTATCAAAGGCCCCGTTTTTGCCAATATTATCCTGGCCGACGAGATCAACCGTACCCCTCCAAAGACCCAGGCGGCATTGCTCGAAGCCATGCAGGAAAAGGCCGTGACCATTGCCGGGGAAAGGCATAAGCTCGGTGCCCCATACTTCGTATTGGCCACCCAGAACCCCATAGAACAGGAGGGAACCTACCCCTTGCCGGAGGCTCAGTTAGACCGATTTATGTTCGCCATAGAACTGAAATACCCTTCCATGGAAGAGGAAGTGCAGATCGTCAAGGAGACCACGGATGATGAGGAAGCCGAGATCAGGCCCCTTTTCAATGCCGAGGAGATACTGGCGATACAGCACCTCATCAGGCGAATTCCTGTACCCAACAATGTGGTAGAGTACGCCGTAAGGCTTGTGAATAGTACCCGACCCGGTACTCCGGCATCTTCAGACTATATCAACCAGTACCTCGATTGGGGAGCAGGCCCCAGGGCTTCTCAGAATCTCGTACTTGGGGCTAAGGCCCATGCCGCGGTGAATGGAAAATTTTCCCCGGACATAGAAGATGTTCAGGCCGTCGCCCTCGGCATCTTGAGACACAGGATCATCAAGAACTACAAGGCAGAGGCTGAAGGGATATCGGAAGAGGAAATCATCAACCACCTCATGTAGGCCCGAGGGTCTTCAGAAATAAGGACAAGGATCAGAACACCTCGATTTTCTTTGCGGAAAAGGATGAAATGGGACACGGTTCGCAGCCCTGTTTTGCTAACTCCGCAAACCATTCGGGCTACTTTAAAAAGTTTCCCTAACCCTTATTAATTTTTTATCTTTGGGGGATTAACTAACGTTAAATACACATTATAATGGCATTTGATATAGACATGATTAAAGGCGTCTACGCCAGGATGGCGGAGCGGGTGGATAAAGCACGTGAACTGACGGGGAAGCCCCTGACCCTCTCCGAGAAAATCCTATACTCTCACCTGTGGGAAGGAACCCCCACCAAAGTCTTCAGACGTGGGAAGGACTATGTGGATTTTGCCCCGGACCGTGTCGCGTGTCAGGATGCCACCGCCCAGATGGCTTTGCTTCAGTTTATGCATGCCGGTAAGCCAAAAGTGGCTGTGCCTACTACGGTTCACTGCGATCACCTCATTCAGGCAAAGGTAGGAGCGGAAGCCGACCTGAAAAGGGCCAATCAAAACAGCAACGAAGTATTCGATTTCCTGGAATCGGTTTCCAATAAATATGGGATCGGGTTCTGGAAACCCGGTGCCGGGATCATTCACCAGGTGGTCCTGGAGAATTACGCCTTTCCAGGCGGGATGATGATAGGTACGGACTCCCATACCGTCAATGCGGGCGGTTTGGGAATGGTGGCCATCGGAGTTGGTGGTGCAGACGCAGTGGATGTCATGGCCGGAATGGCCTGGGAATTGAAATTCCCTAAACTCATAGGGGTGAAACTCACCGGCAAGCTCAGCGGATGGACAGCACCTAAAGATGTGATCCTCAAGGTCGCGGATATCCTGACCGTCAAAGGCGGAACAGGGGCGATCATAGAATATTTTGGAGAAGGGGCGATTTCCATGTCCTGTACCGGAAAAGGGACTATTTGCAATATGGGTGCAGAAGTGGGGGCTACTACTTCCACCTTTGGGTACGACGAGTCTATGGATCGCTACCTCAGGGGCACAGACCGTGCTGATGTGGCAGATGCAGCCAAAAAGGTGGCTAAGTACCTCACGGCCGACCCCGAAGTGTACCGTGAACCTGAAAAATATTTTGACCAGTTGATCGAGATCAACCTCTCTACCCTGGAGCCCCATCTGAACGGACCTTTTACACCAGACCTGGCGACACCCATCTCTAAAATGGGAAAGGCGGCCAGGGAGAATGACTGGCCGTTGAATGTGGAAGTGGGACTCATAGGGTCCTGTACCAATTCCTCTTACGAGGATATCTCAAGGGCCGCTTCCCTGGCCAAACAGGTATCGGATAAAAATCTCAAGACGAAATCAAAATTCACCATCACCCCGGGTTCTGAGATGGTGCGTTATACCATCGAAAGGGATGGCTTTATCAAGACCTTCAACGATATAGGGGCTACCGTTTTTGCCAATGCATGCGGACCCTGTATAGGTATGTGGGATCGGTACGGGGACAAGGCTGCCAACGGCCCCCGGAATACGATCGTCCACTCTTTCAACAGGAACTTTGCCAAAAGGGCAGACGGCAACCCGAACACCCTCGCCTTTGTGGGGTCACCTGAACTGGTGACTGCCATCGCGATCTCGGGCCGACTGGATTTCAACCCGATCACAGACACCCTGATCAACGAGGAAGGGCAGGAGGTAAAGCTAGACGAACCCAGGGGGTATGAATTGCCTCCGGAAGGATTTGCCGTGGAAGATGCCGGATATATCGCCCCGAAAGAAGACGGGAGCTCGGTAGAGGTCAAGGTGGCCACAGATTCCGAAAGGCTTCAGTTGCTCGCTCCCTTTACTGCCATTACGAATGAGAGCCTGCAAGGGATGAAACTCCTGATCAAAGCTTACGGGAAATGTACGACAGACCATATTTCCATGGCCGGACCCTGGCTGAGGTTCAGGGGGCATCTAGACAATATTTCAAACAATACCCTCATCGGGGCTGTCAATGCATTCAACAAAAAGACCAATTTTGTCAAAAATCAGCTGACAGGAGAATACGGGGGCGTACCGGATACCCAGAGGGCCTATAAGGCCAAAGGAATCAAAACCATCGTAGTGGGCGACCACAATTACGGAGAAGGTTCATCCCGGGAGCATGCTGCCATGCAGCCAAGGCATTTGGGGGTTGCAGCTGTATTGGTAAAATCCTTTGCGAGGATCCACGAGACCAACCTGAAAAAACAGGGGATGCTGGCTCTTACCTTCGCGAATGAAAACGACTATGACAAGATACAGGAGGACGACACCTTTAATTTTATCGATATAGCAAATTTCTCACCTGATGTCCCCCTGACCATTGAAGTCGTACATGCAGACGGATCCAAGAACCTGATCAAGGCCAATCATTCCTACAATGCCCCGCAGATCGCCTGGTTCCGTGAAGGGTCGGCCCTGAACGTGATCAAAAAGGAAAATGCGGCATAGGGAATCGGCAGGATAGAAGGCAAAGAAATAGAAGTAAGGGTAACCTGATGAATAAACTTGTACATGGCCATTAAAAAAAAGACGGTTCTCAACATCCTTCTTATACTCGTTGTGCTTTCTTTTTTTGTAACCCCTTTGGGGTATCACAGCAAGATCCTCTTAAATCGCCTCTTTGCGGGTTCTCCGGACATCATCCCCAGGGAAGAGAGAATAGCAATAGCGGATTACGACTGGACCTTGAAAGATGAGGATTGGAACTTCTTCAGTTTTGATCGCTCCCGAGGAAAGGTGGTCTTTATAAACTTCTGGGCCTCCTGGCGCCTTCCCAGCGCTGCGGAATTAAAAAGCGTTGAGAATCTCTATGAACGCTTCAAGGGGAAGGTGGATTTCTATATCATCACCGACGAGGAAAGGGAACCCGTGAAGGAGTTCATGGAAAAAAATGACTTCATTTTTCCCGTAACTTACCTAATCATAGGCGAGACGGCACCCTTTCCGGTTCCGGAGCCCCCGGCGACCTATATCCTGGACAAGGAGGGTAGGATGGTCGTGAAACGCCAGGGGATAGGTGATTGGGATAGCTCTAAAGTTATTGATCTTATAGAAAAACTATTGGAGTAAGATGAAAAAAATCACCAAATATACTCTTGGCTTATTAGTCTTAGCGCTGATTGCAGGCAGCCTCTTTTTCAAGCCTATTAAATTTTACGCGATTAAGTACGCCAACAGATTTTTCTCAGAAAATACTACTCCAGTAGATAAACGGACGAATGAATCCATTGAAGTATTCGATTGGTCCCTTAGAGAATTAGAAGGGGAGACCCTGAACTTCGAAGAGTTCAGAGGGAATGTGGTCCTTATCAATTTTTGGGCGACCTGGTGTCCACCCTGCATAAAGGAGATGCCATCTCTACAGGATTTGTATGACTCTTATGGGGATAGGGTCACCTTCCTTTTTATCGCAAGAGATAAGGAAAGGAACGTGTCCAGGTTCATGGAAAAGAATGGATACGCCCTCCCTGTATATTTTGAGGACGGTATTACCCCACAACTCTTTTACAACCCGAGAATTCCATCGACCTTCATCGTAAGCAGGGAAGGTACGGTTGCCATGGCCAAATCCGGGGAGTACGACTGGAATAGTGCCGAGGTTCGAGAATTATTGGATAGTCTTCTATCCGAAATGTAATTCCGTGCAGATCACTACCCTGACCTTCCTGAGATATACTTCCATATCCAAAAAAATATGGGCTTTCGGCATGATGCAATTTGCCCATGCTTCACTGAAAAATACAAAAGGGCAGGAGTTCTACAAACTGCTCGGCAGCGGGAAGGCGGGTTTTAACCCATGGCCAGATTGGACGGTATACGCCCTGCTGCAGGTCTGGGAAAACGAACAAAGTGCGGAAGATTTTTTTCGGGAATCCTCCCTGATGGAGAAATATCGAAAGATGAGCGACGAACGCTGGACCCTCTTTATGAAAAATAAGATGGCCAGGGGAAAATGGGCTGGAAAGATGCCCTTTACCAAACATCCCGATATACCGGATACGATCCCCTATGTCGCGGCGATCACCCGGGCTACCATTAAATTCAAATACCTGAGGAAATTCTGGAAGAGTGTACCCGCCTCCCAGAGTCCGCTGGAATTCAATCCCGGGCTTTTATACACCAAGGGAATAGGAGAAGTCCCTTTTCTGCAGATGGCCACATTCAGCCTGTGGAAAGATCAGCAGTCACTCGATGCTTTCGCATACAGAAGCAAGGAGCACGTCAAGGTGATTGGGGATACCCGAACGCTCGGATGGTACAGGGAAGAACTATTCTCCAGGTTTCAGCCCTATAGGTCTGAGGGAAACTGGAGTGCATTGGACATGGCCGGTCTCGACCTGTCCTAAGAGGGTCAAAACCAGAGATAGAAGAAGAGGAAGAAGACCAGTTGGGCCGCATATAGATGGGCAGAAAATCGGAGATCACCCGTGATTTTCATCCTTTGAATAGCCAGTTGAAAGATCAGGGCAAGGCCCAGCCAGCATACATAATTACTAAGAGGAACTATTCCCTGATCGAATTCCCAGAAATCGAAGCGGGGTGCCGATTGCTCCATAAACCAATCCAGTACCAGCATCAGAAAGGCGGCGAAGATGACCTGAATGATTCCATTTGAGGATATGTATTGAGCGATGCGGGCGGTTATAAAACTCAGCAGCGCCCAGTTGATCCCGATCAAAAAGGGCACTCCATTCCACTTCGGGCCGAGGTTATCCCCGTAGGAATAGGACCCGAAAAGGATGCCATAAGAAACCCCTAGCCATTCGGCCAACATCCCAAAAAACCACAGGGCGGCGAAAAGGATTCCTTTTTTGGCCGTATCTACCGGGAATACGAGAAAGAGCAAAAAGGAGGAGATAAGGAGATTGATGGGCGTTTTAGATACGAACCAGGTTTCAAACCCCATACTGATACCGATCAGGGCAGAGATGTGGAAGATCCAGACGACCCAGATGGCCCAGGATGTATTTGTCTTTTCAACCATGAGGTACCAATGAATTCGGATGTGGGATCAGGTCGGCCACGATCTTTGCCGACATCAGGCAGAGAGGAATACCCCCTCCGGGGTGGACTGATCCGCCGCAAAAATAAAGATTTTCTATGTTGCGAGAGAAATTGGGATGCCTCAGGAAGGCCGCGAATCTGGAATTGCTGGCAGCCCCGTAAAGTGCCCCCCGATATGAACTGGTATTATCCTCAATACCAATGGGATCGAGAACGTGTTCCGTGACGATCAGGGGCTCGATATCCACGCCGAGGCAGGTGCTCAACTTTTTGAGGATCAGCCTTCGCGCTTTGCTTTTAAGAATTTTCCAGTCCTGCCCGTAATTACCCGGAGCATTGATCATAACAAACCAGTTCTCACAGCCATTAGGAGCGTCACCCGGAACATCCTTGGAGGTAATATTCAGGTAGACCGTCGGATCGTCGTTTAAGTTCTTTTCCTCAAACAGTGCCCTGAACTCTCCCCTGTAGTCGTCACTGAAGAAGATATTGTGGAGGTCGAGTTCCTCAAAAACCTTTTGTATCCCCCAGTAGAAGATCAGGGCAGAACTCGACCTTTCCTGTTCCAGGGTCCTTTTCGGGTAGGGAAGATCCGGCATAAGCTTTTTGTAAGTGGGATAGATGTCCATGTTAGACACGATCAGGTCTGCGGCATGGGGACCATCCTCGGTAAGGATCCCCTTTGCAACGCCCTTTTCGGTCAGGATTCGCTCTACTTCCCGGCCGAAATGGAATTTGACCCCAACCCTAAGGGCCAGTTCGTATATGCTCTGGCTGATGCGGTGCATACCTCCTTCGGGGATAAACGTGCCGAAATGCATCTCCAGGTGGGGGATCAGCGACATGATACCCGGGGTCTGATAGGGGGAAGACCCGTTGTAGGTGGCGTAACGGTTAAAGAGCTGAACGAGCCTGGGGTCCTTAAAAGTATTGGAATTCACCGCATTCAGGGATCGGTTGAGATCCAGGCTGCCTATACGGATGATCGCCTTAAAGGTCTCCGGAGATAAATAGGTTTTTGCCTTGTGAAGGGATTTCTCCAAAAAGATACCTGAAGTTAAGTCGAACTTCCTCCTATTATCTTCGAGATACCCCCTGAGGGTGCCGGGGTCCTCCCCGAAGAATTGGGCAGCATCCTTTATGAAATGCTCCCGGTCTGCCTTCACGACAAAGCGGCCACCGTCCTCCCAGAAGTAATTACAGATCGTTTCTTTTCGCGCATAACGGAAGTGATCCCCTGGAACAAGGCTGAACAGTTCGAATAGCTCATCCACGAATTGGGGCATGGTAAAGAGGGAAGGACCCAGATCGAACCGGAACCCTTCCTTTTCCAGGGTGTGGAGTTTGCCACCGGCATAAGAATTCTTTTCAAAGACGTCCACCTCGTAACCGAGCCTTCGTATCCTCAGGGCAGACGCCAGGCCGGCTATTCCCGAGCCGATAATAACGGCTTTAGGCATGGATTTTATTGCTTGAAATATTTGAAAGGTACCCAGAGCATGCCAAAGCATTCCCCTTCTTCCTTCCCGAGGTGTTTGTGGTGGATCTTATGGGCTCTCCTCACTCCGCGGGCGTACCAGTTGTTCGCGTTGCGGAACCATTTGAATCGCTGGTGAATAAAAATATCGTGTACCATAAAATACGTGGCTCCATAGGCCATGATCCCGAAGCCAATGGGATAGCCGTACCAGAAAGAGCTTTCGCCGGCGATCATGATAAAGGACATGCTCATCACGGCATAGAAAATGAAGAAAGCGTCATTTCTTTCGAACCAGGAATCGTGGTCCTTTCTGTGGTGGTCTTTGTGAAGGCTCCACAAAAATCCATGCATCACGTATTTATGGGTAAACCATGCCATGAATTCCATGATGCAAAAGGTGGAGAGAAATATAAGGATCCAGAGTGCGATCTGCATGATGTTATTTTTATACCAGGTTCAATTTATAATTGACATAGGATGTAGCGAGTAATCCGAATTTTTGGTAATTCGGGACACGGATACGGGCATTCTTGATCTCCAGGGAAGGTGTCTTCTGGAGTTTTCTCAGCAGTTGATAATAGTATTTGTAGGCCGTGTACACCCCAAATTTAGCCTCATTTGGAAGTTGGGCGATTCCTTCGTACCCTTTCCTGAAATCTTCCCTGATCTCCTCCACGATCCTGGCTTTGGAAGCTTCATCGAGCTGGAGCAGATTCGTATTCGGGAAATAGGACCGGCTGAGGTCCTCGTAGTCGGCCTTGAGATCCCTGAGAAAGTTGACCTTCTGAAATGCTGATCCAAGAGCCATGGCGGAGTCCTGAAGGGCCTCGTACTGCTGTTCATCCCCATTGACAAATACTTTCAGACACATCAGTCCGACCACATCTGCGGAACCGTAGATATATTCTTTGAATTCGGCATGGGTGGCGTATACCTGTTTGTCCAGATCCATTCGCATACTTTTCATGAATGCATCTACCAGGTGACGAGGGATGCCATAACGGTGGTAGGTGTGTTGAAAAGAGTTCAGGATAGGGTTGAGGCTGATGCGGTGGGTCAGGCTATCTTCCAGATCCTTTTCAAAAGCATTGAAAAGGGCTTCCTTGTCGTATTCGTGAAAGGTATCCACGATCTCATCTGCGAAGCGGACAAAGCCATAGATATTGTAAATGTCCTTTCGGATGCACGGGGCCAGCATTTTGGTGGCCAGGGCGAATGAAGTGCTGTAAGACTCCGTTACCGTCTTGCTGCACTCAAATGAAACTTTGTCAAAAATGGACTTCATAGCAATTTTATTTTTTTTGCGCAATGAGTTCGGAAACCAGTTTCCCTGAAATCAGAGACGGGGGAACACCAGGTCCCGGGACGGTTAACTGCCCTGTAAAATAGAGGTCCTTTACTTTCTTACTCTTAAGGCCGGGCCTCAGGAAGGCTGTTTGCATCAAGGTATTGGCCATTCCATAGGCATTGCCCTTATAGGAATTATACTGTTCCTTGAAATCATTGACGCAAAAGGACTCTTTAAAGATAATATTATTTTCAATGCTTTGATCCGTGCGTTGCTCCAGGCGCTTCAGGACGATATCAAAATACTGCTCCCTCAGTTCCGGAGTATCCTCAAGATCAGGGGCAATAGGCACCAGGAAGAATCCGGTTTCACATCCATCCGGAGCCATCGTGGGATCCGTAACGGAAGGAAAGTTCACATAGAACAGAGGCTCCGTAGGCCATTGGGGCCGGTCATAGATCTCTTCCGCATGCCTTTCGAAATCGGTATCGAAAAAGAGGTTGTGGTGCTCAATGTTCTTTAACTTTTTGTCGAACCCCACATAAAAAAGGAGGGAGGAAGGGGCAAAGGTCTTGCCGTTCCAGTATTCCTCTGAATACTGGCGGTATCGGGGTTCTAACAAGGTTTCGGAATGGTGGTAATCCGCGCCAGTAAGGACAAAATCCGCGGGGATGATCTTCTGATTCACCTCGATCCCTTTGGCCTTGCCGTCTTCCACCAGGATCTTTTCCACGGCCTGTCCTGTATGGATCTTTACCCCCAGTTCTTCAGCCAGGGCCTTCATCCCCTCTATGATCCTGTACATACCACCCCGCGGGTGCCAGGTACCCAAGCCGAAGTCGGCATAGTTCATAAAGCTGTAAAAAGAAGGGGTCTTGCTCGGTTTAGCACCCAGGAATAATACCGGAAACTCGAGGGTGGAGATAAGCTTCGGATTCTTGAATTGCTTCCTGACCTGCCCACTGATGGTCTTAAAGAACTGATCGACCCTCAGGGCCGTATCCTTGGTAACGAGTTCAAAAGGGGAAAGGCCGGGCCTGTACACGATCTTGTTGATGGCGATGTCGTAATTCTCCTGTGCCTTCGCTATGAATGAACGCAGGTATTCTGAGCTTCCGGGCTCAATACGCTCAAACTCTTCACAGATCTTATCCATGCTGTCACCAATGGTAATGACATCGTCCGAAAAGAAGATCTTGTATGCTGGACTTAGTTTATCCAGCTCGTAATAGTCAGAAGTACTCTTCCCAAAATCGTTGAAGAAACGTTCAAAGATATCGGGCATCCAGTACCAGCTCGGTCCTATATCAAAGGTAAATCCCTTCCTGACCAGTTGCCGGGCCCTGCCACCTACGGTTTGGTTCTTTTCATAGACGTCGACCTCAAACCCTGCTTTTGCCAGATAACAGGAAGCAGAGAGGGAGGAGAATCCCGAACCTATGATGACAACTTTTTTACTCATGGCGTTTAGGGATAAAATAACCGTTAAAGGGCAGCCGATAAATGTTCCACAGATTCAAAGGAACGTATGTGATTGGGGAGTTTGTCTTTGGTGAGAAACTGGGTCTGCCTGCCCAGGATCCAAAGTTTGGACACACCATTCGGGCTGAGTATACGGTTGAAATCCTCCATGTACTGCTGTAGGCCGTCCTTGGTAGGGATTACCGTGAAATAGGAGAGGAAATGAAGGTTGCTGTAATACTTCTGCAGGTCGGTAAGGCTCTCCAGCGGCATGGTCTGACCGAGGTAAATGGTTTTATATCCACGGAGTAGCAGTTCGTAATTCACGAACAACAAACCTATCTCATGGATCTCATTCTCAGGCAGGAAAAGGACAAACACCTTGTCTTCCCTGCTGGGTTCCATCTCCTGTATCTTTTCAGTGCTGGTGTAGATCTTTTGTTTGATCAGGTTGGTGATGAAATGTTCGTGGGAAGGACTGATCGTGTCGGTCTGCCAGAGCAGGCCCAATTCGTTCAATAAGGGGATAAATACTTCCCAGAAGATCTCCCGGAAAGAGCGTTCAGCGATCAAACTGTTGTAAGTTTTCTGAAACAGGGAGACATCGAAGTTGATCATCGAAAGCTTGAAGGCGTTGATTGCATGGCTCTTCGTACTGTTCTGAGCCACGAGTTCCCTTACGAACAAAGGGAGCTCTCCTTCCGGGATCTTTGCGATCTTGGAGATCTTGTAACCGTTGTTGTACAAAAGGGTGATATTCAACAACTTCTGCAGACTTGCCAGACTGTAGGTACGTATGTTGGTCGATGTGCGTTCCGGCGCCAGTAAGTTGTACCTCTTTTCCCAGATGCGAATCGTATGCGCTTTTATACCGGAAAGGTTCTCGAGGTCCCGGATACTAAAGTACTTCTTTACGTTGTTCATGTTTTATCGATAAAGCTTAAACAAAGTTACATTTTTTTGCCGCTTAAGTTCTAAGAGGAACGTTAAATTTTAATGGAGGTGTGGAATTCAGGCCACTGGGGATGTGTAAATTACAAGGCATATTTAAAATCTTCTTTCGGGATGGAATCCATCCAGCGGCATGGACAGAGGGAGATCGGAAATCACTTCTGAAACCAGTTTACCTGTGGCAGGCCCCAGGCTCCAACCCATCATGGCATGCCCGGTGGCGATGGTGAGGTTTTCCAAATGGGAGGTTTTCCCGATGTAGGGAAGCCCGTCCGGACTCACGGGCCTCAGGCCGCATTTGGCTGCCTGCTTCTCATCGGCGCGTATTTCCAGGTCTGTATAGTAGGCCTGGGCTGCCCGTGCGATCGCCTCCACCCTTTCGCTTCTTATCCGGTGGTTGATCCCGGAAAACTCCATGGTTCCGGCAAATCGCGTAAAATCTCTCATAGGGGTCACCGCTACTTTGGCTTCCATGAGGATAGCTGGCAGATGGATCCCGAGAGGTCTGGGCACATTGATGCGGTATCCTTTCCCGGCCTGTAAGAGGAGTTTAATCCCAAGGTTTTGCAGTAGCCCTGACGTCCAGGCACCTCCTGCAAGGACCACCTCGTCCGTTGTATAAGTAGCCCGGGATGTCAATGTGCCGGTTATTCGTCTGTTTTTGCGGGTAAACCCGATGACTTCCTCGTCCTGCAGGATCACTACGCCCTGCACTCTCAGGTACATTTTAAGTCGATCCATGATCTCGTTCGGCGACGTATGGGCGTCACATAGATAGTGTACTGCGCCTTCGATCTCCGGGCTTAATCCGGGTTGCAGCCTGTCGAGTTCATTCCGGGTCAATTCGGTTACCTCCAGACCCTCGTCAGAGGCCCTCCGGGCGACCTCCTTTTCATGTTGCCCTTCCTTCCGGGTTTTGTATAACATGAGAAGACCTTTTTTCTCCAGGTGGAAGTCACCGAGTTCACCTGATCCGTGCATTTGGATATAAAGATCCTTGCTTAGGACATTGATCTCCCTGATCAGAGGAATGGCTTTTTCAACATGGGCCCTGGTCGAAGACCGGTTAAAGGCCCAGGCCCATCTGAGGAAATTGTCATCCAGCCGGGGTTTCATGTAGAACGGACTGCTGCTGTTGAACATCCATTTGATACCCTTGGCCATCATGCCTGGGGATGCCAGTGGGATGATATGGCTGGGAGTGAGATATCCCGCATTTACGTAGGACGCACCTCCGTCCATTCCAGACTTGTCGATAACAGTTACCTCATGTCCTTCCTTGTGCAGGTAGTAGGCACAACTGAGGCCCACGATCCCGCCACCGACAATCAGTACGCTTTTTCCCATTTGTTGAACCGGCTTTGAATATTAAGACCTCGCTAAATTAGGAATTTGACCCGATCCTCTTCAAAAAAAAAGCCGCCATTCCTTACCTGAGTAAAGAACAGCGGATTTAAGTGCCCACGACTGGACTCGAACCAGCACGTCCTTGCGAACACTACCCCCTCAAGGTAGCGTGTCTGCCAATTTCACCACGTGGGCCTGAAATAGATTTTTCGGAATGCAAAGATAGAAACCTAATTTGTATCCACCAATTTAATGGGGCAGGAAATGACTCAATTTTTGATCCACAGGTCAATTGTACTCTATTCCAATAATCTCAAGGGACAGCCAGTGAAACTCACCCCTTTCTGTGATCCAGTACACTTCAGACCTGTTCGGGACGTTTACCTGGTCAAATTCTGCAAAAGAGGTGTTCCTAACCACCCATTTTTCCTTGGGGGCGCCATCCCCTGATCCTTTGTAACGCAAGGCCTCGAAGGATACGATCCGTCCTTGCCCGTCAAACTGGAAGATACCGGACACATCGGGCTGATCTCTGAAAGTGGCCCTGGCCCGATCAGCACCCAGGGGCTCCCATACCAGGTAGGGCTGCATCGCTGCAGAAGGGAACCAGCAGATCTCAGCGAGATACCGGACCCTGCTTCCCTGGTCGAGTTTAGGGTCATTGCCTTCACTGACCAAAGGGATCAGGGATAATAGGGAAATGTTCAAGTTTCCTTTCCCATTGATCAGTTTATCCCTGCCCGTCAGGAAGACCGGGCCGATCATTTCTACCTTTGTTTTCCACACAAACCCTGGTTCTTGTATGTTGAACCATTGTTCCGCAGAGAATGGCATCCAGGAACCACCAGGTTCTGTTCGCATCCTTCCCCTTTGTTTCAGGTGCACCTTCCCGATCTGTCCAATGGCCGAAATCCCGGAATTTTCAATCCAATTTTGCACAATTACCGGGAGAGTTGCCAACTCGTTCCCGATATACGCGAGATCTGCATTTGCTCTTTGGGGGGAATAGAGTTGCCGTACCTCCTCCTGTATGCCGATATTGAAATTCCTTTCCCCAATAAATACCAAAATAAAAATCAGGAGCAGGATGTTGATCCAGGTTCCGTGTTTTGCATCTGCCCAGGTGATCACAATGAGGAACTGGGAAAGGATCAATCCGGCCAGGCCGATCCACGGCCACGTATCCTTATTGGCAAGGAAGAGGCCCATGGCAACGAGTATCAGGATGGCCGTGAGAAGCCACAACAATCCCTGAATACGGCTGGTATTCCCGGTCAGCAAGGGAAATTGACCTAGTTCAAACGCTTTTAGGAATCCCAACAAGTGGATTAGGCCGTGAATGCCTAACAAGATCGCTAATGCAGCTTTCATAGGAAAGGTACTGTTTTGTCACCGGGCTAGGAATCCAGGATATGCTGCAGTTCCTCGCTGTCCATAATGTATTCGGTGACCTTGAAGACCTCCTTCCGGTTTTCTCTGAAATCCGTCACAAAATCTGCAAACTCCTTTTCCAATTGCCCATGACGGGAGATGAAATCATCGATTGAAACGGGTTTTTTCCCTTCGATTGCATCTACCACCGTGGAGAGGTGCCTTTTTACCGCTTCCTGCAAATTCTCCGCTCTCAGGGAAAGCTCGTGTCCTTTTTTCCGTATTCCGGCCACGCGGTCCAAGTTTTCTTTCTTGGTTATCCAGATCAGGTATTTTTGGATGAGCTGCTGAAGAAAGCGGATGTCTTCCCGGTAAAAATCCAGGTCGGACCTCCAGTGATTCGCCAGGATGTACACTTCATACCAATTCATCTTTTTTGCCGTGTGAGTGTTCTCGGTTTGGACAGGGGTGCTCATGTTGATGTAATTTTAATGTAACCCAAAGATATCCATGCAGCTTTTTTTATCTCATGATTTATGTCATACTTTGGAACCGGGTCAGGATTTGATGATCCTTCCGTCCTCCATCTCGATGATCCGGTCCGTTCTTTGGGCAAAATCGAGATCGTGGGTAACCACTAATAAGGAAAGCCCCTGTTCCTCCTTGAGACGTGTGAAGATCTGTAGTACATTTTCTGCATTGTAGCTATCCAGGTTTCCCGTGGGCTCGTCCCCCATGAGGATAGTGGGATTGTTGATCAGGGCTCGGGCGATTGCGACCCGTTGTTTCTCCCCACCCGAGATTCGGGAGGCCCTTTTTTCAGCGAGGTACCCTATGTTGAGCATTTCCAGCTTTTCCCTGGCATCCCTTTCAATTTGCTCTTCGGTGCGAGCTCCCAGTTTTTTGCCCGGTAACATCACGTTTTCGAGAACGCTGAATTCCGAGAGCAGGTAGTGGAACTGAAAGACGAACCCGATGTGCTCATTTCGGATCCTGGAGAGGATCTGATGTGACTTTCCCGTGACCAGACCTCCGTTTAAATAGAGTTCCCCCGTGTAATCGGTGTCCATGGTAGAGAGGATATAGAGCAGAGTGGATTTTCCGGAACCTGATTTGCCCATGACCGTGGCGAACTCTCCCTGCCTCACGGTAAAACTGATGTCCTTCAGCACGTGAAAATCCACCGGTTTTTTAAAATGCTTATCAATATGTCTCGCTTCAAGGACGTACTTCATCATGCTGGTCTATGTTCCGCGAATGATCCTTACGGGATCTATTTTTTTGGCCTTGTTCGAAGGGAGATAACCTGCCACGAATGTCGAAAGCAGGGCAAAGACTATCCCGATCACATAGTACCTGAATTGCATATTCACGGGAAAGGTGGTGATGGTGGGCAGGGCCTCCGTATTGAACGGAAGCTGGTCAATAAAAACGGAAAGACCGAATCCGATCAGCAGGCCGAGAAATCCTCCGATAAGGCCTATAATGATGGCCTGACTCATAAAAATGAGCTGTACATCCCTTCCTGAAAATCCCGTAGCCTTCAGGATGGCGATGTCGTTCATCTTCTCGTATATAAGCATGTTCAGGATGTTGTAAATGCCAAACCCGGCAACGATCAGCAGGGTAATGGAAACGGCATAGGTGATAAGGTTGCGGATGTCTGATCCGGTTTCGAACTGGGCATTGGCCGTATTGATATCCGTAGCCCTGATCCCGAACTGTTTCTCCAGTCTTTGGGCCATGGCAGGGGCCTCGCTGATAGCATTGAGCTTTACATTGATGTCCGTGATGTAATTTTGTGCCTCTCCACTGATCCGCTGTACGGTATTCAGGTTGGCATAGCTCTGGATGTTGTCGATGTCCGCGATTCCACTTTGGTAGATCCCGACGATTTTTAAGGGAAAGATCCCTCCGGTCACGGTACTCACCTGTACTCTGTCCCCGACACCCAGCGACATCTTTTTAGCCAGGCCGGCCCCGAGTAAGATACCGCTATCCAGGTTTCTCAAAGCCTCCGGACTCCCCGAGACGATATAATCCCTGAAGTTTGAAATGCGCGCCTCTTCCATGACATCGACCCCTGTGAGGTTGCCTCCGAGTTCAATGGAACCCGAAAGGTAGAAGATCTGTATTCTCAACTGTGGGGTGGCTCCCTTTACGTTCGGGTCTTTTTTGAGGTAGTCCAGGATGGGCAGGGCGTTGTGGATCTTACGCTGACTCTGTTTGGGCTTAACCGAATGCACCACATTGAAGGCTCCTTCCAGGTCACCGTAAAGGTTGACCGGTTGTTTTGGAGAAGGTTCAATTTCGTTGTAAAGATGGATATGGGGGGTTTGGTTCAGGATCAGGTCGTCCAGCATCTGGTTGAGGCCGGTCATAAAACTCACCAGGGTTATATAGGCTCCAATGCCAAAGGTGACCCCCAGAGAGGCGGTTACCGTAGATTTCATCTTGGTGAGCAGATGGGTCTTGGCAATATTCAGTATGACGCTCCAGTTGGTCATTTCTCGGGTTTTAGCAAGAGTGTACCGGTATCGATGCCCGAAGTGATCTCTATCCTTTCTAGGTCCTGCAGCCCCGTCCTTACGATCACAGGTCCTTTCTCCGTCTCTACGATACTGTCGTTGAGGAGGTACTCCTTAGGGATCACCAGGGCGTCTTCCCTCTGGTCTATAATGATATTCCCTTCCCCTGAGAGCCCGGGAAAGAGGGTAGGGGGAGGCTGCCTGAACAGGGCTTCCACCTTAAAAGTCTGGGAGCGCTCGTCTTTTTTTGGATAGATCTTGCTGACCTGGGCCTCGAACACCTTCGAAGGGTATGCGTCCAGGCTGATGAGGGCTTTCTGACCGGGCTTCAGTTTTACGATATCCACCTCGTCCACGAGCATTTCTACGAGGAAATCCGTTGTGCTCCCTATGGAGGCCACGGGTTCCATGCTGGTCACTATCTCCCCGGGATTCTTGTAAAGAGCGTAGACAGTACCATTGATCTTGCTTTCGATGAGGAAATCCCTGGCGGCGATACGGGAGGTCTCGTAACTGTTCTGAGCCTGCCTGTACCTGGTTTCCAATTCGTTTTTCATTTGAGCATAGGAACTCTTTTTCAGGCTGAGGTTGTTGTGCGACAGTTCGAAGGCCAGTTTCCTGCTGTCGAATTCTGCACGGGAACCTATTCCCTGATCCCACAGCTTTTTCTGCCTTGCGAAATTCACTGAATCATTGCTGTACTGCAGTGCGGCAGCTTCTATCTGTTCTCTCAGGCTCTTGAGAACGGCGTGGTTGCCAAGGTAATTTTGTTCTGCAAGTTCCAGTGCCAGCCTGGCATTCTCCCGGTTGAGATTCGGAGTGCTGTTGATGATCTGGGCAATGGGGTCGCCTTTAGATACCACGGACCCTTCTTCGACAAGGTTCCTGTCGAGGATGCCGCCTACAGAGGCATAGGCCATGTACAGGCTGTCTGGCTGTACGGTGACCGAGGAATACACGGATTCTGTGATAGCTGTTTTTTCCGGGTATATTCTATCTTCCTGTTCCTTACAACCCTGATGAAAGATCACCCCTAGAAGGAAAAGGGTGCCTGTGGCGACCTTTGCTAAAACCGGTTTTCCCATCTTGTGATTTTAGGTCTAAATTAATCCGGAGAGCACCCTTAGACCATGATAATTATCACATTAGCTCAAAGCCCGGCCGATCTGGCGAAAATTGTCGTATTTTTAAGTAAATTACAAATTCTATATCTTCGGAGGTGTACAGGGCCGTAAAAACAAAAACAGAAGAAATAGCAAGTACCCCGGTCCTGATAATTGTCATAAAAAGACAAGGAGGTAAGTCCTATCTTGAACCTGTAAATTAATTCCGCATTTATGACCGTCAATATTCAATACCTACACATGCCTACCAGTGAGGCGATGAATGAATTACTCACCCATAAATTAGAGAAAATATCCGCAAAATACGACTGGATACTGAGTACCGATGTCTACTTCAAGCTCGGCAATGACTCCAGCGGTAAGAACAAGGTCTGTGAGATGAAGATGGAGGTTCCCGGCCCGCGTATTTTTGCCAGTTCCACGGAGGATAATTTTGAAAAAGCTGCGGCTGCTACCCTGAAGGATCTCGAGCGTCAGCTTAAAAAAAGGAAGGCGGTCTACAGCAAGCGGTGAACACAGACCCGCGGTTGGTTCACCTTAGGTTGATCTGCCTCAGGGCACCTTTGTAAAGATGACTTCAAGTATAGGTCCGCAACACCCGGACGATGTCGTTCTTCTGGAGTACTCCTGATTGTTGCCAGAGGAGTTTACCCTCCTTGAACAGGATCATGGTGGGTACCCCCCGAACCTGGTATCTTTCGGCAATGGCTGCATTTTTGTCCACATCGATCTTGACGATCTTTACAGAATCGCCCAATTCCTCTTTGACCTGCTGGAGTATGGGTGCTAACACTTTGCAGGGCCCGCACCAGTCGGCATAGAAATCTACCAGCACAGGTATCTCAGATGAAACTATTTTTTTAAAATTACTCTTCATAACCTGGATAAAGGACCATAAAACTAGGTAAAAAAATAAGACTTCAAACTGACTAATATCATACTTCCGGGGTCGGAAATCGACTATCTTTAAAGAAGTTATACAAAGGGGATGGTTATGAGAAAGATAGTAGTGCCAACGGACTTTTCTGAAAATGCCTTCAACGCGCTTAAATACGCTTGTGAGATCTTCAAGTACGAGCAAAGCGAGATCTTCATCCTCCATGCCTATGCCGATGAGGTCTACCAGTTGGGGAATATCACTGACCGTGCTCTGCTCAATAAAAAAAAGGACGAGGTAGAACAAAGATCTGCGAAATCCCTGAAAGACCTATTGCACAAGATCAGGGAGTATTCACCCAACCCCCAGCACAACTTCAGGACCATTCCCGCCTTCGGTTCCCTTATTGACGAGGTGAACGACCTGGTGATCCGGGAGAATACGGATATAGTGGTCATGGGTACAAGGGGGGCTGCCAATGACCGAAGTATCACTTTCGGAAGCAATACCCTAATGGTGATGAAGTACGTACAGTGCCCGGTGATGGCCATTCCGGAAGGGTATGTCTACCACCCGCCCAGGGAACTCCTCTTCCCGACCAATTACCTCATCCCTTACAAGAGGAGAGAGCTCAAGCTCCTTTGTGAACTTACCGGTTCCTTCCGGTCGAACATCCACCTGTTGTATATCGACCCGATGAAGAAGCTGTCGCTGAGACAGGAAGACAATAAAAATTTTTTGAAGAATGAACTAAAAAAGGCCCATCTAACCTTTGAAACGACCGAAGAAAAGGACAAAACCATCGCGATCACCAAGTATATCGTACATCAGAACATCGACATGCTTATTATGGTCAATACCAGACACTCCCACCTGGAGGACATGCTTATGCCTTCGACGGTGAATACCCTAGGACTGCACATTAAGATCCCTTTCCTCGTCCTGCAGAATATTTCGCGTTAACGTTTAATCTCCCCGGTCATGAAAACGATCATACTTCCCACCGATTTTTCAAAGAACGCCTACAACGCCATCACCTATGCGATGGAACTCTTTAAGAACGAGCCATGCAGGTTCTACCTGCTGAACACCTATACCCCGGCCATCTATGAATCCGAGTACATCCTTCACAGTCCCGGACAGATCGGACTCGGAGATATTTACCAGTCCCTTTCCATGGAAAACCTGGAAGACCTCAAAAAAAAGCTGGAGAAGAAATTCAAGAATCCCAAACACACCTTCATCGTGCATTCCGTCTTCAATCTGCTTGTGGATGAGGTCTGCGACCTGGCCGTAAGGGAAAAAGTGGATATGATCATCATGGGCACCCAGGGTGCCACCGGGGCCAAAGAGATCTTTCTGGGATCACATACAGTACACGTTATCAAAAAAGCACCCTGTCCTGTCTTGGCGATCCCTGCCGGATATACATACGAAAAACCCAAGGCCATCCTGTTCCCGACGGACTTTGAGGTGGATTACCAGCACACCCGCTTGTCAGTTTTGATGGAGATAGCTGCCATGCATACCGCGGCCATTCATGTGCTCCATGTGTCTACCGGATACGAACTGAACGAACAACAGGAGCGAAATAAAAGCGGACTCTCCGGGATGTTCTCTAAGCTCAGGCACGAATTTCACGACCTGCCCAGCCAGGAGATCATCGATGGGATCAATGGTTTCAAGGCCAGCAAAAAAGTCGATCTTTTGGCCATGGTACAAAATAAGCACACCTTTCTGGAACGGTTGTTCATAGAGCCTGTCATTAAGAAAATAGGCTTCCATATCACCATACCCTTCCTGGTGCTGCCCCATCCCAATGAATAGTCGTACACCGACCGACGTATACCGAGGTTTATGGAAAAACGCATCCATATCGTAAAATCTTCGGGGGAAAGTGTCCCCTTTTCCTCTATAAGGCTGGCCGATTCCCTTCGGACCAGCGGGGCGGATGAAACGACGGTAGACCAGATCCTTCAAAAGGTAGAGGAAGAACTCTTTCCAGGGATCAGCACCGAGGAGATCTACAACCGTGCCTATGCCATGCTCAGACGTAAACGGCCGATTTATGCCTCGAAATACAAATTGAAAAAGGCCATTTATGAATTGGGGCCGACCGGCTTTCCATTTGAGAAATTCATAAGCACCCTTTTGCAATACTCGGGGTATAAGACCCGAGTGGGGCAGGTGGTGAGCGGGGGTTGTATCTCTCATGAGATCGACGTTCTGGCCAGTAAGAACGGAAAGACCTTTTTGATCGAGTGCAAGTTTCACGGGGAGGAAGGGAGGAATTGCAACGTAAAGGTACCCCTGTATATACACTCAAGATTCAAGGACGTACAGGCTGCGGATAATGGTGACAAAGCCGGATTCATCAGACCGGATGAGGGATGGGTGGTCACCAATACGAGGTTTACCCAGGAGGCAGTGGCGTATGGGAAATGTGCGGGTCTATATCTGCTGAGCTGGGATTTTCCCGAGGGGGACGGCCTGAGGAACAGGATAGACCGACTCGCCCTTTACCCTATCACGGTGTCTACCCTCCTCTCAGGACGCGAAAAACAGTTCCTGCTCAGCCGGGATATCGTGCTTTGCAGGCAACTGATCAGGGATACGTTTTACCTCGACCATTTGGGTGTTTCGGAAAACCGCAAGGCGAGGATCTTAAAAGAGATCGGGGACCTGTGCCGATTGTGATAAGTAAAAAAGGCCATGGTACATATTCGATTTTTGGGAGCTGCCCGGACCGTGACGGGATCCAAATTCCACGTATCCGTAGGGGATTTTGCCGTCATGGTAGACTGCGGAATGTTCCAGGGACTCAAAGAACTCAGAGAGCAGAATTGGAGGCCCCTGTCCGTAGACGTCCCGGCCGTGAGCTATATCCTGCTGACCCACGGGCACCTCGACCATGTGGGCTACCTGCCGCGAATGCTCAAACAGGGTTTTAAAGGCAGGGTACTCGGGACGGCCCCCACCCTTGCCATCACCAGGATCATCCTCAGGGACAGTGCCAAAATACACGAAGAAGAAGCGGAAAAGGCGAATAAGGAAGGATATTCCAAGCACCATCCTGCCCTTCCATTCTATACCCTGGAAGAAGCAGAGGCTGTCATGGAACGATTTGATTCGGTTCCCCTTGACGAGTGGCAGGAGCTCCATGACGATGTCGCGGTAAAGTGGACCTACAACGGGCATATCCTGGGGGCGACCTACCTGATCTTAAAAATAGGAGGGAAGCAGTATGTGTTCTCCGGGGATATCGGCAGGCCGGATGACCTCTTGCTGAGAGATCCAGAATATCCCAAATGGGCCGATTATCTCTTTATGGAGAGTACCTATGGAGACCGGACACACCCGGAGGAAGATGTTGAAAATACGCTCATCACCCTCGCCCAGGAAACGATCAGGGAAAGGGGCACCCTGCTGATCCCGTCCTTTGCGGTAGAGAGGCTGCAAATGCTGATGTTGATCCTGTGGAGGTTATATCAAAAGAACCGCATCCCGGGGATACCGATCTTTATCGATAGTCCGATGGGTACAGATGTGCTCTCTGTCTTCCGGGAGTATAAAGCCTGGCACAGGATTCCGGACGCCGACTTAAAGGCGATGTGCAGGCATATGACCCTGGTTAGCAGCTATCGGGATACCTGGAAGACCATCGATGACCCCAGGCCGAAGATCGTGGTGGCCGGGAGCGGAATGCTCAGTGGTGGCAGGATCCTGACCTATCTGACCAGGACCCTGGAAAAAAAGAACACCACCATCCTTCTGGTGGGTTACCAGGCTGAAGGGACAAGAGGCAGGAAGCTCCTTGACGGGGAGGGGAGGATACGGATCTTTGGGAAAGAGTACGATGTGGAGGCCCGGGTGGTCCATCTCGAAAGCCTGTCTGCCCATGCTGACCGGAACGAACTTCTGACCTGGTTAGGCAATATCAGGAATATCCCGGAAAAGGTATTTCTCATCCATGGAGAACAAGCAGCCATGGAAGGACTTAAGGCGGGGATCGAAGAAGAGTATGGCTGGTCTGTGATCCTTCCCTCTCTTGAGGAAACCGTCTCCCTGGTTTAGACGGGTCGTATAAAAGACGATCCTAATAATTGATGCAGAATAAAAAGTAATACGTGAACCTATGAAAAAAGAAGTCGTAAACAGCACAATGAACCTGGATACCCTGCACAGGGAATCCAGAAATTGGATCTCCCAACTAGAATTCTCACAAGATGAGATCAACTTTTTCATCAAGTTGCTGAATTCCTATGTATTTGAACCGGACACTCCGGCTCTGTTCGAAGACTTACAGAGTCATCAGAAAAATCTGAGCAAGGCAGAAAAGAAATGCAAGGCATTGAAAAAACAGGTCTTGGAACACGAAAACCAGCTCAGCGGCTTGTTGGACCTCCATAATCACACACTCGATGCCGCTTACAAGGACAAGCATATGTACCTTAAAGAGGATATGGAACAATGCACTGCTGAATTTCTCAATTTAAAGAAGGAAATGTTCCGATATGGGCAGACCATCCTCAAGAAACGCCACAATAAGGACCGCTAGGATCTCCGTCATGACATTTGTCATAGGAATTCAGGTATATGGGTGATACCTTATCTACTGATGAGTTTCCGATTATTGGTGAGTACTCTAGCTAGAAATCCTTTGAGGTGAATGGTCTAGAGACCCGCTGAGTCGGTTAAATGAAATATTAACCCATAAGCAAGGACCATGAAAAGAATAGCAGGTTTCCTCTTCCTACTTCTTCTGGGTTGTTCCGATGCGGAATTGGTCAGTTCCTGGAAGAATCCGGACATCGTACTCTTTGATGCGAGTAAAGTACTGGTCGTGGGGATGACACCCAATCCAGAGGCGCGCCAGGAGTTTGAGACCAGGATGGTGGCTAGATTCGAACAACAGGGAGTAGAGGCCATGGGAAGCATAGATCTCTTCGACGTCAATTTTACACTCAGCGCGAGATCCGAGGCGGAGCTCGACGATGTGGAACAAAGCCTGCTCGACAAAGACTTCGATGCCATCCTCTTTACCAAGATATTGGGTTCAGAGACCCGGCAGACCCTGGCCAGAAAGCTGTCGGACCTGGAACGTGGCAACGGCAGGTTCAAGGATGATTACCTGAGCCATCAGAACATTTATTACGACGACGCGTACTACGATAAGTTTACGGTCTATATCGTGGAAACGTCCCTTTACTGTATATGTGTGGGCAAGGAAAGGGAACTGATCTGGAGGGGTGTCCTTGAGGTCCCAGATCCCATTGAGGCCGAACAGACCATGGATGAATACATAGACCTCGTGGTCTCAGCCATGGAAGCAGAAGAACTCATCTTTCGGAGTGGGGACCGATCACAACCTTAATATTTTTATAAAAGAGGAGCAAAAACACGGGCCAGGCCTTCTTTTAGTTTTTGAAATTCCGGCCTGTCAAGGATATCATCCCGCTGTACCTCCTGGCTCTCCGCACAATCCATAATGAAGTTCTTTTTCAGTTTTTTGGCGACCGTTTTGTCATAGATCAGGGCGTTTACCTCGTAGTTGTGCTCAAAGCTCCGCACATCTATGTTCGCGGTGCCAACCGTGGCTACCTCATCATCACTCACAATGATCTTGGAATGCAGAAATCCGTGGGGAAACTGATAGATGCGTATCCCGGCTTTTAAGAAATCCTCGAAATAAGACATGACCGTCCAGTCTACCAGCTTGGAATCGCTTTTCTCGGAAACGAGTAATCGCACATCCACGCCGCTTAGGCAAGCGATCTGCAGGGCCTTGATGATCTCTGCGCTGGGAATGATATACGGATTGGTAATGTAGAGGTATTCACTAGCCTCGTTGATGATGGATAGATAGGACTGTTCGATGGTGGGAAAGACATCATCCGGACCGCTGGGAACGATCTGTACCAGGGTGTCCTCTTCCCATTTACGGGCAGAATCAGGGCTACACCTCATCTCGATCTTTTGTTCGGAGACCATGAACCAGTCGGATATGAAGACGTGCTCCATATGAGCCACGGCAGGTCCCTTGATGGCGAGGTGCATATCGTGCCACCTTCCCAGGTTGGGATCGCCCTTAAAATACCGGTCCGAGATATTAATGCCCCCCGTAAAAGCCACTTGCCCGTCTACCACGATGATCTTCCGGTGGTTCCGGTAATTGAGGGAGGCCAGGAAACGGCCAAAGCGGAAAGGCAGAAAGGGAAAAACCTCCACCCCCATAGACTTAAGGCGCTTGATGTACGAACTGCTGAGGGAATAGCTGCCGATGCCGTCATAGATCAGCTTGATATCCACCCCCTTCTTCTTTTTCTTTTCAAAAAGAGAGAGCAGTTTGTCGGTCAGTTCGCCTTCCTCAAAAATGTAGTACTGCAGATAGATGTAATCTTCGGCATCTTCCAGGGCCTGGAAGATGTTGTGGAAGGCCTGCTTCCCATCTTCGAGCAGGGTAACTACGTTATCGTCCGTAGGGGGATAATGGCTCGCTGATTCAACGAGCGTCATCAGTTTCCTGTATTTGCGATGCATTTGCTCCAGGGCCGGATCCATGGAATAGGACGGGACCTCCAGAATCCCTTCCCGCATTTGGGAGAGCTTTTTCTTTCTGCGGTTTCTGCCCAGCATGATGTACAACAGAATGCCCCCGACCGGGATGGTAAAGATGGCCAGAAGCCAGGCCAGGGTCTTGGAAGGTTTTACCCCGTTGATCAGCAACCCGATCACCAGCGAAAGTGCGATAAGGATGTAGAGGATGATCAATGCGATTTCAAGCATACTCCTGTTGCAGGGGATTAGGTTGGTTCAACAGGTTTAAAAATAAGACAGATTATCGACAAATGAGTCCTGCAGGGGTACATTGTGTACTAGGCCATTTTGAAATCGGCCCTCGAATGATCCGGATTCCTGAAAACCACGAGTATTCAGGGCTTACAGATTCTGTGACCCACCATCAAAATAAATACTAATATTGCTTTATCAAATGCGATCATTTTAGTATACTATGAATGTGAATTTTTTATCCTATGAATATACGCGATGGCGTAAAGACCGCTGAGAACAAGGTATCCTCAGAAACGCGGAAGCTCAGTGAATTCGTGATCGACCGCAGCAAGTCTATAACGGACCGCCTGGAAAGCTTTGAGGACATCCTCAACCTTGAAGTGGGAGACACAGCCCTGAACCGGGCCAAAGCCCTTGAACGAGAGTTCAACATCAGGCAACTCTATATCAAATACGAAGGGGATAACCCCACGGGGACCCAAAAAGACCGAATCGCATTCGCACAGGTCTATGATGCATTAAGACGGGATTTTGACGTGGTAAGCCTGGCGACCTGTGGAAATTACGGGGTGGCTGTGGCTCTAGCCGCCAATCTGGCGGGCATCCATTGCAAGATCTATATCCCTGAATCCTATCACACGGAAAGGGTGGAGGAGATGCGCTCTCTCAGGGCCGAGATCATCAGACTGCCCGGCAGTTATGAGGATGTGGTCTCCAGAAGCAGTGCCCTGGCAGTCGAAAATGAATGGTACGATGCAAATCCGGGCGGGGCCAATACGCCCCTCCAGATAACGGCCTATGCCCAGATCGCCTATGAGATCTTCGAGGACCTGGGTGATGCCCCAAAATACTGCGCGGTCCCAGTTTCTAACGGCACACTCCTGGCCGGGATATACCGCGGGTTTGTAAGCCTTTATAAAAGGGGGAAAACCTCGAGGATACCGAAAATGATCGCAGCCTCTTCCTCTCACAAAAACCCTATCGTGCAGTCCTTTAAGAAAGGCCTGGATTATTGCCGGGACCTGAATCCGGAGAAGATCCGGGAAACCAAATTCAATGAGCCTTTGATCAACTGGCACAGTTTTGACGGGGAGGAGGCGCTCTACGCCCTCAGGGAATCCGGGGGAGCTGCCTTTAACATAAGTGACCGCAAATTGAAAGATATGGCCAGTCTGCTGCATAAAAAGGAAGGATTCCGCATACTGCCTGCTTCCACAGCCGGTCTCATCGCCCTCCTGGAAATACACGAGACGGAGCCTATGGAACCGGACCGTTATGTTGCCATTCTGACCGCAAAGAACTAACTTTAAAGAACATGAAGAAATCAATAGATGGAAATGCCCTGGTCTACTGTGAAGGGGCCTTTAATACCCCGAACGGTAAGACAGCTCATGGCCTGGTCAGGTTTACGGAGCGATATAATGTAGTGGGTGTTATTGACAGCCGTTACGCAGGGAAGGATGCAGGGGAGGTGCTGGACGGCAAAGCGAATGGCATTCCCATTTTTGAGGATCTGCTATCTGCCGTAAAGTATTATACCGGTAAGCCTTTGATGCCGGAAAGCCTTGTGATTGGTCTGGCCCCGGATGGAGGCCGACTTCCTGCCGAGGCCCGAAAGACCATTGCTGCAGCCATGGAATTGGGTTGGAATGTGGACAGCGGCTTGCACGATTTCCTGACGAATGACACCAACCTGGTGGATTTGGCGCGGAAAAAGGGATGCAGGATCAGGGACATCCGAAAGACCCCGGATCGCGATAAACTCCATTTTTTTACCGGGGAAATCGAAAAAGTGGATTGTCTGAAACTCGCCATCCTGGGTACGGATTCGGCCATAGGGAAACGTACAACGGCATGGATATTGGTACACGGTTTGAGGAAGGCCGGATTGAAGGCGGAAATGGTCGGGACCGGTCAGACCGCCTGGATGCAGGGGGCCAAGTACAGCATGGTGATGGACAGTTGTATAAACGATTTTGTTAGTGGTGAGATAGAACACGCGGTGGTCAGCGCCTGGAAGCATGAAAACCCGGATGTGATCGTGATCGAAGGGCAGGGGAGTCTAATGAATCCGGCCTACCCCGGGGGGTTTGAGATTCTGGCTGCAGGCAGACCCGACTACATCATCCTGCAGCACGCTCCAATGCGACACGAATACGATGGGTTTCCCGGATATCGCCTGCATTCCCTGCCGGAACAGATCCACGCCCTGGAAGTGATCTCCGGAAAAAAGGTCATCGCCATTACGGTAAACCACGAGAATATGAAGAAGGAGGAGATTGCACCGGCCTGCAAGGCCATTACGGATGAAACAGGCATTCCTGCCTTCGACGTACTGGAATTTGGCTCGGAGAGACTGGTAGATCTGGTTAAAAATAACCTTAAAAAGTAAGGGACAAATCCCTGTATGCCTGTCATGAATAAAAGATCTTCCAAATCCATTCCAACTGCTACTCACTCCTGGCATTTCCTTTTCACCTTTTTCGTATTTGGCCTGTTGACATCCCTGAATACACTTTGGGCACAGCCCTACTCCCGGGAAGATTTGGCAGCGAAGGTGCAGGAATTTAAAAAGGACATACGGGGTCCCTACAAGGACATCCGCTGGTTTTGCACGGATGGAAGTATCAGGGCTCCCAAGGATCCCTGTCCGGATAATATCGGCCCGGGCGTACAGCACGCGAGGTACAAGGATGTCCTGGAAGATATCTCAAAGAAGAACGGGATCTACTTCGGACAGATCCTGGCGTATCACAGTCCCGTTGAATTCTGGGACCCGAAAGGAAACTTCTCGAGATTGAAGCAGTATCAGATAGACCAGTATCTTAGGACCGTGGACGACGGGTGGATCAACCGAAAAGGGCAGTATTACCGGGGGTCTGTTCAGGCAGAGGACGAAGCTGCCTGGGGGATGTCCTTTTACCGGGATGTGCTCTCCAAAGAGGAAAACCTTAGGAAGTACTTCTTCCTGATCAGGAATACCATGAAAGATATACCCTATGCCGAGGATGAGAACCTGGGGCTGGAAATGCGAAGCAGGTCCAAGGTGATCTCTGATCTCCTTCCGTCTTTTATGGATCTCAGGGTCAAGATACACAGTAGTCCCAAAAGGTCAGACATCACGGAAGTGGAGCGTTTTTTGTCTCAGAACAGGAATGGCCTTAACCCTGATCTGATTGAGCAATTCAATGCCCTGATCGGTGTAATGAAGGAATTTCACCGCCCTTTTGATATCAACTCCCTTTCCGGATATCTCGGTAAACTGAAGGACAAAGGTCTTAAATCTTCACTTTCGTCCTTTATAGAAGCACATAAAAGGACCTCGGAAGCTTCGACCTTGATACAGGGAAGTGCTGAATTCATGTGGGAGATCAGACAGGGTCTGCTTGATGAAGTCTCTTCATCTGACCGTTTGCTCATGCTGGAGATCTCTCTCAAACTGGAAGAAGTGATCTTTAGATACGAATCGGACTGGAATCCCGGAGATCTTCGAGAACAGCTGAAAAAGATCTGCCACTTGGGCCTGGCCTCCGCTGCTTCCGGGTACATGGAAATATGGGAATGGGAGCAACTGGTCCCTGAGCTGTCATCCTTTGACAGAGCCTCTCAGACCCTGGAGGAACTCACCTTTGTCCTGGAACGTTCCAGAAGTGCGGTGGAGTGGAGTACCAGCATGTTCAAGGCCCATTTTGAGGAAGTAACGGAACTATACGCGGGTTTTGAACCCCTGGCACACGGTTTTATCGACGACAGGATCAGGGGGTCCCTGGTCCTTCAACTGGGCAGGGCTGTTGGGGAGCTGGGAGATTACATAGCCAGGGAATCCAACCTGGTCAACAAGGTCATGGACCTGCAGAACCAGAGTTCCGTAAGGGGGCTCAACCCGGGGTATGCGATGGGTGAATTGGTAGTGGTTGAAGGGTTGACTGAGGAGTTAGAGGTTTCTTCGGATAAGATCTACGTCTTTCAGAGACCCCCCTCCGATCTTAAACCTGTAGCAGGTATAGCTACGGTCGCAGAAGGAAATTTGGTTTCCCACGTGCAATTGCTCGCCAGGAACCTGGGGATCCCCAATGCGGCCCTTTCCGATACCAACCTTGAAGGACTCAGGAAGTACAATGGTTCACAGGTCTTCTACGCGGTCTCCAATAAAGGAAATGTGATCCTCAAACCGGCCGGCCAGATGACTGCGGAGGAAAAGGCCCTGTTCGCGGTGAAGGCGCGGAAGGAAGAAAAAATAGCGGTTCCAGTGGAAGAAATCCGACTCGATGTGCGGGAGGTCCTCAACATGAGGTCCGTAGACGCCTCCAATTCCGGAAAATTATGCGGTCCCAAGGCCGCAAATCTGGGTCAGCTTAAAAAAATGTTCCCGGACGAGGTGGTGGAAGGGCTGGTAATTCCCTTCGGGATCTTCAAGATGCATATGGACCGCCCTATGCCAGAGACCTCTGGAAGTTACTGGGATTATCTCAATGCCGTTTTCCGGGAGGCCGAAGCGATGAGGAAGGATGGAAAAAGCGAATCGCTGGTAGAAGAGTTCCAGCTCGAAAGGCTGAAAATACTCAGGGCTGCCATACAGTCCATGACCCTGGATCCGAAATTTGTCAGGGATCTGGAAACGAGCTTCTCCTCCGTTCTTGGTGCTGAATTGGGCGAGATCCCTGTCTTTCTCAGGAGCGATACCAACATGGAAGATCTGAAGGATTTTACAGGTGCAGGATTGAACCTGACCATCTTCAATACGTTAGATCGTGAGAAGATCCTGAAAGGGATCAAGGATGTGTGGGCTTCCCCCTATACGGAGCGCAGCTTCAAATGGCGTCAGAAATACCTGCTGAATCCAGAGAATGTATTCCCCTCCATCCTGGTCATCCCCAGTGTGGACGTGGATTATTCCGGGGTGATGATCACTAAAGGGATCAATACAGGTACGGAAAAGGACCTTACCGTGGCCTTTAGCAGGGGTGCCGGAGGTGCTGTAGACGGTCAGGCGGCGGAAACTCGACTGGTGACGGATCAATCCGACCTGCTTCTGGCCCCCGCCAGGGAGTTGTATTACAACAGGCTCCCAGAGACCGGTGGTACAGACCGGCAGATTGCCACTTTTGAAGAACCTATTCTGAATACCAGCAACAAAGCAGACATCAGGAAGCTGGCATCCAGTCTTCGCGAAATCCTCCCCAGGGAAACAAAAAGTGATTACCGGGGCGCCTACGATGTAGAACTGGGATTCAAAGAAGACAAACTCTGGCTCTTCCAGATCCGACCCTTCGTCGAGAACAAAAGGGCCCTGGGGTCGACCTACCTGGAGTCAATCACCCCTAAGATCCGCAAGGATAAGGTCATTCAACTTTCAACAAAACGCTAGTATGCAGACGTTCATAAAAATTACTGTGATCCCGGTCTTTGCGAGTATCGCCCTTCTTCTTTTCTATCCTATCGACGGATATGAACGAACCGGGATCAAGCGCCTGAAAAGGCTTGAACTCATTGAGGCGGGGGAACTAAAGACTACCAGCCCACTTCCAGCTGGCGCTATGAGATCCTGGGAGGATATCCATCTCAACCTTTCCGCGCGCAGGGCCGACAGCGTTGCCACGTTTTTTACCGAGGACGAGCAATTGCAAAAGGACATCAACGTCTTGTTCAGGGGAATGGACAAGAGCTATTCCCTGAGTGTACTCGATATCTCTGACCCTGAAAAACTCAGGTATGCTCACCGAAATGAGACCCTGGGTTACCAGCCGGGCAGCGTGGGAAAACTGGCCGTACTGGTGGCCCTGTTCACACAGTTGCAGAAGATTTACCCCGATTCCTTTGAGGATCGGTTGGCCCTGCTTAGAAATAAATCTGTCAAAGCCGGACAATGGGGACTCACCGATGAACACACCGTCCCCATCTTCGATCTGGAGAAGAAAACCCTGGTCAAGCGCCAGGTCATAGCCTCGGACGTTTTTACTGTCTTTGAATGGGCAGACCATATGATGTCTGTCAGCAATAACGGGGCTGCCAGTATTGTATGGCGTGAAGCCCTGCTCATGGCGGCTTTCGGGCGGGATTATCCTGAACTTACAGAAGAGCAGGCCATGGCCTACTTCAAGGAAACCCCCAAAAAAGAACTGACCGATTTGGCCAACGACGTAGTCAACCTTCCCTTGCGTGCACTGGGAATCACAACAGATGAATGGCGTCTTGGCAGTTTCTTTACCAAAGGGGCAAATATCTATGTGGGTGATAAGGGGGGCAGTATAGGTACTCCCCTGGGCCTGATGAAATTCCTGCTGCAGTTGGAACAGGGAGTTGTGGTAGATGAGCCCTCTTCCCTGGAGATGAAACGACTGATGTATATGACGGACCGAAGGATCCGTTATGCACAGTCTCCGTCCCTGAAGGATGCCGCAGTCTATTTTAAATCGGGAAGCCTTTATAAATGCGATCGTTCCAAGGGTGAACCCTGCGGGAAGTACGAAGGCAATGTACAGAATTATATGAACTCAGTGATCATCGTGGAGCATCCTGACAACTGCCGCTATATGGTGGTGCTCATGTCGAATGTACTCAGGAAGAATTCAGCTTCAGACCATTTGTATCTGGCCTCCGCCATAGACAAGGCGATCCGTAAGGTTTATTGAACTGCCTTCAATTTTCCGAGGATCTGCCCGGCAAAATCCCGGATACGCTCATCTTCGTTCCCGAGCATCATCTCAACCAGAGGTTGATATTTGGGATTCTTCTGCTCTCCTATGAGGTATAGGACTGCGAGCTTGATCTTGTGGTCATGGGCCTGCAACAGGGTCTGGAAGCACTCGTATTCGGTAGGGACCTTGGAAAGCAGGGTCTGCTGAACTTCTTCCGAGCTTACATCCAGGATAGTGTTTTCTATGATAGGCATAAGTTTCCTCCTGAGATCCCCGTAAAGGAGATTATCCAGATATTCGATGGCCCGTGCCTGGGCGTCCTGTTTCTCGCTTAGGATCCCCTCATAGGCGATGTCTATGTCCTGGGTGCCAAATCGCAAACCGAGTAGTTTAAAGATCCTTTCGAGTCCCGCGTCCAGTCGTCTTTCCAGCAATTCCAGCAAACTCGACCTGGCATTGCGCTCATCATCCGTAACCACCTGCCTAGATTTTGTGCGGTTGCGATAGGAAATGATGATCTGCGTGTGCAGGGCCGAGAGGGATTGGTGGTACATCCGGCATTCTTCCAGGATGTTCCGCACCACTTTAAGGTGGTCGAACCGGTATTGGGGATAATCCCTTTTAAGGTCACTCAGGGCCCGGATCGCTTCCTGTCTGATGGTGACATCCTGATCGTCAAGCAGGAGCATCAGGCTGCTGACCGTTTGCTGGGAGGGCATGCGTTTGAGCACCAGAGGAATGAGTCGGCATTGCGTTAGAGGGGCTTCCCGGTTTTGGATGACCCCGATCAGGTAAGGGGCAAGGTACTGCCCATATGCCAGATAGGCCTCAATGACCAGGGGCCGCTGGGTCTTATCTGTGAGGAAGGGCAGAAGTTCTTTTATAAAAGGAGGGTACAGGCTGAGGCCGGTCGCTTCAATGGCTTCTTTCTGTATTTCCGGATCCTCGTTTTTCAGCGCCCGGGAAAGATGTGGATAAAATTCCGGTATGTTGGCCACACCTGCGATCTTTAAGGCGGATGAGATCACTTCTATAGAACACTGCGGTTCCTCTGTTTTGGAGAGGAGGGCCTCTATCCGTTCCTTCAGGCGGTAATGCGACCGCAATGAAATATTGTCCCTCGATTCGCGCGCCAGGCAGAACAAAGCCGCCCTGGCGATCCTCGGGTCCTCATGGTCCAGGAACTTATCAAAGACCTTGGATTTATCGGTATTGGAGTGCAGCAGTACGTATTCCAGGGTGGCCGTGATGAGATCTTCATCCTGAGAGGCGAGTAATTGAGGAATTTCCGTAACCATGGTATGCACATTGAGGAAATACAGGCTTTGTATAGCGGCCGTCCTCACTTTGAGGGAGGGATGCGAGAGCAACTTCTGCACCTCCGGGAAGAACCTGGGATCGTTGATCTCCCTGAGTTTGCTCAGCATAAAGAGGATCTGGGATTCGGAGCCGTTTTCGAACACCTTCTTCATTCCATCAACCACCGAATTCCGCTTCAGGTTCAGTTTTTTGATGGGGGTCTTAGACTCCAGTACCATCGCCAGGTTGTCCCTAAAGGTCTGGAAATACTCTTCCCTGACCTTGAATACAAAGTACACCCAAAGGATCAGGAGGAGGATGACGATGCCGGTAATATAAACTGAAGGAGCTGAAAGTCCCCGTACAAAGAATACGAGGATGAAACCTGCTACGCCCGTAGCCAGGCTATCCACCACCACATCGATATAGGTTTTGGTCTTATTTTTCAGGTCGAACGGCAGGGGAAGGGCCAGGAGCTCCATAGCGCTCTTATTCACCGATTGCTTGAAGGAGCCGTCTACTGCCTTCACAAAAACGATGAGGGCGAGTTCGGGAAAGAAAAAGAAGAGGACGGAACCGACCAGAATACCCATGGGTAAGATCAACATGGAAAAGCCCACACCCCAGACACCTACTACCCGGTGGGTTACAAAGAGCTGTATTCCCAGAGACAGCAAATTGAAGGTGGAGAACCAGAAGGCAAAGAAGGAGGTGAGTTCATCGGGGTCCGGGATGGCTGCAGCAGCAAAATCGCTGAACTGGTAGTCTACCAGCTTGGCCACGATCACACTGATCCCCAGAATACTTGCTAAATAGGTCAGGTGCTTGGAATTCCTGATGAGCCTCAGCGGTCTGTCCGAATCTAAACCCGTCCTTTTTTTGACCTTGAACAGGTTCAGTTTTTCCACCCTCAGGCGCCAGATGGTTCCCAGGAGCGGAATACAGAGGAAAAGGATGACGATGGCCAGGATAAATACGTTGTTGTTGCCGATCAGGGGTGCCAGGATGGAAGTGAGGTATCCCCCAAAGATCCCTCCGAGTATGGCCCCGGAGCCTATGAATCCAAAGAGCCTCTTGGCCTCTCTGGGATTGAATACCAGGTTCGCCAGCACCCAGAATTGCGAGGCGGATAGGACGGCGTGTATGGCTACCCACACATAAAAAAAGAAGAGCATCCACGCATTCAAAAGGTTGAACTTGAGCAGTATGACCAGCAGGGTCAGGATAAGGATCGTGATCGAAAGCGTGGTCTTCACCACCTTGAGGAGGGAAAACCGGTTCAATGCCCTCGAATAGAGATAGGAACTAAGGTATGCGATCAGGGCCACCCAAAGAAAGGCAATGGGCAGGCTTTCAACGCCGAGTTCCGATAGGAACAAGGAGTTTACGGTCGGTTTGATGATCAGCAGGCTGGTGATGATCAGAAAGACGTACAACTGCATCAGGAAGGCGATCCTGAATTCACCTTCCTGTATGTTGAATGTACGTTTTAAGACTTCCTGCAGCTTCATGAAGAATTTTACCCGAATTTACCCTTTTCTGTAATTCTTGAAATTTTTTAAGGTAGTTTCCACGGGTCGGACGAGGCTGCGGATAATTTGTTCCCCATTCGGATCATCTATGAGCGCTACGAGGATGTAACGCCTGTTCTTGTCCACCCCCCACACCAGGGCAGAATCGGAATGGTAATTCCTCCACGATCCTGATTTCCTGAAGATACGGGCATCCGGGGCAAGGACGTCCAGGGTGTTGACAAATTTATGGTGCAGTTCGGGATTTTCCATGATATCCAGCATTTGTGCTGATCTTTCCTCGTTTACGAGCTTGCCGTTGGCAAGGAGGTAATAAAATCGGCAAACCTGGGTCACGGACGCCGCATGGCTGAGGTTTTTAATCGGTTCACGGTGGGTGTCTCCACCTCCTCCATAGCGCTTGCCAACCCACAATCCCCCTCCGGTTTCCTCATCGTAAAACTCGTATTTGGGATTGGTCATGACCTCCTCTATCTTGTCGTAGCCTACCCTGTCTATCATTCGCGTGGAAGCCTGGTTGTCTGACTTGCTGATCATCAGTCGCATATCCTTCTTCACCTCTGCAGTTTCTTTTAATTCCCCTTTTTCTATGGCATCCATGGCCGCCAGTAGGATGGCGATCTTGGGCAAGCTGGCCGCATACATCATGTGGTTGCCGTTGATCCTCGCAAACCTCACGTTTTCGGGGTCGCGCAGGTCCACCAGGCCAACAGCCATGCGCTTGGTCTCGATCAGTTTTTTCCACTCCGGATTCTTCAGAATCTGGTTTTCCAGGCTGCGCTGAAGGGAGGTGTCAAGCAGGGACCTAAGCGGGCGAATTTGGTCGTTCGGTACTTTTAGCGGCAATTCCTTCTGGGCCGGAAGCAGGCTGCAAAACAAAAAGAGAAGCGCGGTAAATAAATATCTCAGGTTCATGTATATTTCACTAGTTTGACGATGTAAAATTATCTGAATTTCCCATTCGTGCTGTGTTAATATTTTAGATGCGATTACTCCTTGGGGCCCAATAAAATGGAGTAATTCGGGAAATAGTATTTCAATACTGTTAAATTTATGGTATTTTTAATGAAGCATTCCGCAGAATTGAGCAGCGATACGGATCCATTCCCGATGATCCGTTCGGTTTATCTTATACAATTTTTATGACAGGCATCCGATCCCTGGTAGTTTACCACAAACTCCTGGTCCATGAGCTTACCGTTGAACCCCGCAGGGTAAAAGCGACCTACACCATCGTAAAGAAAGATGGGGAAACGGTCTCCAATCAACTCATTTATTCCTACAATGCACCTTATTTCGATCGAAAAAAAGCAGCTGATGTCAATCTAGCATCCCTCATGGTAGCCCAGGTGGCCCTGAACTACGGGTTGTTCTTCGAGGAAATCGTGTTCGATGGCTTGTTCGACGAGGCAGACAAACGCTTTTTGACGGACATGATGGAAAACACCTCCCGGGAGATCCTCGTCCTGAAATTCTATGGTCGGAACGAGTTCCTAAAACCCCCTTATGATCGTTTACCGGTGGAGAATCTTCACAGATATACGGCGGCCTCCCTGGTTTTTAAAGAGGATACATTTTTTAATCTTTCCTTGAATCGCACCGAGCGAAGCCCCAAAGAGGATGAATACGTGATCCTCAGCAGTGGGGGCAAGGACAGCCTGCTAACCTATGGCCTTATCAGGGAGATCGGTGTCCCGCATCCCGTATTCATCAACGAATCCGGAAGGCATTGGTTTACGGCGGTCAATGCCTATGACCATTATGAAAAGATCGAACCGAATACGGTCAAACCCTGGTGCAACAGCGACCGTATCTTTAACTGGATGGTAAAACAAATGCCGTTCATAAAGGAGAACTTCCAGAATATAAGGGCCGATATCTATCCGATCAGGCTCTGGACTGTGGCCGTTTTCCTTTTTGGTACCCTGCCGGTGGCCCTGAAGAGAAATGCGGGCAACATCCTAATAGGGAATGAATACGATACCACGGTCAAAGGGAATTTCCAGGGGATATCCCATTACAACGGCTTGTACGATCAGAGCAAGTATTTTGACAATGCGCTGACGCGATTCTACAGCAGGAAAGGTTGGAACATCAGGCAGTACTCGGTCCTCAGGCCCTTGTCAGAATTGCTCATCCTGAAGATTCTGGTGAAAAGGTATCCCGGGCTGCAGGCTCAACAGGTCTCCTGCCACGCAGCCCACGAGGAGAATGGCCGGATGTTGCCCTGTGGGAATTGCGAGAAGTGCAGGAGGATCATCGGCATGCTCATGGCCCTTGAGGAAGATCCGCGAAGGTGCGGATATACGGATGAACAGATAAAAAAGGGGCTCCTGGCACTGGAGAAAAGAGGGGTGAAACAACTGGGTAGCGATGCGGCCCATCTCTATCACCTGCTGCTCTCAAAAGGGTTGCTCTCAGACAATGAGCACACCAGAAAATTGGGCAGAGAACACAGGGAAATCGTTTCCCTGAGGTTCGACCGGGAGCGGAGCAAGCTCGAGGACTTACCCCTGCACATCCGGGAGCCACTCCTCGAGATCTACACAAAATATTCTGAAGGATGTGTACGACTCCATGACAGGAAATGGCATACTTTTACACCCGATAAGGCTTTCCTTGATCAGCCTTATTTTTTAAGGAAAAGCGATGAGCACAAAACAACGTAAATCCACATTTTTGTGGGAAGAGATGACCTGGCCTGAGATCGAAGAATACCTGAAGATCGTAGACACCGCCATATTGCCCTGTGGGGCCATTGAACAACACGGTCCACACCTGCCCGTAGATATAGACTATTTTGATGCCAAATATATGGCTTCTAAAGTGGCCGAGGCTTGCGCGGATCCCAAACCCCTAGTGCTGCCCCCGATCCCTTTCGGGGTGTCTTACCACCACGAAGACTTCAAAGGAACTCTCAGCGTCACCAATGATGCCTTATCCCGTTTTGTCTATGACCTGGGGATGAGTCTGGCCAAGAACGGTATCAAAAAGATCATAATCCTCAACGGGCACGGAGACAATGCGCCTACCCTGCACTACGCTGCCCAGATGATCAACAGGGATGCCAAGATCTTCGTCTGTGTGGATACGGGTGAGACCAGTGACGTGGCCCTTTACAATCTGGTGGAAACTCCCAATGACATCCATGCAGGTGAGCTGGAGACCAGTACGACCCTGGCCATCAGGCCTGAGGTGGTGCAAATGGACAAGGCCGTGAACCAGACCCTGGAATTCGGCAGTAAATATCTCGATTTCGACAGTGATCAAGGGGTAAACTGGTATGTGCGGACCAACAAGCTGTCTGAGAGCGGGGTAATGGGTGATGCCACCAAGGCTACGGCGGAGAAAGGCAAAAAAATGTGGGAGCTCATGATCCACCATATGGTGAGCTTTGTGGAGTCTATCCAGCATTCTTCCCTGGACGACCTCTATCAAAAGCGGTACTGATGAAAATAACCCGCGTTTCCTACGAACGGTTAGACCTATCCCTCTCCGTCCCATACACCATTGCGTATGAAACGGTTACCAGGGCGAGTAATTTTATTTTGAAGCTCGAAACGGATGGCAAGCATGTTGGCTATGGGTGTGCGGCACCAGACCTGGAAGTCACCGGCGAGACGCCCGAAAGCGCCCAGCAGGCGATCGAATGGTTCTTACTTCCATTCCTCAAAGGCCGTTCTCCTTTTAACTATACCAGGATCCTGGAGGAGCTCAAATCCCTTTGCCCGGATAACCCTTCCGTATGGGCCATGGTGGATATGGCCTTGCTCGATCTGGTCTCAAAAAAAGCAGGTGTACCCTTGTATCACTATCTCGGAGGATACCAGGACTCCATTGAAACCAGCATCACCATCGGGATTCTGGGTTTGCAGGATACCCTTACCATGGCCAGGGAATACTCCGGACGGGGTTTTAGGATCCTGAAGATCAAAGGGGGCATCAATTTAGAAGAGGATATAGAGAGGATGATCCGGCTGCGGGAAGAGTTTCCCGAAACAGTGTTCAGGTTCGACGGTAACCAGGGATACAGCGTGGAGGATTCCATCGCTTTTGTAACGGCCACCCAGGAGGTAGGGATACAGATCTTCGAACAACCGACCAAAACAAAGACCGATCACATTCTGGGGGAAGTGACCCATGCCGTGGGGATACCCGTGATGGCCGATGAAAGCCTGAAAACCCTGGACGACGCTTTCAGGCTGGCCCAGCATGACCTGATCGATATGGTCAATATAAAACTGATGAAGGTGGGGGGGATCCTGGAAGGGATGCACATCAACTCAGTAGCGAAATCGGCCGGACTCGAGGCCATGGTGGGCTGTCTGGATGAATGCGCCCTGGGGATCTCGGCCGGACTCCATTTCGCACTCTCCAGGCCCAATGTGCATTTCGCAGACCTCGATGGGCATCTCGATCTGGAGAATGACCCGTTTCAGGGACTTTTCAGGCTGCAGGACGGGATCCTCTATCCCTCGCGTATCCCTGGTCTTGGGTTCGTGGAATAGCCTTTACAGTCAAAGAGAGAAATAAGCCTTATTTTTGTATCACCAAAAAAAAAGAACGTGATAGAGATTGAAAATATTGAACTGGCGTACCTGAGCATGGACGATTACCAGGAACTTAAAAAGGCTATGATTGAGGCCTATACCTCCATGCCCAATGCCTACTGGCGCGAACACCACATCGAGAAACTTATTGACCTCTTTCCCGAGGGACAGGTGGTAATGAAGATCAATGGGGAACTTGCAGGGTGTGCCCTTTCCATTATTGTGGACTACAGTCAGTTCGATGTGAACCATACCTACAGGGAGGTTACGGGAAATTACACTTTTAGTACGCATACCATGGACGGGGATATGCTTTATGGGATCGATGTCTTTATCAAACCCGAGTTCAGGGGTCTTAGGCTGGGTAGAAGGCTCTATGATTACCGCAAGGATCTCAGCGAACGCCTGAATCTCAAAGGAGTGGCCTTCGGAGGCAGGATGCCTAACTACCACAAGTATGCCGATACGCTCTCTCCCAAGGAATACATTCAGAAGGTCCGCAGGAAGGAGATACAGGATCCTGTTCTGAACTTTCAGATCTCAAATGATTTCCACCCGGCCAAGGTCATCAAGGGATATCTCGAAGGGGATGAGGCGTCTAGTGAGTTCGCCGTGCTTATGGAATGGGATAATATCTATTATGAGAAACCCACTAAAAAGGTGGCCCCATTAAAGAAAATAATCAGGCTTGGACTTATCCAATGGCAGATGAGGCCCTACAAGGACCTCGATGACCTGTTGCAGCAGGCCGAGTATTTCATCGATGCGGTCTCGGGCTACCGATCCGATTTTGCCCTTTTCCCGGAATTCTTCAACGCTCCCCTGATGGCAGATAACAATCACCTTGGAGAATCCCAGGCCATCAGGGAGCTCGCCAAGCACACGGATGACATCGTCAAGAAGTTCTCTGAGTTCTCAATCTCCTACAACATCAACATCATCACCGGGAGCATGCCGGAAATGAAGGACGGAAAACTCGTCAATGCAGGTTACCTCTGCCGCCGGGATGGGAGTATGGAACGCTATGAGAAATTACACGTAACCCCTGATGAGGCCAAGGTCTGGGGAATGCAGGGCGGAAACGGACTCAGGACTTTCGATACGGACTGTGGGAAGATAGGCGTGCTGATCTGTTACGATTCGGAATTCCCTGAACTCAGTCGGATCCTGGCAGACGACGGGATGGATATCCTTTTCATCCCCTTCCTTACGGACACCCAGAACGGCTATTCAAGGGTTCGTCATTGCGCACAGGCGCGCGCCATAGAAAACGAGTGCTATGTAGCTATTGCCGGAAGTGTGGGTAACCTGCCCAACGTCCACAATATGGACATACAATTTGCGCAATCCATGGTGTTTACCCCTTGTGATTTTTCTTTTCCTACCAACGGTATCAAAGCAGAAGCTACCCCGAATACGGAGATGATCCTCATCGCCGATGTGGATATCGATCTGTTGCGCGAGCTCAACCAGTTCGGTGCGGTGCGAAATTTAAGGGACAGGAGGAAGGATATCTTTGATCTTAGGCGCACAGAAAAATCCTGAGGGAGATCAACCTTCCAGTGATTTGATCTCGTCATTCAGTTCTTCGAGCGTGGTTTTGGCGTCCCCAAAAAGCATGCGCGTCTTGTGGTGGAAAAAAAGCTGGTTCTGAATCCCTGCATAACCAGGGTTCATGCTCCTTTTCAAAACTACTACGTTCTTGGCCTCCCATACATTAATCACCGGCATCCCGTATACGGGACTTGCCGGGTCGTCGTAAGCCGCGGGGTTTACCACGTCATTGGCTCCGATGACGATGACCATGTCCGTATTGGGCATGGCCTCGTTGGCATCCTCCATATCGAGCAACTTGGGATAGGGCACGTCTGCTTCTGCGAGAAGTACATTCATGTGGCCGGGCATCCGACCGGCCACCGGATGGATGGCGTAGGTCACATCTACCCCATTGGCGGATAGGAGATTGTCCATTCTTTTGACCACTTTCTGGGCCTGGGCCACCGCGAGGCCGTAACCCGGGACCACCATGACAGTATTGGAATAATACAGCTGCACGGCCAGGTCGGCACAGGTGATCTCCTTGGCAACCTGTTTGTCGCCTTTTTCTTTTTTGCTTTTATGGTTCTCCCCGAATCCCCCGACCAGTACGTTGGTCAGAGATCGGTTCATGGCCTTGCACATCACCACTGTGAGGATGATCCCCGCAGAACCCACCAGGATACCTCCGACCATCATGATGTTGTTGCTGTAGATCAGGCCTGCCGCAGCTGCAGAAAGACCTGTAAAGGCATTTAACAGGGAGATGACCACGGGCATATCGGCTCCCCCGATGGGAGCGACAAAAGAAAGTCCGTATAACAGGGAAAGGAGAAGGAGGGCGGTGATCCATATAATTCCGGGTTGAGACCCTGATACATAGACATATATGTAAAGAACGACCAGCAAAGCCAGGATGGCCATGTTGATCAGGTTGTGCCTGGGCAGGGTGACCTTGCGATCATCTACCAGTCCCTGAAGTTTTCCATAGGCCAGCATACTGCCCGTAAAGGCTACAGCCCCGATAAGCAGGGTAAGCAGCAGGATGAGCAGCTGTGCCTCAGAAGCTATAATCCCGCCTTCGGCAAGCTGAAAGAGTTCCGTATAGGCAAGGACTACAGCGCAGGCACCTCCGAGGCCGTTAAAGACAGAGACCATCTGAGGCATGGCCGTCATTTCGATCTTGATGGCACTTATATACCCAATGATTCCGCCGACGGTCATGGCTCCCATGATCCAAACATAGTTATTGTCTGCCCCATTGATCGGCAGGAAAAGGGTCGCCAGAATAGCTATGGACATGCCTAAAGTGGCCAAAAGGTTCCCTTTGCGTGCGGTAGCGGGGGTACTCATCTGCCGCAACCCGATGACAAAGGCCGTGGCACCGAGAAGATAGGAGATATTAACGGTTGTAATGAGCATCTACTTCTTCTTTTTATTGAACATCTTGAGCATTCGGTTAGTCACGGCAAATCCGCCGACCACATTGATCATGCCGAGGACTACCCCCAGGGCACCCAGACTCAGGGTGAGATAGTCTGTCGGATCCGCATTGCGAATCAACAGGATAGCCCCGATAATGACCACTCCACTGATGGCGTTCGCTCCCGACATTAACGGGGTGTGTAAAATGGTGGGAACATTGGATATTAGTTCAAAGCCTAGGATTACGGTAAAGATCAGGAGGTAGATCAGCAATAGGTTTTCATCCAGGAAGAGGAAAATACTTTCCATATATGATAGATTCGTTTATCTAATCCCTGGTCACCAGGGTCTTTTCAATGATTTGATTGTTGAGGTCGAGATTCAATTTCCCATCCTTGATGATCAGTTTCAGATAATTGGCGGCATTGTTACTGAAAAAGTAACTCGCATCCCTGGGCATGTCCGAAGGGAGGTGAGAGTTGCCGATGATCTTCACTCCTTTGTGAACGATGGTCTTTTTGTCCTGACTGAGCTCACAATTGCCACCTGAAGAGGCTGCAAGGTCTATAACAATGGATCCCGGTTTCATCCGTTCCACAGTTTCTTTGGTCAGCAGGATCGGGGCTTTCTTTCCCAGGATCTGGGCGGTGGTGATGACCACATCGGATGACGCTGCCCTGAGCTGAACTTCTTCCTGCTGCCTGGCCATGAATTCCGGGGTCTGTTCCACGGCATACCCTCCGGCATCTCTTTTATCGATGGCCCCCGGGACTTCCACGAACTTGGCACCCAGACTCTCCACTTCCTCCTTGGCGGCGGCTCTCACATCAAAGGCCTCGACGATGGCTCCGAGCCTCCTGGCAGTGGCAACGGCCTGTAGACCGGCCACCCCGGCACCGAGCACCAGCACCTTGCAGGGTTTTATACTCCCTGCGGCCGTGATCATCATAGGGAAGAACCCGGGAAGTTCTGTGGCTGCGAGCAGGACGGCCCTATACCCTGCGATCGATGCCATGGATGACAGGATATCCATGGTCTGGGCGATTGTGGTCCGGGGGATCATATCGAGGCTGGCGGCCTGAAGCCCCAACTCTTTTATACGGGTTATAAGGTTCTCGTTCTGGAAAGGGGAAAATACGGCGACGAGCAAGGCTCCTTTTTTTACTTTTGATAGTTCTTCGGCAGGGATGGGATTGATGGTCACCAGGATATCTGCGTTCTTGAGCACATCCTCCCGGTCCGTTACCTTACCGTATTTCTCATATTTGGCATCTAAATAACTCGCCTGGGATCCGGCTCCTTCCTGGATCCAGAATTCCACGTTTTCTACTTTGAATTTTTTAAGGGTACTTGGAACCAGGGACACTCTTTTGTCATTGGGTTCCTTGAGGATTCCTATGGTCATGCGGTCAGGTAATCAAGACCCTTAATTTATGAAGAATAATCGAATTTCAGAAATAGCTCTTAAGATATTATCAGGAAAAGATATCGTCCCTTTGTATCGGGTCAAGATTTCGTCCGGTGTAAAGCATCTTCAAAATTGATATCATTATGAGAGATCAAGGTTTTTATTAACCTTAATAAGAACTTTAGACCTAGGAACAAAGTGGTCGCCTTTCTCGACCGGATGGTCAACTGTTTTACCTATGACCGCCCTCTGGGCCTCATCATCAGGCCCTATTAACGCCGTGAGAATTGATATATGGAATCAATGATATTGGTCATTTCACTGAACATTTTACGAATGATAAAGATTACATCCGTCTGAGATCTTAATCTCATAGGGTGTACAAGGGCTTCCGAATCGATCCGAATACCGTTCAATGCTACTGTCAATAAATGAGCGTACATCCTTCTTTTTAACGAGATTCAGTGTGCACCCCCCAAATCCGCCTCCCATCATACGGGCTCCCTGAACGCCTCTTTCCCCTGCCAGATCAACCAGGAAGTCGAGTTCCTCACAGCTTACTTCATATTGGTATTTTAAGCCTTTATGCGATTCATAAAGCAGTCTTCCCAGGGTTGAGAGATCATTATTCTGAATAGCGGTGACGGCTTGCATTACCCTCGCGTTTTCCTCCAGGACGAAAAGAGCTTTGCGGTAGTCGTCCGGAGTGATTTCAGGCCGCAGTGCATCCAGCATGGAAGTAGTCACCTCCCGCAAAGAGCGAACTCCGCATTTCCTCGCGATGGATTCACAGGTCTCTCTCCTTTCGTTGTAGGCACTGTCTGCCAGATGGTGCTTAACCCCCGTATCTAAAAGGGTCCATTGATAATCTGTCAGAGGCATGGATATTGCTTCGGACCGGAGGGACTTGCAATCCAGGAAGATAGCCTTTCCGGCCCTGCCAAATATTCCTGCATACTGGTCCATGATCCCGCATCGCACCCCCACGTAGTTCTGTTCGGCTGCGTGGGAGATTTCTACCATTTCCATGGCGCTTAGGCCGAGTTCAAGAACTTGGTTCAACCCAAAGATAAATGCGTTCTCCAGGGCGGCAGAGGAGGAGAGTCCAGCCCCGGATGGAAGGTTTCCACGGAACACTAGTTGGACATTTACAGGGCGTATGCCTCTTTTATGCAGTTCCTGTAAAATACCGAGGAAATAGGCAGCCCAACCTTCTCTTTTTTCAGGAATATCTTGAAAGGCTCCCGGAATATATACCTCTTCCGTGTCGGCCGCTACCCATTCCCCTGCGCCTTTTCTGGATATTTTAAGGGCCATCGCGATCCCCATATCAATGGCCGCCGGGAGAACAAGACCCTGGTTGTAATCCGTGTGTTCCCCTATGACGTTTATACGCCCTGGCGACCAGATTAGGACGGGTTCCTCACCAAATCGGGAAAGGAAGGAGGTGCGAACACTTTCGATCAGATTTCTGTCCATGACTGAGTATACGGAGTGTTCAAAAGTGCGGAAAAATCAACAAAGTACCTCATCAGAAGCCCAATGAAGTGAACATTCGAAATGGAATTAAGGATACAAAATCTGTTCAAATAAGGTATATTAACATAAATTAACAAATAATAGCTCCTTGAAGGTTAAAATAGCACATATATTGGGAAATATACTTGTTTTCCCCCTCAGAAGATCGCCGGACATTTGCAGTGTAATTTTAAATTGTTACAACTATGAAAACGATCCCATATTATCCGACCATATTCCACACGAACCCGTTTGCTTATAAGATGAGCGATATCTGGGAACTCTCGGAATACAATGCCATCAAAATCTTATTAAGGAATCAGATGGCTACCGAACAAGGCGTTACAGAAATGATCCTTAACATTGCTAATTTCGCTGCGATCGATGAGTCCGGCAAGGAGCATATCATCAAGGATTTTGATGATTCAAGCAAGGTAAATCTCAAAGGCACGCATACAGGTCTGTACCTCAAGACAAATTCGGCCGTTGACCTGGAACCCGGTAAGTACACTAAACTCAGGTTCTATCTGAGAACATCCGGGAATACCCTGATCCTGAAGGACAAGTCAGAGAAAAAATTGTCTGGCAGAAAGTACCTGGATTTTGAGATTCGGAACGGTCTGGAAATACACGCAGAGGATAAGAAACCATTGATCCTGCGATTCGATTTTGAGCCTTATTCCCTGGCCAGTTTCTTTAAGCCGTTGACGGATCTGTTAAAAAGGCAAAAAAGGACGGTCGGCAAGCTGGTGAATAGTTTTGCCCAGTAATAGAACCGTTAATCATTTAAAAGGCACCCGATCGGGTGCCTTTTTTTTGTTCCATTCAAAGGATTAAACCAATTCCGCTTCTTTTTCTTTGCGGCGGTTTTCAGCGAGATGTTCGATTAGTTCGGGAACTTTTTCGAAAGCAGCTGCGAGTCCGTGAGCTTTAGTTGCTTCCAGGAAACTGATCTCTTCTCCTTTGGTGACGAGGAATCCGATGGGTTCAATGCCCATACCGGCTCCGGCGCCCATTCCCTGGCCTTTGCCTTTTTTGGATTCGGTGCCTTCTGCGCCACCGGAACCAAAGCCAAGTCCGACTTTGATAACAGGTACACAGATAAATTCACCCAGTTTGAACTGTTCTCCGACAACGGTTTCTGTTTTGGCCTCAGACTTTATAAAGTCTGTGATGCTTGCTAGTAATTCTTCAAAATGTAATTCCATGGTATAGAATTTAGAGGTTAAAAAATGATTTTATGAGGCTAACAGGTCTGTTCCGCACCATGAGTACGGCATGATTCCTTCCTTCAAAATTGACGTGAAACCCGCCTGAACGGTAATTTAAAAGGGCAAACAGGGGATATAACTTCGCATTGGTGATACAATCCCCTGTATCCAGGTCGAGTTCCCATTTTTTGATCTCGAAGGATCTCAATACCCTCCATATGGTTTTAGGAGCAAACCTGTTCCAGTGTTTACGTCCTTTCTTTTCACTTGGTTTTTTGCCGGTTTTCTTACGCCTGGGTTTTAAGGGGTAGAAATAAAATTGTCTGAAGGGCACCTTTACCCGGATTCTCAAGATCTCGAGCTTATCGGCCTCGACGCTGGCCTTCACAAGTCCCTTTATTTCAGCGTAATAGTTGTTGCTTCTGGTGTCTAGGTAAATATCAATTGGGGCGAACAACAATCCGATCAGAACCAGAACCAGGACCAGTATAACGGTAACGATTACAGGGCCCATGACTCATTTTTGCAAAGGAAGACCATATAAAACCCAGATACAATGATATAAGTCATACCCCTCAATTTTTCAGGAAATATTTTGGATTTTTAAGTGCTCCGCGAAGTGTGTCACTTCGTGGTAAATCCAATGATAACGGACCTCTTAAGAGTGCGAAGTTGCAAACTTCGCACAGCGGAATTTTGGGGTGAATGGTACCACCAGTCTGGAGACTGGCGGTAACCGGCGAATTTGGAATTTGTTATTTGGATTTTCCGGCTGGGGTTGGCCTGCCTGCCGGCAGGCAGGCTCGTTTCACTCGCCTGCCCCAGCGATCCCGTGTTGCAAGAGCAAATCCCAGCCCGCTTTCGCAGGCTTTGGGGTTTTTATTTCGTTCGAGTGTCTTGAGTGAGTTTAGTTTTCTTTGGAAATTGGAATTTCAAAACAAGGCTGTGGTCAACTCGCTTTGCTCGTTGGACCCGGGCCGAGCGTCAAGCGGAAGGTCCGGTGGACCTTCTGCAGCGAGGAGCCAGCCGGTGCGCTGGCTTTCTTGCAATTATTTCTGAAGTATTAGAAATGCTGTGGTTAACTTCGCTTCGCTCGTTGGACCCAGCGATCCCATGTTGCAAGAGCAAAACCCAGCCTGCATTCGCAGGCTGTTCGGTTTTTATTTCGTTCGAAATCCTCGAGCTAGCTCGGGCTTCACTTGGGATCTTGAATTTTCACTGTTGGCTGGGGTTGGCTCGTTTCACTCGCCTGACCCAGCGATCCCATGCTGCAAATGCAGAATCCGCTGCAAGCTTCGCTTGCCGGATTTTTGTTCTCTTTAAAAGGCTCAAGCAAGCTTGGCCTTTCTCCGAAAACAAAAATCCCCGCCGTGCTGGCGAGGATTTTGCGCTTGATCGTGACCTGGCTGGGGCTCGAACCCAGGACCCTCTCCTTAAAAGGGAGATGCTCTACCAACTGAGCTACCAGGTCAAAATGAAATTAAAATGTCTTTTGGGATCCCCTGAAGGGGACCCTTTAAGAGGGTGCAAATATAATATCAATAATCTATTTTTCAAGTCGAATTAAGGATAATTTTAAGAATTCTTTGAATTCGTATTCAATTGCTTCATTTTTGCCAAACAGAATTATGAAGATCGTCCTGACAGGGTATATGGGAAGTGGTAAATCGGTCGTGGGGAAGGCCCTCGCAGCTCGACTGGGTCTTCCTTTCCTCGATTTGGACGATCAGATCGAGAAGGAACTCGGCATGGACATCCCCGAGATCTTTAAGGAGAAAGGGGAAATCTTCTTCAGGAAGAAGGAGCACGAGTTTCTCCGGGAGATACTGAGATCAAAGGAAGCGTTCGTCTTGTCCACAGGTGGGGGAACGCCTTGTTACTCCGGGAATATGGATCTGCTTCTTGCCACAACGGCCCAGATATTCTACCTGCAATTATCTGTTTTCTCACTCACGAACCGCCTTTTGGCCGAAAAGCATCACAGGCCTTTGATCAGCCATCTACAGCACGCAGACCTGCAGGAATTCATCGGGAAACACCTGTTTGAAAGACGTCCTTTCTACTCAAGGGCACATCATACCATCCACTGTGACGGGAGGTCCGTGGATGAGGTCGTCCTTGAGATCACAAAAAAATTAATCTAGAAATACGCGGTCCTTCTTCGCCTCGAAACGTACGTGAACGTGTTCCTGCAGGGAAGTGGAAAGGGAGATCCCTTTAAAGTCGGCCTTCACCGGATATTTCTTGTGATTCCGGTTTACGAGGACAGCGGTCTTCAGCCTCTTAAGCGGGGTTTTCAGGAAATGGTGTACGCCGTAGATAAGGGTAGAACCGGAATTCAGTACATCATCCACGAGTACGATTGAAGAATTCTTATACTTCGAGGGTTCCAGAGAGGTGGTAACACCACTGTGCAGTGGATTCGACTTGTCCATGGTGACCTGACACAGGACGATCTCCATCTCGGTGATCTCATTCAAGATACGTTGGAGTTTCTTGGCAAAAGAGAGCCCTCCCCCGGTGATCCCTGCGAGAATGATCCGTTTTTCCTCTGCGTTTACCTCGTAGATCTGGTAGGCGATTCGCCTGATGATGTGCTGAATTTGTTCGTGGTTCAGGATCTTGTTCTCCATGTTTCAGGTGGTTTTCTTTTCAAAGATAAAAAAGAGTTCACTTCCTTGTCTCGGAGGAATTGAATTGTACGCCTTTTCCAGTTTTCGTATGCTGAAATATCTGGAGAAGAGGTTCCGGTAGTCCTCCCTGTTTCCGCCATAGGGCGGTCCTCCTTCCTCCAGGGGAAAATCGAAAAGCAATCCTGCCAGTATGCCATCGTCCCTGAGAAGGGACTGCATTTTTTGGGCGTATTTCTCTCTTAAATTCGGTTCCAGGGCACAAAAGAAGGTCTGTTCCAGGATAAGATCGAATTTCATACCCTCCAGGCTGAAGAAATCTGAGAGGAGCAGCTGTTCTTCCGGAAAGTTGGGATTGGCCTTTCTGAAATTGGCAAGAGGCACCTCGCTGATATCCAGCCCGTAAACATGGCTAACACCTTTTTCGTAAAGGTAACTCACCTCGTATCCATTTCCCGCTCCTGGTACCAGGATCTGGAGTTCTGTAGAGGGTAACTGGTCAATAAATTCTTTGAGGGGTCTGGAAACCTCCCCGATGTCCCAACCCATTTTGCGGTTGCGATACCGCTCATCCCAGTATTCCTTAGTCCCCTTCATCCAGATAATCGTCAATATTCCTTCGGTCCTTTTTCGTGGGCCTTCCGGTTCCCTTTTTCCTGTAATAGGCTTGTGCAAGCCTCTGCACCTCCTGATGTTGCAGGGCTTCCGCGGGAGTCGTATCCTCCCTGTACAGTCCGACGATCTTCGCGCCTACCCGGCTCTCCGGTATTTCCAGGACCGTTAGTTGGAAGTCGACCTGATTTTTTCGCAGCGTAATTTTATCTGTGGGAAAGACCTCTCTGGAAGGCTTGGCATTCTGTCCATTGACCTTTACATGTCCCTTTTTGCAGGCCTCGGTAGCCTGGTTTCGGGTCTTGTAATAACGGGTACACCAAAGGTACTTGTCTATGCGCATATAAAAATCCTTGAGAATACTCCCAAGGATTCTAAGTTAGCTAATATTTGTTGTTTTAAAAAGAAAGTCTGACAGAACTGACTCTGTCATCCCAATTGCCAAAAGTGCCAAATCTAAGACTTTTCAATCTGTTGTTCACTTGAACCTTTGTGCCATATCTGGCATCCATTGTAAAGGATTTTCCACCATAGTTTGCATTTTCATAAAACTGAGCAAATACATTTCTTACAATAACTGAACTCAGTTTGTCATTAGGATTATTTCCAATTGGCTGATTCGAGGCGCAAATAACGGGACCGGAAGACGAAATGGTCCAATTAGTGGTAGTTGCAAAATTCTTCAGTCTGTTCACATTATCGGAGCTAGGGAACCAACAGTTTGACAAAATTATACAGTATGAATTTGGCTGCCCCAATGAGGTGTTATAACCGTACCAATGGATCCTTTTATTATCGCCGAGGTAGGAATCATAAAATAATTCAAGATTCAAACATTCATAGGGTGAACTTGCCTTCGATTCGTTACTGTTTAATTTGGTTAATGGTCTTCCTAAATTTTCCAGATATTTTTCTAGTTCTTCATTCGATTTGAACAGCATAATATTCGATTTATCTTCAAGATGAAAAACTAACTTCTCATTTGCGTCAATAATGTCATTAACTTTCTGAAAAGCTTCATCCTTAATTGCCTGATAGTCTCCATTTCGGTTAACTTCGAAGCTGACAGAATAGTTATCCCCAGCAAATTGATAATTGATTTTTTCGATTTTTATTAGCTCTATATCTGGAGAACTTGAATCAGAATCTGAGCAGGAATAAATACCTGCAAGGGCGAAGAGTATAAGTGTTTTTCTCATGTTCAATAATTTTGGAATCCAATTAAATGTAGATAAATTCCTACAATATAAATCGACGACTTTGTTAATTATACGTTAAATCAATTATTTTCATTAACCAATGATAAAAGCCTTATAAATCGTATCTTTCGCGCACAAAATAGATGTTTTTATGCTTAAGTATTTTGCCCTTCCTTTTCTGATTTTACTGATGATTTCATGTGGGAACGATGATAATGATGTTACAAAAGTGCCACCTGAAAAATTGGTAGATCAAGTTATCATTGATGATGCGGAATTGACTGAATATCTGGCGACTCATTTCTATGAGATCGAGAATGGCCCAAATGGACGGATAAATTTTATTCTTGATACCATTGCAGGAGACAATGCAGGTAAGACCCCTTTATTGTCACAAGTATCCTCAAAAGTGATTAATGTGTCTTCCATTCAGTTTCTCCTGAATGATGAAGAAGTTGATGTTCCGCATAAGTTGTATTATTTAGTTCTAGAAGGACAAGAAGGAGTAGGGGAGAGTCCAACGATTGCTGATTCAGTTTTTGTGAGATACCAGGGAAGACTGCTTAATGGAATTTCATTTGATGCATCTTCAACAGGAGCTTGGTTTGATTTACCCCGTTTGCAGTTTCCTCAGCAAGGGGCAAGGGGGTTTGCGGAAGGACTAACCTTTTTTAAATCTGGTATGATTGCGAGTGAACAACCAAGCGATGGTTCTTATCTGGTAGAAGACTTTGGTGCAGGCCTAATTTTTATGCCTTCGGGTTTAGCTTATTTTAATCAATCCCCAACAGGGATACCGTTTTACAGCCCACTCATATTTGAAATAAACCTTCTTACGGTTAAAAAAACCGATCATGACCAGGATGGAATACCATCCATCTTAGAAGATGTGAATCAAAACGGATATCTTCCTGACGATAATACGGATGCAGAGAGCGAACGTAATTCGAGGTCAAATCTGGTGGCAGATTATCAGGATCCTGATGATGATGGTGATGGGGTTCTTACCAGAACCGAGATTTCAGATGCGGATGGAAATATCATACTGCCTTATCCTGATTCAAACAACGATGGCATACCTGATTATTTGGATCCTGATATTAAAAGAAATCCAAATAATTAGCATGAAATAGGCCCCGCAAAACGGGGCCTATTAGTCTTATAGTTTTAAAGAAAAACTCAGTATGAGCTGATCCGGCCTTGTGTCTATCCGACTCGTGGGTAGAGTGGTGACATTCCTATTGATAAAGGTGGCCTCATTGTCGCTGAATCCGCGTTCGTAACGCAGGTCGATACCAAGCATCCCCAGATTAATCCCAGCTCCGAGGTTGACACCCACCGTAAAGTCATTGCGTACATCGTTGATAGTAATACCGTCGAATTTCGTATCCAGGATATACTGGAAAGCGGGGCCCCCGAATACATGGAGAGGACCTATCACTTTGGCACCTATCAGCAAAGGGACGTCTAGTTTCTTCATTTTAAAGTCATCATTGTCGTATTCCGAGGAGATACTGGTATAGACAAATTCGGGCCTGAAATACACCCGTGATCCCAGCTGGCCAAAGAACCCTATATGGTATCCCACATTCCGGTCGGGATTGCGGGCGGCTTCCCCTACAGATTCAAAATAATCCCCGTTAGCGTTGTAATTGAGTCCGGCCTTGATCCCGAACTTGGAGTCGATTTGCCCATACGAATAGGTAGAGAGGGCGGCCATGGCCACCACAAGAAGTGTTTTCTTCATAGTGTGTTCGATTAATTAGACATAGGGAGGGTATCAAGAATGATACCGAAAATCTATGCCTTCCTTTTTAACACCTGTAAAACGGCCTTCCTGATGGCTTTATTGTCCAGCCCGTATTTTTCCATAAGCTGCTCGGCAGTGCCGCTTTCCCCAAAGGTATCCCGGGTCGCGACAAACTCCTGGGGGGCTGGATGGTGGAGGGTAAGGGTACGTGCCACACTCTCTCCCAGTCCGCCCAGATAATTGTGCTCCTCACAGGTCACCACACAACCTGTTTTGCGAACGGATGCGAGAAGAGTATTTTCATCCAGGGGTTTGATCGTGTGGATATTGATAACTTCGGCAGAGATTCCTTCCTGCTCCAGGGTTTCCGCTGCCTGAAGGGCTTCCCAGACCAGGTGTCCGGTTGCGACAATAGTGACATCTTTCCCTTCGTTGAGCATGACGGCCTTTCCAATATGGAATTCCTGGTCCGGATCCGTAAAATTAGGGACCTTAGGCCTGCCAAACCTCAGGTACACAGGGCCTTCGTGGTCTGCTATGGCAAGGGTCGCCGCCTTGGTCTGGTTAAAGTCGCATGTATTGATCACCGTCATTCCCGGCAGCATCTTCATCAGTCCGATGTCCTCCAGGATCTGGTGGGTGGCACCGTCCTCCCCCAAAGTGAGTCCGGCATGGGAAGCACAGATCTTGACGTTCTTTCCCGAGTAGGCAATGGACTGCCTGATCTGGTCATACACCCTCCCGGTTGAAAAGTTCGCAAATGTACCTGTAAATGGGATGTACCCCCCGATGGTAAGTCCGGCCGCTATCCCCATCATATTCGCCTCGGCTATGCCGACCTGGAAAAAACGATCCGGGTTTTCCTCTATGAACTGTTCAATTTTAAGGGACCCTACCAGGTCTGCGCACAGGGAGACCACTTTGGGATTTTTTCTCCCCAATTCCGTCATTCCCGCTCCAAAACCGCTACGGGTATCTTTTTTCCCCTGATCTGTATATTTTCTCATTGCGTTTCTCTTATAATTTTTAATAGTCGCCCAGGGTCTCCTGATTTTGAGCAAGCGCCCTTTGCAGTTGCTCGTCATTTGGAGCCTTCCCGTGCCAGGCATGGGTGTGCATCATAAAATCGACCCCATGGCCCATCACGGTGTGCATGATCACACATACAGGCTTTCCTTTTCCGATTCGGCTTTTGGCTTCACTGAGTGTTTTTATAATGGCCTGTAGGTCATTGCCATTCTCGAGTTCCAGAACGTCCCATCCAAAGGCCTTGAACTTAGCACCCACATCGCCCAGTGCCATCACATCTTCCGTATTTCCGTCGATCTGCTGACTGTTCCGGTCTATGGTCGCGATGAGGTTATCCACTTTCTTGCTCCCCGCGTACATGATGGCCTCCCAATTCTGTCCTTCCTGAAGTTCTCCGTCTCCATGCAGGCTGTACACGATGTGCTTGTCCTTGTTGAGTTTTTTGGCCAGGGCGGCACCAATGGCGACGGACATTCCCTGTCCGAGGGATCCCGAAGCGATCCTGACCCCGGGCAGACCTTCATGAGTGGTCGGGTGGCCCTGCAGACGGGAATTTAGCATCCGGAAGGTGTTAAGTTCTTCAAGAGGGAAATACCCCTTCCTGGCCAGAACGCTGTAATACACTGGGGAGATATGCCCGTTGGAAAGGAAAAAGAGGTCTTCCCCTATGCCGTCCATCGAAAATTTCCCATGCAGTTCCATGAGTTCAAAATACAGAGCTACAAAGAACTCGGTACACCCGAGTGAACCCCCGGGATGCCCGGAATCTACCTTGTGGACCATCCGCACTATATCACGGCGAACCTGAGTGGTGATCTTTTCTAAATCGTGTTGTGATGCCATATGACCGTCTTGATTTCGGGCCTAAAAGTAAAGGCAAACTTTCGCCTGTACAAAGGGAGTTATTATATTTTATCAACGACACGGAGGTCGTGGAACTTTATTTTTTTGTTAGGGAAATTCTTTTTTGCGTTGCCTATCTTTGCCTTCTCAATCAAGGTATTGCAATTCAAATTAGAACATAGGGATCCGGCATCAAAAGCCCGGGCAGGGGAGATGATCACGGATCACGGCAGCATCAGGACGCCCATCTTTATGCCCGTGGGAACCGTAGCTTCCGTCAAAGGGGTCCACCAAAAGGAATTGCGTGAGGAGATCGACCCGGATATTATCCTCGGGAACACCTATCACCTCTACCTGCGCCCCGGGATGGATATCCTCAGAAAAGCAGGTGGCCTGCACGCCTTTATGGGTTGGGACAGGAACCTCCTGACCGACAGCGGCGGGTACCAGGTCTATTCCCTCTCAGGGAACAGGAAGATCAGGGAAGAAGGAGTGAAATTTAAGTCACATATTGACGGATCTGCTCATATGTTCACCCCCGAATACGTCATGGAGATCCAGCGCATCATAGGGGCAGACATCATTATGGCCTTCGATGAATGCACTCCCTATCCCTGTGATTACCAATATGCCCAACGGTCCATGCACCTCACACACCGCTGGCTGGACAGGTGTATGGTCCATCTGGAGACCTTGCCTTTCCCATACGGATATTCCCAGACCTTTTTCCCAATCGTACAGGGTTCTACCTTTAAGGACCTGAGGAAACAATCTGCCGAATATATCGCTGGGGTAGGAGCTGAGGGCAATGCCATAGGCGGACTCTCCGTGGGTGAGCCGGCAGAGGAGATGTATGCAATGACGGAAGTGGTGTGCGACATCCTCCCTGAAGACAAGCCCAGGTACCTGATGGGGGTCGGGACACCTATAAACCTTCTGGAAAATATCGCTCTGGGGATCGATATGTTCGATTGCGTAATGCCAACCCGGAACGGCCGAAACGGGATGCTTTTTACGGCACATGGCACCATCAACATAAAGAACAAGAAATGGGAAAGCGATTTTTCTCCAATTGATGCTGATGGTCCTACCTTTGTAGACAGGGAGTACACCAAGGCATATCTCAGGCACCTGTTCGTCGCCAACGAATATCTGGGGAAACAGATCGCCACCATACACAACCTCGGTTTTTATCTGTGGTTGGTCAGAGAAGCCAGAAGTCATATTTTAGCCGGGGATTTTGCCTCCTGGAAAAATAGAATGGTAAAACAAATGGACAACCGACTCTGATGCTGAAGATCCTGGATCGATATATCCTCAAGCGATACCTGCTTACGTTCGGTATGATGCTCCTTTTGTTTGTGCCGATAGGGATCATGCTCAACCTGGCCGAACAGATCGGGAAAATGATCGACAACGAGGCCCCACTGAACGAGATCCTGGTCTACTACATGAATTTCACCATTTACATCGGGAACCTGTTATTTCCGGTGTTCCTTTTCCTCTCCATAATCTTCTTTACATCAAAGTTGGCCAACAATACGGAGATCGTCGCCATTTTGAGTTCTGGGGTCTCCTACAACAGGTTTCTGCGTCCCTACTGGATAGGTGCCTCCGTAATTGCTGTTCTTATGTTCTTTATGAGCATGTTCATCGTGCCCAATGCCAGTGTGGGCTATCACGAATTCAAGTTCAAATACCTCAAAAAAGGAAAGCAGGACAGGGTTACAAGCAATATCTTCAACCAGCTCAATGAGAATGATTTTATCTATGTGAGCAGCTTTGACCCCGACCGGCAGATCGGGTACAATTTTACCTTTGAACACTTTGGGGAGGACAATCAGCTGGAGGAAAAGATCAGTGCCGGGAACATCCGATGGGTCGCCAAAGACAGTGTCTACAGGCTTACTAGCTACACCAACCGCAGGTTGGTGGGGAAGGAAGAGATCGTAGTGACCAAGCGCAGGCTCGACACCATCTTTAACTTTAAGATCGATGACCTAACCCCGGTTTCCTACGTCGCCGAGACGAAGAACCTCTTTGAGCTCAATAAATTCATAGATACGCAAAGGAAGAAAGGGGCCTCAAATATCAATACGTATATCCTCGTGAAGTACAAGCGCTGGGCCCTGCCCGTAACTGCCTTTATCCTGACCATCATAGGGGTTGCGGTTTCATCCGTGAAACGCAGGGGAGGTATGGGGGTAAACCTGGCCTTTGGGATTGGGGTGGCCTTTATCTATATCTTCTTTGACAAGGTCTTTGGTACTCTCGCGGAACAATCAGGCTTCTCCCCACTCCTGGCTGTCATTATCCCCAACCTGGCCTTTGGCGCCCTGGGGATCTACCTCCTTCAAAATGCAAAGCGATAAGCTGAAGAACTACTTCCTGCTCCACCTCATCGTATTCATTTGGGGCTTTACGGCTGTTTTGGGTAAACTTATTTCGATCGAAGCCCTACCTCTGGTTTGGTACAGAATGTCCCTGGCTGCCCTTTGTATTCTCCTGTTTATAGGTATCCGAAAGATTTCCCTCTCCGTGGCCAGAAGGTCACTATGGATCATGGTCATCACAGGGGTGATCATCGCGCTGCACTGGATCACCTTTTTCGGGGCTATCAAAGTGGCTAATGTTTCGGTCGCACTGGCAACCATGGCGACGGGCGCATTCTTTGGTTCCCTTCTCGAACCTGTCTGGTACGGCAGGAAGGTAATTAGGTATGAAGTGGTCTTCGGGTTGATCGTGATCCTGGGATTGTATTTTATATTCGATGTGGGCATGGAATATGCTCAAGGCATCTTGCTAGCCCTGGCCTCGGCTTTCCTGGGGGCCCTTTTTACCCTGATCAACGGTCAGCTGATCCGGACCCACAAACCGTCTGTCATAGGATTCTACGAACTTCTGAGCGGGGCGGTTTTTGTGTCTGTTTACCTGGCCTTGAGTTCGGGGTATACGGCCGACTTCTTCGTAATGAGCGCTTCGGACTGGCTTTTTATCCTTATCCTCGCTTCCGTCTGTACGGCCTTTGCCTTTATAGCCTCCGTGAAGGTCATGCGGTTTGTAAGTCCGTATACGGTCTTGCTGACTGTAAACCTGGAACCCGTATATGGGATCCTCCTGGCCTATGCCATTTTTGGGGAGAGCGAGAGGATGAATACCCAATTCTACGTAGGCGGGCTCCTCATCCTGCTCACCGTTGTGGCCAACGGGATCCTCAAAAACCGGCATACCTCAAAAAGCACCGGGTAAAGGAACAGGTTCCCATATATATTTTATATTTGTGGGCAGAATCAACTGAAACTAACTGGAGATGGAATACCTGGATTTTGAACTCCCCATAAAGGAACTTGAAGAGCAGCTGGAAAAGTGCCAGATCATAGGTGAGGAGAGCGATGTGGATGTCACCGATACTTGTAAGCAAATTGAAAAGAAACTCTCCGAGACCCGCAGGGAGATCTATAAAAATCTGACCGCCTGGCAAAGGGTTCAGTTGTCGAGACACCCCAACAGGCCTTATACACTCGATTATATCCGTGCGATCTGCGGAGAGACCTGGCTCGAATTGCACGGTGACCGCAACGTGAAAGACGACAAGGCCATGATAGGCGGACTTGGAAAGATCGGGGACCAGAGCTATATGTTAATCGGGCAGCAAAAGGGATACAATACCAAGACAAGGCAGCTGAGGAATTTCGGGATGGCCAACCCCGAAGGTTACCGCAAGGCCCTGAGACTGATGAAATCAGCGGAAAAATTCAACATCCCGGTGGTGAGTTTTATAGACACTCCCGGTGCATACCCCGGAATTGAGGCAGAAGAAAGGGGACAAGGGGAAGCCATTGCCCGGAATATACTGGAAATGACCCGTCTCAAAGTACCGATCATCGTGGTGATCATTGGGGAAGGAGCTTCAGGAGGTGCCCTGGGAATAGGAGTGGGGGATAAGGTATTAATGCTCGAGAACACCTGGTATTCGGTGATCTCACCGGAATCCTGCTCGTCCATCCTTTGGCGCAGCTGGGAATACAAAGAAGTCGCGGCAGAAGCCCTCAAGCTGACGGCCTCGGATATGAAAAAACTCAAACTGATCGATGAGATCGTAAAGGAACCGGAAGGAGGTGCCCATGCCAACCGCGAAAGGGCATTTGAGATCGTCAAGAACAAAATAAGCAAGCATTACGAAGACCTCAAAAAGTTATCACCAGAGAAGCTGGTCGAAATGCGGATGGATAAGTATTGCAATATGGGTGTTTTCAGCGGGTAAAACACTGAGTTAAAAGCATTGCGGAAAACCGGGGATTAAGTTCCCCGGTTTTTTTCTGTTATGAACACAAATTCGTAACTTATCAACAGGGAGTTTGTTGATGAACGGTTAATATCCGAACTCCTAAATAGAATGTTAACTTAAGGTTAATGTATACTTTTGTTCCCTATGGAAAAACCCAGTCCGGTTCTAGGCCACAATATCGGCAAAGCGTCTCTTATCAGCCTTGAGAAGGGAAAAATACCCCCTCAAGCAGTTGATTTAGAGGAAGTTGTGCTTGGGGCGATGATGATCGACAAGAAAGGGGTGGATGAGGTTATCGATATCCTTCATCCGGACGTTTTCTATAAGGATTCACACAGGTCCATATACGAGGCTATCTACAAGCTCTTCGAAAGTTCAGAACCGGTCGATTTATTAACCGTTTCAGCCCAGTTGCGGAAGGAGGGGAAACTCGACCTGGTCGGTGGGGATTTTTACCTGATCAAACTCACTCAGAAAGTGGCCAGTTCGGCCCATATTGAATTCCATGCCAGGATCATCCTGCAAAAGTACATCCAGCGCAGCCTGATCAAGATATCCAATGAGATCATCGAAGAAGCCTACAATGAGGGAACCGATGTCTTCGATCTCCTGGACAACGCGGAAGCTAAACTTTACGAGGTCACCCAGGGGAACCTAAAACGGTCTGCAGAAACCGCCCAGAACCTGGTCATTCAGGCCAAGAAAAAAATAGAGGAGATCGCGAACAAGGAGGGACTTAGCGGGATACCTTCCGGCTTTGACAAGGTAGACAAACTTACCTCCGGATGGCAACCGAGCGACCTGATCATTATCGCTGCCAGACCAGGTATGGGTAAGACCGCCCTAACCCTTTCCATGGCCCGGAATATTGCGGTAAATTCAAATATACCGGTGGCCTTCTTCTCCCTTGAGATGTCCTCCGTTCAGCTCATCACAAGGCTCATCTCCTCAGAGACCGGCCTGTCCTCCGAAAAACTGCGTACAGGTCGGCTGGAAAAACACGAATGGGAACAACTGAACGTCAAGGTCAAGGCATTGGAGTCTGCTCCTCTCTTTATCGATGACACTCCCTCCCTCTCCATTTTTGACCTTCGGGCCAAGGCGAGGCGGTTGGCGTCACAACACAAGATCAAACTCATCGTGCTCGACTACCTCCAGCTGATGACAGCAGGGGGAAGCCAGAAAGGCGGGAACCGGGAACAGGAGATCTCTACCATCTCCAGGAATTTAAAGGCACTGGCCAAGGAATTGAACGTTCCGGTCATCGCCCTCTCCCAGCTTTCCCGTGCCGTGGAAACCCGGGGTGGAAGTAAAAGGCCCATCCTGTCAGACCTCAGGGAATCCGGTGCCATAGAGCAGGATGCCGATATCGTTTCCTTTATTTACCGGCCGGAATACTACAAAATAGACGAGTGGGATGATGAGGAACGCACCCCTACACAGGGTCAGGCTGAATTCATCGTGGCCAAACACCGGAATGGCGGACTCGATAATATTAGGTTAAAGTTCATTGGTCAACTCGGTAAATTTGATAACTTGGATGTCTTTGATTCTCCATTCGAATTCCAATCCAAGATGAATGCCGATGGGGAGAACCCGTTCATCACTAAAAACCTGCCCAGTGCAGATGACGCCTTTGGCAGTTCGATGAACGATAATCCTGACCTGGACCCGGATGACAACGAAGTCCCATTTTAATACGCTGATCGAACACACCGGATTTTTTGATGCCGTCGTGAAGAGGAGGCATACACGCCTTTTCCCCTCTATGGCAAAATCACTATTTATATTCTTCCTTTTCTTTTCGTTTAGTTATTACGGCTTTGCCACCATGATCCTGATACCCATGGATGCGGATAGCCAGAAGAACCACCTCAAAGCCTATGGCATCACCTACTGGGTCTTGACCAAGGAACAGAAGGTTCAGTGGTTGCTCAATTACAGGGGCGGGTCCTTCCTGCTCCCGGACGGGGAGGCGATCCGCAGGGAATGCCAGATCCGGGGAGTATCCTTTGAAGTGATCTCGGAGGAGAAAGCGGAAAGCATACTCGATGCGATCAGCAGTCCGTCTCAGAACCAGGAAGCCGTCATTCTGGAAAAGGCACCCAAGATCGCCGTTTATAGTCCTAAGGAAAACCAGCCATGGGATGATGCTGTGACCATGGTCCTTACTTATGCTGAGATCCCTTACGTGACCGTATATGACACAGAAGTCCTCGATGACCAGCTCGCCTTGTACGACTGGCTGCACTTGCATCACGAGGATTTCACGGGGCAATACGGGAAATTTTATCAGGCCTATAGGACTCAACCCTGGTACATAGAAGGCAAGCTGAATGCAGAGGCCCTGGCGGAGGAGCTGGGATTCTCCAAGGTTTCAGTCGAAAAAGGTGCGGTAGCGCTCAAGATCAGGGATTATGTGATCGGAGGCGGATTCATGTTCGCCATGTGCTCTGCGACTGATAGCTTTGATATCGCCCTGGCTGCCCAGGGAGTGGATATATGCGAACCCATGTTCGACGGCGACCCTTCAGAACCCAATTATCAGGCGAAGCTCAATTTTGACAACACCTTTGCCTTTGAGAATTTTACACTGGAACGCAATCCCCTGAGATATGAATTCTCGTCCATAGACATGACGAACAAAAGGCGGAATGTTCCCAGGGAATCGGATTACTTCACCCTGATGGATTTCTCCGCCAAATGGGATCCGGTCCCAACCATGCTATGTCAGAACCACACATCCCTGGTAAAAGGATTTATGGGCCAGACCACCGCATTTGAACGTTCCGAGATCAAGCCTGTGGTACTCGTCCTGGGGGAGAACAAACTCAACGGGGAGGCCCGCTACATTCACGGGATCAAAGGGAAGGGTTTTTTTACCTTTTACGGAGGACACGATCCCGAGGACTACCAGCATCGGGTAGGAGATCCCAAGACAGAACTTGAACTCCACCCTAATTCTCCCGGTTACAGGTTAATATTAAACAATGTGCTATTCCCGGCTGCGAGGAAGAAAAAGCAAAAGACCTAGGTCAGACTTTCCAAAAATTTCTCCAGGACCACTTCAACCCCCATCTCTTCGTTGCTCAAGGTAGAGAATCTGGCGGCCCTGGCCACATTGGGATGTGCATTGGCCATGGCAACACTGAAATCTGCCAGTGCCAGCATTTCAAGATCGTTGTTGTAATCGCCAAAGACCATGGTAGACTCCGGGCCAATGCCGAGTTCCCTCTGGATCTTCTCGAGGGCGTGGCCCTTGTGGGCCAGGGGATGGGAGATGTCTACCCAGTGCCTGCCTGAGATCTTCACCATCAGGGAATCCTCGTACTCCGAAACAAGAGGATAAATGTATCGCTCCGAACTCTCAAAATGGTATGCCGCTATTTTCATGACCTCATCCTCAAACAGGTGCAGGTCATCAATCACTTCAAACTCCGTGTAATACTCCTTCAGGATCCCGAGGAATTCATTCGAATGGCCAGAGACAAAGGCATTATTCCTGGCACATAACACGGGGTGAATGTTCCTATTCCTTCCCAGAGTGTCCAGGATGGAATTTTTCGTTCCTGGATCCAGAGGGGTTGAAACGATCTCCCGTGATCCTTGCATGGCAAGGCCCCCGTTCTCGGCAATGACATAGATCCTTTCCCGAATCGGCTGTAATTTGTGAACTATGCTGTTGTATTGCCTCCCACTGGCTGCCACGAAAGTTATCCCCTTGGCACTGAGCGCCTCAAACAACTGAAAAAACCGCTCGCTTACCTCGTGTTCAGGGTTGAGGAGGGTTCCATCCATATCCGTTACAACAAGCCGAATTCCTTTAAATTGCTGGGGTAGTTTCATAGTAAGCTACAAAGGTATTTGTATTCTTCAATTTCTGTGTTACCTTAAAGCAAAGTATTTCAAAAAGAGCCATGGTAGTATTCCAGAAAGAGATCTCACTGGCACCCTATTCCAGGGGTATGCACCTGATCACAGACAGGGTCCTTCAGGAAATGCCTGAGATCAAAGGCATCAGCATGGGAATATTACAGGTGTTTATAAAGCATACCTCTGCCAGCCTGACTGTCAATGAAAATGCAGATCCCACGGTACGGGATGATTTTGAAAGGCATTTTAATGAAATGGTGCCCGAAAATGCTCCCTATTACCGACATACGTACGAGGGTCCTGATGATATGCCCGCCCATATCAAAGCCTCTATTCTAGGTTCCAGCATACAGGTGCCCATTTCCAATGGGTCACTGAACCTGGGTATCTGGCAGGGGATCTATCTCTGTGAACACAGGGACAGGGCTGGAGGTCGGAGCGTGCTCCTGACCCTTTGGGGGATGTAGGGGTCCGAGGTCGATCCGGCCTATAAATAACAAAAATCCCGCTTTGAGGCGGGATTTTTTTTTGCGAGATATTGTTGGAATTTATTTCACCTTGTCTACCACGGCTTTGAAGGCCTCAGGGTGGTTCATGGCCAGGTCGGCCAGTACTTTCCTGTTTAGTTCGATGTTGTGGGCCTTGGCCTTACCCATGAACTGGGAGTAAGACATCCCGTGCATCCTCGCCCCGGCATTGATACGGGCGATCCAAAGAGAACGGAAATTCCTTTTCTTGTTTCTTCTGTCCCTGTAAGCGTAAACCATGGCCTTTTCCACGGCGTTTTTCGCAACGGTCCAAACGTTTTTACGTCTTCCAAAGTATCCTTTGGCTTGCTTGAGCACCTTTTTCCTTCTGGCTCGGGAAGCTACTGAATTTACTGATCTTGGCATTTTTCTTTAGTTTTTTGTAGCAGGCGGCTGTTTTTGCACTTTAAGCCTGACTCCACGGTTAATACTTCTACCTTTCAGTTGCTTTATTTCAATCGCAACTGTAGCTTGATACTATCTTCATCGGCAGGGTGTACCAATGTAGAATGTGTCAGCTTGAGCTTACGCTTCTTTGATTTTTTGGTCAGGATGTGACTCTTGTAAGCGTGCTGTCTCTTGATCTTTCCAGAGCCTGTGAGCTTGAACCGCTTTTTAGCACTGGATTTGGTTTTCATCTTGGGCATTGTTCCTTTATCTTATGATTTATCTCGCTTTCGTAATTCTTATTTCTTGGTCTTGGGAGCTATGAACATGGTCATTCGCTTTCCTTCCAATCGTGGCATTTGCTCTACCTTTCCGTACTCTTCCAGGTCCTGCGCCAGTCTTAACAAGAGGATCTCTCCCTTGTCCTTGTACACGATAGACCTGCCCTTGAAAAAGACGTAGGCCTTCAGCTTTGCTCCTTCTTTGAGGAACTTCTCCGCGTGTTTCTTTTTAAAGTCGTAGTCGTGGTCATCCGTGTTGGGCCCAAATCGGATCTCCTTCACGATGACCTTGGTAGCCTTTGCCTTCATCACCTTTTCGCGCTTCTTCTGCTCGTAAAGGAATTTCTTGTAATCTATGATCTTACAAACCGGTGGCTCTGCGTTCGGGGAGATCTCCACGAGGTCTAATCCCATTTCTTCCGCTTTGCTCAGGGCCTGCCTGATCGGGTAAACCCCCATCTCCACGTTGTCACCCACGAGACGAACCTCGGAGGCTAAAATCTTGTTGTTAATGTTGTGAGGGTTTTTGTTTTCCCTCCTGGGTTGGGGCTTAAATCTTCTTCGTATTGCTATGGCTACTTCTTTTTAATTAAACTTTTTATTGCGTGTTAAAACGACTTTAATGTACTATTTATTTCTTTTTGAACCAAGTCGGTAAAGGCTTCCAGAGATATTTCCCCCAGGTCTTCCCCCCCGTGTCTTCTAACAGACAGGGTTCCCTTGGCCTCCTCATTCTCGCCGACGATCAACATGAAGGGGATTTTATTCATTTCCGCTTCACGGATTTTTTTGCCAACCGTCTCATTTCTGTTGTCAACGAGCGCGCGAATTTCGTGATTTTCTAGCGATTTTAAAACTTTTTCCGCATATTTTTCGTGTTTCTCACTGACGGGCAGGAGGATAGCCTGCTGGGGGGTGAGCCATAAAGGAAAATTCCCTCCTGAGTGCTCCAGGAGCAGGGCGACAAAACGCTCCATGCTCCCAAAGGGTGCCCGGTGTATCATCACGGGCCTGTGAAGTTCATTATCACTGCCCTTATAGGTGAGGTCGAATCGCTCCGGGAGGTTGTAATCTACCTGAATGGTCCCCAACTGCCAGTTCCTTCCCAGGGCATCCTTTACCATGAAATCCAATTTTGGGCCGTAAAAAGCAGCCTCCCCGGGAACCACGACGTACTTCAGACCCTTCTCTTCAGCGGCATTGATGATCGCCTGTTCCGCCTTTTCCCAGTTATCCACCGAACCGATATACTTCTCGGGCTTCTCGGGGTCGCGCACAGAGACCTGGGCGGTAAAATTCTCGAATCCCAGAGATCCGAGGACATAGAGGGAGAGGTCGATCACATTCTTGAATTCCTGATCGAGCTGGTCCTGAGTACAGAAAATGTGGGCGTCATCCTGAGTAAATCCCCGTACGCGGGTAAGCCCATGCAGTTCCCCGCTCTGCTCATACCGGTAGACCGTTCCAAATTCGGCATACCGCTTGGGCAATTCCCTGTAACTGAATGGCCTGGCATTGTATATCTCACAATGGTGCGGGCAGTTCATGGGTTTCAGGAGAAATTCTTCGTCTTCCTTTGGCGTGCGGATAGGCTGGAAACTGTCCTCCCCGTACTTGGCGTAATGTCCTGAGGTTACATAGAGTTCTTTCTGCCCGATATGAGGGGAGATCACCATTTCATACCCTGCCTTTTTCTGCGCCTTCTTGAGGAATTGCTCCAGCCTTTCCCGTAGTGCGGCTCCTTTGGGCAGCCATAATGGGAGGCCTTGGCCTACCTTTTGGGAAAAAGTGAATAATTCCAGTTCCTTTCCCAGTTTTCTGTGATCCCTCTTTTTGGCCTCCTCCAAAAGGGCCAGATACTCTGTAAGGTCCTTTTGTTTTGGAAAGGATATTCCGTACACCCTGGTTAGCTGGGGGTTCTTCTCATCTCCCCTCCAGTAAGCCCCCGCCACGCTCAGCAGTTTAAGGGCTTTTATAAATCCGGTGTTGGGGATGTGACCACCCCGGCACAGGTCGGTGAAGGTATCGTGGTCACAGAAGGTGATGGTCCCATCCTCCAGTGCGGAAATGAGTTCCACCTTGTATTCATTCCCCTGTTTTTTGTAGTATTCCAGGGCATCCTTCTTGGAAACTTCCCTCATTTGATAGGGGTGTTTTCCTCTGGCGATCTCCAGGGCACGTTGTTCGATCCTGGGGAAATCCTTTTCCGAAATACTGTGTTCTCCGAAGTCGATATCGTAGTAAAAACCGTTCTCGATGGCAGGTCCAATAGTGAGTTTTACACCCGGGTACAACTCCTCAATTGCCTGGGCTACTACGTGGGAGGAGGAGTGCCAGAAAGCTTTTTTGCCCTCATCGTCATTCCAAGTAAAGAGGACCAGCTTTCCGTCCTTTTTTAAAGGCGTAACCGTTTCCACGGTCACGTCATCGAACTTGGCGGAAATGACATTCCGGGCCAGGCCCTCGCTGATGTCCCTGGCGACATCCATAGGGGTAACTCCTTTTTCATAGGTCTTGACGGTGCCATCCGGAAGGGTAATCTCAATCATAGTTCAGGCCTTTTGATGCCGACGCAAAGATAGGGTGCGCAAACCAAGCGGGCAATAGCAGAAACCCACTTAATCCTTCCTGGAGGTGGACTTCCCAAAGAGTGCGTCCACAACGGTCTTGATACTGTAGAAGCCCATCCCTATGGCTCCCAGGGCGAGGATACCCCCGATCACCAGGACAGGGATGAACCAGGGGTGGTCCTGGTTTTTGAAAGCCTGATACAAAACCACCGGTGCCGTGAACATAAGGGCAACCGTATAGGCGAGGAATTTCACCCCTTTGATCAGCAATTCTTTATTGGTCCTCCGCGCAGTACTATTTTTCATAAGGTCCAAAATTACGAATAAAGAGCCAGAATAAGGAGATTTCCATCTTCTTGAATTCCGGGATGATAGCCTTACCTTGGATTGCATTTTGTAACTTTCACTCTATGCGATTCGTACTGATACCGGATAAGTTCAAAGGATCCCTGAGCGCGAAGGAGGTGATAGGGGCCATGTCCTCAGGGATAAGACAGGTACATCCCGAAGCTGAGATCTCCTCGGTGATCGCCTCAGACGGAGGGGACGGTTTCCTCCATGCGGTAGCCAGTGCGATCCCCGTCAGGGAGGTACTTTGTCAGGCGGTGGATCCCCTGGGAAGGAAGATAGAGTCCCGTTATCTTTTCAGCAGGGAAGATCAAGCGGCCTATATTGAAATGGCGGAATGTAGTGGTCTGGTTCTGCTAGACGCCTCGGAGCGCAACCCCACCCGTACCACTACCCTGGGCACGGGAATGCAGATCAGGGATGCCCTGGAAAGAGGGGCGAGGAAGATCTATATCGGGCTGGGGGGTAGTGCTACTAATGACGGGGGAATCGGGATCGCACACGGTCTGGGCTTTCGGTTCAGGGACAGATCGGGTAAGGTGTTGGAACCGGTGGGAGGGAATCTCACCCGTGTCCATCAGATAGATACCCGGGCAGTCATGGTGGAATTGAAGGGGGCGGATCTGTTCGCAATCAATGATGTTCAGAACCCCTTGTTGGGATCAAAAGGTGCAGCTGCGGTTTACGCCCCGCAGAAAGGGGCGGATGTGGAAGAGATCCGCTCTCTTGAAGAGGGCCTTAAGAATCTGGATCTTATCGTGGGCAAAGCCCTGGGTCATTCCGCAGCCGACCTTCCGGGTGCGGGCGCCGCAGGAGGTGCAGCCTATGGCCTACATGTCTTCCTTCATGCAAAGTTTATCAAAGGCGTGGAGTTCATGCTGAAGCTTACCCGATCGGAGACCTTGTTCAAAGAAGGAGGTATCGATCTGTTGATCACGGGAGAGGGAGCCATAGACGAACAGACCTTGCAGGGGAAACTTATACACGGTGTAGTTCTCCTGGGTAATAAATACAGAGTCCCTGTGCTGGCAATTTGTGGAAAACTCGACCTGGCACCCGGAGATATAGGGAAATTCGGACTGGAAGCCATCCTAGAGATACGGGATCCCAGAAAGCCGGTGCAATACAGTATGGAAAATGCGGCCATACTCATTGAAAACAGCCTATCGGAATATCTCCGAAAGAGAAAAAATACCTGATCAATCCGGGTTCAGTTCAGGGTAACCTGGGCCTTTTCTTCCTGTACAATGGCGAAATATCCCAGAGGAAATACCTCGGGCTGGTCTACATTGTCTATGACATCGATATTGTCCAGATCCGTAACGTCGAAAACATTACCCCTTACGGTGCTCACAGGAGTCTGGAAGGGACCCTGGGAGTCCCCGCTCTGTTCAATGAGCTGGTCCATGTAATTAGAAAATGTCTGGTCTGCCCCCATGATGCTGATGTCCAGTACGGTCCCTGGATCGAACTCCTGGTCGTAGAAAAAGGAAAACTCGAATTCCTGCCCCTTGTAGAATTCGTCTTCGGTGACGAGGTATTCTCCAAAGCCAAAATCGAAGATATAAAAATTGTCCACCTCGGGCTGATCCGTAAAATTAACGATGACTTCCGTTTCATTGTCCCCGAAAAGGGTCCCGGTACCCTGGGTGATGGAATTGATGGGCACAACGGGGACATACCTGGTCTGGGCAAGGTAGAGCCTGCCCTGGTGCCTTATCAACAGAGTAAAGAGGAAATTCCGGTCTAAAAGAGAGGTGGGAATCCTCTGGTCTGAACTGAAATTCGGGTCGGGCACATAAATACCCGAACCTGGACTTGTCTCGGCCAGGCTGGAAGATCCCTGACTTACCACGATCCCGTCTACGGTCTCTTCGTACATGATCAACACACTTTCTGCAGAAGTGGGTACATTTTCCTCAAAAAAGTTACTGGAAAGGGTTAGCTTGATCTCTACAGGGAGGTAAGTCTGGTCTGTGTCTACACGTATAAGACCATCCACGACAAGGCGGGTGTCCTGTTCTGGCAGATCCACCTCTATGACATCCTCGCATCCCGAGAAGAGGATAGAGGAAAGGACGGCAAGCAATACCACTCTTTTCATGGTCCTGATCAAAATTTAAAGTTATAGGTCACCGCCGGGACGATCCCGAAAATGGAGGTTCGAACGGCTTCGTTTACCCCGGTATCCTGATTCCTCCTGAAATTGATGGCCGCGGCATTCATTCTGCTGTACACGTTGTAGATGCTAAATACCCACTCTGTCTGCCAGTTCCTTTTCTCATTCTTTCGGGGCGTAAGGGTGGCCGAGAGATCCAAACGGTGATAGGCGGGGAGTCTTTCCTGGTTCCTGAGCCCGTAGAAGGGGACGGTAAGCCCCTGGAACTGGAATTGGCCCACAGGATAATTGGTCGGCTGTCCGGTCTGATAAACAAAATTGGTATTGAAGTTCCATTTCTTGTTCAGGTCAAAGCTGCCGTAAAAGGAAATATCATGGGTTTTGTCGTATGGAGTGCTGTACCACCTCGAAAAGTTTATCCCCGTTTCCCGGTTAGACCTGCCGTTGTCAAAGGGGAGGTTCCTTCCAGGCGTTCGTTGTTCGGACCTGGAAAGGGTGTAGGCAAGCCAGCCTTTGAAGCGACCTTCGTTCTTCCTCAGGAGTAGTTCCAGTCCGTATGCCCGGGCTTCTCCATTGAGTATCACTTGTTCAATGGCGTTGTTTGCGATGAGATTGGCCCCGTCGATATAATCGATGCGGTTTTGGACATCCTTGTAGAAGACTTCAGTTTCCAGGCTGTACTCCCCATCTGAGATCGTACGGAAATAGCCCATGGCATACTGATCCAGGAGCTGGGGCTTAACAAAAGGCCCACTGGGTGTCCACACATCCAGGGGAGTGGGGGAGCTGGTATTGGAAAGCAGGTGGAGGTATTGTGCGATCCGGGTATAGCTGGCCTTGATCGATTGCTCAGAATTCAGGGTATAGGCCAGGGCGATCCTGGGTTCCAGATTGGTAAAACTGGCCAGTTGATCCCCCCTTGAGGAAGAGATCGTTCCTGTGGGAGTCGCTTCCTGATAGACCAGTAAAAAAGGATCGAAAATCACGGGATTGTCATTTTCGTACGTGTTCAATTCTTCCTGTCCGAATCGGATGAAATGACTCAGGCGCAGACCGTACTGCAGACTCAGGGAAGGGGTAAGGGATTGTTCCACATCCACATAGGCGGCAAACTCATCCGCGTATTTCTTGATCAGTTGTTCTTCGACGATGCCGGAATCCGGACTATTGGGAACGATCTTCCCCGGATTGAAGACGTAATAGATGTTGTTCAGCCCGTAATTTACCTGAAAGGTATCGCTGAGGTAGTTCTTAAGGTCGTATTTGATATTGAAATTCCTGATCCCCGAATTCCATTTAAATCCTACAAAATCCAGCTCAAGTCCGTAGTAGAAGTCGGAATAGATCAGGGACAGGTTGCTGAAAAGCCTGTCTGAGAACAGGTGGTTCCATCTCAGGTTCAGGACGCTGTTTCCATAGATATTCTCGAAATTGTTAGAGATCGCGAAAACATCCCTTCCGAAGTAGCCGGAGAGAAAAAGGTTGTTGTTCTCGTTGAGTTTATAGTTGATCTTGGTGTTTAGGTCGTAGAAGTAGGCTGTGTTATCCAGGTCGAACAAGGGTAGAAACAGGTGGGCATAAGAGGCGCGTCCGCCGATGAGAAAGGCCGACTTGTCCTTGACAATAGGACCTTCTGCCAGCAGCCTGCTGGCCACGGCACCAATGCCCCCGTTCATCTTGAATTCCTTGCTATTCCCTTCTTTCTGAAAGATCTCCAGGACCGAGGAGACCCTGCCTCCGTATCGGGAAGGGATGGCCCCTTTAAACAATTTGACATCCTTGATGGCATCGGGGTTGAAGACCGAGAAAAATCCAAACAGGTGGGAGCTGTTAAATATGGTAGCCTCATCCAGGAGGATAAGATTCTGATCAGCGGCACCTCCCCTGACGTTAAAGCCGGAAGCGCCTTCTCCCGCATTGCTTACTCCCGGCAGGAGGATGAGGGATTTAATGATGTCTGCCTCTCCGAGAACCACAGGGATATCCTTAATCGTCTGAACGGACAGGGTATTCACACTCATCTGTGGTTTCCTGATATTTAGTTTTTCCACATTTTCCGTCACTACGACTTCCTCGAGTACTTCGGTCTTTTCTGTAAGCCGGAAATCCCTTTTTTGATCCTTGTCGAACACCACCGTTTCCACGATCTCCTCGAATCCCAAGTAGGTGATCTGAAGTTCATAAGTACCCCTGGGCAGGGTCAGGGAAAAGAACCCATACTCGTTGGTAGTGACCCCGGTCTTGAGAGAAGGGATGACAATGCTGACCCCAATTAAGGTCTCATTGCTGGAGGCCTCGCTCACGGTGCCACTTAGAGTGAATCGCTCCTGTGCAGCAAGACTGAGAAGAGAGAAAAATAAAAGGATCGGAAGGCACCTATGCGCAGAGGGGATCAGGTGCATGCTCTAAAAATTAAAAAGTAAAGGACATCCCTGAGATCAAAGCGCATCATATCCGATTTAATTTTCTGGGTTTTGGGAGGAACCTATCTGTGAGAGGATATGGTTAAAGGTTTTGCTCGGCCTCATCGCCCTGGAAATCAGGGAAGGATCGGGTTTGTAGTAACCGCCTATATCCTGTTTCTTTCCCTGGGCATCCAGCAATTCCTTAAGGATCTCCTCGGATTTGGTATCGAGCATGCGGGCAACCGGTGTAAATATCTCCTTAAGTCTCTGGTCCTTATCCTGAGCTGCGAGTGCCTTGGCCCAGTACCAGGCCAGGTAGAAATGGCTGCCCCTGGTGTCGAGCTCCCCTACCTTCCGGGAAGGTGAACAGTCGTGGTTCAGGAAGTCTTCGGTGGCCACGTCCAGGCACTCCGCCAGAACACGGGCTTCCGGATTAGCATTTTTTTCGCTGTAAAACTCGAGTGAGACGGCCAGGGCGAGGAACTCCCCAAGGGAATCCCACCTTAAATGTCCTTCTTCAAGGAACTGTTCAACGTGCTTGGGAGCAGAACCCCCGGCACCGGTTTCAAACAACCCGCCGCCCTCCATCAGGGGAACTATGGAAAGCATCTTGGCACTGGTGCCCACTTCCAGAATGGGAAAAAGGTCGGTGAGATAGTCCCGAAGTACATTGCCGGAAACGGAAATGGTATCCTTTCCTTCTTTCAACCTTTTCAGCGTAGCTTTTGTGGCTTCCACCGGCGACATGATCTGAATGTCAAGACCCTGAGCATCTTCCCCGGGCAGGTATTTCTCCACTTTTTTGATCAGTTCCCGGTCGTGGGCCCTTTCGCGGTCTAACCAGAAAATTGCAGGGGTCTGGGTAGCCCTTGCCCGGGATACAGCCAGACTGATCCAGTTTCTGACGGGTTGGTCTTTCACCTGACACATCCTCCAGATATCGCCCTGGGAAACCTCGTGTTGCAGGAGGGTTTCCTTAGAGTAGGTATCCACTACCCTGACCATACCTTTTTCCCTGATCTCAAACGTCTTGTCGTGTGACCCGTATTCCTCGGCTTTCTGGGCCATAAGTCCCACGTTGGGTACGGTCCCCATGGTACGGGGGTCAAAAGCCCCGTTCTCCTTGCAGAAGTCAATGGTGGCTTGGTAGATTCCCGCATAGCTACTGTCCGGGATGACCGCCTTGGTGTCTTGTAGTTTGCCCTTACGGTCGTACATCTTTCCGGAAGTCCTGATCATGGCTGGCATGGAGGCATCTATGATCACATCACTGGGCACATGGAGGTTGGTAATGCCCTTGTCCGAATTCACCATGGCCAGCTCCGGCCCGTTTTCGAGGGATTCCTTTATGCCATTTTCTATCTCCTGCCGGTCATTTTCAGGAAGTCGCTGAATCTTTTCCAGGAGGCTTTCCAGTCCATCGTTGGCACTGATCCCCATAGAATCGAAGACCTTGCTGAATTTGAGGAAAACTTCGGAGAAATAGGTTTCCAGGACATGGCCGAAGATAATGGGGTCAGAAACCTTCATCATGGTGGCTTTCAAATGTACGGAGAACAATAGGCCTTGTTTCCTGGCATCGGCTACCTGTTCTCTGAGAAAGGACAGGAGGGCTTCCTTGCTGAGCACGGAGGCATCAACTATTTCCCCGGCTTTTACCGGGATATCGCCTTTGAGGAGGCTTTTTTCACCCTTGGCATTTTCGAATTCTATGGCAAGTACGCTGTTCTTTTCGAGGGTAGCCGACCTCTCATTGCTCCTGAAATCCCCGTGATCCATAGTGGCCACATGAGTTTTAGAATCCGATGACCATGCGCCCATACTGTGGGGATTTTTTTTCGCGTAATTCTTTATGGGTTTCGGCGCTCTTCGATCTGAATTGCCCTCCCTGAGTACCGGGTTCACGGCACTTCCCTTGATCTTGTCGTATTTGGCCTTTATATTTCGTTCCTGTTCCGTCCTGGGTTCATCCGGATAGACGGGTACTGGGAACCCTTTTTGCCTCAACTCTTCTATGGCCTCCTTGAGTTGCGGAATGGAAGCACTTATGTTGGGAAGTTTGATGATGTTGGCTTCGGGGGTTTTGGCCAACTCTCCCAAAACGGCCAGGTCATCCGAGATTCTCTGGTCCTCCTTGATAAATTCGGGGAAATGGGCAATGATCCTGCCTGCCAGGGAAATATCCTTTGTGGCAATCTCTATGTTAGCCGTTTTAGCGAATGACTTTACGATGGGCAACAATGACTGGGTGGCCAGTGCAGGTGCTTCATCCGTCAGCGTATACATAATTTTTGACATGGCAAGTGGTTTTTTTGCCCTCGGGCGTGCAAATATACAATTTTAATAAAGGTTGCAAAGGTGAAAAAGACCGGAGGGAAGGATATTGAAGGCCAATCTCAGGGAAGGATAAAACAAAAGCCATATCATTGTACAAGTACACTGACATGGCTTTCTAGAAACAGCTTGCTTTATCGCGGTTCTTTCGTCCCGGACTCCGACCCTGAGGTCGATCGCAGAGCTGTATCGACGTTTGAAACACAATCGTAACAATTTTTCAACTCTTACTAAATCGTATTTCTTTTTGTTGCTTCCGTATGAACTTGATTCATGCTTAACCCTGAGGTTTCACATGGGGGTCTGTCATACTTTTCCGGTGTCCGAGGATCGAGATCCTTTTCCGCCGGTATGTTTTTCTTCCCGGAGACCGAAATCCCCAGTCGTGAAAATGCCCATTGCAACAATATAAAGAACGTCAACTCTATAGTGATTTTCGGTTTGAAGCCGAAGGCATCTCCCTCATAACCACACTCAAATATAGATCAAAGATTGGATTTTACAAACGATGTAAGGGTTTAATAATCAACAACTTATAAACCTAAGTTATGAACAATTGTTTATAAGTGATTCAGGACCTCAGGGCCCTTCTCCTTGCAGGGTTGCATAAAGAAACAGGCCCAATTAGAGGACCGGTTCACCTGTATTCCCTCCTGTTTGGGGTTTATTCCTGTCTTTTCAACTGCCGCTGGATTTTCTTTATAGCGGATTCAATGGATTTCTCGGGTTCTATGATGTTGTATTCTCCCCAGAAATCCGGGTCCGAGAATCCAGAGGCTTCGTCGCTGAGGATCATGGTCGATTTAAGCCGGTCCCTGAAGCGCGGTTCCGAGAGGTCTGCGTTCTTTTCCCAGTCTGTGACCGCCATCTCACAGGTCATATTGTAGACGGTATTAAACAACTTCTTGTCCCAGTTGATCTTGAATTCCAAAACGGCATTGCTGTACCCGTAATACCATTTACCGTTCCTTTCGCGATAATCGACCCGGTAGGCCACCTCTTCCGGGTATACTCTTGCATTCCACGGTTTTTTCCGCACGAAGAGCCTGCTGGCCAGTTCCTTGTCAGTAATGTTCAGGGAATAAATGGCGCTGGTCAGCACCTTTTTCTCCACATCGATATACAATTCTCCCCGGTAGAGAGGCTCCAGGACGTCCTCTCGCTGGTTAAAGCTGATGACGTAGATAAGCCGGTCATTGATCCGGGTCGACCTGTCGAATCGGAAGTTGTAATTCTCTATACTCTCTTCCCCGAAGATGTATTCCGGGTACTTCATCACGTCTACATACAGTGCGTTGAATGGACCTCCCTGCAATTTCAGCACCAGGGTGTCGAGTTTGCTGTAGTCGGTGCTTTTTCTGGATTTATACATCTGTACGGCATCCCTCCTCGGGGAGGTATATGGCGTCTTGTAGATGGAGACCACGGCCTCTGAGAGAGATACATTCCGCCGCCTGCGTTTGATGGTCTCCCTGTAGAAAGCGGTCATCATGCTGGGGTCGTCCAAATAATTTTCACCCTTCCTCCTGAGTGTTTCCTTGACCAGGGTAACGGCATCCTTGGGTACCGTAACATTGACCTCAGGCAATTCGGTTACGAGTACATCCAGAGCAATGGTATTATTCTCGGCGTTCAGGGTAGAAAGAGGGATCGTCTTTGATCTGTACCCCAGAAAGCTCACCTCTACCGAAGTGCCTTCGATGTCTGAAGGCACCTTTAATAAAAATGCTCCTTCCGTATTGGTCACCGTACTGATGTTTGACCCGGATACCGTTAGGGAGGCAAAGACCAGGGGTCTGTTCGTTTCACTGTCTACCACTTCCCCCCTGTAGGAGGCGTAATTGGCCTCCTGATTCCCCATATCCTGGAAAGCAAATGCCCCGAAAGGCAATGAAATAGCAAGGATCAGCAAGAAGAGTCCGGACCGCCCGATCTTATTGCTCCCTTGTCGTAACCCAATAAAGAATATCTTTTTCATAGCATTTATTTTTTTAGAAAATTGTGAAAACTGATAGAAATCTGTACCCTGTGATCTACCCGAATCCAAAGGCTCCAAATAATCCTTTCCACCGGGCCGGACCTCACTTAATCAATAACTCACCGGTGATTTATTCACCATTGATTTATTCACATTTAAGCGGACATTGCTTCAATCAGGTTTCGTATACAAAAATACGACCATGCAACTGCTTAATCAAGTCCCTTAAAGATACAAAATTGATCTCGGTCAAATTCTTAAAAAAAAAAGGAGGGTTATACTTTTTTCGACGGGATTTGTATTTCCCGGGAGGTAGAGGCGGTATTGATGATCACATCATAAAAGCTACGTTGAAAAGACAAAAAACAGGCTGAGTGGTAGGAGTAGGAAATTACGGTCAACCCATAAATACAACCGTTCATCCAACATTTTTTCCTTTACCGAAAAATACCTGGCATTCAGCGATGTAGGAATGAAAAATCCATGAATTGGGGGTTATTTTAAGTGTAGAAACGCCCGAATCGTGAAAGCTATTTTAACCTTATGCCTGGTACTTGTGATGAGCGCAGGTACTCTTGCTCAAAATGCCCGAAACCATGCTGAAACTCAATATCATCAAATGGATCTTGTTCTGGATGGTAGGCCTGTTCCTCCTGTTTCTGATAAACAGATTGAGAAAGCTGATATCCAGAAGGTAGCCCGCCTGTACCGGTTCAAAAACGCCCGCGTGAAGGCCGAGCTTTCGTTCCGTACCAAAAAGAAAAATCTAACCGCTTAATAAAATTCAATATGACCCTCCTTATTCTTTTATTCCCGGTTGCCGTATTTGGTAGTTCCCTTCTCTTTTTTTCTCTTCGACCATCCGCTTTACGTCCTGTAAAAGTGCCTGTGCGTCGTAAATGATGCCGTCTTTTACCGTATAACGCACGCCGCCTACCCGAACCACCTCGTTGTCTTCAGTTAGCTTGATGGCCCCGGTCCCGTATAGGACCTTGAGGTTTTCCAGGGGGTTTTCCCCGACGATGGCAAAGTCGGCCAGCTTGCCAACTGTCACTGTTCCTATCTTATTGCTTGCTCCCAGTGCCTCAGCCCCGTTCAGGGTCGCACTCCGGATTACCTCCAGCGGATGGAACCCCGCTTCTCTCAGCAACTCGAGTTCCCTGATATAGGCGAAGCCATAGAGCTGGAAGATAAATCCGGAATCTGAACCGGTGGTCACCCTTCCTCCGCGATTTTTGTATTCATTGACAAAGGTCATCCAAAGGGTGTAGTTCTTTTTCCAGGCCACTTCCTGCTCTGTACCCCAATAATGCCAGTAGGAACCGTGGGAGATCTTACTGGGCTGGTAAAACTCCCAAAGGGAGGGCAGGGTGTATTCCTCATGCCATTCCGCCCTTCTTGCCCTGTGCAGGTCTCTGCTCGCCTCGTAGATATTGAAGGTAGGGTCCAGGGTAAAGTCGAGTTCCAGCAATTCATCCATCACCGCATTCCAGTGATCAGAATAAGGGGGAGCCGCCTGCTGCCATAACTTGCCTGCCTCTTCAAAGCGATGCTGTTCGTTGTTATAGTTGTAATCCAGGGGATAGTCCTGCACCGTCCGGTCTGTGAACAAGGCTTCCGGCAGGCCGTACCAGTGCTCCATGGAAGTGAGTCCGGCCCTTGCCGATTGCAGCACGTTCCACCGGGCCACATCCATCTGGGCGTGATGGCAGGCCGAACGCAGCCCCAGCTTTTTATTTTCATCGAGGGCTGCACTCATGATCTCCGGGGGTGCCCCAAAGAACTTGATCCCGTCCGCCCCTTTCTGGGCGTTGCTTCGGACCCAGGCCCTGGCCATTTCCGGTGTGCTGATTTCCTCCTTGCTCCCCTGACCAAATCCGGTATAGACAAAGATCCTGGGGGCAATGATCTCATTTTTAGCGCTTTTCCGTTTCAGGTCCATGGCAAAATCGATTCCTCTGCCACTGGGTTCTCTGACCGTTGTGATCCCATGGGCCATCCAGAGCTTAAAGACATAGTCGGGTTCTGCGCCCTGAGCCCTTCCACCAATATGGCCGTGCATATCCACAAAACCCGGCAGGAGATACATTCCTGTACAATCCAGTTCCTTGCCGCCGGGGGCCAGTTGAGGTCTCCTGGACGGGTCGATCTCTACCCCGGGATAGCCCACTACGTTTATTTCTTTGATAGTGTTGTTCTCCACCACAATGTCTACCGGGCCTATGGGAGGCGCACCGTTCCCATTGATCAGGGTTACCCCCCTGATGATCAGCTGTGAAAAAGGTCCGTCTCCCCCGGGAGACTGTGCGAAAGCAAAAAGGCCGAAGAGCATCCCGGCGAGGAAAAGGCAATAGGTTCTCATACTTCTTATTTAGGTACGTTAATGTGATTACCCAGGAATAGGGCATTGAGGAATAGACGGTTGGTCCCATACCAGGATCCGCGAAAATTGGGATTGTCTGCAAACATGACCACGCGGCCTCGGCCCAGTGGACTCACGATCAGGGAGGCAGATTTCACCAGGAACTCATCCCGGTTCTTGTCGGTGATAAATCCGTCGATCACCGGTTTCTGGGTGTATCTAGCTACCGTGGCGTATTCGTTCTTGCTCGGTGCCAACCAGACCGTATTGTTTTTGTAAACGGGTATGCGCTCCTTCCTGTAGCCAAAGGCGAGGGGATGGGTCAGGTCTAATTCTGCCTGCGCTATGATCCCTCCGACGCTTTCTTTTCCCAGGTTATCTCCTGCATCGGCGTAGGGTTTTCGCTCTACCACTGCAGAGGAGTCTTTTTTCTCTTCGATCAGGCTTTCGGCAACCAGCTTTTTGTCAATGGCCCATTTGGAAGCCGTTCCTATGGTGATGAGGGTGTTGCCCTTTTCTGCCCATGCTTTTATCTTCTCCATAAGTTTCTCGTCAAAGGAATAGGAACCCGAAACCATGACAAGGGTGTTGTACTTGTCGAGGTCCGCTCCCTTCAGGCTTCTGATCGGAATCTTGGTGATCGGCATATGGATCCTGGTATCCAGAAGATGCCATACTTCCCCGGCCTCATAGGATCGCACCCCTTCGCCTATAATCATGGCGGCCTTTGGGGGTTCTACGGGTTCTACAAACCTGCTGCCGAGGTCCACACCGGACACATTCAGGCCGGTCTGAACAGAATATACCGGGATGCTGAATTTTTGCTGGGCTTCCTGCAGCAGACTGAAGACCTCATCCTCATTTTTTTTCTGGAGCTTAACCGGGAGGATTAAGGTCCCGAAATTAAAGGTTTTATTTCCCAGGTTGGTCTCTGAGGTGAAGGTGCGGAAAGAGGCGGAAAGCACCAGGCCTTTGGATTGCAGGTAATGGAGGGCGGCCGGGGCGTTGTAATCGTCCCAGTCGATCAGGTAGGCATAGCCGGTTCGTTCTACAGGGGAGACGCTCACCAGGTTTTCCAGAGAGGTCACCGGGGAAGCATTTACCTCTCTGTTAAGTGGACTGTAGCTCATGTTGTAAAAGTTGGCGAGGGACCAGGCTGAGGCGTCATAGAATACGCTGTCCCGGTACCGGGTATAGGTCTCAAAGACCGTTTGTACCATGCGGTACTGTGGCTGCCTGGTGGGTACAAAAAAGGATCCGTCACCGTTTTTATAGACTTTTATCCTGTGTAAAAGGAGTTTATCTATAAAGGCCTTTTCTCGGTTCTTGTCATAGGCATCCCCGAACGCATATCCTTTGATGCGGGAAGCAGCAGCCCTTGATAGGGCAGATTTAAAGAAATCCTGCTGGTATTTCCTCAGATAGGCTTTGTTCTCGACGGCCGCTCTCACCGTGGTGATACTCGAAGTGAATTGATTCCGGATCGTAAAGGGAAAGGTGATCTCCCCATAAGCCGTAGTCTGTTTATGCCCTCTGGAACTTGCCTGTTCGAACAACAGTCCGAGGCCTCCCTGCAGGTCGGGATAGGAGGAACCGTAACCCGGATAGGTACCATCGAAGACTTCCTTGGTGAAGTACAGGGAACCGATACTGTCCAGGGCTTTTGCATAATAATCCCCGAAGAGGTTGTTGAGGTCCACGTAATTCTCCCTGGGCATGATAGGATCCAGGGAACCGTTGTCCTTCATGGGCTCAAAAAAATAGGTACTCTGGCTGCCCATTTCGTGAAAATCGGTGACTACGTTGGGATACCACTGGTGGTACCAGTTGAGTTTTCCCCTGCTTTCCGGATTGATCGCGAGGAGCCAGTCGCGGTTGAGGTCGAACCAGTAGTGATTCGTCCTGCCCCCGGGCCAGTATTCGTCGTGTTCGGCATCCTGGGGATCGGCCACGAGGGGGTTGCCCTGATAGCTGTTGGCCCACTGTGTGTGCCTGTCCCGACCGTCCGGGTTAATGGTAGGGTCTATAAAGATTACCGCATTCCTGAGGTACTTCTGGATCTCACCTGATTCTGAGGCCGCAAACGTATACGCAGCCAGCAAAGCCGCCTCCGAACTGGAAGGTTCGTTCCCGTGCACGTTATAGGCCAGGTTGATAAACACCGGAATCTCATCGTAATTGGAAACATTTTTCTCAGGATCGGTAAAAGCCAGGTGTTTCTCCTTAAGTGCCGGAAGATCAGAGAGGTTCCCCGGCGTACTCAGAATGAGCATGCCCAGGATCCTGCCTTCGTGGGTACGGCCGTATTCCTCGTAACGAGCCCTTTCTGATACCTCGGCGAGTTTCTTGAGATAGGCAACTATGAGATCGTGCCGGGTGTGGCGTTCTCCTATCCCGTACCCCAGAAATTCTTCCGGGGAGGGGACATTTGAATTAAAGGGTTTGTATTTTTCAAGGAAATACTCCTGGGAAGAAAGGGAGTTGGCCAGGCATAGCAGGGCCAGGAGAATGATTTTTCGCATGGTACTTAAATTAGTTAGCCCCTAAATATAAAGATAAAACCACAGAGGCAACTAAGATTAATCAGCCTTCCTTTACATCGTCTACAGAAGATCAATTTAGGCCACAGAGGGGAAGGGCTGGGGTTCGATCTCCCTGAACTTGACGATGTAGTTGGTCCCTTTTTTTGAGGGATCGCGGGTGATGGTCCCTTTGAGTTGCCTTGCGAGGTTGTGGATCAGTTTCAGGCCCAGGGAATTACTGTTCTTGAGGGTCATCGCATCGGAATATCCGCTGCCGTTGTCCCCAATCTCCAAAACGTAACTGTGTTCGTCTTCCTGTTCGATGGAGATATGGATCTCCCCTTCGTGATCGTCCTTGATCCCGTATTTCAGGGAATTGGTAATGGCCTCATTGATCAGAAGACCCAGGGGGATGGCGGTATCTATACCCAGTTCAATATCCGGAATGTCAATTTTCAGCGTCACTTTATTGTTAGCCCCTTTGAGTGATTTCACAAGATATTCGCTCAATTCCCTCACATAGGTGCGGTATTGTATCTTGGAAAGGTCCTCCCTCATATACAGCATCTCATGAACCATGGCCATGGAGATCACCCTGTTCTGGCTGCTCTTCAGGATGCTTTTGGTCCGGGCGTCTGAAATGCTTCTGCCTTGCAGGCTAAGGAGGCTGGAAACCGTCTGTAGGTTATTCTTGACCCTGTGGTGGACTTCCTTGAGCAGGGTGTCCTTTTCATCGCTTCGCGCCTGCATCTCCCTTTTTGATTTGTAGAGTTGATGGTGTACCATCATCAGGTCCTTGCCAAAGATCCCTCCCAGGAGGTACACCGTAAAAAGCACGCTTGTTAGGGCGAAGATATCCCGTACACCTATGGGTACCTGATTGGGCATATCGAGGGGGAGCAACCTGTTTTGAAGGAAAAGGAGGACCACCAGGCTGCATATGATAAAGAGGTAGGTTTTTCCGTGTGAGCGGGTAGAAGCATAACCAGCCAGTACCAGGAGGCCAAGGGCAAAGATAAACGGACTCGTGATCCCCCCGCTAAGAAAGACGACCAGGAGGGTGGAGACCAGGCTGGCGATGGAGGCTATATTATAGGTAAGGGATAAATTCCTGTGTGTGCGGTAGGCATAGGTGTTGGCCAGACTCAGCAGGGCGTAAAAAAGAAAGATATAGGAAAGCAGGGAGGTGATATCCAGCAGGAAGTAACAGATCAGGAATAAGGCAAGGCAGAGCACGGAGGTATAATTGGTTGCCTTGATCAGTAGTTTTTCTTTGTCCCTGAATCTTTCCTGGTCGATGTAGTTCTTTTTCATACGTCTCAATTTTTCTGATCCCGATACCTTGCCGGTCTGATATATAGAATCCTCTGTTGTAAAGCTACTTATGTTTTGGTAGATTGTCAACATTGCCCGGCCCGAAAGTTGTTCAAATCGTTTGTTAGAATAAAAAAAGGATAACCCGCGGGTTATCCTTTACAACAGCTTTCACTCTGCCTTCAATCTTCCACTAATACCCATTCCCCCTTGTTGATAAGGGGTTCGGCCTGCTTGAATTTAAGGGTTTTGCTTTCCCCGGACATGACATTTTTGATTTTCACCTTATCATTGCGTCCTATTTTCGGTCTTTCCCTGACGATGGTCTCGGTGACCTGGGGCCTGTTACCCTGGGTTTGCCCAGCCGCCCTGTTCCGGGCTGCCAGCTCATCGCTATTGGGGATCTCTTCCTTGGTGGTTTTCAGGTCTTCCTTGGATCGGCGAAGCGTTCTGGCCTCCTGGATCTCTTCAGTATTTCCGGAAGGCAGTTCCCCTTTAAAGAGGAAGGAGACCACATCCTTGTTTACCTTTTCGATCATCCCTTTAAAGAGTTCAAAGGCCTCGAATTTATAGATCAGCAAGGGATCTTTTTGTTCGTGCACGGCCAGCTGGACGGATTGTTTCAACTCGTCCATCTTGCGGAGATGTGTCTTCCAGGCCTCGTCTATGATAGCCAGGGTAATGTTCTTCTCAAAATCGGTGATCAGTTGCTTTCCGTTACTCTCATAAGCACTCTTGAGGTCCGTGACCACACTCAGGGTCTTGATCCCATCGGTAAAAGGGACCACGATGCGTTCATAGGAATTCGACTTGTCCTCATATACCTTCTTGATCACAGGGAAGGCCACGGCCGCACTGCGTTCCATTTTTTCCCTGTAGTGGGTATACACCTCTGAATAGATCCTGTTGCTGATCTCGAGGTAACTGAGTTTGGCAAACTCTTCTTCAGAGATAGGAGAGGTTATCGAGAAGTACTTGATCAGTTCGAATTCAAAATTCTTGTAGTCATTGGCTTCCTTGTTCACCTCGGAGATCACTTCGCAAGTATCGTAGATCATATTGGCGATATCCACTTTCAGACGCTCACCCTGAAGGGCATGCCTTCGCCTTTTGTAGACGACCTCCCGCTGGGCGTTCATCACATCGTCGTACTCAAGGAGTCTTTTCCGTATTCCGAAGTTGTTCTCTTCCACCTTTTTCTGTGCCCGTTCAATGGATTTGGTCATCATGGAATGCTGGATCACTTCTCCCTCTTCCAGGCCCATACGGTCCATCATCTTGGCTACTCTCTCCGAGCCAAAAAGGCGCATCAGGTTATCCTCCAGGGACACGTAGAACTGAGAACTGCCCGGATCTCCCTGCCTTCCTGACCTTCCCCTGAGCTGCCTGTCTACCCGTCGTGAATCGTGGCGTTCTGTGCCTATAATGGCGAGTCCGCCCGCTTTTTTAACCTCTTCTGATAGTTTGATGTCCGTACCCCTACCGGCCATGTTGGTCGCGATGGTCACTATCCCCGCCTTACCGGCTTCAGCGACAATATCGGCTTCTTTCTTGTGAAGTTTTGCGTTGAGGACGTTATGGGGGATCTTCCGGATATGGAGCATCCTGGAGAGCAGCTCCGAAATCTCAACGGAAGTAGTACCGATCAGAACGGGTCTTCCCTTCTGAGACAATTCGCTAACTTCCTCTATGATGGCATTGTACTTTTCCCTCTTGGTCTTGTATATGAGATCGTTCCGGTCATCGCGGGCGATGGGTCTGTTCGTCGGGATCTCCACCACGTCCAGTTTGTAGATCTCCCAGAGTTCCCCGGCTTCTGTAACGGCCGTTCCCGTCATCCCCGCCAATTTGTTGTACATGCGGAAATAGTTCTGAAGGGTGATGGTCGCAAAAGTCTGGGTCATGGCCTCGATCTTCACATTTTCCTTGGCCTCGATGGCCTGGTGCAATCCATCGGAATACCTTCGGCCGTCCATGATCCTTCCGGTCTGTTCGTCCACGATCATAACCTTGTTGTCTATGACCACGTATTCCACGTCCTTTTCAAAAAGGGTGTACGCCTTGAGAAGCTGACTCATGGTATGGATACGTTCGCTCTTCACGGCAAAATCCTTGAAGAGTTCTTCCTTCAGCCGGGCTTCCTCTTCGATCTCCAGGTCCTGACTTTCGATCCTGGCGATCTCGCTCCCTATATCGGGCATGACGAAGAAGTCCTTTTCTTGGTCTCCGGAGATGTATTCAATACCCCGGTCCGTCAATTCGATCTGGTTGTTCTTCTCATCGATGACGAAGAGCAGTTCGGAATCTACCACCGGCATCTCCCGGTTGTTGTCCTGCATGTAATAATTCTCCGTCTTCTGCAGCAGTTGTTTTATACCCTCTTCGCTGAGGTATTTGATCAGGGCTTTGTTTTTAGGCAGTCCCCTGTGTACCCTGAGCAAAAGCAGCCCCCCTTCCTTGGTATCCCCTTCTGAGATCTTCTTCTTGGCCTCCGCCAGGACGGCAGTGAGGTGTTTTCGCTGTTTCTCTACGATATCGAACACCTTGGGCCTGAGTTCGTTGAATTCGTGCCGGTCTCCTTCGGGCACAGGACCTGAAATGATAAGCGGGGTTCGGGCATCGTCTATGAGAACGGAATCCACCTCATCCACAATGGCGTAATAATGAGGTCTCTGCACGAGATCTCCGGGGGTATGGGCCATGTTGTCCCTAAGGTAATCAAAGCCGAATTCGTTGTTCGTGCCGTAGGTGATATCGGCATTGTAGGCAGCCCTTCTTCCGTCTGAATTGGGGCGGTGTTTGTCTATACAGTCTACGGTGAGACCATGAAATTCAAAAATGGGTCCCATCCAGGTACTGTCTCGTTTGGCCAGGTAGTCGTTCACGGTAACCAGGTGGGTTCCTTTTCCGGGAAGGGCGTTGAGATAGAGCGGAAGGGTAGCGACCAGGGTCTTTCCTTCCCCGGTCTGCATCTCTGCCACTTTCCCCTGATGGAGGGCGATCCCTCCGATAAGTTGCACATCGTAGTGCACCATGTCCCAGGTGACCTCTTTTCCCGCGGCATCCCAGGAGTTCTTCCAGATGGCCTTATCGCCTTCCAGGCTCACATAATCCCTTGAACCTGAAAGGATTCGGTCATTCTCCGTGGCGGTCACTATCAGGGTCTCATTATCCTTGAACCGCCTGGCGGTCTCCTTCACTACGGCAAAGGCCTCGGGAAGAATTTTATCCAGGGTGTCCTGGGTGACTTTATAGGCTTCCTCCTCCAGTTTGTCAATCTCGGCGTACAATTCCTCGTTTCTGTCTATATCTGAGGATTCATTGACTTCGGTCTTGAGATTTTCGATCTGCTCATTGAGAGAGGCACAGGCCTCGGCGATGACTGCTTTAAAAGCAGCTGTTTTTGCCCTCAATTCATCATGGGTCAATGTCTGGAATTGCGCGCCATAGGAATTGATATCATCGACCAGCGGTCGCATTTCCTTGACGTCTCGTTTGGATTTATCGCCGACAAAGACTTTTAAAACACTATTTAATAAACTCATGGAATTCTTGTTTTCCACATCCCTGTCTAAGGCGGTGAAATGGGCAGGAATGCATTTTTAAATCGATATTTTTCCGGTATTCACGAACATTGAACAGTCAAAAGCCGTTCCACTTTTACCCTACGCGGTAATTCTGTTATAAGCCTGTCAAAATTACATAAAAAAAAAGCCTCCGAAGAGACTTTTTATAGCTATTTGACGATTCCTTTAATATTCATCCTCATTCCAGAGGTAATCCTCTTCAGTAGGGTAATCGGGCCAGATCTCTTCTATGCTCTCATAGATTTCTCCTCCTTCTTCTTCCATGGACTGAAGGTTTTCCACCACTTCCAGGGGTGCTCCTGTCCTGATCGCGTAATCGATCAGTTCATCTTTTGTGGCCGGCCAGGGTGCATCGCTGAGGTAGGATGCCAGTTCTAAGGTCCAATACATGGTAAAAAGTATTATTTTTAAATTTTTGCAAAAATAATTTTTAAACCCAGACAGTCAAGTTTTTCAAGGTTTATTTACATTATTTTTTTGAAATCTCAAATTATTATAGTCATAACGCCCAAAAAAGCAATTTATTAGCCCTTTTTCTCGGGAATCCACTTGATCTCATCAGCGCCGAGGTCGTGGGAGATGGCACGGGCCAGGACAAAAAGGTAGTCAGACAGTCTGTTCATGTAGGAGAGGACCTCAGGGTCAAAAGGCTGGTTCTCGTGTAAGAGGCACGCCATACGCTCTGCTCTTCGGCACACGGTTCTGGCAATATGACAGTATGACACCGCCGGATGTCCGCCGGGAAGGATAAAGTGCGTCATCTGGGGCAGGAATTCTTCCATGCGATCCATTTCATTTTCCAAGAAAAGGATCTCTTCCGGACCTATCTTCGGAATGTTTAGCCGCTCCTTCCCACTCTTCAGGACCGCTTTTTCGGGATCGGTCGCCAGGATAGCCCCTATGGTAAAAAGCTCCTTCTGTACCTTCATCAGGACTTCTTTGTATGAATCCCCGATTTCCTGGTCGCGAATGAGCCCCAGCCAGGAATTCAATTCGTCCACCGTTCCATAACTCTGGATTCGGATGTGGTGCTTGGGGACACGGGTCCCTCCAAAGAGGGCAGTCATTCCCTCGTCTCCTGTTCTTGTATAGATCTTCATACTGTTAAGTGAGGAAGGGTTAATCCTTTCTCTTTTTGCGTTCGTACCCGTCCATGAATTTACGCGACTTCCGATCTTTGGACCTCTTTCGGTTAAAGGCGGAAAGGGCGATATAAATGACGGCCACCAGACCTAAAACATAAAAGATTGTGTTATCCATAGCCCTGAATTCCCGTAAAATTAAGCCATTAAATCCTAATGCGGAAATGTTGCTTTACCTGTTCCCGCCTGAGGAACAGCAGACCGCCAAAGTAATAATCGATGGATACCGTGATCCTGGGATCCCTGCAAAGCGTTTCCCAAATGGATCGCTCTTTCTTTCCTTTATGAAGATCGTCCACCAGGATCATGCTGTCGTTGTGGCATTGGGAAAGGAGGGAGTTGAAGTCGACCCGGACTATCATTTCCCTGCTGATCACTACGAGATCGTAGGGAGGATCCCCATAGGTCAGGTTCGGGTACTGCTCTTTCAGGAGGGCCCGCAGGTTTTGGTGATCTCCGGAAAGGTGCAACGATCGGAAATTAAAATAGGCAATGCTTTTCAGGACTATTTTTTGCGATCTCTCCCCGGGTCCCGGCCCTCTTTTGTAAAGGCAGCGGGTAAGGTACGCAAATACAAAGGGGGAGTGTACCCCGTGTTGGTTGGTCGACCTGAAAAGGAACTTGAGATAGGACCAGAATCTGGGCATGGGATGCTTTTTTCTCGTTAGATTCCTTATTTCTCTGCCTGTATCGAGATCTCGATCCAGCGCTCGGTCTTTTGGTCAATCAGGTCTTCGGTCTCCTGCAGGGACCTGGACAGGTTGGCGATCTCATCCGGAGTGATCTTCGGGTCGAGGAAGGCATTCTGCATTTCGTTTTTTCGCTTTTCCAGGTCCTGGATCTCTTTTTCCAGTTGCTTGAATTCCTTCTGTTCCGCATAGGAAAGGCCACTGCGTTTTCCTTCCTCACGCCAGTGGTTCTTTTCTGCTGAGGATTTGGTGTTCTCCTGTGCCTCATCTTCCTTCCTCATGCCGGCAGAACTGTCTTCGTAGGCCCTGAAATCGGAGTAGTTGCCCGGAAAATCCTCTATGACACCTCCCCCCCTGAATACAAAAAGGTGGTCTACGATCTTATCCATAAAGTACCGGTCGTGGGAGACCACTACCAGGCAGCCTGGGTAGTCCAGCAAGAAAGATTCCAGCACATTCAGAGTTACCACGTCGAGGTCGTTCGTAGGCTCGTCCAGTATCAGAAAATTTGGGTTTTTGATGAGGACAGTGCAGAGATACAGGCGCTTTCTCTCCCCTCCGCTGAGTTTTTCCACATAGTCATACTGCTTTTTCCTGTCAAAGAGAAAGCGTTCCAGGAGTTGCTGGGCGGAAAGCTGCTTACCTTTCTTCAAAGGGATATATTCCCCGATCTCCCGAATCACTTCGATCACCTTTTGTCCTTCCTTTACCTGGATGCCTTCCTGGGTATAATACCCGAATTGTATAGTCTCCCCTGTGGTGATCTTCCCCCCGTCCGGGGTGGCCTTGCCGGTCAGCAGGTTGAGGAAGGTGGTCTTTCCCGTACCGTTGTTGCCGATGATACCCAATCGTTCCCCTTTTAGGAAAGAATAACTGAATTTGTTGAGAATGGGCGTATCGGGGTATGCCTTAACCACATTGTGGAATTCCAGGATCTTACTGCCCAGGCGCTCCATGTTGATCTCTAGTTGTACCTGGTGGTCTTTCCGCCTTTGAAGGGCCCTGTTCTTGATATCGTGGAAGTCGTCTATACGCGATTTGGATTTGGTGGTCCTGGCCTTGGGTTGCCTCCGCATCCAGTCGAGTTCCTTCTTGAACAACTGTTTGGATTTGTGTAGTTCGACGGCATCCTGTAGTTCACGAGCCTCCTTTTTTTCGAGGAAATAACTGTAGTTGCCCTTGTAGGAATACAATTTGCCCTGGTCTAATTCCAGGATCTCGTTGCAGACCCTTTCGAGGAAATACCGGTCGTGGGTCACCATAAAAAGGGTGATGCTTTCCCTTGCAAAATAATTCTCCAGCCATTCGATCATCTCCAGGTCGAGGTGGTTCGTCGGTTCGTCCAGGATAAGGAGGTCCGGTTTGTTAAGCAGGGCATTGGCCAGGGCGATCCTTTTTTTCTGCCCGCCCGAAAGGGTCTCTACCCTTGCATTCAGGTCGGTGAGCTGCAGTTTAAATAGAATCTGTTTGTACTGTGTCTCAAAATCCCAGGCATTAAAACGTTCCATCGCCTCGAAGGCCTTTTGGTACTGGTTCTGGTCCTCCGGATTTTCCAGGGCCCTTTCGTAATTGTGTATAACCTTGAGGACCTCATTGTCTGAGCGGAAGATCGTCTCCTCCACGGTGATGCTGCCGTCTAGTTCCGGGTCCTGTTCCAGGTAGGAGATCCGAATTCCCTTCCGGGTATTGACCATCCCGGTGTCTGGACGGTCCTTTCCTGCCAGTATATTCAGGATGGAAGTCTTCCCGGTCCCGTTTTGGGCAATGAGTGCGACCTTTTGTTGGGCATTAATACCGAAAGAGAGATCGGAGAACAGAACGCGTTCCCCGAAGGCCTTTGAGATGCCTTCCACGGAGACGAGATTCATAACGAAGTGGGTTCAATTCGCCTGGCGTGGTACAGCAGGAAACCGTACCTCAAGCCGAGGGTTAGGAGCAGAACAGCTGCGATAGGTGAAAAATGCTGAATGCCAATTGCCCAGACAAGGACCGAGATCGCCAGTAAGATCAGGAGGAGGATCAGATATGGGCCTGCCCAACGGGGCAGTTTTTTAAATCTGATCAGGAAATAAGTCAGGATAAGGTTCAGGGGAAAGGCCCAAAGGACATTCAGATTCAGGGCGGTGGCCGTGTGGTCCGTAAAGAACCAGAGGAAGACTATCAGACACCCCGACAACCCTGTCAGGAGGAAAAGGAGGATATCCATTACCCTGCTCCTGACTTTATTCCTCAGATCGATATAGGTGATCGTGGCGGTAAAGAGGAATAGCAGGCCTGTCCAGAAGAGGGGGGAGGAGGTAAAGTAGTTTCCCCGGTTCTGGAGGTTGTAATCAAGAATGGTCCGTTCCCTTGCCACAATGGGTTTTTCACCCACCAGGGTGTGTTCTAACTGAAAATAGACGTATTCTGGGAGGAACATATGCTGCTTGTAGGTCGCCTCACGGTCTATCACAGCCCCCAGGGCAAGGTCGATCCCGAAGCTCGACCATGAGTTCCTGACGAGGTTCTCCTGTATGAGGTCCCTGAAAGACTTGTGACTATCCTGGAGGTAGTTGGTGAACACGATCTCATCGCCCAAAACGACCTGAAGTACCTCGGGGATCTTGGTAGAACAGTTCTCCAGGAGGAAGTCGTATTTATAATCCCTGTTTTGGGGTTTGTAGTTGTTCTCCAGGAAGGCGAAGACCTCGTTTTTCTCATTCGGCGTGAGATCGAGGATCTGTTCCTTTACCCAGCGGTTCTCCAGTTCATAGGCGTACAAGAAATTTTCAAAACGCTGTTTACTCAGGGAATACAGCAACTTCCCCCTGGCGAACTTACTGTAAAAATTAGGGGTGTTGAAGTTGAAGGTCCCGTAATTATAGATCCAGTCAATTCCCTTTTCCCGGTCCTGAAGTCTGAAAGCGCTGTGTCCGAAAGTGGAGTATAACTCGGACCCTGGCCCGCAGGTGATCACACTGATTACCGATTTATCAGAAAGGGGTTCGGCCTGTGGTCTCAGGGGTAGTACAAAGAACAGGATCAGAAGAAAAATAGACTGTTTCAGGGTCATCAGGCAAGGGCTGCTTTAGGTGATCTCCGGTATCCCGGCAAATATCTGAATAAAAAATGTGAGAAAACAGCGTACATAAAATTTATACTATTTTAGCGGGAAAGAACCTGCGTTGAAAAAAAACATCCCTAACCTGCTCACCCTTCTGAACGTTCTGGCCGGATCTGTGGCGGTCGTTTTTGCCTTGAAGAATCGTTGGGACCTCATGGCCGCGTTCGTTTTAGCCGGGTTGGTCTTTGATTTCCTCGACGGTTTCAGCGCCAGGGCCTTAAAGGTTCAGAGCAAACTGGGGCTGCAACTCGATTCCCTGGCCGACATGGTTACCTTCGGCCTTGTACCCGGCATCGTCATGTATCAGCTACTATCCCTCAGCCTGGGGGGATCCCCGGACCTGGGACCGGATCAGGTCACCAAGGCGGTATCTTTTTCCCACCTACTCCCTTTTGCCGGATTTGCGGTAACCCTTGCCTCGGCCGTGAGGCTGGCCCGGTTCAATCTGGACGAAAGACAGGCTACCTACTTTATAGGCCTGCCAACCCCTGCGAATGCCCTTTTGATTGTATCCCTGCCGATGATACTGCTATACAACGGGAGTGACGCCCTCAACCAAATTATCATGAATCCCTGGTTCCTTTTGGCTCATACGGCCCTCGGCAGTTATCTCCTCAATGCACCCATCCCTTTGTTTTCACTTAAATTCAAGAACTGGGATTTCAAGGACAATGCTCTGAGATATGTATTCCTTTTTGTGAGCCTGATCTGTATCGGTACGATGAAATTTCTGAGCGTACCCGTCATCATCCTGATCTATCTCCTGAGTTCTCTCATTTTTTTCCGGGATAGGGACAGATCCTGAGCGGTAACTTACCGTTGTGATAATCCGACTAGTATTGCAGTTTTTTCTTGCGAAGTTCGAAGTTCTGCCCCAGGTACACCTTCCTTACCATTTCATCTTCGGCCAGGACTTCCGGAATCCCTGATTTCAGAATACCTCCTTCAAACATAAGGTAGGAGCGCTCCGTGATGGCCAGGGTCTCCTGTACGTTGTGGTCGGTGATCAGGATGCCGATATTCTTGTCCTTCAACTGGGCTACAATACGCTGTATGTCCTCTACTGCGATCGGATCTACGCCGGCAAAAGGTTCGTCGAGCAAGATGAATTTGGGGTCCGTCGCCAGGGCCCTGGCGATCTCCGTGCGCCTGCGTTCACCCCCGGAAAGTAGGTCGCCACGGTTCTTTCGTATGTGCCCGAGCCCGAATTCCTCTATGAGTTGCTCCATCTTCATGTACTGTTCTTTCTTGCTGAGCCTGGTCAGTTGCAGTACACTCAGGATGTTTTTTTCAATACTGAGCTTGCGGAATACGGAAGCTTCCTGGGCAAGGTAGCCGATACCGTTTTGAGCCCTCTTGTACATGGGATATTTCGTGATCTCCGTTTGGTCCAAAAAGATCCTTCCCCCGTTGGGTTTGATCAAACCTACGATCATGTAGAAACAGGTAGTTTTACCCGCTCCGTTAGGACCCAGCAAGCCAACGATCTCACCCTGGTTCACTTCCAGGGAGATCCCTTTGACCACCTTTCGGCCCCGGTAGGCCTTCATGATATTTTCGGCTCTAAGTTGCATATCGGTTCAAAACTAAGGTATTATCGAGGGAGGAGAAAGGAATTACGTTTTTTTTAACCTTCCTGCTCCTCCAGGGCTTCCCAGAATTCATAAGCCCTCCTGAGGTGGGGTACCACGATGGTGCCGCCTACAAGTGTTGCGATGCCCAGGGTCTCCATGACCTCTTCGGTGCGGGCTCCTGCCTTGCGCGCGCTTTCCAGGTGGTACTTTACACAGTCGTCGCATCTCAGTACTGCAGAGGCCACCAACCCCAGCAGTTCCTTGGTCTTTACATCCAGGGCGCCCTCTGCATAGGCGTTGGTGTCCAGGTTAAAGATCCTCTTGATGAGTTTGTTGTTCGCCCCCAGTAGTTTCTCGTTCATCCTGGAACGGTAGGCATTGAATTCTTCAACTTGATTTGGCATATTTCTTCGCTTGTTTCGCTTCCCGTTTCAATACGTAAGCAGAGATATAGATACTGAGCTGATAGAGGATCAGCACAGGTATGGCCACGATGATCTGACTGGCAACGTCCGGAGGGGTGATGATAGCCGATATAATCAGGACGATGACCAGGGCAACTTTCCTGTATTTCTTGAGGATCTCAGGGGTAACCAGTCCCGCTTTGGTAAGGAAGAAGATGACGATGGGTAGTTCAAAGATAAGTCCACACGCGATCACCGCCGCACGTACAGTGGAAATATAGGAGCTGAGGTCGATATCGTTATATACTTCCGGACTTACCGTATAGCTTCCCAGGAAGTTGATCGAAAGGGGAGCCACCACGTAATATCCGAAGAGGACCCCGAGGAAGAAAAGCATGGAGGCTACAAAGATGAAACCCCTTGAATTCCTGCGCTCTTTCTCATAGAGACCGGGACTGATAAAGCGCCACATCTCGTACAACACGTAGGGAAACGCTATGATGAATCCTGCCCAGATGGAAGTCCATATGTGGGCGGAAAACTGACCGGCCATCACGCGACTCTGTATCCTGAACAATGGCTCATTACTGCAGAAAGCCTCACTGAAACCGAGCATTTTAGAGAGTTTACAGAAAAGGGCGTAGGTGGGAAAATCGGGTTTTTTGGGCCCGAAGATCACCGTGTCAAAGATAAAGTCCTTCATCAGGAAGGCCACGAAGCCTACAATGACAACCGCCAAGGTGGAGCGTATCAGGTGCCATCTCAGCTCCTCGAGGTGGTCGAGGAATGACATTTCGTTCGGGTCCTTTTTTTGCTTAGCCATTACAGGATGCCTTCATTAATGAGGTTGTGAAGGTGGACCACGCCCATGTACTTGCCGTCTTTTTCCACCAGCAATTGAGAAATTTCATTGGATTGCATCTCCTTGAGGGCCTTGACGGCGAGGACATCGGGTTCAATGGTCTTGGGATGTGTACTCATGATGTCCCTGGCGGTAAGTCCGTTGATGTTTTCGTATTTGTTTAGCATGCGCCGGATGTCCCCGTCCGTGACCACACCCACCAGTTTTCCCTTGCTGAGTACGGCGGCCACACCCAGCATTTTTTCCGAGATCTCTACGATCACTTCCTTTACAGGCGAGTGATCCTCGACCTGGGGCACCATGTTCTTCGAAGCGATATCAGACACCCTCAGGTATAATTTCTTTCCCAGGGTCCCCCCGGGGTGGAACTTGGCAAAATCCCTGGAACTGAAGCCCCTGAGTTCCAACAGGCAAATAGCGAGGGCATCCCCCATGACCAGTTGGGCCGTGGTGCTGGTAGTAGGCGCCAGGTTATTCGGGCAGGCTTCTTTTTCCACATAGGTGTTCAGAACAAAATCCGCCTGTTCGGCCAGGAAGGATTCCGTATTGCCGGTAATGGCGATCAGTTTATTGCCGCCAGACTTGATCAGGGGTACCAGTATCTTGATTTCGGGGGTATTCCCGCTTTTGGAGATACAGATCACCACGTCCTTCTGCTGTATGGTCCCCAGATCCCCGTGTATCGCATCCGCTGCGTGCATAAAGATGGCGGGCGTACCGGTGGAGTTCAGGGTAGCGACGATCTTGGAGGCGATCAAAGCGCTTTTCCCCACTCCCGTGATAACGACCCTGCCTTCTCCCTCATAAATGTATTCCACTGCCTGCGCAAACTCATCATCAATCTGGGAGGCCAGGTTTTGTATGGCATCTCCTTCGATTCGTATGGTTTTTTTAGCCAGCTCCAGTATGGCTTTACTCTTTCTCAAGACAGGGTAGGTGATTTCGTGATTAGGAATGCAGATTTTATATCCAAGGGTAATATCAATCTAAAAGAATGTATTATATTTAAGAAAACAAAATTAGCAAACTTATTTATAGGGTATTCTAATACTTCGAGAAAATACTACTGCGACCCCGAACAAACATGTAGTTTATAAAAGCTTATAGTGGAGAAGATGAATCCATATGCCAGTGGGATTAAGTAAAAATATTGGGAATGGTATTGAATGATACGGAACTGCAGACCTCTCTTAAAAAATATTTTGGATTTACTACATTTAAAGGCCTTCAGGAGGATGTGATCAAAAATGTGATCGAAGGCAACAACACCTTTGTGATCATGCCGACAGGGGGTGGTAAATCCCTTTGCTACCAATTGCCTGCCCTTCTCAAGGAAGGCACGGCCATCGTGGTCTCCCCCCTGATCGCCCTGATGAAGAACCAGGTCGATGCCCTCCGGGGAATCTCGACCAACGAGGACGGGGTTGCCCACGTACTGAATTCTTCCCTCAATAAATCCGAGGTGAAGCAGGTAAAACAGGATATCAAGGAAGGGGTAACCAAACTGCTGTACGTCGCCCCTGAATCCCTTACCAAAGATGAGAACGTAGCTTTCCTTCAATCGGTAAAGATCTCCTTCGTCGCAATTGACGAGGCCCATTGTATCTCTGAATGGGGGCATGATTTCAGGCCTGAGTACAGAAATTTACGGCCTATTATCGACCGGCTTGGGGAAGATATCCCCATCATCGGGTTAACGGCTACGGCCACGCCCAAAGTGCAGGAAGATATCGTCAAAAACCTGGGCATACAGGACGCCAAACTTTTTAAGGCCTCCTTCAACCGGCCTAATCTGTTCTACGAGGTCCGTCCAAAGACAAAAAATGTAGACTCGGATATCATCCGCTTTGTAAAGAAAAACCCGGGCAAGTCGGGCATCATCTACTGCCTTAGCCGAAAGAAGGTGGAAGAGCTGGCTCAGATGCTGCAGGTTAACGGCGTGAGTGCAGTTCCCTATCACGCCGGTTTTGACAGCAAGACGCGGTCTAAATACCAGGACATGTTCCTCATGGAGGATGTAGACGTGGTGGTCGCTACCATTGCCTTCGGTATGGGTATCGACAAACCGGACGTCCGCTATGTCATCCATCACGATATCCCCAAAAGCATTGAGAGTTATTATCAGGAAACAGGCCGGGCAGGGCGAGATGGGGGAGAAGGGCACTGTCTTGCCTTCTATTCCTATAGAGACGTTGAAAAGCTGGAGAAGTTCATGTCTGGGAAGCCCGTGGCCGAGCAGGAGATCGGGAACGCCCTGTTGCAGGAGATCGTGGCCTATGCAGAGACCTCCATATCCCGGAGGAAATTCATCCTCCATTATTTCGGTGAGGAGTTCGACGAGGTGAACGGGGAGGGAGCAGACATGGATGATAATGCCCGCAATCCCAAAGAGAAAGAAGAAGCCGGTCACAGCCTGGTGAAGTTACTTAAGGTGATAGAAGGGACCAAGGAGAAATTCAGGTCCAAGGAGATCGTCAAGACCCTGATAGGATCCACCAACGCACTGATCGCTTCCCACAAAATAGATGGGAAGGCTTTTTTTGGCTCCGGCAACGAGCACCCCAAGGAATACTGGATGGCCCTCATCAGGCAGGCGCTGGTAGCAGGGTTCCTGAGAAAGGAGATCGAACAATACGGCATCCTGCATATCACTGAGGAGGGGAAGAAATTCAAGGAAAACCCATCCACCTTCATGATGACCAAGGACCACGTCTACAATGAAGAGACGGACAATGCCATTGTGAGTGCCGCCAAGAAATCTGCGGGAGTAGCCGATGAGCAACTCCTGAAATTGCTGAAAGACCTCAGGCGGAAAGAAGCCAAAAAACTGGACGTGCCTCCGTTTGTGGTGTTCCAGGACCCTTCACTGGAAGACATGGCCCTGAAATATCCTATCAGCATGGAGGAAATGATCACCATCCACGGGGTAGGGGAAGGGAAGGCGAGGAAGTTCGGACAACCCTTTATGCAGCTGATCTCGGATTACGTGGAAGAACACGATATTGTCCGTCCGGATGACCTTGTGGTCAAAAGCACGGGTGCGAATTCAGGTCTGAAACTCTACATCATCCAAAACATAGACAGAAAGCTACCCCTGGATGACATTGCGGCCGCCAAAGGCTTAGAGCTCTCGGAACTGGTCAAGGAAATGGAGCAGATCGTCTTCAGCGGGACCAAGCTCAATATAGATTACTGGATTGATGAGATCCTGGATGAGGATCAGCAGGAAGAGATCCACGATTATTTTCTGGAAGCGGAGACTGATAACATAGAGGCTGCCATGAAGGAATTCAACGGGGATTACGAGGATGAGGAACTTCGCCTTTACCGCCTGAAGTTCATGAGTGAAGTGGCCAACTGAAAAGTACTGGATTTCCCATAAAAAAAACCCCCGGGCAACCGGGGGTCTTTTCATTTTAGAAATTATCAAATTCTCCTGCCGTTATCAGGGCGATGATCGCGCCAAAGTACAGAATGATAAAGAGGAGGTACAGAAGGGCAAGGGCCAGGCCCACGTAGGACAACACCCGTCCTGTTTTCACATTTTCATATCCCGAATACATGCCGGGATTTTCTTTGTAGATCCGCTCTGCTTTACTCGCACTGTTCAGGCCGAGGATCGTAAAAATGATCCCGAATGGACCACAACAGAGGAGTGTGAGTACAACAGATAGTATTCCCATCGTCAGTGCATTGCTGGCTCCGGGTAGTGATTGCTGGTTCATAGTCTGGTTTTTCTAATTTATTCTTCGATGCCGAATTGTTCCATCATTTCCTGTGTCTTCCGCATATATTCATCCCATCCGCCTATTGCCCAGATTCCGTAGATCGCATAGCAGAAGTACAAAATACCGAGTACAAGACCAATGATCACCAGAATCTTTGCAGTTCTTAACTGACCGTAATTAGAGTAGAGCTCAGGATTTTCTGCATAAACTCTTTCGTCTTTCTTCAACAGGAATAGCCCTATCCCAGACATGATGATGGCCGGGAACCCCCAAACACAGCAGCAGAGGTATGACAAGATAGCCAGGACTATGGCAATGGTTACGTTGGGTAGTTTTTGTTGTTCCATAAAAAGTTTTGGTTAGAGGATTTTGTAAACATAGTTGGCCAGGATCATTAGAACGCTTGTGATCATCAGTCCGATGCTGATCGCATTGGCGTATCGGATCCTGAAGAACCGGTCGAGCAGGAGGAAGGCGAACAATCCCATAATGGGATATATAGCAGGATACATCTTAAAAGCTGCCACGAATTCCCCTTGTAATAAAAGCCAAACCGATCTCTGTATCCCGCAACCGGGACATTCCATCCCCAGCAACTGCTTGCTCAGACAGGGCAGCATCAGGTCCTTTGCGGCTATAAGGAAGAAAACCAGGTTCACAGCGGGCTAATTACGTTCTGCATCCGAAAAATACTATTATTTTTAAGGAATGAAAATAATTACCTTCTTTATTTTCCGGGTGATATGGCAAAAGTTAAGGTAGGCGACAGGGTACAGGTACTCGATGATTCCATAGAGGGGATCGTGGTGCGTTATGGTCCGCAATCGGTCAGGATCAGAACGGCCGATGGCTTTGAATTGGAATTTTCCCATGAGGAGATCCTGCTCTCAGAAGGGCAGGAAAGGATAAGGGTAAGCCCTGGTGAGGTTAGCGCCTCTCGCCTGGAGAAGGAAGTCGGAAGGAAACCAGGGGTCAGCGTGTCCAGGAAAAAGGAGAAAGAGGTTCCGGCCATGGAAGTCGACCTGCACATACACCAACTAGTACCCGACACCAGGGGGATGAGCAATTACGATATGCTCAACATACAGATGGAAACAGCCCAAAGGCAGCTGGAGTTCGCCCTGAAAAAGAACATACGCAAAGTGGTGTTCATTCATGGCGTCGGAGCAGGTGTTCTGAAGGAGGAACTCGGGTTTCTCCTGCGCCGGTATCCCCAGATCAACTACTACGATGCCGATTATCAGAAGTACGGTCTAGGGGCAACGGAAGCCTATATCATGCAGAACCCGAAAGTGGGGTGATCACTCTTTGGTAGTGACTGAGCCGAACTCGTCGATGCTGGTATCTGTGATCCTTTCCCCCTGTTCGCTGATCAGGGTCACATCCCTCAGGCGTATGGTGTGTTCGTAAAGGGTCGTATCCGTAGCATTCCTTATAGTGGTTACCAGGACCTCCCCGCTCACTGCTTCGATTTCCTCCCGAACGGTCGGTTCGGCAGGGGGGAACGGGTCGCAAAAATAGGTCTTGGATACTGTGGCATTGAAAATTCTATAGACCAGGGAACTCTGGCCGGGAATACTGCTGACCAGCGTATCCTGTGATTCCTGATTCAGCAAGAGCCCATTTTGCAGTTTGAGGATCAGGCTTTCATCCCCGCTGATCTTGAAGAATACAGTAGTCTCTGTGGTCACGGTGGTTTCACAGGTCTGAAGGGCAACGTCGTCAAAGTCGATCATTTCTATCTGCAGGTCCCCGTCATTACAACCCCAAAGGAACATCAGAAACAGAAGGAGTAAAGAATGCTTCATGGTCCAAATGTAAGACAAATTGAGAGGAAAAACCTATGGTTAACTCCTCCCATTCCTGAGATTTTAAGTTATTTTCCTGTATTTTTGAACCGGTTTCCTAATGAGGATCGATTATGAAGCAAATTTATCTGGACAATGCAGCCACTACCCGGGTCAGGGACGAGGTAATTGAGAAGATGCAGTCGGCCCTGGCTAATTGCTACGGAAATCCCTCTTCTACACATGGTTTCGGGAGGACGGCCAAGACCGCCATCGAAACAGCGAGGAAAACGATCGCTAAATACTTGAATGCCCAGCCTTCTGAGATCATTTTTACATCGGGAGGGACAGAGGCAGACAATATGATCCTCAGATGTGCGGTGCGCGACCTGGGGGTAGATACCATCATTACTTCCCGACTGGAGCATCACGCCGTTCTCCATACGGTAGAGGAACTCGAAGCCCAGGCCGGTGTGAAAGTGTGTTATCTCGACCTGGAGGCTGATGGGAATCCGGATATGGACCATCTGAGAACCTTGCTCGAGAGTGAAAAGGGGAAGAAACTGGTGAGCCTGATGCATATAAACAATGAGATCGGCAACAAAATAGATATGGAGGCCGTGTCCGCACTTTGCAAGGAGCAAGGGGCGTACCTCCATTCAGACACGGTACAGTCCATAGGGCATTACACCTGGGATGTACAGGCGATACCCATCGACTTTATGACGGCTGCAGCCCATAAATTCCACGGCCCCAAAGGAGTGGGTTTTGCGTATATACGAAAGAATTCAGGCATGAAACCTATGATTGTGGGAGGTGCACAGGAAAGGGGCTACCGGGCAGGTACGGAACCCTTCCACAATATCGTTGGTCTGGAGGAAGCCTTTGTCCTGGCCTACGACCACCTGGAAGAGGAAAGGCAGTACGTCTCGTCCCTGAAGAAATATTTTATAGACTCTATCCTCAAGGCTTTTCCCGAGGCAAAGTTCAACGGGCTTTCCGGGGACATGGAGAAGAGCACCTATACGCTGGTCAATGTCAGATTGCCCATCTCACAGGAGAAGGCACTGATGTTGTTATTCCACCTGGATATCAAGGGGATCGCCTGCTCCAAGGGAAGCGCCTGTCAGTCCGGTAGTGATTCCGGCTCCCATGTCTTGTCGCAGATCCTTACCGAGAAAGAGTTGAAGAACCCATCCCTGCGGTTTTCCTTTTCCATCTACAACACTAAAGATGAGATAGACTATACGGTTAAGGTGCTCAAGGAGTTTAGTAAGGACGAAAAGGCGCCGATGATCTCCTAGCGCTCCTTGTCATACGGGAATTTCCTGGTGGCCTTCTTCATCATGGATTCGATGAGGTCCGTGGTGTTCCTGCCGGATTTTTTGTTGATCTCCTTTTCGTATTTCCAAAGCAGTTTTCCGGTCTTTCCATCGCTTACCTTAATGCCGATCCGCCCGTAATTCGCATCGCCCAGGATGTAGTCGATAAAACTGAATTCAGACGGGACACCTTCTGAAAGCAGGATATTCAGGTCCATGTTGCCACTGACAATTCCATCCACTCCCAGGATCTCACTGAGTTGTTTGATCGTATAGGTATCGATGTTGGAGTAGTTGATATCGTTCTGGGCGAGGATGGCATTTGTATTTTTGGTATTCTGAAAATCCACCGAAAATTTCTTTCTTTTCTTACCCCTTCCAAAATAGGTCTCCAGGGCATCCTGCACTGCATATCCCTCCCGTTCCTCCAGTTTTTTGAGATCTGCGCCATCCACTCCTTCCTTGAGTTCGAGGTTCGTTAAGAATGGGATGATGGCCAGTACTTGGTGATCGGCACTCAGTTCCTCGAAACGGTCACTCTCGTAAATGTTCTTTTGCCCTTGCAGTAAAAGTACTTGCAAGAGGATCAGGACGGATAAGAGCCTTTTTATTCCCTTCATTCGGTTAAAATCTCATTCTAAGTTTTACATTCAGGATCCTTGAGGTCATGAAATTGGGTACGGCGTATTCATTTTTACTATCCACATCCCGGACCCAGGTGTTCGTGATGGAATTCTGGTTGTTAAAAAGGTTGAAAATCTCGAGTCCCACCTGCAGTTCCTTGCAATTTCGCAACCAATGTCCCTCCTTTGGAGACGTGCTTTGATCTACAAAAGTATGAGAAATTCCCAAATCAGCCCTTTTGTAATCCCTTAACCTGTTCCGGAAGATATACGGGTCTGCATAACTGGGTGAGCCTCCGGGTACCCCGGTACTGTAGACCAGGTTAAGATACATCTTTAATTGGGGCAGATCCGGGACGTAATCCTGCCAAAGGATGGCGGCCTTGAATCGCTGATCCGTGGGTCTGGAGATATATCCCCTGTTCTCCCAGTTTTCCATGGTCTTTAGATACCCCAGGCTGATCCAGGACTCGGTCCCGGGTATAAAGGCCCCGTAGAGCCGAAGGTCCGCTCCATAGGCATAGGCCCTGGCATCGTTATTGGCCACGTACCTGATGCGGACATCTTCGAGCGTATAAGTGTTCACGTCCCAAAGATTTTTGTAATACACTTCGGTTTGCAGGTTGAAGGGTCTGTTCCAGATCCTCAAACTCTGTTCGGCCCCAAGGACCAGATGATAGGATTTTTGTGCTTCCACTTCGGGAACAATGGTCCCGCTGGCATTCCTCAACTCCCTGTAAAAAGGGGGTTGCTGATAGATCCCGGTAGACAACCTGAAAACGATGTCCCGCTCCCATTCCGGTTTAAAGGAGAGCTGTGCACGCGGACTCAGGGCGAATTGCGCCTTTCTATTGACTCCTTCTCCCTGGAGTACCCAATGATGAGAACGAAGGCCCAAAGTATAGGTAAGCTGATGTTTCCTCAGGACCCACCGGTCTGTGAATTGGATAAAGCCCTGAAGCCTGCTGGTCTGAGTGAAGTTGCGGGCACTAACGGCATTGTAAGCCAGAAGGGGGGCGGTAAAGGGTTCCTCTGGCTGATTGTTGATGAACTCCTCCCTCGGAGGCCTGATAAAAAAGCCGGCAGAGTCTATGAATTCCGATTCGCGTATCTGATCCCTGATATCCTCGTATGAATATTTCAAACCCCAGGAAAGATGGGTGTTTCCCTTCCGGTAATCACCCTCGTGAGACCAGGTGAGAATGAGGGCATCGAGGTCGTTTCGCGCGCGGTTGTACTGGGAACCGATCCCACGGGAGGAGGTCACTTCCCCCAGACTGCCACTCCCCAGGCTGGTCTCTATCTCACCCAGTTCGTACTGGGCTACTATATCGGAGTATTCTTCCTCCTGACTGTGATTGACAGAGGTGTAAAAGTTCAGGGCCGTGGATTCGGTAGGAAAGAATTCGGCCTTGATCGCACCCATTCCGGTGGCAAAGGAATTCTCTTCTCTTCCCAGGTAAAAGACCCGGAGGGCCTGTGGATTGGCCAGGGTCCCGAAATTAGTCTGTCTGGAGACGGGCTGATTGCGATATCGGTTAAGACCCAGATACCCCAGAAAATGGAGGTGAAATCTGGAGGTGAACCGATAGGTAAGCACACTTTGAAGGTCTGTGAAGAGCGGATTGAATCTCGATAAGGTCTGCTGGCTGTTTACGAGCAGGCTGTTGTCCCGGTATCTGAATCCCGTCAGAGTAGTGAATTTCTTGTCCTTGGACCGTGTTTCCAGGGTGGTACCCAGTCCGAGAAGGCTCGCCTCTGCCTGGATGGCAAAACGTGTAGGTGACTTATAGGTGATATCGAGTACCGAAGACAGTTTATCTCCATATCGGGCCTGAAAGCCCCCCGGTGAGAAGTGCAGTCTTTCAACCATACTGCTGTTGACATAGCTGAAACCCTCTTGTTGACCCGATCTCAGCAGTTGCGGCCTGTATACTTCAATCCCGTTTACATAGACCAGGTTTTCGTCATAGTTACCACCCCGGACACCGTACTGGGTGCTGAGTTCATTGTTTGAAAAGACGCCGGGCAACAGTTTGAGTAGGTTTTCTACTCCGGGATTCGCCCCGGGAATACTTTGTACGAGTTCAGGTGAAAGATTTGAGATACCGGAGACGGTCTTTGATCCCATGGCCGTGACCTCCACACTGTCTATTTGTATGGCGTCGGTTTTCATGACCGGATTGAACGCAAAGACCTGATTGGTGGTAAGGATCAGGTCCCGGAGTTCAATTTTCTGATGCCCGATATGCGAAAAAGTGATCGTCATGGGTACCTCAGATTCCACCTCCAAGAGGTAAAAACCATCGGTATTCGAGATCGTCCCCCGGGTACCTACACGAATACTCACATCACTGAGGGCTCGGTTATCCGAGCCGAGGACCACGCCCGTGATGGTTGCCGTTTGCCCGGAAACGGCACAGGCAACACAGAAAAATGCCGAGAACAGTAAAATCCTGAGGGGGTTCAAGAGCTAACTTCTGAAAAAACTACTCGTAAAGGTAGTGGAATTCCCGACATTGTCCGTCACCACCACTTTCAGGTCACATTGCTTCTTGTCCAGGATCTTGTCGTCAAAATTATACGTGATTGTATTGTTCTTGGGTTCGTACTCCATAAGGATCCACTCCCCGTTCAGGGTGGCCTCATAGGAGGCTATGCCGCTGAGGTCGTCGGAGATTAACAGGCTCAGATACCTGTAATTGGTCAGCCACTGTTTTGATTTGAAGTTCTTGGGCCTGATCACAGGGGGTACGGTATCCCGAGCCAGGGTATAGGTGCCCAGCGATCTGGTTCGGGTAGAAAAGGTATTTCCCCTCTTGTATGTCTTCATGAAGTCTGGGCGCATTCGCTCGTCGAGACGTGCGATAAAAGCACTCTTTAAGAAGGCTTCTTCGTAGCCCTCGGTGTCAAAGGTTATGGTGAAATTCTTGTGCACGGGAACGCTGTTGTTGTGGACGGTAACGGTATCCTTGTCAGACCTCAGATCTATGTAGAAGTCTTCGTAAAACGTATCGGGAGGGAAAAACAATTTCACCTTTCCCAGGTCAAAATTGTTGGGTTTGCCTGAGGATATGTAATGCGCTGTCTTTACTATTTGTTTCTTTTGCTCAGGCTCTTCCCTATTTCCTTGCACGGGGATGATCACCCTGGTGGAGTTGCCGGCCAGATCCTTTAGAGTGATCTCCACCGTGTAATTCATCCCGGGGAGAACCGTCAGTTTCCCGTCGTTTTCCAGTTCCTTGTAGATGCTGAGATCATTGCCATTTACCTTAAAACAGCGCTGGATACGCCGGCGGTATTTAGACAGGTATTCGTAGTCGATCAGGGTGTTGATCAATCGGGTTTCACCAAAAGAAAAGGAGTCAAAATCAAAAGCTGAGATGACCCGTCCATTTACTTTTTGCTCCAGTTCGTACAGCCCGTTTTGATTGGCCGCCAGGTCCTGACGGTCATATGCGGATATCCCGAATCCAATGGTGCCCGTGGCTTTGACCTCTGAAGAGAGGTAAGAACCATCTGCTTGCCTGTTCAAGGAGAGTTGTACCCTTTCTTCACTCCGGTTTACCACCGCATCCGCGGACAGGGGGTAGGCGTAAAGAGCTTCCAGGGTGGGATTCGTGGCATCCCTGACGTCCAGGCCGTATAGCAATGGGTTGGTAGGTCTTTCTGACAGACTGCTCCTGATCTCGAAATGCAGATGGGGCCCGGATGACCCGCCAGTGTTCCCGGTATATGCTACCAGGGAATCCGTGATGACCTTGAGTTGACCGTATTCCGGGAATACCTCGATCTCATAGGAACGATTCCGATATTGGGCCTCTTTTACAAAGGCCTCGATCTCAGGACTGAATTTCTGAAGATGGGCATAGACAGAGGTATACCCGTTGGGATGTGCAATGTAGAGGGCTTTTCCATACCCCCAGTGAGATACTTTGATCCGGGTAACGGTGCCATCAGCAATGGCGTAGACCGGCAGACCTTCACGCTGCTGAGTCTTGATATCGATACCAGAATGGAAATGGTTTGATCTTAATTCTCCGAAGGTACCCGCGAGGATGAGTGGGATATCCAGGGGTGATCGAAAGGCATCCCTGGGATAGTTCTCCTGCCCTATGGCCTGTTGAAACAATACGATGCAAAGCAGGAATACACTCTTCTTCATAGACAAGGGTTGGCACGAAATTAAATAATAGGACCTTAACTTTAAAATAAAAACGGGTATCCATATCAATTCTTGCTATTTGAGATTCTGCCTTCAGGGGCATAGAGGAATAATTGGAAAAACTATTGCTTAGTCGTCCTAGGTGTGTTAACTTTGTTTGAAAGCATTGAGTTGCCCATGAGCGAATTGGTTGAAATAGTTGATTCCCTTGAAAATAAGATCAGCAAATTATTACACAAGGTGGAATTGCTCAATCAAGCTAAAGGAAGACTGGAGGAAGAACTGATCCAGATCAAACAGGATCATGAGGCCACAAAGAAATCCGTGCAAGAGTGGGAGGAAAAATACGAAACCCTCAAGCTGGCAAACTCAATGTTGGGCAGTGAAACAAATAAAACAGAAGCCAAGCTCAAAATAAATACATTGATCAGGGAGTTGGACCATTGTATCTCTCAGCTCGCTGAATAATGGACTCAAAAATTATGGCGGAGAAACTCAAGATCAAGCTGTCTATCGCAGACCGGGTATACCCACTGACCATAGACCCAAGTCAGGAAGAAGGCCTGAGGAAGGCGGCGAAGAACATCGAGCAACTCGCCAAGAAGTTTGAGCAGAATTACGCCGTCAGGGATAAACAGGATGTACTGGCCATGTGTGCCTTGCAGTTTGCCTCCAAGATCGAGCAACGAGGAATCGAAAAGATGGAGGATACCCGGGAAGTCGTGGAAAGACTGACCGCCCTGGACCAGCTGGTGAATGAAAAGCTTAGCTTTAAATAAGTTCTTTAACATACATAATTTACTGCCCACATTGGTAAATAAATTTTGACAAACTCAACATTAATTAGTTTGAAAAGGGTGAGTTTAGATTGTAAAAGCAGGCCTTCCTGAAAGGATCCTTGAGCAGTCTGTTAGCCCTAAACCTGTTTATAGGAGTTTGTACAAAACTTCCATCAATGTGGGCTTTTTTATTTCCGACCGGTGAATCGGTCCGGAATGATTCAAGCAGGAGATCGCACTGAGCCGATAAGATTCAGCCGGATTTTCCCGCACATATTTTCTGGGGGCAGGTTACCTCAAAAAACAAAACTAACACATGGACACTACAACAATACTCATCGCAGGAGCCATAGGCTTGCTTATAGGCTTCGTCATTGCCAAATTCCTGGAGAAGGGAAAAGCATCCAAAACCATGGCAAATGCAAAAAAGGAGGCAGCCGTACTCCTGAAAAACGCTGAAACAGAAGGAGAGAATATCAAAAAAGACAAGATTTTCCAGGCTAAGGAAAAGTTCCTGGAGTTGAAGGCGGAACACGAAAAGGTCATCATCAATAAGGAAAAGAAGATCTCGGAATCAGAAAAACGGACGCGGGACAAAGAATCCCAGGTAAGCAGCGAACTGGCGAGGAACAAAAAGCTCAATGAGCAACTGGAGGGCAAGATACGGGACCTGGACCACAAGGTGGAGTTGTACGAAAAGAAACAGACGGAACTGGAGAAATTACACAAGAGCCAGGTACAGCAGCTCGAAGTGATCTCGGGGCTTTCTGCCGAGGAAGCCACCAACCAGTTGCTGGAGTCCCTCAAGGAGACCGCTAAGTCGGATGCGATGGCCTTTATGCAATCCACCCTGGAGGAGGCCAAGCTAACGGCCCAGCAGGAAGCCAAAAAGATCGTGATCAATACCATTCAACGGATCGGTACCGAAGAGGCCGTAGAGAATTGTGTCTCGGTCTTCAACCTGGAATCCGATGACGTCAAAGGACGGATCATCGGCAGGGAAGGGCGCAACATCCGTGCCCTGGAATCCGTGACCGGGGTGGAGATCATTGTGGATGATACTCCTGAGGCCATCATCCTTTCCTGTTTTGATTCTGTGCGCAGGGAGGTCGCAAGGCTGTCCTTGCACAAACTCGTGACGGACGGGCGTATTCACCCGGCCCGTATAGAGGAAGTGGTACGGAAAACTGAGAAACAGATAGAACAGGAGATCGTGGAAATAGGGAAGCGAACCGTGATCGACCTGGGGATTCACGGACTCCACCCAGAACTTATCAAGGCGGTCGGAAGGATGAAATACAGGTCGTCCTACGGCCAAAACCTATTGCAGCACTCTCGTGAGGTCGCCAAGCTTTGCGGGGTGATGGCAGCCGAATTAGGGCTTAATCCCAAGATCGCTAAACGAGCCGGGTTGCTCCATGATATCGGAAAGGTCCCGAATACAGAGACCGAGCTCGAAACCCCACACGCCATCCTCGGCATGCAATGGGCCGAAAAATACGGGGAGAAACCCGAAGTGTGCAATGCGATCGGGGCGCACCACGACGAGATCGAAATGACCACACTCATCTCTCCTATCATACAGGTTTGTGATGCCATTAGTGGAGCGAGGCCAGGCGCCAGAAGGCAGGTTCTGGATTCCTATATCCAGCGATTGAAGGATCTGGAAGACATCGCCTTCGGATTCGGAGGAGTGCAGAAGGCCTATGCCATACAGGCGGGGAGGGAACTTCGCGTAATCGTTGAGAGTGAAAAGGTAAGTGATGAAAAAGCCGCACAGCTCTCCTTTGAGATCTCACAAAAGATCCAGACAGACATGACCTATCCGGGGCAGGTGAAGGTAACCGTGATCCGGGAGACCAGGGCGGTGAATGTAGCCAAATAGCACCTTCGGGCCTAATCTGAGATCATTATTTACACCTTTATAGATCAACCCGGGACCTGGGCAGGTCCCCCCTTTTTTTGTTGAGGATAGCGAGGCCGAGCAAGGGGCCTAATGCCAGGAACGTGAAGATCCATGCCGGGGAGATGAGGGCCTGAAGGACGTTTAGCAACTGAATACTCAGGATGGTTATCCCGAAACCTATGCAGTTCACCAGAGTAAGGGCCGATCCCTTCAAGGGTCCGTCCGCATTCCTGGCGACCAGGGTGGAGAACAGGGGTGAGTCTGCGATCACGGCCATTCCCCATAAAAGAAAGAACCCCAAAAAAAAGACGGCAGAGGGTTGCAGGAACAGGAGGGGGGAAAGCAAACAGCAGATGCAGGAGATCAGCAGGGCTCCCGAGGCCGTCTTCCTGACGCCATAGCGCTCCGAAACAAAGCCACCAGCCACACATCCCAGGGCCCCCGAACCGATAATAAGAAAGGACCAGGCAGGGATATCCATGGGCGTCTCATGGATTTCCCCATAGGCGGAAAGTCCCACGGGAACAAAGGCCCAGAAGGCATAAAGCTCCCACATATGCCCGAAATACCCAATGGCTGCCTGCCTTAGATCGCGATTTTTAAAAATGGTAAATACGCCATTCCACCTGAAGCCTGTGGCGGCTTTCCTGAACGGACCGTCCGGGATCCCGTAGCGCACGAGTGAACCGCCTGCCAGGGCCAGGAAGGTGGTCGTGATGACCACATACCTCCACTCGGCTGTGGTAAAACTCCCCTTTAACAGGTGTGGCAGTGCGGTTCCCAGTACCAGGGCCCCTACCAGGAAAGACAGAGACCTGCCCAGGCCTTTATCAAAGTAATCGGCTGCGATCTTCATACCTACGGGATAGATGCCTGCGAGGAAAAATCCGGTTAGCAGTCTAGAAGCTGTCAGGCTCAGGAGGGTATTTCCTTCCCAGGTCAAGCCAAGATTGCAGAACCCTGCGGCCAGGGCAGAGTAGAAAAACACCTTTGATGGGGAGTAGCGGTCTGCTATGGTCAAAACAGCGTAGCAGAGGGTCCCGGTAATGAATCCCAGCTGTACGGCAGAAGTGAGGTGGCCAAGAGCCTGTTTTGAGAGGCCGAATTCCAGGATCAGGTTGTTGAGTACTCCGTTGCTTGCGAACCAAATGGAAGTGCAGAAGAACTGGGACAACACGATGAGGAACAGGACATTCTTTTTAGGCATATGAGTTAGAGAGGTTAGACAGAGAGGTAGTTCTTCAGGTTACCGTGGATAAAATAATCCCATCCACCCTTACAGCTTTCTCTCGTAAATTCTGTGAGCTCATCGGGGAAATCCTCCTGCACCCTTACCGTTAGTTTTAGGTGTGCCCGGTGTTCATCCCCCGAAACCTCAAAGGTAGAGGTGGATGCTCCGGGATATTCCTCAAAGGTCCAGCGATAGGTGATACTCACACCGGGAACAACTTCCAGTACTTCCCATTGGTGCGTGAAGAGCCGTTCTTCAGACCTCACCTTGAAAGAGGTCTGGAAGCCCGGCCTGGGTTCGAAACCGGGCAGCATATCAAAGTACCATTTCTTCATTTCCGGCAAGCTGGTAAGGGCCTTCCACAATGTGGTTGCACTCCTTTCAAAAGAAGCTTCAACGAGGATAGGGGGGTCTGATTTCTTCATCGGTCGTCCTTTATTTTTCATGTAAAAATGTTAAATATTTCAAAAAGGCCTCAAAAAACCAAACCTCTGCTGTGGGTCTTCCGTAGGTAAGGTGAATCTTAAAAATAAATAAATTATCATGAAGATCTTTAAATTGTTTAGAATCACGGCCATAGCGCTGGTTTTACTTTCTGCTTCGTTCCTGATGGGCCAAAAATCAATGATGAATGAAAATACCAAAATGGTGGGAAGGGCCGCCATGTATCCCTCCAAGGATATTATTTCCAATGCGGTAAATTCTGCGGACCACATCACTCTTGTTGCAGCCGTTAAAGCGGCCGGTCTTGTAGAAACCCTTCAGGGAGAAGGTCCTTTCAAGGTTTTTGCCCCCACAAACACTGCTTTTGAGAAATTACCTGAAGGTACCGTGGCTTCCCTTCTGGAGCCCGGGAACAAATCGACCCTCCAGGCCGTCCTGACCTATCACGTACTTGCCGGTAAGTACAATGCGGCCGATATAGTGGAGGCCATCAGGAAAGGAAATGGGAAAGCCACCTTTACCACCGTAGATGGAACTGAGCTAACCGCCATGCTCAAAGGAAAGAAAGAACAGTTGAAAGATGTTGCCGGCAATATTTCCACGGTATCCATCAGCGACGTGAACCAGTCGAATGGTGTGATCCACGTGATCGATACGGTAGAGTTACCGGTGATGTAATTTCATTTCCAGTAGAGTTCGTTGTTTGGTTGGTTTTTTGTTTTCAGTCAACCAGATGGAATTAAAGGGAATTAGAAAGATTCATGGCTTGAGTATTAGAGTCTTTATGTTCTCTCTCAAAGTATAGCTAAGAATATTAAAAAGTATGATTTCACTAATATTCCGATTGTTCCAGCCGTTTCGAAATCCACCAATAATTACCTTCCATATCCTGAATACCGGATTGCCTGTCCCTGTATGGCATATCGGCCGGGGAGAAAACCTCGCGAGCCCCTGCCTTAATAGCGAGTTCGTGCATTATATCTACATCGTCTACATACAGATAAAAGGAGGATTTCATTCCTGTAAAGGGAGGTCTTGCTCGACTGACCATCAGGCAACTGTGCCCGAGCCTTAAAATGCAATTAGTGATATCCCCGGTCTTTGGGTCTTTTGTACGCTGTAATTCTTCTGCTTTCAGACCAAGGGTAAGGAATTGTATCAGTTTGACCGGATCTTCGGCAAATATATAAGGTGTTACGGTGCCGAAACCCTCGGGGCGATATGTATTGTAAATCTCTTCCATGGCTTTTTCTTTTTCGATTTTTAGAAATTGAAATTGTTTCCGATGGTTACAACCATTTATTCCTTTTAAAATAGATGAGCATTCCCAGGGCGATCACCACCATTATACCGAGCATGATAAAATAACTGTATTTGTAATGCAGTTCCGGTAAAAAATCAAAATTGGTTCCGTAGATCCCGGCGATGAACGTCAGGGGGATGAAAATAACGGAAAAGACCGTGAGGACCTTCATCACATCATTGAGCTTGCTGCTGATGGTGGTATGGTAGATATTGAGCTGATCTGACAGGATATCCCTGTAACTGTCCGATACTTCGCTGGCCTGACTGATATTGTCCTCCAGTTCTTTGAAATGGACGTAGGTGGCCTCATCTATGAATTCCGATTCCATTTTTGCCAGGGAAAAGATCATTTCCTTGGCAGGTTTGATATTCTTGCGCAGGAAATTGAGCTCTCTTTTGTATTTGTTGATCTCGTTGATAACCACTTCATTGGGGTTCAGAAGCAGGGTATCTTCCAGGGTCTCAATTTTCTCGCCCAATACACTGAGCACGTACAGGTAATTGTCGATGACGATATCGAGCAGGGCGAAGGTCAGGTAGTCTGTCCCCCCGTGCCTTATTCGCTTTTTCTGTTTGCGGATGCGATCGCGGACAGGTTCAAAGACATCACCCTTCCTTTCCTGGAAGGAGATCAGCATATCCTCCGTCAGGATAATGCTCAGATTTTCTACCATGATCTGGTCTGTGTTCTCCTTCTGCTGCATCATCTTGATCGTGATCAGGATGCAATTGTCGTATTCGATGACCCTTGGCCTGGCATGGGTTTGTATCACCTCCGCAAGGACGAGCGTGTCCAGGTCGAGTGTCTCGGCGATCTCTTTCATGATGGCCGCGTTGTGGAGCCCATCGACATTCAGCCAGGTAACCGTGTCTTTTTCCTTGTATTTAAGTACATCCCGGACAACCTGTACGGCATCTTCCTCCAGGGTATCCTCATTGAAGTCGATGATGCGGAGCAAGACCTCATTGGCCTTTTTTTTGCCCCGGAATGTCAGGTCGTCCGGGGCCAGTCCGATGTCCTGTTTTGACTTTTTAACGAATCTAGCCATTTTGATTTTTTTTACCATTGTCTGTTCTCATAGGTACTCAGGCAAGCATTTTCACAATAATCTACAAATTTTTACCCATTAAGCCTCGTCAAGGAAGCACTTCCTCATGCCACGGAGACCCCAAAAAGATGCCCGATGTAGGCCGTAACCCCCATGGCAATGGTCCCCCAGAAGGTGATCCTCAGTATGGCCTTTCTCACACTGGACCCGCCTGCCTTCGCGGCGAAGGCCCCCAGTACGATCAGGAAAAGGATGGCCAGGACGTACTGCCAGAGGATCATACCTTTTACAGGGATGAGCAGGGCGGCAATAACCGGTAGAATACCCCCTAAAACAAAGGATGCGCCTGAGGCCATGGCAGCCTCCATGGGCTTTGCTCTCGTCATGCTGTGTATCCCCAGTTCGTCCCTCGCATGTGCCCCAAGTGCGTCGTATTCGGTAAGCTGTTGCGCCACTTTCAGGGCCAGGTCGGCACTCAAACCCCTTGCCCTGTATATACTGGCAAGTTCACTTAATTCTTCTTCCGGCATGTCCCGGAGTTCCCTTCTTTCCCTGGCCAGGTCCGAAGTTTCTATATCTGTCTGGGAACTGACGGAAACGTACTCCCCTGCGGCCATCGACAGGGCACCGGCCACGAGTCCGGCCACCCCAGCGATCACTATGGGTTCCCTGGAAGGGGAAGCGGCAGCCACCCCCACAATAATACTCGCGGTGGAAAGAATACCGTCATTGGCGCCCAGAATGGAGGCTCTTAACCAGTTGCTTCGGCCGAGGTAATGATCCTCCTTTTTAATTGGTTTTTCCATGGTTTCCTCATTCACTGTTTCCCCCTTAAAGTAAATTGTTAAGGAGCTATTATTTGTTTCTTGCCGCTCAACTTTTCCGTCAAAAAGATCCAGAATGGGCTGATCCCGATCGTGAGGGAGATCAGGGAAATGGTAAAGTCGTACGCGTATTGGGTCAGGATATTCAGGTTAAAGGCGGTTATGCAGATCAGGAAGCTGAGTTCCCCGATCTGGGCCAGCATGGCACCGCCAAAGATCGCCTCTCTCCAGGTGTTGTTATAGGCCCTCAGGATGATGGTGTTGATGGCGTGGTTCAAAACAAAAACGGTGACCAGGGACAGACCCAGGGGCAGTAGGTTTTCAACAAGGAAGGAAAGGTTGATCTGAGCTCCGATGCTGATAAAGAATACAGCGACGAACAGGATCCTGAAGGAATGTATGGCATCGTGTATCCAGCGAACGGCTTTCCCGGCGTGCATAACCAATCCGCCCACAAAGGCTCCCAAAGCCTCGGAGATCCCGAAAAGTCCTGCGATGCCTGCACCGGCAAAGCAGAAGAACAGGGCAAGGAAGACCTGCAATTCGTGGTCCCTCATGATGGCTTTGCGAAAAGGGAGCCAGGTGATCTCCTTTCTTACATAGATGTATAAAATAGTGGCAAAGATCAAAACACCGCCTATAATCTTTAGCAAGATTGAGTTGAATGAGGTGTCTTCTCCCCCGAAGATGGAAATCAGGATGAGGATGGGAGCAATGGCGATGTCCTGTGCCAGCAGGATACTCGATACATTCTGGCCGATCTTTTTGCCGAGCAGATTTTTGTCTTCCAGTAATTTAAAGATCACGGCCGAGCTCGACAAGGCGATGACAAATCCCATTACCAGAATACGGGAATTGTTCCAGCCAAAGAGCAGGCCTATGGCACCCATGGCTCCTATACTGAGAAGGATCTGACCCAGGGTCCCGAAAACGGCCAGACGCCAGTTGCCGATAAAGGAGTAGAGATCGATCTCCATCCCAATAAAGAAGAAAAGGAGAATGATCCCCAATTCTCCTATATGCATCATGGTCTCCTGGTCGCCGATGAGGTCAAAACCGAAGGGTCCTATCAGCACTCCGATCAGGATATAGGCGATCAGGGTGGGTTGTTTGATCTTGTTCAGGAGGAAACCCGATATGACCACCCCCAGGCCCACGATGCAGATCAGGGTAATGGAAGAGTGAAACGATGTGAGAAATATCAGATCCATATGAGCCTGGGAGTTGAAGGGTTACATTTTGTTCCTGACTCGTTCTTAACGGGCATGGGTAAGGTAACCGGATCGTCTATTTTCATCTTTTATGTAAAATTATATTATGAAGCTCACAAAGAACTTCACTGGAATGGATCTTCGTAACGGCGCAACTTATTGCTCAACCTCAGTAACCGGGCCTCCAGTTCCTCCTGTCTTCTGAGCATATTTAGGACCACGTCTATTCCTTCCAGGTTCACGTGGAGGTCTCTGTGAATGCGGATGATCCTTTCAACCTCCTGCAGAGCATCCTGATGAATGCACTGCTGGCCCTGATACACTTTGAGATCGATAAGTCCGAAATCCCCCAATTCCTCAAAAAATGTTACCTCGAGGTCATAGAGCTCACATAACCGAACTAGCGGAAAAAATTCCTTGTTTCTCATACCTGTCTCAATTTAGCAAGTTCCTCGAACAATTGTTTCTCCTTCGCGGAAAGGTTTTTTGGGATCTCGATCTCATAAGTGATATAGAGGTCGCCAAAATGTCCCTCTTTTTTGTACACCGGAAATCCCTTCCCCTTTAATTTGACCTGAGACCCGTTGGGCGTACCCGGTTTCACATTCAGTTTCACCTGTCCGTCAAAAGTGTTGACAATGATCTCCCCACCCAATACAGCCTTGTAAAGATCTATTTTCACCGTGGTATAGAGGTTATCCTCATCCCTTCGGAAAGGGGTGTTATTCACAATGGAAAACCGGATGTGAAGATCCCCTCTGGGCCCGCCATTGATGCCTTCCCCTCCGTGGTTTCTGATCTTGATCACCTGCCCGTTTCGGACCCCTGCAGGGATAGTGAGTCTGATATTTCTGCCATTAACGGTCAGGGTGCGTTTGTGGGTACGGTACACCTCCTCCAGGGGCAGTTCCAATTCTGCCTGTATGTCCTGCCCCCTGAATTGCATGGTCCGCTGCTGTCTGCCGCCCCTTCCCCCAAACATTGCGCTGAAAAAATCGGAAAATTCATCATCCGAGAAGGCCGACCTCTCTGATTGCTGGCGAGATTGCCGGTATTGGGCCTGTTCCTTTTTCGCCTTCTCAAAAGCCTCTGCGTGTTGCCAATCCTTGCCGTATTCATCGTATTTTGCCCGGTTCTCGGGATTTCCCAGGACCTCATTTGCCTCATTGATCTCCTTGAATTTCTTCTCGGCAGTGGCGTCCCCGGGATTTATGTCAGGATGGAATTTCCTCGCCAGTTTGCGATAGGCTTTTTTGATGTCCTGCTGACTTGCATTTTTCGGGACTCCGAGGATCTGGTAATAATCTATGTATTTCATGCTTCCGTGACACCTTCAGTTAAATTACAGACTTGAACTTTGTATAAAAAGCAGGATGGTCACTGGGTGAACTCACTTTTTCTCCTTATAGATCACCTTGCAGTTTTCACAGACCTTTCCTTCTTCTTGCTGTTTCAGGCTGATCGGGAACAGGTGCTTTTTTACGTAGTCCCTGATCCACCCGGCGTCTATATCCTTCGTTTTTACATCGGCATCCCAGTTCCTGACAGCTTCGTAGAACTTCCCTTCGTATTCCTGTGTGCCCCAGCAGTTGGGGCACAGGCCTTCAGGGCTCTCCCCATGGGATCCGTGTTTGTGTTTTACAAGAAAATTTTTCAGGCTTTCTTCTAATTTCATAGGGCTAGGTTTAGATCTTTCGTCTCTGCGCTCTTACACCCTTAAAAAAAGGAATAGATGTGTAAAGATTTCCGAGTCTGAAGTTCGTAATTAATCGTCAGAAATCAAATGTGATCGGCTGGATTTAAGTCGACTTCCCTCCCTATTGGGAAAACGACCTATCCGGATAATTGATAGGGTTACTCCATTCAAAATTACAGATCGGGTTTTTGACATCTCCCAAAGGAGGAGTACATTTGGCACATGCAGTTAGACCCGTTCACCATTATTACCATCCTGGTATTCCTCTCAGCGATCTTCGGATATATCAACGTCCGTTTCCTCAGGATGCCCAATACCATTGGGTTGATGTTCATCACTATTCTGCTTACCCTGGTGGTATTTGCCTGGAGCTATGTGGATCCGACCCTTTTGAATGTGGAACGGTATATTTTATCTCAGATCGACTTCAAAACGGTCTTGCTGGATGTGATGTTGAGTTTCCTTCTTTTTGCAGGGGCCCTTCACACTGATTTTGAACAACTCAAAAAACACCGGTGGCCTATATTGAGCTTTTCAACCCTGGGGGTGTTGACCTCCACCTTTCTGGTGGGTACGGCAACCTATTACCTTCTGATGGCATTGAGCATGGAAGTACCTTTCATTCATTGCCTGCTTTTCGGAGCTCTGATCTCTCCAACAGATCCCATCGCTGTGCTAGGCATCCTGAAACAGGCCGGTGTACCGAAGAAACTGGAGACGAAGATCGTGGGAGAGTCCCTGTTCAATGACGGAGTAGGGGTAGTTGTTTTTCTGACGCTCTTTGAGATCGCATCCCCGACAAATGAGGCCATAACGGCCTTGAGTGTGGCAAAACTCTTCGGGGTTGAGGTTTTCGGAGGCCTTGGTCTTGGCCTGTTGCTGGGCTGGGCAACCTACAGGCTGCTCAGGAGCATAGACGACTACGATATCGAAGTGATCATCACCCTGGCAACCGTGATGACCGGGACGGTAATCGCCCAGAAATTGCACGTATCCGCCCCTCTGGCCATGGTGGTGGCAGGCCTGCTCATCGGGAATGACAAGGTGAGGACCAGTGCCATGTCCGAAAATACCATGATCTATGTCGACAAATTCTGGGAACTGATAGATATACTGCTGAACACCCTGCTCTTTGTACTTTTGGGGATGGAGATCCTCGTACTTACCTTTGATTCCAACTACCTGCTTGCAGGGATCATAGCCATTCCAATCGTGTTGCTCTGCCGGTATCTATCCCTGCTACTTCCTATTTCTTTCTTCCAAAGAAAATTGGAATTTGTACCCCGAACCGGTGTGATCATGACCTGGGGAGGACTGAGAGGGGCGATATCCATTGCACTGGCCCTTGGACTTACTGCGGAAATGAACAGGGATCTCTTCCTCCTGATCACCTATGTGGTCGTCGTTTTCTCTATCATCGTCCAGGGACTTACCGTGGGCAAACTCGTCAAAAAAGCGACGGGTGCTGAAGTTACGGTGCCCCAGTAAAAGATCTTTTTACCGCCTTACCGATCCTTTAGTAACCGGAGGGCTTCTCTGGCACTTAAGGGATCCAGGGGTGTGGCAGCCGCAAAACGCCTCACCCAGGAGGGATCGGTCTTGCTGTATTCCCTCAGGACCCAGCCTATGGCCTTGTTGATAAAGAATTCACGGGAACCTAAAAGTTGGGTGATCGTTTTCCCCAGAAATTCGGTATCCAGATCGCCCTTGTATTTCAACTGGAACAGGAGAGTGGTCCTCTGTAACCAGATATTCCCTGAGGACATCCATTTTTCCGTGATCGCCTCCCTCTTTTCCGGAAATGACCTGAAATAAGAACCTACCAGGTTAACCGCGATAAAGTCGACCGTATCCCACCACGACTTATGGGTGATCATATATTCGAATAAAAGTACGTCATTCTCTTCCTGTAACCTGACGTATTTCCTGGCCAGTTCCTGGCCTATGTACTGGTTTTCCCGCTCCTTCTTTTCCCAGAGGACCCTGACCAGGGCCGGAAGGTCGTTCTTGGAAGGGAGCAGGCTTTTTTGGAACAAATCCCTTTGGATCTCACGTCTCTCAGGCGTTTTGATGCCATAGAACCGAAATTGGTGGCGCATGTAGGCGGCTTGCCCTTCGGCTATTTTCTCATCCGAAGCCACGGTGCAAAGCCTTTCCAGGGTTTCCAGGAATGCGGTTACGTTCTGCATTTTCATTCGTCTATAAGAATGGAGGATGTAGTCTTGTCCAAGATACAAAGTGAAAAGGAGATATGAATAAGTTTGATGGGAAGGATGGGTTCCCCTATAAAGTAGCTATCCCGACCGGCTTATAAAGTCGATTTTTTCTACATTTATATAAAAATCAACCGATGGCCGAAACCAACCGATGTAAAAACTGCGATCATCCCCTGGACCCTTCCTATGAATACTGTCCCAAATGCGGGCAGGAGGTAACGGATAACCTCACCTTTGGGGTATTGTTCAGCAAGACCATCAGTGATTATTTTTCGGTGGATGCCCGATTCTTCCGGAGCTTCTTCCCCCTGATCTTCAAGCCTGGGGTGCTGGCCAGGAGATTTGTGGACGGTAAACGGCTATACTACCTTCACCCTGCACAATTCTACCTTTTTATTTCAGTGGTCTTTTTTTTCCTCATTTCCTTCAGTATCCAGAAGGCAGACAATGAGATGTCTGAAGCGCTAAAGAAGAACTTTGAACAAGGTAAGATAGAGGTCGCGCCAGACTCCTTAAAACTCCATCCTGCAGATTCCCTCCAATTGGTAAAGACCCGGGAAATGGTTAGGAAGAACAAAGAAAAATGGGGCATTTCCGATGAGGAAATGGAAGATATTGACTCGGTCATAACCGAGACGGCCGAAAACCCTTCCAGCCTGAACCGGGGCATCACCTTCGATTTCGACAAGGATGTACTCGACTCCCTCATAGCCATCAACGCCCCCATGGAGGAAAAACTCAGGGCCATGGGGATGAAAGAGGATGCATCCTTGCTAAATCGCCGGATTTACGAGCAAGTCTATAAACTGTATGTGCAAAGAGGCGGGGGGATACTCCAGACCTTCTTCAATACCATCCCAATTGCCATGTTTCTGCTGATGCCGATCTTTGCCCTCTTACTCAAAATATTTTACTGGAGGCGGGGGAATTTTGCACACCATATGGTATTCAGCTTCTATTTCTTCACCTTTCTGTTCACGGCTTTCTGTATTTTATTCCTGGCAAACAAATTGTTTGATGTACCTACCTGGCTGGAAGTTATCATCACGCTATCCTACCTTGTATATCTCATGGTGGCCTTGAGGAATTTTTACCGAAGCAGCTGGATAGGGGCCTTCTTCAAAGCCAATGTCATCTCCTTTATGTACATGCTGTTAATTCTGCCCGTGGCAACAGCAGGCATTATCTTTATGGCCTTTATGCTCTATTAAACCCTATTTTTCGAAGTAGAGGTAGATATACATAGCGGCACCGAACTGGGTGGCATCCGTAGAGACCAGCTTCCAGCGATCGGCTGCGTATTGGTCCAGTTTTTCCTGTATACCCTTCCTGGAGGCCTCCATTAGGTGATTGCGGTTGGCAAAGGGTTTGGTGTAATAGATCAGGGTTTCAACCTTGTAGTGCGTCATAGTTTCCGGCTAATTAATCCAACATAAACAGGGCATTGACAAAGAAGAGCTTTCCGTTTTCCCAGAATCCCCGGAAAAGAGGGTTGTCTACCATGTAAACTACCTGGCCTCTGCCGGAATTCTCCACTCCAAAGAGAAGGGAATTCGCGATCTTTTTCTGGGCTTCGCTTCCCGCAAAGCCCGCTACCGGTCTGGCAGTACCCTCCAGGTAGGCCACTGTACCACCATCCAGGTATTCATAGCTGTCATTTCCCAGTTTCAGGCTGAAGTAGGTATCCCCATATCCGAAGGCCAGCGGGTGGGTCGGATCCACTTTTGCCTTAAAGATAGCCCCCGTAATTTCGTCTTTCATACGCTCCCTTTGTGCTTCCTCGTATATATCGGGTTCCGGGGACTCATCCCCTTTCCCGTTCTCATCCTTTTGTTCTTTTATCCCGAAACCGTCCTTGCCTTTCAGGGCTCCAATAGCGCTGCCCATTGCGATCAGTCGGCCTCCTCCTTTTACCCAATCGCTGACCTTCCCGAGGTTGGCCTCGCTGAGGAAGGAGCGGTAACCCCATCCATCCGGGAAGACCAGTACATCGTACTCTTCAAGTTCCACCCTCCCGAAGTTCTCGGCATCCAATACGGTAAGAGGATAGTGCAATTGCTGTTCAAAAAAGTGCCAGATCTCCCCGAAGCGCAACGTAGAAGTAGGCTCGCCCGAGAGCACACCTACCTTAACGGGAACGATCATCTTTACATCATTGGATCCGAAGTCCCTGCCTCTATCGACAAACCCTGTGGAGACCGCCGTGATCTCTTTTTCGGGATACTTTCCAAAGATTTCGAAAAGGCGGATCATCTTTCCGGTATCGGCATTATCTGCTTTGGTGATGATCAGGCTGCCTCTTTCTAAGGACTTCCCGTTCAGGGAAAAGGGAGTATGGGAAGTCCTTACCCTTATTCCTGCCTTTAATAGATCGGCCAGAAAGCGGGCATCTTCCATGCTGTTCCAATCGGCCACGTAAGCGTATGAGTCTTTCGCCGGAACCGGTACCGTACCGGTCTTTGCCCCGAAAGATGAACTCACCGGGCTTGTGGATGCCAGGGCGTCCAGTCCATAGGCATAGGGAAGGGACCAGGCCGTGATATCGTAAGTAAGCGAATCACTGAGCTTGGCATCGGGCTCGAAGAGGACCTTGACCAGGGTTCCTTTGGTCTGATCTGTGGAAATGACCAGGCTCTCTGAATTCGTCGGCACAGATCCGTTTCTGCCCGTACCGTACACGAATCCCTTGGCCTGTCCGTTCGTCCCCCACCCGTATTGAATCCCGTGCTGATCCAGGAGTCGGGTCAGCGCTTTTTTGTGGTCCGAATTCCCGTTGAGCACATAACTCTTGTATTGGTAATCCCTGTTTTGATAAAATTTCCTGAACTCCTCATTAAGGCTGGAATGGTTTTGAGAAGCCACCTCCACCGTAGAGAGCCCCGTAGTAAAATGGTGGGCTATTCTATCCTTGAGGGTGAGGGTGTCACCAATTCCTGTGATCACCCCTAACCCAGCCCGACCGCTGCCGCCTTGTTCATAGGTCATGCCAATCGCACCGTTGTAGGTAGGATAGGTATCCCCGTAACTCGGGTAGAAAAGATCGAAACGCTCTTTGGTGAAGTAGAACCACCCATTCGCATCAAAATATTTGGCGTGGTTCCTGCCCAGGGTCGCCTGGAAGGATCTCTGGAAAGGAGTGATCACCTCGTGGAAGGGTTCGGCAGAAGGGGCGAAAAAGTAAGGGCTGTCTACACCCTGTTCGTGAAAATCAACATGTATGTGGGGCAGCCACTGGTTGTACTTTACCAACCGCTGACGGCTTTCCACCTGCGTGAGCCATGCCCAGTCCCGGTTGAGGTCGAACATATAGTGATTGGCCCTTCCGCTCAGCCAGCCTTCGTGGTGTTCCTTACTGTCAGGATTAACCTGGTGTGGTGTATTCTTGAAGGAATTGTACCAGTTCACATACCGGTCGCGCCCGTCCGGATTGATACATGGGTCGATAATAACCACGGTATTCTCCAGGTACTCTTTTTTTTCGGTAAGGAGGGCGTAGATGGTCTGCATGGAGGCTTCTGTGCTCACGCTTTCGTTTCCATGGACATTGTAGCTCAGCCAGACGATAGCCTTGGATGCACTCCTTCCTCCCGCGGTGCTTTCAAGGTGGGTTTTCCTGATGGATTCTAGGTTGGAGATGTTTGCCGCCGAGCTCACGAAGGCCAATAGTAAGGGCCTTCTTTCGTTTGTCTTCCCGTATTCTTCGAGTTTCACCCGGTCTGGAACCACAGATGCAAGGTATTCGTAATAGTCCACAACCTGATGGTGCCGGGTAAATTCCGTGCCCAGTTCATAACCCAGAAATTCGGAAGGGGATTGTACGGTTTGCGAGAACCCTGCGAGGGACAGGAAGCACAGCAGATAAAAGACGTTTATTTTCATTTTTGCAAGTCTGAAGTAAAGGTTCCAAATCTAAGGATAAAATCCATAATTCCTATCACGCCTTAGGTGGCCCGTTAAAAGATTCACCGGGGGTTCCTCATGTCAAAATTCCTCAACTTAACGTATTTTTAGGAATCCGCTAATGCCAGAACCTTATCTTTGGTGCGATATCGATCCTATATGCAGCCAGAAGGAATCCCGTTCAGAGAAACAGGCTATTTTTCAGAGATCATTTGTGATTATCTGGATCAGTCATCTGCCCTGAAGGATTTTTACCACAGGTATCCTTCCACCGTGTCCTTTGGTGCCCAGATCAGGGAGAAAGAGGCTTCATATCCCCCGGAAATACGAAAGATCCTGGTAGACTCCCTGAGGCTCCAGTACGATCACCTGGAACTGCCCGCAGAAGTGAGTTCCAATATCGACATGCTGGGAAAGGGCCATACCTTCACCGTGGTCACAGGGCATCAACTGAACATTTTTACAGGCCCCCTTTATTTCCTTTACAAGATCATCAGCACTGTAAAACTTGCCAAAGAGCTAGGCGAGAACTACCCGGAGAATCATTTCGTGCCTGTATACTGGATGGCCACGGAAGATCACGATTTCGAGGAGATCAATTATTTTAATTTCAGGGGCAAGAAACTGCAATGGAACCGGGACTCAGCCGGTCCTGTGGGTCGTTTATCCACAGAGGGACTGGAGGCGGTACTCGAACTGTTTTCCATGGAGATGGGACAGGGAAAATACGCTGCGGAACTCAGGGAGCTCTTTTCATCGGCCTATCTGGGCCACGGGGACCTCACCCGTGCCACGCGATATCTGGTGAACCAGCTCTTCGGCCATTACGGGTTGGTGATCGTGGACGGGGATGACAAGGCTTTGAAGCGATGCCTCATTCCTTTTGTGAAGGACGATCTGTACCATCAAACGTCATATAAAAAGGTGACTGCAACCACAGAGGCCATGGAAAAGGCCTCGCCCGGCTATACCATTCAGGTGAATCCCCGGGAGATCAACTACTTCTATATTAAGGAGGGTCTCAGGGAACGACTGATCGAAAAGGGAGGAAATTACTACGTGAACAATACCGAACTGGTCTTTACCAGGGAGGAGATAGACAAGGAAATTGAGACTCACCCCGAGCGTTTTTCCCCCAATGTGATCACCAGGCCCCTCTATCAGGAAGTGATCCTGCCCAACCTCTGTTATATTGGGGGTGGGGGAGAACTGGCCTACTGGCTCGAACTGAAATCATCCTTCGAAGCGGCCAAAAACCCCTTCCCCGCTTTGATGCTCAGGAATTCCGCCCTGCTCATCACTCAGAAGCAGGACCAAAAGATCCGGAAAATGAACCTCAGCATCCGGGACCTCTTCCTGGAGCAGAACCGGTTGATCAACAAAAAGATCCGTGAAATTTCCAATATCGATATCGACTTTACCCCTCAGCGGGAACATCTAAAAGAGCAATTCAAGGCCCTGTACGACCTGGCGGAGCAAACCGATAAATCCTTCCTGGGGGCGGTGAAGGCACAGGAGGTAAAGCAATTGAAAGGGCTCGACAGGTTGGAAAAGCGATTGCTGAAGGCCCAGAAACGCAAGCTGGTAGACCACGTAGAGCGCATGACGGCTCTTCAGAATGAACTCTTCCCCAACGGTTCCCTCCAGGAAAGATCCCTCAATTTTTCGGAAATTTATCTCGAGATGGGGAAGGATCTCATCCCTTTCCTAATGAATTCCATGGATCCTTTTTCTTCGGAATTTTATGTACTTCAAATGCCCTGAGAGGCCTTAGATGTCGATCAGAACCCGTATATTTTCGTTCTAAAATTACCCTATGCACAATATCGACATCGATCTGGTGGAAATGACCCTGGATGTCATGAAATACGCCATCAACCGGATCACCAATGTTTCCCCTTCTCTGGGGGAGATCAAAAAGGAGGAGGAATTATTTGAGATGGTGGGGGAAACCATCACTCCTGAGGGGATAGGAGGGGAAAAAGCCTTTCAGCTCTTCCGGGATGTTCTGGTCAAATCGACCGTTCCCATAGACCACCCAAGGCACCTGGCTTTTGTTCCGGCATCTCCGACCAGAGCCGCTGTGATGTTCGACCTGGTTACTTCTGCCTCCAGTATCCACGGCGCCTACTGGATGGAAGGGGCCGGTGGTATCTTTTGTGAGAACCAGGCCATGAAATGGCTCATTTCCCTCACGGGTATGCCTAAAGGAGCCTTTGGGGTATTTACCAGCGGGGGTACGGCAGCCAACCTTTCGGCCATGGTGACGGCCAGGGAGCACTGGAGGAAACAGCCTGCCAATACGGGCAGGAAAGGACTGATCATTACCTCTGTCGGGGCACATTCCTCTATCAAGGCCATGGCCAAGGTTATCGATGCCGATGTACACCTGGTAGAGACTGAGGACAGGCTTACCGGAGACCTTCTGCTGAACGAGATACGATCCCTTGAATTGGAAAAAAGACAACGTCTGTTTGCGGTAGTGGCTACGGGGGGGACTACGAATGCCGGGATCATAGATGACCTCTCCGGGATTGCAGATGTCTGCCGGGAAGAGGGGTTGTGGTATCACGTGGATGCGGCCTACGGTGGGGGCGCCTTAGTGGCGGATTCGGTCAGGCACCTGTTCAACGGGATCGAAAGAGCAGATAGCATCACCATAGACCCTCATAAATGGCTTTTCTCCCCCTATGACTGTGGGGCCGTACTTTATAAAGATCCATCCCTTGCCCTGGAAGCTCACAAACAGGAGGGTTCCTATCTGGATATATTCAAGGATGAAGGGGCCAGCGGTTTTAACCCGGCGGATTATCAGATCCAACTCACCCGCAGACTGAGGGGTATGCCCCTTTGGTTCTCCCTGGCAACACACGGGACAGACAAGTACAAATGGGCGGTGGAAAGGGGGATTTCCCTGGCGAATATCGCCGGAGAACTTATTGAGAGTCGGCCGGAAGTATCTTTGGTCAGGCCTCCTAGCCTTTCATGCGTCCTATTCAGGAGGGAAGGGTGGGAGCCTGCGAGATACAGGGAATGGACCTATAAAAACCACAAGGAAGGCATCGCCCTGGTGACCCCGACCCTTTGGAAATCAGAGAAGGGATATGAAACCGTCCTGCGGTTTTGTTTTATCAACCCGGATACTACCGAAGAGGATATCCGGCTGATTCTGGATACACTAAGGGACTGATTTTATCAGGGGACGATGAACTCCCCTTCCCATCGACCGTCTTCCCAGGAATAGCGTACTCGTATATGATTGGGTCGTTTGAGTTTGAGGTACTCTATCTTAAAAGGCACGATCTCCAGGATACAAAAATGATCCTCATCGTCCAGGTAGTCCAGTTTCTCGGGGCTGGTTAAGGTCGTGCCCGGGGCGGATGCCGTAGTGAAATCCTTGCGGGCACTTTTATCTATCCCGCTCCAGTATTTCTTTTTGGTCTCCTCGTCCTGCACGACGAGAGCCACTCCTTCTATTCGGATCTGGGTGAGCGTGTCGGGGTTGTAGAACAGGAGTCCGACTTTTTTGTTCTCCTTAAGGTGGATCATTTTCTTGGACCGGCTGTCCGTATAAAATGTCATCCTGAGGTCTTCCGAAAGTTTCCTTAACACAACGGTGCGCAACCGAGGCACCTGATCCAGGCCTACTGTCGCCAGTGTAAAATATCGAAAGGGGTGGTCTTTTTGGGTAGCTCCTTTAGTCAGTTGAGCCCTGACTTCCTCTAAGTATGTATGGGTCATTCCCTGGAAATTTATATTTAAAGATAAAAATTTTAATTGTGAGGTAGGGTATTTTACAAATGAGTTGTTCTATAATAAATTGCTTTGAAAAAGAGAATTAGCAGAGTGTCATAAAAATTCATGTGTTTAGGTTGGTTTTTGATTTGAAAAGCCTTGACCGTAGGGGTCAGGGCTTTTTGCTTTTCACTGTTTTCACTCGACCCCGTAATCCAGTCTCATGGTAATGGATGCCGTCTTTTTTTTGGAGGAGGTATTGTAGGCTCCGCTCCAACTGTATTCCTCGTCCGAATTCTGTCCCGTGATCTGAAAAACCCCCATTTGAGCAGAAAGCAGGTCGCCCAGTCTTCCCCCTGCTCCCTCTGCGATCTTTTCGGCTCTCAACCTGGCATCTTCGGTAGCCTGTGAGATCATCTTGATTTTCAGGTCTGCCAGTTGAGTGTAATAATACCGGGGAGGGGAGGAGTTAAATTGAACCCCCTTGTTGAGAAGTTCCGTTATTTCCCTGGCCACCTGCTCGATCAATGCCACCTCCTTGGATTCAATATTCACGGATTGAAGGAGAGAATACCCCCTGAAAACGCTGCCGATATAATTCCCCTGATCGTATTTATTATCGCGTTGTTCCGTGGTCTGGACCGAATTAAAGATAATGTTCTCTGCCGGTATTCCCTTGGATACCAGGTAGGTCCTTACCACCTCCTTGTCCCGGTTGAGTTGTTCGAAAGCGCTTTTCAGATCCGTATTGAAAGCGGTAAAATACCCTTCCCATACGATGAGATCTGAAGTGAAATTTTCATTGCCGAGCCCGGTCACGGAAATGATCTTCGGCGGACTGGCCCTTTGTCGATATGAGTTACCCAATAAATAAGCAGCCAGGATGATGGAAATGCCGAATATGATGGCCGTGGCGTTTTTCATGTGAGAGGCGTTGATAAACCGATGATAAATATACCGAAAGATACTTTATGAAAAATCTCAAATTGCTATTTTTGGCCATGCAAAACAACGTTCTCATCCTCGATTTCGGATCACAATACACCCAGCTCATCGCACGCAGGGTTAGGGAATTAAATATTTTCTGCGAAATTAAACCTTACAACCACCTTCCGGAAGATCTGTCGGAATACAAGGCGGTGATCCTCTCGGGTTCACCCTTTTCCGTTAGGTCGGAGGATGCGCCCCATCCCGACCTCCGGGGGATCAAGGGAAAGGTCCCTGTTCTGGGAGTTTGTTACGGGGCCCAGTACATCGCCCATTTTCACGGGGGCAATGTAGCTCCATCCAGGACCAGGGAATACGGGCGTGCCAGGCTGACCCATATTGAGGAAGGCGAACCTTTCTTCCGGAATATCTCCACAGGATCCCAGGTCTGGATGAGCCATTCTGATACGATCCAAAACCTCCCTGATGGAGCCGAACTGCTGGCCAGTACGGAGGATGTTAAAAACGCGGCCTACAAGATCTCGGGAGAAAAGATCTACGCCATACAATTTCACCCGGAGGTCTATCACACCACGGACGGAAAGCAGCTGCTGGAGAATTTTCTGGTGGGAATAGCAGGTCTGGAACAAACCTGGACCCCTTATGCCTTTGTGGAAACCACTGTGGCTGAACTCAAGGAACAGATAGGGAATGACAAGGTTATCCTGGGGCTGTCCGGGGGAGTCGACTCCACGGTGGCTGCGGTACTTCTGCACAAAGCCATCGGGAAACACCTGCACTGTATCTTTGTCAACAATGGCCTCCTGAGAAAAAATGAATTTGAGGATGTACTGGAGCAGTACAAGCATATGGGCCTCAATGTAAAAGGTGTGGATGCTTCGGCACGCTTTTTGGATGCTCTGGCAGGGGAGGAGGACCCCGAGAAGAAGCGCAAGATCATAGGCGGGGTTTTTATAGATGTCTTTGATGACGAGGCGCATAAGGTAGAGGATGCCAAATGGCTGGCGCAGGGAACCATTTATCCGGACCGGATCGAATCGGTTTCAGCTTCGGGTGGTCCTTCGGCCGTCATTAAAAGTCATCACAACGTGGGTGGCCTCCCGGATTATATGAAATTAAAAATAGTTGAACCCCTGAAGATGCTGTTCAAGGATGAGGTGAGAAGGGTGGGCGCTACCCTGGGTATAGCCGATGAGCGACTGGGCAGGCACCCCTTTCCCGGTCCGGGACTCGCGATCAGGATACTGGGGGATATCACCCGAGAAAAGGTCGCTATCCTGCAGGAGGTGGATGCGATCTTTATCAACGGATTGAGGGAATGGGGTCTTTATGACGATGTCTGGCAGGCGGGTGCCATGCTGCTCCCGGTCCACAGCGTGGGGGTGATGGGGGACGAGCGTACCTATGAAAAATGCGTGGCCCTCAGGGCGGTGGAGAGTACTGATGGAATGACGGCAGATTGGGTTAATTTACCCTATGAGTTCCTTCAGAAAATGTCGAATGATATTATCAACAAGGTTCCCGGGGTCAACCGGGTGGTTTATGACATAAGTTCCAAGCCACCGGCAACCATAGAGTGGGAATAAACGTATATAAGATGATGAAAGCATTGAATTGCCTTTTTTTATTCGTGTTGTTCGCCTTTCAGGTACAGGCGCAGCAATTCAAGACCCATGCCGTGAAAGAGGGAGAGACCCTGTACAGCATTTCCAAGCTGTATCGCGTAACCCCTTACAACATTCTCAAGTACAATAAGGAACTCAAGCAGGGAGATGTGCTGAAGCCCAACACCATTTTGGTGATCCCTGTGCAGGAGGCGGCATCTGTATCGGATCCTTTCGCAGATACGGTTAAGTCGAACCCGGTGATCCCTGAAAAGGAAGCTCAGGAGGTAGAACGAAAACCCATACGCTTCAGAACGCACCGTGTACGTAAAAAGGAAACCCTTTACGGGATCTCAAGAAGGTATGAGATCACAGAAGACGACCTCAAGAGGTACAACAAAGAACTCTACAGCACTCCCCTTCAAAAAGGGATGCGTTTGCAGATACCGGAATTCCCGGAGGAAGAGGAAGTTGAAGATCTTTTCAATTCCGATGATTTCGAGACCTACACGGTATCACCTAAGGAAACCAGGTGGAGTATCGCACATAAATACGGCATTACCATAGACAGCATGATAGCCCTCAACCCGAGCCTGGAAAAATCCACCAGTCACCTTGCCGTAGGTCAGCAGCTGCTGCTGCCCAGGCGTCCTGGCACCACGGTAGACGGGCAGGAAGTACAACTTTATGAATCCTATACTGTACCCGCTAAAAAGACCATGTATAGCCTGAGCGGGGAGTACGGGATCACTTCCGAGGAGATCATCCAGCTCAACCCTGCGATCCTCGAACAGGGCGGCCTTAAGGAAGGCATGGTTCTCCGCCTGCCCAAGAAAAAGGTGCTTACCGAGGAGATCAATGCTGAAAACTACATTTTTTACGAGGTCAAACCCAAACAAACCGAATTTTCTCTTACCCGTAAACTGGGTATTGGATTCAGCGAATTGCGGGCTTTGAACCCTGAGCTTTCCCGAGGCTTAAAGGCCGGAATGATCCTCAAACTTCCCAGGGAGAAGGCCGGTACTCTTGAAGTACGCAACTCGCTGGTCCTTGACAAGATCAGCCTCCTGGACAGCATCAGTCGCGTAAACAGGCCTTCGGTCATGGTATTGCTCCCTTTCCGGATCAACCGGCTCAACCTGGACAGTATTGCATCTACGGAGAGGGCCATAAGCCGGAGTAATGCCCTGAAATACAGCCTTGGGCTCTACAGTGGGGCCCTGGTGGCCGTGGATTCCCTTGCAGATCTGGGGATCTCTGTAAAAGTCAGGACCTACGATACCGAATTGAGTGCCCAGCATGTCAAGGCCATCCTGGCCAGGGAGAACCTCTCGGATTACCAGGCCATCCTCGGCCCACTGCAGGCAGATGTGCTCAAGGAAGTGGCCAGTCAGGCCAGGCCTTATAACCTCCCCATTGTAGCACCTCTCAGTTCTCAAAGCGATCTGGATCTGCCCAATGTCTTTTTCTCGGTCCCTTCAGACAGTATCCTCAGGAACAAAATGCTGGACTATATGGAGAGTATCAGGAAGGACGAGAATATTGTCGTGATCAGCGATTCGAAGAAAGATACCACCCGTGCCATCGTACAGAAACGGTTCCCTATGGCGAGGTCGCTCAAGGTCATCGAGAATGAAAAGAATATCTCTGTAGACATAGAGAAGTTGAAGATCATGCTTAGTACGCAACAGGATAACTGGGTCCTGGTGGAAACCGATAATTTCAAGCTGGTATCCAGTGTCACCTCTATTTTGAACTCCTCTGTCTCGGATACCACCCGCGTCAGGATGTTCACTACCAACAAGAACAAGGCCTTCGAGAATGAAGTGATCTCGGTATCCCATCTCTCTAACCTCAATTTCACCTATCCCTCCATAGACAAGGAATTGGGCGATGACGCCTTTGTGAGGAGGTACAGGAACCGCTTTGGTGGAGAACCGGACAAATACGCGGTCAGGGGATTCGATCTGACTTACGATTTATTGCTTAAACTCGCCTTTAAACCCAATCTGTTCAGTGCTTCGGACCTAATTGGACTAACGGAATACACCGGCAATAAATTCGATTACGCCAGAGGGATTTCTTCCGGATATTTCAACCTGGCAACCTACATCATGAAGTACGAGAACATGCGAGTGGTACAACTAAACCCGGTTTCCAATGACCTCTAAAGTGACCTATACAGGCGATCTCCGGACCACCTGCGTACACCTGAGATCCGGCAACGAGTTTATCACAGACGCCCCTGTAGACAACAACGGCCTTGGGCAGGCCTTTTCTCCTACGGATACCGTAGCGACTGCCCTTGCCAGTTGCATGCTAACCGTTATGGGAATTAAAGCACGGTCGTGGGAGTCTGACCTCGATGGCGCCTACGCGGAGGTGACCAAACATATGGCTGCTGACCCAAGGCGTATCGTGAAGATAGAGGTGGCAATACACATGCCGGGACATTTTTCTGACAAGAACAGGACCATCCTTGAAAATACCGCCAGGACCTGTCCCGTGCTCTATAGCATCCATCCGGATATCGAAAAGAAAATCGACTTTCATTGGGGCGACTGAAAATCACATTCTTACTCTTTTTCACACTTACCTTACTCTCTTTCGGACAGGAAGACCAGGGAATTCTCTGGGATCCTGACTACCGTCTTTCCTGGTCGGATTTCAAGGCGATACCGCCTGCGGATTCACAGGTAGCAGCTACGACGGCCAGTGGGATAGCGTATCGTTTTTCGGCTTTGGAAGAAAAAGGGAAAATGAAGGTGGATTGCTCCGTGGAGACGTTTTTTTACCCGGAATCTTCCTGGTACAGGCCGGAAAGGGCGAATGCCAATATCCTGAGTCATGAGCAATTGCATTTCGACATCTCAGAACTCTTTGCCCGCAGGATGAGGCAAAAGGTGGCGGGATTCCGATTTACTTCCGAGGTAAAGGCCGAAATGAGGGCGATCTATACAGAAACCATAGAGGAGATGCGCGAATTCCAGAAGCGATACGATCAGGAGACCAACTATTCAAGGGCTGAGGAAAAGCAAAGGGAATGGAACCGCATGATCGCCCAAGCCCTGGAAAGAAAATAATCAACCCCTAAACGTCACAGATCCTGACCCCCTGGTTGAGGGCCGCGATCTTGTCTTCCCAGCTGGGGATGAATTCCTGGGCCACATACCCTTTAAAGCCCGTTTTAACGATGGATTTCATGATGGCGGGATAGAACAGTTCCTGGGTTTCATCGATCTCATGTCTTCCCGGATTTCCCCCGGTGTGGTAATGCCCAATGTATTCGTGATGTGTTTCAAGGGTCCGGATCACATCTCCCTCCATGATCTGCATGTGGTAGATGTCGTACAGGAGTTTAAAATGATCGGAGCCAAGCGCATCGCAGAGGGCTACACCCCAGGAGGTGTGATCACACATATAATCCTTGTGATCTATTTTTGAATTGAGCAGTTCCATCTGCAGGATCACCCCGTGCCGTTCAGCCAGGGAAAGCACCTGTTTCAGCCCTGTGGCAGCATGTTGCAGCCCTTCCTCATCATCCATCCCGCGCCGGCTGCCGCTAAAACAGATAAGGTTTGTATACCCTGCTTGGGCGACCTTGGGGATCATGGCTGAATAATTTTCGATGAGTTGTGAGTGGAACTGGGGATCGCACCATCCGTCCGTAAGGTTGATCTCAGCTCCCCAGCACATGCTGGCGTGGATGCCGTATTTCTTCAGCAAGGGCCAGTCTTCTGGCCCCACCAAATCTATGGCTTTAACCCCAAGAGAATTCAGGTCGGCCAAAAAACGTTCGAGGGGAATGGAGCCGTAGCACCAGTAACAGGCACTGTGGTTGATATTTCCCTTGAGTTCCTGATAAGGGGCTGAGTTGTCGGTTCCTGACCAGAGGGGAGGGGTTGCCATTATACCGGCTGAAGCCGTGGCCGCGGAGGTGATAAAGGTTCTCCTTTTCATGATTACCTGTGTTTGAACATTCTCAAAAATACTGGAATTATTCATAAGTCGGGAATGGATAACAGAAGGAGGGTTGCCAATCGCCCTGTTGGTAAAATCTGGAAAGATTTCCAAAGGGATTCCCGGAAATTTGCTACAGCAATTCGTATCTTTGTGTCCCGTAACCAAGAATCGCGAGATGGCAGCTACAAAATACGTATTCGTTACGGGAGGCGTTACTTCTTCATTGGGAAAAGGCATTATTGCGGCCTCACTGGCTAAACTTCTCCAGGCTCGCGGATACAAGACCACCATTCAGAAACTAGACCCTTACATCAACGTAGATCCCGGTACGCTCAACCCTTATGAACACGGGGAGTGCTATGTGACCGACGACGGGGCCGAGACCGACCTCGACCTGGGGCATTACGAAAGGTTCCTCAACGTAAAGACCTCCCAGGCGAACAACGTGACCACGGGCAGGATCTATCAAAGTGTGATAGAAAAAGAGCGCAGGGGGGAGTTTCTCGGGAAGACCGTACAGGTCATCCCCCACATTACCAATGAGATCAAGGAACGCATTCAACTCCTGGGAAACACAGGGGAATACGATATCGTCATCACGGAGATCGGAGGGACGGTGGGAGACATAGAATCCCTCCCTTACATAGAATCTGTCCGTCAGCTCTTATGGGAACTGGGAGATAACAACGCCATTGTAGTGCACCTCACCCTGGTACCCTTCCTCTCTGCAGCCGGCGAATTAAAGACTAAACCCACTCAACACTCGGTGAAAACCCTGATGGAAAGCGGGATACAGGCCGATATCCTCGTCTGTCGTACGGAACACGAATTATCTGATGAGATCAAGGAGAAACTGGCCCTCTTCTGCAACGTCAAAAGAGAGGCGGTCATTCAGTCCATAGACGCCTCCACCATATACGACGTCCCCGTGATGATGCACGAGGAAGGGCTGGATACTGTGGCTCTCAGAAAATTGGCCCTGCCTGATGACACTCCTCCCGACCTTACCCAGTGGAACGAATTCCTGGATCGGCACAAACACCCTAAGAGCGAGGTTACCGTCGGGCTTATCGGAAAATATGTGGAACTCCAGGATTCCTATAAATCCATCCTGGAATCCTTTACACATGCCGGTGCCATCAACGAAGTGAAGGTCAATGTACGCTCCATTCATTCGGAGTACATCACCCATGCCAATTTTGAGCAAAAGATGAAAGGGCTCGACGGGATTCTCGTAGCGCCAGGATTCGGGGAAAGAGGTATTGAAGGCAAGATCAAAGCGGTGCGATATGCCAGGGAAAACGGCATCCCCTTCCTGGGGATCTGCCTTGGGATGCAGATGGCAGTGATCGAATTCGGGAGGAATGTACTCGGACTACAAGGCGCCAATTCCACGGAAATGGATGAAAATACACCCCATCCGGTGATCAGCCTGATGGAAGAACAAAAGAACATCAAGGACAAAGGGGGAACGATGCGACTCGGCGCCTGGGCCTGTGACCTGAAGAAAGGCAGCCTGGTGCAGAAGGTCTACCACGGGGCTACCCATATATCCGAGAGGCACCGGCATCGTTATGAATTCAATAACGCCTACAAGGAGCAATATGAAAAGGCTGGCCTGGTCGCTTCAGGGATCAATTCGGATACCCAACTGGTAGAGATCATCGAACTGCCGGACCATCCCTGGTTTATTGGAGTGCAGTATCATCCGGAATACAGAAGTACTGTGGCCAATCCACATCCTCTTTTCGTAGGTTTTGTCAAGGCCGTACAGCTGCATAAAAAACAACAAACCAATGCCAGTTTGGCGTAAACTCTACAATTGGACCTATATTTGCAATCGCGTAAATCGCAAACATATAAGGGTGACGTAGAGCACCGCGCACCCAGGTAGATACGACTCAAGTTTCATGGAAGAGAAAAAACTAGACCTGAATTCGATCATCGGCTTTGTCCTGATCTTCGGGATCCTTTTGTTCTGGTTCTACCAGAACCAGCCCACTCCCGAGGAGATCGAGGCACAGAAGGCCAAAATAGAACAACAAAAAGAAGCGGAACAAACCGCTAAGCAGGAGGCGGTGGCCCCTGTCCTGGAGACACCCCAACTGGATCTTCAGGATTCTACGGCCCTGGCAAATTTCAGGAATACCGTAGGTGGATTTGGGTACACCCCGGCGATAGACGGGACCACGATACTGGAGAATGAGGTCCTTTACCTGGAGGTCAGCAACAGGGGTGGGCAGATCACAGAGGCCAGGCTGAAGGAATTCGTCACCTATGATTCCGTAACGGTGTACCTGATAAAGGATGGCAATGCGGTTTTCGGCCTTAATTTTACCACCACAGACAACCGGGTTCTGAATACGAAGGATTTGTTTTTTGAACCCTCTTTGAGTGAGGATGGAGAAAACAAGGTGCTATCCATGAAAGCCAGGGTTTCTCCCCAGCAGTTCCTGGAATACAGGTATGAGATCAAACCCGGGGAATATCTTTTCGGTTTCACGATCAGATCCCAGGGTCTCAATGATGTGATAAACGGGAGTCAACCTGTTACCCTGAACTGGAGGCTTAAAGGGATCCGGCACAACAAGAGTATACAATACGGGAACCGATATACCCGGCTTACCTATAATCACGAAGGGGGAAAGATCAGTAAATTATCTGAGAGCGGTGACGACGAGGAAACGGAAGAAGACATCAAATGGCTTTCCTACAGGCAACATTTCTTCAGTTCCATCCTTACTACCAACACGCCCTTCAAGACCGCTGAATTGAGTTCCACGAACCTCGTTGAAGAGGAGAGTAAGGAGGCCAAGTTCACCAAGGAATACACTACCGTGGCTCCGTTGGAACTGGAAGGAGGGGAATTGTCCTACGCGATGAACTGGTACTTCGGGCCTACAGACATTGATGTACTTGAGAAGTACAAGGATCTGGGATTGGTGGAGTCTATCCCTTATGGATGGGGAATCTTCGGCTGGATAAACCGGCATGTATTTACTCCCTTCTATGGATTCCTGAGTTCCTTTCTGCCCTTCGGAATCGCCATCGTGGTGATGACCATTATCGTGAGGTTGCTGATGTCGCCGGTCACCTATAAGTCCTATCTCTCTCAGGCAAAGATGAAAGTGCTCAGACCGGAGATCACCGAGATCAACGAGAAGTTCAAGGACAATGCCATGAAGAAACAGCAGGAGACCATGAAGCTCTACAACAAAGCGGGGGTAAGTCCGATGAGTGGTTGCGTTCCGGCATTGCTGCAGTTGCCGATCTTCTATGCCCTCTTTATGTTCTTCCCGACCTCCTTTGCCCTGAGACAGAAGTCGTTCTTGTGGGCCGACGATCTGTCATCTTACGATACCATTGCACAACTGCCTTTCAGCATTCCTTTTTACGGGGATCATGTGAGTTTGTTTCCTATCCTGGCCTCCATTGCGATCTTTATTTACATGATGATGACCACCGGGCAGAATATGCAGACCCAGCCCGGAATGCCGAATATGAAATTCATCATGTACCTGTCTCCCCTGATGATGTTGTTCTTCTTTAACAACTATGCCAGCGGACTCAGTTTGTACTATTTCGTTTCCAACCTGATCACCATCTTTATCATGCTGGCGATCAAAAGATTCATCCTGGATGAGGAGAAGATCCATGCGCAGATCCAGCTTAACAAGGCCAAGCCTAAAAAGGAGAATCGCTTCCAGCGAAAGATGAGGGAAATGATGGAGCAGGCAGAGCAGCAGAAGAAAAACAAATAGTCTTTATTTTACTTTTCCACATTGTTGCAGGCCAGGCGGTTCATACTAAACGGTTGTGCCTTTCGTTTTGGGTTATACGATTAAACCTTTTTCCGGACATGAAGTCTTATGGAAATAAGGAATAACTAAAATCAAACCCATGAAAAACTGGAAACTTATCGCAACAGGTTGTTTACTGTTATTTTTCTTCCACAGCCCTGAGGCAGAGGCACAGGTGGTCACCCGCCGAAATACTACAGTCGTAAAGGTCGACCGACCCGTAAAAAGAAAAATCAGAAGAAAGAAAAGGAGGGTCAGGAGAAGGACCCTCAGGAGGCTGCCGGCCAACACCAGGGCTCTGGTATGGCGCAATGTCTCGTACTATCCCGTAGGAGGGATGTATTACATCGCTAATAGAGGAGCCTATGTCCGGGCCTTTCCTCCCAGGGGATTCCGGATCAGGACAGTTCCGGCACTCACAAGACTTATGGTTAGAGGTGCGGCCTACTATTACGCTGCCGGAGTGTTCTACAAGAACATCAACGATGAATACGAGGTGGTAGCTGCCCCTGTTGGCGCCGTGGTCCCTGAACTCCCGGAAGATGCCGAGGAAATGGATTTTGACGGGATCACTACTTATGAACTCAATCAGACCCTTTACAAGGCCATTGATGATGGATATGAGGTGATCGAACTCCTGGAGGACGAAGATTAACTAATTAACAACCCTTGAAAATCAAAAAGCTCCCTCGAAAAAGGGAGCTTTTTTTTGTTGGCTATGTTTGGTAAGATTTGGGATTTCAAATATGCATTTTATAAATGCGAATTGAAAAGTAAAGTTGTCAAGCCATGGATTTTGTATGCTAAGGCATTTGAATCTGTTGTTAGCAATTCAACGTTTAAGGATTTCATCGTATTCAAAAAAAATGGCCGCAATTTTGCGGCCATTTTTAATGATCTGCAGGCGGTCTGTTAGAGATTCGGCAGAAGAACTTTATTCAAAACATGAATAACACCATTTCCTGCCTGAACATCCACGGCAATGATTCCAATATCAGTATTGCCCGCGCCATCAGTTACATCAGCAATATTGTCGCCTGTACCTGGTAACGATATAACTATACCATCTCCCTGTAGAGTTGTTGCAGGAGTGTCTCCATTTGGAGTTAGATCTCCTGAAGTAACATTCGCTTCGCTAACCACGTGATGTAATAGCACCTGCGTTAAAACTACTTCCCCAGGAATGGCATCCAGTGCAGCAAAGGCCTCATTGGTAGGGGCAAAAACGGTGAACTCAGGGTTAATACCATCTGCGTTGCTGCCTTCCGTTCTCGATAGAATATTGACAAAATCAGTACCTGGAGTTAGGGTGGTTAAAGCCTCGACTAAAGTAGAAAAATTAGGATCTGCAGCAGCAAAGGTAACCACCGTTGGGATATCAATTACGGTATTTACCGCATGTATGATCCCATTGGTTCCTACAATATCAGCAGTCGTTACAGTTGAAATTCCATTAAATACAACTCCATCAGTGGTATTGTAATACAAGCTTAAGGGGTTCATTCCGGGGCCTTCTGCACTGGTATTTGTATAACCTGCACCGCCGGCTACTAAATCAGCAGATGTAACAACTCCTCCAACAACATGGTTCAATAAAACCTGGGAAAGCACCGCTGTGTTTACGTTGCCCAGAGGCGTACCATCGAGGAATGTTTCAAAAGCGGCATTATCTGGAGCCAAAACGGTGAAAGGACCATCACCACTTAATACATCAATCAGATTACCATCAGCAGCACCCAATGCTGTTGCTAGGCTATCGAAAGAACGATTAGCAGCCGCATGCTGAAGAATGGAGGGTATTGGAATAACTGCGTCCACTATGTGAATAGTCCCGTTGGAAGCATCAATATCCGCTCCTCCATCTGTTACGGTCGCCACGTTGTTAAAGCGCACACCATTTGAAGCGTTAAAATAAATACTTATAAAATTTCCACCCGCTCCTGTTGCATTTGTACTAGCATAACCAGCGCCAAGGCTACTTAGATCAGAAGAAGTGATATCGGCAGAAATGACGTGATTCAACAATATTTCTGATAAGACATCCGTAGGGACGTCTTCCAGAGATGTAAAACCATTAGAGGCAAGAAAAGCAGTAAAAGCAGCATTCGTTGGTGCCAGAACGGTAAATGGACCGTCTCCGCTTAGGAGGTTTACTAAATTACCATCTGCTGCTTGCAGCGCAGAGACAAGAACAGATAATTCAGGAGTTCCTAAAGCGATTTCAACGATATTTTGTTGGGGGTCTACAATTACGGGTTCTCCGTCATCATCGGAACATGCACCTGTAAAGACCAATGCCAAAACCAGGGCAAAAGATTTAAGTAAAGTGGAAGTTGTTTTCATTTGTTTTTATTTAATTGTTATTAATGTTCAACGAAAGTACCATAAAGAATAAACAAAAAAATTTATTTATAAAATGTTTAACAAGTTGATTTTTTTTAAAATACTGATAATTAGTCTTTAAAATCCATTATTGCCTCGTATGAATCTATATTGCTTGCAAGATGTTTTTTTCATTGAAGGTTGCTTTTGTTTAATTATAAATAATAAAAGATTAACAAAAAACTACCTGAGGCCTAGGAGGATTTACGATAAACTTCCACCTCCTTACCGGCTGGTAATGGAGCGGCATCGACTATAATTTTGTATTTTTGCAGGGCGAAAAGTACCTATGAAAAAAGTAGTAGTCGGACTTTCAGGCGGAGTAGATAGCAGTGTGGCCGCGTACCTGCTTAAGCAGCAGGGATATGAGGTTATCGGCCTTTTTATGAAGAACTGGCATGACGATTCCGTGACCATCTCCAAGGAGTGCCCCTGGCTGGAGGACAGCAATGATGCCCTCATTGTGGCTGAAAAACTGGGCATACCCTTCCAGACCGTGGATCTGAGTGCGCAATACAAGGAACGGATCGTCGATTATATGTTCAGGGAATATGAGATGGGGCGCACACCCAACCCGGACGTACTCTGCAACAGGGAGATCAAGTTTGATGTCTTTATGAAGATCGCACTGGATCTGGGGGCTGATTATGTGGCGACCGGACATTATTGCCGAAAAGGAGAAACTTTGGATGATAACGGGAATGTGGCCTATCAACTTCTGTCTGGCATAGATCCCAACAAGGACCAGTCCTACTTCCTGTGCCAGCTTTCCCAGGAGCAGTTGGCCAGGACCTTATTTCCCATCGGTGAGCTTACGAAGCCCGAGGTGAGAAGAATCGCGGCTGAGAATCAGCTGGTGACTGCAGACAAAAAGGATTCTCAGGGCCTTTGTTTTATAGGAAAGGTGAGATTGCCGGATTTCCTTCAACAACAACTCAAACCTAAAAAGGGTGACATCGTAGAAGTTCCCGCTGATGCAAAATATTATCAAAAGGGTGATCCCGTTTTCGGCAATAAGAGGGAGGAACTCCATTTCCATTCAGAAAAACCGGATTATTCCCCTGATGACGGGAAAGTGGTAGGCATGCACCAGGGAGCGCACTATTTTACCATCGGGCAACGAAAAGGCCTGGATGTGGGCGGGACCCCTGAACCCCTTTTCGTAATAGGAACAGATGTGAACCGGAATGTGATCTATACGGGTCAGGGCAAAACCCATCCCGGATTGTTCCGCAGGACCCTTTTTGTAAAGGCTGAAGAACTGCATTGGGTGCGGCCCGATCTTGCCTTAAAATCCGATCAGACCCTGGAAGTAATGGCGCGTATTCGGTACAGGCAAGTCCTTCAAAAGGCAACCCTTTATCAGGTAGACCAGGGTATGTATGTCGACTTTGACGAAAAACAATCGGCCATCACAGAGGGTCAGTTCGTCGCCTGGTATTTGGGTGAGGAATTGATCGGATCCGGGGTGATTTCCTGAGGAAAATCGTATTTTTTCCCAATCTCTTGAATTTAAATGCCATGTCGAACAGAATCACTTCACTTTTCGGGATCAGGTATCCCATCATACAGGCCGGAATGATCTGGGCCAGCGGCTGGAGGCTGGCCTCGGCAGTTTCCAATTCGGGCGGACTAGGATTACTGGGTGCCGGCAGTATGTACCCGGACGTACTGAAGGAGCACATCGAAAAATGTAAAAAGGCGACCTCCCATCCCTTTGGGGTAAACGTTCCCATGCTCTACCCGGACATCGATAAGCTGATGGAGATCATTGTGGGAATGCAGGTTCCCATCGTCTTTACCTCTGCCGGCAACCCGGCTACCTGGACCTCCCATCTCAAAGAAAATGGGATAAAGGTCGCGCATGTGGTCAGCAGCGTGAAGTTTGCCCTCAAGGCGCAGCAGGCAGGGGTAGATGCCGTTGTGGCAGAAGGTTTTGAAGCCGGGGGCCACAATGGAAGGGACGAGACGACCACCCTTACCCTGATACCGGCCGTGAAGGAAAAGATCGAAATCCCGCTGATAGCTGCCGGGGGTATCGCTACGGGCAGGGCCATGCTGGCGGCCATGGTGCTCGGGGCAGATGGGGTGCAGGTCGGCAGTCGATTCGTAGCCTCCGATGAGGCTTCCTCTCACAGATCCTTTAAGGACCTGGTGGTAGCTGCAGGGGAAGGAGACACCCAGCTGACCTTGAAAGAACTCGCCCCGGTACGTATGCTCAAGAATGGCTTCTTCAACCAGGTACAGGAAGCCTACAGAAAATGCGCCTCCCCCGAAGAGCTCAGACAACTCCTCGGAAGGGCCAGGGCCAAGAGGGGAATGTTCGAGGGCGACCTGGAAGAAGGGGAGCTGGAGATCGGGCAGGTTTCAGCTTTGATCCACGACATACTTCCTGCCGCACAGATCGTTAAGGAAATGGTCAGGGAATTCGAGGAGGCCCGCAAATCGGTAGGAGGAATGCAGCTTTAAAAGTGATGATCTTCTTAAAATACCGATCGATTGATGGTGATATCTGCGTACTGCCACACCTTCTCAAATTCACTTTGGGTTTTTAGGGATTCTTCTTTTTTGCCCTGTGCCGACAAAGCATTTGATAGACCGTAAAGGGACCAGCCGTTTTGCCGAAGTCGACTTAAATCCTCCCTGTACACTTCCTCCGCTTCCCCATATTGTCCGAGATCCAGCAGTATAGCGCCGAGATTCTGCCTGGGGGGTACGTGCCAAGCAGATGGTTCGGTATAAGTGAGTGCGTCCTCTGCATCCACAGCTTGTCTTAGATGTTCAATGGCTTTTTGGGAATCTCCTTCCAGGTGAGCAAGTTCGCCGGCCACCACTTCATAAGCAACACGGGCAATGCGATCAGAAGAATTGTGGGCGGTTGCAATTATTGTAGCCGTTTGAGGGTCCTCCATGATCTCCTTTATAGCCATAAGTTCCTCCTTTGCTTCCTTTGGGTTTTTCTTGCGTACAAAAGCCAGCCCTCTGGCATAGTGCCTTATAAGTCTCAGGTGTACGATTCCTGAAGCCGGTGCGGGGTAGGTGAGTATATCATTCCATTTCCCAAATCGCACATAGGCCAGAAGAGGAGTGGCTGCAAAATCCTGGAGAAAGGTCAGATTCTTCATTTCCCCCTGGGGAACTTTCTCAGCCGTTTTTTTAGCAGCTGAAAGGGCTGTGTTGCTTTCCCCTATCAAACTGGAGGCAGACCAAAGAAAATGGATGTTGTGAGGATAATATCCCAGAGGGTAGAGTCCCTGGGAATAGCACTGAGAAATGTAATCCTCATCTGCAGCAATGGCCTTATGATTGGCCATGACAGCATCCTTGTAACGACCCACCCTGATAAAGATATGAGAGGGCATATGCACGAGATGACCTGCAGCCGGCATCAGTTCTCCAAGTACTTCGGCGCTGGGCACGCCTAAATCCGGCTTGGGAAGTTCCACTAAATGAATGTAGTAATGGTGCGCCCCGGGATGCAGCGGGTCAAGGAGAATAGCCTTCTCCAGGGCTTCTTTGGCATCAGAGGTGTAGGGCATGGGATTTCCTTGGGAATCCCAGTAATTCCAGGGCATCGTATTCATGGCCGCCTCGGCGAACATCGTATTGATATCGGCATTTTCAGGGAATGATGCCTTTACCTTTTCCATTTCCCTGAGATAATTTTCGTTCAGTAAAGACTGATCCGTATCCCAAATGTTGCTATAACGAGCATTCAATGACCGTATCAGAGCATCTTCAAGAGGTGTAGTCCCATCGATTTTTTGGTTCGCCTTCTCGAGGGACTTCCAGGCTGCTTCCTTTCTTTCCTGGTCAGGCAGGGGATCGTTGATATTAGGACCCAGGGCATACGCCTGGCCCCAGTATGCCATGGCATTATCCGGGTCCAGTCTGGCCGCTTCCATAAAGGAGCGGTGGGCTTCCGCATGGTTAAATGCGAACGCCAGCCTCATTCCCTGGTCGACGAATGCCTGAGATCTCAAGTTGCTGGTAGTTACAGGAAAAGTATAGGTCCCCAGGTTCTCGAATAACGGAGCGATCTGTTGTGTACTGTCAGTATTAGAAAGCAAGAACTTCGAGACGGTACATTTGATAGCTCCTATTGAAGCTTTTTCTCGTTTGGGTAAAATCTCTCGTCGTTCGGGAATTACCGCAAGGACAAATCCGAGGACCAGGAGAAACCCAGCCCATCTGAGTATGATTTTATTTTTCATGGTGGAAGGTTGTTGAGGAGCTGGAACCTCTGGGAGCAGGCAATGCAGGAATTATCCTTTCTCAAAAGGGTTCTAACTTACTGAAAGATAGTGATTTATTCCGTCATAAAAAATAAAATCTCAGATGCGTCCTTAGTGCCTACCTGCTCAGGGAGATCAAGGTCGACACCTGCTTCTCCATCTTGTCAAAAGTCTCCGATAATTTAACGATCTCTTCCTGTGCCTCCTCCCAGTTTTCCTGCTCAATGGCCTCCCGTACGCCCGGCAGGGTCTTTACTCCGTATCCCGTATAAAATCCGGGGGCGTACAGCTGATGCCTGAACCAGGGCCTCCTTGGGAGGCCAGACAGGTCTGTCAGGACCTGCTCTGTTCCCTGCAGGGCCGCATTCAATGCTTTTTGTTTCTCCACGGGCAAAGATTCCGGATTTAGAGATTCCAGTTCTTCAATTCGCTTGCCGAGTTTGGACAGGCTGTTCTGCAGAGGGGAGAAATCGAGAAAGGGGATCTCCTTCTTCTTTTTGGGTGGTGCCACGTTTTCAAGAGGGTCTGCGGCCAGGGCGAACGACTTCTTTTCCACCAGACCGTTATGGCGTTCTACGGCCTTTCTCATAGACTCCGTTTCCTTCATGACCTCATCCAGGTAACCCGCCACGGTCGAATGCCATTGTTTGAACTCGAACGGCAATACATCTGCATTGGCCATCCGGAGGACGATGCGCCCGGCCGTATTGGCCAGGGCCACCCCATAGGCGAATCCAGGATCCTTAAAGCGGGTATAGTGGGGATAGGTATCGTAGATCGTGTGGTATTCCCCACCGGCATTCTCTCCTCCAAATCCTATATTCAGGGAGGCAATCCCGGCGTGTTGGATAAATGGGGTGTAATCCGATCCCGAACCCAGGGCACTCAGTTCAAAACGATCATTGCCTCCGCCAGTCAGTTGTCTTGCGATTCTTCTTTCCTTGATGGAGACCCCGGTCTGGGGGTCTTTTACCGCCTCCGCTACTTCGGTAACCATAGCCTGAAGCGTATGGGAACCCCCCGCCCCGAAAAAGCCCCGGCCGTTGCTGTCGGTATTGATATAGGCTACGAGTTTGGCCTGCAATTCCTTTTCGTGGTCCTCGACCCATTCGGTAGACCCTATGAGCCCCGGTTCTTCTGCATCCCAGGCGGCATAGACAATCGTACGCTTAGGGCGCTTTCCCTGTTTCGCCAATTCCCCTATGACCCTGGCTTCCTCCATGACGGCCACCATCCCGCTCACAGGATCGTTGGCCCCGTGTACCCAGGCATCGTGGTGGTTTCCCCTCATGACCCATTGGTCCGGATAGGTGCTTCCTTTTAATTTTGCGATCACGTTATAGGCAGGGGTAATATTCCAGTCGAATTCGAGTTTGATGCGGACCCTTGCCGGACCGGGACCTACGTGGTAGGTGATAGGCAGCCCTCCTTTCCATGAATCGGGAGCAACCGGACCTTTTAAGGCAGACAACAGGGGCAGGGCGTCCTCATAGGAGATGGGAAGGACGGGGATCTTAGTGATGGTAGGGGCATCTTTCCGGTCGAGCCTCTTGGCATCCTTTTTTGCCGCATAGCCCGGGGTCAGGACATCCCCGGGATACAGGGGCATATCCATGACCGAACCTCGCTGCACGCCTGTCTTGTTCTTAAAAGCCCCTTCGGGATATACATCTCCACGAACATATCCGTCATCCTCTGGATCGGAGTAAATGATACAGCCTATGGCCCCCTTTTCAGCCGCTAGTTTTGGTTTGATGCCCCTCCAGGACCCGTAATATTTGGCAATTACGATCTTCCCTTTGACATCGATCCCCAGCTTTTCGAGTTCCTCGTAATCCTGGGGAATGCCATAATTGACGAAGACGAGTTCGGCTTCAACCTCCCCGTCCGTGGAAAAGGCATTATAGCTGGGCAGGAGTGCCTCTCCCTGAGCAGTGTAAGGATCCCCATCCACTGGAACGGCTGTAAGTTTGGCGCGATAGGCTTCAGGTGACAGCAATTCCAATTCCCTGACCTTTGGATAGGGGAAGAGAATGTGATATGTTTCGATTTGAGTATCGTACCCCCATGATCTGAACTGATCGGCCATCCATTCCGCATTCTTTTTTCCGTATTCGGTTCCCACCCAGTGGGGTTCTGCCGAGAGACGCTTCATCCAATTATCGAGGTTTTCAGCCTTCAGGCGGGATTCGAACTGGGCTTCCAATTCCAGTTGTGCCCCTGCATTCCCCGGTTTAAAGCCGATGATGGATTGGGCAAATATTCCCTGGCAAATAAAGAAAAGCAATGAGAGGGATAAGAATTTCTTGTTCATGGGATCTTGTGAATTAGATTGATTTACTTCGATTGATCACTATTGCAATTAAATAAATATGGTTAAACCAGACAAATGGGCCTTTCACCAGGATTCATCGATTTTGAGAATGGCGCGCAGCAACACATTGGCCCCATTGGCCATATCCTCAGGGCTCGTGTATTCCTTGGGGGAATGGCTGATGCCGTTCACACTGGGGACAAAGATCATTCCCACAGGGGTGATCCGGGACATATCCTGGGCATCGTGGCCTGCGCCACTCTGCATGTTTTTGGTGCTCAGCCCGAGTTCCCCGGCTGCTTCGGCTATGATCTTCCTGATCTCAGGATCCGTCAGGGCGGGAGACGGGTTGGCATCGATAGGGGAGAAGGAGAACGCGACGCCCATCTCCCTCTCTATCGCTTCTGCTCTCATTTTCATGGCTTTAAAAAGCCTGTCCATTTTTTCTGAAGACAGGTCTCGAATTTCCAGACTCATCTGTACCTCACCCGGTATAACATTAGGGGCACCCGGCAGGGCGCTGATACGGCCCACCGTACCTACCTGATTTCCCTTGACCTTCAAGGTCTCCTCATTGACGACAATAATGAACTTGGCCGCGGCCAGCAAGGCATCTTTCCTCAAATCCATAGGGGTGGTGCCCGCGTGGTTTGCGAACCCGCTGACCCTGACATCCCACCAGTTGATCCCGACGATCCCTTCCACAACCCCTATGTCTAAACCTTCTTTGTCGAGGATACCGCCCTGTTCAATGTGTAATTCTAGAAAAGCTGCCAGACTCCCTTCCGGTCTTTCTACCTCCGGGATCCGGTCTGCATTGCCTCCCAGCCTGTTGATGCCTTCCCGCATGGAATAACCGGTACTGTTGACCACGCCAAGGGCGTCTTCCTTTAGTTCCCCGACCAGGGCCCTGCTGCCCATTACACCGCCTTCCTCGTTGGAAAAGATGAAAACTTCCAGGGGATGTTCGGTCTTAATACCGGCCTCGTTTAGTGTGCGTATTACCTCTATAGCCGCAAGGGACCCCACACAACCGTCATAATTTCCACCATTGGGCACCATATCAATATGGGAACCGAAGCCGATGGGTTTCATCGATGAGTTTCTTCCTTTTCGTTTCCCGATGATATTCCCCGCAAAATCCACGCTTACTTCAAGGCCGCTTACCTGCATGAGAGAAATAATATAGGCACGCCCCTGCAGATCGGCATCGCTGAAAGCCACCCGATTGGTCTCCCCGTTCTCCATCATCCCGTGTTTGGCCAGCATGTAAATGGTGTCTTCCAATCGGTCCTGATCTACCTCAGGGATCTCCTGTGTATAGAGTTGGATGCTCACCAATAGTAAAAGACAAGGCACAAAGTTGTTCGATCTCATGACATGGGAATTTTAAACAAGATATAAAACTTATGTCAAGGGGATGGATAAATTATTTCAAAGAGATCTTGTCGATCTCGACCCTGAATTCCTCCGGTTTTTTGTTCCCGATCAGGATGGCCACCTCGCCCAGGGTCTTCCCGGGGTATGCAGGTTTGTCCAGCCGCCTTCCCCTGAATTGAGGGAGAAATTCGGAGAAAGGGATGCTGATCGTTTGCCAGTCGCCCGTAGTGTTGATCGTATGCGAATAGTTGTAAGACTGGGAGGAACTCGATTTTACGCGAATCTGATATTTTTTACCATCCCCTTTTAACCGGATCTCCAGGGAGGAATAATCGGTGACATCTTTAGGGCTGAAAGCATGTTGTGCCATGGTAAATCCACCGTTGTTCTCCAGGGATACAAAACCCGTAAATACACCATGTCCTGTTTCACTTAAAGTGATCCTGCCCTCAGACAGGCCGCCCATCACCCCGTCATTAATAATCCTCCATGTGTTCAGACTGGCCTGTTCAGAGAATTGAAAAAGGGTAAGTGTAACTTGTGACATAATGAGATATATTAGGAATTTCAGGACAGGCATACTGTCTGGGAGTTGATTGTGATCTATAAAAGTAAAAGTTCCCGGTTGAGTGTAGTGATGATCCGTACAATTTATACTTATTTTAACGCCAAAGACAAAATATGTTCTACCTGACCATCGACATCCTTGGAACCGTTGCCTTTGCCATTTCAGGCGTGCTGGTCGCCCTCGACAAGAAACTCGACCTCTTCGGTGTCTTTATCATCGCCTTCGTGACGGCTGTTGGAGGCGGAACACTCAGGGATATACTGATAGGTAATACACCTGTGGCCTGGATGCAGGCCCCGGTCTATACCTATACGATCCTGGGATCCGTGGTTTTTGCCATTGTCTTTCGGGAGCGATTGAGATACCTCAGGAAATCTTTGTTTCTGTTCGATACCATTGGGATCGGACTCTACACCCTGGTAGGAATAGAAAAGGGATTACAGGCAGAACTCATGCCCCTGATGTGTATAGCTCTTGGAACCATCACCGCGTGTTTTGGAGGGGTCATCAGGGATATCCTCTGCAATGAGATCCCTGTCATTTTCAGGAAGGAGATCTACGCCACGGCCTGTATCCTGGGCGGGGGGAGCTTTTTCCTGCTCAACCGACTTCCCATCATTGACGAATACGCCTACGCGGCCGCCATTGTAATTGTCATCGGGATCCGCCTGCTGGCCGTACGCTTCAGGATCGCCCTGCCGAGTATCTACCAGAGGGAAAGGGATTGAGAAGATAGTCCATACCCAAAGTAAAAGCCCGGTAATTTACTTAAGGATCTCCGCCTTTTTGATATAGATATTCTTAGACGGCCAGTCCCCGTCATCCACGGGTTGCTGGTTGATGAGGTCTACCACATCCATCCCTTCCACCACCCTGCCAAAGGGGGTGTAATTCCCGTCCAGGTGGTAAGAACCGGGGTCAGTGACCACGATGAAGAATTCATAAGGGCTGGCGAGCATATGGGGGTTATCGATCTCGCTGCTCGGCATGGAAATGGTACCCCTGTGATGCCTGTGTCCTTTCCGGGTATCCGGGGGCAGGAGGTAGCGTCCAATTTCCTTTCGTTTCCGCGCGGTCTCTAGATTGTCTGCATTCCCACCCTGTATGATAAAATCCTTGACCACCCTGTGGAACATGGTGTTGTTGAAATATCCCTTTTTGGTCAGGTATATGAAATTGGCCTTGTGGTAGGGAACATTGTCATAGAGTTCGACCGTAAAACTGCCCAGGCTGGTGGTGAGTTTCACACGGGTGGTGGGAAGGCCTTTCTGGTAATCGAAAAAGAAATCGATGGCATTCTCTTCCGTGAGCTCAAAAGGTTTCTCTGCCACTTCCATAGAGGTGGAATCCTTTTCTTGTGTTACTTTTGTAGCCTCCTTCAGGCTGTCACGGGTTACAGTTGCCTGTGGAGTTTCCGGACGCTCTTTAGGAGCCTCCCCGCACCCCAGGAAGAAAAGATAAAGGAGGAGAACAGGATATTTCAATTTTTGGATATACATGGATTTTAAGAATTTTGCCGAACAGATTCCAAAAATAAAAAATCTACCTCTTCCGGGCAGGCAAGCCCACTATAAATTGGCCCCGGAGATGAGGATACGCGAACTTGAGGCCGGTAAGATCGTTAAGAAGGACCCGAGGAGAGCAGGTGTCATGGCCCTTTTTTATCCGGACGAAGCCTCCCAGACTCGGTTGCTCCTGATCATGAGGAATTCTTATAATGGGATACACTCCAGACAGGTGGCATTTCCGGGAGGAAAACAGGAAAAAGAGGATGCATCCCTGCTGGCAACCGCCCTTCGGGAGACCTGGGAAGAAGTAGGAGCGATCCCTGAACAGGTAGAGGTGGTTCGGGAGGTGAGCGATGTGTACATCCCGCCGAGCAACTTCGAGGTAAGGCCTTTCGTGGGCTTGTATCACCGAACCAGACCCTTTGTCCTTCAGCCAGAAGAGGTGGACCACCTGATCGAGGTGCCCCTGATCCAGGTACTGGATGATGCCTTCCTTACATCCCAGATCCTTTCTACCTCCTATGCCAAAAACATAGAGGTCCCGGCATTCTATCTCCAGGGTTATACCGTCTGGGGGGCCACGGCCATGATGCTAAATGAAATCCGTGAATTGATTAAACAAGTGTTGTAATCCGAATTTTGTAGTTTTGTAGACTATGCCCTTATTCAAAAAGAACCCTTTCGGTCATATCCTCTTCATAAAGAAATGGCTCATCCGAGTCCTCGGCTTGATGACACATCAGCGCTATAAAGGATTTAACAAACTCGAGATCGACGGATCTGAGATCATCAGGGCATTGCCGGAGAGGAATGTACTTTTTGTGAGTAACCACCAGACCTATTTCGCAGACGTGGTCGCTATGTTTCACGTTTTCAATGCCTCCCTGAACGGAAGGTCAGACTCCATCAAGAACGTGGGCTATCTCTGGAATCCCAAGCTCAACATGTACTACGTGGCGGCGGCAGAAACCATGCGAAAGAGCCTGTTGACCAAGGTGCTGGCCTATGTGGGGTCCATCAGTATTGAGCGCACCTGGCGGGCCGACGGGCAGAACGTGAACAGGAAGGTTAAGTTTAGCGATATCTCCAATATAGGGAAGGCCCTTGCAGACGGCTGGGTCATCACCTTTCCCCAGGGAACGACGACTCCCTGGAAACCCTTGCGAAAGGGTACGGCACATATCATCAAAAAATACAAACCTGTGGTGGTTCCGGTTGTTATTGATGGTTTCAGACGTTCATTCGACAAAAAGGGGCTCTACGTTAAAAAGAAAGGTATTCTTCAATCCATGGTGATCAAGGAACCCCTTCAGATTGATTACGACAACGAATCTGTAGACGAGATCATCGAAAAACTGGAATACGCCATTGAACAACATCCTTCCTTCCTGAAAGTGATCCCCATGGAAGAACTCATGGCTTACGAAGAAGCCCATAAGGAGCGTATGTGGCGCAAGAAGAAAGCCTAGACTTCCAGCCTTTTCAATTCTGAATAATTTCTTCCGAGTTTCCTAAGGAGCAAGCCGTAGATGAGGAAGTAAATCAGCCCGAGAAGAGCGGTGCAGACCACCCCCATGGCTATCATGACTCCGGAGATCACGAATTTGAGTTGGCGTGTACTCATATCGACTGCCTTCTCCTCCAGTTTAAAAACGTGAAGAAAACTGTCCCCATCACTGAACAGAATTCCAACGGCTATAATTAAGAATGAGAGAAGGAAAAAAGACAATGCAAAAATAATGTAATTCTTGACCGTCTTCCGGGTACGGATGATCTTGTGCATTAGCTCTTTGGCATTGTCGAGTACAGAGATCTCCCGATACCTCCTGTAGAACTGGTATATGAAATAGAAAACGACGCTGTATTGTAAGACGGTGATAGCCAAGATCAGGTATTTCATTCCCAGACGTTCATACACCTCCATACCCTCTTTCGCAGAGGGGATAAGATAGAGTAGTTGGGGGAGGGCAAATTCCAATATACTGATGATAAAGATCCATTTGACGATGGAGGAGGAGCGCTTCCAGATCATGGCATGTAGCTCATCATAGGTCAGCTTAGGCAGCTTTTGTCCCTGTTTCTGCCAGTCTTTTTTCAGCAATTCCAATTCATCCATCATAGCGTCAGGGATTGAGAATGGTTCGTAACTTCGTTTTTACCCTATTCATTTTCACACGTGCATTCACTTCGGAGATCCCCAGCGTTTCCGAGATCTCGCTGTAATTCTTGTCCTCGAGGTACAGAAATACCAGCGCCTTGTCTATGTCACCCAGCTGCCTGATCGCATCGTACATCAATGTCAGCTGTTTTTCTTCCTCCGGGTCGTATTCATCAGCCTTGATCTTGAAGATCACCGAATCAAAATCCTGTGTAAGCACTCTTTTTTTGGACTTCCTGTACAGGGTTATAGCGGTATTCAGGGCCACGCGGTACATCCATGTGCTGAATTTGGATTCCCCCCGGAATTTTGGATAGGCTTTCCAGAGCTGAATGGTAATTTCCTGAAAGAGATCATTATGCGATTCACGGTCGTGCGTGTATAGACTACACACTTTGTGAACAATGTTCTGATTGTTCTCCAGTTCTGTAATGAATTGGTGTTCCAGTTCCTTGTTCACTCTGTAGCTGGTGTCACTAGGATTAGTATCGATTTCCCCGACTTAGTTACAGCAAGGGATAAAAAAGTTGAGCTGTTTGCTCACAGCCATTTAATCTCTATAGTTCAGTGCGGGTTCCCGGTCTCCCAACAAGGGGATATATTTGAAATCCGCACCCCGCCTTACCAGGAATTCCTGCCGGGCCTTTTCTACGAGAGCGGTGTTTTTAAAGAGTTCCATGGCCGTAAGTGTCAGGGTTTTGGCGGCAACCATCATACCCTTACTGCCGATGGATGTGCCTCCTGCGGCTACGGCCTGCCAGCTGTGGGCCGGGGTTCCCGGTACCCAGGTGGCCGCCCTAAGCCCCACGGTGGGAACGGCAAAGCTCACATCTCCCACATCTGTGGAACCTGAGGCCCTGGCCGTGGTCTCATAGGGTTGTACGGTAGAAGCGGTCTTCTCGTCCAGGGCATCATAACCTAAGGTCTTTGAGATCTTTTCGGCAAAGGCCCTTTCCTCAGGGGAGTAGGTGATCCCTCCCACCTGGGCCAGCTGGTCGTACATCACCTTTTGAAGGGTCAGGTTTGGCAGGAGTTCGTGGGTTCCCCCTATCATTTCGTAATCCATGGTCGTGCCCGTCCCGAGGGCAGCACCTTCAGCGGCCTTAACGATCCTGTCAAAGATCTCGATCACCACATCCCGGGAGTAATGCCGGGCATAATAATAGACCTCGGCAAAGTTTGGGACCACGTTCGGGGCCTTTCCACCGTCGGTGATCACGTAGTGGATCCGGGCTTCCTGCGGAATGTGTTCCCGCATCATATTGACCATCGCATTCATAGCCTCCACCCCGTCCAGGGCAGACCGACCTTTTTCGGGGGCTCCTGCCGCATGAGCAGATACGCCGTAAAAGCGGAATTTGGCCGACTTGTTCGCGAGGGCGGCACCGGCACTGGCGGCATTGGATGCCCCCGGATGCCAGTGAAGAGCGACGTCCACATCCTTGAACAACCCTTCCCTTACCATATAGACCTTTCCGCTTCCGCCTTCCTCTGCCGGACAACCGTAGAAGCGAATGGTGCCTTTGATCTTGTTCTCCTGCATCCAGTCCTTCACTGCGATCGCCGCGGCCGCGGAAGCCGTGCCGAAGAGGTGGTGTCCGCAAGCATGGCCTGCAGCTTTGCCTGCCGATTGCTGCATGGGTACCGCTGCCTGTGATAGCCCGGGGAGGGCGTCATATTCCCCAAGAACGGCTATGACAGGGGAACCACTTCCATATTCTGCAATAAAGGAAGTGGGAATTCCGGCAACCCCTTTTTCTATGCGGAAGCCTTCAGCCGCTAGGGTAGATTGTAGCAAGGCAGCGCTTTGCTCTTCCTGATATCCCATCTCGGCAAGATCCCATATCTCCCTGGCAATTTCTCCATATCGGGTGGCCTGTGCATCCAGTTTTTGAATAACCGCTTTGCTGTCTTTCTGAGCCAGTAGGGTGAATCCGCAAATCAGGGTCAGTCCCGCGAGGTATAAGTTTCTCATAGGTATTTGAATTTTGTGGAAGCTAAAGATATAAAATGACACCTTATGATAAGACCCATAAAGTTCTATTTCTTGCAAGAGCAGCCCCGTTATCGCCTTGGATGGTATTTTTCCAGTACGCTGGAAAGGTGCCTGCGGTCTACGTGCATATAGATCTCGGTGGTCGTGATACTCTCGTGTCCGAGCATTTGCTGTATGGCCCTGAGGTCTGCCCCGTTCTCCAGCAGATGGGTGGCAAAGGAATGGCGAAAGGTATGCGGACTGATGGTTTTCCGGAGGCCGATCTTTTCCCCCAGGTCCCTGATGATGGTAAAGATCATCGCCCTGCTAAGGCCTCTTCCCCTTCTGTTGAGGAATAGGATATCCTCATGCCCTTTATCAATTTCCTGGTGTACGCGTACCTGATGGCGGTACAACTCAATATATTTTTGATTGACACCCCCGATAGGTACAAAGCGCTGCTTGTTTCCCTTTCCGGTGACCCGTATAAAATCTTCCTCAAAGAAAAGGTCCGAGATACGCAGTTGCACGAGTTCCGAGACCCGCAATCCACATCCGTAAAGGGTCTCGAGCATAGCCCTGTTCCGCTCTCCTTCCGGTTTGGAGAGGTCAATAGCCCTGATAAGGCTGTCAATTTCCTCCACCGAGAGGGTATCGGGCAGTTTCCTTCCAAGTTTAGGGGATTCGATGAGTTCCATGGGGTTATCCTTCCTGTGCTGCTCGAAGGTGAGGTAGTTAAAAAAGCTGTTCAACCCTGAGATGATCCTGGCCTGGGAACGGGGAGCGACCGATTTCCCGAGTTCGTAGACAAAAGCGGACAAGGTTTCCTGATCTATGGAAAGAGGGGAGGGCATGTCTGTATCTCCTTCGATAAAACCAATGAGTTTTTCCACATCCCTCTGATAATTCTGCAGGGTGTTCTCCGAAAGTCCGCGTTCCAGTTTCAGGTATTTGCGGTAATCCTGGATGGCCTGTTCCCATTTCATGAAATAAAGATAGGACGTTCAGCGTTTACAATGGGTATAACCAATCGGGATCCGTCCTATAATCTTGCGAAAGCAGGAAGATGGTAGGAGATTCCAAAGATGATAAAACAAAAAACCAACAAGACATGAAGTGTAAAATCCTCGTTCTGACCGCCCTGATTTTCGGATCTCTCACCTATGCCCAGGAAGGGATCAAGATCGGCATACAGGGAAGTTTTCCCTTTAACGATTTCAAAGACGCCGTCGTTTTATCGGCTGCAGTGGATGTGGGCTATATGCACGCCCTTGGGGAGGTGGTGGATGCCGGAGTGATGACCGGGTTTATCAATGGATTTCCAGACAATTTTGACGGGGGACCCGACCTGCCGAACATACAGTTCCTGCCCCTGGCCGGTTCCTTCAGAATCTGGCCCTCGAATTCCTTTTCTTTCGGAGGGGATGCAGGATATGCCGTTGGGATCAATGACGGCAATGACGGCGGACTCTACTACCGACCCGTGATCGGATATCTCTTCGGGACCAATACAGAGGTAAATCTTTCCTATACCGGCATACAGCTCGACGGGGCCACCTGGTCTACCGTGAATGTGGGCATTATGCACACAATTCAGGTGAGGCCGAGGAGGCTTTAACGCCTCTATCCTTAATTCAGTACTCGATTTCAACTAGCACAGCCTTTTTGCACTTGGAAAAGGATTCCTTACATTTAGCCTCGTGAAGATCATGATCATCAACGGTCCCAACCTCAATTTGCTTGGTAAGAGGCAACCCGACGTTTACGGGCATACCTCCTTCGAGGATTATTTCGCCAGCCTGCAGATGAAATACAAGGAAGTACAGCTAGCCTATTTCCAATCCAATATTGAGGGGGAGATCATCGATAAGATACAGGAAGTGGGGTTCTCGTACGACGGGATCATTCTGAACGCTGCCGCTTATACCCACACCTCAGTGGGCATAGGGGATGCTGTAAAAGCCATTACAACACCGGTAGTGGAGGTACATATCTCAAACACCTTTGCGAGGGAGGATTTCCGGCATGTATCCTATATATCTCCGGGGGCCAGGGGGGTAATCCTTGGGTTCGGACTTTCAAGCTATGATCTCGCTATTCGGAGTTTTATCGTCGAATAGGGATTTATCTTGTCAAGATTAAGTAAATCCTTACTTTTTAGAGATTTTACGTGGTCATATGCAAAGTTTTGCTTACTTTCATAATCATAAACCCCTGTTTTACCGTTCCTTATATCAGACATGCTTTCTGAGTGAGGTCAGAATTCCGCCTTCTATGCAGCTTGATAACTGATAAACCATCATCAAGTCTGTAGCCGTGCTCTGGTCTGAAAAGCCAAAAAACCAACCAGATGAATCGGTACCCCACTCCAAGTAGAGCGAAGAGATTACTTTGCCTTGTACTCCCTTTTTTCATTACTGCTTTATATTTGACTCCTTTGCAAGCTCAGAAGGGAAAATCAAAGAATAATAAACGTGCGGATATCACAGTTTCATCCTGCTTACAGGACATGGGAAACGGAATGTTGCGCGTCAATTTCAGCTACAACAATCCCAATGATGAAGAGGTCACTGTTGCTAATGGGCTGAGTAAGCTGGTCATTCAGAGGGGAAAGAAGAGAACAACCTCTTTCGCTCTCAACGTTTTTCAGCCGGGAGAAGTAGAAAATGCTTTTTTTGTCGATTTCTATGAGATGGAATTTGTGGAATGGACAGTAAAGAACCCAGGTGGGAAAACAAAAAAATCAAGGGCCAGTAGTAATTCTCCACTATGTCCTGATCCTCCGGTGATCATCCCGGTTTATGGACAGCAAGGCGGTAAGTCGGGCACTCCCCTCGGATTGGAGCTCACCTCCCTGGCCGAAGGTAATGCCGGGGACGAACCTTCTAAGATCATATATCAGATCAATGCCCAGGAGGAGGTACTGATCGAGATAGTTCCTGCTACAGGACAAATGCAAAATGTCCTCAATATCCTCAGTAATGCTTACGGAAGATCGTATGATCAAGATCCTATGAATACGGATTTTGTCGTGGATCCTCAACGTATCGTTTCCGAAGGCTTTGCCACCATTGATGTATTCTTCCCTATCAACCAATTATTGTCATTGAACGCAGAACCCAACATCAACTTTATTAGGCCCCTGTACACCCCGATAAGGCTTGAAGGTATTGTTACGTCTCAGGGAGATGTGGCCATGCTTACCGATGCTGTACGAGAAGCATTTGTCGTCGGGAGGGAGGAGGATGGTACCCCCATTAAAGTGGATGGAAGAGGCGTCAAAATAGGGGTGATTTCAGATAGTTTTGACAAACAACCCTTCAGTGCAGGACAACCATCAAGGGCTGCGGTAGATGTACAGAATGGAGATCTCCCAGGCACGGATAATCCTAATGGCTATCTCACCCCTGTGGATGTGATCAAGGATTTTCCCTACGGAGTGGCCAGCGATGAAGGCCGGGCCATGTTGCAGATCGTTCACGATATTGCCCCGGGGGCCGAATTGGCTTTTAGCACAGGGGTTTTGTCCCCCAGGGATTTTGCCCTGGCCATTCAGGACCTCGCCGCCGCCGGGTGCGACATCATCACCGATGATATCACCTATCCTTTTGAACCATTTTTTGGGGAAGGTCAAATCTCTGACGCTATCAGAGAGTTCACCAGCGGGGAAGGGAGCGAAGGAAATGCCTATTTCACCTCTGCCGGGAATTTCTCCGATCGGGGGTACCAAAGTCTATTTGTTCCCTCTTCAGGTCCGCCCCAGACAAATATTCCTGCTCTAGCTGATGCTACTGCTCATGTATTCGGTACAAATCCGGATTCTTCAGAGGATGTCCTTCAGCAGATAAACGTTGTACCGGGCACTTACATGATCGTCCTTCAGTGGGCAGAAGGATTGGCTTCTCAGAATAACAACACTGGTGCAACCACTGACCTGGATATATTCCTCGTGGATGACGATGGGAATCTTATTGTCGGGAATAATAGGATCAATACCAATGGAGACGCGGCAGAGGTACTGGTTTTCCAGGCCACCGGAACGGGTACAGCCAATATACTGATCACCAGGTCCAGCGCTTCAGGACCGTTAACGGGCCCACTTCCCATGCGCTACATCGCTTTTAGGACCAGCAGTGATGCCGGAACTGCAGACGGTTTGCAATTCCTGGAATACGATCAGGGAGCCCCTACGGTCAGTGGTCATGCCATGACTCCTGAGGCCATTACGGTGGGGGCAATAGATTACAGGGTGGCTTTGAACCCCAGTGCACAGGATTTCTCATCTTATGCCGGGATTCTGGAAAACAATCAACTTCTGGAGGTCGATATATCTGCACCCGATGGAGGAAATACCAATGTGGGGTCAATAGGCCAGGACATTGCTTCGGATGAGGATTCCTTTCCGAATTTCTTCGGGACCTCCGCTGCCGCACCCCATGCAGCGGCTGCTTTCGCCCTTTTGAAGTCTGCCATTTCGGCCTGGTATCCGGAAGGGGGATTGCCGGTAGAAACTTCGGTAATATCCAATCTGCTGGCCGATCAATTGCTGCAGGTATTTAAGACTACCTCTGTCCCGGCCGGCCTGCAGGAGAATGCCGGTATCGGCCTGATCAATGCCCAGGCAGCCTTCCAGTTGTTGGCTTCTCAGACTGCAGTGCTTACCGGCCTGGCAGTAGAAGAGGGAAAAATACCGAGCCAGGACACCTTTGAAGTGACCATCAATGGGAGGTATTTTCCAACCTCGGAACCACCCACGGTGATCTTCGACAACCAGGAACTGGAGGTCATGGAAGGCAATACAGATACCGAGATCAAGGCGATTGTCGGTCCTTTTGCCGGAAATCCGGAGCTTTTTGTCCTAACCAATGGGAAGACCCCCCAGGGTATTGACGGAGGCCTTTCCAATGGCCTTACCTTTTTCTCAGATGGTAAGATTGCCCTGAATATCATTGCCGAGGATATAGAGATTGAGTTTGGAGATGCTTACGAATTCACTTTCAGGGTTGAGGGCTTGCCTGAACCATACTCTGGAGGTATCCCAGAGGGTGAAACACTTAACTCTGTTTTGGCAGACTTAGGTTTACCATTGCTACCGGAAATTGAAGTCAATTCCACGGCTACAGGGCCTTTTCCGGATGTAAATTCCTATGTGATTTCACCGAATTTTGTAGAAGTGGTATCCCAGGAACAAAAAGACGCCTATCAGCTTAATTTGATAAATGGAGTGCAACGAGTAATCAAAAGGGATCTAATTATCAAACCCTTTGATGCCAGCATTACATATGGGGAAGCAATCCTTCCAATACTAGATTATCAATACAATTCCGAGGGAATTGAAAACAATGGTGATTTTCTCAGTGCTATCCAGTCGGCACATGCTCAAGATTTCTTTGAGGACAATGTCCTTGCTCTGATCAATAGAGCCAGGGCACTTGTCAATACAGAAATTCTGGATTTATTGAATTCAGGTAGTTGGATGGCTACGGAAAATACGATCAACAATAGGGCCAGGGCTCTGGTCAATGAACTAAGCGTTGTTGATTTAGATCTGCAGGTATTTGAAAATTATTTGACAAACCGGGCCAGGGCCCTGGTCAATGAAGAAACAGGTGCCTTTAGTGCGGTAGTTAACGGGGAGGATCTTTTGTCAGGAAATGTCACATTTAACAACCGAGCCAGGGCTCTTGTCAATGATAGCGGATTAGGATCTGATGATGACGGCAACGAATACGGATCAGTTTTTGCCATCCTCGATTTAACAGATGACGATGAAGATGGAGGCTCAGTAGATAAATTCTTTTCTCTAAATCTAATTAGTGGAATTGAGGTGACTATCGGTGATGAAGATCGGCATTATATTTATCCTGGTGCATTTTTAGCCCCGATAGCAGCCAACTTTAATATTACTTATGACTCTGCTAGGCTGGGTGTCGAACCGGCCATCCTTCAAGTTCAAACACCAGACCTGGAGATAGAGTTCGGAACAGAGATATCGAATGCGATTATTGACGACCTCCTGTCAGTATGCGATTGTCCCGGTGTCAGTATTGAGGGTTTTGTATACGACGAAGATACGCAGTCGGTTTTCCCGCAAGGGTTCCTGTATATCCTTGAGGATACGACTAATCCGGAGTCACAATTTATTCTCGGAGAGGAGGAAGGACAGATCATATCTGCAGGCCAGTATTTCATCAAAATTGCAGGTCCTCAGAATTACACCCTCGATTTTGGAGAAGTTTTAGGCGTACTCACGATAGTCAAAAAGGAATTGATCGTAAGCGGCAATAATGATGGGGCACCCCTTGAGGTTGTTTACGGAAATGCGCTCTCTTCTGAAGTGTTAGATCAGTTTGTCCTGATCAGTGGTTTGGAAGAAGGAGAGATCACCGAGGTTTTCCCGGACGGCGTGATCCCTTATTTCCTGGAATCGGTCGGGGAAGAGCCTGAAACCTTCCAGATCGATGATCTGATCGGCACAGGGGAGTATTTCGTCAGGATCGAGATGCCTGCGAGTAATTATGAACTCATATATGTGGACCCACTGCTCATCAGGGTATTACCTGCAGAACTCTTGGTAGAAATACAGCAGTCGGGTCCAGTAGCCTACGGAGAGAATACGGCCGGCATCCCCTTTAACATCTTCATAAACGGATTTGTAGGAGAGGATACCCAATCGGATATATTTCCTGATGGAGTAGTTCCTGATTACTTTGAAGCAGTCAGTGAGGAGGTTCCCGAAGGAGAAGAGAGGACTCGCATCGAACCCGGAGATCCGATAGAAGCAGGTGAATACTTTATCAGGGTGGACAGACCGCAGAACTATTCCATATTCTACGGTGAAGGTCACGGTACCCTGACCGTTGAAAAGGCCGCTCTGAATGTCTGTATTGCTGATATAGAGATCCGTGACGGAGAACGTCTTTTCCCGGAAGATATCGCGTTACAGGGAATCACAGGCTTTGTTTATGAAGACAGCCTGGAGAGTGTTTTCCCTGACGGGATCACCTATGAAGTAAATGGGGAAATTCTTACGGAGGAAGGTTTGCTGCTGCCAGAGGGTACGTACTCGATTTCGATCAATGACGAAGGGTTGATGAATTATGTTCTTGTTGATGGCACTACATGCAGCGGCACGGGTAAGGTAAACGTAACGCCTTGCGGTGATGCGGCAGTACTTACTTTTGATTCTTTTCAACTGGTCTCGGGTACGGACAAACAGCAAGAAGCGGTGTATCGGTATTCTCAGGTTTCCCCGGGAATAGATGCCCTTGTGACCATTGTCGAGAAGACGGGCGCACATATCACTCAATTTGACAGGAATAATTCTGACAACCGGGAGGATTTTAAACCTGAAATTCGTTTTGAGCAAAATAATGGAGGACCTGAACCTTTCGCGAGGTTCCGCTTTGAATTTGTTGAATCCGGTTCAGATAATCCTGTCAACATTCAAAATCTGGTTCTCGGTTTATTGGATATTGACGGCACAAACCAGTATCAGGAATTCAACGCCATTACACTTCCAGACGGGTATACCGTAAACGATCCCAAAAGAATCCAGGATCCTTTTATGAGTGGCATCAATGGGGATCTCCTGAGGATCAACGGATCAGATACCTCCGATGGAGGTGTTTCCAATAGCAATCCAAAGATCAATGTGGAAGTACAATTCGCCTCCGCCACCGGATTCGATTTCATTTTCGGTGCCAGGTGTGATTCTGACGGATACTTTAATACGGGGTCTTCCAGGCTGGCAGCCATTCAGTTTTCATGCCTGAATAATTTCGCTAATCCGGTAACCACCGTACTGAGCGGAACTGGAACACAGGGTGGTTTCCCAGAAGATGCAGGAGTTGTATATCCGAATCCGGTTTCATCTATCCTCTTCGTGGAAACAGAGTCTATTTCCTTAGGCAGGGTGGAGATCAGGGATCTGGTATGGGGGCATGTACTCCTCTCCCAGAATTTTGATTCATTTTCTTCTTCACCCCTTGAACTGGACCTTACCGGACTTCCTGCCGGGCTCTATGCTTTGAGAATTATTGGTGAAGGTCGTATTTTGGAGTACAAGATCTTTAAGGAATAGCAGGTGATATGGTCTAAAAAACTCAGGATTTTCGGCTCAGAAGTGGTCTTCCTGCTATTTTGCAGGTCGGCAGCTATCGCTCAGGAATCCCTCAGCAAGAAGTTGCCCGTGAAGGTTAATGCGATATCTGGAGGAATGCATAAGACAGGTAAATAAGTATATTTTGAATCTCAAAAGGAAGGAACAGGCCATATGTTAAGATGCGATTGACTAACAATCATAGAGACAAGGCAACATTCTGATTTTGAATTTGGACCACTTGTACGCCAAGAGATTTATTTGGGGTTCTCAGGCAGAGGTATTCTCAGGCTTCATAATGAATATAGGGCATCGTTAATGTGATAGTTCAGATCTTACAGGAAAGCGTAAACAATGAGATATAGATTTTGTTCAACCAAGGTAATAGGGATGTTGGTGCTACTGGTATTAACAATTCAGCCCATGTATGCTCAAAATAAACGCATTGATAGTCTTCTGGAGAAAGTAATGGAAAAATCACTGGACACCTCAATGGTAAGAACACTCAACGAACTAAGTGTTGAAATTCTTTACGAAGAAAACATTCCGGAATCCCTGAAGTACTCCAAATGGGCATTAAAACTCGCGGACAGTTTGGATTATGATAAAGGGAAGGCTTATGCCCAAAAAAATATAGGCTTAGCTAAGTATTACCAGGGTGAGTATATAGAGGTAATGGATTATTGGACACAATCCCTTCAAACCTTTGAAGAAATAAAGGACACCCTGGGTATTGCAAATATGGTGAATAATTTGGGGGCGGTATATTACAGTCAAGGTAGTAATACCAGGGCTATTGAGTATTACTTAAGATCATTGAGAATTTCTGAAAAAATAAAGGACACCTTACGCATTGCCACAGCTCTAATCAATATTGCAGGGGTGTACTCCGATACTCCAAAGGATTATGACATTGCACTGCAGTATTACAATCAACTAAATCCTTATCTAGGCCCATTAAATGATCCACAGGTGAGAACTTACTACCTTATGGGAATTGGTGAGGTTTACTTCAAAAAACAAAATTTCAGTGAAGCACTAAAGTACTACCAGGAAGTACTTCCACTAGCTCAAAATGTATCTGATCAAACAGAGAGTCTTCTACAACTCGGTAAATTGGAATTTCAAATTGGCGATACGGAGAAGGCCATAAAATTTTTAGAGCAGGCAAAACTTGGAGCTGAAGAAAACAACCAACAATTACAAATAGTTCAGGCCTTCACCGAGCTGGGTAAGGTATACGAAAATAATAATTCCTCCAAGGCATTAAAGATGTACAAGGAAGCCGAGACTTTGGCAAAGCAGATGGGTGTCAAATTTGAATTGAAGGATATCTATAAGGGATTGTCAAAAGCTTATGCTAACCAAGGAGAATATTCTTCCGCCTTTATATATCAAGGACTACTGCTGGCAACCAAAGACTCCCTTTTCAATATAGAAACCGATGATAAAATCCGAGGGCTGCAATTCGATTTTGACCTGCAGAAGAAAGAAGATGAAATAGGTATGCTGGAGCAGGAAGCTGAAATTTCAGAACTCCAGGCAAAAAGGCAGAAATATGTGATCTACGGCACCATTATCTCCCTGATCCTGGTCTTTGTCATGGCTGTAGGGGCCTACAGCCGTTACAAGTACGTGAAAAAGACGAACAGGATCATCGCGGAGGAGAAGGACCGGTCCGAAAAATTACTGCTAAATATCCTCCCTGAAGAGACCGCACAGGAACTCAAGCAAAACGGCAAGGTGGCCGCCAAGCGATTTGAGTCCGTGACCATCCTCTTCTCCGATTTCAAAGGCTTTACCTCCTATGCGCAAAACCTTTCCCCGGAGATCCTGGTAAAAAGTGTGGATTATTATTTCTCCCGCTTCGACGAGATCATGGACAAGTACGATCTGGAGAAGATCAAGACCGTGGGAGACGCCTATATGTGTGCCGGAGGATTACCCTTCCCCACTACAGACCACCCTTTCAAGATGGTGGAAGCAGCCTTTGAAATGGTAGCGGTCATGGAAGAGATCAAAAGACACCCCAAAGAGGATATCGTCCCTTTCGACGTGAGGATAGGGATCAATACCGGGCCGGTGGTCGCAGGGGTGGTAGGGCTTAACAAATTTGCCTATGACATCTGGGGGGATGCCGTCAACGTGGCTTCCCGGATGGAATCCCTTTCAGAACCGGGTAGGATCAATATTTCCGAAAATACTTACCAGCGCATCAAAGACGTCTATGAGTGCGAATCCAGAGGCAAGGTCATGGTCAAGAACAAGGGTGAAATGGAGATGTATTACGTTTCAAAACGCAAAATAATCCGCCATGCTAAATCCAAAGAAGAAGTAAATGCCTAAATTGTAGTCGACAATTTCGGATAAAGCATGAAAAGACAAGACCCGAATAATTACTGGGAGCAACTGGAACGTCTCGAGAAACTGATCCGAGCCTCCGAATTCAAGGCGGGGGTTATCTTCTCTTTCCACAGCCTTATTCTGGGGATGTTCGCAGACCGACTCGACGCCTTTCAACCCGCTTTTGAAACCAATATCTGGTTTACAATCTTTGCCTTCCTATGGTTGCTCTGTGTCCTGATCTCCACCTTTTACTGTTTTAAATGCTTTATGCCCCAGATGGAAATGAAATACGAAGACAACGTATTTTTCTTTCTGGATGCGGTGAAAGCCTTCGGGAACACCGAAGAATACACTAAGAAACTGCTTGAGATCTGTGGTAGCGAGGAAGAACTTTACACCCAGCTGGCCGAACAGATCCATGCCGAAAGCAAGATCATAGCAGATAAATTTGCCAGTGTGCACAAAGCCCTTAGATTTTTTGCCCTGAGCTTTGTATTTGCCATGTTAAGCCTGATCATCTGGCTCGTACAGGTCATCAGTTAATGCACTATCATCATGACGGGATATTTGAAGTTGCGGAAGAAGGTACTCGAGCTGCTTCGGGAAGAACTGTCACCAGAACTTTGTTACCACGGCCTGTCTCACACGCTTGATGTCCTGGAGGTCTGTAACGATTATATCAGGCGGCTGCACATCTCCGGGGATGACGCCCTCCTGCTCCGTACCGGGGCTTTGTGTCACGACCTGGGATTCACCGTATCTTATGTGCACCACGAGGATCACGGGATCGCTCTGGCCCTTACTTTTATGAGGGAATTCGGATATAGTCCGGCACAGAGGAAGGTGGTAGTCGGACTTATCCGGGCCACGGAGGTCCCCCAGAATCCCAAAAATCTTCTTGAACGCGTTATTTGCGATGCAGACCTCGATTACCTGGGCAGGGAGGATTATGACATCATCAGCAATAAGTTGTTGATGGAATTAAAGCACTTTGGAGTGGAACTCTCCGGAAAAGAGTGGAGGGAAAAGCAGATCGCGTTTCTTGAAAAACACCAATACCACACCCCCTTTGCCCGAAAATACAGGGAGCCTGTGAAGCAGAAACACCTTAAGAGAATTCGGGAGCAGGGATAAGCTAACGATCCGAAACCGTGGTTTTCAGTTTGTTCAGTGAATAATTCATAAACAGGCTGAATGAAACCGAGTCCCGAATATCACAGGTATACCTCAGGAAGTCGTAATACAAGATCCTCTTCTTTCGGGCATCAAACACATAGACGTGCAGGTAATTGCTATATTCATCCTTATTTTGGATATAGGTCCTGAGGTTCATAAAGAGTTGTTTCCTGTATGGGGATGGAACCAGTATATTTTCGATTGCCGTTGGACTCGATCTATTCGGGAGATAGGTCGGATAAAGTCTCTTTGTAGCCTGGTAATACTCCAGGTAGGACATAGACCGGAATTTGTCATCGGATACTTCTGACACCTCCGGCAGGACATCCTTCACAATGTATTTGCTCAGCTTGGATGTGAATCGCCTGATCTCCTCTTTCTCAAGCGTATCTGCAGGAAAAATAATATGATGATAGGTGGTTGAATACCCCATATCTTTCAAGTCATGGAGTTCATTGATCTCATAGTCGGCAGGTGGATCTGAAATGAGGATGTCCGTCCCACAGGAACGGTATGGGGGGAAATCCTCCCTGGGGCGAGCAATTCCCGAACTATAAGAAATACAGGATAAAAAGGGTATTACCCAAAGCAATACCCAAAGGATTTTACGCCTTCCTTCCAAGGGGCGCCAGATATTTTTGATCCATATAAAAGGTACCATAGGGCAGGAGGGAGGCGAGGAAAAATTTAAAATAACTTTTCATCCCCCATCCCTGTTGCCTGCAAAAAAGGAAAGCCAGGATCACAAAAGCGATAAAAAGTCCCCCGTGCACATAGCCGATATAGAGATTGGGTTCCCGGATGTTCGCCCAGTATTTCAACGGCATGCTGAAGCCGAACAACAAGAGGTAAGAGATGCCTTCTACGATGGCAAGGGCACGCATGAGGGTCAACATAGGCTCTGAGGATTTACAGGTGGATCACTTCTCCATAAGCGTCGGCCACGGCTTCCATAACCGCCTCACTCATGGTAGGGTGGGGGTGGATAGCTTTCAGGATCTCATGTCCGGTGGTTTCCAGTTTTCGGCCCAGGACCGCTTCTGCGATCATGTCTGTCACCCCGGCACCGATCATGTGGCAACCCAGCCATTCCCCGTATTTCGCATCGAAGATGACCTTTACAAAACCGTCGGAATTACCGGATGCCTGTGCTTTTCCACTGGCTGAAAAAGGAAATTTGCCGACCTTGATATCGAATCCTTTTTCCCTGGCCTGTTTCTCGGTGAAGCCTACAGAGGCCACCTCAGGCATGCAATAGGTACATCCAGGGATGTTGTTGTAGTCAATGGGTTCCACGTGCAGGCCTGCTATCTTTTCGACGCAGAGGATGCCTTCAGCCGATGCCACATGGGCAAGGGCAGGACCGGGGGTCACATCCCCGATCGCATAATAGCCCGGGATATTGGTCTGGTAGTAGTCGTTCACCAGGATCTTGTCGCGATCCACGGCTATACCTACTTCTTCCAGGCCGATATTCTCAATGTTGGTCTTGATGCCAACGGCGGAAAGTACCATATCGGCTTCGATCACTTCTTCACCCTTGGGGGTTTTTACGGTCACCTTCACCCCTTCACCGGAAGTGTCGGCCTTGGTCACCTCGGAGGAGGTCATGATCTTGACACCGGACTTCTTAAAGCTGCGTTCCAGTTGTTTGGACACTTCTTCATCCTCCACAGGTACAATGTTTGGCAGGAATTCTACCACAGTCACGTCTGTTCCCATGGCGTTGTAGAAATAGGCGAATTCTATGCCGATGGCCCCGCTTCCCACGACCACGAGTTTCTCGGGTTGTTTTTCAAGGGTCATGGCCTTTCGGTATCCGATGATCTTTTTTCCATCCTGGGGAAGGCTTGGCAATTCCCTGCTTCGCGCTCCAGTGGCAATGATGATATGGCTGGCACTGTATTCCGTTTCCTTTCCGTCCTCACCTTTCACGGAGACCTTCTTTCCGGGTTTTATCTTCCCGTATCCGCTGATCACCTCGATCTTGTTCTTCTTCATCAGGAATTGAACCCCTTTGCTCATCCCCTGGGCAACATTGCGGCTGCGCTTCACGACGGCATCGAAATCCTTATCAGCCCCGGAGACCTTCAGGCCGTAATCACCTGCGTGCTGGAGATATTCAAATACCTGGGCAGATTTCAACAGGGCCTTTGTCGGGATACATCCCCAGTTCAGGCAAACGCCCCCAAGGCTTTCTTTTTCTATAATAGCGGTCTTAAAACCTAGCTGGGAAGCCCTGATAGCGGTCACATACCCGCCGGGTCCGCTGCCTAGTACAATTACGTCGAAGGTGCTCATCTGATATAACTTTTGGATCTGTTTTTAGTGCGCTGGCAAAGGTACAAAACCAAACCGAAACCTCTCCAAGAAAGCAAGGGGTTTCAGGGAGTAAGACAGACTTCCCGGGTATTCTTGGAAAATACCCGTCCTAAAAAATTGAAATACAAGGTAATAGGCCTACTCTTTCGGGACAAATTTTAATGCGGCCCCGTTGATGCAATGGCGTTTCCCGGTGGTATTGGAGGGTCCGTCATCAAAGACATGTCCGAGGTGGCCGCCGCATACGGCACAGTGTTCCTCTGTCCTGGCGTAGCCGATATTGTAGTCCACGTCATAGGCCACATTCCCTTCGATCTCCCTGTCAAAGCTGGGCCATCCGGTCCCGGAATCAAATTTGTGATCACTGCTGAAGACGGGTGTGCCGCACCCTGCACATACATAGGTGCCGGGAGCCTTTATATCGAGCAGATCGCTGCTCCAGGCATTTTCGGTTCCGGCCTTTCTCAGGACGTAGAATTGCATGTCTGTGAGTTCGGCTTTCCACTGTGCCTCTGATTTGGTCACGGGGAAGGTTTCTTTTTCCTCGACCGCGGAGGCGGAGGTTTTATCCATGTTCTCTTTTTCCTGGGAAACACCTTTACAGCCCATGGCGAGCAGGCAAAAAGCAAGGAGGTATATATTTTTCATAGCGTTTTATTTTATTGGTACGTACTTACTCGTTTTCCTTTCAAAAATAAGGAATAAAAAAAGCCCCTGAAAAGTTTACAGGGGCCTCATCCTAATTCTTTACGAACTTAATCCAGGGTGATGCGGTGGATATTTTTCTCCTCTACCTTCAGGGCAGACATGACGGATTCTATGTTGGAGACGTCCATTCTCGAGGTCTGTCCGTATTCCGCCGGAATGATGGCGATCCTGAACACCTGATTGTCCGTGTCCCCCGGCTGGAGGGTACTCAGGTCGAAGTCGGACTCCAAAAACACGCTTACGTCAAAGAAGGTATGGTCGTAATTGTATTGCAGCAATCCCTGGGTCAGGATACGGGTCTGTGGTAAAAGCCTCCAGATATCCACTGGCTGGCCGTTACCGTCATCGGTCTGGTCCCAGAGGATGTAGACCAGCACCACGTCTGATTCAAAGACCTCCACGGTATTGGGAAACTCGTAGAAAAGGGTGTAATCATTGGCAGCACTGAAGGTTCCTTCGATCTCCAGTACAGTACCCAGGATATTTACCCCGTCCAGACCATCCAGGCCGTCTCTTCCGTCAAAACCGGGAGGTCCGGGAGGTCCTGCGGGGCCTTCGCAGGAGGTCATCAGGGCTATGGCGATTGTGCTGAAAATAAGTCCGATTCGTTTCATAATTTCATCTGTTTTTTAGATCCGTCCTTGTAATAACGGAGCCGGTTCAACTTTGTTTTAAGGTCTGATTTTTCAAATCTTCCTAAACCAACTCAAAAAGCGTTCCAAAAAAAACCGGAAGCCTTGGTGGAAGGTCGGAAAAGACCTTTAAATTTACGGGTCCTAGCCAATTCTATTCCATAATATTTTCTATTTTTAGCCAAAACCAAAGAAACCAGTAATGCCGATGAAACAAGAGCGAGTGGTGATCGAGAACGTGAATCCTCAACTCCAGTGCGGAGAATTTTTTATCAAGAGGGTGGTAGGTGAATCCGTAGTGGTGCAAGCAGATGTTCTGGGCGATGGGCACGATGTGATACAGGCGGAGGTCGCCTTTAAGCACGAAAACGACAAGGCCTATACCTACAGGCGTATGGAACACTTTGGGAATGATGTCTACAAGGCCGACTTCAGGGTACAAAAGCAGGGGTATTACGAATACAAGGTCGAAGGCTGGGTAGACAATCCCCTCAACTGGCAACACGGGATAGAGGCCAAACTCAAAGACGGCCAGATCGTTACCAGCGAGTTGCTGGATGGGGTTCAATATCTCACCATCCTGCTCCCAAAACTCAAAGGCAAGGAGAAGGACTATGTGGCCGAACTCAGCAAGGCCTTCCAGGACAAGGGATCTTACGAGTACGCCGTCAAGGAAGCGGTCTCAGCCAAGCTCCACAAGCTATTTGTTGACCATCCCCTCAAGAACCTGGTAAATTCGAGTAAGGTTCTGCAGGTATACGTAGACCGGAAAAAAGCCAATTTCAGCACCTGGTACGAATTCTTTCCCAGATCGACTGCTTCGGAGCCCGGGAAACACGGTACCTTCAAGGATGCTGAACGCATTCTGCCAAAGATCGCAGCCATGGGTTTCGATACCGTCTATCTGCCTCCCATCCATCCCATTGGGGAGGTGAACCGCAAAGGAAAGAACAACAGCACAGTGGCCAAGGAAGGGGACAGTGGGGTGCCATGGGGCATAGGCTCCCGTTTTGGAGGGCATAAATCCATACACCCCGAATTGGGGACGGAAGAGGATTTCAAGGCGTTCATTAAAATGGCCGGGGAGTTCGAGATGGAAGTGGCGATGGACCTCGCCTTTCAGGCAGCACCGGATCACCCCTACATCACCTCAAACCCTGAATGGTTCAGGAAACGCCCGGACGGGACCATGCAGTACGCTGAGAATCCACCCAAAAAATACCAGGATATTGTCAATTTTTATTTTGAATCCAAGGAATACCAAAGTCTTTGGAAGGAACTCCTGGACGTCACCCTGCACTGGATTGGGTTTGGGATCCGGATCTTCCGCGTAGACAATCCCCATACCAAACCCTACTATTTTTGGAATTGGCTGATCTCGGAAGTAAAGAAGAAACACCCGGATGTCCTATTCCTGGCCGAGGCATTTTCAAGGCCCAAAGTGATGCAACAACTCGCTAAACAGGGCTTTTCGCAATCCTATACTTATTACACCTGGAGGGTTCACAAACACGAACTCATTGAGTACATGGTGGAACTTACCCAATCGGAGATGAAGGAGTACTACCGCCCGAATTTCTGGCCCAATACGCCCGACATCAATCCCTACCACCTGCAGGGAGCCAACGAGAGCATGCACCTGATCCGATACGCCATGGCGGCCACCCTTTGCGGGAACCTGGGGATCTATGGCCCGGTCTTCGAATATATGGTTACGGATTCGATGCCCGGCAAGGAAGAATATATGCACTCGGAAAAGTACGAGGTACATTTTTGGGACTGGTCTATTGAAAACAAGATCACCTACCTGATCCGGAAGATCAACCAGATCCGGAAAGACCACCCGGCCCTTCAACAAACGAACCAGATCAGATTCTGTACCATTGAGAATGAAAATCTACTGGCCTTTTACAAATGGAATGAGGAGAGAACCGATGAATTGCTGATAGTGATCAACCTGGACCCCCACTATCCTCAGAGGGGAATGGTGCAGTTGCCCTTGTCAGAACTGGGAGTGGAAGCCGGAAAACCCATTCAAATGAGGGACCTGGTCACAGACAATAGTTATATTTGGTACAACGAATGGAATTTCGTGGATCTTCCCGCAAGTCTGCCCTTCCATATATTTCAGATAAAAAAATAACCATGCCCCAAAGAAAACAGGAAACAGCACTCCAGAAACCCTATGTCTTTGACGTGGAGTGGGAATCCCTGATGGATGACAAAAAGTTCATCTCTGCCTTTCTTTCAGAGATCCTCGAGGCTTATGTGGTGAAACAGCGTTGGTACGGCGGAAAAAGCAGCAAGCTGAAATACATTGAGCTACAGGAGTACTTCAGGATACAGCAAAAAGGGGAGGTGTATTACGGCCTTCTCCTGGAGGTGAATTTTGAAGAGGCCTTCTACCAGCACTATTTCCTGCCGATAGCCTTTGTTTCGGACGAATCCTTTGCGGAAAAGGACCGTATCCTCCCGCTGAGCATCAAAGGGCAGGAAGGTTTTATCATAGACGCCCTAAACCTAGAGGCCTTCCGAAAACTGGTTTATGAACGGATCATACATGCGGAACCCAATGATACGACCCGGGTACAATACCACCACAGCATGAATTTCCAGGGAGAACCCTATGCCACTTCCAAATTCATGGGGATGGAACAAAGCAACACTTCCATTATCATCAATGGAAAGTCGGTTATCAAATTCTTCCGCCGGATCTATGCGGATAAGAATCCCGATTATGAGATGAGCAGGTTCCTCTCAGAACGGAAGGGCTATAAAAATACGCCGGAATACCAGGGTAGCCTCAGTATTATTGATGCCGATAATGTAGGGGTGACCATCGCCCTGATGCAGGAACTGGTGCCTAACCAGGGAGATGCCTGGGATTATATGCTGAAGGAACTCCACAAGGTTTTCAGTAACCTGGAGAGCAAGCACATTAATGTAAACCACCTGCCGGCGGTTCCCCTTTTCGAGCGCCTCAAGATCAATGACGTACCCCCTCAGATCATAGACTGGGCCGGACTCAATATTTTCCTGAAGCTTCAAATGCTCGCAAGGAGGACGGCAGAAATGCACATCGCCCTGGGGTCTGAATTTGAGGACACCGCTTTCACCCCGACACGTTTTACTGGCGATTACGAGGTCTGGTTGAAGAACCGCATGCTCTACCAGTTCCAGAACAGGCTCAATACGGTAGAGAACAACATGCACAGGCTCAAAGACCTCTCCCTGGAGCTGGCCAACGAATTCCTGGAGCGGAAAAATGAGATCCGGAAACGCTTTGTCAATTTCGACTGGACAAAATTGAAAGGAGAGCGTATACGGGTCCACGGAGATTACCACCTGGGACAGGTCCTGGTAAGGGATGACGATTTTTACCTCCTCGACTTCGAAGGTGAACCCGAAAGTACCATCAGGGACCGCAAGGTGAAGCAACCCCCTTTGAAAGACGTAGCGGGTATGTTCCGTTCCTTCCACTACGCGGTATACGCCACCATTTTCAACAATGAGGAATCTTACCCTTATTCCAGGGAAGAACTATTTAAGGCAGGGGAAATCCTTTATAATTATTTTGTGGGAGTTTTTCTGGAGACCTATGTGGATCTTATACAGAAACACAACATCAACATCGGCTATAGCCAGGAGCGTATTTTTATTTTGAAATACTGCATGCTGGAGAAGGCCGTTTACGAATTGGGCTACGAGATGAACTCCAGGCCTTTGTGGGCGGTTATACCCCTGCAGGGAATCATAAGCATTATAAACGAATCTAAATAATAGAAGAAAGACATGGGAAACGTTGTACCCCACAGCCTGTTTACGGAATTTGACATCAGCCTGTTCAAGGCGGGAAAGCATTTTAAGCTTTATGAGAAATTAGGCTCACATCCCATGGAAGTGAATGGAGAAAAAGGGACCTATTTTGCGGTCTGGGCTCCCACTGCCAAGTCGGTCTCCGTGGTAGGGGATTTCAACTACTGGATCGAGGGGGAGCACAAACTGAACGTTCGCTGGGATGCCAGTGGCATTTGGGAAGGCTTTGTTCCGGGGGTGATGCCGGGTACCCGCTATAAGTATAAAATCCATTCCCACAACCAGGATATCAAAACCGAGAAGGCTGATCCCTTTGCCCGCTATTCGGAACAGCCCCCCAAAACGGCCTCCATCGTCTGGGACAAGACCTACAAGTGGAAGGACACCAAATGGATGGCTTCCCGTTCATCCAAAAACAGCCTGGATAGCCCATATTCAGTGTACGAGGTACACCTGGGATCCTGGAAGAGGGACGAGAAGAATCAGTTCCTGACCTATGAGGAATTATCCAAAGAACTGGTGGGCTACGTGAAGGAGATGAATTTCACCCATGTGGAATTTATGCCGGTTATGGAATATCCCTATGATCCCTCCTGGGGTTATCAGCTAACGGGCTATTTTTCGCCTACGTCCCGGTTTGGAGAACCTGAAGGATTAAAACTACTGATCGATACACTCCACCAGAACGGTATCGGGGTGATCCTGGACTGGGTACCTTCTCACTTTCCGGAAGATGCCCACGGACTGGGATTCTTCGACGGGTCTCACCTGTACGAACACCCGGACCGAAGAAGGGGCTATCATCCCGATTGGAAATCCCTCATCTTTAACTATGGGAGAAATGAAGTAAGGGCTTTTCTGATCAGCAATGCCCTGTTCTGGTTAGATCAATATCACGCAGATGGCCTGAGGGTGGATGCGGTCGCCTCTATGCTCTATCTCGACTATTCCAGGGAAGCCGGGGAATGGGAGCCGAATATCTACGGAAATAATGAGAACCTCGAGGCTATTTCGCTTATTCGGGAATTGAACGAGGAGGTCTACAAGAATTTTGAGGGTGTTCAGACCATTGCCGAGGAATCCACCTCTTTTTCCATGGTATCCAGGCCGGTGAGTATAGGCGGACTAGGATTTGGGATGAAGTGGATGATGGGATGGATGCACGATACCCTGGAGTATTTCAAGAAAGAACCTATCTACAGGCGTCACCATCAGAACGACCTGACCTTCAGTATGACCTATGCGTTCACTGAAAACTTTATGCTGCCTTTTTCCCATGACGAGGTGGTCTACGGGAAACAGTCACTGCTTTACAAAATGCCCGGAGACGAATGGCAGCGCTTTGCCAACCTCAGGCTCCTCTTTGGCTATATGTTCACCCACCCGGGGACCAATCTGTTGTTCATGGGAGCCGAATTCGGACAATCTTCTGAGTGGAATTTCCAGAACAGCCTCGACTGGCATTTGCTTCAATACGATTATCACATAGGGATTCAACAGCTCATCAAGGACCTAAACGCCTTCTATCAGAAACACCCGGCCCTCTACGAGAAACAATTCAGCTCGGAAGGTTTCCAGTGGATAGATTACGGGGATTCCGAGAACTCTGTACTGACCTACCTCAGGAAAGGCCACAAAGAAGAGGACGACCTGCTCATCGCCTGCAACTTTACGCCCGTCCCCAGGGAGAATTACCGCGTGGGTGTGCCCAGGACCGGGCAGTATAAGGAGGTCTTTAGTACCGATGCCAAGAAATACGGGGGTAGCGGATCGAAGAACACGCTCCGGAAGGTTGCCAAAAAACCCTGGCATGGCCACAAGCAGTCCATTGAGATCACCATACCGCCCCTCGGCCTGGTCATTTTTCACTGATCCCGGACCACTATATCGTTGTAGTTTATAAATGATGCCCGTATCGCTTCCATTATTAGTGTGAAAGTATTTCTTTTGTTCGATCGTTAAGATATCCATACATGATAACCAATACGGAATTAGAATATAAGGGAAATCTCTACCCCGACCAAATAGTTGCCTTCAAACAAGATTCTGATAAATTTTACTTCACCACAGATAACGGGGTGATCCTTGAAATAACGCTCATTCGTAACAGTACCATCCGGTTCCGTTATGCCACAGACCACGTCTTTCAACCGGATTTCTCCTATGCCATAAGTCCAACTGCACCAAGGGGTTACAGCCATTTTGAACCTGAAGAGACGGAAACGGAGTACCTGATCCGGACCTCCAAACTCAAGATCCTGGTGGATAAGAAATCCCTCCGTGTTCAGATCTCGGATCTCGAGGGGAATATCATCAACGAGGATGAATTGGGCTTTCACTATGAAGAGAATTACACTTTTGGGGGCAATACGGTCAAGATGAGCAAGATCACCCAATCCGGGGAGAGTTTTTACGGGATGGGCGACAAGGCTACCCACTACAACCTCAAGGGAAAGCGCGTTCACAACTGGGTTACCGACCAGTATGCCTTCGGAAAGGACCAGGACCCGCTGTACAAGGCCGTGCCTTTCTACGTCGGTCTGCACAATAATATTGCCTACGGAATCTTCTTTGACAATACGTTTAGGACGCATTTCGATTTTGCCCACGAGAGAAGAAATGTTACCAGTTTCTGGGCCGAAGGGGGCGAAATGAACTATTATTTCTTTTATGGCCCGGCCATGTCGAGGGTAGTGAAATCCTATACGGACCTGACGGGCACCCCGGAATTGCCGCCCCTCTGGGCCCTGGGTTACCACCAGTCTAAGTGGAGCTATTTCCCCGAAAGCCGGGTAAAACAGATCGCGAGCAAGTTCAGGAAACTGAAGATCCCCTGTGACGCTATTTACCTCGACATTGATTATATGGATGGATTCAGGTGCTTTACCTGGGACAAGACCAAGTTCCCGGATCCCAAAGGAATGATCAAGGACCTGAGTAAAGACGGCTTTAAGACCGTGGTCATGATCGACCCGGGGATCAAGGTAGACCGGGATTACTGGGTATACCAGGAAGCCGTTAAGAACGACTATTTCTGTAAGAGGGGAGACGGGCCTCTCATGAGCGGAAAAGTATGGCCTGGGCAATGCAATTTTCCTGATTTTACGAATCCCAAAGTGAGGGAATGGTGGGCCGGACTCTACAAGGAACTTATGTCTGAGGTAGGCGCCCACGCGGTCTGGAACGACATGAACGAACCTGCGGTCATGGAAGTCCCAACAAAGACGGCACCCCTGGATACCCGCCACGATTTCGACGGTCATCCCTGTAGTCACAGAAAGGCCCATAATGTATACGGGATGCAGATGGTGAGGGCTACTTACGAAGGGGTCAAGAAGTACGTCTATCCCAAAAGGCCCTTCGTGATCACGAGGGCAGCCTATTCGGGCACACAGCGGTTCTCTTCAACCTGGACGGGGGACAATGTGGCTACCTGGGAACACCTCTGGATCGCCAATGTACAGGTGCAGCGGATGTGTCTGAGCGGTATGTCATTTGTCGGCACCGATATCGGAGGATTTGCGGAACAGCCCAATGGCGAACTGTTCGCCAGATGGATACAGCTCGGGGTGTTCCACCCTTTCTGCCGTGTGCACAGCAGTGGGGATCACGGCGATCAGGAACCCTGGTCATTTGATGCCGAGGTCACCAAGATCGTGAGGAAATTCATCGAACTGCGCTATCAGTTGTTGCCTTATCTATACACGGCTTTCTACAAATACTACAAGGAAAGCATTCCCATGATCCAATCCCTGGTCTATCACGATCAGGATGACCACCAGACCCATTTCCGCACGGACGAATTCATTTTCGGGGAGCAGATCCTGGTCTGCCCCATACAGGAGCCCAACGCCAAAGGGCGCCGTATGTACATACCCAGGGGGAGATGGTACGATTACTGGACGAATGAGACCCTGGAAGGGGGTACCGAAAAATGGGTGGATGCGGATATCGACAAGATCCCGATCTTTATCAAGGAAGGGGCAATCATCCCCAAATACCCCGTACAGCAATACGTGGGGGAGCTGAAGATAGAAGAACTGCAACTCGATGTGTATTTTAAGAACGGTATTGAGAATTCCATGATCTACGAGGATGCCCAGGACGGATATGACTACGTCAAAGGCGAGTACAGCCTGAGGAACTTCAAGCTCATTGGGAAAGAAAAGGAACTCATCCTGCAGCAATTCAAGGACGGTAACTACATCACCTCCTATGAGACCTTCAAATTGAACCTGATGGGGCTTCCGTTCAAGATCAAGTCGATCCAGATAGACAACGAGGCCATAGCCCTGAAAGATGTGAAAATGAACGGGAATAACACCATACACGTGACCAAGGAATTTTCGGTCCTTCACATTCTGGGAAAGTGATTTTTTGTAATTTCAACTCAAACAAGAAACGATGAAGAAGAAACTCTTTCTGGCGGTATTCGTATTGCTGGCGATGGCGGCATGCAAGACCAATCCCTTTACAGGAAAAAGCACGCTGAACTTTTACCAGAACAATTCCATCTTTCCCTCAGCCTTTGCCCAGTATGACGAATTCATTAAGTCGAACAAGGTAGTTTCCGGTACCGATCAATCCCGAATGATCACTAATGTAGGTCAGAGGATTTCCAAGGCTGCGGAGCGATGGTTGAGTGCGAACGGTTATCCGGGATATTTAAAGGACTATCAATGGGAGTACAACCTGGTGCAGGATGAGACCGTGAACGCCTGGTGCATGCCTGGGGGCAAGATCGTCTTCTACACCGGGATCATGCCAATTTGCCAGAGTGAGACCGGAGTTGCCGTGGTCATGGGACACGAAATAGCCCATGCCCTGGCAGATCACGGGGCTCAGCGAATGAGTGCTGCCATGGTCCAGCAGGGAATTGCCATTGCAGGGAATATTGCTATTGACGATCCCCAGAAAAGGAATATTTTCAACCAGGCCTACGGGATCGGATCCACGGTAGGGGTTATGCTGCCCTTTAGCAGGAGCCACGAGACCGAAGCAGACCGGATCGGGTTGCAGATCATGGCCATTGCCGGGTATAACCCCGATGAAGCTGCAGAATTGTGGAAGCGCATGAAAGCAAAGTCCGGGGGGCAGGCACCACCCGAATTCCTGAGTACCCACCCTTCCAACGATACGCGCATCGCCAATCTCACCAGTTGGGCGCCTCTGGCCAAGGAAGAGGCCAGGAAATTCGGCGTGACGAGTTTTCAATAGTGGGCCGGGAAGAAGATCTGGCCAAGTCCTTGAATATCATGGAAAACCCCTTTGAGAGGGTCTCATATAAACTGTTTTCATGGCCCGGAGCATCCTGATAAAGGGAAGTAAAAAGCTACTCAACGCATGGGCCTTCTATGACTGGGCGAATTCGGTATACAGCCTGGTTATAGCCTCGGCCATCTTTCCCATCTATTACGGTGCCCTTTTCAGGATCGCGGGGATCGAAAAGGTCAGCATTTTCGGAGGGGAGATCGCCAGGGCACCCCTGATCAGTTATACCACCTCTATTGCTTTTGTATTCATCGCCATCATAACCCCTCTGATCTCAGGGATTGCGGACTACCTGGGGAATAAAAAGGTGTTCATGCAGTTCTTTTGCTACATGGGGGGAATTGCCTGTATTGGACTGTACTGGTTTTCCCTGGAACACATCGAGGCAGGCCTGATCTGCTATTTCTTTGGCCTGGTGGGATTTTGGGTGAGTTTTGCGATCAACAATTCCTATCTGCCGGATATTGCTTATCCCGAACAACAGGATCGGATCAGTGCGAAGGGTTTTTCCCTGGGATACATCGGGAGCGTCATCCTCCTTCTTATCAACCTGGGCATGGTCATGCAACCGGATCTTTTTGGGATCCAGGGAGAAGGAGCGGAACTGATCGCCATGCGTTATTCCTTTGCCTCCGTCGGGATCTGGTGGATCGCCTTTAGTCAGTACACTTTCTACTACCTCCCAAAAGGAAACAAGCGAACCGGCGAGCGGCATCACGTCATCCTCAACGGATTCAGGGAACTCAAAGGCGTATGGAAACAGTTAGGGCAGCAAAGGAAACTCAAGCGATACCTGGGCGCCTTTTTCGTCTATAGCATGGCGGTTCAGACAGTCATGCTCATCGCAGCCTACTTCGGGGAAGAGGAAGTGACCTGGGGCTCGGATGAGGAGCGGACCATTGGCCTGATCGTCAGTATCCTGCTGATACAACTGGTCGCTATCATAGGTGCGACCCTCACCGCGCGGGCTTCGGAACATTTTGGGAACATCAGGACCCTGGTGGTCATCAATTTGATATGGGTGGTCATCTGTGTATACGCCTATCAGGTGGAGAGTCCGATAGAGTTCTATACGGCTGCGGGCTTCGTGGGAATTGTGATGGGGGGCATACAGGCTCTCTCCCGGTCTACCTATTCCAAATTCCTCCCAGAGACCAGGGATACCACCTCCTTCTTCAGCTTTTACGATGTTTCGGAAAAGATCGGGATCATTATAGGGACCTTCCTGTACGGTTTTGTGGCCCAGTTTACCGGCAGTATGCGCAATGCTACGATCTTCCTGGGGTTATTTTTCATCCTAGGGGCATTCCTCCTGCTCAGGGTCAATAAAAAGGCCCCGGATTAACGGGGCACTTCTCAGTGTATCAGGCTGGGTTTAACCTTTAGAAATATCGCCGGAACCAGACGTTTTGCTGTCTATTTTTGCCGGGTTTCCTCTATAGGAGATGTCTCCGGAGCCGGAAACCCTCGCTTTCAGGGATTCCCTGGCCGTGACCTGTATATTGGCAGATCCCGAAACGAGAGCGTCTACATGGTTGGCCTGCAGGTCATAGGCATGGATATCCCCTGAGCCTGAGATCTGTACTTTCAGGTGCTCTGCCCCTCCTTTAAGGTTCAAATCACCCGAACCAGAGACAACCACCTCCAGGTTTTCTGCCTCAATAGTGACATCCATATCGCCGGATCCCGAGAGTCGGGTTGACATGTCCTTGCCCCTCAGCACGGTTTTTCCTTCCAGGTCGCCCGATCCTGACATGGACAGGGCACGGATCTCTTCAACGGGGATAGTGACCGTGATCCCCCCTTTGGTCCAGGACGAGGGCTGCAGGTTGATACCCTGCTCTACCTTAACGACGAGTTTACCGTCCTTCACTTCAGTTATGATGTATTCCAACAGATTCTCTTCCCCCCTCAGGCTAAGGGATCCCTCTTTCCCATCCACGATCTCTACGTCGAACCAGCCCCCCACGGATATCTCATCATAGTCGCCCGTGTTCCGTTCAATGGTAACCACCTCACCGTTGCCTTTTACTTTTTTACCCCATTGAGCGCAGGATATGTTCGCTGCGATCAGAAGTACACTCAGTATGCCAAGTTTTTTCATGTTATTTATTATTTCAGGGTTAGTTTTTTTTCAGGGATATATTGCCGTAATCGCTGTTAATCGTCATTAGTTTACCGCTGTTGGAACTCCCGTGAAAGCCTTTGTAATAGCGCTCGCGATCCTTCTCTCTGCTAACGGAGATTTCCAGTTCATCCTTCCCGCTGACCCCGGCGTAGTCAGTGCTGATCTCAAAGTCGAAATAATACTGGGAGCTATATCCTATTTTGATCCCGGTATAATCCGTACGTATATTTACATTTCCGGCATCCGGTGCCAATTCTTCTATCCTGATGGCCCCGTAATCCGCACTTATGTCGACATTGCCGTGTACCATTCCCAGGCTCACGTTGACGTAGTCTCCGTTGCCCTGTACATTGCCTACTTCGCTCACTTCCAGGCTGCCGTAGTCATTGGAATACTTCAAATTCCCCATCTGTCCTATCGCGGCATCGGTATAATCTGCATTGATAACAAGGTCACCTGCTTTCTCCACGGTAAACCCGGAATAATCAGCCCTGATCTGCCCGCTGTTGATGTATCCGAAATAGGATTTGGACGTGTAGTCAAAACTCAGGTCGTTGTTCCTGCCTCTCAGTTCGCCTATCTGCAATCTGCCGTAGTCACAACTGATCTTGGCATACCCGTCTATGCGGTCCAGGCTGATGTTTCCATAATCATTGCTGATATGAATGCTGTTCTTTACAGGGAGTTTGATCGTATAGTCGATCTGCATACTCACGTTGCTGTTCTTTCCCCAACCCCAGTTCCATCCTCTGTCCTTCTCGAAGGTGGTCTTCGCGGAAACCATGGAGGCGTCAGCCTCAAAAGCCACGGAGATCTCGTCGAGTTTTTCCTGAACTTTGCTTTCGTTGTTGCCATTGGTCTTAATGCTGACCTCGATCACGATCCGGTTCTCATCCCAGGAGGCCATCGCGATATTGCCATAACTGTTTGAGACTTTGAGTATGGCATTGGAGCTCACGCTGAATTCCTTTTTGATGGTCTTTTCCTTGGTGTATTTCCCTTTCATGGGATCTCCATGCGCACCGGCAAGAAGCGGGAGGGCTAAGAGAAAAAATACGAGTTTTTTAAAGAGTACTGTCTTCATTTTCTTGAACTTTAAGTTTTTTAACGGTTTCTAATTTTTCCATCACATCCTTCAAAAGGTCGATGCGCATCTGGAAATTCTGAACTATGGCACTCAAAAGGATTTTTTGATCTCCCCCTTCCAGCAGGTCTGTCCTGAGCTTCTGATAATCGGCTTCCAGCAAGTCTAACTGAATCATGGCGTCGGAGACCATCTTCCTGGCCTCAGGGGTATCTTCCTGTTCCAGCAAGGTGAGCTGCTGCTCTATCACCCCTGCAAAATAACGTTCGGTGTTGCTGACCTCCGGGGAGACCTCCGCAAGGCGATCGCCCAGGGGGATGATATCGGTAAATGAACCCAGAAAGATCCCGAACAGGAACAGCACGGAGGCTGCGATCGCCAGGGGTTTCCACCAGGAGACACCTTTGGCATCCCTACTTTGCTTTGCCTCCAACCTGGAGAGAAACCTCTGCTGGTGGCCCATCGGCGGTTCCTCCCGGTCCAATGCAGGCTTAATTTCTCTGAACAGGTCTTGCAGATCTCGTTCTTTCATGATAGTATGGGTTCTAATTTTTTTCGCAAACTCTCTTTGGCTCTGGAAATCGTGGTCCGGCAATTCGCATAACTGATGCCCATCAGGCCACAGATCTCCTCGTAATCATACCCCTCGATTAAATGTAAGGTCAGGGACACTCTGTAGTTCTCCTTGAGCGAGTCCATGGTCTTCAAAACCTTTTGAGCCAAATGTTCTGTTTCTCCATGGTCTGCCTCGGGTACATCGTCGTCCCCGACCTTGTACAATGTGCTGTCGAGGGAGACTTCATTCTTTTTCTTCCTGTTTCGGTAATACACCAGACTTTTATTTACCACGATTTTCTTCAACCAGGCTCCGAAAGTGACCTCACCCCTGTACGAATCCAGTTTTGTGAAGGCGTTCAGAAAGGACTCCTGCATGACATCCTCTGCCTCTGCCTGGTCTTTGACAATTCTGAATGCCGTATTGAACATCGCTTTGTAATATCTGTTGTAAATCTCCATTTGCGCCCTTTGGTCTCCCTTCAGACACAATGGAATTAAGGTTTCAGTATGTTCTCCTACCCGGCTCAAAAAGTATTCGATTTGTTATATAGATAGAGGAATGTACGCATTGTTACAGTTTTTAAAGAAAAATTATTGGGTTGGCATGGGAATTGACCTTATGGAGGGACTTCTTCCCCGGAAATTCCATGTTTTCAGCGGGTTTTACAGCGGGAAGAGGTAAAAAATTGCTATAATATAATCGTATCGTTCGTCTTAAAATGACAGAATGACGGAATAATATGCTATGGGAGACGCTAAATTCATAAGTTTTGACAATATGTCGCTGCAGGATATCAATGAGGAATCTGAATTGATCCCCCTTCTGACTCCTGAAGATGAGGAAGAGATGAAAAACGAGGTACTGCCCGAGACCTTGCCTATCCTGCCTCTGAGAAATACGGTCCTCTTTCCGGGGGTCGTCATTCCCATCACCGCAGGGAGGGACAAATCCATCAACCTGATCAAATACGCCAATAAGGGTTCAAAAGTCATCGGGGTAGTTTCTCAGAAGGACGAGGAAACGGAGGATCCCGGGGTAAAGGACATCAATACGCTGGGTACGGTGGCGCGCATCCTCAGGGTATTGCAGATGCCGGACGGGAATACTACGGTGATCATACAGGGGAAGAAACGATTCGAGATCGCGGAGGTCCTTACCGAAAAACCCTATATGACGGCCACCATCAGGGAAGTGGAGGATGAGGAAATCGACCAGCAGGGAGAAGAGTTCCTCGCCATCATCGAATCCATCAAGGATATCGCGCTTCAGATCATCCGGGACAATCCCAACATCCCGAGTGAGGCTTCCTTCGCCATTCAAAACATCAATAGCAACTCTTTCCTGATCAACTTTGTCTCTTCCAACCTCAATCTCAGCGTAAAGGAGAAGCAGACCCTCCTGGAGATCGGAAACCTCAGGGACCGCGCCCTGGCCACCCTGAAGCATATGAATGTGGAGCTTCAGAAACTGGCCCTGCAGAAGGACATACAGTCCAAGGTCCGCAGTGACCTGGATCAGCAGCAAAGGGAGTATTTCCTCCACCAGCAGATGAAGACCATCCAGGAAGAACTGGGTGGTGCCTCCTACGACGAGGAGATCGAGGAAATGAGGCTAAAGGCGAAAAAGAAGAAATGGACCGAAAAGGTCAAAGAACACTTCGATAAGGAACTTGCCAAGATGCAACGCATGAACCCTCAGGTAGCTGAGTACAGCATACAGCGCAATTACCTTGACCTGTTTCTGGAGCTGCCATGGGAAGAGTTTTCCAAGGACAAATTCGACCTGAAACGGGCGCAGAAGATCCTGGACCGGGACCACTACGGTCTGGAGGATGTCAAAAGGCGTATCATAGAATACCTGGCGGTGCTAAAACTCAGGAACGATATGAAATCCCCCATCCTTTGTCTTTACGGCCCTCCCGGGGTTGGAAAGACCTCCCTGGGCAAATCCATTGCCGAGGCCCTGGGAAGGCAGTATGTCAGAATGTCCCTGGGCGGACTCAGGGACGAGGCTGAGATCAGGGGGCACCGTAAGACCTATATAGGCGCGATGCCGGGAAGGATCATACAGAGTATCAAAAAGGCTGGGACCTCCAACCCCGTCTTTATCCTGGATGAGATCGATAAGTTGTCGAGCAGTTACCAGGGCGATCCGTCATCGGCCATGCTGGAAGTACTGGATCCCGAACAGAACAATGACTTCCACGATAATTTCCTGGAGATGGGTTACGACCTGTCTAAGGTGATGTTTATCGCTACGGCCAACAACCTCTCCAGCATACAGCCTGCCCTTAGGGACAGGATGGAGATCATCAAAGTGACCGGCTACACCATTGAGGAGAAGGTGGAGATCGCCAAGAGGCATTTATTGCCAAAACAACTCAAAGAGCACGGTCTGGGGCCTGATGACCTGAAGATCGGAAAACGCCAGCTGGAAAAGATCGTGGAGGGCTATACCCGGGAATCCGGGGTAAGGACCCTTGAGAAACAGATCGCCAAGATGGTGAGGTACGCAGCCAAGTCGATCGCCATGGAAGAGGAATACCAGGTGAAAGTGACCAATGAGATCGTCGAACAGGTGCTGGGTCCGGCTCGGCTTGAGAGGGACAAATACGAGAATAACGAAGTAGCGGGAGTGGTGACAGGGCTAGCCTGGACCAGTGTAGGGGGCGATATCCTTTTCATAGAGTCCATTTTGTCGAGGGGAAAAGGACAGCTCAATATTACGGGGAACCTGGGACAGGTCATGAAGGAATCGGCTACCATTGCCATGGAGTATATCAAGTCTAACGCGGAGGCTTATGGCATAGATCCGGGGGTTTTTGGAAAGTACAACGTACACATCCACGTACCCGAAGGGGCTACCCCCAAGGACGGACCCAGTGCAGGGATCACCATGCTGACGTCACTGGTCTCCCTCTTCACCCAGAAGAAGGTCAGGAAGAGCACAGCCATGACGGGTGAGATCACCCTGAGAGGCAAGGTGCTCCCGGTAGGGGGCATCAAGGAAAAAATCCTGGCTGCTAAACGGGCAAGGATCAAGGATATCATCCTCAGTGCAGACAACAAGAAGGATGTACAGGAGATCAAGGAAGAGTATCTCAAGGGTTTGAATTTCCATTATGTTACCGACATGAGCGAGGTCATCGATCTGGCGATCACCAACCAGAAGGTGAAGAATGCCAAGAGGCTCTGATCGCCTCCCCCTGAATATGAAATCAAAGATTCCCGGGACCCGGTCAAGTTCAGGGAATCTCCTTATTTTTATCACATGAAAAAGATCACCATCGCCATAGACGGATACTCCTCAACCGGGAAGAGTACTATGGCGAAGCAGCTGGCAAGGGCCCTCGGTTATATCTATGTGGATACGGGTGCAATGTACAGGGCGGTGACCCTCTACGCCCTCCGAAAGGGATATATCAGTGAAAAAGGCTTTGAAAAGGAACCTTTACTGTCCGACCTCCCCGGGATCGATCTTAACTTCAGGTACAATCCCGATCTGGGTTATTCAGAGATCTACCTCGATGGGGAGAATGTGGAAAAAGAGATCCGAACACTGGAGGTATCGAACTACGTCAGCCAGATCTCAGTGGTCGCGGAGGTGCGCCAAAAACTGGTGGCCCTGCAGAAGGATATGGGCAGGAACAAAGGCCTTGTTATGGATGGGCGAGATATTGGTACCGTGGTCTTTCCGAATGCCGAATTAAAGATCTTTATGACCGCCTCTCCCGATATCAGGGCCACGCGAAGATATAAGGAACTCCTGGACAGGGGTGCGCTTATCAGTTTCGAGGAAGTGTTGGAGAACGTGCAGAAAAGGGATTATCTCGATTCTCACCGGGAACACTCCCCTTTAAAACAGGCGGAGGACGCCGTGGTCATAGACAACAGTTCCATGAGCCAGCAGGAACAATTTGAAAGGGCCTTATCCCTGGCGGAATTGAGGATCCAATCAGCATGAAAACGGCGCCCCGAGGGCGCCGTTCTTTTTTGAATCCATCAGATCTTGGGGATGACCAGTACCTGATCAGGGTGGATGAGATCCGGATTTTTCAGTATATCGGTATTAGCGGCAAAGATGGCCTTGTATTTCATAGGATCGCCGTAGTAATGTTTGGCGATCTTGCTCAGGGATTCCCCTTTTTGAACCACGTGCCTGTGGTAAACACTTTCATCGGCTACGGTGATATTGGCCTTGATGTCTGAGGGTTTCTCCCCTCCGATTTCCTTGATCTTGTCCCATATAAGGTTTTTCTCATACTGGGTTTTGGCCTGCCCCTTTACCTTGAGGATCCCGTCCTCTACGGTGACATTCCCGTCCTTAACGCCTAATTTCTCTCCCAGTGTCAGCACGGGCTGGTATTTATCCTTTACGCTCATGTATTTAAATTTTTAAAAGGTTAAAACTGCAGCTTTAAAGATACGAAAAGCACGGGTTTCCTTGATCTTGTCCCATATAAGGTTTTTCTCATACTGGGTTTTGGCCTGCCCCTTTACCTTGAGGATCCCGTCCTCTACGGTGACATTCCCGTCCTTAACGCCTAATTTCTCTCCCAGTGTCAGCACGGGCTGGTATTTATCCTTTACGCTCATGTATTTAAATTTTTAAAAGGTTAAAACTGCAGCTTTAAAGATACGAAAAGCACGGGGATCGATGGGCGATGACCTGTAAATCTTTAATTTTTTCCTGAGACGGAAGAATCGGTTGTTAAAAAGAGAATTTAGTTGTACTTTTGCACACCTTTTTGACTAGTATTCAGGAGGAAAAGGGTTGTAAAAACTAAATCTAACATCTTCCATAGGCGAAGTCCCACTCCTGGAGGTTTATGGAATACAAATTTAAATCAGCACATGGCTGAAGAAAAAACAACAACAGAAGAAACTCAGGTAGCTGAGGCCGTTCAGGCAGAAAAGACAGAAACCCCCAAACAGGATCCTCAGGAATTCCTGAAGAATTTTGACTGGGATAAATACGAAGAGGGAATTGAACGGGTAGAGGATTCCAAACTTGAGGAATTCGAAAAACTGGTAGAAGAGAATTTTGTAGATACAGCGGACGAAGAGGTAGTTGTGGGAACTGTAACTCACATTACCGACAGGGAAGCGATCATCGACATCAACGCCAAATCCGAGGGAGTGATCTCCCTCAATGAATTCCGGTATAATCCCGGACTCAAGGTGGGCGATAAGGTTGAGGTGCTTATTGATATTCGCGAAGACAAAAGCGGACAACTGGTACTCTCTCACAGGAAAGCCAGGACCATCAAGGCCTGGGATCGCGTCAATGCGGCCCACGACAAGGAAGAAGTGGTCACCGGATTTGTAAAATGCAGGACCAAAGGGGGAATGATCGTAGATGTCTTCGGGATCGAAGCCTTCCTTCCAGGTTCCCAGATAGACGTAAAACCCATCAGGGATTACGACCAGTATGTAGGTAAGACCATGGAGTTCAAGGTAGTGAAGATCAACCAGGAGTTCAAGAACGTCGTGGTTTCTCACAAAGCCCTGATCGAGGCCGATATCGAAGAACAGAAAAAAGAGATCATCAGTCAGCTCGAAAAAGGGCAGGTACTGGAGGGTGTGGTCAAGAACATCACTTCTTACGGGGTCTTTATCGACCTTGGAGGAGTAGACGGACTGATCCACATCACCGACCTTTCCTGGAGCAGGATCAACCACCCAAGCGAAGTAGTGGATCTGGACCAGAAACTCAACGTCGTGATCCTGGATTTCGACGACAACAAGTCGAGGATACAATTAGGTCTGAAGCAGCTTGAAAAACATCCATGGGATGCACTCGGCGATGAGATCAAGGTAGGAGATAAAGTTAAAGGAAAGGTAGTCGTTATTGCTGATTACGGTGCCTTCCTGGAAGTAGCCGAAGGAGTTGAAGGACTGATCCACGTATCAGAGATGTCCTGGTCTACCCACCTGAGGTCCGCACAGGATTTCGTTAAGGTAGGGGATGAGCTGGAGGCAGTAGTGCTTACACTCGACCGGGAGGACAGGAAAATGTCCCTGGGTCTTAAGCAACTGACCCCGGATCCATGGACGGACATTACCTCCAAATATCCTGTGGGATCCAAACATAAAGGGATCGTAAGGAATTTTACCAATTTCGGTGTATTCGTGGAATTGGAAGAGGGGATCGACGGACTCATATACATTTCCGACCTTTCCTGGACCAAGAAGATCAAACACCCTTCAGAATTTGTAACCGTAGGGGACACTCTGGAAGTAGAGGTGCTGGAACTGGATGTGGAAGGACGCAAACTGAGCCTCGGCCACAAGCAGACCACGGAGAACCCATGGGATAAATACGAAGAGGAATTCGCCCTGGGAACTGAACACAAAGCTTCCATCTCGGAGATCGTCGACAAAGGTGCTGTGATCGAATTCAACAAGGACATCACTGCCTTTGTACCTCAGCGCCATATGGAGAAAGAAGATGGTAAGAAGCTCGGTAAGGGTGAAGAGGCCATGTTCAAGATCATCGAATTCAACAAGGAATTCAAAAGGGTCGTGGCCAGCCATACAGCAATCTTTAAAGAAGAGGAGCAACGCAACGTGAAAGCGGCCAGGAAGAAAGCTGCTACTCAGGCGGAGGAATCCAAACCCACACTCGGAGATGCCAATGAGCAATTGCAGGCACTGAAGGATAGAATGGAAGGCAAGAAGAAAAAATAGTCCTGCGTGATATCCGAACGAGTAATAAGAATCAGCCCTGACCTTGCGGTCGGGGCTTTTTTTTGGCCATGTGGGCCAAAGAAAGACCTGGATGTACGATGTCTGCAGGGCCTCTCATTTATTGAACAGAATTCGCTATTTTTGTTTTCAAATATGTTGGTAGCCCACACCATGAGTCAAAAAGTACTTCTTTCCTCAAAAGAAATCCACATTATTTTACATCGACTGGCTTGCCAACTCTTAGAAAATCACCTTGATTTTTCGGATACCGTCCTTATCGGGATACAGCCCAGGGGGACCTTTCTGGCCAATCGGCTGGCAAAACTCCTCAAGGAGGAATACAAGGTGAAGGACATCAAACTGGGGCTTCTGGATATCACCTTTTTCCGGGATGATTTCAGGAGGGGAGACAAACCCCTGGAGGCCAGTTCCACCAAGATCGACTTTTTAGTGGAGGGAAAGAAGGTGGTCCTGATCGATGATGTGCTTTATACCGGGCGCAGTATAAGGGCGGCCCTGACGGCGATTCAGTCGTTCGGCAGGCCCGATGAGATCGAGCTGCTGACCCTGATCGACAGAAGGTTCAGCAGGCACTTGCCCATTCAGCCCAATTACAGGGGCAGGCAGGTGGATGCCATCAATCAGGAAAAGGTGAAGGTACTCTGGAAGGAGAACGAAGGGAAGGATGTGGTTTATTTAGTCAACAGATAAGAAATGCCGGCATTAAGCGTAAGACATCTACTGGGGATAAAGTATCTGAACGAAAAGGATATCCAGCTCATTTTTGAAACCGCAGACCAGTTCAAGGAAGTGATCAACAGGTCCATCAAGAAGGTCCCTTCCCTGAGAGATATTACCATTGCCAACATCTTTTTTGAGAACAGTACCCGGACCAAACTCAGCTTCGAACTGGCCGAGAAGAGGTTATCCGCGGATGTGCTCAATTTTTCGGCCTCCCAATCCTCGGTGAAAAAAGGGGAAACCCTGATAGACACGGTTAACAACATACTGTCTATGAAGGTAGATATGGTGGTGATGAGGCACCCCAACCCAGGGGCGGGGATCTTCCTGTCCAAACACGTAAAAGCATCCATCATCAACGCGGGTGACGGGGCACATGAACACCCTACACAGGCCCTGCTCGATTCCTATTCCATCAGGGAGAAGTTAGGGGATGTGGCCGGGAAAAAAGTGATCATCGTTGGGGACATCCTGCATTCGAGGGTTGCCCTTTCCAATATTTTTGCCCTCAAACTTCAGGGGGCGCAGGTAAAGGTATGCGGCCCCAAGACCCTGATCCCCAAATATATAGAAAGTCTGGGGGTGGAAGTGGAGCCAGATCTGAGAAAAGGCCTGCTATGGTGCGACGTGGCCAACATGCTGAGGGTTCAGAACGAACGCATGGAGATGAGTTATTTCCCCACCACACGGGAATACACCCAGCAGTTCGGGATCAACAAGGAATTGCTGGACAGCCTCGGCAAGGAGATCGTGATCATGCACCCCGGCCCGATCAACAGGGGCGTGGAGATCACAAGTGACGTGGCCGATTCATCCCAGTCTATCATCCTCCACCAGGTGGAGAATGGGGTCGCCATCCGTATGGCCGTGATTTACCTGCTCGCTTCACAACTAAATACCTGAGTCATGATCTTTGATAAGGACGGAAATACAACGGTAGTGTACCAGGAAAACATCAGCCTGTTGAAATTCGTAGAAAATCTCAATCAGGGGTACGACAAGATCAGCAAGGACCATATCGTGGTCAACCTGTTTTCCTTTAGCCGACTTACCTCGGACGACCTGCTCGAATTTCTGGATCTTTCCAGAAAACACAAGAAGGAGAACAAATCCTTTGTCCTCGTTACGGACAAGGTGGATTACGACGACGTTCCCGACGAGATCAGCCTGGCACCCACCCTGCAGGAAGCCATGGATATCATTGAGATGGAAGATATTGAACGGGACCTGGATCTTTAAAACATGGCTTTTTACTTCGCACAGATCAATGTAGCCAGGGCAAAATACCCACTGGATGACCCGCGTATGTCTGATTTTATTGAAAATATTCCTGGTATAAACGCCCTTGCGGAGGAAAGTCCCGGATTTGTCTGGCGTTGGGTGGAGGAGGAAGATAACAGGACTGTGGAGGTCTTTGGGGATAAGGCTTTAGTGGTAAACATGTCTTTGTGGAAATCCCGGGATGACCTCATTCACTTTACCTATAAGACAGGACATTCTGACATCTACAAAAGACGCAAGGAATGGTTCTCTAATTTGGAAACAAGCCATCTGGTCTGTTGGTATACACAAAATGTCGAGATCGAGCTGGAAGAAGCCAAAAGTCGCATGTACCATCTCGAATGCAAGGGTGAAACTCCCTACGCTTTTACCTTCAAAAGCGAGTATTCAGAAAAAGAGGTATTGGAATATCTCGCGGCTAACCCTTCCCTTTTATGAAGTTGCATATCATGGGCTGCCATGCGGCCACGCCTAGCATGAAGGGCCATCCAACCTCACAGATACTGGAGATCAGGGACCATATCTTCCTGATCGACTGCGGGGAGGGTACTCAGGTGCAATTGCGCAGGCACAAGGTTAAATTTTCAAGGATCAACCATATCTTCATTTCTCACCTCCACGGAGACCATTTCTTTGGATTACCCGGCCTGATCTCTACGTTCCAGTTGCTGGGGCGGGAAAAAGAGCTCCACGTGTACGGGCCTGAAAGGATCAAGGAGGTCATCCTGCTCCTTCTGAGGGTAGGGAATTCCTGGACCGGTTTTCAACTGGTCTTTCACGAATTGACCAGTGCGATCTCCGAGGTAATCTTCGAGGACGAAAAAGTAAAAGTATCTACGATCCCACTAAAACACAGGGTGTATACCAATGGATTCCTGTTTGAGGAAAAACCCAAAGAAAGGGGGCTTAATATGGAGGCAGTGGGCAGGTACAAGGTAGACAAGGCGTATTTTAAGAACATTAAGAAAGGAAAGGACGCCCTCTCCCATAAGGGGGAGAACATCCCCAATAAAGACCTGACCTTTGATCCTCCGGTTCCCAAAACCTATGCCTATTGCAGCGATACGGCCTATGACGAGACTAAAATATCCTGGATATCCGGTGCGGATATCCTCTACCACGAGGCCACGTTCCTGAGCACTGAAGCTTCTCTCGCTTCAAAAACAGGGCATTCGACGGCAAAAGAGGCAGCTCTGATCGCCCGGCTGGCAGGGGTCAAAAAACTGATCCTGGGCCATTTCTCCACCCGGTACAAGGACAAAAATCTGTTCCTGAAAGAAGCTCAACCGGTATTTCCTTCCACGGAGCTTGCCGAGGACGGAAAGGTCTTTGAGCTTTAAGTTCAAAAGCGTGCCTGTTATTTCCCTTTTTGTCAAGTTTTCACCAACTTTGTTACAAAGTCCGAGATTGGATCAGCTATGAAGAAAGACCTGAGTGACTACCGTAAAACGTACACCAAGAGTGCCCTGCTGGAGGGGGAAGTTTCCGACAATCCCATGGAGCTGTTCCAAAAGTGGTTCCACGAGATCGAAAGGTCGGGTACCACTGACGAACCCAACGCGATGACCGTCACTACCAATGGACTTGACGGGTACCCAAAAGGTCGGGTGGTTCTCCTGAAACGCTTTACGTATGAGGGCTTCATCTTTTACTCGAACTACCAGAGTGAGAAAGGAAAATCGATTGCCGGAGACCCCCGGGTGTGCCTCTCCTTCTTCTGGCCGGGAATGGAGCGGCAGGTGATCATCAAAGGCAAGGCCGAAAAGATCCCCGGGAATATGTCTGACGGATATTTTGAATCAAGGCCCACAGGGAGTAAATTAGGAGCCATCGTATCGAATCAGAGCGAGGTCATTCCATCCCGAGAGGTCCTGGAAGAAAAACTTAAGGATTTGGAAAAGGAGTACGAGCAGAAGGAGATCCCCCGTCCGGAGTACTGGGGAGGATACCTCGTAAGGCCCATCAGTATTGAATTCTGGCAGGGAAGACCCAACAGGCTACACGACCGATTGAGGTATACGCTGCAAGAAGATTATAACTGGAAGATGGAAAGGCTGGCACCCTGAGGCAATAAACCCACTGTGGCATGCATTTCCGTGTGTCGTGGTAAAATGAAAAGAAATGAAACATCTCATATTGGTCAGACACGGCAAGTCGTCCTGGGAATTCGGAGTGGAGGACAGGGACAGGCCTTTACTTGAAAGGGGCATACAGGATGCCCATAAGGTCTCCAGTCATTTCGCCTCCTCTTCCTTTACGCCCGATGCGGTCTATTCCAGTCCGGCCATCCGAGCCCTGCACACCTGTACGGTCTTTTTGCGCAAACTCAAGGTCCCATACCATAAGTTCTCCCTGGCCGAAAGGTTGTACGTGTTCTCAGGGGATGCTTTGATCGACTTCATTGCGGATCTCCCTGACACCGAGGATAAGGTCATGATCTTTGGCCATAACCACGCCTTTACGGAAGTTGCCAATGCACTTGGAGACCGCGGCATAGACAACGTGCCCACAACCGGACTGGTACATATTTCCTTTGATATCAAGGGATGGCATGAGGTGCGGAAAGGCAAAACAGAGCGATTTTTGATACCCAAAGCACTCGGTTTATGATCAAGAACAAGAATCAGTACGTCAACCGGGAAATAAGCTGGTTGAATTTCAATGACAGGGTGCTGCAGGAAAGCGCGGACCCATCCGTTCCCCTTATTGAAAGACTCCGGTTCCTTGGGATCTTTTCCAATAACCTGGATGAATTCTTCAAGGTGCGTTATGCCACTGTGAAGCGGATCGCAGAAGCCGGAAAGTCGGGTAAAAGCGTCCTGGGTGGGGAGGTGGCCAAAGACCTGCTGGAGGAGATCACCAAGATCGTGATCGAACAGCAGACACGAAGCCTGGAGATCCACAAAGACATCGAGCGGGAACTGGAGGGGGAGAACATCCACCTGATCAATGAGGAAGAGGTAACCCCGGAACAGTCCGAATTTCTAAAAACCTATTTCCTGGAAAAGGTGAGTCCGCAGTTGATGACGATCATCCTCAATGACCTGGCCTCATTCCCGATGTTAAAGGACACTGCAGCCTACCTGGCCATCCGTATGGTGTTGACTTCGGATCACAGGACCCCGTCTGGTGGAAAGGAACAGGATGTGAGATTCGCTCTGATAGAGATTCCCAAAGGCATCGATCGCTTTGTCGTTCTGCCCAGGCAGGGGGATAACCACTACATCATTATTCTCGACGATCTTATCCGATATTGTCTCGACAGTATCTTCTCCATGTTCGATTATTCTTCCATCACGGCACATATGATCAAGATCACAAGGGATGCGGAACTCGATATTGACAATGATCTCAGTAAAAGTTTCATAGAGAAGATCTCATCGAGTGTGGACAACAGGAAGATCAGTGATCCTGTACGTTTTGTATATGACAAGAGCATCGGGAAAGACACTTTGAGATTCCTTCAGGAAAAAATGGGGATCACGGATACGGACAGTGTTATCCCGGGTGGAAGGTATCACAACAGGAGGGATTATATGTCCTTCCCCAGCCTGGGTAAGGAAGAGCTGATGTACGAAAAGATCAAACCATTGCCGATCAGGGGGATCGACCCGGAGGGTAGCTTCCTGGACCAGATCCGCAGAAAGGACTACCTCCAGTACGTACCCTATCACAAATTCTCCTATATCATCCGATTCCTGAGGGAAGCGGCCCTGGATCCCAAGGTAAGGTCCATCAAGATCACCTTGTACCGACTTGCTGACAATTCTCAGGTGGTAGCCTCCCTGATCAATGCCGCCAAGAACGGGAAGCAGGTCACCGTACAGATCGAACTCCGGGCCCGTTTTGACGAGACAGCCAACATCCGGTACGCAGAACAGCTGCAGGAAGAAGGGGTGAAATTGATCTTTGGGGTGCCGGGATTAAAGGTACACAGCAAGATCTGCATGATCGAGAGGGAAGAGGAAGACCGCATGAGGCGTTATGGATTGATCAGCACGGGAAATTTCAATGAGACCACGGGGAGGATCTATACGGATTATACCCTTTTTACTGCTAACGAGAAGATCCTGAAGGAATTGAATCTGGTCTTCGAATTTTTTGATACGAGCTATAAGATCAACAAATACAAACACCTGATCGTATCCCCTCATTATACCCGAAGTGTTTTCAAAAGCCTGATCGAACAGGAGATCGAGAACGTGAAAAAGGGTAAGGAGGCCTATATCAAGATCAAGATGAACAGCCTTACTTCCTATGACATGGTAGACAAGCTCTATGAGGCCAGCAGGGCAGGGGTAAAGATCAAGATGATTGTCAGGGGTATTTGTTGCCTGATACCGGGTATTAAGGGGATGAGTGAGAACATAGAGGCGATCAGCATAGTGGATAAGTTTCTGGAACACCCCAGGCTCTTTATCTTCGCAAATGGGGGCGATCCTAAGGTCTATATCTCATCTGCAGACTGGATGACGCGCAACATCGAGAACAGGGTAGAGGTGGGGTGTCCTATCTACGACCCTGAGATCCGGCAGGAACTCATCGATACCTTTGAGATCTCATGGCGTGACAATGTAAAGGCCCGCCGTTTCAACCGCAATCAGAACAACCGTTACGTCAGGAACAGCAAAACAAAACTGAGGTCACAGTTCGCCATGTATGATTACTTTGCGGACAAACTGATCGAAAAGAAAAAGGACCCCAGACCCTCAACCGTGGAGTGATGTCCAAACAGCTGGCCACCTGGCTCAACCTAGAAGTGGAGTTGCGGAGCTGCGAGCCCATAGAGGAGGAGTACTGTAAGGAGGTCCCCGGCAATTTCCTCAAAAACGCCTGCAGTGGATTCTGCTCCAAACTGGCCGAGCAATTGGTGAGTCCGAGTGTGACCCTTCCCTGGATCCTTTCCCTGGTAGGAAGTGGTACCGGCCTTTCGGGCATGTTGGTGCCCCTGAAGAATTTGGGCAGCCTGCTCCCTCAACTCATGGTGTCCGGCGCAATACGCAAATATCCCATACGCAAATTCTTTTGGGCGATCCCAGCTTTCCTACAGGCACTTATGGTGATCCTGATGGGGTTGGCACTTAGGTGGCTGGACGGATTTCCCGCCGGTGTTGCCGTCGTGTTCCTGTTGTTGCTCTTCAGCATCGCCAGTGGTGTTTCATCTGTGGCATTTAAGGACGTGATGGGGAAGACCATTCCCAAAGGGAAAAGAGGCCGTCTGCTCGCCTGGAGGGCCACAGGCGGGGGTGTCCTTACCCTGCTCTTCGGGTTGGCCCTGTACTTTTACCTGCAATCCTGGGAACCCATGAGTGTTATCCTCCTGCTGGTGGGAAGTGCAGCGGCACTCTGGATCCTGGCAGGTGTATTCTTTTCGATGATCAAAGAGGGACCGGGTGCCACCGGCGGAGGCCGAACACCTATGCAGGAATTCACGGCGGGGATTAAATATTTGAAAAAGGATGCCAATCTGCGGAATTTTGTGCTCGCCAGGGCCTTCCTGATGGCCATTCCCCTTGCCCAGCCTTTTTTTGTCATCATAGGGAGGGAGACTACCCGGGCAGAATTTTCGGGCCTTGGGATCTTCGTGATTGCCTCAGGGATCGCAGCCATGGTCTCCAGTCCGTTTTGGGGGAGGTTTGCCGACCGGTCTTCCCGCAAATTGATGTTGGGTATTGCCCTGTTTGGGATTGTCAATTGTAGCCTGGTTCTGGGATTTATGTATCTCTCACCGGGATCTCAGAGTCTGTATCTCTTCGCCCCCCTGATCCTGCTGAATATGATGGCCCATGGGGGAGCCCGGCTGAGCAGGAAGACCTATCTGACCGACTTTGCACCGGAAGAAGAAAGGCCCTTGTACATTGCCTTATCCAACACCCTTATCGGATGTTTTACCCTCCTCACTGCCGGGATAGGTTTTATCGCGGAATGGTTCAGCTATGAGATACTCCTTTTCTTTTTTATGGGGATGCTGATGCTCAGCATGCTATGGACCTATCGTCTCAGAGAGGTATAGGGGCCTACCCATGCATCGTTTCCTTTTTCCCAAGGTCTTTAACGATGGTCGCCTCGTATTCCAGCAGGGACTTCCATTTGGCATCCACTTCTTCCCGATTGCCGTATTTCCTGGCGAATTTCAGGAAGAGGGTGTAGTGGCTAGCCTCGCTTTCCATAAGGGAGCGGTAGAATTCAGCCAGATCGCGGTCCTTCAACTCTTCGGAAAGCAACCTGAACCGTTCACAACTGCGGGCTTCTATCAGGGCAGCATAAAGCAAGCGGTGCACCAATTGTTCGGTCCGGGAGCCGCCTTTGGGAAAGAATTTCTGGAGGGCGATCACGTATTCGTCCTTCCGGTATTTCCCCAGGGTCTGTCCCCTGGCCAGGATCCTTTCGTGAACCATCTTGAAATGTCCCATTTCTTCCCGTGACAGGGCGATCATCTCATTGACAAGTTCGGGATATTCGGGAAAGGTCACGATCAGGGATATGGCCGTACTCGCCGCCTTTTGTTCACAATAGGCGTGATCGGTCAGGATCTCATCGATATTCATTTCAACGATATTCACCCATCTGGGATCCGTGGGCAGTTTAAGTCCGAGCATGAGGTAATGAATTTACATTCATTTCAAAAATAGGAAAAATATGGGGAGACCCTTCGTTAGGAGGCGGTTAGGACTTTATAAAGGGAGGGTTACAGATCCAGGTCAAAGGTCTTTCTGAGGAGATCGATCGCAGGGTTCTTTTCCCGTAGTTTTTCGTATTTCTCCTGTGGAGTAAAGGCGTATTTCCTCATGGTCTCCTCATTGACAACGATCGACAGTTCCAGGTAGTGGTTGTTAAGGGCGCTTTTAAGGTAATTCAAAAGGGCAGACTGCTCCCTTTCCACTTCCTTTTTCATGGTATCGTTTGGCAAGGTGATGGAAATGGTATTCTCTTCGATCACCGGAAGGTCTGCATTCAGGTTGCTTGCGAGGATCTTTTTACCGGCATCGTCCATCTTTTGTATGTAGAGGTTCCAGTGTTTTCTCAGCGCCTCCTGGCTCACCGGTTCCCGTGGCAGGTCATCCTCGTCATAGGTGACCTCGATCTTGTTCAATTCGTGTTTCTTTTTGGCCTGAATACTCGACAGAGAAAGGCCTGAGACCCTCTTTGCCGGAGTATTGATCTGGATCCTCGGGGGTGATTCCCTGACGGTCGTTGAGGTGGGCTCCGGAAGTGCCTCTTCCAGCAATTCATCCTCATCTTCCGTTTCAGGTACTGAATCCTGAGGCACATAACGAACTTCAGATGCTGCAGGAAACTCTTCTTTCGTCCGGGTTTCGGCAGGATAGGGATTTACTGAAGTTCCATTACCAGTCTTGTGAAAATAAGACGCAGGTATAAGATCGACCAGGGGGATCAGGTGGTTGTGGCTGCCTTCAGGATTTTTTTTTTCACCTTTGAAGGTAAGAGATGCCAGTTTCATCAGGGTCAGTTCCACCAGCAGGCGACTGTTTTTACTGCTCTTGTACTGGAGGTCGGTCTCATTGGTGATCTCAAGGGCCTGGAGGAGGAATTCCTGAGAGGTCTTCTTGGCCTGCTCCAAATACAGCCGTTTGGCATTATCTCCGACTTCCAGTAATGCGACCGTTTCCTTATGCCTGCATACCATAAGGTCCCTGAAATGGGAGGCAAGACCGATGACAAAGTGATGTCCCTCGAATCCCTGTGCCAGGATACGGTTGAACAACAAAAGCAAATTCGGAATATCATTTTCCAGGATCAGATCCGTAACCTCAAAATAGGTGTCGTAATCCAGTACGTTTAGATTTTCGGTAACGGCCTTTCTGGTCAGTTCCTTTCCCGAGAAGCTGACCACCCGGTCGAAGATGGAAAGGGCATCCCTAAGGGCGCCATCCGCCTTCTGGGCAATGATGTGCAGGGCGTCCTCTTCGGCCTTAATTCCCTGCTGTTCCGCTATGTATTTCAGGTAATTCGCCGCATCACCCACGGTGATCCGTTTAAAGTCAAAGATCTGACATCGGGATAGGATCGTAGGGATGATCTTGTGCTTTTCCGTCGTGGCCAGGATAAAAATGGCATGTCTGGGAGGCTCCTCGAGGGTCTTCAGAAAGGCGTTGAAGGCCGACTGGGACAGCATGTGTACCTCGTCAATGATGTATACCTTGTACTTGCCTACCTGGGGTGGGATACGCACCTGGTCTATGAGGTTTCTTATATCGTCTACGGAGTTGTTGGAGGCCGCGTCCAGTTCAAAGATGTTGAACGCAAAGTCCTCATCCTCCTTTTCAGTCCCGTCACGGTTGATCTGTTTGGCAAGGATCCTCGCACAGGTGGTCTTTCCAACTCCCCTCGGCCCACAGAAAAGAAGGGCCTGAGCTAGGTGGTCGTTCTCTATGGCGTTGGTGAGGGTATTGGTAATAGCTTCCTGCCCAACGACATCGACAAATGCCTGGGGTCTGTATTTACGGGCAGAAACAATGAATGGTTCCATGAAAAGAAAACAATTTCGATTTGGGAAAACCTCTTCTTACAAATATAAAGATAGGGATCGGTTACGACCTTCCTTTTCAACGGGATTCCCGAATTTTTATCAACAATTGGCGTATCTTTGTACCGAGCAGATCACCTTATCGCTCCCCGGTATAAACGGGGGGAGGAAAGTCCGGACACCGTAGTGCAGCATAGCGGGTAACGCCCGTCTTCCCGTTTCGGCGGGAAAGGACAAGTGCAACAGAAAGCAAGTACAGGTAATGCTGTAGTGAAATCAGGTAAACTCTATGCGGTGAAACGCCATGTAAATCAGCGACTGAGGGCGGCACGTCCGAGCTGAAGGGTAGGCGGATAGAATGTGCGGGTAACCGTTCATCCAGATAAATGATAAGGGCCCTTCTCAGGGAACAGAATCCGGCTTATGATCTGCTCATTCTTTTTTCTCCTCAAAAAAGCTGAATCTGCTATTGCCGTATTGTCTGATCTCTGTCGCGTTCTCCAGGTGGGACAGATCCGTCTGTTTGGAGTGTTCAATGATCAGTATTCCTCCCGGGGCCAGGAGTCCTCTTTCAAAGACCTGCGAGTGGATCTTCTGGAAATCCTCCAGGGAGATACCGTAGGGGGGGTCAGCCAGAATAAGGTCGTATTTTCCGGAGGTCGTTTCAAGGTACTTAAAGACATCCATTCGCCGGGCCCTGATGGGAAGCCCCCATTCTGCTGCCTTTTCATTGATGAACTTTACGCAACCCGGGTGCTGGTCTATACTGGTGATTTCCCTGCTTCCCCTGGAGGCGAATTCGAAGCTGATATTGCCGGTACCTGCAAAGAGATCCAGGATCTTCGTTTCCTCAAAGTAGAGCCGATTGCCCAGGATGTTGAACAAGGCCTCCTTGGCCATGTCGGTCGTAGGCCGGACGGGCAGGTTCCTGGGAGGAGTGATCCGCCTGCCTTTATGGGTGCCTGAGATGATCCTCATTTAAAAGGCGTTTATTTCCAGGTAATGGTCCTGCAGATCGGGTCCGTCAGAAGAAATGTCTTTCGGCAGGTCTGGTATATAAAGCGAAAGGTGCTGTATATATTCCTGGCACAGATCAAAAAGGGGATCCCCTTCTTCAATAGAACCAAAAACCCTCAACTTGGTCTCGCCCGTATCGAGTTGCAATTGCTCCATGGTGAACAGGAGATAATAGAGAAAGTCCTCAGGGGTATGGCATGAAAAGTTGTTAAAAAACACCAGTTTCTTTTGTTTGAGGACGATAAGGTCCAGCTCTTCCGGGGTGACATGGGCGAAACAGACCGTTTCGTTACTTCCGGAAGTGCTTGCCAGCAGGGATTCTATCAGGACGCTGCTGTGGTGTTTGAATTCAAAATCTCCGAAAAAGTCGTATATGGTGTTGTTGATATTGACAAAGGGGACATATACGTTCACGAGGTCGAAGGAAGGGATCTCATCGTATTCCAGGAGGTCATTGGCCAGGATCTTGGCATTGTACTTGAGATAGTTGGGTAATTCTCCGGGATCGAAAAGGACCTTGGGGACCAGGCTATACAGGTCATTCCTGTGAACTACCACCACCTCAGAAAATGCGTAATCAGTGACTCCCGAGGATTTGATAAAGGCTTTGAGCTCCTTTTGCGCATCAAAGGGATTGAGTCTGGAACTGAACCTGCGGGACTCGGCCCGCACGATCTTTTTTCCGATGGAGTCCAGGATGCAAAAAGAAAGTCCATTCAGACTGACCTGAATGGACAAGTGATAGTAATCTTCCAGAATGAGATCTTCCCCAGGTTCCTTATTGGTCTCCTTTTTTGTCATAAATAGGGGGCCAGTTTCCATTGGTACTCACCTCGGTAAGGGAACCAACTTTGATTTCGGGACCATTAACTTCTTCAACACTTACCTGCGCATTCTCCCTGGCCAGCAGATCTTTGGGTTGGTCGTATAGGATGATATCCTTTTTGACCTTCACTTCAAAAACAGGGGCCTTATACCCGCTTTTTTCTACGATATCTGCCTTCATTTCGAAGGTTTCCCCGCTCTGTGCATAGGGTATATTCATCATAGTTTTATAGCGGTTGTCTCCTTTGAAAATAGAATCCTTTACGGGAATAAATCCCAGGGTATCGATAATGGTGATTTCCTTGAGCAGGTCTATTCCGTAATTCTTGTCGAATTCCATATAAGAGGAATCCCTCTGCTGGGTTATAGTGTATTTTCCAGTGTCCACGAAGGCGATAAGACTTTGGAAATCACTGGCAAATTTACCGTTTACCGTTTTATAGGCTTCCTGTGAATTGCGGATGTCCTTCATTACAGAAATGACCCTTGCAAAACGCTGTTCTTTTACCTTTTTAAACTCAATGGGTCCGGTAACAGATTTGTAAATTAAAAATCCTAAAGCAATACATACGATCCAAAGTACTATCTGTATAATGGTTTTCATTAGAACTGATGTTAGTTAGATTTAGCGGTTCCAACAAAACTACAATTTTTTTTTAATCGCAAAAGGGTTTGACCTAGAAAATCCTCGTTATCTTTGGGCTCCTATGGCGACGACCACCCCGTCTTCTTTTTACGCATTGCTCAGGGAGAAATTTCCTCATACACCCACTACCAAACAGGATATCACCCTTCAACTCCTCTCGGAATTTTTGATGGACAAGAATGCGGACAGGGTATTCCTGCTCAAGGGATATGCCGGTACCGGAAAGACCACCATTGTAGGGGATCTGGTCACCAATCTCTGGAATACCAAGATCAAGTCCGTGCTTATGGCCCCAACGGGAAGGGCGGCCAAGGTCATGTCGAGTTATGCCAAAACGCAGGCTTTCACCATACACAGGAAGATTTATTTTCCAAGGAAGCAAAGGGGAGGGGGGATACAGTTCGTCCTGGCCCCGAACAAGCACAGGAACACGGTTTTTATCGTGGACGAGGCCTCCATGATCCCTGATACTCCCGCAGACAGTAAGCTCCTTGAGAACGGATCCCTCCTGGACGATCTCATACAGTTTGTGTATTCAGGGCATCAGTGCAAATTGATCCTCATAGGGGATACGGCCCAGCTGCCCCCTGTTAAACTCTTCCTCAGCCCCGCTCTGGACGAAGGGCAGCTGCAAAACCGCTATGCGAAGGAAGTGACCTCTATAGAGCTCGATGAGGTGGTCCGGCAGGTACAGGATTCCGGTATTTTGGCCAATGCCACCCGGTTGAGGGATGAACTCGATCTTGAAGTATATGACCAGTTTCAGTTCCGCCTTCACCCCTTTACCGACATCATTCGCCTGGTAGACGGGTATGCCATTCAGGACGCTATTGAGGACGCCTATGCATCCCAGGGTAAGGAGGAGACCGCCCTTATCGTGAGATCCAATAAACGGGCCAACCTGTACAATGAAAATATCAGGAAGCGCATCCTCTTCCTCGAACACGATCTGGCCCCGGGAGACTACCTGATGGTGGTCAAGAACAACTATTTCTGGCTCAACCCTAAATCGGCTGCGGGCTTCATCGCCAACGGAGATATCATTGAAGTACTGGAGATCTTTGCCTTTAAGGATCTTTACGGCTTTCGGTTCGCAGAGGTAAAGGTGAGAATGACTGACTACCCGGACCAGAAGCCTTTCGAGACCGTTCTGCTGCTGGATACCCTGACCGCTGAAACACCATCGCTTTCCTACGAGGACGGGAACAGGCTATACCAGGAGGTCATGAAGGATTACGCCCAGGAAACCTCCAAATACAAAAAATTCCTCGCGGTGAAGAACAACCCTTTCTTCAATGCGCTCCAGGTGAAATTCTCCTATGCGATCACCTGTCACAAATCGCAGGGAGGACAATGGCATACCGTCTTTGTAGAACAGCCTTACCTGCCCGGCGGACCGGACAGGGAGTATTTCCGCTGGTTGTATACAGCCGTGACCCGGGCCCGGGAAAGATTGTATTTGATAGGATTCAAGGATGATTTTTTTCTCAACTGAGAATACTTTAATTTTAGAGGGAAAGACAGATCACAGATGACCTCAGAGACCATGATCAGTATCTTTTTGGGAATAGGACTGGCCGCTTCGGTGGGATTCCGGGTATTCCTGCCTTTGTTCGCCCTAAGCCTGGCCTCTTATTTCGGGATCTGGGAGCTCAACGAGAACTGGTTGTGGATCGGAAGCCTTCCGGCGATTATCACCCTTGGAGTTGCGACCCTTGTAGAGGTATTCGCCTACTTTATCCCCTTTGTGGATAACTTATTGGACAGTATTGCCCTGCCGCTGGCCACCCTGGCGGGAACGGCGGTTATGGTTGCCACCATCGCAGATTTGGACCCTGTGGTCACCTGGTCCCTGGCTATCATCGCAGGGGGTGGGACTGCTGCCGCCATCAAAGGGGCCTCTGCTACGGGAAGGCTTACCTCGACCACTACTACTGCCGGGATAGGAAATCCGGTCATAGCTTTTATCGAGACCTTTACGGCCCTTCTTTTTTCCATAGTTTCCATCCTGGCCCCCGTGATAGCTTCTGTCCTTGTAATCCTCCTGTTGATCTTTATATTTGTCATCTACAGAAAATTACGCCCGAGACTGAGTAACAAATAATTTATCCCTGAGCAAACTATGAAGATTATAGCCATGATCCCTGCGAGATACGCGGCTTCCCGATTCCCCGGGAAACTCATGCAGGATTTGGCCGGTAAACCGGTGATCGTGCGGACCTATGAGGCTGCCGTGGCAACTGAACTCTTTGACGAAGTGTATGTAGTGACTGACAGCCGACTCATATTCGAGACGATACAGGAGTGCGGGGGAAAGGCCCTGATGAGCGTGGAAGAACACGAAACGGGAAGTGACAGGATCGCCGAGGCGGTGCGGAATATGGATATAGACATCGTTGTCAATGTACAGGGCGATGAACCATTTACGGACAGGGAAAGCCTCTCAGGACTTATCGAGGTCTTCAGGCAGGACCCTAATAGGGAGATCGACCTTGCTTCCCTTATGACGAGGATCACCGAGAAAGAAGATATCGAAAGCCCCAATACGGTCAAGGTGATCGTAGACCAGCGCAATTTTGCCCTTTATTTTTCCCGCTCCGTGATCCCGTTTCCCAGGGCGGTCGACATCTCCCCGGCCTATTATAAACACAAGGGAGTATACGCCTTCAGGAAGCAGGCTGTATTGGATTTTAAACAACTCCCCATGCTTCCCCTGGAGGCCGCAGAAAAGATAGAGGCCATCAGGTACCTGGAATACGGCAAAAAGATCAAAATGGTTGAGACCCACGTAACGGGAATAGAGATCGACACCCCGGAGGACCTCGAAAAAGCAAAAGCAGCATGGAAGTAGATTTCAGCAAGATCAGGGTGATCGGTTTCGACGCCGATGACACTCTCTGGGTAAATGAGACCTATTTCAGGGAAGCAGAGGAAGAGTTTACTTCCCTCCTGGAACACTACGAGACCAAGAATAAGATCGACCAGGAACTTTTCCGGACCGAGATCAACAACCTGGATCTTTACGGGTACGGGATCAAAAGCTTTACGCTTTCCATGATCGAGTCGGCCCTGGACCTATCAAATAACAAGGTTTCTCAGACAACCTTATCCAAGATCCTGGATCTGGGTAAAAGGATGATCGCCCACCCGGTGGAATTATTGGATGATGTGGAAGAGGTACTCCGGACTCTATCTGAAAAGTACAGGCTCATTGTGCTAACCAAGGGAGATCTCCTGGACCAGGAAAGGAAATTGGAACGCTCCGGGCTGTCAAGGTATTTCCACCATGTGGAGGTACTCAGTGATAAAAAAGAATTGAATTACAAGAACCTGTTGGACCATCTGGAGATAGATATAGAGGAATTCCTGATGGTTGGCAATTCTCTCAAATCGGATATATTGCCAATCCTGGCCCTGGGAGCTAAGGCGGTACACGTGCCCTTCCACACCACCTGGGCCCACGAGGAAGTAGACCCGGATTCGCATGAAAACAACCATCTTACCGTGAACGGTATCAAGGAACTTTTACAATATCTCTAGCTATTTATGGACGTTAAGAAAAACATAGCGGTGAGCAAATCGAATGCAGGCAGGAAGACCGGCTACAGGAATTTCCCCATGGTACCCCGGGTGGTCTTTGGCAGGGGAAGTTTTGATCAATTGGGCGATATTCTTTTACCTGTAAGGCGGAATGCAGAGGCACCCGTCATCTTTCTCATCGATGAGGTCTTCGAAAGGAATGAGTTAGTGGCTCGCGTGCCAGTAATGTTCAATGACAAGATCATTTTTGTTTCAGCAGACGAAGAGCCCAAGACGGATCAGGTAGATGCACTGGTCGCTCTGATCAGGGAACAGTTCTCGGAGCTTCCTTCCGGCATTGTCGGGATAGGAGGAGGCACCTTGCTGGATCTTGCCAAGGCGGTTGCCCTTTTGCTCACCAACAAAGGAAGCGCAAAACAATACCAGGGATGGGACCTGATCGAGAAACCGGGCATATACCACGCAGGCATCCCGACCATCAGCGGGACAGGTGCGGAGGTCTCCCGTACGGCCGTTTTGCTCGGGCCCAGTAAGAAATTGGGGATCAACTCGGATTACACTACGTTCGACCAGGTTATCCTGGATCCTGATCTAACCATAGGTGTTCCCAAAGATCAGTGGTTCTATACGGGAATGGACTGCTATATACACTGTGTGGAATCCCTTAACGGCACCTTCCTGAATGCCTTTAGCCAGAGCTATGGGGAGAAGGCTTTGGATCTTTGCAAGGAAGTGTTCCTGGGGGATCTGACTCCGGTAGAATCCAGAGACAAGCTCATGATGGCATCGTGGCATGGGGGCATGAGTATCGCCTATTCACAGGTAGGGGTGGCCCACGCGCTCAGCTATGGCCTGTCCTACGTCTTGGGAGTTAAGCACGGCATCGGGAATTGCCTGGTCTTCCAGCACCTGGAGGAATATTATCCCGAAGGGGTTGCCCTTTTCAAAAAAATGATGAAGAAACACGGGATCATCCTGCCAAAAGGGATTTGCAGGAACCTGTCCGAATCCGAAATGGATACCATGGTCTCTGTTTCCCTCAGTATGAAACCCTTATGGGAAAACGCCCTGGGACCTTCATGGAAAGAGCGGGTTCATCCGGATACACTCAGAAAGATCTTCCGCGAAATATGATCGTTTTTTAACGAAGTGAGTAAGAACAGGTCATTTATACTTTGAGATAAGATCACGGTCGGATCCCGGCTGAAACGAAAGAACGCTATGCGAACAATCAGTTCCTTTATTTATTGCCGTCTGTTGGGGTGGAAACTTGTGGGCCAGTTCCCGGAGGTGTCCAAATGCGTCGTGATCGTGGCCCCCCATACCAGCTGGGTTGATTTTCTCATCGGACTGCTCGTGAGGAGTATTGTTGGGAAAAAGGTCCATTTCATCGGAAAACACACCTTGTTCAAGCCGCCTTTCGGTTGGATTTTCCGAAGGCTTGGTGGTACCCCCATCGATCGTACGAAGAACCATGATACGGTGGCTTCCACCGTGGAAATATTTAAAGGACGGGAGGTTTTTCGCCTGGCTCTCTCGCCGGAAGGGACCAGAAAGAAGGTCGAAAAATGGAGAACGGGATTCTACTATATCGCAAAACAGGCCGGAGTACCCGTGGTGATGGTCGCCCTTGATTTCGGTAAAAAAAGAGTGCTCATCTCGGCGCCTGTAACACCTACGGATGACAAGGAAAGCGACATGGAGAAATTCCGGGACTTTTACAGAGGGGTTGTCGGCAAGATCCCGGAATACACTTAAATTCTTACAAATGCAATACTGATACCGCAAATTTCAAAAGTGCCGTCATTGTCAAAATCGTATTCCCCAGATTCGAACCCACCGGATAGTGTAAAAGTGGTGTCTGTAAGTGTAGACCCATAGGTATCCCAATCATCGGGATATTTATCCCATATAATGGCCAGGTAATATTTCCCTTCCCATTTTTCCCAAAAGAATTCTCCACTTACTGTATACGGTGTTCGTTCAGCAGGACTGATGGTCAGACTGAACCTGCCATTACTTTGTACGGTCATAGTCAAAGAACCCCCTTCACCTATGATCTCTACACTTTGGCTTACCCCATCATTAAAAACGGCTGATGTTGCTTCCCAACTTCCGGTCAATTCACTGATATTAAAATCACCTTCCTTGATAAGGTCATCTGCAGGATCTTCTTTGCCACATGAGAATGCGACAAATAAGACCAGTAGTACACTAAATAATACTCTTGTCAATTTTCTCATGATTCCTATTCTTTAAAGTTCGTATATGCTATAAATGATTAAAACACTTTTTCACTTATATGGATTCCCTGATTCATGGGATTTGATTACTCTCCCAGACGGGATAACTCTTCAAACCTCCGGGCCCGTATTCCCGGTTGAGGTAATGGTGCCTGATCTCAAAATACAAGAGCGAATCTTCCGCAATCTGATAGGGAAGATCCCGGACGCCAGGGGCTCAAATGCGAACGAAGTCGAAATGCAGAGTACAGGATTCTGCAACCCCGTCATTGTCAAAATCGTATTCCCCTGTATCTGCCCCTCCGTTCAGGGTTAAGGTGGCCCCGTCCCAGGTATGTCCATAGGTATCCCAATCGTCGGGGTAGTCATCCCACACGATTGCAAAATAGTAGGTGCCTTCCCATTTTTCCCAGAACATCTCACCACTCACCGTGTAGGCAGGTCTATCTACAGGATTTAGGGTCAGGGTAAATCCGCCACTCGTTTGAACCGTCATAGTTACCCTCCCCCCGTCTTCTACGATATCTACAGATACGGTGCTTACGCTAAATTGTGCTTGGGTGGCTTCCCAGTTTCCGGCCAGTTCACTTATGTCAAAAAATCCTTCCTTCACCAGGTTGGGGTCCTCACCTGATGTGTTATCGCAGGAAAATGCGAGAAAAATTGCCAGGAATGCTCCAAGAAGGAAGGCATTTGCTGAATTTCTCATGATTTCCGGATTTAGGGATGAATACATGGAACCCTCTAAGAATTCCGTGTAGCATAAAGGTAGAATGGGCACGGACCCTGTGCAATGATATTTGTCAGCAGGAGCAAAAAAAGTAAGAAAAAGTCTATAAAAAGTTGCGGACTGTTCCTCCCGAAGACCAGACAGAATCAGCAGTGAGACTACATCTCCTGCATCGTGTGGTAGACGTTCTGCACGTCGTCATCCTCCTCGATCTTTTCCAGGAGTTTTTCCACATCCTCCGCTTCTTCCGGAGTGAGTTCCTTAGTGACCTGGGGGATGCGTTCAAAACCGGAAGAAAGGATCTCAATTTCCCTGGCTTCCAGTTCTTTCTGGATGGCTCCAAAACTTTCGAAAGGGGCATAGATCATGATGCCATCCTCATCCTCAAAGATCTCCTCTGCCCCGAAGTCGATCAGGTCGAGCTCCAGTTCCTCAGGATCCAGGTTTCCCGGATCGATCCTAAAATGACAGGTGTGGTCGAACATGAATTCCACGGAACCGGAGGTGCCGAGGCTTCCGTTGCATTTGTTGAAATAGCTGCGGATGTTTGCCACGGTGCGAGTGTTGTTGTCCGTAGCCGTTTCAATGAGAATGGCTATCCCATGAGGGGCATAGCCTTCGAAGAGCACTTCCTTGTAATCCCCCTGGGACTTATCGGAGGCCCGTTTGATCGCCCTTTCGATATTGTCCTTGGGCATGTTGACCGATTTGGCATTCTGGATCACCGCCCTCAGTCGTGAATTCGCATCCGGATCGGGTCCTCCTTCTTTGACCGCCATGACGATGTCTTTCCCAATACGGGTAAAGGCCTTGGACATGGCCGACCAGCGTTTCATTTTTCGCGCCTTCCGGAATTCAAATGCTCTTCCCATAGGTAAACAGGGTGTAAAATCGGGGCAAATTTAATAAATTTTAGATCGCCTACAAGAGGGTTCAGAGCCCTTCTCTATTCGCTTTCAATAATGTTCTCAATGGTCTTCGCGAGCTTGAAATCCCGCTCCGTGACCCCTCCTGCATCGTGCGTATTCAAACGTATGTTCAGGGAATTATAGACGTTACTCCAGTCCGGATGGTGATTCTGGGCCTCGCATTCAAAGGCGATCCGGGTCATCACCGTAAAGGCCTCTTTGAAATCTTTGAATTCGAAAGACGTTTCTATGGCATTGTCATTGAATTCCCAGCCCTCTAGCGCCTGGAGTCTTTTTTCGATTTCTGAATGACTTAGCTTTTCCATGGATTTGATTTTTAATTACATATTGTGACCTACAAGCTTCCTGCCTGATCGCGGTTCTTCCTTAAAGATACGGGTAAAAATGCTTCCGTCATCGATGCATTTAGGGCCGACTTACCCCATCACGTGGTGGTCGATGATCTCCTGGCAGGTGAACTGCAGGTTTTTAGGCAGGAGGTTGTCTTTGGGGAGTACCGCCAGATAGCGTTCCTCGTTGGTCGTAAAGACCCTTTTGAAGATGGGGTTAAAGGACCCCACCCTGTCTATGATATCCCTCAGGAAGTCCTCGTGGTGGACGAGATCTGTACTCCCCAGGTGATAGATCCCCGATTTGTTGCGGTTGATGAGGTAGTGCACCTGCTGACTGAGCTTGTCGTCATTGGTCACGTTTACGATAAGGTTCGGGAAGACCTCGATGGGTTCGTTGTTCCAGATGGCCTGTTTCATTTCCCGGATGCGGGGGGATGTATTGCCGAAGACCATGGGAAGCCTCAGGATACAGGCTTTCTTCTTTGGCAGCCTCAGCAACATATTCTCAATCTTGATCTTTAGCCTGCCGTAGATACTTTCAGAGAGAGTCTTGTCGTATTCATAGGAAGGGAATTTGCTGTAAGCGTCAAAGACATTAGCCGAAGAGAGGAAGTACAGCCTGCAGGAGTGCTTCGACACGTATTCTACCAGGTGTTCATGTGCCTGGATCTGGGCCGGGAAATCCCCTCTCAATGCGGAGATCACGATGTTGGGGCGTATCTTTTCCAGGAGCTGGAACACGTCGTCTTCCTGCATATCATAGGGGAAGAACTGCTTGTTGGAGGCATACCCGTTTCTGGAGGAGAAATAGGTGCCATAGGTGTCGTAGTAATTACACAATTCCCTGTAGAGCGCGTTTCCAATGAAACCACTCCCGCCTAAAATCAGTATTTTCTTTGAGTCTTCTTGCACCGTTCCTTCCAGCTTCCCTCTATCCTCCTATCCCTTGTAGAATGGTAATTTCACAACAGTGGCGTCCAGGGCGTTTTTCCTGATCTGAATCTTGATAGTTGAACCTGTGGCAGCATGTCCGATGGGGACATATCCCAACCCTATGCCTATTCCCAGGGAGGGCGACATGGTACCTGAGGTCACCTGTCCGATCTCATTTCCGTCCGCGTCCAGGATAGGATATCCCTGCCTTGGTATCCCCCTGTCTTTTAATTCAAAGGCCACCAACTTTCTTGTGACCCCCTCTTTTTTCTGTTGCTCGAGATCCTCCTTGTTGACGAAATCTTCCTTATTGAATTTAGTGATCCAACCCAGCCCGGCTTCCAGGGGTGAGGTAGTGTCATCGATGTCATTGCCGTATAGACAATATCCCATCTCCAGCCTCAGGGTATCCCTCGCGGCCAGTCCGATTGGTTTGATCCCGTATTCCTTCCCAGCTGCCAATACCTTTTCCCAGACCTGCCTGACTTCCCCGTTCTTGCAGTAGATCTCAAAGCCCCCGGATCCGGTATAGCCCGTTGCCGAAATGATCACATGTGGTATGTCCGCAAAATCGGCGACCACAAAGGTGTAGAATTTGATTTCCGACAGGTCTACAGAGGTAAGCGATTGCATAGCCTCCACCGCCTTGGGCCCCTGAATGGCCAGGAGGGAATAATCGTCAGAGATATTCCTCATGGAAGCGCCAATGCCTTTATTGTACCGGGTGATATGATCCCAGTCTTTTTCGATATTCGATGCGTTGACCACCAGAAGGAACTGTTCATCCTTGACCTTGTAGATGATGAGGTCGTCCACGATACCCCCTGTCTCATTGGGCATACAGCTGTATTGGGCCATCCCGACCTCCAGTTTGGCGGCATCGTTGGAGGTAACCTTCTGTACCAGTTCCAGGGCTTTTGGGCCATCTATCAGGAATTCACCCATATGGGATACGTCAAAGACGCCCAATGCCTTGCGTACAGTCTCGTGCTCTGCGGTTACTCCCTCGTAGGATACCGGCATGGAATATCCGGCAAAAGGGACCATTTTGGCTCCCAGGGATACATGGATATCATGTAAAGCAGTGGTCTTCATGCTTTGTTTTTTTATGTGGCGCAAAGGTATTGAAAATAAGTCTTAGCCACTTTCCGGGGAAAGAACTTTTAACCATTTTTCAGAGGAGGGCACACTCAGGAGAGGAGGAAATCCCGGAGTTCTTCGTAGCCCTTTACAGGGGTCGAAACTTTCTCCTTATCCATGACCTCCCTGATCTGAGGCGGTAGCGGGATCTCCGTATTCAGGGTTTCTCTCACCACATCCAGGAATTTTACGGGATGGGCAGTTTCGAGGAAAACACCTTCGGTATCCGGATGGGATTGCATGTATTTCTTCAATCCCAGGTAGCCCACGGCACCATGGGGGTCTGCCACGTACCCGTTATCCCTGTAAAGGGACTTCATAGCCTCTCTGGTCTCTTTGTCAGAAAAGGAGTAGGAACTCAGGTGTTTCTTCAATTCTTCAAAATCCTGGCCGTAGAGTTCCAGGATCCTGACGAAGTTGCTCGGGTCTCCCACGTCCATGGCATTCGATATGGTTGCTGTGGATGGGTGTGGGTCGTATTCCGAGGTTTGCATGTATCGAGGTACGGTGTCGTTTACATTGGTGGAGGCGATGAAATGACTCACCGGCAGGCCCATCCTTTGTGCGAGCATGCCAGCACAGATATTCCCAAAATTCCCGCTTGGAACGGAAAAGACAAGTTTCTTGCCCGTGTGTGGTAATTGGTGGCAGGCAAGCAGGTAGTAGAGCATCTGCGGGAGCCAGCGGGCCACATTGATGGAGTTGGCGGAGGTGAGCTGTATCTTACGGGAAAGGTTTTCGTCCGTAAATGCCTTTTTTACCATACGCTGGCAGTCGTCAAAGGTGCCCTTTACCCTTAGTGCCTTTATATTCTGTCCCAGCGTAGTGAGCTGTCTTTCCTGAATGTCGCTTACCTTGCCTTCGGGATAGAGAATGACGACATTTACTCCGGTAACTCCCAGGAAACCCTTGGCCACAGCGCCGCCTGTATCGCCGGAAGTAGCCACCAGGACCGTGACCTCTTTGTCTGAATTCCTGTAGAAATACCCGAGGCTCAATGCCATGAAGCGGGCGCCCACATCTTTGAAAGCCATGGTAGGCCCGTGGAAGAGTTCCAGAGATGAAATCCCGCCACCCAGGTTCACCAGGGGAAATTCGAAGTCGAGAACCTTAGTCAATATACCTTCCAGGACCTCCCCGGGAAGTTCCCCTTCAACAAAAGGGGTCATGGCTTCCATCCCGATCTCCAATGGGGAAAGTCTGCCTAAATCTTTGATAAAGCCCGGACGGAATTCAGGGATGTGTTCGGGGAAATACAGTCCGCCATCCGGCGCTATACCGCGTATGACCGCTTCCCTGAAGGAGGTATTCGGAGATCTCTTGTTGAGGCTGTAGTACTTCATCCTTTGTGTTTTGCCAGGGTCCTAGGAAATGATCCGTATCCCCTGGGTATTGATCTCTGAGACATAGGTGTCGTGTTCCAGGTCTATTCCGGTAAGCACCCTGCTCATGCTTTCAGATACTTTTACGGCGGTTTCCCTCCCTTTGCTCAGGGCGAATATCGAAGGCCCGGAACCCGATATGCCGCACCCCAGAGCGCCGGCAGCAATCGCCGCTCGCTTGATCTCGTCAAAACCGGGTATGAGGATGGAGCGGATGGGTTCCACGATATGATCTTCAAGCGAGCGGCCGATGAGATCGTAATCTTCCCTGAACAGACCGGCTATGAGTGCACCGAGATTCCCCCATTGCCTGATCCCGTCCGCCAGGGAGATGCTCGTTCTAAGGATCTTCCTCGAATCAGAGGTCTTGATCTCTATCTGGGGATGGACCACTGAGGCAAAGAGTTCTGCCGGAGCGTGTATGCGCACTACGTCCAGGGGGTCCGAACTGCGCACCAGGGTAATGCCCCCATAGATCGCAGGAGCCACATTGTCTGCATGGGGAGTACCGCTGGCGAGTTTTTCCCCTTCCATCGCAAAGCGCACCAGTTGTTCTTCGGAACAAGGGTTGCCCAGGAGGTGATTGATCCCCCAGACCACTCCGGAGGCGCTGGCTGCACTGCTGCCTATCCCGCTTCCGGCCTTGATCTTTTTATGGATCTCCACCTCAAAGCCGCCCTGGTATTCCAGCTCTTTGAGCATAGCCATGCCTGCGACGCCGGCCACATTCTTATCGGCGTCCATGGGGATCTCCTGACCCGTAATCCTGGTGATCCTGATCCCGGGACTATTTCCCCTTCGGATCACCATCACATCCCCAACGGTTCCCAGGGCGAGTCCGAGGACATCGAAACCACAGGAAATATTGGCGATGGTGGCCGGACAGAATATTTTGATCTCGTCTTTTGTCATGAAGCAGGTATGCCTGTACCGAAACTAATACAATTTCCTTTTTCCAGGTAGTTTTATGTCGGTTAATACGTACCGATACGGATAATATCGGCAAAGATCCCCGAGGCGGTCACATCGGCTCCTGCCCCGGCCCCTTTTATGATCAGGGGTTGTTTGGGATACCTTTTCGTATAAAAAAGGACGATATTGTCACTTCCTGCAAGGGAATAAAAATCATGTCCCTGAGGAATATGTTCCAAACCTACACTGGCCTTCCCTTCCTTGAGGGACGCAACGAATTTCAGTTTGCACTTCTTCGCCTTGGCGTCCCGGACCAATTGCTGGAATTCCGCCTCGTGCTTCTGCAGGGCAGCAAAAAATTGGTTGTTGTCTTTCGTTTTCAATGCTTCTTCCGGGAGGAAGGAACGATTTTCGATATCGGACAGTTCCAGCTTAAATCCGCTTTCCCGAGCCAGGATCAGGATCTTTCGCATCACGTCTATCCCGCTGAGGTCGATCTTGGGATCTGGTTCGGTATATCCCTGTTCCTGCGCCTGTTTTACCACATCGTGAAAGGTGGTATGCTCGTCAAAATGGTCGAAGACAAAATTCAGACTACCCGATAAAACCGCTTTGATCTCGAGTACCTCGTCACCTGAGGCAACGAGATGTTTGAGGGTGTCGATGATGGGCAGTCCGGCTCCAACATTCGTCTCGAACAAAAACGGCGCCCTGAATTGCTTGGCCAGCTCCTTCAGCTGCCTGTAATTCTCATATGCGGAAGAACAGGCGATCTTGTTGCAGGTGACCACAGAAATGCTCTCTCTGAGGTATCTTGGATAGCTCTCTGCCACCTTTTCGCTTGCTGTATTGTCTACCAGGATACTGTTGCGGGCATTGATCTTCTGAATGGTTTTAAAGAATTCTCCTGCATTCGCCTTTTCTCCGCCTGCCAGCAGATCCTGCCAATTTTGAAGCGAAATCCCCTGCTCGTCGAAGTACATCCTGCGCGAATTAGAGATCCCCAGAACCCTGATATTCAGCCTCAGGTGTTCCTTGAGATATTTCCTTTGCTTTCTGAGTTGTTCCAGCAATTTGGATCCTACATTCCCACACCCCAGGACATAGAGGTTCAACTGTTTGACGTTCTCCTCGAAAAAGGTCTCGTGCAGGGTGTTCAGCGCTTTTTTGACATCCTCCTTGCGGATCACGGCCGAGATATTCCTTTCTGAAGCCCCCTGGGCGATCGCCCGGATGTTCACATTGTTCTTTCCCAGTGTACTGAACATCCTGCCGCTCAACCCCTGGTGATTCTTCATCTGGTCTCCCACCAGGGCTATGATGGCAAGGTCTTTTTCATGGGCCACGGGTTTGATCTTCCCCTGCGACCTCTCAAACGCAAAGGCCTTGTCTATTTCCTTGATGGCCTTTGAGGCGTCTTCATCTGCGATCCCTATACAGATGGAATGTTCTGAAGAGGCCTGGGTGATAAGCACCACACTGATATTAGCCAGGGAGAGCACCTCAAAAAATCGCTTTGAAATACCCGGGATCCCGATCATTCCTGGACCTTCCAGGGAAAGCAGGGAAATGCCGGGGATGTAACTGATTCCCCTTACCGTCCTGCCTTCTTCAGGCGACTTCCTGGTGATCAACGTCCCGGCAGCATCGGGGTCAAAGGTGTTTTTGATACTGATGGGAAGGCCTTTGGCAAGAACTGGTTGCACAGTGGGCGGGTAGAGCACCTTGGCACCAAAATGCGACAGTTCCATGGCTTCTTCATAGGAGATATGTGCGATGGGTTTGGCCTGTTTTACGATCTTCGGATTGGCCGTGAACATCCCGCTGACATCCGTCCAGATCTGTAATTCGTCCACTTTCAGGGCGGCGGCGATAATGGAGGCGGTATAGTCAGAACCGCCCCGGCCGAGTGTCGTGACATTACCGTCCTCTGAGGACGCAATAAATCCGGGAAGAATGACCACTTTGGCCGATTCCTCTTCAAAATAATGGATAATCCGTTTATCGGTCTCCTTAAAATCCACAGCAGCCTTACCGTGGGTCTGATCCGTGATCAGAAGTTCGCGCGAATCCTTGAAAACCGCATCGAGTCCGCTCACCTTGAAATATTCGCTGATGATAAAGGCCGACAGTAATTCCCCGTAACTGACGACCTTATCGGAAAGCCTTGGGGTGACCTCACCTATATAATAAGCGCCCTCCAGGAGGGTCTCCAGTACGTTGAGCTCACTTTTTACCTTACTGAGAATCCCGCTTTGCGCCTTGGTAGGCAGCAGTTCTCGGACGACCTCCAAATGCCGGTCTTCTATGCCTTTCAGGGCTTTTCGGAAGGACGCATCCTGCCTGGAAGCCGTGTGCATGGTATCGAGAAGGAGATCGGTGACACCACCCAGGGCTGAGACTACTACAGCGATCCGTTCTGCCTTCGAGTTAGCCGAGATTTCCCGGACCTGCTTTATAACGCCTGAAGAAGCGACAGAGGTACCACCAAATTTTAAAACTTTCATTTTGCAAGGAGATTAAGGATAGAATAATAAACGTGACTGCGGAGAATGATCAGAGGCTACCCCCAGGGGGTGGTGATCGTCATCACACCCGTGCGGAAAGGGAATTCCGATGAGGAAAACATTGGGAAAGAAATAGGCGTTGATCTCATACCGGTCAAATGTAGTATTTTTACGATGCTGCCCCAACAAATCAGACGATTTTTGAGGACCAGCCTGTGAATAACCATCTTTTTTGCGGATTTTTCACCGACGGAGGGAAAAAGTGTGAACTTTCCATCAGTCGACAAAAAAGGATCCCAAACGGGGTTGACCCAAACTGAACTTGAAGAGATGAAAATACTTTCCGCGGAACAGATCAGGGCTGCAGATGCCTTTACAATAGAAAAGGAGGGCATCCAGAGCGATGAACTCATGGAGAGGGCCGGTAGCGCTATTTTCGGCTGGCTAAACAGTCAGCTGAACGGATCTCCTGTAACCCTCCACATCTTTTGCGGAACGGGGAACAACGGGGGAGACGGACTGGTAGTGGCCAGGCATTTGCTGGAACACGGCTATCAGATACAGGTGTATATCGTCAATTACAGCGATAAGCGTTCAGCAGATTTCCTGATCAACCTCGACAGGCTTAAAGACCGGAAAGTCTGGCCGGAGGTCATTAAAGAGGAGAGTGCCCTGCCCGTTATTCCCGAAGGGGATATCGTTTTGGACGCTATTTTCGGGACAGGCCTGAACCGTGAGCCCGAACCCTGGGTATGCAAGCTGATGCAATCCCTGAATAAAAGCAAAGCCCTGGTAGTGTCCATTGATGTCCCCTCAGGGATGTTCCTCGAGAGGCATTCAGATCCGAAACAGGTGGTGCACGCCCATTATGTCCTGACCTTTCAACATCCGAAACTACCCTTTTTCCTGCCTTCTTCCGGTCGTTTTTGTGAACAGTGGGTAGCCCTCGATATCGGTCTGCATCAGGAATTTATTGATTCACTGGACACGGCATACGAATTAATAGGGTTTCGGGAGGTCAGGCCCCTGTACCGATTCAGAAAAAAATTTTCCCATAAAGGCACGTACGGCCATGCTTTGATCGTTGGCGGATCCCATGGCAAAATGGGTGCTGTGATCCTGAGTTCTGAAGCCTGTTTGAGAAGCGGGAGCGGACTCGTCACGGCCTTTGTACCGGGTTGCGGTTACAATCCCCTGCAGTCGGCCCTGCCCGAGGTCATGGTGATGACCGGCAAGGATGAAAGTGAACTCACGGAAATAAGGATGCCGTTCACCCCTTCTGCCGTTGGTATCGGAATGGGGATGGGTACTTCCAAGGCTTCCATCGCTGCTTTCAGGGCTTTTCTGGAGAGCAACACCTCCCCACTGGTGGTCGATGCAGACGGGCTGAATGCCATTTCCAAAGACAGGTCCCTGCTGAAACTTATGCCACCGGGGACCGTTCTCACTCCCCATCCCGGGGAACTGGAACGACTCATCGGCCCGTGGAAAGACGATTTTGAAAAATTGGAAATGGCCAGGAAATTTGTCGGAGAGCACCACTGCCTTTTGGTGATCAAAGGGGCGCATACCATGGTTGTAAGCGGTACAAAAGGATACGTGAATTCTACCGGTAACCCGGGAATGGCCACAGCGGGAAGCGGGGACGTGCTCACCGGGGTGATCACTGGACTTCTCTCCCAGGGATATCTCCCTGAGGAGGCCGCGCTCATGGGTGTCTATATACATGGAAGGGCAGGGGATCTCTGCCTGGATTCTCAAAGTATGGAATCCTCGATCGCATCCGATATCACAGCACATATAGGGGCTGCATTCCGGGAATTCTATACGGAGGATAGCGATGAAAAAGAAAGAGAGGTCAGGGAGTAGTCTATTTCTTGAGCACCCGTCTCTTCACCCAAGCCAGGGCGTTGTTGTAATCGATAAAGAACTTCATCGGTTTTTTGTAGAACATCTTCTCGATGGTGAAGTTGTGCATGTCCATTTCCTTAACTGAAACGATAGCAAATGCTTTTAGGTTCTCCAGTTCCCTCACAAAACTGTAGATATTTGGATCAATGGCATAGGAGTTCTTCCTGTAACTGATATAACCAAAAGGTTTGTTTCTGAAGTGAATTTCTGTAATGCCTATCAGTTGATAGGCCCTTTCCAGGGTTACTGTGCAGCCTTCATTAAAAATGGACACCATGTAATTGTCAAAGACCTGAACCGTACCTATATCCAGAATATACTCCTTTACGACAACCGGTGTTTTGATCGGTCCAACTTTCATCCCCATGTAGTTTTGTAGTGTTCATTACGAAAGTATAGGGAGGGCCGTACCTTTAGAAAAATATTAGATTAAAGGCTCAAAAATCGTTTTATTGACATGAGGCGCAGTCAGGAATTGAAGTTCTGAAGGAGGAATAAAAAAAGGGTGTCAGTTAACTAACACCCTGTTTACATCTATTTCTTACAGCTTACGCTTTGGAAGACTTCTTGGCTTTGTTGATCTCAATAGTAAGGAGTTCTGATTTCCCGTCATAGTCCATAAAAATGCTGTCTCCTTCTTCCAGTTTCGAATTGACGATCTCTTCGGCCAGGGCATCCTCTATGTATTTCTGAATCGCCCTTTTAAGAGGTCTGGCACCGTATTGTTTGTCAAACCCTTTTTCCGAGATATAGTCCTTGGCCTTGTCTGAAAGATTCAGTTCGTAGCCTATGTCCTTGATCCTGTTGAACAATTTATCGAGCTCAATATCAATGATCTGGTGGATATGCTCTCTTTCGAGCGGATTAAAGACAATCACATCGTCTATCCTGTTCAGGAACTCAGGGGCAAAAGCTTTCTTTAGTGCGTTCTCTATCACACTCTTTTGGTGGGAATCCTCCTGGGATTTTTTGGCCGAAGTACCAAAACCTACCCCTTGTCCGAAGTCTTTCAACTGTCTGGCCCCGATATTGGAGGTCATTATAATGATGGTATTTCTGAAATCGATCTTCCTGCCCAAGCTGTCTGTCAGGTAGCCGTCGTCCAGTACCTGTAAGAGCATATTGAATACATCGGGATGCGCTTTTTCCACCTCGTCGAGGAGGATGACTGAATAGGGTTTGCGTCTGACTTTCTCAGTCAGTTGTCCGCCTTCCTCATACCCCACATATCCGGGAGGGGCACCTACCAGTCTGGAGATGGCAAATTTCTCCATGTATTCGCTCATATCGATCCGGATAAGCGCGTCCTCAGAATCAAACAATTCCTTGGCCAGTACCTTGGCTAACTGAGTCTTACCCACCCCGGTCTGACCGAGGAAGATAAAGGATCCTATGGGTTTGTTGGGATCTTTGAGTCCGGCCCGGTTACGCTGTATGGCTTTGGCCACCTTGGCCACCGCCTCGTCCTGCCCGATCACATTCCCTTTTATGAGGGCCGGCAATTCTGCCAGTTTGTTACTCTCGGTCTGTGCGATCTTGTTTACCGGGATACCACTCATCATGGAAACCACATCTGCCACATTGTCCTCGCTCACGACCTCCCTGTGCAGTTTGCTGTCTTCTTCCCATTTTTCCTGGGCCACTGCCAGTTCCTTCTCCAGGCGTTTTTCATCATCTCTCAATTTGGCAGCCTCTTCATACCGTTGTTTTTTCACAACCGTATTCTTGAGTTCCCTTACATCCTCTAGTTGTTTTTCCAGTTCGAGGATCTGTTTGGGCACGTCCATATTAACGATATGTACACGGGATCCGGATTCGTCCAGGGCATCGATGGCCTTGTCCGGCAGAAAACGGTCCGTCATATAGCGATTCGTGAGTTTTACACAGGCGAGGATGGCCTCATCCGTATAAATCACGTTGTGGTGGTCTTCGTATTTTCCTTTGATGTTCCGGAGGATCTCTATGGTTTCCTCCACGGTGGTGGGTTCTACCATGACCTTCTGGAACCTTCGCTCCAGGGCTCCGTCCTTTTCAATGTACTGACGGTACTCATCCAGGGTAGTGGCCCCTATACATTGGATCTCCCCTCTGGCAAGGGCAGGTTTGAACATATTGGAGGCATCCAGGCTCCCGGTGGCTCCACCGGCACCCACTATGGTGTGGATCTCGTCAATGAACAGGATCACATCGTCATTTTTTTCCAGCTCGTTCATCACCGCCTTCATCCGCTCTTCGAATTGCCCGCGGTACTTGGTGCCGGCAACGAGGGAGGCGAGATCAAGGGTCACCACCCTCTTGTTGTAGAGGATTCGGGATACTTTCTTGTTGATGATACGCAGGGCCAGCCCTTCAGCAATAGCACTCTTTCCCACTCCGGGTTCACCGATGAGCAGGGGGTTGTTTTTCTTTCTGCGACTGAGGATCTGGGAGACGCGTTCGATCTCTTTTTCACGGCCTACCACGGGGTCGAGTTTGTTCTCCTCAGCCAATTGGGTTAGGTCGCGTCCGAAATTGTCGAGCACGGGCGTCTTGGATTTCTTGCTCCCCTTTTGGGCAGAGGCTCCCCCATAGGAGGCTTCCTTCCCTTCGGAGGGCTCATCAGAATCGCTTGGGAAGGATTCTGAGGTAGGAGAATCCACGTAATCGTCCTCGCTGGTGATCATAGATTTGAACTGTTCCTTTACCCCGTCGTAGTCCACTTTCAGCTTGTGGAGCAATTTGGTGGTAGGGTCATTCTCATTCCTCAAAATGCAAAGGAGGAGGTGAGCTGTATTGATGGAAGAACTCTGGAACAATTTAGCTTCCAGGAAGGTCGTCTTCAAAGCGCGTTCAGCCTGCCTGGTGAGGTGCAGGTTCTTCTTGTCTTTTTGGGTATTCCCCGGATTGGGGTTGGCCGGACTCAGGATTTCCACCTTTCTGCGGAGATGGTCGAGGTCTACGTCCAAAGCGTCCAGGATACTAATGGCCTTTCCACTGCCATCCCGGAGTAAGCCTAACATCAGGTGTTCGGTGCCTATGAAGTCGTGACCGAGCCTCAGGGCCTCCTCCTTGCTGTAAGCAATTACGTCTTTTACTCTTGGTGAAAAATTATCGTCCATAAGGTTTCCTTAAAACACTTTAAAATTACTAAAACTTACCATAAGAACGTCAATAACCGTACCTATATTAGATTAAGTTGGCCTAAATGACGAAAAAATGCCCGATTTACAAAATAATTAACAGGGCTTTTATCAACGAAAATGACCATATGTCATGTTGATAAATTCTGCAATAAACTCAGCGTTTTGTACGCCTTAACCTATCATTTTACGTATATTGGGCCGATGTTTTAACCACTGATAAGCAATAGGATTTTTATATGGCGGAAGGAGAAAAATTGATCCCGATCAACATAGAGGATGAGATGAAATCTGCCTACATTGATTACTCAATGTCGGTCATTGTGTCACGGGCCTTACCCGATGTCAGGGATGGACTCAAACCGGTGCACAGAAGGGTGCTCTACGGAATGCACGAACTGGGTGTGAGATCTAACAGTGCCCATAAGAAATCTGCCCGTATCGTAGGGGAGGTTCTGGGTAAGTATCACCCCCATGGCGACACGTCTGTTTACGATACCATGGTGCGTATGGCACAGGAATGGAGCCTGAGGTACATGCTCATAGACGGGCAGGGTAACTTCGGGTCCATAGACGGGGACAGCCCGGCGGCGATGAGGTATACGGAGGCAAGGATGCGGAAGATCGCGGACGAAATGCTTACGGATATAGAGAAGGAGACTGTAGACCACCAGCTCAACTTCGACGACTCCTTAGAGGAGCCCACCGTCCTGCCTGCCAGGATACCCAACCTGCTCATCAACGGAGCATCCGGGATCGCCGTGGGTATGGCGACCAACATGCCTCCCCACAACCTGTCGGAGGTAGTGGACGGTACCGTTGCTTACATCGATAACCCGGAGATCGAAATAGACGAGCTGATCTCCCACATCAAAGCCCCGGATTTCCCTACAGGAGGGATCATCTACGGATATGACGGGGTTAAGGAAGCCTTTCATACCGGCCGAGGGCGCATCGTCATGCGGGCCAAATCCCATTTCGAGGAAGTGGATGGCCGCGAGTGCATCGTGGTGACTGAGATCCCCTACCAGGTCAACAAGGCGGATATGATCAAAAAGACGGCCGACCTGGTCAATGAGAAGAAGATAGAAGGTATCAGCAACATCCGGGACGAAAGTGACCGCAAGGGAATGCGTGTGGTGTACATCCTTAAGAGGGATGCAATCCCGAACATCGTGCTGAATACCCTGTACAAATACACCGCCTTACAATCCTCCTTCAGCGTGAACAACATCGCCCTGGTAAAAGGACGACCCCAGTTGCTCAACGTCAAAGAGATCATAACATACTTTGTCGAACACCGCCATGAGGTGGTAGTTCGCAGGACCACCTTCGACCTGAAAAAGGCAGAGGATCGGGCCCATATCCTGGAAGGATTGATCATCGCTTCGGACAATATAGACGAGGTGATCAGCATTATCCGCGCCTCTTCGGATGCGGATACGGCCAGGCAGAATCTGATCGAACGATTCGAACTGACAGAAGTTCAGGCCCGGGCGATCGTGGAAATGAGATTGAGGCAACTCACCGGACTCGAGCAGGACAAACTGAGGTCTGAATACGAGGAGATCCTCAAGACCATTGAGGACCTCAAAGACATTCTCGCCCGCAAGGAAAGGAGGATGGACATCATCAAGGAGGAATTACTTGAGATCAAGGAGAAATACGGGGATGAGAGGCGCTCGGAGATCAACTTCGCCGGGGGAGACCTCAGTATAGAGGACATGATTCCCGATGAGCAGGTGGTTATTACCATTTCCCACGCGGGATATATCAAAAGGACCCCCCTCACGGAATACAAGACCCAGCACAGGGGTGGGGTAGGCCAGAAGGCATCCTCTACCCGGAACGAAGACTTCCTGGAGCACCTCTTTGTGGGGACCAACCACCAATACATGTTGTTCTTCACCCAGAGCGGAAAGTGTTTCTGGATGCGGGTCTATGAGATCCCTGAAGGTAGCAGGACCTCCAAAGGCAGGGCGATACAGAACCTGATCAACATAGAGACAGACGATAAGGTAAAGGCCTTTATATGTACCCAGGACCTCAAGGATGAGGACTACGTCAACAGCCATTACGTCATTATGGCCACCAAAAAAGGTGTGGTGAAGAAGACCTCCCTGGAACAGTATTCAAGGCCCAGGCAAAATGGAATCATCGCGATCAATGTGAGGGAAGGGGATGAGTTGCTCGAGGCCAAGCTTACCACGGGGACCAGTCAGATCTTCCTCGGCCTGAAATCCGGAAAAGCCATCCGTTTTGAGGAAAGCAAAACACGGCCAATGGGCAGAAGTGCCTCCGGAGTTCGCGGGATCACCCTGGCCAGCGAGGATGATGAAGTGATCGGCATGGTCTCAGTACATAATTTTGAAGAGGATATCCTCGTGGTTTCTGAGAACGGATACGGAAAAAGGTCGAGTATTGATGACTACCGTATCACCAACCGCGGAGGAAAAGGGGTCAAGACCATTTCCATTACCAAGAAAACGGGAGGACTCGTGGCGATCAAGAATGTGTCCGATTCGGATGACCTGATGATCATAAACAAATCAGGCATTGCCATCCGCATGAGCGTGGACGATCTGAGGACCATGGGCAGGGCTACCCAGGGGGTAAGACTGATCAACCTCAAGGACAACGATTCGATCGCAGCAGTGGCCAAGGTTATGAAGGATGAAGATGATCTGGAGGAGGTAAACCTCAGGGATATCGAAGTTAAAACCGAAGATGGCACGGCTCTTGATACACAGGAACCAGAATCAGAAGAATAATTAATAAACACTAAACAAAAGATTAAAACAATGAGAACGAAACTATTCATTTTAACGGCTATGATGATTAGCGCGCTCGCTTTTTCACAAAAGAACGAGCTGAAGGATGCCGAAAAAGCCATGAAAAGTGGGGATGCTGCAGCAGCCAAAGCCAGTCTGGAATCTATTTCTGGAATGATAGGCGGGGCCGATGACCGTTCCCAGGCTCAATACTACTACGTCAGGGGGCAGGTGTTTGCCGATCTGGCCAAGAAAGGAGAAGCCGGGGCTTTTGATGAGGCGATCGCTGCCTACAAAAAGGTGATCGAAGTGGAGGATGCCAGTGGGAAGCAGAAGTACAGCTCAGATAGCGGGCAGGCCCTGGCGGGAATGACCTCCGACCTGATCAATGCGGCTGTTGAGGACAACAACAACAAAAAATTCAAGGAAGGGGCCGATAAACTCTACATGGCTTACAAGTTGAGCCCACAGGACACCATTTACCTTTACTACGCCGCCAGCAGTGCGGTTAACGGGCAACATTACGAGCAGGCTCTAGGGTATTACGAGGAGCTTAAGGATCTGAATTACGACGGAAGCACCATGTCCTACAAGGCCACGAACGTAGAGACTGGAGAGGTTGAAGAAATGAACGACAAGACTCAGATGGACATCATGATCAAATCCGGAACCTACAAGGATCCGGTCATGGAGCGATCTCCTTCTAAAAGTTCTGAGATCATTAAGAATATTGCCCTGATCTACACTCAGCTCGGGCAGGACGAGAAGGCCCTACAGGCCTATAAGGATGCAAAAATAAAAAACCCGAATGACGTGAACCTGGTCCTGAATGAGGCCAACCTGTATTACAAGATGGGTGATAAGGACCGATTCAAGAGTCTGATGGCAGAGGCTTCCAACATGGCTCCGGACAACCCGGATCTCCAGTACAATATTGGAGTGATCAATATGGAGCAAGGCAATATGGAAGAAGCCAGGGCGGCCTACCGCAGGGCTATTGAGATCAATCCGGGCTATGTGAATGCCCAGCTCAACCTTTCCACTACCTATGTAAATGAGGGGAATGCGTTGATCGATGAGATGAACAGCCTGGGGAATTCAAGGGCAGATATTGCGAGGTATGAGGAATTGAAGAAACAAAAAGACGGACTTTTCAGAGAAGGTGCTCTGGTTCTGGAGGATGCCCTGAAAAACAATCCGGATAACCAGGGAATCCTATCCCAGCTGAAGAATATCTATGGAGCCCTGGGGGATAATGAGAATTTTATGAGGATCAAGAAACTCCTCGGAGAATAATTTTCATTACTGACATAAAAAAGAACCCGGCAAGCTGCCGGGTTTTTTTATAGGATCTTTTTGATCACGCGAAGCCGGTGGGTGTATCTTCCCTGTTCCTGATCGTAGATTCCGCTCTGATCCAGCCGGTCTATACGGACCTTTCCGTGGGCGTGAATCACGTGGTTGTCCTTCATAATGAGCCCCACATGGGTGATCTTTCCCTCCTCATCATCAAAGAAGGCGAGGTCTCCGGGGTTACTCTCTTCCACAAAGCTCAGTACTTCCCCTAAAAGAGCCTGGTCCCAGGCATTTCTGGGAAGCTTGTATCCGTTGATCTTATAGACCATTTGTGCCAGACCCGAGGCATCGATCCCGAAAGGGGTCTTTCCTCCCCACTGGTAGGGGGCGTTGAGGTAGAGGAAGGCGGTATTCAGCAAGTGGGATTTTTCGAGTGTACCCCTTACCAGTTCTCCCTCGTAATCGTGTTTCAGGTGGTCTGCAAAATGGACTACAGAACCCAGTAGCACAGGGATGAGTTGGTTATTCCCCATACTGACAAAGGAGATGAGGTCTGAGGCATGGGCGGGTTCCCGGGCCGACTTCAAAGCCTGATAGTCCTCCTTTTCAAGTGCATGGGATTGATTTTTGGGGATCCACCCCTCGGTCCCGTCATAGGTCACCCGTATCTTTACCCATTCTTTCCGGTGGTCTGTCACCTTGTACAGGTCCCCGTACAAGAGCTGGGTCACCTGTTCCCCCGATGGATTTGCGGTATTCCTGACCGGGATGATACTCTGGGCACAGAGCCCGTAGTGATGGGCGTTTTTTTGCAAGGAATCTTATTTACGTTCCAGGAGCAGGGCTGAGGCACCTCCCCCTCCATTACAGATAGCTGCTGCCCCGTATTTACCGTTGTTCTGCTTCATCACGCTGAGCAGGGTGATAACGATTCTCGCTCCGGAGCAACCCAAAGGATGCCCCAGGGACACGGCACCTCCGTTGACATTGACGTTGGAATCCTTAAGGCCTAGGAGTTTCATATTGGCAAGACCTACCACAGAAAAGGCCTCATTGAACTCAAAAAAGTCGATTTCCTCTATTTTCAAGTTCGCTTTTGCAAGCGCTTTGGGAAGGGCCTTTGCCGGGGCCGTAGTAAACCATTTGGGTTCCTGGGCGGCATCCGCATAGGCTTTGATAGAGGCCAGTGGTTTGAGATTCAGTTCGGCCGCTTTTTCGGCGCTCATCAGCACCAAGGCGGCTGCACCGTCATTGATGGTGGAGGCATTGGCCGCCGTGACCGTACCGTCCTTAGTAAAAGCCGGCCTTAGGTCAGGGATCTTCTCTATTTTTACATTTTTGAATTCCTCATCCTCGGAGACGATCAAAGGTTCCCCCCTTCTTTGGGGTACTTCCACGGGGACCACCTCATCCGCAAATTTTCCCTCGGCCCATGCTTTGGCGGACCTCTGGTATGATTGGATCGCGAAGGCGTCCTGGTCCTCCCTGCTGAACTTGTGTTCCGCCGCACAGAGGTCGGCACATACGCCCATCGCATTCTGGTCATAGGCATCTACCAGACCATCTTTTTGCATGCCGTCCTCCAGAGTTGCCGGGCCGAATTTTTGCCCCGTCCTCATATGCACATAATGAGGGATCAAACTCATGTTCTCCATCCCGCCGGCCACCACGATGGAGGTGTCGCCCAGGGCGATGGATTGGGCTCCCTGCATGATGGCCTTCATCCCGGAGGCGCAAACCTTATTTACTGTGGTACAGGGAACCGTATCAGGGATCCCGGCGTAGATGGCGGCCTGGCGGGCAGGAGCCTGGCCGGTCCCGGCCTGTACCACGTTGCCCATAAGCACTTCTTCCACCTGGTCCGGGGCAAGGCCTACCTTTTCGAGAGCCCCTTTGATAGCAATAGCACCCAATTTAGGTGCCGGAATACCGGATAATGCCCCCATAAAACTTCCGATAGGGGTCCTGGCGACTGAAACGATTACGACTTCTTTCATTGTTGTGTAGTTCTGTCGCGAAATTAAGAAATTATGTGCCAAAGAAGAGCCTTAGAATATAAAAGAGGAGGGATGCCATTATATTTTCTATTTTTATTGCAGCGGATGACTGCATGGAAGATTCACTAGATAAACTTTATAAGAACCAGGGCCTGATCTACAAGTACATCCTGTATTTTGTGACGGTAGGCTGTATTGTTTTCTTCTTCCCCAGGGGAGGGAAGTTCAAATACGAATTCCAGAAGGGAAAACCCTGGCAGTACGAGAACCTGTATGCCCCCTTCGATTTCTCCATCCGTAAAGGGGAAGAGGAGATCAGTAGGGAACAACAGTCCCTGAGGGAGAAACAAATTCCCTATTACACCTATGACACGGCTGTGGTGGCAGAGGTCAGCCAAAATTTCCGGGAGGATTTCCAGGTCCTTCTGGATAGCCAACAGCTTACAGAGAGGCAGAAAAGACGGCTGAGCCGGATAGGGGAGGATATCCTGCTCGAATTGTACCGGAACGGGATCCTGCAGAATACCTCGGGCAGGGAAGTACCGGAATTTCTTTACCTGGTGAGGAACAATGAGGCCAGCCGAGTCAGGACCGATGCCCTTTATTCCCTCTCGGAAGTGGATTCCTTGGTCAGGGATATCCTCAAATCGAGAAGGGCGGGCGACTATTATTCGATTTTTCAGGATGTGTTCTTCAACGCGGTCAGGCCCAACGTAACTTATGATGCGGAACTTTCAGAAAAAGAGTTGGCAGACGAACTTTCCAAGATCTCTACCACCCGGGGGAATGTAGACGAGGGGAAACTCATCATCGCCAGGGGGGAGGTGGTTGAAGCCGAGAACCTCAACATCCTGAATTCCCTCAAGGCAGAGTTTGAGTCGGAGTTATGGTCGGCAAACAATCAGTACCTCATCCTTTTTGGTTACACCATCCTTGTGGCACTGGTACTCATGATGTTGTTCCTTTTCCTGAAGAAGTACCGCCCTGCGATCTACCGGAACAACATCAAGGTCACCTTTATCTTCTTTAACGTTCTGCTGATGGTCTTTCTGACCACCCTGGTGGTTAAGTACGATGAGGCTTATGTCTTTGTGGTGCCCCTCTGCATCCTCCCACTGATCCTCAAAACCTTTTTCGATGCCCGACTGGGGCTTTTTGTCCACGTGCTTACGGTGTTGATCCTGGGCTTTGTGGTACCCAATAGTTTTGAATACATCTTCCTGCAGATCATAGCAGGGATCGTTACCATCCTGACGGTGTCAGAATTGTACAAAAGGGCTAACCTCTTTATTTCGGTCGGACAGATCACACTGATCTATATAGTGGGCTATTTCGCTTTCCACATCATACACGAAGGGAACCTGGATGATATGAACTTTTTTACCTTCGGCTTCTTCCTGCTCAACGGTATGATTACCCTGTTCGCCCAGCCACTCATCTACATCTATGAAAAAATATTCGGTATGGTCTCCGATGTGTCCCTTCTGGAGTTATCCGATACGAATTCCCGCCTGCTGAAAGAACTATCGAATAAAGCACCCGGTACCTTTCATCACTCCCTCCAGGTCGCCAACCTGGCTGAGGCAGCTGCCAATGCGGTTGGGGCGAATGCAATGCTTACCCGGGTGGGCGCCCTGTATCACGATATCGGTAAAATGAACAACCCCACTTATTTTACGGAGAACCAGGTAACCAATGTGAACCCCCACGACGATATAGAACCCAGGGAAAGTGCCGAGATCATTATCAACCACGTCATAGAAGGTATAGAGATGGCCCAGAGGAACAATATACCGGACAGGGTGATCGACTTTATCCGCACCCACCACGGGACCACTCGCGTGTATTATTTTTACAAGAAAGAAATGGAGCGGAACCCGGAGACAGATGAAGTGGCTTTCACCTACCCGGGCCCCATTCCATTTTCGAAGGAAACGGCTATTTTAATGATGGCCGATTCTGTGGAGGCAGCATCCAAGAGCCTGGTAAACCCTACCTATCCCGTAATCGAGGAGTTTGTGGAAAAGATCGTGAACGGGCAGATGAAGTCTAACCAGTTCCTCAATGCCAACATCACCTTTAAGGAGATCGAAATGGTAAAAAAGGTACTCAAGCAAAAACTCACCAATATTTACCACCTCAGGGTGGAATATCCGGAATAGGCCATCTGTTCGTCGACGTTAAAGAATTCCCAAAGAATTTGGGGAATTCCTCATTCCATCCTAACTTAAAGGCAATACTACTTTTTATTAATAGTAATACTTTCATTACATGAGATTCTGTTTGAATTGTTATGCCGTTTTTATCCTGTTTTTCTCTTCTTTCTATTTTGTTTCGGGACAGGGAAATAGTAACCATTTCGAAGAAGGTGTTCACCACATCAATTTTACGGATACTGGACTTAACCAACAGGTGCTGGCCGACTCACTCTGGCTATGGCAGGAACGGGTAGACCTGCAAATTGATAGGCCTGTCGTACGACCAGAAGAGGTTCTTTTCTTTAAAGCTAACATACTCACGGGGCCAAACCAATACAGGGTCAGCGCCAGTGAGGTCTTAAGGCTGGAACTTTTGGATGGGGATGGGAAGCTGCTCAAGAAACAGGTTCACAGGATTACGGAAGGGAGTAGCTCGGGATCTTTGGAATTGCCAAAAAAGATGGACGCTGGAATTTACTATCTCAGGGCTTATACCCGCTGGATGTTGAATTATGGCCTCAACCATCTTCCGACGAAGAAAATTCTTGTAAAGGACCGGAAAGATGATTTTTTTAAGGAAACGAACGAGGATCTGGTAGTTGTTCCTGAAGGAGGCTTTCTTGTCAGCGGCCTTCAGACCAAGGTCATCGTCTCGTCCGGAACCCTGAATTTAGAAGCAATCCCAGTGGTAAATCAAAAGGGAGAAATCGTTGCGAATATCAATACCTACGGCAGGGGCCTTGGTGCTTTTCAACTGACACCTGTTTGGGGAGATACCTATGCAGTGCGTATTGCTGATGACCGGCTGGTACCATTACCTGAAGTCCTTGAAAAGGGTTACAATATGCAGGTCAACAACCTCGCGCCTGAAAAGATGATCGTACAGATAACTGGTTCAGGTCCTTCTGGAAAATCGTCATTGTATCTCCTGGGGAAATCCGGAGGAGCCACCTATGTGGATAAGGAGGTCGCCTTTGACGATGATCTGGTGGCCCGTATTGAGATACCCAAATCGGACATTCCTGAAGGCATTTTCCACTTGCAGCTTAGGGATGGATCCGGGCGGGCTTGGAGCTACAGGCCCGTAGTGGTCGAAAAGAATGAGCTGCAGATTCAGGCAGAGAAGTCCTTCGATTCTGAGGGAACGGAGATACTGAAAATAAGGGTAACAGACAGGGACAATGAACCCGTTGAAACTACCTTGTCCCTTAGCCTTACGGGAGAGGTTCTCACAAATCGGTCAGGAGGAAGACTCCCTTTTGATTTACCAGCCCGAATACTGGATCGCAGTACAGCTTTTGTCAATGATCTTAAAATCCTCTCCGGAGAGCAGCAAATTTCTACTGGCTTGTTGAAAAGGTCTGCTGTCCCTGAAAGGATCAAATACGACTTCCAGAAAGGAGTGGATTTTTACGGACAGGCATACAACCTCTATAACGAGTTGTTGAGAGACACAGACATACAAATCCTGATTGAAGAAGGAGACAATGTCTATGTCCGGGAGGTAAGAACGGACGATGATGGTCGGTTTCAGCTTTCTGATCTGGATATATCGGGAGAAGCTACCCTGGTGTTCAGGACTGCAGGAGAAGAAACGGAAGCCAAACTGGTTAAGGTGATCCCTTTTGAATTCGAGACCCCACCCCTAATAATTCCTGAGGTTTACAAAGGAACTTTGATTCCAGAGGAAACACTCAATTCAAGCACAGAATTTATGGGCAACCGTGAAGAAAATGAGCAGATCATAGCCTTAAATACGGTGACCCTGATAGCCACCCGTGAACTAAAGAAATCGAATATTCCGGATTATGCATTACAGGCTACGAGGGTCATTAGCCAGGAAAGGGAAAGACCTGTACCCATAGACCAATTATTCCTCAATATTCCAGGTGTTCAAGTGGTAGGACTGGGAACTCCGTATCCTTATTTGTCCATTCCAAGGGCGGCAGGACTGGGACCTCTTTTGTGGGTTCTGGATGGCTTTATAATGAACCAAAGCACAACGCTGGTCGATATCATAAGTCTGGTACCTTATACCGATGTCGAGAGCATAGAGATCCTGATCGGTGCGGAAGCTTCTATTTACGGTACGCGGTCAGCCGGAGGTGTCATCTCCATAAAGACCAGATCCGGTTCGGACGTCGATTACCTTGCGCGGAAAGACGCACAGGCTGTATTGCATGGGTATCACGAATCCCCTTCTTTCAAAGAGATCAGTGGGGGAGAGCGCAGCCGTAGGAAAGGCAGAATAGCTCTCACCACTCTCTTCTGGGACCCTGTGTTGAAGACCGATAAAAACGGGGAGGTGATCATACCCCTGCCCGGTGCTGAGGAGTTCGATTTGATACGCATGGAGGCCAGGATCTTCACCCAGGATGGGAAGCAAGGGAATATTGAAAGCTTTTTCACTAAAAACAATTGAAAAAGTTGCGTTATTACCTTTGAAAAAGTACTTTTGCACCCGCCTCATGGATGAACTGAAAGATCATTTTTGAGACATTGACAAATTGGAGAGGTGCCGGAGTGGTAACGGAGCAGATTGCTAATCTGTCGACGCGTAAGTGTCGCCTGGGTTCGAGTCCCAGTCTCTCCGCCTTCGCTACGCAAGAGCGTAGCTCCGGCGGACAGGTCCGCCAGTATAAAGTTCATATTTCATTTACCCAGATTGCCATTAATAATAGTAATTTAGGTTTTGGAATTTATTTATTGGAATTTGCAGCTTTAGCTGCTACGGGGTGTAGCGTAGCCCGGTTATCGCGCCTGCTTTGGGAGCAGGAGGCCGCAGGTTCGAATCCTGCCACCCCGACAGTAAAGTAGAACCATCGTCTTTAGGCGATGGTTTTTTATTTTCCTGTACCGAGTGGAATTCATTCTGATGAGAGACAGGAAAATAAAAAACGCAATGAGCGCAGCGAATAGGTTCACTTTACTGTAAAGCAGCCCTTCAGGATCACGGCGAAGCCGTAATCCTGAATATCGAAATTCCAAATCCCAAATTCCAAAACTACGCGAGCGGAGCGAATGGTTCACTTTACTGTAAACCACCCCCTTCAGGATCACGGCGAAGCCGTAATCCTGAATATCGAAATTCCAAATCCCAAATTCCAAAACTACGCGAGCGGATCGAATGGTTCACTTTACTGTAAACCTCCCCCTTCAGGATCACCGACTGAAAGGAGGTAATCCTGATTATAAGGTCAGGAAATAAACTATTTGAGCGGAGCGAATGGTTCACTTTACTGTAAACCACTCCCTTGTGGATCACGGCTTGCCTGCCGTGAGGCAGGCGCAGTCTTAATACCGCGATCCCGGACAAAAAAACCGATGCTTGCTTCTATTGAGCTGACCGCCAAGATGCACTGTAAAAGGATGATTAGTAAAACTATTAAAAGAGTCGCAAACTGAAACTGACATCAGTTACAACTCAGTTATTGCAACATTGCTTTGCAAAAGGGGTGCTTACAGGATGCGTGTTTTTTCTTAAATTCATGAACTAATTTAATTCAATAATTATGAAAACCTTCTTCAGCTTTATAAAGTCAACCCTCTTAGGCGGCATCTTATTTCTGTTGCCTTCGGTATTGTTGATAATAATATTAACCAAGGCATATTCCATCTTGGAGAAGCTTTCTGAACCATTGTCGGAAAGACTGCCTGAAAGCGCTTCAGGTTTTAATTATGGCATTTTACTCACAATAGTCTTGTTACTTACTATTTGCTTTTTTAGCGGGTTGCTGATTCGTTCTGCTTGGGTCAATAAGAGGATTAGCAAACTGGAGAATACGGTTCTTGTTAATATTCCGGGCTATAGTTTGATAAAATCGATTACGGCTGATGCCGTTCGTGCTAAATCCGATAAACATCTACTGCCCATTACTATCCGGGATGGCGACAGTTGGAATATTGGGTTTTTGGTGGAAGTGGGTGATAAGGTGAGTATGGTCTTTATTCCGGATGCCCCCAAGTACGACGCTGGAGAAATGAGGGTGGTAGCTTCTGAAAATGTTCAAAAACTGAATATCAGCACTAAGGATTTTTTAAAATCGATTAAAATCTTCGGCAAAGGAATAATTCATCACATGGACTGATTCTGTATTGAGGTGTGCTCCGAATGGATTTTTTTCCATTAATCCAGGGTTAGTAACAAACAATGATGAAGGTACATAGTTCCAGAAAGCTAAAAAAAACTATTTTAGCGATGCTATAGGGACGGATCAAACCCCTGTGCTATATACCATAGAAAGAACAATTATTATTTTGTAAATTATGAAGAATATCAACATAAAAAGCAGTTACCTTTTGAAACCAGTTTATATAATCGTTTTAAGTCTATTATTTACTTCTTGCGCAACGACCTATTTAACAGATAGCATAGCTGTTTCGGAGAAGCAAGCTTCATTTGAAAATATATTGATCTATGCCAATTCAAAAGATCAGGTGAATAAAATCAGGTTTGAGGAACAAATAAAATTAGAACTGAGTGCTTTACAAAAAGGCAGTAAAACCAGTGCGGAGGTAAATGTGACCTCCAATGATCCTGATGTAATTATAAAAACATTGCGATCACAAGGAGTAGATGGTGTAGTTGTGACCACGCTTTTGTCTGAGGATGAATATCAAAATGTCATCCCGGGCACACCCAGTACGTATTATTATCCCAGGCGTTTTGGGCGGTATTGGGGGGCCTACCCTGTAACAACCTGGTCACCGGATAGGGTAGTAACCGGTAAAAAGTACTCTTTTCAATCTGCTTTATACGATTTGAGAAAACAGGAGGACAATCTCATTTGGGTGGGTAAATTTCAAATAAAGGACCCGACGAACATAGAGAAAGTTATCAATAAAGTGGCAGCCGAATTGGTTGCTGCTATGCAGGATAAGTTGTAAAAGCTTGGATCCAACTACATTGTAAAGCATGAGCGCTTGTTATATCCAGATTCTCTTGTTATAAATCTTCATAAAAAACGCTTTTTATATGCAAAGGTAGGCATCTCCAACGTTAGATCATTCTGGGGATAATAATGTAAAACCTCCTTCAAAGCAAAGAGGCCGATTCAAGATCATTTCATTTAAAGGCCATTCCGGGGCGCAGCTATCTTAGGGTAAAGGTTTGGACGACAAATTAAATTAAGGTTATGGCACTGTGAGCATAGTAATTGCCATTGCCGGAAACATTTTAAATGACAAAATAATTAAATAACCAAAATTGAAATCATGCGAATAGAAAGAATGTTTAGGATCAGGTATCTGGCATTGGTAATTTGTATTTTGTTTCTTATATGTGGTTTTATTTCAATTGGTTTGGGTGTCAAACATATTGTATTAAGCATTCTAGAAGTAGGAAAGGGCGCACAGGGCAAGCCTGGAATTCCTTTGATAGAGGCAGTGGATACACTACTTTTTAGCCTGGTGGTATTGATACTGTGTGCCGGAATATTCAAACTGTTTGTCGGGTTTAACAATAACATAGGGGAAGGACCAGTAATTGCCGAAATAAAAACCTTTAAAGATCTTAAAATTCTTTTGTGGGAAACCCTTTTGTTGACGCTTACCGTTTGGACCGCTTTGGGATTTTTTGAACACCCGAATAATTTGAAATTTGAACAGTTGATATTGCCAATTAGTATTTTGCTCATGGCAGCTGCTTTGAAGTTGGTTAAAGGTTTTAGAATTGGAAAATAACCGTATCTCTGGGTTCATTCGTATGAATTTCCTTAAAAACAGAACTTTGAATAAGGGATATGGTCTTCTTTCCCACGCAGAACAGGTTCTCGGATATTACCTTGGACCGGATTATACGTAGAGCCAATCGCCAAAGCGGAAATGACAAGATGAAACCTTAATGGGGTGGAATGTATATTTTAAGTTGGTCTCTGAGACCCTTAAGCAGGTGCAGGGGTATCTGGCACATCGATTCTTGGCTTGGTAAGTACGGGTTTTGATTTTCGTCCATGGAGGCGAAACGTCCCTTAGGGATCTTAATAGGGCACTGCTTTTTGGTTTGTATCATGGTGCTGTATTCGAATTCCGCTGGGCTGCCAGATTCTGAGTGTTGTTGGTATGCAAGACCCTACGTCTCAGGCGAGGGATCCGGTCGGAAGCTATGTGTTTCTTTCCTTTTTTTACTCAGAACTTTTTTATTTTTTTTATAAAAAAAAAAGGCCTTCTTTTAAACGAGGGTGTTACTTTGTTTCTTTAAATTTAATAATTACTAATTCCTAAAATATTTATTATGAAGTGTTTCATTCCAATACTTATATTCGGATTTATGGTGCCTGTTCTGGGGCAGGAAACACCTCCTAATCGTGAGATGAACAACGAAGTGGGCATCATCTTAAGCGATATGATAAATGGTTCCCTTTCCTTTAATTATGAAAGGGCTTTAGGAAAACATATCAGTGTAGGATTGATCGCCGGCTATAAAACAGAGCAGGGCCTAATAGCACTATCCGGCCTTGATACTGACTTTGTAAAAACTGGGGATATTAGTTATTCGGGTACCCGGTTTATTCCGGAATTCCGGTATTATCTTACTGAAAAAGGGCAGGGAATGCTGAGCGGATTTTATTTTGGGGCCTATCTGAAGTTTATAAACTTTACATCGGACATCGATGGTATTTTTATCTCCAGTGAAGGAGAAAACTTCGATTTTTTATATAAAGGGAACATCAATGTAGCCTCCTTAGGCCTTATGGTAGGGTATAAGCTGAAAATTTCCGACAGGTTCAATATAGATTTCCTTATTGCCGGCCCGGGAGCCAGTAATTATAAATTCAGATTGAGAAACATCATCCCACCCCCGGATGAATTTTATGATGCCTTGAATGAAGCCCTTAAAGAATACAGTTTATTCGACTTGCTCAATGCAGATTTAGAATTTAGGGACAATAAATTAAATGAAAAGATATTGCTTCCTGAATTCAGGTATGGGATCAAGCTGTCCTATGCTTTCTGAGTAATTTATAAAAAGCATGGAGCACATCCAATTCAGATAAGGAATTAATTAATTAATTAATACAGATAAAGTATAGTATGTCATTTAAAAAACTTCTTCTCCTTCTTCTGTTGTTGTTAACAGGTTCGGCAGCGCATTCCCAGATTCTCATGTCGCTTTTATTTGGGGATAAACTTAATTCAGATGGCCTGGAATTTGGCCTGGAAGTTGGGTTAAATTCCTCCTATATTTCAGGCCTTGAGGCAGATAAAAGGTTATCTGCCTTTAACATAGGTTTTTATTTTGATATCCGCCTGAAAAACCAATGGCACCTTTATACGGGTGTACTGGCCAAATCCAGGCTAGGTGCGAATAAATTGTCAGAGGAAGACCTAACGTTTTTAGGCATTACTCCATACGAACAGGAAGGAACCTATAGCCAAAGAATCAATTATTTCCTGTTGCCGGCCTTTTTGAAGTATAGTTTTGGCAACCGTATCTATCTGGAAACGGGGCCACAATTTGGAGTTAGGAACAAGGCCTGGGTTGAATTTAATGCTAAAACCGATGATAGTAACTTACGCATCAGGGATTTTAATAAAGGGGCTATAAATTTCCTTGATGCAGGTTGGGTCATCGGAACAGGTTATAAACTAAGACCTGATTCAGGAGTAACGATCGGCATAAAATATTATTCCGGTTTTACGAATGTATATAAGGATCAAGCGGGTAGCAGAAATAACTCTATTTTCCTGAAAGCAAATATTCCCATAGGGGCACATAAATCAGAAAAAAAAGCAAAAAACCCCGCCAATGAATAAGAAAACCATCCATTATCGAAACAGGATGGCCTGGTGCCTTACAGACGCTTTCGCAGGCAATAGAATGAGGAGGATTGGGTAAGATTATTAGGATACTTCGTCCATTATTAAGGAATTACCAGGACTTTCCAAAAACAACATAAAAGGCAAAATCTTTACCATTGCCCCATGCAAAGTCTGTACCCATATCTACACCGAGTTGTCTGGCTATTTTGTACCTAAAACCGGTGCCAATTGTATAGGCCCAGTCTTCCGACCCAAAATTTTTGAATTCAGAAAAAGCCTTCCCTCCGCCGAAAAATCCCAGTAGTGACCACCGTCTGTAAATATTATAATTCCATTCGGTTTCAGCAACCATTGTATTATCTCCTTGATAGCGCATAGCAGGAACGCCCCTCAGGTTGATAAATGGATATGCATAAAACGGTGCATCGCCAAGCAGGTAACTCCCCTGAAAGCGCCAGGAGGATCTTAACCGGGAAGTCACAGGCAAATAACCGAAAAAATCGGTAGACAGCGAGCTGAAATTATCGGAAGAGCCCAACCACTCTGCACTATAGTTCAGGGCAAACTGCGCATTTATCCCCTTGGTAGGCGTAAAGGCATTGTTGCGGCTGTCATAGCTAATACTCGGTTTAATGGAACTGATCTTTGAATTGACATTTAACCTTCGCAGGATTGCATTGATAATTGGCTGGTTTGGGATAGTGTCAAAGGAAATATCTGCATTAAAAAACGTATAGGTAGCCCCTGCGTAAAATTTCGATTTTCCAAGCCGAAGCTCAGCCTTCTGTAAGACCACCCAGGAATCCAGATTGATCCCTATAGGATTACCATCCAGGATGGAGCTGTTGTTGCCGTAGTATTTATAATTCACATCTGGTTTAAATACGGCTGTTATGGTACGTACCCGGTTCTCGCCGAAGATATGACTGTGAAAGGCCCCAGCTCCCCAGGTTTTATTCGAGGTATATAACCCCGCAACCCCTGTTACATTTGGAGGCACATAGGTATCGTATTTTTTCTTTCGTTTGTGAAAATACAGGATCGCTGCCCCGCCGCCGTAGCCCACTGCTGGCTCTGTTATTGGAATTATAACCGGTAATACCCCATTGGCCTCCAGCAGGAATTGGCTCAGGTCGAAGGCCCCGTCTTCCGGATCCTTAAAACTGAGTTTCTTTTTTTTCGGGATGCTGTCCGATTGTGCCTCTACAAAGCCCGGTCCAAGCAACAAACCCAACAGGAGGCAAATTCTAATTAGTCGCGATAAAATCAGCATCTGTTGTGGCTTTTGCAATACATATTGTATCAAATACTTAAAAGTTAAATTAATCCAGGGAAAGATCAAAAACTACTTTAAAGAGTTTAAAATACGAAAGGTTACCTTATCAATCCATAAGTTTAATGCGTATTTTTTTATCGGCATTCAAAATGATACTTGTTACTTCAAAAGAAGGGGCTTTTAGTACGGGCTTTATATTATTGGAAAAGCCATAGGGCTCTTTTGGAATTCCAATAAAATTCAAATTACATTCCTGATCCCCGTTGATGTCATGAAACAATGCAATGGCATATTCATTATGGGGTAAATCTTTTATGACGGCATTCAATTCTGCTGAGGTGACCTCAAAACATTCTACCCTGTATGCTTTGCCCTTTTCAGGAAATACCTCACTATCATTGTATACAGCTATCTGGATTTTTCCTTTCACCTCATTGATACCTAAAATCTCAATTTCCAATTGTGCATTTTGAGAAATGGCATTTTGTGAAAGAACACACAATATGAGGATTGACCATATGTATTTTTGCATTTTTTTGGTTTTAATTCCAGCGTTCAGTAGACGTTGAATAAGTGAATCAAATCACTTAATCGTCCATATTTCAAGAGTCGAGGATGAGGTTTTATCTTAAAAAAAATAACTGACTTTTAGACCGTTCAAAAATATAACAATCCTATGGATAATACACCTATACCAAAAGTATCCACCGTTTTATTTTCCCTGTACACCAAAACTTGGCATTCTGGCTTTCAAGGTATAGTAAGGTTTAATGAATTATACACTCTTTACTAAACACTTTTAGTCATGGTTGGCTCCCTGCTATTTTGCCAGAAGGCTACTTACTTTTTTTCTAAAAATGGGATTTCCTAACCCGCAATACATTGCCAATGGGTATACCGCACTCCGGCATCCAAATTGTTTGCAATTTCAAACCTTTCTGCGTTTAATCTGTAATGACTTGCAAAACTTACTGAACTCCGGGTATAGGTAAAGCCGACATAAAAAAATAATAGGAGTAAATAATCTTTAAGCTTAAGTTCATCGCGCTTTGGCATTGGATTTCAGATTTCCTTAGGTTTTTGGCCAGTTAGTAAACCAAAAATACACAGAATCGGTTTTTGGCTAATAGCCTTTATTTATTCCTAACGCTCAGCGAATGTTTTATCTAAAATTCAATTTTTAATGGTAACCTGGTTATTTTCTTCTAAATTTCAGGCTTAGCCACACATACAGCAAGTGTCAAAGGAATGAGGAGATCAAACGGGCTGTGGCATAGACCAACATGTTTAATTTTGGCTGCATCATCCATTCACTGCAATTTATTTCAACGGATTCCTTCAAATCCGCTATAAAGGCATCTTCCAGTTCTTTGGCAAAATCAGGGCTATAAATTACAGACATAATTTCAAAATTCAGGTCGAAACTGCGTAAGTCCATGTTGGCTGTTCCTACAATACTCACAATACCATCTGCCACAACGGTTTTGGCATGGACGAATCCCTTTTTGTACAGATAGACTTTTACGCCAGCCTGAAGCAGTTCCCCGAAGTAATATTTAGCAGCTGCACCCACCAGGGCCGAATCGGATTTTTGGGGTAATAACAGCCGCACATCAACACCGCTTTTCGCTGCCAGTGTAAGTGCGTCAAGTATAGTTTCGTTCGGAATAAAATAGGGATTGGTGATGTATAGCTTTTTTTTTACCAGGGTAAAGAGCCTGGCATAGCTTAACATAATGTTCGACATGTTATAAATGGGCCCGCCGGCAATGATCTGAGCCAAGCCTATTTTATTTTCCTTTAGTTCGGTCAGTTCCTTTTGGGGAAGGACTTCCCTTAAAAACAACGGCTTAGTTTGACAGGCATTCCAGCTCACCATAAAGTGACGTTGTAAATTCATTACCCCGGGACCGGTAATCTTTATGTGCGTATCTCGCCAGTAGAGTCCTGTGTCAATTGAATTATCATACCGATCAGATATATTTATACCCCCTACAAAACCTACCTTACCATCAACAATAACAATCTTTCTATGATCCCTGTGGTTTAGCCTGTTGGCCAATCCTGCCAGTTTAACTTTGATTATGGGATGAATTTCAACACCACCGGCCTGGAGTTCCGCAACAATGTTGTACCTGATTTTCCGGCTAGCATAGGCATCATAAATGGCCTTCACCTTAATGCCTTCTTTAACCTTTTGCAAGAGAATGTCTTTTATTTGGTTGCCCCGTATGTCATTCTCCCATGCATAATATTCCATATGGATGTAATGTTCGGCATTCTTGAGTATTTTGAGCAACTCCGGGAATTTTTCTTCACCATTAAGTAATAATTGATAATCGTTAAGGGACAGGTTTTCATCGCCCAGGTTTTTCAGGAAAAGGGCAAATCCGGAATATTGGGCGAGTACCTCTTTATGATCGGCTATTAACCTATTGGTTTCATTTTTAAAGTGTGATTCAAATTCGTTTGAAACCTGGCTGTAAGAAGCCCCTATTTTTTTATTTGATCTGCCCCGTCTGGTATTAATACCGAAGGAATAATAGAAGGCGATTCCCAAAACCGGAAGAATCAATACCAATAGGAGGTAGGCGAGTGTCTTTGATGTTTTTGTAGTATCCAATAAAATCCGGATCGTGGTATAGATCAAAAACAGGGTATACAACAGGCCAATAATGTAAACAAAGGATAAACTTGTGTTTGAGAAAGTTGCATTCATGTCGGGATACATCAATTTGTGCTACTTAGGGGATGGGAAACCATGATCACGAGTATATGGTAGTAATCGATGAACTGTAAAATTTGCATAAAACATAGTACAAACAGGCTATTTAGCCCTTGAAATTATACTACGAACCTCTCTTTTTCTTCCTGGGGTGAACAATTTTCTTAACGATCCGCGGCGCATCAAACCTATATCCTACATATACTTTTGCATACAAGGAATTATTGGTAATGTTGGTTGTATTATCTGAAGTGTACCACGTGGTTTCAAAATTGAAATTACCCCCAAAAATAATTTTGCTGGAACTATAGCCCAACTGCAATCCGCCGTCAAATGATATGGGCCAGGAGGTTTTTTTTTCGGGTGCATCTACGCCTTCTTCCTCTGCAGTTGAAAATCGGATCCCCAGGCCAGGAGATAAAAAAAGAGAAGCGAACCAGTTTTTTTGGAAGACATAAGTGTAGTAGTAATCTGGGGATAAACTGATATCAAAACTTTTTTCGAAGGAATTGGAGTCATCACTTTCCAATATCAAATTGGTATACCCGTAACGCAGGGTCGGTATCAAACTTCCGGCACTTTTAAGTTGCCATTCCGTATTGTAAACCACATTCCTCAAGGAAAAATTTGGATTTAGGACAAAAGAGGTAGCACCACCCCAAAAAATGGTCTCAAAATCTGGAAACTGTATGTAGGGATCTTGCCCTTTGATCCACGATGGAATAAAATCCTCTGTATTTTCAACATAAAAGCTTTTCACATTTTTATACTGAAGGGTTTGAGTCCATTGTCCAATAAAAAAGCGAAAACTGAAGTCCTGGTAGGTAGATTCACCTTTGAGTTCATTCTCGTTGTTTCCTGGCAGAAATTTTGGAGAAAAGCCAATACTTACTCCAATAAAGTCATAGTCTAAAGACAAACTAAGTTCCAATTGATTGTTGGTCTCAAGGCGAAAGTCTGAACTGTTTTCTGATTTAACCGAGTAGGACTCTGTTTGTGTATCGACATTCACTTTCAAAAGAATTTTATCCACAAACGATCGAATTGCCGTTGAATCATTATTTCTAACCTTCTGGCAGACCACCCCGGAAGTAAAGCAGAACAGGCAGATTAGAAAGATTGAATTTTTTAAAGCCATATATCGTTATCGATTAATGCCGGCTTGCGGCCGGATTAACTAAACAGAAACTTTCTAACTAAATCAAGACTATTCCGATCTGCGTTTACGAATATCGTATCTTCAAAGAAAGAGAGGTGTAAGGATAAGCCTAACATATTAAAAGACAACTGTTTACTAATTGTATTTTGGTTTATTTATGACAACCCCCAAAACAGTAAATGCGAACCGTATATAACGAAATTCCAATTTCAAAAACAGTTACATCGGTGCCATCAAAGCCATGGGAATAGACAAGCTGCCAAAGCTGCCAAATAGATTAGGTAAGACCATCGCAGTATCAAACGCCAAATGGAATTCACCTTTGCTCCGCCTACAATCCCAAACCTCTCCTACCAGATCTAAAGATTTATGGTTATATTTTTATCCTTATCTGATAACTCAAACTTCGCATTTTTCCATTTTGGTGGCCCCATGAATCCTTTCGCATCATTAGAACAACCAAAACTTTCAATAGGAATTCCTAAACTATTGGTATCCATTTCGCCATTATCATTTTTATCATGAAAAACCGAGACGGCATAAACACCTGCAGGAACATTTTTAAAAGTAATTACAGAGGTTTTATTCGATATCACATTAATTTCCCCTTTAATTTCCTTCTTTAAAAAATCTTCTTCATTATCGTATAATGCAAAAAACATTTTGCCTTCATCATTTTTTGCATTTTTTACCTCAACCTTAATCTCAAAGGTTTTCTGTTCTTGCGCATTGACAAGTGAAACAACAAAAACAAATAGGACAACATACTTTATTGATAAACCCATAGGCTTTTATTTTAAATCAATTCAAATAAAACGAAGCTGTTCTTTATAACAGTACTTTGTAATTCATTCCTCTTTACTATCGTACTAAAGTTTTAAACCTTGCACTATATTCAAAATTTATATGCTTTATAATTTCAACGAGTTTCAAAGCCAATTTACTTTTAAGGGCTTTGTTAGTTGAAATGTTGCTTCTGTCCCTGGAGGAAAATAAATTGATTCACCTGGAGTAAGTAATCCCATGGCACCTCCAATGGCAGCACCTTTACCTGCACCTTTGCCACCGCCAAATACAGCTCCAATACCAGCACCAATTGCTGCTTTCCTAATAGTATTACCTGCTTGCGCTTCAGTAGTTACAACTTTAGTTTCGGTTTCAACTCCTTGCAGGTAATTATCTATAATAAAACCACCAACAGTAACCGAAAAAGTACTTCCTCTGCGATTTGTATTATCCGAGACAAGGACATTCATTTGAACTATTGTACCTTTTGGTATTACTATTTCCCCTTTTGAAGTTACATCTTTATCGAGCTCGACGAAGAAATTGTCACCGGCATTAAAATTTTTTGCTGATATTCCTTTCGTAGACTTAATGAACAAAATAGTGCCTACTGGAAGAACAGGTACTTCCTGAAATAATCCTTCAGATGATTTAGGATAAGGCGAAAGATTGGAAAAAGAAGAGGTATAGCTACTTAGCAGCAATACCACTATTAACATCATTAAACTTTTTGCTTTGATTTTCATACATTTTGGTTTTTAGAATTAATACTGATTTAAAACGAGCTTTATTTAAAATGTTCTTTTGGTATAGACGTTACACATCCCCTCAGTGATTGAAATGACATTTATACGCTATTAAACGCAACACCGGGATTAAGGTCTAAGGAAACTTGTCCTTTGAAAAATGGGATACTGATCATTGGGGCCAGCCACCATGTGCGATAGCTGTCTGTGAGTCCACCGTTGGAATATAATCCGGGGTCACCTCCAATACCGCCGGCCATGGCCAAACCTCCGTTTTTCTGTTTATTCTCGTAGAGATTGCGTTTGCCCCATACAGCGGTCCTGTAATTGGCTGTGTTGTCGTCATTTTCATACGTTGAAAAGGCACCCACAAAAAACTCCCATTTATTGGCCAATGCAAATGAGGGTTGAATACCCATATACTCGGTGCCTGCCGTTAACGTTAAATAAGATGGTCCATGGGGCATGGCCCAATAGTTATCGTTTTTGAATTGTTGTGCCATTAAATTATGACTAAAACAAAACAGGACAATTAATAATCCGGTTAAAATAACAGATTTCATACAAGCAATAATTTAATCAAAAAAGGTTGATCCCTGAATTGTTGTATCCTGTGGTTTACTATTTTGGCCGCATACATCTTGTCATCAAATTAGCGATTAAACGGAATACCAACGCTGAGAAATACCCTTACTTTATTGATGTCGTTGGTCCATGAAAAACTTAAATCGACAGGCCCTAAAATGGATTTATACGACACCATAGTTCCAATGGAGAAAAGAAGACTAGTCTGGTCAGAATCTTCCCAGCTGCCCCTGGGAGAAAATACATTTTTAGAAAACTCTTCCAGGTCACTAAAGCCTATGCTACCAAGGTTTATATTTGGGGTAATATAAAAATTGTTAAAAACATCCAATTGGGACGCTACTTTTAAAACGATAAATTGGCTTGTAATTACTTCGTCTTCCTGAAGTCCTTGAAATCCTACAGTATTTGACCTCAGTATTGGTAAGTTGCCTCCTAAATAAAACAGTTGTGGAAAACCTGCATTATAAAATGAAATTTCATTCTCTTCGTCCTTATCCGCAATGGTAAACCCCATGGATGCTTCAAAAATGCCAGTAACCTTATTTCCTAATGGCAGTCTTTTGTGATAATTGCCCTGCAAATTTGTAAATCCATAATTGAGACCTGCAAGGCTTAACGCTTCCGCGTCTGAAAAGAAAACACTGGCTCGCTGTTTAATAGACCTGTTTACAGTGGCATTAATACTCGTTCCTTGTTTTGGATAAAACACCTTATCCATGGTGTTGCTGAAAAAATGCGCATCAAAACCTACATACGAGGCATAGTATTGGTTCAATACAAGGAGGTTGTCTCTGAATTCTGAATTGGCCGTTGGGTCAATGTTTACGTACTCATAATTAAACCCTAAGCCTGCATAGCTGCTTAGCGAATTAATATTTCTGTTTATTTGGTTTTTAAATTTCACAGATTTTTCCCTGTAGTCATCTGCGTATTGCCCATTAATAAAAATACGTTGAATCAGTTGTTTGCCGATACCCTCAGAGCGCCACCACCATTGTTTTTTTTCACCAAAGTTTTTTTGTACCTGTAGCATACCTTTTGGTTGTTCTGCAATATCAAGGGTAACGAGCACTCTAGAGGCTTCACCTAAAAGATTTCTCCCCGTGTAATTGCCCACTAACCCGATCCCTCTGTATAAATCATAGTGAACGGAAGCATTAAGTCTGTGGTTTGATTTTTCAAAACCCGTTATTACCAATTCTTCGTTATTAGCCGCACTTAAGTCCAAATAAATTTTTCTAAAAATATCTGTGCCCATGGATCTTTTAATCGCTGCAACCAGATCTTCAGAAGTATAGACATGATCTTCTTCCAAGCCCATTCGGCTCTTTAGTAATTGCAGGTTATCTTCACTGATATTTTTGTACGTTATTTTACCAAAGCTAACACTGTCTTTAAATACAGGGAGCGCTATTTCTCTTTGTTTAAAACGAGCCAACTGCAGGCCCAATGCTGCTAATTCTCCAATCTTTTCCTTCGAAGCAATTTTCCCCTCTTCATAAAGTTCCGTGGTTTTATTAAAGTCGCCTGTGGAGTAGGTTAAATTGGGAACATGATCGATCATAATATTAACCAATGCTCTATTGGAGGGGTACATCCTATAATTTTGCACCATTGTTGTTTGGAAAAGAAGATCGGAAATATTGTCTAAACCTTCGATATCTTGAGCCCCTCCCGAAACATCGCTGCCAATTATAATGTCTGCCCCCCATTCCTTGGCTATGTTCGTGGGAAAATTATTGAGTATACCGCCGTCCACTAAAATGGTATTCTTATATTTTACAGGTTCAAACACCCCGGGAATAGACATACTTGCGCGCATGGCTGTAGCCAGTGAGCCATCTTTAAGAACAATCTCTTTAAAATTTATAAGATCTGTTGTTACTGATCTAAAAGGTATTGGCAAGTCATCAAAATTAGTGTCCTTATAAAAGGGAGCGGTTAATGTGCCCAGTTTCAACCTTAAATTTTGATCATTCAACAGATAGGGTGTTGTTTTTGGTGCACCATCAACAATATCCAATCCTATTAAATACTTCTCATTTTCGCTTTTCTCTTCAACGCTCACATCATTGAAGGGGGTCTTTTCATAAAGTAGATTATTCCATTCCGTTGTATTTACCAGATACGCAATTTCATCGCCGGAATAGCCCATGGCATATAAACCTCCTATAACGCTTCCCATGCTGGTTCCTACTACGATATCCGGTACGATATGTAATGAATCCAAAGCCTGCAGCACGGGGATATGGGCCACGCCCTTTGCACCCCCTCCACTTAAAACGAGCGCTATCTTAGGCTTCTCGTTTTGCGCAAAAAGGACAACGGGTAATTGAATTAGAATTACCAATACGAACCACAACAAATTGCGAATCACAAAAATACAGCATTAAAATTTCAACAAATAATAGCATCAATGATTGACCCAAAGCAGATGGAGCATACATCATAATGACCATTTTGTAATGGTTCAATAGCTCTTACAAAAACCTCCGTATCCTATATCACCTACTACTAAACGGCATGTGAACTCGGCAGCTTAGTGCTTTACCCCTTTTATTAACCAGCCCTGTTTACGGATCAAATACCGTTTTCACTTTCGGATTAGCATGGCAGCATTTCAGGATCTTCACATACTGAAGCTACAGTTCATATCAGAAAGAAACTGGCCTCTTCTTAAATCAAGAATTCTAACTTATTCATAGGAAGGAAGAATAGACCCTGATTTTAATTAAACACCGACCTGTTAACGGCCGAATGATTCGCCAATTCTAAAATAAATACCCCAATCGTCCTTACCAAGAGCTGCATCAAGGCCAATATTGATCCGCATTTGTTCTATGACCATATATCGTATGCCAACACCTCCGCCCGGTAAAAATGGGGCATTGTCTAATTCTGAAAACGAATCAAAGGCCGTGGCCATACCAAAAAAACCAACTACCCCAAACCTGTTCTGAAAACGGTGGCGGTATTCTGCCTGCAGGGTATAGACCTGATCGCCTCGATAACGGCCCTCAGAGTACCCCCTGATATCTTCTTGCCCTACCACATTCTGCCCCTGAAACGGGACATCGCCCGCTGCTATGGATGCATGTAACCTTGTTGCAATGATATCGCGTGGCGATTTAATGGGGATAAAATGATTATAGGAAATGCTATACATCTCAAAGTCATTATCGCTCCCCAGCCAATCCCTGAAGAAATTATTTCTAAAATATAGGTAGTAACCACTATATGGATTTAGTTGGTTATCGCGCATGTCAAAATTAAAGGAATACCCTATGGTATTCATACTGCGTGTATCGGTCGCAAGATCGGGGGGAATAAAATCAGGAAGGTCAAAGACCGTTTTAGAATTGGCATATATCCCCAAAAGGCCAAAGTACAGTTTGCTGAATAATCTACGATCTATATTAAGCAATCCGAAATCGGCTTTGGTATTAAAGCCAATAAAGGCACCTCCTCCAAAAACAGGGATGTCCTGAAAATATTGATAATTAATATTGCCTGCTCCTATTGCAGCGGTTACACGCCATCTATCTTCATTGATGTATAAGCGCTGAAATAAGGCACCAAACCAGGTACCGTTGGTTGTATACGAACCAAAAATACCAGTAGAGGATACCGGTGAGATAGTATCGTTCTTGCTTATTTTGTAAAACATCTGCCCCATCACTCCAAGGCTAAACCCCGTACTATTGCTGAAACCTACGACAGGTACCGCGGCAAAATTGACCTTTTTAGGAGGTTTTGATTCTTCCTGAGCACTGCTGTATGAGCTGGTGATACATATAAAAAGTAGAACGGTAACCCTGTAAATGGATCTAATGGTTGGATTCTTCATGGTAGTTTATTTTTCAAAAATAAAAACAAGTACAGGAGCTCTTTTTCTATCTCCGCATCTGCTCATAAAAACATTTGTGATACTAAGTCTTTTTTAAGCATGTATTTGGAATTGGAAAAAAACGCAACACATTTGGCTGAAACCAGTGAAAGATTTCCATTATAGTGATGGTTTATTCCAATGTCACTGCCCTTATTATTTTCATATTTATATGCAAAAACAAGCATTCCTGGCGTTACTATCTGATTATTAATTTCATCTGTATTGCATCTTAGCTGCAAAAGGAATCATTAATGGCCCTTAAGCCATTTTACGCTTCGGAATTTATATTTTCCAATAGCGGTGTTACCCGTGCTATATGGCTTGTTACCTATATCTTCAACTCCAGTCAAAAAAACTGAAAATGGGATTATTCCGTGTAATCAGGCAATCATTATGTATTTGACTCAAAGACAATTTGTGAATCTTCCTTTTTAAAGAGGCTTTTTTCTCAGCCTTAAGTTAAACATCAAGAAATAACTGTCTTCAAAATCCAAAGGGGAATGAATTTGTTATCCTGCAATACATTTTACAATTGTAAACCGGACAACAGATTCTTTCCTTTAATACCAAACCGATAACCCAGACCAACAACGAGCTGACTTCGACTTCCGAAACTGTAAATGCCGGTTAAGGTATATCGTTTATTATATTGAAAATTAAGGCCAACATTCATACTCCAGGGCGATATAAACCTTTTATTAAACTTATAATAAAGATTTGTCGACTCTGAGCTGTCAAGCCAATTGGCAAGCCCACTATATAGCGGTTCCAAGACTTCCTGTTCCCTGTCCGTCAGGTTATCATACCAACCGTTTAAATCTCCAAGAGCTTTTTCTTTGTCAGAAGCACTGATCAATTCTAATTTACCGCTTCCTGCTTTATTAATGCCTATATATTGTGCTCCTACCAGAAATGCCAAGTTTCTTTCCGGGTTTCTAAATTTCATTAAATAACCTGTCCTTGCACCAAAAAGAATCGATTTGTTAGGCTGGTCGAGGTCGGCCATCTTGGTCCACATCATAGCAAAATCTGTGGATATGATCATTGGCCCAATGGCACCTCCTAAAACAGTCCCCCAACCATAGGCGAGACCGGTTTTTCTTTTCGTATCGAATTCCGCTTCAAAGGGAAGGCCCAGTTGGATATTCGTTATTGCGTCTACACTTCCTCCGATACCATAAAAATTCATAAAAGGCAGTAACCAAAAATCATAACGCACTGTATAGGCATTCACAACTGAACTGATACTTCTAAAACGGGCGAAACCATCAATGGGAATGAGTTCGTCCGGATCAAAACCTACAAAGGCATCACTTAATAGGAGATCCTGTTTGGAATGAGCATAGGTAAAGGAAACCCCATTAGGATAGGGAATATCAAATCCCATTTCCCTGATTTTTTTCCCCATGATAGGCAAATGCCATTCATAGGGGGTTCTTTTTAGGCTGTCCCGATAGGATTCTAGTTTATCACTAATCGATAGGTCACTTACTGTTTGACTGTAAGTCATCGTAACACAAGCTAACAACAATAGAACAAGGGATATAAATCTTTGAATATTTTTAATCATGACGCAGTATTATAGATAGTTCTTTAAAATTGTTAGCGACCAGTACTTCTTCCCAAGTGGCTTTATAAATTAGGAGTGAAATGATTGCGGAAACGCGTTCCTCTGTGATCACTTCCTCAAAGATACCGGTGTTTACTATGGCATTTATAAGGTTTTGTGCTACCTCCTTGACGTTGGTCTCTTGTACGGATTGCAATACAGGTAAAATGGCCTGGAATATGGCTTCCTCAGTAACATTATCTTGAATTAGATCTGAATTAAGGATAAGCTGTGCTAAATAGGCGGCTACCGCTTCTGCATTGAGATTGGTTATTTCATCTAAAAGCGGGATGATCAAATTTTTAACCGCTTCGGGGGTCAAATTTTCAGAAATAAAAGAATTCAATGCTGTTGCTATGGCCAGGGCGGTTGCATTGGGATCCAAATTATCGAGAATCGGACTTATCAGATCTCTGATATAGGCATATAAAGCAGGGGAAATATCATTTTCAAAACTTAACAGCCATTGCGTTAGCGTTGTTCCCGCCGTTTCAGGGTCGATTGTTTGTAAAAATTGAAGTGCGGCCCTAAAGGTATTACTGATATTTTCCGATGTTAAGAATTGCGACAATAATAGATTAGCGACATCGGTAGCGGCCTGTTCCGGCCCGAGAATGGCAATTACAGGTTTAATGCCAATATAGGCCAGCCTGATCGTATTTTGCATACTCTCATAATCAGGGGTCAGATTAAGGTCTGGAAATGACTGATTAAGGCCATTAACCAGGTTTTCTATGCTTGTTGTGGTCTCTGCTGCCAAAGCACCCATTTGCAGTATGGATGTTTCGTCTATACGCGTCGTAAAGGGTAATAGTCCGGCAGAGATCGTTTGTTCATTGATGAATACCGTTTCTACAACCGAGGTTAATGTATCTGAAATAACGCCTATTTGCGCTTCATCTAAACGTGTAAATTGTGTCCACGCATCAACCAACAGCGGTTGAAGGTTGTTCTCATTGAAGACATCAGAAAAGAGGTCTGTGATTAAAGTTGCTATAGCTTCAGAAACCGCTTCAGAATTGATCGCTATTTGTTCAATGTAAGGAAGAATTAAAGAATTGATCTGTTCCTGAGAAAGTTTTTCGTTGATAAGTTGAACCACCTGGCTCGCTATTGCCTCAGCCACTGCCTCTTTATCGATGTTTGAGATCCCTTCAAGTTTCGTTAGAATTAAATCGGTCAATATTTGTTGCCAATCTACTTGTTCAAGCGCATTCCTGATATCGGCAGCCAATAAGGCGGCCAACTCATCCGGGTCAATCTCATTTATAAATTCCAGTTTCCCTGCGATGGCAGACACCACTACATCATTAATTAAGGTTTGTAAGGCCTCATTATTAAATAAAAGACCCGCGATAAAATCTCCTATTTTGGTAGGGGTCCCGTTCGCAACCTGGTCTATAAGCTTATCGTTTATTTTTTTTACGATTCTTTCAGCCGATTCTTCATTTGCTACCAGGGATAGCTCCTTCTCATTGGCGTCATAAATGTAGGTGTAATTAAGGCTTTCAGCCGAGCTAATCCTTATAGTTCGTTCATTAAAGACAAAATAGGTCCCTATTTCCTCCTCCAACAACAGGTCTAGCTCGCCATTTCTGGTAATGATGGTACCATCTTCCTTAAATTCTACTTCGTATTTACGCATTTCTGAGGCATCCAGGACCATATCGTCCAGATCATAGACCCCGGCAGCCAATAAGGCATTAGTGGCATTGAACAATAGGGGAGGGGGAATGTCATCATTGCGAAGCTCAAATTTGAATTCTTCCAGATTCCATTTGTTGGTTGTCAGTATTTCCTTGGTGTCATCCACCGCTTTAATAACACTGTCTTCAGGCACTTCGCATGAAAAGAGCAGCAGCAGGGCAAGGGAAACGACAAAAGTTAAATTTGTTCTCATAACTATTTTTTTTCAACTCTAAAAAATTAATATACCCTCGACCATTGGTAGCAATGGCCAGGCCTTTTGAATCTATCGAATATTAAAAACTATACTTAACCATCATTTGGAGACGATTTCCTGTTCCAGAACTTGAATCTCCATTGATGCGTTCTAGTCTCATAAACTCCAATGCCTGTTTCTATATTTTTTTCAGGTGACCATATTTGATCTATGTGTCCAGAAGAACCACCTTCAATTTTAGTAGGGTCTCTATATATAGAAGCATCTATAAGATCCTGTCCGGCATATTCAATCATATTGCCTCTAAAGTAATCAATTCTGTCTTCAATTTATTTATTAATATTTGCACTATCTGAAGCATTCCATTTCATAGCATTAACTAACGTATAAACCAGAAAAACTAACCCTAATTAATATTTTGTACATTCATTCATATGCTATTATTTTAATTTAATTACCAAGGTAAAGGCACAACAGGAGATATTGTTAATCGGATCTGATGTTGTGGACCAAATGCCTCTGGAGATGCCACATAATACCAATATTGCAGATTAAACTTTATAGGTAATTTACCAAAATGTGTTACTTTAGTTACACCAGTAGCAAGGGGAAGGGTTAATTTATTCCCTTTTGAGGCGTTGTGATTATAAGACCAGGTTGGACTCGACATGATTTGCCAACCATTACTCAAGCTAACTGCATAAACATATTGTCCAGCTGTAATACTAGCAGATTCTCCTCCTTCTGATGAAATCCATACATCATCACCCAAAATAGAAAAACTATCATTCGTAGATGGGTCAATCTTATTCAAATTCCATGAGTGATTTACCATAAGCCCGACAACACCCCATTTAAAAAGTTGAGAAACCATGATTTCAGGACCTAATAAGGTATAAGGAGATCGTAAGGCCTCATTGCTAGCCGTTCTAAAACTACCAAATACACCAAGGATACCAATAGTTTTTGATGGAAATGTTTTTCCTATCGCAATATCGGCGCTGATATTCCCCAGACCGAATCCCTGATTTTCAAACCCGTTCGCCCCAAATGTCGGCTGCGTAAAATAAAGGGGGATATTGGGTCTTACAAAAAGATTCGTCGTCTTATTTAACGGTACTGGAAGGACGGGTTGAAAACCCATCGCAAAGCTATTTTGACTTTTAGCTCCGGGTAATTCTCCCTGATAATGCACATAATCAAAGTTAAAGTTCAAGGTACCCCTTGTATTATTGGGATTGGCTAATTCTTTTGCCAGCTCATCTGCACTTGGTTTATCTTGGGTTTCTTGTGCTTCCTGTGCATTTATCAATGCTGAAAATAGCATCATTAAAAGAAATAAATACTTCTTAATTTTTAACATTTTTTTCATAATTTAATTGTTTTTGTTTAATTGTTCTCTAAAATAAATATCTAAAAACAGCTGTTAAAGTACTACGTTTTCCCATAATAGGGCTCAGTTATTTAGCTTTTCTTAGTGACAAGAACAGCATAAAAAACAGATGTTACTATCTAAAAAGTCAATCCATATCAGTTTAATTTACAGGGTGTTACAGACTATTTTTATAAATTACGCCATCTTTCATAATTAAAGATAAATTTTTATCTGGTGCAGCTAACAGCGATATATCTTCAAGAGGGTTGCCGTTTACTAGCAGCAAATCCGCATATGCGCCTTCTTCGATAACACCTAGCTTACCTTCCTTATAGGGATGGCGCTCTCCGGATAATTCAAAGAGTTCTGCATTTTGCGATGTAGCTTGCTTCAATATTTCATACGGAGTAAAGTACTTGCTTCGGGCTGTAAATTCTAAATTTTGCATACGGTGAAGTTCTAGCGAACCTAAAATATCGGTACCAAACGTCATTTTCACACCATATTTTTTAGCACGTTCATACCCTTTTTGAGCGCCTTCTTGTGCGGTTAGATACTTGGAAACAGCCTCCCCTTTCATTCCCGCCTTTTCTGGAGGCAAACTAAAAGCTAAAAACTGAGTTGAAAACCACACATCATTTTTTTTAATCATTTCCATGGTTTCTTCTGAAGCGAATAGACCATGTTCAATACTTTTTATACCGGCTTTAATTGCGTTTTGGATGCCCTCATCGCTGTAAGCGTGTATCGCTGCGTATGTTCCCCATTTTTTTGTTTCATCGGCAAGCGCTTTGAGTTCTTCATAGGTATACTCTGTGACATCTATCGGGTCATGAGCGCCGGTAATGCTTCCGCTACCAAAGACTTTGAGATGTGTTGCTCCTGACCGAAGAACATCTCGTGAGGCCTTCTGTACTTCAGCCACGCCATCAGCAACTATGGTCCAACCACGGATGTAGGCCTTGTCAATCTGACCGGTAAAGTGCGGTGATAAATAGAACATGCGTTGGTCATAATCACCGTGACCTGACGTTTGAGATATAAACGCACCCGCAGGAAGAATTCGCGGACCAGGAATGATATGTTCATCAATTGCTTTTTTTAATCCGAAAGCTGGGCCGCCGTTGTCTCGAATAGTTGTAAATCCGCGTTGTAGCATTTCACCTGCGTTAACTGCTGCAAGTGTGCCCGACCACCCCTCCGGGGCACTATAAATCAGATTTTCGATATCATCAGTCCACATAATGTGCGTGTGGGCGTCAGTCAAACCCGGCATCAGCGTTTTTCCTCCTCCGTCAATAATGCTTACATTATCAGTTTGCGCAACCATTAGAGGTTCTTTGGATATTTGTTTGATCAGGTTTCCCTCCACCAACACATCTGCCTTGATCAACTTATCGGATGTGCCGTCAAAGACTTGTACATTCGTAAAAAGGGTAATCTGTTTGGGTTTTTCTTGTGCATTCAAGCTACTTAAAACTACCATTAATGCAATAGTTGTTATTATTTTTTTCATTTTGAGTAGTTTAATTATTTTTCAATTGTGTTTCTTATTCTTGAATTTCTGCTCGAATCGGTTGTCCTGGATAAACATCTTTTAAAACTTTAGAATCTTTAACCACAACTGTACCATTGACTATCACGTAAGGAATACCTGTAGATGGTAAAGTACCCATTTGTGGTGTTGCATTATCTTTGATGGTAGCAGGATCAAAAATTGTTATGTCTGCGTCTTTACCCACTTGTAATCGTCCTTTGTTCGCCATTTGATCTACTCCATTTTCCTGAAGAAATTTAGCTGGCATAAAAGTCATTTTGGAAACGGCCAACATTAAAGACATTAAATTTTCTTCCCGTACTAATCTTAAAATTCGAGCATGAGTTCCAGCACCTCGAGGGTGAGCATTGACAGATTCATAGGGTGTATCCCAATCTTTAGGGAGAGATTTGTCTATCTTTGAAACACCAGGGAAAGCATCACTACCTATAATAGAAGTAGGGTGGGAAAGTGCCCAATATAAATCTTCCTTCGTAGCATTCTCAAACGTTACATTAGTAGTAGGAGCATCTTTTTTTAGTTGTTCGTAGGTTTCTTTTGTTAAGGGCTTCATGTCTGTTAAATTGACAATATCTTTATAATCATGTCCCATATTATTTTGATAATTATCTGGTTCAAGATAGTCGGCAGCAACGATAGTAGAACCATAGGTATAGGCATATATTTCAGATATAACAGGAATACCTTTTCTAGCAGCGGCATCTATAATCGCCTGTGCTTCTTTTGTTTGACTTAAAGTCTGTGCCGTCATATGTGCGATAACCAGACCACCTCCATAAGCTTCTGCAGCACCTAGCTGTTGCAATGTGCCGGTTAGTCCGTCATTAGGAGGGAGTTGACCTGAAAACCGACCGTGTAAATAAACGAAACGTCTGTATTTACCAGCCAACTTTTGTGCGCCAACACCTTCTTCAGACCTTACTCCGTAGACCATATAACCAGGTGTGTAACCAATACCAAGACCACCTTGCTTTAATCCTTCTTCAACTAAATCAAGAATCTGGTTTACTTGTTCATCGGAAGCAACATCTTTTGACCAAGCCATGGAAAGATGGGTTTCATCCATTATCGAGGCATCATTGATAAGTGCTGCATCAGATGTTTGGTAGGTAGGATTAAGTATTTTTTCTCGAGCCGCTTCAATACTAGCAGAAGCACCGTAATTCGTTTGTGATTTTCCCTTCATTTGATCATACCAAAAATTGATAGGCAACACTCCAAGTTCTAATTCTAGTGGTGTTGTTACACCATCTCTTAAGGCTAATTTTTGACCAAATGGAGTTGGAACGTTGTGGCTATGTGGATCAATGAAACCTGGAGCAACAACATGACCTTTTGCGTTAATTATTTCTTTACCTGTAATTTTACTTTTAGTAATCATTACAATTTTCCCGTCTTTAATTCCAACGTTTGCAATAGCATCAAACATGGTTTCAGGGTCCATTACTCTTCCGTTAAGAATGACAAGGTCATACTCAGCAGGTTTTTCTTGTGCATTCAAGCTACTTAAAGCTAGCATTAATGCAATAGTTGTTATTATTTTTTTCAATTTGAGTAGCTTAATTATCTTTCAATTGTGTTTTTATAGATTTTTCCATCTTTCATGATAAGATCTAGATTGTTTTCAGGATCGTGAAATAGTGTTAAATCTTCTAAGGGATTTCCATCAATTAATAGAATGTCAGCCAAAGCACCTTCTTCAATCACACCTAGTTTTCCAGGATAGGGATTACGAGGACCACTAAAATAAAGTACTTCAGCATTTCCAGAAGTGGCTTGACTTAAGATTTCTGGAGCTGTCCACCATTTTAATCTATTGCTCAGTTCAAAAGACTGTCCTTTTTTCTGCTCTGCATTGTCAACATAATCACTACCAATAGTAATTTTGGCATTGTATTTTTTTGCTAACTTAAACAAGTTGTCTATACCATCTCTAGCTTTATCATGTTTCATTTTGCTTTCTTCGCTCCAGTTTTCAGGTGCATCTGAAAAATAAACTCCAGTTTGTGTACTTAAGAACGCACCTTTTTCAACAAGTAGCTTCATGGTTTCTTCTGTCATTAAATTTGCATGTTCAATAGACATTGCACCAGCTTCTAAAGCTAAACTTACCCCTTTGTCATTATATGAATGCACAGCTAAATAAGTATTCCATCTTTTTGCTTCATCTGCAGCAGCTTTAATTTCTTCGAAAGAATACTCACCAATATCTAAAGGATCATACATCCCACTTACTGCTCCACTTGTAAACATTTTTAAAAATGCAGCACCTTTACGCATTTGGAGTCGGGCAGCGCTTAATACTTCTGGCACACCATCAGCAATCACTGTAATCCCGTTAAATTCCCCATCGTAATAAACTGGACCTCCTAATTGACGTGGTCTTTGAGCTTGAGGTCTTAAATCTGCATGCCCACCCGTCATACAAATCCCTGCACCTGCAGCCCAAATACGTGGCCCAATTGCATAACCTTGATCAATGGCTAATTTTATTCCTAATACTTCTCCTCCTGTATCTCTTACAGAAGTAAAGCCTCGCATTAAAGTGTTTTTTGCTTCATCTATAGCTCGTATTGCCAGATAGTCTGGAGATTGATAAAACATAGAGATAAAATTCATATTTAATGAAAGATGCACATGTGCGTCAATAAGACCTGGCATCAGCGTGCGCCCACCTCCATCAATAATGGATACATTATCGGTTTGCATCACCATCAAAGGCTCTTTGGATATTTGTTTGATCAGATTTCCCTCAACCAAAACATCTGCCTTGATCAGCTTGTCAGTTTTTCCATCAAAAACTTGGACGTTAGTGAAAAGTGTAATTGGCTTTGGTTTTTCCTGGGCGAATAGCCCTAAGCTGAGGATGCAAAGTATGGATACCAGTACTATTCTTTTCATAATGATGAATTATTTATTTTAATGATTTTAATTTTAATCCAATGGTAATGTTCACAATGCCGGCAATAGCAAATCCAATCCCCATCCATGTGGTAATGGTAAGTACTCCAACTACTATATTGCTCATAATAAGGTAACCTATCAATACGGACAGCACGCCGCCTAGCATACTTAAGGCCCAAAGGGAATTGCCTTCTTTTTTACTTTGAAAAGCGTCTGAAAACGACATGATACCCGAAACCATGATCCAAAACCCTACTACAAAGGGCAGTGTACTTGCCGTAAGTGCCGGGTTAGATAAGAGTACAAACCCGAATACAATATCAAGAAGCCCTCCGGCAAGGATATACTCCCAATTAGGAAATAAATCTTTAAACCCAATTGATGCTGCAGTCTGTAATATTCCTGTAATCAATAAGCTAATCCCAATGTAGATAGCCACGCCCATAAGTGCATTCACCGGATGGCGAAATACAAAAAAAGCGAGTATTAAAAGTATAACCCCTCTTAAGAAGGTTAACCACCACAGTTTTTGTAATGTTTTCATATTTGTTATGTTTTTAATTAACATCTCAGAATGTGTTAGTTTTTTGGTAGAACATATCCTGAGATGCTTTACTTATGTTATGATTGATTAAGATCAAATCATCTACCGCATTCAAAAGGGTAGTATTGAGCTCCCCCTTTACTCTAATTTGATAGATGGCCCCCGTTTTATCGCCCGAAGTTATTACAAAGATAAATTTGTTAATAATTCGTTAAAGGTATTATTAATCTTGACGCCCAATTCTATGACTTTAGTCACAAAAAGGTCGTATTTCTAGGGAGGAGATTTTCCCTAATCCACGATTTTCCTGAGCATGGAGGTGCGATTAGAAACCTGGAGTTTGCTAGAAATATTGGTCAGATGACTTTTAACGGTTCCCGTGGAGATGTTGAGCAGATCCGCAATTTCTTTGTTTCTGAGCCCTTTAGCGATAAGCCGTACGAGCTCCTGTTTTTTCAGACCGGCCTATTTGTTTTTCCAGTTGTGAAAGGTGGCATGCGAAATGTTGTGCGCACGGCTGATCTCAGCCACAGTTTTGCCAAAGTCTTGCTCTTTGAGAATGTCGAGAATCTGCTTCTCTGAAAATTTGCCCTTTTTCATGTCTTAAAGTTACAAGGTATCTACTTTCAACCTGTCCGAAAAAAGCGACCAGTTGCCATTTGAAGCGTTTAATTTTGCCAAAAATTAAAGTCATAAAAAAAAGGAAGACGGTAGTTGATACCGCTTCCTTTTAAATTGTTTTATCGGACACTATTGATTTAAAATATAATTTATACCAAAACCGGCATTAACGGATTCTCTTCCCGTATTGGTCTATCGCTTGTCTTATTTACTTCTTCTTGTAGTCCAAGATTTTTTTTGCCGACATGGCATATCCCACATTTATTTCGGATTCACCATCTGCCAAATAAAGCTCTTTCGTTAATCTTTTTGTTATCAGCGTACCTTCAACCCACACCGGGGCAAAGAGGGAATTCATTTCGAAGCCATTGTCAAATTTTATAAAAACAATTTGATTTGCCGGTGGTGGCGGTGTGTGGATGCATGCCCCTACCCAGGGCACCAAAAGAAATTCAACTCCATTTTTTCCATCAAAGTCCAGCGGCAATAAAAAACCTGACATTCTAATGTTTACTCCGTTTAATGAGTCGACTACTCCTTCCGCACTCTTTTTCCTAAACTCCGTAATAGCTGTATGCTGGGCAAGCATGCCGTCAATATCAACTCCTTCAGCGGTGAGTTTTTTTTCTTTTTCTTCAATTGTTTTCAGGCTTTCAGCGCCCACACTTCCCGGTTTTCTTTCTTGAAGCATCCGCATTCTCACTATATACCTTAAATCGTCAATTTGATCCTCCGTCAATTTTTCAAAAGGATCATCAAGTTTAACTTCATCCGGAACTAGATCATCCCATTGAATTTCTTTTACCTCCTGGGCAAAGGAGCCAGTAAAAAAGGTTAAAAACAGAAAAGTGAAAATTAAATTGCGCATATTTTTTTAATTAAGTTTTTTGGTGTGAAAGATAGTTACACTTTAACTGTCATTCCATCCAAAAGTGAGTATTTATATATTTTATAACCGGGAATTATCCCAATTAATATTCCCAAAATTATTACCGTTCCGATAATATAAATTTCCTGTAATGATATCCCTGAGGGATTTAAATAAATGCCGTACTGTGTTTCGAGTATGGGTTTAGCTATCTGCAACAAGAGAAAAACAAAACCTATACCCAGCGCTATTCCCCAAAAGGTTATTACAATAGATTCGCTGGAAATTAAACCGAATATTTTTAACGGGCTGGCACCAACCGAACGTAGAATTGCCATTTCGCGCCGTCTTTCACTAACGCCGGTGAGCAATGCCACAAGCATACCTATTAATCCGGCAATGGCAACAAAACCAGAGACAATCAGCAGTGCTGTTTCAATTTTGCCCATCATGTTCCAAAGTCGTTGCAAGGTAATCCCTGGCATAACTGCAGTTAGGGGCTCACTCTTATTTGTATTGATTTGGCGCTGTAAGGTTAATACGTCTGTTCTGTTTTTTAATCCCACCAAAAAAGCAGTAATGAATTCGGGTTCAAGATTAAGCTCCTCTACCTCTTCAGCCGAAAAGTTCATGAGTTTGTCGGGCATTCCATCTACCCAGTCAATATGAATGGCTTCGATTCCTCCCAGGCTCACATGAATGGTTTGGTCAACAGGTGTGCCGGTGCGTTCCAGGATTCCAGTTACTCGAAAAGGTTTGTCGCCATGATCTTGAAATGCAATTTCACCCGAACCGTGGTTGATTACAATTTCATCGCCAATTTTATATTCATGAGTGGCTGCGACATCTGCCCCCAAAACGGCATCAAAAGTTTCACGAAACGCTTTTCCCGTCTGAAATTTCAAATGTTGTTTATTGGCAAATTTATAATGTTTGAAATAATCTTCATTAGTACCAATTACACTAAATCCATCATGCGAATCGCCCAGGGAAATCGGAATCGTCCAGTCTATTAATTCATTGGCAGCAATATCTTCGTACCTATTCCAGCTGATATTGTTGGAAGCCATACCGATATGAAATACAGCTGACAAGAGAAGCTGCTCGTCGCCGGTGCGCCCGCCAACAACCAAATCGGTGCCTGAAATTGTATTGGTGAAACTATTTTCAACGCCAATCCTTATCCGTTCAACACCCAATAAAAGAGTGATACTAATAGCGATAGAAAATATGGTAAGTGCCACCGTAAACTTACGGTTCAACAGACTTTTTAACGCGAGCTTTAAGATGAACATTCCACGGCCTCCTTTCTTTTTTTCTCAACAATCGGTATATCTTCCGTAAAATCATTGATTGAAATACTTTGTTGGAATCTTTGATGGATACGACTGTCGTGACTTACAAACAACAAAGTGCTGTTGTTTTTATTGCACTCTTCCAAAAGCAGGTCGAGGAAGCGCATGGAATTCTTTTCATCGAGTGCTGAAGTTGGTTCATCGGCCAGTATAATTTCGGGCGAACCAATTAAAGCCCGGGCTGCCGCCACCCGCTGCTGTTGCCCAACACTCAGTTCGGTCACTTTTTTTTCGTGAATCTCTTTTTGCTGAAGGCCTAATTCAGAAAGTAAACGGATGGCTTCTTCTTTTGCAGTACTTCCCTTTGCCCGGATTTTATTCTTTTTGACTTCAGAAAAATGTATGGGAAGAAGCACATTTTCGATAACCGAAAGATAGGGGATGAGATTAAACATCTGGAAAATAACACCCATGTGATTTGCCCTGATGGCATCCCGTTTTGAAGATGACACATCGGCCAAATTTTCGCCTAAAATTTTAATTTCACCACTGCTAAGGGGTAAAACGCCGGATATTAAATTGAGAAAAGTGGTTTTTCCACTTCCACTGTCGCCTTTAATTAAAAGATGTTCACTTTTCAAAACTTCAAGTTCCGGAATTGTAATAAAAGGAACCTTTGATTTGTCCCAATCAAACTGTAAACCCTGTATTTGTATGATTGAATTATTCACGATGAATTTAGAATTGAATGGTATTGTTTTTATTAAAATCCTTTTTCAAAAATGGAGGAGAGAAAATAACAACTCCTATTTCTAAACCCGCACCCGGACTGCCATCGAATCAGCCTCCGCAGGTAATGGCAGGAATAATGTAGCTGTTTGGTTCCCAACGCAATCCAACTTTGTATTCAGGTTTAGAATAGGTCTTTCCCTCGGTTCCATAAGCTTCTTACTCATTTATTATTTTAAATTCGTTCGATTATGATTTTCTATTTGGTACATCACTTTATTTACAGGCACTGGTTAGGGCTGTCATTAAAATAGCTGTATTCCAAATTGAAAACGGTTATTAATGAATTTTCCCCCGTTGAAATTTTCCTTGGCTGAGTATATCCATTCCACACCAATATTTACATATTTATTAACCCTGTAAAACGTATTAATAAATGCGAAGGTGCTTGATTTTATATGTGGATTAGGATTATTGGGAATTTCATCACCGACAAACATTCCATATGCGAAATTACTCCTGAATTTGTCATTCCATTCATGGCGGTATGCACCAAAACCACCATGTTGGGTTTGCAATTCAGTTCTAGTTCCATCGAAATATCCTGTATTGCTATCCGCTCCCAATAGATAATTTGAGGCTCCTGAACCATACAGGCCTGAAAGCGTAAGCTTGTTAGCATCATTTGGTTTAACGATGAGCGTTGCGTTGCTTAAATAACCAGTTGCAGGATTTTGAGAATCATCTGTTAAATCAGCAAAAGACATGGGGCGAACCATTCCCATGATGCTAAAATGAAATATAGATGAAGGGTCAATGCTCAGTGATCCAACAAAAAGAGGATATTTATTCAACGGAATCATATTAACTCCTTTCAGATCTGAATTTCTGGGTTCTTCCAGAGAAACCGACAATGCAAGCGTTTTCGAGAGTGGGGTGCTAAACCGAATTTGTCCAAGGCGTATAAAGGGGAGTCCACTTATCGTAGGTTCAACCAAACCTTCAGGAATTGCCTCCAAATCCATTATGAGACTCCAGTATTGCCCCATTAATAGTTTTTGACCCTTTTTATTACTCAATTCTAAATAAGCATGTCGCAAGTTAAATCCCGATGCTCCCGTGAAGTTCATCTCGAAATAACCTCGCATATCTATATCCTTTATGGTAGACCTTCCATCAAAATATAAGCGCGATGCTTTGGCGCCCATATAGGTCTGACCTTTATAAATATTTTCGGGAGAGAATGTGCCGGGAAGAAGGATTTCGTTTTTTTCATTATATCTGGTATCGTATAATGCAACAGCCTTAATAAATCCTCCAATTGCCAGAGAAACATCTGTGCCGGGGAGTCTAATGGCACCCGGGAAATCACCTTTTCTTATAGCCGCTTCGTTTAGATCTCCTATGTTATCGCGTATCGGTGTAATGGAATCAAGCTTTTGCGCATTTTGCGCATTTAGATTTGTAAAAGCAAACAAACAGAAGAGCAAGGCAATTAAGCGGTAGGAGAGGCTGGAAGCCTTTGTTATTAGTAATGAAGACTGAGTATGTCCTCCCTTTGTAAGAGGGATTGACACATTCAGTCTTCTTTTAATCCAGATCGATCTCATTCTTTAGAACGTCTAACTTATAAAGTATTCTTGTATATTTTATCGTCCTTCATGACCATCGGGATGTTCTTTCCATCTTCACCCAAGATCGAGACGTCTTTTAAAGGATCTCCATCTACCAACAGGATATCGGCGTAGGCACCTTGCTTAATTACGCCCAGCGGTCCCTCCTTGTAGGGATGCCCTGGTCCGCTCAATTCAAAGTACGTGGCGTTGTTGGAAGTTGCCATACGAAGGATCTCAACATCGTTATAATAGTTTTTAAATCGGGCAAAAAGATCACCCTGCTGACCGTTGGTTTTCGGTGAAAAGAGTAGGTCTGTTCCATAGGCCATGTTCAGGTTATATTTTTTAACAAGTTTCATTGTCCTATCAAAACCGTCTACGACCTGCATAAACTTTGCATAGCGACCTGGGTCTAATGTCTCTGCACCCGGAATATCTTTGTAAAACGGCTGGATGCACAGCCAGGCGCCCTTCTCCGCCATGAGTTTTGCACTTTCTTCACTCATCAGGTGTCCATGCTCGATACCCTTAACGCCGGCGTTCAATGCCCGGGCGATTCCTTCTTCGTTGTAAATATGCACGGTAACGTAGGTACCCCAGTCAGACGCCGCATCCACGATAGCTTTTAGTTCTTCAGCAGTATATTCATTGACATACAATTGATCGTACAGGCTAGATACACCCCCGCCGGCCATAACTTTAATCTGAGTCGCCCCTTGCTTCAGGTTGTAGCGTGTGGCCGCGAGAACTTCATCCACCCCGTCTGCCACCCGGGAGATCCCAAGCTGCTCAAATCGTGGTGGACCCGCTCCGAAGGCACGCGGACCGTCCCACACATGACCGAAATCACCATGCCCTGAAGTCTGGGAGATCAATGCCCCACTGGGGAAAATGCGCGGCCCCTCAAGTAATCCTTCATCAATGGCTTTCTTAATACCAAAAACCGGCCCGCCGACATCACGGACAGTGGTAAAACCCCGCAGGAGCGTTTTTTCCGCGCCGACAATCGCGCGAGCATGCAGATAGTCCGCTTCTTCCGATTGACCTTCCTCTAACGTAATAGAAGAGAGCAGCGTATGCCAGTGAGCGTCAATCAGCCCGGGCATCAGCGTGCGCCCGCCACCGTCTATTACAGTGGCACCTTTAGGAGCTTTAATTCCACTGCTAACCTCTTTAATTAAGTTGTTTTCAATTAATACATCTGCTTTTACCAGCTTATCACTTGTTCCATCCCAAACATTTACATTGGTGATTAATTTGTAAGTGGGTGTTTTTTTTTTCTTGTGCAAATACATTAGGATTCATTAAACATAATGCCACAATAAGAATGAGAATCGAGTTTATTTTTTTCATGTTTCTATGGTGAAAATTAAAATTATGGTAATGTCATTTTTATTTGTTGGGTTTGTGCTTTTTCATATTTCATTTTTTTTATTGTTATTAATTATTTTTATGTGGAGTGCCTCTACCAACAAAATTATTCTTACCATAAATACGAAACACCCCCAGCACTAACATCATCGCCAATTGCTGATTATAACTCCCATTATTTGTGAGTTAGTTATAACCATTCAATATTCCCGCGAGAATAGTCATGGCTACCAAAATGATGTATAGAAACGGAGAAGCTAGCTTCTCCGTTTTTTATTAAATTAACAATATAAATATGTCCACTTATTTTAGGACGGCTTACTTACAAAGTATTCTTATATACTTTGCCATCTTTCATGACAAGCTTCATTCCTGGGATATCATCACCAGCACGTCCAGATGCATCAAACCATTTTTCATTAGCTCCAATAAGTGTTAAGTCTTCTAATGGATTTCCGGCTACGATAAGAAGATCTGCATAGGCTCCAGGTTTTACTACGCCTAAATCTCCTTCAAAATATGGGTCTAGAACGTCTCCTACAAGTTTTACTATTTCACCATTTACAGAAGTCAACGATTTTAACGTAAATAAATTACCAAAGAGCTCTCCACTTAAATAAATGGAATAGTCAGCTTGCGTTATACCGTTTTGAAGATCGCCAATCGCATCACAATTGAACCCCATTTTTGGTTGATATTTTTTAACATTTGCAACAAAGTCTTTAGTTGCTATTTTCGCAGACTCATATTTTTTCTTAGACATTGGACTTGTGCGTATATAATCCAGTTGATCAATGAGAGGAGAGAAAGACGTCACGTTTGTGGTCATATACGCTCCCTTTTCTACCAATTTTTTGGCAACATCTTCATCAAACATTAAGCAATGCTCTATAGTCTTTACCCCATTATCTAAGCACCTCATAATTGCTGTCTTGGAGTACGCATGAGACATTACATAAGAACCATAAGCATCTGCTACTTCAACAACGGCTTTTATGTCTTCTGCAGAGAAGGCATTTAATTGCCAAGGGTCAAATTGTGAAGCAATTCCACCACTGGACATGATTTTAATTTGAGTTGCTCCTTGCATATAGTTTTGGCGAGCTGCTGTTTTAATCGCTTCCGGACTATCAGCCGTAAAACTCATGGCATTGCGAGCGGCTGAAGTATGGGCCCCAAACATAGTTTCGTTAGGCGTTGTATAATTTCTAAAATCTGCGTGAGAACCGGATGGGCCAATTAAAGCACCAGAGGGATAAATTCTTGGTCCATTTACTATACCTGCATCAATAGATTTCTTTAGCCCAGTACCCATTCCTCCTGCATCTCTCCAAGTCGTAAATCCAGACATTAAATGAGCTTCAGCTTTTACCGCTGCTCTAATCGCTAATTCATCATATCCTTTATTATTTTCAATATCCGCTAGAGTTAAGCCATTCAAGTATAAATGGCCGTGCCCCTCAATTAAGCCAGGCATTACTGTGCCTCCCTTACCGTCTATTACAGTGGCACCTTTAGGTGCTGTAATTCCGTTCTTAACCTCTTTAATTAGGTTGTTTTCAATTAATACATCTGCTTTTACCAGCTTGTCACTTGTTCCATCCCAAACATTTACATTGGTGATCAATTTGTAAGTGGGTGCATTTTTTTCTTGTGCAAATACATTAGGATTCATTAATACTAATGCTACTACAAGACCGAGAATCGAGTTTAATTTTTTCATTCTAAATAGGTTTGTTAAAGTTAAAATTATGTTAATGTCATTTTTATTTGTTAGGCTTTGTCTTTTTTCATATTTCATTGTTTTTTGGTTATTAATTAATTTTATAAAATTATTGTAGTGTGTATTATATCTTAATTTTTTACAACAGTAATTCCTAGTTTCTTTATATATTAATTCGTGCACGTCCTCCGAAAATAGTTGTAAAGTTTGCGTTAGTATTTAATGCTGGATTTATGATGAATTGTAGATTTGGTGTGAATTCAACATGATTTGAAACCTGTAATTTGTAGAAAATTTCAGACAGGTATTGATCTTTCAAGCCAGGACCAAATAGATTTTTATTTGGTTGGTTCCAGTTTAGTCCTAATCCAAATACGTTTGATCCTATTACATTATAACCAATACCTGCGCTGACTGAGGCTGTAAAAAAACTACCACCATCATTTGCCCAGCCCCCTCTAAGGAATGGAAATAATTTATTACCTAACTCCCAGCTAATAGAGCCTGAAAGCCCCCAACCACTAGGAGCACTTGTTGTCTCGTCTACTTGCCATAAGGTTACATGTACGTTTTGTAAAATAGGCATTTCGGGATTCGGTGTAAAACCAACTTCAAAAGTTTTGAGGGTTTCAAATTCAGTAAAGAACGTATCAAAACTTTTATAAAATTCTTTGGCACTACCATTAGCATCAATTAAACCTCCTATAACATAAATATTATCCGTTAACCATGCGCTAACCATTAAGCCCAATGAACCATCAGGGTATGAACCACCGGTAGTACTGGAACCTGTTGCAAATGATAGATTGTTAAAACTACTCCAAGGGCTAGCCAATACAAAAATGTCAGTCCAATCAGTCACATCCAGAAATCCAGCATAAGCAACAATATTAGCCTTAGCAAATGTTTGTCTCCAATAAAGATTGGTAACACGCCACCTGTCATCATTATAAACAGATTGCATAAGACCAGCATAACCTACTCCTGCAAGTCCCCATTCACGTAAAGGTAGGTCGGTGTATCTATGTCTGTTTTCAACTTTAAACACTAAACCGCCCTCATGTGAAGTCCCTCTCCCAACAAGATTATACTTACCATAAATACGAAACACACCACTAGCACCAACATTATCTCCAATGGCTTCGGTAGCTGCCATTATTTGTGAGTTATAATCAGCATTAATTATAAACCCAGTTTTTTTATAAAACCTTTCTTTCAATTGGTCTAAACCGTCTAACCCAGGCAATATATTAGACGTTTCTATTGAGGTTGTGTCTTGATTAATCTGCTGATGCACAGAGTTTGGACCTGAAAGATCTCTTATCTTAATAGTGTCTTTCTTTTTGTCTTGCCCATAGACAGAAAAATTAAGCACCACTGCAACAAAAAATAATAGTAAACCTCTCATTACTCTATTCATACTTTTAAATTTATTTTATAATATTTTCATGTATTTTCCCTTCTTTGCTAATAAGCAGTAAGTTCTTTTCAGGATTAGCTAATAAAGAAATACTTACCAACAGGTTTCCGTTTACAAGTAATATATCAGCATCAATATGCGCAGCAAATGATGCATGAAGAGAATCTTCTTTTCAACCCATTGTGTTAAATACTCTTTTTTAGCAGGCGTTTTCATTCAATTATTTTAATCTGTCTTACCAAGGCAAAGGCACAACAGGAGATATTGTTAATCGGATCTGATGTTGTGGACCAAATGCCTCTGGAGATGCCACATAATACCAATATTGCAGATTAAACTTTATAGGTAATTTACCAAAATGTGTTACTTTAGTTACACCAGTAGCAAGGGGAAGGGTTAATTTATTCCCTTTTGAGGCGTTGTGATTATAAGACCAGGTTGGACTCGACATGATTTGCCAACCATTACTCAAGCTAACTGCATAAACATATTGTCCAGCTGTAATACTAGCAGATTCTCCTCCTTCTGATGAAATCCATACATCATCACCCAAAATAGAAAAACTATCATTCGTAGATGGGTCAATCTTATTCAAATTCCATGAGTGATTTACCATAAGCCCGACAACACCCCATTTAAAAAGTTGAGAAACCATGATTTCAGGACCTAATAAGGTATAAGGAGATCGTAAGGCCTCATTGCTAGCCGTTCTAAAACTACCAAATACACCAAGGATACCAATAGTTTTTGATGGAAATGTTTTTCCTATCGCAATATCGGCGCTGATATTCCCCAGACCGAATCCCTGATTTTCAAACCCGTTCGCCCCAAATGTCGGCTGCGTAAAATAAAGGGGGATATTGGGTCTTACAAAAAGATTCGTCGTCTTATTTAACGGTACTGGAAGGACGGGTTGAAAACCCATCGCAAAGCTATTTTGACTTTTAGCTCCGGGTAATTCTCCCTGATAATGCACATAATCAAAGTTAAAGTTCAAGGTACCCCTTGTATTATTGGG
>NZ_JAABOP010000020.1 GCF_010671595.1 Muriicola jejuensis | reverse complement strand
GCAATGCTCCAAGAGTAAGCCACAGCAAAAGAAGAAACTTTGGAGAGCACCAGACCTTGGATGGACAAACTGCCCTTCGGCTTTGACCTTAGATAAAACGCTATGGTAGGTAACGGTTCCGGCTATGACACGGCGCTTGAGTGCGCTGGCCCCAGCGAACCATATTTTGTTTTCAACTAAGATAGGAAATAAGCGCAGACCTTGGAGAGCGATGGGTTATAGCCGTTGTTCTACGCAGTTTTTTGTTTTAAATCCAAAGCTTTATTTATTCCGCAACCAATAACGAAAATTCTCGTTCTCCAATCTTCAAAAGGTCCATATAGAATTTTGTCTGTCCAATACTCGATTTCACGTTTATTCAGTTCCATCAATATCTGTTCAACTTCAGAGTCTGATTTATACATTCCCAAATAATTACGTTTTGCATGCTCATCCGAATGTATTTTCTTCAAAGCGAATTTCACGGCATCTTTTTCCGTCACGAAATATTTCAAAGTTTCCCTGTTGCCACGTTCAGTATAAAACCATTGAAAAAGACCGCCATTATTTTCAAGTCCGAATCCTTCGAAAATGAAATTTCCGTTTATACTGTAATTGTTCATTGAATAGCAGTTTTCTTTTAACCACTTTTCTAGTTCAGCTACGGTATTTATTTCTGTCTCTTTCAAATTGCGTAGAACGGTTCCGGCTATGGTTTGGCGCCTGGAGGCGCCAGCCTTCCGTCTTGTTTTTGTTATTCCCTAAAATAGCAAATAATCCCAGACCTCTGAGGGCGATGAACCATAGCCGTTGTTACCTACCGTATTTCTTTTTTTATTTTTCTCCACCTTTTTTTCTCCATCTTGATATTTATAAGACCGTATTTGGCAAGTGAACCATACACGGCGGACAATGTATCACTTGGCTTCCATAAATAGATTTCCTCAATGTCTCTAAGTAAAATGTCCCCAGTAATATTATAATTCTTCAATGGAAATTGATTGATAATGATTAGTGGTTCTTTGACATAAGACATATCACGTATTATAATTTCAGTTTCGACCCCTTCATGCGATATGCTGACTCTCTGTTTGGCAATAGAATCTCTTTTTTTAGTATTGAATTCCAAATATTCAAATGCCTGATTTTCAACAAAACTTTTTAACGAGGAAGACTTATTCAAACTTGTCAGATCAACCTTCAATGGTTGACTAGATACGGAATGGAAATTGATGATTAGAAAAGTGAGTATCACTGTTCTCATATGGTAGGTAACGGCCCCGGCTATGGTTTGGCGCCTGGAGGCGCCATGTTTCCGGATTTGTTATTTATTAGACCTAAAATAGAAAAAAATCCCGACCCCGGCCGGCGCTAAACTATAGCCGTTGTTACCTAACGTA
>NZ_JAABOP010000019.1 GCF_010671595.1 Muriicola jejuensis | reverse complement strand
ACACAGAACAACGGCTATAACCAAGCGTGTATACCTGAGATTATTCTCTATTTGCTATCTTAGGGATTATAATAATCTTAAGGGGAGATCAGGAAACTAACGCCTGGTCATAGCCGTCACCGTTGTGCTACATTATGAAAAAACTTCTGCTGACAATATTAACTTTACTTTTTACAAGCTTAATTTCTGCTTGTAGTTGCGAATATGGTGGGAATTTTTTACACGTAACCAAATTTTCGGAAACGATTGTTAAAGCCAAAATAATTGAACACGTTTATCATACTGAAGACGGGAAAAGATATACCGCCCATAACGAATTTGTAGCATCTCAAATCCATAACAATTTTGACCCACATTACGGAACAGGCGAATCCATAAATATCGAAATTCTTGAATTGATTCGTGGAACTGAAAAAAGAAAAATAATTGAAATATTTAGTACAGATGGAGCGGATTGTAGAGCTAGTACTAGTGGGTTTGAAAAGGGAAAAATCTATATTATGTCAATTTACCAACCTAAAAGACCTGAACCGAAATTACCAAACGAAACGGATTCTGACTATGCGATTGGTGGTTGTTCAGAAAATTGGGTTGAATATCTACCTGAAACGAATGAAGTTTTTGGAATAATAAAAGGGAAATCTTATCGTAGAAAAGCGAAAAAACATTCCTATGATAAACTGATTAAAAAAATAACGTAGCACAACAATGGCTATAAGTAATTGCTTGTTCTCGCCTACTTCTGATAATCCTCGCGGATTTTCAGTTTGGTGTGTACTTGCAAAGTAAAGTGCTAAACCACGCAACTACTCATAGCCTAGACCGTTGTACAACATATTGATAGTTACTCCCAGGCGACATTTCAAATTGTCGTAACAATGTCGTGTCAGAACCGCTATCATTTCTGGTCATACTTCTTAAATTTGGGAGAAACACCTTGTCTTGGAAAATTTAGGAAACTTACTCAAAGAAGCCCGTCTACTTAAAGGTTTAACGCAGGAAGAACTAGCAGATCGTACGAATATCAATTTGCGCACGATTCAAAGGATCGAGAATGGCGAGAATAAGCCTCGCTTGAATACAGTTCGCTCTCTTGCAGGAGAACTAGGCATCGAACTAGACTCGATAGCAGAACACCTAGCCATGACCAAAAAGAGATCTATCGGAGATCTCGTTGCAGAAGGTTTTTTTCTGCTGGTTCTAAACTTTGTTATGATGGGTATTTTTGGGTATCTAACGTTGGATTCTAACGCCAATCTTAACAGTAAATTCGCTGCAGTTCTTTTGAGTTTTCTGATTCCAATTTTCATCGTTTATCAAACCAAAAGCATGAATAATCTGGAAAGAACTTTAAAGTACGGAGTAGGTTTTCTGCTGTATTTTATTTTGGTTATGGTTCTTCACGGATTTATTGTCGGTTTTGGCAGCCTACTTTTTCCTTGCTTTGCTATCGCTCTAGCTTCACTGTATTATGGGAAAAGACTCGTGAGTAAATCAGAATAAATACGTTGTACAACAACGGCTATAGCCCATCGCCAGCCAGGACATGGGAAATTTTCCTACATTAGATATTATTAATTAGTCTTGGAAGGCCAGTGCTTTGAGGCGCCGGGCCATAGCCAGGACCGTTCTGATGTAATAAGTAGTACGGAGCGGAATCCCAAACGATCCAGTGAAAACCGAATGGGGATATGCCCTGGCCTCTGAAGCAGTATGCACTTGCTAAGGACTGGGCTTTTGGCTGGCGCAGC
>NZ_JAABOP010000018.1 GCF_010671595.1 Muriicola jejuensis | reverse complement strand
GTTTATGCGTGTTTTCGAGGACCAGGCCATGACCAGGGTCTGGTCGCTTTTCACCGCGAAGACGACGTCATCTTAGCCGGCCCGGGGCCTAAGAGACATCGCCTTTCGCTTTTGTCTCATTTGTGATGCCCGGCAGTGTTCCGCCCTCCTAACTACACAGAACGATGGCTATAACCAAGCGTTCATAGCAGAGGTATTTCTCTATTTACTATCTTAGGGAATATATTAACCCTCTGTGAAGATCAGCGAACGAACGCCTGGTCATAGCCGAGACCGTTGTGTAACATACTTGATGATCAGATTTTCAATCATAATTTTATTTCTAATTATTTTTTCGTGTGCTCCGGAAACCAAAAAGTCGCCAGAGTATTTTATTGAAACAAAAACTTCCTTTTTTGACTTGCGCCATGGTGATCTAACTAAAAATCAGTGGATTCGCAGTTCTGAAAATTTAAAAGTCATACATGAGAGTTTAAAGAAATTCGGTTATCAAAACTTAGAAATTGATACCTTTCCTAATGATAATCTCTTTTTAATTCATGGAATTTATATCAAGAGAAACTTCAAGAATCTAGTAGATAGTTTGCTGATTTCCTATAAGAATCCAGTAGATGAGAAATACTATAAGGAATTTTGGGAGCGTAGAAAAAAAGAGAAAAATGATTCAATCGTTTATGAAATAATAGCTGAAATACAGGCTGTTTTGTTCAAGGGAAAGCAAATTGAATACGATCAGAAATTCGTCAACGATACGTTGGTAGATTTAATCAATATTGAGTTTGGCAATGACAAAATAACGGCTATTCAGGCCATGCAAGATTTCGAAGTTCTAAGGAATTATGGTTTTCACCAATCTGCTTACAACATGCTTTATGAAAGATCTGAGTATTCAGATTTAGAATTAAAACGAGATCAAATGAAAAATCAACTGACAAGATCTTCTGAATTTATTTATCCTTGGTTAATAGACAACGAAAAATAGTACGTTACACAACAACGGCTATAGCCCATCGCCGGCCAGAGCTTGGGAAATTTTCCTACATTAGGGTTTATTAATCAATCCGGGGTTGGTCCGGGCATCGAGGCGCCGGGCCATAGCCAGGACCGTTGGCACCAATTAGATGACCTTATCTGAACTTCATAATAAGCTACAAGAGACTGGAGTACCATCTGAAAGCTATTACTTGCATGGCCTCTATGGCTCCTCAAATGATGATGGAAAAGTGGCCCTATCAATCAACAGGGGTAAGCATTTCATTGAATATGAAATCTATAGAATGTCAAGAGGCCAAAGAACTACTGAAAACGTATTCACTGAGGAATCCAAGGCATGCGAATATCTCTTTAAAAAAATTAGAGATAGTTGGATACTTAAGAAAATTCACCAAATTCAAGACTTAAAAAACATGTCCATCGAAGCAAGGCTAGTTGCCAGTGGGCTAAAAGATGAATTTGAATATTGCCTTGCACATGATAAGACAAGGGCAGTATATCTTTTAAGATGGTTGGAGGTTGAGCAATCAGTAATTAATTCGTTAGTACATTAACTGGTGCCAACAACGGCTATGGTTCATCGCCCTCTAAGGTCTGGGATTATTTGCTATTTTAGGGAATAACAAAATAATACGGAAGGCTGGCGCCTCAAGGCGCCAAACCATAGCCGGAACCGTTGTAATGCATTTTGAATGACTAACTGGAAAAAATTGGAAGAATCATTCAATTTCCTAAATGAGTATAAATTTAAAGGACCAATAATCTATCCCAACGGTGT
>NZ_JAABOP010000017.1 GCF_010671595.1 Muriicola jejuensis | reverse complement strand
TACAGCACACAACAACGCCTATGGTTCATCGCCCCCTTAGGTCTGGGATTATTTGCTATTTTAGAGATTAACAAAAACAATACGGAGGGCTCGGGCGTCCAGGCGCCAAACCATAGCCGGAACCGTTACCTACCATAGCGTTTATTTTCAAGTCAAAACTCCAAGTCTTTTTGCACAGCCAAGGTCGGTCCATGACCAAAGTTCCTTCTTTTGCTATGCTCTTTACTCGGAGGTTTTTCTGGGAAGGGCCTGTGGAGATCTGGGAACTCTCAAGGGGTCTGGGCGGTGCTAGCTACGTTAGGTAACAACGGCTATAGTTTAGCGCCGGCCGGGGTCGGGTTTTTTTGCTATTTTAGGTCAGATAAATAACAAATCCGGAAAGATGGCGCCCTCAGGCGCCAAACCATAGCCGGAACCGTTGTAAACTATTTAATGACCCAACATTATATTTCGAAATCCTTCCGCCTTAGTATCATAAATTTTGGATTTTTTGTAATTTCTTATATCGCCGGGTTTTTAATCGAAGGCTCGCCCAATTATGGAGATAATAGTGCTCTGTTTGTGGGGATTCCTCTACTAATTGCTGGAATATTAGCATTCGTAGGTCTGGTTCAACTGATTAAGGGGAGAAATGAAAAAAAGAACTATAAGTTTTACCTCGCCCTTATTGTACATGGATTAATAGGGATACTTTGGGTATATGCATTCTCTGTAACGTTGATGGATTTTAGTCGATTATTTTAAACAGTTTACAACAACGGCTATGGTTCATCGCCCTCAGAGGTCTGGGATTATTTGCTATTTTAGGGATTAACAAAACAAGACGGAAGGCTGGCGCCTCCAGGCGCCAAACCATAGCCGAGAACGTTGGCGGTAATTAAATTAATGAATAGAACACTGAAGAACATTTTAATTACCCTTGCCATAATTGGTGGAGTAATTATTGTTTTCAAAGCCATTGCCACTTCTATCTCCGAAGGCTTGAGCTCTGCAGCAGACACTTTGGGTGACGCTTATGGGACAAAGTGCGAAGAAACTCAATCTTGGATTATAAGAGACTTTAAAGTGCAGGAATATGAATGTATTGGTTTTGCTGGTCCTCATTTTTACCGTTGTGATGTATACAATAATGACGAACTGATCGCTGAAAATGTTTATAGAGATGATTCTTGTAAAGTCCATTTTCAGGCTAAAGAAGATCTATTCGTAAAAATTAATGTTTGTGATAAAAGTGTTGAGCAACTAAAACCATCAAACAAATTAGTACTGAACTCAATAGAGCTTGATTCCGTTATCCTCTACTCAAAAAAGCTTAATACAAGTAAAAAAATCAAAGATGTTCATTACAGAAAGATTATTGAGGATTGGACAAAAAGTAACGTTCTAGATTATCGTGATAAACCATTTGATTCAATATTTCATCCTAGCTATCATTATAAAGTAAGATTCTACGCTAATGGCAAGTCGGCAGATTTATTAACATTTAATCATTTAGTTGCTGATCACACAAAGTGGGTATATGAGATTTCCAACTATCCAGACACGCTGTATTTTAAAAACATTTGGAACAAAAATTAACTACCGCCAACAACGGCTATGGTTCATCGCCCTCAGGGGTCTGGGAATATTTGCTATTTTAGTGATTAACAAAAACAATACGGAAGGCTGGCGCCTCCAGGCGCCAAACCATAGCCGAGACCGTTCTGATGTAATAAGTAGTACGGAGCGGAATCCCAAACGATCCAGTGAAAACCGAATGGGGATATGCCCTGGCCTCTGAAGCAGTATGCACTTGCTAAGGACTGGGCTTTTGGCTGGCGCAGC
>NZ_JAABOP010000016.1 GCF_010671595.1 Muriicola jejuensis | reverse complement strand
ATCACAAATGAGACAAAAGCGAAAGGCGATGTCTCTTAGGCCCCGGGCCGGCTAAGATGACGTCGTCTTCGCGGTGAAAAGCGACCAGACCCTGGTCATGGCCTGGTCCTCGAAAACACGCATAAACTGCAAGGAAAATACGGTGAGAAAAGCGAACTTAGCCTTGAGCTTTTGGCTGTCTAGCTCAGTCTTTGTGCAAGCCCAGACCCGCTGCGCCAGCCAAAAGCCCAGTCCTTAGCAAGTGCATACTGCTTCAGAGGCCAGGGCATATCCCCATTCGGTTTTCACTGGATCGTTTGGGATTCCGCTCCGTACTACTTATTACATCAGAACGGTTCCGGCTATGGTTTGGCGCCTGGAAGCGCCAGCCTTCCGTTTTGTTTTTGTTAATCCCTAAAATAGCAAATATTCCCAGACCCCAGAGGGCGATGAACCATAGCCGTTGTTGTGTGTTCGGTTTTAACCCTTATCGGACTCTAAACTGTCCATAGTTAAAATAATTTCCGACTCAATTAATTCAGGTTCATAAATACCAGAATCGTAAAGAAAACTAATTTGATAATTTTCGACAGCAGCTAAGGAAATGTCTAGTTTATTCCATGTGCCTGTGTCTGCAATTGAGAACCATTTAGAAAATAGCCTCGCCCGGAAGATTTGTTTGCCACCTTCAATGTCACATAGGTAGTGCAGTACACAACTAGGATTTTGCTTAATAAATTCAAGAATAATATGAAGAATTGTTGAAGAGACTTTGCTGTCTGTTCTTCTTTTATTTCCATTTTCCTCTAGAAAATCTAAAGAAAATAAATTATCTAATGGATAATTCATTGTTCCCATTTTTTTAAAGGAAACAATATAGGTTAGTGAAAAATCAGTTGTAAAAATAAAAAAAGGGCCATCTTCGCCCTTTTCCTCTATATATTCATACATTAAATTCTAATTCTTCTTACGGGATTCTTTTACTTTTTTTACAATTTTCTCCCTGTGGTTGTCTTTCATAGCAACCATTTTTTTGACTACCGCTACGGTTCTTTCGTTTCCTTGAATAGTGGTCGAACGGATCATTTGTTTAAATTTTCTACATCAAAAGTACAAAATATGTGCCAATCTATAAACAACTATTAACATAAATTATTGTCAATTAATTGAATTTTAAGCATTTGGAAATTTTTCTTTCGTGATCCAAAACTGACACACAACGGTTCCGGCTATGGCCCGGCGCCTGCACGCCTGAGTCTTCCGTTTTTGTTTTGTTAATCCCGAAAATAGCAAATAATCCCAGACCCTCGAGGGCGATGAACCATAGCCGTTGTTGTCATTAGTTAAGTAATGATATGGGTAGACCTCACTCAGAATCACTACTTACCTGATTACCCTTCCAAAGAGGACTTGCGATTTTAATCAGATAAAGAATAGCTAGAAAAGCAAATATCCCAGCCGTCCAATAACTACCTTTTAAATAGTAATTGATTCCGCCTGCTATACCCACAAATAGCCAAATGAAGTCAGTTAAAATATTTCCTTTGAATAGCTTTTTAAGCATTTCCATTTTTAGATAATTAATGACAACGGTCTCGGCTATGGTTTGACGCCTGGAGGCGCCAACCTTTCCGTATTGTTTTGTTAATCTCTAAAATAGCAAATAATCCTAGACCTCAGAGGGCGATAAACCATAGCCGTTGTTGTAACACGTTATTTTTTAAGTTTTATATTTTTCAAATCCACTTTAAATGCTAATTCATTATCAATTTCAATTAATTCCCCATTTCGGTCATAAAATTCTACAAATGCAGTTTTGTTATCAATCAACTCCATAACAGTTCCTGTAGTCCCAGTTTCTATCCCGTTTTGAAGGGTCTTCTTCGGGCTAACCTTTCTATAAAGCCATTTTTTTGCAATCCTTTTTC
>NZ_JAABOP010000015.1 GCF_010671595.1 Muriicola jejuensis | reverse complement strand
TATCCTAGAATTTGCGGAACCATGTCTTTCTGAAAAACATAAGGTGGATTTAAAAAACAACTAGGCACAACAACGGCTATGGTTCATCGCCCTCTGAGGTCTGGGATTATTTGCTATTTTAGGGATTCACAAAAACAAGACGGAAGGCTTGGGCGTACAGGCGCCAAACCATAGCCGGAACCGTTGTGGTACATTGTAAGTGACCTCTTTTGAATGATAAAACATAAGATTCAAAAACCACATATTTCGATAAAGGAAATTGGGAAAAGTAAATTTTGGATCGGAGTATTATTTGGCCTGAGTAGTTCTGTTTTACTGGCTATTTGCTTTAGTCATTTTGAAGAACTAATGGAATATTTAGCAGGTTCTTTGGGAAATGAAATTCATCTTCAGGCAAAAGAACGTCGGTTTTATTCCTATTTTTTTGCAGCAATTAGTTCAGTTCTTGGGTTATCCATTTCTATCACTATTTGGCTAACAAATTTAGATCTTAGTAGAGCCAGATCTAGGATTTACGCTAAACTAAGTCAAACATATACACTCTTATACTTCTGGGCTCTAATTGCTGTTATCTCAAGGTTTGTTACCATAGTGTCTATACTCCCACTAGGATTAGAAGAATATAATAACGAATTGAATATGCTCAATGACTATTATTATCTGTTAATACTGATGGTTTTGGTTGTATTTCTCAATGTATGGTTCACCGTAAGAATGATCTTTAAATCAACAAAATGGATGATATACTCCTTTGCATTGTGTATAGCTTTAACCTTTATTCTTGCGAATATCTATTTGTGGAGGGCCTACTAAAAAAACGTACCACAACAACGGCTATGGTTCATCGCCCCCTTAGGTCTGGGAATATTTGCTATTTTAGGGAATAACAAAAACAAGACGGAAGGCAAGCGCCTCCAGGCGCCAAACCATAGCCGGAACCGTTACCTACCATATGGGGAAATTCTTATTCTTATTTCTATTATTCTTTTCAAATGTTGTTGTAGGGCAAGAATTAAATGAATGGAAAGAACTGGCCAGTGATTTGAGTTTACGTGAGTATCTAGAAAGTTCTGTTTATGACAAACTTAGTTATACCAAAATAAATAAAGACTCCATCATTAGTAAACTCATAAATACCTCTCACTCAGAACCTGGGACAAAAGTTACAATAAGAGATGTGGATTCAATCTCGCAAAAACCTATGATTATTATCAATGGTGTGCTACTCAAAGAAAACAAAATTCCTGAAAATATTACGTTGTCAATGACAAGCAGCATAGCTCTTGTTAATCCAGAAAAATCTGTGAATGACTATGGTTGGAGGGCAATGTATGGCGTCATTATTATCAATATAAATAAAAAGGCATTTCGGAAAATTAAAAAGAATATACGGTAGGTAACAACGGCTATGGTTCATCGCCCTCTGAGGTTTGGGTTTATTTGCTATTTTAGGGATTCACAAAACAAAACGGAAGGCTGGTGCCCTCAGGCGCCAAACCATAGCCGGAACAGTTGTACCACATTTAAGAATATGAAGAAATTTATAATTCCCATCTTACTTTTATCGAGCTTTATTATCTCAGCGCAAACTCAAAAAGTCTTTCGAGTTAACATTTTAAATCCTGGAGCCGAAATTGAATTACCCACAAGTGATAACGCAACATTTTCTGCCGGGCTCGGTATAGGTTACGGAGGGGGTTATCCTGATCTCACATTCAATGACAGCGGCTTTATCTACATCATTTCGCCGTTTCTAGATCTTCAGCATAAATGGTTCTACAATTTTGAAAAAAGATCAGGAAGAAATAAAACAACGGAGAATAATTCCGCGAATTTTTTCTCGCTTCGTCTGGTCAGCCGAGGCCCGTCCATTGCAGAAAATGTAGGGCGTACTTCTGATTTTGATTTTGCTATCGGGCCCACTTGGGGAATTCAAAGAAAATTCAGCAAGAATCTTCATCTTCTGTTCGATGTCGGGCCGCAATATTATTTTGACACGGAGGGGAATGGTAATATTTGGCCCATTATGGTCCAAATAAATATTGGTTTTGACCTGTAAACGTGGTACAACAACGGCTATAGCCCATCGCCGGCCAAGGATGGGTAATTTTTCCTACATTAGAGTTTATTAATCAATCCGGGGTTGGTCTGTCCATCGAGGCGCCAGGCCATAGCCAGGACAGTTCTACACCATACCTCCTTTTAGTTTTATAACGCAAAGCTTTACGGTAGTTCGCAAGGGTTACGCAAGGGTTACGACTGTGCGGATCACTCATACGGTTGGTCGGCATATCTTTTCGGCGTTGCGG
>NZ_JAABOP010000014.1 GCF_010671595.1 Muriicola jejuensis | reverse complement strand
TCCTTAGCAAGTGCATACTGCTTCAGAGGCCAGGGCATATCCCCATTCGGTTTTCACTGGATCGTTTGGGATTCCGCTCCGTACTACTTATTACATCAGAACGGTTCCGGCTATGGTTTGGCGCCTGGAGGCGCCAGCCTTTCGTATTGTTTATGTTAATCCCTAAAATAGCAAATAATCCCAGACCCCAGAGGGCGATGAACCATAGCCGTTGTTAGCTACTGGCGTCACTCAATAATCCTCATACTTTGCAAATTGACACCCAACCTTACGGCTTTACGCTTGTCATAAGGACCATGCTCCACAACAAACGTCTTTTCATATCCCTGATCAACCTGCCATGAAATGACTTTTGGATTTAAGAAGGGGCCAATTTTAAATAGATTTTGTTCTGGCTCTTCATCAAAGGCTGAAATAGCAACTAGTAAATTATCAGAAACCTCGGAACTTGGAAAGCCTGCACTAGCAGTTCCATTGTCCAATTTGTAGATTCTAACTGAGAGATTAGGTTCCACATTCTCGCCAATTAAGTGAGCGGAATTGAGGACTTTGATTTATTCTGCATTTTCCGAATTTTCAATGCCAAGTTTATCCTGAGCAATAGAAGTGTATGTGAGTAAAAACACTGAAAGAGAAAAAATCGTTCTAAGCATTCTCTTGCTTTACGCTTGTAGCTAACGGTTCCGGCTATGGCCCGGCGCCTCGATGGACAGATCAACCCCGGATTGATTAATAAACCCTAATGTAGGAAAATTTCCCCAAGCCTTGGCCGGCGATGGGCTATAGCCGTTGTTAGCATTAGTGTATAGCGATCAGTTTGCACCTCAATAACTCTTAAGGCTTAAAGAATTTTTGTAATTTAATACCATGGATATTCCTAAAGAAGCTTTATACATCCTTGTCCCAGTAATATTTTTGGCCTTAGCTATGAGCTTGCTTAATTACCTAACAAGAAATAGCAGGAATTTCAGAAGTAGCAGAAACAGAAGGGCGAGAAAGCAGGACTAGCTTGCGACTTTCCACTCGCTAAGTTTAATCTCGAGACGATTTCTGCTTTCAGTCAACAACACCTCCCATTTAACCTGTATTCAGCCGTGTTATATTTCTATCATTAATGCTAACGGTTCCGGCTATGGTTTGGCGCCTGAAGGCGCCAGCCTTTCCGTATTATTTTGTTAATCCCTAAAATAGCAAATAATCCCGGACCCCTGAGGGCGATAAACCATAGCCGTTGTTGTAGCACGTTTATTATTGGTCATTATAAGCATTCTATGATATCTTTCTGCGAAGCTCTAATATTTTTCTTTTACTAATGTTGCCGAACCATGCATATCCAAAATATATAACTTCCCTTTCTTGACAGTTTAAGCTGTTGACTTTTGTTACACAGTAAAATTCCCGGATGGAATTCAAAAATTCTATCTTTTTTCTATTTCAAAAACGTAGTGCTTGTCTTTTTTTATTGCCGTGAAGACATTCGAATTACTATCCTTAACAATAATGTCACCCACTCTCAAACTATCAATTGGTAAGTTGTACTCGTCATTACTAAACTTAGAACAGGTGTGTAAAGCTGAAGAATATCTACCTTCTCCTAAAGCAATTGAAGTAACTCCTTTGTCAACAAATAGTGCCGATATTTTTTGTCTTTTTATTTCGTTTTCAAAGTTGTACAAGTATCTTTCTTCAGATCCAACACAGTAACTATTGTCTACAATGAATAATTGGTATAGTCGAGGTCCAAATATTATTAGAGCAATAATTAGTAGGACGGGATAGACTTTTAATATTCCAATCCAATAAAGCTTAGTAATGGATTTAAAGATATTTCTCAATCTACCCATTTTCGGGACTAATAAAAATGTGCTACAACGGTTCCGGCTATGGTTTGGCGCCTGGAGGCGCCAGCCTTTCCGTCTTGTTTTTGTTAATCCCTAAAATAGCAAATAATCCCAGACCCTGGAGGGCGATGAACCATAGCCGTTGTTGTAAGTAGTTTAAATATTTTTTTCAATTTCGTTCCAATCTATATGATGGGATAGGTCATTCAGACGATCTTCTATATCCTTGCGGCCTTCAAGGTATAAATCAATTATTTCGTAGTAATCATTATTGATTTCAGCAGATCTTGTAACCCTTTCTTCATCTGATTTAAACTTAAGTAGTCTGTGCACGTATTCGATTCTGGTAGTATTAAACCTTTCACATTTCAAAAGAAGAACATCCTTCCCATTGAATTTTATACTTCTCTTGTGTTCTTTAAGTATCTGGCCAAACATTAATTTATTGCTAATTTCAAGGTCAAGCCTACTTGGCCAAATTTTAGCTTGAATGTATAAATTTGAAAGCTTAAGAAGGTGTACTAAAAATTCCTCGACAATTTGATGATAGATAATAACTGCAGATACCCGACCATCAACCGTCCCCGCATCATAGGCCTTTCCCGCAATGCGCATTAAACTCACGATAAGGAAAGTATCGATTTTAGGCCATTTCTGTTTATTCGATATCCTCTTTATAAATTCCTCAACATCTTTTTTTATGGGAGTTGACATTTAAATTACTTACAACGGTTCCGGCTATGGTTTGGCGCCTGGAGGCGCCAGCCTTCCGTATTGTTTTATTAATCCCTAAAATAGCAAATAATCCCAGACCTCAGAGGGCGATGAACCATAGCCGTTGTTGTGCCTAGTTGTTTTTTAAATCCACCTTATGTTTTTCAGAAAGACATGGTTCCGCAAATTCTAGGATA
>NZ_JAABOP010000013.1 GCF_010671595.1 Muriicola jejuensis | reverse complement strand
AAACGCATTACAACAACGGCTATGGTTCATCGCCCACCAGGGTCTGGGATTATTTGCTATTTTAGGGATTAACAAATCAATACGGAAGGCTGGCGCCTCCAGGCGCCAAACCATAGCCGGAACCGTTCTACACCATACCTCCTTTTAGTTTTATAACGCAAAGCTTTACGGTAGTTCGCAAGGGTTACGCAAGGGTTACGACTGTGCGGATCACTCATACGGTTGGTCGGCATATCTTTTCGGCGTTGCGGAGGGGAACGGAGGGATACGGCAGCACGGAGGGAGCGTGTTTACTCAGACGTGTCGGCACGGTGCAGAACAACGGCTATAGCCCATCGCCGGCCAAGGCTTGGGAAATTTTCCTACTTTAGGGTTTATTAATCAATCCGGGGTTGGTCTGTCCATCGAGGCGCCGGGCCATAGCCAGGACCGTTGTAATGCATTTTTCCTATGAGAATGTTGATCTCATTCATAATTGTAATTTCAATTTCTTGGTTAACTATTCAGACAAGTAACGAAAAGCTAGTTGGTAAATGGCAATGTTATCATGAAGAGCTTGAAGATGGCACGACGACTGGTAGGGACATTTTTACGGATGAGGAGTTTGAATATTCGTGTAATGGGATGATTATTCAATTAAACTCTGATCTAACAGGATGGGAATCAATAGGCAAACAAGAATTTGAGTATAAATTAATTGACTCTATTCTGAAGTTGGGATCTAGGTATTATGTCGTAGAGTTGTTAACCGAAAAGCAAATGATCCTAAGAGATCACGACCCAGATAGTCTTTCATTATTTTATTATCGAAGAAAATATGAACGAATAAAATAAACGCATTACAACAACGGCTATGGTTCATCGCCCTCAGAGGTCTGGGATTATTTGCTATTTTAGGGTATAAAAAAACAAGACGGAAGGCTGGCGCCTCCAGGCGCCAAACCATAGCCGGAACCGTTGTGGTGCATAAAATGAACATTTCTAATCGATTACTGATAGTAGTATTTTTCATTTTATTATCTGGATGTCGGAATAACAAAAACACAGACGTAAATCCCGTGGTCATTCATGGGGTGAAGGATTCTACTCTGCTGGAAAAAGGAGTTTCATTGACCTTGTCCGATTATTCCAAATATTCCGAGTTTCTAAACCGAATTGATCAAATTGTCTGTGCTGATAGCATCCCAACAATTGATAAATCTAGAAATAATATTCGCCACAAGTTTTATTTGACTACACCTTGTTGGGATAAAGTTGGTGATATTTTAATCAAACAACGTAACGTAATAATTATCCACAATGACAGTCTGCAAAAACGATACACAGATCCCTGGGAAAATAATTTATTTCATTTAAGGGAATTAGAAGATGTTATAGAACATGATATTTCAAATAATGGTTTTGATCCAAATTGGAGCGAGAATGCAGAAAATATGATAATTAACATCTCTGTATCAGAAAATAATTTGCATAAACTAAATGCTGTATTGGAAGCATTTGTTAAGCTGGACATTGAAAATGATACTATCAATAATCTAAGAATATGGATTACGGATTATGTCCCTTACTTTAAACCACCTTCACCTCCAGCTCCACCTCCCCCTCCACCTCCAAAACAGATTCGATAAGTAATATCTAGGTAATTACGCACCACAACAACGGCTATGGTTCATCGCCCTCTGAGGTCTGGGAATATTTGCTATTTTAGGGATTAACAAAAACAAGACGGAAGGCTGGCGCCTCCAGGCGCCAAACCATAGCCGGAACCGTTACACAACATTTTGAAAACGCAATTCACAGCTATATTTCTGCTAGTTTTCTTGTCTGCTTTAGGACAAAAAATGGACATTCAATCAATTGAGAATACAGTTTCCTTAATTGATAAGAATGAGAAGCTAAAACGCTCCGTACTTAATTGGGAGGAACTTACAGAGCAAACAAAAATCAATGATTCAGAATTTCTAGTTTGGAGTAAGAATGATACTATTTACAAAGTATCCCTTGCGTCACTGAGTCCTAGAGGAACAATAAAATTCATCATTTATTGTCACGAGGGAAATCCAATTAAGATAGTAGAAATGGAACATTTTAATTCAGCAGACATTGTTTCTCAAGATTCATCAAAACTCGAGGTTACCTTTAAAGAAGAGATCTTTATAACCGGATTTAGGGAATATTATCCTGGTGAAATTGAGTACGAATACGAGGTCTTAACTGAGGGCAGTAGAATGATTACTGATATGTACTGTCAAGTAAATGAATTGTTGCATCCCCTAGAGGTTGCGTATAAAGGCCTGAAAAAATAAACGTTGTGTAACAACGGCTATAACCCATCGCTCTCAAAGGTCTGCGCTTATTTCCTATCTTAGTTAAAATAAATCTGGTCTTGCTAAGGTTTGAGCTCGCAAGCGCCGTGTCATAGCCGTCACCGTTACCTACCATAGCGTTTATCTTCTAGTCAAAACTCAAAGTCCTTTTGTAAAGCCAAGGTCGCTCCATGACCAAAGTTCCTTCTTTTGCTATGGTCTTCACTCGGGGGTTTTTCTGGGAAGTGCCTGTGGAGATCTGGGAACTCTCAAGGGGTCTGGGCGGTGCTAGCTACGTTAGGTAACAACGGCTATAGTTTAGCGCCGGCCGGGGTCGGGATTTTTTTCTATTTTAGGTCTAATAAATAACAAATCCGGAAACATGGCGCCTCCAGGCGCCAAACCATAGCCGGGGCCGTTGTAAAACATTAAACAACCATTTTCCCTATTCCCCATCTAAATGGTAAACAAGCCATGAAAAAACATCTTGCTTTTCTCCTAATTGTAGTTTTTTTAAATAGTTGTTCCAATACTACAAACACCGATCAAGACGAAATTTTTGGTTCTTGGAAATTGATTGCATGGTACGATGATAATCCTATTGATATAAACCAAGATGGACAAGCATCTACCGATCTTTTTTCTCAATGGAATGGATGTAAGAAACAAAGCATTCTAGTATTGGAAAATGATTATTCTGGCCGAATTATCTATACTGGTCCGGGTGACAATGATAAATGTCCTCCTGGATTTCAGACCGGTAATATTTTCAATACAGAACCCTGGAAACTTGAAAACGGAGTTCTTGTTTTCATAGGAGATGATTATTTCGATTCGTATGAAATAATTACTCTAAATAAAAATACTCTGGTTTTAAAGGGATCTGGGCAATGGACTTGTTGTGATCCTGAGATTTCGTACTATACCGATGGTTATTTGCAATTTTCAAGACAATGAACGTTTTACAACAACGCCTATAGCCCATTGCTCTCCAAGCGTAGTGTTTATTTTCTATCTTAGGTTTATATAAATCATTCCTGGGTGGTCTGGGCTTTTGAAGCAACGGGCCATAGCCAGGACCGTTGTGCTCAATTCTTCAGATGAATGAAATAGATCGGTTAATTAAGAGAATTATCCCACCACCAACAAGGGAGGAAAGAGAAGGCTTTTCAAACGATCACATTCTCACAGGATTGAACCAATTAGAACTAGATCAGGTGAAGGAAAGACTTCTTCAAATGATCAAAGATGATGGTGACTACCTAATAGCAGAAACTCTGGTCAAACTGAATTCCGTAGAGGCAACCAATCATATGGAAATATGGTTGAATAAAGCAAGTTCTCCTGCCGTAAGAATTAAATGGGCTTCATTTATTACCGAAATTAGAAATGGTGATTTAAAAATGGAAGCTATTGCCTATCAAGAATTTCAAAACTTCAAGTTCAAATACGAGGTTGAATCGATAATCTTTTATGATTTAATAAAATTTCAAAGTGATCGTATCAATGACCTGATTCGCAATTATATAGACCACAAATATTTCCTAGTTTCTCTGCATGCAAAAAGGGCACTGGGTTTAGATGATGAATAGTCAACAATAAAGATTACGGACAATAATGGCGGGAATTCTGAAAATACAACTGAGCATAACAACGGCTATGGCCCATCGCCGGCCAAGGCTAGGGAAATTTTCCTACTTTAGAGTTTATTAATCAATCCGGGGTTGGTCTGTCCATCGAGGCGTCGGGTCATAGCCGGAACCGTTACCTGCAAGCTTGAATAACAAATATGAATGAAAAATAAACTTGTTTTCTTTACTGGAATACTCGGAGCATTTTTATTCGTTATTACATCACTTATTGGTGGATTTTTAATA
>NZ_JAABOP010000012.1 GCF_010671595.1 Muriicola jejuensis | reverse complement strand
ACACAGAACAACGGCTATAACCAAGCGTGTATACCTGAGATTATTCTCTATTTGCTATCTTAGGGATTATAATAATCTTAAGGGGAGATCAGGAAACTAACGCCTGGTCATAGCCGTCACCGTTGTGTATCATTACTGATCAAATGAAATTCAAATCATTCCTTTTCGTTCTTCTATCGCTTTTATTATTCAGTTGCTCCAAGTACAGTCCAAGATTTGAAAGAAGTTTCTTGAGTGTCTTAAGTGATCTTGAGGAAATCAGTAGTGCAGAATCAGCTAAGGTCGGTTACACTAAAAGGTATTTCAGTGGAGAAACCCAACATTTCCTGGTAGTTACTCTTTCGAATTCAATGAATTTACCAGAAAATGAGACAGAATTAAAAAAGCTTGGAATGAAAGCGATGAAATTTGTTTTTGAAAATATCGACAATGAGACCATTTACGATGGCTATGAAGTTGTCTTTGAAAATCAAAAAGGAAATTTAATTACTCAAACTTTCAAATCTAGGTTTGTTTATTCTTACGAAGAAATAGAGCAGTAACGCTACACAACAACGGCTATGGTTCATCGCCCTCAGAGGTCTGGGATTATTTGCTATTTTAGGGATTAAAGAAAACAATACGGAAGGCTGGCGCCTCCAGGCGCCAAACCATAGCCGGAACAGTTACCTACCATAGCGTTTATCTTCAAGTCAAAACTCAAAGTCCTTTTGCACAGCCAAGGTAAGTCAATGACCAAAGTTCTTTCTTTTGCTATGGTCTTCACTCGGAGGTTTTTCTGGGGAAGTTCTGTAGAGATCTGGGAATTCTCAATAGGTCGGGGTAGTGCTAGCTACGTTAGGTAACAACGGCTATAGTTTAGCGCCGGCCGGGGTCGGGATTTTTTTCTATTTTAGGTCAAATAAATAACAAAACCGGTTAGATGGCGCCCTCAGGCGCCAAACCATAGCCGGAACCGTTACCTACCATAGCGTTTATCTTCAAGTCAAAACTCAAAGTCCTTTTGTAAAGCCAAGGTCGGTCAATGACCAATGCTCCTTCTTTTGCTATGGTCTTCACTCGGAGGTTTTTCTGGGGTAGTTCTGCGGAGATCTGGGAATTCTCAAGGGGTCTGGGCGGTGCTAGCTACGTTAGGTAACAACGGCTATAGTTTAGCGCCGGCCGGGGTCGGGTTTTTTTTCTATTTTAGGTCAAATAAATAACAAAACTGGTTAGATGGCGCCCTCAGGCGCCAAACCATAGCCGTCACCGTTATACACAAGTTTAGAAAGCCAATGAAGTATCTCATGGAAGGGGAGGAAACGGAAAGACTTCTTTTCAGAAAAATTCAAGATACGGACTACACTGAGTGGCTAGAGTTTCACAAGGATCCAAGAACTCATGAACATTGGATATCAGATTTAGATTCTCCAGAACAGGAGTGCAGAAAATGGTATCAAAATCAGAATTTCCGATATGAGAATAATCTAGGCGGAATGAATGTTTTGATTGAAAAGGCCTCTAATGAACTAATTGGCCACTGCGGTCTTCTTGTCCAAAATGTTGATGGCATCCATGAACTTGAGATAGGATATTCTCTTCTACCAAAATTTTGGAATAATGGTTATGCCATCGAAGCCGCTAAAAATTGTAGAGATCACGCTTTTTTAAATAACTATTCTGAATCTTTAATCTCCATTATTAGCTTGACGAATGAACCATCAAAAAAGGTCGCTATAAAAAATGGCATGCGCATAGACAAAACTACTGTCTACAACGCAAATGAGGTCTTCATTTTCCGGATAACAAAAGAAGAATGGCGGGTCTAAACCAGTGTATAACAACGGCTATGGTTTATCGCCCTCTGGGGTCTGGGAATATTTGCTATTTTAGGGATTAACAAAAATAAACGGAAGGCTGGCGCCTCCAGGCGCCAAACCATAGCCAGGGCCGTTACCTACCATAGCGTTTATCTTCTAGTCAAAAACTCAAAGTCCTTTTGCACAGCCAAGGTCGGTCAATGACCAAAGTTCCTTCTTTTGCTATGGTCTACACTCGGAGGTTTTTCTTGGGAAGTTTTGTGGAGATCCGGGAATTCTCAAGAGGTCTGGGTGGTGCTAGCTACGTTAGGTAACAACGGCTATAGTTTAGCGCCGGCCGGGGTCGGGTTTTTTTCCTATTTTAGGTCAGATAAAAAACTAATCCGGAAAGATGGCGCCTCCAGGCGCCAAACCATAGCCGGAACCGTTACCCAACATTTGCAAAAACATCATTTCATATTCATTTTAGTTCATCTCCTTTATTTTGGAGGTTACTCACAAACTTTCAATGGCAGGCTCATTGAAATGACAAATAGTAGAAATGAAATCAGAATCCCACACATTGATTATGGTGTTATCTACATTGAAACAGACAATGCCAAAATTCAATGGAAAGAAAATGGAAGCCAAATTCCTTATAAAAGCAAAGTAAGAAGTGACGGTCAATATGAAATAGATGTTTCAAATTTGGATGGAGAAAATTTCACCCTATATTTTAGTTGTGACTCCTACGCACATATTGTCCTTAAGAATATTCCGAGATCATCCCTTCAAGAATACTTCAAAATTTTACCAGCAGTACGCAATATATGGAAACCCACTTGCGGACCGGATTGCCTAACTGTGGATAAAAAAAAGACTTACAAAAGAAAATCTATCTCTGTAATCAATGGGAAGAACAAACTTATATTTCGTAGAAAGATAATTGAACCAAATAGAGATTCTGAAAGTGGTCTAATCATTCCTATACCCTTCATGGACACTTATCCTGCTGACAAAATTTATTTTTACGAATATGTATATGAATAAACGTTGGGTAACAACGGCTATAGCCCATCGCCGGCCAAGGCTTGGGAAATTTTCCTACATTAGAGTTTATTAATCAATCCAGGGGTGGTCTGCGCTTTGAGGCGTCGGGCCATAGCCGGAACCGTTATGTGCAAGCCAAAATGATCAAGTCTGAGAATATTTCTATTCCCTTAGTCATAGCAGGGGTGCTTATACTTGGATCTTTTGTTCCAATTATACAAATAGCGATGCTTCATGGAAATGGAACGTTAATGTATGTAATGGATTTGCTTGTGGATAATATCAGTGAATCCACTCTAAACTACGTGAATTTATATTTTGGGATTCTATGTGTCATTGCTTTCTTCTTCTCAAAAAGACTAGGGTATAAGATTCTTTGGGCTATTTTTTCAACGTTTTTCCTCCATGGATTTATAGTTTTTTTGGAACTAGATTTTACGAATGGTGGAGATACGTCACCTTATTTTCTTGGATTTATAATTGCTGGAGTTTTGTCCTCATTACCTCTTTTGGTTGCGGGCTATGTAAAGGAAAGAAAAGAGGCCAGCACATAACAACGGCTATGGTTCATCGCCCTCCAGGGTCTGGGATTATTTGCTATTTTAGGTCAAATAAATAACAAAACCGGTTAGATGGCGCCCTCAGGCGCCAAACCATAGCCGGAACCGTTATACTCAATACCTCCTTTCCAATTTTAACGCAAAGCTTTACGGCAGTTCGCAAGTGTTACGCAAGGGTGACGGCTGTGCGGATCACTCAAGCGGTTGGGCGGTATATCTTTGCGGCGTTGCGGAGGGGAACGGAGAGCTACGGCAGCACGGAGGGAATGTGTTTACTCAGAAGTGTCGGTACGGAGCATAACAACGGCTATAGTTTAGCGCCGGCCAGGGTCGGGATTTTTTTCTATTTTAGCTCAAATAAATAACAAATCCGGAAAGATGGCGCCTCCAGGCGCCAAACCATAGCCGGAACCGTTGTGTGTAATGTTGCCTAAACAAAATGGAAATTCTTTTTCAGAATAAAAAGAGCATCGACAAATCGGACATACCATTTCAATTTGGACTTATTTTTCTATTCCTTGTGGGTAGCTACCTGCTCTCAAGAATCAGGTACATCAATAAAGAAGTCAGTGCTACTACTTACTGGATTATGGGCATTGGACTATTTTTCCTTTTCACCTATTTAATTTTCTCAGCGAAAACTGTCAAATCAATTTATAAGGACTCGAGTTCGGGAAAACTAAAGTTTGTTATTCAGAGACAGCTCAAGAAGGATTTAATAAAGGAATTGAGCATTTCAAATCTAAGAACCGACTTGAAAAAAGAGGCCACTCGAGGTGGCGCAAAATATATCTTAAAGCTTTCGGACGGAAATAATAGTTTGAAAATTAAAACCAGTCAAAAAGGTATCACCAAGAAGGACTTGGATAATATCCTCGAAAAAATAGAAAACACTACACACAACAACGGCTATAACCCATCGCTCTCCTAGGTCTGCGCTTATTTCCTATCTTAGTTAAAACAAAACAGGTTTGCTGGGGCCTGCGCACTCAAGCGCCGTGTCATAGCCGGAACCGTTCTGATGTAATAAGTAGTACGGAGCGGAATCCCAAACGATCCAGTGAAAACCGAATGGGGATATGCCCTGGCCTCTGAAGCAGTATGCACTTGCTAAGGACTGGGCTTTTGGCTGGCGCAGC
>NZ_JAABOP010000011.1 GCF_010671595.1 Muriicola jejuensis | reverse complement strand
TCTCGCTTCGTCTGGTCAGCCGAGGCCCGTCCATTGCAGAAAATGTAGGGCGTACTTCTGATTTTGATTTTGCTATCGGGCCCACTTGGGGAATTCAAAGAAAATTCAGCAAGAATCTTCATCTTCTATTTGATGTCGGTCCGCAATATTATTTTGACACCGAGGGGAATGGCAATATTTGGCCGATTATGGTTCAAATAAATATCGGTTTCGACCTGTAAACGTGGTACAACAACGGCTATGGTTTATCGCCCTCCAGGGTCTGGGATTATTTGCTATTTTAGGGACTAACAAAACAATACGGAAGGCTGGCGCCTCCAGGCGCCAAACCATAGCCGAGACCGTTGTAAAACATTTGAAATACCTATACATCATCTTTGCCCTTTTAATATTATCGAGTTGCGGTGATTCTTCGGAATTAGTAACTCAGGATAGGATTCTACATGTCTATGTCTCGGATTCTTTGCAAGGTAGATACAAGTACAAACTAAAAATCGTTAAGGACAGTCTCCTAAAGTACAATTACGAAAACATAACGGATAGCTCAAAGAATATGACATTTTCGTATGATGCAAAAAATGAGCTCCTCCTGTTTGCTGGTGACAAATATGAGATTCTAAGAAAAGACAAGCTACATATTCCTCAGCTTAAGAATTATTTCTTCAGTTTTTATAATAATAGCTCTTCAGCTATGGACATCACCGATCCAATCATTTTTGACAAGGATTATGGTGTACTTGCGATTGGCAATTCAATGGCGCCTAATTTCATTTATCTTGAAGATGATGATGAAAAGATCAGTAGTATGCTAAATCCTAAACTCTAGACTAAACGTTTTACAACAACGGCTATGGTTTATCGCACTCCAGGGTCCGGGATTATTTGCTATTTTAGGTCTGATAAATAACAAAACCGGAAAGGCTGGCGCCTCCAGGCGCCAAACCATAGCCGGAACCGTTGGCAACAATATGAAAAGAGCAATATTATTCCTTCTTATGTTAATATTTGCTGGGAAGATGAACTTTGCTCAAGACAGCATCACTGAAACCGAGAGGTTGTCTGCTACAGCCAAGGTTTGGGGATTCTTAAAATACTACCATCCTATTGTTGCTTCAGGAAAATTTGACTGGGATCAAGAACTCTTCAGAATTTTACCTAAAGTAAAAAAAGCACAGAGCAAAGAATCGTTATCCGAGATCCTACTCGATTGGATTGAAGAATTGGGTCCCGTGAAACATTGTAAAAAGTGCGATAGCAAAAACAATCTCAAATTTTTTGATAGAAACTTGGATTTAAGCTGGATTCAGAACAAACAACTCTTTACCTCAGAACTTACCGACAAACTCAAATTCATCGAGAATAACAGGCATCAAGGGGAAAAGCATTACGTAGATTACTATAAAGGGGAGCCAAAAATGGCTTATTTCAGAAATGAAATCGAGTATCCGAATTTTGATTGGCAAAATGAAGAGTTACGCCTGCTATGCCTTTTTCGTTACTGGAATATGGTGGCGTATTTTTTTCCGGCAAAATATCAAATGGAAAAGAACTGGAGCAATGTTTTGGATGGATTGATACCGAAATTTTATAATCCAAAATCCAAGGATGAATATCATCAGGCTCTAGTAGAACTGGTGGTCAGCCTAGATGATAGTCATGCGCTAATATATCCAAACTCAGAATTTTGCAACTTCGGCTGTTACATTGTTCCCTTTGAATTTATAGTCATTGACGATTCTGCAATCATTACTAGGTTCTATGACCGAGAGCTCGCGGAATTAGACGATTTGAAAATTGGAGACATAATTACAAATGTAGATGGCCAAAACATATATCAAAATTTCGAAGCAAATGAAAAATACATACATGGCTCCAATATCTCTAGAAAAAAGTTAAACGCCGGGTATTACTTATTAAATGGTTCAACACCTTCGGTAAATGTTCAAATAACTAGTAAAGGCAAAACTTCTTCAAAGACTTTAAAAAGATACTTGTACAAAGACATCAATTTTAAAATTAATGAGCAAACTGAAAAATACAGATCGATTAATGACTCAATAGGTTATATTGACATTGGAAAAGTCGAGACAAATGAAGTGCCTAAAGTCATGGAAGCTTTTGAAGATACCAAAGCTATAATTTTCGATATCCGAAGGTCCAAAGGATCCACACCCTATTATTTTGCTAACTATATTTCTTCCCAAAAGAAAGATTTCTACAAAGCCATTTATCCAGATCTGAATTATCCTGGCCGATATATCTGGTCGGAAGACCACCAAAGTGGCAATAATCAATTAAAGTATACTGGTAAAGTCATTCTATTGGTCGATGAATCCTGTCAAAGCCAAATGGAATTTACTGCCATGTGCCTCCAAATTGGGGATAATGTCACTACCATAGGAAGGCAAACTTCTGGAGCGAATGGCAATGTAATTCGGTTTAAAATGGTAGGCGGACTTCAAACCCAAATGACTGGAATAGGAATTTTCTATCCCAACGGACAGGAGGCGCAAAGAAATGGGGTCAAAATAGACATTGAAGTAAACCCCAGTCCGGAAGCAATTATAGATGGTAGAGACGAAATACTTGAGAGGGCTATTGAGTATATAAATGAATGATTAATACTGTTGCCAACAACGGCTATAGCCCATCGCTGGCCAAGGACGGGTAATTTTTCCTACATTAGGGTATATTAATTATTCCTGGAAGTGTTTGGACGTCGAGGCGCCGGGCCATAGCCAGGACCGTTGTAAACCATTTTTATGAAAGTCTTATTACTACTAGTTTCGGTTTTAAGTTTAATCAGTATCCAGGCCCAAGAATTGGACTGTAACAGATTTAAGACCGGCAATTTTATTATGGAAGATCCAAATACCGGGCAAAATATCATTAAAAGAACTGATTCAACCCAAATAGAGTATTTACCTAACCTTGGGATAAAGATAGAACTCAACGCCAAGTGGCAAGATGACTGTACTCTAATCCTAACTCTACATGAGATTTTAGAAAACCCAAACAATCATGAAATTGGTGATTTTGTCTTAATCTCAGAGGTCATAGAAACAACTCAAGACTTCTACGTTATGAGATCCTACATCGAAGGACAGGATTTTATAATGACTAGAAAATTTCAAAAGATAGACTAAACGGTTTACAACAACGCCTATGGTTCATCGCCCTCCGGGGTCTGGGATTATTTGCTATTTTAGGGATTAACAAAACTAAATGGAGAGGCTGGCGCCCTCAGGCGCCAAACCATAGCCGGAACCGTTGGCTACAATAATGAAAAACATTCTGCTTTTTCTACTCATCAGTTGGCAATACTCTTTTTCTCAAGTTCATGATGGAATTTACCAATTAAATTCGATTGATAGTCTATTGACCGAAGAAGTAAAGGCTGTTATTGATGAAGAATTCCAAAGAAAAAAAGTTGTTTTTCTTGGAGAGTCAGTTCACTATAGTGGTACTGATATGCTGGCTAAAGTTGAGTTTGTAAAATACTTAGTGCGCAAGCATAACTACAAAGACATTGCATTCGAAAGTGACTTCTTTGCCCTATTATTTGATCACCACAAAAGAAATTTGTACTCGATATGGAGCAAGTCTAGTCAATGCGAAAAACTGTTTACTTTTTTGGAAGAAAACAGTGTCACAATCTGGGGGTTTGACAATAGACTAATCGCCCCTTATTCCTATGAAAACTTTATTAAAAAATTAGTTAACGTCCTTAACAAAGGTGGTATTGAGTTAGATGAGGAATATGGAAGAATTGCAAATATTCTGATTAAAAACCAATACAATAGTAGAAAAGCACTAAGTACAGATGAAATAGAATTTTTATACGACTACACAAAAAAGATCTTAAAAACTGAAGTGATCAAATCAAATACTCTGTGGATCCAAATATTGAATAGTTTTAATACAGCTATTGAACTTTATACCGTCAGAGACAACAATTCAGATAAAAAAAGAATTGCAATTCGAGATAGACAAATGGCTAAGAACCTGGATTTTCTAATAGATCAGAACCCAAACAAAAAATTCATTGTTTGGTTAGCTAATGGACACATGTCCAAATCAAATAGTGCAAATATGGATGGTCAAACTATGGGATTTCAATTTAGACAGCTAAATCCCGAATCGTCGTATCACATTGCATTGGGTTCTATCAGATTAGCACCAAGAACTGAAAGAGATATCGAGAAAGCTGCGAAAAATGACAAATCTATTTTATCACTACTTCCAAAGATTAACAATAATTATTTCATTGATGCAAATAGACTCAAAAAAAACAACCCAGGATTTGGGAATAGATTATTTCGTGACCTATCTATTTTTAACCTCGAAAGTGATAAAACATATTTGCTAAATCATTTTGATGCTCTAGTCTTTATTGCCATGGGAGAGGAAGTAAAATATGACTGAAAAATTACTGTAGCCAACAACGGCTATGGTTCATCGCCCTCTAAGGTCTGGGATTATTTGCTATTTTAGGGATTAACAAAACAAAACGGAAGGCTGGCGCCTCCAGGCGCCAAACCATAGCCGGAACCGTTACCTGCAAGCTTGAATAACAAATATGAATGAAAAATAAACTTGTTTTCTTTACTGGAATACTCGGAGCATTTTTATTCGTTATTACATCACTTATTGGTGGATTTTTAATA